>NZ_CP198955.1:1250000-3710970 GCF_052363185.1 Rhodobacter capsulatus | reverse complement strand
GGGCCCGCAACACTCTTGCCATGGCATTGAAATTAAAGAAATAAAACGGCGCCCCAAAGATGGAGCGCCGTTCATGAAGATTAATTTTGCAGGCCGTGTGATCAGGCGTTCAGGGCCTTCACGCGGGCCGACAGACGCGACATCTTGCGGGCCACGGTGTTCTTGTGCAGCACGCCCTTGGTCACGCCACGCGCCATTTCCGGCTGGGCGGCTTCCAGAGCGGCCTTGGCGACACCGGCATCGCCCGAGGCGATGGCTTCTTCGACCTTGCGGATGAAGGTGCGGATGCGCGAGCGACGCGCCTTGTTGATGTCGTTGCGACGCTCGGTCTGACGCGCGCGTTTCTTGGACTGGGGCGTATTGGCCATGTTTCCCTATTCCCGGGCTGAAGCGAATGTATAGCGCAAAGCCCGGTCGTCCCAGCGAACCGGATGATTCTAGCCTGAGCGGGCTCCACGCGCATGTGACGGCGGTCCATAGGGCAAAAGGGGCGCGAAGGAAAGCCCCTTTCGGCCTTATTTGTCGGTGAATTGCGCTGGGCGTTTCGCGGCAAAGGCGGCCATGCCTTCCTTTTGATCCTCGGTCGCGAACAGCGCGTGAAACACCCGGCGTTCATAAAGCACGCCTTCGCGCAGCGTGGTTTCATAGGCGCGGTTGACGCAATCCTTCGCGACCATCGTGGCTATCGCCGATTTCGCCGCGATCTTGCGCGCGGTGGCCAGCGCCTCGGGCACCAGATCGGCCAGCGGCAGCACGCGGCTGACAAGGCCCGACCGTTCCGCCTCGGCCGCGTCCATGAAGCGGCCGGTCAGATGCATTTCCATCGACTTCGACTTGCCGACGAAGCGGGTCAGCCTTTGCGTGCCACCAATGCCCGCGACGACGCCCAGATTGATCTCGGGCTGGCCGAATTTCGCGTTCTCGGCACACAGGATGAAATCGCACATCATCGCCAGTTCGCAGCCGCCGCCCAAGGCATAGCCCGCCACCGCTGCGATGATCGGTTTGCGCGTGCGCAGGATCGCATCGCCTTCGGTGCCGAAGAAATCGAGTTTGAGCATGTCGACAAAGCTCTTGTCGGCCATTTCCTTGATGTCGGCGCCCGCGGCAAAGGCCTTGTCGGAGCCCGTCAGCACAGAGCAGCGCACCGCCGGATCGGCGTCCAGCGCGCTCAGCGCCGCGGCCAGTTCGCCCAGCAGTTGGGAATTCAGCGCATTCAGCGCCTCGGGCCGGTTCAGGCGGATCAGCGCCACGCCGTCTTCGATATCCACGATCAGGGTCTGGTAAGACATGGGATTCCCTTTGCTGGTGATGGGAAAGAGGTATCAGCCAGAGGGCGAAACTCAACCGGCCGCGGCGGAAGTGCCGCTGCGTCACCTCTGGCAGGCGGGGCAGAAATAGCTGGAGCGGCCCGATTGCACGATGCGCTTGATCGGCGTGGCGCAGGCGGGGCAGGGGGCGTCCTCGCGGTCATAGACGCGGAAGCTGTGCTGGAAATAGCCAAGCTCCCCATCCGCCTGCCGATGATCGCGCAGCGATGATCCGCCCGCCTCGATCGCCTCGGCCAGAACTTCGCGGATCAGCGGCACCAGCCCCGCCAGCCGTGCCGCCGAAATCCGGTTCGCCGCCCGGCGCGGGTCGATGCCCGCCCGGAACAGCACCTCTGACACGTAGATATTGCCGAGCCCGGCCACGACATGCTGATCCAAGAGCGCGGTCTTGATCGGGCTTTTGCGCGATTTCAGCGCCTCGACCAGATAGGCTTCGTGGAAGTCATTGCCGAAAGGCTCCGGCCCCAGCCCGGACAGCAGCCAATGCGCGGCTTCCCGGTCGGTGCGGACCAGATCCATCGCCCCGAACCGCCGCGCGTCGTTGAAGGTGACGCGGGCGCCCCCCTCCATATGCAGCACCACATGGTCATGCTTTTGCGCCGCCGGATGATCCAGGTGGAAATCGCCCAGCATCACGCCCGAGACCAGCATCCGCCCCGACATTCCCAGATGGATAAGCAGGCTCTCCCCGGTCGAAAGATCCGCCAGAATGTATTTCGAGCGCCGCCGCAGCAGCGTCACCCGCGCCCCGGTCAGCCGCTCGGCCATCTTCTCGGGCAGGGGCCAGCGCAGATCGGGGCGGTTCACCTCGGCCCGGTCGATCACCTGCCCCTCCATCGCGGGGGAAAGGCCGCGTCGGACCGTCTCGACCTCGGGCAGTTCGGGCATTTTCGCTCCTGTCGCATTGTCACCGCTGAAACCGACCCTATAAGGAGGGGGACAGTTCAGGATCGGCAAGGGCAGATGAGCACGGATCAGACCAAGACGACTCATTTCGGGTTCCAGACGGTGAACGAAGAGGCCAAGGCCGGCATGGTCCATGGCGTCTTTTCGCGTGTGGCGTCGAAATACGACATCATGAACGATCTGATGAGCATGGGCATCCATCGGATCTGGAAGAATGCGATGATGGACTGGCTGGCCCCGCGCCCCGAGCAGAAGCTGCTCGATGTGGCGGGCGGCACCGGCGATATCGCGTTCCGGTTTCTGAAACGCGCCAAGGGCTCGACCGCGACCGTCTGCGACATGACGGAATCGATGCTGATCGAGGGCCAGAAACGCGCCGATGCCGAAAACATGGCCTCGCGGCTGAACTGGGTTGTCGGCGATGCGATGGATTTGCCGTTCGAATCCAACAGCTTCGACGTTTACACGATTTCCTTCGGCATCCGGAACGTCACCCGCATTCCCGATGCGCTGAAGGAAGCCTACCGCGTTCTGAAACCGGGCGGGCGGCTGATGGTGCTGGAATTCAGCCAGATCCCGAACGATCTGATGCAGGCGGTCTATGACGCCTATTCCTTCAACGTGATCCCGGTGATGGGGCAGGTCGTGGCGAATGACCGCGACAGCTACCAATATCTGGTCGAGTCGATCCGCAAGTTCCCGAACCAGGAGCTGTTCGCCTCGATGATCCGCGAGGCGGGCTTCAGCCAGGTGAAATATCGCAACCTTTCCATGGGCATCGCGGCGCTGCACTCGGGCTGGAAGGTGTAATATGCGCGGCCCGCACAATCTGTGGCGGCTGATCCGCACGGGGGCAACCTTCGAGCGGACCGGCGCCATGCGCGTGGCGCTGGAAGCGATGGAGGCGCCGCCGCGGCTGCGTCTTGTCGCACGCATCATGGGCTGGCCGTTCAAATGGCTGGGCTATGCGGGCGATCCCGCGCTGCCGCCGGTGACGCGGGCGATCACCGCGCTGGGCCCGGCCTATATCAAGCTCGGTCAGGTGCTTTCGACCCGGCCCGATGTGGTGGGCGAGGAGCTGGCCAATCAGTTGCGGGTGCTGCAGGACCGTCTGCCGCCGTTTGACATTGCTCTGGCCAAGGCGACTTTGGCCGAGGAATACGGCCGCCCGGTCGAGGAAATTTTCTCCGAGTTTTCCGAGCCTGTCGCGGCGGCCTCGATCGCGCAGGTGCATTCGGCGCGGCTGATCGAGACCGGCGAGAAAGTCGCGGTCAAGGTGCTGCGGCCGGGCATCGAAAAGGCCTTCAAGCGCGACATCGACGCTTTCCATTTCGCCGCCGACATGATCGAGCGGCTCTCGCCCGCTTCGCGGCGGCTGCGGCCTTCGGATGTGATCAAGCATTTCGAAGACCTTGTGGCCGGGGAGCTGGATCTGCGGCTGGAAGCCGCCGCGGCGTCGCAATTCGCGGCCAATACGGAAAAGGATGCGGGCTTCCGCGTGCCCTTGCCGGTCTGGCAGCTGTCGAGCCGCCGGGTGATGGTGATCGACTGGGCCGAGGGGCTGCCGATGGGCGACCCCGAGGCGCTGAAGGCCGCGGGCCATGACGTCACCGCGATCGGCACCCGGGTGTTGCAGCTCTTCCTGTCCCACGCGCTGCGGGATGGCTATTTCCACGGCGACATGCATCAGGGCAACCTGAAGGTGGCGGAAAACGGCGACATCATCGCCTTCGATTTCGGCATCATGGGGCAGATCGACCAATATACGCGGCATGTCTATGCGGAAATCCTGATGGGCTTCATCCATCGCGATTACCGCCGCGTCGCCGAGGTGCATTTCGAAGCGGGCTATATCCCCCCCGATCAGGACGTGGTGCAATTCGCCCTTGCCCTGCGGGCGGTGGGCGAGCCGATCTTCGGGATGAATGCGAAACAGATCTCGATGGCGCGGCTGCTGGCCTATCTGTTCGAGGTCACGGAACGGTTCGGGATGGCGACGCGGACCGAGCTGATCTTGCTGCAGCGCACGATGGTGGTGGTCGAAGGGGTGGCGCGCTCGCTCAACCCCGGGATCAACATGTGGGAAACCGCGAAGCCGGTGGTGGAAAGCTACATCCGCGAGAATGTCGGCCCGCGCGGAATCCTGCGCGATCTGACCCGCACGGCGCGGGTGCTGGGCCGGTTCGGGCCGCAGCTGCCCGAGCTGATGCAAAAGGCGCTGGAACGGCAGGTGCAGCCCGAGGAAAAGCCCGAGCCGAAAGCGGCTCAGGCGCTGGGCGCGGTCAGTGCGGTTCTGATCCTGGCGGCCGGTGTGGCGCTGGGCCTGCTGATCTGATCAGTCGCCCTCGCGCAGCGCCGAGATCGATCCGGTCGAGATCGTGCTGCCGCCTGCCAGAACCAGAACGGCCCCGTCGCTGGTGCCCTGGGCTTCGACGACCCGGTTGTAGGTCTCGACCGGGTCGGTCGACAGCAGGGTGCCGTTGTTGTAGCTTTCCAGCTCGAAACTGTAGAGTCCGGCGGGCAGGGGATTGCCCTCCGCATCGGTGCCGTTCCATTCGATCGAATCCGCCGATACCGGGATATTGTAGCGCGACACTTCGGTGCCGTCGGCATTGCTGACCACCACCGTGGTCTCTGTCGCGCCGATCACCGGATTCGGCGAAATCGTCACCGGGTTCGTGCCGTCATAATAGCCGGGCGATTCGGAGCGGGCCTCCATGCCCACCCAATTGGCATATTCGCTCATCCCCATCACGCCCATCTGCGTGGCAAGGCTGGTCAGCAGGTCGTTCGTCTTCACCTGCTGTTCCACCTGCGAAAAGGTGGCCAGCTGCACCGCGTAATCGGCGCTGTCCATCGGGCTGGTGGGGTCCTGGTTCGTCATCTGTGTCGTCAGAAGCGTCAGGAACATCTGGTAGTCGGAACTGATGCTGGTGGCCGCCGTGGAGGAGCTGCGCGAGTTGCTTGCGCTGGCGGCGGTGGTGGCGGAGGTGACGGTGGTCATGGGGCTCTCTTTCAAATTCTCAGGTCAAGCCCGCCCGAAGCGGTGCGGGGCGAGGATTGCAGGGCGAGGGACGCGGTGTCGAACCGCGCGATGGAGTCGCGCTCGGTCGGGGCGGGCTGCCGGGCCGATTCGGCGGCGGCCTGCTCCTGCGCGGAGGGCCGCCGGTCGGTCTGCTGGCCGAAGTCGAAGTCGATGTTCGCATAGCCCATGTCGCGGAAGTCGCGGGCCAGGCTGTCGATGTTGCGGCGCATCAGATCCAGCGTTTCCGGGCGTTCGGCCTGAACCGTGACGGTGATGCTGCCGTCGCTGCTGTTCAGCGTCATCCGCACCTTGCCAAGTTCCTCGGGCGAGAGCGTCAGCTCGACCGTGCGGTTTCCGGCATCGGCGAGAGCTTGCGACATCTGATGGGCGATCGCATGCGGGCTGGCCGCCCGGGTCGCGCCCGCCGCCGCCTCGCCGCCGCCCGGAAGATGGGCCGGGCGCTCCGGGCCCCCGGTTGCGGTGAAGGAGAGCGGCCCGCCCGTGGTCGCCGGGGCCGGGCTTTCCAATGTGCCGGACGCGGGTGTCGGCACGGCCTCCGCCGTCTTGACCGCCGTGTCGGTGACCGTCGCTTGCGGTCCCGGATCCGCCCGATCCCGGACCGTCATCGCCTCGGGGCCCTCGCGCCAGCGTGCGGCACGCGCCGGGGCTTCGGTCTCCGGGCTGGTCCCGGGGGCCGTTCCGGCCGGCGGCATCGTGACGACCGCGGCCGTTCCTGTCGCCTGCGCCGCGGCGACCGGGGCAGCCCCCGGCTGCGGCGGCGCCGTGACGGGGGCCGCGACGGGGGCCGTGAGGGGGGCCGTGAGGGGGGCCGTGACGGGGGCCGCGGTTGCGGCTTTGTCCGGCGCCGGCGTCGTGCTGGCTGTGGGCGTGGTGGTCGGGGCCGGTTCCGCCGAATCCGCATCGGTCTCGACGGGCTCGGCCGCCAGCGCCGCCCGGATCCGCGATTCGGCCAGAGACCCCTGTGCCGCGGGCACAGCCCCGGCCGGGCTTTCGTTCGCGGGCTGCCGGACCGGAAGGACCGAAACCTGTACCGGTGTGGCCAGAGGCGTGGCGGGCGTGCTGGTCGTCCGGGCCACCGCGGCCGATGGCGCGGGGCTTTCGACGAGCCCGCTGTTTGCGGCCGGAGGGGGCGGAGCGAAAGCGATCCGAGCGGCTTCGGCGCTTTGCAGCGGTTCCGGGCCAGGCGTCTGCGCCGTCCCTGCGCCGGTCGCGCCCCGATCGGCTGCCGCGCCGGTGACCGCTGCGGCAGAGGATGCGGCGGGGGCAGACACGGCGCTGGCAGGCACCGAGGTAGCAGATACGGAGGTGGCAGATACGGAGGTAGCAGATTCGGCGGGGGGCAGTTGCGCGGGGGCCATCCCCCCGGCCGTCGCGGCAAGAGGCGCGATCGGGCTGCGGGCGGGGTCCTCTGGCGCCTTGGTCGCCGGGAGGGGCGAGGACGGCTTCGTGCCAGTCTCGGCCGTTTCGGCGCCAAGCGCCGGGCGGGAGGGTGACTTTTCCGTCACGCCAAGGGCTGCAAGCTGTTGCGGCTCCGCTCGGAGAAAGGCGGTTTCGCTGTCTGCGGCCCGCGGCGATGTCGCGACGGCCTCGGTCTGCGCCACCTTTGCCCCGGCATCCGCCGCGCCCGGGGGCGCGAAGGCCGCCGCGGGCGTCATGCCGAAGGGCGCAAGTGGCTGCACCGCGGGGGTTTCCGTCCCGGCGCGCTGTGTCGCGGGGGCGGTTTTGTCGGCCGGGTCGGTGGCTTCGAGGGGCGCATCGCCCGTTTGCGCCTCTGCCGCAGTATCTTTCGGCAGCCGGTCTGCGGGGGGCGTCAATTGATCGACAGATGCGGATTCCGCCACCGGGAACCGGACGTCCCGCGGCGGCAGGGCCGGTCCGTCCGGCGGTCTGGCCGTTTCCGCGGCGAGGATCGGTTCCGGACGCGGGGGAACGCTGTCGCCCGAGCCCGTGGCGGTTTCCGGCGCAGCAGCCAGGCTGAAGTGCATATTGGCCGCGACCGTCGCCTCGACCACGGGCCGGGCGAGATCCTGCGCGCCCGGGGCGATTTCGAAGCTGAGGAAACCCTGCGCGGCACTCTGCGGTGTCGCGAAGGGCTCCGGGGTAGGCTCCGGGAGGGCCGCGGAGAGAGGGGGCGATTCGGCCAGGATCGTGGCGAAGGCCTCTTCCCCTTCGGGCGGAAGATGCGCCTCGGCGGCCGTGGCTGGGCCACCCCCCTCCGCCGGGGACATCGGGGAAAGGAACGAGATCTGGTCCGAGAGAGCGAGTGTTTTCATGACCTCACGACTTCTGCCTGTGACCCGCTCAGAATGGCAGCAGGAGGTTACTGCTTCTTTACCTCGTTGTGGGAGAACAAAACGAAATCGGTTCAATTGGAGCGATTCCCATGGAAATCCGGCCTCTCGCGGCCACTGCCCCCTCTGCTGCCCCCGGGCGCAAGGCGGATGAAGAAAACGTGCTGCGTCTGAAGGCGCAGGAGCTCGAGGCCAGCTTTCTGGCCGAGATGCTGAAACATACCGGCCTTGGCAAGATGCAGGACGGGTTCAACGGCGGCGTGGGAGAGGAACAGTTCGGCTCGTTCCTCGTCGACGAATACGCCCGCATGATGGTCAAGTCCGGTGGCATCGGTCTTGCCGAAAGCATTTTCCAGTCGCTGCAGAAAGGAGCGGAGCATGCAGAATGAAACCGAGGACCGGATCGCCCGGCTGATCGACCTGTTGCGCCTCGAAAAGGATGTGATCCGCAATGCGGAGTTCGCGGCGCTGCCGGATCTGGTCGCCCGCAAGGAAGCCTTGATGGAGGAGCTGAAGGGCACGCCGGCCCGGCTGCTGCTTGGGGCGCAGGAAATGGCGATCGAGAACCAGCGCCTGCTCGATGCGGCGATCAAGGGGGTGCGGTCGGTGCAGGCGCGTCTGGCCGAGATCCGCGAGGCCTCGAAAAGCTACACGAGCTACGATCAGCACGGAAAGGCCCGCAAGATCAGCCCCGAGGGCGGCTCGGTCGAGCGGCGGGCGTAAACCATTCTTCGAAAATCCGAACTATCGAAGGCCGTCCGAAAGGGCGGCCTTAGCATTTCATTAGGTCTTCACATGCCAAGGTTCCCCTGCATCCCGAGGGGTGGCGCGGCAAGGCAGCGATGCTTCCGCATGGGTCAGAAAGCCGTAGGCGCCGTTTTACCGACGGCAAGTGAAACCCGGCGCAAAGCGCCAAAGACGAAGGACCAGCCATGTCCAGCATCAATACCAACACCAGCGCTATGGTTGCGCTGCAGACCCTCAAAGGCATCAACTCGAACCTGGCCAAGACCCAGTCGGAAATCTCGACCGGCAAGACCGTCTCTTCGGCCAAGGACAATTCGGCCGTCTGGGCGATCTCGAAAGTGATGGAATCGGACGTCAGCGGCTTCGAATCCGTCTCGACCAGCCTCGCCACCGGCCAGTCGATGGTGTCGGTTGCCCGGACCGCCGTGGAATCGATCACCGAAGACCTGAAGACGATCAAGGAAAAGATCGTTGCGGCGCAGGACCCTTCGGCCGACACCGGCAAACTCGACAACGAGATCAGCGAACTTGTCAGCATGATCGAATCGAAGATCAGCGGTGCCCAGTTCAACGGCGTCAACCTGATCAACGCGGCGGGCAACGAAACGATCCTCGGCTCGCTCGACCGGTCGGGCAACACCGTCACGACCAACACGATCAACATTGCCCGTCAGGACATGAGCACCGCCGCCACCACGGTCGCGACCGGTGCTGTTGCGGCCGGTGCGAACGCGTCGAGCTTTGCCCCGGCCGGGACGAACAAGGGCGCCTCGGCCATTGCCGCGGGATCGCAGGAAGGTTTTGCGCTTTCCGGCATGGCTGCGGGCGAAACCGTGACCCTGGCGATCGGGGATCGCAGCTTCAGCTACACTGTCTCGCAGGCCGATGTCGACTCGGGCTCGGACGTGAACGAAGTTGCCACCGCGAACCTCTACAGCCAGGTGATGGACGCCGGGATGAGCGGGATCACCGCGACGTTCACCGCGGGCAGCGCTGACCTGACGATCAAAGTCGACGCCGCCAACACGCTCGGCGCCAACATGAGCGTCGCGATCAACGCGGCGGGCTCGGGTCCGCTGGCGGGTCTGAACGGCTTCACCTCGTCCAACACCGTGGCCGAGATCGAGTCGATGATCAACGGGGCGATCGACGCCGCCGCGGCCTTCGGTGCTGTCGAATCGCGGATCGAAAGCCAGGCCAGCTTCGTCAGCGATCTGGGCGATGCTCTGAAAAACGGGATCGGCGCGCTGGTCGACGCCGACATGGAAGAGGCCTCGGCCCGTCTGCAGGCGCTGCAGACCCAGCAGCAGCTCGGCATCCAGTCGCTGTCGATCGCCAACCAGCAGCCGCAGTCGATCCTGTCGCTCTTCAAGTAATGACTTTCGGGGGGCGCCCGGACGGCGCCCCCTCTTCGCGCGGCAAAGCCGCGATCTGACCCCTCTCGCCACTGGAAGGTATTCCTGTGAACGCCACGATTCTGGCCAAAACGGCCTATGCAAACCCCGGTCAGCCCACCCGCACCCTGCGCGGCACCGAATACGAGATATTCGCGCGTGTGACGCACCGTCTGAAACAGGCGGCAGGTCTGGAAAAGTCCAACTTCCCCGCGCTTGTGCGCGCCCTTTACGACAATCGTCGTCTCTGGACGACCCTTGCGGTCGATGTCGCCCTGCCCGACAACGAACTTCCCGAAACGCTCCGGGCCCGCATCTTCTATCTCAATCAGTTCACGCAGGCCCACAGCGCCAAGGTGCTCAAGGGCGAAGCTGCCGTCGACGTTCTCGTCGACATCAACACCGCCATCATGCGCGGCCTGCGCCGGGAGGGCGGTGCGCAATGACCGGTCTCGTCCTGAAACTTGCGCCCAAGGAGCGTGTCCTGATCAATGGCGCCGTGATCGAAAACGGCGACCGTCGTTCCCGTCTGGCGATCATGACGCCCAATGCGCATATCCTGCGCCTGCGCGATGCGATCCACCCCGAGGAGGTCAACACGCCGGTGCGGCGGGTTTGCTACATCGCGCAGCTCGTGCTCTCGGGGGACGCCGATCCGGTGGATGCGCGGATGCAGCTGCTGCGCGGGATCGAGCAGCTCAGCCAGGTCCTGACTGATCATGACAGCCGGTCGCATCTGACCCAGGCCACCGCGTCCGTGCTTGAAGATCAGCATTATCAGGCGCTGAAATCCCTGCGCGCGCTTCTGCCAAGGGAGGAGCGGCTTCTCGCCGCCGGCCACGCATGAGCTACACGCCGGTCATTCCGGCCAGCGGTTATGCGGGCTGGAAGCTCCTGAACCGCACCATGGAGAAGCAGAAGGCGGCCTTCGTCGCCTCTGCCGAACTCAAGCGCGACGAAGACTATTTCCGCGCCAAGATCGGCTCGATCACCTCGGCCGAGGATCTTGTCGCCGATCGCCGTCTTCTGAAAGTTGCGCTCGGCGCTTTCGGGCTTGGCTCCGACATCAACAACAAGTTCTTCATCCGCAAGGTTCTGGAAACCGCCGCGGATGACAAGACCGGTCTTGCCAACAAGCTGGCCGACAAGACCTATCTGAAACTGGCCACGGCTTTCGGCTTCGGCGAATCGGGTACGCCCCGCACGCAGACAAGCGGTTTTGCCGACGATATCCTGGCAAAATACGAGACCCGGCAGTTCGAGGCTGCGGTCGGCGAAAGCGACGAGAGCTATCGGCTTGCGATGGCGGCGCAGCGTGACCTGGGCGAACTGGCCGCCTCCTCCAGCACCAACAATGCGAAATGGTATTCGGTGATCGGTTCGAAGTCGCTCAGCACGGTGATGCGGACCGCCCTCGGGCTGCCCGAGAGCGTCGGATCGCTCGATGTCGATCAGCAGCTCGTGATCTATACCCAGAAGGCGAAATCGGTGCTGGGCAGCACCGATTTTTCGATGTTTTCGGATAGTGCGGTGATGGAGAAGACCGTGCGGCTCTACCTTGTGCGGTCGCAGATCGACACGAATGCCACGACCGCCTCTGGCAGTATCGCCCTGCAACTGCTCCAATCCGGATCGTCCGGATATTCCGGCGCCTCCCTGCTGTCGAAGCTCGTCTGACCGGGCCCCCGTCCAGGTGCCGCTCAGCCGGCGGGCGCAAGGGCGGCGGTCAGGCGCTTGAAGCTTGCCCGGGTGCCATCCGCCGCATCCCGCGCCAAAAACGCATCCAGCGTCGGCCAGACCTTGATCGCGGCATCGATCACCGGATCGCTTCCCGCCGCGTAGAGGCCCGCCTGAATCATCATCTCGGCCCGGTCATAGGCGCCAAGCAACTTGCGTGCCCGTGCGATCAGATCGTTTTCGGCCGGGCTGGCCGCATCGGGAAGCGAGCGCGACACCGACCGCAGCAGGTCGATCGCCGGAAAGCGGCCGCGCTCGGCGATGGCGCGATCCAGCACCACATGGCCGTCAAGCGTGCCGCGCAGGATGTCGGCCACCGGCTCCTCCATGTCGGAGCCGGCAACCAGGACCGAGAACACCGCGGTGATATCCCCCGCGCCCTCCATCCCGGGGCCGGAGCGTTCGGCGAGGGACATGATCTGATGCGAGGTCGAGGGCGGATAGCCGCGCAGGCTGGGGGGTTCCCCCGCCGCCAGCGCCACCTCGCGATGGGCTTCGGCAAAGCGGGTCACGCTGTCGGCCAGAAACAGCACATGCTTGCCCTGATCGCGGAAATATTCGGCCACGGTCATCGCGGCCCAGCCGCAGCGGCGGCGCACCAGCGGCGACTGATCCGAGGTGGCGGCCACGATCACCGAACGGGCCATGCCCTCGGGGCCGAGGGTTTTCTCGACGAATTCGCGCAATTCCCGCCCGCGTTCGCCAATCAGGGCGATGACGACGACATCGGCCGCGACACCGCGGGCGAATTTCGCCAGCAGCGAGGATTTGCCTACCCCGGAGCCGGCAAAAAGACCGATGCGCTGGCCACGCACCAGGGGCCAAAGGGTGTTGAACGCGTCCAGACCCGTCTCCACGCGGTCGCCCAGGCGTCGCCGGAAGGCGGCGGGCGGGGGGGAGGCGCGGATATTGCGCTCGGCCCCGCCGCGCAGCAGCGGGCGGCCGTCGAGCGGTCGGCCGAACGGATCGACGATGCGGCCGATCCAGCTGTCATCCGGGGCGATGCCGGTCTGGCCCAGCACCTCGACCCGGTCGCCGATGGCGACGCCCTCGACCGCGCAATCGGCCAGCAGCGTCACCGCCCCCCGGCGCAGCGCGATCACCTCGGCACCGAAGACCGGACCGGACTGGGCATGGATTCGCGCCCGGTCGCCCAGCGCCGCCCGCGCCGTCAGGCCGCTGACCTCGATCGTGCCCTTGCCCACTTCGAAAACCCGCCCGACGGGGTGCACCGCCCCCACATCCGCGATTTCCGCCTGCAGCCGTTCGAGTCCGTTCAACGCCATTCTGGCCCCCGTGTGTTCGAGTCGGTGTTCTCGAAACGTTTTCTAAACGATTCTCTCTTAAGCCTTGGTTGATAGCTCGGAGGAGAAACCCCGATGTTCGAAAAACTCGAAGTCTTCCAGATGTCGCAGGCCATGGCCCGCCATGCTGCCCTGCGTGAAGGGGCGATTGCGACCAATATCGCCAATGCCGACACCCCCGGGTATCGGGGCAAGGATGTCGTGTCCTTTGCCGACAGTTACCGGACGGAACATGCCCAGCCGATGCGGGCGACCCGGTCCGGCCATATCGGTGGCACCGGCTCCTATGCGGTCTCGGTGATCGACGATCCGGCCCCCGATTCCACCTCGCCCGATGGCAACGGCGTTTCGATCGAAGACCAGATGGTCAAGGCGGTCGATGTCAAACGGCAGCACGACCGGGCGCTTGCGATCTACAAATCCTCCCTCAACGTGCTGCGCGCCAGCCTTGGCCGAGGCTGATCATGGGCGATTTCACCTCTACCCTTTCGGTTTCCGCTTCCGGCCTGAAGGCGCAATCCATGCGTCTGCGCCACGTTTCGGAGAATATCGCCAATGCCGATACCCCCGGCTACCACCGCAAGGTGGTGCGCTTCGAGGAGTTGGCGGCGCAAAAGGATGGCGGGGCAACCGGGGTCACGCTCGGTCCTGTCGAACTCGACCAGAAGGAACTGACCAAGATCTACGATCCGGGCAGCCCGCTGGCCGACCAGAACGGCTACTACGACGGCTCGAATGTCGATCTGGTGGTCGAAATCGCAGACGCGCGTGAAGCGCAGCGCAGCTACGAGGCGAACCTCAGAATGTTCGATCAGACCCGGCAGATGTCGTCGGCGCTGATGGAGCTGCTGCGTCGTTGAAACCCTGAAGAAGGAGGTCCAGAATGGACATCAAGACTTCTGTCGCCGCACAAGGCTATGCACGGGCGCGTTCGGCCGCGCCGTCCCTTTCGGAAAGCGCCGTTTCAGATCAGGGCGGCGGGCTGGGCAAGGTCGCCTCGAGCTTCCTTGAAACCCTGCAGCAAAGCGAGGAAACCTCGAAGGCCGCCATGCTCGGCAATGCCGATCCGCATACGCTGGTGCAGGCGCTCGCCCAGACCGAACTTGCGGTCGAGACCGCGGTGACGGTGCGCAACAAGGTCGTCGAGGCCTATCAGGAAATCCTCCGGATGCCGGTGTGAGATGCCCGATCTCGTCTTTTTCGACGCGATGCGGGAAGGCCTCTGGATAGCCGTGATGATCTCGGCGCCGATGCTCGTCGTGGCACTGGTCGCCGGGGTCGCCATCGGCCTTTTCCAGGCGCTCACCTCGGTTCAGGAAATGACGCTGACCTTCGTTCCGAAAGTGGGGGCCATGCTGGTCGTCTACTGGGTGTCGATGTCCTTCATGTCCGAAACCCTCGTCGATTTCTTCACCTCGGGGATCATCCCGCTCATCGTCGGAAGCTGAGCCATGGACAACACGATCTATGCCGCCCTGTCGCGCCAATCCGGCCTGATGCGCGAAATGCAGGTGGTGGCCAACAACATGGCCAACATCAACACCACCGGCTTCCGCCGCGAGGGGGTGGTGTTCTCGGAATATGTCGATTCGCTTGAAGGTGACGAGGCCTCGCTCTCGCTGGCCTTTGCCAGCGGTCGCACCATCGACTTCGACGACGGCCCGATTGCCGCGACCGGCAGCCCGCTCGATTTCGCGATCCAGGGCAAGGGCTTCTTCATGATCGAGACGCCCGAGGGCAACCAGCTGACCCGGGCGGGCAGCTTCCTGCGCTCCGCCGCGGGCGAACTCGTCACGCCCGAGGGGTTTCGCGTGCTCGACAACGGCGGCTCGCCGATCTTCCTGCCCGCGGACCAGGGCGCGATCGCCGTTGCCGAAGACGGGACGCTCTCTGCCAAGGGCCAGCCGCTGGCGCAGCTCGGTCTTTACGAACCGCAGAATGCCACCTCGATCAGCCTGCAGGCGGGCACCCGTTTCGCCGTGCCCGAGGGCACCGTCCCCGCCGAGAATGCCAAGGTCATGCAGGGCGTTGTCGAACAGTCGAACGTCGATCCGGTGGCCGAAGTCGCCCGGATGGTCGAAGTGCAGCGGGCCTATGAACTGGGCCAGAAGTTCCTCGACCGCGAGGATGAACGGATTCGCAGCGTCATCTCGACGTTGAAGTAAAGGAGACCTCCGATGCGCGCCCTCCAGATCGCCGCCTCCGGGATGAGCGCCCAGCAGATGCGGGTCGAAGTCATCTCGAACAACCTCGCCAACATGTCGACCACGGGCTACAACGCCCGCCGCGCCGAATTCGCCGATCTGATGTATCAGCAGGCGACCCGTCCCGGCACGATCACCGCCAACGACGGCACCATCGTGCCCGCCGGGGTGCAGATCGGTCTGGGCGTGCGACCGACCGCGGTCAGCATCAACCTGGCCCAGGGCTCGCTGGCGGCCACCGGCGGCGATCTCGACCTGGCGATCGACGGCTATGGTTTCTTCGAGGTGACCCTGCCCTCGGGCGCCTCGGCCTATACCCGGGACGGCGGGTTCAAACGGTCGGCCGATGGCCAGATCGTCACCTCCGACGGTTTTCCGCTGGTGCCCGGCGTCACCATTCCCGACGACGCCACGACCATCGCGATCAACGCGGCGGGCGAGGTCTATGCCTATTTCAACAACCAGGTGCAGCCGCAGCTTCTGGGCCAGGTCACCATGGCCGGATTCACCAACGAAAAGGGCCTCGAGGCGATCGGGTCGAACCTGTTTCTGGAAACCGAGGCCTCGGGGGCGCCCACCGTGGGGACGCCCGGAACAGAGGGTCTTGGGGTGATCAAGCAGGGCTATCTGGAGGAAAGCTCGGTCGATGCGGTGCGAGAGATCACCGAACTGATCAAGGCGCAACGCGGCTACGAGATGAACGCGAAGGTGATCACCGCCGTCGACGAGATGCTGCAAGCGACGACACAGGTGCGCTGATGATCCGTCCCGCCCTTGCCCTTGTGCTGTGCGTGCTGCCCGCCCTTGCCGAGGCCGGTTCGGTCGTCGCCGCGCGGACCCTGCGGGCGCAGACCGTGATCACCGAAGCGGATCTGGCGATCTCCGAAGACGACGTGCCCGGCGCGCTGAGCGATCCGATGGCGGCCATCGGTCTTGAAACCCGGACCGCGATCTATCCGCAACAGCCGATCAGCGCCGGAGATCTGGCGCCGCCCGCGCTGATCGAGCGCAACCAGATGGTGCAGCTCGCCTATCGCGACGGCAGCCTGTCGATCCTCACCGAGGGCCGGGCGCTGGATCGCGGCGCGGTGGGCGACACGATCCGGGTGATGAATGTCACCTCCAAGGCGACCCTTTACGCCCTGCTCGGCGCCGATGGCGTCGCCTATGTCCAACCTCACTGAAAGCCGGTCTCATGCGTCCCATTTTCCTTGTTCTTCTGGTCCTTTCGCTGACGGCCTGCGGTCGGCTCGAACAGGTCGGCAAGGCGCCCGAGTTCAAGACCGTCGAAGGCAGCGACGAATTCTTCGCGATGAGCAGCCCGCCGCTGCCGCAAGACCTCGTGCCGCAAACCGAGGCGCAGCAGGCCTCGCTCTGGTCGGGCAATCGCGGCTCGCTGCTGGGCGACCGGCGCGCGGCGACGCGGGGCGACATCCTGACCGTGGTGATCGAGATCGACGACAAGGCGGAGATTTCGAACAGTTCCGACCGCTCGCGCGCAAGTTCGGACACGATGGGGATTCCGTCGCTGTTCGGCATTCCGCAGCGGCTTGACGCGCAGCTTCCCGAAGGGGCGAGCATGGCCGAAGCCTATGAGACCGGCTCCAGCTCCTCCTACAAGGGCGACGGCTCGGTGGCGCGCAAGGAAAAGCTGACGCTGCGGGTGGCGGCCACGGTGCTTGACCGGCTGCCGAACGGGGTGCTGCGGATCCAGGGCAGCCAGGAGGTGCGGGTGAATTTCGAGGTCCGCGAACTGATCGTGACCGGTTTCGTGCGCCCCGAGGATGTCAGCCGCCAAAACGAGATCACCTACGACAAGATCGCCGGCGCGCGCATTTCCTATGGCGGCCGCGGCCAGATTTCCGACGTCCAGCAGCCGCGCTATGGCCAGCAGGTCGCCGATATCCTGCTTCCGTTCTGAGGGTGTCATGCTGAAGTTCATTCTTCCCGTTGTGCTTGCGTTGATCGGGCTCGCCGGAGGCGGGGCGGCGGGGTATTTCCTGCGCCCGCCGCCGCCCCCGCCCGAGGAGGTCGCCGCCGAAGCCGGGGCCGAGGGCGAAAAGCCCGCCGCGGCCGCGCCTGCAAAGGCCCCCGCCGCCCATGCCGCCGAGGGCGACCATGCCGAGGGCGAAGAGGCCGCGCCGACCATCGAATATGTCAAACTGAACAACCAGTTCGTGATCCCCGTGATCAAGAAGGGGGCGGTGGCCTCGCTGGTGGTGCTGTCGCTCAGCCTCGAGGTGACGGTGGGCAGCACCGAAAAGGTCTATGCCGTCGAGCCGAAGCTGCGCGATGTCTTGCTGCAGGTTCTCTTCGACCATGCCAATGCGGGCGGGTTCGAGGGGTCGTTCACCGACACCGCCAACATGACCGACCTGCGCCGCGCCCTGACCGAGGCGTCGCAATCGGTGCTTGGGGATCTGGTGCTGAACGTGCTGATCCCCGACATCGCGCGCCAGGATTCGCGCTGAACGGGGCTGCCGTGCCTGAAATCTACAAGCCTTGCCCCGCAGACGGAGCCAGGCTTGTAGATGTCAAGCGTCATGCCGCCGCTGCGGCGCCCTCATTCGAGGTGCAGCAGAATCCTTCGGAGCCGTTCGTCAATCTGCTGCACCTTCAGATGGGTTCGCCCGCCGTCTGCGCCCGCGCATCGAGCTGCGCCAGATCGTCCGAGAGCCGGGCAAACCGCCGCGTCAGATGCGGGCCGCGCCCCATCGTGCGGGCCAGGATGATCCCCGGCGCCGAGAGCGTTTCCTGCGCCGTGGCGGAAAGATCCGCGGCCCGGGCCTGCCGCTGCCACATCAGCGCCTCGCGCGCCTTGGCGACGCGGTGGCTGATCAAGACCGTGCCCGGCCCGGACGGACTGAACCGCCCCGGGTTTACCGGAGGGTGATTTTTTCATCTTTCGGGCGACCATATCGAGCTTGTTCATGTTTGCATAGAACGCCTCCTCTGCTTCTGCGGGCTGGTGAGGTAGACATGACATTCCCCCTCTTTCAGAAGAAACGCACCGGTAGCGTCTGGTGCCCGGAAAGTCAGGCCCGACGCTGTTCCAAGTCAACCGCGCTCCTGGCGATCAGGATAGCGGACTTACAGGCGATGGTTTCGTGCAACTCTCCAAGATTTTTACGGACCGCCCGCTTGGCCAGTGCGACAATAGCCATCGATATGAGGCCATGCGGTCGCAAGCCCATCAGCTTTCTTTTGAGCCTATTTTTGGCTGCTCATATACGATCAACCTGTCAGCACGTGCGGCGTTGGTGATCTTCGGTCGAGGCCGCGGTAGGTCGTCCAGAGGCAACGAACGACTGGATGGGCAATCCGGCGAGTTTGTTGCCCGACTTGGGGCTTATGAAGCCCGCGAAGACTCTTCGTGTTAGGCGGCTTGATCGTTTTGGAACTTGGCGGCCCGGATCGCCTGGAGAACTTCGGAGTTCTGGGAGCGCCCATTGCGCTTGGCCTGTTCCTTGACCCACTCCTTCAGATCTCGCGGAAGGCGCAACTGCATCAATTGTTGATCTGTCATCGACTGTCCCCGTACTGGCAACTTGCCATAGATCAAGGATGGCAAGTTGCCAGTATTGTGTCAACCAGAATCTGCTGGCATTTTGCCACTATGGGTGATGCGCCTTCTCAATCGATGGAAAAGTTTATCGTTCGCCTTCCCGAAGGGATGCGCGATCAGATCAAAGCTGCTGCCGATGCCAACAAACGCAGTATGAATGCCGAAATCATTCATGCAATTGAATGTCATCTTGAGGACACAAGGCGGCGAGCAACTATCGAGGGCATCAAGGCGTCAATGAAGGGGCCGACAGGACGGTATTTCACCGCCCAAGACATTATCGACAAGATCCTCACTGTCGTTGAGGAATTCCAGTCGTCGACAGTCTCTCCCGATCTCGGGGACAAGAGCTCAAGTCCGCTCATAGACGGAAGGCTCGGCAATGAAGGCGGCGACACAGAGTGAGCTACCCCCCGAAAATCGGACAGTGACGGAAGCTACGATCTGAAGTCTGCTGATCTCCAAGAGCAAGGAGAACAGAGCTGTCGAAACGCAGGAACCATGACGCAGCCTTCAAAGCACGCGTGAGGTAAGCAAAGGGTTCGATGCCGTTGATCTTGCAGGTCTCGATCAGCGATGCGATGCGGCCCCATGCGATACCGCCTTCGTCGTGGCCTGCGAAGAGTGCATTCTTGCGATTGAGGGTGATCGGTCGAACGAGGTTTTCGACCCTGTTGCTGTCGATCTCGACGCGGCCATCGGTCAGGAAGGTTTGCAGCCCGTCCCAGTGATTGTGGATATAAGCGAGCTTTTCGCCTAGGCGGGATTTTGCGGAGATCTTGCGCCGCTCCGCCTGCAGCCAATCGCCGAAGGCTGCCACCAGCGGAGCAGTGCGGGCCTGACGGGCCGAGAGGCGCTGCCCTGGTGAAGTGGCACGGATTTCGGCTTCAATGGCATAGAATTCGGCGATGCGACGAAGACCTTCGGCGGCGATTTCGGATCCGTCGCGGTCGAAGACCTCCTTGAGTTTGCGCCGGGCATGCGCCCAGCAATGGGCCACCCGAACGGGCTTTCCGCCTTTGCGCGACGGTTTGGTCAGCCAATTGTAGCCCGGATAGCCGTCGATTTGCAGAATGCCATCGAAGCCGGTGAGGAACGCTTCGGCATTCTCGCCCGCGCGGCCGGGGGCGTAGAAGTAGACCACGCCGGGCGGATCTTCGCCGCCCCAAGGCCGATCATCCCGGGCGAGCGCCCAGAGATACCCGGTTTTTGTCGCCCCGCGCCCCGGGTCCAGCACCGGGGCGGTGGTTTCATCCATGAACAGCTTGCTTGACCGTTTCAGATGTTCAGCCAGCCTATCCACCACCGGCTTGAGGTGGAACGCGGCCTTGCCGACCCAATCGGCCAGAACCGCGCGGTGCAGATCAAGGCCTGCCCGCGCCAGGATCCGGCTCTGGCGATACAAGGGAAGATGATCGGCATATTTGCTGACCAGCACATGGGCGAGGGTCGCTTCGGTCGGCAGGCCCCCCGTGATCAGATGGCTCGGGGCCGGCGCCTGGCGCACCCCATCGGTGCAGGTCCGGCAGGCATATTTCGGGCGCACGGTGACGATGACGCGCAACTGCGCCGGCACGATGTCCAGCCGTTCCGAGCGGTCCTCGCCGATCTTGTGCATGACCCCGCAGCCGCAGGGGCAGATCAGGCTGTCGGGCTCGATGACCTCTTCGATGCGCGGCAGTCCGGCGGGCAGATTGCCGAGGGTGCGCTTTGGTGCGGGCTTGGCCGCCTCGTTGCCCGTCTTGGCGGCGCGCGTCTCTTTCTCCGCCTCGACCTCGGCCAAGGCGATGGACAGGTCCTCAAACGCCAGTTGCCGCTCATCTTCGGACAGCTTTTCCGAGCGCTTGCCATGCAGGGCGTGGTTCAGCTCGGCAATCAGATGCTCTTGGCGCCTGGTGATATCCTTGAGCGCGGCAACCTCATCCATCAACGCCAAGACCGCTGCACGTTGTGCGGCGGGGATGGCGGAAAGATCAAGGGCGGGGGGTGTCTGCATAGGACAAAGCTACCACAAAAACCCCATAAAAACACGCAAAACCAAGCGGTTGATTCACTCCGCCGCAGTCGGCGGGCGGCTCTCCAGCGCCTTGACCTTGCGCCAGTCCAGACCGGAAAACAGCGCTTCGAACTGCGCATGGTTCAGTGCCATCACCCCGTCCTTGATGGCGGGCCAGATGAAGGTCGCAGTCTCGAGCCGCTTGTAAGCCATCACCAGACCCGTGCCATCCCAGTAGAGCAGCTTCAGCCGATCCGCCCGCCGCGACCGGAACACAAAGACCGTGCCGGTGAAGGGATCCTTGCGCAGAACCGACGACACCAGAGCCGCCAGTCCATCATGGCCCTTCCGGAAGTCGATGGATTGCGTCGAGACCAGAACCCGCACCCGATTGGAAGGAAACATCATGGCCGCGATCCGATCGCCTGCACGATCTCGGCAATCCGCGCGGCCGACGTGGCACTGTCCAACCGGATCGTGACCGTCCCCGCCACGATCTCGATACTGACAGCGGGCGCGGAGGCCACGACAGCCGAGCTGCCCGCCGGATCCGCCGCCCCACGCTCCGCCTCCGAAAGCATCAGCGGTGCAAAGCAAAAAGCCTCTTCCTCCACTGCGGGCAACACCAACCTGCCATCCCGCGCCCGGCCGCGCCATTCCGACAGATGGTTCGCCCGAAGCCCATAGCGCGCCGCAACCGCGTTCACCGTCACCCCGGGCTTCAGGGTCTCGGCAACGATCTGCGCCTTGACCTCGTCAGGCCACCGCTTCTGCCCATTGGCCCGGATCTCCACCCCGTAATCCCTAAGAAACTCCATCGTAGTCGCCATCGCGAAACTCCCGCACCCATCTCCGTCAGGCGCGAAATCTCAGGTCCGATGAACACAGGGAAGGTGGGAGCCAGCCGCCGCTTACGATAGCGACATACAAACTTACGTAAGTTCTCACAGTGATGATCCTGGATACGCCGGGCGTATCGACATCGTGACGGGGCCGACCGGTCGCCGTCGCTGGCCCGAGCATGTGAAGGCGGCAATGGTGCTCGAGACGTTTCGGGACGGGGTGACGGTGGCCGACGTGGCCCGGCGTCATGGGGTTTCGGCGCCGCAATTGCATGCCTGGCGTCGGGCCGCGCGCGAGGGGCCTTTGCCGATGCCGGAGGATGATGCCCTCGGGCTCGTGCCGATCATGGTGAGCGGGGGCGCCGTGCCGGGCGATCAACCCGGGACCAGCCTGCAGTTGGAGATCGTCGGGGTGCGGATCCTCGTGCCGACCGGCTTCGACGCGGCGCATCTTGGGCGGGTGGTTGCGGCGCTGCGGGAGACATCGTCGTGATCCTGCCGGGCGGGGTCACCCGCGCCTATCTGGCGACGCGGCCGGTGGACTTCCGCAAAGGTCACGCGGGGCTCGCGCTGGTCGTGCAGAACGTGCTCGGCCACGATCCCTACAATGGCGCGGTGTATCTGTTCCGCTCGAAGCGCGGCGATCAGCTGAAGTGCCTGGTCTGGGACCAGACCGGTCTGATCCTGATCTACAAGAAGCTCGAGGGCGGTGCCTTTGCCTGGCCGAAGCCGGCGGATGGGGTCATTAGGCTGTCCCCGGCGCAATTCGCCGCTCTGTTCGAGGGCGTCGATTGGCGGGCTGTCCGGGCCGAGCGCAGGCAGAGGCCGCGGCTGGCAGGGTGAGCCGCGACAGGGTGACTCGGGCCGTGTTTTATGGCGTCCTTGCGGGGTGTTGTGGGGTAGTCTCGGGCCATGGCATCACGCAGCACCAGCACGGCCCGGGTGGCAGATCTTGAACGGCGTCTGGCCGAGGCCGAAGCCGCGCGGGCTGCCGCCGAGACCGCGCGGATCGAGGCGGAAACACGTCTTGCCGCAGTCGAGGAGGCGCGCGCGCGGCTGGAACGCCTGCTCTCGCAGATGCGCCGCGATGCTTTCGGCGCGAAGTCCGAGAAGGGCGATGGGATTGCCCCAGCGGTTTCCACCGCAGTCACGTCGGGTCCGATCGAGATCGCCCTTTCGAATGGGCGGCGGGTGATCGTGCCGCCGGATGTCGATGCCGGGGTGCTGACGCGGTTCGTGCAGATCCTGGAGCGGGCATGATCGCGTTGCCCACTGCGCACGCGACCGGTACTCTTCCGTCTTGAAGTTTCCTGCTTCGAAATTCACCTCGGCCGTGCCCGCCAGCGCGCCGGGGTTTTCGTTTTTTTGAACACAAAAACTGAGCGATTCCTGGCAAAACTGTGGCGCACCACAGATATGCGTGTTTTTCAGGTCGCTTGCGTCATCGCGTAATGCGTTGAAATTGTTGGCGACCCCGAGAGGATTTGAACCTCCAACCTGCCCCTTAGGAGGGGGCTGCTCTATCCAGTTGAGCCACGGGGTCACACAGGCTTTTTGCGGGCATCGGCGCGAAAACGCAAGCCACCTTGCGCGATGGGAAAGGGGGAGCGTATTGGCCCACCGCTCCCCCCTTCGCTTTCCCGGCCGCAGGCATTGATCCTTGCCACCGGGTCGGCACATATGCCGCTCTGACCTTGGCGAAACGGCATAGTTAGCGGTAACATACGGATGCGCTTCGACTTGCACAAGCGAAATGTTTGACGCTATCTGGTAGCGTTCCCATCGGAAAGGACCTGCCTTGGCCCGTTCGCCCAACGATTCCCGCCGTCCCCTGACCCTGCGCGACGTTTCCGAGGCCTCGGGGGTGTCCGAAATGACGGTCAGCCGCGTGTTGCGCAATCGCGGCGACGTGTCGGAGGCGACCCGCGAAAAGGTTCTCGAAGCCGCAAGGATGCTGGGCTATGTGCCCAACAAGATCGCAGGCGCCTTGGCCTCGCAGCGGGTCAATCTGGTCGGTGTGATCATCCCGTCGCTGTCGAACCTGGTCTTTCCCGAGGTGCTCTCGGGCATCTCGACCGAACTTGAGGATACCGGGCTGCAGCCCGTCGTGGGTGTCACCGACTATTCCCCGGAAAAGGAGGAAACCGTCCTTTACGAGATGCTGTCCTGGCGGCCTTCGGGGGTGATCATCGCGGGGCTGGAACATACGGCGACGGCGCGGGCGATGCTGCAGAATGCGGGCGTGCCGGTGGTCGAGATCATGGATGTCGATGGCGAGGGCGTCGATTCCGTGGTGGGCATCTCGCATCGCCGCGCCGGGCTGCAGATGGCGCAGGCGATCGTGGCCGCGGGCTATCGCAAGATCGGCTTTCTGGGCACGAAGATGCCCGAGGATCATCGCGCCCGCAAACGGCTGGAAGGGTTCAGCGAGGGGCTCGCGCTGGCCGGGATCGTGCTGCACGATACCGAATTCTATTCCGGCGGCTCGGCGCTTTTGAAGGGCCGCGAGATGACCGAGGCGATGCTGGCGCGCAGCCCCGAGATAGATTTCCTGTATTATTCGAATGACATGATCGGGGCAGGCGGGCTGCTTTACTGCCTGGAAAAGGGGTTCGACGTGCCGGGCAAGCTGGGTCTGGCCGGGTTCAATGGCGTCGAGCTGCTGGATGGTCTGCCGCGGCGGCTGGCCACGATGGACGCCTGTCGGCGCGAGATCGGGCGCAAGGCCGCCGAGATCATCGCGCGGCAGTCGGGCAGTGCCGCTGCCGGAAGCGAGGTCGTCGAGCTGCAACCGGTGATCCAGTATGGGGACACGATCCGAAAGCCGTGACGGGCCGCAAGACGTGACGGGGCTCAGTGCTTGGCGGCCCAGCTGGCCGAGGCATATTGCCTGGTGTAGAATTCCCCCATCAGCCCGATCGCCAGCAGCACCAGCGCGACGTTCAGCGCATATTCCCAATTCGAGAAATGCGGGTTGTAGTTGATGAAGGTGTAGCCGCGTGCCTGGTCGATGATGTGAAACAGCGGGTTCCAGCTGAACAGCATCAGCATCTTGTGCGGCAGCAGGTTGGCGAGGAACATCTTGCCCGAGGCGATCATGTTCACCCGGCCATAGATCTGCTGGATCATGCCCACCAACGGCGGGTTCCAGGGCTTGGCGGCCAGAAAGACCGTTCCCAGCGCGACGCCGGAAAACCAGCCCAGCATCACCATGCCCATCGCCCCGGCCCAATCATAGATCTCGATCGGGGTGATGGCGGCGTGATAAAGATACAGCACCGCCAGCATCGACAGCATCTGCGTGTAAAGCGACCCCAGCGCCGCCGCCGAAATCGCGATCGCCGTGGTCATCGGCCCGTGTTTCATCATCGCCGAGGATGCGCCTTCGGAGCCGAAGACGGCCGACATCGCCTTGGTATAGGTCATGTACAGGAAGATGCCCGACATGATGTAAAGCAGGAAATCCCCGCGCACGGCGCTGCCGCGCATGTTGAGCAGGGTGAACATGAAGTAGAAGGTGACCACCAGCAGAATGGTCTGGAACATGTTCTGCAACAGGCCGAGGATGGCATTGCCCTGCGACTTGCGGATCGAGCGCACCGTGGCATGATAGATCAGCTCCAGCAGGCTGAAGGTTGATCCGAGGGTGCTGGTGTTGCGTTCTGCTTTGAACATGGCTCCGCCGTGCAGGCCTATGGGGCCTTTTAACCCGGAAAACTTGCCGTTCCCTTGACGGCACATCATAAAGATACCGACATCGCATGGCAATCTGGCCGAATTGCGGCCGACAGGAGAGAATGATGGACTTTGACCGTCTTGTGAGCGTGATGCGCCGTCTGGCGCTGGAGGCGGGCGACCGGATCATGCAGATCTATGATTCCCCCGATTTCGCGGTGAAGACCAAATCCGATGCCTCGCCGGTGACCGAGGCCGACGAGGCCGCCGATGCGCTGATTTCCGAAGGTCTGGCCGAGGCCTTTCCGCAGCTGGCCCTGGTGACCGAGGAACAGGCGGCCAGCCACACCCAAAGCGTCAAGACCTTCCTGATCGTCGATCCGCTGGACGGCACCAAGGAATTCGTGCAGCGCCGCGGCGATTTCACCGTGAACATCGCCTATGTCGAAAACGGCGTGCCGCTGCGCGGGGTGGTTTATGCGCCCGCCAAGGGGCGGCTGTTCTACACGCTGGCCGATGGCCGCTCGGTCGAGGAGCTGGGCGCTTTCGACAAGGAAACCCCGGGCGAACAGAAGCCGATCACGGTTTCGGTGCCCGACAACCGCGCGCTGATGGTGGTGGCGTCGAAATCGCACCGCGATCAGGCGACCGATGATTATATCGCCCGCTATGCCGTGGCCGACATGACCTCGGCGGGCTCGTCGCTGAAATTCTGTCTGGTGGCGACGGGCGAGGCCGATCTTTACCCGCGTCTGGGCCGGACGATGGAATGGGATACCGCGGCGGGCGATGCCGTTCTGCGCGGCGCGGGCGGCGAGATGGTGCGGTTCGACGATCACAGCCCCTTCACCTATGGCAAGGAAGGCTTCGCCAACCCGTTCTTCATCGCCTATGCCCCCGGCGTGATGCTGGTGAAATGATGTCGGTTCTGGTCGTCATCCCCGCCCGCTACGCCTCGACCCGTTATCCGGGCAAGCCGCTGGTCACGTTGACGGGCGCCTTCGGCACGGCCAGAACGCTGATCCGGCGCAGCTGGGACGCCGCCTTGGCCGTGCAGGGCGTGGCCCGGGTGGTGGTGGCGACCGACGACGAGCGCATCCGTCAGGAGGCCGAGGTGTTCGGCGCCGAGGTGGTGATGACCTCGCCCGCCTGCGCCAATGGCACCGAACGGGTGGCCGAGGCCGTTGCCACTTTGGGCGGCGGCTATGACATCGTGGTGAACCTGCAGGGCGATGCGCCGCTGACCCCCGCCTGGTTCATCGAGGAACTGGTGGCGGGGCTGATCGCCAACCCCTGGGCCGAACTGGCCACCCCGGTCCTGCGCTGCGAAGGCGCGATGCTGGCCAGCCTGATCGAGGATCGCCGCAACGACCGCGTCGGCGGCACCACCGCGGTCTTCGGTGCGGGCAACCGCGGGATCTATTTCTCCAAGGAGGTGATCCCCTTCACCGGCAAAGCCTATGGCGCCGAAGACCCGACCCCGGTCTTTCATCACGTCGGCGTCTATGCCTATCGCCCCGAGACGCTGGCGGCCTATCCCGGCTGGCCGGTCGGTCCGCTGGAAACGCTCGAAGGGCTTGAACAGCTGCGGTTTTTGGAAAACGGCCGCGCGGTTCTGTGCGTCGAGGTCGAATCGCGCGGGCGGCAGTTCTGGGAGCTGAACAACCCTTCGGACGTGCCGAAGATCGAGGCGATGATGGCCGCGATGGGGCAGGACTGATACATTCATCGCGCCGCCGTGAGAGTTGTTTCTGCAACGGCAAAAAACCGCCTGCTTTTTCCGGCGGGTGGTTAACTTCTGTACAGGCGAAGCTTGAGCAGGTCTTCAAAAGGGTGGATTATGCGCCCAACTGAGACGCGAGCAGCCCACACACACAAAGGTGCATTATGAAACGCAAGGTCACGAAAGCGATTTTTCCCGTCGCTGGCCTCGGTACACGCTTTCTTCCGGCCACCAAGTCGATCCCGAAAGAGATCCTGACGCTGGTTGACCGCCCGCTCATTCAATATGCGATCGACGAGGCCCGCGCGGCGGGGATCAAGGAATTCATCTTCGTCACCTCGCGGGGGAAATCGGCGCTGGAGGATTACTTCGACGACGCGCCGGAACTGGAAAGCTCGCTGCGCAAGAAGGGCAAGACCGATCTGCTGGAGGCGCTGAAGGCCACGAACATGGATTCGGGCGCCATCGCCTATGTGCGGCAGAACCGGCCGATGGGTCTGGGCCATGCCGTCTGGTGTGCCCGCCGTCTGGTCGGCAACGAGCCCTTTGCCGTTATTCTGACCGACGACGTCATCGCCGCCGAAAAGCCCTGTTTGCAGCAGATGATGGAAGCCTATAACGAGACCGGCGGCAACGTCGTCGCGGCCATGGAAGTGCCGCATGAGAAAACCTCGTCCTATGGTGTTCTGGACATCGCCGAGGACATGGGCGCGCTCGTCAAGGTCAAGGGCATGGTCGAAAAGCCCAAGCCCGAGGTGGCGCCCTCGAACCTTGCGGTGATCGGCCGCTACATCCTGACGCCGCGGGTGATGCAGAACCTGAACAAGAAGAAAGAGGGCGCGGGGGGCGAAATCCAGCTGACCGACGCCATCGCCGAGGAGATCGAGGCCGGGCAACCGGTCTATGGCTTCCGCTTCCGTGGCCAGCGCTATGATTGCGGTTCGAAAGCCGGGTTCCTGCAGGCGACGGTGGCCTTTGGTCTGGCGCGCGAGGATCTGCGCGACGAATTCGGCGACTTCCTTGGCGATGTCATGGCGATGCGGACGGCGGCGCAGTAACCGATGGCGCAGCATGTTCTGGTGACGGGGGGGCCGGGTATATCGGCTCCCACGCCTGCAAGGCGCTGGCAAGGGCGGGTTATGTTCCGGTGACCTATGACAGCCTCGTCACCGGCTGGCGCGATGCGGTGAAGTTCGGCCCGCTTGAAGAGGGCGATCTTTCCGACCGGGCGCGGCTGGATGCGGTCTTTGCGCGCTGGCAGCCGGTGGCGGTGATGCATTTCGCCGCCCTCAGCCTGGTCGGCGAATCGATGAAGAACCCGGGCCTTTACTGGCGCCACAACGTGCTGTCGTCCTTGACCCTGATCGAGGCGGCCTGCGCCGCGGGCTGCCTTGATTTCGTGTTCTCCTCCACCTGCGCCACCTATGGCGATCAGGACGGGGTGGTGCTGGACGAGACCACCACGCAAGCGCCGATCAACGCCTATGGCGGCTCGAAACAGGCGATCGAGATGATCCTGCGCGATTTCGGGGCCAGCCACGGGCTGCGCTCGGTGATCTTCCGCTATTTCAACGTCGCGGGCGCCGACCCCGAGGGCGAAGTGGGCGAATTCCACCGTCCCGAAACGCATCTGGTGCCGCTGATGCTGGATGCGATCGACGGCAAGCGCCCGGCGCTGACGGTTTACGGCTCGGATTATCCGACCAAGGATGGCACCTGCATTCGCGATTACGTCCATGTCTCCGATCTGGTCGATGCCCATGTGCTGGGGCTGCAATGGCTGCAGGCGGGCAAGGGGTCGGAGGTGTTCTGTCTGGGCTCCGGCACCGGCTTTTCCGTGCGCGAGGTGATCGCGCAATCGAAAGCCGTGACCAACCGCGAGGTGCCGATCCTCGAGGGCGAGCGTCGTCCGGGTGATGCCGCGGTGCTGGTCTCGGGCTCGACCAAGGCGATCCGCGATCTGGGCTGGGCGCCCAAACGCAGCGATCTGACGACGATGATCGCCGATGCATGGCGCTGGCATCAAAGCGGACATTATGAAAGATAACCCCCGAATGGGGGGAAAATGGCGCTTTGGTCAAAGCTGTGGCAGGCCTATCGCGGACGGCTGAGACGCCGCTATCTGCTGGCGCGTGCCCTGCGCCGCCGCCGCCGTCTGACCGCGCTGCAGGACCGCACGGGGGCGATCCGGCGCGGGGATGTCCTGCTTTTCGCCGCGATGCGGAACGAGGGGCAGCGGCTGCCGCATTTCCTCGATCACTACCGCCGTTTGGGTGTCGATCATTTCCTGATCGTGGACAATAACAGCACCGACGGCAGCCCCGATCTGCTGGCGGCCCAGCCCGATGTGTCGCTGTGGCAGACCGGCTCCAGCTATCGGCTGCATCGCTTCGGGCTGGATTGGCTGACCTGGCTGATGTTTCGCCACGGCCATGACCACTGGTGCCTGACCGTCGATGCCGATGAATTGCTGATCTATCCGCATCATGACACCCGCCCGCTTGCGGCGCTGACCGACTGGCTGGACCGGTCCGGGCAGCGGGTCTTTCCGGCGATGATGCTGGAACTTTACCCAAAGGGACCGTTGCAGGCGCAAAGCTATCTTCCGGGTGATGATCCCTTGCGGATCCTGCAGTGGTTCGATGCGGGCAATTACACGATCACCCGGCAAGAGCGCACGAAAGCCCTTTGGATTCAAGGCGGTCCGCGGGCGCGGATGTTCTTTGCCGACCGCCCCCGCCATGCGCCGACCTTGTCGAAGATCCCGCTTGTGCGCTGGAACCGGCGTTGGGTCTATCTCAATTCCACCCATGCGATCCTGCCGCCCCGTCTGAACGAGGTCTATGACCAGACCGGCGGCGAGGCGATTTCCGGGCTGCTTCTGCACACGAAATTCCTGCCCGAAGTGGTGCGCAAGGCCGCCGAGGAAAAAGACCGGCGCGAACATTTCGGCCGCCCCGAGGTGTTCGACAGCTATTACGACAGCCTGATGGCCTCGCCCGATTTTTGGACCCCGCGGTCGACGCGGCTGGAAAGCTGGCGCCAGCTGGAGGCGCTGGGCCTGATGTCGCGCGGCGGCTGGCTTTAGGGCGGATCGTATCTGCAGAGGAACCAAAGGTTTACCTGCTCTGCGGTTCCGCCTATGCTCTTGCGCGCGACCGGGCGGGAATTAACCCTGCCGCAAGCGGGATGCGCTAGAAGGGGCCGGAAGGCACGGCACGGGGCGAGGGCAGTTTGGCACTGAGACAGGCGATCAGGCTTCGGCGGGAGCGGCGTCAGCGCCAATGGCGCGCATTCCGCAAGCGTCGTCAACTGAAACCCGTGGCCGACCGCACCGCGAAGATCGCCCCCCGCGATGTCATCGTGTTCTGCACCCTGCGCAACGAACGCGTCCGGTTGCCGTATTTCCTGCGCTATTACCGCGACATGCGGGTGGGCCATTTCATCTTTGTCGACAATGACAGCGATGACGGCTCGCGCGAGTATCTGGCGGCGCAGCCCGATTGTTCGGTCTGGACGACGAAGGCGTCTTACAAGGCCGCCGCTTTCGGCATCGACTGGCTCAATCACCTGTTGCGCAAATATGGCACCGGCCATTGGACGCTGACCGTCGATCCGGACGAATTCTTCGTCTATCCGTTTTGCGACACCCGGCCGATCGACGCGCTGACCGACTGGCTGGACACCTATCACATCCGCAGCTTCCCGGCGATGCTGCTTGACATGTATCCCAAGGGGCCGATCGACGCCGTCCCCTATTGCGAGGGGCAGAACCCGTTCGAGATCGCCTGCTGGTTCGATGCCGGCAACTACATGATCTCGCGCAATCGCAAGATGCAGAATCTGTGGATTCAGGGCGGGCCGCGGGCGCGGGTGTTCTTTGCCGATGATCCGCTCTCGGCGCCCTCGCTGAACAAGATCCCGCTGGTGAAATGGCAGCGCGGCTATGTCTTTGCCTCCTCCACCCACATGATCCTGCCGCGCGGGCTGAACATGGTCTATGACGAATGGGGGGGCGAAAAGGCCTCGGGCTGCCTTTTGCACGCCAAATTTCTGTCACCGCTGACCGCCAAGGTGGCCGAGGAAATGCAGCGCCGCGAACATTATGCGGGGTCGCGCGAATACGAGGCCTATAGTGCCCGGCTGGGCGCCGAGCCGGATCTGTGGACCAAGTGGTCGGAAAAATATATCAACTGGCGCCAGCTGGAAATTCTGGGGCTGATGTCGAAGGGCAACTGGGCATGAGGGCGGGGCGGTGACGGTCGGCTTCATCATGATGTGTCACACGGCGCTGGACCGCGCGGCGCAGGTGGCGCGCTATTGGGCGAGCCACGGGGCGCCGGTGGTGATCCATGTCGATGCCCGCGTGCCCGCGCCTGACTATGACGGTCTTGGCCGGGCGCTGGCCGATCTGGACAGCGTCTCGTTTTGCAAGCGCTTCAAATGCGAATGGGGCACCTGGTCGCTGGTGCAGGCGGCGCAGGCCGGGGCGACGCAGATGCTGGCCCGCCACCCCGAGGTCGGGCATGTGTTTCTGGCTTCGGGCGCCTGTCTGCCGCTGCGGCCGCTGCATGAGCTGACCGCCTATCTGGCCGCGCGCCCGACGACGGATTTCATCGAAAGCGTCACCACCGCCGAGGTTGGCTGGACGGTGGGCGGCATCGACATGGAACGCTTCACCCTGCGCTTCCCGTTTTCCTGGAAGAAGCAGCGCCGCCTGTTCGATGCCTATGTTGATTTTCAGCGCCGCATCGGTTTCAAGCGCAAGATCCCCGGCGGCATCATCCCGCATCTGGGCAGCCAATGGTGGTGCCTGTCGCGCGCGACGCTGGCGGCGATCCTGCAAGACCCCGACCGGGCGCAGCATGACCGCTATTTCAAGCGCGTCTGGATCCCCGACGAAAGCTATTTCCAGTCGCTGGCCCGGCTTTATGCGACCAATATCGAAAGCCGCTCGCTGACGCTGTCGAAATTCGACTATCAGGGCAAGCCGCATATCTTCTACGACGATCACCTGCAGCTTCTGCGGCGGTCGGATTGCTTCGTGGCGCGCAAGATCTGGCCGAAGGCGGAAAAGCTTTACGCCACCTTCCTGTCCGACCGGCCCGCCGAAAGCCTGGCCGAGCCGAACCCGTCCAAGATCGACCGGCTGTTTTCCAAGGCGGTCGAGCGGCGCACGCGCGGGCGGCCCGGGCTTTACATGCAAAGCCGCTTCCCGCGGCAGGACCACGAGAACGGCAAGACCTCGGCGCAATATTCGATCTTTCAGGGGTTTTCGGACCTGTTCGAGAATTTCGAGGGCTGGCTGGCGAAATATGTCGGCGCCCGGGTGCATGGCCATCTGTTCGGGCCCGAGCGCGTGGCTTTCGCCGGGGGCGAACGGATGTTCAACGGCTGTCTGAGCGACAGCGCGGCGCTGCGTGACTACAACCCGAAAATGTTTCTGACCAATCTGATCTGGAACGGCCGCGGCGAGCGGCAGTGTTTCATGTTCAGCCCGCGTGACACGCAGGACATCAACTGGTTCACCGCGACCGATCCGAATGCGCAGATCTCGATCATCTCGGGCGCCTGGGCGGTGCCGCTGTTTCATTCGCGGATGGATTTCGCCGAAATCCGGCGCGAGGCGGCGCGGCTGCAGCAGATCGAGATCGAGCAGCTGAACATCCTGCGCTCGATGTATGTGAAGGCGCGGGTGCGGATCTGGACGATGGCGGAATTCATCGAAAACCCGATGGAGCCGCTGCAGACGATCATCGACGAGATCAGCCCGCGCGCGACGCGACGGCTGACCGAAGCGCCGCAGATGATCGAGCTGACCGGCTTTGGTCAATTCCTGCAGAACCTGAAGAATCAGGGCATGCAGCCGCGGCTGATGGGCGATTTTCCGGTGGCCGGGGAAGCCGTGCCGCCGCCGCGCCGCCGCCCCTATCTGGTGAAATGAGATGAGCCGGTTTGATTGCTTTGTCGTCTTTGCCGAAATGCGCACGGGCTCGAACCTGCTGGAAGCCGCGCTGAACGACCTGCCCGGCGTCACCTGCCACGGCGAGGCCTTCAACCCCGCGCTGATCGGCTATCCGAAAAAGACCGAGTTGCTGGGCATCCCCCGCGAAGCCCGCGATGCCGATCCGATGGCGCTTTGGGCGCGGATCAAGGCGGCCGAGGGGCTGAACGGCTGCCGCTTCTTTCACGACCACGATCCGCGCGTGCTGCCCGCGATGCTGGAAGATCCGCGCTGCGCCAAGATCGTGCTGACCCGCAATCCGGCCGAAAGCTATGTCAGCCTGAAGCTGGCGCGGGCGACCGGGCAATGGCGATTGGGCGATGCGAAACACCGCAAGGACACGCCGCAAGCGGAGTTCGACCCCGCCGAGTTCGAGGCCCATCTGCAGACCCTGCAAGAGTTCCAGATCAGGTTGATGCGGGGGCTGCAGACCTCGGGGCAGACCGCCTTCTACATTGATTACGAAGACGCGCAGGATCTGGCGGTGCTGAACGGTCTGGCCGATTGGCTGGGGGTCTCGGGGCGGCTTGCGGCGCTGCCCGCGAGCCTTGTGGTGCAAAACCCCGAGCCGCTGGAGGAAAAGGTGGCGAATTTCCCGGCGATGGCGGCGTCGCTGGCGAAGATCGACCGGTTCAACCTGTCGCGCACGCCGAATTTCGAGCCGCGCCGGGGCCCGGGTGTGCCCGGTTTCGTCGGCTGCGATGCCGGGCTTTTGTATCTGCCGATCCGGCCGGGGCTGGAGGCGCCGATCCGCGACTGGCTGGGGAAACTGGGTCCGCTGGAAAGTGATTTCTCGCAAAAGAGCTTGCGGCAGTGGAAGCGCAAGCATGTCGGCCACCGCAGTTTCACCGTTGTCCGCCATCCGCTTTTGCGCGCGCATCTGGCCTTTGCCGCGCTTCTGTCGCAAGACGGGATGATGGACACCCGCGAGGTGCTGCGCCGCAACTACAAGCTGCCGCTGCCGCCCGAGGGCAAGCCGATGGCCCCGCAGGACTGGGCGGCGGGGCTGCTGGCTTTCCTCGGCTGGCTGAAGACGAACCTGAACGCGCAGACAAGCCTTGGGGTGCATCCGCTCTGGGCCAGCCAATCGGCCAGCCTGCAGGGCATCGCGCAGTTTGCGCTGCCCGATCTGATCGCGCGGGAAGACCGCCTGCCCGAAGACCTTGCCGCGCTGGCGCAATCCGTCGGCGCCAAAGCCCCGGCCTTTGCGGCGCCGCAGGGCGATACCGCGCCGGTGAAGCTCGCCGATGTCTGGATGCCGGAATTGGAACAGGCCGCGGCGGAGACCTATTCCCGCGATTTCATGCAGTTCGGCCTTGGTCCGTGGAAACGGAAAAAGGGCTGATCAGGCCGCCTGAACGCCGCCCGTTGCCGCGGTCAGCACCGCATGCAGCGCCGCCGGATCGGAATTGGCGCGCAGTTTCGCGCAGGTCTCGACATTGCGCAGCGTCCGCGACACCAGCGCCAAGGCCTTCAGATGCTCGACGCCCGAATCCTTGGGCGCGAACAGCGCAAAGACCAGATCGACCGGCAGCCGGTCCACCGCGTCGAAATCGAGCGGCTTTTCCAGACGCAGGAACACGCCCACCACCGATTTCAGCCCGTGCAGACGCGCATGCGGCAGGGCCACGCCATGACCGACGCCGGTCGGCCCCAGCATCTCGCGTTCCTGCAGCGCATCCACGGTCTGGATCGCATCCAGCCCGTAGGCTGAATGCGCGATTTCGGAAAGGTCCTGAAACAGGCGCTTCTTGCTCGTGACATTGGTCAACACCTTGACCGCCGCCGGTTTGAGCAGGGTGGAAAGATCCATCTGTCCTTTTTCCGCGCCCATCGTCGAACGCTCACTTGATGTTGCGGGGATCGATCCAGCCGACGTTGCCATCGTCCCGCCGGTAGACCACGTTGACCCCGCCGTGTTTCTCGTTGCGGAAGACCAGAAGCGGCTTCGTCGACAGTTCCATCTGCATCACCGCCTCGCCGACCGAGATCGTGGGGACTTTCGTCTCCATCTCGGCGACGATCACCGGCGCCAGGCTGTCGCCATCGGCTTCCGTCTCGTCATCTTCCGCGGCGAGCACATACAGGCCCGCGGCATCGAATTCAACCGGCGTCACGCGTTCGCGGTGATGGTCTTTCAGGCGGCGTTTGTGACGGCGCAGCTGCTTGTCCATCTTTTCGCGGCAGGCCTCGAAGGCGGCATAGACCTCGCCCGCACGGCCCGCGGCCGAGGCGGTCAGGCCGGTGGACAGGTGCACGGTGATTTCGCAGACATATTCATGCGAGGTCCGCGAAAAAACCACGGTCGCATCGGTGGGTCGCTGCATGTATTTGTCGACCGTTTCCCCCAATTCGGTCTTCACATGGGTTTGCAGGGCTTCGCCAACGTCGAGCTGTTTTCCGCTGATCTGATAACGCATGGCTTCTCCTTCACGTCATTGTCCCGCGACCGGAATGCTCTGTCCGGGGCGCGAGGTGGTTGAACTCTTCTTTGAAACCGGGGAGGTCGAACCCCAAATCCGATCAGGGCCGGGAATCGGGCCGAACAGGAAACGGGGCGAGGGTGCGTTGGTGCACATACCCCGTATTTGGGAACGGAACCGCGGGGCTGTCAACTGCCCGCGCGCATCCTTTGTGAAACCTTTGTTACTGAATGCGGAAATTCTCGCCAAGGTAGACGCGACGGACGTTTTCGTCCTGCACCACCTCTTCGGTGCGGCCCGACATCAGCACGCGGCCATCGTGAAGGATATAAGCCCGATCGACGATTTCCAGCGTTTCCCGGACGTTGTGATCGGTGATCAGAACGCCGATGCCGCGTTCCTTCAGATGCGACACCAGAGCGCGGATTTCCGCCACCGCAATCGGGTCCACCCCTGCAAAGGGTTCATCCAGAAGCAGATATTTCGGGTCAGCCGCCAGACAGCGGGCAATTTCGACCCGCCGCCGCTCGCCCCCCGACAGCGCCAGCGCGGGGGCCTGCCGCAGATGGGTGATGGCGAAATCGCCGAGCAGTTCTTCCAGCCGTTCGCGGCGGTGGTGCGGATCGGCGACGGCGATTTCCAGCACCGCCATGATGTTCTGTTCCACCGTCAGGCCGCGAAAGATCGAGGCCTCCTGCGGCAGATAGCCGATGCCCAGCCGCGCGCGGCGATACATCGGCAGCCCGGTCGCCTCTATGCCGTCGATGCTGACCCGCCCGGCATCGGGCATCACCAGACCGGCAATGGTGTAAAAACAGGTGGTCTTGCCGGAGCCGTTCGGACCGAGCAGCGCCACCACCTCGCCGCGATCGAGCCGCAGCGAGACATCGCGCAGCACCAGCCGTTTGCGATAGCTCTTGCGCAGGCTGGAGACATCCAGCCCGGTCAGGCTTTCGGTCGCAATCGGTTGCGCCGCGGTCATGGGGTGCCCCCCGGTTGCAGGATCGTGCGCACGCGCCCGTCCATCCGCCCGGTGCCGGTCTTCAGGTCGATCGTCATGCGCTGGCCCGAGAGCACGTTCTGCCCCTGCGTCAAAAGCACGTCGCCGGTCAGCTCGACCGAGCCCGCCGCAACTTCATAGATGGCATCCCGCGCCTCGGCCGCGTCCTTGTCCGAGACCAGCGTCACGCCCCCCGGGGCATGCAGCTTCGCGATCTTGCTGCGGTCGGCGCCATATTCGACCTCGACCCGTTCCGCCTTCAGCCGCATCGGCCCCTGCACGATCAGCACATTGCCGGTAAAGACCGCAGAGCCATCGGCCTGATGGACGGACAGGCTGTCGGCGGTCACCTCGACCTGGGCGGTGGTGTCGGTGCGCAGGACGGGAAAGGCGACCTCTTGCGCCGATGCCGCCCCGAGGCCAAGGGCGAAGGTCAGACCGGCAAGAACAAAGCGGAAGCGCATCGGAACCTCATTTCTGCGGTTGATATATCAGCTTCACGCCGCCGTTGAAGACCAGATCGGAGCCGGTCGCGGCATTCTTGCGGTCGATCTGCATCTGCCCCGCGTGCAGCGTGCCGAAGGGGGCTTCGGCCGCGATGGCGCCGGGGGCGGTGATCGCGGTGCGGTCGGTGGCCATCTCCACCCGTTCGGTCGCAATCCGGTAGCCCGAGGAGGTCTGCACCGCCACGCCGTCCGACAGGCTGATCTGCCCCGCGGCGGGGTCGATCCGGCCGGTCTTGGCGCGCAGGTCGGTGACGACGCCGGTGCCTTCTTCAAGCCGGGCGATGATCTTGCTGGCCGAGGCGCCATGGCCCGCAGGGTCCGGGGCGGCGGTGGCGGCCTGCACGGTCAGCGCCGCGCCGTCTTCGGTGATGCCGGAAAATTCGGGCGCGGTCAGGCGCTGTTCACGGGCGAGCGTGGTGACATCGACCTTGGAATAGATCGCCGCCGTCGTCGGATCGACCTTGCCGGAAAACAGGAACAGTGTCGAAAGCAGCATCAGCGCGCTGAGCGGCAGGACGATTTTCGCCCAATGCACCAGCGCGGTATGGCGGCTCTCGGCGGTCATCACACCACCCCGGCGCGCAGGCAGTCGTGGATATGCAGGATGCCGACCGGCTTGCCGTCCTCGACGGCAAACAGACAGGTGATCTTGCATTCGTTCATCACCGCCACGGCGGCTTCGGCCAGCGCGGTGGGGGCGATGGTGCGCGGCGTGCGGGTCATCACCTCGGCCACGCTGCGCGACAAAAGCCCGTCCATGTGACGGCGCAAGTCGCCATCGGTGACGATGCCGATCAGCCGCCCCTCGGCATCGGTGACGCCGACGACGCCGAAGCCCTTCTGGCTGATGATCAAAAGCGCTTCGGGCATGGCGGTCGTCGCAGCGACAAGCGGCATGTCTTCATGCATCAGATCCGCGACTTTCGAGAGTTTCGCCCCCAGCTTGCCGCCGGGGTGGAAGGTGCGGAAATGCTCAGGCGTGAACTGGCGATGTTCCATCAGCGCGACCGCCAGCGCATCGCCAAGCGCCAGCGTCATCGTGGTGGAGGTGGTGGGCACGACGCCGGTGCCGCAAGCCTCGGTGGCCTGCGGCAGCACCAGCGCCACATCGGCCTGACGAAGCAGGGTCGAATCGGGCCGCGCGGCAACGCCGATCAGCGGAATGGAAAAGCGCCGCGTATGGGCGATGAGATCCGCCAGCTCGGGCGTCTCGCCCGAATTCGAGAGCACCAGCGCCACATCGTCCCGCGTGACCATGCCCAGATCGCCGTGGCTCGCCTCGGCCGGATGGACGAATTGCGCGGGCGTGCCCGTGCTGGCCAAGGTCGCCGCGATCTTGCGCGCGATATGACCCGACTTGCCCATGCCCGAAACGATCACCCGGCCGCGCGCGGACAGGATCATCTGCACCGCCGCGCCAAAGGCGCCATTCAGGCTTTCGGCCAGCGCCGTCAGCCCGGCGATCTCGATTTCGATGACGCGCCGGGCGGTATTGGCGAAATCAGTGGTGGAAGATGTCATTCGGTTCCTCCCAGCCCATCAGGTCCAGCCGGGCCCGGGCGGGCAGGAAGTCGAAACAGGCCTGCGCCAGCTCGGTCCGGCCCTCGCGGGCGAGCCGGGTCACCAGCGCCGCTTTCAGCTGGTGCAGGTAAAGCACGTCGGAGGCGGCATAATCGAGCTGCGCCGCGGTCAGCTCGGACGCGCCCCAATCCGAGGTCTGCTGCTGCTTCGACACATCGACGCCCACGAGATCGGCGAGCAGATATTTCAGCCCGTGCCGGTCGGTGAAGGTGCGCACCATCTTGGAGGCGATCTTGGTGCAGAACACCGGCGCGGTCACCACGCCGAAGGCATTGTAAAGGGCGGCAATGTCGAAGCGGGCGAAATGGAACAGTTTTTCCACCTTCGGATCGGCGAGCATGGCGCACAGCCGCGGCGCTTCGGTTTGTCCCTTGGCGATCTGCACCAGATGCGCATGGCCGTCGCCCGAGGACATCTGCACGAGGCACAGCCGGTCGCGGCGCGGATCAAGCCCCATGGTCTCGGTGTCGATGGCGACGACGGGGCCAAGATCAAGCCCCTCGGGCAGGTCGTTATGGTGCAGATGGATGGTCACGGGCAGTCCTTTCACCGGTTTGCGCCGGTATAACGGCATCGGCCGCGCTTTTCCACGGCCCGCAGATCACCGGATGATCAAAACGAAAACCCCCGCCGAAGCGGGGGTCTTTCATCCGGTGGTAAGCCGGAAGAAATGGTGCCCAGAAGAGGACTCGAACCTCCACGCCTTGCGGCACTGGTACCTGAAACCAGCGCGTCTACCAATTCCGCCATCTGGGCGATGTCGTGGGGCGGGATTTAGCCGGGCCCGCAGGGAGTGTCAACAGGGGTTTGCAAGAAAAATTTGACCGACCTGTCAGTTGTTCTACCCTCTGACCACGCGGGGCTTGTTTGACCGGGGTCCTGCGGCTAAATCAGTGCACGACGGTATGCAATGAGGGCGGAAACGATGTCGAAGCTTGTCACCATCTATGGCGGTTCGGGATTCGTGGGGCGTTACATTGCCCGACGCATGGCGAAAGAGGGCTGGCGCGTCCGCGTCGCCGTGCGCCGCCCGAACGAGGCGCTGTTCGTCAAACCCTATGGCGCCGTGGGTCAGGTCGAACCCTTTTTCTGCAACATCCGCGACGATGCCTCGGTGCGCACCGCCATGCAGGGCGCCGATGCGGTGGTGAACTGCGTCGGCATTCTGGTGAACGAGGGCCGCAACACCTTCATGGATGTGCAGGCCGATGGCGCCGGGCGGATTGCCCGCATCGCCGCCGAACTGGGGGTGTCGCGGCTGGTTCACATTTCCGCGATCGGCGCCGACAACGAATCGGACAGCGCCTATTCCCGCACCAAGGGCTGGGGCGAGCTTGCGGTGCTGAAATCCTTCCCCAAGGCGGTGATCCTGCGCCCCTCGGTGATCTTCGGCCCCGAGGACGGCTTCTTCAACCGCTTCGCCGCAATGGCGAAATTCGGCCCGCTGCTGCCGATCACCGCGCCTTTGACGAAATTCCAGCCGGTCTATGTCGATGACGTCGCCGCCGCGGCGGTGCAGGGCATTCTGGGTCAGGCCGAGGGCACCTATGAGCTGGGCGGCCCCGATGTCGAAACCTTCGAGGATCTGATGAAACAGATGCTGAAGGTGATCGGGCGCAAGAATATCGTGGTCGGTTTGCCGCAGGTCGTTGCCCGCACCACCGCGGCGCTGGGCGACACCGTGCAATGGCTGACCGGCGGGCTGATCACCAACCGCATCCTGACCAGCGACCAGCTGAAGAACCTTGGCCGTCACAATGTCGTTTCGAAGACGGCGAAAACCTTTGCCGATCTGGGGCTGACGCCGACGCCGATGGCGGCGGTGCTGCCCGATTATCTCTGGCGCTTCCGCCCGCATGGGCAGTATGAGGCGATTCAGGCTTCGGCGAAGAATTTGAAAAAGGTGTAAGTCTTGTCCTATCTGGCTGATGTCGCGTTGGGGGTGATCGAGGGGATCACGGAATTTCTGCCGATTTCCTCCACCGGGCATCTGCTTTTGGCGCAGCACTGGCTGGGGGCGCGGTCGGACACCTACAACATCGCGATTCAGGCGGGCGCCATTCTGGCGGTGACGCTGATCTACTGGCGGCGGATCACCGGGCTGTTCCTGGGTCTCGATCGGCCGGAGAACCGCGACTATCTGATCAAGCTGGCCGTGGCCTTCGGGATCACCGCCGTTCTGGGGGTGGTGGTCAAGAAGCTGGGCTTCGAGCTGCCCGAAACGGTGATGCCGATCGCCTGGGCGCTGGTTCTGGGCGGGATCTGGATGATTGCCGCCGAATGGCTGGCGGGCAAGAAACCCGATTGCGCCGAGATCACCCTGCGCGTCGCCATCGCCGTGGGGGTGGCGCAGATCATCGCCGGGGTGTTTCCGGGCACCTCGCGTTCGGGTGCGACGATCTTCATCGCGATGCTGATGGGCACATCGAACCGGGCTGCGGCGACGGAATTCGCCTTCCTTGTCGGCATTCCGACGATGTTTGCCGCGACCGGCTACGAATTGCTCGGCCAATTGGGCGAGGGCGCCGATGGCGAAGACTGGATCTCGCTGGGTATCGGCTTCGTCGTCTCGACCCTTACCGCCTTTGTCGCGGTGAAATGGCTGCTGGGTTATATCCAGACCCATCGCTTCACCTTCTTCGCCTGGTATCGGATCGTCTTTGGCGGTCTTCTGCTGGCGCTGGGCGCTGCGGGCATCGTCGCCTGATTTTTCCTGTCGCGAATCACCCTTTTCCGAACAAGGCTCTGTCCGGTTTTTGCGCATAGGTAAGCAAGACTGCCGCATAATTCGCCCGCTCGGCGGCATCTTGTCCGGCTTGCGACGATAAATCCCCTAATTACGGCAGCTTTGCTGACTTTTATTTTGCCCGGGACCGGTGTAGGAAGTCCTCCCGAATTGAACCCAGTGGGAGGCGCAGCCATGGCTCAGCAACGCATGCTCAAATTCGTCACGACGGCGAAAGAGACGCCGGAAAAACGCGATGCCAGCGCGCGCACCCATGACTTCGACGAGATCTACGCCGAATTCGCCGATGCGAAGGCGGCGGAACAGGCGGGGCGCTGCAGCCAATGCGGCGTGCCCTATTGCCACGCGCATTGCCCGCTGCACAACAACATCCCCGACTGGCTGCGCCTGACCGCCGAGGGCCGTCTGGAAGAGGCCTATCAGGTCAGCCAGACCACCAACACCTTCCCGGAAATCTGCGGCCGCATCTGCCCGCAGGACCGTCTGTGCGAAGGCAATTGCGTGATCGAGAACTCTGGCCATGGCACCGTGACCATCGGCGCGATCGAGAAATACATCACCGACACCGCCTGGGAACGCGGCTGGGTCAAGCCGATTGCCCCCGCCATCGAGCGGCCGGAATCGGTCGGCATCATCGGCGCCGGTCCCGGGGGCCTTGCCGCCGCCGACGTGCTGCGCCGGGCGGGGGTGCAGGTCACCGTCTATGACCGCAACGACCGCGCGGGCGGTCTGCTGACCTATGGCATCCCCGGCTTCAAGCTGGAAAAGGACGTGGTGATGCAGCGCGTCCGCCAGCTGGAACAGGGCGGCGTCGAATTCGTGTTGAGCTGCAATGTCGGCACCGACATTTCCTTTGACGCGATCCGCGGCAAGCATGATGCGGTATTGATCGCGACCGGCGTTTACAAGACCCGGGCGCTGACCGATCCGGGCGCCGACGCCAAGGGGATCGTGCGCGCCATCGACTATCTGACCGCCTCGAACAAGAAGAGCTTCGGCGATGACGTGGCCGAGTTCGACAATGGCACGCTGAACGCCACCGGCAAGCGCGTGCTGGTGATCGGCGGCGGCGACACGGCGATGGACTGCGTGCGCACGGCGATTCGGCAGGGCGCGACCTCGGTCAAATGCCTCTATCGCCGCGACCGGGCCAACATGCCGGGCAGCCAGCGCGAAGTGACCAATGCCGAGGAAGAAGGCGCGGAATTCGTCTGGCTTGCGGCGCCGAAGGCGTTTTCCGGCAATCCGGTCGACAGCGTCACCGTGCAGCGCATGCGTCTGGGCGCCCCCGACGCCTCGGGCCGTCAAAGCCCCGAGCCGATCGAGGGCGGCATCTATGAAGAACCCGCCGATCTGGTGATCACCGCGCTCGGCTTCGAGCCCGAGGACCTGCCCGCGATGTGGAATGTCTCGGCGCTCGAAACCACGCGCTGGGGCACGGTCAAGGCGAGCTTCGGCACCCATGCGACCAGCCTGCCCGGCGTCTATGCTGTGGGCGACATCGTGCGTGGGGCCTCGCTGGTCGTCTGGGCGATCCGCGATGGCCGCGAGGCCGGGGCAGAGATGGTGAAATACCTCGACGGCGCCGGTCGCGTCGCCGCCGAGTGATCCGCAATCCGCGAAAGGACAAAGCCATGCTTCGGCATTGGGCAGGTCTTGGGGGCATTTGGGCCGGGATCGGGGGGCTTCTATGCGCCCTTCCCGCGGCTGCAGAGCCGAAATTCACCCCGCCGCCGGGCTGCACGCTGACGACCACGGTGCAAATGCATTCTTGTCAGGTGGCGAATTACTACCGCTGCGCGGGCGATGCCCCGGGCGACCAATGGGTTTCGGTGGCCGATGGCGCGGGCGAATTCTTCGTCAGCCGCACCGATGTGGAAACCCGCTGGGTGGAATCGATCAGCCTGCAGGATGGCACGGTGGAAAAGCTGGACGCGGCAGGGTCAAAGGACAATGCCTCGTTCAGCACGCTTCTGGCCACGGGGCGCGACGATTACGACTTCATCACCCGCACGAACACCGGGCAGGTGCAGCGCTTCAAGGGCTTCGACCAGCTGACCGGCGCGCGCACCACCATCGACGGCGTGCCGCTGGAACGCTGCGCCTTCGAAATGACGATCGAGGACGAGGCCGGCAACACCGTCGCCACCCGCAAGGGGATGCAGGTGATCAGCCGGCAGATGCGCGTCTTCTTTGCCGAGACCGAGACCTATGAAAACGGCTTCGGCGACCGCGTCACCACGACCGAAGGGCCGGTGACCTTCGCCTTCCCCGGCGACGCCGACTTTGCCGCCGCCACACCGCAATATGACTGCGACATGATGATGACCGATCTGTCGCTTGACCATCCCTCGAAGGAGGCCTTGAGATGACGAACTACGACGAAGCCTGGGTTGCCGCCGAGGAAGCCAAGCGCAAGTGGATGGACGAAAACGCCCTCTACAAGGCCGAGGACGAGCATTCGTCCTGCGGCGTGGGGCTTGTTGTGGCGCTGGATGGCAAGGCCAGCCGCAAGGTCGTGGCCTCGGGCATCGACGCGCTGAAGGCGATCTGGCACCGCGGTGCCGTGGATGCCGACGGCAAGACCGGCGACGGCGCGGGCATCCATGTGCAGATCCCGGTTCCGTTCTTTTATGACCAGATCCGCCGCACCGGGCACGAGCCCGACATGGAAAAGCGCATCGCCGTCGGGCAGATCTTCCTGCCGCGGACCGATTTCGGCGCGCAGGAACGCTGCCGCACCATCGTCGAATCCGAAGTGCTGCGGATGGGCCATTACATCTACGGCTGGCGCCATGTGCCGGTGAACACCGGCGTTCTGGGCGACAAGGCCAATGCGACCCGTCCCGAGATCGAACAGATCCTGATCCGCTGCGAAAAGGACATCGACGACGAGACCTTTGAACGCGAGCTTTACGTGATCCGCCGCCGGATCGAGAAAGCCGCCATCGCCGCGCAGATCGCGGGGCTTTACATCTGTTCGCTGTCCTGCCGCTCGATCATCTACAAGGGCATGATGCTGGCCGAACAGGTGGCGGAATTCTACCCCGACCTGAAGGACGACCGCTTTGAATCGGCCTTCGCGATCTATCACCAGCGCTATTCGACCAACACCTTCCCGCAATGGTGGCTGGCGCAACCCTTCCGCATGCTTGCCCATAACGGCGAGATCAACACGATCAAGGGCAACATCAACTGGATGAAAAGCCACGAGATCCGCATGGCCTCGACCGCCTTTGGCGACGCGGCCGAGGATATCAAGCCGATCATCCCGGCCGGTGTCTCGGATTCGGGTGCGCTCGATGCGGTGTTCGAAGTGATGGTGCGCTCGGGCCGCTCGGCGCCGATGACGAAAACCATGCTGGTGCCGGAAGCCTGGTCGAAAGCCACGACCGACATGCCGAAGGCCTGGCAGCACATGTATGCCTATTGCAACTCGGTGATGGAGCCCTGGGACGGTCCGGCCGCCTTGGCGATGACCGATGGCCGCTGGGTCTGCGGCGGGCTGGACCGCAACGGCCTGCGTCCGATGCGCTATGTGGTGACGGGCGACGGCATGCTGATCGCCGGGTCGGAAGCCGGGATGGTGCCGGTCGATGAGATGAACGTGCGCGAAAAAGGCGCGCTCGGGCCGGGGCAGATGATCGCCGTCGACATGCGCGAGGGCAAGCTCTACCACGACAAGGACATCAAGAACCGTCTGGCGAACAGCCAGCCCTTCGGTGAATGGGTCGAGAAGGTCGTCGATCTGAACGCCATCCTGCGCGACGTGCCGGAGAAAGCCGTCTACACCGGCGCCGATCTGCGCAAGCGCCAGATCGCGGCGGGCTATTCGGTCGAGGAACTGGAAAACATCCTCGCGCCGATGGCCGAGGACGGCAAGGAAGCCGTGGCCTCGATGGGCGACGACACCCCGCCCGCGGTGCTCTCGAAGCAATACCGCCCGCTGAGCCATTTCTTCCGGCAGAACTTCTCTCAGGTCACGAACCCGCCGATCGACAGCTTGCGCGAAAGCCGGGTGATGTCGCTGAAAACGCGCTTTGGCAACCTGAAGAACGTGCTGGATGAAGACGGCTCGCAGACCGACATCTGGATCCTTGAAAGCCCCTTCATCGCGAACACCGAATTCAACGTGATGATGAAGACCTTCGGCGCGAAAGTGGCGCAGATCGACTGCACCTTCCCGGCCGGGGCCGATCAGGAAGCCCTGCGCGAAGGCTTGGAGCGCATCCGCGCCGAGGCCGAGGATGCCGTGCGCTCGGGCGCGTCGCACCTTGTGCTGACCGACGAGCATCAAAGCCCGTCCAAAGTCGCGATGCCGATGATCCTCGCCACGTCGGCGGTGCATTCCTGGCTGACCCGCAAGGGCCTGCGGACCTTCACCTCGATCAACGTGCGCTCGGCCGAATGCATCGACAGCCATTACTTCGCCGTGCTGATCGGCTCGGGTGCGACGACGGTGAACCCCTATCTGGCGCAGGACAGCATTGCCGACCGGATCGAACGCGGTCTGCTGGACGGCACGCTCGAAGATGCGCTGCGCCGCTATCGCGATGCGATCGACGCCGGGCTTTTGAAGATCATGTCGAAGATGGGGATCTCGATCATCTCGTCTTACCGCGGCGGTCTGAACTTCGAAGCCGTGGGGCTGAGCCGCGCCATGGTCGCCGAATATTTCCCGGGCATGCAAAGCCGGATCTCGGGGATCGGTCTGCACGGCATCCAGCACAAGCTGGAACAGGTGCATGGCAAGGGCTGGCTGGGCGGTCAGGACGTGCTGCCGATCGGCGGTTTCTACAAGGCGCGCAAAACCGGCGAGAAACACGCCTGGGAAGCGCAGACCATGCACATGCTGCAAGCGGCCTGTGACCGGTCGAGCTTCGATCTGTGGAAGCAATATTCCGCGATGATGCGGGCCAATCCGCCGATCCACATCCGCGATCTGCTCGACATCAAGCCCTTGGGCCGTCCGGTGCCGATCGAGGAAGTCGAAAGCATCACCGCGATCCGCAAGCGCTTTGTCACCCCGGGCATGTCGCTCGGCGCGCTTTCGCCCGAGGCGCACAAGCTTCTCAACGTCGCGATGAACCGCATCGGCGCCAAGTCCGACAGTGGCGAAGGCGGCGAGGATCCGGCGCATTTCGTGCCCGAACCGAACGGCGACAACCCGTCGGCGAAGATCAAGCAGGTGGCCTCGGGGCGCTTTGGCGTCACCGCCGAATATCTGAACGCCTGCGAAGAGCTTGAGATCAAGGTGGCCCAGGGCGCCAAACCCGGCGAGGGCGGCCAGCTTCCGGGCATGAAGGTGACCGAACTGATCGCGCGGCTGCGGCATTCGACCAAGGGCGTGACGCTGATCTCGCCGCCGCCGCACCATGACATCTATTCGATCGAAGACCTGGCGCAGCTGATCTATGACCTCAAGCAGATCAACCCGCGCGCCAAGGTGACGGTGAAGCTGGTGGCCTCGTCGGGCGTCGGCACGATTGCGGCCGGGGTGGCCAAGGCGAAGGCCGACATCATCCTGATCTCGGGTCACAATGGCGGCACCGGGGCCAGCCCCGCGACCTCGATCAAATACGCCGGTCTGCCCTGGGAGATGGGTCTGACCGAGGCGCATCAGGTTCTGGCGATGAACAACCTGCGCGAGCGGGTGACCCTGCGCACCGATGGCGGTCTGCGCACCGGCCGCGACATCGTGATGGCGGCGATGATGGGGGCCGAGGAATACGGCATCGGCACCGCCGCGCTGATCGCGATGGGCTGCATCATGGTGCGTCAGTGCCAGTCGAACACCTGCCCGGTGGGCGTCTGCACGCAGGACCCGAAACTGCGCGCCAAATTCACCGGCACGGCGGACAAGGTGGTGAACCTGATCACCTTCTATGCGCAGGAAGTGCGGGAACTTCTGGCCTCGATCGGCGCGCGGTCGATGGATGAAATCATCGGCCGGGCGGATCTCTTGACGCAGGTGAACCGCGGTTCTGCCCACCTGGACGACCTCGACCTGAACCCGCTGCTGATCACCGTCGATGGCTGGGACAAGATCGTCTATGATCGATCGAAACCGCGCAACTTCGTGCCCGACACGCTGGATGCCGAGATCATCAAGGATGGTCACCGCTTCTTCGAGGACGGCGAGAAGATGCAGCTGTCCTATGCCGTGCGCAACACTTTGCGCACGATCGGGACGCGGGCTTCAAGCCACATCGTCAAGAACTTCGGGATGCGCAACGCGCTGCAGCCCGACCATCTGACGGTGAAGCTGACCGGGTCCTGCGGGCAGTCGCTGGGCGCTTTCGCGGCGCAGGGGCTGAAGCTGGAGGTCTCGGGCGATGCCAACGACTATGTCGGCAAGGGGCTTTCGGGCGGCATCATCGTCGTGCGCCCGCCGATGTCCTCGCCCCTGACCGCGGCCGAGAACACGATCATCGGCAACACCGTGCTTTATGGTGCGACCGACGGCTATCTGTTCGCGGCGGGCCGGGCGGGCGAACGCTTTGCCGTGCGCAACTCGGGCGCCAAGGTCGTGGTCGAGGGCTGCGGCTCGAACGGCTGCGAATACATGACCGGCGGCGTTGCGGTGATCCTTGGCCGGATCGGTGCGAACTTCGGCGCGGGCATGACCGGCGGCATGGCCTATCTGTATGACCCGGAGAATGTGGCCGAGGATTACATGAACCTTGAAAGCCTTGTGACCTGCGGTCTGGGCCATCCGTATTGGGAAGCGCAGCTGAAGGGCCTGATCGAGCGGCACGCCGCCGAGACCGACTCGGCCAAGGCGAAGGCGATCTTGTCGAACTGGGAGGCCGAGCGGAAGAACTTCCTGCAGGTCTGCCCGAAGGAAATGCTGGTGCATCTGCCGCATCCGCTGAGCGACGAGCCGAAGGCGGTTCCGGCCGAGTGATCCCTTGGCCGCGTGAAACGGGGGCGGGGCTTCGCGGCCCCGCCCTTTCCTTTTGCGGCGCGGCTTGACCGGGTCCCCGCCGACATGACAGATGGCGCCATGGCCGCAGCAAAGAAGAAACCGATCAGGCAAGCGAAGGCTCCGGGGCGTCTTGCGGCTCTGGCGGCCCTGCTGCGCGCGCCGTTCCGGTTTGCCGCGGCATGGGCGCTGCGACTCGGGCTGGCGGGTCTGGCCGCCTATCTGGCGCTGATCGTGGTCTTCGACTTTCTCAACCCGCCGACGACGCTGACGATGCTGAGCGAACGGGCGCGGCTGGGCAAGCTGGATCAGGAATGGACCGATTTCGAGGATATCGCCCCGGTGATGGCGCGGTCGGTCGTGGCGGCCGAGGATGCGAATTTCTGCACCCATTGGGGCTTCGACATGGGGGCGATCCGACAGGCGATCGACCAGGGGGCCAATCGCGGCGCCTCGACGCTGTCGCAACAGGTGACGAAGAATGTCTTCCTGTGGCAGGGGCGCAGCTGGCTGCGCAAGGCGCTTGAAGCGCTTCTGACGCCGGCGGTCGAGGCGGTCTGGACCAAGCGGCGGATTCTGGAAGTCTATCTGAATGTTGCGGAATTCGGCGAGGGCGTGTTCGGCGTCAATGCCGCCGCTTTCCATTATTTCCGCACCACCCCGGCGAAACTGACGCCCCGGCAGGCGGCGCTCTTGGCCGCGGTGCTGCCCGATCCCAAGGATCGCAACGCCGCCCGGCCCTCGCGTTATGTGTCGAAACGGGCCAATCAGATCGCCGATGGTGCCGCCACGATCAAGGCCGATGGCCGCGCCGATTGCTTCAGCAAGTGACCCCGGCCCGGCCTGAGAAGGACGGGATGGACAGGACTGCCCCCTCGGGGGTAGGCTTGCCGCATGGTGGTAAAGCTTTTGCAAACGATCGGGAGGGTTCTGGCGATGTCGGGAGCCGCTCTTGCCCCCGTCCCGGGGCGTGCTGACCCGGGGCTTTCGCTGGGCTGTCAGCCGCAGACGGCCGAGGTCGCCGAGGTCTGTCGGCTGATGCGGGAGGTGATCGTGGCGGCAACGCCCGGTCGCCCTGTCCAGATGATCGACGCGGAGCTTTTCCCCGAGACGACGATGGCCGTTCGGCTGCATGTCGAGCGGCTGAAGAAAGATGCGATCGCCGTCCATCTGGAATGGCGACGGCCGGGGGCGGCGTGGCAGCGCGACGAGACCCGTGTTTTGAATGTGATGGATCGCGATTTGAGCGCGCCGATGATTGCGCGGTTTTTCGAGACTGTTTGGGGCGAAAGCCCGGCGGGGAAATAGCGGTCATCGACCGGATTACGGAAAGGAATGAACAGATGACACGACACGTCAGTGAGCCCCTGCGGGGCGCCCTTTCGGCACCGATCTATGCGGTGATCACCGAAACAGCGGATGCCGGTGCGGGGACCGCCACCGGCTACACGATGTCGGTGGGCGACTCGTTCGTCGGCTCGATCGGCGCCTCGGGCGATCATGACGGCGTGCGGGTCCGTCTTGTCGCGGGCCAGACCTATCAGTTCAATCTGGACGGATCCACGCTGACCGACCCCGTTCTGACGCTTTACGATGCCAATGGCGTAGTCCAGGCCCGGAATGACGATTACAACGGGTTCGATTCGCAGATCATCTTCACGGCGACGACGACGGGCTACTATTACCTTGATGCCGCGGGCTACAGCACCCGCACCGGCACCTACACGCTGACGGCGATCACGGCCCCGACCCCGACGGTGCCCGATCCGGGCAGCATCAGCGAACTGGCCGATTTTCTGGTGAACGGCTACTGGGTGGGCGATGGCGAACAGGCGCGCAGCTTCGACACCACCGCCAACAACGTCATCACCGTTGATCTGCACAACCTGACGGCGGCCGGGCAGCAACTGGCGCGCTGGGCGCTGGAGGCCTGGGAAGCGGTCGCCGATCTTGTCTTCGTCGAAACCACCGGCGTTGCCGATATCGAATTCGACGATTCCGATTCGGGCGCCTATTCGAGTTCGTCGACGACCGGCACCACGATCAACAGCTCTTCCGTGAATGTCGGCACCGGCTGGCTCTCCAGCTATGGCACCACGATGGATACCTACAGCCTGCAGACCTACATCCACGAGATCGGGCACGCGCTGGGTCTGGGCCATCAGGGCGGCTACAACGGCTCGGCCGATTTCCCCACCGATGCCACTTTCGGCAATGACAGCTGGCACCTGTCGATCATGTCCTATTTCGACCAGACGCAGAACTGGACCAGCGGTGCCTCCTATGCCTATGTCATGTCGGCGATGATGGCCGATATCGTTGCCATCCAGTCGATGTATGGCGCCTCGACCAGCAGTTCGGGCAATACGGTCTATGGCCGGAATTCGAATGTCGGCGGCTATCTGGAAACCCTGTTCGACAGTCTCGTGGCCGGGACCTCCTCGACCTATTCCGGCGAGCCGGTGACGATGACGATCTGGGATTCGGGCGGGCGTGACACCATTGACGTCAGCTACTCGAACCTCAATCAGGTGCTCAACCTTGGTGCGGGCACGTTCTCGAACATTGCCGGTCTGATCGGCAACCTCGGCATCGCCATTGGCACCCGGATCGAGAACGGCACCACCGGCGGCGGCAGCGACCTGATCATCGGCAATGCCGTTGGAAACACGCTGCGATCCGGGGCGGGCAACGACACGCTGCGCGGCGCGGCGGGCAATGACACGCTGGATGGCTCGACCGGCAACGACTGGCTGCGCGGCGATGCCGGGGCGGATCGGCTTGTGGCGGGGGTGGGCAACGACACTCTGGAAGGCGGCGCCGGGGTCGATACGCTGTTCGGCGGCGCGGGCCGGGACGCGTTCGTGTTCAACACCGCGGTGACCGCCGCCAATGCCGACATCGTTTCCGATTTCGTCGTCGCCGATGACACGATCCGGCTGGACCGCTCGTTCTTCACGGCGCTTTCGGTCGGTGCGCTGAGCGCGAGTGCCTTCACCAAGAACGCCTCGGGTCAGGCGACGGATGCGCTGGATCGGATCATCTATGAAACCGACACCGGCAAGATCTGGTATGACGCCGATGGCAAGGGAGGCGCCGCCCGGATGCTGGTGGCGACGCTGGACACCGGGCTGGGCATGACCCACGCCGATTTCGTCGTGATCGCCTGAGACCAGAGACGCCGCGCCAATCAAAAGCTGGCGCGGCGTGCCTCAGGAAAAGTAGGCCCGTCGAATGGCCGCCTCGACGGGCTTGAGTGTGGCGCCATCCTCCAGGACGGCCTCGCACTGGAAGAACTGGTTTGCCAGCGGCACCAGAGCGGGCGGCAAGTTGCCGATTACCCTTGCCGCCTGTGCGATCTGCTCCTGGCTCCAGGGCGCGGGCTGGTCGGGAAGATCATCGAAACGCTCCGAATAGCTGTCGCCATAGGTCTTGACCAGCCAGGCGATGCCGCTTTCGACCCGGTCACGGTCCAGTTCGGATTTTGTCAGGGAAAACCGCGGCCCGGAGATGGCGGAAACGATCCGTATATCGGCTTCCCGGCGCAGCTTGTTCATCCTCCCCGAGGTCACGGTCGGCGCGAAGTGGTTCAAATGACCTGCGAACCGGGCGGCATTGTCGCTCCAGCTTTCGTTGGCGGCCCGTTTTTCGGGCTGGAGGGACACGTCGATCCCAAGCTGTTCGAGCAGGAAAGCGGTCGGACCGCGCGGATGCGAGACAGCCTCCTTGAAGTTGAAGAACTGGGCCTGCGGAAAGACGGACGAGATCCGACGCACCGTCGGGGCGGGGGCGCGTTCATAGATGATCCGCATCGGCGCCCCGGACTTGACCGATTGCTGCGCGAAACTGACCAGAAAGGCGAGTGTCGGACGCAGGAAGCAGACCACCCGAAGGTCGGCGTCCAGCGCGGCGAAGCGGTCACGGATCGTCGCCATTTCCTCGCTGTTCATCAGGGAAATCGTCTCGGCCGACAGGATCACCGTGTCTTCCGGCCCGTTCAGCGCCGTCAGAAGTTCCTGTTCGGCCCGTGCCTTTTCCGCCGCCAGATCAAGACCCTTCTTGGCATGAACGTGATGCATCGTCGGGCTGCGCGAGAACAGGTAGTTCACCGCCAATCCGTGGTTGGGCAGGTCTTTTCCGTTCAGGGTGAAGGACGCAAAGCGGACCCCGGCCCGAGAGAGCAGGTCACGGTTTTCCGCGAGCGTGTTCTGGATGGAGGTCGTGGCCGTCTTGGCCATGCCGACATGCAGGATGACTTTCTTTTTCACAGGCATATTCCCTTGGTAAGGGCCAGGAGGTCGAGCAAAACAGTCTTCCTGCGCCAAAACCCGAACGTGTCTTCAGGCTTCTTTGCCGGTCATGCCCTCAAAAGGCGACGCGATCCCATGACGGTTCATCAACTCGAAATCCGCCGCATACCGTTTGCGAACGTGCTCATACAGGCGCGAATCGAAGAAGCAATTCTGCGGCGGAAATTGACCTGCCACTTGTCGGAAGATCCCGATCCGGTCTCCCTCCACATTGCTCAAGTTGCGATCCAGCACGAGCGAGGAGGCCGTTGCATGCGGTTTGAAATCCCGAAGCGGGATATTCTTCAAGACGGGATGCGCATTCCATTCGTCGCTCAGATTCTTGAAATTCAGGACGATGGTCGGCGCTATTCCGCCAAGGTGATGGGTTTGGCTCTGCCAATGCTGGTCAAGGACATCATCTTCGCGCGCCGAAACGAACTGGATGAATTCCCGGAACGTAATGGAATGCCCGGGCGAGGGCCGATCCTGCTTTCTCTGGTTCCGCCAAACGGTGTCGAGCAAGGCCCCTGCGAACGGCTCCCGCTCGCTGGGCAGAACCAGCTTGTTCAGATATGCGGAGACAAGTCGTTCATACGGATCCCGAATGACCGCAAGGCAGGGCCAGTCGGAGGTGTCTTGATCCGTCGACCGAAACTGCCCATCAAACTGGTGCGGACTGCGATCCTGAACGACGGACCAGCCCAGAGAGTTGATGATCGTCGAACACGCGTTCTTGGGGATCTTGATATACTTGATCTTGTGTTCGGGAAAAAAGAGCAGCATCTCTCATCCTGTTGTTCTACGTTACCGTCCGATGCCTAACACGTTTCGCACGGGGTTAGGAACCCGCGCATCCAGTGTTTGGGCACCAATTGCCCGCAATCAATTTGGTCAGTTTTCCAAATCTGCGTTTTTCATCAATGTGCGCATCCACATCGCGGTGCGCTCGATCCCGGCCGAGAAGCTGGTGGCCGGATGCCAGCCCAGTTCGCGATGCGCCAGCGTGCAGTCCAGAACGCTGACCCGCACATCCATCGCCCGGCCGGGCAGGAATTGCGTCTCGACACTGGACCCGAGGTGTTCCTCGATCTCCTGCACGATCTCAAGCACGCTCAGCCCGCGGCCCTGACCGATGTTGAACAGCTGCTTGGTGCCGCGATAGCACAGCGCGGCATGAACGGCGTCGCAGACATCGCCCACATAAAGATAGTCGCGCACCGCCGAGCCGTCGCCGATGATCTCGATCGGCAGGTTGTTCAGCGCCCGCCACATGAAATTGGCGATCACTCCCTGCCCATCCGAATGCGGCTGATATTCGCCAAACGGGTTCGAAACCCGCAGGATCCGCGCCTCCAGCCCGTGCAGGCGGGTGAACATGGCGATGTATTTCTCGATCGCCAGCTTGGTTATGCCATAGGAAGATTTCGGCTCGGTCGAATGGCTTTCGGGCACGGGCACCATCTTGGCATCGCCATAGACCGTGCCGCCCGAGGAGACGAAGACAAACCGGATGCCGCCGCGCGCCACCATCTTTTCCAGCAGCCGGACGTTGGCGATCAGGTTCGAGGTGATGTCGAAGACGATGTCGGCATTGGAGGAGGCGGGCTTGGTCGTGGTGGCCAGTTGCACGCAGGCGTCGACCCCTTCCAGCGCGGCATCCAGCGAGGCCTCGTCCAGCATGTCGCCCTTGACCCATTCGACCAGCGGATGATCGACCAGCGCCGCGCCCTGCCGCGACAGGGCGCGCACGGCGATGCCGCGGTGGGCCAGGCTGGCCACAAGGTTGCGACCGATGAACCCCGAGGCGCCGATCACCAGACAGCGGCTCGGGGGGCTTTGAGCGATGGCGGAAGTCTGTGGCACGGCGGTCCCTCAGAGCGGAGAGGAGAAGAACGACGGAATCGGCTTAGCACGCTTGCGCAGATCGAGGAAAGCATCTGCGGCGTCCAAGGCCTCGGCGATGGTGACGTCCATGTCCATGTATTTGTAGGAGCCCAGCCGCCCTACGAAGCTGATGTTCGACTGCGCATTGGCCAGTTCGACATAGCGGGCCAGCATCGTCGTCTCGTTGACGAGGCGGATCGGGTAGTAGGGGATGTCGTCCCTGGTGGCGAAGCGGCTGTATTCGTGGAAGATGATCGTCTCTTCGAAGCGCTCGCGCGGAGTGAAGTGCTTGTGTTCGGTGATCCGGGTGAAGGGCACGCTTTCGTCGGGATAGCTCATCACCGCGCAGCCCTGATAGTCGCCCTTGTGCCAGCTCGCCTCGAAGTCGAGGGTTCGGTAGCCAAGCTGGCCCAGTTCATAGTCGAACCAGGCGTCGATCGGACCCGAGCAGAAGACGTGATCATAGCCCGCGCAATCGGCTTGCGTCATCTTGCGGCCAAGCGTCAGCCGGATGCCGGGATGGGTCAGGATGCGGGCGATCAGCGTGGTATAGCCCTCGTGCGGGATGCCCTGATGCCGGTGGTTGAAATAGTTGTCATCGTAATTGAAGCGCACCGGCAGGCGTTTGAGCACCGAGGCGGGAAGCTCGCTGGGATGCATGCCCCATTGCTTGATCGGATAACCCTTGAAGAAGGCCTCGTAGAGGTCGGGGCCAAGGAAGCGCAGGGCCTGATCCTGAAAGCTGCGCACCTCGGTAATGCTGTGATCGGCGCGTTCGGACAGGAAGGCCTCGGCCTCGGCGGGGTTGAAGGTCTTGCCGAAGAACTGGTTGATCGTCAAAAGGTTGATCGGCAGCGAAAAGACCCGCCCGCCGGTGGTGGCCTTCACCTGACAGATATAGGGGCGGAAGTCGGCGAAGCGGTTCACATAGTCCCAGACCCGGTCGTTGTCGGTGTGGAAGATGTGCGGGCCGTGGACATGCACCATGATCCCGGTGCGCGGGTCGGGTTCGGTGTAGCAATTGCCCGCGACATGGTCACGGCCCTCCACCACATCGACCTGAAACCCGGCCTCAGCCAATTCCCGTGCGATCACGGCACAGGTGAAGCCCGCGCCGATGCACAAAACCCGGCCCTGATAGTTGCCGTCGACCTCTGTCTTGATCATTCTGTCCGACATCCTGGCTGGTTACAAAAGGGCCCGTTTGACCCTGTCGGCCATGGGCCAGATCCGCGCCTTCACCGGCGCCGGCAGCATGTGCCAGAATCTGGAGCCCACCCGGTCCGCGGTTCTCTTCAGCTGCGTCGTCGCCGTGGATTTCATTGGCACCGCCGCCGCCGCCGCACGAGGCGCCGCATAGCGCTGGTCGAGGAAACCGAACAGGATCGTCTCATACCAGGGCGTCAGACGCAGATATTCCCAATAGTAATGCGACAGCGGGTTGAGCGTGTTCGACCACGGCTTGCCGATGCCGGCGAAATGCACGATCGCCGGATCTTTCATCGCATCGTCCAGCAAAAGCTTGTCATCGTCGCACAGCGCGGCCTGATGACGGGCGTCCATCCACAGCACGTTCCAGCGCGTGTCGAGGAATTTCACTTTGCCGAACAGATATTTGTTGAGAATGTCCTGATCGAGGAACCAGTAGATCTTTTCCGACAGATCCTTGATCGCCTTGGGGAAAAGGCCGGTTGCCCGCAGCGCCTTCAGGTCCATGACCAGCGTGCCGGCCTGGAAATAGCGGTCCTGGGCGGGCTTGCCGTCCACCGTCATGTCCAGATGCTCGGCGACGTAATCGGCGGATTTGAGGCCGCCGGTGGTGGCGATCGAGCGGACTTCCATCCGCGCGAAGGCGCGCATCACCAGATCGGGCACCGCCGCCACGAAGGCGCCCTCCAACTCGGTTTCGAACAGCGTCGAAATATCCGAGACGACGACCATGTCGGTGTCAAGAAACAGGATCCTGTCGCGGGATTTCAGCAGCTCCGGCAGGCTGAGGCGGAAAAAGGTCGCCCGCGAAAAATAGCTGTGAACCGGCAGATCGAGATGCTGGAAACGCATGTCGATGAAGGACAGCGTCGCATCGGATCTCAGCGTCAGCAGCTTGTTCAGCAAGCGGCGCTGGCCGCTGGCAATGCCGCCATCCAGCACGATGAAGTCGATGAAATACCGCGGGTCCGTGGTTTCAAGAACCGAGGCGATCAGCGTTCCCAGATGCGGCACATAGGCCGCATCGCAGGAGGCGACCAGGGTCATCACCGGCTTGTCGGTCACCGGCAGCGGCGGCTCGCTTGGTTCGGGGGCGGTGTTGGTCACGAAGACGCGGCGCAATTCCAGGATCTTGCGGTCGGGATGCAGCGCTTTCTGACCCAGCAGGAAGACCGTGAACAGCCGTTCGGCGATATAGCCGACCGCGCGGGCGGCCTGCCAGTTGCGGTCCGAGACGTCGATTTCCGCATCCAGACGTTCAAGGATCGGGAAGATCCAGGCGCAGTATTCCTCGAACACCGGCCGGGTGAACAGGAACATGTTGTTCGGATAGAGCTCCTTGCCCTTCATCATCGCCTTGAAATGGGGCGCATAGTCGGGCTGCAGCTCGGCCACGACCCGCTCGGCCAGTTCCAGATCCTCGATCTGATGATGCGGGGCGGTGCGGTAATGTTCGTAAAGGTCGGCCGGACCGGCATTGTTCACGTCGAAGGGCTCTGGCACGACCATGTCGTAACCGGCTGTGACGGCTTCGATATTCGCGCGCGTCAGGCCGAAATTGTCGATCAGGTCGGAATCCAGCGCCGGATGGACGATCATCCCGTGCACATTGATGTGTCGCGGACGGTGCGGCAGGAAATCGAAATAGCGGCGGTAATGCATGAAGCCGAGCACGTCGGAGTCAAGATCGTTCTTCCAGGCCCAGTAGATGCCGGTCATCTCGCAATAGGCGGGGTTGCGTGCCGAGATGTTGTCGCCGTCGTCGTCGCGCAGGATGCCAAGGTCGACCTTGCTGCCCGCGGCGCCGACCTGAATGGGTTTGATGATATCGCTTTCAAGAATTTTAGACTGCGAAAAGTAATTCACATAGATCGAAATCATTCCGGCTTCCTTCCTCTCCTGCGACCTTGTCGACGGTCTGTTCCGGACCCGGCCAGCCGTGCTGCCACACGACCCGCACCGGTTTCGGCTTTGTGCGAAAACGACTCGTTACCCGGCGTCCGGCATTCCGGTCGCGTCCGAGCCCCTCCTCCGAACCGCCTGTCGCTTCGTTGGTCCGCTCCGGGCGGGACCTTCGAGCCACTTTGCAAGGCTCCTTACAAGGCGGGGGCGCATGACGCAATAAAATCCACTCCGGCCAGAGGCCGCAACAGCTCCGTTCATCCGGGTTCGGAAAGGATCTCGCGATGGTATCTGTGCAACAGCAGCATGCCCAGCGCCCCAAGCAGCAGCGTCACGCCGTAGACGTAGACCTCGGAGATGTAGGGGCCGTCATAGATATCGAAAAAGGCGACGCGCGACATCATGATGAAATGCGTGGGCGGGATCATCAGGGCGATGTCGCGTCCGAATTCCGGCAGGCCATCGACCAGATAGAGCACGCCGGAGACAAGAAACATCGGCCGGTTGAGCACCGCCCAGATGTATTGCCAGGCCGGAAACCGGCTTCCAAGGAAGCAATTGACGAGGCCGACCGAAACCCCGCAGGCGACCACCATGCCCCACATCCGCAAAAAGGCAATGAAATCAAAGTTCAACTGGTTGCTGTCCAGAAGCAGCGAACCGGCGATCACGACGGCGAAGATGATGATCTGCGTGATCAGCGCCAGCAGGACGCGGGCGATGATCGCATCCACATAGGTGACCCGCGGATAGGCCAGCAGCGGACGCGAAAAGCGGATCGCACTGCCGACATTCGTCGCCAGCGTCTGATAGGCCGACAGCGGCAGAAATCCGGTCGCGTAGAACAGCACGAAGCTCTGTCCCAGCGGCGGGTTGCGGATGAACAGCGAGAAGGCGAGCGACAGCAAGGCGATCGCGGCGACGGGCTCGGCGATGGCCCAGAAATATCCGCCGGGCGAACGGCCATAGGTGGTGGACATTTCCCGCAGCATCAGCGCCGTGACGACCCGCAGCATCGGCAGGTTGCGCTTGCGTTTGGGAAAGCTGATGGCGGATGTGTCCATGCCGGGAAACTACCTGATGACCCGCGTTCGAGCCGGAGTGTTAAGGCGTTTTCACTTGCATTGCGAGGCGGAAATACGCATTTCTCGCGGTGTTTGAACGACTTTCGGAGAAACCGTCATAGGCAAGCCCCCGATCAGCGCCGCTCCGGTCGCCCGCAACCGGCCCTTGGGCATGCCTGCCGCCCGCACCGCCGGGGCCGCGGTGCTGCGCCGCAGGCACAGGACGGTGATCACCAGCTTTCTGGCCGCGGTCGTGCTGCCTTTCGTTCTGGCGACGGGCTATCTTTACCTGATCGCGGTGGATCAATACGCCTCGAAGGTCGGTTTCGCCGTCCGCTCCGAGGAGATGAGTTCCGCCAATGAATTGCTGGGCGGCCTGTCGATGCTGACCAAGGCCAGTTCCTCGGATTCGGACATCCTCTATCGGTTCATCCAGAGCCAGACGATGGTGGAGCGCGTCGCGGCGCGGATCGACCTGTCCCAAGCCTATTCGCGGCCAAGCTTCGATCCGGTCTTTGCCTATGACACCGACGGCACGATCGAGGATCTGGTCGATTACTGGCAGCGGATGGTGAAGATCACCTATGACTCGGGGACCGGGCTGATCGAGGTCGAGGTCCGCGCCTTCACCCCCGAAGACGCGCAGACGATCGCCCGGGCGATCGTGGACGAATCCACCGCGCTCATCAACGAGCTGTCGGCCAAGGCGCGGCTGGATGCGACGCGCTATGCCAAGGAAGAACTGAACCTGGCGCTGATCCGGCTGAAATCGGCGCGCGAGGAACGGACGCGGTTTCGCTCGCGCTCGCAGATCATTGACCCGCAGGTGGATATCCAGTCGCAGATGGGGCTTCTTGGTTCGCTGGAAACCCAGCTGGCGCAGGCCTTCATCGACCTCAACCTTGCCTTGGAAACCTCGTCGAGCGACGATCCCCGGGTGACGCAGGCGCGGCGCAGGATCGACGTGATCCAGGGCCTGATCGAACAGGAACGGATCAAGTTCGGCGGTGGTCTGGGCGGCGAGAATGACGCCGCGCCCGAAAACGATTATCCGACCCTGCTGGGCGAGTTCGAACGCCTGACCGTCGATGTCGAATATGCCAATTCCTCTTACCTGGCGGCGATGGCCTCGCTCGATGCGGCCAATGCCCAGGCGCAGCGGCAAAGCCGCTATCTGGCGGCCTATACCACCCCGTCCTTGCCGCAGGCCTCGCTTTACCCCGAACGCGGGATCCTGTCGGTGATCACCGGCCTGTTCCTGGCCCTTGCCTGGTCGATCGGGGTGCTGGTCTATTACAGCCTGCGCGACAGGCGCTGACGATGATCGAGCTGCGGAACCTGAACAAGTCCTTCCGCCTGAACGGTGTCACGAAGGTGGTGGCGCGCAATCTCAATTTCACCTTTCCGACCGGGGAATCGGTGGCGCTGCTGGGCGGCAACGGCGCCGGGAAATCGACGCTTCTGCGGATGATCGCCGGGGTGGTCGAGCCGGAAAGCGGAGAGATCGTCTCGACCGGGTCGATCTCCTGGCCGGTCGGTTTTGCGGGCAGCTTTCACCCCGATCTGAGCGGGGTGCAGAATGTCCGGTTCGTGGCCCGCATCTATGGGGTGGATACCGACAGCGCGGTGCGGTTCTGCCGGGAATTTTCCGAGCTTGGCGCGCATTTCAACCTGCCGACGCGCACCTATTCCTCGGGGATGCGGTCGCGGCTTGCCTTTGCGATGTCGATGGCGATGCCCTTCGACACCTATCTGATTGATGAAATCCTGGCCGTCGGCGACGCGTCCTTCAAGGCCAAGAGTCAGGCGATCCTGGGGGAAAGGCTGAAATCCTCGGGGGCGATCATCGTCTCGCACAACATGCGGGAACTGAAGCGGCTGTGCACCTCGGGCGTGTATCTGAGCGATGGGCAGGCCTATTACTACCCGGATGTCACGCAGGCGATCGCGCATTACCGCGATGCCATGCGCTCCACCGCCGCCATGGACGAAGACTGAGCCGGGCAGGCAGAACGGTCGGTTTCGGGCATGTTAACCTGCCCGCCGGAAAGCTGGGGCCGCTCAATCACCCCGGAGATCACCCATGGCCGATCAAACCCCGCTGCTGGGGCTGCCTCTCATCCTGCCCTCGCAAGCGCAAAAGCATGTCACCCACAACGAGGCGCTGAGCCTGCTTGACGCGATCGTGCAGCTTGCCGTGCTGGACCGGTCGCAGACGATGCCGCCCGCCTCGCCGCAGATCGGCGATCGCCATATCGTCGCCGCGGGCGGGGCGGCGGGCTGGAGCGGGCAGGACGGGTCGGTGGCGCTCTGGACCGGCAGCGGCTGGCTGTTTGCGGTGCCGCAGCCGGGCTGGACGGCGCGGGATCTGTCGGACGGGGCGCTCTTGCTGTTCGACGGCAGCGCCTGGGGTCTGGCCCCGGTGGCGACCGACAACCTGCCCGGGCTGGGCATCAACACCAGCCATGACGCCACGAACCGGCTTTCGGTCCATTCCGCGGCGACGCTGCTCAGCCATGACGGCGCCGGGCATCAGCTGAAGATCAACAAGGCCCTGCCCAGCGATACGGCCAGCCTGCTGTTCCAGACCTCGTGGTCGGGCCGGGCCGAGATGGGCACGGCGGGCAGCGACAGTTTCGCGATCAAGGTCAGCGCCGATGGCACCGCCTGGACGACGGCGCTGAGCTTTGCCGGGGCCAGCGGGCTGGTCTCGGGGCAGGCGGTGCAGCAGTCGCGGACCGATGTGACGGCGGGGCGGCTGATGCGGGCGGATTGGGGCTATGGGCCGGGGAACCTTCTGGGCACGGTGGCGCAGGCCGCGGGCGTGCCGACGGGGGCGGTGCTGGAACGCGGCACGACGGCGAACGGCGAATATATCCGTTTCGCCGATGGCACGCAGATCTGTTTCGCGCAGCGCACGCTCGGCTCGATCATTGCGCTGGGCGCGGGCTCCTTTGCCGCGCCCTATCGGACCGCCGATGTCAGCTGGACCTATCCGAAGGCCTTTGCCGCCGCGCCGGTGCTGACCTGCCGCGGCGTGGCGCCGACCGGCCTGACCCAGGACCGGCGCAGCTGTGCCGCCTGTGTCGGCGATCTCGATGCGACCGCGGCGGCGGGCATCCATGTCTTGCGGCTGGGCAGCGCGGCCAATGCCGACATCTTCAAGGTCGATCTGATCGCCGTCGGCCGCTGGGTCTAAAGCCGCCGCAGCAGCGCCCCGGCATAAAGCGAGATCTGCCCGCGCAGGCCCTGCCGGTAAAAACCGGCGCGGCGGATTGCGGCGAAGCTTTGCAGCGGCGGCAGGGCGCGGGCGGTCTCGAAGGCGTCCAGCAGGGCGCGGTTTTCCGGCGTCAGCATGTCCTCGATCCCGCGCAGGGCGGCGATGTTGCGTCGGCACCAGTCGGAAAACCGCCCCGTCACCAGCATATGCGCCCGCACCAGCGTTGCCAGCGCGCCCCGGTTCGCGCCGATCACATTGCCGCCGTGCTGGCGATAGAGCAGATGCGGCGTATCGTCGAAGATCACCCGGCCGCCGATGCCGGTGATCACCTGATAGACCCACCAGTCATGGATCACCGTATCGGTGGTGCGCAGCGCGGCGGCGCGGATCGCCTCGGCCCCGGCGCGGTTGAGCACCATCGTGTTGCCGCCCGCGATATTCTGCACCAGCGCATGGGCAAAAGACGCGGGCCAGGGCGCGCCGCGCGACAGCCGGTGCCCGGTCAGATCCTCGTTCACCTCGAAGGACCGGCTGCAGTAAAGCGCGGGCTGATCCGCCGGACCCTGCGCCAGCGCCGCGGCCGCGACGCGCAGCTTTTCGGGCAGCCAGACATCGTCCTGATCGGACATCGCCCGCAGATCGGTCTCGACCGGCTGGCGCAGCAGCGACAGGAAATTCTGCGCCGCCCCGGCCCGCGGCCCGGCCAGCAATGTCACGGCAATGTCGGGATGGGCGGCGGCCCAATCCGTCAGCACCTGCACCGTCGCATCGCCCGATCCGTCGTCGCTGACGATCAGCCGGGCGGGCGGCAGCTCTTGCGCGGCGAAACTGTCGAGCTGCGGCACCAGCCGCGCCGCGCCGTTCCAGGTCGCCATCAGGATCGTGACCGAGGGCACGCCCCCTTACCCTTCCAGCAGCTTGCGCAGGTAATCGCCGTAATCGTTCTTGCCGAAGAGCTTCGCCCGGGCGCGCAGGCCCTCGGCATCGATCCAGCCGCGCTCAAAAGCGATCTCGTCGGGGCTGCCGGTCTGCAGGCCCTGCCGTTTTTCCAGCGTGCGCACGAAATTGCCCGCATCCAGCAGGCTGCCATGGGTGCCGGTGTCGAGCCAGGCATAGCCGCGGCCCATCGTGCAGACGCGCAGGCTGCCCTCGGCCAGATACATTTCCAGAAGCGTGACGATTTCCAGCTCGCCCCGCGCCGAGGGGGTGACCTTGCGGGCCCGTTGTGGGGCGCTGCCATCCAGGAAATAAAGCCCGGTCACGGCGAAATTCGACGGCGGCACCGGCGGCTTCTCGATGATGGCGCGGACCTTGCCCGCGGCGTCGAAATCCACCACGCCATAGCGTTCCGGATCGGCGACGCGATAGCCGAAGACGGTGCCCCCGCCCGGATGGGCATCGGCCTCGGCCAGCAGCGACGACAGGCCATGGCCGAAAAAGATGTTGTCCCCCAGCACCATCGCCGAGGGGGCACCGTCCAGAAACTCCTCGGCCAGGATATAGGCCTGCGCCAGCCCGTCGGGCGAGGGCTGCGCGATATAGGTCAGGCTGAGGCCCCATTGCGACCCGTCGCCCAGCGTGCGCTTGAACTGCTCCTGGTCGATCGGCGTGGTGATGACCGCGATCTCGCGGATGCCCGCCAGCATCAGCACCGACAGCGGATAATAGATCATCGGCTTGTCATAGATCGGCAGAAGCTGCTTCGAGACGCCGATGGTGATCGGGTAAAGCCGCGTGCCGGACCCGCCGGCCAGAATGATGCCCTTGCGTGCCGTCATCTTACACCCCCAAATCCTGCAACACCCGTTGCAATCCCGCTTTCCAGTCCGGCGCCGCGAGGCCGAAATCGCGGGCCAGCGCCGAACAGTCCATCCGGCTGTTCAAGGGCCGCACCGCGGGCGTCGGATAGGCGCTGGTCGGAATGCCCGTCACCGCCACCTTGCGTCCGGAGGCCGCAAAGATCTCGCGGGCGAAATCGGCCCAGCTGACCCAGGGGCTGCCGCCGAAATGATAGATGCCGCCCGGCTGCCCCGCCGCCATCGCCCGCGCCATCACGACCAGCGCCGCCGCGATGTCGGCGGCAGGCGTCGGGCCGCCGATCTGATCCTCGACCACCGAGAGCGCATCGCGGGTCTCGCTCAGCCGCAGCATGGTTTTGACGAAATTCGCCCCATGCGCCGAAAACACCCAGGAGGTGCGCAGGATCGCCCAAGCGCCCCCGGCCGCCTGCACGCCCCGTTCCCCGGCCAGCTTGCTGCGGCCATAGGCATTGGGCGGCGCCACCGGATCGGTCTCGACCCAGGGCGCGCTGCCAGAACCGGAAAAGACGTAATCGGTCGAGATGTGCAGGAAGGGAATGCCGCGTTCCGCCGCCGCCCGGGCCATCGCCGCGGGGGCCTCGCCATTGATCACCGTCGCCGCGGCTTCCTCGGTCTCGGCCTTGTCCACCGCGGTCCAGGCGGCGGCGTTGATCACCACCGCGGCCGCGCTGTCGCGGATCGCCCGGGCACAGGCTGCCGGGTCGGACAGATCGGCCGCCGCCCGGTCCAGAAACCGCGCCTCGGGCAGCAGCCGTTCAAGTTCCCGTGCCACCTGACCGGATTTGCCGAAAACGAGGGCGCGCATGCCTCAGGCCTTTCCCAGCCGCTGGCCGACGCCGTCGCGGCCCTGCAGCGCCCGCCACCAGCTTTCATTGGCCAGATACCAGTCGACCGTCCGTTCCAGCCCCTCCTCGACCGTTACCGAGGGGCGCCAGCCCAGTTCGGCGCGAATGCGGCTTGGGTCGATCGCATAGCGCGCGTCATGGCCGGGGCGGTCGGTGACGAAGGTGATCTGATCGGCATAGCTGCCCGAGGCCTTCGGCCGCTTGCGGTCGAGAATGGCGCAAAGGGTGCGCACCAGTTCAAGGTTCGTGCGCTCGTTCTCGCCGCCGATGTTGTAGCTGCGCCCGACCGCGCCCTTTTCGACCACGGTCAGAAGCGCATCGGCGTGATCCTCGACATAAAGCCAGTCGCGGATGTTCGAGCCGTCGCCGTAGATCGGCAGCGCCTTGCCCGCGAGCGCATTCAGGATGATCACCGGGATCAGCTTTTCCGGGAAATGGAACGGCCCGTAATTGTTCGAGCAATTGGTCAGCACCACGGGCAGGCCATAGGTCTCGTGCCAGGCGCGGACCAGATGATCAGAGCCCGCCTTCGAGGCCGAATAGGGGCTGCGCGGATCATAGGGCGTGTCTTCGGTGAACTTGACCGAAGGGTCACGCGGCAAGGACCCGAAAACCTCGTCGGTGGAGATGTGATGGAAGCGGAACCCCTCGGGGCGGCCGCGGTTTTCCCAATACTGCCGGGCGGCCTGCAGCATCTGATAGGTGCCCATCACATTCGTCTCGATGAAGACGCCCGGCCCGTCGATCGACCGGTCGACATGGCTTTCGGCGGCCAGATGCATCACCGCATCGGGCTGATGGCGGTCGAGGATCGCCGCAATCGCCGCGCCGTCGCGGATGTCGGCCTGCTCAAAAGCGTAAAGCGGCGAGGTGGCGACCGAGGCGACATTGTCGAGGCAGGCGGCATAGGTCAGGGCATCGACATTGACGACGGCATGTCCGCGCGCGACCGCCAGACGCACAACCGCGGAGCCGATGAACCCCGCCCCTCCCGTCACGAGAATCTTCATGGCAAATTCCATTTCTTCCGGTTTGAAACAGGCTTACTTGCCGGGATTGCAAAGGACAACCGACCATTGCAGTCGCGGCAGTTTTGCCTCAGCCTTTCCAGTGGAACGCGCTGTCGAAATCGGCGATCCGGCCCGCCACCGCATCCTTGGCCGAGAGCACCGGCTCCAGATCGCCCATGCCCCAGTCGATGCCGATATCGGGGTCGTTCCAGATCAGCGCCCCCTCGGTTTCCGGGTGATAATAATCCGAGCATTTGTAGATGATCTCGGTCTCCGGCGCGCGGGTGACGAAGCCATGCGCGAAGCCCTTCGGGATCAGGATCTGGCGCCCGTTCTCGAAGCTGAGTTCGGCGCCGAACCATTGGCCATAGGTCGGACTGCCCTTGCGGATATCCACCGTCACATCGAACAGGCAGCCCCTGCCGCAGCGCACCAGCTTGTCCTGGGCATGCGGCGGGTTCTGGAAATGCAGGCCGCGGATCGTGCCTGCGGTCATCGACAGCGAATGGTTGTCCTGCACGAAAACGGTGTCGATGCCGTATTCGGCCAGCGCCTTGGCGCTGTAGCTTTCGGAAAAGAAGCCCCGGTGGTCACCGAAACGGCGGGGGGTGATCAGTTTGACACCGGCAAGCGGCGTGTCTTCGACGAGCATCGCGGTCCTCGTTGCATCATTTTCGCGTTTGCTTAACAACTGCCCGGCGCAAAGTCACCTGTGCCTTTACACCAGAAGGTAATGCGTCTCGGCCCCGATATCGAGCGTGAGCCGCTGCAGGCTTTCCGCGTCGATCACGGTCCAGATCGCCGCGCCGGTGGGGCGGTAGATGATCTGCACGTCGCGCACGTCGTCCGCGCCCCCCAGATCGACCCAGCGCAGGCCGAAATCGGCGATCCGGGCCGCGCTTCGGGTGAAGACCAGCCTGTCGTCGGCGGCATAGTCGTCGATCCAGTCGGTGCCCGGGGCGGTGGCGCCGTCATGCACGAATCTGTCCTTGCCCGCGCCGCCGATCAGCGTGTCATTGCCGCCATCGCCGCGCAGCCAGTCATCGCCGCCGCCGCCGTCCAGCAGATCGGCCCCGGCCCCGCCCATCAGCCGGTCGTGACGGCCGCCGCCCAGAAGCCTGTCGGCCCCGGCGCCGCCCCAGATCCGGTCATCGCCGCCACCACCCGAGAGGCTGTCGCCCAGATCGCCCAGGCTGGCATTGCCCGGGCCGCCGATGATCGTGTCGGCGCCCGCCCCGCCCAGAATCGTGTCGGCGCCGCTGCCGCCATCCAGCAGGTTCGCGCCCGCGCTGTCGGTGATCCAGTCATTGCCTGCGCCGCCCTTGAGCGTGTCATCGCCGTCGTCGCCGGTCAGCGTGTCCTCTCCGGTTGCGCCATCCAGCCAGTCGTCACCGGCGCCGCCCGACAGCAGATCATTGTCGGGCCCGCCGTTCAGCCGGTCATTGCCCGCCCCGGCCAGAAGCCAGTCGGCCCCGGCGCCGCCGGACAGCCTGTCATCGCCGCCATTGCCGACAAGGGAATCGGCCCCGACCCAGCCGTTCAGATCGTCTGCCTCGTCGCCGCCGACCAGCGTGTCGTCGCCGCCGCCGCCATTGAGGCTGTTCGCCCCGCCGTCGCCGCTCAGGGAATCGTTGCCGCCATTGCCGAGGAGCGTGTCATTGCCGCTGCCGCCGGTGATCACGTCATGCCCGCCGTTGCCGGTGATCCGGTCGCTGGAATCGCGGCCATGGATCGTGTCGGCGCCGCTGCCGCCAATCAGCGTGTCGCGGCCGATCGTGCCTTCGAGCAGGCCGCCGCTGCCCGTCGCCACGATCCGCTCGCCCGCCAGCTCGCCCAGGATCATCACCCGGTCGGGCAGGCCGAAGCTCAGCCCCGCCCAGATGTCGCGAAGGGAAAGCGGCCGTCCGGTGCTGGACACGATTTCGATCTCGGCGCCGAAATAGCTGAGCAGGATGCCGCGGTCGGTGGGGGTGGCGGTCAGCTGCGCGGTCGAATGCAGCATCGGCAGGCCGCTCAGGTCGATGCGGTCGCCGGGGCTGTAATCCATCACATATTGCCGGTTCGCCGAGGTGCGGATCACGAAGATGTCGTCGCCCCGGCCGCCGAACAGCGCCGTGCTGCCCGGACCCGAAACCAGCACGTCATCGCCATCGAGCCCCATCAGCGTGTCGCGGCCGGTGCTGTTGGCCACCAGCAGGTCATCCCCCGCGCCGCCGCGCCGTTGCAGGCTGCCGGTGGCGGCGCCGTTCACCGTGACGCCCAGATCGGCCAGGTCGATGCGCAACAGGCTCAGCCCGGTTTCGGTGCCCGAGGCGACGAAGATCCGGATTTCGGCGCCCATCACGGTCATCGCAACCGAGGTGATGTCCTGCAGGCCAAGTCCGGCGCCCTGCACCAGCGTCTGCAGATGCACGAGCCGCCCGTCCGGCAGCAGGGTGAACAGGCTCAGCCCGTCGTCGCCACCGCCCGCCACCACGAAGACCCGGCCCGCGACCGTGACGACCTCAAGCGCGGTGATCGTGCCGAAGCGGCTGTCAAGCGTGTCAAGCAGGTGATCGGTCGGGCGCAGGCTGCCCGTCGCGGTCAGTTCCATCACCGAAATCGTGCCGCTGCCCCCCGCGCCCAGAAGCACGAAGGTCTTGCCGAAGGCCCGCACCGTCGCCATGGCGGTGGGGTCGTTCACCCCGAGCCCGTTCGCCGCCCCCAGCCCGCCCGCCTGCACCAGCGTGCCCGTCGCACCGATGCGATAGCTGGCGACACCGTCGAAACCGCCATCGGCGCGCAGCAGGAATTCCCGCCCGCCGACTGTCACCAGCTCCAGCAGCACCTGCCCGCCCGCCGCCGCGTCCGAGGGGCTGGCGGTTTCCGACACCCAGCGCGGAATGCCGTCGCCGTCGATCGCATAGCCGTTTAGCGCGCCGCTGATCGCATCGGCGACATAGATCATGTCGGCGCCGCCGCTCAGCTCTGCGGTCAGAAGGCCGTTTTGCAGCCAGGGCGAATGCGCATCCTCCAGCCGGATGGTGGTCTGCCGGTCCAGATCGCCGGGGCCCGCGGTATTGCTGCTCAGCAGATCGCCGCCCTGGGTCACGCCGAAGATCACCCGGCTATGGCCGTTGAACGTGGCCCAGGACAGGTCAAGCGTCGCCATCGAGGCGAGGCTGCCGGGAAAGTAGAAACTGTCCACCACGCGGGGCAGGGCGGTGCCGTCAAGCCGCCAAGCAAGGATGCCGCCATTGAGTCCGGTGGCACTGTAAAGGAAGGTTCCCGAGACCGTGACGGCGATCTCGAGCCGCTCGATATTCGTGTCGAGCAGGGCAAAGCCCGACTCGAAACGGTCTGTGAACGCGATCCGCACCGCACAACCTCCGGATGATATCACCCGAAGGTCCGGCAACCTGCCGTCGTGGCGGTGGCGGGATTGTGGCAAAGCTGTGGCTCTTGGCCACAATTTTGCGCAAATCCTCATTTTGGAAACAATCCGTTTCGTGTCCGGTCGCGGTCGATCGGGGCGGGATCTTGTCGCTCGGTCCTTGCCAAGGGCGCAAGGACGGGTCTAATCGGCATATGACCCAATTCGCCCTTGCCGCCCTTGCCGCCACCCGCGCCCTGCGCACGCTCTTCGAGCCGACGCCCTTGCAGCGCAACGAGTTCCTGTCCAAACGCTACGGGGCCGAGATCTGGCTCAAGCGCGAGGACCTGACCCCGGTGCGCAGCTACAAGCTGCGCGGCGCCTTCACCGCGATGCGCAAGCTGCTGGAGACCACCCCCGGGGCCCGGCAATTCGTCTGTGCCAGTGCGGGCAACCATGCCCAGGGCGTGGCCTTTGCCTGCCGTCATTTCGGCGTGCGCGGGACGATCTTCATGCCGGTGACGACGCCGCAGCAGAAGATCGACAAGACCCGCACCTTTGGCGGCGATGCGGTCGAGATCGTGCTGACCGGCGATTATTTCGACCAGACGCTGGCGGCGGCGCAGAACTTCTGTGCCGAGGCGGGGGCGCATTTTCTGTCCCCCTTCGACGATGCAAATGTGATCGAGGGGCAGGCCTCGGTGGGGGTCGAGATCCTCGATCAGCTGGGCCGGGCGCCGGATCTGGTGATCTTGCCGGTGGGCGGCGGCGGTCTGGCGGCGGGGGTGACGGGCTATCTGCGCGCCACCGCGCCGCAGACGCGCTATCGTTTCGTCGAGCCGCAGGGCGGGGCCAGCCTGACCGCGGCGGTGGCGGCGGGGGAACCGGTCACGCTCAAACATGTCAACAGCTTCGTTGACGGGGCTGCGGTGGCCCGGATCGGGGCGCTGCCCCTCGCCGCGCTCGACTGGGTGGCCGCCGGAGAGATTTTGCGTGCCCCGGAAGACCGGATCTGCATCACCATGCTGGAGATGCTGAACCACGAGGGCATCGTGCTGGAACCGGCCGGGGCGCTGGCGCTGAACGTGCTGCCCGAACTGGCCGAGGAGATCCGCGGCAAGACGGTCGTGTGCCTGACCTCGGGCGGAAATTTCGATTTCGAGCGCCTGCCCGAGGTCAAGGAACGGGCGCAGCGCTATTCCGGTCTGAAGAAATATTTCATCCTGCGGATGCCGCAGCGCCCGGGGGCGTTGCGCGAATTCCTGTCGATGCTGGGCCCCGAGGACGATATCGCGCGGTTCGAATATCTGAAGAAATCCGCCCGCAACTTCGGCTCGGTGCTGATCGGCATCGAGACGAAGCAGGCGGGCGCTTTCGATGCGCTGACGCAGAAACTGGATGCCGCGGGGTTTGACTACCGCGACATCACCGACGATTCCGCGATCGCCGAATTCCTGATCTGAGCCTCAGGCGGCAGACAGGAATTCGTCGACCCGGCCCATGAAGATGGCCTTCGAGCGGCCGTAGCAATCGAGCACGGCGGCAACATCCACCGTCGCGGCATTGCCCGCGGCGCAGCGGCGTTCGCCGTCCTGACAGATCGCGCCGAAGTCGCGAAAGCCCAGATTCCAAGCCGAGCCCTTGAGGAAATGCAGCTCGTCGCCCAGCTTTTCCGGCTTGCGGCCCAGATTCATCACCACATTCTCGACCTCGTCGAGAAACAGCTCCAGCACTTCGGCGAACCCATCGGCGCCGATTTCGGATCGCAGCTCGGCGACCCGTTCCCAATCAATCATCTTGCCCTCCACGGAGCCCGTTTCTTCACCACGGCCCAAGGCTAAGGCGCATTCCTTGCGGAAGCTTTAACCCCCGACAGGATTACGGGGATTCACCAGTTCTTAAGGTCGATCGCGGAAGCTGCGCCATGCTTAGTTCCGGTGAGCCCGTGACCGATCCGATTTCAGACCGCCCAGACCCGCCTTCCGTTTCCCAGACCGACGCCGCATTGCGGCGGGTGCTGGTCGTGGACGACAGCAAGATGCAACGTCGCATCCTGTCCGCGCAGCTGTCGCGCTCGGGATACGAGGTGCTGGAGGCGGGGACGGCGGAAGAGGCGCTGGAAATCTGCACCCGGGTCGAGCCCGATTTCGTGCTGTCCGACTGGATGATGCCGGGCATGTCGGGGATCGAATTCTGCCACAGGTTCCGCGCCATGCCGCGCGAGGGCTATGGCTATTTCATCCTGCTCACCTCGAAGACGGAAAAGCATGACGTCGCCGAGGGGTTGCAAAGCGGCGCCGATGATTTTCTGGCGAAACCGGTGAACGGCGACGAATTGCGGGCGCGGCTGACCGCGGGCGAACGCATCCTGACCATGGAACATGCGATGAAGGAGAAGAACCGCCAGCTCTCCTCGGCGCTGGGCGAGTTGCAGTCACTCTATGATTCGATCAACCGCGATCTGGTCGAGGCCCGCAAGCTGCAGCAATCTCTGGTCAAGGAACGTCACCGCAGTTTCGGCAATGCGCAGGTGTCGCTGACGCTGCGGCCCTCGGGCCATGTCGGCGGCGATCTGGTCGGCTTCTTTCCGATCAACATCCGCCGCGTCGGGCTTTACGGCATCGACGTGTCGGGGCATGGCATCACCTCGGCGCTGATGACGGCGCGGCTGGCGGGCTATCTGTCGGGCACCTCGCCCGAGCAGAACATCGCGCTGATCCAGACCGAATTCGGCTTTTACGACGGCCGCGACCCGGCCGATCTGGCGGCCTACATGAATACCCTCGTGCTCGAGGAAATGCAGACCGACAGTTATTTCACCCTGATCTATGCCGATGTGGACCTGATTTCCGGCAAGGTGGCGCTGGTGCAGGCGGGCCATCCGCATCCGGCGGTGCTGCGCGCCGATGGCTCGGTCGAGTTTCTGGGCGATGGCGGTCTGCCCGTCGGGCTGATCGAGGGGGCAAGTTACGAAACCATCACCACGAAACTGGCGCCCGGGGACCGGCTGTTCCTTGGCTCGGACGGCATCACCGAGGCCGAGCCGCCGCGGCGGCCGCAGCTTGGCGAGGCCGGGCTGGCGATGCTGCTCAAGCGGCTGCATCTCTTGCGCGGCCCGGCCTTTCTGGATGCGCTCTATTGGGAATTGCAGCGCATGACCTCGGACAATCTGGCCGATGACGTCTCGGCGGTGCTGTTCGAATTCGACGGCGCCAAGCAAAACGTCGGTTAGGGCTCGCGCAGCGCCTCGCGCGATTTGTAAAGCGGCTTGAGCAGATAGTGCAGCACGGTCTTTTGCCCGGTGTGCAGCTCCACCGTCGCCTGCATCCCCGGCCGGATTTCCAGATTGCGCTGCCGTTCGGTCAGCTGCGCCAGATCGACCCGCAAGGTCACCTTGTAATAGGGTTCGGCATCGGGCTTCTGTTCGTCCTTGAACGTGTCGGCCGAAACGAAATGCACCGCGCCCTGCAGGCTGCCGTAAATCGTGTAATCATAAGCCGAAAGCTTGATCGTCGCCGCCTGTCCCAGCTTCACGTTGGCAATGTCCTTCGGCGCGATCCGGGCGTCGATGAACAGTTCTTCATCCAGCGGAATGATTTCCAGGATCTCCTCGCCCGGCCGCACGACACCGCCGATCGTCGTCACCGACAGCTTGTTGACGATCCCGTGCATCGGCGAGGTCAGCGTGGTCCGCGCCAGCTGGTCTTCCGACATCTTCAGCTGTTGGCGCAGCGTGCCCAGCTTTTCCAGCGTCTCGGAATAGTCCGAGGCGCGTTCCAGCTCCGCCTTGGTGACGATGTCGTTCAGCTGCGCCTCGGCATCGGAAAAGGCCTTGCGCGCCTTGGTCACCTCGATCAGCGGCGCCACATCGCGCTCGAACATGGTTTCCAGCATGTCGCGCTCGGCCTTGGCCTGTTTCAGGATCGCCGCCGCCCCCTTCCGGCGCGAGGCAAAATCGCTCAGCCGCGCCCGCAGAAGCGCGCTTTCCGATTTCACGATCTCGGGGACCAGAAGCTCCTGGTCCTCGCTGGCCACGAATTCATCGAGCCCGTTCATCTCGGCCTCAAGCCGCAGCTGCCGGATTTCCAGCGCCGCGATCTGCGCGCGCAGATCATCCACCTGCGTGGTGAAGGAGGTGGCATGCAGCCGCCCCAGCACCGTGCCCGGCGCGACCTCGTCGCCCTCGGACACGTTCAGCTCCGCCAGAATGCCGCCTTCCAGGTTCTGGATGATCTGCGGCTTCGAGGAAGAGACGATTTCGCCCGGGCCGCGCACGATCTGATCGACCGAGGCAAAGGCCGCCCAAAGCAGAAAGATCAGGATCGTCAGGCCGATCAGCCAGATCGTCCAGCTCATCCGCCGCGCCGCCGTCTCGACCGCCGCGGGATCGACGGTGCTCATTTCGGGCCCCCGGATTTCGCCTTGGTCAGATGCGCCAGCACCGCATCGCGGGGGCCATCGACCGCCATCCGGCCGTTTTGCAAGATCAGCGTGCGGGCGGTCAGCGCCAGGATCGGCACCCGATGTGTGGCGATGATCGCCGTGCGCCCCTCGAGCCAGGTTTCCAACCGGCTGACCAGCGTGGTTTCGAGCGTGGTGTCCAGCGCCGCGGTGGGCTCGTCCAGGATCACCACCGTCGGGTCCTGCAGCCAGAGCCGCGCCCAGCCGATCGACTGGCGCTGCCCGACCGAGAGCCCCTCGCCGCCGTCGCGGATTTCCAGATCAAGCCCCTTCGGATGGCCGCGCAGGAACGGCCCCAGCCCGGCAAAATCCAGCGCCCGGTAAAGCCTGTCCTCGTCGCGTTCGAGCTGCGTCAGGTTCAGGTTGTCGCGCAGCGTGCCCGAGAACAGCCGCACATCTTGGCTCAGATAGCCGACGGCGCGGCGCAGATCGCGCGGATGCAGCTGGCCCAGATCGACGCCATCCAGCAAGATCCGCCCGCCCGAAGGTTCGTAAACCCCGGCCAGCAGCTTCAGCAGCGTCGATTTCCCCGAGCCGTTCGCCCCCAGAATGGCGACCCTCTGCCCCGGCGGAATCCGCAGCGCGGCAATGTCCACCGTCGCCGCGGCTTCGGGGTCGTATTTGAACTCCAGCCCGCGCAGCTCGTATTCGCCCTCGATCCGCTCGGCGCGCAGATAGCTGCGGCTTGCGGCCTGCACCTGATCGGCGCCGGCGATTTCCTCCAGCCCCTGCAGGGCGGCCTTCACATTGGCCCAGCGCGCCATCGTCCCCGCCAGCTGCGTCAGCGGCGCCAGCGTGCGCGAGGTCAGAAGGCCGATGGCGATGATCGCGCCCACGGTGAATTCGCCCTCGAAGACCATATAGGCGCCGACCATCACCGCGGTCACATAGGTCGCCTGCTGCACCATCTGCGCCCAATAGGTCAGCGCCGAGGCCAGCTTGCGGCTTTCCGAGGATTTCACCGCCGAAAGCGTCGTCAGCTCCTCCCAGACCCGCTTGAACCTATCGGCGCCGCGCTGGGTGGCGACGGTTTCATGTTCATAGATCGCCTCGTGCAGCAGCTTCGCCGCCCGGGCCGAGGCCCCCTGCGTCGATTGCGTGATCTTCATCATCTTGCCCTGCATCAGGAAGCCGGGAACCACCATCAGGATGGCGCCCGCCAGCAGCACCCAGACCAGATTGCCGCCGATCGAGGCGACAAGGGCCAGGAAGATGAAGATGAAGGGAATGTCGGCAATCGTGCCGATGGTCGAGGCGGTGAAGAATTCCCGCACCGAGGAAAATTCCCGCATCGCGGAAAAGATCTGGCTGGGCGAGCGCCGCCCGGGCGCCGCCTTCATCCCCAAAAGCCGGTCCATCAGCAGGCTTTGCACCGTCAGCTCGATCTTGCGTCCGGCCAGATCCATCAGCCCCGAGCGCGCCAGTTTCAGCGCCATTTCAAGAACCAGCGCCAGCAGCGCGCCGAGCGCCAGCACCCAGAGCGTCGCCTCGGATTTGTGCGGAATGACGCGGTCATAGACCTGCATCGAGAACATCGAGACCGCGACGGCCAGGATATTGGCAAAAAGCGACCCCATCGCCACTTCGACAAAGGCGCGGCGTTGCGCCTTGAACGCGCCCCAGAACCAATGTTCGGGCGTGGTCTCGGGGGCGTGGCGGCTTTCAAGCTGGCGCAACGAGGTGCGGGCTCGGATGATCCTGCCCGAAAAGAACGGCGCGAATTCGGCCAAGGGCACTTCGGCGCGCTGATCGGGGCAGGTCTTGTCATAGACGAACAGCAGGTCGGCTTCCTGCTTGATCACCAGCACCAGCTGCCCCGAGGTCATCTGCGCCAGCGCCGGCCATTGCCCGGGCGAGAGCCGGTCGATCTCCTCGACCCCCGCGGTCATGCCCGCGACGCGCAGCACCGCGGCCACATGTTCGGGCTGAACCTCGCCCGCAGCGGCGCCGGTGACGGCGGCGGTGGCCTCGCCCACGGCCAGAAGCATCTGTTCCAGGATGTCGGCGGCGGGCACCTGCGCGCCCAGAAGCCCGGCATAGGCGGCGGCCAGTTCCGCCCGCGCCCGGGCCCGCAGGGGGGTGCGCGGCGCGCTGGAGGCGGCAGGGACGGCTTTCGGCAACACACCTTCGGACGCCCCGCTGACACGGGCCGCGTTCAGATCGAAGGCTATCACCCGGTCTGCCAAACCCCCCACACCTTGTCAGATACTGCTGCCGTCCACCAATATCCCGTGTTTGCGTGCGATTTCCAGCTTTATCAGCGCGATGTCGTATTTCAGACCCGCCTGGGCATGGGCCATCTGCGCATAGCTTTCATACATGTTCACCAGATCCATCAGCGACCGCCGCCCCATCCGGTATTGCTCGGTGAACATGTCAAGTCCGGCGCCGGTTTCGGCCACCACGGCCCCGTCGCGGGCTTCCTTGGCTTCAAGCGCGGCAATCTTCGCGCGCAGCGACGCCACCTCCTGCGTGTCGGCCTGTTCGGCCCGCGCCACCCGCGCCGCCGCCGCCTCGCGCGCGGCGTCGACCGCTTCGAGCTGCGCCTTGGTGCCGAAGCCCAGCATCTGGTCGATGCCGACCGTCAGCCCGACATCGGTCTCGGTGCTGCCCACCCGCGCCTCGGCGCCCAGCCTGGGCAGATGCCCGGCCCGGCGGATCCGCGCCTCGGCCTCGGCCCGCGTCGCCTCGGCGCGCGATTTCGTCACCGTCAGCGCCCCGGGCAGCGGCTCTGGCAGGGCCAGGTCGTTCATCCCCGCAAGCCCGTCGAGCGGCGCCGCGGTCATCGCGCGCAGCTGCGCCATCGCCGCCGCCGCGGTGTCGCGGTCGGCCTGCGCCATCGCCCGCATCTCGGAGAGCTTTTGCGCCAGCACCCGCGCCTCGGTGCCGTCCGACAGCCCGCCTTCGACGCGGATCTGCATGATCGCGTTGAAATCATTCAGCTTCGCCGCAGAGCGATCCGCCACCGCCGCCTGATCGCGGGCCTTCAGCGCATTGACATAGGCCTTGAGCCCCTCGGCCACGGTGTCGTTCATCTCGGCCGAAAGCGACACCGCCGCCACTTCGACATCGGCCGCCGCCGCCTCGCGCTCGGCCCGTTTCGCGCCATTGTCCCACAGCGCCTGGCTGATCAGCAGCTCGGCCGCCAGATCGCCCAGCCGCGTCAGGCTGAGGCTGGGCCCGATCTGCGGCAGCCAGTTCTTCGAGGTCGCCTGCGCCGTCAGCCGTGCCACGCGCAGCTCCGCCTTGGCGGTGCCCTTGGCGTCGCGCAGCACCGCCTCGGCCACCTGCGCATAGGCGCCCGAGGCCGGCAGAACCGAAACCCGGCCCGACAGATTGGCGATGATCGCGGATGTCTCGGCCGTCGTCCCGGGCTTGCCCGCGACCAAAGCCGCCGTCGCCGGCGAGAAGGCCGAGCGACCGACAGGGAAGGGGGTCCCCTCCATGCAGCCGCTCGCCATCATCGCAATCAGTGCCGCCGCCGACGTCCGGGCCACGGGGAAGGCCCGGAGAAGCGGCGCGAAGCTGCCTTTCCGGGTCATCGGGGCACCGTCAGATCGTGACGTTGGTGATCGAGTCGTCGATCAGGATGCGGCTGCCCTCGTCGCCCAGCGTGTAGATGCTGTAGCTGTGGCCATCCACCGTCGCGGTTTGTCCGGTATCGCTTGCCCCCAGCGCGGTGATGCGGTCATTGGCATCGCCGCGGATGATCAGGTCGTTGTCGCCCCCGGTCAGGGACTGCAGCTGATCGGCGGTGATCGTCAGATTGACCGCGGCGTGATGCAGGTCGATCGAGGCGAAGTCGAATTGCGTCAACCCGCTGTTGGTCAGATCCATCGTCACGCTGCCGTTCGGGCTGACCACCATCAGCGTCGAGGCCTCGTTGCCCGCGGTGTCGCTGTCGGTGACCACAAGGAATTGCCCGTCCGGCACCCGGTTGAAGCTGTAGTAGTCGTCGCCGCTGCCGGAGCTGATCGGGGCGGCATCGCGCAGCACCGTCACCGTGCCATCCGCCGCCACGGTTTCGATCACGTAATGATCGCCCTCGCTGACATCGGCATAAAGGCCGCGGGTGCCGTTGCCATTGTTGGTGACGTCGCCGATCACCGGCGCATCCGGGGCCGAGAGGTCATAGGTGAAGCTGCCCGAGGCCGTCGCGGTGTTCTGCGCCGCATCTGTCGCCAGCGCGGTATAGCCCATCGAGCCGGAGCCGCCGGGCAGATCCGCCGCGGTGAAGGTCGCGGTCCAGCTGCCGTCGCCATTCGCGGTGACGGTTTCGGTGGCGCCATTCGCCAGCGTCACGGTGACCGTCGAGCCCGGCTCGACCGTGCCCGAGATCGCAAACCCGGCCCGGGCCTCGGCGATGTTCACCGTGCCGTCGGCGGTGACCGCGGCATTGGTGGTGAAGTTGCGCACCAGCGGATCGACGTCGATCAGGCTCGTCTGCGTCGCGGTGTTGCCATAGGGATCGGTGGCGTTCACCACCAGCTGGACGTTGTTGGTCTCGGTCGTCGGCAGATCGGCGGCCGGGATCGTGGCCGACCAGGTGCCGTCGGAATTCACGGCCGCCGTGACGATCCGGCCCGGGGCCAGCTGCACGGTGACGGTGGACCCGGCTTCGACGGTGCCTTCGATCAGCAGCCCGCCCGCGGCCTCGGCGCCGTTCACCACGCCATCGGTGCCGGGGGTGTCGGTCCAGTGCGACAGCGGCGCGACTTCGGTGTCCACATCAATCAGATGCGTCGCCGTGGCGGTGTTGCCCGCAAGGTCGGTCGCGGTGACGGTGGCGGTCCCGGTATAGGTGCCCGCGGCATATTCCGTCGCGCTGAAAGAGGCCGTCCAGCGGCCATTCGCATCGGCGGTCACGCTGCGGGTGCCGGTGCCGAATTCGACCACGACCGAGGCGCCCGCCTCGGCGCTGCCGGTCAGCACCAGATCGCCCGCGGCCCGTTCGGCCCGGGTCACCAGATCGTCCCCGCCCGCCAGATTGCCATCGACGCCGACGGTGGTTTCGGTATCGACCACCAGCGTGTCGGTCAGCGTGGTGACGTTGCCGTGGATGTCGGTCGCGGTGACCACCATGCCCTCGGTATAGGTGCCGTCCGGCAATTCGCTGGTCGGGAAGGTCACGGCCCAGGCGCCGTTTCCGCCGACGGTGACGGAATGTTCGTGGCCGTCGATGTTGACGGTGACCGTCGCCCCGGGTTCGCTGGTGCCGCGAATGGTGATGCCATTGGCATATTCGGACGCGTTTTCAACGTCTCCGGTCGATTGCGCGCCCTCGGTGACGGTCACCGGCGGACGGGTCATGTCGATCAGATAATCGGGCCCGTCAAGGTTGTAGACGGTACCGCCCGGCGCCGTGACGACGACGCTTGACGAATAATCGCCATCCGCGGGGAAGGTCGAGCCGGTGAAGGTCACCGACCAGATGCCGCTGCCGCCAACGGTGGCGGTCATGGTTTCCCCGCCCAGCGTCACCACCACGGTCGAGCCCGGCTGCGCCGTCCCCGAAACCACCGCTTCCGCTTCGGTATTGGTGGTCAGCGTGGCAGGATCGCGCGGATCGACGGTCGGCGTCGGGTCCGTGGGTTCGGTCGGGTCCGTGGGATCGGTCGGCCCGGTGGGGTCGGTCGGCCCGGTGGGGTCGGTCGGGTCCGTGGGATCGGTCGGCCCGGTGGGGTCGGTCGGCCCGGTGGGGTCGGTCGGCCCGGTGGGATCGGTCGGCCCGGTGGGATCGGTCGGCCCGGTGGGATCGGTCGGCCCGGTGGGATCGGTCGGCCCGGTGGGATCGGTCGGCCCGGTGGGATCGGTCGGCCCAGTGGGATCGGTCGGCCCGGTGGGATCGGTCGGTCCGGTGGGATCGGTCGGTCCGGTGGGGTCGGTCGGTCCGGTGGGATCGGTCGGCCCTGTGGGATCGGTCGGCCCTGTGGGATCGGTCGGCCCGGTGGGATCGGTCGGCCCTGTGGGATCGGTCGGCCCTGTGGGATCGGTCGGCCCGGTGGGATCGGTCGGCCCGGTGGGATCGGTCGGTCCGGTGGGATCGGTCGGTCCGGTGGGGTCGGTCGGTCCGGTGGGATCGGTCGGTCCGGTGGGGTCGGTCGGTCCGGTGGGATCGGTCGGTCCGGTGGGATCGGTCGGCCCGGTGGGATCGGTCGGCCCGGTGGGATCAGTCGGCCCAGTGGGATCGGTCGGAGTGGTGGGGTCGCCACCGCCATCGCCGCCGCTCAGGCCCAGACCGGCCAGACCGGCCGCGGCCCAGCCCAGCGGGCCCAGCGCAAGCGCGGCGGGGGCAAAGGCCGCCATGCCGGTGACGTCATCCCCGTCCGGGCCAAGGATCTCGTCGCCGTCCAGGAAGGCCAGTTGCTCGTTCGGGCTCCATTTGCCCATCACCTCGGGGGCGCCGTAATCGGCATAGGCCACACCGTTGCCGCCGTCATCCAGCGTCACCGGGGTCAGTTCGCCATGCGAGGAGATGTAAAGTTCGCCGCGGGCCGGGTAAAATCCCGACAGCGTGATGGTGCGCCCGTCGACCAGCATGATCTGCAGATCATCGCCATCCCGCATGTATTTGAGAATGCTGGTCTTGTTGAGGTTCAGCGAAATCTCGTCGCCCGCGCCGACCTGAATGAAATCGCTTGCGCCCTCACCGGCGACCAAGCCACGAGAAACGCCGCCCATGGTATCACGGACGGCAAAGTCGACAGACTTCACCATTGTACTGCTCCGCCTCGAACATGATCCGGCTCTTGTGGCCGGCTGTTAACTGCTGCCTTTCGAATAACTCAAAATTGACACAATGACTAGCGATAAGTATTAACGCCGGGTCAATTTGGGGTTGCAACTGCCCTGAGATGCAGGATTTCTGCAACAGTCAGACGAGGCTGCGCAGGGCCCCCGCCAGAAAGTGACGGTCGCCCGCATTCGTCAGCGCGTCGAGCGCATCGGGGCCCGACATCCAATGCGCCAGATGTCCGGGCTCGGTCGGCGGCCCATGACGCAGCGCCGGACGCGCCAGATAGACGTGACAGATCTTCTCGGCCCACAGGTCGTATTCCGGCATGAAGGTGAAGCGCCGATAGGCCCCCAGCCGCCGATGCCCGGTGATCGACCAGCCGGTTTCCTCGAACACCTCGCGGTTCAGCGCCGTCAGCGGGCCCTCGCCGGGGTCGATGCCGCCGCCGGGCAGCTGGAATTCGGGCACCGGCTCGGCCTGATGCGTCAGCAGGATCTGCCCGCCCCGCATCAGCACCGCATAGGCCCCCGGCCGCTGTCTGTAACGCTGCCCCGTCACCACGCGTTCGCCAAACCGCCGCATTTTCGCACATCCTCTGTTGGGGGAACCGGTTGCCCCGCCTATATAGGCACGATATGCCAGCCCAAGGGCTGCTCGAAAACCCCCGGGAACCAGATGACACCGCTTTCGCAAATCGCCTGGGACGATACCGTCCTGCCGTTTCAACTTGACCGCGCGGATGTGCGCGGCCGCATCGCCCGCCTCGATGGCGTGCTGGAAGACGTGCTGCGCCAGCACGATTATCCCGCCGTGGTCGAGGGGCTGGTGGCGGAAATCGCCCTGCTGACGGCGCTGATCGGGCAGACGATGAAGCTGCGCTGGAAGCTGTCGCTGCAGGTGCGCGGCAAGGGTCCGATCCGGATTCTGGCCACCGATTTCTATGCGCCCGAAACCGAGGGCGGCGCCGCCCGCATCCGCGCCTGGGCCAGTTTCGATCCGGCGCGGCTGGAGGAAACCGCCGATCCCTTCGGCCAGATCGGCGAGGGATATATGGCGGTGATGATTGATCAGGGCGAGGGCAACCTGCCCTATCAGGGCTTCACGCCGATCGCGGGCGGGTCACTTTCGGCCTGTGCCGAGACCTATTTTGCCCAGTCCGAACAGCTGCCGACGCGGTTTCAGCTGGCTTACGGCCGCTCGACCGAGCGCGGTCAGGCGGAACATTGGCGGGCGGGCGGGGTGATGCTGCAGATGATGCCCGCCTCGCCCGGGGCGGCGCGCGAAGGTTCGGGGGAAGGTGGCCTTTTGCGCCACACCGACATCCTGTCGGGCGCGGCGGACGAGAACTGGACCCGGGTCAACGTGCTTCTGGACACGGTCGAGGAAATGGAACTGACCGGCCCCACGGTCGGGCTGACCAATCTGCTGGTGCGGCTCTTCAACGAGGAGGTGCCGCGGGTCTATGATCCGGTGCCGGTGCGCTTTGGCTGCACCTGCTCGGAGGATCGGGTGCGCACCAGCCTGTCGATCTATTCGGCGCGGGACATCCGGCACATGACGACGGCGGAGAACACCGTGACCGCCGATTGCCAGTTCTGCGGGGCGCATTACGTTTTCGATCCGCTGACGCTCGGCTTCGAGGCCAAGCGGAACCCCGATGGCAGCCCGAAAGAGGCGGCGGATGGCTGACGGTTTCGCCCCGCTCCTTGCCGCCCTGGCAAGGCCGGGGCGGCCCTCGTCGGACCATGATCTGAACCCCGGGACCGATCTGCCCGCGGGCCGCGTGCTGCGCCCGGCGGGGGTGCTGGTCGTCTTCGAGGATACCCCCGAAGGGCTGCGGCTTTACCTGACCAAGCGCGCCTCGCATCTGCGCCACCATCCCGGGCAGATCGCCTTTCCGGGTGGCAAGGTCGAGCCGGGCGACGCGGACCCGGTGGCGGCGGCCCTGCGCGAGGCCGAGGAGGAAATCGGTCTGCCCTGCGGCCAGGTCGAGATCCTTGGCGTGCTGGACCCGCATGAAACGGTGACCGGCTTTCTGGTCACGCCGGTTCTGGCGCGGCTGACCGCGCCCTTTACCCCGCGCCCCGACCCGTCCGAGGTCGACGAGGTCTTCACCATCCCCCTGTCGCATCTCGCATCGAGCCGGTTCAGGGTCGAAAGCCGTCGCTGGCGCGGAAGGATGCGGTCCTATTACGTCATGCCCCACGGCCCCTATTACATCTGGGGCGCCACCGCGCGGATGCTGCGGGCGCTGACCGACCGGATGGGCCGATGAAGATCGCGGGCGACTGGCTTTCGGCGGGCCATGTGCAGAAGGTGCTGGCGATGCTGGCGGGCGGCGGGCATCAGGCGCTTCTGGTCGGCGGCTGCGTGCGCAATGCGGCTCTGGTCCAGCCGGTTGCCGATATCGACATTGCCACCGATGCCATGCCCGAACGGGTGGTGGCGCTGGCGAAAGCTGCCGGGCTGAAGCCGGTGCCGACGGGGATCGAGCATGGCACGGTGACGGTCGTTGCCGATCATGTCGGCCACGAGGTCACCACCTTTCGCCGCGATGTCGAGACCTTTGGCCGTCATGCCACCGTCGCCTTTTCGACCGATATCCACGACGACGCCGCGCGGCGCGATTTCACCATGAACGCGCTTTATGCGACGGCCGATGGCACGGTGCTGGACCCTTTGGGCGAGGGGCTCGCCGATCTTGCCGCCCGACGGCTGCGCTTTGTCGGCGATCCGGCGCAACGCATCACCGAGGATTATCTGCGCATCCTGCGCTTCTTCCGCTTCACCGCCTGGTATGGCGACCCCGACCACGGCATGGATGCCGAAGGTCTGGCCGCCTGCGCCGCGTTTTCAGTCGGAATAGAGACGCTTTCGCGCGAACGCATCGGCCATGAGATGCGCAAGCTGCTGTCCGCGCCCGACCCCGCGCCCGCCGTGGCGGCGATGCAGTCCAGCGGCGTGCTGGCGCAGGTTCTGCCCGGGGCCGAGGCGCGGTTTCTGGCGCCGCTCGTGCATCTGGAAGGCTCTGTTGTGCCTGATCCGCTGCGCCGTCTGGCCTGTCTGGGCGGCGAAGACCCGGCCGAGCGGCTCAGGCTGTCGAAAACCGAGGCCCGGCGGCTGGAACGTCTGCGCGAGGCTTTGGGCGATCCGGGCGCCGACGCCGAACTGGGCTATCGTTACGGCGCCGAAACGGGCCGCGATGCGCTTCTGATCCGCGGCGCCGCTCTTGGTCAGGATATCCCCGAATCCAGCCGGAACAGGGTCGCATTCGGCGCCGCGCAGCGCTTTCCGGTGACGGCTGTCGATCTGATGCCCGCGCTTGCCGGACCGGCCCTTGGCGCGAAACTGAAAGAGCTGGAACGCCGCTGGATCGCCTCGGGCTTTTCGCTTTCGCGTGAGGCGCTGCTTGCCGCGGACGGCTGAGCTTTCCCTTTCGCGCTTGCCCGCTATATTCGAAGGCGAAAGGATTTCCGATGATTGACGCCTTCCTGCCTGCCGAGGGCCCGCCGCCCTCGCGACTGATCCCGTTTCTGCGCTGGTGCATCAAGGGCGCCTGGCCCACCGTCTGGATTGCCGGGGCGGCCTCGGCGCTGGCGGGCTCGATGGAGGTGGGGGCGGCCTGGCTTCTGGGGCTTGTCATCGACTCTGTCGTCGGCGCCGATCCGGCCACCTATGCCAGCCAGCATCTGTGGCTGCTTCTTGCCTTTGTCGTCTTTTATCTGGTGATCCGGCCGGGGGCCTTTGGGCTTTCGACCTGGACGACGAACATGCTGGTGGCGCCGAATGTGATGCCGCAGGTGCTGTCGCGGCTGCACCGCTGGACCATGGGCCATTCGGTCACCTTCTTCGACAATGATTTCGCCGGGCGCATCGCGCAAAAGCAGATGCAAACCGCCCGGGCCGTCACCGATGTCGTCGCCGAAATCATCGGCACGGTGTTCTTCGCGCTCGCCTCGATCATCGGATCGGTGGTGCTTTTGGCCGGAATAGACACCTGGGGGGCGCTCGCGCTGGCGCTTTGGCTGGTGTTCTATCTGCTTCTGATCCGGGCCTTCCTGCCGCATGTGCGGGGCCGCTCGAAAGCCCGTGCCTCGGCCCGGGCGATGGTCTCGGGGCAGGTCGTCGACACGATCACCAACATCAAGACGGTGAAGCTTTTCGCCCATGCCGAGCATGAAGACCGCGTCGCCCTGGGCGCGATGGAAGGCTATCGCAGTGCCACCAGGCGGTTCGGCGTCACCTCCACCTGGTATCGGCTGAGCCAGATCACCTTTTCGGGCCTGTTGCCGATCCTTCTGGTCGGCGGCGCGATGCTGATGTGGCGCAAGGGCGCCGCGACGCCGGGCGACATTGCCGCCGCGGGCGCCGTGGCCATGCGCATCGCGCAGATGTCGGGCTGGGTGTCGCAATCGCTGATGGCGCTCTGGTCGAACATCGGCGAGGTCGAGGACGGCATGCGCACCCTGACCCCCGCCCATGCGATCACCGACGCGCAGGGCGCGCATGTGCTGGGCCGGGTGCAGGGCGAGGTCCGGTTTGAGGGCGTCAGCTTCGCCTATGGCCGCGAAAAGGGCGGCATTGACGGGGTGGATCTGACGATCAAACCGGGGGAGCGGATCGGCATCGTCGGCGCCTCGGGGGCGGGGAAATCGACGCTCGTGTCGCTGCTCTTGCGGCTCTATGACACCGAAAAGGGCGCGGTGACGATTGATGGCACCGACCTGCGTGCGGTGACGCAGGAAAGCCTGCGCCGCAATATCGGGATGGTCACGCAGGAAACCGCGATGTTCAACCGCTCGGCGCGGGAGAACATTCTTTATGGCCGCCCCGATGCGACCGAGGCCGAGATGATCGCCGCGGCGCAGGCGGCCGAGGCGCATGACTTCATCCTTGGCCTTGTCGATCACACCGGCAAGACCGGCTACGAGGCGGCCTTGGGCGAGCGTGGCGTGAAACTGTCGGGCGGGCAGCGGCAGCGGATCGCGCTGGCGCGGGCGTTTTTGAAGAATGCCCCCATTCTGGTGCTGGACGAGGCGACCTCGGCGCTTGACAGCGAGGTCGAGGCGGCCATTCAAAAGGCGCTTCGTCGGGTGATGGAGGGCAAGACCGTGCTGGCCATCGCGCACCGGCTTTCGACGATTGCGGAAATGGACCGGATCGTCGTGCTGGATCAGGGCCGGATCGTCGAAGAGGGCAGCCATGCCGAGCTTCTGGCGCAGAACGGGCTTTATGCGCGCTATTGGAACCGGCAGTCGGGCGGCTTCCTTGGCACCGAGGAGGAAGAGGCCGAAGAGCCGCTTCCTGGCGTCGAGGCCGCGCAATAGGCTTGGCGGGGCGGGGCCCATCGGCTAAGCGGGGCCGAAAGGAGCCCGCCCATGTCCCTCACCATCGACCGTCTGTCCCTGCTTGCCGATGGCGTCGCCCACGGGCTTGATGGCACCGTGCATGTGGCGATGGCGCTGCCGGGCGAGGTGGTCGAAGGCACAGTCGAAAACGGCCGCATCGCCGCGCCGTCGATCCTCACGCCCTCGCCCGACCGGGTGAAGGCGCCCTGTCCGCACTACCGGGCCTGTGGCGGCTGTCTTTTGCAGCATGCCTCGGGAGCCTTCGTCGCGGGCTGGAAGGCGCAGGTGGTGGAAACCGCTTTGGCCGGGCGGGGGATTGCGGTGCGGGTGGCCCGGGTCGAAACCTCGCCCGAGTTTTCACGCCGCCGCGCCAGCTTTTCCGGACGGCGCACGAAGAAAGGGACGCTGGTCGGCTTTCATGCCCGCGCCTCGGATACGGTGGTCGAGGTGCCCCAATGCCGGATCCTGCGGCCGGAACTGCTGGCCGTGCTGCCCGCGCTGCAGGCGATGACGGCGGCGGGGGCCTCGCGCAAGGGCGAGATTTCCTTTGCGGTGACGCTGTCCGAAGCCGGGCTGGAGATCGCGGCCAGGGGCGGCAAGGAAATGGACCCCGCGCTGTTCCAGACCCTTGCGGGGCTGGCCGAGGCGCATGATTTCGCGCGGCTGAGCTGGGAGGCCGAGACCGTCGCCGCCCGCCGTCCTGCGCTGCAAAGCTTTGGCGCCGCCCGGGTCAATCCGCCGCCCGGGGCGTTCCTGCAGGCCACCGCCGCGGGCGAGGCGGCCCTGGTCGATTTCGTCCTGCACACGACCCGCGGCGCGGCGAGGATCGCCGATCTTTTCGCCGGTTGCGGCACCTTTGCCCTGCCGCTCGCCGCGACGGCCGAGGTGCATGCGGTTGAAGGCGAGGCCGCGATGCTGGCCGCGCTCGACAAGGGCTGGCGGCAGGCGCAGGGCCTCAAGCGTCTGACCCACGAGGCCCGCGATCTCTTTCGCCGCCCGCTTCTGCCCGACGAGATCGACCGGTTCGATGCCGTGGTGATCGACCCGCCGCGGGCGGGGGCCGAGGCGCAGGTGGCCGAGATTGCGGCGTCAAACCTGCGCAACCTGACCTATGTGTCCTGCAACCCGGTGACCTTTGCGCGGGATGCCGAAAAGCTGGCGCAGGCGGGTTTCGCGCTGGCTGAGGTGATCGTGGTCGATCAGTTCCGCTACTCGGCGCATATCGAGCTTGCGGCAAGCTTCCGGCGGACGTAAGGGCTTCGCGCCCGGCCTGCTTTCCGCTAGGATGGGCGCAACGATAACACCATCAGACTACCGGCAGCACACAGGCACGTCATGCACCGTCGCACGCTTCTTCTGGGGCTCTCCAGCCTCACCCTTCTGGCCGCTTGCGGCGGCGATTCCGCGAAATTCCGCAACTATTCCGGGCCCCGGATCACCCAGATCCAGGTGTTCAAGAAAAAACGGCGGATGTTCCTGTTCGCCGGCGACGATGTGGTGCGGAAATACAGGATCTCTCTGGGCGGAACCCCCGTCGGCCACAAACGCTTCGAGGGCGACGGCAAGACCCCCGAGGGGCTTTACTACATCACCCATCACAATCCGCGCTCGGCCTATCACCTGTCGCTCGGCGTGTCCTATCCGAATGCCGCAGATCGCGCCTTTGCCGAGGCGCAGGGCCGCAAGCCGGGCGGCGACATCATGATCCACGGTCAGGGGCGCAAGTATCGCGGCCGTCGCGATGACTGGACCGCGGGTTGCATCGCGGTGACCGATGCCGAGATCGAGGAGATCTTCGCCATGGTGCAAAACGACACGCCGATCTTCATCTTCCCCTGATCCGATCCCCGGACAGGCAAAAGGCCCCCGCGGGGGCCTTTTTCGTCTCTGCTGCCGCCGGGCTTACTGGCCGGTGACCATCGTCCACCAGATCTTGCCCGAGGGCTCCTGATACCAGGCGATGCCCATCTGCGTCGCCGCCGGGTTCAGGATCACGTCGCGGGTATCGGCCAGCGCCATCCAGGCGGACAGCGTCTCGGTCTCGGTCTCGTAGGTCTCCGAGATGTTCTCGCCCAGGAACTGCCCCGGAAAACCCGCCCGCGCCACGCGCTGCAGCGGCGAGGACCCGTCGGAGCCCCAGTGCCAGGGCCGGTTCTGGTCCGCCATGTCGCGGGAATGCTTTTCGGCCGCCAGCATCAGCGAGGGGTTGATCGTCAACGGCGCGGTGCCGCGGGCCGCGCGCAGGGTATTCACCGCTTCCAGCACGCGGATCGGGATTTCCTTCGCATCCCCCTTGGAGATGCGGTAAAGCTTCGGCAGCGGCTTGCCATCGGGTCCGACCTGTTCGCCGGAGGTGGTGCAGGCGGCCAGGGCAAGGCAGGCCGAAACAAGCAGGGCGGTTGCGCGGATCATGGGGGTTCCCTCGGATTTGAGCGGTGCCTTACACCGCCACGCCCCGCGGCGCAAACCCACAGTTGCGTGAAACGTCACAATGACGCCGGTTTGATTTGCACCTGCGGCGGAGCCGTCTTATGGAAACGCCCTGAAACGTTTACGCCCTACGGAGTTCCCCCATGTCGGATGCGCGCAAGATGCTCGACCGCCGTTCCTTCCTCGGCACCGCCGCATTTGCCGGGGCCTCGCTGGCCGCCCCCGCGGTCCTGGCCCAGGCGCTGCCCGATACCGGCCTTGAACAGCGCGAGGAAACCGCCAACACCAACATGCGCCGCAACATCTCGAGCTTCCGCGAGCTCGACTGGCGGCCGTATTTCTCGAACACAAAGAACGGCATCATCCTGGTCGACACGATTTCCCGGGCGCTGCATTTCTGGTCCGAGGATGAAACGATCTACAAGCTTTACCCGACCTCGGTGCCGGTCTCCGAAGACCTGACCCGCCGCGGCCGGACCGAGGTGATCCGCAAGGTGAAGAACCCGACCTGGTCGCCCACGCCCTCGATGAAGCAGCGCAACCCCGACTGGCCGGATTTCGTCGGTGCCGGGCCGGACAATCCGCTGGGCACGCGGGCGCTTTACCTCAGCTGGCAGTATTACCGCATCCACGGCACCCATGACACGCGCAAGATCGGCCGCAAGTCGTCGAACGGCTGCATCGGCCTGTTCAACCAGCATGTCGAGGAACTGTTCGAACTGGCGCAGGTCGGCACGCAGGTCGTGCTGATCTGAGACCCGGATCCCTGGCAAGCCAAAGGGGGCCCGCGGCCCCCTTTTTCATGTCCGCTCAAGGCCGGGCGGATCAGTCGATCCAGCCCGCCAGATTCTCCTCGACCACTTCCAGAAGCGCCGCGATGTGCAGATCGTCGTCGTTCAGGCAGGGCACATAGGTGAAGCTTTCGCCGCCCGCATGCTCAAACGCCTCGCGGATCTCGCCGTTGATTTCCTCCAGCGTCTCGATGCAATCGGCGGAAAAGGCGGGGGAAATCACCGCGATGTTCTTCTTGCCCGCTTCCGCCAGCTGCACCACGTGCTCGACCGTATAGGGGCGCAGCCATTCCTCGGTGCCGAAGACGGATTGAAAGGTGGTGTCGATCGAATCCGGCCCCCAGCCCAGCCGCTCGCGCAACAGACGCGAGGTCTTCTGGCATTGGCAGTGATAGGGGTCGCCCTCGCGGTGATAGCGCTTGGGCATGCCGTGATAGGAGGCCACAAGCACATCGGGGCGGGTGTCGAGCGTCGCATAGACCCGCTCGACCGAACTGGCCAGCGCCTCGATATAGCTGGGCCTTGCGAAATATTCGGGCGCGGTGCGGGCGGCGGGCTGACGCTTCACCTCCATCAGCGCGCGAAAGAACTGGTCATTCGCCGTGGCCGAGGTGGCCCCCGCATATTGCGGATAAAGCGGCAGGAACAGGATGCGTTCGCAGCCCTGCGCCAGCATGTCATCGAGCACGTCGCGGGTCGAAGGATTGCCGTAGCGCATGCAGAAATCGACCACCACATTGCCCGCGCCATAGCGGCTCTCGACCGCGGCGCGCAGCTTGCGCACCTGATCGCGGGTGATCGTCATCAAGGGGCTTTCGTCGCGCTCCTCGTTCCAGATCGAGCGATAGTTGTTGCCCGAGGTGAAGGGCCGCTTCGACAGGATGATCAGCTGCAAAAGCGGCTGCCATTTCCAGATCGGATAGTCGATCACCCGCCGGTCGGACAGGAATTCGTTCAGATAGCGGCGCATCGACCAGTAGTCGGTGGCATCCGGGGTGCCAAGATTGGCCAGCAGCACGCCGACACGCGGCACCGGCACCGGCGGATGGTCGGCGGGGGCGTGCGGAAGGATGCGGTTGGCGATCGTCATGACTCGTCCTGTTGGCTGTCCGGTCCCGGAGGTATAGCTTTTTCATTTGGGGTCAATGAAAAGCTGAACAATATCCTTGTGCAATCTTTGCGCGACCTTACCCCTGCGACGTTTTGCCCAGAACCTCGGTCAGGGAACAGGCGGCCGAGCCCGGACGCAGCGGTTTTTGCTGGCTTTCATGCGGTTTCCAGCCGGTCAGCCAGACCATGTCGAAACTGGCGCGCACCCGTCCCTCGGCATCGGCGAAATGCTGCGCATACCGGGAGAGCGCCTGCAGCAGCACCGTGCGCGGGGTGAACTGCCGTCGCCGCGCGCCCAGCGCATTGGTTTCGCCCATCGCGCGCAGGTCGTGCAAAAGCTTCAGCGGATCGCCGTAGCTGACCTTGCGCAACACGCTGTCGGCCACCGGAAGCGCCAGCCCCGCGCGTTGCAAAAGCGCCCCCAGATCGCGGATCTCGCCCATCGGCAGGATGCGCGGCGAAAGCCCGCCGGTCACCTCCACCTCGGCCTCGGCCAGAACTGCGCGCAGCTCGGACAGGGTCTGGCCGCCGAACAGCACGGCGATGAACAACCCGTCAGGCCGCAGCGCCCGGGCGCATTGCACGATCTGGCCCACAGGATCTTCGGCCCAGTGCAGGCACATCGCATGAACGACCAGATCATGCGCCTCGGGCGTCAGATCCAGCACCTCGGCATCCGCCACGACTTTTGCCCCCGGCAGAATTTCCGCCCAGGGTTGCAAAAAAGGCGTCACCACAGCCGGGGATGTAAACGTTCTGTTAACCTCGTTCAGTCTCTCCTGCAATTCGACGGCGGCGTCGTCGTGCAGGAACAGCTCGGGCCCGAGGGTTCGGGCACGGGCACGGTGGCGCAACAGCGCGGTGCGGTCGGTCAGACGAGGGGCTTGGGTCATGGTCAGCACGAAAGATAGGGCGGTTCGGCCGCAGATGCCAGATGCGGTGCGCTCGGCGCTGCGGATGGCGCTGCATACGGTGTTTCCGCCGCGTTGCCTGTGTTGCGGCGAGGCGGTCAGCACCGATGACGGCCTGTGCGGCCCGTGCTGGCGCGAGACCAGCTTCATCTCGGGCACGGTCTGCGATTGCTGCGGCACGCCGCTGCCGGGCGAGGATCCGGGGCCGGTGCTCTGCGACGCCTGTCTGGCGCAGCCGCGGCCCTGGGCGCGGGGACGGGCGGCGTTTCTCTATGCGGGCACCGGGCGGAAACTGGTGCTGCAACTCAAACACGCGGACCGGCTGGATCTGGTGCCGCCGCTCGCCGCGATGCTGACGCGGGCGGCGCAGCCGATCCTGCGGCCGAAGATGCTGGTGGCGCCGGTGCCGCTGCACCGGCTGCGGCTGTTGCGGCGCAAATTCAACCAGTCGGCGATGCTGGCGCAGGCCCTGGCGCGAAGCCGGGGGCTGAGCTGCATCCCCGATCTGTTCGTGCGCACCCGGCCGACCGCCGCGATGGAGGGGATGACGCGGGTCGAACGCATGGCCAATCTGGCGGGGGCCATCGCGGTCGTGCCGAAGCATCGCGACCGGATCAAGGGCAGGCATCTGCTTTTGATCGACGATGTGCTGACCTCGGGTGCGACGCTGGAAGCCACGGCCGAGGCGGCTTTGGCGGCGGGCGCGGCCAAGGTTTCGGTCGCGGTGCTGGCCCGCGTTGCACGCGACGGCTGAAGCCCTTACCTTGGGGGCAAGAAGGAGCTTCCATGAAACGCGTCGAAATCTACACCACCCGCACCTGCCCCTATTGCCTGGCCGCCAAGGAGCTGCTGACCGCCAAGGGCGTCGCCTTCGAGGAGACCGATGTCGGCGCCGATCCGGCCTTGCGGGCCGCGATGCGCGACCGGGCGAACGGGCGCCATACCGTGCCGCAGATCTTCATCGGCGGCGTGCATGTCGGCGGCTGCGACGACCTGCATGCGCTCGATGCCGCGGGCAAGCTTGACCCGATGCTGGCGGAGTGATGCGCGCCGCTCTGGTCCAGCTGTCGGTGACGGATGATCCGGCGGCAAACCTGCCGGTGACGGTCGGTTTCATCCGGCAGGCGGCAGCTGCGGGGGCGGGCTTCGTTCTGACCCCCGAATGTACCAATCTTCTGTCTTCCGACCGCGCCTTGCAACGCGCGGTGCTGGCGCATGAGGAGGAAGATGCGACGCTTTCCGCCCTGCGCGCCGAGGCGGATCGTCTGGGGATCTGGCTGCTGATCGGCTCGCTCGGGCTGAAGACCCATGATCCCGATGGCCGCTTTGCCAACCGCTCTTTCCTGATCGGACCTGCCGGGCAGATCGTGGCGCGGTATGACAAGATCCACATGTTCGACGTCGATGTCAGCCCGACCGAACGCTATCGCGAATCCGAGGCCTACCGACCGGGCACGCGGGCCGTGCTGGCCGAGGCCGGTTTTGCGAAGCTGGGGATGGCGATCTGCTACGACCTGCGCTTTCCGCAGCTCTTCCGCAGGCTCTCGCAGGCCGGGGCCAATGTCCTGACCCTGCCCGCGGCCTTCAACGACACCACGGGGGCGGCGCATTGGGAAAGCCTGATCCGGGCGCGGGCGATCGAAAACACCTGTTTCGTGCTGGCGCCTGCGCAATGCGGCACCCATGCGGCGCATGCCGGAAAGCCGCGCCGGACGCATGGCCACAGCCTCGCCGTCGCCCCCTGGGGCGAGGTGCTGGCCGATGGCGGGACCGAACCGGGGGTGACGCTGGTCGATCTGGACCTTTCCCGCGTGGCCGAGGCCCGCGCCCGCGTGCCCTCGATCAGCCATGACCGCGGGTTTGACGGGCCATGAGCGATCCCACCGACCCGCTGGCCGCCGCGCTCTTCGCCGAGGTCTTCATGGCCGATCAGCTGGCGCGCAACGTGGTCAGCCGGGCACTGCCGAAGGGAATGGAAATCTCGCATTTCTCGGTGCTCAACCATCTGGCCCATATCGCCGAAGAACGCACCCCGGCGCAACTGGCCGCCACCTTTCACGTCACCCGCGGCGCGATGACCAACACGCTGTCGAAACTGGTCTGGGCCGGGCATGTGCATATCCGCCCCGACTGGGACGACGCGCGGCGCAAGTTCGTGGCGATCTCGCCCGCCGGGCGGCAGGCGCGGGATGCGGCGCTGGCCTCCTTCATGCCGGTGATTGCCGATGTGGTGCGCGACATCGGCGCCGACAAGGTCCGCGCGGCCTTGCCCGTGCTGCGCGAATTGCGGCTGCGGCTCGAGGAAAGCTGAAGCCGCGGAACGGGGGGGGCTTTCCGCCCCCCGCACCCCCCGAGCGTATTTGCGCCAAGAAGAAGCGAAGGGGGTTTCTTCTTGGCGCAAATACGCCCCTTTTTCTTGGTTCCAATACGCAAATTCAAAATCAAAAAAAGGCCCCGCCGAGCGAACGGCGGGGCAAGGTCGTGCCTTGGACGCATCGTCCAGACACCGGCGGTAACCGTTTGATCTTTCAGTTCATCTCGGCGCGGATCTGCTGGCGCAGAAGGTCGATCGGCACCATCTTGCCGTCGCGCTTGAAGTGCCAGTAGGTCCAGCCGTTGCAGCTGGGCGCGCCTTCCAGATGGGCCCCGACCTGATGGATCGAGCCCTTCACGTCATTGCCCACCAGCGTGCCATCGGCGCGGACCTTCGCCTTGAAGCGATTGCCGATGGAATAAAGCTCCTCGCCCGGGCGCAGCATGCCGCGTTCGACCAGCTGGCCAAAGGGCACGCGCGGCTCGGCGCGTTTCGAGCCGGTGATCTCCAGCGCCTCGCGGTCGAATTTGCGGACCTTGTCGATGCGCTTGCGGGCGGCCTCGCGATAGGCTTCCTCGCGTTCGATGCCGATGAAATCGCGGCCCAGCATCTTCGCCACCGCGCCCGTCGTGCCGGTGCCGAAGAACGGGTCCAGCACCACATCGCCCGCATTGGTCGTGCCCAGAATGATCCGGTGCAGCAGGCTTTCGGGCTTTTGCGTCGGATGCGCCTTGTCGCCCGCGTCATCCTTCAGCCGCTCGTTGCCGGTGCAGATCGGCAGCACCCAGTCCGAGCGCATCTGGATGCCCTCGTTCAGCGCCTTCAGCGCCTCGTAGTTGAAGGTGTATTTCGCGCCTTCGGATTTGCTGGCCCAGATCAGCGTCTCATGCGCATTGGTCAGCCGCTTGCCGCGGAAGTTCGGCATCGGGTTCGACTTGCGCCACACGACGTCGTTCAGGATCCAGAAGCCCTGGTTCTGCAACTCGGCGCCCAGACGGAAGACGTTGTGGTAAGACCCGATCACCCAGATCGCGCCATTGGGTTTCAGGATACGTTTCGCCGCCGCCAGCCAGTCGCGGGTGAAGCTGTCGTAGTGATCGAAGCTGCCGAACTGGTCCCAGGCGTCATCCACCGCATCGACCTTGGAATTGTCGGGCCGGTGCAGATCGCCGCGCAATTGCAGATTGTAGGGCGGGTCGGCAAAGATCAGATCGACGCTTGCCTCGGGCAAGCGGTTCATCACCTCGATGCAGTCGCCCGCAAGGATTTCATTGAGCGGAAGCGCCGCCGTGGGCTTCCGCGTCTCGGATTTGGTCATGTCTGCCTCATTCTGCCCGTTCGGGTCTTGCCCATCAGAGCTGCCCATCGGTCGCCAGCTTGTGCCGGTCTATGCCGACAAACATGAGTCAAACACGAATCGCCGTCAATTTCTTTTTTGAATCAACGGGTTACAGAAATGTCTTGGCACAAGATGTTGTGCACGGGCTTGAAGGAACGCCTATGAACGGGGGTGACCCCAAAATCTAGAAGCGCCTGCAGATGGTCCTTGGTCGGGTAGCCCGCGTTCCGTTCCCAGCCATAGCCCGGGTATTGTTGCGCCAAATCCACCATCAGCGCGTCGCGCACTTCCTTGGCCAGGATCGAGGCGGCGGCAATCGAGACCGACCGCGCATCGCCCTTGACGATCGCCTCGGCGGAGATCGTCAGCGCCTTCGGCAGCCTGTTGCCGTCGATCAGCACGTGATCGGGCGGGGTTTTCAGACCCTCGATGGCGCGGATCATCGCCAGATGGCTGGCCTGCAGGATGTTGAGCGCGTCGATTTCCGCGACGCTGGCATGGGCGACCGAGATCTCGGCCGTGGCGGTGATCTCGGCCACCAGCGCGGCGCGGCGCTTGGCAGACAGCTTCTTCGAATCGTTCAGCCCTGCCGGGATGCGCGTCAGATCCAGCACGACGGCGGCGGCGGTGACCGGGCCGCACAAGGGGCCGCGGCCGACCTCATCGACGCCGGCGATGCGGGTGAAGCCGCGGGCAAGGGCGGCCTGTTCGAAACTGCTGTCGGGGGCGGTGCTCATGCCCCCGATGTGCCGTGGGCCGCGGCGGGGCGCAATCAAAAAGGCGCGGGGGAGGGTGCCCCGCGCCAGTCGGTTCCGGCCTCTTGCGTCCGGTTGCCCGGGCCGCGCGCCTCAGCGGCGATAGCCCCGGTTGTTGCAGCCGGGCGACATCACCTCGACGCGGCGGCCGAAACGGTCGTGATGCACCCGGATCACGCAGGCCTCGGCGCGGCGGTGATGGCCGTAATAGCCATGCGGCGGCTGCGGCGGGCGGTAGCGCGGCGGGGGCGGCGGCGGGCGGTGGTCGTTGCCGGCATCGGCGATGGCGGCCAGCACCCCCAGCCCGACGATCAGGCCAAGCGCGGCCCGGTCGCGGTCGTTCATCGCGCTGGCGGGGGTGGCAGAGAGGCCCGTCACCGCCACGGCGGCAGCAAGCGCGGCGGCGATCAGGCGGGGGAAGGCGAAGGCGGTCATGGCAGCGATCCTTTCGATGCGGGCCCGGGTTGCGGTGGGCGTCGCGGTTTGCCTGATCCGACCATGGGGATTGCCCCCGCCGCAGCGCAATATCAGCCCCGTGTTATCCGATATCAGCCGCGAAATGCCCTTTGGTTCTTGCATATCACGGCCTGCCCGGGCAGCCTGCGGCCATGATGAAAACCGCCCTTCTTGCCCTGCTTCTTCTGGCCGCCGCCCCCGCGCAGGCGCAATGTTTCGCCTCGTGGAAGGCGAAACAGGACGCGCCCCTGCGGCTGATCTATGGCGTGTCGGAGCTGCCCGATGCCGCCTGTTCCAAGAAAGCCGCCAAGGCGGAGCTGGCACCGCGGCTGGCGGCGGGCGGCTGGACGCTGCTGACGATTGTCTCGGTCTTCGGCCCCGAGGGCCTCGAACAAAGAAAGGCCAGTTCCGGTGCATTCTTCCTCCGTTACTGAGGGGCTGAAGACCGGCTCGCGGGCGCTGATCTGGGGGGTGGTGGCGATTGGCCTGGCCCTGTCGGCGGCGGCGGCCTTCCTGTTCCTGTCGCTGCCCGACAGCAACGCCTTTGATGCGCGGGTCGAGCAGATCTTCGTGCAAAACGACGTGCTGACGAACCCGACGCAGCTGCGGCTTCTGGAGGTGCTGGCGTCGTCGTCGAACACATTCGCCGACATGCTGCATTCCTATCGGGTGATCATCTTCATCCTGCTGGTCTTTGCCATGGTGCTGATGGTGGCGGCGCTGGTGCTTCTGGTCGTCATCGTCGGGCTGAACCGGCGGATGAGTGCGATTCAGCGCGCGGGGATCGAGGTGCAAAGCTTGCGCATCCTGCGGGCCGAAAATGCGGTGATGCTGAACGACATGGTCTTCACCCTGACGCCCGCGGCCATCGAGACCTTGGCCGTTCTGGCCGAGGCGCGGATGGATGACGAATGGCTGACCGGGGCACGGATCGAATCGGTGATCTCGGGTCGGCCCGAGCCCGATTGCGAGGAAGCGGCGGGGGGCCACCCGGATCAAGCGGCTGCGCGATGCGCTTGGCAATGCGCTGGTGTCGGAGCTGCTTGTGAGAAATGTTTCACGAAAGGGTTACACGCTCGGCGTAGCGAAGGAGCGGCTGCGGGTCGATTGACCCCCATTTGTCCGTGCGGCGAATCCTGTTGCGCGGGGGGGGAGGGGGTCCTATATCGCGGCTTCACTTTCGCGCGGGGGGGCGCCCATGATTCCGACACCCTTCTACCTGATCGACGAGACGGCGCTTTTGCAGAACCTGCAAAAGATCGACCTTTTGCGCGAAGCCTCGGGCGCGAAGGCGCTTTTTGGCGCTGAAATGCTTTGCCACCTGGTCGGCTTTTGACATCATGCGCCCGCATATGGATGGCACGACCTCGTCTTCGCTGTTCGAATTGCGTCTGGGGCGCGAGAAATTCGGCAAGGAGACGCACGCCTATTCGGTGGCTTGGTCGGATCATGAGATCGACGAGGCTTGTTCCTATGCCGACAAGATCATCTTCAACTCGGTCGGTCAGCTGACCCGCTTTGCCGAACCCTCGCAGGGCATCAAGCGCGGGGTGCGGCTCAATCCGCGCTTCTCGACCTCTGGCTTCGATCTGGCCGATCCGGCGCGGCCGTTCTCGCGGCTGGGCGAATGGGACGTGACGAAGCTTCTGGGCGTTGCCGATCTGATCTCCGGCGTGATGATCCATTACAACTGCGAGAACCGCGATTTCGCGCTGTTTGATGAGCAGTTGGGCAGGATCGAGCGGGACTTCGCGCCGCTGCTGGAAAAGCTCGACTGGGTTTCGCTTGGCGGCGGCATCCATTTCACCGGCGAGGGCTATCCGCTGGAAGAGCTTGCGCAGCGGCTGAAAGCCTTTGCAGATCGCTTCGGCGTGCAGGTCTATCTGGAACCCGGGGAAGCCTCGATCACCAAATCGACGACGCTGGAGGTCACGGTTCTGGACCTTCTCGACAATGGCAAGCAACTGGCCATCGTCGACAGCAGCATCGAAGCGCATATGCTCGATCTGCTGATCTACCGCGAAAGCGCGAAGCTGCCGCAGGTGGGCGATCACGCCTATCAGATCTGCGGCAAGTCCTGCCTTGCGGGCGACATCTTCGGGGACGCGCGGTTTCCCGCACCCCTGAAAGTCGGCGACCGCATCTCCGTGGCCGATGCCGCGGGCTACACCATGGTGAAGAAGAACTGGTTCAACGGCGTCAACATGCCGTCGATCGCGATCAAGCGCGCTTCGGGCCAGATCGATCTGATCCGCGAATTCACCTACGAGGATTACCTCTCATCCCTGTCCTGAGGGGCTGATCGCCCCCTTCCCTGTCTCGTGAAAGGAGCCAGAAGAAGTGAAGAAGAACGTGCTTATCATCGGTGCCGGTGGCGTCGCGCAGGTGGTTGCCCACAAATGCGCGCAACACAACGACATTCTGGGTGACCTGCACATCGCATCGCGCACCACAGCGAAATGCGACGCCATCATCGCCTCGGTGCACGAGAAGAACGCGATGAAGGTGCAAGGCACGTTCACGGCGCATGCCGTCGATGCGATGGACACGGCGGCGGTGGCCGCGCTGATCCGTCAGACCGGGGCGCAGATCGTCATCAACGTCGGCTCGTCCTTCGTCAACATGACGGTTCTGCAGGCCTGCATCGAAACCGGCGTCGCCTATATGGACACGGCGATTCACGAAGACCCGAAGAAGATCTGCGAAACGCCGCCGTGGTATGGCAACTACGAATGGCAGCGGCGCGAGGCCTGCAAGGCCGCCGGTGTCACCGCGATTCTGGGCGTCGGCTTCGATCCGGGCGTGGTGAACGCCTATGCCCGTCTGGCCGAGGAAGAGTTCCTCGACACGATCGAGAGCATCGACATCGTCGACATCAACGCCGGCTCGCACGGGCGCTGGTTTGCGACGAATTTCGACCCCGAGATCAACTTCCGCGAATTCACCGGCACGGTCTATTCCTGGCAAAAGGGCGCCTGGCAGACGAACACCATGTTCGAAGTCGGCAAGGAATGGGATCTTCCGGTGGTTGGCACGCAAAAGGCCTATCTCACCGGCCATGACGAGGTGCATTCGCTCTCGGCCCGCTACCCGGGGGCGGATGTGCGCTTCTGGATGGGCTTTGGCGATCACTACATCAACGTCTTCACCGTGCTGAAGAATCTGGGCCTTTTGTCGGAAAAACCGGTCAAGACCGCCGAGGGGCTGGAGGTGATCCCGCTCAAGGTGGTGAAGGCCGTGCTCCCCGATCCGGCGAGCCTTGCGCCCGATTATGTGGGCAAGACCTGCATCGGTGACGTGATCCGCGGCACGAAGGACGGCAAACCGGCCGAGGTCTTCATTTATAACGTCGCCGACCACAAGGAAGCCTTTGAAGAGGTGGGAAGCCAGGGCATTTCCTACACCGCGGGCGTGCCGCCGGTCGCCGCTGCGATCCTGATCGCCAAGGGCATCTGGGATGTCGGTCAGATGGCCAATGTCGAAGAGCTGCCGCCGCGGCCCTTCCTCGAACTGCTGGGCGAGATGGGCCTGCCGAACCGGGTCATCGACGCCAGCGGGCAAGATCGCCCGATCTGAGCCCCCCGACCAGAGAGAAACGACCCCGGGCCGCATCGGTCCGGGGTTCTGCTTTCCCCCTTCGCCCCTTGAGATACGGGCGAAAACCCACTAGACCCGCGCGAAACCGCAGTTCCGGAGGCTCCTCATGTCTGCTCCCAAGAAAGTCGTGCTTGCCTATTCGGGCGGCCTTGACACCTCGATCATCCTCAAGTGGCTGCAGACCGAATACGGCTGCGAGGTCATCACCTTCACCGCCGATCTGGGGCAGGGCGAGGAGCTGGAACCGGCCCGCGCCAAGGCCGAGCTGATGGGGATCAAGCCCGAGAACATCCATATCGTCGACGTGCGCGAGGAATTCGTCCGCGACTTCGTCTTCCCGATGTTCCGGGCGAATGCGCTGTATGAGGGGCTTTATCTGCTTGGCACCTCGATTGCGCGGCCGCTGATTTCGAAACATCTGGTCGAGATCGCGCAGAAACACGGCGCCGATGCGGTGGCGCATGGCGCGACCGGCAAGGGCAACGATCAGGTGCGCTTCGAGCTGTCGGCGGCGGCGCTTGACCCGTCGATCCGGGTGATCGCGCCGTGGCGGCTGTGGGATCTGACCTCGCGCACGAAGCTTCTGGAATTCGCCGAGGCGAACCAGATCCCGATCGCGAAAGACAAGCGCGGCGAGGCGCCGTTCTCGGTCGATGCGAACCTTTTGCACACCTCGTCCGAAGGCCGCGTGCTGGAAGACCCGGCGCAGGAATTCCCGAACTATGTGCTGCAACGCGTCGTGCCGGTCGAAGAGGCCCCCGACACGCCCGAGATGGTCGAGATCACCTTCGAGCGCGGCGATGCCGTCGCGATCAATGGCGAGGCGATGTCGCCCGCGACGATCCTCGCCAAGCTGAACGATCTGGGCGGCAAACATGGCGTTGGCGTGCTCGATCTGGTGGAAAACCGCTTCGTCGGCATGAAGTCGCGCGGCGTCTATGAAACCCCCGGCGGCACGATCCTGCTGGAGGCACATCGCGGCATCGAGCAGATCACGCTGGATGCGGGCGCCGGTCACCTGAAGGACAGCATCATGCCGCGCTATGCGGAGCTGATCTACAACGGCTTCTGGTTCTCGCCCGAACGCGAGGCGCTGCAGGCGCTGATCGACAAGACGCAGGAGCATGTTTCGGGCACGGTTCGGGTCAAGCTTTACAAGGGCAAGGCCTCGACCGTCGCGCGCTGGTCGGACCACAGCCTCTACAGCGAAAAGCACGTCACCTTCGAGGAAGATGCGGGCGCCTACGATCAAAAAGACGCGGCGGGCTTCATTCGTCTGAACGCGCTGCGGCTGCGCCTGATTGCCACCCGCAACGCGCGCGTGGCGCAAAAATGACCGCCACGGTTGCCATCGTCACCGTTTCCGACCGCGCCAGCCGCGGGGAATACGAGGACAAGGGCGGACCGGGCTGCGAAGATTGGCTGAGGGGTGTCGTCACGACACCCCTTTCCATTTCCCGGGTGATCATCCCCGACGGGCGCGACAGCGTCGCCGACTGCCTGCGGGGATTGGTGGGGCAGGGGGTCGATCTGATCCTGGTCACCGGCGGCACCGGCCCCGCGCCGCGCGATGAAACGCCCGAGGGCGCGGCCGAGGTGATCGAAAAGGAACTGGCCGGTTTCGGCGAGGAAATGCGGCGGGCATCGCTGCTTGAGGTGCCGACGGCGATCCTGTCGCGGCAGACCGCGGGGATTGCAGGCAAGAGCCTGATCATCACGCTCCCGGGCAATCCGCGCGCGATTGCGACCTGTCTGAACGCAGTCTTTGCGGCAGTGCCCTATTGCCTCGATCTGATCGGCGCCGGGCATATCGACACCGATCCGGCGAAGATAGCGACCTTCCGTCCGAAGACGAAGTAAGAAGGGGGCGCTGCCCCCTCTGGCTTCGCCATTCACCCCCGGGATATTTGAACCAAGGTGAAAGGGGAACCGGCTCTGCTTTCACCTTGGCGCAAATATCCCGGGGGTCTGGGGGCGGAGCCCCCAGCCTTGCTGTTGCAGCCTTAGCGTTTCACGCAGGCGGCGGCGTAGTTCACGCTGAGGTCGCGCGACGAGAGCGACCAGCTCCAGCCCAAGGGGTTGAACACCATCCCCTTGCGGTCGATCGGATCGAGGCCCGCCTTGCGCATCAGCTCGTAAAGCTCGTCGGGCGTGACGAATTTCGACCAGTCATGCGTGCCGACGGGCAGCCAGCGCATCACCCGTTCCGCACCGAAAATCGCCATGACATAGCTTTTCGGATTGCGGTTCAGCGTCGACATGATCATCAGCCCGCCCGATTTCAGCAAGGCCGCGCAGGTGTCGGTGAAGCCCTGGGTGTCGGAGACATGTTCGATGATCTCCATCGCCAGCACGACATCGAAGCGCTCGCCCGCCGCGGCCAGATCCTCGGCGGCGCAGTTGCGATAGTCGATCGTCAGGCCGGATTGCTCGGCATGCAGCTGCGCCACCGGGATGTTCCGGGGCGCGGCGTCGGCGCCCACCACGGTCGCCCCCAGACGCGCCATCGGCTCGGCCAGAAGCCCTCCGCCGCAGCCGATATCCAGAAGCCGCAACCCCTCGAAGGGGCGGGGCGTGCGCAGATCCCGGCCGAACTGCGCCGCGATCTGGGTGGTGATGTAATCGAGACGGCAGGGATTGAGCATGTGCAGCGGCTTGAACTTGCCGTTCGGGTCCCACCACTCGGCCGCCATCGCCTCGAATTTCGCCACCTCGGCGGGATCGATCGTCTTCGTCGCGGTTTCCATGCGCTCCTCCGGCTCAACTTTTCGATGTCGCCCCATGGCGGGGGCGGTCGAGGCGTTATATAGTGCAGTCATGGACAAGAACGCAGGGCAAAAGCGCACGGCAAGCGCCTTTCTCTATCCGCCGGTCGAGCCTTTCGACCAGCGGATGATCGACGTGGGTTTCGGCCATCACATCTATGTCGAACAATCGGGCAATCCGCGCGGGCGACCGGTCGTCGTCTGTCACGGCGGGCCGGGGGGCGGCTGCAGCCCGGCGATGCGGCGCTATTTCGATCCGGCGCATTATCGCATCGTGCTCTTCGATCAGCGCGGCTGCGGGCTGTCGAAGCCGCATGCCTCGGTCGGGCACAACACCACCTGGGATCTGATCGCCGACATGGAACGGATCCGGACCGAGTTGGGCATTGCCGACTGGATCGTCTTTGGCGGCAGCTGGGGGGCGACGCTGAGCCTGCTTTACGCCCAGACCTATCCCGACCGGGTGCAGGCGCTGGTGCTGCGCGGCGTGTTCCTGGCGCTGAAATCCGAGCTTGACTGGTTCTATGGCGGCGGCGCGGGGCAGTTCTTCCCGGATCTGTGGACGCAGTTCATTGCGCCGATCCCCGAGGGCGAACGCGGCGACATGATCGCCGCCTATCACAAGCGGCTGTTCTCGGGGGACTATCTGCAGGAGGCCCGGTTTGCCCGCCATTGGGCGATGTGGGAAAATGCGCTCGCCTCGGTCGATTACGACGGTTTCCCGGGCGAATCGCCGCCCGATTACGCCCATGCCTTCGCGCGGCTGGAAAACCACTTCTTCATGAACCGCGCCTTTCTGGAAGTCGATGGTCAGATCCTGCGTGACCGGCATCTGATCGAACATATCCCCACCCATATCGTGCAGGGCCGGATGGACATGATCTGCCCGCCGGTCTCGGCCTGGCGGTTGGCGCATGGCTGGAAAAAGGCCGATCTGCGGCTTGTTCCCGCTGCGGGCCATGCGCTGAGCGAGCCAGGCATCACCGCCGCCCTGGTCGCGGTGATGGACCGGATGAAGGGCTGAGCCGAGAGAAAGCTTGCAACCGAAGGGCGGATAGCCTATATGCAGCTCAACAGCGGCGTTTCGGGGTCCAAACCTGAAACCCACCGGAACCATGTGACGGGCCGCTCGGGCCCGTTTTTTGTTTTCAGGGATCGGAATGACCGACCTTATCGCCAAGACCGGCATCGACCGGCGTCTTGCAGATATCATCGGCCCCACCATCGAGGGGCTGGGCTTCGAACTTGTCCGCATCCGCATGCAGGGCGGGCGGCATCCGCTTTTGCAGATCATGGCCGACCGCCCCGAGGGCGGGATCGACGTCGACGATTGCGCGGCGATCTCGACCGCGGTGTCTGCCGTCCTTGATGTCGAGGACCCGATCGAGGAAAAATACACGCTGGAAGTGTCGTCCCCCGGGATCGACCGTCCGCTGACCCGGATGAAGGATTTCGACGTCTGGGAAGGCTATGAAGCCCGGATCGAGACCGACGAACAGATCGACGGGCGCAAGCGCTTCAAGGGTATCCTGCGCGGCACCGAAGAAGATGAAGTGCTGATCGAGATTGAAAATCAGGGCGAACAGGTCGTGATCGGCCTCAAGTTCGACTGGCTTTCCGATGCGAAACTGATCCTGACCGACGAGCTGATCGCCGAGATGCTGCGCCAGCGCAAGGCCGCGGGCATCATCGACGAAGACCAGTTCGACGAGATCCAAACCGAAGACGACCAGACTTCCCCCGACGAGGAGACCTGAGAGATGGCAATCACCTCTGCCAACCAGCTCGAGCTTTTGCAGACCGCCGAGGCGGTGGCCCGCGAGAAGATGATCGACCCCGACCTGGTCATTCAGGCGATGGAAGACAGTCTCGCCCGGGCGGCGAAGTCACGCTATGGCGCCGAGATGGACATCCGCGTCAGCATCGACCGCAAGACCGGCCGGGCGCGGTTCACCCGCGTGCGCACCGTGGTGGAAGATGATGCCGTCGAGAATTATCAGGCCCAGCTGACCGTTGATCAGGCCAAGCAATACAAGACCAATCCGCAGATCGGCGACGAGATCGTGGACGAGGTGCCGCCGGTCGATCTGGGCCGGATCGCGGCGCAATCGGCGAAACAGGTGATCTTGCAAAAGGTCCGCGAGGCCGAGCGCGATCGTCAATATGACGAATTCAAGGACCGCAAGGGCACGATCCTCAACGGCGTCGTCAAGCGCGAGGAATATGGCAACATCATCGTCGACATCGGTCGCGGCGAGGCCATTCTGCGCCGCAACGAAAAGATCGGCCGCGAAAGCTATCGCCCGAACGACCGCATCCGCGCCTATGTGAAGGATGTGCGCCGTGAAACCCGCGGCCCGCAGGTCTTCCTGAGCCGCACCGATCCGCAGTTCATGGCGGAACTGTTCAAGATGGAAGTGCCGGAAATCTATGACGGCATCATCGAGATCAAGGCCGTGGCCCGTGATCCGGGCTCGCGCGCGAAGATCGCGGTGATTTCGAATGACAATTCGATCGACCCGGTCGGCGCCTGCGTCGGGATGCGCGGATCGCGCGTGCAGGCCGTCGTGGGCGAGCTGCAGGGCGAAAAGATCGACATCATTCCGTGGAATGCCGATGCGGCCACCTTCCTTGTGAACGCGCTGCAACCGGCCGAAGTGGCCAAGGTGGTGATCGACGAGGAAGCCGGCAAGATCGAAGTGGTGGTGCCCGATGAGCAGCTGAGCCTTGCCATCGGCCGTCGCGGGCAGAACGTGCGTCTGGCCAGCCAGCTGACCGGGCTCGACATCGACATCCTGACCGAGGCCGAGGAATCGTCCCGCCGTCAGGCCGAATTCGCCGAGCGCACCAAGCTCTTTGTCGATGCGCTGGATCTGGACGAATTCTTCGCCCAGCTGCTGGTCGCCGAAGGCTTCACCAATCTGGAAGAAGTCGCCTATGTCGATCTGGATGAACTCCTGTCGATCGAAGGCGTCGATGACGGCACCGCCGAGGAATTGCAGGCCCGCGCCCGCGACTATATCGAGGCGCAGAACGCCAAGGCGATCACCGCGGCCAAGGAGATGGGCGTCGAGGAGTCGCTGTTCAACTTTGACGGCCTGACCCCGCAGATGATCGAGGCGCTGGCCAAGGACGACGTCAAGACGCTGGAAGATTTCGCCACCTGCGCCGACTGGGAACTGGCGGGCGGCTGGACCACGGTGAACGGCGCCCGCGTCAAGGACGAAGGCATTCTCGAGAAATTCGGGATGAGCCTGGAAGATGCGCAGAAGCTGATCATGACGGCGCGGATCCAGCTGGGCTGGGTCGATCCTTCTGAGCTTGAGGCCGAAGACGCAAGCGCAGACGACGAAGACGAAACCGAGGAATGAGATGAGCCGCGGCGGCAAGGACAAGGACAGCGAAGACCCCGAACGGCGCTGCATCGTCACCGGCGATGTCGGGCCGAAGGTCGGGCTTGTGCGGTTCGTCCTTGGCCCCGATGGCATGATCTACCCGGATCTGGCCGAAAAGCTTCCCGGCCGGGGCATCTGGGTGACGTCGGACCGCGACGTGCTGCAAAAGGCGGTGGCCAAGGGGCTGTTTGCCCGCGCCGCAAGGTCGCAGGTGAAGCTGCCCGAAGACCTGTGCAAGCTCGTCGAAGACGGGCTGGCGCAAAGGGTGGTGGAGCTGATATCCTTGAGCCGGAAGACCGGCCATGCGGTCTGTGGCTTCGAAAAGGTCAAGGGTTGGCTGGCCGATGGCAAGGCCAAGGTGCTTTTCCAGGCCTCGGACGGATCGGAACGCGGCAAGGGCAAGCTTTGGACACCGCCCGGCGGGCGCTGGTTCGGCAGCCTGACGGCCTCGGAATTGGGTTTGGCTTTTGGCCGCGACCATGCCATACACGGCGCGCTTGCGGCTGGGGGACTCACCCCGCGTGTAATCAGAGAAGCGGCAAGGCTTGCGGGTTTGCGCAAGCAGGACGGCGGCGATACCGCCATGAAGGATACGAAGACGGCATGAGCGATACGGACGGCAAAAAACCCCTCGGTCTTGGCGGCGCCCGCCCCGGTTCGGTGAAGCAGAGCTTCAGCCACGGACGCACGAAAAATGTGGTGGTCGAAACCAAGCGCAAGAAGGTGGTGGTGCCGAAGCCGGGTGCCGCCCCGTCGAAACCGGCCGGTTCGCCCGCGCTGGGCGACCCCTCGCGGCGTCCGGCGGGCATTTCCGATGCCGAGATGGAACGCCGCCTGAGGGCGCTGCAGGCCGCGAAAATCCGCGAGGTCGAAGAGGCCGCGCAACGGGCCGCCGATGAAAAGGCCCGCGAGGAAGAGCGCGAACGCCGCCGCGCCGAGGCCGAGGCCAAGGAACGCGAAGAGCGCGAACGCGAGGAAGCCCTGCGGCTGAAGGCCGAGGAAGAAGAGCGCAAGGCCCGCGAGGCCGAATTGCGCGCGCAGAAAAAGGAAGAGGTCCGGGCGAAACCGGCGCCGAAGCCCGCTCCGGCCGATCCGGCTGCGGCCGAGGCTGCCGCGGCGCGCGCTGCGACCAAGGGCGTTTCGGCCACCGGGCCGCGCAAGACCGACCGCGACCGCGATGACCGCAATGCCACCCCCGACCGCAACAGCAAGGCGGCCAAGGGCGGCGACGAGGGCCGCCGGGCGGGCAAGCTGAGCCTGTCCGACATCGAGGGCGAAGGCGGGCGTCAGCGCTCGCTGGCCGCGATGAAGCGCAAGCAGGAAAAGGCGCGGCAAAAGGCTATGGGCTTTGGCCAGAAAGCCGAAAAGATGGTCCGCGACGTGCAGTTGCCGGAAACCATCGTGGTTTCGGAACTGGCGATCCGGATGGCCGAACGGGCGGCCGATGTGATCAAGGCGCTGATGAAGATGGGCATGATGGTCACCGCCAACCAGGCCATCGACGCCGATACCGCCGAACTGATCATCGAGGAATTCGGCCACCGCGCCGTCCGCGTCTCGGATGCGGATGTGGAACAGGTGATCGACACCGTCGAGGACAAGGCCGAAGACCTCCAATCGCGCCCGCCGATCATCACGATCATGGGCCACGTCGACCACGGCAAGACCTCGCTTCTGGACGCGATCCGCAAAGCCAATGTGGTGGCGGGCGAAGCCGGCGGGATCACCCAGCACATCGGCGCCTATCAGGTGACGACGGATTCGGGCGCGGTTCTGACCTTCCTCGACACGCCCGGCCACGCCGCCTTCACCTCGATGCGGGCCCGCGGTGCGCAGGTGACGGATATCGTCGTGCTGGTGGTGGCCGCCGATGACGCGGTGATGCCGCAGACGGTCGAGGCGATCAACCACGCCAAGGCCGCCAAGGTGCCGATGATCGTGGCGATCAACAAGATCGACAAGCCCTCGGCCAATCCGCAAAAGGTGCGCACCGATCTGCTGCAACACGAAGTCGTCGTCGAAGAGATGGGCGGCGAGGTGCAGACGGTCGAGGTTTCGGCCAAGACCGGCCTTGGTCTGGACACCCTGCTTGAGGCGATCGCGCTGCAGGCGGAAATCCTGGAACTGCGCGCCAACCCCGGCCGTGCGGCCCAGGGTGCGGTGATCGAGGCGAAACTCGACGTCGGCCGTGGTCCGGTGGCGACGGTTCTGGTGCAGCATGGCACGCTGAAGCGCGGCGACATCTTTGTCGTCGGCGAGCAGTGGGGCAAGGTGCGGGCGCTGATCAACGACAAGGGCGAGCGCGTCGACGAAGCCGGTCCCTCGGTTCCGGTCGAGGTGCTGGGTCTCAATGGCACGCCGGAAGCCGGGGACGTGCTGAACGTCGTCGAAACCGAAGCCCAGGCGCGCGAGATCGCGGATTACCGCGAGAAGGCCGCCAAGGACAAGCGTGCCGCCGCGGGTGCCGCGACGACGCTGGAACAGCTGATGGCCAAGGCCAAGGCGGACGAGAACGTTTCGGAACTGCCGGTTCTGGTCAAGGCCGATGTGCAGGGCTCTGCCGAGGCGATCACCCAGGCGCTGGAAAAGATCGGCAACGAGGAAGTCCGCGTGCGGGTGCTGCATTCGGGCGTCGGCGCGATCACCGAAAGCGATATCGGTCTGGCCGAGGCTTCGGGCGCGCCGGTCATCGGCTTCAACGTCCGGGCCAATGCGCCCGCACGGGCGGCCGCGAACCAGAAGGGTGTCGAGATCCGCTATTACTCGATCATCTACGATCTGGTGGATGACATCAAAGCCGCGGCCTCGGGCCTGCTGAAAAACGAAGTGCGCGAAAACTTCATCGGCTATGCGTCGATCAAGGAGGTCTTCAAGGTCTCCGGCGTCGGCAAGGTCGCGGGCTGTCTGGTCACCGAGGGCGTTGCCCGGCGTTCGGCGGGCGTGCGCCTGTTGCGCGACAACGTGGTGGTGCACGAGGGCACGCTGAAGACGCTCAAGCGCTTCAAGGACGAGGTCAAGGAAGTGCAATCCGGTCAGGAATGCGGCATGGCCTTCGAGAATTACGACGACGTCCGCGCGGGCGATGTCATCGAAATCTTCGAGCGCGAGGAGGTCGAGCGCAAGCTCTGACCTTTGTTGCCGCAGCGTGAACACTGAAAAGGGGGGCGAAAGCCCCCCTTTTGAATTCCGTGAGTGATTGCCGAAAGCTGGATCAGGCGTTGTTGCGCATCACGGGCTTGCCCGCGAAGAGCCGATCCCCAACCCGGACAACGATTTTTCCGTTATCAAGCTGCGATTCGAACGTTCCCTGCACGGAGACGCAGCTGCCGACGACGATGGTGCGAAGCATGAGACATCCTCCCTAGAAATCTCGATTACCCCTTCAGCTTAGTCACGATTGCTTAACAAAGTGCAAACGAAAAAGTGCGCCAGAGGTATCTTTTGGATAGTTTTGTTGCCGCATGTGGCCTTTTCGCGCAGCAAAATTTCTGCACTGCGCGAATTTGTGCTGCGACCGCGCGGTCAGAGCCAGTCTTGCAGCACCGGGATCAGCGGTTCGTCGGCGGGGGGCATCGGGTAGTCGCGCAGCCGTGCCGGGCTGACCCAGGCGAGCTTCTGCCCCTCGCGCGGCTGCGGCGTGCCCGCCCAGCGGCGGCAGGCAAAGAGCGGCATCAGCAGGTGGAAGCTTTCGTAGCTGTGGCTGGCAAAGGTCAGCGGCGCCAGACAGCTGCCCCAGGTGTCGATGCCCAGTTCCTCGTGCAATTCGCGGATCAGCGCGGCCTCGGGTGTTTCCCCCGGCTCAACTTTCCCGCCCGGAAATTCCCAAAGCCCGGCCAGCGACTTGCCTTCGGGGCGCTGCGCGAGCAGCACCCGGCCGTCAACGTCGATCAGCGCCACCGCGCTGACCAGAACCACCCGCGCCGTCGTCAGCGCGGGCGAGGGACCACAGGGCGAGGTCACGAGCGGTAATCCGCGTTGATGTCGATGTAGCGATGCGTCAGGTCGCAGGTGAAGACGGATTTCGCCGCCTTGCCCAGCCCCAGATCAATCCCGATCACCAGTTCCTGCCCCTTCATATAGGCCGAGGCGGCGTCTTCGGAATAATCCGGCACGCGCCAGCCATTCTCGGCCAGAACCATGTCGCCAAAGGAAATCCGCAGCTTGTCGCGATCGGCCTTGGCGCCCGACTTGCCGACGGCGGCGACAACACGGCCCCAGTTCGCATCTTCCCCGGCAATCGCGGTCTTCACCAGCGGCGAATTCGCCACCGCCATCGCGACCTTGTGCGCGTCATCGGCGCTTGCTGCCCCGCTCACCCGGATCTCGACGAATTTCGTCGCCCCTTCGCCATCACGCACCACCTGCTGCGCCAGATCGAGCATCACGCCATGCAGCGCCGCTTCGAAATCCTTCGCCGGACGCGAACGCAGATCGGTGATCTCGGCCGCCGCGGACCGGCCAGTGGCGGCCAGGATCAGCGCATCCGAGGTCGAGGTGTCGCTGTCCACGGTGATCGCGTTGAACGTGTCATCCACATGCCGCGACAGCATTTTCTGCAGCAGTTTCGAGGGGATCTTCGCATCGGTGAAAAGATAGACCAGCATCGTCGCCATGTTCGGCGCGATCATCCCCGAGCCCTTGGCAATGCCCGCGATGCGGATCACCCCGCCGTCGCCCTGCACCTCGGCGCAGGCGCCCTTGGGGAAAGTGTCGGTGGTCATGATCGCGCGGGCGGCGGCCTCCATGCCCGCCGGGTTCAGCGCGGCAACCAGCCCGGGCACGGCGGCCACGATCCGGTCATGCGGCAAGGGCTCGCCGATGACGCCGGTCGAGGAGGAGAAGACCCGGTTGATCGGCAGATCCAGCGCCTCGGCCACGGCGCCGGTCACCGCATCGACCGAGGCCTGCCCGGCGGCGCCGGTGAAGGCATTGGCATTGCCCGAATTCACCACGATCGCGGCGCCGGTGGTTTCATCGGCCAGCCCGGCCAGTTTCGCCTGACAATCCAGCACGCAGGCGGCCCGCGTCGAAGAGGTGGTGAAGACGCCCGCGATCGTCGCCCCCGGCGCGATCTGCGCCAGCATCACATCGGTGCGGCCGGCATAGCGCACCCCCGCGGCGGCGGCGGCAAAGGACACGCCCTCGATCACCGGCAGGGCGGGGAAGGCGGCGGGGGCCAGCGGCGAAACCGGGTTTTTCGGCTTCGCGGCCGCGGCGGTTTCGCTGGCCGCCGTGGCGGCAGCGGCGGCGGCATCGGCCACGCCCTCGCGCAGCGCCGAGGCCACCTCGGTCACCTCGTCGCGCAGCATCGCCACCGCATCCTCGGTGATCTCGCCCAGCTGTGCGCGCAGGCCCTTCACCTTGGATTTCAGCTTCTCGATCTTTTCCTCGAGCTCGCGTTTCTTCGCCATCGCCCTCTCCCCCAGGTCTGCCGGACTCACTTTTCCCCGAAGAAATTCGGGGTCTTCAGCACCGAGGGGGAAATGCCCTCGATGTGTTTTTCGACCTTGGCCTTGGCCACGGTGTCAGCCACCCGATCCTGAACCGCCTGTTGGCGCAGATCGCCCGAAAGCGCCTCGGTCGCTTCTTCCAGCGTCGGCGCGGCGGCCAGACGGCTTTCCATCAGCTTGATCACATGCCAGCCATATTCGGTCTGCACCGGACCCTTGACCTCACCGGCCTTCATCGCGGCCACCGCCTCGGCAAAGGGTGGCACCATCGCGGACAGATCGAACCAGCCCAGATCGCCGCCATTCGCCGCCGCGCCGTCTTGCGACTTCGCCTTGGCCACTTCGGCGAAATCGGCGCCGCCGTCGATCTCGGCCTTGATCGCCTTGGCTTCGGCTTCGGTCGGCACGATGATATGGGCGGCGTGATATTCGCGGCTGGGCTCGGCCTTGGCGAATTTCGTGTCATAGGCGGATTTCAGCGCTTCGGGCGTCACCGCGCGTTCGGCGGTGTAGTCGAGCAGCATCCCCGCCAGATAGGCGCGGCGTTCGACTTCCAGCGCGATCTCGTCGCGGCGGGTCATCATGCCTTCGCCGATCTTCGCCAGCGCGGTCTGCTGGATCAGCTGATCCAGCACGCCGTTGAACAGCACCTCGTCGGGCAGTTGCTGATATTCGGCGGGCAGGCTGTTGCGCACGTTCACCATCATGCCCAGCGTGATTTCGGTTCCGTCGACGGTGGCGACGACAGTTTCCGGGCCGGGGGCGGCTTCTGCCGCATCTTCGGCCAGAGCCGGACCGGCCAGAAGCGCCAGCACGGCGACAGAGCCCAGAACGCGTGTGAAAATCGGCATCAAAGCCTCTCCCGCAGGGCCGCGGCACCCCGCGGCGTTGACACTCGGACGGCAGCCCCTTACATCGCCAAGGGTCCTGTGAAGGCCGTTTCGCCCTTATCCGCTTGCCGTTCTACGGGTGCGCGGCGGGTGCGACAAGACCGCATTTCACACGATTTGGTCAGACGAACCCGCGGAGAAAAAATGCTGGGCCTCGGTTACATTGGAAGAAAGCTCTTCGGCACGCCCAACGACCGCAAGGTCAAGCGCACGCGTCCGCTGGTGGCGAAGATCAACGCGCTGGAACCGGCCTTCGAAAAGCTCTCCGATGCCGAGATCGTGGCGAAAACCCGCGAGCTGCAGGCCCGGGCGCAAGCGGGCGAAAGCCTGGATGCGCTGCTGCCCGAAGCCTTTGCCAACTGCCGCGAGGCCGCCCGCCGGGCGCTTGGCCTGCGCGCCTTCGACACCCAGCTGATGGGCGGGATCTTCCTGCATCAGGGCAATATTTCGGAAATGAAGACGGGCGAGGGCAAGACCCTTGTCGCGACCTTCCCGGCCTATCTGAACGCGCTTGCGGGCAAGGGCGTGCATATCGTCACGGTGAACGATTATCTGGCCAAGCGCGACTCGGACTGGATGGGCAAGGTCTATCGCCATCTGGGTCTGACCTGCGGCGTCGTCTATCCGTTCCAGCCCGATGATGAAAAACGCGCCGCCTATGGTGCCGACATCACCTATGCGACGAACAACGAGCTGGGCTTCGATTATCTGCGCGACAACATGAAATCCTCGGTCTCCGAGATGTATCAGCGCGATCACTTCTTCGCCATCGTCGACGAGGTGGACAGCATCCTGATCGACGAGGCGCGCACGCCCCTGATCATCTCGGGCCCGTCGCAGGACCGGTCCGACATGTATCGCACGCTGGATGCCTATATCCCGTTCCTGACCGAAGAGCATTACAAGCTCGACGAAAAGCAGCGCAACGCGACCTTTACCGAGGAAGGCAACGAGTTTCTGGAACAGAAGCTGCAGGCCGATGGTCTGCTGCCCGAGGGGCAGTCGCTTTACGACCCGGAAAGCACGACGATCGTGCACCATGTCGGCCAGGCTTTGCGGGCGCACAAGCTGTTCTTCAAGGATCAGAACTATGTGGTGGTCGATGACGAGATCATCCTGATCGACGAATTCACCGGCCGGATGATGAAGGGCCGCCGTCTGTCCGACGGTCTGCATCAGGCGATCGAGGCGAAGGAACGGGTGACGATCCAGCCCGAGAACGTCACGCTGGCGTCGGTGACCTTCCAGAACTACTTCCGGCTTTATGAAAAGCTGGCGGGGATGACCGGCACCGCCGTGACCGAGGCCGAGGAATTCGGCGACATCTACAAGCTGGGTGTGGTCGAAGTGCCGACGAACCGCCCGGTGGCGCGGAAAGACGAACATGACCGCGTCTATCGCACCGCCAAGGAAAAATACGCCGCGGTGATCGAGGCGATCAAGACCGCGCATGAAAAGGGCCAGCCGACGCTCGTTGGCACCACCTCGATCGAGAAATCCGAGATGCTTTCGGAGATGCTCAAGGCCGAGGGGCTGCCGCATAACGTGCTGAACGCGCGTCAGCACGAACAGGAAGCGAAGATCGTTGCCGATGCGGGGCGTCTGGGCGCGATCACCATTGCGACGAACATGGCCGGTCGCGGCACCGACATTCAGCTGGGCGGCAATGTCGAGCTGAAGGTGCTGGAGGAAATCGCCGCCAATCCCGAAGCCGCCCCCGAAGACATCCGCGCCCGGATCGAGGCGGAACATGCCGAAGAAAAACAGAAGGTGATCGAGGCCGGGGGCCTGTTCGTTCTGGCCACCGAACGGCATGAAAGCCGCCGGATCGACAACCAGCTGCGCGGCCGCTCGGGCCGTCAGGGCGACCCGGGGCGGTCCTTGTTCTTCCTGTCGCTGGAAGACGATCTGATGCGCATCTTCGGCTCGGACCGGCTGGAAGGCGTGCTCTCGAAACTGGGCATGAAGGAAGGCGAGGCGATCATCCACCCCTTGGTGAACAAGTCGCTGGAACGGGCGCAAGCCAAGGTCGAAGGCCGCAACTTCGACTGGCGCAAGCAGCTTCTGAAATTCGACGATGTGATGAACGACCAGCGCAAGGCGGTGTTCAGCCAGCGCCGCGAGATCATGGAAACCGACGAGATTTCCGAGATCGTCGCCGATATGCGCCAGCAGGTGATCGACGATCTGATCGACGATTTCGCGCCGCCGAAAAGCTATGTCGATCAATGGGATGTCGAGGGGATGCGCGAAGCCTTCATCGACCATGCCGGGGTCGATCTGCCGCTGGCGCAATGGGCGGCCGAAGAGGGCGTCGATCAGGAGGTTCTGCGCGAACGGGTGACGGCGGCGCTCGATGCGGTGATGGCGCAAAAGACCGAGGCCTTCGGCGCCGAGACGATGCGGGTGATCGAAAAGCAGATCCTGTTGCAGACGATCGACGCGAAATGGCGCGAGCATCTGGTGACGCTGGAACATCTGCGCTCTGTCGTGGGCTTCCGCGGCTATGCGCAGCGCGATCCGCTGTCGGAATACAAGACCGAGTCGTTCCAGCTTTTTGAAAGCATGCTCGACAGCCTGCGCTATGAGGTGACGAAGCGGCTGGGCCAGATCCGCCCGATGAGCGAGGAGGAACGGGCAGAAGCGCTGCGCCAGCAGGCTGCCGCCCTTGCCCTGGCCCAGACGCCCGAGGCCGCCGCGGCGGCGCCGGAGCCGGTCGCCCCGGTGGCGATGGCCTCCGCGTCCGGCTTTGTCGAATCGGACCCCGCGACCTGGGGCGATCCGGCCCGCAACGACCCCTGCCCCTGCGGCTCGGGCGAGAAGTTCAAGCATTGCCACGGCCGTCTGGCCTGAGGCAATTGTGGCAAAGACTTGGGCGGCGCGGGTCTGATCCGCGCCGCCATTTTCATTTGTAGACGCTTTTTCAGGGGGGTTGCGGCGCGTCCGGGGCGGGGCGCCGGGGCGCGGTCCGGAAACCCTGCCGCAGTCTGGCCCAAGCTTTGCCGAGATCGGCCGTTAATCTTTTTGGCAAGAGTTGCAGGAGTCGCCCGACATGAAACCGCTTCACAAGATCGCCCTTGTCGGCACCACCTTCGTTCTGGCCGCGGCCACCGGACATGTCATGCAGACCTCGGCGCCTGACGGGCTCGCTCCCGATCCGGCCCCGCCCGTAGCCGCCGTGCAGCTGGCGATGACAGCGCCGACCGAGCCGACAGTGACGCCGCCGCCGTCCTTGCCGCCTCTGGTGATGCGCGCTCCCGCCGCGGAAGCCGCTTCTGGTCCCTTGCCGCAGGAGCCCGCACAGCCCGGCCCCGGCTTTGCCCAGGCCGATTGCCCCGCGCCGCAACTGTCGGGCGAAGCCGTTTCCGGCGGTGCGGTGCGGCTGACGGTGACGGCGCCCTGCCACGCCTCCCGGCAGGTCGAGATCCGCCACGAAGCGCTGCGGCTGCCGATCCGGCTGTCCGAGACAGGCGTCTGGAGCGGCGTCGTGCCCGCCTTTGCGGAGCAGGCGGTCTTCCGCCTTTCGCTGAACGACACCGAAGCGCCGCTGGTGCTTACCCTCTCCGTGCCCGATGCGACCGCGTTCAACCGCCTCGCCGTGGTTGTGGGAGCCGACACCGGACTGGACCTGCGCGGCCCCGAGGACGATGGCGAACCCGGCTGGATCGCCCGCTTCAGCGCGCCCGGGGCCGCGACGGCGGTGCAGATCTACTCTGCCCGCGCCGCGATGACGGGCAGCCGGCTGGTGCTGGACGTGCCGGTCACGCCGCAAAGCTGCGGCAAGGATATGGTGGGCGCGATCCATCGCATGTCGGGCAAGATCTCCGATCAGGAGGTGTTCCGGCTGGCCATGCCCGATTGCGGCGATGGCGAGGGCGCGGTGATGATGCCCTTGCCCGGCTTCCCGCTGGCCGTGGCGGCGAATTAAAGCAGCCCTTCGGCGCGAAAGCTGAGCTCGCGGCCCTTGCCGATCACCAGATGGTCGTGCAGCACCAGCCCCAGAGCCTCGGCGGCATGGCGGATCTGTTCGGTCATCGCGATGTCGGCCTGCGAGGGCGTCGGATCGCCCGAGGGGTGGTTGTGCACCAGGATCAGCGCCGAAGCATCCAGTTCCAGCGCCCGTTTCACCACCTCGCGCGGATAGACGGGGACATGATCCACCGTGCCGCGCGCCTGTTCCTCGTCGGCGATCAGCAGGTTCTTGCGGTCGAGGAACAGCACCCGGAACTGCTCGGTCGGGCGATGCGCCATCGCAGTGTGGCAATAGTCCAAAAGCGCCTGCCACGAAGACAGCACCGGCCGCTGCAACACGCGTGATCGCGCCAGCCTTTGCGCCGCCGCCTCGACGATCTTCAATTCCTGCACGACAGCGTCGCCCACACCGGTCACCTCGGTCAGCCGAGCCGCGGGCGCCGCCAGCACATGGCCGAAACTGCCGAAGACCTCCAGCAGACGCCGCGCGAGCGGCTTAACATCCTGCCGCGGCAGGGCGCGAAACAGGATCAGTTCCAGCAGTTCGTAATCGGGCATGGCCTCGGCCCCGCCCGTCATGAAGCGTTCCCGCAACCGCTTGCGGTGATCGGTGATATAAGAGGGCAGCCGGTCGGAAGAAACGGCAACCGGCTGCGCCTCGTCAAGATCTCCGAAAAGCGTCGGCCCTTCGGCAAAGCTGGAGGTTCGGGGCTTCATCCCCTCAGCTTGCGCCACCATGGTAAAGAAAGGATTAACGCTTTTTCTTGGCCCAAATACGAAAAAGGGCGCCCGCAGGCGCCCTCTTATCCCTTTTTCAGGCACTCAGCCCTTCATCCCGTCCCAGAAGCTTTTCACCTTCTGGAAAAACGACGCGCCTTCCGGGTTGTTCTCGGCCTGGATGCGCTGGAATTCATCCAGCAGCTCCTTTTGCCGCGCGGTCAGGTTCACCGGCGTTTCCACGGCCAGTTCGATCACCATGTCACCGATGCCGCCGCCGCGCAGGGCGGGCATGCCCTTGCCGCGCAGACGCATCTGCCGACCGGATTGGCTGCCCACCGGCACCTTGACCTTCGACCGGCCGCCGTCGATCGTCGGCACCTCGACCTCGCCGCCAAGCGCCGCCGAGACCATGCTGACCGGCACCCGGCAAAACAGGTTCACCCCGTCGCGCTGGAAGATCGCGTGGTCACGCACCTCAATGAAGATGTAAAGATCTCCCGAAGGCCCGCCGCGCATCCCGGCTTCGCCCTCGCCCGCAAGACGGATGCGCGTGCCCGTCTCCACCCCCGCGGGGATGTTGACCGACAGCGTCCGTTCCTTCTCGATCCGGCCCGAACCGTGGCAGACGCGGCAGGGGTTCTTCACCACCTGACCTTGCCCGCCACAGGTGGGGCAGGTGCGTTCAACGGTGAAAAAGCCGTTCTGCGCCCGCACCTTGCCCAGACCCGAACAGGTCGGACAGGTTTGCGGCTCGGCGCCGCCCTCGGCCCCGGTGCCGTTGCACGATCCGCAAGCGGCCGAGCCCGGAACGGTGATTGTCTTCTGCGCGCCCTTGAACGCCTCTTCCAGCGTCACCCGCATGTTGTAACGCAGGTCAGAGCCGCGCGTCGCCCGCGAGCGGCCACCGCCGCCCCCCGGGCCACGCCCGCCCATGAAATCGCCGAACAGATCCTCGAACACATCCGAGAAGGCCGAGGAGAAATCCGCGCCCTGACCATAAGGCCCGCGCGGACCGCCGCCGCCCATGCCGCCCTCGAAAGCCGCGTGACCATAGCGGTCATAGGCGGCCTTCTTGTCGCCATCCTTCAGCACGTCATAGGCTTCGTTCACTTCCTTGAACTGGGCCTCGGCCTGCGGATTGTCCTGATTGCGGTCGGGGTGCAGTTCCTTCGCCTTGCTGCGATAGGCCTTCTTGATCTCCTCGGCCGAGGCGCCCTTGGACACCCCCAGAACCTCGTAGAAATCACGCTTCGCCATTGGAAAGCCCCACTGCGAGAACACGGAAGCGAGCCCCGTGACGGGGCCCGCTCCTCAGGTTCCGGCGCTTACTTGCGCTTGTTTTCACCCATGTCCTCGAAGTCGGCATCGACGATGTCATCATCGACCGACCGCGGGCCGTCCTCGTCATCCGACGCCGGGCCGCCTTCGGAGGCTTGCGCCTTGTAGATCGCCTCGCCCAGCTTCATCGCGGCATCGGTCAGGTTCTGCACCGCGCCCTTGATCTTGCCCGGGTCTTCCGACTTCAGCGATTCTTCCAGCGCATTGCAGGCCAGCTCGATCATCTCGACGGTCGAGCCATCGACCTTGTCGCCATGCTCTTCCAGCGATTTGCGGGTCGAATGCAGCAGGCTTTCGCCGGTGTTCTTCGCCTCGACCAGTTCCTTGCGCTTCTTGTCGGCTTCGGCATTGGCTTCGGCGTCCTTGATCATCTTTTCGATGTCATCGTCCGACAGACCGCCCGAGGCCTGGATGGTGATCTGCTGTTCCTTGCCGGTGCCCTTGTCCTTTGCCTTGACCGAAACGATGCCGTTCGCGTCGATGTCGAAGGTGACCTCGATCTGCGGCACGCCGCGCGGCGCCGGGGGGATGTTCTCTAGGTTGAACATGCCCAGCATCTTGTTGTCGGCGGCCATTTCGCGTTCGCCTTGGAACACGCGGATCGTCACCGCGTTCTGATTGTCCTCGGCGGTCGAGAAGATCTGGCTTTTCTTCGTCGGGATCGTGGTGTTGCGGTCGATCAGACGGGTGAAGACACCGCCCAGCGTCTCGATGCCGAGGCTGAGGGGGGTGACGTCCAGCAGCACGACGTCTTTCACGTCACCTTGCAGCACGCCCGCCTGAATCGCGGCGCCAAGGGCCACGACTTCATCCGGGTTCACGCCCTTGTGCGGTTCCTTGCCGAAGAACTTCGTCACTTCCTCGACCACGCGCGGCATCCGGGTCATCCCGCCGACCAGAACGACTTCGTCGATCTCGTCCTTCGACACGCCCGCATCCTTCAGCGCTGCGGCACAGGGCTTCAGCGAGGCCTTGATCAGATCGTCGACCAGGCTTTCCAGTTTCGCGCGGGTCAGCTTCATCACCATGTGCAGCGGCACGCCGGTCGCCGCGTTCATCGAGATGAACGGCTGGTTGATTTCGGTCTGGCTGGCCGAGGACAGCTCGATCTTCGCCTTTTCAGCCGCTTCCTTCAGCCGCTGCAGCGCCATCTTGTCCTTGGTCAGATCGACGCCATGCTCCTTGCGGAACTCGTCGGCCAGATAGTTGACGATGCGCATGTCGAAGTCTTCACCGCCAAGGAACGTGTCCCCGTTGGTCGATTTCACTTCGAAAAGGCCGTCGTCGATTTCAAGGATCGTGATGTCGAAGGTGCCGCCGCCAAGGTCATAGACCGCGATCGTCTTGCTGTCCTTCTTGTCGAGACCGTAGGCGAGCGCCGCCGCCGTCGGTTCGTTGATGATGCGCAGCACTTCCAGACCGGCGATCTTGCCCGCGTCCTTGGTGGCCTGACGCTGGGCGTCGTTGAAATAGGCCGGAACGGTGATCACCGCCTGCGTCACGGTCTCGCCCAGATAGCTCTCGGCGGTTTCCTTCATCTTCTGCAGGATCACGGCCGAAACTTGCGCGGGGGAGAATTTCTCGCCGCGCACTTCCACCCAAGCATCGCCGTTGCCGCCGTCGACGATGTTGTAGGGCACCAGTTTCTTGTCCTTTTCCACCTCGGCATCGGTGGTGCGGCGACCGATCAGGCGCTTGACCGCAAAGACGGTGTTGGTCGGGTTGGTGACGGCTTGCCGCTTGGCGGGCTGGCCGACCAGACGCTCGTTGTCGGTGTAGGCGACGATCGAGGGGGTGGTGCGCGCCCCTTCCGAGTTCTCGATCACGCGGGGTTGAGAGCCGTCCATGATGGCGACGCAGGAGTTGGTCGTCCCAAGGTCGATCCCGATGACTTTGGCCATTTCAATACCTCTTCTTTCGGCGACAGGTGGGGGCGGGTCCCATCAGGCCCCCGGCCCCTATCCCAAGGTTTCCAGACGGTCCGGCGCAGGTGGCCTGCTCCGGCTTCCCGGCGTATATAAGGAGGGGAAAATAGCCCTGCAAGAACTGACGCGCGGGAGTTTGCGACAAATGCCACAATCCGCCCGACCGGTGCAAATTCGCCCTGATCCGCAGGAGATCCGCGGCTTCCGTCTCTACCCCGGCTGGCTCGTGCCCGGGGAACAGGCGGCGCTGGTCGAGGAGTTGCGCGCGGTCGTCGCCGCAGCCCCGCTGTTCTCGCCGATGACGCCTTATGGGCGGCCGATGTCAGTGCGGATGACCTCGGCCGGGCGGTTCGGCTGGGTGGCCGATCGGCGCGGCTATCGCTACAGCGAAACGCACCCCTCGGGCGGGGCCTGGCCGCCGATTCCGGAAAGCGTTCTGGGCATCTGGCGGGCGGTGTCGGGGTCAGATCGCAGCCCGGAATGCTGTCTGGTGAATTTCTACGCCGAAGGCGCGCGGATGGGCCTGCATCAGGACCGCGACGAGGCGGATTTTTCGCAGCCGGTGGTGTCGATCAGCTTGGGCGATGACGGGCTTTTTCGCATCGGCAACGAGACGCGGGGCGGGGCGACGCAGAGCCTGTGGTTGCGCTCGGGCGATGTGCTGGTGATGGGCGGTTCCGCGCGGCTGCTCTACCACGGCATCGACCGGATCGCGCCCGGGACCTCGACGCTGCTGCCGCAGGGCGGGCGGATCAATCTGACCTTGCGCGTGGTGACGTGACAGCAAGGGCGTATTTGCGCCAAGAAGAAACCCGATCCTTTATCTTGCCTCAAATATCCCGGGGGGCCGGGGCATCGCCCCGGCGGGGCGGAGCCCCCGCTTGCGCCGTGTCCCAGACCTTGCGCATCACCGTGGGCAGGGCGGAGGGCGAAAACGCCTGCTTTGGCGTAAAGCCCTCGCCCTCGGCATGGGCGACGAAGACCCGCAGCCGCAGGTGGAAATGGGTGAAGGTGTGGCGCACTTCGTGCGACAGCGCGGTCCAGTCGGCGGCAAGGGGCGGGCAGGGGGCCGGGGCGGTCTCGGCCCAGTCCGAGCCGGGAAAGCCGAGCATGCCGCCGAGCAAGCCCTTGTCCGGGCGGCGCTCCAAGAGCACCCCGCCCGCGGCGTCGAAGGCGACATAGGTCAGGCCGAAACGCGTGGGTTTTTCGGGTTTCGGCGATTTGCGCGGCAGGTCTGCGGCGATGCCCTGTTCTTTCGCTGCGCAGAAATCGCTGACCGGGCACAGCGCGCAGGCCGGGTTGCGCGGGGTGCAGATCGTGGCGCCCAGATCCATCATCGCCTGCGCATGATCTCCCGGGCGCAGCTGCGGCGTCAGCCGCCCGGCCCGGTCGATCAGGTCGGGTTTCGCCGCGGGCATCGGCGTTTCGATAGCCCAAAGCCGCGCCACCACACGTTCCACATTGCCATCGACCACCACGGCCGGTTCGTCAAAGGCGATCGCCGCCACCGCCGCCGCCGTATAGGGGCCGATGCCGGGAAGCGCCCGCAACCCCTCGGAAGTCCGTGGAAATTGCCCGCCCGCCGCCGCCACGGCCCGGGCGCATTTCAAAAGGTTGCGGGCACGCGCGTAATAGCCAAGCCCCGCCCATTCCGCCATCACCGCGCCATCCTCGGCCGCGGCCAGATCGGTGACAGAGGGCCAGCGCGCGGTGAAGCGGCGGAAATAGTCGCGAACGGCGGCGACGGTCGTTTGCTGCAGCATCACCTCGGAGAGCCAGACGTGATAGGGATCGGGCCGCACCCCCGCCGCACGCTCGGCCGGGCCCACCCGCCAGGGCATCACCCGGGCCTGTCGGTCATACCAGGACAGCAGCGCCGCCCCCGCCGCCGCCTCGTTTCCGTCACGCAATCTTTATGGCCCCCCGCCCCATTCCTCTGGCTTTGCCCCGTGGCCTGCCTAGAATAGGGCCAAGTTCCGGAAAGGACAGGGATGAGCGACGATCACCACCACCAGCCGCTCGAGCGCCCCGCGGCGCCCGCGAAGCTGCGCCGGATGCGCGGCTTCGAGCCGGCTGCCGGTCTGGTGAAGGAGCGCATCCGCGTGGCCGGGGAATCGCGCGGTTTCGCCATCGCCCGGCTGGTGACGCATTGGGCCGAGGTCGTCGGCCCCGAGATCGCCGCCCATGCCCGCCCGGTCAAGATCGGCTATGGCCGCGAAGGCATCGGCGCCAGCCTGACGTTGCTGGTCGCGGGTCCGATGGCGCCGATGATCGACATGAGCCGCGAAAAGATCCGCGCCAAGGTCAATGCCTGTTACGGCTACAACGCGATTTCGCGCATCCTGATCACCCAGACCGCCGCCACCGGCTTTGCCGAGGGGCAGGCGGCCTTCGCCCCGGCGCCGAAAAAGGTGCCCGCAAAACCCACCCCCGAGGTCTGCGCCAAGGCGCAGGCGGCGACCGAGGGCCTGGCCGATGCCGGGCTGCGGGCGGCGCTGGAAGACCTTGCCCGAAACATCCTGATGAAACCCGCAAGACAGCGGGAAGACCTGAGAAAGGCTGATCCATGAACCGACGTTCCCTTCTTCTTGGCCTCGCCGGTGGCGCCGTGGTGGCGGCTGCGGGCGGTGGCTATGCCGTGCTGCAGCAGACCCCGGCCGAGACGCTGATCGCCACCCCGGCCGAGGCCGCTTCGGGCGGCGCCATCCTGCCCGATATCGCGCTGGGCAGGGCGGATGCGCCGGTGACGCTGATCGAATATGCCTCCTACACCTGTTCGCATTGCGCGCGGTTCCATGAAACCGTCTTCCCGTCGCTCAAGCGCGATTTCATCGACACCGGCAAGGTCCGCTTCATCCTGCGCGAGGTCTATTTCGACAAGTTCGGTCTTTGGGCCGGGCAGGTGGCGCAATGCGGCGGCGATCTGAAATATTACGGCATCGCCGGGATGCTGTTTTCCGAACAGGCGGCCTGGATCGGGGATGGCGCCGAGGCGACGATCGCCGAGAACCTGCGCAAGATCGGTCTCAAGGCCGGGCTGACCAAGGAGCAGATCGACACCTGTCTGAACGACACCGCCCGCGCCGAGGCGATGGTGATGACCTATCAGAAGAATGCCTCGGCCGATGCGATCGAGGGCACGCCGACGCTGGTGATCAACGGCGAGAAACACGACAACATGGGCTATGCCGAGCTGAAGAAGATCCTTGACGCGAAGCTGGGTGGCTAAAGCCCCAGCCGTTCGAGGGCTTTGACAAGCGGTGCGGCGTCTTCGAAGACCAGCCGCACCGGCAGCGCCAGAACCTTGGGCCGGAACGCCATCGGCAGCCGGGCGGCGTCCTTTTCCGTTGTCACCAGCTGGGCATCCAGAAAGAGCGCCTCGGTTTCCAGCCGCGTCAGCAGCTGCGCCGAGAACGGCTGATGATCGTCAAGCGCCTCGGCCCGGACCACTTCGGCGCCAAGGCTGCGCAGGGTGGCGAAGAATTTCTCCGGATGGCCGATGCCCGCAAAGGCCAGCACGCGCTGGCCCTCCCAGTCCATCCCGGTGGGCAGGGGCACCAGCTGCCCGCGCAGATGCGGCACCGGCAGCGCCGCCCCCCAACGCGCGGTGAAGCTTTCCTGCGCCGGGACCGGCCCGATCGACAGCGCCAGATCGGCCCGGGCCATGCCGTCTGCCACCGGCTCGCGCAGCGGCCCCGCGGGCAGGCACAGGCCGTTGCCGAAGCCCTTGGCCGCATCGACCACCACCAGCGACAGATCCTTTTGCAGCGCCGGGTTCTGATGGCCGTCATCAAGCAAGATCAGCTTCGCCCCGGAAGCCACCGCCGCCCGGGCGCCCGCCGCCCGGTCACGCGCGACCCAGGTGGGGGTGAAGGCGGCCAGCAGCAAGGGCTCGTCGCCCACCTCGGCCGCCCTGTGGCGCATCTCGTCGACCCGGACCGGGCCGGTCAGGCTGCCACCATGGCCGCGGCTGACCACATGCGCCTCCAGCCCGCGCGCGGCCAGCAGCTGTGCCAGCGCGATCACCGTGGGCGTCTTGCCGGTGCCGCCCGCGTTGATGTTGCCCACCGAAAGCACCGGCACCGGCAGGCGCTGGCCCTCCTGCGCCACCCGCCGCCGGGTGGCCGCGGCATAGATCCGCCCCAGCGGGGCAAGCAGCCGCGCCCGCAGCGCCGGGCGGGCGGGGTCGGTGAACCAGAAACCGGGGGCCTGCATCACTCTGTCCTTTCTGCGCGGGCGGCGTCGAATTCCCGCAAGATCGCCCGCACGATGGCCTCGGTCGCCGCCGCCCCGCCCGAGGTCACGGCCCAGGCGTTATGCGCCAGAACCGCGGCGCGGTCGGGCGACATCAGATCGGCGATCGCCTCGCCCAGGGATGTCTCGTCATGGATCGACCGTGCCGCCCGGGCTTCGTCCAGCCGGACGTAATCGGCGGCGAAAGGCGCGGTCTGCGGCCCGTGCACGACCGCCGAGCCCAGCGAGGCGGGCTCAAAGGGCGAGCGCGCCTGACCGGCCGCACCGATCAGGGTTCCGCCCATGTAGCTCACCGGGGCGATGCGATACCAAAGCCCGTATTCGGCCGGATCATCGGCCAGAAAGATCTCCGTCTCGGCATCGGGCTCGCCCTCCAGCGAGCGGCTGGCCACCGACCAGCCCTCGTCCGTCAGCCGGTCGCCCAGCTCCAGCGCGTCATCGGGCTGATCGGGGGCAAGGATCAGCAGCATCCGGTGCGCATGGTGCTGCGCATGCGTCTGGGCGGCGATCACCGCGGCGATTTCCGCCTGCGGCACCGCGGCAGCCAGCCAGACCGGCCGTGTATGGGTCAGCGCCGCCATCGAGGCGCGTTCGGCCTCGGAACAGCGCAGCGGCTCGGGCGGCAGGCCAAGCGCACCGCCGACGTCGGTCTGCGCCGGGTCGAGGCCCTGTCGCTCCAGCAGCCCGAAGGTGGCCTGATCGCGCACCAGAATGCGGCGCACCCGGCGCAACAGCCCGCGCTGCCCGAGCCGGCCCAGACGGCGGGCGGGCGGCGGCAGGAAGACATCCGCCATCATCACCGGAACCCCGATCCGGTCGGCGGCCATGATCAGCGCCCCGGGCAGGTCATTGCCGATCAACACCACCAGCCCGGGTTGGTGCTGCTGCAAAACCGCGCGCGCGGCGGCGATGCTGTCCTCGGGCGGGGGGGCCAGCGCGACGCCCTCGGGCGGGGCGGGGTCCAGCCCGGGCGGCAGCGCCAGAAGCACCTGCAGGGCGGGGCGCAGCCGATGCAGCCGGGCCAGAACCTGTAGCGCCCCCGCCAGGCTTTCGTCGGCGCGTTCGGGGCCGATCTGCATCCAGATCAGCGGCCCCGGGGCCTCGGTCGTGCCATCGCCCGCCGCGGCCTCGGGCGATCCGCGCCACCAGCGGGCAAGCGATCCCAGCATCGGGGTCAGGGTCTCAGCTGCCCAGTTCCTCGGTGGGCGAGGCCGGGGTTTCCTCGTCGCGCAGCCGGTGCAGGTGGGCGATGAAATAGCGCATGTGGGCATCGTCCACGGTGCGCTGCGCCTCGGCCTTCCAGGCGGAATAGGCGGCGGCGTAATTCGGATAGATGCCGACGATATGGATGGCGTTCACATCCTTGAATTCGGTGCGCGATGCGGACACAAGTTCGCCGCCGAAGACGAGATGCAGGCGTTGCGGGGTGGGTTTGCTCATGGGCCATCCTGTCGGAAAAGGTGTGCGCCAAGACTATGCGAAGCCTGCCTGCCCCTCAAGCGCCGATCCTTGGCACGATCCTGGCGGGTAACGCTTTCGTCATTGCTGACCCCTATGGTTGTTTGCGGTTTCACCGGCTAATCAGGCCGCCATGCACAGAAGTCTGACCCAGATCTACGACAGCCGCGTGGCGGCCGGAACCCTGCGGGCCGATGCGGCGCAACGCGCGGTCTTGCCGCTGCTCGATCGCGTCCGGGCAGAGCTGGAGGCCCCGGTGAAGAAACCCGGCCTCTTCGGGCTTTTTGCCAAACCGCCAGAGCCGGTGCGGGGGCTTTACCTTTGGGGCGGCGTCGGGCGCGGCAAGTCGATGCTGATGGATCTTTTTGGCGAAACGGTCGCGGTTCCGAAACGCCGGGTGCACTTCCATGCCTTCATGCAGGAGGTGCAGGGCAAGATCGACGCGCATCGCCGCGCGAGGGAGGAAGACCCGATCCAGCCCGTCGCCGCGGAAATCGCCGCCGCGGTCCGGCTTTTGTGTTTCGACGAGATGCAGATCACCGACATTGCCGATGCGATGATCGTCGGGCGGCTTTTCGAGGAGATGTTCAAGCGCGGCGTGACGGTGGTGACGACCTCGAACCGGCCGCCAACCGACCTTTACAAGAACGGCTTGAACCGGCAGCTGTTTTTGCCCTTCATCGAGATTCTCTCCGCGCGCCTTGAGGTGCATGAGATCGTGTCGGAAACCGATTACCGGCTGCATCGGCTGGCGGGGGCAGAGGTCTATTTCGCGCCCGCGGGGACGGCGGCGCACAAGAAGATGGATGCGCTCTGGAACGAGCTGACCGGGCATGACGGCACGACGAAGCTGCGCATCGAGGTCAAGGGGCGCTCGGTGGTGATCCCGCATTATCACAACGGCGTCGGGCGGGCGCGGTTCTGGGATCTGTGCGGGGCGATGCTGGGCCCGGCCGATTATCTGGCGATCGCCGGGGCTTTGCGGGTTCTGATGATCGACGACATTCCGCATCTCTCGGCTTCGAACTTCAACGAGGCGAAGCGCTTCGTGACGCTGATCGACGCTTTGTATGAGGGCAAGGTGCGGTTGATCTGTTCGGCGGCCGATGTGCCCGAGCGGCTTTACAACGAGGGCGAGGGCAGTTTCGAATTCGCCCGCACGGCGTCGCGGCTGCGGGAAATGCAATCGGCCGACTGGTCGCAGGAAAATCGCTGACGGCGCTTCTTTCGGGTCTTCTGACCGAGGCCATCGCCGAGGTCACGCGCGACAATGGCCCCCTGACCGGCGAGGGCCCAAAGGCCCTCGGCCTGCGCCCGCCCCGCCATCGGCGGGCGCAGTCGCGCCGCCGGGGCTGGGCGCAGGCCTCTGTCGCGTTTGGGGAAACGGTCTTGCGGCAGGCGTGGCGATACGGGCGGGGAAAGGCGGTGCCTTTCCTTTTCCGCCCGAAACACCCTTACCCCAGCATGTCGCGCACCATCGGCGCGACCTTGGTGCCGTAAAGCGCGATCGCATCGCGCAGATGCGCCGAGTCCTGCGGACCGGCCGAATATTTCAGCGTGAAGCGTGAAAGCCCCAGCGCCTTGACCGTCGTCGCGATCTTCTTCGCCACCGTCTCCGGGCTGCCGACATAAAGCGAGCCATGGGCGATCTCCGCCTCGAAGGCCGCCTTGGTGAAGCGCGGCCAGCCGCGCGAGCGCCCGATCAGATCATGCATCGCCGCATAGGCGGGGAAAAAGCGGTCCTTCGCCTCCTCATCGCTTGCCGCGACATGGCCCGGCGAATGCACCGAAAGCGGCAACGGCTTTGCCCCCATCCGCTCGCGGGTGTGGCGGTAAAGATCGGCCAGCGGGCCGAACCGCGCCGGATTGCCGCCGATGATCGCCATGACCAAAGGCATGTCCATGGCCGCCGCCTCCAGCACCGAGTCGGGGCTGCCGCCCACCCCGCGCCAGACCTGCAACGGGCGTTCCGGGCGCGGATAGACGGTCACGCCTTTCAGGGCCGGACGGTGGCTGCCCTGAAAGCTGATCTTCTCCTGACTGACAAGGCTGTGCAGCAGTTGCGCCTTTTCGGTGAACAAGGTCTCGTAATCGTTCAGATCGAAGCCGAACAGCGGGAAGCTTTCGGTGAATGACCCCCGCCCGATCGTCAGTTCCGCCCGCCCCGGCGCCAGCGCATCGAGCGTCGCAAGGCGCTGATACACCCGGATCGGATCATCCGAGGACAGCACCGTGACCGAGGTCCCGGCATGGATCTTTTCCGTGCGGGCCAGGATCGCCCCCAGCAGCGGTTCCATCGCGGAAATCGCGAAATCCGGGCGGTGGTGTTCGCCCAGACCGATGAAATCGAGCCCGACCTGATCGGCCAGAACCGCCTCGGCCAGCGTGTCGCGGATCACCTGCGCGCCCGAGCGGGGCCCGGTCGCATCCGCGGTGATGTCGCCAAAAGTATCAAGGCCGAATTCAAGCACCATCGCGGGCCTCCTTTCCGTTGCGGGAAAGATAGGCAAAGGGCTCCTGTGCGCCTAGGCACGGGGACGCACAGGAATTCCCGCAAAAATGCGCAGATCTCAGCCGTTCTCGCGCAGGACTTGGCCTGCAAGATAAAGCGAGCCGCAGATCAGAACCCGTGCCTGCGGGTCGGTTTGCGCAATCGCGCCAAGGGCCTCGGCGACCGATCCGGCCTCGGTCACCTGCGCGAAACCCGCTTTGCGGGCGGCCTCGGCCGTGGCGGCGCTGGGCAGGGTGTTGACCTCGTTCGGGATCGAAACGGCGGTCAGGCTTTGCGCCTGCGCGGCCAGCGGCCGCAGATAGCCCGCGATGTCCTTGGTGTTGAGCATGCCGCAGATCAGATGCGTCGGCCGTTTCGCCATCCGCGCCAGCGTTGCCGCCACCGCTTCGCCGCCCGCCGGATTGTGGCCGCCATCGAGCCACAGCTCGACCCCGGGCGCGCTGGCGGCCAGCGGCCCCTGCCGCAAGCGTTGCATCCGCGCGGGCCAGTCGGCCTTGCTTACAGCCGCCTCGCAGGCCAGATCGTCGAAACCCAGAACCCGCAGCGCGGCAATCGCGGCGCCTGCGTTTTCGATCTGATGCGGCCCGGGCAGATTGGGCAAAGGCAGATCCAGAAGCCCGGTCTCGTCCTGATAGATCAGCCGCCCGCGTTCCTCGAAAGCGTGCCAGTGCTGGCCATGCGCAAAGAGGGGCACGCCCAGCCGCGCGGCTTTTTCCTCGATCACGGCAAGCCCGTCCGGCTGCTGCGGCCCGACCACGCAGGGCACACCGCGTTTCAGGATGCCCGCCTTTTCGCCCGCGATCTCGGGCAGGGTCTCGCCCAGATATTGCTGATGGTCGATCGAGACGGGGGTGATGATCGTCAGCGCCGGTTTCGCAATCACATTCGTCGCGTCAAGCCGCCCGCCAAGGCCGACTTCCAGCAGGGTGAAATCGGCAGGCGTGCGGGCAAAGGCCAGAAAGGCGGCGACGGTGGTGATTTCGAAGAAGGTGATCGGCTGCCCGCCATTGGCCGCGTCGCATTCATCCAGAAGCGCCGAGAGCGCGGGTTCGGAGATCAGTTCCCCCGCCAGCCGGATGCGTTCGTGAAACCGCGCCAGATGCGGGGACGTATAGGCGTGCACGCGCTTGCCCGAAGCCTCGAGCCCGGCGCGGATCATCGCCTGGGTGGAGCCCTTGCCATTCGTGCCCGCGACATGAATGACCGGCGGCAGGCGGGTTTCCGGGTGATCCAGCGCCGTCAGCAGCCGGTGCACCCGGTCCAGCGTCAGATCGATGATCTTCGGATGCAGCCCCATCAGCCGCGCCAGGATTTCATCAGAGGGTTGCGGCATGCTGGGCTCCTTTCATGCAAAGGCCGGGGGCGCTGCCCCCGGACCCCCGGCGTATTTGGACCAAGAAAAAACGGTTATTCCGCAGCAGGTTGGTCAGTCGGCGGTGCCGCTTCGGTCGGTGCCGGGCCGGGGGGCGGCAGTTCGCCCCAGACCGGCGGCGGCAGGCGCATCATCATGCGCAGGATCACGATCAGCTCCTCGCGCAGTTTCTTGCGATGGGTGACGCGGTCGAGCATGCCGTGATCAAGCAGATATTCGGCGCGCTGGAAGCCCTCGGGCAGGGTTTCGCGGATCGTCTGTTCGATCACGCGCGGCCCGGCAAAGCAGATGAGCGAATTCGGCTCGGCGATCTGCACATCGCCCAGCATCGCGTAAGACGCGGTCACGCCGCCCGTCGTCGGATGGGTCAGCACCACCACATAGGGAAGCCCCGCATCCTTGAGCATCTGCACCGCCACGGTCGAACGCGGCATCTGCATCAGGCTCAGGATGCCCTCCTGCATCCGCGCGCCGCCTGCGGCAGAAAACAGCACCATCGGGCATTGCAGCTCGATCGCGCGCTGGGCGGCGGCCAGGATCGCATTGCCGACATACATCCCCATCGAGCCGCCCATGAAGGAGAAATCCTGCCCCACGGCAACGATCTGGGTCTTGCCCACCTCGCCCTCGACGACCAGCATCGCCTCTTTCTCGCCGGTGGTCTTTTGCGCCGCGCGCATCCGGTCGGGATATTTCTTCTGGTCGCGGAAATGCAGCGGATCGGCGATCGGCTCGGGGACTTTCACCTCGGTGAAGGCGCCCAGATCAAACAGCGCCTCGAACCGCTCGCGCGGGGTGATCGCCATGTGGTGATCGCAATTGGTGCAGACGTTGAGGTTGTTCGTCACTTCGCGGTGGAACAGCATCGTTCCGCATTCGGGGCATTTCGTCCACAGGTTCTCGGGCATCTCGCGGCGCGAGAACAGCGAGTTGATCTTCGGTCGGACGTAGTTCGAGATCCAGTTCATCGGGGGGCCCCTTGGTTTCCGCGACGTCGCTTTGCAAGCTTGGGCTCAGATAAGCCTGTGCGCGGGCAAATGCAATCAGCGCCGCAGCCGCAGGCGGATGGCAAGCCAGAACACCACCAGCGCCAGCACATCAAGCGCCAGATAGGGCGCCATCGCACCGGGGTCGCGGCTGTTGACCACCAGCGTGTAAAGCGACAGCCCGTCCAGCTGGCCGTAAAGCCCGACCAGAAACATCGCCGAGATATTGTTGGCGAAGTGAAAGGCCAGCGCCGGGCCAAGGTTGCCCGCCCGTGCCGTCAGATCGGCGGCCAGGCAGCCAAAGAGCGTTGCCCAGAGCGCAAAGAAGATCGCCGTCGCGCCGTTCTGCCCGGGCGCATAATGCAAAGCGCCGAACAGTGCGGCGGGCAGCACCATCCACCACAGCGGATGAGCCCAGCGGGCGGCGATCTGTTGCAGCAGATAGCCGCGAAACAGCAGTTCCTCGGCGGCGATCTGCACGAAGACCAGCGGCAGGGCGATCGGCAACCAGCGCAGCAGCACCGCCAGCGGCGTCGACTGGCCGAGGTTCGGATCAAAGGCCGAGGTGGCGGCCACCAGCACCACCAGCGCCATCAGCATCGGGAAGACGCGCAGGAAATCGGTCAGCGTGCCGGGGCCGAACAGGCTGGCGACGGGGCGGCGGTGCAGGAAGCGGGTGACCAGAGCCACGCCCAGCGCCAGCGGCGCGAAGCTGAGCAGCACCAGCATCAGCCCCGTCGCGGTGCCGCCGCGCTCCATCGCCATCACCACCGCGCCAAAGACCATCGGTCCGGCCAGCGCATGCACCGCCGCCAGCGCCCCCATCACCGCGCCCCAGTAAAAGGCCGCGATCAGGATCAGCCCGATCAGGCTGCGCAGCCAGTCGGACCCGGCCCGGGCCGGGGCGACAAAGCGGGCAAGACGAGGATAGGGCATCACATGCTCCCGGGCTGGCAGGGGGTCTGGCGGGTGACCCTAGCGGCGGCTTTTGGGCGGGACAAGCCGCTTTACTTTGCGCAGAGGCTGGCGGAAGAGGGGGCGAGCCCGGAGGATGCATGTTCGAAGTTTCCCTTGATCTCGCGCTGGCGCTGATCGGCGCGGCCTTCGTGGCCGGATTTGTCGATTCCATCGCGGGCGGCGGCGGGCTGATCACCCTGCCGGTGCTGCTTCTGGCCGGGGCGACGCCGTTGCAGGCCTTTTCGACGAACAAGGTGCAGGGGGTTTTCGGCGCGGCAACCGCGGCGCTGACCTATGCGGCCAAGGGGCAGGTCGATCTGCGGGCCCAGATCGGCGCGGCGGGTCTGGCGTTCCTGTCCGGGCTGACGGGGGCGTTTCTGGTCTCGGTGCTGCCGACCGAGGCCTTGCGCCGGGGGCTGCCCTTCCTGCTGATCGCGATCGCGGCCTTCTTCGCCTTTCGCAAGGGGCTGGATGACACCGACCGCGCCGAGCGGATCCGCCCCGCGGCCTTCACCGCCTTTGTCGTGCCGCTGATCGGCTTTTACGACGGGCTGATCGGGCCCGGCGCCGGGGCGTTTTACATGATCGGCTTCGTGATGCTGGCGGGCTATGGCGTGCTGAAGGCGACGGCGCATACGAAGCTTTTGAATTTCGCCTCGAATCTTGGCGGGCTCGTGGCCTTCGCGGCGATCGGGGCGCCCTGGTGGGTGACCGGGATCGCGATGGGTCTCGCCCAGGTGGCGGGGGCGAGCCTTGGCGCAAGGCTGGCGATGAAAAAGGGGGCGCGGCTGATCAAGCCGCTTCTGGTCGTCACCTCGACCGCCTTGGCGGCGCGGCTGATCTGGCAGATGCTCTAGCAAACCCCCGATCCCCGCCGCTTTCCACCCGTGGCGGGCCCGCGCCGGATCGCGCTCTGGGCCGTTGCGGCCCTCCATTCGCGCCTTTCCTGCGCGAAAACCCGCCGGGGGGGCTTTCCCCGGGCGCCACTTTTGCGTTATCACTGGACTATCGAGTTGAAATCGGGTCTGCCACAGTGAAAAAGGGCCGATAGCCCACGGGCGGACCAGAGGCACAGACAGCTGGAGGCTGTTCCATGAAGACGATCTTTACGAGCGTCGCAGCGGTCGTTGCCGCGTCGCTGGCATTTTCCCCTGTCGTTCAGGCGCAGGAAAGCTCGAACCGCGTTGCCGCGAAAACCGACTGGAGCGTCTTCGTCGAAGACAGCCCGAAAGAATGCTGGGGCGTCTCGCCGCCGAAAAAGTCGGTCGCCACCAAGGACGGCAAGCAGGTGCAGGCGCGGCGCTCTGAAATCCTGCTTTTCGTCACCTTCCGCCCCGGCAAGGCGGGCGAGGTGATGTTCATGGCGGGTTACCCCTTTGCCCAGGGCTCGACCGTCGATCTGAAGGTGAACACCGGCACCGCCTTCACGCTGTTCACCAATGGCGAAGGCGCCTGGGCGGGCTCGCCCGAGGAAGACGCCAAGCTGATCGCGGCGCTGAAATCGGGGGCCGAGGTGACGATCTCGGGCCGTTCGGGCCGGGGCACCAAGACCGAGGACACTTTCTCGCTGATGGGCTTCACCGCGGCGATGGAAGAAGCGGCCAAGCGCTGCAAGTAAGCGGCGCAGCCCGGGCTCTCTCCGGGGGCGGGCTCAGGCAGGGTGCGTCTCGCGCGCCCTGTCTTTTTCTTTGCGCCGCGCCTGTCCGGGGGTCAGGATCGGCAGGCAGGGCTGCATCGCCCCGGGGCAAAGCGCCGCCAGCTCCGGATGCTGCGCCAGCACCTGCGGCCCGAGCAGCAGGGTTTCCACCGCCACGCCGCGCGTCAGGACCAGCGCATGCCGGTCGAGCAGAAGGCAGATGTAGCGGATCGGCCCGGCCTCCCGGTCGCGGCTGATCGGGGTGCAGCCGGGGCCGCGGCAGGCGCAGTCGCGCAGGCGGCAGATGGCGGGGTGGCACAGATGCTGCGCCGCCACCAGAACCTCCGCGCCGCCATCGCGCAGCCGCAGCCGCAGCCGATGCTGCGGCGACACCCGAAGCGGCGGCCCCGCCGCGGCGCCGCCGAATTGCGCCAGCGGCACCCGGATCGGCAGATCGCGCAGGGTCGCCGCCGCGGCGGGCAGGTCGCGCCGTCCGACCCAGCGGATCGGCTCCGGCCCCTCGGGCGTCAGCACGCAGGTGCCCGGCGTCAGATCCTCGGCCCTGACCGGCCCCGTCACCGTTGCCACCGGCGTATCGGGCCACAGGCACAATTGCGTCAGCGTGCCGCCGTCATAGCCGACCGGGGCGGCGTCGATGACCATCGCGATCATCCCCGTGGCATTCGGCACCCCGTCGGGGAAGACGAACACCAGATGATGCGCCGCATCTTCGAGCAAGATGAAGTCCCGGGCGGTGCCGGTCGGAATGGTGATCCCCAGAAGGTTGATCCCGGGCTGCGCCGTGCCCGAACCGATGACGGTGAAGGGCGTCTCTTCCACCAGGATCGTCTCGCCGACCGAAATCCTGCCATTCGCATCGCTCAGGCTCAGCCCGCTGGTCAGGCTGCCGAAACTCGACAGCAGCAGCGTCTGCTTTGACGACAGCAGCGACATCGACAGCAGCGAGCCGTTGTAGGGAAGAAGACTGACAGGAAGGTCCATGACCGGATCGGGTGACGACGGGTGGGCGGAGCTTTGCAGAACAATCCTAAGAAGGCGTTAGCCCTGCCGCATTCCGGCTTTGTTTTCCGACCCGAATCCCCTATATGCACGGCTTGCCCAATGCTGGACCTGCCATGACCGAGCCGACTTCCCCGATCACGCAAGACGTGCTGACCCTGCCGCGCAAGCTGCCCGAGGGGGGCAGGATCAATCTGGTCGGCCTGACCCGCGAGCAGCTGCGCGCGGCGCTGATCGCTGCGGGCACGCCCGAGAAACAGGCGAAGATGCGGGTCGGTCAGGTCTGGCAGTGGATCTATCACTGGGGCGTGCGCGATTTCGCCGCGATGACCAATCTGGCGAAAGACTACCGCGCGCTTCTGGATCGGCATTTCGAGATCGCCCTGCCCGAGGTGGTGACCTGTCAGGTCTCGCTGGATGGCACGCGGAAATACCTTTTGCGCATCGCCGGCGGGCACGAGGTCGAGGCCGTCTATATCCCCGAGGAAAACCGCGGCACTTTGTGCATTTCAAGCCAGGTCGGCTGCACGCTGACCTGTTCCTTTTGCCATACCGGCACGCAGAAACTGGTGCGCAACCTGACGGCGGGGGAAATCGTCGGGCAGGTGATGGTGGCGCGCGACGATCTGGGCGAATGGCCGAAACCGGGTGAACCGAAGGATGAAACCCGGCTGATCTCGAATGTCGTGCTGATGGGCATGGGCGAGCCGCTCTACAATTTCGAAAACGTCCGCGACGCGATGCAGGTTGTCATGGACAACGAGGGGCTGACGCTGTCGCGCCGCCGGATCACGCTCTCCACCTCGGGCGTCGTGCCGGAAATTGCGCGCACGGCCGAGGAGATCGGCTGCCTTCTGGCGATTTCCTTCCACGCCACCACCGATGCGGTGCGCGACAAGCTGGTGCCGGTGAACAAGAAATGGAACATCAAGACGCTGCTGGACGCCCTGCGCGACTATCCGCGGCTGTCGAATTCCGAACGGATCACCTTTGAATATGTGATGCTCAAGGGTGTGAACGACAGCGACGACGATGCCCGCCGTCTGGTGCGGCTGATCCAGGGCATCCCGGCGAAGATCAACCTGATCCCCTTCAATGAATGGCCGGGCTCGCCCTATCAGCGCTCGGACTGGGAACGGATCGAGGCCTTTGCCGACATCGTCTACAAGGCTGGCTATGCCGCGCCGATCCGCACGCCGCGGGGCGAGGATATCATGGCCGCCTGCGGGCAGCTGAAATCCGCCACCGAACGGGCGCGCAAGTCGAAAGCCGAAATCGACGCCGAAACGGGTCTTTGACCATGGGGCTGCGGCGGCTGCTCCGACGCCTGCGCCCTGCCGCCCCGCGGCCCGAGGATGGTACGGCGCAGAGCTGGCAGGTCGGGGCGAGCCGGGTCAGCATCGGGCGGATGACCTATGGCAGCGCGGGTCTGACGATCCATGAATGGGGCGAGGGTGCCGATCTGCGCATCGGCGCCTTTTGCTCGCTGGCTGCGGGGATCCGCATCTTTCTGGGCGGCAATCATCGCACCGACTGGATCAGCACCTATCCCTTCGGCCATATCCATGCCGACCGGATCGCCTGCCCGCCCGTCACGGGCCATCCGGCGACGCGCGGCGATGTGGTGATCGGCAATGATGTCTGGATCGGCAGCGGGGCAACGATCCTGTCGGGGGTGAGCATCGGCGACGGCGCGGTGGTGGCGGCCGGGGCGGTGGTCAGCCGCGATGTCGGCCCCTATCAGGTCGTTTCGGGCAATCCGGCCTGCGTGATCAAGACCCGCTTTTCGGAAGATGTGATCGCGCTGCTGTTGCAGCTGCAATGGTGGCGCCTGCCCGACGCCGAAATCACCGCGCTGGTGCCGCAACTTTGCGCCGCCCCCGAACCCGAAACGCTGCGCGCGCTGATCGGGCGCCTGCGTCCGGGCCAGGCCGGTCTCTGATCCCCGGCGTCGCAAAGGGCGTACTTGCGCCAAGAAGAAGCCGCATGTTTCTTCTTGGTCCAAATACGCCCTTGCGCCCTCAGTCCGGGGCGTGCCCGTTGGCCCAGGTCTCGATCACCTCCACCGCTTCTTCTGCGGTTTCGACGAAGCTGATCAGCTTGATATCCTCGGCGGCGATCGTGCCCGCCTCGGCCAGATAGTCCCAGTCGACGACGCGGCGCCAGAATTCCGCGCCGAACAGGATCAGCGGAATGCGCCGCATCCGCCGGGTCTGGATCAGCGTCAGTGTCTCGAACATTTCATCGAGCGTGCCGAAGCCGCCCGGAAAGACGCAGACGGCCTTGGCCCGCATCAGGAAATGCATCTTGCGGATGGCGAAATAGTGGAAGTTGAAGCACAGGTCGGGCGTCACATAGGCGTTCGGCGCCTGTTCATGCGGCAAGACGATGTTGAGCCCGATCGACTGCCCCCCGGCTTCGTGCGCGCCGCGGTTGCCCGCCTCCATCACGCCCGGGCCGCCGCCGGTGCAGATGACATATTCCCGCCCGTAAGCCGCCATCGAGCGTTCCGTCATCATCCGCGCGAAGGTCCGCGCCTCGTCGTAATAGCGGCTCAGCTCCGCCAGAATGGGGGTCTTGGCGCTGTCCTTTTGCGCCGGTTCCGGGATGCGGGCGCCGCCAAACAGCACCACCGTGCTTTCCACGCCGCGTTCGTCCATGATCAGCTGCGGCTTCAGCAATTCCAGCTGCAGCCGCACCGGGCGCAATTCCTCGCGCATCATGAAGCCGCCATCGGTGAAGGCAAGCCGGTAGGCGGGCGCCCGGGTCTGCGCGGTGGCGGGGATCTCCTGCGCCGTTTTCGCATCCATGATGCTGTCGCGGAACGGGTGGGAACGGCTCTCGTCTTTCATGTCACGGCTCGTTGCGCGAAGGGCTTTTCCCAACTATAGGGGGAAAACCATGAAAGCCACCTGAAAGAGGACCGTTCCGATGTCGAACGCCATGCTCGAAGCTGCCATCGAAGCCGCCTGGGAAGTCCGCGACACCCTTACGCCGCACACGAAGGGCGAGGCGCGGGATGCGATCGAGGCCACGCTCGAGGCGCTGGACAAGGGCGTGCTGCGCGTCGCCGAGAAACAGGCCGACGGGGCTTGGCATGTGAACCAATGGGCGAAAAAGGCCGTGCTGCTGGGCTTCCGCCTCAAGGACATGGAAGTGCATTCGGGCGGGCCGCAGAACGGCACCTGGTGGGACAAGGTCGACAGCAAATTCGCCCATTGGGGCGAGGCGCAATGGAAGGCCGCCGGTTTCCGCGCCGTGCCGAACTGCATCGTGCGCCGCTCCGCCTATATCGCCAAGGGGGCGGTGCTGATGCCCAGCTTCGTCAACCTCGGCGCCTATGTCGACGAGGGCACGATGGTCGACACCTGGGTGACGGTGGGGTCCTGCGCGCAGATCGGCAAGAACGTGCACCTGTCGGGTGGCGTCGGCATCGGCGGCGTGCTGGAACCGATGCAGGCCGGGCCGACGATCATCGAGGACAACTGCTTCATCGGCGCCCGGTCGGAAGTGGTCGAGGGCTGCATCGTCCGCGAGGGATCGGTTCTGGGCATGGGCGTCTTCATCGGCAAATCGACGAAGATCGTCGATCGCGAAACCGGGGACGTGTTTTACGGCGAAGTGCCGCCCTATTCGGTGGTCGTCGCGGGGTCGATGCCGACCAAGGGGGGCATCAACCTTTACTGCGCGGTGATCGTGAAACGGGTCGATGCGCAGACGCGCTCGAAAACCGCGATCAACGATCTGCTGCGGGACTGATCATGCTGTTGTCGCTGGGCGCCAAGGTGGCGGATGCGGTGCGCGGGGCGGCCTTGCCGCAACCTTTGCGCTTTGCGCTGATGGTGGCCGATCTGGCGATGATCGGGCTGGTGACGCCGGTGGCGCTGACGCTTCTGGGCGAGATGGCCAAGGCCGCCGCCCCCGGGGACTGGATGCCCGGGGCGGCGATTGCGCTTTATGTGCTGGTCGCGGCCTGGCTGGCCGTGACCTCGCTGCGGTCCTTGCGCCGCGGCTGAGAGGGGAATGAAATGACCGAGACCACCGAGAAACCGGAAAAGGCGAAACGCCCGCAGCAGGTCTATACGCTGCTGGTGGAGGTGGGGCGCTCGGCGAATGACGGGCTGCCCAAGGGATCGACCGGGGCGGGCTTGCTGTGCTACGCAAGCGGCGTCGACGAGGCCGAGGCCGTGCGCGAAACCGTGGCGATCCTGAAACAGGCCGAGATGGCGCCTTTGGACGTGACCGGCTACGGCACCTTGGCCGAACGCGAAAAGGCGGGCGACGAGATCGACGCCGCCGAGAAAGAGCTGATGCAGCGGGCGCTGGATGAGAATTCCGTGATCGTCGCGCAGATGACGCCCTTTTACGACGAGAAGGCCTAGGCGGACACCCGCCAAGCGGGTTTGCGCAACCTTCATTGCCTGCTAGACTGGTCTCAAAGAACGAACAGTCGGGCAGGCCATGAAACACGCGTTGAAACCCCTTGTCGTCACCCTTCTGGCCTTTTCGGCGCTGAGTGCCTGTGGCGGGCCGCTGGAGCGGGGGGGCGTTTCCATGAACACGATCGAAGAGATCCCGCCGGTCGATGCGGCGACGCAGGCGGGGATGGATGCCTGGGTCGCAGGTTTCAAGCCCCGCGCGATGGCGGCGGGGATTTCCGAGGCCACCTGGAACCGCGCCATGCGCGATGTGCCCTATAACCCCAAGGTGATCGGGCGGCAGCAGTTTCAGGCCGAATTCGTCAAGCCGATCTGGGATTACATGGACAGCGCGGCGTCCGATGAACGCATCGCCAATGGCCGGGCGGCTTTGGCGCAGCATGCGGCGATCTTGCGGGAAATCGAGGCGCGGTATGGCGTCGAGAAAGAGGTGGTCGTCGCCGTCTGGGGCATGGAAAGCCGCTACGGGGCAAAGCGCGGGAACACGCTGATCATCCCGGCACTGGCGACGCTGGCCCATGACGGACGGCGGGCGGCGTTCTTTGAAAGCCAGCTGATCGGGGCGCTGAAGATCCTGCAGGCGGGCGATATCGACCCCGCGCATATGACCGGGTCCTGGGCGGGCGCAATGGGGCATACGCAGTTCATCCCGACGTCGTATCTGGCCTTTGCGGTCGATTTCACCGGCGATGGCAAGCGCGACATCTGGTCGGACAACCCCGCCGATGCCTTGGCCTCGACCGCCGCCTATCTCGCGCGCTCGGGCTGGTCGAAGGGGCAGCCCTGGGCGGTGGAGGTCTCCCTGCCCGAAGGGTTCAACACCGGGCTGGCGGGCAAGGGCACGAAGCGGTCGCCCGCGGATTGGGCGGCGCTGGGCGTGCGGGATGTGAACGGCGGGGTGGTGCCGAATTACGGCGCGGCCTCGATCCTGCTGCCGGCCGGGCCGAAGGGGCCGGCGCTGATGATCTTTGGCAATTTCACCGCGATTTCGCGCTATAACAATGCCGATGCCTATGTGATGGGGGTGGGGCATCTGTCCGACCGGCTGAAGGGGCAGGGGCCGTTCGTGCATCCCTGGCCGCGCGAGGGCCGGGCGCTGACCGATGCCGAAAAGGTCGAGGTGCAGCGGCTTCTGACCGCGCAGGGCTATGACACCAAGGGCACGGATGGCTTGATTGGCGCGGGCACGATCGGCGCGGTGATGGACTATCAGCGCGACCACGGCATGACCCCGAACGGCTGGGTGACGATCAAGCTTCTGGAAAGCCTGCGCAAAGGGTGATCGGGGGAGGGCGGATCACGGCGCCGGGTTGAGGCCGATCACCAGCTCATGCAGATGAAAGATCGCCGCCCAGGCGAAGACGGCGATGCCGAGCCGCAGCCACGAAGGGCGGCTCGTCGGGCGCCAGCGGCCGGTCACAAGCGCGGCAAAGGGGATCAGGCTGGTCTGCGCCGCCAGACGCGCGAACTCGGCCGGGCCAAGGCTGCGGATCAGCCGCCGCTCCATCGCCCGCATGCCGATCAGCGAAAAGACCAGAAACACCCCGAACAGGATCCCATGCGCCAGATCGCCGTTCACCAGAAGATGCGCCGCGGCCCAGAGCACCAGCGCCCAAAGGAAGGGCTGCCGGGTGATCCCCGCGATGCCCGGGCGGGCGGGGTCGAAACCGCTCGCCCGTCCCTCGAAGGCGAAGGGGTTCGGGGCGGCGATGGCGTAGCTGGACATCAGGATGACGACCGGCATCACGATATTCGCGACCCAGCGCATCCAGATCTCTTGCGGCCACAGCTCGATGAAAGGCGCCCGGGCGGCGGCCAGGATCAGCCAATAGAGCAATCCCAGCGCCAGCAGGCCAAAGGCGATGCCATAGCCCGCCCGGCCAAGGGTCGCGACCAGCGGCCCCTTGATCCGCGGCGTCGCCGGGATCAGATGGGTGGACATGAAGGCGAGCCCGGCAAGGGCGAATTCAAGCCAGCCCATCCTTTACCTCTGCTTTGACAGTTGCACGGCCAGGATGCCCGCGGCGATGATCGCCACGCCCAGAAAGTCCAGCAGGCCCAGTCGCTCGCCCAGAACCACCGCCGCGATGGCGACGCCGAAGAACGGGTTGAGGAAATGGAAGGTCGCGGCCTTGACCGCGCCGATCCGCCCCACCAGCCGGAACCAGATCCAGGTGGCCAGCAGCCCCGGGATCAGCGTCGTGTAAAGGAAGGCCAGCACAAGGCGGGTCGAGGGCACGACCTCCCAGGTTTCGGTGGCCACGGACACCAGCGCCAGCGCCGCGGCGCCCACCCACATCTGCAAGCCGACGATCATCAGAACATTGCCACCCGAGGACGCCCCGCGCACCGACAGCGTCGCCACCGACAGCGCCAGCGCGGCCCCGAAGCACAGCGCCAGCCCCAGCGGATCGACCCCGCCCGAAAGCCGCGCCCCCATGATGATCGCCACGCCGATCACCCCCGCCACCAGCCCCGCAAGGCCAAGCGGGCGCACCGTGTCGCCGTAGACGATGCGACCCAGAAGCGCCACCATCAGCGGCATCGTCGAGGCGACGATCGAGGCGACAGAAGCCAGAACCCATTGCATCGCCACGAAATTCAGCCCCAGATAAAGCGCGTTCTGACAGATGCCGAAAATCAGCGTGGCCTTCCATTGCGGTCGCGTCAGGCGCCAGCTTTGGCCCAGCGCCAGCGCGATCCCCACCCCCAGAGCCCCCGAGATCAGGAACCGCGCCGACAGCGCCAGCAGCGGCGGCGCCTCGGCCACGATCATCCGCGCCGAGGTGAAGGCCGATGACCACATCAGCGCGAAGGCAAGGCCCATGACTATGGCGCGAAGATCCATTCCGTTCCCTCCGTCGGTGCGATTTCGAACAGCCAGAGCCGGAAACCCCCGCTTCGGACAAGATAAAATCTGTATGCGATACAGGTTATTTGCCCGCGCCCGCCCCGGGGACGCGCCAGCGCCCACGAAAAAGGCCGCCCTGCGGATGCAGAGCGGCCCGGAACCATGAACACCCTTGCGGGGGCCTCGGGGATCAGACGTTCACGCTGTCCTTGAGGGCTTTGGCAATCGTCACCTTCACCTGCTTGTCGGCCGGTTTCATCATCGTCTCGCCGGTGGCCGGGTTGCGGACCTGACGCTCGGGACGGGCCTTGCACGAGACCTTGCCGATGCCCGGCAGCGTCACCGACCCGCCCGCCGCGACTTCCTTCGTCACGACATCGGCGATGGCGTCGATGGCGGCGGTCGCGGTTTTCTTGTCCGACCCCATGGCTTCGGCAAGCGCGGCCACCAGCTGGGTCTTGGTCATCGGTTTCGACATGGGTCTTCCTCTCATACGCCCCGGGTGGTGGGGCTATCCTGATCCGTCTGCACGGTTTGATGCGCCCTCTAACACACGGTTTTTTTCAACATGGCAAGCCTTTTCGGGCAGGTTTTGCCGATTTTCCCGGCGTCAAGGCAGCGCATCAAAGGAAGGCTGTTTCGTCAAAGGACCGCAGTTTCCGGCTGTGGATCCGCTCCAGCGGCATGGCCCGCAGCTTCTCCATCGCGCGCACGCCGATGAGCAGATGGCTGGCCACCTGGGTGCGATAAAACTCGGTCGCCATGCCCGGAAGTTTGAGTTCCCCATGCAGCGGCTTGTCGGAAACACACAAGAGCGTGCCATAGGGCACCCGGAAGCGGAACCCGTTCGCGGCGATGGTGGCGCTTTCCATGTCGAGCGCGATGGCCCGGCTTTGATTGAGCCGTTGCACCGGGCCGGACTGGTCGCGCAGCTCCCAGTTGCGGTTGTCGATGGTGGCCACCGTGCCGGTGCGCATGATCCGTTTCAGCTCGTAGCCGTCCAGTTGCGTGATCTCGGCCACGGCTTCCTGCAGGGCCACCTGCACCTCGGCCAAGGCCGGGATCGGCACCCAGACGGGCAGGTCGTCATCGAGCACATGATCCTCGCGCAGATAGGCATGGGCCAGAACGAAATCGCCCAAGCTTTGCGAATTGCGCAGCCCTGCACAATGGCCGACCATCAGCCAGGCATGCGGCCGCAGCACGGCGATATGATCGGTCGCGGTCTTGGCGTTCGACGGGCCGACGCCGATATTGACCAGCGTGATGCCGTTCCCGTCCGGCCGTTTCAGGTGATAGGTCGGCATCTGCGGCAGCTTCGCAAGCGGCGGGATCGCGCCATCGGCCGTGGTGATTTCCACATTCCCGGGCGCGACGAAACTGGTGTAGCCCTGCGCCGGATCGGCCAACATCTGCCGCGCGACCTTTTCGAATTCATCGACGTAGAACTGATAGTTGGTGAAGAGCACATGGTTCTGGAAATGCTCGGGCGCGGTCGCGGTGTAATGCGACAGCCGGGCGAGCGAGTAATCCACCCGTTGCGCGGTGAAGGGCGCCAGATGCCCGGACCCATCCGGGTTCGGCTTCGCCGTGCCATTCACGATATCGTCGTTCATGCTTTCAAGCGAGGGCACGTCGAAGACATCGCGCAAGGAAATCGTCAGCGCGCCTTCCTGCGGGATCGTCACCTCGGGCTGACCGGCGACGGCGAAATGCACCGGGATCGGCGTGTCCGAGGGGCCGATCTGCACCGGCACCCCATGGTTGCGCATCAAGAGCCCGATCTGCTGCGTCAGGTAATTGCGGAAGAGATCCGGGCGGGTGATCGTCGCCACCTTGGTCCCGGGGGACGACACATGGCCGAAGCTCAACCGGCTGTCGGCCTTGAGATGCGAAGTGACGGTGATCCGCACCTCGGGGTAGAAGGCGCGAAAGCGGGTGTCGGCGCGGCCGGTGGCCAGAACCTCGTTGAACTTCTGCAACAGAAAGCCGGTCGCCTCGGCGTAAAGCTGTTCGAGCCGGGCCACCGCGGCGGCCGGATCGGTGAACGTGTCATGCGCCGAGGGCGGCGGGGTCAGGATCGTTACGGGATCGTTCATGCGAAAAGCTCGGTCAGTTGGAATTTCGTCACATCGACAAGGCCAAGGTCGGAAATGCGGATTTCCGGGATCACCACCAAGGCCAGAAGCGAATGCTGCATATAGGCGTTGTTGAGCGTGCAGCCGCAATCGGCCATCGCTTTCACCATCGCTGCGGCGCGGGCGGCGACCTCGGCGGCGGGGTCGTCGGACATCAGCCCGGCAATCGGCAAGGGCACGGCGGCCAGTTCGGCCCCGTCTTTCCAGACGCTGATGCCGCCGCCCATCTCGCCCAGCCGGTTGGCGACGGCGGCCATCGCTTCGCGGTCGGTGCCGACGACGATCATGTGGTGGCTGTCATGCGCGACGGTCGAGCCGATGGCCATCGAGCCTTTGTAGCCAAAGCCCGAGACGAAGCCGTTCACCACCTTGCCGGTTCCCCGGTGCCGCTCGACCAGCGCGATCTGTGCCACGTCCTTGGTTTCGTCGGGCTGCGCCAGCCCGTCGATGACATCAAGCTCCGCTGTCAGCGCCTTTGTCGGCGCCTGATTTTCGACGACGCCGATCACCCTTGCCGTCACCGTATTCGCCCCTTCGGGCGCGGGAATGGCGAAATCTTCGGCGCTCAGCCGCTTGCCCAGATGCACGGTCTGTCGCGCGCTGTCGGGCCAGTCGTAACGCGGGCAGTCGACCTTCAGAATGCCGCCTTCCGCCGCCACTTGCCCCCGCGCGATCACCATTTCCACGGGCAGGGTCACCAGATCCGAGGTCAGGATCACATCCGCCCGCCGCCCGGGCGCAATCGAGCCCAGTTCCCGTTCCAGCCCGAAATGCGAGGCCGTGTTCACCGTGCACATCTGCAGCGCGATCAAGGGATCGCAGCCGCAGGCGACGGCATGGCGATAGGCCCGGTTCATGTGGCCTTCATGGACCAAAGTCCCCGAATGGCAATCGTCGGTGCACAGGATGAAGTTGCGCGGATCGAGCCCGCGTTTCGTCACCGCGGTGATCTGGCTTTCGACGTCATACCAGGCCGAGCCGAGCCGCAGCATCGCCCGCATCCCTTGCCGGACCCGGGCCACGGCGTCTTCCTCGCAGGTGCCCTCGTGGTCATCGGCCGGACCGCCCGCCGCATAGGCGCGGAACGGTGCCCCCAGATCGGGGCTGGCATAATGCCCGCCGACCGTCTTGCCCGCCCGCTGCGTCGCGGCGATCTCGGCCAGCATTTTGGCATCCGCACCAATGACGCCCGGAAAGTTCATCATCTCGCCCAAGCCGATAATGCCGGGCCAGGACATCGCCTTGGCCACATCCTCGGGGGTGATTTCAAAGCCCGTCGTCTCCAGCCCCGGCGCCGAGGGCGCGCAGGACGGCATCTGGGTGAAGATGTTGACGGGCTGCAACATCGCCTCGTCATGCATCATCCGCACGCCCGCCAGACCCAGCACATTGGCAATTTCATGCGGGTCGGTGAACATCGTCGTCGTGCCATGCGGAATGACGGCGGCGGCGAATTCCGCGGGGGTCAGCATGCCGCTCTCAACATGCATGTGGCCATCGACCAGACCGGGGATCATGTAACGGCCCTGCGCCTCGATCACGGTGGTTTCCGGCCCGATGGCGGCGGAAAGATCGGGGGCGATGGCGGCGAAACGCCCCTCGGCAATCGCGATGTCGTAACCGTCCAGCACTTCGCGGCTTTGGACGTTGACCCATTTGCCCTGCCGGATCACGCAATCGGCAGGCTCACGGCCCGCGGCGACGGCAATCAGACGCGGCGCGGCCTCGGGCCAGGTTTTGAGAGATGTCATATGTTCCATGACCAAAGGTGCCAGAGCTTTTTGCCCTTCGCAAGTGACGACGTGATGACTAGGGTGCGAACCGAAGGAGAAACCCATGAAAACGCTGCTCTCGATCGGTCACGGCTATTCCGCGCGGGCGCTGGCCCGGCTGCTTTTACCGGCGGGCTGGCGGATCATCGCAACGACGCGCAGCGCGGCGAAAGCCGAATTGCTTCGAGCCGAGGGGGCGGAGCCGTTGGTCTGGACCGGGGGGCCGCTGCCACTGGCGGAGGCGACGCATCTGCTCACCTCTGTGGCCCCGGATGGAACGGGTGACCCGGTTCTCGCTGCGCAGCGAAATGAAATTGCTGCAGCGCAGCATCTGGCTTGGGTGGGCTATCTGTCCACCGTCGGCGTCTATGGCGATCATGGCGGCGGCTGGGTCGATGAAGACACGCCCCTGACCCCCACCACCACGCGCGGCGTGCAGCGGGTGGCGGCGGAAGCGGCTTGGCAAGCGCTGGGCCTGCCGCTGCATGTCTTCCGTCTTGCCGGGATTTACGGCCCCGGTCGCGGCCCGTTCGAAAAGGTCCGCGACGGCACCGCCCGGCTGATCCTGAAGCCCGGGCAGGTGTTCTCGCGCATCCATGTGGACGACATCGCGCAGGTTCTGGCGGCCTCGATCGCGCGGCCTGATCCGGGGCGGGTTTATAACGTCTGTGACGACGCGCCGTCCCCGCCCGAGGATGTGCTGGCCTATGCGGCCGAGCTTCTGGGCCTGCCCCGCCCGCCCGAGGTGCCCTTTGACCCGGCCAGCATGAGCCCGATGGCGGCGAGTTTCTATGCCGAAAACAAGCGGGTGCGGAATGACCGGATCAAGGCTGAACTCGGGGTGAGCTTGCGCTACCCCGATTTTCGCGCCGGTCTGGAAGCGATGCTTCAGGCGGGTTGAGCGCTCAGCGGGCGTTCCTTCACCGGCAGGTGGACGAGCGCCGAGAAGGCTCCCATGCCGACGCCGACCCACCAGACCAGGGTGTAATCGCCCGCGATGTCGTAAAGCCGCCCGCCCAGCCAGACGCCCAGAAAGGCGCCCAGCTGATGGGAAAAGAACACGACCCCATAAAGCGTGCCCATGTAGCGCAGCCCGTAAAGATCGGCGATCAGGCCCGAGGTCAGCGGCACCGTCGCCAGCCAAAGCGCCCCCATGACGAGCGAGAAGACCAGCACCGTCGCGGGGGTCATCGGCGCCAGGATGAAGGCGGCGGCGGCAAGCGTGCGCAAGAGATAGATGATGGCCAGCGCGTATTTCTTCGAATAATGCCGCCCGGCCCAACCGGCAAAGATCGTGCCTGCGATATTGGCCAGACCGATCAGCGAAATGGCGACGGCGCCAAGGGTCGAGAGGCTCTCGATCCCCACGGCGGCCAGAAGGGAGCCGGGGGGAACGGCGCCGCACATCTCGGTCACCATTGCGGGGAAATGCGCGGTGATGAAGGCCAGCTGATAACCGCAGGAGAAAAAGCCCAGAAAGATCAGGGTGAAGGACGGGTCTTTCAACGCGCGTTTCAAGACCGTGCCCATCGGTTCGCTTGTCGCGTGGGGGGCGGCGCGGGCGGGGCTGCGCAGAAGCGGCAGGGCGGCCATGGCGGCCAGGATGGTAACGGCGAAGATCACGAAGACGGTTTGCCAGGGGAATTGGCTCAGCAACGCCTCGGCCACCGGCGCGCCAAAGACCTGACCGGCCGAGCCTGCCGCGGTGGCGATGCCGAGCGTGAGCGAGCGGTTCTCGTCGGATGCCGCGCGGCCGACGACGGCGAGGATCACGCCAAAACCCGTGCCCGCGATGCCGAAGCCGACGAAAATCTCCAGCAGGTCATGTTGCCAGGGCTGGGTGGCAAAGGCGGACAGCACCAGCCCGAAGGCATACATCAGCGCGCCCAGAATGATCGCCTTGCGGTCGCCGAATTTCTCGGCGATGGCGCCGAAGATCGGTTGGCCGATCCCCCAGGCCAGGTTCTGGATCGCGATGGCCAGCGAGAATTCCGCCCGCGGCCAGCCGAATTCGGTGGCGATCGGAATCTGGAACACCCCGAACGAGGCCCGGATGGCAAAGCCAAGCATCAAGATGATGGCACCGCCCACAAGGACGGGGGTGATCAGGCGGGTCTGGGTCATCTGCGTCTCCCTCGCAAGGGGATCAGTTCGCCATGCGCGACGAGGGCCGTCAACCGGCCGATTGTGCCCCGAACAATCGCGCCGCGGCCCGGCCCGCGATGCGGCCCGTCGCCAGACAGCCGGTGAGCAGATAACCGCCCGTCGGCGCCTCCCAATCCAGCATCTCGCCCGCGGCAAAGACCCCGGGCAGGGCCTTCAGTTCAAGGCTGTCGGTCAGGGCGGTCTCGGCAATGCCTCCCGCCGAAGAAATCGCCTCGGTCAGGGGACGCGGGCCAAGGTGGCGCACGGGGAGTGCTTTCAGCTTGCGGGCCAGCGCCAGCGGGTCAGAGGGCAGCGGCCGCCCCCATTCCTGCAACAGCGCCAGTTTCACCGGATCGAGCCGCAGCGCCTTGCGCAGCCGGTTGGGCAGGCTGTCGCGGGCGGGCGTGCGGCCCAGCCGATGCGCGATGTCATCCAGCCGCAGATCGGGCGCAAGGTCGAGCGCCAGCGGCGCTCCATCCCGCACTAGCGCCGCAATCGCATAGATGCCGCCGCCTTCAAGGCCCCGCGACGACAGCACGAATTCCCCGCGGCTGGTCTGGTCGGGCGTGACCAGCGCGGCGCCCTTGACCGGTTGGCCCAGATGCGCGGCCATATGGGGCGACCAATCGACCAGCAGCCCCATGTTCGCGGGCCGGAACGGGGCAAGGCTCACGCCTTTGTCCCTCAGCCACGGCACCCAGGCCGCATCCGAGCCGAGCCGCGGCCAGCTTGCGCCGCCAAGTGCCAGAACGGTGACGGTTGGGGTCAGAACCTGCGGCCCCTCCGGCGTGTCAAAGGCGAAACCCGTCCCGGCAAAGCCGGTCCAGCGCCAGCGGGTGCGCGTTTCCACCCCCAGATCGGCCAGCCGCCGCGCCCAAAGCCGCAGCATCGGCGAGGCCTTCATCTCGACCGGAAACACCCGCCCGGTCGAGCCGGTGAACAGATCGACCCCAAGACCGCGGGCGAAGTCCATCACCCCCCCGGGGCCAAAACCAGCCACATGCGGGCGAATCCAGTCCGGCGTGTAAGCGGTCAGGAACTGCGGAAGCGGCTCGTCGCGGGTCAGGTTCAGCCCGGATTTCCCCGCCATCAGAAACTTGCGCGCCAAGGTCGGCTTCGCCTCGGCCAGCACGACGCGCGCGCCGGCGCGGGCCAGTTCCTCGGCGGCCATCATGCCCCCCGGACCGCCGCCGATCACCAGCGCCGTCACAGCTTCGCCGCCACGGAAGCAAGCCGCATCAGCGCCCGTTCGATCACCGCCATCTGCGGCGCTTTCGAGGCCGAACGCAGGGTCAGATCGGCCTCGATCAGCACTTTCAGCGCCTCCTCGAGCCGCATCATCCCCCAGCGGCTCGCCTGCCGCTGCAGCACGTCGCGGCGCGGGCCAAAGACCGGCGGGCGCAGCTTGCCAAGCCCCGCGCCCACCCCGCCCGGGTCCGAGGCCGCCATGTGCAGGGTCCGAAAATGCCGCGTCGCCATGATGGCGAGTGTCACCGGCTGCACGCCCTGCCCCTCGATCCGGCGCATCATCCGCGCAAGATCCAAGGGCCGCCCGTCGGCCACCAGTTCCAGCACCTCGTCGATCTCGGCTTCAACCGTGGTGGGCGCCGAAAGCGCCACCTCGGCCGGGGTCAGGGGCGTGCTATCCCCATGTTTGTAAAGCGCGATCTTTTCGATCGTCTGGCGGAAATCGCCGGGGTCGAGCGCCTTCGACAGCGCCAGAACATCGGTCATCGTCTCGTTCGGGATCGCCCGCAGACCGGCCTTTTTCAGGATCTCCTCGATCTCCTCGCGGCTGGGCGGGTCGTCGTAAATCCCGATCGCATAGGCGTTCGGATGGTTTTCAAAGATCTTGCGCAGCGCCGATTTCGCCGTCAGTGCCCCGGCGGTCACGATGATCTGCGCATCGCCATGGGTCCAGGCCTTCACCGCCGCGTCAAAGGCGGGGGCGGTGGTGTCGGTGGCTTCTTCGACAAAGACGACGCGGGGGCCGGGGAAAAAACCGATCTCCTTGATGCCGTCGATCACCTGCGAGGCATCCTTGCGCAGATCGGCGCCCGAAAGGCGCGTGAGCCGCATCTCGGCCTCGCCCTCGGGGCCGATCAGGGCCGCGATCACCTCTTGCCGCCGTAGGGCCACCCGCATCGCATCGGCGCCGTAGATCAAAAGCCCCAGCCGCGCCGGATCGGGCTTGCCGAAATAGCGCGTTGCGGCGATGCCGGTCAGCTTCATTGCGGCAGCGTGCTTGCCTGCGCCAGCAGACGGGTAATGATCTGATCGGCCAGCATCCGCATCAGGCGGCGATGCGCGTCATCCTCGGCCGAGGAGGTCGCGACGACCGAGCCCGAGGCCGACCAGGAGGTGAAGCTGCTGACCTTGCCCGCCAGCAGCACGGCTTCCGAGCGGCTGTCCTGCAGCCGGTAATCGACCTGCCCGGTCAGCGAATAGCGCGTCGTCGCGCCTTCGGGGGTGATCGCCTGGCCCAGAACATCGGTGGTGACGGTGTAAGACAGCCGATAGCGGGCCTTGTCCACCGGGCCGAGCCGTTCCGACAACCGCCGCACCAGCGCGAAATCGTCGGGCGTCTGCGGCATGTCGGTTTCAACGCGGCCCAAAAGCCCGGCTGCGCCACCCTTTGGCCCATAGGCCGGGGTGAAGCCGCAGCCCGAAAGGGCCGCGGCGCCAAGCAGAGCCAGAAAGGACCGACGGTCAGATGACCACATTGACGATGCGCCCCGGCACGACGATGAGCTTTTTCGGCTGGCCACCGGCCAGAACCTTGATCACAGTCTCGTCCGCCAGCACGAGCTTTTCAACCTCGGAAGCGGGCATGTCCTTCGGCACGGTGACCTCGGACCGGCGCTTGCCGTTGATCTGAATCGGCAGCGTGACGGTATCTTCGACCAGCATCGCCGGATCGGCCTTGGGCCAGGGCGCGCGCACCACCAGACCTTCGCCGCCCTGATGCGCCCAGACATCCTCGGCCAGATGCGGCACCATCGGCGCCATCAGCTGGGCAAGGGTCCGCATCGCCTGTTGCCGGACGGGCTTCGAGGCATCCGATTTCGCCAGCGTGTTGGTGAATTCGTAAAGCTTCGCAATCGCCTTGTTGAAGGCGAAATTCTCGATCGAGAAGGTCACATCGGCAATCGCCCGATGCATGGCGCGCAACAGCGCCTCATCCTCGCGGGGCGGCAGGTCATCGGGCAGCGACGCGATGCGGTCGCACAGGTTCCAGACCCGCGTCAGGTGCTTGCAGGCGGCCTCGGCCCCCGAGGCGGTCCATTCCACGTCACGTTCGGGCGGGCTGTCCGACATCACGAACCAGCGCGCGGTATCGGCGCCGAATTGCGCGATGATGTTCATCGGATCGACGACGTTCTTCTTCGACTTCGACATCTTGGCCGAGGGGATGACTTTAACGATCGATGGGTCGTTGGCATCTTTGAGCGCCAATGCAATCAAGCGGTTTGCTACGTCGTGCCCACCGTCGTTCGATGTAAAGTTAGCCCGGAGCTTCTTGTCCTCCAATGCCGACTTGAGGACATGGATTGTGCCCTCTTGTGTTCCGACGGCCTCGACTTCTTCCGGAAGATGATAAACTAGCCTCGGGGGACCATCGATTTCGATTTCTTGGCCATCGCTTTTTGTAATCGACAGCTTGGTTTTTCGCTCTGTCGTGTAGATCTCGTGCGTCACCATGCCTTGGGTGAAAAGCGCGTCGAAGGGCTCGATCGCTTTCGCGGGCAGGTGCCCGGTCTTCGCCATCGCCCGGGCGAAGAAGCGCGAATAGAGCAGGTGCAGAATCGCATGCTCGATGCCGCCGATATATTGATCGACGTTCATCCAGTAGTCGGCATCCTCGGCCACGGTCGGCGTCGTCGCATGCGGCGCGGTGAAGCGCGCGTAATACCAGGACGAATCGACAAAGGTGTCCATCGTGTCGGTTTCGCGCCGGGCGGGGGCCCCGCATTTCGGGCAAGCACAGTCGCGCCAGGTCGGATGCCGGTCGAGCGGGTTACCCGGCTTGTCGAAGGTGACATCATCGGGCAGCCGGATCGGCAGGTTTTCCTTTTTCTCGGGCACGACACCGCAGGCGGCGCAATGCACGACGGGAATCGGGCAGCCCCAGTAGCGCTGCCGCGACAGACCCCAGTCGCGCAGGCGGTATTTCGTGACGCCGGTGCCCCAGCCCGCCGCCTCGGCAAAGGCGATGGCTGCGGCCACGCCGTCCTCGCCGGTTTGCACGTCCGCCCCGGCAAAGCCGCGGATGTAGCGGACGGTTTCCGATTTCATCGGCACGAAGGCCTCGGTCAACACGGCTTCTTCGGCGCCTTGCGCGACGAAGACCGGGTTGATCGGCAGGGCATATTTCGTGGCAAACTCGAAGTCGCGCTGGTCATGCGCCGGGCAGCCAAAGATGGCGCCGGTGCCGTAATCCATCAAGATGAAGTTCGCGATCCAGACCGGCAATTCCCAAGCCGGATCAAGCGGATGCTTGACACGGATGCCGGTGTCCAGACCGATCTTTTCCGCCGTCTCGATCGCTTCCTCGGTGGTGCCGCCCTTGCGGCATTGCGCGATGAACTCGGCCATTTCCGGGTTCGCCGCTTCCAGCACTTTCGCCAGCGGATGATCGGGCGAGATGCCGACGAAAGACGCCCCCATCAGCGTGTCCGGCCGCGTCGTGTAAACCTCGATCTGGCCGAAACCTTCGGGTGCATCGACGGTATCGAAGCTGAATTGCAGCCCGCGCGACTGGCCGATCCAGTTCGCCTGCATCAGCCGCACCTTTTCCGGCCAGTCCTTCAGACCATCGAGCGCGGCGAGCAACTCGCCCGCGTAATCGGAAATCTTGAAGAACCACTGCGTCAGTTCCTTGCGCTCGACCAGCGCGCCCGAGCGCCAGCCGCGCCCGTCTTCGACCTGTTCATTCGCCAGAACCGTCATGTCGACCGGGTCCCAGTTCACCACCGCCGCCTTGCGATAGACAAGACCAGCCTCCAGCATATCAAGGAACATCGCCTGCTGCTGGCCGTAATAGTCCGGGTCGCAGGTGGCAAACTCGCGGCTCCAGTCGATGGAAAGCCCCAGCGGCTTCATCTGCGCGCGCATGTCGGCGATGTTCGAATAGGTCCAGTCCTTCGGATGGCCGCCCCGCTCCATCGCGGCGTTTTCCGCCGGCATCCCGAAGGCGTCCCAGCCCATCGGGTGCAACACGCTGAAACCGCAAGACATTTTATACCGCGCGACGACATCGCCCATGGTGTAGTTGCGCACATGCCCCATGTGGATGCGCCCCGACGGATAGGGGAACATCTCCAGTACATAATATTTCGGCTTGGCGGGGTCACGCCGCGCGGTGAACACGCCCTCCGCCTCCCAGGCGGCTTGCCAATTCTTTTCGCTCTGGCTCGGCTCGTAACGCGACATCTGGCCCCTCGTTCGTCATCGGTCGCGGGTTTGCTACACCGCGCGGGGCCGGAAGGTCCAGTGATCAGCACCGACAAGTGACAAAATATCCCCGCCGCGGAAGCGCCCGGGCGGGGAAATCGTCGCCTTGTGACGGATCAGAGATTCGAGTCGCGGATGCGCAGCTGCCGGGCGCGGGTCAGGATCGCATCTTCGACCGCGCGCACGGTTTCCGGGGCCACCGTGCCACCGCGGCTTTCCAGCGACACCTTGAGCGAGCGCGCATCGAGCGCCGGATCGGTGATGTGGATCGTGGCGCGATAAGCCTTGCCGCCGCCGGGCGGCGTGCCGTAGCCCGTCACGATCAGGCCCGAGAACGGATCGACCGACTGGATCGGCAGGAAGTCGAGCACCTGAAGCGAGGCGGTCCACAGATATTTGTTCACCGCCAGGCTGACGTTCGGGTCCTCGTTGTTCGAGAACAGATCCCACAGCGTCGATTGCTGCGGCTCGACATTGAACTTGTCGAAGGCGGTTTCCTGCTTTTGCGGCGTCTGCGCGGGGCCGCCCCACTGGAACAGCCTGCCGCTGGAGGTGCCGCCACAGCCCGCCACAGCCAGCCCGAGGCCCAGCACCGCCGCGGTGCGCAGAGAGGTTGCTTTGTTCATCCGATCGACTGCCCCCGCAGGCTGAACCCATTGGCTTTTCCTGTCTCTAGCCGATGGCCGGGGGGGCGACAAGATTTTTCCCCATGCGGCCGCGCCCGCGCCCGTCCGAAGCCCGCTGACCCCAGCGGGGCACTGTGGCAAAGCTGCACCATGCGGTTTCGCTTTGGGCGCTTCGGCCCCGTTTTCGTTGCAATGCGGGGCGGGGCGAGAGAAAAAGCCTTCATACCCAACTCGGATTCCCCTGAGTTGGGGCTGACCTTAGCAAAACGAGGGAAAAATGAAAAAGCTTCTCATCGCGTCGACCGCGCTCGTCATGGTCGCTGGCGCCGCCGCCGCCGAAGTGAAACTCTCGGGCAACGCCCGTATGGGTGTCGTGTACAACGGCGATGATGCCTACTTCTCGAGCCGCGCTCGCGTGGTTTTCACTCTGTCGGGCACCACCGATTCTGGTCTGGAATTCGGCGCGACCTTCCGCGCTGACGAGGCTGGCGACACCGCTGCCAACAACGGCGCCGCGTTCGGCAACGAAGGCACCGTGTTCATCTCGGGCGCTTTCGGCAAAATCGAAATGGGCGACACCGTTTCGGCTCCGGAAGCCCTGTTCGGTGACCTGTACGAAGTTGGTTACACCGACCTCGCCATGGGCGGCCTGAGCAACGACATCCCCTACCTGACCGGTGATGGCAACGGCGCTGGCGGCACCTCGGCGGGTAACCCGAGTGTCCTGTACACCTACTCGGCTGGCGCCTTCTCGGTTGCCGCGTCGATGACCGACGGCGTGAACGCGACCCCGGCTGGCGATCCGTCGAACGCAGTCACCGCTGACGACGCGACCCAATACGCCGTTGCTGGCGCCTACACCTTCGGCAACTACACCGTGGGTCTGGGCTACGAAGTCATCGATCCGGTCGTCGGTGCCGACGTTGATCAAGTCGAGCTGGCCGGTACCGCCAAATTCGGCGCCACCAACGTCAAAGCCTACTACGCCTCCATCAGCGCCTTGGTTGATGCTAAAGCCTATGGCGTTAGCGTCGATACTACCTTCGGTGCGACCACCGTTGGCGGCTATGTGCAAACCATCGACAGCGACTTCAACCCGGCTGACGTGACTTGGTACGGTCTCGGCGCTTCGTACGATCTGGGCGGCGGCGCTTCGATTGTTGGCGGTATCGCCGACAACGACCTGCCGAACTCCGACATGGTTGCGGACTTCGGTGTGAAGTTCAAGTTCTGATCTCTCGGAACCTGATCGGGAAAGAGCGGGCGTTTCGCCCGCTCTTTTCTTTTTCGGTGCCCCGTGCTGTTTTGCGCCAAAGGAGATCGCCATGGGACTGCAGGAGATTCAAACCCGGATCGCCGCCGCGGAGCGGGCCGCCGGGCGGGCCGGGGGGGCGGTGTCGCTGATCGCCGTGTCCAAGGTGCAGCCGCCCGACCGGGTGGCGGCGGTGCTGGATCAGGGGCAGCGGCTTTTCGGCGAGAATTACGTGCAGGAAGCGGCGGGCAAATGGCCCGACTGGCGGGCGCAGTTTCCGGGCGTGGCCGTGCACATGATCGGGCCCTTGCAGACGAACAAGGCGAAACAGGCGGTGGCGTTGTTCGAGGCGATCCACACGCTTGACCGGCCCTCGCTGGCGGTGAAGCTGGCGTCTTTGGCGCAGGCGCGCGGGGCCAGCCCCGATCTTTTCGTGCAGGTCAACACCGGCGCCGAGCCGCAAAAGGCGGGCGTCCTGCCCGAGGCGCTGGATGATTTCGTGGCCGAGGCGCGGCGGCTGGATCTGCCGGTGGTCGGGCTGATGTGCATTCCGCCCGAAGCGGAAGACCCCGGCCCGCATTTCGCCCTGCTCGCCGGGATGGCGGCGCGGAACGGGCTGACCGGGCTTTCGATGGGGATGAGTTCGGATTTCGAAGCGGCGATTGCCGCCGGGGCCACGCATGTGCGCGTAGGCTCGGCGATTTTCGGGGCGCGCGATTACGGGGCGAAGGCTTAAGCCTTGTCGGCGGACCGGGGCGCTGCCCCGGACCCCGGGATATTTTTCGCAAGATAAAAGCAGGCAAGCGGCGGGATCAAAAGCGCGGTGCCGGGTTTCAGGCTGCGGGCGAGTTTGATCAGATCGGCACGGCGGAGCGCAAGACACCCCGCGGTCGGAAACCCAAGGCGGCGGCGCTGATGCAGGAAGATCGCCGAGCCCTTGCCGGGCGTGGCCTTCGGATAGTTCCAGTCGGTGATCAGAACGATGTCGTAAAGCGGATCGCGGCGGGCGAGGCGTTCGTGGCTGGCCCCGAACGGCGCCCTCACCGGCTGGTTGTAGGCGGGGTGGTCCGGGGCGTCGCACCACAGATCCTGCGGGCCGATGGGCTTGGCCCATTTCGCCGGGCGGGGCAGGCGGTCGGCGCGATAGAGCATACCGACGATGCGCAGCCGACCCACCGGGGTGGCGCCGTCGCCTTCGCGCTTGCTTAGGCTCAGCCCGCCGCGGCCGATCTGCACCGGATGGCGGCGGCCGTGGAACAGAAGTCCGGTGGCGGTCAGACGGATCACAGCAGATGCCCCGATTTTGCCGCCTTGGTGGCCAGATAGGCTTCGTTGTGGCGGCTTTTGCCGACCTTGAGCGGCACCCGTTCAGTCACCGCAATGCCGTGGGTTTCCAGCATCCGCACCTTGGCCGGGTTGTTGGTCAGAAGCCGCACCGAGGTGAAGCCGAGCTTCTTCAGCAGCGCCGCGCCGATGCGGAAATCGCGCTCGTCATCCTCAAACCCCAGCCGGTGGTTCGCCTCGACCGTGTCAAAGCCCTGATCTTGCAGCGAATAGGCGCGCATCTTGTTGGCCAGCCCGATGCCTCGCCCCTCCTGATTGAGGTAAAGCAGCACGCCCGCCCCCTCGGCCCCCATCTGGTGCAGCGCCGCATCCAGCTGCGGGCCGCAATCGCATTTCAGCGAGCCCATCACATCGCCGGTGAAACAGGCCGAATGCAGCCGCGCCAGAACCGGTTGCGCCCGGTCGGGGGACCCGATCTCGATGGCGTAATGTTCAGGTCCGCCATCGTCGGGGCGAAAGATATGCAGCCGCCCCTTTTCCGCCGCCCGCATCGGCACCCGCGCGGCGGCGACGGGGGCAAAGGCGGCTTCCGAGGAAAGGAGGTGCAGCACCTGCGTGGCGTCGAGCGCCGTCAGCCCCTCCGGCGCGGGTGTTGGCAGCGGGGCAAGCAGTGCCGCGGGCAGAAGCTGCGCCGTCTTCGTCAGGCCAATCGCGGCCCGGGCCAGCGTGGCATCGCCGCCGCGCTGGCTGGTCAGCGGTCCCTTCATCGGCATGCGCAGATCATCGGCCGGATCGGCCAGCGCCCGCAGCCAGGCCAGATCGGCGTCCTCGGGCACGGCGATCCGGGCAAGGTCGTCATCGTAGACCCGGGCCTTCAGCGTCTCAGCGCGCCAGGCGGTCAGCGCCAGGGTCAGCGGCCCAAGACCGCGCAGGGCGTCAAGACGCTCGGGCGAGAGCGTCTCGACGGCGACGGCCAGACCCTGCCCCGACAGCACGACGGGCAGGCCGAGCCGCAGATCGGCGCGGGCGCGGTTGATCAGTTCAAGGGGGCTCGGGCCGAGAAAGACGGGCGTTTCCATGGCCGGAAGATAGCGGCGGTTGAAACAGATTGAAACACTTCCCCGCCCTGCGTCACCCTTGCGTGAGAAAGATTTCACCTCTCTTGCCGCAGTGGTGAGGAGAGTCCAGCTTGACACGAACCGCAATAAGACCGGGAGGCAAAGATGGCCGGGCTGAAAAAAATTCTTCTGGTGGATGACGACAGCGACCTGCGCGAGGCGCTGGCCGAGCAGCTGATCGCGACCGAGGAATTCGACGTGTTCGAGGCGGGTTCGGGCGCCGAAGGGGTCGAAAAGGCCAAGGGCGCGCTTTACGATCTGGTGATGCTCGATGTGGGCCTGCCCGATACCGACGGCCGCGAGCTGTGCAAGAAGCTGCGCAAGCAAGGCGTCAAATGCCCGATCATGATGCTGACCGGCCATGACACCGATGCGGACACGATCCTTGGGCTCGACAGCGGCGCGAATGATTACATCACGAAGCCCTTCAAGTTCCCGGTGCTGCTGGCCCGCATCCGGGCGCAGCTGCGCACGCATGAACAATCCGAAGACGCGGTGTTCCAGCTGGGCCCGTATACGTTCAAGCCGGCGATGAAGATGCTGATCGACGCCAAGGATCGCAAGATCCGGCTGACGGAAAAGGAAACCAACATTCTAAAGTTCCTCTACCGGGCGCAGGATGGGGTGGTGGCGCGCGATGTGCTGTTGCACGAGGTCTGGGGCTACAATGCGGGGGTGACCACGCATACGCTCGAAACCCACATCTACCGGCTGCGCCAGAAGATCGAGCCCGATCCGTCGAATGCGCGGCTTCTGATCACGGAATCGGGCGGCTATCGGCTGGTCGCCTGATACCGCCCAGGAGCGGGGGTTTCACACCCCCGCACCCCCGTGGGATATTTGCACCAAGGTGAAAGGGCGTCCGGGATCTGCTTTCACCTTGGTGAAAATATCCCGGGGGGAGTCCGCTTGCGGACGGGGGGCAGCACCCCCCTACACCGTCGGATTGATGCCGTCCTCGGCCTCTTCCAGACTGATGCCCATCGCATTCAGCCCGTCTTCCAGGTAATCGGCCAGCATCGGGATGCCCAGAAGGTAATCCTCGGTCGGCGCCGTCGCCTCGGCCTTGGCGGTTTCGAAGGCCTCGTCGAATTCCTCGGCTTCGAAGGTCTCGCGGCCGATCCACATCAGCGCGGTCAGCGCCGCTTGTTCATCCTCGTTCAGCGCCGCGATGAAGGCGCGCAGCTCGCGCCCCTGACCGGAGCCGGGCACTTCGGCGTCGAATTTCCGGGCGCGGATGATCACATGGGCGATTTTCGACGGGCTGATCGGCAGCATGACACGTCCTCCTGTGGCCCCACTCTCGTCCCGGATGGCGCCTGACGCAAGCGCCATCTCAGCTTTCGACGGGAAGCCGCAAGGGCGGTTCCGGGGCCAGCTCCTCGAAGTCGAAATTGTCGAGCCGATGCGCCCGCTTGCCCGCCTTTTCGGCGGAGGTCCGGATCTCCTCGATATCCCGTGCGGCCATGCCGAAGTGGCGATCCAGATTGGCCACCCGCTCGCCCAGCCGCCCGACATCGGCATTCAGCGCGGCGAGTTCGCGCCGGATCGCCCCCGCCTGTGCCCGCATCCGCGCGTCTTTCAAAACGGCGCGCATCGTGTGCAGCGTCGCCATGCAGGTCGTGGGCGAGACGATCCAGACCTTGGCGGCAAAGCCCTCGCGCACCAGTTCCGGGAAATTCGCGTGCAGTTCGGCATAGACGGCTTCCGAGGGCAGGAAGAGAAGCGCCCCGTCCGAGGTCTCGCCCTCGAGGATGTAGCGATCCGCAATGGCGCGGATATGCGCGCGCAGCGAGATTCGCATCATCCGTTGCGCCTCGATCAGCTGGCTTTGATTTTCGGCCCGGCGCAGGGCTTCATAGGCTTCCAGCGGGAATTTGCTGTCGATGACAATGGGCCCCGGCGGATAGGGCAGGTGGATCAGGCAATCGGCGCGGCGTCCGTTCGATAGCGTCGCCTGCATCGTATAGGAATCGCGCGGCAGGGCCTTTTGCACGATGTCATGCAGCTGGATCTCGCCAAAGGCGCCGCGGGTCTGCTTGTTTGACAAAATATCCTGCAACCCCAGCACATTGCCCGAAAGCTTCTCGATATTCGCCTGCGCCTTGTCGATCGCGGCCAAGCGCTGTTGCAGGTCGCCCAAGGACCGCGCCGTGCGGGTGGCCGAGCCGTGCAGGCTTTCGGTCATCGCCCGGTTCACCTCGGCCAGCCGGGCTTCCATAAGGGCGAGCATCCGGCTTTGGCTGGCGGCTTGGGCTTCGGAGACATGATGCAGCCCGCCCGCCAGCTGGTGTTGGCCATCCGAGAGCGCCTGCACCCGTTGCGCCAGTTGCAAAAGGTTTCCGGCCAGAGGGTCCAGCGTCTTCGCCGTGCGCAGCGACGCCCGCAGCATCAGCAGGATCAGCAGCAGCAGAACCGCCGCCGCACCAAGCGCCGCCTGCACCAGCGGGTCCTGCAGGTCGATCAGATGCGCGCCGATCTGGATCATGTCCGGCCGAACAGCCGTTCGATGTCGGAGAGTTTCAGCTCGACATAGGTCGGGCGGCCGTGGTTGCACTGCCCCGAAAGCGGCGTCGCCTCCATCTCGCGCAGCAGCGCGTTCATCTCCTCGACCCGCATCTGCCGGCCGGAGCGGATCGAGCCGTGACAGGACATCCGCGACAGCACCGCGTCGATCTTCGATTGCAGCCGCAGGCTGTCGCCCTGATCGGCCAGCTCATCAAGGATGTCGCGCAACAGCGCCGCGGCGTTGATTTCCCCAAGGATCGCCGGGGTTTCGCGCACGGCGATGGCGCTGCCGCCAAAGGGCTCGATGGCAAGGCCAAGCCGGTGCAGATCCTCGGCCACATCGAGCAGCCGGGCGGCCTCGGCGGGCGACAGTTCGACGATTTCGGGGATCAGAAGCGCCTGCGCCGCGATGCCCTTTTCGGCGCTTTGCGCTTTCAGCCGTTCATAGACCAGCCGCTCATGGGCGGCGTGCTGATCGACGATCACCATGCCGCGCTCGGTCTGGGCGATGATGTAGTTTTCATGCAGCTGCGCCCGCGCGGCGCCCAAGGGCCGGTGGATCAGCTCGGCCGTTTCGGGCGGGGCGGGCTCGACCCGGGCCGAGGGGGCAAAGGGCGCGGTGAAGGGCTGCGGCGCCTCGTCGAAGCTTTGCAGGGGCATCTGCGCGGCAAAGGCATTGCGGATGGCGCCGTAACTGGGCCGCTCCATCTGATAGAGGCGCGGCTGCACCGGTTCGGGCTGCATCGCACCGAGCGTGGCGGTGGCGACGGTGGAGGACGACCGATGCCCCGATTGCGCCAGCGCATGGCGGATGCCGGTGACGATCAGGCCCCGCGGCACGCCCGATTCGCGAAACCGGACCTCGGCCTTGGCGGGATGGACGTTCACATCGACCGACTCGGGATCGCAGGTCAGAAACAGCACCGCGGCCGGGTGGCGGTCGCGCGACAGCACGTCCATGTAAGCCGCCCGCAAGGCGCCCAAAAGCATCTTGTCGCGCACCGGGCGGCCGTTGACGAAGAGGAATTGCTCGATGGCGGCGCCGCGGGAATAGGTGGGCAGGGCGGCATAGCCGGTCAGCCGGATCCCCTCGCGCTCGGCGTCCAAGGGCACGGCATTGTCGGCAAAGGCCCGGCCCAGAATGCGGCCTAGCCGACCCGAAAGCGCGCCGAAGAGCTCGCCCTGTTCGGCATCGGCGCGGAAAATCTCGCGCGTGTCGGTGCCCGCGATCTCGCGCAGAGTGAAGCTGACATAGGGTTCGGCCATGGCGAGGCGCTTGACCGTATCGGCGATGGCCTGCGCCTCGGTCCGGTCGGTGCGCAGGAATTTCAGCCGCGCGGGGGTGGCAAAGAACAGATCGCGCAGCTCGACCACGGTGCCGCGATTGAGCGCCGCCGGTTTCACCGCGTCGATCTGGCCGCCGGACACGGTGATCTGCGCGGCCTCGAACCCCTCGGCGCGCGAGGTGATGGTGAGACGGCCAACGGCGCCGAGCGAGGGCAAAGCCTCGCCGCGAAAGCCGAAGGTGTGGATGTTCAGAAGGTCCGAGCCGTCGATCTTCGACGTGGCATGACGGCTCAGCGCCAAGGGCAGGTCTTCGGCCGTCATGCCGCAGCCGTCGTCACTGATCCGGATCAGCGTCTTGCCGCCGTCGGCATAGGCGATCTCGATCCGGCTTGCCCCGGCGTCGAGCGCGTTTTCCACCAGTTCCTTGACCGCCGAGGCGGGGCGTTCCACCACCTCCCCCGCCGCGATGCGGTTGGCGGCGGCGTCGTCAAGCTGGCGGATCACCGGGCGCGAGGCGCCGATTTGGGGGGGCTGTGCGTTCATGCCACAAGGGATAGCACAGCCCGAAATCAAGCCCAACAGATTCGGGGCTTACTTCAACCCCTCGGGCTGGCCCACGACGACAAAGCGCAGCCCGTCGGCCTTGATCAGCCGCTGCGCCACCCGGGCGATGTCGTCCTTCGTCACCGCATTGACCTTGTCGTTGCGGCTGTTGATGTAATCGACCGGCATGCCGTTCAGCTGCATCCCCGCCAGAATGTCGGCAATATTGCCATTGCCGTCAAAGCGCAGCGGATAGGCGCCGGTCAGATAGGTCTTGGCATCGGCCAGTTCGCGGTCGGTGACCTTGCCGCTTGCGGCCCTGGCCCATTCCGCCTTCACGATCTGGATCGCTTCCGCCACCTTGCCATTGGCCGAGGCGAAACTGCCCTGCCAGGTCTCGGCCAGATCCTTGGGCACCAGATAGGTGTAGATGCCATAGGTCAGGCCGCGCTTTTCGCGCACCTCCTCCATCAGCCGCGAGGAAAAGCCGCCCGCGCCCAGGATCTCGTTGAAGACATAGGCCGGGAAAAAATCCGGGTCCGACATGGCGAGCCCCTGCTCGCCAAAGATCACCGTGGCCTGCGGCGTGTCGAAGGGCACAACGGTCACGCCGCCGGTCAGCGCCAGATCGGCGCGCGGCGGCAACGGCGCCCCCGTGGCGGGCAGATCGCCCAGAAGCCGGTCGAGCAGCGGGCCCAGATCGGCGGGGGTGATATCCCCCACGGCCGAAACCACCAGCCGGTCGCGCGCCATCACCCGGGCTTTCGCGGCGAACATGTCTTCGCGGGTCAGGGCCTGCACGCTGTCCACCGTGCCGTTCAGCGAGCTGCCATAGGGATGATCGCCGTAAGCCAGCTTGCGGAAGGTCTCGCCCGCGATCGCCTGCGGGTCCTGCGCGTCCGAGGCGATGATCGACAGCACCTGCCCGCGCACCCGATCGACCGAGGCCTGATCGAAATGCGGGTCATTCAGCGCGCCCTGCAGCAGCGCCACCGCCTTGTCGCGGTTTTCCGTCAGCATCCGGGCAGAGATGCTCAGCGTGTCATCATCGACGTCGAATTTGAAACTGGCGGCCAGGGCCTCCTGCGCGGCGGCAAAGCCCTGACTGTCCAGATCGGCCGAGCCTTCCTCCAGCGTCGCCGTCATCAGATTGGTGGCGCCGCGCTTGCCCGGCTCATCAAGGCTCGCCCCGCCGCGAAAGCGGATTTCCAGCGCGGTAAAGGGGATGTCATGCGCTTCGACCAGCCAGGCCCGGATGCCGCCGGGCGAGGTGACCTCGGTGATCTCGATCGCCTGCGCGGGCAGGGCGGAGAGGACCGCCAGAACCACGGCGGCGATTAGGCGAAAGGGGGCGCGAAGGATCATTTCGTGGCCTCCGGGGTCAGGGCGGGCGCGGCGGGAACGGGTGCCGGGGCGCCCCCCGCAGGTTCGGCAAAGACGGTCACCGATTGCGCGGGCGCAAAAAGCGCGGTGGCGGCGGCCATCACGTCGTCGGGGGTGACGGACATCAGCACCTCGGGCCAGGCCGCGACATCGGCGACGGAAAAGCCCGAGGCCAGGGCCTCGCCATAGCGATGGGCCAGCGCCTCGGTGTCGTCCTGTTCATAGATCTGGCTGGCGCGGATCTGGGTGCGGATACGCTCGAACTGCGCCGGGTCGATGCCGTCGGTGAAGAAATCGGCCAAAGCCTTGTCCAGCGCGGCTTCGGCCCGGGGCAGGTCGACATCCTTCGCGGGCATCACGGCGAGCGTGAAGGTGGTCTTGTCGATCGACATCCCGTCATAGCCCGCCGAGACATGGATGGCATCGCCCGCCTCGAACACCAGTTTGCGGCCCAGAACCGAGGTGGCCATGTTGCCGCCCAGAAGCTCCGCCAGAATCGTCAGCGCGGCCGCCTGTTTCTGATCGCCCGGGTTGCGTTCGGGCGCCAGATAGCTGCGCATCACATAGGGCTGGGCGATGCGGGCATCGCGAAACACCATGCGCCGGGCGGCCAGCTGCGGCGGCTCCTGCGGGCGGACCCGTGGCGGCAGGTCTTTCGACGGTTCCAGCGGGCCATAGTATGTCTGCGCCAGCGCCTTCACCTGATCGGGGGTCACGTCGCCCGCCACCACCAGCACGGCATCGTTGGGCGCGTAATGGCGGCGATACCAGGCCAGCGCATCCTCGCGGGTCAGGCTTTCCATCTCCTGACGCCAGCCGATCACCGGTGTGCCATAGGGGCTGTTGAGGAATTGCGCCGCCCGCATCTGCTCGCTCAGAAGCGCCGAGGGGTCGCTGTCGGTGCGCTGGGCGCGTTCTTCCAGAATCACCTCGCGCTCGGTCTTCCAGTCATCGGGCGAGATGCGCAGGTTGCGCATCCGGTCGGCTTCCATCTTCATCACCAGCTCCAGCCGGTCGGCGGCGATGCGCTGGTAATAGGCGGTATAATCATAGCTGGTGAAGGCATTGTCCGAGCCGCCATTCGCCGCCACCACCTTCGACAATTCCCCCGGCGCCAGCGTGTCGGTGCCCTTGAACATCAGATGTTCCAGGTAATGGGCGATCCCCGACTTGCCGCGGATCTCGTCGGCCGATCCGGCCCTGTACCAGACCATCTGCACCACGACCGGGGCGCGGTGATCCTCGATCACCACGGCGTCAAGGCCGTTGGGCAGGGTGAAATGGGTCACCGGGGCGGCCGTGGCGCCAAGGGTGGTCGCCGTCAGGGCCAGTCCGGCAAGCATCATGCGCATGGGCATCTCCGTCGATCTGGCATCAGGGTAATCCCGCCACGGCCACAGGCAACCGGCTGCGGAGGGGGCTGACGCAGGTTTGATCGGCCGTTACGGCAGCGCCTGCTGCGCCGTGCCCGAAGGCGGGGCGGCCGGGGTGCGCAGACCCTGCTGGCGCCAGCGCTCCAGTTCGGCCTGCTGGTCAAGCGACATCGGCCGATAGGCCTTGAGGTAGACGTTGATGTTGAACAGCCGTTCCAGCAACCGGCCATCGTGATCGCGCCGCCATTGCAGATCTTCGGCGGCAAGCCGGTCGCGGATGCCGGCTTCGGTGCCGAACCGCCCCGAATGGCTCAAAAGCCCGCCATCGCCCGTCGCGCGGCCGGTGCCGGTCAGCCGTTCGGGATTGCCACCCAGCGCCGCCACCGCATCGGCCTGCGGCGTGGGATCGGTGATGTTCGTCCCACCCGGCGTCGGCGCGGGCAGCTCGGTCAGGCTGTCGGGCATGGCAAGCGGTTTGGTCGGCAGGATGCCGAATTCATCCGGCCCCGAGGTCGAGGAGCGCAGGTGCATCAGCTCGGGCTGTTTGTCTTTCGCGCCGCCGCAGCCGCCAAGGGCCAGCGCCGTCACCAGCGCAATCCCGAGCGTTCCAGACACCGATCGCATGCAGCACCCCATCGTCGTTTGCCCCGTCTTAGCCTATCGCCGTGCGCCCGTCACGCCCCAATGGCATTCACGCGCGCCCGGACTTGCCCTCGCCAGTGAACAGCACCAGCCCCGCCGCGCCAAGGAAAATGGCGATGTCGGCGACGTTGAAGGAAAACGGATTGTCCCAGAATGGCGTCGAGACATTGAGGAAATCGGCCACCGCACCATAGGCGATGCGGTCGATGACATTGCCCAGCGCCCCGCCGATCAGAAGCCCGGCGGCGACCTGCCCGCGCAGCCCCTGCGGATGGCGGCTGACCCAGTGCCAGACCCAGGCCGAAATGGCCAGCGCCATCACGACCAGGGCCCAGCGGGTGATCTCGTCCTCGCCCGCGAAAAGGCCGAAGTTGATGCCGCGATTCCACGCCATGCGCAGGTTGAACCAGGGCGGCAGCACCGCCATCTGGCCGATCCGGTCAAGCCCGATCCATTGCACGACGATGACTTTCGTCACCTGATCGAGCAGCAGCACCGCTGCCGCAAACCGCGCCATCAGTCGCATGATGCCTCAGTGCCGGAAGTGGCGCATGCCGGTGAAGACCATGGCCAGACCGCGTTCGTTCGCGGCGTCGATCACGTCCTGATCGCGCATCGAACCGCCGGGCTGGATGATCGCCGTCGCCCCCGCCTCGGCTGCGGTGATCAGACCATCGGCAAAGGGGAAGAAGGCATCGGAAGCCACAACCGAGCCACGGGTCAGCGGCGCGGGCAGGCCCATCACCTCGGCCATGTCTTCCGCCTTGCGGGCGGCGATGCGGGTGCTGTCGACCCGGCTCATCTGCCCCGCGCCGACGCCGACAGTGGCGCCGTCCTTCACATAGATGATCGCGTTCGACTTGACGTGTTTCGCGACCTTCCAGGCAAAGAGCAGGTCTTTCAGTTCCTGCTCCGAGGGCGCGCGTTTGGTGACGACTTTCAGATCGTCCAGCGTGATCGCGCCATTGTCCTTGCCCTGCACAAGGAAGCCGCCCGCCACCTGACGGAAGCTGGTGATCGGCGCTTTCGGGTCGGGAAGCGCGCCCGTGGTCAGAAGGCGCAGGTTCTTCTTCGCGGCAAAGATCGCCTTCGCCTCGTCGCTGGCCGCGGGGGCGATGACGACTTCGGTGAAGATCTTGCAGATTTCTTCCGCCGTCGCGGCGTCAAGGGTCTGGTTCAGCGCGATGATGCCGCCAAAGGCCGAGGTGCGGTCGCAATCGAACGCCCTTGTGTAGGCTTCAAGCATCGTCTTGCCGGTGGCCACGCCGCAGGGATTGGCGTGTTTGATGATCGCGCAGGCCGGGGCGTCGCTCGGGAATTCCGCCACCAGTTCAAAGGCCGCGTCGGTGTCGTTGATGTTGTTGTAGCTCAGTTCCTTGCCCTGATGCTGGCTCGCCGTCGCCACCCCCGGACGGGCCGAGCCGTCCAGATAGAAGGCGGCCGACTGATGCGGGTTTTCGCCATAGCGCAGGGTTTGTGCCAGCGTTCCGGCAAAGGCGCGGCGGCGGGGCGCTTCCTCGCCGATCGCCTGCGCCATCCAGGTGGAGACGGCGGCATCATAGGCGGCGGTGCGGGCATAGGCGATCTGCGCCAGCCGTTGCCGGAAGGCGAAGGTGGTCTTGCCGTCGTTGGCATCCAGTTCCGCCAGAACGGCGGCGTAATCCTCGACATCGACCACGGTGGCGACAAAGGCATGGTTCTTCGACGCGGCGCGGATCATCGCCGGGCCGCCGATGTCGATATTCTCGATGCAGTCGTCATAGGCGGCGCCCTTGGCCACGGTGGCTTCGAACGGGTAAAGGTTGACCACCAGCAGGTCGATCACCTCGATGCCATGGGTTTCCATCGCGGTCAGATGTTCGGCATTGTCGCGCAGCGCCAGAAGCCCGCCATGCACCTTGGGATGCAGCGTCTTCACGCGGCCATCCATCATCTCGGGGAAGCCGGTCACTTCGGACACGTCGCGCACGCTTAGGCCCGCTTCGCGCAGCGTCTTGGCGGTGCCGCCGGTCGAGAGCAGCTCGACCCCGCGGGCGGCCAGCGCACGGGCGAAATCGACCAGACCGGTCTTGTCGGACACCGAAAGCAGCGCACGGGTGAGCGGAACGGGATGGGTCACGAGACTTTCCTTCTTTGCAAGGGCCGTCGCGGCCCGTGGTCAGGGAGCGGGAACGGGCGGCCGGGGCTCGCCCTGATTGGCGCCGGGGGTATCCTGAGCCTTGGCCAAGGTCCAGCCGATTTGCTGGATCGGCGCCTGCAAACGCCCCGAAAGCACGATTTGTTGCGTGGCCCGCGGGCGCAGACGGCCCTTTTCCAGATAGACCGAGGGGTCCAGCGTCAGATCGACCGGGCCATCGAAGCGGAAAACCCAGATCTCTCCGGATTTGAGCGCCATCGACACCGCCCAGCCCCCCATGTCGAGCGTGGCATCGACCTCGGGGTGGATGTGGAAGCGAATCTGGAACGGGATGCCGCGCAGGGCATCGGCCTGAAACACGGTCTCGAACCGGGCCTTGTCGGCGCTGGTCATCGCGCCCAGCGTGTCCATCCCCTTCAGCGCGTTGCCGTCGGGGGCAAGCTCCAGTTCCCGGATATGGGTCAGCCCGTGGGTGATCAGATAGCCGTCATGGCCGAAAAGCGCATGCCGCGCCGGGTCGCTTTCCGGGCGCATCCAGGCTTCCGAGGGCGTTTCCTCCAGCCAGGTCCGCGTCGCCGCGCCGGTGCTGCGGGCGGGGCCAAGGCGGGAGGAGGAATAGCCCTCGATCGCCAGGGTCGAATGGCTGGGGGTGGCGCGGCCGGCGCGGTGCCAGTCGGGGCCGAACATCGCCCCCGAGCCGCAGTTGACGATCACCGGCCAGCGCCCCGAGGTCATTTCAAACGCCAGCGTCGAGGCATGGGCATTGGCCGAGGCGGCGCCCCGGGGCGGCGGGGCGGCATCGACGATCAGGCTGGTGCGGCCCGCATGCAGCCGGGCAAAGCCCATCGCCAGCCCGGTCCGCGCCACGGCCCGGGTGCCGGTGGCGTTCAGCGCGGTATCGAGCCGCCCCTCGGCGCCGCGGCCGCCGCCGTGAAACCGAGCAAGCCCGCCATCGGCATGGCGCAGCGCCCGCAGCGTGGGTGCAATCCGCGCGATCGCGGCCAGATGCGCGGGCAAAGGCGTGCGCCCGGCCGCGGTCATCGCATCGGCGGCCCACAAAAGCAGGGTCAGAACCTCCAGCAATTCCTCGGGGTTGCGGGTGGGAATGCCGCCTTCCGCGTCAATCTCCTCGGTGCATTCGGTGGCCAGTGCCTCGGCGGCGGCTGTGGCATGGACCTCCATCCCGGTCAGCGCCAGGCTGGCGTAAATGAGCCCGGTCAGCGCTTCGACCCGCGGCAGGCCGGGGCTGGCCGAGCGCCAGCGCCGCGCCAGAAACAGCGTCTGCTGACCAAGCGTGCGGAAGAAGGCCTGCGCCTCGGTCTTGTCGCGGCCGTTGAGCAGGAACAGCGCATGGTTGATCAGCCGGATCAGCCGCCGCCCGGTCAGATCCGGGGTCCAGCCGGGCCCCTTGGCCTTGCCGTAACGGGCGATCCAGTCGAAAACCCAGGCCTGCGCCCTCTCGCGTGCGGGCCGGTCGCCCACCGCGGCCAGATCGTCAAGCCAGGTGCAGCCCTGCAGCGCCTCCTCGAAGCTCGGGTCGGGGACGGGCAGATCCCAGATCGCGCGGTCGGGCCCCTCGACCAGAAAGCCCGCAAAGAGGAAATTCCCGGCGATCATCTGCCGTCCGCGGGCGAAAGAGCCGATCGAGCGCGGCTCGGGCTGGCTGACGAAGCCGGTGGCGGGGCTGGCCTTGGCCGCGCGCCGCGCCGCCAGCCGGTCCAGAAGGCCCGTCAGCCGCCCACGCGACTCGGCCCGAGAGGATTTGCCCTTGCCCCCAGTCATCGCCCTTGCCATCGAATGTGAACTGTCACGCCTGTTGCCGTTGCCCGCACCTTAAAGCTGCGCAGGGGTCCTGTCATGGCCCGAATTCACCCCTCAGCCGCCCTGTTGCAGCACGGCGACGAAGAAGCCGTCAAGCCCGCCGCGCTCTGGCCAGAGATCGGGGCGCAGCCGCAGGCAGCCAGTTTCCGTCAGCCAGTCGGGGTCGAGCCCGGGGGTGGTGATCGGGGCAAGGCGCAGCCCCGGATGGCGGGCCAGCGCGGCGGCGATCTGCGCCTCGCCCTCCTCGGGAAGAAGCGAGCAGGTGGCATAAACAAGCCGCCCGCCGGGTTTGATCCAGCCCAGCGCCCGGTCCAAAAGCGCCGCCTGCAGCGCCACCAAGGTCTTGATGCCGCTGGCATCTTTCACGAAGGGCAGATCCGGGTGGCGGCGAATCGTGCCGGTGGCCGAACAGGGCGCATCGAGCAGGATCGCGTCAAAGGGCGCCGAAGGCGTCCAGTCGAGCGCATCGGCCACGACGGTTTCGGCCGTCATCCCGCAGCGGGCCAGGTTCTCTTCGAGCCGGTCGAGACGCGGGGCCGAGACATCCAGCGCGGTGACCTTCGCCCCCGCGGCCAGCAGCTGCAGCGTCTTGCCGCCCGGCGCGGCGCAAAGGTCCAGCACGCGCTCGCCCGGCTGGGCGTTCAGCACCTTGGCGGGCAGGGCGGCGGCGGCATCCTGCACCCACCAGTCGCCCGTCGCATAGCCCGGCAATTCGGTTATCTGCCCCGCCTGCGCCAGTCGCAACGAGCCGGTGGGCAGCAGCTCGGCCCCCAGTTTTTCGGCCCATCCCGCGGCATCGGTCTTCACCGAAAGATCGGTGGGCGCGCCCGCCAGATGCGCCGCTTCCATCCGCATCACCGCGACCTTGCCGTAAGCCGACATCAGCCGCCCGCGCAGCCAGCCGGGCAGGGCGGGGGCATCGAGCCGGGCCCAGCGGTCGGTGTCGGCGGCGATCTTGCGCAGAACCGCGTTGATCAGCCCGGCAAAGCCCTCGGTCTTTTGCCCGCCTGAACGGGCGAGCGTGACGAGCGCATCGGTGACGCCATGCGGGGCCTCGCCAAGCGCGCAGATCTCGACCGTGCCGAGGCGGAGAAGCACATGCAGATCGGGCGGCGGCGCCTTGCGCAGATGCGGTTTCAGCATCGCATCGGTGCGGGTGAGGTTGCGCAGCGTGGCCAGCGCGATCCGCTGCGCCCGGGCGCGGTCAGCGGGCGCCAGCGTGGCCAGCTCGCCCGCCTGTTCGGCCAAGGTCAGCCGCTCCTGCAGCACGCCGGACAGAAGCGCCGCTGCCGCACGGCGGGCCGGATCGATCGAAGCCATGGCGCTTTCCCTTGCTTGTTCGCGTGGATGGGGCGGCCTATAACAGGCCCGACCCGAAACGCAAAGCCGGAGGCCTTGATGAGCGAAGACGCCCCGAAGGATCTGCCCCCCGCCGCGCTCCGCGCGCTGGCCGAGGCCGAAGAACGGCGCAAGGCCGCGCAGGCCGTGGCCCTGCCGAAGGAATTCGGCGGCCGCGACGGGCCGGAGCCGGTGCGCTTTGGCGATTGGGAGAAGAAGGGCATCGCCATCGACTTCTGAGGCGCTTGTGGCCAACGCCGGGGGCTGTCTGCCCCCGGACCCCCGAGGATATTTGCGGCAAGATAAAGAGGCGACGGGGGAGGTCAGATCCCCAGCACGTCGATCATGTCGTATTGGCCGGGCTTCTGGGTCTGGCCCCAGAGCGCGGCCCTGAGCGCGCCGCGGGCGAAGATCGCGCGGTCGGTGGCGATGTGGCGCAGCACGATGCGCTCGCCCGCCGTGGCGAAGATCACGTCATGCTCGCCCACGATATCGCCGCCGCGGATCGCCGAGAAGCCGATGGCGCCGTGTTTCCGAGCGCCGGTGATCCCGTGTCGACCCGATTCGCTCATGCCTTCGAGGTCGATGCCGCGGCCCGCGGCGGCGGCCTGACCCAGCATCAGCGCCGTGCCCGACGGCGCATCAACCTTGCGGTTGTGATGGGCCTCGACCACTTCGATGTCCCAATCGGCATCGAGCGCTTGCGCCACCGTCTTCGCCAGTTTCGTCAGCAGGTTCACGCCAAGGCTCATGTTGCCCGCCCGGATCTGCACCGAATGCCGCGACGCGGGTTCGAGCGCTTCGATCTGTTCCTTCTCGAAGCCCGTCGTGCCGATCACATGCACGGCGCGGGCCTGCGCGGCGAGCCGGGCAAATTCCAGCGTCGCCGCAGGGGCGGTGAAGTCGATCACCGCCTGCGCCTTGGCAAAGGCTTCCAGCGGATCATCGCTGACGATCACGCCATTTTTCGCCCCGCCCAGAGCCTCGCCCAGATCGCGGCCGATCCAGTCATGGCCGGTGCGCTCGACCGCGCCGACGAGCTTGGCCTTGTCCGAGGCGGCGACGGTTGCCGCCAGCATCCGCCCCATGCGTCCCGAAATCCCCGTGATCACGATCCCCGGCAGGTCACTCATCTCTCTCTCCATGCGTTTCGCCCTTCCTAGCCCGCGGCTGCCCGCTTGGCAAAGCCCCGTTGCGGCCCCCCGTTGCGGAATGGGCCCGAAAGCCCTATGTGCGGGGCATGGCAAAGAACCGTTTCTCCTCGGGCGATGGCCCCTCGCAACGTCAGCTTCGCGTCGGCGAACTGATCCGGCGTACCCTTTCCGACGTGCTCTTGCGCGGCGAGGTGCATGACCCGGACCTGAACAAGATCTCGATCACCGTGGGCGAGGTGCGGACCTCGCCGGATCTGAAGGTGGCGACGGTCTATGTGGCGCCTTTGGGCGGCACGCTGGGGGGCGACAGCGCCGAGGCGATGCTGGCGGCGCTGCGCCGTCATTCGGGCGAGCTGCGCCATCATGTGGCCAAGGCGATGACGCTGAAATATGCGCCCGATCTGCGGTTTCGCATGGACGAGACCTTTGACCGGCTGGATGAAACCCGGCGGATGTTTTCCGATGAAACCGTGCAGCGCGATATTGCGGCGCGCGACGATGACGAAAGCGATGAGGGTTAAGCCGCTCTGGGCGCGGCTCTTCGCGGCGCTGGCGCTGGTGGTGCCGCGCCTCGCGCTGGCGGCCGATCCGTGCCACACCGTCACCTTCGAGGACATCCCCTTTACCGTCTGTCAGGCGCAGGCCGGGCAGGATCTGCGGCTGTGGCTGAAGGACGATCAGGGCCGGTTGCTGGGCAATGCCGCGCGTATCAAGGCCACGCTGGCCCCGGGCGAGCGGCTCGTTTTCGCGATGAATGCCGGGATGTATGCGCCAAGCCGCGATCCGGCCGGGCTTTACATCGAGAACGGCACCGAGCTTGCGCCGATCGTCACCCGCGAGGGGCCGGGGAATTTCGGCCTGCTGCCGAACGGGGTCTTTTGCGTGACCGACCGTTTCGCGGTGATCGAAAGCCGCGCCTTTGCCGCAGCCCCGCCCGCCTGCCGCTTTGCCACGCAATCGGGGCCGATGCTGGTGATCGGGGGCGCGCTGCATCCGCGGTTCCTGCCCGACAGCACCTCGACCTATATCCGCAACGGGGTGGGCGTTTCGGCTGACGGGCAAACGGCCTGGTTCGTGATTTCCGACAGGCCGGTGACCTTTCACCGCTTCGCCCGCTTCTTCCGCGACAGCCTTGGCGCGCCGAATGCGCTTTACTTCGACGGCTCGATTTCGCGGCTGTTCGTGCCGGGGCAGGGCCGGGCCGATTTCGGCTTGCCGCTGGGGCCGATGGTCGGGCTTGTCGACCGCGAGTGACGGGTCCGATTGACCCGCAAGCGGCAAGGCGCTAGCAGGCGGGCCTGTATCAGGGAGACGGTCATGGGTCGCAAGAAGGGTCGCGAGATTTCGGGCTGGGTTGTCGTCGACAAACCCGCGGGGGTGACCTCGACCGCGGTCGTGGGCAAGGTCCGCTGGGCCTATGACGCGAAGAAGGCGGGGCATGCGGGCACGCTCGACCCGGCCGCAACCGGCGTTCTGGCGGTGGCCTTGGGCGAGGCGACGAAGACCGTGCCCTTCATCACCGATGCGCTGAAATGCTACCGCTTTCAGGTGCGTTTCGGTGCGGCGACCGCGACCGACGATGCCGAGGGCGCGATCGTCGCCCGGTCCGACAGCCGCCCGAGCGATGCCGAGATTCTGGCCGCGCTGGGCGCGTTCCGGGGCGACATAATGCAGGTGCCGCCGCAATATTCCGCGGTGAAGGTCGAGGGTGAACGTGCCTATGATTTGGCCCGCGAAGGGGTGGGGATGGATCTGGCGGCCCGCCCGCTCTGGGTCGAAAGCCTCGAGATGATCGCGCGGCCCGATGCCGACACGGTCGAGTTGGAAATGGTCTGCGGCAAGGGCGGCTATGTCCGTGCCATCGCCCGCGATCTGGGGCAGGCTTTGGGCTGCCTTGGCCATGTGCTCTGGCTGCGCCGGGTCTGGTCGGGCCCGTTCGAGGCCGACAAGGGGCTGAGCCTTGACGAGATCGACCGGATGGCGCGGACGCCGGAGCTGGATGCGCAGCTGCTGCCGCTGGAACTGGGTCTTGACGATCTGCCCGAGGTCAAGGCCACCGTCGAAGGCGCGGTGCGGCTGAGCCATGGCAACCCCGGTCAGGTGATCTGTTCGGGCATCGACTTCGGCACCGAGGTCTGGGTCAGCCACCACGGTCTGGCCATTGCCGTCGGTCGCTACATGGGCGGCGAGGTCCACCCCGACCGCGTCTTCAACCGGACCGAGGCATGATCACCCGGACCCATGTCAAGGGCGATGCCCCCTCGGTGGCGGTCTATTCCGACTGCGAGGCCTATCGCTATCTGCTGACGCGGGTCTGGGATGATGCCCTGCCGCGGGCGCTGTTCGTGATGCTCAACCCCTCGACCGCGACCGAGGTGCAGAATGATCCTACGGTCGAACGCTGCGAACGCCGGGCGCGGGCCTTGGGGTTCGGCGCCTTCCGGGTGACGAACATCTTCGCCTTTCGCGCCACCGATCCGCGGGCGATGCGGGCCATGGCCGATCCGGTCGGGCCGGAAAACGATGCGGCGATCCTGGGCAGTCTGGATTGGGCGGGTGGCCCGGCGGACCGGATCGTCTGCGCCTGGGGCGCGCATGGGGCGCATCTGGGCCGCGGCGCGGCGGTCGAGCGGCTGTTGCGCGAATCGGGCCGCGATCTGCACCATCTGGGCCTGACCGCCGCCGGGGCGCCGAAACACCCGCTTTACATCGGCTATGCCCAGCCGCTGCAGCCCTGGCTCTGACCCGGCCAAAGCCGCCGGACCTTAACCAAGCCGAAAGAAAACCGCGGCGCGATCTTGTCCGGCCGTGTTTTGCTTTTGTTCGGCGGGCCGGTTTCGGCTATGATGCCGCGTGGGCTGTGAGGGTGTGCCATGCTGTTTCTGTCCGGGTTTCTGGGTCTTTTGATGGCGGGTCTGGCCGCGGGCGTCGCTCCGGCCGGGGATACGGAGACCGAGGCGGTCGAAGACAGCGCCCCCGATGAGGCGGAGACCGGCGCGCAGGATGATGTCCCCCCGGAAGATCCCGCCGATACGGGCGGCGAAGATACGGGCAGCGAAGATACGGGCAGCGAAACCACCCTTCCCGGCGAGGACAGGCCCGAGCCCGAAGTCTCGCCCGAGGCGACCGATGGCCGGGACATCCTGTGGGGCGATCTTTTTGCCGACCGGATCGACGGTCTGGCGGGCAGCGACCAGATCAACGGCTATGCGGGCGACGACACGATCGCGGGTGGCAGTGGCGACGACAGCCTTCTGGGTGCGGCGGGCGATGACAGTCTGGACGGCGGCAGCGGCGATGACAGTCTCGAGGGGGATTACGGCGCCGACACGCTGACGGGCGCGGCGGGCGACGACCTTTTGGTGGCGGGTTTCGGCGATGACCTGCTGAGCGGCGGAGCAGGGGCGGATTGGCTGATGGGCGGCGCCGATGACGACCGGATCGCGGGCGATGACGGCGATGACAGCCTGGACGGCAACGACGGCGACGACAGCCTCACCGGCGGGATGGGCGAAGACGAGCTGTGCGGCGGAAACGGCGACGATCTGCTCATCGGGGTTGTTTCGGACGGCCAAAGCGGCAACAGTGATGCCGATGGCATGGATTTCCTCAACGGCGGTGTGGGGGCCGATACGCTGATGATAGGGTCGGGTGATTGGGCCTCGGGTGGGGAGGACGGGGATCTGTTCGCGCTGGGCGAGTGGATCGACCCGGAAACCCCCGCGACGATCACCGATTATGATTCCGCGGCCGATCAGATCGTCGTCGTCTACGACCCCGACAGCGGCGTCACCCCCGAGGTGGCGCTGGAACCTTCCGAGACCGAGGGCAACCTCTGGATCACGCTGAACGGCGTGCGACTGGCCGAGGTGGTGGATGCGGGCGATCTGCGCCCCGAGGAGGTGCTGCTTATCACCCCCGAGGAATTCGGCGCCGTCTGACCCCGGCTTTGCGCTTTCCTTTGCGCGGCTTTTCCGCTAAACGCCGCCATCCGCCGGATTCGGCGGAGACTCCACGGGCCCTGCTGGACGACATCCCGGCTTGCGCCATCACCCTTTGAACAGGAGACCCCGATGTCGATCACCGTCGAAGAAAAGAACCGTCTGATCAAGGAATTCGCGACCAAGGAAGGCGACACCGGTTCGCCCGAAGTTCAGGTTGCGATCCTCAGCTCGCGCATTGCGACGCTGACCGAGCACTTCAAATCGCACAAGAAGGACAACCACTCGCGTCGTGGCCTTCTGATGATGGTGGCCCAGCGCCGCAAGCTGCTCGACTATCTGAAGAAGAAGGAAGTGGCCCGCTACCAGTCGCTGATCGAGCGCCTCGGCCTGCGCCGCTGACCCCTTTCGGGTTCGGAAAACGGAACGCCTGTCGCGCGAGCGGCAGGCGTTTTGCTTTGGGATTTCGCCTCGGCTGGTGCCGAGGCGACCCGGGCGGAGGCTCCGCCCCCGCACCCCCGGCGTATTTGCACCAAGAAAAAGCAGGGCGCCGCCAAAGGGGTGAAAGTCCGCAAGGGGCTTTGTCTTTTGCCTTGCCCCAAATATCCCGGGGGTCCGGGGGCGGAGCCCCCGGCGGGTCGCCGCGGCGCAAGCTGCGGCGAAATCTGTCTCTGAGAGGGGGGGGCACAATTGCGGGATGTCTGGCGGCGCGCCATATTTTCCCTTGGTTGTTCAGGCCCTCGCAACTCCCTGCTTCCCAAAAGCCCGATTTTCCTGTAAGGGCGCACAATCTGCGACGTGAGCCCACTCCCCCCGGGCGCATGCACAGGATTGGGGGGCGGCGGCAATGGGGCCGCCATATGCCGGGAGACATGGGAAGGTCCCATGCGTGCTCCCAGACAGGATACGCTGATGTTCAACGTTACGAAAAAATCGATCCAGTGGGGCGGTGAAACGCTGACGCTGGAAACGGGCAAGGTTGCCCGTCAGGCTGACGGCTCGGTCATCGCCACTCTGGGCGAAACCTCGGTCATGGCCAACGTCACCTTCGCCAAGGAAGCGAAGCCGGGGCAGGACTTCTTCCCGCTGACCGTGCATTACCAGGAAAAATACTACGCCGCCGGCAAGATCCCCGGCGGGTTCTTCAAACGCGAAGCCCGTCCTTCGGAAAAGGAAACGCTGGTCTCGCGTCTGATCGACCGTCCCTGCCGTCCGCTCTTCGTCCCGGGCTTCAAGAACGAAGTTCTGGTGATGGCCACCGTGCTCTCCTGCGATCTGGTGAACGATCCCGATATCGTCGCGATGATCGCCGCCTCGGCCGCGCTGACGATCTCGGGCGTGCCCTTCATGGGCCCGATCGGCGCCGCGCGCGTGGGCTTTGCCCATGGCGCCTATGTGCTGAACCCGGCCATGGATGACATGACCAAGCTGCGCGACAATCCGGAGCAGCGTCTGGATCTGGTCATCGCGGGCACGAAAGACGCCGTGATGATGGTCGAATCGGAAGCCTATGAGCTGACCGAAGACGAGATGCTCGGCGCGGTCAAATTCGGCCACGAGCAGATGCAGCCGGTCATCGACCTGATCATCTCGCTGGCCGAAGATGCCGCGAAAGAGCCCTTCCATTTCACCGCGCCCGATTACTCGGCGCTGCTGGGCCGCGTGAAGGCCGCCGGTGAAGCCGAAATGCGCGCCGCTTTCGCGATCCGCGACAAGCAGGAGCGGTCGAATGCGATCTCGGCCACGGTCGATCTGATCAAGTCGAAGCTCTCGGAAGAAGATCTGGCCGATATCAACCTTGGTTCGGCGATCAAGGCGCTGGAATCGGGCATCCTGCGCGGGGACATCATCAACGGTGGCGCCCGCATCGACGGCCGCGACAACCGCACCGTGCGCCCGATCGTGGCGGAAGTCGGCATCCTGCCGCGCACCCACGGCTCGGCTTTGTTCACCCGGGGCGAGACCCAGGGCCTGGTCGTGACCACCCTCGGCACCGGCGATGACGAACAGATCATCGACGCGCTGAACGGCAACACCCGGTCGAACTTCCTGCTGCACTACAACTTCCCGCCCTATTCGGTCGGCGAAGTGGGCCGCGTCGGCAGCCCGGGCCGTCGCGAGATCGGCCATGGCAAGCTGGCCTGGCGCGCGCTGCAGGCGGTTCTGCCCGCGGCGACCGACTTCCCCTACACGATCCGCGTCGTGTCGGAGATCACCGAATCGAACGGCTCGTCCTCGATGGCGTCGGTCTGCGGTGGCTCGCTGTCGATGATGGATGCCGGTGTGCCGCTGAAAGCCCCGGTGGCCGGTGTGGCCATGGGTCTGATCCTGGAAGAGGACGGCCGCTGGGCGGTGCTGACCGACATCTTGGGCGACGAAGACCACCTGGGCGACATGGACTTCAAGGTGGCGGGGACCGAAAACGGCATCACCTCGCTGCAGATGGACATCAAGGTCGCGGGCATCACGCCCCAGATCATGGAACAGGCGCTGGCGCAGGCGAAAGACGGCCGGATGCACATTCTGGGCGAGATGTCGAAAGCGCTGTCCGCCGGTCGTCAGGAATTCTCGGCCCATGCGCCGCGGATCGAGACGATGCAGATCCCGACCGACAAGATCCGCGAAGTGATCGGCTCGGGCGGCAAGGTGATCCGCGAGATCGTCGAGGTCTCGGGTGCCAAGGTCGACATCAACGACGACGGCGTGATCAAGATCGCCTCGGCCAATGCCGATGCCATCAAGAAGGCCTATGACATGATCTATTCGATCGTGGCCGAGCCGGAAGAAGGCAAGGTGTATCGCGGCAAGGTGGTGAAGCTGGTCGATTTCGGCGCCTTCGTGAACTTCTTCGGCAAGCGCGATGGTCTGGTGCATGTCTCGCAAATCGCGGGCAAGCGTCTGAACCACCCGAACGAGGCGCTGAAGGAAGGTCAGGAAGTCTGGGTCAAGCTGCTCGGCTTCGACGATCGCGGCAAGGTGCGCCTTGGCATGAAGATGGTCGATCAGGAGACCGGCGCGGAACTGCCGCCCGAGTCGAAATCGAAGGATGAGCAGCCCGAGGGCTGATCGCTTCCGCAAGAAACGGCAAAGCCCCCGCAACCGCGGGGGCTTTTGCTTTTTCGGCTTTCGGCCGAGGGGCTTAGCGCCCGTAGACGGTATGGCGGGCCAGATCGCGGGCATTGTGGCGCGACAGGCCAAGGTCGCACCAGTCGGCATCGGTCATGCGGTCGAATTCCGCCAGCAGCGCGACATAGGCGCGGCGTTGCGCGCGGGCGTCACGGATCCGGGCAAGGCCGCGGGCAAGCGCATCGAACAGCGGAACGGGGCGGGGCAGGGCTTGGGCAGAAGCGAGGGGCATCTTTTCGTCTTTCGGTCTCCGGCAGGACCATCCCGCCGTTACCGATAACTTGCGCCTTGTGCTGCGTTTGCACAATCCGGGGATTGGGCAATGCCGCGATGCGGAATGTGCATGACTGGTAAGTTTTGATTACCAGATGGGCGTGAAATAATTTGATCAAATTTCCCGGCGGGTGGCTTGCCACGGAGCCCGGTCGCTGTCACGCTGGGCGCAATCAGGGAGACCGCCATGATCGAAAAACGCCTCTTCTACATCGACGGCCAGTGGGTGGCCCCGGACCTGCCGCGCGACCATTTCGTGATCGACCCCTCGACCGAAGAGCCCTGCGCGGTGATTTCGCTGGGCGACCGGGCCGATACCGAAGCCGCCGTGGCGGCGGCCCTGCGCGCAGGGCCCGGCTGGGCCGCAACGCCGCCCGCGGAGCGTCTGGCGGCGGTCGAACGCCTTCTGGCGATCTATCAGGCCCGGGCCGAGGACATGGCGGCGGCGATGAGCCTTGAAATGGGCGCGCCGATCGACTTTGCCCGCGAAAGCCAGGTGGGGGCGGGGATCTGGCACATCTCGAATTTCATCAAGGCGGCCAAGGACTTCAAATGGGTGCATCCGTTGGGCGATGGCACGCCGGGGGCGATGATCGCTTACGAACCCGTCGGCGTCGTGGGGCTGATCACGCCCTGGAACTGGCCGATGAATCAGGTGACGCTAAAGGTCGTTCCGGCGCTGATCGCGGGTTGCACGATGGTGCTGAAACCCTCCGAGGAGGCGCCGCTGTCCTCGCTGCTCTTTGCGGAATTCGTGCACGCGGCGGGGGTGCCTGCGGGCGTCTTCAATCTGGTGAACGGCGATGGCGCGGGCGTGGGCACGCAGCTTTCGACGCATCCCGATGTGGAAATGATCTCCTTCACCGGCTCGACCCGGGCGGGCAAGGCGATTTCGCAGGCCGCGGCCAGCACGCTGAAACGGGTCTGTCTCGAACTTGGCGGCAAGGGGGCGAACCTTGTCTTTGCCGATGCCGACGAAAATGCGGTGGCCCGCGGCGTGCGGCATTGCATGAACAATTCGGGCCAAAGCTGCAACGCGCCGACGCGGATGCTGGTCGAGCGCCCGCTTTACGACCGCGCGGTGGAAATCGCGGCCGAGGTTGCGGCGTCGATCAAGGTCGGCTCGGCGCATGAACCGGGCCGCCACATCGGCCCGGTGGTGAACGCGGCGCAGTTCGAGAAGATCCAGTCCCTGATCGAAAGCGGGATCAAGGAGGGGGCGCGTCTGGTCGCCGGAGGCCTTGGCCGCCCCGAGGGGCTGAACAAGGGCTTCTTCATCCGCCCGACCGTCTTTGCCGATTGCACCCCGGAGATGACGGTTATGCGGGAAGAAATCTTCGGCCCCGTCCTCTCGATCATGCCCTTCGACACCGAGGCCGAGGCGGTCGAAATCGCCAATGCCACGCCCTACGGCCTGACCAACTATGTGCAATCGCAAGACGGCGCCCGTCGCAACCGGCTGGCGCGACTGCTGCGCTCGGGCATGGTCGAGATGAACGGCCAAAGCCGCGGCGCGGGGGCGCCCTTTGGCGGCGTGCGCGCCTCGGGCCGCGCGCGCGAGGGCGGCCGCTGGGGCATCGAGGAATTCTGCGAGGTGAAGTCGATCTCCGGCTGGGCCGAGTAAGCCCCCCGAAGCAAGAGGCGTATTTGAGCCAGGAAAAGCCCGCAGTTTCTTCTTGGTCCAAATACGCCCTTTTCCACGCTGGCCCCGAAGCGCTGCGCCCGCAGGCTTGCCCTTTCCACCGTGCCGGGCGATGCTCGCGCAGCCCAAAGGAGCCTGCCCATGAGTTTCACCCTTGCCACCTGGAACATCAACTCGGTCCGCCTGCGCGAAGCGCTGGTGTGCAAGCTGATGACCGAGGAGGCCCCCGACGTTCTGTGCCTGCAGGAATGCAAGAGCCCGGTCGAAAAGATCCCCTTCGCGGCCTTTGCCGCACTTGGCTATCGCTACCACGTCGCGCGCGGGCAAAAGGGCTACAACGGCGTCGCGATCCTGTCGAAACTGCCGATGGTCGAGGCCGGGGCGGGCGATTACGCGGGCCTTGGCCATGCGCGCCACATCGCCGGGCGGCTGGAAAATGGCGTCACCATCCACAATTTCTATGTGCCTGCGGGGGGCGACATCCCGGACCGGGCCGAGAACGAGAAATTCGGCCAGAAGCTCGATTTCCTGACCCATATGCGCGACGATTTCCACGCCCATCGGCCCGACCGCGCGATCCTTGTGGGCGATCTCAACATCGCGCCGCGCGAGGATGACGTCTGGAACCACAAGGCGCTCTTGAAGATCGTTTCGCACACGCCGATCGAGGTCGAGCATCTGGCGGCGGCGCAGGAGGCGGGCGGCTGGGTCGATGTCACCCGCGCCGATATCCCCGAGGGGCGGCTTTATTCCTGGTGGTCCTATCGCTCGCCCGATTGGGATGCGGCGGACAAGGGCCGCAGGCTGGATCACATCTGGGCGACGCCCGACATCGTGGGCGCGGCGCAGGGCAGCCGGATCCTGCGCGCGGCCCGGGGCTGGGAGCAGCCCTCGGACCATGTCCCGGTCTTTGCCACTTTCGATCTTTGAACGGCGCCCCTTGGCGCGGGCCGGGCGGCGGCGCATATAGGGGCAAAGATCCAAAATGAGGACCTCCATGTTCGGAACCGACACGAAACCCGCGCAAACGTTCGTCAAGGATGTCACGGAAACCACCTTCATGGCCGAGGTGGTCGATGCCTCGATGGCTGTCCCGGTCATCGTCGATTTCTGGGCGCCCTGGTGCGGCCCCTGCAAGACGCTTGGACCGCAGCTTGAGGCGGCGGTGAACGCGCTGAAGGGCCGCGTGGTGATGGCCAAGATCAACGTCGATGAAAACCAGCGCCTGGCGCAGGTGCTGGCGCAGCAGGGGTTGCCGTTGCAATCGATCCCGACCGTTGTCGCCTTCTACCAAGGCCGCCCGGTCGACATGTTCCAGGGCGCCATTCCCGCCTCGCAGATCAAGACCTTTGTCGAGAAGCTGGCGGGCCTTGCCGGGGACGGCGGCTTGGGCGAAGCCCTGGCCGCGGCGGAAGAAATGCTGGCCGAAGGCGCCGCGGTCGATGCGGCCGAGACCTTCGCCGCGATCCTGGGCGAAGAGCCCGAGAATGCCGAGGCCTATGGCGGCCTTGTGCGGGCGCATCTGGCAGCGGGCAATCTGGATCAGGCCGAACTGATCCTGGCGGGGGCGCCTGCCAAGATCGCGACGGCCGCGCCAGTCGAGGCCGCCCGCGCGCAGCTGGCCTTGGCGAAACAGGCCGCGAAGGCCGGGCCGCTTGACGAGCTGAAGGCGAAGCTGGCCGCCGATCCGAACGACCATCAGGCCCGCTTCGATCACGCCACCGCGCTGCATGCCGCGGGGCAGGTCCAAGAGGCGGTCGAGGAGCTTCTGGAACTCTTCCGCCGCGACCGCGACTGGAACGAGGGCGCGGCGAAAACCCAGCTTTTCACCATCTTCGACAGCCTCAAGCCCGCCGACCCGATCGTAGTCAAAGGGCGGCGGCGTTTGTCGTCGATGATATTTGCCTGATCAAGGGGGCGGGCTATCTGATGCGGATGATCAAACCCAGTGACCTGCCCGCCCAGATCCCGCTTTTCCCGCTTCCGGGGGCGCTTTTGCTGCCCCGGGGGCGGTTGCCGCTGCATATCTTCGAACCGCGTTACCTGCAGATGGTCGAAGACTGTCTGGCGACGCCGCATCGGCTGATCGGCATGATTCAGCCCTGCAAGGGCCGCGACGGTGCGCAAAAGCTCTCGGCCATCGGCTGTGCCGGGCGGCTGACCGGCTTTTCCGAAACCGAAGACGGCCGTTACATGATCACGCTTTCGGGCGTGTCGCGGTTCCGTCTGCAGCGCGAAATCCCCGGACCCAGCCCCTATATCCGCGCCGAGATCGGCTGGACCGATTTCCCCCGCGATATCGGCAACCCCGAACACGACACCGGCTTCGACCGGGACGGGCTTCTGGACCTGCTCGGCCGCTATCTGCACACGCAGGGGCTGGACACCGATTGGGAGGCGCTGAAGGATGCCGAGGATGAATTCCTGATCAACGCGCTGTCGATGCTTCTGCCCTTCGAGCCAGAGGACAAGCAGGCGCTTCTGGAAGCGCCCAGCCTGCCCACGCGGCGCGAAACCCTGGTGACGCTGATGGAATTCGTGCTGCACGGCGGCATCGAGGAACGGCGGCAATGACCGGGGGCCTGCCGCAGCTTGTCCCCGAGGCCGAGCGCGGCGGCTTTGACCGCCGCATGCTGGAAGCGCTGGTCTGTCCGCTGACACAGGCGCCGCTGCACTATGACTGCGAGCGGCAGGAGTTGGTGTCGCGCGCGGCCGGGCTCGCTTTTCCGATCCGCCGCGGCATCCCGATCATGCTGGTCGACGAGGCCCGGCAGCTCGACTAGATCTGCCGCCCCTGCAACAGTTTCGGCTGCGGACCGGAAAGCCCCGCCGCCTGCCGCATGAAGCCCCGCCGCAGCGGGCCGATCGCCTGAACCAGACCCATGCCCAGATCCCGCCCGGCCCGCAGCACCGGATTGTCGTTGGAAAACAGCTTGTTGACCGTGTCCATGCCCAGCGCCAGCGTCGTCGCATCGAAGCGGCGCCACAGCTGATAGCGTTCCAGCGTGTGGATCGAGCCGATATCCTCGCCCCGCCGCATCGCGCCGATCAGCACCTCGGCCAGGGCCGCGACATCGCGCAGGCCAAGGTTCAGCCCCTGTCCGGCAATCGGATGCACCCCATGCGCGGCATCGCCCACCAAAGCCACGCGGTCGGCGGCATAGGCTTTCGCCAGCGTCAGATTCAAAGGATAGCTGAAGCGCGGCCCGACAAGGCTGATCCGGCCCAGAAAATCGCCAAAGCGCGGCCGCACCAGTTCCATGAAATCGTCGTCACTGAGTTTCGCGATCACGGCGGCGTTGGCGTCCGTCTCGCTCCAGACGATGGAGGAGCGGTTGCCGGTCAGCGGCAGGATCGCCAGCGGCCCATTCGGCATGAACAGCTGATAGGCGATGCCTTCGTGCGGCTTTTCATGCGCCAGCGCGGCGACAAGGGCGGTTTGGCCATAACCCCAGCCCTCGCGCCCGATCCCGGCGCGTTCGGCCACGCCCGAGCGGCGCCCGTCCGCCCCGATCAGCACCCGGCCCGACAGGATTTGGCCATTTGACAGCGTCACCCGGACGGCGCCCGGAACGACCTCCTGCGCCACGACCGAGGTTTTGGAAATCAGCGTGATACGCGGGTTCTCCTCCATCGCCGTCAGAAAGGCGCGATACAGAAAGCGATCCTCCAGCATGTAGCCGACCGGCTTTTGATCGAGCTCGCGGCTGTCGAAATGCAGAAAGAACGGCGCGGCGCCTTCGCCCGGGCGGCCGTCGAAGGCCTTCACATCGTTGATCGGCTGCGCCTGCGCGGCCACCGCGGGCCAGATGCCAAGTGCCCCGAGCAGCTTTTGCGAGGCCAGCGCCAGCGCATAGGCGCGGCCGTCAAAGGCGTCGTTGGCCCGGCGCTGCGCGGGGGCGGCGTCGATCACGGTGACGGAAAGGCCCGCGCCCGCAAGGGCAAGGGCAAGCGCGGGGCCATTCAGACCACCGCCGGCGATGAGAACGTCGTGAACCTGTGTCATGCGCCCAATATGGCGCGGGCGGCGGGATTGTCCATTGCCTGCGCGCCCGTTAGCCTGCGCAAAACGAAGGGGGTTGCGATGCTGGAACGGTTCTGGTCGGCCGCCACGCAGGGGCAGGCGATGGCGGAAGGCAGGCTTGATCCTGTCGACATGGTCGAGGCCTATCTGGACGCGGCCGCGGGGCGGACGGATGTCTACGCCCGGCTGACCCCCGAACGCGCCCGGTCCGAGGCGATGGCGGCGCGGACCCGGCTGCGGGGCGGTCTGGCGCGCGGGCCTTTGGACGGCGTCGCGCTGAGCTGGAAGGATCTGTTCGACACCGCGGGCATCGCGACCGAGGCGGGATCGCAGTTGCTGGCGGGCCGGGTGCCCGCGGCGGATGCCGAGGTGCTGCAGGCCGCGACGCTGATGGGCACGGTCTGTCTGGGCAAGACCCATATGACGGAGCTGGCTTTTTCCGGGCTTGGGATCAACCCGATGACCGCGACGCCGCCGAATGCGGTGACCACGGGTCTGGCGCCGGGGGGATCGAGTTCCGGGGCGGCGGTCTCGGTGAAGCTGGGGCTTGCGGCGGCGGCGGTAGGGTCGGACACGGGCGGCTCGGTGCGGATCCCGGCGGCGTGGAACGATCTGGTGGGGCTGAAGACGACCGCGGGGCGCGTTTCGACTGCGGGCGTCGTGCCCTTGTGCAAGCGCTTCGACACGGTCGGGCCGCTCGCCCGCACGGTCGAGGATTGCGCGCTGGTTCTGGCCGCACTCGAAGGCCGAACCGCCCCCGATCTGCGCGGGGCGCCGCTGTCGGGGGCGCGGCTTCTGGTGCTGGACGGTCTGCCCTTTGCGTCCGCGCGCGAAGCCCCGGTGCGCGGGTTCGAGGCGGCGGTGAAACGCTTTGAAAAGGCCGGTGCAAGGATCGAACGCCGCACGCTGCCGATGGTGGCGCCTGCGATGGACCTTTCCGGCACTCTTTTCGCCCCCGAGGCTTACGGGCTTTGGGCCGAGGTGATCGAGGCCGCGCCCGAGAAGATGTATCCGGTGATCTTGCAGCGGTTCCGCGGCGGGGCCGGTATTGGCGCGGCCGAGTATGTGAAGGCCTGGGACGATCTTGCGCGCTATCGGGCCGACTGGCAGGCAGCGGTGGCGGGCTATGATGCCGTGCTTGTCCCCACCGCGCCGATCCTGCCGCCCGATGCGGCGCGGCTCTTGACCGACCCGGCCTATTTCGCCGCCGAAAACCTGCTCGCTTTGCGCAACACCCGCATTGCCAATATCTTCGGCCTCTGCGCCCTGACCCTGCCCACGGGCGAGCCGATGTGCGGGATTTCCCTGATGGGCAAGCCGATGCAGGAAGCTGCCCTGTGCCGTCTGGCCCTTGCGGCCGAGGCGGCGCTTGGCTGAAAAGTCACAATCCCGCTCCCCCATTGGCGCAGCGGATGCGCTTTTTCTGGACGTGACCCACAAGCTTGGGTAGTTTTGCCGCAAACGGGGCGAAACGACCCCGAGCATGAGGCACAGATGGAGTTTCCCGAGCGGTTTGCGAACCTGCCCGAATATGCGTTTCCGCGTCTGCGGGCGCTGCTTGACCACCTGAAACCGGGGGGCGAGCCGATTGCCATGACCATCGGCGAGCCGCGCCACCCGATGCCCGATTTCGTCGGGCCGGTGCTGGCGGCCAGCCTGTCGGAATTCGGCCAGTATCCGGCCAATGACGGCACGCCCGAACTTCTGGCGGCCATCTCCGGCTGGCTGGGGCGGCGTTACGGCGTTGATGTGGCGCAAAACCGGTTGATGGTGCTCAATGGCACGCGCGAGGGGCTGTTCAACGCGGCGATTGCGCTGTGCCCCGAAACCAAGCGCGGCAAGCGTCCGGTCATTCTGGTGCCGAACCCCTTCTATCAGGTCTATGCCGTCGCCGCCGCGACCGTGGGGGCCGAGGTGGTCTTTGTTCCGGCGAGCGAGGAAACCGGCTTCCTGCCCGATTACGAAAGCCTGCCCGCCGAGATTCTGGATCGCACGACGATCGCTTACCTCTGCTCGCCCGCCAATCCGCAGGGCTCGGTCGCCTCGCGCGACTATCTGGCCCGGCTGCTGGCGCTGGCGGAAAAGCATGATTTCCGGCTGTTTTCGGATGAATGCTATTCGGAGCTGTGGCGCACGGCGCCGCCGCCCGGCGCGCTGGAAGTGGCGGCCGAGACCGGCACCGATCCGGAACGGGTGGTGATCTTTCATTCGCTCTCGAAACGTTCGAACATGCCGGGGCTGAGATCCGGCTTTTGCGCGGGTGGTCCGCAGGCGATGCAGCGCATCCGGCAGCTGCGCGCCTATGCCGGGGCGCCCCTGCCGCAACCCATTCAGCGCGTGTCCGAACGCGCCTGGGCCGACGAGGCGCATGTGACCCAAAACCGCGCGCTTTATGCGGAGAAATACGCCGATGCCGCGGAAATCTTCAGCGGTGTCAACAGCTTCCGCCTGCCAGAGGGGGGCTTCTTCCTGTGGCTGCCGGTCGAGGATGGCGAGGCGGCGGCGGTGAAACTTTGGACCGAAACCGGGGTCCGTGTCCTGCCGGGGGCCTATCTGGCCCGCGACGTGGACGGCGAAAACCCCGGCAAGGGCTTTATCCGGGCGGCCTTGGTCGCCCCAAAAGAAGAAACGCGGCGCGGGCTGATCAGGCTGCGCGACTGCCTGTTCACCTAAGGAGGGTTCAGCATGGCATCCTTTCAGGCGCGGCAACGCGAACCGCTGCTGGATCAGGACACGCAGGCCGTTCTGGAACGGCGCGGGCGCGAGTTGCTGGGCGTGGTCTTTCTGGTGCTGGCGGTGATGGCGACGCTGATGCTCGCCTCCTATTCGCCCGAAGATCCAAGCTGGATGGCCGTCTCCGATGCGCCGGTGCAGAACTGGCTGGGCCGGATCGGGGCGGGCATCGCCTCGCCGCTCATCGTGATCGTCGGGCGCGGGGCGTGGCTGTTGCCGGTGTCGCTGGCGATCTGGGGCGGGCGGCACATCCTGCATCGCGGCGAAGAGCGGGTGACGGGCCGGATGGTCTTTCTGCCGATCGCGATTGCGGTGGCGGCGGTCTATGCCGCGCTGCTGGTGCCCGGCGCCGAATGGGGCCGTGCCTATGGCCTGGGCGGCAATTTTGGCGACATGATCGCCGGATCGCTGCTGGGGCTGTCGCCGGTCGAGGGCTCGATCGGGCTCAAGCTGATGACCGTGGTGATGGCGGTGCTGACGCTGCTCATCACGCTTTTCGTCACCGGCTTCGACCGTCTGGAACTGGGCGCGCTGACCCGGTTCCTGCTTCTGGGCACGGTGGCAAGCTATGCGGCCGCGATGACGGCGCTGGGCAAGGGGGCTTCGGCCTCGGTCCGGATGGCGCGCGAGGCGGCCGAGGTGGCGCGCGAACGTCGGGCGCAGGCGGCGGCGCTGGCGCAGCAGCAGGCGGCCTGGCAGGCGCAGCAGGGCTGGACGATGGCGCAACCGCCGCGCCCCGAGGCGCAGACCGCCGATATCGTGCGGCAAGCCGTGGCCTCGCGGGTGCGGCGTCCGGTCGAGCCCGAGCCCGATCCGGTGCTTTATGACGATTATGTGCCCGAAGCGGAACTGGTCGAGCCGGTGCAGACCTGGGATATGCCGATGGCCGAGCCGCCCTCGGAAGATCGGATCAAGGCGCGCATCCTGCAGGCGGTGAAGACCCGGGCCACCGCCCCGACGCCGATGCCGGCCCCGGCGCCCGCGCCGCAGATGCGGGCCGAGCCGAGCCTTTACGCCACCCGCCCGCAGCCCGAACCTGTCGCCGAACCGGCCCCGGCCTCGGTTCTCGCCGCGGTCTCGGCGCGGCTGGCCCGCGGGCCGAAGACCCCGCCCGCGCCGCTGCTGCGTGTCGAGCCGCCGCTGCAGGCCCGTCCGCGCTACATGCCCGGCGCCGCCCCGGCAGTTCCCCCGGTGGCCCCCCCCGTGCTGCCCATGGGCGCCGAGCCGCAAGAGCCGGACTGGTCGCAGCCGATGAGTGCCATGCAGCCGCCGGAGGATCTGGCGCCCGAGGAGGTCTGGGAAGATCAGGCCTTCGAACGCAACGTCTTTTCCGATCTGGGCGAGGACGTGCCGCCCGCGCCGATGCCGAAGATTTCGGCGCGACGGGCCACCACGGCACCGCCCGCGCCCGAGCGTCGGGTGGTGGCGCCGCCGCGCAGGCCCGCCGCGCCCTCGAAACAGGCGATGGCCGAGGAACAGCCGACCCTGCGCTTCGACACCCCGGACAAGCCCGCCTATGAGGTGCCGCCGCTGAGCCTTCTGACCAATCCGGTCTCGATCCAGCGGCACCAGCTTTCGGATGAGGCGCTGGAAGAAAACGCCCGCATGCTGGAAAGCGTGCTGGATGATTATGGCGTGAAGGGCGAGATCGTCTCGGTTCGGCCCGGTCCGGTCGTGACCATGTATGAGCTGGAACCGGCGCCGGGGCTGAAGGCGAGCCGGGTGATCGGTCTGGCCGATGACATTGCGCGGTCGATGTCGGCGCTGTCGGCGCGGGTCTCGACCGTGCCGGGTCGGTCCGTGATCGGGATCGAATTGCCGAATGCACATCGCGAAAAGGTGGTGCTGCGGGAAATCCTTTCGGCGCGCGATTTCGGCGACAGCAACATGCGGCTGCCGCTGGCCTTGGGCAAGGATATCGCGGGCGAGGCCGTGGTGGCGAACCTGGCGAAGATGCCCCACCTGCTGATCGCGGGGACGACGGGCTCGGGCAAGTCGGTGGCGATCAACACGATGATCCTGTCGCTGCTTTACAAGCTCTCGCCCGAGGAATGCCGGTTGATCATGATCGACCCGAAGATGCTGGAACTGTCGGTCTATGACGGCATCCCGCATCTGCTCTCGCCCGTCGTCACCGATCCGAAAAAGGCCGTCGTGGCGCTGAAATGGGTCGTCGGCGAGATGGAGGAACGCTATCGCCGCATGTCGAAGATGGGCGTGCGCAACATCGAGGGCTATAACGGCCGCGTCCGCGAGGCGATGGAGCGCGGCGAGATGTTCAAGCGCACCGTGCAGACCGGCTTCGACGAGGACACCGGCGAGCCCGTCTTCGAGACCGAGGAATTCCAGCCCCGGCCCTTCCCCTATATCGTCGTCATCGTCGACGAGATGGCCGACCTGATGATGGTGGCGGGCAAGGAGATCGAAGCCTGTATTCAACGGCTTGCGCAGATGGCGCGGGCCTCGGGCATCCACCTGATCATGGCGACGCAGCGTCCGTCCGTGGACGTGATCACCGGCACGATCAAGGCGAACTTCCCGACCCGGATTTCCTTCCAGGTCACGTCGAAGATCGACAGCCGCACCATTCTGGGCGAACAGGGGGCCGAGCAGCTTCTGGGCATGGGCGACATGCTTTACATGGGCAATGGCGCGCGCATCACCCGGATTCACGGGCCCTTTGTTTCCGACGAGGAAGTCGAGGAAATCGTCAGCCATCTGAAGAGCTTCGGGCCGCCCGAATACATGTCGGGCGTGGTCGAGGGGCCGGATGAGGACGCGGCCTCGGATATCGACGCGGTGCTGGGTCTGGGCAGCAGCGGCAACGATGCCGAGGATGCGCTTTACGATACCGCGGTGGCGATCGTGATCAAGGATCGCAAATGCTCGACCTCCTATATCCAGCGCAAGCTGGGCATCGGCTACAACAAGGCGGCGCGGCTGGTGGAACAGATGGAAGAGCAGGGCGTGGTGACGCCCGCCAACCATGTGGGCAAGCGCGAAATTCTGGTGCCCGAACAGTAAAGGCGCAGGAAAGTGATCCCGGCCCCGCGCGATGTGACCCGCGCGGGGCTTTTTCTTCGCCCGATCTGCGGTAAGTTTGTCCCATGACCCTGATGCGTTTCGCCCCCGTAGCCGCCCTTTTGCCCGTCCTGATGCTGGCCCTTGCCGCCCCGGCCTGGGCGGAGAAGATCCCGCTTGCCCAGCTCTCGGCCTATCTGAACGGGCTGACGACGGCCGAGGCGAGTTTCACCCAGGTGAACGCCGACGGTTCGAAATCGACCGGCAAGCTTTTCCTGAAGCGGCCCGGGCGGATGCGGTTCGAATATACGAATGACAAGACGCTGGTGCTGGCCTCGGGCGGGCAGGTGGCGATCTTCGATCCGAAATCGAACCAGATCGCCGAGCAATATCCGCTCAAGCGCACGCCGCTGAACCTGATCCTGGCCGAGCGGATCGACCTTGCCCAGGCGCGGATGGTGGTCGGCCACGAGGCAGAGGGGGCGAATACCGCGGTGGTGGCGCAGGACCCGCAGAACCCCGAATATGGCACGATCCGGCTGGTGTTTTCCGCCAATCCGGTGGCGCTGCGCAAATGGGTGATCACCGACGAGGCCGGGACGAAAACGGTGGTGATCCTGGATCAGCTCAAGCCCGGGGTCGATCCCGGCTCGCTGATGTTCTCGATCGTGGCCGAAACCGAGGCCCGCAAGAACTGACCCGCTTCAGCCGCGGCAGCGGCTCAGCTGCGTGCGATACATTTCGGCGCGGGCGGCAACCTTGTCGGCCACGGCCAGCAACCAGCCCTTGCTGTTGTAGCTGCCGTTGGCATAGCCGGTGCGGCCCTCGTGATAGGCCAGATATTGTTCGCGGGCATCCCATTTCGAAATCCCGAGCTTCTTGCTCGAGGCGTCCATGTACCAGCCCATGAAATCGGTGGCGTCGGAAATCCGCGTGCGCTTCGCCCCGCGGGACCGGGTGTCGCGCTTGTATTCCTCCCAGGTCGAATCGAGCGCCTGGCTGAAGCCATAAGCCGAGCTTTGCCGCCCGATCGGAATCACCCCCAGCGCATAGCGGTGCGGGGTTCTGGCATTGGGGATGAACTTGGATTCCTGATGGATCGTCGCCATCTGCACATGCACCGGCACGCCCCAGCGCTTTTCGGCGCGCCGCATCGCGGTGAAATAGGCGGGCTTTTCGCGCGCAAGCAGGCAGGCATTGTCAAGATTGCGCGGTGCCTTGCCGCCGCCGCCGCAGGAGGCAACGGCCACGAGGACGGCCAACATCAGGAATTTCTTCATTGCTGCTCTGCCCGCTCGGCTTTGTTTTGCGGCATTCTAGCAGTTTTGTCCCGCAACGAAAGCGAAACCGTGTCGCGATGCCGTGAGCACTGTTGGGCGCGAGTCCACAGATTGTTTCTGGACCGGTGCATGGCTGCACATGGACAGGACTCAGCCGAAGGTTTACAGGTTGTAACCGGGGGTTACCATGCAGACGACGCGTGCCAAATATCATATCGGTCAGATTGTCCGACACCGCAAGCACCCGTTCCGCGGGGTCGTCTTCGACGTGGACGCGATGTTTTCGAACACCGACGCCTGGTACGAGGCGATCCCGGAAGACAGCCGCCCGGCCAAGGATCAGCCCTTCTATCACCTGCTGGCCGAGAACGATCAGACCTATTATGTCGCCTATGTGTCGGAGCAGAACCTGCTGCCCGACAATTCCGGCGAGCCGATCGACCACCCGGATCTGAGCGACCTGTTCGGCGATTTCGAGGACGGGCGTTACCCGTTGCAGTTCCAGCTCAACTGAGCGTGCCCGGTTTCAGCGGCAGCCGGAACGCCAGCAGGTTGCGGCCGTTTTCGCGGTGATAGCCCAGATCCTCGACCAGATCGCGGATCAGGAACCAGCCGAACCCGCCTTCGGGCAGGGTGTCAGGCTCGGGCCGTCGCGATTCGTCGATGCCGAGGTCAAGGCAGGAATGCGGCAGCTCGACCCCGTCATCGCTGATCGAACAGCTCAACCCGCGGTGATCGCGCACCAGAGACAGCGTGATCGTGCCGTGCCCGGTGTCGCGGTAGCCGTGCTCGACGATGTTGTTCAGCACCTCCGCCAGAACCAGTTCCAGCGTCCCGGCCTCCTCTTGCGACAATTGTCGCAGAAACCGCGCCAGCGCCGTGCGCAGGGCGAAGCGGACCGACAGCGGATCGGCCTCGAAGGAATGATGAAAGATCTTCGGTTCCGGCCGCGGTGTTTCGGCCGGGCTCCGGCTGGGTTGCGAACGATCAGCCAACATGGCGCAGCCCCGCCCGCAGTGCCGCCTCGACATCCTCATGCATGGCAAAGACCGAATCCATGCGCGTCAGCCGGAACACCCGTTCGACATTCGCCGTCAGCCCCGCCAGTTCCAGCCGCCGGTCGGGCGCCAGCGATTTCATCACCGCCACCACCGCGCCCAGCCCGGAACTGTCCAGGAATTCCACCTGCGACATGTCCAGAACCACCCGCCCCGACGGCTGGATCGTCACTTCCCGCATCCGTTCCTTGAACCGGATCGCAATGGCGGCATCAAGGCGTTCCTCGTTCACCGAAACGACCAGTGCGCCCCCGCGGGCTTCCGCATAAAGATTCATCTTGCCTCTCCGGCCCCGAAAGATTTGGTTCAGACTAAAGGCGAAAGCTTACCAATCCGTATCCGTCGGAAAGAATGAAGAAGGACGACCGATGACCTTTGATCCCGCGGTACTGGCCCGCACCATCGCCGCCCTGACCGAGGGCGAAACCGACGAGGTGGCGCTGATGGCCACCCTCGCCTGCGAGATCCACCATGCCGACGACCGCTTCGACTGGACCGGCTTTTACCGCGTCACCGAACCCGGCGTGCTGAAGATCGGCCCCTATCAGGGCGGGCATGGCTGTCTGGTGATCCCGTTCAGCCGCGGCGTCTGCGGCGCCTGCGCGCGTGAAGGCCGGACCCAGCTTGTCCCCGATGTCGAGGCTTTTCCGGGCCATATCGCCTGCTCCTCCTCGACCCGGTCGGAACTGGTGATCCCGGTCTTCGGCGCGGGCGGGCGGCTGATTGGCGTGCTCGACATCGACAGCGATCAGCCCGACGCCTTCACCGAGGCGGATGCAACGGCGCTGGAAGCGATCCTCGCCGATGTCTTCGGCGCGCTCTGAGGCTTGACGCCGCGACGGCCCCGGGCCATGCCGGGCCGATGACCGAGCATGTCTACACGCCCCCGTCCGAGCCGCCGCGCATCCTGCATGCCGATCACGAAATCCTCGTGGTCGACAAGCAATCCGGGCTCCTCTCGGTGCCGGGCAAGGGCGCGCACAAGGCCGACTGCCTGATCGAACGGCTGAAGGGCGCCTTTCCGCAGGTGCTTCTGGTGCATCGGCTCGATGGCGACACCTCGGGGGTGATGGTCTTTGCGCTGACCGCCCATGCGCAGCGCCATCTGGGGCTGCAATTCGAGACCCGGCAGACGAAGAAACACTATCTGGCGCGGCTCTGGGGGCATCTGGAGCCGAAGGCTGGCCGGGTCGATCTGCCGCTCTGCGTCGATTGGCCGAACCGGCCGCTGCAGCATGTGGATCCCGAGAACGGCAAGCCCGCGCAGACCGACTGGAAGGTGCTGCGCCACGATCCCGACGGCACGACCCGGGTGCGGCTGATGCCGCTGACCGGGCGCAGCCATCAGCTGCGGGTGCATATGCGCGAACTGGGGCACCCGATCCTTGGCGATCCCTTTTTACGCCACCGGTCCCGCGCGCGATTTTCCGCGCCTCATGCTGCATGCCGAAAGCCTGCGCCTGCGCCACCCCGACGGTGGGCAGTTCATGACCTTCACCGCGCCCTGCCCGTTTTGAGCGCGGCAGGGGGGCGCTGCCCCCCTCTGGCCTGTCGGCCATTCACCCCCCGGGATATTTGGCCCAAGGTGAAACAGGGCCCGGGGCTCTTTTCACCTTGGCGCAAATATCCCGGGGTGCGGGGCAGCGCCCCCGCTCCGCCCGCCGCAACGAAAAAGACGGCGGGAGTGGGCCGCCGTCTCTCTTGTTCCGGGTGTGGGGATCAGGCTTCGGAGCTTTCCGCCACCGGCGCCGGGGCCGGGATTTCGCGCGGCTCGCGCGGCGGGCGGCCGATCACTTCGCGCAGCGCGTCAAGCTCGATGAAATTGTCGGCCTGACGGCGCAGCTCGTCGGCGATCATCGGCGGCTGGCTGCGGATCGTCGAGACGACCGAGACCCGCACGCCCATGCGCTGCAAAGCCTCGACCAGTGGGCGGAAATCGCCATCGCCCGAGAACAGCACCGCATGGTCGAGCCGCGGCGCGAGTTCCATCGCATTGACCGCCAGTTCGATATCCATGTTGCCCTTGACCTTACGCCGCCCCATCGAGTCGGTGTATTCCTTGGCGGGCTTCGTCACCATCGCGTAGCCGTTGTAGTGCAGCCAGTCGACGAGCGGCCGGATCGGGGAATATTCCTCGTTTTCCAGCAGTGCCGTATAGTAAAAGGCACGCACCAGCTTGCCGCGACGCTCGAATTCCTGGCGCAGCAGCTTGTAGTCAATGTCGAAGCCAAGCGCCTTGGCCGCGGCATAGAGGTTGGACCCGTCGATGAAAAGGGCCAACCTTTCGTCTTTGTAAAACATTATAAGTCCTTTCGTCGTGGCCCTGCGGTGCGGCGTCCGGAGTGGTTGACGGGGAAAAATTGCTTTACCCAATACACCGCAAGAACCAGTTCAGCAGCGCTTTCTACCAAGCGCGGGGAGGGCGAGATATCTGTCTTTAAAGATAATAGCACTTTTTTTATTGCGCTAGGGGCGAATCTTTCAACCGAGGCTGGCAGACCCGCTCAATCCCTGGTTGCCGCGCTGAAAATGCTGTCCGGGGAAGGACTTCGCCTGCGGGCCCTCAGCCGGTTCTGGCGATCTCCGGCTTTTCCGGCCGGGGCGGGGCCGGATTACGTCAATGCCTGTGCCGTCGTCTCGGCCGCGCTGCCGCCCGAGGCGGTGCTGCAGGCCCTGCACCGAATCGAGGCGCGGCTGGGGCGCATCCGGACGACGCGCTGGGGGGCGCGGGGCATCGACCTTGATCTGCTGGCGGCGGGCGATGCGATCCGCCCCGATGCCGCGACCGAAGCTTCCTGGCGGGCCCTGCCGCTTGCCGAACAGATGCAACACGCCCCCGAGACGCTGATCCTGCCGCATCCGCGTCTGGCCGACCGGGCCTTCGTGCTGATTCCCCTTGCCGAAATCGCGCCGCTGTGGCGTCATCCGGCGACCGGAAAGACGGTAAGCGAGATGCTGGCGGCGCTGGATGCGGCAGAAAAAGCCGCGATGACGCCGTTTTATACGCCTTTCGGCGGGGCGGGCGGCTTGTAAAGGCCCGGCGAAGGGGCTAAGGGAGAGGTTCACATCACCCCCTTCGTCTGGAGTTGCCGATGGCCCGCGTGACGGTTGAAGATTGCGTTGACAAGGTTCCGAACCGCTTCGAGCTGGTGATGCTGGCGGCGCATCGTGCCCGTGAGGTTGCTGCCGGGGCGCCGATCACCGTCGAGCGCGACAATGACAAGAATCCGGTGGTCGCCCTGCGCGAGATCGCCGAGGAAACCCAGCTGGCCGACGATCTGCGCGAGCGTCTGATCGAAAGCAACCAGACCCAGATTGAGGTTGACGAGCCGGAAGAAGATGCGATGGCGCTGCTGATGTCGGGCGAAATCGACCGGCCGCGCGTCGATGACATGGACGAAGAGCGCATGCTGCGTGCGCTGATGGATGCCCAGGGTCGCGACTGAACGAGGGTAACGAGCGCGGATGATCGATGTCGAAGACCTGATCGCGCTCGTTCGCAACTACAATCCCCGCTGCAATGCCGATCTGATCCGTCGCGCCTATGCCTATGGGCTGAAGATGCACGACGGGCAGTTTCGCCACTCGGGCGAGCCCTATTTCACCCATCCCGTCGCCGTGGCCGCGATCCTGACCGAACAGCGGCTGGACGATGCCACCATCGTCACCGCGCTTTTGCATGACACGATCGAGGATACCCGCTCGACCTTCACCGAGGTCGAGGGGCTGTTCGGCACCGAAGTGGCCGAACTGGTCGATGGCGTCACCAAGCTGACCAACCTGCAACTGGGCTCTTCGGCCAGCAAGCAGGCAGAGAATTTCCGCAAGCTTTTCATGGCGATGTCCAAGGATCTGCGGGTGATTCTGGTCAAGCTGGCCGACCGGCTGCACAACATGCGCACGATCAAGAGCATGCGGCCCGAGAAGCAGGCGCAGAAGGCCCGCGAGACGATGGAGATCTTTGCGCCGCTGGCAGGCCGGATGGGCATGCAGTGGATGCGCGAGGAGCTGGAAGACCTCGCCTTCAAGGTGCTCAACCCCGAGGCGCGGACCTCGATCATCCGCCGCTTCGTCAGTCTGCAACGGGAATCGGGCGACGTGATCTCGCAGATCACCGCCGATATCCGCAACGAACTGGAAAAAGCCGGGATCGAGGCCGATGTCTTTGGCCGCGCCAAGCGCCCCTATTCGATCTGGCGCAAGATGGAGGAAAAAAGCCTTACCTTTTCAAGGCTGTCCGACATCTATGGCTTTCGCGTCATCACCCGGTCGGTGCCCGATTGCTACGCCGTTCTGGGGCTGATCCATCAGCGCTGGCGCTCGGTTCCCGGTCGGTTCAAGGATTACATCAGCCAGCCGAAATCGAACGGTTACCGCTCGATCCACACCACCGTTTCCGGCCGCGACGGCAAGCGGGTCGAGGTGCAGATCCGCACAAGGCAGATGCACGAGGTCGCCGAAGCCGGCGTGGCCGCGCATTGGTCGTATCGCGATGGCGAACGGGCGCTGAACCCCTTTGCGGTCGATCCGGCGAAATGGCTCGCCTCGCTCACCGAACGCTTTGCCGAGGGCGATCACGACGAATTCCTCGAGAACGTCAAGCTCGAGATGTATTCCGATCAGGTGTTCTGCTTCTCGCCCAAGGGCGATGTGATCAAGCTGCCGAAAGGCGCGACGCCGATCGATTTCGCCTATGCGATCCACACCCGGATCGGCAATTCCTGCGTCGGCGCCAAGGTCGATGGCATCCGCGTGCCGCTGTGGACGCGGCTGAAGAACGGCCAATCGGTCGAGGTGATCACCGCGGCCGGGCAGCGTCCGCAGGCGACCTGGCTGGATATCGTCGCCACCGGCCGTGCCAAGGCCTCGATCCGCAAATCTCTGCGCGAGGAAGACCGGACCCGGTTCGTCAAGCTCGGCTCGGAACTGGCCCGGGTGGCGTTCGAACATGTCGGCCGCAAGGTGTCGGACAAGGCCTTGCGCACCGCGGCCAAGACGCTGGGCCTGCCCGACGAGACCGAGGTTCTGGCCCGGCTCGGCTCGGCCGAACTGACGGCGCGCGAGGTGGTCGAGGCGCTTTACCCCGAACTGGCGGCGCGGGGGCCGGAAACCGTCGATCCCGGCCGCGCGGTGATCGGGCTGGCGGCGGATCAGACCTTTCATCGGGCAAAATGCTGCCAACCCCTGCCGGGTGAGCGCATCGTCGGCATCACCTATCGCGGGCAGGGCGTGGTGATTCACGCCATCGACTGTCCCGCGCTGGAGGAATTCGAGGAACAACCCGGCCGCTGGGTCGATCTGCACTGGCACGAAGGCAGCCACCCGCCCGTTTATTCGGTGTCGCTGAAGATCACGATTTCGAATGACGCCGGGGTTCTGGGCCATATCTGCACGCTGATCGGGGCGCAGAAAGCCAATATTTCCGATCTCAATTTCATCGACCGCAAACCGGACTTTTACTCGCTTGTCGTAGAAGTCGAGTTGCGTGATGCCGAACATCTGCACCGGCTGCTGACGGCGCTGGAGGCCGAGACGGATGTGGCGCAGGTGCAGCGCTGGCGCGATCTGTCGCGCAAACCCTGAGGGAACGGAAGGCAAAACGTGGTTTTCAAGCGGCGGGAGAAGCGGAGCTGGGGCCAATCCACGCGCGATCTGGTCTGGCCGCGCAGTGGCTGGCTTCGCGCGCTCAGCTACATCCGCCACCGCCTGACCCGCCTGCCCGACAAGCCGCATCGCATCGCCCGCGGGGTCTTCGTCGGCATCTTCGTCTCCTTCACGCCGCTTTTTGGCGTGCATCTTCTGGCCGCGGCTCTGCTGGCGAAACTGGTGCGGGGCAATGTTCTGGCCTCGCTTTTCGCCACGCTGGTCGGCAATCCGCTGACCTTTCCGGTGATCGCGCTGGTCTCGATCAAGCTGGGCCATGCGATGCTGGGGCAAAGCTACGATCCCGCACATGCCACCGGTCTCTTGGATGTCTTTGCCGAGGCTTTCGCCGATCTGCGCCACAATCTTCTGGCCGTCTTCACCCGCGACGACGCGCATTGGGAGGGGATGGCGGAGTTCTTCTACGGCGTCTTCCTGCCCTATACGCTGGGCGGGATGGTGCCGGGCATCCTGTTCGGTCTGGCGGGCTATTTCATCGCCTTGCCGGTCGTGACCGCCTATCAGAACCGCCGCCGCCTGCGGCTGAAGGAGCGGCTGGCGAAACTGGCCGCGAAGCTGCCCCATCCAGGCGCGGCAAGGCCCGCCGATCACGAGGATGACAAGGGCTGAGCGGCATCTTCCCTCTGCCGCCGCGCTTCGTCATAGTGGCCGCATCTGACCGGAGGTTTCCATGACCCGTTCCCTGCGCCTGGGCGTCAACATCGACCACGTCGCCACCGTCCGCAACGCCCGCGGATCGGCCTATCCAAGCCCGCTGCGCGCGGCCTTGCTGGCCGAGGCCGCGGGGGCCGATGGCATCACCGCGCATCTGCGCGAAGACCGCCGCCATATCCGCGATACCGACATGGCCGAACTCAAGGCGGCGCTGAGCGTGCCGCTGAATTTCGAGATGGCGACGACGATGGAGATGCAGCGCATCGCCTTGGCCACCCGGCCGCATGCGGTCTGCCTTGTCCCCGAAAAGCGGCAGGAACGCACGACCGAAGGCGGGCTTGATGTCGCGGGCGATCAGGCCCGGCTGACGGCCTATATCGCGCCCTTGCGGCAGGCGGGCGCCCGGGTGTCGATGTTCGTCGGCCCCGATCCGCGGCAGATCGAGGCCTCGGCGGCGATCGGCGCGGCGGTGGTGGAGCTGCACACCGGTCATTACTGCGACCTGCATTACGAGGGGCGGCATGCCGAACGCGATGCGGAGCTGAAGGCGCTGCAAAAGGCCGCGGCGCTGGCGGCCAGCCTTGGTCTCGAGGTCCATGCCGGTCACGGGCTGACCTATGAAACCGTCGCCCCCGTCGCCGCGATCCCGGAAATCAAGGAACTGAACATCGGTCATTTCCTGATGGCCGAGGCGCTTTTCATCGGGCTTGAGGCCGCCATCGCCGAGATGCGTCGGCTGATGGACGACGCGCGGCGTTAAGCGGAAAGGGACCCGGATGCCGATCCTGCGCTATGGGCTGATTCTGATCCTGACCGGTCTCGTCGTCTCGGGCCTTGTGCTGGCGCTGGAGCGCTGGGCGGGGGTCGATCTCGCCTCGGTCGGCATCGCCGCCGTGCCGGTCTTCATGACCGCGATGATCGAGGGGCAGTTCTTCTGCAAACGCAGCCTCCGTCTGCCCGCGCGGGCCGAGGCGCTGCGCTTTGCCGCGATGGCGACGGCGCTCAACCTGATGCTGCTCGGCCCGGCGCTGGTGCTGATCTCGCTCGGCGATCCGGCGCTGATGGCGCTTTTGCGCGGCTTCGATGCGGTGCTGTGGTCGGTGATCCTTGGCCTTGTCGTGCTGATCACCTTTCCGGCTTCGTATCTTTTCTACGGGCAGGGCGCCCGCAGCCAGTTGCGCGCGCTTGAGCGGCAAAAGGCCCGGGGGCAGGGGACGAAATGATCCTTGGCATCGGCTCGGATCTGGCCAATATCGAGCGCATCTCCGGCACGCTTGCGCGGTTCGGCGACCGGTTCCGCCACCGCGTCTTCACCGAAACCGAGATCGCCAAGGCTGAACGGCGTGCCGATGTGGCGGGCACCTATGCGAAGCGCTGGGCCGCGAAGGAGGCCTGTTCCAAGGCGCTGGGCACCGGGCTGGCGATGGGGATTTCCTGGAAGGACATGTCGGTTTCGAACCTGCCCACGGGCCAGCCGGTGATGCATCTGACCGGCTGGGCGGCGGAGCGGCTGGCGGCGATGACGCCGCCCGGTCACGACGCCGTCGTGCATGTGACGCTGACCGACGATCACCCCTGGGCGCAGGCTTTCGTGGTGATCGAAGCGCGTCCGCTTGCTTGACTTGCCCCCCGCATCGGGCCAAGGAAGACAAGGTTTCAACAAGAGGCAGAGCATGGCCAGCAAATCCGAAGGCGGCATCGGCGAATTGGCGCGGACGCTGTTCTGGGCGCTCATCATCGCGGGCGTCTTTCGCACATTGTTCTTCCAGCCGTTCTGGATCCCCTCGGGCTCGATGAAGGACACGCTGTTAATCGGCGACTTCCTTTTCGTCAACAAGATGGCCTATGGCTATTCGCGCTATTCCTGCCCCTTCTCCAGCGCCGATTTCTCGCCCTGCCCGATCGAGGGGCGGCTGTTCGGCGGTGAACCCGAACGCGGCGACGTGGTGGTGTTCCGCCATCCGATCCGCAATGTCGATTTCATCAAGCGGCTGATCGGCCTGCCGGGCGACAAGATCCAGATGGTCAATGGCGTGCTGCAGATCAACGGCGCCCCGGTGACGCTGCAGGAAGTCGCGCCCTTCAGCGAAGTCTTTGAACCGCAGGGCCCGGAAAAACGCTATCCTTTGTGCCGCAACGAACCGGTGGGCGAGGGCGGGGACTGCCTATCGCAGCGCTTCGTGGAAACGCTGCCGAACGGCGTCAGCCATTCGATCCTGAACACCTTCGACGGCACCCGCGCCGACAACACCCCCGTCTTCACCGTCCCCGAAGGGCAGTATTTCTTCATGGGCGACAACCGCGACAATTCCGAGGACAGCCGCTTTGCGCAAAGCATCGGCGGCGTCGGTTTCGTGCCGGTGGAAAATCTGGTCGGCCGCGCCGACCGGGTGATGTTCTCCTCGGCGGGCAATTCGCTGTTCTTCTTCTGGACCTGGCGGGCCGACCGCTTCTTCAAGGCGATCGAATGAAGATTGCGGCGGACCTTTCTGCCTTCATGGACCGGCTCGGGCATCGTTTCGCGACGCCCGAGCTTCTTGTTCGGGCGCTGACCCATTCCTCGCTGGGCTCGGCCACGCGGCCCGACAACCAGCGGCTGGAGTTTCTGGGCGACAGGGTGCTGGGGCTCAGCATGGCCGAGGCGCTGTTTCACGCCGATGGCCGGGCCTCGGAAGGCCAGCTGGCGCCGCGGTTCAACGCTTTGGTGCGCAAGGAAACCTGTGCGGCGGTGGCGCGGGACATCGACCTTGGCGCGGTGCTGAAACTCGGCCGGTCGGAAATGATGTCGGGCGGGCGGCGCAAGGAAGCGCTTCTGGGTGACGCGATGGAGGCGGTGATTGCCGCCGTCTATCTGGATGCCGGCTTCGAGGTCGCCCGCGCGCTGGTGCTGCGGCTTTGGGCCGGGCGGATAAAATCCGTCGACAGCGATGCCCGCGACCCGAAGACGGCGTTGCAGGAATGGGCCCAGGCCCGCGGCCTGCCGCCGCCGCGCTATGAAACCCTGGGCCGCGACGGCCCCGATCACGCGCCGCAATTCCGCATCGCGGTGGTGCTGGCCTCGGGCGAGACCGAGGAAGCCCAGGCCGGATCGAAACGCAACGCGGAACAGGCCGCCGCAAAGGCCCTTCTGGAACGGTTGGAGAGAGGCGCATGACCGAAGAAACGCAAGCCGGATTCGTGGCGCTGATCGGCGAGCCGAATGCCGGGAAATCGACGCTGCTCAACCGCATGGTGGGGGCCAAGGTCTCGATCGTCACCCACAAGGTGCAGACCACCCGCGCCCGCATCCGCGGCGTCTGCATGGCGGGCACGGCGCAATTGGTCTTCGTCGACACCCCCGGCATCTTCCGCCCGCGTCGCCGGCTGGACCGGGCCATGGTCTCGGCCGCATGGGGGGGCGCCGCCGATGCCGATATCGTCGTGCTGCTGATCGAGGCGCATCGCGGCCTGACCGAAGGCGCAAAGGCGATCATCGAGGCGCTGAAAGCGCGCGAGGGCTCGCAGCCGGTGGCGCTTGCGATCAACAAGATCGACCGGGTCAAGGCCGAACGCCTGCTGGCCTTGGCCGAGGAAATGAACGCCGCCTTCCCCTTTGCCCGGACCTTCATGATCTCGGCCGAAAAGGGCTATGGCGTCGATGACCTGCGCGACTGGCTGGCGTCGCAGATGCCCGCGGGCCCGTGGTTCTACCCCGAGGATCAGATCGCCGATCTGCCGATGCGGATGATCGCGGCGGAAATCACCCGCGAAAAGCTGACCCTGCGCCTGCACGAGGAACTGCCCTATCAGCTGACGGTGGAGACCGAACGCTGGGAGGAAAAGCCCGACGGCTCGGCCCGGATCGACCAGATCATCTATGTCAGCCGCGACGGTCACAAGGGCATCGTCCTTGGCAAGGGCGGCGAGACGATCAAGGCGATCTCCACCGCCGCCCGCGCCGAAATGGCGGACTTCATGGGCCGCCCGATCCATCTGTTCCTGCAGGTGAAGCTGCGCGAAAACTGGCAGGAAGAGGCCGAGCGCTATACGGAAATGGGTCTCGACTTCAAGGACGGCGACTGAGGATGCAACCGCGCCTGCGTGCCGAGCTTTGGGTGCGTGCCTATCTCAAGCGGCTGGAGTTGAACAACATTCCGGCCTTCATCGCGGCGCGGGGTCAACCTGACTCGGGCGCCGTGATGGTCAAATGCGCGACGCTGGACGGGCTGGCGAAGCTTTACACGCGCCGTTTCGATTATGAAGCCGACAGCGACATCTGGTCGATCCTCACCGAAGGCCCCGAGGCCGAGGTCGATGCCTCGATCCGCAAGCAGCGCAGCTTCGACCCCGATCTCTGGGTGGTCGAACTCGAAGCCCGCCACGGCCGCACCCTGCTGGATGAAGACGGCCTGAAGGACTGACCCCGGCTTTCCCTTTCATCTTGCCTCAAATATCCTGCGGGGGTCCGGGGGTGCAAAACCCCCGGCCTTCGTCACGGGCATCATGGACTGGCAAGACAGCGGCACCATCCTTTCGACCCGCCTGCATGGCGAAAGCTCGGCGATTGTCGAGGTGTTCACGGCCACCCATGGCCGCCATCTGGGGGTTGTCCGCGGCGGCGCCTCGCGCAAGATGGCGGCGGTGCTGATGCCCGGCAGCCATGTGGCGCTCAGCTGGCGGGCGCGGCTTGAAGACCAGCTGGGCAGTTTCACCGTCGAACCGCTCGCCTCGCGCGCCGGGGCGTTGAGTGACCGGCTTGCGCTGATGGGGCTCAATTCCGTCTGCGCGCTGCTTTCGTTCGTGCTGGCCGAACGGGCGCCGCATCCGCGCCTTTACGCCGCGACTGAGCCCCTGTTCACCGTGATCGGACAGGCGGCCGAGGGCTGGGTGGTCGATTACCTGATCTGGGAAATGGCGCTTCTGGAAGACCTTGGCTTCGGGCTGGATCTGAGCCGCTGCGCCGTCACCGGCACGCGCGACGATCTGGCCTTCGTCTCGCCGCGCACCGGCCGCGCCGTCAGCCGCGCCGCCGCGGGGGACTGGGCGCCAAGACTGCTGCCGTTGCCCCTGTGCCTTCTGGGGCAGGGGCCCGCGACCTGGGGGGAAATCGCGCAGGGCTTGCGGCTTACCGGCCATTTCCTGACCCGCTTCGCGGAAGATCACAACCGCCGTGCCCTGCCCGAGGCGCGCAACCGGCTGATTGCGGCCATCGCCCGTCAGGGCTGAGGCCGGTCGTCCAGCCGCAATTGCATCAAGAGCAGATCCAGCCAGCGGCCGAATTTCTGCCCGACCTGCGGCATCAGCCCCACCGCGGCAAAACCGAGCCGCTGGTGCAGGATGATCGAAGCGTTGTTTTCCGCCTCGATCGCCGCCACCATCACATGCAGCCCCTGCGCCTGCGCCCGCCAGATCAGCGCCGAAAGCAGCGCCCGGCCGCGCCCGCCGCCGCGCAGATCGGTGCGGACATAGACCGAATGCTCGACCGTGCCGCGATAGCCGTCAAAGGCGCGAAAGGGCCCGTAGGCGGCATAGCCGACGACCTTTCCGCCTTCCTCGAGCACCAGCACCGGAAAGCCCGCCTTCTGCCGCGTCTCCATCCAGGCGATGCGGTCCAGCGCGGTCACCTCGACCTCGTTCCAGATCGCCGTCGTCGTGCGCACGGCGTCGTTGTAGATCGTGGCAATCGCTTGCGCATCGTCGGGGGTGGCATCGCGGATCATCGGACCCTCCGTAAGAAAACGGGGCCCGAAGGCCCCGGTTCAGGTCAACCCAGCAGGCGCCGCGCGATCACCTGCGCCTGAATTTCCGCCGCGCCCTCGAAGATGTTGAGGATGCGGGCGTCGCACAGGATGCGCGAGATTGCATATTCCAGCGCGAAGCCGTTGCCGCCATGGATCTGCAGCGCATTGTCGGCCGCGGCCCAGGCGACACGGGCGCCCAGCAGTTTCGCCATCCCGGCCTCGACGTCGCAGCGGTGGCCGTGATCCTTTTCCCAGGCCGAGAAATAGGTCAGCTGCCGGGCGATCATGATTTCGACCGCCATCATGGCGAGCTTGCCGCCGACGCGGGGAAACTCGATCAGCGACTTGCCGAACTGCTTGCGGTCGATCGCATAGCGCATGCCGATTTCGCAGGCGGCCTGCGCCACGCCGACGGCGCGGGCGGCGGTTTGAATCCGCGCCGATTCAAAGGTTTCCATCAGCTGCTTGAAGCCCTTGCCGGTCTCGCCGCCCAAAAGGTTCTCGCCCTTGACCCGGAAGCCGTCGAAGCCGAGTTCATATTCCTTCATGCCGCGATAGCCGAGCACCTCGATCTCGCCGCCGGTCATGCCCGGCGTCGGGAAGGGGTTTTCGTCGGTGCCCGGGGTCTTTTCGGCAAGGAACATGGAAAGCCCGCGCCAGTCGGTGGTGTCGGGCTCGGTCCGGGCCAGAAGCGTCATCACATGGGTGCGTTGCGCATGGGTGATCCAGGTCTTGTTGCCGGTGATCACCCAATCCTCGCCGTCCTTCACCGCGCGGGTGCGCAAGGAGCCAAGGTCGGACCCGGTGTTCGGTTCGGTGAAGACCGCGGTGGACAGGATTTCCCCCGAGGCAAGCCCCGGCAGCCACTTCTGTTTCTGTTCCTCGGTGCCGCCGCAGAGGATCAGTTCCGCGGCGATCTCGGACCGGGTGCCAAGGCTGCCCACGCCGATATAGCCGCGCGAGAGTTCCTCGGTCACCACGACCATCGAGGCTTTCGACAGGCCAAGCCCGCCGTATTCCTCGGGGATGGTCAGGCCGAAGACGCCCAGTTCCGCCAGCTCCTCGATGATCTCCATCGGGATCAGCTCGTCCTTCAGGTGCCAGTCGTGGGCGTTCGGGATCACCCGTTCCTCGGCGTAGCGGTGGAACTGATCGCGGATCATTTCCAGCTCTTCATCCAGCCCCGAGGCCCCGAAGAGCGCGCGGCCCTGATTGTCCTGCATAAGCGCCACCAGCGCCATCCGCGCCGCATCGGTGTTGCCGCGGGTCATCAGCGTGCGGGCGGCCTCGGACGGGGTCCAGCTGACGCCAAGGTCGGACAGACGCGCCACTTCGATCTGGCTCATCGGGATGCCGCCGGCGATCTGGTTCAGATATTCGCCAAAGCCGATCTGCAGGATCAGGCTTTCCATCTGCCCGAAAGCGCCCGCCTCGGCCACGCGCCCGGCCCAGCCGCGCAGCTGGATCAGCGACTGATTGTAGGTCGCCAGCCAAGCCAGCGCATGGGCGGTGAACTGGTCCTCCTCCAGCGCCGCGTTCGACACCTTGCCGCCGCGGCTGACTTTCGCTTTCAGCGCCTCGGTCGCTTCGGCGGTCAAGGCGGCGATCTCGGGAAGGGTGGCTTCGGTCAGCGCAAGAAGGTCGGCCAGAAGGATCGTATCGGTCATGTCAGCCCCATCGACGCCGGGATTCGGCGGTTTTCTGCAGTCGCAGCCTGCTTAGGCATTTTGCAGCTGCAGCGCAATAATAATTCGCGAAGAGCGCAGGGCAAGACCGAATGTGTCGTGGCGGATTTTCCCTTACGCCGCCACGGGCCCGCGCCGCCGCCGCCGTTCGGTGGCCAGCGCCTGCGCCTCGTGCGGGGCCAGCGTGCGACGGGCGGGAACGGCATGCACCGGCAGCTCCATCCGCGCCACCAGATCCGCAAGGGCGGTGGTCCGCGCCAGCGCAGGCGTGCGGGCCAGACGGCCGATGCTGAGGCTTTCAAGGCGGCAGCCGTCGGCGATCAGCAGGTGATGGCCCTGCAACAGCAGCCCGTGCCAGCTCAGCACGCAGGGCCGGTCGGGTTGCTGCGCGCTGAGACCATCGACCAGATGATGCGCGGGCACCAGAACCTCGTCGGCGTCGAACAGATGGTCGACGGCCGCCCCGCGCAGCGCAATGCGGTGCTGCGGCAAGACCCACAGATCGCGGGTGGCGCCAAAGGCGGGGGCGCAGAGCCGCACCGGACGCAGGCTGCCCAGCGCAGGCAGGGCGATCCGCCCCGACCACAGAAGCGGCTGCGGCCCGGCATCGGCGGTCAGCACCAGATCGCCCGCCTTCAGGCTGGCGGCGGGGCGTTCCCCCTCGGGCGTGGCAATGGGCGTTGCCGGGGCAAAACAGGCCCCCGGGCCGACCGGCTGCATCTGACTGCCGAAGGCCAGCCATTCGACCCGCGGGCCGATCTGTGCCGGGCTGCGGCCCTCGGCCAGCGCCGCCAGATCGGCCCGCGACAGCGCCATCGCCCCCTGTCCGACGCGCTGGCGGATCTGTCCGCCGTCGATCGCCTCCAGCGTCAGCCGTGTGTCATCGGTCCGGCAATCCCAGCTGAAGGTCAGCCGCATCCGCCCGCCCGCCGCGCAATCCTGCGCGATGTCCAGCGTCAGCGCCTGCACCGCCGCGCCTTGCCGCTGCACCAGATTGACCGTGCCCTGCGCATCCAGCGTGATCGACAGGAACCAGGTCCAGCCGGTCTGATCGCCCAGATGCAACAGCGGCAGAGGCCCGGTTTCGCCCGGCATCAGCGCGAATTCCAGCATCAGGCTGCCGCGCCCCAGAAGGGCGGGCAAGGCCCGATCGGACAGCCGCACCGGCCCGTGCCCGGACAGATGCGCCGCAAACCAGCCATGTTCCAGCATCATCGCCCCCTCAGATCACCAGCTTGCGCATCATCTGCGATTCCAGACTGCGCAGCATGCGCGGGGTTCCCGGGACCGGGTCGGCCGGTTGCGTCTCGCCCGGGCCGGGGCGCGGACCGGAGCGGAAGCATTCCACCGCCAGCCCACCGGCAAAGATCATCTGCGTCCGGTCAAGGACAAGGCGAACGTAATCCACGCGGCCATGGGGGCAGCGGGTGACCATCTCGCCATCGACCAGCGTATGGGCGGCCACCAACACCTCGGCCTCGCCGAACAGCATTTCCAGAACCGGATCGCGCACCAGCACCCGCTGCTGCGGCGCCACCAGCACCGCGCGCTCGGCGCCATGGGCCCCGGGGGCAAAGCGGATCGGCGCCAGCGCGCGGGAGGCGGGCAGACGCAGCCGCTCGAGGCGCAGCACCGGCTGAGGGCCCGCATCCTGCGTTTCGATCAGATCCCCGGGTTTCAGCGTTTCGACCGCACGCAGCCCCGACGGGGTCAGAACCCGCGTTCCGGCCGCAAACCCTTCGGGCAGGGTCGGGGCTGCCGCCACCGTTGCCCGCGTGCCGAAGATCGACTTCGCGATCTGCGCCGCCGCCGCGGAAGGATCCAGTCCCAGAACTCTGCCAAACGCCATCTCTTGCCCCATTTGACCCTGGGCAAAACGTCTTCGAGCCGGGAAAACCCGTCCGTCCCGGCCATCCGGCCTGTTTGGGGGGGCGATTCTGCCCTGCTCTTGTGACCTGCCTCGGGTCGTTTTGATTTTTTTCAACCGTAAGGCAGGTTAACCCCGCTTGGAAACGAAATTTTCCGTGATCCCGGGGGATCGGGTCTGCGGTGTCCGGGGGGCCACACCGCCGGTTGCACGGGGGGAAAAGCGGGGCTAAGCCAAGGCATCGCACAGGAGCACCCGATGACCCTCGACCCCGTTCAACTGACTGCCGATCTGATCCGCTGCCCCTCGGTCACGCCTGCCGAAGGGGGCGCGCTGGTGCTGCTGGAACGGGTGCTGTCGGCGGCCGGTTTCGCCTGCACCCGGGTTGATCGCAACGGCACGCCGAACCTCTTTGCGCGCTGGGGGGCGAAGGGGGTGAAGACCTTTGGCTTCAACGGTCACACCGATGTCGTGCCGGTGGGCGATGCCGCCGCCTGGACGCAGGAGCCGTTTTCCGGCGCGGTGATTGACGGCGTGTTGTGGGGGCGCGGTGCCACCGACATGAAATCGGGCGTCGCGGCCTTTGTCGCCGCCGCCGTCGATTTCGTCACCACCACCCCGCCCGAAGGCGCGCTCATCCTGACGATCACCGGCGACGAGGAAGGCCCGGGCAAGGATGGCACCGTGGCGCTGCTGGACTGGATGAAGGCCGAGGGCGAGGCGATGTCGGTCTGTCTCGTGGGCGAGCCGACCTGCCCGGAAACCCTGGGCGAGATGATGAAGATCGGCCGTCGCGGCTCGATGACCTTTTACCTTGAGGTCGAGGGGGTGCAGGGCCATTCCGCCTATCCGCACCGGGCGAAAAACCCGCTGCATGCGCTGGTCGACCTGCTGGGGCGGATGACGGCGGAGCCGCTCGACCGTGGCACCGAGCATTTCGAAGCCTCGACCCTGCAGATCACCACGATCGACTGCGGCAATCCCGCGAACAACGTGATCCCGGCGAAGGCGCGGGCGACGGTGAACATCCGCTTCAACGACGCCCATACATCGGGCAAGATCGAGGCCTGGGCACGCGGGCTGATCGCCGAGATCGAGGCGGAGACGGGCACCCGCGTGACGCTTTGCACCGAGGTTTCGGGCGAAAGCTTCCTGACGCCCCCCGGTGATTTCGTCGAAATGGTCAGCCGCGCGGTGGTGTCGGAAACCGGGGTGGTGCCGGTGCTCTCCACCTCGGGCGGCACCTCGGATGCGCGCTTCGTCAAGGATCACTGCCCGGTGCTGGAATTCGGTCTGGTCGGCAAGACCATGCATCAGGTCGATGAACGCATCGAGGTCGAGCAGATCACCCGGCTGAAGGCGATCTATGCTCGCTGCCTGCGCGATTTCTTCGCATGAGGATCGTCGAGACCACCGATCTGACCGCCGTGCATGCGCTGCGCCGCGCCGTCTTCATCGAGGAACAGGGCGTGCCCGAGGCCGAGGAATGGGACGATCTGGACGGGCAGGCGGTGCATCTTCTGGCGCTGGAGGGCGAGACCGCGCTGGGCACGGCGCGGCTTTTCGTGTCGGGCGAAACCGGCAAGATCGGCCGGGTCTGTGTCGCGCGGTCTGCGCGCGGCACCGGTCTGGGCAAGGCGCTGATCGCGGCGGGCTGCGACCGGCTGCGGGCGCTCGGTTGCAGCCGGGTCGAGCTGGGCGCGCAGCTGCAGGCGATGCCCTTTTACGAAAGCCTCGGCTTTGCCGCTTTCGGGCCGGTTTATGACGATGCGGGCATTCCGCATCGCAAGATGGCCCGCCCGCTGGCGCGCTGATCCCTATCTTGCGCGAAAAATGTGCAAAACCGCCGGTTTTGCGATGTCTTCGAAGGATATCTTTAAGGTTTTAGCGGAATTCTGGGGCCTCATCCGGCTTTGACGAGGCATCCATGTCTGGGGATCTGGCGCAGTTGCGCATCGTGCTCGACGGGTTTCCCGGCCGGGGCCTTGTGCTGTCGTGCGAGGCCCGGGTGCTTTGGGCCAATGGTGCGGCGGAACGGGGCTGCGCCGAGGCGGCCGCGCCGATCCCCGGGGCCCGGATCGAAACCGTCCTGCCCGGTGATCTTGGCGCCCGCATCGCCCAGCTTGTCACCACCGCGGAACAGGGCGGCGCCGGCCTGTCGCACCGTCTGCTGATCGGGCCGGAGGCCGGGGCGGCGCCGCGCGCCGATGTGGCGCTCTGGCCGGTGCATCCGGGCGCGGGCGACCGGGTCTGGGTCGTGCAGATCCTGGACCCCGTGACGCAGCCCGAGGATGACCATCGCGCGCAGGACACCCGGCTGGCCGAGGCGCAGGCCGCCCGCATCGCCGCCCAGGCCACCGCCGATGCGCTGACCACGGCGCTGATCTGCGGGGAAACCGGCGTCTGGCTGATCTGCGCCGAACGGGGCGAAGCCTGGATGCCCGACGAATGCTACCGCCAGATGGGCTATGAACCCGGGGATTTCATCCCTGACGATGCGGGCTGGCGCAGCCTGTTCCACCCCGACGATCTGGAGGCGGCGATCGCGCGGATGCAGGATCTGATCTGCGACCGGGTGCCGGTCTTCACCGTCGATCATCGGCTGCGCCACAAGGACGGCAGCTATCACTGGTATCGCACCGTCGCACGCAAGATGGACCGCTCCGACCGCGGCCTGCCCTATCTGGTCAGCGGCAGCTTCACCCGGATCGACGAGGCGAAGGCGATCGAACGGCAATTGTCCGAGGCGCTGGCCGAGGCGCAAAAGCTGCGCGACCGGGCCGAGGAGCGCGGGGAATTGCTGCGCACCTCGGCGCTTTGTGCCGGGATCGGCCATTTCAGTGTCTGCCCCGATCTGGGCGAGGGCTGGACGCCCGACGATACCTATCGGCTTTTCGGCCATGCCCCGGGGGCCTTTGCCTCGACCGATGCGGGCTGGCGCAGCCAGATCCACCCCGAGGATCTGGCCTCGGCCGTGACCGAGATGGAAAAGCTGAAATCCGGGGCCAGCGATCTTTACCTGCATGAACACCGCTGCCGCCATGCCGATGGCAGCTATCACTGGTATCGCGCCATCGCCCGCCGTGTGGATCGCTCGGCGCAGGGGCTGCCCTATCTGCTGGCCGGGGCGATCATCGGCATCGACACCTCCAAGGAAACCGAACGCCATCTGGCCGAGGCGGCAGAGCGGGCGCAACAGGCCCGGGACCGGCTTGACACCCTGGCGGACAATGCGCCGGGGGCGCTGTTCGAATATCGGCGCAGCCGCGACGGGGTGATCGACCTGCCCTATTTCAGCGCCAAGCTGCCAGCGATGCTGGGCGTCGACCGCGCCCGGATCGAGGCCGATGGCGAGGCCGTCTTCACCCATGTGCCGCGGCTGATGCGGCCGAAGATCCTGCAGCGCATCGAGGAGTCGCGCCGGGCCGGTCTGCCGTTCGAGGCGCGCTTCCCCGTCGATCACCCCGAACAGGGGCGGCGCTGGCTGACCGTCTCCTCGCTGCCCTTCGCGCAGCCGGACGGGGCGACGGTCTGGTTCGGCACCGTGCTCGACATGACCGAACAGGTGCGGGCGACGCAGCGCGCCGAGGCCGCGGCCGAGGCGGTGCGGCGTGCCCATGAACGCATGGTGACGATGGCCGAAAATTCGCCGGGGGCGATTTTCGAATGGCGGCGCGACAGCAGCGGACAGTTCCGCTTCGCCTTTTTCAGCGCCGCCCTGCCGGCGTTGCTGGGCCTGCAGCGCGCGCAGCTGGAACGCGACGGCGCCGCGGTCTTCACCCATATCCTGGCCGAGGATGTCCCGCAGGTGCAGGCGGCGGTGATGCAATCGGTCGAGACGCTGACCCGGTTCGAGGTCCTGCACCGGATCAACCATCCCGGCCGCGGCCTGCGCTGGCTGCATGTTTCGGCCAGCCCCTTCCCGCAGGAAAACGGCACCATCGTCTGGTACGGCAATGCGATGGACGTGACCGAGCAGATCGACGCCAAACGCCGCGAGGAGCAGGCCGCCGCGGCGATGACCCAGGTGCATGAGCGTCTGGCCTCGATCGCCTCGATCGCGCCGGTCGGGCTTTATGAATTCCGCCGTTTCCCCGATGGCAGCGCCGCCTTCCCCTATGCGAGCCCCTATCTGGAAGATCTTCTGGGCATCGAATTCGGCCTGTTCTCGCAAGAGATCGCGGTCGAGGATCTGTTTACCAACGTGGATTTCTGCGACTTGCCGGATTTCCTGACCGGGCAGGGCGCGGGCCCGGCCAATCTCGACCTCTGGAACCAGCGGTTCCGCGTCCGGCATCCGACGCGGGGGGATATCTGGCTGGCCAATTCGGCCACCTCCAAGGCGCAGCCCGATGGTTCGGTGGTCTGGACCGGGGCGCTGCATGATGTCACCGTCGATGTCGCGCGCGAGGCGGAATTGCGTCATGCCCATCTGGTCGCGGAAAGGATGCGCGCCGAGAACGAGCGGCAGGCCCTGCATGACGGGCTGACCGGGCTGCCGAACCGGCGCAGCTATGACAACATCCTGTCGCTGCGCATTGCCGAGGCGGCGGCGGGCGGGCCGCGCGACTGCGTGCTGATCCGCATCGACCTCGATCACTTCAAACATGTCAACGACACGCTGGGCCACGAGGCGGGGGACATGGTGTTGCAGCGCGTCGGCGACGTGCTGCGTCTTGAATTGCGGGCGGGGGATTTCGCGGCGCGGATCGGCGGCGACGAATTCTCGGTCATCCTGGCGCCCGGGCAGTCGGGGCGACATGCCCGCGAGGTGGTCGAACGGATGCAGGCGCGGCTGACCGAAACCTTGCTGTTCGAGGGGCGGCAATGCCGGTTTGGCGCCTCTTTCGGCATTGCCGAAACCGAGGATATCGCCGCCATGGGCACCGAGATTCAGCTTTTCGCCGATGCCGCGCTGTATCGTGCCAAGCAGGGCGGGCGGAACCGGATGGAATTCTTCACCCCCGAATTGCATCAGAACATCCTGTTCGACCGCAAGCTGGCGGTGGAGATTCAGGAGGGGCTGGAACGCGGCGAATTCGTGCCCTTCTTCCAGTCGCAGGTCGGTGCCGTCGATGGCCGGCTGACCGGGGTGGAAACGCTGTTGCGCTGGCGCCATCCCGTGCGCGGCCTGCTGGCGCCCGATGCCTTCATGCATGTGGCGCAGCAATTGCGGCTGGTCTCCGAGATCGACCGGGTGATGATGGAAAAATCCGCAGAGGCGCTGGCCTTCTGGCGCGCGCGGGGGCTGCATGTGCCGAAGATCAGTTTCAACGTCTCCTCGGGGCGGATGCATGATCCCGATGTCGTGCGCGCGGCCCGGGCGATTGCCCAGGGCGAGACCAAGGTGACCTTCGAACTGCTGGAATCGATCCTGGTCGAGGAAGAAAGCGAGATTTTCCGCTTCCATCTCGATGCGCTCCGCGATGCCGGGATCGAGATCGAGATCGACGATTTCGGCTCGGGTCATGCCTCGATCATCGGGCTGATGCAGATCGCCCCCTCGGCGCTGAAGATCGACCAGCGCATTGTTGCCCCGGTGGCGCGGGACCCGCGTTCAAAGAACCTTGTGCGCGCCATCGTCGAGATTGCCGAGACGCTGGGCATCGCCACTGTCGCCGAGGGGGTCGAGACCCGGGCACAGGCCGATATCCTGCGCGATCTGGGGTGCGACGTGCTGCAGGGCTATCTGTTCTCGATGCCGCTTTCGGCCGAGGATTTCGTGCAGATCTGCCCGCCGGAGGTCCGCCGTGCCTAGGCCGCCCCCGGCGCGGAAAGATCTTTGGCCTGGATTCGGCGCGGAAAACAGGGTATTTTCTGAAATCCCGTTATTTCGGAAATTTCAGAAAAATTCTGAAATTGCCAGCCGCCCGGCAACTGACGGGGGCGCCCGTCAGTGCTTGAACCGGCGCACCAGTGTCCAGATCCCCAGCAGCACCCCCATCAGGATCGCATTCGTGACAAGCCCGATCAGGGCCGCGACCAGGAACCAGACGTTGCCGTTCGGGAAGACAAGCGGGATCAGCAGCGCGACCAGAACCAGCCCCGCCGCAAGGGTCGGGATCTTGCCCAGACGCCCCTCAAGCCGCGGCTGCAGCGCGATCACCGCGGCCAGCAGGACGACGCGCAGCGGATCCCCGATCTGGGTGATGAAAATGTCGACAGGTCCCAAGGCTCTCCTCCCTTTGAGCGTGACGGGGCGAGATTAGGCGCCGCCGCCCCTTTCGCCAAGGAATTTCCCGGATCAGGCTTGCGCCTTTGTTGCGGCGGTGACCGAAAGCCGGGCGCCCGCCAGCGTGCGGGCCGCGCCCTTGCGGGCATCGCCCAGAACCACCGCTTCGCTGCGCAGCATCGAGCGGCCGCGCGCATCGCAGGGGCACCAGCCCGAGCCATCGACAAGCCCCGCCGCCTGCGCGATCGCCCCGGCCTGATGCGGCGGCACGAAGTTGATCACATCGGCGCTCAGCCGCCCGGCGTCGGTGTCGATCCGGCCCGCCCGCGCCTCGACGGCGCGAACGGTGGCGCCCTCGGCCGCGGTGATCCAGCGGACCTGCGCCGCGATCCCCTGCAGCCGCTTTGCCATGGCAAAGCTTTGTGCCAGCGCGGGCGTGGGCGTGGCATCGAGCACCGTCAGCCGCGCCGCGGGGCGGGTGGCGGCCAGATGCCGCGACAGCATCAGGGCGCGGGTCAAAGCCACCTGCGGATGGCTCAGATCGGCGGGCAGGCGCAGCACGACATGACCGGCCTCGGGCAGGGCGGCCAGCTGCGCCGCCAGCCGCCGCGCCTCGCGCGGGTTGCCCCAGGCGGCGGGCATCGCATAGCGGGCCTCGGCATCCAGCCCCGCGATCGCTTCGGCCCGCGCGCTGGTGCCGGGGGCCAGATAGAGCCGGTCAAAAGCGGCGTCGCGCCCGGAAAACAGCGCCAGCCGCCCCGCCGTCCAATCGACATCGGTGACATCATCGAGCATCACCTCGATGCCCTGCGCCTGCAGGCCAGCCAGCGTCGCCGCCGTCCGCGGCGCGGTAAAGGCCGCCGCCGCGGTGTCGCTTTCGCGGGCAAGCCGGGTCGGATCGCGTTCCAGAAGCGTCACCCGCAGCGCGGGATGGGCCGCCCGCAGCGCCAGCGCCGCCTCGGCCCCGGCGGGACCGGCGCCCACGATCACGGCGCGATCAGAGGGGGCAAGGGCAAGACCGGCCCCGCCCGCCGCGGCAACGGCAGCGGTGGCGAAAAGGCCGAGGGTGACATGGCGGCGGGTCAGACGGGTCATCGGAATTCTCCTGACGAAAGGGACCGGATGGGGTCAGCTTTTCTTTTTCCAGCAATTCGGCTTCGGGATGGATCGGGCGATAGATCTCGACCCGGTCGCCTTCCTTCAGCGGCTTTTCCAGCGGGCAGATCTGGCCGAAGATGCCGATCTTTTGCACGCTCAGGTCGATTTCCGGGAACTGGTCGAGCAGGCCGGATTTCTCGATCGCCTCGCGCGCGGTGGCGGTTTCGGGCACATCGACATTCTTCCAGACCTGCACGGTCGGCTTGGCATAGGCGACACCCACGATCATGCCTCTTCTCCCATTTCCGGTTGCGGTTTCAGCACGCCCGCCGCGGTGAACACGCGTTCTTTGCGCATCTGCTTGATTTCCTGTTCGATCGTCAGCTTGCGGGCGTCGATCAGGCGCTTGGCGGCGAACAGGAAGCCCAGCACGATGAAGCCGCCGGGCGGCAGGATCAGGATCAGAAAGCCCGGGTAATCGGGAAAGAGCGTCAGTTCCATGAAGGAAAACTGCGCCCCCAGCAGCACCGAGGCTTGGGCGAACAGCGTGCCCGAGCCGAAGATCTCGCGCAGCGCGCCGATCACGATCAGCGCCAGCGTGAAGCCCACCCCCATCGTCAGCCCGTCCACCGCCGAGGCCAGCACCCCGCGCCGCGAGGCAAAGGCCTCGGCCCGGCCCAGAATGGCGCAGTTCGTCACGATCAGCGCGATGAAAAGGCCCAGAACCTTGTGCAGGTCGTGCAGAAAGGCGTTCAGCGCCAGATCGACCACGGTGACGATGGCGGCGATGATCAGGATGAAGGCCGGGATGCGGATTTCCGGCGCGATCACCTTGCGCAGGGCCGAAATCGCCACGTTCGAGACGATCAGCACCGCGGTGGTGGCCAGCCCCATGCCCAGCCCGTTCGTCGCCGTGCCGGTGATGGCCAGCGCCGGGCACAGCGCCAGCATCTGGCCGGTGACGATGTTCTTGTCCCACAATCCGTCGCGGGTGATCTTGGCGTAGTTTTCCGACATCGGCGCCTCCTCTGGATTTGGGGCTCAGGATTTCGCGGGCAGGGGGGCGGTCAGCGCCGCCTTGTTGCGCGCAAAGAAGGTCAGGCCGCGGTGGATCGCCTTGACCACGGCGCGGGGGGTGATCGTCGCGCCCGAGAATTGATCGAAGACGCCGCCATCGCGTTGCACCTTCCAGTTCTCGGGGGTCGGATCGGAGAGCGACTTGCCGGAAAAGCCAAGGATCCAGTCATCCTTCGCCACCTCGATCTTGTCGCCCAGACCGGGGGTTTCGGTATGCGACAGCACCCGCACCCCCAAAAGCGTGCCATCGGGGGCAATGCCGATCAGCACCCGGATCAGACCGCTGTAACCCGGCTCTGCCATTTCATAAGCAAGGCCCGTCACCGTGCCCGCCCGGGTCGCGACATGGACCGCCACCGTGCCCGCTTCGGCATCGGCGATCGGGCGCAGCGCGGCGGCCAGATCGTTGTCGTGCAGATCCTGCGGGATCACCTGTTCCAGCGAGGCCGCCAGATCCTCGGCATGCCGCGCGGCAATCGGCGCCGAGGTGCTGTCATTCGCCACGGCGAGCAGCACCGCAGTGGCCAGAGAGAACAGCGCCAACATGATCCCATGCGCCAGCGGCGAGGCCTTGAACCAGGGCAGTTTCGGCTTCGGGGGGGGCGTGTCGGTCATTTCTTGGCTCCGCTGGTTTTCGCGGCCACCGAAAGCGGCTTGCCGGTGCGGGTGCGGCCGAAGATGCGCGGCCGGACATAGGTCTCGATCAGCGGCGTCACCGCGTTCATCAGAAGCACGGCAAAGGCCACGCCCTCGGGGAAGGCGCCGAAGCTGCGGATCACGAAGATCAGCACGCCGATGCCGACGCCATAAAGGAACTTGCCCGCCGCCGAGACCGGCGAGGTGACGTAATCGGTGGCGATGAAAAAGGCGCAGAGCATCGTCGAGCCCGAGGTCAGATGCAGGACCGGCCCGGCGAAATGGTCGGGGGCGACAAAGGAACAGATCGCCGAAAGCCCCGCCAGCGTGCCCAGAACCGCGACCGGGATCGTCAGGGTGATGATCCGCGTCGCCAGAAGCAGCAGCCCGCCCAGCAGCAGCAGCGCCGTCGAGGTCTCGCCCAGGCTGCCCGGCACCAGACCGATCATCCGCGCTTTCAGATCGGCGAGCTGCGGCGTGATCTCGGCCATGGGAAGGCCCGCGCCCAGCTGGCTTTTGATCTGGCTCAGCGTCGAGGCGCTGGAGACCGCGTCGAACTCCTGCGAGCCGAGGAAGGTGATCGAGAGCCCGTGCAGGAACGACGGCCCCTCCAGCAGCCCGACCGGATCGACCCAGGTCGTCATCTGCACCGGCAGCGCCACGACCAGAAGCGCGCGCGCGACCATCGCCGGGTTGAACAGGTTTTGGCCAAGCCCGCCGTAAAGATGCTTGGCGATGACGATGGCGACAAAGGCGCCCACCACCCCGATCCACCAGGGCGCATAGGGCGGCAGCGTCATCGCCACAAGCCAGCCCGACAGGATCGCAGAGCCGTCGGTGGCGAATTGCCGGATCGGCTTGCCCGCCAGCCACAGGCAGGCGACCTCGAACAGCCAGGCGGACACGACCGTGGTGACGAACAGGAAGATCGCGGGCCAGCCAAAGGCCCAAAGCCCGAAGACGGTGGCCGGGGTCAGCGCCGCCACCACCATCAGCATCGTGCGTGAGACGGTGAACAAGGTATGGGTATGCGGGCCGGAAATCGGCATCGGCATGGTCACGGCGTGGCCTCCCCTTGAATGGCGGCACCGGCGGCGGGCGGCGACATCCCGGCCGCGGCCGCCGCGGCGGCGGCTTCCTCGGCTTTCTTCTTCGCGGCCATCTCGGCCTTGCGTTTCAGCATCATCTGTTTCTTCGCCTCGGCGATCGCCTCTTCGCGCGCCTTGCGGGCGGCGGCCAGACGCTTGGTCTCTTCCTGCTGGTGCTTGCGGCTTTGCTTTTCGGCCAGCTTCCCCTTGGCGAACTGGAAGGCCTGAACCAGCGGCAGATTGGCCGGGCAGGTGTAGGAACAGCAGCCGCAGGACAGGCAATCCATCAGCCCGATCTTCGCCGCGCCCTCCAGATCATCGGCCTGAATCCGCGCGTTCAGCTCGAAGGGCGTCAGCCCGACCGGGCAGCCCTGCACGCAGCGCCCGCAGCGGATGCAGGGCATGGTGTCACGGCCGGGGGTCTCGGCCCTGGTCAGTGCCAGAATGCCGTTCGTGCCCTTGACCACCGGCACCCGCAGGTTCTGGATCGGCGTTCCCATCATCGGCCCGCCCAGCAAAAGCCGGTCCGGTTCCTCGGTGAAGCCGCCGCAATGGGCGATGATTTCCGACACCGGCGTGCCGATCAGCACCCGCAGGTTGGCCGGGCGGCGGATGCCATAGCCCGAGACGGTGACGGTCCGCGCGATCAGCGGCTCGCCATAGCGCACGGCCAGGTGCACGGCATGGGCGGTGGCGATGTTGTGCACGACGACGCCCAGATCCGCGGTCAGCGCCCGCGCCGGGGTTTCCTTGCCGGTCAGGATCTTCACCAGATGCTTTTCCGAGCCCATCGGATATTGCGTCGGCACCACCGCGATCCTGAAGGTGTAGCCCAGCGCGCGGTTGTAGCGGGTGACGGCCTCGATCGCCTCGGGTTTGTTCGATTCCACCGCCACGATCACCCGGCTCACGCCCAGCGCCTTGGCCATGATCCCGATCCCGTCGGCGATTTCCTCGGCGCGTTCGCGCATCAGCCGGTCATCGCAGGTCAGATAGGGTTCGCATTCGGCGCCGTTGATGATCAGCGTCTCCAGCGCATATTTCGCCCGCAGGTTCAGCTTCACCGCCGAGGGGAAGGTGGCCCCCCCCATGCCGACGATGCCCGCCGCCGCCACCTGTGCCGCGATCTCCTCGGGCGAGGCGTTTTCGGGCCGCAGGCGCGGCAGGTGCGGACCCCATGTGTCCAGCCCGTCGGGGCGGATGGTGATCGTCGGCACCGGCAGGCCCGAGGCATGCGGGGCCACGAAATGGCCCACCGCGATCACCCGCCCCGAGGTCGGCGCATGGATATTGGCCGACAGCGGACCGCGGGCCTTGGCGACCAGTTGCCCCTTCAGCACCAGATCGTCGCGTTTCACGATCGGCTCGGCCTCGGCGCCGATATGCTGTTGCAGGGGCAGCCGGATCAGCGCGGGGATCGGCATCGGCGCGATCTCCAGCTCCGAGCTCAGATGCTTGCGGGTTTCCGGATGGACCCCGCCGCGCACGGCCAGCGCCTGCAGCGGATGGAACAGGGTGGCAAGCGAATTCAGCCTCATGCCGGAACCTCCGATGTGGCCGCGCCAATCCCCGGCTGCGGCTTGTCCCAATACCAGGTCCGCAGCGTCTTCGGCTTGACCCGGGTGATGATCGCCTCGGTCGGGCAGACCTCGACGCAGGCGTCACAGCCGATGCAGGCATCCATCACCACGGTATGGATCTGCTTCGCGCCGCCGACGATCGCATCGGTCGGGCAGCGCTTGAAGCATTTCTGGCAGCCGGTGCAGTGATCCTCGAAGATGAAAGCGACCATCGGGTCCAGTTCGGCCATGCCCGAAAGGGCGCCTTCGCCATCCTCGGCGGTGACGATCTCGGCCAGCGCCAGCGCCACATCGCGCCCGCCCGGGGTGCAGGCGGTGACGGGGGCGCTGCCCTCGGCCATCGCCTCGGCCAGGCCCTGACAGCCGGGATAGCCGCAGGCGCCGCAATTGGTGCCCGGCAGGATCGCGTTGATCGCATCGACGACGGGCGGGGTTTCGACGTGGAATTTGCGGGCGGCGGCGCCGAGCAGAAAGCCCAGCCCAAGCCCGAGCGCAGACATGGAGGCGGCGGCGGTGATCATCGGGGGCTCCTTCTCGGTCAGACGTGCACGAGGCCGGCAAAGCCCATGAAGGCCATGGCCAGCAATCCGGCGGAAACGAAGGCGATCGGCACCCCGGCAAAGGCGGCGGGCACGGAGAGCTGCGCCAGCCGTTCGCGCATGCCGGCAAAGATCACCAGCACCAGCGTGAAGCCGACCGAGGAGCCGAAACCGTAAAGCGTGCTTTCGGCCAGCCCCAGATCCTTCTGGATGTTCATCAGCGGCAGGCCAAGGACGGCGCAATTGGTGGTGATCAGCGGCAGATAGATCCCCAACGCCTTGTGAAGGCCGGGGGTCATCTTGCGCATCACCGTTTCGATGAACTGCACGATCGCGGCGATGACCAGGATCAGGCTGAGGATGCGCAGGAACTGCAGATCGAGCGGTTCAAGGATCAGCGCCTCGACCATCCAGCAGGCGGCCGAGGCGACGGTGATCACGAAGGTCGTCGCCAGCCCCATGCCGATCGCGGCATCGGTCTTGCGCGAGACCCCCATGAACGGGCAAAGCCCGAGGAATTTCACCAGCACGACGTTGTTCACAAGCGCGGTGCTCAGCAGGATGAGGGCGAAATCTTGCATCGGTCTCCCCGGTTGGCTGGTCCTGCGCCGCGGCTTGGCGAAGGGCTTCAGGGAGGATGAAGCAAGCCCCGTGCCAAGCGGGGCGGGGACCACCCCCGGCCCTTGCGCGCCCCCGGCCCCGCGCGTGCCCGCGCGCGCATCCGCCCCCGCGCCCGCGATAAAGATGTGAGCGCCACCGCCGCGTCCGCACAAAAGGCCGATTTCGGCGGAAAACCACGCCGATCACGGCTTCGAGAGCAAGATTTTCCCGTGTTTCGGTGCGTTTCGCATCAGTGTCGGATTCCCGACAATTTGTCGGGGCCGCCCCCTCGCTTGTGTCGGGCTGCGGCCGCGCAGCCCTGTTTCCTTGGGCCTTCGCACTTGGCACGCAACTTGCTGTATCTTCGGTGCGGCCCGCCCGCGTCCACAGGAGCACCCCCTTGTCCGTCCCGCCTTTCACCATCCGCCCTGCCGCGCCCCGCCTTGACGGCCCCTCGGGCCCTGTTGCGGTGGCGCCCGGCGTGCATTGGGTGGGCGCGCTTGATCCGGGGTTGCGCAGCTTCGACGTGATCCTGAAAACCGCGAATGGCACCACCTACAACAGCTATGCCGTGCGCGGCAGTGCGGGCGTGGCGGTGATCGACACGGTGAAGGCCGAATTCGCGGGCGAGTTCTTTGCCCGGCTCGAAGCCGTGGCCCGCTATGACGAAATCCGGCTGATCGTGCTGAACCATCTGGAGCCCGACCACACCGGCGCCGTGCCCGAACTTCTGCGCCGCGCGCCGCAGGCGCAGGTTCGGCTTTCGCCCCGCGGCCTGCCGATGCTGCGGGCGCTGCTGAAGGAAGAGTTCGAGCTTTATGACATCAAGGGCGTCACCACCGGGCAATCGGTCAGCCTGGGTGACCGCGATCTGCAGTTTTTCACCACGCCCTTCGTGCATTGGCCCGACACGCAATGCACCTGGCTGGCGGCGGAACGGGTGCTGTTCACCTGTGACCTGTTTGGCAGCCATTATTGCGACGGGCGGCTGTTCAACGACCTTGTCGGCGATTTCCGGTTTTCGTTCGAATATTACTTCGACCGGATCATGCGCCCCTTCCGCAGCTTCGTGGCGCAGGCGCTCGACCTGATCGAGCCGCTCGACTTCGGCATCATCGCCCCCGCGCATGGCCCGATCCTGCGCAGCCATCCGCGCGATTATCTGACCCATACGCGGCGGCTGATTTCCTCGCGGCTTGCCTCGGAAACCGGCAGCGAAAAGACCCTGCTGATCTTTTACGTCTCGGCTTACGGCGCCACCGCGCAGCTGGCGCAGGCGATCCATGACGGCGCCGCCGAAAGCCCCGATGTGCGGGTGTCTCTGTTCGACCTTGAGGGCGGCGAGATCACCCCCTTCCTCGATCTGATCGAGGAGGCCGACGGCATCGCGCTTGGCACGCCGACGATCAATGGCGATGCGGTGCGCACGATCTGGGAAATGCTGGCGGCGCTGGTCGATATCGAAACCCGCGGCAAGCTGGGGGCGGCCTTCGGCTCCTATGGCTGGTCGGGCGAGGCGGTGCGGCTGGTCGAAACCCGCCTGCAGGGGCTGAAGATGCGTCTGCCGGAACCGGGGTTGCGGGTGAAGCTGCACCCTTCCGCGGCGGAACTGGAAGAGGGGCGGGCCTTCGGGCGCCGCCTTGCCGATCACCTGACCGGCCGGGCCGCGCCCCGCGAGGTCGACTTTGCCGAAATCGCGGCGCGCTGAAGAACAAAGGACGGACCATGGACAAGGCCACACTGACGTTCACCGATGTCTCGATCACGGTCAACGTGCCCACCGGAACCCGGATCATCGAGATGTCGGAAAAGGTCGGCTCGGGCATCACCTACGGCTGCCGCGAGGGCGAATGCGGCACCTGCATGACCCATATCCTCGAAGGCGCCGAGAACCTGTCGGAACCCACCGCGCTGGAAATGCGGGTGCTGGAAGAAAACCTGGGCGGCAAGGATGACCGTCTGGCCTGCCAATGCCGGGTGCTGGGCGGCGCCGTCAAGGTCCGCCCCGCCTGAAACGAAACGAAGCCAAGCCATTTGCCAGGAAAGGAAACCAGCCATGGCCATGAAGATCGATCCCGAACTCTGCACCTCGTGTGGCGACTGCGAACCGGTCTGCCCGACCAATGCGATCTCGCCGAAGAAAGGCGTCTATGTGATCAACGCCGAGACCTGCACCGAATGCGAGGGCGAGCATGATCTGCCGCAATGCGTCAACGCCTGCATGACCGACAATTGCATCAACCCGGTGGCGTAAGATGACCGGCTGCCGCGACGACGGGGACGGGACGGGGCTGCGGGACCTGCGCGAAAGACTGCGGGTGCTGGCGGTCGAGGCGGACCGGCTTGTCGTCGTGGCAGACCGGATGTCGGGCTGTGCCGCCTGTGCGCAGGCAAAGGGCTGTGGCACGAAGGCGCTGGCCGCGATGACGCGCGCCGAGACGCTGGCGATTGCGCGGCCCGCCTGGGCCGAGGTGGCGGCGGGGGACGAGGTCGAGGTCTCGGTCCCCGGCAACAGCCTTCTGGCGGCGGCGGGGATCGTCTATCTTGTGCCGGCGCTGGCCTTTGTGGGCGCGATGGCCGGGGCCGCCGCGGCGGGCTTTTCCGATGCCGAAACCGCGGGGCTGGCGCTGGCGGCGCTGGGCCTTGCCTTCGTGCCGATGATCTGGATCGAGCGGCGCGCGAAATTCACCGCCGCGCTGCGGGTGCTGGCCGTGCATCCCGCCCCCGGGCGGCAGCCATGAGGCGCCGCGTCGCCCTTGGTCTTGGCCTTGCGGCGGCGCTGGGGCTGGCGGGCGGGCTGCGGTTGCTGACCGCGCCTGCGCCCGACATTCGCGAAACCTTTTACGTCTTCGGCACGCTGGTCGAGATCGAAACCCATGATGTCCCCGAGGCGCAGGCCCGCGATGCGATGGCCCGGGTGGGGGCGCATTTCCGGCAGATGCACCGCGACTGGCACGCCTGGGCCCCGGGCGCGCTGGAAAGCCTGAATGAAGCCATTGCCGCCGGGCAAAGCTTTGACGTCGATCCCGGTTTGGCGCAGCTTCTTCAACAGGGCAGGGCGCTTGCCTGCCGCTCGGACGTGCTCTTCGACCCGGCCGTGGGCGGCATGGTCGAGGCCTGGGGCTTTCACGCCGACACCCCGCCCGAGGGCGATCCGCCCGCCGAGGCGGTGGTGGCGAAGCTTCTGGCGGGCCATCCGAAAATGACTGATCTGACGATTGCGGGAACCACGGTGCGCTCGTCCAATCCCGCGGTGCAGCTGGATCTGGGCGCCTATGCCAAGGGCGCGGCGCTGGATCTGGCTGCGGCGGATCTGACCGCTGCGGGCATCACCGATGCGGTGCTGAATGCGGGCGGCGGCGTGCAGGTTCTGGGCGATGCCGGGTCGCGGCCCTGGCGGGTGGCGATCCGCGATCCCTTCGAATGGGGCGTCGTCGCGGCCGTTTCGTTGCGCCCGGGCGAGGCCCTGCACACATCGGGCAATTACGAACGCTACTTCGACAAGGGTGGCATCCGCTTTTCCCATATCATCGACCCGCGCACGGCCCGGCCGATGCAGGGGATCGTGTCGGTCTCGGTCCTGTCCGACAGCGGCGCGCTGTCGGATGCCGCGGCCACGGCGCTGTGCGTGGCCGGCGAACAGGACTGGCCGCGGATCGCCGCGCAGATGGGGGTGACGGCGGTTCTGATGATCACCGATGACGGCACGATGCTGGTCACCCCCGCGATGATGGACCGGCTTGAGCCCGTCGCAGGCGGGTTTCCCGCCCCGATCACCGTTGTCGATCTGCCCAAGGATGTGGCAATTCCCGTCTGTCCCGCGGGCTGAACGGGCTTTGGCACGGGCCTTGCCCGACGGCGCCTGTCACATTCTGGACTTGGAACGATTCCATATTGCGGCGCAGCGACGATCAGGCTACCCCGTCGGCGAAGAATTTTCGGGGCCCCCGATCCGGGGCTCGACCCAGGACAGGAGAGACCGATGAAAACCAACAGCAAATTGCCCGACGTGACCTTTCACACCCGCGTGCGCGACGAAAGCGTCGGCGGCCCGAACCCCTACCGCTGGCAGGACATGACCACCGCCGATTACTTCGCGGGCAAGCGGGTGATCCTGTTCTCGCTGCCGGGGGCCTTCACGCCGACCTGCTCGACCTATCAGCTGCCGGGCTTTGAAAAGGGCTTCCCGGAGTTCGCCGCGAATGGCATCGACGCGATCTATTGCCTCTCGGTCAACGACAGCTTCGTGATGAACCAATGGGCCAAGGCGCAGGGTCTGGAAAACGTCAAGGTGATCCCCGATGGCTCGGGCGAATTCACCCGCCGCATGGGGATGCTGGTGCGCAAGGACAATCTGGGCTTCGGGCTGCGCTCGTGGCGCTATGCCGCCATCGTGACGAATGGCGTGATCGAGGCCTGGTTCGAAGAGCCCGGCCTGATGGACAACTGCCCCGAGGACCCCTATGGCGTCTCCAGCCCGGAAAACGTTCTGGCCTGGCTGAAGACCGCGAAAGCCGCCTGAGCGCTCCGACAGAGGTTCCGAAAGCCCCGCCCCACCGGCGGGGCTTTTCTGTTGCGGGGAGGGTCCGACAATTTGTCGGATATGCTCCAAACCCGGCCCCGATGCTGCAAAAACCGGGCCGTTTCACCTGGCACGTTGCTTGCTTGATCCCCTGTAACAGGGGGAAGCACCATGTCCGAAGCCTTGAAGTCGAAAATCGCCGCCGTCCTGAACGAGCCGGGCTGTGCCACCAACTCGACCAAGACCGATGTTCTGCGCAAGAAGGGCTGCACCAAGCAGCTCACCCCCGGGGCGGCGGCCGGTGGCTGCGCCTTTGACGGTGCGATGATCGCGCTGCAGCCGATTGTCGATGTCGCCCACCTTGTCCATGCCCCCGCCGCCTGCTGGTCGAACGGCTGGGACAACCGCTCCTCGGCTTCCTCGGGGTCGGAGCTTTACCGCAAGGGCTTCACCACCGATCTGTCGGAAATCGACATCGTGATGGGGCATGGCGAGAAGAAGCTCTACCGCGCCATCCGCGAGGTGATCGAGGCGGAAAACCCCGCCGCGGTCTTCGTCTATGCCACCTGCGTGACGGCGCTGATCGGCGATGATCTGGATGCGGTCTGCAAGGCGGCCACCGCGAAATGGGGCACGCCTTGCATTCCGGTCAACGTGCCGGGCTTTGCGGGGTCGAAGAACCTCGGCAACAAGCTGGGCGGTGAGGCGCTTCTGGATCACGTCATCGGCACGCTGGAGCCGGAGACGGTGACGCCTTACGATGTCAACATCATCGGCGATTTCAACCTGTCGGGTGAACTCTGGCAGGTCAAGCCGCTGCTGGATCAGCTGGGCATCCGCATTCTGGGCGCGATCTCGGGCGATGCGCGCTACAAACAGGTGGCGATGGCGCATCGAGCCAAGGTGACGATGCTCGTCTGTTCGCAGGCGCTGATCAATGTCGCGCGCAAGATGCAGGAGCGCTACGGCATCCCCTATTTCGAGGGCTCGTTCTACGGCATTTCCGACACCTCGCAATCCTTGCGGACCATGTGCCGGATGCTGGTCGAGCAGGGCGCGCCCAAGGATCTTCTGACCCGCTGCGAGGCGCTGATCGCCCGCGAAGAGGCCAAGGCCTGGGCGGCGCTGAACCCCTTCCGTCCGCGCGTCGAAGGCCGTCGGGTGCTGCTTTACACCGGCGGGCACAAGTCCTGGTCGGTGGTTTCGGCGCTGCAGGAACTGGGGATGGAGGTCGTCGGCACCTCGATGCGCAAGGCGACCGACAATGACCGCGACCGGGTCATCGAGATCATGGGCGACGACAAGCACATGTATGAAAACATGGCCCCGCGCGAGATGTATCAGATGCTGCGCGATGCCGGGGCGGATGTGCTTTTGTCCGGGGGCCGGTCGCAGTTCGTCGCCCTGAAAGCCCTCGTGCCCTGGGTCGATGTCAATCAGGAAAAGCACGAACCCTATGCCGGGTATATGGGCATGGTCGATCTGGTCCGCGCCATCGACCGGTCGGTGAACAACCCGATGTGGGCGGATCTGCGCGCCCCGGCGCCCTGGGACACGCCGCTCGCCGGATCGGTCGTGCCCGCCCCCGCGGGCGCCTGCCCGGTGACCGGCATTGCCGCGCCGATGGGCCGGGCCCCGGTTCTGGTGCCGCAACAGGCCGCCGCCGCTGCGCCCGAAGCCGCCATCGTCCCCGATCTGGCCGCGATGACCAATTCCGCCACCGATTTCGAGGATTGCTGACATGGCCGTGCTGACCCATCCCCGCCGCGCCCTTTCGACCAATCCGCTGAAGACCTCGGCTCCCCTTGGCGCCGCCATGGCCTATCTGGGCATCGAGGGCGCCGTGCCGCTGTTCCACGGCGCGCAGGGCTGCACCGCCTTCGGGCTGGTGCATCTGGTGCGCCATTTCAAGGAAGCCGTGCCGCTGCAGACCACCGCTATGAACGAGGTGACGACGATCCTTGGCGGCGGCGAGCAGATCGAGGAAGCCATCGACAACATCCGCAAGCGGGCGAAACCGAAGTTCATCGGCATCGCCTCGACCGCGCTGACCGAGACCCGCGGCGAGGATATCGCGGGCGAGTTGCGCGCGATGCAGGCCCGGCGCAAGGATTGGGCCGGGACCGCGGTCGTCCATGCCGCCACCCCGGATTTCGAGGGCGGTCAACAGGACGGCTGGGCGAAGGCGGTCGAGGCCATCGTCGCGGCGCTGGTCCCGGTGACGACCGAGCGCGACCCCGACCTGCGGCAGGTGACGCTGCTGGTGCCGAGCTATTTCACCACCGCGGAGATCGACGAGGCGGTGCGGATGATCCGCGCCTTTGGCCTGTCGCCGATCGTGCTGCCGGATCTCTCTACCTCGCTCGACGGGCATCTGTCCGATGACTGGTCGGGCCATTCGCTCGGCGGCACGTCGTTGGCAGACATCGCCCGCATTCCCCGCTCTGCCGTCACCCTGGCGATTGGAGAGCAGATGCGCGCCGCCGCGCAGATGATCGAGGATCGCGCGCTGGTCCCCTATCACGTCTTCCAAAGCCTGACCGGCCTCAAGGCCGTCGATGCCTTTGTTCGCGTGCTGATGGAACTGTCGGGGATGCAGGACCCGCCGCCCTCGATCAAGCGCGACCGGGCGCGGATGATGGATGCGGCGCTTGATGCGCATTTCTTCACCGGCGGTCTGCGCGTTGCCATCGGCGCCGATCCCGATCTGATGTTTGCCCTGTCCACCGCGCTCGTCTCGATGGGGGCCGAGATCGTCACCGCGGTGACGACGACGCAGCATTCCGCAGTGCTGGAAAAGATGCCCTGCGCCGAAGTCATTCTGGGCGATCTGGGCGATGTCGAGCGCGGCGCCAAGCAGGCGGGCGCGCAGATCCTGATCACCCACAGCCACGGCCGCCATGCCGCCGAGGCGCTGCACCTGCCGCTGGTCCGGGTGGGTTTTCCGATCTTCGACCGCATCGGCGCGCAGGATGCCTGCCGCGTCGGCTATCGCGGCACCCGGTCGTTCTTCTTCGAAATCGCCAATGCGATGCAGGCGATCCATCACAGCCCCCGCCCCGAGGATTTCGGGGCAGCCCCCATCCCTCAGGAGTTTGACCATGTCCCGCACCCTGCGCCTTGTTGAGCCGGCAGGCCCCGCCCCCGGCGAGAAGCCGCTGCGCGTCGCCATCGCCTCGAACGATCTGGAAAATCTTGACGCGCATTTCGGCTCGGCCCGGCAGATCGCCGTCTACGAGGTCTGGAAGACCGGCGCCCGTTTCGTCGAGGTGCATCAGTTTTCCTCGGCCACCGACCAGAAGGGCCGCCATGACGAGCTGGAGGACCGGATCGGTCCGAAGCTTGAGGCGCTGGCGGGCTGCACGCTGGTCTTTGCGCTGGCCGTCGGCGGGCCCTCGGCTGCGCGGATGGTGCGGGCGGGGATGCATCCGATCAAGCGCAAGGAGCCCGAGCCGATTTCGGCCGTGATCGAACAGGTGCAGGTGATGCTGAACGGCACCCCGCCGCCCTTCCTGCGCAAGGTGCTGGGCACCTGGGAAAAACCCGATTTCACCGCCGATTTCGAAGAGGAAGAGGTCTGATGACGATGACGCTGGATGCCGCCCGCGGCGGCGAAATGGTGGAGAGCCCGTTTCTGGCACAGCTGGTTGCGGTGATCCGCGCCGAGGACAGCCATGGGCTGTGGGACGACAAGACGAATGCGGATATCCTGCGCGAGTTCATCGTCACCGCCGAGGAACGCCGCTCGATGCCGATCATCGGCGACCCGGATCCGGAACTGATCTGGCGGATGACGAAATTCTATGACGCCATCGGGTTGCTTGTTGAAAAGCGCACCGGCTGCATGGCGAGCCAGATGCAGAAGATGCACCACGAGGGCTTCGGCCGCGTCGTCTTGATCGCGGGCAAGCTCGTCGTCGTGTCGAAACACCTGCGCGATGTGCACCGTTTCGGCTTCGAGACCTGGGCGAAACTGGCCGAGGCGGGCGAAAAGCTGGTCGAAAGCGCCGTCGCCACGATCGAAGAATTCCCCGAAGCCGCGAGGGCCTGAGATGACGCTGGAAGAACTGGAAGCCCGGGTGAAAAAGCTGTCGCTGCGCGCGACCGATGCCAAGATGAACCTGCACGACCTGTCCGAGGAACTGCCGACCGACTGGCAGAAGATCCCCGAAGTGGCCGAGGCGACCTGGCAGATTTTCAAGGATCTGGACGAAGCCCGCAAGGCGCTCAAAGCTGCCAAGCAAGCATGACAAGGACGAAATGATGCCGACTGTTGCCTATACCCGCGGGGGCGCGGAATACACACCCGTTTACCTGATGAAGATCGACGAGCAGAAATGCATCGGCTGCGGCCGTTGCTACAAGGTCTGCGGCCGCGACGTGATGAGCCTGCACGGGCTGACCGAGGATGGTCAGGTTGTGGCGCCGGGCACCGATGAATGGGACGAGGTCGAGGACGAAATCGTCAAGAAAGTCATGGCATTGACCGGAGCCGACAATTGCATCGGTTGCGGCGCCTGCGCCCGGGTCTGCCCGTCGGAATGCCAGACCCATGCTGCACTTTCCTGATCCTTTCGCGACAGGCCCGGGGCCGGTGATCCCGGCCGAGGCCATCGGCTTCATCCTGGCCCATGGCCTGCGCGAATGCGCTTCGGGGCTCGGGCCGCTGACGGCGCGGCTGGGGCTCTCGGGCGCGGATCTGGCGGCCCTGCGCGATCGCTTCGCGCCGGGCCTCGAGCTGCCCGATCTGGACCTGCCCCGCCCCGAAGCGGGGCCCGATCAGCAGGCGATCGAGACGCTGATCCTGTGGCGGGCAGGCGTTGCCACGCCCGAGGCGCGCTGGCTGGCCGCGATCTTGGCCCGGCGGTCGATGGAAACGCGGCATCTGTGGGAAGATCTTGGCCTGCCGTCGCGGCCCTGGCTGAGCGGGATGATCGCGCATTTCCTGCCCGGCCTCGCCGCCGCCAATGCCCGCAACATGCGCTGGAAGAAGTTCTTTTACCGGCAGATCTGTTCGGATGCGGCGTTTTCGCTGTGCCTTTCGCCCTCTTGCGACGATTGCGACGAACGGGCCGCCTGCTTTGCCCCCGATTGATCCGGCCCGGCTTCTGGCCGGGGCCGAGGGCGCCCGGTCCGACACCGCCGCCAGCGCCGAGGTGATCGCCCGCGCGCTGGACGCCGCGCCCGAGGATCTTGAGGTTCGGCTGGCGGCCTATCGCTTTTACTTCTTCACCCATGATTACGCCGCCGCCGTGCCGCAGGCAAAGGCCGTCTTGCGGCTGGCGGCGCTGCGGCTGAACCTGCCGCCCGATCCCGCGCTGGTGCGCCCGGGTGACGCCGATTTCACCGCGCATGACTTTGCCCCGGGGCTTTATCTGCAGGCGCTGATCGGGCTGGGCTATTCCGCCGCGCGATCCGGGCAGCGCGATCTGGCGCGGCAGGTGCTGGCCAAGGCCGCGGCGCTGGACCCGACCGACCGTTTCGGCGGCGCCTGGCTTCTGGCCCGCGTCGAGGCCGGAGAGGACGACTGAGCCGCGATGCGACAATCCCCCTCGGGCTCTGTCGGGAATCCCTCAATGTCGGCCCGAAACTTGCGTTCCTGTCCCCGATCCCGGCCCGAAGCTTGCTGAACATGCCATGTCGGGTTGGCACGCTTCTTGCTGCATGTCTGATGAACGCATCACAGGGGAGAGCGTCATGATCGAGATCACCCAACCCGCCCAGGAAGCGATCAAGGCCGCCATCGAGGGCGCCGGTCAACCCGTTGCCGGGCTGCGCCTGATGGTGCAGGCAGGCGGTTGCGCCGGGCTGAAATACGGCATGGCGCTGGAGCTGGAAGCCCAGCCCGACGATGCCAGCCTGACCTTTGGCGAGGTCACCGTGCTGATCGACCCGCTGACCCGCGAACATATCGAGGGGACGAAGATCGACTTTGTCAGCAATCTCGAAGGCGCCGGGTTCACCTTTGACAACCCCAACGCCAAAAGCGCCTGCGGCTGCGGCAAATCCTTCTGCTGAGGGGAAAGCGATGCGCGACATGCAAGATGACGACACCAAGCTTCCCGCGCCCCCGCCCGCCGCCGCTGCCGCCGCGCGTCGGGCCGCGGGGGGCACCGCCCCCGATGCCAGCGCGCTGCGCGAACGCTTCGCCAAGGTCGCGCAGGTGGCCCCCCCCGAAGCCGCGGTGGATGCCGCCGAAGACGAGGTGACCCGCATCCGCGCCCTGATCGACGAAATGCGTCCGACCTTCCGCCGCGACGGCGGTGACATCGAACTGGTCCGGGTCGAGGGCGCCAAGGTGATCGTGCATCTCTCGGGCGCCTGTGCGGGCTGCATGCTGGCGGGGCAAACCCTTTACGGCGTGCAAAAGCGCATCACCGACGTTCTTGGCCGCCCCTTCCGCGTCATCCCCGACATCCGGCACTGACCATGACCCAGCCCGCCATCTACCTTGACAACAACGCCACCACCCGGGTTTTCCCCGAGGTCGTGGCGGCGATGCTGCCCTATTTCACCGAGCATTTCGGCAATGCCTCGTCGGGCCATGGCTTCGGGGCGCAGGCGGGGCTGGGGCTGCGCAAGGCGCGGATCGCGGTCGCGGCGCTGATCGGCGCGGCCTCGGAACAGGAGATCATCTTTACTTCCGGCGGGACCGAGGCGAATACCACCGCCATCCGCTCGGCCCTGGCGGTGCAGGAAGGCCGACGCGAGATCATCATTTCCGCGGTCGAGCATCCGGCCATCCTGATGCTGGCCGCCGATCTGGAAAAGACCGAGGGCGTCCGGGTGCATCGGATTCCGGTCGATCACCTTGGGCGGCTGGACCTTGCGGCCTATCGGGCGGCGCTCTCGGACCGGGTGGCCGTCGTCTCGATCCTGTGGGCGAACAACGAGACCGGCACGATCTTTCCGGTGGCGCAGCTGGCGGCCGAGGCCCATGCGGTGGGCGCGCTGTTTCACACCGATGCCGTGCAGGCGGTGGGCAAGCTGCCGATCGCGCTCGCAGATACCGAAATCGACATGCTTTCGCTTTCGGGTCACAAGTTCCACGGGCCGAAGGGGGTTGGGGCGCTTTATCTGCGCAAGGGCGTCGCGTTCCGCCCGCTTTTGCGCGGCGGCAAGCAGGAACGCGGCCGCCGGGCGGGCACCGAAAACGTGCCCGCGCTGGTCGGCATGGGCACCGCGGCCGAGATCGCCGCGGCGCGGATGGCCGCCGATCTCTCCCGCATCGCGACGCTGCGCGACTGGTTCGAAGCCGGTCTGCTGAAACTCGGCGGCTGCATGGTGCTGGGCGATCCCGCCAACAGGCTGGCCAACACCTGCACCGTGGCCTTTGACCGGATCGACGGCGAGGCGGTGCTGACGAAACTTGCCCGCGCGGGCATCGCGGTTTCGACCGGCTCGGCCTGCGCCTCGGGCGCGATGGAACCCAGCCATGTCACCCGCGCCATGGCCGTGCCCTTCACCGCGGCGCATGGGGTGGTGCGGTTCTCGCTCTCGGCCGACACCACCGCGGCCGAACTCTCCCGCGTGCTGGCCGTCCTGCCCGAGATCCTGGCCGAATTGCGCCCCGTTCCCGTAACCGCCTGAAGGGAAAGATCATGACAGCCACCCGGACGCTTGCGCTTTGCGACACCACCCTGCGCGACGGCGAACAGACCGCCGGGGTGGCCTTTTCGACCGCCGAGAAGAAAGCCATCGCCCGGGCGCTGGATCGGGCGGGCGTGGCGGAAATCGAGGTCGGCATCGCCGCGATGGGCTGGGCCGAGGTCGCCGAGATCCGCGCCGTCGTCGCCGAAATCGCCCATGCCACGCCCGTCGTCTGGTGCCGGTTGCGGATGCACGACCTTGACATGGCACAGAAAACCGGGGTGAAGCGGGTGCATTTCGCCGTGCCCACCTCCACCGCGCAGCTGGAAGGCAAGCTGCGGGTCGATCGTGACTGGATCTTGCGCGAAACCGCGGCTTTGGTCTTTTGCGCCACCGATCGCGGCTTGCAGGTCTCGGTCGGGGCCGAGGATGCCAGCCGCACCGATCCCGACTTCCTGATCCGTCTGGCCGAGGTCGCCGCCGCCGCAGGCGCCATCCGGTTCCGCATCGCCGACACCTTGGGCCTGCTGGATCCACTCGGCGCCTTCCGTCTGGTGGCGCAGCTTTCGGCGCGGATTTCCCTGCCGATCGAGATGCACGCCCATAACGATTTCGGCATGGCGACGGCGAATACGATCATGGCCGCCCATGCCGGGGCCACGCATCTTTCCGTCACGGTGAACGGTCTGGGTGAACGCGCGGGCAATGCCGCGCTGGAAGAGGTCGGCGCGGCGCTCGAAGCCGGGGGGATCGACACCGGCCTTGATCTCTGCGCCCTGCCCGAACTTTCCGCCGTCGTCGCCAAGGCCTCCGGCCGGGCGCTGCCGCCGCAAAAGCCGATCACCGGGGCGATGGTCTTTGCGCATGAATCCGGCATCCATGTCGATGCGATCCTGAAACGCGCCGATACCTACGAAGACCCGCGCTGCGCCCCGGCCCGCTTCGGCCGCGAACGGCAGATCGTGATCGGCAAGCATTCGGGCAGCGCCGGTCTGCGCGCCGCCCTGCTGCAGGCGGGCCTGCCCGCCAGCGACACCGTGCTCGACCGGCTGAAGCCGCTTTTGCGCGCCCATGCCGTGCGGGTGAAACGCCCGGTCCAGGCCGAAGACCTGCGCCGCATGGTGGCGCGGCTCGACCGCCTGCCGCCACGAACCTGATCGAAGGAGATCCAGATGACCCCCGAAAGCCCCACGCTTGCGGCGCTGACGAAACTGTCCTCGGCCGAGGAAATCTTCGCCTTCCTTGGCGTCGAACCGATCCGCGAGGTGCTGAACTCCTCCCGGCTGCACATCATGAAGCGGTTCGGCGCCTATCTGCGCGACGCCGACATGACCGGCCTGACCGAAGACGGGATCTTTGAGCGCGCGCGGGATGCGCTGTTGCGCGCGCAGGCCGATTTCGTCGCCTCGACACCGCTCAAGGAAAAGGTCTTCAAGGTCTTCGAAACCGAGGCCGCGAAGCAAAAGGCCCGCTTCGTCGGGCTGGACACGCTGAAAGTGATCAAATCCTGACCGCCTGCATTCTGCCAGATTTTCCGGCCCCCGGGCCGGGATCGCCGCATAATTGCGCAATAGACCGGGTGTCTTCGCAAAAATGAACCGAACTTGCCTGCCGGGCACGTCTTCCGGGCGTGCCTTTTTCTGCCCGCGCCCTATGGTCATCCGCAGAAGTGCCGACTGCGGTGGCTGTCGCGTGAGTCCCCCCGACCCGGGTCGCCCGCCGCAGAAATTCCTTCCTCTGAGGGGGTGACTGCATGACCGATCAACAATCCCGCCCCGCGTCGCCCCGTCGTCGCTCGAACCAGTCGATTGCCGACCGTTTGGCGCTGGACGCGCTTTACGAGATCGCGAAGACCTTTGCGGCGGCGCCCGATCCTGTGGCGGAGGTGCCGCAGATCTTCAACGTGCTGTCCTCCTTCCTTGATCTGCGCCATGGCGTGCTCGCCCTGCTGGCCGAACCGGGCGAGGGGGTTGGGGTGAACCCTTACGTCATCGCCGCGACGGCGTTTCAGCGCAGCCCCGATGCGCCTGCCTCGGATGTGCTGCCCGATGCCGTGGCGCGGATCGTCTTTCGCTCCGGCGTGCCCTTCGTCAGCTTCGATCTGGCGGCCGAATTCGGCGAAGAGGCGGTGCCGAAACGGCTGCGCGACGCGGGCCAGACCCTCATCGCCGTGCCGCTGCGCGACCCCGAACGCAGCCATTTCGTGCTGGGCGTGCTCGCCGCCTATCGCAGCCATGACCACAACCGGTCGGGCTTTTCCGACGCCGATGTGCGGGTGCTGACCATGGTCGCCTCGCTTCTGGAGCAAGCCCTGCGCTTCCGCCGCCGCATCGCGCGCGACCGCGAACGCGCGCTGGAAGACACCCGCCGCATGCTGCAGACGGTGACCGAGCAACGCGGCCCGGCCGCGCCCGTCAGCCTCGATGGCATCGTCGGATCGAGCCCCGCCATCGCCGAGGTGGTGGCGCAGATCAAGCGCGTGGCCTCCACCCGGATGCCGGTTTTGCTGCGCGGCGAAAGCGGCACCGGCAAGGAATTGTTCGCCCGCGCCGTGCATGCCCAAAGCCCCCGCGCGAAGGGGGCCTTCATCCGCGTCAACTGCGCGGCTTTGTCGGAAACCCTTCTGGAATCGGAACTTTTCGGCCACGAGAAAGGTGCCTTCACCGGCGCCACCGCGCTGAAGAAGGGCCGGTTCGAACTGGCCGATGGCGGCACGCTCTTCCTTGACGAGATCGGCGAGATCAGCCCGGCGTTCCAATCGAAACTGCTGCGCGTGCTGCAGGAGGGCGAGTTCGAACGGGTGGGCGGGTCGAAGACGATCAAGGTCGATACCCGCATCGTTGCCGCGACGAACCGCGATCTGGAAGATGCCGTCGCGCGGGGCCAGTTCCGCGCCGATCTTTATTTCCGCATCTGCGTCGTGCCGATCGTGCTGCCGCCCTTGCGCAACCGAAAAAGCGACATCAAGCCTCTGGCGCAGCTGTTCCTCGACCGGTTCAACAAGCAAAACGCCACCAATGTCAAATTCGCCGCCGATGCCTTTGACCAGATCTGCCGCTGCCAGTTTCCTGGCAATGTGCGCGAGCTGGAAAACTGCGTGAACCGGGCCGCGGCGCTCTCGGATGGCGAGATCGTTCTGGCCGAGGAGCTGGCCTGTCGGCAGGGCGCCTGCCTCTCGGCGGAACTTTTCCGGCTGCAGGACGGGGCCTCGCCGATCGGCGGGCTGGCGGTGGGGCGGGTGATCACGCCGACGGTCCGGGTGAGCGCGCCGCCGCCCTCTGCTCCGGTGACGCCCCTGCCCGAGCCGATGGCCGCGCCGCCCGAGCCGGCCGCCCGCGACGAGGTGCAGCTGCGCACCAAGACCGCGCAGCTGAGCCGCGAAGAGCTGGTGAAGGCGCTGGAAAGCGCGGGCTGGGTGCAGGCCAAGGCGGCGCGACTTCTGGGCATGACGCCGCGCCAGATCGCCTATGCGCTGCAGAAATTCGAGATCGAGCTGCGCAAGATCTGAGGGCGGCAGGAAGACGCGACGGGCCCCGGCTTCGGCCGGGGTCTTTGTTTGCGCCCCCCTCTCGCGCATCCCTGTCGCGCCCGCCTGTCGCATTCCCGACAAAAGCGCAGGTTTTGTGCCAATCGCCCCGCCGCGGGCCTGGCACGGTTCTTGCTGCATCCCTGATGACCCAAGCGGGACCAGAACGGAGAGCAGCATGTCGGACAATGTCGTGGCCCTTGGCACCCTGGCGATCGGCTCGAAGGAGAGCCTCTCGGCCGCGCTGGCCTCTGGCGGCTGTTCCTCGACCGGATCGGCAACCGGCTGCGGCAGCAAGGAAAAACCCGAAGACATGGACCCGGCGACCTGGGCCAAGGTCAAGGATCACCCCTGCTATTCCGAAGAGGCGCATCATTATTTCGCGCGCATGCATGTCTCGGTGGCGCCCGCCTGCAACATCCAGTGCAACTACTGCAACCGCAAATACGACTGCTCGAACGAAAGCCGCCCCGGCGTCGTGTCGGAACGCCTGACGCCTGCGGAGGCCGCGCGCAAGGTGATTGCGGTGGCCAATGAAGTGCCGCAGCTGTCCGTTCTGGGCATCGCGGGGCCGGGCGACAGCGCCTATGACTGGCTGAAAACAAAGGAAACTTTCCGGCTGGTGACGGAACAGATCCCGGATATCAAGCTGTGTCTCTCCTCGAACGGGCTCGCGCTGCCCGATCATCTGGATGAGCTGGTCGAGATGAATGTCGATCACGTCACCATCACCATCAACATGATCGACCCCGAGGTGGGGGCGCAGATCTACCCCTGGATCTTTTACAACCGCAAACGGATCTATGGCGTGGAGGCGAGCCGCATCCTGCATGAGCGACAGATGGAGGCGCTCGATGGGCTCGTGGCGCGGGGGATCCTCGTCAAGGTGAACTCGGTGCTGATCCCCGGGATCAATGACGCGCATCTCTTGGAGGTGAACAAGGAAGTCAAACGCCGCGGGGCGTTTTTGCACAACATCATGCCGCTGATTTCGGCGCCCGAACACGGCACGCATTTCGGCCTGACCGGGCAGCGCGGCCCGACCGCGGCGGAGCTTCTGGCGGTGCAGGAGGCTTGCGCGGGCGGCGCCAATCTGATGAAGCATTGCCGGCAATGCCGCGCCGATGCGGTGGGGCTTCTGGGCGAAGATCGCGGTCAGGAATTCACCCTTGATCTGGTGCCCGAGGCCCCGGTCTACGACCCCGCCGCGCGGGAAACCTATCGCGACTGGGTGGGCGCCGAACGCGAAGACCGCCGCGCCGCGGCCGAGGCGGCGCAGGCCGCGACCGAGGCTGCGGTGGCGGCCACCTCGCCGAAACTCCTCGTCGCGGTGACGACCCAGGGCGGCGGCCGGATCAACCAGCATTTCGGCCACGCCAGCGAATTCCAGGTCTTCGAGGTCGATGCGACCGGCGTGCGCTTCGCCTTCCACCGCCGCTGCGACAACTATTGCGTCGATGGCGGCGGCGAGGAAGACCGGCTCGACCGGGTCATCGCGGCGCTTGCGGGGATCGACACGGTTCTGGTGGCGAAGATCGGCGATTGCCCGCGCGAGGGCCTGGCCGCGGCCGGCATCACCGCCCGCGACACCTGGGCCCACGACTACATCGAACCCGCCATCCTCGCGCTCTACCGCGAAAGAATGGCCGAAAAACAAGCCCAGACGGCCTGAGGATCAGATGCCCGAAGGCCCCGAACCCCTGGATTGGACTGGCGAGGCGCTCGATTGCGGCGCCTGCCGGTTCCATGACCGGCTGGAAAGCGGGCAATGCGGGCTGGGCTGGTCTTGCCTCAACGATCGCTACGCCAAGCGGATCGAGCGGTTCTTCACCCTCAACCCGGAACTGGCCGATGAAAACCTGAGCCATCCCTATTTCGAAACCCGGGTGCAGGCGGCGCGGATGGCCTCGGTCTTTCGGCTGCCGCGGCTTCTGACCGACGAAGACCCCGCCGTGCGCGGCATGGCGGTGCTGCGCCTGCCCGCCGCGCATGCCGAACGGCTGATCCAGGATCCAGACCGCGCCGTGCGCATTGCGGTGGCGCATCGGTTGCCGCCCGGGCGGCTGATGCCGATGGCGCAGGACAAGGACGGTTACGTCCGGCTGATCGTTGCCCGGCGGGCCGAGCCGGGGATGCTGCCGATGCTGGGCGCCGACCCCGATCCCGAGGTCCGCGCCGAGGTGGCCCGCCGCATTGCCCCCGCGCTTCTGGACCGCTTCCGCACCGACCCCGAGCCGCTGGTGCGGCGCATGGCGGCGCGGCGGCGGCCCGCGCTTTTCGTGACGGATGACGACATCCGCGTGCGCCACACCGTCGCCGAGGAAGGCGGGCGCGACGAGCTGCGCCGCCTCGTCGGCGATGCCGAAGACATCATCCGCGAGACCGCGATCCAGCGGCTTGCCCATATGAAGGAGTGACCCATGTCGACCGACGACCGTGAAATCGAGGTCTACCGCGCCCCCGTCTACCGGCCGGGCGACAAGGTGATCGCCCGCAAGCAGGTGAAGAACGACGGCACCATGGCCGGGTTCGAGATCGGCGATATCGTGGTGAAAAAGGGCGATGTCGGCTATGTCCGCGACATCGGCGTGTTCCTGTCGCAATTCTACATCTACGCCATCGACTTCATCGAGCGCGGCTCGATCGTCGGCATGCGCGAAAAGGAAATCAAGCCCGCCGGGACCCTTGCCGCGCGCGAGGCCGAACAGGCGCTGCAATCCCATATCGTGACCCGCGCAAGCCTTGCGCAAAGTGCAAAGGAACTCTCCCGATGAAAGTGATGATCCGTGAAACCGCCAAGGGGATCGAGGCCTATGTGCCGAAAAAGGACCTTGAGGAAATGGTGGTCGAACAGGAGAAACCCGGGCTTTGGGGCGGCTGGGCGAAGCTCGCCAATGGCTGGGTCTTTGCCATGCCCGCGTTCGACACCCCGCCGCAGCTGCCGGTGACGGTCGAGGCGCGCAAGATTTCCGACGAGGACTGAGCATGACCGACATCGAGCTTCTGGAAACCGTCATGGCCGAGGTGGGGGCGGGCCGTCGCATCCCCTATCTTGGCCCCGAGGTCTCGGCCTTGTCGGGCGGGCAGGCCCCGGGCACGACGGCCGAGCTGTGCCGCAGGCTGGAAGCCGAGGTCCGGGTGCCGCGCCGGGCCGCGGGCAATCTGTGGGCGGTGGCGCAATATATCGAAAGCCGGAAGTTCCGTGCGACCTTGGATGCGCTGGTGCGCAAGGCTTTCGTCGGCCGCCCCGATCGGCCCAATCCGGTGCATGACTGGCTCGCCGCGCGGCGGGTGCCGATGGTCGTCGACACCTGGTATGACGAGGGTATTCTGCGTGCCTTCGGCCCCGGTGATGGCGATTGGGGCCTCGTGCAGGGGATCAGCCGGGCGGGGACGCATTCCGAGGCCTTCACCGCTGCCTTCGACAGTTTCGGCGAACCCGTCGCCGCCGCCGATCCGGGCTGGAAATCGCTGATCTACAAGCCCAATGGGCTGGTGCGGATGGGGTCTTCCTTCCTGCTCTCGGATGCCGATTACGTCGAGGTGCTGACCGAGATCGACATCCAGACGCCGATCCCCGAAGAGGTGCGTGAACGTCGCACCGGGCGGCCGTTCCTGTTCCTGGGTTGCCGCTTCGATGACCAGCTGTTGCGCATCTATGCCCGGCAGATCGCCAAGCGCTCGGGTGCCGGGCATGTTGCGGTGATCCCCGGGCCGCTGACGAAGATGGAGGAAAAGTTCCTGGAAGAACTGCAGATCCGCCGTCTGGATCTGCCGCTCTCGGCGCTGACCGATCTTTTGACCGTGCCTGAAGGTTGAAGTCGGCGGGCTGAGGCGCGTCCCGCTGCCGGAACAGGAGCCATGCGGTCACCGCATGGCTCGTTATGTATTTTTATCCCTAATTGTCAAAGGGCTAGCAAAGGTTAACACTGGCCCTGCCGCAAGAAACTGGCATTTTCGACTCAATCGTTCCGGGAAAGGACACCCCGATGAAACTCAGCGCACGCAATATTCTGGCGGGCAAAGTGACCGCCGTCGAGACCGGCAATGTCACCACCCATGTCAAGATCGACATCGGCGGGACCGTTGTCACCGCCTCGATCACCAATGAAGCCGCCGCCGATCTGGCGCTGAAGGTCGGCGACGAAGCCTGCGCGATCATCAAGGCTTCCGACGTCATCGTCGGCAAGAACTGATCGCCTGATCAGGGCAGGGGGGCGCAGGCCGCGGGTCTGCGCCCCCTTGCTTTGCGCCTGCGCCAAACTGCATCTGGCCGTGCCCGTTCATCCTGTTAAGGTGCGGGCGCGAAAAGAGGGCTTTGCGATGACCGATCTGAAATACCGTGTTCTTCTGCTGGGCGGCACCGGCACCATCGGCCGCGCCACCGCCGCGGCTTTGCTGGCGGCGGGGCATGGCGTCTGGGCGCTGGTCCGCCCCGGAACCGATCCCGCCAAGCTGCCCGGCTGCACGCTGATCGAGGGTGACGTGAGCCATCCCGACACCGTCGCCCGGGTGCTGAAGGATCATCCCTGTGCCGCGATCGTCTCCTGCCTTGCCTCGCGCACCGGGTTGCCCGCCGACGCCTGGGCGATCGACGACCGCGCCCATGCCCATGCGCTGGAAGCGGCGATGGAGGCGCGGGTGCGCAAATTCGTGCTGCTCTCGGCGATCTGCGTGCAAAAACCCTATCTGGACTTCCAGAAGGCGAAACTGGCCTTCGAGGCGCAGCTGCGCGGCTCGCCTTTGGAATGGTCGATCGTGCGGCCGACGGCGTTTTTCAAATCGCTGTCCGGGCAGATCCCGCGGGTGCAGAAGGGCAAGCCGTTTCTGGTCTTCGGCGATGGCCGGATCACCGCCTGCAAGCCGATTTCCGATGCCGATCTGGGGCGGTTCATCACCTCCTGCCTGAACGACCCCGAGAAGGTGCGCAAGGTGCTGCCGATCGGGGGGCCGGGGCCTGCGATCACGCCCTTGGATCAGGCGGCGATGCTGGAGCGGTTGACCGGCCAGCCCGTGAAGATCCGCCATGTGACGCCGAAGCTGATGGATGCGATTGTCGGCGTGCTGGCGGTCCTGGGGAAATTTTCCCCGAAACTGGCCGCCAAGGCCGAGCTGGCGAAGATCGGGCGCTATTATGCCTCGGAATCGATGCTGCTGTGGAACCCGGTCAAGGGCTGCTATGATCCTGATGCGACGCCGGAATATGGCACCGACCGGTTCGAGGATTACGTCGCCGCGATGCTGCGCGGCGAGATTGCCGATGACCGCGGCGATCACGCGATCTTTTAACGCTCTCACGAAAGCGTTGGCCGCGGGCGCGTGACGGCGGCCTTTGGCGCCCTACGTGGCTTGCAGGATCAAGCTGCGGAGGAGCGCATGAACCGGAGACATCTTTTGCTGTCGGTGGGTCTGGCCGCCGTCGGATTGGCTGGCCACAAGGCCGCGGCCGAAACCTTCGAGGTCACCCTCAGCGACGAGGAATGGCGCAAGCGGCTGACGCCCGAGGCCTATTCGGTCCTGCGCAAGGAGGGCACGGAATATCCCTACACCAGCCCCCTGGAGCAGGAACACCGCAAGGGCAGCTTCGCCTGTGCGGGCTGCGGGCAGGTGCTGTTTTCGTCCGAGACGAAATTCGACAGCGGCACCGGCTGGCCCAGTTTCTACCAGCCGATCCGCCCCGAGGTGGTGGGCACCCGCCTTGACGGCGCGCTGATGATGACCCGGACCGAGGTGCATTGCGCCCGTTGCGGCGGCCATCTGGGCCATGTGTTTGAGGACGGCCCGCCGCCCACCGGGCTGCGCTATTGCATGAATGGGGTCGCGATGACCTTCACCCCGGAGGCGTAAGCGATGACCCTTGCCCTTCTGGCCTGGCTGGGCGGGGTGCTGACGATCCTCAGCCCCTGCATCCTGCCGGTTTTGCCCTTCGTCTTCGCCCGTGCCGGAAAACCCTTTTTGACGAATGGCTTGCCGATGCTGGCCGGGATGGCGCTGGCCTTTGCCGCCGTCGCCAGCCTTGCCGCCGTTGGGGGCGGCTGGGCGGTGACGGCAAATGGCTGGGGGCCGGGGATCGCACTTCTTCTTCTGGGTCTCTTCGGGCTGATGCTGCTCTTCCCCGCGCTGTCCGAGCGGCTGACCCGGCCGCTCGTCGCCCTTGGCAATCGCACCTCGGGGCGGGGCGAGGGGGTCTTCGGCTCGGCCGCTTTGGGTGTGGCCACCGGGCTTTTGTGGGCGCCCTGCGCCGGGCCGATTCTGGGGCTGATCCTGACCGGGGCGGCGCTGAACGGGGCGAGCCTTGCGACGACGGGGCTTTTGTTCGCCTATGCTTCGGGGGCGGCGACGGCGCTTGCGGTCGCGCTTCTGGCCGGGGGGCGGGTCTTTGCCCTGCTGAAGCGCAGCCTTGGCTTTGGCGAGGGGCTGCGCCGCGGCCTTGGCGCGCTGGTTCTGGCCGGTGTCGCGGCGATTGCGCTGGGGCTTGATACCGGGCTTTTGACCCGGCTTTCGACCGCCTCGACCAACCGGCTGGAAGCCGCGCTGCTCACCCGCTTCGGCCCCGAGGGCAGCACGGTGATGCAGACCGCCCCCGCGATGACCGGTCCCGCGATGACGGGGGGTCCTGCCATGACGGGCGGTCCCGCGATGACCGGGGGGCCTGCCATGACGGGTGGTCCCGCGATGATGGCGGGCCCCGCGATGACCGCCAAAGGCCAGCCCGAGGCGCTGCCGGTCGAGGGCCAGATGCCCGATCTGACCGGCGCGGTGCAATGGCTCAATTCCCCGCCGCTGACCGCCGCCCAGTTGCGCGGCAAGGTCGTGCTGATCGACTTCTGGACCTATTCCTGCATCAACTGCCTGCGCGCGCTGCCGCATGTGCAGGCCTGGGATGCCGCCTATCGCGACAAGGGGCTGGTGGTGATCGGCGTGCATGCGCCGGAATTCGCCTTTGAAAAGAACCCCGCCAATGTCGAAAAGGCGGTCCGCGATCTGGGCATCACCTACCCGGTGGCGCTGGATAACGATTACGCGCTGTGGCGGGCGTTTTCGAACCGCTACTGGCCTGCGCATTACTTCATTGATGCCAAGGGCCAGATCCGCCACCACCATTTCGGCGAGGGGGGCTATGAGCAGTCCGAACAGGTGATCCGCAGCCTTCTGGCCGAAGCCGGGGCCACCCCCGACACGACGGCGCAGGTGCAGGCCGCGGGTGTCTCTGCCCCCGCCGACATGCGCGACGTGCTCTCGCCCGAGACCTATCTGGGCCATGACCGCGCCAGCGGGAACCTGAATGCCGAGGGGCTGATCGCCGATCAGCCGCACCGCTACACCGCGACCGATCTGCGGCTGAACGAATGGGCGCTGGCGGGCGACTGGACGGTGGGGGCCGAGGCCGCCCGGCTGGAGGCCCCCGGCGGCGGTGTGACGATGCGCTTTCATGCCCGTGACCTGCATCTGGTGCTGGCCCCCGGCGCCGCGCCGGTGCCCTTTACCGTGACGATCGACGGCCAGCCCCCCGGCGCCGATGCCGGGCTTGACGTTGATGCCATGGGCCGGGGCATCGTGACCGAAGACCGGCTCTATCAGCTTTACCGCGCCAAGGGTCCGGTCGCCGACCACCTCTTTGAAATCCGCTTCGACGCCCCCGGCGTTCAGGCCTTCGCCTTCACCTTCGGATAAAGGATCGCCCCATGCGCCGCCTTGTTCTTGCCCTTGCGCTTGCCCTTGCCACCCCCGCCCTGGCCGAGGAAGGCCGGGTGATCCCGCCGCCCGCGCTTGACGAAGCCCCGCTTGCGGGCCCCGAAACCGCGATCTTCGCGGGCGGGTGTTTCTGGGGCGTGCAGGGGGTGTTTCAGCATCTGCAGGGCGTGATCAGCGCCACCTCGGGCTATGCGGGCGGCACGGAAGCGACGGCCCGTTACGATCAGGTCTCGACCGGGCAGACCGGCCATGCGGAAGCCGTGCAGGTGGTCTTCGACCCGAAACAGATCAGCTATGGCGACCTGCTGCATGTGTTCTTTTCCGTCGCGCATGATCCGACGCAGCTCAATCGGCAGGGCCCCGATGTCGGGCCGCAATACCGCTCGGCGCTGTTTCCGACCTCGGAGGATCAAGCCCGGATCGCGAAAGCCTATATCGATCAGTTGGGCCGCGCCCGGGCCTTCGATGCCGCCATCGTCACCCAGCTGGACCCCGGCGCGGCCTTTTACCCGGCCGAGGCCTATCACCAGAACTTCCTGACCCTGAACCCGGATCACCCCTATATCGTCCAGGTGGACATGCCGAAGATCGCGGCGCTGGAGCGGATGTTCCCGGCCGACTGGCGGGCCGAACCGGTTCTGCTGCCCGTGGCCGACTGAGATCGCAGCCGAAACTTGACGATCATCACCACACCTGCGCCTGCTTCGTGGCACAAGGGGCCGAAGAAGGTGAAGGGGATAGCCGATGAAAGACGCAGCCGCCGCCCGCGCGACCGAGGCCCCGCAATGCCCCTTTGCGGGCCGCCGCCCGGTCAAGCCCGCCCCCCGGCCCGAGCGCGTCGGCCCGCGCGATTTCTTCCGCCTGATCCGGCAGGACATTCTGGCCGTGCAACCGGCCCGGATGTTCCGCGCCTGGATGGCCGAATTCCATTCGCCCTTCTTCACCTCGTTCCTGTGCAACGACCCCGATCTGGTCGATCTGATCCTGACCCGCCGCCCCGAGGATTTCCCGAAATCCTTGCGGCTTTTCGAGGGGCTGACACCGCTTCTGGGTCATTCGATCTTCATCACCAATGGCGCCGAATGGGAACGGCAGCGCCGCATCATCGACCCGGCCTTCGACGGTGGCCGCACCCGCGACGTTCTGCCCGCGATGTGGGATGCCGCGCTGTCGGGCGTCGAACGGCTGAAACCGCTGGCCGATGGCCGCCCCGTCGATGTCGAGGGCCAAGCCAGCCATATCGCGCTCGATGTGATCTTCCGCACGCTCTTTTCGATCCCGGTCGAGAATGCCACGGCGAATGCGGTTTTCGATGCCTTCCGCGCGCATCAGGCCTCTCGGCCGATGGTGAACACGGGCACCTTGTTCAGTCTGCCGCGCTGGCTGCCGCGGCTGCGCTTTGGCGCGACGGCGAAGACGGCGAAACAGATCCGCGGGTTCATTTCGTCGCTGGTCGAGACCCGCGCGGCCGAGATCGCCGCGGGCACCGCGCCCGACGATCTGGCGACGCGGATCATGACCACCCCCGACCCCGAGGATGGCAAGTGCTTCTCCCCGGGCGAGATGGTCGATCAGGTCGGCATCTTCCTTTTGGCCGGGCACGAGACCGGGGCCGCCGCGCTGGCCTGGTCGCTTTACCTGATGGCGCTTTATCCGGAATGGCAGGACAAGCTGGCCGAGGAAGCCGAGGCGGTGATCGACATCGAGAAGATCTATGCCTCCTCGGTGCCGCGGCTGAAACTGGCGCGGGCGGTGTTTCGGGAATCGATGCGGCTTTACCCGCCGGTGCCGATGTATCTGCGCGAGACGGTGCAGGAGGAAACCTTCCGCGGCAGGCCGGTGCCCAAGGGCGCGCTGGTCGTGGTCAGCCCCTGGCACCTGCACCGGCACGAACGGATCTGGAAGGACCCGGACGATTTCGACCCCACCCGCTGGGACACGCCCGAGGGGCGGGAAAGCTCGCGGCTGGCCTATGTGCCCTTCTCGGCCGGGCCGCGGGTCTGCCCGGGCGCGGGCTTTGCCATGGCCGAGGGGCCGCTGCTTCTGGCGATGATGCTGAAGCATTTCCGCGTCGCGCTGGTGCCCGGGCGCGAGCCGATGCCGGTGGCGCAGCTGACCGTGCGTGGCCGCGACGGGATCTGGCTGGCGCTGACCCCGCGCTGAGCGATCTCAGCGCAGACGTTGCACCAGCAGCCGGACCTCTTCGCGTTCGGCGTCAGAGCATTGCGCCATCAGATCGCCCGGAACCCGCATCAGCACCTCGCGGCCGGAAAAGCGGAACACGCCGTCTTCCTCCAGCCGCTTGATCAGCCGCGACATCGTTTCCCGCTGCACCCCGATCAGATCGGCCAGATCCGACCGCGTCATCGGCAGCTGCATCCGCATCTCGGCGCCGTCGCGGGTGCCGTGCCGGGCCATCAGCCAGCCCAGAAGCTGTTCCAGCCGGTCCTTGTTCGAGGTGGTGGCGGCCGCGATGATCCGGGCATGGCTGCGGTCGATTTCCGCCACCGCCCGCACCATCAGCCGCTCCATGATCGCGGGATTGCTGCGCAGAAGCTTTTCGGCACTGCCGCGCGCCACGGTGCAGACCCGCGCGGGCATCAGCGCCCTTGCTTCGGTCTGGTGCTCGCCATGGCCAAGGAACGACCGAAACCCGACGATCTCGCCCGGATAGGCCAGCCGCATCAGCGTCGAGGAGCCATCGGGATTATGGCTGCGCAGTGCGATCAGCCCCTTGGAAACGCAAAACACGCCCCGGTTGCGGCTGCCCTGTTCGAACAGCACCTCGCCCGCGGCGATCTCGCGGCGGGAAAAGCCGCAGGCCAGCACCGACACGCCGCCCAGGCCCACGGGATTCCACAGGCTCTTTTCGTAAAAGAGACACTTCCCGCAGGGGTGCGTCGGAGGGTCAAGGGGGTCGAACATCGGGACAAGCGGCCTTTGCGCCGGACAGATTTCCGACGACTTTACGCCCGTTTGCCCGCGCGGGCGAGTGCGACCCAAGGTATCAGCGGGCGGACAGGGGCAAATTCCTGTGATAGCCGTCACTGACAAGCGCGGATCGCCTCTCGATACCCGAACGATGACCTTCCAACCCCGGAGCGCCCGATGACCGATGAAACCGCCATTGCTCCGCAGCCCTCCGGCCTGCCGCCGAAACCGCAAGCGCGGCAGGGCAAGGTGTCGCTTCTGGAATATCTGCGGCTCTTCCAGCGCGACATTCTTTCGGCGCAGCCCGCGCATCTTTACCGCGCCTGGATGGCCGAGATGAAGACGCCCTTCTTCCGGTCGTTCCTGTGCAACGAACCCGAGCTGGTGCACCGGGTCCTGCGCGGCTCGCCGCATGATTTCCCGAAATCCGAGCGCATCCGCTTTGGCCTGAAGCCGCTGCTGCGCGACAGCGTTTTCATCACCAACGGCGCGCTTTGGGAACATCAGCGCCGGATCATCGACCCGGCCTTCGAGGGCGGTCGGCTGCGCGAGGTTTTCCCGGCGATGTGGGACAGCGGCGTCGCGGCGGTCGAACGGCTGCGGGCCAAGGCCGATGGGCAACCGCTTGAGATCGAGGCGGAAACCAGCCATGTCGCGATGGATGTGATCTTCCGCACGATGTTCTCGATGCCGATCGAGCATGAGATCGCGCAGGCGGCCTTCGAGGGGTTCCGCGCCCATCAGGCGGCGCATCCGGTGGCCAATCTGGCGGCGATCCTGCCCTTGCCGAAATGGTTCCCCAGCTTCCATTCGAAACAGACGCGCGACACCGCGGCGGCGATCCGGGCGCTGATCGGCCAGCTTGCGACGATGCGGGCGCAGGAGATCGAGAACGGCACCGCCCCCGACGATCTGGCGACAAAGATCATGACGACGCCCGATCCGGAAACCGGCCGGGTGTTCGAGACCGGGGAAATGGTCGATCAGGTGGCGATCTTTTTCCTGGCCGGGCACGAGACCTCGGCCGCGGCGCTGGCCTGGTCGCTTTACCTGCTCGCCACCCATCCCGACTGGCAGGAGAAACTGGCCGCCGAGGCGACCGAGGTGCTGGGCGATGACATTCCGGTGTTTTCCATCGTCAACCGGCTGAAACTCTCGCGCGCGGTGTTCCGCGAGGCGATGCGGCTTTACCCGCCGGTGCCGATGTTCGTGCGCGAAGCCGCGTGTCCGATGACCTTCCGGGGACGAAGCGTGAAGAAGGGGGCGCAGATCATCGTTTCCCCCTGGCACCTGCACCGGCATGAGCGGATCTGGGACAATCCCGACGCTTTCGACCCCGGCCGCTGGGAGACGGAAAACGGCAAGGCCGGGCTGCGCGATGCCTATGTGCCGTTTTCCGAGGGGCCGCGGGTCTGCCCCGGGGCGGCCTTTGCCATGGCGGAAGGGCCGCTTTTGCTGTCGATGTTCCTGCGCGCCTTCCGCTTTGACCCTGTGCCGGGCGCGGTGCCGATGCCGGTCGCGCATCTGACGGTACGCTCGGATGCCGGGATCAAGCTGAAACTGACCCCCCGCGCCTGAGCGGGGCAGGTCACTCGGCCAGATGCAGCACCCGGTCGGCCAGAGCGGCATCGGGGCTGCGGTGGCTGACGAAGACGATCCCGGTGTCGGGCATGAGCTTGCGGATGCCCTGCAGCGTCGCCGTGGCGGTCGGCGCATCCAGCCCCTCGGTCGGCTCGTCGAGCAACAGCACCTTCGGGCGACGCAACAGCGCGCGGGCCAGCGCCAGCCGCTTCGCCTGACCGCCCGAAAGCCCCGCGCCATGCGGGCCAAGCTGGGTGGCCAGCCCCTCGCGGGCGCGCAGCGTGGCGGCCAGATCGACGGCTTCCAGCACCTGCCAAAGCTGATCCTCGTCCACCGGCTGGCCTTCGGGAAGCGCCAGCGACAGGTTTTCGGCCACGCTGCCTGCCATCAGCGCCGAGCGTTGCGGCACCAGCGTCAGCCAGGACCGCAACAGCTCCTCGGACCAATCCGCAAGCGGCACGCCCGAAAGCAGGATCTGCCCCGAGACCGGCGCCGTCAGCCCGGCGAGCGTCGCCAGCAGCGTCGATTTGCCGACGCCCGAAGGGCCGGTGATCAACAGCGTCTCGCCGCGGATCAGCTCGAAACTGACCGGCCCGAAACTGTCGCGCTGCGCGCCGGTGCGGCGGTGGCGCAGATCGGTGACGTTCAGTAGCGGCTTTTCCGGCAAAGGCAGCGGCACCACCTGCGGATCGGGGCGCGGCGGCGTGTCGGTCAGGCGCAGAACCCGTTCGGCCGCGCCCTGCATCCGGCCCCATTCGGCCAGCCCCCGGCGCAGCGCGCCCAGACTTTCGGCGAGCGCCAGCGCAACGAAAAACCCGATCGCGGCGCGCGCCGGAGAGATCACCCCGGCCTCGGCGGCACTGCCGCCCAGATAGAGCGCGGCGGCCGCGGCCAGACCGACGGTCAGCGACAGCGCCACCGAGGATTGCCGCTCGATGTCGTCAAGCCGGTTGCGCGCGTCGTGTTCGGCCTCGACCGCGTCCCGCGCCACCCCGGTCAGCCGGTCAAGCGCCCCCGCCACGGCCAGATCGGCGCGGTTGCGCATCAGATCCAGCCCCGCGGCGCGCAGCGATTGCAGCCCGGCCTCGGCCGCGGCGGCGGGGCGATGGGCGATGCGGGCGGTGACGGCCAGAACCAGCGTGCCGCCGAGCGCATAGATCAGCGCGACGGCCAGCGCCGTGGCGGGGGTGACCAGAAACCAGATCGCCAGCGTGCCCGCCGCCAGCCCCGCCAGCGCGGCGGAAAGCGGCAGCACCAGACGCAGCATCAGCCCGTCGAGCGCGTCGATATCCGAAGTGATGCGGTTGAGCGCCTCGGCCCCGCGCAGCCGCGATTGCACCTCATGCGGCAGCCGGGTGATCCCGGCATAAACCGCGCTGCGCATGCCCGCCAGCGCCCGAAGCGTGGCGTCATGGGTCAACAGCCGTTCGCCATAGCGCGCCATCGCCCGGCCGAGCGCCAGAAACCGCACCCCGGCCGAGGGGCGGAAGAAATCGAAGCCGACCACCCCGGCGATGCCCGCGGCGGCGGCGGCGGTGACGAACCAGCCCGACAGGCCCAGAAGCGCCACGCCCATGACCAGAACCGTCACCATCAGCGCAAGGCCGCGCAGGAAGGCCTGCCGTTCGGCTTCGGACAGACGACGGGCCAGACGGAAAAGCGCGATCATGTCCGGTCCTCCGCATCGCTTCCCAATTCGATGACCCGATCCATCGCGGCGATCACCGCGGGGTCATGGCTGGCGATCAACAGCGCCGCGCCGCCTTCGCGCAGCGCCATCAGCCCGGCCAGAACCGCCTGCGCGGTTTCGGCATCAAGGTCCGCGGTGGGCTCGTCGGCAAGGATCAGATGCGCCTGGGCGTGATGGGCGCGCGCCAGCATCAGCCGCCGCGCCTCGCCGCCCGAAACGCCGCCGCCGATATCGCCCAAGGGCGTCGCCAGACCCTCGGGCAGGGCGGCGATGATTTCCTCGGCATGGGCGGCCTTGAGCGCCGCGGCCAGATCGCCCGGACGGCCGAGCGTGATCGCTTCCGACAGCGGCGCGGCGATGAATTGCGGCGCCTGCGGCAGCCAGCCCATGCCCGCCCGGATCGCATCGGCGCTGTCCTCGGCCAGCACGGTTTCGCCCCAGCGGATTTCGCCCGCGTCGGGCCGGATCAGCCCGGCCAGCGCCGCGATCAGCGTCGATTTCCCCGCGCCCGAGGGGCCGGAAATCGCCACCGCCTCACCGGGCGCCACCTGACCATCGGGCAGCGCGATCGGCGCGGCCCCGGGGCCCGGACGCAGCGCCAGCCCCTGCCAGCGCAGCGCCGCGGGCGGCAGCGCCGTGGCCGCAGCCCCCGTGCCCATGATCTGGCCTTCCTCGGACAGCATCGCCTTGGCGGCCTTGAGCTCGCCCGCGACGGCAAAGGCCGAGGCCCGGTCATGCCAGGCGGCGGCCAGATCGCGCATCGGCTGGAACATGTTCGGCGCCAGCATCAAAAGGAAAATCCCCCCGGCCGGATGCAGCGGCGTGCCCCAGGAACCCCAGGTGATCTCGCCCAGCAGGTTGAAGCCGACGTAAACCGCGACCAGCGCGACGCCCAGCGCGGAAAAGAGTTCAAGCACGGTCGAGGACAGGAAGGCCACCGTCAGCACCTTCATCGTCCGCGCCCGCAGGATGTGGAACACGATCGACAACTCGCGGCCCGCCCGGTCTTCGGCGCCCAGAAGCCGCAGATCGGCGCTGGCGGCGATGCGGTCGGCCAAGGTGCCGTTCAGCGTGCCCAGATGCGCCATCTGCCGCTCGGACGCCTGCTGCGCCGCCATCCCGATCAGCGCCATGAAGACCGGGATCAGCGGCCCGGCCACCATGAAGATCACCGCGACGACCCAGGAGAGCGGCGCCACCAGCGCCAGAAAGACGATCGGCACGATGCGCGAGCGGGTCATCGCCGGGGTGAAGCGCGAGACATAGGGGCCAAGCAGCGCCAGTTTCTCGCCCGCAAGGCTGGCCAGCTGTGCCGGGGCGAGGCCGGTGGCGCGGGCATCCAGCCGGGCGGCTTCCTCCAGCAGGGCGGCGCGTTCGGTGGCGACGAGCGTGGTGGCGGCGCGGTTGGCGCGGGCCTGCGCGGCGGCGTCCAGGCCCGCCCGCAGCAGCATCACGAAGACAAAGCCCAAGGCCGCCTGCGGCACGCTGAGGCTTGCGGGCGGGGCGACAAGCCCGCCCAGCGCCAGCGCCACCAATGCGGCCTGCGCCGCCCAGAGCACCTCGGAGAGCGAGGCCAGCATTCCGGCCGAACGCAGCTGCTTCGATACCGGGGCGGTGAGGCGGGCCAGTTCGGCCTTGGCGTCAGCGGGGGAAAGACAGGTTTCGGTCATCGAGCCTTCGATCTAGGGCCTTGCGCGGCGATGGGACAGGATCGGCGACATGATTCCGCCCACCGTCGCCAGCCTTATCACCGCCGCCACGCAATCGCCACCGCTTCGCGGTTGACCTTGCGCGGCCAACCGGGCAAGCCAGCAGCCGGAGGCCATGATGCGCGCAATCGAGATCGACCGGGTGACATTCGAGCGCGAGGGCGCGACGATCTTTGACGGCCTTTCCCTGCGCCTGATCGAGCGGCGCATCGGCATCGTCGGGCGCAACGGGGCGGGCAAATCCTCGCTGATCCGGCTGATCACCGGGCTTGCGGCGCCGCAAAAGGGTCGGGTGATGGTGAATGGCGTCGATGTGGCCGCCGACCGCGCCGGGGCTCTGGGCACGGTGGGGCTGTTGTTCCAGAACCCCGATCATCAGATCATCTTTCCGGTGGTGCGCGACGAGATCGCCTTCGGGCTTGAGCAAAAGGGGCTGAAGCGCGCCGAGGCATTGCGGCGGGCCGCGGCCATTCTGGCCGCGCAGGGGCGGACGAATTGGGGCGACCGGCTCTGCCATACGCTGTCGCAGGGGCAGCGCCAGCTTTTGTGCCTGATGGCGGTTCTGGTGATGGAGCCGGACTGGATCCTGTTTGACGAGCCGTTCAACGCGCTTGACCTGCCCACCGCGCTGTCGATCGAGGCGCGGATCGCGGCCTTGGCGCAGAATGTCGTTCTGGTGACGCATGATCCGTCGCGGCTGGCCGGCTTTGACCGCATCCTGTGGCTGGAAGCCGGCAAGATCGCCGCCGATGGCCCGCCCGCCGAGGTGCTGCCGCGCTACATCGCGGCGATGGAGGCGCTGGCGCGCGAGGCCGCATGCTGAGCCTGGCGCTGCCCGAACGCACCTGGGCGCATCGGCTGCCCGCGGCGCTGAAATTCGGCCTGCTCGCCGTGGCGATGATCGCCCTGATGCGGCTGGGCAGCCTGGCGGGGCAGGGGGCGGCGGTGCTGGCCGTTGCGGGTCTGACCGCCAGCCTTGGCCGCGGGGCGATCCGGCAAAGCCTTGTGACCTTGCGTCCGCTGGTCTGGATCGTGGCGGTGATCCTGATCTGGGACACGGCGCAGGGGCGCTTTCAGCTTGGGGTCGTGTTCGGCCTGCGGGTGCTGGCGATGGTCGGTCTGGCCAATCTCGTCACCCTGACGACGCCCCTGCCCGAGATCGTGGCGCTGATCGAACGGCTGGCGCAACCGCTTGCGCGGTTTGGGATTTCCCCCCGCGTCCCGGCGATTTCGGTGGCTTTGGTGATCCGTTTCGTGCCGGTCCTGCGCGCCCGTCATGCCACGCTGGCCGAGGCCTGGCGCGCCCGGTCCGCCCGCAAGCCGCGGGTGAAACTGCTTGCGCCGTTGACATTTTCGCTGCTTGACGATGCGGATCATATGGCCGATGCCTTGCGCGCACGCGGCGGATTGGCCCTGCCGCGCAACGGGAGAGACACAGTTGGAACGTAACGTAACCCTGATCGGGCTTTTCGCCGCGCTGATCGTGGCGCTTGGTTTCGTGCCGGCCATTCCGCTCTGGTTCGGCGTGCCGATCACGCTGCAATCGCTGGGCGTGATGCTGGCGGGCGCCGTCCTTGGCAGCTGGCGCGGGGCGCTGGCGGTGCTTCTGGTGCAGGCGCTGGTGGCGATCGGCCTGCCGGTGCTGGCGGGCGGCCGTGGCGGCCTTGGCATCTTCGTCGGCCCGACCGCGGGCTTCCTGATCGGCTGGCTTCCGGCCGCCTTCGTCACCGGCCTGATCGTCGAGCGCCTGCGCCGCGTTCCGGTGGGCCTTGCCGCCGGGATCGGCGCGACGCTGGGCGGCATCCTTGTCATGTATGCGCTGGGTATCCTCGGCTTCTGGCTGGTGAAGAACGCCGGGCTGAAACCCGAGGACACCCCGATGAGCCTTTGGGCCGCGACGGCGATCATGGCGCCCTTCATCCCGGGCGATCTGATCAAGGTGGTGGTGACGGGCCTTGTCGCGCGCACCATCGCGCAATATCGCCCCTCGGCGCTGCTCGCCCGCGCCTGAGCCGCCAGCCGAAAACCGCCCGAAGCGTGCCTGCGCTTCGGGCTTTTTCACGCCGATTGCCCGAAGCTGCGTCATCCTGCCGCTGCGCTGCAGCGAAACGTCATGAAATCTTCGTGAAGTTGCAACGGAAGCGTCGTTCCGGGCTGTTGATAGTGTCCGTGCATCGACAACGGGGATTGATCATGTTCGACGCTTCCGCCTCCCGTCCGCGCCGTCGCTACCGCAGTCTGTTCCTTTCCGACCTGCATCTGGGCGCAAGGGGGTGCCGCGCCGCCGAGATCCTTGATTTCCTTGCAGGCGTCGAAGCCGACACGATCTATCTGGTGGGCGACATCCTGGATGTCTGGCACCCGGGCAAGGTGCATTGGGGCGCGGCTCAGGATGCGATCTGGACCGATCTTGGCCGCCGCGCCGCCAATGGCACCCGTGTCATCTATCTGCCCGGCAACCATGATGCGCCGCTGCGCGAGATCGACACCGGCCGTTTCGATCAGTTCGAACTGGCCGAAAGCCTGACCCATACCGCCGCCGATGGCACCCGCTATCTGGTGCTGCACGGCGATCAGGTCGATGCGCGGATCTTCCGCTTTCATGTCATGACCCGGATCGGCTCGCGGCTGGATGCGGCGCTGCGCACGCTCGATCACGCCTTGCGCGGGCTGCGGCCCAGCGCCAAACGCGGGATTTTCGAATGGGCGATCTGTGGCGTCAACGCGCTGATGATGGTCGGCAACGGGTTCGAGAAGCGGCTGGCCGCGATGGCCGTGGCCAGCGGGCATGACGGGGTGATCTGCGGTCATTTCCACAAGGCGGCGCTGCGGCAAAGCGGCCCGATCACCTATGCCAATTGCGGCGACTGGGTCGACAGCCGGACCGCGCTGGTTGAAACCTTCGACGGCGCTCTCCAGCTTGTCGAATGGCGGGCCGAGGCCGAAACCGGCCCCGCTCGCCAGGGTCTGATGGAGGAAGCCGAAGCATGATCGCCGAAACTCTGGCCGGGTTTGCCGGTCTGGCCGCTGCCTTGCATGTCTCCTCCGCCGCGCTGACCGCCTGGCGCTATCGCGGCCCCGCACCGGTGCTGCTGCCGGGGAACCCGCCGCTGGTGACGCTGCTGCGCCCGGTTTGCGGGCTTGACACGCATGATGCGGAAACGCTGCGCTCGTCCTTTGAACTGAGCTATCCGAACCTTGAAATCATCTTTTGCGCCGCGGTCGAGGATGATCCGGCGGTGACGCTTCTGCGCGGGCTGATCGCGGATTATCCGCAGGCGCGGGCGCAACTGCTGATCGGCGAGGATCGGATCACCGGCAATCCCAAGCTCAACAATCTGCAAAAGGGCTGGAAAGCGTCCAAGGGCGCGATCGTCGCGATGGCGGATTCGAACCTGCTGTTGCCGCGCGATTACATCGAGCAGATCCTGGCCACTTTCCGCCCCGATACCGGGCTGGTCACCTCGCCCCCCGTGGGCATCCGCGCCGAGGGGCTCTGGGCGGCGCTGGAATGCGCGTTTCTGGACGGGTTTCAGGACCGCTGGCAGCTCGCCTCGGACAGTCTGGGCAACGGGTTCGCCCAGGGCAAGACGCTGGCCTGGCGGCGCGAAGTCCTTGAAAACGCGGGCGGTCTGGTGGCTTTGGGCCGCGATCTGGCCGAAGATGTCGCCTCGACCAAGGCGGTGCGGGCGCAGGGGCTGAAGGTGCGGCTGACGCGGCGGGCCTTTACCCAGCCGATCGGGCCGCGCAGCTTTGGCCCGGTCTGGAAGCGGCAGCTGCGCTGGGCGCGGGTGCGGCGCGACGGCTTTCCGCTGCTCTTTGCCGCCGAAATCCTGCTCGGGCCCTTCGTGCCGCTGGCCGCGCTGATCCCTGCGCTGGGCTGGGCCACGGCGGCCGTGGCGCTGCCTTTCCTCGCGCTTTGGTATGGGGTCGAGGTGGCGATGAACCGCGTCGCGGGCTGGCCCGCGCGGCGGATCGACATTGCTGCGATGGTGCTGCGCGATCTGCTGCTGGCGCCGCTTTGGGTCGCCACCTGGCGGTCGCGCGGGTTCGAATGGCGCGGCAATGCGCTGGCGCCGGGGCAGGAGGCGAAGGCCTGAACCATGGGCGTTTCCTGCATCCTTCCCGCCTATAACGAGGCCCCGCGCATCGCCGCCGTGCTGCAAACCGTCGTCGGTCATCCGCTGATCGACGAGGTGATCGTGGTCGATGACGGCTCAAGCGACGGCACCGCCGATGTGGCGGCGCAGGTGCCCGGCATCCGGCTGATCCGGCAAAGTCCGAACCGGGGCAAAAGCTGGGCGGTGTCGCGCGGCATCGAAGCGGCCAGCCACGAGCTGATCCTGCTTCTCGACAGCGATCTTCTGGGGCTGGCGCCCGAGGCGATTGCCGCGCTGATCGCGCCGGTCCGGGCGGGGCGGGCCGATGTGGCGATCTCGTTGCGCGGCAATGCGCCCTGGCTCTGGCGGTGGATCGGGCTGGATTACATCTCGGGCGAGCGGGTGCTGCGGCGGGCGCTGATCGGCGATCCGGCGGTGCTGCGGTCCTTGCCGCGCTTCGGGCTGGAACTGCATCTCAACCGCCGTCTGATCGCGGCGCGGGCCCGGCTGGCCGTCGTGCGCTGGCCCGAGGTGGCAAGCCCGTGGAAAGGCGCCAAACGCGGCCGTCTGGCCGGGGTGCTGGCCGATCTGCGGATGCTGGCCGACATGTTCCGCACCGTGCCGCTGCATCGCGCCATCGGGCAGATCGTGGCGATGCGGGGACTTGCCGCCTAATCGCGGTCGGGCAGATCGGGCAGGGCGGCGAATTCGACCAGAAACTTCGCCGACAGCGGCAGGCTGGCGGCCCCCAGCGCGCGGGCTTGCGGCCCGGCCGTGCCCGCCAGAATCCGCGGCCGCGTCATGCCCGAGAGGTCGATGTGATCCAGTTCCGCCTCGATCGCCGCAATCAGCCGGTCGCGCAGCGCACCGGGCAGCCAGCCGTCGATCACCATCGCCTCGAGATCGCACAAGGCCCCCGCCGAGGCGGCCACATGTGCAAGCCCCCGTGCCGCCTCGGCCAGCCACGGCGCAACGATGTCTTCGTCCAAGTCCCAATCGGGGGCGGATTCCCACAGGAAGGCCCCGCTTTGCCCCCGCGCCGTCAGCGCCCGTTCAAGGGCCGAGAGCGAGGCCACCTCGACCAGCTGCCGCGACCCGCCCTGCCCGTCGGGCACCGGCGTCGAGGCCAGCGCCCCGGCATTGCCGCTGTGGCCCGCAAACATCGAGCCGCCCAGCACCAGCCCGCCGCCGACGAAAAAACCAAGGAAAGCATAGACGAAATCCTTGGGCAGATGCGCCTTGCCAAACACCAGTTCGGCATTGCAGGCGGCCGAGGCGTCGTTTTCCAGAAGCACCGGCCAGGGCATGTCCCGTCCCAGTTCGGCCCGGAGATCGCGATGGCGCCAGCCGTCCATCGCCTCTGCCGCCAGCCCCAGACTGCCCGCCCAATCCCACAGCTGGAACGGCAGGCCAATGCCAAGCCCCTGAATGCGCCGCTGCAAGGCTTCGGGCAGGGTCGCGGTCAGCTCCGTCACCGAGCTGCGGGCGAAGTCCAGCACGCCGTCGGGGGTCGGGTAGTCGTGCCGCATCACCGTGGCGCCGCGGAGCTGGCCGAGGAAGTCGATCAGCACCATCTCGGTCCGGCGCCGCCCGACCTTGAGGCCCAGAAACAGCGCGCCTTCGGGCGCCAGCGCCATCGGCACCGTGGGCTGGCCGACCTTGCCGCGCACCGGTGCCTGACGGGTCAGAAGCCCGGCGGCTTCCAGCCCGCGCATGATCACCGAAACGGTCTGCGCCGAAAGCCCGGTCAGCCGCGCGATTTCGGATTTCGCCAGCGCGCCGTGACGGCGGATCAGCGACAGCACCAGCCGTTCGTTGCGCGCCCGCATCGCCGAATGGTCGGTGCCGATCTTCGCGCTGTCCGCCTCGTCCCTGACCATCCGTTGCACGATTGCCCCCCGCGTCGCCCTCACAATGACGCGGGCCGCGGGGCCGGTCAAGGAATACCTCAACAATGGTGATTTAACGCATGACGGACATGCAAAACCCGCGCCACGGGGGCGCGGGTTTCATAAGCGTTTCGGAGGAAACTTATGCTTTCGGCCCGGCTTCCAGCGCGTCCTCGAACGTGCGCAGCCCGGTCGTCGGCGCCTGCACCAGCACCGCCATGTTGCCCGGCTTGTGCTGGTTGCGCAGCATCTTGGTATGGGCTTTCGGGATTTCCGCCCAAGGGAAGACCTCGGACATGCAGGGGTCAAGCCGACGTTCCAGCATCAGCCGGTTCGCCGAGGCCGCCTGTTTCAGATGCGCGAAGTGGCTGCCCTGCAGACGCTTCTGGTGCATCCACATGTAGCGCACGTCAAAGGTGCAGTTGAAGCCCGAGGTGCCGGCGCAGATCACCACCATGCCGCCCTTCTTGCAGACCAGCGAGCTGACCGGGAAGGTCGCTTCGCCCGGATGCTCGAACACCATGTCGACGTTCACGCCCTTGCCGGTGATGTCCCAGATCGCCTTGCCGAACTTGCGGGCCTCTTTCAGCCAGTCGTTGTATTCCGGCGTGTTGACCTTGGGCAGCTGGCCCCAGCATTTGAAATCCTTGCGGTTGATCACGCCCTTTGCGCCCAGGCCCATGACGAAATCGCGCTTGTCCTCGTCCGAGATCACGCCGATGGCATTGCCGCCCGCCGCGTTGATCAGCTGGATGGCAAAGCTGCCAAGCCCGCCCGGGGCTCCCCAGACCAGCACGTTCTGGCCGGGCTGCAGGTCATGCGGCGGATGGCCGAAGAGCATCCGGTAGGCGGTGGCCAAGGTCAGCGTGTAGCAGGCCGCTTCCTCCCAGGTCAGATGCTGCGGACGCCGCATCAGCTGCTGCGCCTGCACCCGGGTGAACTGCGCGAAAGACCCGTCGTTCGTCTCATAACCCCAGATCCGCTGGCTGGGCGAGAACATCGGATCGCCGCCGTTGCATTCCTCGTCGTCGCCGTCGTCCTGATTGCAGTGGATCACCACCTCGTCGCCGACTTTCCAGCCCTTGACCTTCGACCCCACCTTCCAGACGATGCCGGACGCATCCGAGCCCGCGATGTGATAGGGCTGCTTGTGACCGTCGAACGGCGAAACCGGCACGCCAAGGCCCGCCCAGACGCCATTGTAGTTCACGCCCGCGGCCATCACCAGAACCAGCACCTCGTGGCTGTCGATTTCCCAGGTCGGCACCACCTCGACCTGAAACGACTGCTCGGGCTCGCCGTGACGCTCGCGGCGGATCGCCCAGGCGTACATGTTCTTGGGCACATAACCCAAGGGCGGCATCTCGCCGATTTCGTAAAGGTCCTTTTCGGGCGCCTCATAAGGCGCGATGCCGGTGTTCTGATCGGGGGCCATCAGCGTCTCCTGTTTTCGCCGCGGCGCAGAATCGACGCGGCATCGAGGAGTGAAATAAACTTCGCAAAGCAACAATGCAATGAGTGACGTTAGGTTTTTGAAATTTTATGACCCTGCGACTGCAGCATTTTCAAGACAGCAGGCCGCGCCCCGGGGCGCGGCCGCAGCAGTCGCAGGAGGGCTCAGTTATAGGTGAAGGTCGCCACTTCGCAGACGTTCACGTTCTGACGCACCAGTTCGTCGCCATCTTCGAAGACGGCCTTGAAGTCGAATTTGCAGTAGCCGGACGCATCATCGAAATTGATGTCGACCGAGGAGCCCGAGGGCAGAACATCATTGCCCAGAATGTCTTCTTCCCAATTGTCCGACCCGGTATTCGAGCCGTAAAATTTCACCATCGTGAACCCGGTGTTGTTGACGATGGTGACATGGCGATTGAGCGCCCAAACCGGCGAGGCCATCGAACCCAGCGTCGCGATCACGGCGAGCGCGGTAACAATCCTTGTCTTCGACATATTTATCCCCTTCTCCGAATGGTCCGCTGACCATCGCGTCAAGGATGACAGAAACGTGATCCACAGCAAGAGTCGTGTTGAAACGCCGCGAAGATTTTTGCGCTCCGGCGTCGTGCCGCACTGCGGCGAATTGACAGCGACACATTCTTTCGCCTATCAGGGCGATCAAAGCAACATTCTTGCGAAATCAGAATCGACGCCGGAGGCCGCCATGACCGAGACGACCAAGCCCAAGAAGGATCACCCCTGGCTGTTCCGCACCTATGCCGGTCACTCGACCGCGGCGAAGTCGAATGCGCTTTACCGCACCAACCTGGCCAAAGGCCAGACCGGGCTTTCGGTGGCTTTCGATCTGCCGACGCAGACGGGCTATGACAGCGACCACGTTCTGGCGCGCGGCGAGGTGGGCAAGGTCGGCGTGCCGGTCTGCCATCTGGGCGACATGCGGGCGCTGTTTGACCAGATCCCGCTTGAGCAGATGAACACCTCGATGACGATCAACGCCCCGGCGCCGTGGCTTTTGTCGCTTTACATCGCCGTGGCCGAGGAACAGGGCGCCGATGTCAGCAAGCTGCAGGGCACGGTGCAAAACGATCTGGTGAAGGAATATCTGTCGCGCGGAACCTATATCTGCCCGCCGAAACCCAGCCTGACGATGATCACCGACGTGGCGGCCTATACCGCGCAACACCTGCCGAAATGGAACCCGATGAACGTCTGTTCCTATCACCTGCAGGAAGCCGGGGCGACGCCGGAGCAGGAGCTGGCCTTTGCGCTGGCCACCGGGATTGCGGTGCTTGATGATCTGCGGGGCAAGGTTCCGGCGGCGGATTTCCCGGCGATGGTGGGGCGGATTTCCTTCTTCGTGAATGCGGGGATCCGGTTTGTGACCGAGATGTGCAAGATGCGCGCCTTTACCGAGCTGTGGGACGAGATCTGCCGCGAGCGTTACGGGATCGAGGAGGAGAAATACCGCCGCTTCCGCTATGGCGTGCAGGTGAACAGCCTGGGCCTGACCGAGCAGCAGCCGGAAAACAACGTCTATCGGATCCTGATCGAGATGCTGGCCGTGACGTTGTCGAAGAACGCCCGGGCGCGGGCGGTGCAGCTTCCGGCCTGGAACGAGGCGCTGGGCCTGCCGCGGCCCTGGGATCAGCAATGGTCGCTGCGCATGCAGCAGATCATGGCCTATGAGACCGACCTGCTGGAATATGGCGATCTCTTCGACGGCAACCCGGTGGTGACGGCCAAGGTCGAAACCCTGAAGGCCGGGGCACGGCAAGAACTGGATACGCTCGACGCGATGGGCGGCGCGATTGCCGCGATCGACTACATGAAGGCGCGGCTGGTCGACAGCAACGCCGCCCGCGTCGGCGCTATCGAGACCGGCGAGACGACGATTGTCGGGGTGAACCGCTGGACCGAGGCCGAGCCCTCGCCGCTGGTCGGCTCGGATGGCGGCATCATGACCGTCGATCCGGCGGTGGAGGCCGATCAGATCGCCCGGCTGCAGTCCTGGCGGGCGTCGCGCGATGCGCAGGCGGTCGCGGCGGCGCTGGAGCAACTCCGCGCCGATGCGGCGGCGGGCAAGAACATCATGCCCGCCTCGATCGCGGCGGCGAAAGCGGGCGCGACGACCGGCGAATGGGCGGGGGTGATGCGGGCGGTGCATGGCGAATATCGCGGGCCCACCGGGGTCTCGCGCAGCCCGTCGAACCGGACCGAGGGGCTCGATGACATCCGCGCCGCGGTCGATGCGGTCAGCTCGCAGCTGGGGCGGCGGCTGAAGTTTCTCGTCGGCAAGCCGGGGCTTGACGGGCATAGCAACGGCGCCGAGCAGATCGCCTTCCGCGCCCGCGATTGCGGCATGGATATCACCTATGAGGGTATCCGCCTGACGCCCGAGCAGATCGTGGCCCAGGCCGCCGCCGAAGAGGTGCATGTGATCGGCCTGTCGATCCTGTCGGGCTCGCATCTGCCGCTGATCTCCGAGGTGATGGAGCGGATGCGGGCGGCGGGGCTTTTGCATATTCCGGTCTGCGTCGGCGGCATCATCCCCGACGAGGATGCGGTGAAGCTCAAGGAAATGGGCGTGGCCCGGGTCTATACGCCGAAGGATTTCGAGCTGAACCGGATCATGATGGACATCGTTGCGCTGGCCACGCCAGAGACGGTCGCGGCCTGAACGGTGGAGGCGGGGGTTTCACACCCCCCAGGGCTGCCACGGGCAGCCCGTTCGACGGGGCAAGCGTCCACTGGACGCTTGCTCGATCCCGTCTCACCCCGTGGGATATTTGGGGCAAGATAAAAGCAAAGCCCTTTTATCTTGCCCCAAATATCCCCGCCGGAGGCATCGGCCGCAGGCCGATTTCGCGGCTTCCGCAAGCCGGGCGCGCCGTGTAGGGTCCGCCCCATGAGCCTGCCTGCCACCGTCACCTTTTCCGAAGATCAGGCCGAAGCCTGGGATGCCGTCGCTGCCGCGCTGGAACGCGCGGGGGTGGATCTGCTGGATGGCACCTTGCAGCCGGAGGGCGGCGAGCCCTCGGTTTGCGCGGTGATCGGCAAGGCGGGCTCGGGCAAGACCCTGCTTCTGGCGGAGCTTTACAAGGCTTTGGAAGCCGCGGGGGTGGATCTGGTCTCGGGTGATTGGGAGGGCAAGCGGCGCAAGGATCGGCGCACGCTGGCGATCCTCGCGCCGACGAACAAGGCGGCTTCGGTGCTGCGCTCGCGCGGGGTGCCCGCGACCACCATTCACCGCATCCTTTACAGCCCCGTCTATCACCCGGAATATGAGGCCATCGCGGAATGGCTGGCGGGGCAGGGCGAACGGCCGAACCTTGACCTTTTGCGCATCGAGGGTCTGACCGATCTGGCGCTGGATCGGGCGAAGGCCTTTTACGAGACGAACAAGTCGATCCCCGGCGCCTTGGCCGCGGCGGGGCTGCGCGGGTCGGATTTCATCTCGGGCTGGAAGCGGCGCGAAGATCCGCTGGATATCGGCTTCGTCGATGAGGCCTCGATGCTGGACGAGCGCCAGTTCGACGATCTGAAGGAGATCTTCCCGACGCTGGTGCTGTTCGGCGATCCGGCGCAGCTGGCCCCGGTGAACCAGTCCGGCCACATGAGTTTCGAACGTCTGCCCGAGGCCTCGGTGCATGCGTTGCACCGCATCCACCGTCAGGCCGACGACAACCCGATCTTGGATCTGGCCCATGCTTTGGCCGATGACAGCCTTGATTTCTATGCGTTTGAGCGGATGGTCGAACAGGCCGCCCGGCGCGATCCGCGGGTGGTGCGGGCCGAGCGGGTGGAAAGCGATCTGATGGCGCGCTCGCCGGTGCTGGTCTGGCGCAATGCGACCCGGATCCGGCTTATTCAGGCGTTTCGCAATGCCCATGGCGCGCCTGCCGATGCGCTCTTGCCGGGCGAGCCGCTGATTTGCGACGGCATCGAATTGCCGCTGAAGCATCGCAAGAAGCGCATCGACCTTGAGGCCCGCGGGCTGATCAAGGGGGCGCAGGTGATTTATCTGGGCCCCGGTCGCAAGCCCGGCTTTTCGCGGCTGCATGTGATCGGCGCCGAGGACCCGCGGCTGTCCGCCGCCTCGATCGTCAAGATCGAGATGCCGGACGAGGAAGAGCCCTTCATCCCCTTTGCGGCGCGGATGGGGGCGACCTTCCTGCATGGCGCGGCCGTCACCATCCACAAGGCGCAGGGCAGCCAATGGCCCGATGTGCAGGTCTTTGCCCCAGACATCTATGCCGCCTTCCGCACCGGGCGGTCCGAGGCGGGCATTCCGCTGTGGAAGCGGCTGGCCTATGTGGCGATCACCCGGGCGGAGCATCGGCTGCTTTGGGTGACAAAGGCGATGCTGGCGCGGCCCTCGGCGCCCTTGGGCATCGACGATCTGCCCACGGGCACGGTGGCGCTGACGCTTGCCCCCGAGGAAGAGTGAGGCTTTTCCTTTTCGTTGCCGCCGCCTAATCTGGCGCCAACCCCAATCTGCCCGCCCCATGGAGGCCCGCGATGCGTTGCGTTTTCGTCCAGTTCCGTTGCCAGCCCGGCAAGACCTATGCCGTGGCCGATGCCATCTACGAACGCGAGGTGGTGAGCGAGCTTTATTCCACCTCGGGCGAATATGACCTGATCGCCAAGGTCTATATCCCCGAAGAGGCCGACGTGGGCCATTGGCTGAACGAAAACCTGTTCGGCATAGAGGGGATCGCCCGCACCCTGACGACGATGACCTTCAAGGCGTTCTGAAGCGGTCAGGAGTTGCGGATCAGCCGGAACGCCGCCGCCGCCGCCCAGCCCGCGAAGATCGCCAGACCCAGCGACAAAAGCCCGTAAGCCAGCGGCTGTTCGCGCGACAGGACATAGGTGAAGCGCTCCAGCCCGATCCGGCGCACCTTGATCGGTGCCCAGGTCTGGTCGATCACCTTGCCTTCGCGCAGCAGATACATGCGGGCGGTGTAATCGCCCTCGATCAGGTTCGCGGGCAGGTCGAAATCGGCGCGAAAGAGCGTGTCGGCCGCCAGCGTCACTGCCCGTTCGGACACAGAATAGGCCCCCGACCCCTCGCGCAGCCGCAAGAGCGCCTCGGCGAAGGGGCGGCCATCGGTGCGGCCCAGCGGCCCGGCATAGGCCTCGACCGCGACGGGCACGGAAATGCGTTCCTTCGCATCGGTCTCGGGCGACAGGATGCGCGCAAGCGGCGCCGAAGACGCGACGGCATAAAAGCTGGGCACCGAGGAAATCACCATCTTGTCGCTGTTGACCCAGATCCCCATTTCGCGCGTCTTGCGCCGCACGGTGACCTTTTGCGGCGGGCCCTCCAGCGTGACGATGACGCCCAAGGGGCCGTCGGGCTCGGGGGCGGCGCGTTTCACCGCGCCGAAGATCAGGATCGAAGAGCCGTCAAAGGCGGTGGTGATGCCGATATTGTCGGCGCTGATCCCCGCCACGACCCGCTCGGCCCGGGCGGGCAGGGCGGTCAGGAGAAGCAAAAGCAGCAGGCGCAGGATCATCGCGAGGCCCCCGTCTGCAGGCTGTAAAGCTCGGTCGGCGGCAGGACGAGATCAAGGCCCAGCTTCAGCGCCACCGCCAGCACCAGAAGGGCCAGCAGGATGCGCAACTGTTCCGCCTTCAGCTTCGCGCCTAGGCGGGTGCCGATCTGCGCCCCCACCACCCCGCCGACGATCAGCAAAAGCGCCAGCATCACATCGACCGACTGGTTGGTGATCGCATGCAGGAGCGTGGTGAAAGCCGAAACGATCAGGATCTGAAACAGCGAGGTGCCGATCACCACCTTGGTCGGCATGCCGAGCAGATAGATCATCGCGGGCACCATGATGAAGCCGCCGCCCACCCCCATCACCGCGGCCAGAACGCCCACCGCCATGCCGATGACGAAGGGCGGAATGACCGAGATGTAAAGCCCCGAGGTGCGAAAGCGCATCTTGAAGGGCAGCCGGTGCACCAGCTTGCGGCTGTGATCGCGCGGGCGGGCCGCCCCGGGGCTTTTGGCGCGGCGCAGGGCGCGCAGCGATTCCTGCAGCATCATCGCGCCGATGCCGCCCAGAAAGACCACATAGGCCAGCTGCACCGCCAGATCGACCTGACCAAGCCGGGTCAGCCAGTTGAAGACAAGGATGCCGAGGCCCGAGCCAAGGATGCCGCCCGCCTGCAGCACCATCCCCATCGGCACGTCGACCGCCTTGCGCCGGAACTGCGCCAGAACGCCCGAGACCGAGGAGGCGACGACCTGATTGGCCCCGGTGGCGACGGCGACGGTGGGCGGGATGCCGATGAAGAACAGAAGCGGCGTGATGATGAAGCCGCCGCCCACGCCGAAAAGGCCCGAAAGCAGCCCGACAAGGCCGCCCAGACCCAGCAACAGGAAGATGTCGACCGATACCTCGGCGATGGGGAGGTAGATCTGCATGGCTGTCCGACGGCTTGGTTACCCCACCATGCCCCGTGCGTCATAGCGTAGCAAGGGGGGCTTTCCGTAACGTTACCGAGACCGCAGGAAGCGCCTGAGAATCCGTTCGAATTTCGCAGCACCCAGAGGGGCCATCGCCTTGGTGTGGTCGTGGCTGATCGCCTCGGCGGAAAGCCCCGCGCCCATGTTGGTGACGACCGAGACGGCGGCGACGCGCAGGCCGAGGAAGCGGGCCAGGATCACCTCGGGCACGGTGGACATGCCCACCGCATCGGCGCCAAACACCCGGGCCGCGCGGATTTCGGCGGGGGTTTCGAACGAGGGGCCGGAGAACCAGCAATAGACGCCTTCGGGCAGGGCGATCCCCTCGGCCGTGGCGGCGGCTTGCAGGGCGGCGCGCAGCTGCGGATCGTAAGCCTCGGTCATCGGCACGAAGCGGGCGTCGGTGGGTTCGCCGATCAGCGGGTTCACCCCGGCGAAATTGATGTGATCGGAAAGCGCCATCAGATCGCCCGGGCCGATATCGTCGCGCAGGGACCCGGCGGCATTGGTGAGCAGCAAGTCCGCGCAGCCCAGATCGCGCAGGATTTCCAGCGGCAGCCGCATCTCGGCCGGGGTGCCGTGTTCGTAATAATGCACCCGCCCGCCAAAGACCGCGACGCGCACGCCCTCCAGCTGGCCGATCACCAGCTTCGGATTGTGCCCGGACACGCCCGCCTGGGGAAAGCCGGGCAGATCGGCATAGTCGATGAAGATCCCCTCGACCTCCTCGGCAAGATGGCCCAGCCCCGAGCCGAGGATCAGCCCGATCGCGGGCGGCTCCGCCCCGGCGCGGGAGCGGATCAGATCGGCAAGCTCAGCGCTCTTTGACATAGGGTTGGCCTCCGGCACGGGGGGGGATGGCGCGGCCGATGAAGCCCGCCAGAACGATCACGGTCAGAATATAGGGCAGCGCGTCGAGGAACGAGACCGGGATGGTCAGGCTGCCCGGCGACATCGCCGCAATCACGTCGGGGCGCAGCGCCAGCGCCTGCAGGAAGCCGAACAGCATCGTCGCCCAAAGCGCCTGCCAGGGCCGCCATTTCGCAAAGATCAGCGCAGCGAGCGCGATATAGCCGCGCCCCGCGGTCATCTCGCGGCCGAAGCCCGCCTGCAGGGATGTCGCCATATAGGCCCCGGCGATGCCGCACAGAACGCCGGTCAGCGCGACGGCGGTGTAGCGCAGCCGCACCACCGAAACGCCCGCGGTATCGACGGATTCCGGGTTTTCCCCCACCGCGCGCAGCCGCAGCCCGAAGCGGGTGCGGTAAAGCAGCCACCAGGTCAGCGGCACGGCGGCCAGCGCCAGATAGACGAGCAGCGATTGCCCCGAGATCACCTTGGCATAGAAGGGGCCAAGGAAGGGCACCCCCGAGAGCGTCTCGGCAAAGGGCAGGGTGATCGGCTGAAACCGGGCGTCGCTGGTCAGTGGTGGCGTGCGGCCGCCCTGTCCGAACAGCGTCTGCGCGATCAGGATCGTCGCGCCCGAGGCGACGAAGTTCAGCGCCACCCCGGAAATCAGCTGGTTGCCGCGGAAGGTGATCGAAGCCAGCCCGTGGATCGCCGCGAACAGAAGCGACGCGAAGATGCCCGCGCCGAGCCCGATCCAGGCCGAGCCGGTCAGCGCCGCCACCGCGCCCGAGGCCATCGCGGCCATCAGCATCTTGCCTTCCAGCCCGATGTCGAAAATGCCCGCGCGTTCGGAATAAAGCCCGGCCAGACAGGCCAGAAGAAGCGGCGTGCCCAGCCGCAGCGTCGAGCCGAGGATCTCGATCAGCGTCATGTAATCCATCACGCCGCCCCCCCGATGCGCTTCGCCGCGGCCATGCGGAAGGCGGGCGCCAGCATCATCCGCACCATCGTGTCGAGCGCGCCGGTGAAGAGGATCACCAGCCCCTGCAGCAGCGTGCGCAACTCGATCGGGATATTGGTCCAAAGCCCCATCTCGGCGCCGCCCTGATAGAGGAAGCCAAAGAGCAGCGCCGCCAGAAAGACGCCCAGCGGATGGTTGCGCCCCATCAGCGCCACCGCGATGCCGATGAACCCCGCCCCTTCGGATGCGTTCTGCATCAGCCGCTCGGCCTCGCCCATGACGTTGTTGACCGCCATCAGCCCGGCCAGCCCGCCCGAAATCAGCATCGAGAGCACGATCACCCGGGTGGCCGAAATCCCCGCATAGACGGCGGCACTTTCCGATTTGCCGAAGGCGCGGATCTCATAGCCAAGCTTCGTGCGCCACAGGAGCGCCCAGACCGCCACACAGGCGGCAATGGCCAGAAAGAAGCTGACATTCGCCGGCACCTGTTTCGAGAAGATCAGGCTCAGCCCCGGAATTTCGCCGAAACTGGGCAGGCTTGTCGCCTCGGGGAAGCGGGCGGTGGCCGGGTCCATCTGGCCCACGGGGCGCAGCACCTCGACCAGCAGATAGACGATCAGCGCCGCGGCGATATAGTTGAACATGATCGTGGTGATGACGATATGGCTGCCGCGTTTCGCCTGCAGCCAGGCCGGGATCGCCGCCCAGGCTGCGCCGAAGGCCGCCGCGCCAAGGCTCGCCGCGATCAGCGCCACCGACCAATGCGGCCAGGGCAGCGCCAGACAGACCAGTGCCACGCCCAGCCCGCCCAGCTGCGCCTGACCCTCGCCGCCGATGTTGAACTGACCGGCGTGATAGGCAACCGTGACCGCCAGCCCGGTGAAGATGAACGAGGTGGCATAGTAAAGCGTGTAGCCCCAGCCATAGGCCGAGCCCAGCGCCCCCTTTGCCATCACCGTGACCGCCTCGATCGGGTTGCCGCCGATGGCCAGCACCACCAGCGCCGAGATCAGCGCGGCCAGCGCCAGCGAGATCAGCGGCACCAGCACCAGATCGGCCCAAGCCGGAAGTTTCTCCATCACGCGGCCCCCGCGGTCGTGGCGACCCCGGCCATCAAAAGGCCAAGGTCGCGTTCGTTCGTCTGGGCGGGCAGGCGCTCGCCCATGATCTGGCCGTCGAACATCACCGCGATGCGGTCCGAGAGCGACAGGATTTCATCGAGCTCGACCGAGACCAGCAGCACCGCCGCCCCCGCGTCGCGCAGCGCGACGATGCGGCGGTGGATGAATTCGATGGCGCCGATATCGACCCCGCGCGTCGGCTGCCCGACGAGCAGCAGCACCGGATTGCGCTCGATTTCCCGCGCCAGAACGATCTTTTGCTGATTGCCGCCGGAAAAGCTTTTCGCGGGCAGCTGGGGGTCGGGCGGACGCACGTCGAAGCGCTCCATCTTGCCCAGGGTGTCGCGCAGGATGGCGTCATTGTCCATGAAAAGGGCATTCGCCTGATAGTCGGGCGCGGAATGGTAGCCAAAGGCGATGTTTTCCCAAGCCGCGAAATCCAGGATCAGGCCCAGATGGTGGCGATCTTCGGGCACATGGGAAATGCCGATCTGCCGCCGTGTCCGGCCGGTGGCACCGCGGCCCGCGGCGGGGATCTGCGCGCCCTCCACCGTGATCGTGCCGCTGACCGTGCCCTTGGCGAAACCGCCCAGCACCTGCAGAAGCTCTGACTGGCCATTGCCCGCGACGCCCGCGATGCCCAGGATTTCGCCCGCCCGGATCGACAGGCTGATGCCCTTGAGCCGCTCGACCCCCAGCGCATCGGTGACGCGCAGATCTTTGATGCGCAGCACCTCGCGCCCCGGGTTGGCCGGGCCCTTGGGCACATGCAAAAGCACCTTGCGGCCCACCATCAGTTCCGCCAGCTGTTCGGGGCTGGTGTCAGCGGTCGTGACCGTCGCCACCATCTCGCCGCGGCGCATCACCGAGACTTCATCGGTGATTTCCATGATCTCGCGCAGCTTGTGGGTGATCAGCAGGATCGTCTTGCCCTGCGCCTTCAGCCCGCGCAGGATGCGAAACAGATGGTCGGCCTCGTCCGGGGTCAGAACCCCGGTCGGCTCGTCCAGAATGAGAATGTCGGCGTGGCGGTAAAGCGCCTTGAGGATCTCGACACGCTGTTGATGGCCGACCGAAAGTTCCTCGATCAGGGCGTCGGGGTCAACGTCAAGCTCGTAGTCGCGCGCCAGATCGGCCAGCGTTTTCCGCGCCTTGGCCAGCGAGGGGCGCAACAGCGCGCCCTCTTCGGCACCAAGGATCACGTTTTCCAGAACCGAGAAATTCGGCACCAGCTTGAAATGCTGGAACACCATTCCGATGCCCGCGCGGATCGCGGCCTGACTGTCGGGAATGGCGGTGGGGCGGCCATGGATCAGGATGTCGCCCGCATCGGCGCGGTAAAAGCCATAGAGGATCGACATCAGCGTCGATTTGCCCGCGCCGTTCTCACCGACGATGCCGTGGATCGTGCCCGGCCGCACGCGGATCGAAATATCCTTGTTCGCCTGCACCGCGCCGAAGGATTTCGAAATCCCCCCGCAGCTCGATCGCAGGCGGTCTTGCGGCGGGGGGCGGCAGTTGCCTGCCGCCCCGTGTCGGTTGCCGATGCCATCAGTTCACCGGGCAGGTGTTGTCCGTCATGTAGTCGTGCACCTTGATCTCGCCCGATTTGATCTTTTCAGCGGCGGCATCGACCGCGGCCTTCATTTCGGGCGTGACCAGCTTGGCGTTGTGTTCATCCAGCGCATAGCCGATGCCCTCGTCCTTCAGCCCGGCGACGACGGTGCCGGTCTGCATCGCCGCGCCTTCCTTGAAGGCGTCGTAGATCGTGACATCGACGCGCTTGATCATCGAGGTCAGGATCTTGCCCGGATGCAGGTAGTTCTGGTTGCTGTCGACGCCGATGCCCAGGATGTTCTCATCCGCGGCGGTCTGCAGGATGCCCAGCCCGGTGGAGCCCGCGGCGGCAAAGACGACGTCGGCGCCCTGCGCGATCTGCGCCTTGGTCAGTTCCGAGCCCTTCACCGGGTCGTTCCAGGCGGCCGGGGTGGTGCCGGTCATGTTGTAGACGACCTTGATCTCGGGTTTCGCCGCTTTCGCGCCCTGCGCATAGCCGCATTCGAACTTGCGGATCAAGGGAATGTCCATGCCGCCGACAAAGCCCACGGTGCCGGTCTTCGAGGCCATCGCCGCCATCATGCCGACCAGATAGGAGCCCTGTTCTTCCTGAAACACGACCGAGCGCACGTTCGGCTGATCGACGACCGCATCGACGATGACGAATTTGGTGTTCGGATAGTCCGGGGCGACGGTGTTCAGCACGTCCCCAAAGGCAAAGCCGGTCATCGCGATCGGGTTCGCGCCTGCTTCGGCAAAGCGGCGCAGCGCCTGTTCGCGCTGGGCTTCCGATTGCATTTCCAGTTCCTTGAAGGTCGCGCCGGTCTCGGCCGCCCATTTCTGCGCGCCGTTGAAGGCGGCTTCGTTGAAGGATTTGTCGAATTTGCCGCCCAGATCGAAGATCAGCGCCGGACCGGCCGCAGCGGTGGGTTCGGTGGTGGGTTCGGCAGCCGGGGCCGCCGGGGCGGCAGGCGCCGCGGGTGCGGCGGCGGGGGTCGGTTGCGGGGCGGAAGACGCTCCGGGCTTCAGGACGAGGACATACCCACCGACCGCAGCCACCGCAAGGAAGGCGACGGTTCCCAGCAAAACGTTCTTCATGACATCTCTCCTGTCGACTATGGCCGCCGGTTCTGGCGGCCTCTGTCCGTTTCGGTCCGCCCGGCGAGGATGGGCAACCCGAGGCCGATAGGGCCAGAACCGGCGCAGGGGGTCAAGGGGGACTTGCGGGCAGCGGGGCGCGGGGGTCTCAGCCGTGCGACAGGTCGCGGGTCATCACCAGCGCATCTTCGGCGGTGCCGTCGGGGGCGTGGTAATAGGCCTTGCGCCGCCCGGCCACGACCCAGCCCGCCTGCCGGTAAAGCGCCTGCGCCGCGGTGTTGGAGGCGGCGACTTCAAGGAAGGCGGTGGCGGCGCCGCGGGCCTTGGCGGTGGCGGCAAAGCCCGCCAGAAGCCTTGCGCCCATGCCCTGCCGTCGCGCCGCCGGATCGACGGCGACGGTCAGCAGTTCGGCCTCGTCGGCGATCACCCGGCCCAGCAGGAAACCGGCCGGTTCGGTCAGCAGAAAACACATCGGCGCGCCCAGAAAATCGGCAAATTCCGCGGCGGACCACGGCCGGGGCGTGGTGAAGCAGCGCGCGTGCAGGGCGGCAAGGGCGTCGGGGGCCATCAGTCGAGAATCACCGGCGGCGGGTCCGAGGGCGGCGCGGCATCGGCGCCGCGCAGGTAAAGCGGCGCGGGGCGGGGCTGCGGCGTGCCGCATTTCGAGGCTGCCACCAGCGCCACCGCCTCGGCCAGCGGATGACGGGGGTCAAGCGGGGCCGAGTGCGGCAGGGCGAGGCCGATCACCGGGACCCCGGCCAGCTTCTCGGCCAGATCGGCGGCGCGGGTCAGGGTCGGGGCCTCGGCCCCTGTCGGGGTGAAAAGCTGCGCATAGGCCTCGTCGCGCCGGGCATCCAGCGCCACCGCGACCGGGCGGGGGGCGTCCTGGGCCAGCGCCTCGAACACGGAAACGCCCACCGCCGGAATGCCCAGCCCCAGCGCCAGACCGCGGGCGGCGGCCACCGAAATCCGCACGCCGGTGAAATTGCCGGGGCCCGTGCCGACGCCCAGCGCGTCCATATCGTGCCAGCCAAGGCCCGCTTCCGCCAGAACCTGTTCCAAGAGCGGCATCAGCCGTTCGGCCTGCCCCTTGGCCATGTCTTCGGTGCGGGCGGCCAGAACGGTGTCACCCCGAACCAAAGCGGCCGCGCAATGCGCGGCCGAGGTGTCAAAGCCCAGAACCAGCGGCTCACTGCGCAACGGCGCGGACCTCGCTCACTTCCGGGATGTAGTGGCGCAGCAGGTTCTCGATCCCCATCTTCAGCGTGTAGGTGGAGGAGGGGCAACCGGCGCAGGCGCCCTGCATGTGCAGATAGACGACACCCTTTTCAAAGCCGTGGAAGGTGATGTCGCCGCCGTCGCGGGCCACTGCGGGCCGCACACGGGTATCCAGCAATTCCTTGATCTGCGCGATGATCGCCCCGTCTTCGCCGGTGTCGGCGCTGCCCTCGGTATGGCCGCCCGCCGCGGCGCCGATCAGCACCGGCTGGCCGGACTGGTAATGCTCCATGATCGCGCCCATGATCGCGGGGCGGGCATGGGCCCATTCGGTGTCCTCGTCCTTCGTCACGGTGACGAAATCGGTGCCCAGAAACACCGCCTTGACGCCCGCAACGCGGAAGATCCGCCCCGCCAGCGGCGAGACCTGCGCGGCCTCCGAACTGGTGAAATCGGCCACGCCCTCGGGCATCACGTCAAGGCCCGGCAGGAATTTCAGCGTGGCGGGATTCGGGGTCGTCTCGGTCTGGATGAACATCGGAGGCCTCCTTGGCTTGCGGCTTATATGCGCGCGCCGACCGAAACCGTCAAGATTGGCGGATCAAGTGATCGACTCCAGCCGCTCCTTGGACATGTCGCCCGGAACGATGGTGAGCGGAATGGGCAGGCTGCCCGACGACCGCGACAGCTGCGTCACCAGCGGGCCGGGGCCGGATTTTTCCGTGCCCGCGCCCAGCACCAGCACACCGATTTCCGGGTCTTCGCGCACCAGCGCCATGATTTCCGTCACCGGATCGCCCTCGCGGATCACCAGTTCGGGGTTGACCCCCTGCTTGTCGCGCATCCATTTCGCGAAGACCTCGAAATGCGCGGTGATGGTCTCGCGGGCCTCGGCGCGCATGATTTCCGCGACGCCGATCCAGTGCTGGTAATCGTCGGGCGGGATCACCGACAGGATGGTGACGCCCCCGCCCGTATGCGCCGCCCGCATCGCGGCATAGCGCATCGCGTTCAGACATTCGCGGGTCTGGTCCAGCACCACGAGAAACTTGCGCATCCTGTCCTCCGGATTGCGGGCATCATGGACCGGAACCGGGCCGTTTGGCAACTGGCTCAAAGCGGCGCGGAAAGCGCCCAGTCCATGTAGATCTCGCGGATGCGTTTCGTCATCGGGCCGTGGGCATAGGTCACGTCATCGAACCCCGTCACCGGCGTCACCTTGCCGAAGTTGCCCGACAGGAACACCTCATCCGCCGCCCGCACGTCATCAAGCGTCAGCACGGCTTCGCGCACCTCGACCCCCGCGGCGCGCAGGTTCGCCATGTGCCGGGCGCGGGTGATGCCCGCAAGGAAGGTGCCATTTGCGATGGGCGTCAGCACGACGCCATCTTTCACGATGAAGACGTTGGCCGTCGCCGATTCCGCGACATTGCCCATGGCGTCCTGCACCAGCGCATTGCCGAAGCCCTTGCGCTTGGCCTCGACCAGCATCCGGGCGTTGTTCGGATAAAGACAGCCCGCCTTGGCGTTGCAGACGTTATCGGCCAGCACCGGGCGGCGGAATTGCGTCGTCGTCAGGGTCACCGTCTTGTCGGCGGGTGGCATCGGCACCTCTTCCAGGCAGAGCGCAAAGCCCGTCGCGCCCTCTTGCGGGGCCACGCCCAGATCGGAGCCGTCGAGCGCCCAATACATCGGCCGGATATAGACCGCCGCGCCCTTGGCGTATTTGCGCAGGCCCTCGCGGGCGATCTCGACCATCTCGGCCGGGTCGATCGTCGGCGTGATCATCAGCGCCGCGGCAGACCGGTTCACCCGCGCGCAATGCAGGTCAAGATCCGGCACAAGCCCGTCGAACAGCCGCGCGCCGTCAAAAACCGACGAGCCCTGCCAGATGCCGTGATCGGCCGCGCGCATGACGGCCACGTCGCCCTCGTGCCAGCGTCCCTCGAACCAGGTGCGGATATTCGTTCCGAATGCCATGACGGTCTCCTTTGTCGGGCGCGACCCTAGCCACAGCCGCGCCCAAAGGTCCAGAGACGGGATTGTATCGGGGACAGCGGATCAGTTCGTGATCGTGTCCGCCGTCCGCGCCAGACCCAGCGTCGAGCCGAAGAGACCCAGGATCGTCCGGGTGTTGACCAGCGGGCTTTCGGTGGCCAGCACGAGATCGTTCGCCTGCACCTCGAAATTCTGCGCCGAGAACAGCCCCTCGGAGGTGGTCAGGTCCATCGAGAACACCACCCGGGCATTCTGCGGCCCCTGCGCGGCCTCGCTGCGCACGGCACTGGCGGGATATTCGCGCAAGATCAGCACGCCCTTGGGATTGGCGCGGCTGTCGTTGATGCCGCCCGCCAGCGTCACCGCCTCCAGCGCGTTGACGTGATCTTTCGGGAAGGCGATGATCTTTTCCACCCCCGGGGCGCCCAGCGCCAGGAAGTTGCGATCATCCTTCAGCACCATCAGCTTGTCGCCCGGCCGCAGCCCGGCATCGAAGGCGGGCGTGTCCAGCACCCGCTGCAACGAGGTCTCATAAACCTTGCCGCCGCGGTACAGCCGCAGTTGCGGGTTCTCGATCGTGGGTTGCACGCCGCCCGCTTCCGAAATCGCGCCCAGCACGGTCAGCGAGCGGTCGATCAGCGGGATCGTGCCCGGTTTGGCGACGCCGCCGATCAGCGCCACCGCATTGCCCTTGCCCGGTTCGGCCGACAGCTGCACCTGCGCTTCGGGGATCATCGCCGTGACAGATTGCTGCACCTTTTCGCGCGCCGCCTCGACGCTGAGGCCCGAGACCTTCACCGCGCCGACATAGGGAACGAAGATCTGGCCGCTGTTCGAGACGGTGGTGGGGGCGATCTGCGTGGTGGGGGCGCCCTCGCTGGTCAGAAGCTTGTTCTGCCCGCCTTCCCAGATCGCCAGCGTGACGGTATCGCCCGCCGCCAGCACCTGACCCGCGCCGCCGCTGCCGCCCTTGATCCAGGACCGTTTCGCGCTGCCGCCCTTGCCCGCGGGCCAGTCGGGAAGCTTGGAAAGAAGGGTCGAATCAACGGGGTAATGCGCGAAGCTGGGGGTCTTGTCGGAATCGTTGTGCAGGATTTCGCTTTGCATCGCGGCGCCGCGCGGCAGGGTGCAGCCCGAAAACACCGCCACCAGCAGCACGGCGACAACGAGTCCCGGTTTCGAAGCCATGCAAGTTCCCCCGTTCCAGCGCGTCGCCCCGGGTGCTAAGCCTCGTTGCATCAACGAGTCACCCGACGAGCGGCGCCCAAGTCTATGCGGTCATTCACGACAAACCTCAAGCCGGAGATTCCGCGGCTGCTTGTTCTGGGCGGCTCCGGGCGGCTGGGCGGGCTCTTGCGCCGGGTCTGGAGCCTGCCGGGCGCGGCGGCGCCGCAAGCGGTGTGGCAGGCGCGCAGGCCCGGGGATTTCGCGGCCTTCGGCGGGCCCTCGGTGGTCTTCGATCCGCTGGCCGCGCCCGCGGCGCTTGCCGCGGCGGTGGCGGGGGCCGATGCGGTGCTGATGCTGGCCGGGCCGACCCGCGGCAGCGCGGAGGCGCTGGCGGCCCATGCCGCGCTGGCCGATGCGGTGCTGGACCGGGCCGGGGGGCGGCCGGTTTTGCTGGCCTCCTCGGCGGCGGTCTATGGTCGGCCTGCCGGGCGGCCCTGCCACGAGGAGGACCCGCCCGCCCCGGTGTCGGACTATGGCCGGGCCAAGGCGCAGATGGAGGCGGTGGCGGCCGGGCGGCCCGGGGCGGTGGTGCTGCGCATCGGCAATGTCGCGGGGGCGGATGCGCTTTTGGGCCAACCCGCCCCGCCCGGCGGACGGGGGCTGCATGTCTTTGCCGATGGCCGCGCGCCGCGGCGCAGCTACATCGGGCCGCAGGCGCTGGCGCGGGCGCTGGCGCGGCTGGTCCGGCTGGCCACGGCCGGGGCGGCGCTGCCCGGGGTGATCAATCTGGCGCTGCCCGGGGTCGTCGGCATGGACGCGCTCTTGCGCGCGGCGGGGGAAAGCTGGCGGGCCGAGCCCGCGCCGCCCGAGGCGATCAAAACGGTGGAGCTGGCGGTGGACCGGGCGCTGGCGCTGGGGCTCGTGCCCGATCTGCCGGTGACGGCGGCGGGCCTGCTGGCCGATCTGCGGTTCGAGGAAGGGACGTCATGACGGTGACGAAGCGGCTGTTCGATATCGGCTTTGCGCTTTTGATCCTGCCCGTGGTCGGGGGGATCGCGCTTGTCGTGCTGGTGGCGCTGGCGCTGACCCAGGGGCGCCCATTCTTTTACGCGGCCGAGCGGATGCGCAGCCCGACCGAGGCGTTCCGGCTGTGGAAATTCCGCACCATGACCGTGGTGGCCGCCGATTCCGGGGTTTCGGGCGCCGACAAGGCCGGGCGGATCACCCCGGTCGGCCGGGTGCTGCGCCGCTTCCGGCTGGATGAGCTGCCGCAGCTTTGGAACATCCTGCGCGGCGACATCAGTTTCGTCGGGCCGCGCCCGCCACTGCGCGCCTATGTCGAGCGGTTCCCCGACATCTATGCCGAGGTGCTGAAATCCCGTCCCGGCGTGACCGGGCTGGCCTCGATCCATTACCACCGGCACGAGGAATGGCTGCTGGCGCGTTCGCGCAGCGCCGAGGAAACCGACCGGATCTATTGCCGCCGCTGCATCCCGGCCAAGGCGCGTCTGGACCTGATCTATGCGCGCCAGGCCTCGGTCTGTTTCGATCTGCGGCTGATCGGGCGCACCATTGCACGGATGGTAAGCTGATTGCCGCCGATGGCGCGGCCTTTTTGCAATGCTTCGCCGCGATCGGCGCGGTTTTAAGCAGCATGCCGTTGACCGCGCCCGGGCGCCGGGTATTCTGCAGCCGCATCACAAGTGTCGGAGCGGGGCAGCGCGTGCTCTTGAAGTCGATCATTTCGCTCAGCCGCAGGCAGAAGTCCTCGATCCTGGTCGCGGTCGACATGCTGCTTGTTCCGCTGAGTTTCTGCCTGGCGCTGGCCTTGCTCAACGAGGGCAGTGCCCTGTTGCCGCTGATCCGGTCGCATGCGCTGGAACTGCCGCTGCTGGTGGTCGTGGCCGGGGCGCTGAGCAGCCTGATGGGCCTGACCCGGATCAAGCTGCGCGACTATCAGGGCGAGGCGGTGATGCGCTCGGCGCTGCTGGCCGCGGTGCTGACGATGGGCTCGGCGGTGCAATCCACGCTGGCGGCGGTCGATCAGTCGCCGGGGCTGCATGTGGTCTTCGGGCTGCTCTATTTCACCGTTTTCTTCTTTACCCGGCTGGCGCTGACGCGGCTTCTGATCGCGATCTACCGCAATTCGCGGACGCTGTCGCGGGTGGCGATCTATGGCGCGGGCCGCACCGGCATGGCGCTCGCGCGCGAGCTGCGCAACAGCGACGATTTCGTCGTCTGCGCCTTTCTGGACGACAATGCCACGCTGGCAGGCATGACGATGAACGGCGTGCCCATTCATTCCGGCGTGCATGCGGCGCGGGTGATCGACCAATACAAGGTCAACCGGGTCATCCTGGCGATGCCCTCGGTCTCGACCGACAAGCAGACCTTCCTGTCGCAGCGGCTGGAAAAGCTGGGGCTGCAGGTGCACAGCCTGCCCGCCTTCACCCAGATCCACGGCGGCAAGGAGCTGCTGGATCTGCTGCGCCCGATCGGCACGGCGGCGCTGTTGAGCCGCGATCCGCTCAGCCATGAGCTGACCGCCGGTCGCAACGCCTATCGCGATGCCAATGTGCTGATTTCCGGCGCGGGCGGCTCGATCGGGCTGGAATTGTGCCGGCAGGTCGTGGGCTGCCGCCCGAAAAAGCTGGTGCTTTACGAACTGTCGGAACTGGCGCTTTACAATGCCGAGGCCGAGATGCGGGTGCTGGCCGAAACGACCGGCGTCGAAATCGTGCCGGTTCTGGGATCGGTCGCCGACCGGGTGCAGGTGGCGCAGGTGCTGGAGCAGCACCGCATCGAGATCGTGCTGCATGCCGCGGCCTACAAGCATGTGCCGCTGGTCGAGCTGAACGCCCGGGCGGGCATGGCCAACAACGTGCTGGGCACCGCGGTGCTGGCGCGGGCGGCGCGCGAGGCGCAGGTGCGGCGCTTCGTTCTGGTCTCCTCGGACAAGGCGGTGCGGCCGGGCAACCTGATGGGGGCGTCGAAGCGGCTGGCCGAGTTGATCGTGCAGGATCTGGCGGCGCGGCCCGGCAAGACGGTGTTTTCGATCGTGCGCTTCGGCAATGTGCTGGGCTCTTCGGGCTCGGTCGTGCCGCTGTTTCAGGAACAGATCGCCCGTGGCGGCCCGGTGACGCTGACCGACGCACGGGTGACGCGGTTCTTCATGACGATACAGGAAGCCTCGCGGCTGGTGTTGCTGGCGGGCTCCTTTGCCGAGGGCGGCGAGGTCTTCGTGCTGGATATGGGCAAGCCGGTCAAGATCGGCGATCTGGCGCGGCGGCTGATCGAGACCGCGGGCTTCACCGTGCGCGATGCGGCCAACCCCGAGGGCGATATCGAGATCGTCACCACCGGGCTGCGTCCAGGCGAAAAGCTGCACGAGGAGCTGATGGTGCGCAAGGGCGCGCAGACCACGGCGCATCCGAAGATCATCTCGGTGCGGGAAGATCACCTGTCGGAACTGGCCACGGCGGCGGCGCTGCGCGATCTGCGCGAGGCGATCGACCGCGGCTCGGATGCCGAGGTGATCGCGGTGGTGGCCCGCGCGGTGCCGGAATATGCGCCGCAAAGCCTGCCCGCTTCGGCGCTGCAATGTCAGGTCGTGCAGGCGCAGCGCAACGCGCAGGCGACCGACCTGCCCGCCGAATAAATCAGGAAAACGGGTCTTCCGGATAGCCGACACCGCAGAGGTAAAGCCCCTGCGGCGGACAGACCGGCCCGCAAGCCGCCCGGTCGCGCGCGGCCAGCGCATGGCCCACATCCTCGGGCGCCCAGGCGCCTGCGCCCACCCGCTCCAGCGTGCCGACGATCGAGCGCACCTGATTGTGCAGGAAGCTGCGCGCCCGCAGATGGAAGCGAACTTCCCGCCCGTTCGGTAGGCGGATCTCTTCGATCGTGATCTCGTCGAGCGTCTTCTCCGGCGATTTCGCCTGACACATCGCGGCGCGGAAGGTGGTGAAATCATGCAGCCCGATCAGCTGCGCGGCCCCCGCCCGCATCGCCGCCACATCGAGCGCGTTCTGCACCTGCCAGACCTTGCCGCGATCATGCACCACGGGGGCGCGGCGGCTGACGAGCCGGAACAGATAGCGCCGCTCGATCGCGGAAAACCTTGCGTGGAAATCGTCGGACACCCGGGCGCAGGCGACAATTGCCACCGGATGCGGGCGCAGATGGTGGTTCAGCGCCTCGGAGAGCCGGAACGGGTCCCAGTCTTTCGCCAGATCGGCATGGGCGACCTGCGCCGTCGCATGTACCCCGGCATCGGTCCGCCCGGCGGCGGCAATCGTGTGCTCGCCGGGTTCAAGCCGCGCCAGCGCCGCCTCCACCGCGCCCTGCACCGAGGGCAACACAGCCTGCCTTTGCCACCCGGCAAAGGGGCCGCCGTCATATTCGATCCTGAAGGCAAATCTGGGCATGTCCCGGCGATAGCGCGGCTTTTGGCTTTGCGCAATGGCCCCGGGGGTGCGCTGCTTTCCCCTCTGTGAATCGGCTGCCGCAATGCCTATCTTCGGCGCAACCAGAATGACCGGGAAAGGCAGCGCAGTGGGCATCACCGACCTTGCCGAGGACATCGGCCGCAGCATCGAGGGGCTCGGCTCCTCGGTTTCCGAAGCCCTGTTCGAGCCGGTGATCCGGCTGGGCGTCACCGGGCTTTCGCGGGCGGGCAAGACCGTTTTCATCACCTCGCTGGTGGCCAATCTGCTCGACCGCGGCCGGATGCCCGCGCTGACCGGGGCCGGGCGGATCCGCGCCGCTTATCTCAAGCCGCAGCCCGACGACACCGTGCCGCGGTTCGATTATGAAAGCCATCTTGCCAGCATGACCGGCCCCGCGCCCAGCTGGCCCGAGGGCACGCGGGCGGTATCGGAACTGCGGCTCAGCTTCCGGCTGCAGCCTTCGGGGATGCTCGGCGCGCTTTATAAGCCGCGCACGGTGCATCTGGATATCGTGGACTATCCCGGCGAATGGCTGCTGGATCTTGGCCTGATCGAGAAGACCTTCGAGGAATGGTCGGCAGGTGTGCTGGACCGTCTGCCCGGCCGCCCGGGCTCCGATGCCTTCTTGCAAACGCTGGACGAGATCGACCTTTACGCCCGGTTTTCGGAAACCGCGGCGAAGGCGCTGGCGGAAAGTTTCACCGCGCATCTTGTGGCCTCGCGCGAGGCGGGGTTTTCCGATTGCTCGCCGGGGCGGTTCCTGCTGCCGGGCGAAATGGCGGGCTCGCCCGTCCTGACCTTCGCGCCGATCCCGCCCGCCACCTATCCGCGCGACTCTTTGGGCCGCGAGATGGAACGCCGCTTTGACGCCTACAAGCGCGAGGTGGTGAAGCCCTTCTTCCGCGATCACTTCGCCCGGATCGACCGGCAGGTGGTGCTGGTCGATGTCTTGGGCGCCATTCACGCCGGGCCCGCCGCCTTGGAGGATCTGCGCCAGTCTATGGCGGCGATCCTCTCGGCCTTCCGCCCCGGCGTGCCCGGGTTCCTGCTGACGTTGCTCGGCGCGAAGCGGGTGGAGCGCATCCTTTTTGCCGCCACCAAGGCCGATCATCTGCACCACATCCAGCATGCGAAACTGACCGCGATCACCGAGGCTTTGCTGCGCGAAGCCAAAGGACCGCGCCAGTTTTGCCGGGGCGGAAACCGCGGCGATGTCTCTGGCCAGCTTGCGCACGACGACCGAAGACATCATCCCCCATTCCGGCGAAGACCTGCCCGCGGTGCGCGGGCGGCTCGCCGATGGCCGCTCGGTCGCGCTTTACCCGGGCGAATTGCCCGCTGACCCGGCGGAACTCCTCACCCCCGCGCGCGACGGCGCCGAGGACTGGCTGGATGCCGATTTCGGCCTGATGAATTTCGCCCCCCGCGCCCGGTGTTTTGCGCCCGGGCGAGGGCCCGCCGCATATCCGCATCGACCGCGCCGCCGAATTCCTGATCGGGGACAAGCTGTGAAACGACCTGTCATTCTGGAACTGGACGCCCCGCCCGCCTCGCCCGCCGAGGCGCCGCCGGTGATCGACCAACCCGCTTTCGAGGCAGCGCCGCAAGGCCGCGCCATGCAGATTGCGGCGAAACTGGCCGCCCGGCCGCGCTCGCGGCTGACGCGGTTCTTCTGGCAGGCGACCGGGGCGCTGGTGGGCTTCCTGATCACCGTGGCGCTGTGGACTTTCGTCACCGGGCTGTTCGCCGCCAATCCGGTGCTGGGCTGGGTGGCGACTGGGCTTTTGATCCTGTTCCTGATCGCCTGCGTTCTGGTCGGTCTGCGTGAGCTGACGGCTTTCGCCAAGCTTGGTCGTCTCGACAAGCTGCATCAGGAGGTGATCGAGGCGGCGAACCGCGACGATCTGCGCGCCGCGCGCAAAGCGGTCGACCGGATGGCAAAGCTCTATTCCGCCCGGCCCGAGATGAAATGGTCACTCGCCCGCCTGCGCGAGCGCGCGCCCGAGCAGCTTGATACCCAAACCCTGCTGCGGCTGACCGAAACGGAACTCATGGCGCCGCTTGATGCCGCCGCACGGCTGGAGATCGAGGCGGCGACGCGCACCGTGGCGACGGTGACGGCGCTGGTTCCCCTCGCCTTGGCCGATGTGGCCACGGCGCTGATCGCCAACCTGCGGATGATCCGCGGCGTGGCCGAGGTTTACGGCGGCCGCGCGGGCAGCCTTGGGGCGCTGCGACTGGCCCGCACGGTGATGACGCATGTGATCGCGACAGGCGCGGTCTCGGCGGGCGATGACCTGATCGAGACGATGACCGGCGGTCATCTGGCCGCGAAAATCTCGCGCCGCTTCGGCGAGGGCGTGATCAACGGCGCGCTGACCGCCCGCGTCGGCATCGCCGCGATGGAGGTCTGTCGGCCCATGCCCTTCGCAGCGCTGCCCCGCCCGAAAGTCACGCAACTGACCGGCGGCGCGCTGAAAGGCGTCTTCACCAGATCGAAAGACGAAGACTGAGCTTTCTGCTTTTTCTTGGTCCAAATACGCCCTTTCCCCGGTCGGGGCAGGGCGCTTCAGCGCAGATTGGGAACCGCATCGGGGGGCCGCCCGACATCCTCGACCCCCATCCGCAGCCCCTTGCCGATCCGATGCGCCAAGGCCGACCAGCCCGCCGCCGCCGCCGGGTCGAGCAGGTCGTGCAAGACGGCATCAAAGGTCGCCAGCCAAAGCGGAAAATGCCCGCCCTCCACATCGCCCGCGCGGCGGTGCGAGATCATCGGGCTGCCCTCATAACCCTGCATGTGCAGGATCGAGCCCTTCCAGAACCGGGCGATCTTCGCCTCGTGATGCGCCCAGTCGGTCACATGCGCGGCAAAGATCGGCGCCAGATCGGGATGGGCGCGGACGCGGGCATAGAACTCGGCCACCACGGCCTCGATCTGGGCTTCGGTGACGGGGAAACGGGGGGGCAGGGCGGTGGACATGGGCCAAGGATACACCGCCACCGCGGCGCGTCCAGTCAGCCCGCGTCGAAAAGGTCGGTCTGGACCGGAGTTTGCGCCACCGGCTGCAATGGCGCCTCAAGCCCCAGATGGCGCCAGGCCCGGTGCCCCAGTATCCGCCCGCGCGGGGTGCGTTGAATGAGCCCCTGTTGCAACAGGTAAGGTTCGATCACCTCTTCCAGCGCATCGCGGCTTTCGGAAAGCGCGGCCGAGAGCGTTTCCACCCCCACCGGCCCGCCGCCGTAATGTTCGGCCATCAGCATCATGTAGCGCCGGTCGGCGCCATCGAGCCCCAGATGATCGACGCCAAGCCGCGTCAGCGCATTGTCGGCCAGTTTCCGGGTCAGCCGCCCGTCGCCCTCGACCAGCGCGAAATCGACGACGCGGCGCAAGAGCCGCCCGGCAATCCGCGGCGTGCCGCGGGCGCGTTTGGCGATCTCGCGCGTGCCGTCCGGATCGGCGGGAATGCCCAGAAGCCGCGCCCCGCGCGAGACGATCAGGTCCAGCTCGTCCTCGGTGTAGAATTGCAGCCGGGTCGGGATGCCGAACCGGTCGCGCAGGGGGGTCGTCAGCAGGCCAAGGCGTGTGGTGGCGCCGACAAGGGTGAAGGGCTGCAGCTCGATCCGCACGGTGCGCGCCGCCGGGCCTTCGCCGATCACCAGATCGAGCTCGAAATCCTCCATCGCGGGGTACAGCACCTCCTCGACCGCCGGGTTCATCCGGTGGATCTCGTCGATGAAGAGGACATCGCGGTTTTCAAGGTTGGTCAGGATCGCCGCCAGATCGCCCGCCCGCGCCAGCACCGGGCCGGAGGTCATCTTGAAATTCACGCCCAATTCGCGGGCCATGATCTGCGCAAGCGTGGTTTTCCCCAGCCCGGGCGGGCCGTGAAACAGCGTGTGATCCATCGCCTGACCGCGCATCTTCGCGCTTTCGATGAAGACGCGCAGGTTCGCCCGCGCCTCGGCCTGACCGATGAACTCCTCCAGCACCTGCGGGCGCAGGGCGCGGTCGGCGTCCTCGGGCAGGCGGTCGGGGCGGAGGGTCGGATCGGGTTCGGTCATGCTTGGCTTTCAGCGTCGGAGCGGGGCTCTGCCCCGCACCCCGGGATATTTGTCCCAAGGTGAAAAGGCTAGTCCTTTGGCGCGAGGAGGCGCAGCGCGGTGCGGATCAGTTTTGCCGTGTCGGTGGCCTCGGGGTTTTCGCTGGCCCGGGCGACGGCAGTGGCGGCGTCCGAGGGGGAATAGCCGAGGTTGGTCAGGGCCGAGAGCGCCTCGGCGGTGAAGTTCACCTGCCTTGTGGCCGCGGGGGCGGGGCGCTGGGCGGGTTTCGGGTCGGCCTCGATCACCGCGTCGGAGGGGGCGGTGTCGACGGTCAGCGTGCCGCCCATCGCCATCACCGTGGGCGCCTTGTCCTTGAGTTCCATCACCACGCGCTGCGCCAGTTTCGGCCCGACCCCGGGGGCGGCCTTGATCGCGTTCCAGTCGCCGAGCGCCAGCGCGCGGGAGACGCCCTCGGGGCCAAGCGTGCCAAGGATGGCGAGCGCGGCTTTCGCGCCGATCCCCTGCACCGAGGTCAGCAGCCGGTGCCATTCCTTTTCGATCAGCGTCGGAAAGCCGAAGAGTTGCAACAGGTCTTCGCGCACCAGAAGCTCTGTGTAAAGCGCGCAGGCTTCGCCCACCGGGGGCAGGTTGGCGGCGGTGCGGGAGGAGACATGGACGATATAGCCCACGCCGCGCACGTCGATCAGCACATGGTCCATGGCGCGGTGCAGGATCACCCCGGCGATACGTCCGATCATGCGCCTGTCCTCCGGATCCGGGCTTGCCCCGCGGTGATGTCCAGCGCGCCGCGGCCGAGCATCGCCGCCGAGGCGCGGCGCGCCGATTGCAGATGATGGGCGTGACAGATCGCAATCGCCAGCGCATCCGCCGCATCGGGCCCGTCAAAGGTGACGCCCGGCAGCTGGTGGCGCACCATGTGCTGCACCTGCCCCTTGTCGGCATGCCCCACCCCCACCACGGCCTTTTTCACCGCATTGGGCGCATATTCCCCGATTTCGAGCCCGGCCTGCGCGGGCACCAGAAGCGCAATCCCCCGCGCCTGACCCAGCTTCAGCGTCGCCACCGCATCCTTGTTGACGAAGGTCTGTTCCACCGCCGCGGCCTCGGGGCGATGCGTGGCGATCACCGCCGTCAGCCCCGCATGCAGCACGACAAGGCGTTTAGCCAGATCCGTGCCCTCGGAATGGATGATTCCATTCGCGATGTGCCGCAAGCGCGGGCCATCGACCTCGATCACCCCCCAGCCGAGGTTGCGTAACCCCGGGTCGATCCCGATCACCCGCATGTGACTGCCCTTTTGCCTGTGGCATTTTTTCCGCATTTAGCACAAAAGCAGAACATCGGAAAGGGCAAAGCAGAGCGGGCCAAGCCGCGCCCAACGGCGAAGAGCAGACGAAACCGGCGAAAGCGACGTTTGGCAGCCGAATGCGTCAGTCACAATGACGAGGCGGCTGGCAAAATGCCAAAGCCCGCCGCGGCGCTGCCAAGGCCCCGAAAAGCCATGCAATATCTGCATGGCGGGGCTGATCGGGGTGCGCTTGTTTTCACAAGATGCCTTGATTAACTGCCCAATCAACAAAGAAGCGCCCAACAAAACAGCAGTCTGAAAAGGAACCCTGTCATGTCCGCCCTCGACACCCTTGCCCTTTCCGCCCGCCATGGCCGGGCCGGGATGTTTGCCCGCCTGATCGACGCGGTGACGCTGTGGAACGATGCCCGGCTGACGCGGCGGGCGCTGTCGCGGCTGAGCGACCGGGAACTGAACGACATCGGCCTGACCCGGTACGACATCGACAGGATCGGCCGCTAAGCCCTCCAGAAGCGACAAGGACCGCCGGTCGCCCGCGCGGCCCTGCGCGTGTCAGTGAAGCAGGCTGTGCAACTGGGCTGCGATGAATTCGGTCGGCGCATCGGCTTTCAGAACCCAGGCGCCAAGCTGCTCGGCGGTGTTGCCCTCGGCCAGAACCGCGACCCGATGCGCATAGGTCTCCGGGCCCACCTGCGCCAGGATCGCGCCCTTGAACAGCAGCATCCCCAGAAAGACCAGCGCCAGGCCGCGCCAGGGAAAGGCCCGTCGTTCCTTCGGACGATGGCTGTCGAAATAGGCGCGGCCCAGGGCCCCGGTGGCCTCGAAGGCGCCCCCGGCGGCGTGAATCTGGTCGATCCGCGCAAGGCGGCGTTCAAAGCTGGCATGAACCGAGTTACGCATGACACACTCCGGAAGGAAAACCGGCCGAAAGGCAAAGATGCCTAACGACTGATTAACGACTATGCCGCAGTTTTGGCAATCCGGCGAGACAGCTTTGCCGCGATCAGTTCCGCTGCAGAACCAATGTCGTCCAGTCGCCGTGATTGTCGCGCGAAACAAGACGGAAATCCTGTGCCACATAGGCCTCGATCACCTCGTCGCCCTGTTCGATCAGGATCCCGGACAGGATGACAAGACCCGATTCGGCGCAAAACCGGCCCATGTCGGGGGCGAGCGAAATCAACGGACCTTTCAGGATATTGGCAAAGATCAGCTCGAAGGGCGCGGCGGATTGCAGATCGGGATGGGCGAAGCCCGCCGCCTGCAGGCAGATCACCCGTCCCGCCAGATCATTGCCGGTGACATTCGCCGCCGCGGTCTCGACCGCGACCGGGTCGATGTCCGAGGCCAGCACCGTCTCGGGCCAGAGCTTCGCCGCCGCCATCGCCAGAACGGCGGTGCCGCAACCGATGTCGACCGTGTTGCGCGGATGAAAGCCCTCGCCCGCCAGCCGGTCCAGCGCGGTCAGGCAGCCCAGCGTCGTGCCGTGATGGCCGGTGCCGAAGGCCATGGCGGCGTCGATCAGAAGCGGGATCGACCCTGCGGGCACCTTGTCGGCATCATGGCTGCCATGCACGAAAAACCGCCCGGCCACGACCGGGGCCAGTTCGCGTTTCACATGCGCCACCCAGTCGGTTTCCGGCAATTCCGAAATGACGAAGCCGCTGGCGCCATAGGCCGCGGCGAGCAGATCGAGCACGATGTCATTCGGGCGCTCCAGAAAATAGGCGCCGACCTCGAAATTGCCCGAGCCATCCTCGATCTCGAAGACGCCGACGCCATAGGGGCCGGGGTCCAGATCTTCCAGCCGCTCGGCCAGATCGTCGGCAAGCTCGCGCTCGGGCAGGACGGCAAAGGCGGTGAAGGTGGTCATGGGCGGGCTCCATTGGTTTTGCCCCCAATGGCGCGAAAGGGGCGGGCGGTCAATCGAAAGCGGGGCTACAGGAAGCTTTGCGGGTCGATGTCGATGGCGAGGCGGACGGAATTGGGCTGTTTCACCCCGCGCAACCAGGCCCGGATCGCCTGTTGCAGCGGCGCAGTCTTGTCGGCGCGGATCAGAAGCCGGACCCGGTGACGGCCGCGGATGCGGGCGATGGGGGCGGGGGCGGGGCCGTAAAGCTGCGCGCCGATGCGGCGCAGCGGGCCGTCGTGCTGCGCAAGGTCATTGCCATAGGCAAAGAGCGGCTCGATCTCGGGACCCGAGAGGATGATCCCCGCCATCCGGCCAAAGGGTGGCGCGCCCGCGGCCCTGCGGCCCTCGGCTTCGGCCTTCCAGAAGGCCTCCTCGTCGCCGCCCAGAATGGCGCGGATCACCGGATGTTCGGGCTGATAGGTCTGCAACAGCGCCAGCCCGGGTTTTTCCGCGCGCCCCGCGCGGCCCGCCACCTGCCGCATCAGCTGAAAGGTGCGTTCCGCCGCGCGCAGGTCCGAGCCCTGCAGGCCCAGATCGGCGTCGATCACGCCCACCAGCGTCAGAAGCGGGAAATTGTGCCCCTTGGCGACAATCTGCGTGCCGATGAGGATGTCGGCGCCCCCCTGCGCGATGCTCTCCACCGCCTCTTTCAGCGCCCGGGCCGAGCCGAAGAGGTCCGAGGACAGCACGGCCACCCGCGCGGTGGGAAAGCGTTCCGCCACCTCCTCGGCCAGCCGTTCGACGCCGGGGCCGACGGGGGCCAGCTTGCCCTCGACCCCGCAGGCGGGGCAGGCGGTGGGAATGGGTTTCGTCTCGCCGCATTGATGGCAGACGAGGCGCTTGAGGAAGCGATGCTCGACCATCCGCGCGTCGCAATGATCGCAGCCGATCTGCTGCCCGCAAGCGCGGCACAGCGTGACCGGGGCGTAACCGCGGCGATTGAGGAACAGCATCGCCTGTTCGCCGCGCGCGAGCGTCGCCAGCACCGCGCCGACAAGGCTGGGCGAGATCCAGTGCACGGGCTCGATGCGTTCGTCGCGCATGTCGATCGCCCGCATCTCGGGCAGTTCCGAGGCGCCGAACCGCGCGGCCAGATCAATGCGGCGGTATTTGCCCGACGCCGCATTGACCCAGCTTTCCAGACTGGGCGTGGCCGAGGCCAGAACCACCTGCGCCCCCACCAGCGAGGCCCGCAAGACGGCCATGTCACGGGCGTTGTAAAGCGCCCCCTCCTCCTGCTTGTAGGAGGTGTCGTGTTCCTCGTCGACGACGATCAGGCCCAGATCCTGAAACGGCAGGAACAGCGCCGAGCGCGCGCCGACCACCATCTGCGCGCCGCCCGTCGCCACCATCCGCCACAGCCGCCGCCGCTCGGATTGGGTGACGCCGGAATGCCACTCGCCGGGACGGGCGCCGAAGCGCGCCTCGACCCGGGACAGGAATTCCGAGGTCAGCGCGATTTCCGGTAGCAGCACCAAAGCCTGCCGCCCCCGGCGCAGACAGTCGGCCACGGCTTCCAGATAGACCTCGGTCTTGCCCGATCCAGTGACGCCCTTGAGCAGCGTCACCCCGAATCCCTCGCCCTTCAAAGCCGCGGCGGCCGCCGCCTGATCTTCGGACAGAACCTTGCCCGGCAGGGTGAAATCGAGCCGCGGCAAGGGCAGGTCGCGGGGCTGTTCGGTCTCCTCGATCGCGCCGAGCTTCACGAGCCCCTTCACCACCTGCGGCGTGACGCCCGCAAGCTGCGCCAGTTCGGTCAGATAAAACCCCGCGCCGCCATGATCTCGCAGCACGGCCAGCACCTTTTCCCGCGCGTAGGTCAGCTTGCCCGGCGTCCCTGTGCCCAGCCGATAGATCCGCCGCGCGCCGGGCGGATCGAACAGCCCCGGCGTGCGCGTGGCCAGCCGTAACACCCCGGGCGCCGAAGTCATCGTATAGGCCCCCATGCGGATCAGGAACTCCTGCAACTCTGCCCGCATTGGCGGCACGTCCATCACCCGCGACACCGCCCGCAGCTTGCCCGCCTCGAACCGGCCATCGCCCGCGCCCCAGACGACGCCGACGACCCGGCGCGGCCCCAAGGGCACCTCGACGAAGGCGCCCGGAAAACAGCCGCCCTCGGGGGCAAGATAATCCAAAGGCTTGCCGATCGGCTCGGCGGTCAGCACCGAGACGCGCGCGCCTTCGGGAAAGAAGCCCGGCTCAGACATGCCCGGCCTCGCGCCCTGCAACGCCTCCGGCGGGCGTATTTGCGCCAAGAAAAAACGGATGGGCTTTTTCTTGGCTGAAATACGCGCGGGGGGAGAGGCCGTCAGGCCGAGGGGGGCGGCAAGCCCCCCGTCTCGCCCGATTCCGCTCTCGCCATTTCCGGCTGTTTGCGCTAAATCGCGGCCAGACAGAGCGCAGGAGGCCCTTCATGAAATTCTTCGTCGATACCGCCGATGTGGCAGCCATCAAGGAGCTGAACGACCTCGGCATGGTCGATGGTGTCACCACCAACCCGTCGCTGATCCTGAAATCGGGCCGCGACATCCTCGAAGTGACGAAGGAAATCTGCGACATGGTCTCGGGCCCGGTCTCGGCCGAGGTGGTGGCGACCGAGGCGGCCGAGATGATCGCCGAAGGGCTGAAACTGGCCAAGATCGCCTCCAACATCGCCATCAAGGTGCCGCTGACCTGGGCGGGCCTGACGGCTTGCAAGGCTTTCGCATCCGAAGGCCACATGGTCAACGTCACTCTGTGCTTCTCGGCGGCGCAGGCGATCCTTGCGGCCAAGGCGGGCGCGACCTTCATCAGCCCCTTCATCGGTCGTCTAGATGACATCAACCTCGATGGCGTGCAGCTGATCGAGGACATCCGCACCATCTACGACAATTACGGCTTCAAGACCGAGATCCTCGCCGCCTCGATCCGCTCGGTCAACCATATCACCGATGTCGCCCGGATCGGCGCCGATGTCATCACCGCGCCGCCCTCGGTGATCAAGGCGATGGCGAACCACCCGCTGACCGACAAGGGGCTGGAGCAGTTCCTGAAAGATTGGGCGAAAACCGGCCAGTCGATCGTCTGACCCGTGTCCAAGGCGCCGCGGACCCGCCTTTTTCGGCAGGTCCGCGGTAATATTAACAAATTTAACCTGCATTTAACCAGAATCTGTGTCAATTTCCACATAACCCGCTTACGAGAGGCTGGCATGACCGACACGGCTTTTGCACCCGAACTGCGCGACAAGATCATCTCCGATCCTGACGTGATCCTTGAGGATCGCGATCTGATGCGGGCGCTGATCACCGCGAACGAACGCGCCATGGGCGCCAATATCGTCGACCTGCGCGGTGTGGCGATGGAGCGGCTGGAACGCCGCCTGGACCGGCTTGAAGACACCCACCGCTCGGTGATCGCCGCGGCCTATGAGAATCTCTCGGGGACGAACCAGATCCACCGTGCCGTGCTGCGGATGCTCGATCCTGTCGATTTCGAGGCTTTCCTGAAGAACCTCGGCACCGAAGTCGCGGAAATCCTGCGGGTGGACAGCGTCAAGCTGGTGCTGGAAACGCTGCAAGATGACAGTGACCCGGCGCTGCGCCGTCTGGGCGATGTGCTGTGCGTGGCCGAGCCCGGCTTCATCCAGGAATACATGCGCGCCGGTCGTGGCGGGCAGGTGCGCCCGGTGGTGCTGCGCCAGACCCTGCCGCATTCCGAGGCGATCTATGGCGAAGCCGCGAGCTGGATCCGCTCCGAGGCGCTGATGCGTCTGGATCTGGGCGAGGGGCGCTTGCCGGGCATGCTGGTGATGGGCGCCGAAGACCCGCATCAATTCAAGCCCTCGCAGGGCACCGACCTGCTGGCCTTCTTCGCCGGCGTGTTCGAACGCGGCATGCGGCGCTGGCTGAGCTGATGTCGGTGGGGGTCTCGCCCGCCGCACGGACGGCGATGGCCCTGTGGATCAGTCACTTGCGGGCGATCGACGGGGCGGCCAGTCACACGCTGACGGCCTATAGTTCCGATGTGGCCGGATTTCTGGCCTTTCTGCATCAGCATCGGGGCGAAAGTCTCGGGCTGGCACAGCTGGCCGGGCTTGGCCAATCCGACATGCGGGCCTGGATGGCGCATGAACGCGGGCGCGGGCTTTCCAGCCGCTCGCTGGCGCGGGCGCTTTCGGCGGTGAAGAATTTCATCCGCTGGCTGGCGGCGCGCGAGGGCTTTGACGCCACCCATGTGCTGTCGGCCCAGGCGCCGAAATATCAACGCAAGCTGCCCCGTCCGCTGAGTGTCGAGGCCGCGGCCGAGGTGCTGGAACAGGTCGAGGTGCAGGCGCAGGAACCCTGGATCGCGGCGCGCGATTCGGCGGTGATGACGCTGATGTATGGCTGCGGGCTGCGGGTCTCCGAGGCCTTGGCACTGAAAGCATCGGATGCGCCCCTGCCCGAGGTGCTGCGTGTGCGCGGCAAGGGCGACAAGGAACGGCTGGTGCCGGTGCTTCCGGCGGCGCGCAAGGCGGTGGCCGATTATCTGCGGCTCTGCCCCTTCCCGATGTCGCGTTATGAGCCGCTGTTCCGCGGCGCCCGCGGCGGGGCGCTCAATCCGCGGCTGGTGGCGAAGTCGATGGAACGGGCGCGGCTGGGGCTTGGCCTGCCCGCGACGGCGACCCCGCATGCTTTGCGGCACAGTTTTGCCACGCATCTGCTGGCCGAAGGCGGCGATCTGCGCGCAATTCAGGAACTTCTGGGCCATGCGAGCCTTGCGACCACGCAGGTCTATACCGCCGTCGATCAGGCGCGACTCATGCAGGTCTATCAGGCCGCACACCCCCGCGCCTGAGCCATAAACCCCGCTAACCCGTTACAATCCAAGCGGTTATAAGCGAAGGTTTAGGGGGGATGTAAGGCTTCGTTCATCCTCCGGGAGCAGCGTCAGGGCACGCAGTCATCCAGAAAGGATCGTATGATGAGCGTTTCCTCCCTGACCTCTCTGTCCTCGTATTCGAGCACCAGCGCGCTGGCGTTGCTGCAACAAGCATCGGGCAGTTCCTCTTCGAAGACGACCTCCTCGACCTCGTCGAGCTTTGCCACCGGCGGTTCGCCGCCTCCGCCCCCTCCGCCGCCGGCTTCGGCCTCGGGTGGGGCCGACAGCCAGTCGCTGTTCGAGGCGCTGGCAACCAATGACGATGCCGATGGCGACGGCGCCCTGTCGCAAGCGGAAATCGACGCCAGCCCGGTGGCCGATCTGCTGTCCGCGCAGTTCGGCTCGATCGACACCGATGGCGACGGCCTTTTGACCGAAACCGAATTCACCGCGGCAGAAGACGCGATGAAATCGGGCGGGGCGGGTGGCATGCAGGGCATGTCGGGTCCGCCCCCCGGCCCGCCACCTTCGGGCCCGCCGCCGGGTTCGGAAAGCGAGGACGACACGACCTCCTCGAGCATCACCACCGCGGCACAATCGCTTTACGAGTCTCTTTTCTCCGCGATGACTTCGGAAAGCAGTTCTTCGGACACGGTGACGATCGACCGCGACACGGCCAGCCAGTTCCTGTCGCTGCTCAAGGCGGTCGCGTAAGCGACATCGTGACCATGGGCCGGGCCGGGGTGCGCCCTCGGCCCGACTTGCACGCCTGAGCGGTTTCGGGCAGGAAGGGCCATGGACATTCGTTTCAAGGCCCTCTCCGTTCACCTTCTGACCGCCACCGGCGCGGTGCTGTCGATGCTGGCGATGCTGGCCGCGGTCGAGGAAAAATGGTCGCTGATGTTCCTGTGGCTGGTCGTGGCGCTGATCGTCGATGGCGTCGACGGGCCCTTGGCGCGGCGGTTCGACACCAAGCACAACTGGCCGACGCATGACGGCGTGCTGATGGATCTGATCGTCGATTACCTGACCTATGTCTTCATCCCGGCCTATGCGCTGTTCAAATCGGGGCTGCTGCCGGGCTGGACCGGATGGCTTGCCATCATCGCGATCACCTATGCTTCGGTGATCTATTTCGCCGATACGCGGATGAAGACCAAGGATTGCTCCTTTTCCGGCTTTCCCGCCTGCTGGAACATGGTGGTGCTGGTGCTTTTCGCGATCTGGCCGTCGTATTGGGTGACGCTGGGGGTGGTTCTGGCGCTGGCGGTGGCGATGTTCTTTCCGCTGAAATTCATCCACCCGACCCGGACCCGGCGCTGGCGGCCGCTGTCGCTGACGATGGCGCTTCTGTGGACCGCCTTTGCCGCCCGCGCCGCCTGGGTGAATTTCGACGAAGGCAGCTGGGCGCATTGGGGCCTTGTCGTGACCTCGGTTTATCTCATGTTCGCGGGGATCGCGCAGCAGATCATCCCGGCGCGTCATCCCGATTAAAGCCGGGTCAGCACCACGCCCGCGACGATCAGCACGGCGGCGGTCGCCTTCGACCGGGTCATCTTTTCGCCAAAGACCAGCCAGCCGATCAGCACTGCGAACAGGATCGCGGTTTCCCGAGTGGCGGCCACCAGCGCGATCGGCGCCTTGGTCATCGCCCAGATCGAGATCGCATAGGCGCCATAAGAGGCCGCCGCCCCCGCCGCCGCCATCCCCCAATCCTTCAGCGGCGCGACGGTGAGGAAGCCCTTCGGCCGCGTGAAGGTCATCACCAGACCGAAGAGCAGCCCGCCCCCCACCATCAGCCAGCCGACATAGCCCGCCGCATCCCCCGCGACGCGGGCGCCCAGCCCGTCGGTCAGCGTATAGGTGGCGGTGGCGCAGGCCGAGCCGAAGGCAAAGGGCAGAAGCTTGCGGCTTTCGCCATCGGTGAAGACGCCGCGCGCCATGAAGAGGATGCCCAGCCCCAGCACGCCGATGCCGACATAGCCAAGCGGCGCGATCGTATCGAGCGCGAAAAGCGCCGAGACGATCGCGACCATCATCGGCGCCGTGCCGCGGGCAATGGGGTAAACCCGGCTCAGGTCGCCCTGTTCATAGGCATGGGCCAAGAAATACTTGTAAAAGAAATGCACACAGCTTGCGGCGATGACCCATTTCCAGGCGGCGACCTCGGGCCAGGGTCGGGAGAGCGCGATGGCAAGGCCGACGGCCGCTTCCATGTAGCTCAGCATCACCATGGCGCGGATTTTTGATCCGCCAAAGCGCAACAGCGCATTCCAGAGCGCATGCAGGAAAGCGGCGGCCAGAACCGCGAGAAGAATGGACAGGCTCATCGCCGCGGCCTCCGGCTGTCATGCAATCGTCACATCGGTAGCGAGGGGCGGCAGGCGGGGCAAGGGGGGCGCTGCCCCCCGTCCGCAAGCGGACTCCCCCCGGGATATTTGCACCAAGGTGAAAGGGCATCCCGGGATCTGCTTTCACCTTGGCGCAAATATCCCGCGGGGGTCCGGGGGCGCGAAGCCCCCGGCGCCGGTCATGTTCAGCCCAACACCGAATTGCAGCGCGCGCAGGTGCAGGGATGCTTGTGGCTGCCCACATCGGGCAGGATCTTCCAGCAGCGCTCGCATTTTTCGCCCTCCGCCGCCTCGAAGACGACGGCGATGCCCGGCACTTCGGGCAGGCGGAACGCCTCGGCGGGGGCCGGGTCGGTGCTCAGGCTCAGATCCGAGGTGATGCAGATATCGGCGAAGTCGACCGATTTCAGCGCGGCCTCGAGCGCGGTGTCCTCGACATGGACCACGGGCGCGGCTTCAAGGCTGGCGCCGATCACCTTGGCGGTGCGCTGCACCTCGAGCGCCGCCGTGACGACGCGGCGGGCGCGGCGGATGCCGTCCCATTTCGCGGCGAGATCCGGGTTCAGCCAGTCGGACGGGGTGGCGGTGAAGTCCTCCAGATGCACGGAATTCGCCTCGCCCGGGAAGCGGCTCAACCACACGTCTTCCATGGTGAAGGGCAGCATCGGCGCCAGCCATTTCGTCAGCCGCTGGAACAGTTCATCCATCACCGTGCGCGCGGCGCGGCGGCGCAGGCTGGTGGGGGCGTCGCAATAAAGCGCGTCCTTGCGGATGTCGAACCAGAAGGCCGAGAGATCGACGGTGCAGAAGGTGAAAAGCGTCTGGAACACGCCCTGGAAGTCGTAGGCCGCATAGCCCGTGCGCACGGTGGTGTCGAGTTCGGCCAGACGGTGCAGCACCCACCGTTCCAGTTCCGGCATCTCGGCCGGGCTGACGCGCTCTTCCTCGGCAAAGCCCGAGAGCGCACCGAGCATGAAGCGCAAAGTGTTGCGCAGGCGGCGGTAGCTGTCGGCGGTGCCTTTCAGGATCTCTTTGCCGATCCGCAGATCGACGGTGTAATCCGATTGCGCCACCCACAGCCGCAGGATGTCGGCGCCGTAATCCTTGATCACGTCCGCCGGGGCCACGGTATTGCCGAGCGATTTCGACATCTTCATGCCCTTTTCATCGAGCGTGAAGCCGTGGGTCAGCACGCCGCGATAAGGCGCCCGGCCCTTGGTGGCGCAGGCCTGCAGCATCGAGGAATGGAACCAGCCGCGGTGCTGGTCGGTGCCCTCGAGATAGAGATCGGCGATGCCGTCCGCGGTGCCATCCTCGCGGTCACGCAGCACGAAAGCATGGGTGGAGCCGCTGTCGAACCAGACATCGAGCACGTCGAAGACCTGGTTGTAATCCTCGGGGGTTGACGATATTGCCCAGCATCCGCTCCTTGAAGCCGTCGGTATACCAGACATCGGCGCCCTCGGCCTCGAACGCCGCCGAGATGCGGGCGTTCACCTCGGGGGTTGCGCAGCAGGAAATCGGGGTCGGTCGGCTGCGCGCCCTTCTTGGTGAAGCAGGTCAGCGGCACGCCCCAGGCGCGTTGCCGCGACAGCACCCAGTCGGGCCGCGCCTCGATCATCGAATAAAGCCGGTTGCGCCCGGTGGGCGGGGTCCATTGCACGAGCCGGTCGATCGAGGTCAGCGCGCGTTGGCGGATCGTGTCGCCATATTGGCCCATGCCGTCTTCCAGCTTCGCGTCGATGGCGGCGAACCATTGCGGCGTGTTGCGGTAGATGAGCGGCGCCTTCGAGCGCCACGAATGCGGGTAGGAGTGTTTCAGCTTGCCCTTGGCCAAAAGCGCCCCCGCCCCGTGCAACGCCTTGATGTTGCTGACGTTCGCAGGCCCTTCCTTGCCATCGGCAAGGATGATCGCCTGCCCGCCAAAGACGGGCAGCGAGGTCCGGTAAGTTCCATCCGGCTCGACGTTGTAGGTCATCGGCAGATGGAATTTGAGACCCATCTGATAGTCGTCATCGCCGTGGCTGGGCGCGGTGTGGACAAAGCCGGTCCCGGCGTCGTCGGTGACGTGATCGCCCGGCAGCATCGGGACGTCATAGTCCCATTCGCCGTTACCGTCCGCGATGCCCGCATAGGGGTGGGCGAGAATGATTTTCGAGTTTTCGTCTACGAAATGCACGGAGGTGAGCTTTTTCGCCGTCAGCTTCGCAGCCTTGAAAACGTCTTCCGAGAGTTTCTCAGCGACAACTAGGATTTCCCCCACTTTGCCCGTGCTGTTCTCCGCGCATTCCTCAACGCGATAGATCGCGTAGTCGATGCCCGGGTTGAACGACACGGCTCGGTTTTGCGGGATCGTCCAAGGTGTCGTTGTCCAGATGACGATGGCGGCATTTTTCCAGTCTTCCAAAGTGAAACTGGATGAAGTGTCACTGAACACCGGAGTGACTTCGAAATCTTTAACCTTGAACCGCACCCAGATCGTATGGCTGGTGTGGTCGTGATACTCGACCTCGGCCTCGGCAAGCGCCGTCTTTTCAACCGGCGACCACATCACCGGCTTCGAGCCCTGATACAGCGAGCCGTTCATCAGCAGCTTCATGAACTCCTCGGCGATCACGGCTTCCGCATGGTAATCCATCGTCAGATAGGGGCGTTCCCATTTGCCGGTGACGCCCAGACGCTTGAATTCCTCGCGCTGGATGTCGATCCAGCCCTCGGCGAAGCGGCGGCATTCCTGACGGAAGGCGACGGTGTCCACATCGTCCTTGTTCAGGCCCTTGGCGCGGTATTGTTCCTCGATCTTCCATTCGATCGGCAGACCGTGACAATCCCAGCCCGGCACATAGCGCGCGTCGCGGCCCATCATCTGCTGGCTGCGGACGATGAAGTCCTTCAGGATCTTGTTCAGCGCATGGCCGATGTGCAGATGCCCGTTCGCATAGGGAGGGCCGTCATGCAGCACGAACGGCGCCCGGCCGGTTTTCTCGCGCAGCCGGTCATACACGCCGATCCGCGCCCAGCGGGCCAGCCAATCGGGTTCGCGCCCCGGAAGGTTCGCGCGCATCGGAAAGTCGGTTTCGGGCAGAAAGACGGTGTCGCGGTAATCGACGGTAGTCTCGGGCGTGTCGGCGCTCATCATGCATCCATGTCTGGCTGAGGGGGGCGCAAGGCGCCCGGCATTTGAACTGGGCACCTCCGTGCCCGGGGCTTGGCGAATATCTCCCGGCAACCCTGACGCGTCAGAGCGCCGGGCCGGTAATTCGATGTCTGAAGCAAAGCCCGGTCATGGCGGCGTTATAGGCGGGCCAAGGGGGGCGGGCAAGCGCGAAGGCCCCCGGGCAGCTGCGTCATCGCTTGCCAAACCGCGGGAAAAGCCCATCATCGGGGCAAATACGCAGGAGGCAGACGTGAGCGATCAACCCGGGGTCGTCGATCTTTTCATCATCGGCGGGGGGGTGAACGGCTGCGGCATCGCCCGCGACGCGGCGGGGCGGGGGCTTTCCGTGACCTTGGCCGAACAGGGGGATCTGGCGCAGGGGACCTCCTCGGCTTCGACCAAGCTGTTTCACGGCGGGCTGAGGTATTTGGAGTTCTTCGAGTTCCGTCTGGTGCGCGAGGCGCTGGAGGAGCGCGAGACGCTACTTGTGGCGATGCCGCATATTTCCTGGCCTTTGCGCTTCGTTTTGCCGGTGCATGCGGGGATCAGGTTCGACACGACAACGCCGACAAGCCGGCTGTTGAACCTGGTCTTTCCCTGGATGAAGGGGCGGCGTCCGGCGTGGCTGCTGCGGTTCGGGCTTTTCCTTTATGACGCAATGGGCGGGCGCAAGATCCTGCCCGGCACGCGCAAGCTTGACCTGACGCGCGACAAGATCGGCCGCGCGCTGAAGCCGGGGATGGGTCTGGCCTGGGAATATTCCGATTGCTGGGTGGAGGATTCGCGGCTGGTGGTGCTGAATGCCCGCGATGCCGCGGCGCGGGGGGCGAGCGTGCTGGTCGGCACCCGGGTCACTGGCGCGGCGCGGCAGGGCGACCATTGGCGCATCGAGACCGAGGGGCCTGCGGGCAAGGCTGTGCATCTGGCGCGGGGGCTGGTGAATGCCGCCGGGCCCTGGGTCGGGCAGGTGCTGGGCCTGATCGACGCGCCGAAATCGCCCGCGCAGGTGCGGCTGGTGCGCGGCAGCCATATCGTGACGCGCAAGCTGCATGATGACCCCCGGGCGCTGTTCCTGCAGGGCGCGGATGGGCGGATCATTTTCATCATCCCTTACGAGCAGGATTTCTCGCTGATCGGCACCACCGAGGCCGCGCATGAGGCCGCCCCCGAGGCCGCGACCTGTTCCGAGGCCGAACGCGATTACCTGCTGGCCTTCGTCTCGCAATATCTGGCCAAGCCCGTCACGGCCAAGGATGTCGTCTGGTCCTATGCCGGGGTGCGGCCGCTTTATGACGACGGGGCCAGTTCCGCCACCGCGGCCTCGCGCGATTATGTGCTGGATCTGCAGGCCGAAGGTCCGGTGCTGCTCAATGTCTTTGGCGGCAAGATCACCACCTATCGCCGTCTGGCCGAGGCGGCCTTGGCGAAGCTGGCGCCGCATTACCCCGGCCTTGGGCCCGATTGGACCGCCCGCGTGCCGCTGCCCGGGGGGGATTTCTTCCAGACCGGCGTCAAGGCGCTGATCGAGCGGTTGCGGGTGCGCTATGGCTTTCTGGGGCAGGCGGGGGCGGGGCGGATGGCGCGGGCCTATGGCACCGAGGCTTTCGCCATTCTGGGCGAAGCAAAAAGCCGCGCCGATCTGGGCCGCGATTTCGGCGCCGGGCTGTCCGAGGCCGAGGTGATCTGGCTGATGGACCGCGAATGGGCGCGGCGGGCCGAGGATGTGGTCTGGCGGCGCACGAAACTGGGCCTGCGGCTGAGCGCCGATCAGATCGCGGTGCTGGATCGGTTCATGCTGGACCGGGGGGCGCGATGACACGGATTCTGGCGCTGGATCAGGGCACGACCTCGACCCGGGCGATTGTCTTTGAGGCGGCTCTGCGCCCCTTGGCCACGGCAAGCCGCGAATTTCCGCAGATCTTCCCCGCGCCCGGCTGGGTCGAACATGACCCGGAGGCGATCTGGGCGACGGTGCTGTCCACCATCCGCGAGGCGCTGGCGCAGGCCGGTCCGGTCGCCGCGCTGGGCCTGACCAACCAGCGCGAGACCACGGTGATCTGGGACCGTGCAACCGGCGTGCCGATCCACAATGCGATTGTCTGGCAGGATCGTCGCACCGCGGAGATTTGCGCGGGCCTGAAGGCGGAGGGCCTTGAGCCCCGGATCACCGAACGCACCGGCCTGCTGCTGGACCCGTATTTCTCGGGGACCAAGGTGAAATGGCTGCTCGATAGCGTCCCCGGCGCGCGGGACCGGGCCGAACGGGGCGAGCTGGCCTTTGGCACCATCGACAGTTTCCTGATCTGGCGGCTGACCGGCGGTCGGGTGCATGCGACCGATGCCACAAACGCCGCGCGGACGCTGCTTTATGACATCGGCCGCAATGAATGGGATGCGGAAATCTGCGATCTTCTGGGCGTGCCCATGGCGCTTTTGCCCGAGGTGAAGGATTGCGCCGATGAGTTCGGCACCACCGATCCGGCGCTCTTTGGCGCCGTGATCCCGATCACCGGGGTGGCGGGCGATCAGCAGGCGGCGACGGTGGGTCAGGCCTGTTTCACGCCGGGCATGCTGAAATCGACCTATGGCACCGGCTGCTTTGCGCTTTTGAACACCGGGGCCGAAAGGGTCGTGTCGCAAAACCGGCTGCTCGCCACCATCGCCTATCGTCTGAACGGAGAGACGACCTATGCGCTGGAAGGCTCGATCTTCATCGCCGGGGCGGTGGTGCAATGGCTGCGCGACGGGCTGGGGGTGATCGCGCGGGCGGCCGAGACGCAAAATCTGGCCGAAGCGGCCGATCCGGCACAGGATCTGGTGATCGTGCCCGCCTTTACCGGGCTGGGGGCGCCTTACTGGAACCCCGACTGCCGCGGCGCCATCTATGGGCTGACCCGCAACACCGGGCCCGCCGAATTTGCCCGCGCGGCGCTTGAAAGCGTCGGGCTGCAGACGCGCGATCTGCTTGACGCGATGCGGGCCGATTGGGGCGCGGCGGGGCAAAACGTGCTGCGCGTCGATGGCGGTATGGCGGCCAGCGACTGGACGATGCAGTTCTTGGCCGACATTCTGGGCGCCCCGGTCGATCGCCCCGTCATCACCGAAACCACCGCGCTCGGCGCCGCCTATCTGGCCGGGCTCGGCGCCGGGATCTGCCCGCCGCCTGCGGAGTTTGCGGCGCATTGGGCGCTTGACCGCCGCTTCACCCCCGCCATGGCCGATGTGGACCGGGCGCGGAAACTGGCCCGCTGGCAGCGTGCGGTGGCGGCGACGCTCGCGGTCTGAGCCTTGGCAAGCCCAACCCCATCGCTTACGCTGCCGCGCAGCGACAGGGGGTGGAGATGAGTGACACAAGCACGATGCCAAGCGCCGAGGAGATCGCGGCGCTCTTCACCGGGGCCGCGGGCTATCGCTTTGCGCGCTGGGGGCGGCCGATCGTGCCGGTGGTCTTTGGCGTCGACGCGGCCACGCTGGCCATCGTCAAGGGGGCGACCGAGGCGGTGGTGGTGCTGGCCAATGCGAAGATGGCCGAAACCGATGCCGAGATCGGTGCCAATCTGATGATCTTCTTCTTTCGCGACTGGCAGGAATTGCTGGAAGTTCCGAACCTTGACCAGATGATCGACGGGCTGTCCGACATTGTCGCGCGGCTGGATGATGCCGGGGCGAACCAGTTCCGCACGTTCCGCTTTGACGATGCGGGCGCCATCCGCGCCTGCTTCAGCTTCATCCGCATGGATGCCTCACTGGACGAGGTGCCCGCCGAAACCATCGCGCTCAATCAGGCGGTGCAGATGATCCTGACCTGGGGCGAGCGTGCCTTTGCCGCCCATCCGCCGCTGGCCGAGGCGCGGGGCGTGGCCGTCATCCGCCCCGAGATTGCGGCGGTGATCCGCGCGGCCTATGATCCGGTGCTGCCCGCCTGCGCGACGGATGCCAGCCATGCGCTGCGGCTGGCGGCACGGATCGGACTTGGGGGGGCGGCATGAGCCACGCATTCAACCTGCGCGTCTATTACGAAGACACCGATCTGGCGGGCATCGTCTATTACGCCAATTATCTGAAATTCATCGAACGCGGCCGCAGCGAATGGGTGCGCAGCCTTGGCGTCGATCAGGTCGCGCTGAAACGCGATCACGGGCTTGTCTTTGCCGTGCGCCGGGTCGAGGCGGATTATCTCAAACCGGCGAAATTCGATGATGAATTGCGGGTCACGACCGAACTTCTGGCCGAAACCGGGGCGCGGATCGTGCTGGATCAGGCGGTCTGGCGGGGCAATGACAAGCTTTTTGCCGCGACGGTGACGCTGGTCTGTCTGACCGAAACCGGGGCTGCCGCGCGGCTTCCGGCCGAAATCCGCGCAAGGATCGCACCGAAACTGCATTGAAACTGCTGCAGGGCAGCATTCTGCCACAACAATGACGCAGTTGTTATGGCGCTGCCCCTCAATATCCGGTAGAATCACTGCTAAGAGGCCCGACAAACGGGACCCGTATGAGAGCAGTGACCAATGGACCAGCAAACCCTTGCCATGGCGGCAGCGGCGCCGGAGATGGATTTCTCCTTGCTTGCGCTTTTCCTGCGCGCCTCGCTGACCGTGAAACTTGTGATGATCGTGCTCACCCTGGCCAGTTTCTGGTCGTGGTCGATCATGATCCGCAAGTATATCTCGTTCCGGGCCGCCCGCGCCGAGGCCGATGCCTTCGACCGCGCCTTCTGGTCGGGCGAACCGCTTGACGAACTTTTCGACCAGATCGGACCGGCCCCCGATGGCGCCTCCCAGCGCATCTTTGCCGCGGGCATGCTGGAATGGCGCCGCAGCCACCGCCATGATGGCGAGTTGATCACCGGGGCGCAGGCGCGCATCGAACGCTCGATGGATGTGGCGATTGCGAAAGAAGGCGAGGCGCTGAATTCGGGCCTGTCCTTCCTCGCCACCGTCGGCTCGACCGCGCCCTTTGTCGGGCTGTTCGGCACGGTCTGGGGGATCAAGGTCGCCTTCGAGGAAATCGCGATTTCGCAAAACACCTCGCTTGCGGTCGTCGCGCCGGGGATTTCCGAGGCGCTGGTGGCCACGGCCATCGGTCTTGTCGCCGCCATCCCGGCGGTCATCGCCTATAACAAGCTCTCGTCCGACGCCGACAAGATCACCTCGGGTTACGAGGCCTTCGCCGACGAATTCTCGACCATCCTTTCGCGCCAGCTGGACGCTTAAGCGATGGGCGCGGGGGTGATGAAAAAGGGCGGAGGCGGCGGCCGACGCCGCCGCGGCGGCAAGGGCAAACATGCCGTCATGGCCGAAATCAACGTCACGCCGATGGTCGACGTGATGCTGGTGCTGCTGATCATCTTCATGGTCGCGGCGCCGATGATGACCGTGGGCGTGCCGCTGGAACTGCCGAAGACCGCCGCCAAGGCGGTGCCGACCGAACAGGAAGAGCCGCTGGCGATTTCGTTGCAGCTGGATGGCACGATCTCGCTGATGAACGAACCCGTGCCCGAGGAAGAGTTGGTGAACCGGCTGCGCGCCGTCTCGGCCGAGCGGGAAAGCGACAAGGTCTTCCTGCGCGCCGATGGCGGCATTCCCTATGCCCGCGTGGTCGAGATCATGGGCGCGCTGAACGCCGGGGGCTTTGCCAATATCATCCTCGTGACCGACCCGGGCGGGCCGACGCTGACCGGCGGCACGGCACAAACTGGCACTGCGGCCAAAACAGGGAACTGAGGCGCGCCATGCGCATGGATCGGGCGGAACGGATCGGCACGGGCGTCTCGGCGGCACTGCATGTTGCGGTGATCCTCTGGGCGATCATCGGCACGGCATGGTTCACCCCCGAGCCGAACGAGCCCGTCGAAATCAAACCGGCCGGGATGATCTCCGAGGCCGAATTCGCCGCGATGCAGGCGGCGGCGCCGAAGGCGGGCCGGGCGGCCCCCGCGCAGCCCGAGGAGCCGGCGGCCGAGCCCGCCCCCGAAGAACCCCCGGCCGAGGAGGCGCCGACCCCCGAGGCCGAGCCCGAGCAGCCGGTGCCGCCCGAACCCAAGCCCGAGCCGCCGCCGGATCTTTCGGAAATGGTGCCGCCGACGCCGCCCGCCGAGGTGACCGAGGTGCCCCCCTCGATGATGCCGCCGGTCGAGGAACCGCAAGACACCGACGCGCCCGATTTCTCGCCGCGCCCGCAGCCGAAACCGGCGCAGCGCGTGGCGCCGAAACCGGCCGAGGCGCCCGCGCCCGATGCGCAGGTCTCGGAACTGGCCGAGCCGGAAACGAAGCCCGAGGAACAACCGGAGCCCGAGAAACCGGCGGAAAAGCCGAAGGAAGAGGCCGCGCCGCCCGAGGCCGCGACCGAGATCGTGCCCGAGGAAACGAAGCCGGTCGAGGAAGAGACCACCTCGGCGCCGAAATCCTCGCCGCGGCCGCCGAAGAAACCGGCCAAGCCCGCGGTGACGCCGCCCGCGGAAACCGAGACCGCCGCGGCCGCGGATGCGCCCGCCGAAAAACCGGCAGACAAACCGGCCAAGCCGAAGACCGACAAACCGGCGAAACCCGCCGCCGCGAAACCCGCCAGTTCGGATGCGGTCGCCGATGCTTTGGCCGAGGCGATGGGCGAGGACAGCCCCAGCAACGACACCGGCAGCGGCGGGCTTGGCATTGCCAAGAACGGCCCCCCGGTGACGGCGGGCGAGAAAGAGGCGCTGATCGTCGATGTGAAGGCCTGCTGGAACGTCGGCGCGCTGTCGTCGGAGGCGCTGCGGACCACGGTCACGGTGCGCGTCGACATGCAGGAAAACGGCAAACCGGTGGTCAGCTCGATCAAGATGGTCGAGGCCACGGGGGGCTCGGACACGGCGGCGCGGCAGGCGTTTGAAGCGGCGCGGCGGGCGATCGTGCGCTGCGGTTCGGATGGGTTCCCGCTTCCGGCCGAGAAATTCGGCTGGTGGCAACAGATCGAGATCGTCTTCAACCCGACGAAGATGCGGATGAAATAGCGGGCAACCGCGGGCGGTCAGGCGCTTGTGATGACGGGCGGCTGAAAACACGGATAGAACAGGGCGCAAGGCCCGGACGAGGACGGAACATGGTGCGTTGGATTTTGGCCGCGGCGGCGGCGCTGATGCTGACAACGGGAATGGCGGCGGCCCAGCAGGGCCCGCTGCGCATCGAACTGGACGAGGGCGTGATCGAGCCCCTTCCCTATGCGTTGCCCACCTTCGTGGACGAGGGCGCGGGCTCTCTGGCCAGCCAGATCACCCGGGTGATCGCCGACGACCTGTCGGGCACCGGCCTGTTCCGCGAAATCCCCGAGGCCGCGCATATCCAGCGCTTCGGCAGCTTCGACACGCCGGTCAGCTATGCCGACTGGCAGGCGATCAACGCGCAGGCGCTGATCAACGGCTCGGTCGGCATGTCGGGCGGCAAGGTGGTGGTGAAATTCCGCCTCCATGACGTTTACGGCAACACCCAGCTGGGCGACGGCCAGCAGCTGGCGGCCAGCCCCCAAAGCTGGCGGCGGCTGGCGCACAAGGTCGCCGATGTGATCTATGCGCGCATCACCGGCGAAAGCGGCTATTTCGACAGCCGGGTGGTCTTCGTCTCGGAATCCGGGCCGAAGGACAAGCGCCAGAAGCGGCTTGCCATCATGGATTATGATGGCGAGAACGTGAATTACCTGACCGACAGCTCGACCATCGTGCTGGCGCCGCGGTTCTCGCCGCAAGGGGATCGCATCCTTTACACCACTTTCGAGACCGGCTTTCCGCGCATCAAGATGATGTCGGTCGGCAATGCGGCCGGTCAGCTGCTGCCCGAAGTGCCGGGCACGATGACCTTCTCGCCGCGGTTCTCGCCCGATGGCGGCTCGATCGTCTATTCGCTGGAGCAGAACGGCAACACCGACCTGTATCGGATGTCGGTCTCGGGCGGCAGCGTCGAACGGCTGACCAATTCGCCCGCGATCGAAACCGCGCCCTCTTACAGCCCGGACGGCAGCCAGATCGTCTTTGAAAGCGACCGCTCGGGCTCGCAGCAGATCTATGTGATGTCGGCCAGCGGCGGCGAGCCGGTGCGGATCTCGAACGGCGATGGCCGCTATGGCACGCCGGTCTGGTCGCCGCGCGGCGATCTGATCGCCTATACCAAGCAATCGGGCGGGCGCTTCTTCATCGGCGTGATGCGCACTGACGGCTCGGAAGAGCGCGACCTGACGGCCTCTTATCTGGACGAGGGCCCGACCTGGGCGCCGAACGGCCGCGTGCTCATGTTCACCCGCGAAAGCCCCGGCGCGGCCGGGGGGGCGAAAATGTATACGGTCGACATCACCGGGCGCAACCTGAAGGCGGTTGCGGGCGTGGGCGGGGCCTCGGACCCGACCTGGGGGCCGCTTCTGCCCTGATTCCCAAGCGCGGCCAAACCTGATACTGTGTGCCCAAAGGGCATAACCAACAAAAGGCGGTATATCATGCATCTTGCAACGAAAGCGGCGTTCGGCCTCGCGATGATCGCGCTGGCGGCTTGCAACAACCCTTCGAAGAACGGGGCGAATGGCGTGGTCGATCCGGGCGGCGCCTATGGCGACGGCTCGGTGACGCAGGGCTCGATCAACGACCCGAATTCGCCCGCCTATTTCTCGGGCAAGGTGGGCGACACCGTGCGCTTCGTCGTCGATCAATCGACCCTGACCGACGAGGCCCGCACGACGCTGTCGGGGCAGGCGCAATGGCTCAACAGCCATGGCAACTACGCCGCGATCATCGAAGGCCATGCCGACGAACAGGGCACGCGCGAATACAACCTTGCGCTTGGCGCCCGTCGCGCCAGCTCGGTGCAGCAATATCTGATCTCGCAGGGGGTTTCGGCTGACCGGCTGCGCACCGTGTCTTATGGCAAGGAACGCCCGCTGGCGACCTGCGCCTCGGAGAGCTGCTTCTCGCAGAACCGTCGCGCGGTGACCGTGATCTCGGTCGGCGCCGGGAGCTGAGGCAGATGCGGCGGGTGATGCTGGGGACGGCTCTGGTGCTGGCGCTGGCCGCGCCCGCCTTTGCGGCCGACAAACAGACGCTGGCCGATATCCGCGCGGAACTCGCGCAGGTGTCGGCGCAGCTGCAGGATCTGCGCAGCGAACTGGTCGCGTCTGGCGCCAGCGGTTTGCAGGCGGCGGGCGGGGCCTCGGCGCTGCAACGCATGGACACGATGGAGGCGGAGCTGACCCGCCTCACCGCGATGACCGAACAGCTCAAGGACCGGGTGGACAAGGTCGTCAAGGACGGCACCAACCGGGTGGGCGATCTGGAATTCCGGGTCTGCGAACTGGAAGAGGGCTGCGATCCCGCCAGTGTCGGGCAGGCGCAGCCGCTGGGCGGCGCGGCCCCTGCGGCGGCGGCTCCGGTCGCTTCGGGCGGGGCGGCCGCTTCGGGCGGCAGCATGGCGATGAACGAACAAGCGGACTTTGATCGGGCCAAGGGGGTGCTCGATCAAGGTGACTTTCGCGCCGCTGCGGACCTCTTTAAGACCTTTGCCGAAACCTATCCGGGCGGCCCCCTGACCGGCGACGCGGGCTATCTGCGCGGCGAGGCGCTGATGAAGGCGGGCGATGTTCCCGGCGCTGCGCGGGCTTGGCTGGACGGTTTCTCGGCCGAGCCCGAGGGCAAGCGCGCGGCCGATGACCTGCTGGAACTGGGCAAGGCCTTGGGCACGCTGGGGCAGAAGACCGAGGCCTGTGCGACCTTGGCCGAGGTTCCGGCGCGGTTTCCGGCTTCGGAGGCGGCGGGCAAGGTGGCTGCGGCGCAGGCGTCGCTTGGCTGTCCGTGAGCGATGTCGAAACCCGCTCGGCGGCGCGGTTTGCCGCCGTCGCAGCGGGCGCGATGCCCCCCGATGACGGGCCATTGCGGCGGCTTGCCGAGACGGCCTTTCTGTTTGCGGGCGGCAGGCCCCCGTCCCGCCCGATCGGCATTGCCGTTTCGGGCGGTTCCGATTCGATGGCGACGCTGTCGCTGATTTCGGCCGTGCATCCGGTCGAGGCGGTCACCGTGAACCACGGGCTGCGCCCCGAGGCGGCGGCCGAGTCGGCCTTCGTTGCCCGGTTCTGTGCCGATCGCGGCATTCCCCACACCACCTTGCACTGGGACGGCACGCAGGCCACGGGCAATCTGATGGATGCCGCCCGCCGTGCCCGGTTGCGGCTGATCGGCGACTGGGCGCGGGGGCGGGGCATCGGGCAGGTGGCGCTGGGCCATACCGCCGACGATCAGGCCGAGACCTTCCTGATGCGCCTTGCCCGTGCCTCCGGGACCGAGGGGCTGGCGGGGATGCGCCCCGATTTCGAGGCCGAGGGGGTGGTCTGGCATCGCCCGTTCCTGGGGCACAGCCGCGCCGATCTGCGCGCCCATTTGACGCGGGCGGGCATCGGCTGGATCGAAGACCCCAGCAACCTTGACGACCGCTTCGAACGGGTCAAGGCGCGCAAGGCGTTGAAAGTGCTGGCCCCCCTGGGGATCGGCGTCGAGACCCTCAACGCCGTGGCGCAGAACATCGCCATGACCGAGGGGGCGGTGGGGGTCGGGCTGTCGCTGTTGATCCGCGCGCATGTGCGGGTCATTTCCGGCGATGTGGTGATTTCGACGCAGGGGCTTGACCACGAATTCGGCCCCGAGATGCAGCGGCGCGTGATCAATGCGGCGCTGCTCTGGGTCTCGGGGGCCGACTACGCGCCGCGGGCCGCAAAGGTGGCGGATGTCCTGGCCTCGTGGCGGGCGCGGCGGGACCGGACCCTGCATGGCTGCCGCATCACCCTCAGCGACACCGAGTTGCGCATCACCCGCGAGGCGCGGGCGGTGGCGGGGCTGCAGGTGCCCTTTGGCCAGCCCTGGGACCGCTGGCGGATCGAGGGGCCCCCCGCGCCGGAACTGACCCTCGCCGCGCTTGGTGCCGGGGGGCTGGCGCAGGCAAGGCACTGGCGCGCAACCGGTCTGCCACGTCCGACGCTGCTGGCCTCTCCCGCGGTCTGGGCGGGCGATCGGCTGGTTTCGGCGCCGCTGGCGGGGCTGAAAAACGGCTATGAGGCGCATCTGTTGCGGCCAAGCTTCACATCCGCTCCAATCAGGCGTTGAACCTGCGCACTTAATCCCTATTTTCACATCAACGGCACCGCCCCCATGCGGTGCCCTGTCATTCTTCGGAGGTTTCTCTTGGGCAATCTGCGCAACATCGCCTTCTGGGCCTTGCTCTTCGTGCTCATCCTGGTGCTGTTCAACCTGCTCGGCAGCGGGCAGGGGCCGCTCAATGCCCGGCAAGTGTCCTATTCCGACTTCATCGCCGCCGTGGACAAGGGCGACGTGAAGCAGGTGCAGCTTGATGGCGAGGATGTGCGCTATCAGGACGGCAAGGGCGACAATTATTCGACCGTCAAACCCGAATCCGACGAGATCGCGGAAAAGCTGATCGCCAAGGGCGTCGCGGTGAATGTGGTCAAGCAGCAGCAATCGGGGCTGATGTCGATCCTGGGCGTCTGGCTGCCCTTCCTCGTGATGATCGGGCTCTGGGTCTTCTTCATGAACCGGATGCAGGGCGGTGGCAAAGGCGGGGCGATGGGCTTTGGCAAGTCCAAGGCCAAGCTTCTGACCGAAAAGCACGGCCGCGTGACCTTTGACGATGTCGCAGGCATCGACGAGGCCAAGGAAGAGCTGGAAGAGATCGTCGAATTCCTGCGCAATCCGCAGAAATTCAGCCGTCTGGGCGGCAAGATCCCGAAAGGCGCGCTGCTGGTCGGCCCGCCCGGCACAGGGAAAACCCTGCTGGCGCGTGCGATTGCGGGCGAGGCGGGCGTGCCCTTCTTCACCATCTCGGGCTCGGACTTCGTCGAGATGTTCGTGGGCGTCGGCGCCAGCCGTGTCCGGGACATGTTCGATCAGGCGAAGAAGAACGCGCCCTGCATCGTCTTCATCGACGAAATCGACGCGGTGGGCCGGGCCCGCGGTGTGGGTATCGGCGGCGGCAACGATGAGCGCGAACAGACGCTGAACCAGCTTCTGGTCGAGATGGACGGGTTCGAGGCGAATGAAGGGATCATCATCGTCGCCGCGACAAACCGGAAAGACGTGCTCGATCCCGCGCTCTTGCGCCCCGGCCGCTTCGACCGGCAGATCCACGTGCCGAACCCCGATATCAAGGGCCGCGAAAAGATCCTGTCGGTGCATGCCAACAAGGTTCCGCGCGGCCCGGATGTCGATCTGCGCACGATTGCCCGCGGCACCCCCGGTTTCTCGGGCGCCGATCTGGCCAACCTGGTGAACGAAGCCGCGCTGATGGCGGCCCGTGTCGGCCGACGCTTCGTCACGATGGAAGATTTCGAAAACGCCAAGGACAAGGTGATGATGGGGGTCGAGCGGCGCTCGATGGTGCTGACCCCCGAGCAAAAGGAAATGACCGCCTATCACGAGGCCGGGCATGCCGTCGTCGGTCTGAAGCTGCCGAAATGCGATCCGGTCTACAAGGCGACGATCATTCCGCGCGGTCAGGCGCTGGGGATGGTGGTGTCGCTGCCCGAAATGGACCGGCTGAACTATCACAAGGACGAGGCCAAGCAGAAGATCGCCATGACCATGGCGGGCAAGGCGGCCGAGATCCTGAAATGGGGCGAAGAGGCGGTCTCGAACGGCCCGGCGGGCGACATCATGCAGGCCAGCGCGATTGCGCGGGCGATGGTGATGCGCTGGGGCATGTCGGACAAGGTCGGCAACATCGACTATTCCGAAGCGCATGAGGGCTATCAGGGCAATACCGCGGGCTTCTCGGTCTCGACCAAGACCAAGGAGCTGATCGAGGAAGAGGTCCGTGCCCTGATCGAGAACGGCTATATCGAGGCGCGCCGCATCCTTGAGGAAAACCGCGAGGAATGGGAACGTCTGGCGCAGGGGCTTCTGGAATACGAGACGCTCACCGGCGACGAGATCCGCAAGGTGATGGCGGGCGAGCCGCTGGGCGGGGGCGATGACCGCCCCTCGGGCAGCCTGCCCACGGTGACCTCGCTGCCGCGCACGAAACCGGTGGCCAAGCCCGGCATCGCGCCCGAGCCGAACGCCTGATCGGCAGCGCCACGGGGCCAAAAGGAAAACCTGCGCCAGAGCCTCTGGCGCAGGTTTCTTGTTTCGCGGCCGCGGGTCAGAGCAGGAAATGCTCTGCCTGCGGAACGGGAAGTTCGCTGCCCGCAAGGGTCAGGATGAAATCGGCGGTGCGGTCGCCGTCCAGATCGCCCAGCACCCGCCAGCCCTCTGCCACCGCGACGACGCGCAGTTCCGCCCCGGCGCCGGTGAAGGTCCCGGTGCCGAGGAAGGTGAAGGCGACATCCCCGGCGGCATGGCGGTTCGCGTCGATGCCGGAGAGGTCGATCCGGTCGCCCTCGGCGGCCTTGAAATCGGTGATCGTGTCGAAGCCCGCGCCCGCGCTGCTGTCGAAGACATTCACGAAGACGAACCGGTCGGCGCCGATCCCGCCGGTCAGCAGATCGGAGCCGCGGCCCGAAATCAGCACGTCATCGCCCGCATCCCCCATCAGCGTGTCGTTGCCGTCGCCGCCGTCGATCCGGTCCCGGCCGGCGCCGCCGCTGATCCGGTCGGTGCCAAGCCCGCCGGTCATGCTGTCATTGCCGTTACCCGCCTGGATCACGTCGCGGCCGATGCCGCCATCGAGCAGGTCGTTGCCGTTGCCGCCCTGGATCGTGTCATTGCCGCGGCCCCCCAGCGCGGTATCGTTGCCGCCGCCCATCGACAGCAGGTCATTGCCGAGCCCGCCGTCGAAGATATTGGCGTTGCGTCCCTGCGAGAGCGTGGTGGCGATGGCGTCGAAGAGCCTGTCGTCATGCGCGCTGCCGATCAGGTCGAAGAAGCCGGTGATGCGATCGCCCTCGGCCTCGCCCCCGGTGCCGCGCGTGGTCGTGCCGTAGCTCAGCGACATCTGCACCCCGTCGGAGGACTGGGCGTAGCTGAGCAGATCGCCCCGGTTCGCGCCGCCGTCCAGCCAGTCGGCGCCGCTGCCGCCAAAGATCGTGTCGCTGCCCGCGCCACCCAGGATCGTGTCGTTGTCCGCATTGCCGAACAGCAGGTCATTGCCCGTGCCGCCGAGGATGTCGTCGTTGCCGGTGCCGCCATAGATCGTGTCGTTGCCCTCGGCCCCGTCCAGCGTGTCCATGCCGCCCGCCCCGTCGGCCAGAGCGTCGCCGAAAAGCACGTTGCCCAGTTCGTTGCCGCGGATCCAGTCTTCGCCCACGGCACCGCGGGCGTTCTCGATCCGGCCGATCACGATCAGCTCCGAGGCGATATTGTCGATCCAGTAAAGCGATTCGGCTTCGGTGCTGACGCCCCGCACCGACCACCAGGACAGGCTGATCGCATTGCTGTCATTGGAATTGCGCAAGACCAGCCAGTCAATTCCGGTGCCGTCATCGGTGATCGTGACCGTATTTCCGCCGGTTACGAAATCCTCGACATAATAAATGTTGTCCGTCATCCCGATCCTCTGCCTGTCAATTCGAATGGAAGATGCCGCGCAGGGTGGTCAATCTGCGGTTGCCGGACAAGGCCGGGGCCTGCGGCCATTTGTCGCCGCGCAAAATCGGTGCGATCTAGCAGGGGTGGGGCGGATTCGGGTCTTGCGGCGTCGCAAATGCGGGCCGCCCCGGGGGAAGTTGCGGCTAGCTTGCCGGACAGGGCAGGCCGCCGCGTGCGAAGCCAAAAGGAGAGGACCGCATGGCCGTCAGAACCGATATCGAGATCGCCCGGGCGGCCGAGAAACGCCCCATCCCCGAGATCGGCGCGCGGCTGGGCCTTCCCGAGACGGCGCTGATCCCCTATGGGCGCGACAAGGCCAAGGTCGATGCCGCCTTCATCGCCACGCTGTCGGACCGGCCGCCGGGCAAGCTGATCCTGGTCACCGCGGTCAGCCCGACCCCTGCGGGCGAGGGCAAGACGACGACCACGGTCGGTCTGGGGGACGCGCTGGCGCATCTGGGCCACCGGGCGGCGATCTGCCTGCGCGAGGCCTCGCTTGGCCCTAATTTCGGGATGAAGGGCGGCGCGGCGGGGGGCGGGCTGTCGCAGCTGCTGCCGATGGAAGACATCAACCTGCATTTCACCGGCGATTTCCACGCCATCACCGCGGCGCACAACCTGCTGGCGGCGATGATCGACAATCATCTTTACTGGGGCAATGCGCTGGAGATCGACGAACGTCGCGTCGTGTGGCGGCGCGTGATGGATATGAACGACCGCGCGCTGCGCGAGGTGGTGGTGGGCTTGGGCGGGGTGTCGAACGGCTCTCCGCGCCAGACCGGCTTTGACATCACCGTGGCCTCGGAGGTCATGGCCTGTCTGTGTCTGGCCGAGGATCTGGCCGATCTGCAGGAGCGTCTGGGCCGGATCGTCGTGGCCTATCGGCGCGACAAGACGGCCGTGACCTGCCGCGACATCGGCGCCGATGGCGCGATGGTGGTGCTGCTGAAAGACGCGCTGCAGCCCAATCTGGTGCAGACGATCGCGCATACCCCGGCTTTCGTGCATGGCGGGCCCTTTGCCAATATCGCGCATGGCTGCAATTCGGTCATCGCCACGAAAACCGCGCTGCGGCTGGCCGATTACGTCGTGACCGAGGCGGGGTTCGGCGCCGATCTGGGGGCGGAGAAGTTCTTTGACATCAAATGCCGCAAGGCCGGGTTGCAGCCTGCCGCGGCGGTGATCGTGGCCACGGTGCGGGCGATGAAGATGCATGGCGGGGTGGCCAGGGAGGATCTGAACCGCGAGGATGTGGGGGCGGTGCGGCGCGGCTGTGCGAATCTTGGCCGTCACATCGCCAATACCCGCGGTTTCGGCGTGCCCGTGGTGGTGGCGATCAACGCCTTTGACGCCGATACCCCGGCCGAGGTCGCGGCGATTGTCGATCATGCCGCGGGCCTTGGCGTTGCCGCGATCCCCTGTCGGCACTGGTCCGAGGGCGGGCCGGGGGCCGCCGATCTGGCGCGCAAGGTGGTGGAGTTGTGCGCCACCGAGAGCCGCTTTGCGCCGCTTTACCCCGACGACATGGGCCTTTTCTACAAGATCGAGACGATCGCGCGGCGCATCTATCACGCCGAGGGGGTGACGGCGGACAAGGCCGTGCTGGCGCAGCTCGCCGCCTGGGAGGCGGCGGGCCATGGCCATCTGCCGATCTGCATGGCGAAGACGCAATATTCCTTTTCCGCCGATCCCGAATTGCGCGGCGCCCCCACCGGGCACCGGATTCCGCTGCGCGAGGTGCGGCTTGCGGCGGGCGCGGGCTTCGTGGTGGCGATCTGCGGCGAGATCATGACGATGCCGGGCCTGCCGCGGCATCCGGCGGCGGAAACCATCCGCCTTGATGCCGCAGGCGAGATCGAGGGGTTGTTCTGAGGCGGGGTTGAGAAGCGGGCGACAAGGTGCGATAGGAGCGGGGCATAAAAGCGGAACTTGCCGAATGAAAGAGCCCTCCGAAATCACCTCGATGGCCGAACTGCGGGCCGAGATCGACGCGCTGGATCTGCGCATCGTGGCGCTGCTGGCCGATCGGGCGCGGTTCATCGACCGTGCCGCCGAACTCAAGCCCGCCGAGGGCATGCCCGCGCGGATCAAGGCGCGGGTCGAGGAAGTGGTGGGCAATGCGCGCACCGCCGCCGAGGCCCGGGGGATGGACCCCGAGCTGATCGAGGCGATGTGGCGGATGATGGTGGAATGGTCGATCGCCCGCGAAGAGCGGGTTCTGGGCAAGGGAGACGGAATTTGAGCGCGAAGATCATCGACGGCAAGGCGTTCGCGGCCAAGGTGCGGGCCGAGGTCGCGGCCCATGTGGCGCGGCTGCAGGAGGTGAACGGCCTGACCCCGGGTCTGGCCGTGGTGCTGGTGGGCGAAGACCCGGCGAGCCAGGTTTACGTCAAGAACAAGGGCATCCAGACCCGCGAAGTCGGGATGAACTCCTATGAGCACAAGCTGCCTGCAGAGACCTCGGAAGCCGATCTTCTGGCGCTGATCGCGAAGCTGAATGCCGATCCGGCGGTGCATGGCATTCTGGTGCAGCTGCCGCTGCCCGGGCATCTGAACGCCGATCTGGTGATCAATGCGATTGATCCGGCGAAAGACGTGGACGGGTTTCACATCTCGAACGTCGGGCTTCTGGGCACCGGGCAGAAGGCGATGGTGCCCTGCACGCCGCTCGGCTGCCTGATGATGCTGCGCGACCATCTGGGCTCGCTCTCGGGGCTGACTGCGGTGGTCGTGGGCCGGTCCAACATCGTTGGCAAGCCGATGGCGCAACTGCTGCTGGGCGACAGCTGCACCGTGACCATCGCGCATTCGCGCACCAAGGATCTGGCCGAGGTGTGTCGGCGCGCCGATATCCTTGTGGCCGCCGTGGGCCGCCCCGAGATGATCCCGGGCGACTGGGTGAAGCCGGGGGCGACGGTGATCGACGTGGGCATCAACCGGATCGAGCGCGACGGCAAGGGCAAGCTGGTGGGCGACGTGCATTTCGACAGCGCCGTTCAGGTGGCGGGGGCGATCACCCCGGTTCCGGGCGGCGTCGGGCCGATGACCATCGCCTGTCTTCTGGCCAATACGCTGACCGCCTGTTGCCGGGCGCATGGTCTGGCCGAGCCCGAGGGGCTGACCGCCTGAGCGCGACCGGGCCCGCCCTTCCCCCCCGCCATGTCCCGACCGGGGCGCGGATGTGACCAGAATCACGGTTGCAAGCCTTGGAGACAGGGTCTAGCAACCGGAAAAGGTTTGATTTCTGGAATGGGGCGAGGGGCGATGCCCTTTTTTGCAAGCATACGGACATTCCTGCGGGCCTATGGTCGGGCGATGCTGCATCCGGTGATTCCGGTGGTCTGGCTGGTGACCTCGATTTTCGGGATTGTCGCGGGCCCCTTTGGCACCGCCCTGTTTCCGCTGACCGGGCGCATCGCCTTTTGGCCGATCACCATCGGCCTTGGCGTGCTGGCGGGCGGGCTGTTGCGGGTGGTGGTGCGCGACTACTGGGGCCTGCGCGCCTTCTGGCCCGAGGCGCCGCTGATCGCCGTTCTGGCCACGCTGGGGCTGACGCCGCTGTTCATCGGGCTGGCGCGGGCGGTGGCGGGGCCGGCGCAGAACGTGCCCTCGATCCCGGCGATGATGAGCTATATCTTCATCATGTCGATCATCACCTCGACCCTGCGCCATGTCGTGGCGGCGACCTGGCCGAAGGCCGTCCTGCCCGAGGCACCCGCGGCCCGGGTTGCGCCCGCCGCAACAAGCGCCGAGCCCGCGGCGCGGCTGATGGCCCGGCTGACCCCGGCGCTGCGGGCGCCGCTGATCCGGCTTCAGATGCGCGATCATTATGTCGAGGTTGTCACCGAGGCCGGATCGGAAACCGTGCTGCTGCGGATGGCCGATGCGATCTGCGCCGCCGAAGGGGTCGAGGGGCTGCAGGTGCACCGGTCGCATTGGGTGGCGCGGCAGGCGATCCGGGGCGTGACGCGGTCACAGGGGCGGGTTGCGTTGGTGCTGCGGGACGGCGGGCTGGTGCCGGTGTCGCGGGCGAATGCCCCGGCCGTGCTGGCGCTGGGCCTGTCCGAGGTGCTGCCCCCGGCCGAAAACAGCCCCGAGGCGCCGAAGGCGCGGGCCAGGCCGTAGCCCCCCGGCGGGGGTCAGTGCTGGATCTCTTCCTCGCGCACGAACATGTTCGACCAGGCGCGGTCGATCAGCTCCGGGCTCATCTGATAGGGGATGCCTTCGAAGTCGCAGATCGCGATCATCTGGTCGATCAGGAAGACCGGCTGATAATTCGCATAGACGTTGTGAATCGTCGGGTATTTCACCTTCAGCAGATGCACGAGCGCCTGTTCGTTCAGTGGCATGCCGCGCTTTTTCGCCACCAGCGAAAAGATCTTCAGGTAATCGGCCTGGCTGGGCCCGTCGATCTTGATCTTGAAGAAGATCCGCCGCAGCGCCGCCTTGTCGAAGATCTGGTTCGGGTGGAAGTTGGTGGAAAAGATCACCAGCGTGTCAAAGGGCACTTCGAACTTTTCGCCCGATTGCAGGGCCAGGATGTCGCGGCTTTCTTCCAGCGGCACGATCCAGCGGTTGACCAGTTTTTGCGGCGGTTCCGCCTGACGGCCAAGGTCGTCGACGATGAAGACCCCGCCCGAGGCCTTCATCTGCAAGGGCGCGGTATAGGTGCGCGCGGTGGGGTTGTAGGTCAGGTCGAGCATGTCGAGCGAAAGCTCCCCCCCGGTGATCACCGTCGGCCGGTCGCAATAGACATAGCGCTGATCGAACCGGTTGCCGGATTTGCGCAGGCTCGTCGGGTCATCGGTCTGTTCGGTGGCGGCGGTATGCACGATCGGGTCATAGACGACGATCACCTGCCCGGCATATTCGACCGCGCGCGGAATGAAGATGCGGTCGCCGATCGCATCGCGGATGCCGTTCGAGATCGAGGATTTGCCATTGCCGGGCGGGCCATACATCAGGATCGACCGCCCCGAGGAGACCGCAGGCCCAAGCTGGTCGATCAGCATCGGCGGCAGCACCAGATGCCCCATCGCCGCCATCAGCTGCGGCCGGGTCAGCTGGATGTTGCGGATCGACTGCCGCTTCATCTGCTGCGCATAGTCGGCCAGCGGCACCGGCATGGCGCCGTAATATTCCGATTGCGTCAGCGCATCGAGTGCGCGGGCCTTGCCGCCGTCGGTCAGCTGATAGCCCATCTCGCCGCCCGAATTGGCATGCAGCGTGCCCATCGCCTCGATCAGCCGCTGGGCGCGGCCCATGTCCACCAGTTCCTGGGTCAGCGCGACCGGCAGGGCGATCAGCCGGGCCAGCCCGCTGACCGTATCCATATTGGTGCGAAACATGGTCTTGAGCAGGATATCCCGCATCAGCACCGTGTTCAGGCCGGTTTCGGCAAGCGTCCGGGGCGGGGTGGGGGCGATCACATTCGGGGCGATCATGTTCATCTGTCCTGCTCCGGCTCGTCTTTTCCGCATTGCAACGGGATTCACAGCCGCAATCTGCCGGGCTATTGTGGCCAAAAATGGGAAAAGATGCGGAGAGGCCGGGATGGCAGGCAGGGCAAGAGCAGCGGCCGCGATGCCGTTGGCGGGCGGGCTGGCGGTTTTCGCCCTGATTCTGGCGCTGGCGCCGTTCTGGGCGGGCGGGCTGATCGTCACCCAGCACGAGGGCGACACGCTGCATCTGGCCGATCTGGTGTTGCGGATGGCCGAAAAGGGCCAGATGCCGCATCGCGATTTCATGACGCCGCTGGGGATCGCGGGCCTGTGGCCGATCGCGGCTTTCGTGCAGGCGGGGCTTGGCCTCGGCCATGCCTTCCTGGCGGCGCAGACTGCGGTGGCGGCGGTGCTGTTCCTGCCGATCCTGCGGGCGGCGCAATCGCGCTTTCCGGGTGGGCTGGCCTGGCTGTTCGGCGCCTATGTGCTGGGCATGGTGCTGGCGCTGGTGCATGGCGAGACGCACCCGGCCAATTCGGTGTCGATGCATTACAACCGCTGGTCCTGGGCGATGGCCTATGTGGCGCTGCCGCTGGCGGTTCTGGCGCCGATCGGGGCGCGGCGGGACCGGCTGGATGGCGCGCTGATCGGGGCGATGATGGCGGGGCTGGCGCTGGTCAAGGTCACCTATGCGGTGGCGCTGGCGCCGGCGGTCGTGCTGGCGCTTCTGGTGCGGCGGGATTTCCGCATGCTGGGCGTGGCGGTTCTGGCCGGGCTTGCGGTGCTGGCGGCGGTGACGGCGGTGCTGGGGCTTGGGTTCTGGGCGGGCTATCTGCGTGACCTTCTGGCCGTGGCGGGCTCGGCCACCCGGGCCGCGCCGGGCGACAGTCTGGCGGAGGTGCTGGCGGCGCCGAAACATGTGGCGGCGACGCTGGTGCTTCTGGCCACGGTGATCTTTCTGCGCCAGGCCGAGCGGCGGACCGAGGGGCTGGTGCTGCTCTGGCTGGTGCCCGCCTTTGCCTATGTCACCTATCAGAATTACGGCAACGACCCGCAATGGCTGGTTCTGGCGGGGCTTTTCGCGCTGAGCCTGCGGCCCGAGGGGATGATCTCGAACGGGTTCGGCTGGCGGATGCGCGAGGGTCTGCTGGCCACCGGCGTTGCCGCTTTGGCGCTGGCGGCGGGTCCGGCGGCGAATCTGGTCTGGAGCCCGCTGCGCCACGGTTTCGCCAGGGCCGAGGCGACGGTGCCGTTCCTGTCCGCCCGGCCGCAGGATGGCGACCTGCGGGTCGAGGCGCCGCGGATCTATCAGGTGCTGCAGCGGGTGGCGCCGGATGGGCCGGGCCAGCCCTATGCGGGCTATGCGGCCAAGGGCGCGAGCGCCGAGACACCGCGCAAGCCCGCGGTGCTGAATGGCGAGACCCTGCCCGAATGCGAATTGACGACGGGCTATGGCGCCTGGTTCGAAACCGCGGCCGCCGATCTGGGGCAGGCGGGCTATGCCGGGTCGCGGGTGCTGGTGGCGGATCTGTTTTCGGCTCTGTGGCTCTTTGGCCCGTTCGAGCCGGTCGAGGGCGGTGCGCCCTGGTATTACGGCGGCACGCCGGGGATCGCGGCGGCCGATCATGTGCTGGTGCCGCTCTGCCCCACCGGGGAAAGCCGTCGCAACGAGATCGTCACGGCGATTGCCGCGGCGGGCTGGCGGCTGATCGAGGAACGCCGGACCGCGACCTACATCCTGCTGCGGCCCGAGCGCCCCTAGGGGCGCCCGGCCGGGGGCTTCGGGCGGGGCGCTCAGCGCACCCGTTCGACGACGTAATCGGCCAGATCGTCGAGCATCTGCCGCAAAGGATGATCGGGCAGCTTCGCCAGCGCCTTGCGGGCGGTGTCGGTCCAGCCGATCGCCGCAAGCCGCGTGGCTTCGAGCGTGCCGTGCTTCGTCATCAGCGCCATGGCCTGTTCCAGATCGCCGTCCTGCTGGTCGCCCTTTTCGATCACGCGCGTCCAGAAGGCGCGTTCCGCATCATCGGCCAGCGCGACGGCCTTGATCACCGGCATCGTCAGCTTGCGCTCGCGGAAATCGTCGCCGGTGTTCTTGCCGATCTCGGCGGATTTGCCGCCGTAATCCAAGAGGTCATCGACGATCTGGAAGGCGATGCCGAGCGCATCGCCATAATCGTAAAGCGCCTGCACCTGATCCTCGGGGGCGCCGCCGATGATGCCGCCCACCTCGGTCGCGGCGGAAAAGAGCGCCGCCGTCTTGCCCCGGATCACCCGCAGATAGATGTCCTCGGTCGTCGCCAGATTCTGCGCCGCCGTCAGCTGCAGCACCTCGCCCTCGGCGATCACGGCGGACGCATTCGCCAGGATCTCCATCACCCGCATGTTGCCGGTGTCGGTCATCAGCTGGAAAGAGCGGGCGAACAGATAATCGCCCACCAGAACCGAGGATTTGTTGTCCCACAAAAGGTTCGCCGTCGGACGGCCGCGGCGCTGGCGGCTTTCGTCGACCACATCGTCATGCAAAAGCGTCGCGGTGTGGATGAATTCGACGGTGGCGGCCAGATGCACATGGAACGGCCCGCCATAGCCCACCAGCCGCGCCGCGGCCAAAGTCAGCATCGGCCGCAGCCGCTTGCCGCCCGCCTCGATCAGATGCGCGGTGACCTCGGGGATGCGGGGGGCATGTTCCGAACTCATCCGCTCGCGGATCAGCGCATTCACCGCCGCCATGTCCTCGGCCAGCGCCTGCGCCAGACGGTCGTGCGGTTTCGTCGCCTTGTCGTCGAGGCTCATCGGTCTTCCTTCCCAGTTTCCCGGCCCAATTTCGTCTCGACAGCGCGGCAGACCTGCCCTTAAGTCGAGCCCATGAGAGAGCTTTTCCGCAGCACCGACCCCGTCCGGATCGCCTTTGCGACAGCCCTTCTTGAGGGCGAGGGTATAACGGCCTTTGAATGGGACGTCCACATGAGCATTCTGGACGGCAGCCTCGGCATTTTGCCGCGCAGAGTGATGGTGGCCGATGCGGACTGGTTCCTGGCGCAGGCGATCTTGCGCGACAACGGGCTGTGGGAAGAGTGATGTTTGCCCCCGAGGACTGCACGTTTGACCGGTTTCTGGATGGTCGGCTGACGGTGGCGCAGCCGCGCCAAGGCTACCGCGCGGCGATGGATCCGGTGCTTTTGGCGGCGGCTTGCGGGGCAAAACCGGGGCAATCGGTGCTGGAACTGGGCTGCGGGGCCGGGGTGGCCAGCCTGTGTCTGGGCTGGCGGGTGCCGGGTCTGGTGCAGGCGGGGCTGGAATTGCAAGCGGCTTACGCCGATCTGGCGCGGCGCAATGCGGCGGCGAATGGGTTGACGCTCGAGGTGTTCGAGGGCGATCTGGCGCGGATGCCCGCGGCGCTGCGGGCGCGCAATTACGATCATGTGATCGCCAATCCGCCCTATTTCGCCGCGGCGGGGGGCACGGCGGCAACTGACGCGGGCCGCGAACGGGCGCAGCGCGAGGCGACGCCGCTAGCCGATTGGGTGCGGGCGGGGATGCGGCGGCTGCAGCCGGGCGGCTGGCTGACGCTGATCCAGAACGCCGACCGGCTGGGCGATCTTCTGGTCGCGCTGGCGGGGCAGGGCGGCGCCGTCACGGTGCTGCCGATCGCGGCGCGGCAGGGGCGTGCGGCGGGGCGGGTGATCGTGGCCGCGCGCAAGGGGGGCAAGACGCCCTTGCGGCTTCTGGCGCCCTTCGTGCTGCATGCCCTGCCTGCGCATCAGGGCGACGCCGAAGACCTCACCCATGCTGCGCAGGCAGTGCTGCGCCGCGGCGAAACCCTGCCGCTAACGCCTTAATTCCGTGGCAATATTATTTCGTAAAACGCGCTCATATTTTCGCGCAGCTTTACGACAAGCGCGTGACAAGCGTTCGAAAACGTGCTGCAATCACCCTACCGAACAAGGAAAGAGGAGACTGCCATGTCCGTGAGTTCGCATATCGCTGAACTTCGCAAGAAACATCAGGCTCTGTCCGAGGAAGTCGAAGTTGCGCTGCGCACGCCCAGCTTCGACGACCTGCAAATCGCGGAGATGAAGAAACAGAAACTGCGGCTCAAGGAAGAAATCGCCCGGCTGGAAGGCGTGGCGGTCTGATTTCCGGGCTGGCCCGAGGGTCGGCCCTAGCCTTTCCGGCTGCCAAGGGCGGCGAGAAAGGCCCCGGCAGCAATCATCGCGGCGGCCAGAACCAGAGCTGGTGACGCTGCCGCGATTCCCGCCCCGATCAGCGCCAGCGTTGACAGTAGGGGCGCCGCATAGGACGCCGTCCCCAACATCTGGATGTCGCCCCGTTTCACCCCCACATCCCATGTGTAAAAGGCCAGCCCCACCGGGCCAAGGCCCAGCGCGACGACCGCTCCCCAGCCGGTTGCGCCCGCGGGCCAGAGCGTCTCTTCCAGCGCCAGATGCGCGATAGCCGACAGCGCGGCCGTGGCCAGACAATAGACCGCGACGGCGGCCGTGGGCACCGTGCCCATGCGGCGCGAGAGCAGCGAATAGCCCGACCAGGTCAGCGCGCACAGAAAGGCCAGCCCGTAACCGGGCAGCGAATCGGCGCTGGCCGAGATGCCGCCGCGGGCGACGATCAGCGCCGCCCCGGCAAAGGCGATCACGGCCCCGAAAATATGCAGCCGGTTCAGACGCTCGCCCGGCAGCAGGCCGGAAAAGACGACGATCAGCAGCGGCCAGAGATAGGCGATCAGGCTTGCCTCGGCCGGGGGGGCCAGGCGCAGCGCGGAAAAATAGATCAAATGATAGCCAAAAAGCGCGGCGGTGCCGAATGCATAGACCTTCCAGGACACCTGCCGCAGCACGGCGAATCCTTCTGTCGCGGCGACCCAGATCAGGCCGATGCCGCCGCCGATGGCAAAGCACAGCGCATTGAGCTGCAGGGGCGGCACCGGCGCCGAGCCCACGGTGAAGAGCGCCAGAAGCGACCAGAGCGCGACCGCCGAAAATCCGATCAAGGTTGCCTGGTTGCGCGACATCTGACCCCCGAAATGCAAGAGGCCCGCAAGATGCGGGCCCCGAGACGATTTGCCAAGGGCAAATCAGGTCATGTATTGGCCGCCGTTCGCGGTCAGCGTCGCGCCGGTGATGAAGCCCGCATCATCCGAGGCGAGGAAGACCACGCAGCGCGCGATGTCGCCGGTTTCGCCCAGACGGCCGACCGGGATCGTCGCGATGATCTGCTCGCGCACCTTTTCCGGAACCGCCATCACCATTTCGGTGGCGATATAGCCCGGGCAGATCGCGTTCACGGTGATGCCCGCACGCGCCCCTTCCTGCGCCAGCGCCTTGGTGAAGCCGATGTCGCCCGCCTTCGCGGCCGAGTAGTTCGCCTGGGCGAATTGGCCCTTTTGGCCGTTGATCGAGGAAATGTTGATGATCCGGCCGAATTTGCGGTCGCGCATGCCGTTCCAGAGCGGATGCGTCATGTTGAAGATGCCGTTCAGGTTGGTGCCGATCACCTGATCCCACTGCTCGCGGGTCATCTTGTGGAAGGGCGCGTCGCGGGTGATGCCCGCATTGTTCACCAGAACGTCGACCGGGCCCAGATCGGCCTCGACCTGCGCGATCCCCGCGGCGCAGGCGTCGTAATCTGCGACCGACCATTTGTAGGTCTTGATCCCGGTTTCGGCGGTGAATTTCGCGGCGGCTTCGTCATTGCCGGCATAGTTCGCGGCGACGGTGTAACCGGCTTCCTTCAGCGCCATCGAGATCGCGGCGCCAATGCCGCGCGACCCACCGGTGACGAGTGCAACTCTGGACATGATTCCTCCTCAGATCATCCTTGTTGAAATGCTGTTACCCAAAATAAGCAGGGCGCGCAATATTGTTGCGCGCCCGTTTTTCGCATTTGCAGAAAAAAGTGGAGATCAGAGCCCTTCGAGGCACATGGCCACGCCCATGCCACCGCCGATGCAGAGCGTCGCGAGACCCTTTTTCGCGCCCGAACGTTTCATTTCGAAGACAAGCGTGTTCAGGATCCGGCAGCCCGAGGCGCCGATCGGGTGGCCGATGGCGATGGCGCCGCCGTTGACGTTCACTTTCGACACGTCCCAGCCCATGTCCTTGTTCACCGCGCAGGCCTGCGCCGCAAAAGCTTCGTTCGCCTCGATCCGGTCCAGATCGGCGGCGTTCCAGCCCGCCTTTTCCAGCGCCTTGCGCGAGGCCGGGATCGGACCGCAGCCCATGATCGACGGGTCAAGCCCGGCGGTGGCATAGGACGCGATCCGGGCCAGCGGCGTCAGACCGCGACGGGCGGCCTCTTCCTCGGTCATCAGAAGCACGACCGCGGCGCCGTCGTTGATGCCGCTGGCGTTGCCCGCAGTGACGGTGCCGTCCTTGGTGAAGGCCGGTTTCAGCTTCTGCATCGATTCGAGCGTCGCGCCGTGACGGATGTATTCATCGGTATCGACGACGATGTCGCCCTTGCGGGTCTTGACCGTGAAGGGGGCGATTTCATCGACGAATTTGCCCGCCTTTTGCGCGGCTTCGGCCTTGTTCTGGCTGGCCAGCGCGAATTCGTCCTGCATTTCGCGGGTGATCTGCCACTGGCTCGCGACGTTTTCCGCGGTCTGGCCCATGTGATAGCCGTTGAACGCGTCCCACAGCCCGTCCTTGATCATGCAGTCGATCATCTTCATGTCGCCCATCTTGGTGCCCGCGCGCAGATGCGCGACATGGGGGCTCAGCGACATGCTTTCCTGACCGCCGGCAATGACGATCGCGGCATCGCCCAGCTGGATGTGCTGCGCGCCCAGGGCGACCGTGCGCAGGCCCGAGCCGCAGACCTGGTTGATGCCCCAGGCGGCCGATTCGATCGGCAGACCGGCCTTGATATGCGCCTGACGCGCCGGGTTCTGGCCCTGACCGGCGGTCAGCACCTGACCGAGGATGGTTTCCGAGACCTCCGCCTTGTCGATGCCCGCCCGCGCCACCACGGCCTCGATCACCGCGGCGCCCAGATCATGCGCGGGCGTTGCGGCGAAAGCGCCGTTGAAGCTGCCCACGGCGGTCCGGGCCGCCGAGACGATGACGACATTGGTCATGAATTTCCCTCCTCACAGGATTTCGGGCGCGAAAGCACCCATTGCCGCTGTGCAGCATGCCGAAAGGCCGCAGGAGGTCAAGCAGATTTGGCAAGATTCGCGCCAAGTTGCGCAATTTTGTTGCGCGGCCAAATCGGGGCTGGGGGCCGGGCGTCAGATCCCGGCCTTGTGGGTCGTGGGCGCTTTCCACGGCGGCATGATCGTCGGCGCGCCGAAATAATAGCCCTGCATGCAGTCGATGCCCGCACGGGTGAGCCAGGCCGCATCCTCGGCGGTTTCGACCGCTTCGGCAACGGTGAACATTTCGAAATGCTTCGCGATCGACATCAGCGCCTGGGTCAGGATCTGGTTGTCGGGGTTGCGGGCGATTCCGGTGATGAACTGGCCGTCGATCTTCAGGATGTCGAAATAGAATTCGCGCAGGTAGCGGAACGAGGTATAGCCCGCGCCGAAATCATCCAGCGCGAAGGAAATCCCCTTCAGCTGCATGTCCTGCATGAAGACCGAGACGAGTTCGGGCATCACCATGGCGGAGCTTTCGGTGATTTCCAGAATCAGCCGCTCGCCCACGCTGTCATCCATGGCCAGGCCGCGGTTGAGAATGCGCATCCAGTCCGGATAGCCGATCGAGCGGGCGGACATGTTCACCGAAAGCCGCAGGCTGCGATCCTCGGCCAGCGACAAAAGCCCCATCTCGAGCGCGAGGCAGTCCAGCTTGCGGCCGATTTCGGTGGTTTCGGCGGCGCCGATGAAATCCTGCGCGGGAATCACCCGGCCGGTGTCGTCCAGCACGCGGATCAGCCCCTCGTAAAAGGCCGGGCGGTCGGGGCGCGTCGTCTGCACGATGGGTTGAAAGGCCAGCACCACATCGCGGCGTTCCACGGCGCGGGTGACCATCGAAAGCGTGTCCCGGTCGCGCTGGGCGACGGCGAAGTTCAGCGGATTGGCATCGGCGGGGTCGAGCGGCTCGCGCAGCGACAGCGGAATTTTCGACATCGGCCCCTCCATAAGGTTCGGAACCAGATTCCGCGATTTCGGCTAACAACAGGTAAAGCGCCAAAATTTCTCTGCCGCGTGGTTAACGGCGATGATTTCGCACAAGACGGATTTCATAAACTGCTCGGTAACGCGTCGCAGCTATGGTGGTCAAAAGTTCCGAGTACCCAGACAAGGCCACCATGACCGCGCAGACCGATCTTTCCAAATCCCAGGAAGGCGAAGCCCATTTCGGTTTCGACGAACTCTTCTATTCCAGGACCGATACGCGCGGGGTGATCATCGCCGGCAACGAGGTCTTTCACCGGGTCTCGGGCTATGATTGGGCCCAGCTGCTCGGTTCGCCGCACAAGATGGTGCGCCACCCCGATACGCCGCGGGCAGTCTTCCGCATCCTGTGGGATGCGCTGCGCGCCGGGCATCCGATGGGGGCCTATGTCAAGAACCGGGCCCGGAACGGCGATCAATACTGGGTCTTTGCGGTGCTGATGCCGGTGCAGGGCGGGTTTCTGTCGGTGCGGCTGAAACCGTCGACGCCGTTGTTCGACCGCATCCGCGAAGTCTATGTGCGAATCAGCGCCCGCGAACGGGCGGAAAAGCTCGACCCCGAGGTCGGCGCGAATGAATTGCGCGCCGTCGCCCAGGCCGAGGGCTTTTCAAGCTACACCAGTTACATGGCCTTCGCGCTGGGGCAGGAGCTGGCTGCCCGCGATGCCAAGCTGGGTCGACCGGCCGATCCGCGCACGCTGCGGCTGATCGAGATGAACAAGTCGCTCGAAAAGGTCACCACCGAGCAGACGAAACTGCTGCGCAGTTTCGAGGCGCTGCAGTCGATCCCGAACAACATGCGCATCGTCGCTTCGCGACTGGAACCTTCGGGCGGGCCGGTTTCGGCGATTTCTGAAAATTACAAAGCCTCCTCGATGGTGATTTCCGAACGGCTGCGCAGCTTCGTCGCGGGACGCGACAATCTGTGCGACCGGGTCTCGCGGCAGGCGGCGCGGGCGCTGTTTCTGCTTGGCTCGAACCGGGTCCTGAAAGAGATGAACGCCGATTTCCTCGATGCGGATCCGGTCGAGGGCATCAACTGGGACGAGGAGCGCGCCATGCTGCGCGCGCTTGAGGACCGCTCGCGGCAGGACACCCGGCAGGCGATGGAACAGGCCGTCGGCCATGCCGAGGAACTGTCGCGGTCCAGCGCCGAGATCCGGCGGCTGATGCTGGGTCTTGACACGATCCGGGTGCTGGGCCGGGTCGAATGCGGAAGGATGCGCGACACCGGCGGCGGTCTGTCGGCCACCATCGACCAGCTTGATATCTTTCACGCCGACATCAAGAACCGGCTCGAATCGATCATGCGCCTGTCCGAGGAGATCGGTTCGTCGATGAACCAGTTCCTGCGCGGCGAGTCGCGCTGATCACTCGGCGCGCAAGGCCGCGATCACCGCCTTGGCTTCCGGGCTCGACCAGTTCGCCGGGCCGAACAGCTGCGCCACGATCTGCCCCTTCCGGTCGATCAGGAACGTGGCCGGAAGGCCGGGCACGCCCAGCGCCCGCGGCAGCCGTTCGGTTTCGTCGATCATCCGCGGCAGCTGGGTGATGCCCTGTTTCTCGAAAAACGCCGCCACCTTCGTCTGGGTGTCGCGATTGCTTGACGCCACCGTCAGCACGGTGAAATCCGCCCCGCCGATTTCCGCCTGCAGGGCCGCGATATCGGGCATTTCCTTGCGGCAGGGCGCACACCAGGTTGCCCAAAGGTTGAGCAGCACCACCTTGCCGCGATAATCGGCCAGCCGGTGGCTGGTGCCGGTTTCATCGACGAAGGGGATCTCGGGCAGCGGCAGCGGTTCCGAGAAGACGGCGAGTTTGCGCATCTCTCCCGTCTTCAGCGCCGACAGATCGGCGGCGGGCGCGGCATTTGCGCAAAGGGCAAGGGCCGTATAAAGGACGAACAACCGCAGCATGATGCCTCCGACGAAGGGCCTGACGATGACCGACGACACGAAAACCTCGAACGCCATGTGGGGCGGGCGCTTCGCCGCCGGTCCGGACGCGATCATGGAGGCGATCAACGCCTCGATCTCGTTCGACAAGCGGCTTTACGCACAGGATATCCGCGGCAGCCGGGCCCATGCGGCGATGCTGGCCGCGACGGGTATCCTTACGCATAGCGATGCCGAGGCGATCGGGGAAGGCTTGCTCACGGTCTTGTCAGAGATCGAGGCGGGCGATTTCCCGTTTTCGACCGCGCTTGAGGACATTCACATGAATGTCGAGGCGCGGCTGAAGGCGCTGATCGGCGAACCGGCGGGGCGGCTGCACACGGCGCGCAGTCGCAACGATCAGGTGGCGACCGATTTCCGGCTTTGGGTCCGCGATCAGGCCGATGCTGCGATCACCTCGCTGACGGCTCTGATGAAGGTGCTGGTGGCGCAGGCGGAACAGGGCGCCGATTGGGTGATGCCGGGCTTCACCCATCTGCAGACCGCGCAGCCGGTGACCTGGGGCCATCACATGATGGCCTATGTCGAGATGTTCGCCCGGGATCGGAGCCGCTTTGAAGACGCGCGCAAGCGGATGAACGAATGTCCGCTGGGCTCTGCGGCGCTGGCGGGCACGGGCTTTCCGATCGACCGGCACATGACGGCGCAAGCTTTGGGCTTTGATCGGCCGATGGCGAACAGCCTCGATGGCGTGTCGGATCGCGATTTCGCGCTGGAATTCCTGTCCTCGGCGGCGATCTGCGCGGTCCATCTGAGCCGTCTGGCGGAAGAGCTGGTGATCTGGTCCTCGGCGCAGTTCCGCTTCGTCGCGATGTCGGACAAGTGGTCCACGGGGTCCAGCATCATGCCGCAAAAGCGCAACCCCGATGCGGCGGAGCTGATCCGGGCGAAGATCGGCCGGGTGCTGGGCGCGGCCGTCGCGCTCTTCACCGTGATGAAGGGCCTGCCGCTTGCCTATTCGAAGGACATGCAGGAAGACAAGGAACAGGTTTTCGACGCCGCCGATACGCTGATGCTGGCGCTTGCGGCGATGACGGGCATGATGTCGGATCTGACGGTGAACACGGGCAAGCTGGAAGCCGCGGCCTCATCGGGCTTTTCGACCGCGACCGATCTGGCCGATTGGCTGGTGCGCGAGGCCGGTCTGCCCTTCCGCGACGCCCATCACGTCACCGGCTCGCTGGTCGCGCTGGCGGAAAAGAAGGGCTGCGATCTGCCCGATCTGAGCCTTGAAGAGCTGAAATCCGCCCATCCGGCCCTGACCGAGGCGGTCTATTCCGTGCTTGGGGTTCACAATTCGGTCGCCTCGCGGCAGTCTTACGGCGGCACCGCCCCCGATCAGGTCCGCGCCCAGGTGGCGCGCTGGCAGGGGCTTCTGGCCTGACCCCGGAGATATCATGCGCATCCTTCTGGCCCTGTCGCTTCTGACCCTGACCGCCACCTGCGGCGTCGATGGCCCGCCCACAAAGCCGCAAGCCGCAACCCCGGGCGTGTCGATCTCCGGCGAGGCGCGGATGGGCGTCGTGGGGACCCTGTGAGGATCGCGCTGTCGCTGATGCTGATCCTGCTTGCGGCCTGTTCCGGGCCGCGGGCGAATGTGCATGCGGCCCCCACAGGGCAGGTGACGACCGGGGTTACGACCGGCGTCGGCCCGGTGCGGCTGGGGGTGACCGGCACCGGCCGCGGCACCGTTGGCACGCGGCTTGGCTGGCTGCGTCTGGGCGCGGGCTTCTGAGCCCGCTTTTCTTGACCGGCCCGACCGGATAAGAAGCCTCAGCAACCGGAGGCCGCGATGGATCATTTTCTTTACCGCAATGGCGTGCTGCATGCCGAAGACGTGGCCCTGCCTGAAATCGCGGCCGCTGTCGGCACGCCGTTCTACGTCTATTCCGCCGCGACCCTGACCCGGCATTTCCAGCTCTTCGATGCGGCGCTGGCGGGCACCGATCATCTGGTCTGTTTCGCGATCAAGTCGAATTCGAACCTGGCCGTGCTGAAGCTGCTCGGCGATCTTGGGGCGGGGATGGATGTCGTCTCGGGCGGCGAATACCGTCGGGCGAAAGCCGCGGGCGTGCCGGGGGAGCGGATCGTCTTTTCCGGCGTTGGCAAGACGCGCGACGAAATCGCCCTCGCCCTGACCGGGGGCATCCGGCAGTTCAATGTCGAAAGCGAACCCGAGCTGCGGGCGATTTCCGAGATTGCGACGGGCCTTGGCGTCACCGCGCCGATTGCCTTGCGGGTGAACCCCGATGTCGATGCGAAGACCCATGAAAAGATCGCCACCGGCAAATCGGAAAACAAGTTCGGCATTCCGATTGCCAAGGCCCGGGCCGTCTATGCCGAGGCCGCGAAACTGCCCGGGATCGAGGTGATCGGCGTCGATGTGCATATCGGCAGCCAGCTGACCGATCTTGCGCCGTTTGAAGCCGCCTTCACCAAGGTCCGCGAACTGACGCTGGCGCTGCGCGAGGATGGCCACAAGATCCGCCGCCTTGATCTGGGGGGGGGCTTGGGCATTCCCTATCACCAGCGCTCGAACGAGGCGCCGCCGCTGCCCACTGATTACGGCGCGATGATCACGCGCGTTCTGGGCGATCTGGGCTGCGAAATCGAGATCGAGCCGGGGCGGCTGATTTCCGGCAATGCCGGGCTGATGGTGACTTCGGTGATCTGGCTCAAGGAAGGCGAGGGGCGCAATTTCCTCATCGTCGATGCGGCGATGAACGATCTGGTGCGGCCTGCGATGTATGCGGCGCATCACGATATCGTTCCGGTGATCGAGCCCGCGCCGGGCACTGCGCCGCAGCCCTTCGACGTCGTCGGCCCGGTCTGTGAAACCGGCGACACTTTCGCCAAGGGCCGCGAGCTTCCCCCGATGGCCGCGGGCGATCTGGTCGCCTTCCGTTCGGCGGGGGCTTATGGCGCGGTGATGGCGTCCGAATACAATTCCCGGCCGCTGATCCCCGAGGTGCTGGTGCGCGGGGATCACTTCGCCGTCATCCGGCAAAGACCGAGCTTTGAGGAAATGCTGGCCCGCGATAGCATTCCGGAATGGCTCTGATCCGGTAGTCGGGGCCGGAAAGGACCGATGCCGCCGCCGCCGCCCCTTCCGGGCGACCCGCTCGCCCCGCTGGCCCGACCGATCGCGCTGACGCGGGCGGCGATGCTGGCCGAACGGCTGGCGCGCTGCTTCTGGCCGCTTCTCACGCTGGCCGCGATCACCTTCACCCTTCTGGCCTTTCGGCTGCCCGATCATCTGACCGGGCGGCAATGGCCCATCCTGGCCGGGACGCTTGGCTTTCTGGCCGTCGTTCTGGCCGCGCCGGGGTTCCGGCGGTTCCGTATTCCCACCCGGTCCGAGGCGATTGCCCGGCTGGATGCGAGCCTGCCCGGCCGCCCGCTCGCCGCGCTGACCGACAGTTTGGCGCTGGGCGAGACCGATCCGGCGACGCGCGCGCTTTGGGCTTTGCACCGCGGCCGCATGGCCGAACGCGCCGCTGCCGCCCGCGCGCCCCTGCCCGCGCCTGATCTGGCGCCGCGTGACCCCTACGGCCTGCGGATTTCCGCCCTGACCGGCGTCACCGTGGCGCTGATCTTCGGCGCCCCCTTGGCGATCTTCACGCCGCCCCAGCATCCGCAACCCCCCGGCGCCGCCGAAGCCGCGATGGGCCCCGCCTGGGAAGGCTGGGCCGAGCCGCCGCGCTACACCGGCAAGCCCGGCCTTTATCTGAACGGGGTCGAGGGGGAGGATCTTTTCCTGCCCGAGGGTACGAAACTGTCCTTCCGCTTCTACGGCCCGCCCGGGTCGGTGCCCTTCGCCGAAACCGTGTCCAGCCCCGCCGCGACGCCCGACAAGACCGAGGGGGGCGAGGTGCAAAGCCTTGATCTGACGGCCCGCCGCTCTGGCGTGATCGAGATTGGCGGGCGGATGGGGCGCAGCTTCCGGGTCACGCTGCTCTCCGATGCCGGGCCCGCGGTCGAGCTGCCGCGGCTGGCTGAACGGCGCGCCGATGGCAAGCTGGCGCAGCCCTTCCATGCGAGCGATGATTACGGCGTGATCCGGGGTCAGGCGCAGATCCGCCTTGATCTGGCGGCGATCGACCGCCGCTATGGTCTGGCCATCGCCCCCGAGCCGCGCCCCGATCTGACCTTCGATCTGCCGCTTCCCATCACCGGCTCGCGCGCGGATTTCACCGAAACGCTGATCGAGGACATGTCCGAACACCCCTGGGCGAACCTGCCGGTGCGGCTTTCGCTGTCGGTCGAGGACGGGCTGGGCCAGACCGGCACCAGCGGCGATCAAAGCTTCGATCTGCCCGGGCGGCGGTTCTTTGATCCGCGGGCGGCGGCGCTGATCGAGATGCGCCGCGATCTTTTGTGGTCGCGCGAAAATGCCCCCCGCACGGCGCAATTGCTGCGGGCGATCCTGCACCGGCCCGAGGGGCTTTTCCCCGCGCCGCAGATCGCCGAAGCGCTGCATGCGCAGGTCGAACGGCTGGAGGGGGCCGCGCTGACCCCCGAGGCCCGGGACGAGGTGGCCAAGGTGCTGTGGGATCTGGCGAAATTGCTGGAAGACGGCGGTCTGGCCGATGCTTTGGCCGCGATGCAGCAGGCGCAGGAACGGCTGAGCGAGGCGATCCGCAACGGCGCCTCCAAGGACGAGATCGCCAAGCTGATGGCCGAGTTGAAAGAGGCCACCGACCGTTACCTGCAGATGCTGGCCGAACGCGCCACCGATCAGGAAGAGGGGCCGCAATTCGGGCAAAAGCAGGACAGCCAGCGCATCACCGGCGATCAGATCCAGCAGATGATGGAAGAAATCCAGCGTCTTATGGAGGAAGGCCGGATGGCCGAGGCGCAGGAGCTGCTTGATCAGCTGGCGCGGCTGATGGAAAACATGAGGGTCACCCAGGGCGAGGGCGGCGAGGGCGACGGCCCCGGCGGCAAGGCGATGAAGGACCTTGGCCAGACGCTCCGCGATCAGCAGAAGCTTTCGGATGATGCCTTCCGGCAGATGCAGCGCAGCCCAGAGCCCGAGGGCGTCGATCCGGGGCTGGAGCAACCGGGGCCCGGGGCGCCGCAGCCGCAACCGCAGCCCGAGGGGCAACCGCAGTCCGAAGCGGGCGCGCAAGACGATCCGGGCGACAGCCTGGCCGAGCGGCAACATGCGCTGCGCCGGGAGCTGGAACGCCAGCGCGGGTTGATGCCGCGGCTGGGCGGCGAGGCGGCAAAGGAGGCCGAGCGGGCGCTGGGCGAGGCCGGGCGGGCGATGGATGGTGCGGAACAGGCGCTGAAGAACGGCGATCTGGGCGGGGCGCTGGATCAGCAGGCCGATGCGATCGAGGCTTTGCGCGAAGGCATGCGGAAGCTGGGCGAGGCGATGGCCGAAGAAAGCGGTTCGGGCGAACGCGGGCAGGGCGCCGAGGGGATGGAACGGCGCGGCGATGCGATGGGCGGGCATGGCGCGCGGGAATTGCCGCGCGATCCCCTGGGCCGGGCGACGGGAGAGGGCAGCCGGATCGGCACCGACTCCGATCTGCTCAAGGGCGACGACATCTATCGGCGTGCCCGCGACCTGCTGGATGAAATCCGCCGCCGCACCGCCGAGCGCAGCCGCCCCGAGGCCGAACGGGACTATCTGCGCCGCCTGCTGGACCGCTTTGCCGGGCCGTAAGCGGCGCGGCCGGGATCAGGACTGCGGCCCGGACCCGGCCTGCACCGCGGCAATCACCGCGCGCAGCTGCGCATCCAGCCAGATCCGCGCCGCATCGACCGCGGTGACATAGCCGTCCAGCGCCGGTCCCAGCGCGGGCACCGTCCGGGCCAGCTGTGGCGCATAGGCATAGGCCAGCGCCGCCAGCGCCGCGAGCAGAAGGACCGCGGAAAAGCCAAGACGGAAGCCCGAGGGGCTCTCTTCCCCGCTCTGCGCCATGCCCATGGCGGCAATATCCCCGGCCCGGTCGGCGCTGGCCCGCAGGCTGGAATTGATCTCGTCGATGTCGGGCAGGCGCTGACGCCGGGTGTATTTGCCGGGCGTCTCGGGGCCGTCGGGGTCGGAACTTTCGGGATCGGGACCTTCGGTCAGATCGGCGTGGCGTTCATCCTCGTCCACCGAATTGAGATCGCTGAAATCCGGCACCCGGCGCGGTGGCGCCACCCGCACCGGCGTCACCGCACGCGGCGGCGGCACCATCGTTTCCGGTGCCATCGGCTCTGGCGCCGCAGCAACCGGAGCAGCAACCGGCGGCGTGATCGGCCGGGGCGCTGCGGGCGGCGGTGTCAGCACCGGATCAAGGTTCATTTCCTGCTGGGTTTCGAAATCCCCGCCCTCGGCGCGACGGGCGGCGGCTTCGCGTTCGGCCTCTTCGCGCAGGATCGCCAGCAGGTTTTCGTCCAGCGGACGCCGCGGGATCGCCCCCGCACGGGGCGCCGGGCCGACCTCGGACGGTTCGGGCGGCGGCGCAGGCACCGCAGACTGTGCTGGCGGCGGCTCCGCTTCGGGTTCCGTCTGCGGTTCGGGCTCGGGTTCGGGTTCGGGTTCGGGTTCGGGCGGCAGCGTCACCGGATGGGCGCGCATCAATTCGGCGATGGCCTGGGTGACATCGGGCTCAAGCTCGGCCGGTTCGGGCTCGGCGGGGGGGGGGGGCGACATCGGGCACCGCCCAATCAAGGATCTCGGCATCCTCCGCGGACGCGATGTCGGGACCGGGGGCGGTGTCGGCGGGACCGGGGCTTTCGGCCGGCGGGGCCTGCGGCGCGATCTCTGGCCAGTCTTCGGGCCGGGGCTCCGGCCAGGCCTTCGGGGTCGGGGTCCGGTGCAGGCTCTGGCTCCGTCGGGGCGGTCCCCTCGGCGACATCCCAGCCGTCAAGCCGGTCCGCATCGTCCCGGGCCTGTTCCTGCGCGGCATCCAGCATGGCCCGGCTGGGCTGGAACCAGGTCTGGCCGCAGCCGGAACATTGCACATCACGCCCCGCGGCGGGAATGACCACGTCATCCACCTCGTATTGCGCACCGCATCTTGGGCAGATCAGCCGCATCCGGTTCCCAGCCTCGCCCCTCGCTTGCCATTCTGGCCTTTTCTACCAGCTTGTTGTAGCAAGCAAAGAAACAAACTCCAATAGTTTGAGTGTGTCGCAGGGGCCGCCCGCACAGGGGGCAACAGGAGAGGGGCCGCGCAGTGATCGAATTGCAGGATGTCGCCGTCGGCTATGGCGGAAGCGAGCTGCTGGCGGAGATGACGCTGAAGCTGGTGCCGGGATCGTTTCACTTCCTGACCGGGCCTTCGGGCGCGGGCAAGACGACGTTCCTGAAACTGTGCTACGCCGAGCTGCTGCCCTCGTCGGGGTTCATGGGGCTTTACGGGCAGGACGCCCGCACGATGGGGCGCGACGACATCGCCCGGATGCGCCAGCGCATCGGCGTCGTGCATCAAGACTGCCAGTTTCTCGATCACCTGTCGGTGGCGGAAAATGTCGCGCTGCCGCTGACGGTGTCGGGGCGGCCGATCGACGGGATGGAGCTGGCCGAGCTTCTGGCCTGGGTCGGGCTGAAGGCGCAGATGAATGCGCTGCCGCCGCAGCTTTCGGGCGGCGAGCGGCAAAGGGCGGCCTTGGCGCGGGCGATCATCACCTCGCCCGAGGTGATCCTGGCCGACGAGCCCACGGGGAACCTTGACTGGGAAATGTCGCTGCGGCTTCTGTCGCTGCTGATGGAGCTGAACAAGCTGGGCAAGACCGTGCTGATCGCGACGCATGATCTGAACCTGATCCGGCAGGCCAAGGCGCAGGTCTCGGCGCGGGTGCTGCGGATCGCGAACCGGCGGCTGCAACTGGCGGGGGCGGATCTGTGATGCGGTTCAATCCTTTCGGGTCCGAGCTTTCGACCGCCGACCGGGTGGTGCCGCCGACCGGCTTCACCGCCAATCTGACCGTGCTGACCTCGGCGGCGATGGCCTTTCTGGCGGTCTTTGCGCTGGCCCTGTCGCTGGCCTCGGGGCGGCTTGCCGATCGCTGGTCCGAGGCGCTGGCGCGCTCGGCCACGATCCGGATTTCGGCGCCGCCCGATCAGATGGAAACACAGTTGCGCGCCGTGCTCGATGCGCTCGAAACGACGCCCGGCGTGGCCAGCTACCGCGCCATGGACGAGGGCGAGATGCGCAAGCTGCTCGACCCGTGGTTCGGGCCGGATCTGCCGGTGGACAGCCTGCCCCTGCCGAAGCTCGTCGAGTTGACCGAGACCGGGCAGGGCATCGACGCCGAGGGGTTGCGGCTACGGCTGGCGGCCGAGGCGCCCGGGGCGGTGCTTGATGACCACACCCGCTGGCGCAAGCCGCTGGTTTCCGCGGCCAGCCGGTTGCGGCTGCTGGGCTGGCTCTCGCTGGTGCTGATCGGCGGGGCGATGGCGGGGATGATCACGCTGGCCGCGCAGGCGGCCTTGGCGGCGAACGGGCAGGTGATCCGCACGCTGCGGCTTGTGGGGGCGCAGGATGCCTTCATCGCCGGGGCCTTCGTGCGCCGCTTCACCAAACGCGCGCTGGCCGGGGCGGCGCTGGGCACGGCGCTGGGCATGGCGGCGGTGGCGGCGCTGCCCGCGGCCGATGCGGCGGGCGGCTTCCTGACCGGGCTTGGCTTCACCGGCTGGGGCTGGCTTTGGCCGCTTGCATTGCCGGGGCTGGCTGCGTTAGTGGCCTTTGGCGCCACCCGCGCCGCGGCGCTGCGCATGCTCAGGGGAATTCGCTGATGATCGTTTGGCAATATATCCGCTCTGTTCTGTTCATTGCACAGATGTATGTGATGCTGGCGGTCTATGCCGTCGGCGGTCTGCCCTTTGCGCTGATCGGCGGGCGCTCGGCAGCGATCCTTGTCTGTCGCGGTTATTGCAAATGGGTGTGCTGGACCGCGGGCTGGATGGTCGGCATCAAGACCGAATACCGCGGCGAGATCCCCACGGGCGATGTGCTGATCGCCGCCAAGCACCAGAGCTTCTTCGACATTCTGATGATCTATGCGGCGATCCCGCGCGGCAAGTTCATCATGAAGCAGGAGCTGGTCTGGACCCCCTTCGTCGGCTGGTATGCTTACCTGATCGGCTGCGTGCCGGTCGATCGCGGCAAGCGCGGCGCGGCGATCAAGGGGATGCTGGAACAGGCCAAGGATGCGCGGTTTGCGGGCGGTCAGCTGGTGATCTTTGCGCAAGGCACCCGCGTCGCGGCGGGGGCGAAGAAGCCCTACAAGATCGGCGCCGGGGCGCTTTATGCCGAATTGGGCCTGCCCTGCGTGCCCGCGGCGACGAATGTGGGCGTGTTCTGGCCGCGCCATGCGGTGTTGCGCAAGCCCGGGCTGGCGGTGGTGGAATTTCTGCCGCAGATCGAGGCTGGCATGCCGATGGGCGAGTACATGAAGGTGATCGAGGCGCAGATCGAGACCGCTTCGGACAGACTGATGGCCGAGGCCGGGCTGAAGATCGGCTGAGACGAGACACCCCGAAATGCGAAAGGGCGGCTTGAGCCGCCCTTTTTCATGTCGCAGGGTAGGCGACTTACGCCGCCAGCCCCTTCGAGCCCATCTCGATGAATTTCTTGCGCCGCGCCGCCAGGATCTCGGCGCGTTTCTTGCCCTTCAGATCGGCGAGCATCTTGCCGATCTCGGCGCCGACGCTGGCAATCGTCTTCTTGCGGTCGCGCTGCGCCCCGCCCAGCGGTTCGGCGATGATCCGGTCGATCACGCCAAGCTTCTTCAGATCCTGCGCCGTCAGCCGCAGCGCCTCGGCGGCTTCGCGCATCTTTTCGGCATCCTTCCACAGGATCGAGGCGCAGCCCTCGGGCGAGATCACCGAATAGACCGAATGTTCCAGCATGGCGATGCGGTCGGCGGTGGCAAAGGCCACGGCCCCGCCCGAGCCGCCCTCGCCGATGATCACCGAAATCAGCGGCACGCCCAGACACAGGCATTTCTCGGTCGAACGTGCGATGGCCTCGGCCTGACCGCGTTCCTCGGCGCCCTTGCCGGGATAGGCGCCGGGGGTGTCAACGAGCGTGATCACCGGCAGGCCGAAGCGGTCGGCCATGTCCATCAGCCGGATCGCCTTGCGATAGCCCTCGGGGCGGGCCATGCCGAAATTGTGCACGATGCGCGAGGCGGTGTCGTGGCCCTTTTCATGGCCGATGACGACGACCGGCTGATCGTCGAACCGCGCAAGGCCGCCCATCACCGCATGATCATCGGCAAAGTTGCGGTCGCCCGCCAGCGGCGTGTATTCGGTGAAAAGCTCATAGATATAGTCGCGGCAATGCGGCCGGTCGGGATGCCGCGCCACCTGACATTTGCGCCAGGGCGTCAGATCCTTGTAAAGGTCGGTCAGCATCTGCGCCGCCTTCTTGTCGAGCGCCGAGGCCTCTTTCTCGACATCCATCCCCGAATTCGCCCGGGCCAGCGCCCGCAGTTCCTCGGCCTTGCCCTCGATCTCGGCGAGCGGCTTTTCGAACTCGAGATAGGTCGTCATCGAAGCCTCCGTAACGCAGTCGTGGCCTATATGACCGCGCGGCACCGGATTTGCAACTGACGCAGGGAAAGGCGGGCCAAGTGCCGCGGGGTGGGGGGCGAAATTGGAAACGCCCCGGCACGGGTCCGGGGCGTCCCTGTTCCCTCATGCAGCCGGGCCTCCCCTCCCCACCGCTCCGGGATCCGAATCGATTCGGTCACGAATCGTTTACACGGCGCTTAAACCTTAGTCATTTCCGCCTGTCTGACAATGACCTCTGCCTGCCGGATCGAGGCAATATCGACGAGCCGCCCCTTGTAAACGGTGGCCCCGGCGCCCTCGGCCTTGGCCTTTTCCATCGCCGCCAGAATTTCCCGCGCCTCTGCAACCGCAGCGTCAGAGGGCGTGAAGACCTCGTTCGCCAGCGCCACCTGTTTCGGGTGGATCGCCCATTTGCCGACCATGCCCAAAGTGGCCGAGCGCAGGGCCTGTGCCCGGAAACCCTCGTCATCCGAGAAGTCGCCAAACGGGCCATCTACCGGCAGGATGCCATGGGTGCGGCAGGCGGCGACGATGGCGGCCTGCGCCCAGTGCCACGGGTCCGACCAGTGCTTCACGCCCGCATGCAGCATGTAGTAGTTTTCCTGCGTGCCGCCGATGCCGGTGGTGGCCATCCCCATCGAGGCCGCGAAATCCGCCGCGCCAAGGCTCATCGCCTGCAGCCGCGGCGAGGAGGCCGCGATTTCCTCGACATGGGCGATGCCCGCGGCCGATTCGATGATCACTTCCAGCGAGATGCGTTTCTTGCGGCCTTTGGCAGCCTCGATCGCCGTCACCAGCGCATCGACGGCGTAGACGTCGGCGGCGCAGCCCACTTTCGGGATCATGATCTGGTCGATGCGCTCCGAGCCTTCTTCGAGCAGCTCGACCACGTCGCGATACCAGAACGGCGTATCCAGCCCGTTGATCCGCACCGAGAGGTATTTGTTGCCCCAATCGACGTTATGCGACGCCTCGATGATGTTGCGCCGCGCCTGCGGCTTGTCATCGGGGGCGACCGAGTCCTCCAGGTCGAGGTTGATCACATCGGCCGCCGATTGCGCCATCTTTTCAAAGATCGCCGGACGCGAGCCGGGCCCGAACAGCTGACAGCGGTTGAGGCGGGCGGGGGCGGGCGGCTGGGTGCGGAAGCTCATCGGGTCTCTCGGCAAGGAAGTTACGGGACGGGTTGTGTTTGCGATATATTGTTGCGCTGCGGCATGCAAGGAGTTTCTGCGGATGCAGCATCGGGGGTGAAAAGGTGATGAATTTTGCGGCGCGCGGAAAACTTGGAAGAAGCTTCGAAGAAAACATAAAGATGCGAAAGAAATGTGTCGAGTAACCAAGGTTTCGCCGCATCTTTCCAAGAAAATCCGTGGCCGTCCGCGCGATACCTTGCGAAACCCTTTCCAACCTGCCGAGGCTCCCATGTCGCTGATCGAAACCCCCTATCTTCTGTTCCTTGGCGATGCGCCCGACCAGCTGGCCGCGAAAGTCGCGCAGGGCATCAAGGATTGGCGCCCGGAATATGCCATTGGCCAATACCGGATGGAGGGCTGCAAGGCCGATCTGGGCCTGCCCGAGATGAACCTGGCCACCGCCAAGGCCGCGGGCTGCAAGACGCTGGTGATTGGCGTGGCGAACCGCGGCGGCGTGATCTCGCAAGCCTGGAAGAAAGTGCTGATCATGGCGCTGGAAGAGGGCTTCGATCTGGCCTCGGGCCTGCACAACTTGCTGCGCGACGAGGAAGATCTGGTCGCCGTGGCCAAGGCCTGCGGGCGTCAGCTGCATGACGTGCGGGTGCCGACGGTGGACTATCCGATCGCGAACGGCGTGAAGCGCACGGGCAAGCGGATGCTGGCCGTGGGCACCGATTGCTCGGTCGGCAAGATGTATACCGCGCTCTGCATGGAAAAAGAGATGCGCGCGCGGGGGATGAAGGCGTCGTTCCGCGCCACCGGGCAGACCGGCATCCTGATCACCGGCGACGGCGTGCCGCTGGATGCGGTGATTGCCGATTTCATGGCGGGGGCGGTGGAATGGCTGACGCCCGACAATGACGCCGATCACTGGGATCTGATCGAGGGGCAGGGGAGCCTCTTCCACGTCAGCTATTCCGGCGTGACGATGGCGCTGGTGCATGGCGGTCAGCCCGATGCGCTGGTGCTGTGCCACGAACCGACCCGCGCCCATATGCGCGGCCTGCCGGGTTATCAGCTGCCGGGCCTTGACGCCCTGCGCGATCTGGCGCTGCAGGTGGCGAAGGTCGCGAACCCGGCCTGCCAGGTGGTGGGCATCTCGATCAACACGCAAAACATGCCCGAGGCCGAGGCCCGCGCCTATATCGCCAAGGTCGAGGCCGAGATGGGTCTGCCCACCACCGATCCCTTCCGCTTTGGTGCGGCGAAGCTGGTGGACGCGCTGGCCGCGATCTGAGAGCTTGGCGCTGCCTGCCGGGGGCGGAGCCTCCGGCGGGGATATTTGGGGCAAGATAAAGGGGCGGAAGATGATTTCCGTGACGGCGGATGTGTTTCGCTTGGCCGAGGTTTTCACCATCTCGCGCGGCTCGCGGACCGAGGCGAAAGTGCTGACGGTGCGGATCACGCGCGGGGGCGTGACCGGCTGGGGCGAATGCGTGCCTTATGCGCGCTACGGCGAGAGCCTGGAAAGCGTGACGGCGCAGATCGAGGGCCTGCCCGAGGGGATCACCCGCGCGGCGCTTTACGATGCCCTGCCGCCCGGGGCGGCGCGGAATGCTGTCGATTGCGCGCTCTGGGATCTTGAGGCGAAGGCCGCGGGCAAGCGGGTTTGGGAACTGGCTGGCCTTGCCGCGCCCGGGCCGGAGGTCACCTGTTACACGCTGTCCTTGGCCGAGCCGGAGGCGATGCGGGCCGCGGCCGCGAAAAATGCGCATCGGCCGATCTTGAAGATCAAGCTGGGCACCCCCGATGACATGCCGCGGCTGGAAGCCGTGCGGGCGGGGGCGCCGAAGTCGGTGATCGTCGTCGATGCGAACGAGGGCTGGTCGGCCGAGGTCTATGCCGATCTCGCCCCGCATCTGGTCCGGCTGGGGGTGGCGATGGTCGAGCAACCCCTGCCCGCCAAGGCTGACGAGGCGTTGATCGGGATGGATCGTCCGGTGCCGGTCTGTGCCGATGAAAGCTGCCATGACCGCAAGTCGCTCGCCCATCTGAAGGGCAAATACGATCTTGTGAACATCAAGCTCGACAAGACCGGCGGGCTGACCGAGGCGCTGGCGCTGCGGCAAGCGGCACTGGCCGAAGGCTATGGCGTGATGGTCGGCTGCATGGTCGGGTCAAGCCTTGCGATGGCGCCTGCGACCCTTGTGGCGCAGGGTGTGGCCTATGTCGATCTTGACGGGCCGCTGCTTCTGGCCCAAGACCGCGAAAGCCCGCTGACTTATGCGGACGGCAAGATTTATCCCCCCGAGCCGGGGCTCTGGGGCTGAGGAGGAATGCGCATGAGCCGCACCGTTTACCTGAATGGCGAATATCTGCCCGAGGAAGAGGCCAAGGTCTCGATCTTTGACCGCGGCTTCGTGATGGGCGATGCCGTTTACGAAGTGACCTCGGTTCTGGATGGCAAGATCCTGGAATTCGAAGGCCATCTGGCCCGGCTGGCCCGCTCGATGGCGGAGCTGGAGATGACCGGCAACCTGAGCCGCGAGGAATGGCTGGAGATCCACCGCCAGCTGATCGCGCGCAACAATCTGGTCGATGGCATGATCTATCTGCAGGTCAGCCGCGGCAATGCCGGGGACCGCGATTTCCACTATCCGCCCGCGGGCACGCCGCCGACGATCGTGCTTTACACCCAGTCGAAGCCGGGTCTGGCCGAGGATCCGAAGGCGAAGACCGGCATCAAGGTGATCTCGATCCCGGATCTGCGCTGGCATCGCCGCGACATCAAGACGGTGCAGCTGCTTTACCCGTCGATGGCGAAAATGGCCGCCGAAGCCGCGGGCAAGCATGACGCCTGGTTCGTCGAGGACGGTTTCGTCACCGAGGGCTCGTCGAACAACACCTATATCGTCAAGGGCGGCAAGATCATCACCCGGCAGCTGTCGAACGACATTCTGCACGGGATCACCCGCGCCTCGCTGCTGAAATATGCCGCCGAAGCGCAGATGGAGATCGAGGAACGCCCCTTCACCATCGCGGAAGCCCAGGCCGCCGACGAGGCGTTTTTCACCTCGGCTTCGGCTTTCGTGATGCCGGTCGTGGAAGTGGACGGCGTGGCGCTGAACGGCGGCAAGGTCGGTCCGGTGGCGACGCGGCTGCGCGAGATCTATCTGGACGAAGGGCGCAAGGCGGCGATCTGAGCTCCGTCGCGACGAAAAGGAAAAAGCCCCGGGCCATTCCAGCCCGGGGCTTTTTCATGCGCGGGCCGGTCAGGCCGCGGCGGAATTGACGGTGATCATGTCGAGCGTGATATCGGTGGCGGCGACCCCCTGCAGGATCAGCAGCGTGTCGCCATTCACCCGCACCGCTGCGCCCGCGCCGGTATCGACGATCGTGATCACCGCATCCTCGGGCACTTCGTCCAGGCGCAGCGTGTCGGTGCCAACCTCGAAATCGGTGACCAGCACGTCCTGGCTGTAGCTGTTTTCCGGAATGTCGGGATCAACCAGCACCTGCGTCGCGAATTGATCCGCCTCCGATCCGCCGGTCAGCGTATCGCTGAAGTCGCCAAAGAGCGTGTCGTTTCCGGCGCCGCCATTCAGCACATCCGGGGCGATGCCCTCCATCTGGTCCAGAAAGCCGTCGTTTGCGGAAAGCAGGTCATTGCCGTTGCCGCCGTCCAGCGTATCCAGGCCGGAAACGTCGTTCAGAACATCGTTGCCATCCTGACCGAGCAGCGAATCCGCGCCATGGCTGCCGTCGATCGTGTCGTTCTGCGCACCGCCGTCGATCGTGTCATCGCCCAAGCCGCCGTCGATCGTGTCGGCGCCATAGCCGCCGGTCACAAGATCATCCCCGTCGCCCGCATCGACCGTGTCATTGCCAAGATGCGCGCTGATCGTGTCATGGCCCGCGGTTCCGGCCAGGCTGTCGTCGCCATCGGTTCCGGCGATGTTCTGGCGCAGGGTGTAAAGGACGTCATCGGCGCCTTGCAGGGTCAGATGCGCCTCCAGAGTCGCGATGTCGGCGCCTTCGAACCGGGCCACCGTATCGCCATCGACGATCGCGATAACGCCGCCCTCGACGGCTTCAAGCCGGAATTCCATGTCGGCGGTGTAGCTGTCGCACATGATCAGCACATCTTCCGTCGCCCCCTCGGCGGCGCCGGAGACGTTCCCGTAATCGGTGATCCTGACCGTCTCGTCGCCCGAGGTCCAGTCGATGCGGAAATCGTCGGCGCCCGCGCCACCGCTCACGATGTCCCCGGAGCCGGTCTGAAGACTGTCATCGCCGGTGCCGCCATCAAGCGTGTCAACGCCCGCACCGCCGCTCAGCAGATCATTTCCGGCATCCCCCGAAAGGCTGTCCTCGCCCGCCTCGCCGAAAAGCGTGTCGTAACCGATGCCGCCCAGGATCGTGTCGTCGCCATCCTCGCCCATGGCCTCGTCATTGCCGCCGCCGGCATCAATGCTGTCATGGCCCGACAGCCCTTCGATGCTGTCATTCCCGCCCAAAGCCAGGATCGTGTCGTCACCGGTTCCGCCCGCAAGCTCCTCGGCGGTGTCGGTGCCGGTCACGGTCTGGGCCGGAACGGTCGGATAGACGGTGAAGCTGTCATCCTCGCCCTCCACATCCATCGAGACGCGGCCGACCAGATCTTCAAGGCTATTGCCCTGGAAGAAGGCGACGGTTTCGCCGTCCAGCACCAGATCGACGCCGCCCTCGGTCGGGTTCAGCAGGAATTCGGTGCCTTCGGTGAACTCGGTCTGGAACAGCCGGAAGGTTTCGTCCGTGGTGCCGCCATCGCCGAAATCGCGCACCAGCAGCGGCGCCGATCCCGGCGTCCATTCGGCGATGAATCTGTCGGTGCCGTCGCCGCCGATCAGGGTGTCGCCGCCATCGCCGATCAGCTGGTCGTCATTGCCGCCCCCGTCCAGCACATCGGCGCCGGTGCCGACCGTATCAATCCCGAACAGCGTGTCATAGCCATAGCCGCCGATCAGATGGTCGGACCCCTGCAGATCGGCCAGGAAATCGGCGCCAAGATTGCCGCGCAGCGTGTCATTGCCCGCCCCGCCCAGCACATCATCGTTGCCGTGACCCGCGTCGATATAGTCATTTCCGGCGCTGCCCTCGATTTCCTCGGCGGTTTCGTCGCCGAAAATCCGGTTCGCGGCCGGGGCATCATCCTTGTCGTCGTCGTCATCGGAAGCATTGATCGCAAGGCCCACAAGCAGGACCGGAAAAAGCGAAAGGAGAATTAGGCTGCCCATGGCTGCGCTCCTGAAAAATGATGACCGAATTGCTAACACCGCCCGCAACTGCGGGCAATGAAACGCTAAACCAAAGGAAGCATTGCCGGTATGCGCGGAAACAATGGCGCGATCAGCTGCGCAATGTTTCGCAGGCGGCCAGGCAGTCGCGCAGGATCGGCGCCAGCACATCTGCCCAATGCGCCTGCCCCGATTCGGTTGCGATCAGGTCGTTGCGCAGCTCGATCAAGACGTTGGGCCGCCCGGTCTGCAGCGCGTGCCGGTCGATGCTGTCGCCGCGCAGATGCCCCGAATAGGGTTCGTTGTCGCCCACGCACAGCCCCGCGGCCCGCAGCGCCGCAATCAGCGGCAGCGCCAGACGGGTGTCGCAGGGCGCATGCAGCACGCCCACCTGCCAGGGCCGGGGGCTGCGCCCGCGCAGGCAGGGGGTAAAGGAATGGATCGCGCAGATCACCGTATCCGCCCGCCGCGCCGCCAATCGCGCCAGCGCGTCGTGATAGGGGCGGTGCAGCCGGGCCAGCCGTTCCTCGATCGCGGGGGGCGGGAGGTGGCGGTTGGCGGGAATGATCGTGCCGTCGTAAAGCTGCATCACCAGTGTCGGATCGTCCTCGCCGCGGTTCGGGTCGATGACAAGGCGGGAAAAATCCGACCAGATCAGCGGGCTGTCGAGCGCCTCGGCCAGATGCCGGGCCACTTCCAGCGCGCCGGGGTCCCAGGCGATGTGGCGGATCATGTCCTCGGGGGCGATGCCCAGACTGCCGCCGCCCACCCAGTCGGGCACCCGGTTCGTGGCGTGATCGACGGTGACCAGCCAGCGCCCGGGGCGGGTTTCGCCATGAATGTGAAAGGCTTCGGTCATGCTTTCTTTGCCTTTGTCGCTCACAACAGATTTACGTCACCAAGGCCCGGTGTTCCAGTTGCCCTGCGCGACATTTTGCGCCATAGCTGGGACCGGCCCACGAAATGACTGCAACACCAACGCTCGAGGACGCATGAGACGCCTTCGCAATGTCAAGATCGTGGCCACGCTTGGCCCCGCATCTTCCGATTACAAGACCATCCGCGCTTTGTTCGAGGCCGGGGCCGACATGTTCCGCCTGAACATGAGCCACGGCACCCATGCCGAGCACAAGGTCCGCTACGACATCATCCGCCAGATCGAGGCCGACACCGGCCGCCCGGTCGCGGTGCTGGCCGATCTGCAGGGGCCAAAGCTGCGCGTCGGCACCTTTGCCTTCGGCGCCGCCGATCTGGAGGAGGGCGAGCCCTTCCGCTTCGATCTTGACCCGACCGAGGGCGACGGCCACCGGGTCTGCCTGCCGCATCCCGAGATTTTCGCCGCGCTGGAAGTTGGCGCCCGGCTTTTGGTCAATGACGGCAAGATCCGCCTGCGCGTCACCGCCTGCGGTCCGGATTTCGCCGATTGCATCGTCACCGTCGGCGGCACGATCTCGAACCGCAAGGGCGTGAACGTGCCTGATGTGGTGCTGCCGCTCGCCGCGCTTTCGCCCAAGGATCGCGACGATCTGGAATTCGCCTGCGAACTGGGCGCCGACTGGCTGGCGCTGAGCTTCGTGCAGCGCCCCGAAGACGTGATCGAGGCGAAGGCGCTGGCCCGCGGCCGGGCGCAGGTTCTGTCGAAGATCGAGAAGCCGCAGGCCGAACGCGCCTTTGACGAGATCCTGAAGGTCTCGGACGGGATCATGGTCGCCCGCGGCGATCTGGGGGTGGAACTGCCTGTCGAAGCCGTGCCGCCGATCCAGAAGCGGCTGATCCGCAAATGCCGGGCCGCGGCCAAGCCGGTGATCGTCGCGACGCAGATGCTGGAAAGCATGATCGAAAGCCCGATGCCGACGCGGGCCGAAATCTCGGACGTGGCGACGGCGATCTATGAAGGCGCCGATGCGATCATGCTCTCGGCCGAATCCGCCGCCGGGCGCTATCCGGTCGAGGCGGTGCAGACGATGAACGCCGTCGCGCGTTCGGTCGAAAGCGATCCCACCTATCGCGACATCATCGAGGCCTCGCGCACGGCCAAGCGTCAGACCGTCGCCGATGGCATCGTCGCCGCCGCGCGCGAAATTGCCGAAACCACCGATGTGTCCGCGATCTGCTGCTACACCCAGTCGGGGAAAACCGTGGCGCTGGTTTGCCGCGAACGGCCGCGGGTGCCGGTGATCGCGCTCTCGCCGATCACCCAGACGCTGCGCAAGCTCTGTCTGAACTGGGGCGTGCATGCGGTGCGCTGCGAGGAAGTCAGCCGCTTCAAGGAAGCCGTGGTCAACGCCGCCCGCGCGGCGCGCGACTATGGGTTCGCCGATGAAAGCCATCAGATCATCGTCATCGCCGGGGTGCCCTTCAACGTGCAGGGGACGACGAACATCCTGCGCGTGGCGCCCTGCGACGAAAGATTGATCTACCGCACCGACCCGGAGTAGCCTGCGTCACAGGTTTGCCGGGAGGGGGCCATGCTCGACAGCGATCTGTTCCTTGTGCTCGGGATCGTCGTCTCGGCCTTTGCCATTCCGGCGGTGATCTCGGCCTTTGCCGACAGCCGTCCGCCGCGGGCCGCCACGCTGGCGGTGCTGGTGGGCGGTGGGCTGATCCTGCTGGCGATGGCGACGAAGCCGGGCGGCTACACGCCCGGCCAGATCCCCGAGACCTTCGCCCGGATCATCGCCCGTTTCCTCAACCACTAGCCGCTTTTCGCTTGCCAAGCGCCGCCGCCGCGGCTATCTGCCCGCATCTATCCCGCACGGCCGGCCAACAGTGGCATGCCGAGTCGTGCGTTCACTCTCGAAAAGGAGATGAAAATGCCCAAGATGAAGACCAAATCCGCTGCGAAAAAGCGGTTCAAATTCACGGCGACCGGCAAGGTCATCGCGGGTCCGGCCGGCAAGCGCCACGGCATGATCAAGCGCACGACCAAGTTCATCCGCGACAGCGCGGGCACGATGATCCTGTCCGATGCGGACGCGAAGATCGTCAAGAAATACATGCCCTACAACCGCTGATCTGGAGGCCTGAACAATGTCCCGCGTCAAATCCGGCAAGGTCACTCACGCCTCGCACAAGAAAGTCCTGAAGAAGGCGAAAGGCTACTACTCGGCCCGTTCGCGCAACTTCCGCACCGCCACCCAGGCTGTCGACAAGGCGATGCAATACGCCACGCGCGACCGCCAGCAGCGCAAGCGCAACTTCCGCGCGCTGTGGATCCAGCGCATCAACGCGGCCGTCCGCGCCTGCGATCTGGAAATGACCTATTCGCGTTTCATCAACGGTCTGGCGCTTGCCGGGATCGAAGTGGACCGCAAGGTTCTGGCGGATCTCGCCGTGCACGAGCCCGAGGCCTTTGCGGCCATCGTTGCCCAGGCCAAAGCCGCCGCGGCCGCGTAATTCCCCACTCACGGGAAACACAACCCCCGCGCGGCAGCCGCCGTCGCGGGGGTTTTGCGTTCGGGCGCTTGAAATCAGACCGGGGGGCGGCTAGCAAGACGCACCCACTTGCAGGAGAGACCGGATGACCACGCTCGATGTGCTCAAGGCGAAATATCTCGAAGGCATCGCGGCCGCCGCGGATGAGGCGAGCCTTGAGGAGATCCGTCTGGCCGCCCTTGGCAAGAAGGGCGAGATTTCGCTGAAGATGCGCGAACTGGGGCAAATGACGCCCGAGGAACGCACCACCACCGGCGCGGCGCTGAACCGTCTGAAGGACGAGATCGACGCCGCTTTGCGCGCGAAGAAAGAGGCGCTGGCCGATGCGGCTCTGGATGCGCGGCTGCGCTCGGAATGGCTGGATGTGACGCTGCCCGGCCGTCCGCGCCGTCAGGGCACGATCCACCCGGTGTCCCAGGTGATGGACGAAGTCACCGCGATCTTCGCCGACATGGGCTTTGCCGTGGCCGAAGGCCCGCAGGTCGAATCCGACTGGTATAATTTCGACGCGCTCAACATCGCGCCCGAACACCCCGCGCGGCAGGAACATGACACCTTCTTCATGGCCCGCGACCCGGCCGACCCGCGCCCGCCGCATGTGCTGCGCACCCACACCTCGCCGGTGCAGATCCGCGCCATGCAGGCCAAGGGCGCGCCCATTCGCGTGATCGCGCCGGGCCGCGTCTACCGCATGGACATGGACCAGACCCACGCGCCGATGTTCCATCAGGTGGAAGGTCTGGCGATCGGCCGCGACATCTCGATGGCGAACCTGAAATGGGTGCTGGAGGAATTCTGCAAGACCTTCTTCGAGGTGCCCTCGGTCGAACTGCGCTTCCGCGCCAGCCACTTCCCCTTCACCGAACCCTCGGCCGAGGTGGATATCCGCTGTTCCTGGGAAGGCGGCCAGCTGAAGATCGGCGAGGGCAATTCCTGGCTGGAAATCCTTGGCTCCGGCATGGTGCACCCCAAGGTTCTGGCGGCGGGCGGGATCGACCCGACCGAATATCAGGGCTTTGCCTTCGGCGTCGGCATCGACCGGATCGCGATGCTGAAATACGGCATCCCGGATCTGCGGGCGTTCTTCGAGAGCGACCTGCGCTGGCTGAAGCACTACGGTTTCGCCGCGCTGGACCTGCCGACGGTATTCGGGGGGTTGAGTAAGTGAAACGGGACAAGAACCTAATAAGGGACTTGCTTCTCAAAATCGAAGCATCGGATACGCCCGACGGGCTACGTTTCGATAGCCGTTTTGCTCCCTATGTCGGACGCGGCGCAATTCTGCTAGAAGCTGTGGAAGCTAAACCCGAATTACGAAGCCGCGACTACCAGTTACTTCTGATGAAACAATCAGGGTTGATTGAGTTTGTCGGCAAAGATCATCCGATCGATTTTCACGGTGGCAGAGTTCGGCTAACTCCGGCGGGCCACGATGCAGTTGAGGCGATTTCAGATGATGAAATCTGGCGCCGTCTCAGGGAAGCTGCTCCGAAAGAAGCATACGAGATAATCAAGGACGTTGGCTCGTCGGTTGCAGTCGCCGCGCTAACGACACTTATGGGTTGGGGATAAACCAAATGAAATTCACCCTCTCCTGGCTGAAAGACCATCTCGAGACCGAGGCCTCGGTCACCGAGATCGCCGATGCGCTCACCGACCTTGGCCTTGAGGTCGAGGAGGTGGTGAACCCGGGCGCGAAACTCGCCCCCTTCACCATCGCCAAGGTGCTGCACGCCGAAAAGCACCCCGATGCCGACAAGCTGCGGGTCTGCCGCGTGCTGACCGACGAGGGCGAAAAGGTCATCGTCTGCGGCGCGCCGAATGCGCGGGCGGGGATCACCGTCGTGCTGGCGAAACCGGGCGATTACGTGCCGGGCATCGACACCACGCTCGGCATCGGCAAGATCCGCGGCGTCGAAAGCCACGGCATGATGTGCTCGGAACGCGAGTTGGAACTCTCCGACGAGCATAACGGCATCATCGAGCTGCCCGAGGACAGCCTGAATTCCGAGGTTGGCTGCAAGTTCATCGACTGGCTGGCGGAAAACCGCCCCGAGGCGGTCGATCCGATGATTCACATCAAGATCACGCCCAACCGCCCCGATGCTTTGGGCGTGCGCGGTGTCGCCCGCGATCTGGCGGCGCGCGGTCTTGGTCGGCTGAAGCCGCTCGCCATCGAGGCCGTGCCGGGCGGGTTCGAAAGCCCGATCAAGGTGGAGATTGACGCGGCCCTGAAGGAAAAGGGCTGCCCGCTCTTCGCCGGGCGTCTGATCCGTGGCGTCAAGAACGGGCCTTCGCCTGCGTGGCTGCAATCGCGGCTGCGGGCCATCGGGCTGCGTCCGATCTCGGCGCTGGTCGATATCACCAACTTCTTCACCTATGACCTGAACCGCCCGCTGCATGTGTTTGATGCGGCGAAGGTGGCGGGGAACCTGCGGATTGTCCCTGCCAAGGGCGGCGAGGAATTGCTGGCGCTGGATGGCAAGACCTACACGCTCCGCCCCGGTCAGATGGTGATTTGCGACGATGCGCAGCCGGAAAGCCTTGCCGGGATCATGGGCGGCGAGCTTTCGGGCTGCACCGACGACACCGTCGATGTCTTCCTGGAAAGCGCCTATTGGGATCCGATCACCATTGCCACCACCGGCCGCGCGCTGAAGATCAACTCGGACGCGCGCTATCGGTTCGAGCGTGGCGTGGACCCGGAGTTCACCCTGCCCGGGCTGGAACTGGCAACGCAGATGGTGCTGGAGCTGTGCGGCGGCGAGGCGTCCAATGTGGTGATGGACGGCGCCGTGCCGGTGACCAAGCGCGCCTACAGGCTCGACCCCGCCCGCGTCATCAGCCTTGTCGGCATGGAAATTCCCGAGGCCACGCAGCGCGCGACGCTGACGGCGCTTGGCTTCACCTTTGAGGGCGACATGGCGTCGCCGCCCTCGTGGCGGCCCGATGTGCTGGGCGAAGCGGATCTTGTGGAAGAGGTGGCGCGGATTGCGTCTCTCACGAAGCTTGTCGGCCGTCCGATGGCGCGCGAAACCACCGGCGTTCCCGGCCCGGTCCTGACGCCCATTCAGACCCGCGAACGCACCGCGCGGCGCACGATTGCGGCCTTGGGCTACAATGAATGCGTGACCTACAGCTTCATCGACGCCAAGTCGGCGGCGCTGTTTGGCGGCGGCGCGGATGCGACGCGGATCGAAAACCCGATCTCGTCGGAGATGACCCACCTGCGCCCGGATCTGCTGCCGGGGCTCTTGCAGGCGGCGGCGCGCAATCAGGCGCGCGGCTTTGCCGATCTGGCGCTGTTCGAGGTTGGCCCCGCCTTCAGCGGTGGCGAGCCGGGCGATCAGGCGCTGCAGGCGGCGGGGCTGCTGGTGGGCGCTTCGGCGCCGCGCGACCCCTTTGGCTCGCGCCGTCCGGTTGATCTTTACGATGCCAAGGCCGATGTCGAGGCCGTGCTGGCCGCGATCGGCGCCCCCGCGCGGGTGCAGGTCAATCGCAAGGTGGCGGGCTGGTTCCATCCGGGCCGCTCGGGCACCATCGCGCTTGGGCCGAATGCGCTGGCGAGCTTTGGCGAGGTCCACCCCAAGGTGCTGCGCGAGATGGGGGTGAAGGGGCCGGTGGTCGCCTTTACCGTCTGGATCGAATCGGTGCCCTTCCCGAAAGCGAAAACGCCGACCCGGCCTGCGCTGGCGCTGTCCGGTCTGCAGGCGGTCGAGCGCGATTTCGCCTTTGTCGTCGATGCGGGGGTCGAGGCGCTGACGGCGGTCAATGCCGCGCTGGGGGCCGACAAGGCGCTGATCGAGGCGGTCTCGGTCTTCGATCAGTTCACCGGCGCCAAGGCCGAGGAGCAGATGGGCGCGGGCAAGAAGTCGATCGCGCTCTCGGTCCGGCTGCAGCCGCGCGACAAGACCCTGACCGATGCCGAGATCGAGGCGGTGGCGGCCAAGGTCGTGGACAAGGTCACCAAGGCCACCGGCGGCGTGCAGCGGAAGTGACCTGAAGTCACGCTTTGCGGATGTGAAAAACCGGTTAGGCTCTCTCGGAAACGGGGGAGCCTGATGCATTTCGACTATGTCATTCTGGGTGGCGGCTCGGCCGGATCGGTGCTGGCGGCGCGGCTGAGCGAGGATCCGGGCACGCGCGTCTGTCTGGTCGAGGCGGGCGATGCGGCGCGCGATATTCTGGTGCGGGCGCCCGCCTTGGTCGCCGCGCTGGTGCCGGGCTATCTGCGGGCGCATAACTGGGCGCAGCATACGGTGCCGCAGCCCGGTCTGAACGGGCGGCGGGGGTTTCAGCCGCGGGGCAGGGGGCTGGGGGGCTCCTCGGCGATCAACGCGATGCTTTATGTGCGCGGCCATCCGTCGGATTATGACGCTTGGGCCGCCGAGGGGGCTGTGGGCTGGGACTGGGCCGCCTGTCAGCCGTGGTTCCTGAAATCCGAGCGCAACATGCGGGGCCCGTCCGCGCATCACGGCGATGCCGGGCCGTTGCAGGTGGGCGATCAGCGCCGCCCGCGGCCGATCACCCGGGCTTTCGTGCAGGCCTGCGGCGCGGTGGACTGCCCCCCGACAGACGATTTCAACGGCCCGTGTCAGGAGGGGGCCGCGCCCTTTCAGGTCACGCAATTCTGGGATGGCCCGAGGAAGGGCGAGCGCTGTTCCGCTGCGGCGGCCTATTTGCATCCGGTGATGGACCGGCCCAATCTGACGGTTCTGACCAGTGCACGGGCGGAAAAGGTGTTGATCGTCGAAGGTCGGGCGACCGGGGCGCTGGTGCGGCAGGGCCGCAGGCGGCTGCGGCTTGAAGCGGCGCGCGAGGTGATCGTCTCGGCCGGGGCCTTTGGGTCGCCGCAACTTCTGATTCTCTCGGGCATCGGGCCGGGGGCGCATCTGCGCGACCATGGCATCCCCGTGGTGCAGGATCTGCCCGGGGTGGGGGCGAACCTGCAAGACCATCTGGATTACACGATTTCGCATTTCTCGCCGCGCCGCGATGTGGTGGGGCTGAACCCGCGCGGGCTTTTGCGGTTGGCCAAGGCGGCGGGTGGCTGGATGCGGCATGGCGAGGGGCTTTTCGCCTCGCCCATGGCCGAGGGGGGGGCGTTTTTGCGATCCGCGCCCGAGGTCGCAATCCCCGATCTGCAGATCCATTTCGTCGTCGGCATTGTCGATCAGCACATGCGCAAGCTGCATGTCGCGGACGGCTGGTCGGCCCATATCTGCGTGCTGCGGCCGCAATCGCGGGGAACGGTGCGGCTGGCGTCGCGGGACCCGCGCAAGGCGCCCTTGATCGACCCCGCCTTTCTGGCCGATCCGCACGATGCGGCCTTGATGCTGCGGGCGGCGCGGATGCTGGAGCAGATCGTAGGCGCCGAGGCCTTGGCGCCGTGGCGGGGCGATCGGCTGTATCCGCATGAAGGCACGGAGGCCGGGCTGATGGCCGATATCCGCGCCCGCGCCGACACGATCTATCACCCGGTCGGCACCTGCAAGATGGGCACGGATGCGGCTGCGGTGGTCGATCCGCAGCTGCGGGTGCGTGGCGTGGAGGGGCTGCGGGTCGTCGATGCCTCGGTCATGCCCAGCCTGATCGGCGGCAACACCAATGCGCCTACGATCATGATCGCCGAACGCGCGGCTGCGATGATCCGGGGACGCTAGCGGCGCCGTTTCACCACCGGGACGCGGCTTGTCACATAATCAATCGAGGGGTTGGGCGGCAGCCCGCCGTGATCGCGCCAGAAAAGCGGTCCGCCAAGGCGCAGGAAATGCGGCGCCATCAGCACCACCCCGGCCAGAAAGCCGCCCGCATGCGCCCAATAGGCCACGCCATCGGCCGAGCCGCCCAGCGAATTCAAAAGCTGAATCGCGAACCAGAAGCCCAGCACGATCCAGGCGCGGATGGTGAAGATCTTGTAGATGATGAGGAATATGAACAGGATATCGACGCGGGCTTTCGGGAACAGCAGCAGATAGCCGCCCATCACCGCGGCAATCGCGCCCGAGGCGCCGACCATCGGCACGCCGCTGAAGGGCTCGCCTGCGATCTGTGCGCCCGCCGCCGCGAGCCCGCCCAGCAGGTAGAAGACCAGAAAGCCGACATGGCCCAGCTGGTCCTCGAGGTTGTCGCCAAAGACCCAAAGAAACAGCATGTTGCCCGCGATATGCATGATCCCCGCATGCAGGAACATGTGGGTGAAAAGCCCGTGCAGATAGACACCATGGCTGATCGCATCGGGGTAAAGCGCGCCCCATTGCCAAAGCCCGAACATCCGCCCGCCCCAGTCGGCCGTCAGCACATAGATCAGCACATTGAGCACAATGATCCCCCGCACCACCCAGGGGGTGCGGGTCGAGGGGTTATGATCGCGGATCGGGAACATCGCCCCAGCCTTCCCGAAGACGGGTTTTGCGTCAAGCCTCTAGCGGGCGGCGCGCAGCACAACCTTGCCCGTCGTATCGGTGAAATCCAGCGCCTGATCCGCCAGCTGCAAGCCCGTCACCGTGCCGATGGTCGAATGGAAGGCCTGTTCCACCTGCATCTGTTCGGGCGGGCACATCATCCGCGTCCCGGCCAGCGCGCCGACATGCAGGGCGCCGTCGCGCGTCTCGATGCGCCCCGAATAGCGGTTGCAGCCCGAAGAACCCGCGATCATCCCCGGCTCGGGCGAGAGCAGGGTGACGCGGATGCCCTCCGGCACGGCGGCGCCCGCGATTTCGGTGACGGTCCATTCGGTTCCGGTGCCGATCAGGGCCAGCGGATCGGCCGCGGGCGTCGGGGCGTCCTCCTGGCAGGCGGCAAGGGCGATCAGGGCAAGTGCAAGAACGGCGACACGCATGGAACCTCCGGGGTTTTGAGCAGAGTGACCGCGGCCCGCGATCCTCGCAAGGGTATCACGCAAAGGTGTGGCGTTCGGGGGTGTCAGAAGGTCGGGGGGGTGTTGACCCAGATCACCACGGTCCGTCCGTCGGCGGCATTGGCCCAGGCATGCGGGCGACGGCTTTCGAAATAGATGCTGTCGCCAACGCCCAGTTCGTGCAGCTCGGTCCCATCGAGCGTCAGCCGGAAGCGGCCTTCCAGCACGGTGATGAATTCCTCGCCCTCGTGGCCATAGCCGCCCTCGGAGGCCGCGCCAGGGGCGAGGATGAAGCGGTGGCAATCCATCTGCCGCCGCCCCTCGGCCAGAACCTCGACCCGCACGCCTTCGACCGGCATCGGCCAGACCCGCGCCGCGCCCGCCCGCACCACAGCTTGCCCGGCCGTGTCCTGCCCGGAAAGCCGCGAGACGGTGGTGCCGTAATATTGCGCCAGATCGGCCAGCGTCTTGAAGCTGACCCCCGCCCCGGTGCGTTCAAGGGTGGACAGCGCCGAGGCCGAAACCCCCATCGCCTGCGCTACGGTGTCGAGCGTCTCGCCCCGGGTCTGCCGCAGCGCCCGCAGCGCCGTGCCAAGCGGTTCATTGGTGATCGCGGGGGGGGCCGGGGCGTCGTTTTCGCTTTCCAGCGTCGCACGGATCGCGGCGGGGTTCAGCCCGGCCTCGCGGCGCAGATAGGCGATGCGCTGCAGCCGCGCCACATCGGCCGCCGAATAAAGCCGCTGGCCCGAGGCCCGGCGTTGCGGCGCCACCAGCCCCTGCGTCTCCCACAGCCGCAGCGTCGATGACGCCACGCCCGCCGCCCGCGCGGCCTCGGTCACCCGAAACAGCGGTTCTTCCTCGGGGCTATCTGCGTGCGACTCGGTCATTTCATCTGCCTTACCCGGGCAGGATGCGCCTTGCCACCGATCTTGCCAAGAATTTTCTTGCAGAAAAAATGCAAAGTGAGAGGATGGCGCATCTCGAATCGGAGCCCCCTCATGACCGTCCAAACCTCGCCCGACCTGTCCGCCCGCCGTGCCGCCGCCATCGCCAAGGGCGTTGGTGTGACGACGCAGATCTATGCCGAACGCGCCGAGAACGCGGAAATCTGGGACAAGACCGGCACCCGTTACATCGACTTCGCCGCGGGGATCGCCGTGGTGAACACCGGCCACCGCCATCCGCGGGTGATCGCGGCGGTCAAGGCGCAGCTCGACGCCTTTACCCACACCTGCCATCAGGTCGTGCCTTACGAAAACTATGTCACCCTGGCCGAGCGTCTGAACGCCGCCGTGCCCGGTGACTTTGCGAAGAAGACGATCTTCGCCACCACCGGCGCCGAAGCCGTTGAAAACGCGATCAAGATTGCCCGCCATTACACCGGCCGCGCGGGCATCGTTGCCTTTGCGGGGGGCTTTCACGGCCGCACCTTCATGGGCATGACGCTGACCGGCAAGGTCCAGCCCTACAAGGCCGGGTTCGGCCCGATGATGAACGACGTCTGGCACCTGCCCTTCCCCTGCCCGCTGCATGGCGTGACGGGCGAGGAAGCCGTGGCGGCGCTGGAGCGCCTCTTCAAGGCCGATATCGAACCGACCCGCGTCGCCGCGATCATCGTGGAGCCCGTGCAGGGCGAGGGCGGCTTCTATCCGGTGCCCGAGGGCTTCATGAAGAAGCTGCGCGAAATCGCCGACAAGAACGGCATCGTGCTGATCGCCGATGAGGTGCAGACCGGCTTTGCCCGCACCGGCAAGCTTTTCGCGATGGAACATCACGGCGTTGCCGCGGACATCACCACGATGGCCAAGGGGCTGGGCGGCGGTTTCCCGATCTCGGCCGTGACCGGCAAGGCCGAGATCATGGACAGCCCGAACCCGGGCGGTCTGGGCGGCACCTATGCGGGGGCACCGATTGCCGTGGCAGCCGCCCATGCGGTGCTTGACGTGATCGAGGAGGAACAGCTTTGTGCCCGTGCCGAGCGTCTGGGCGCGCGGCTGAAGCAGCGTCTGGCCGCGCTGCAAGACAGCGTGCCGGAAATCATCGACATCCGCGGCCCGGGTTTCATGAACGCGGTCGAGTTCAACGTCGCGGGCAGCCACACGCCGAACCCGGAGATGACCAACCGCGTCCGCGAAGAGGCGCTGAAGCGCGGCCTGATCCTGCTGACCTGCGGCGTTTACGGCAACGTGATCCGCTTCCTGGCGCCGCTGACCATTCAGGATGCGGTGTTTGATGAGGCGCTGGACATCCTCGAAGCCTCGATCCTCGCCGCGAAGGGCTGAGGCCATGTGGGGCGAACCCGCCCGCGGGGCAGAACGTCTGGACGACACCGATCAACGGCTGATCGCGGCACTGCGCCGCGACGGCCGGGCGGCGGTGTCGGACCTCGCCCAGCATCTGGGTCTCTCGCGCGCCACCGTGCGCGCGCGGATCGAGCGGCTGGTGGCGCGCGGCGAAATCTCGGGCTTTACCGTGATGACGCGCGCCGATGTCTCTGCCGCGCCGGTGCGGGGCCTGATGATGCTGTCCATCGACGGGCGGTCGACCGAAAAGGTGATCGCCCGCCTGCTGGGCCTGCCGCCGGTGCAGGCGGTGCATACGACGAACGGGCAATGGGATCTGATGGCGGAAATCGGCGCCCGCTCGCTGGAAGAACTGGACGAGACGATCCTGTCGATCCGCCGCGTCGAGGGGGTGGGGCGGACGGAAACCAACCTGCAGCTGTCCTCGCGCCGCCCGGCCGCGCGGTTCTGACGCCGGGCCTTTCGGTCGCCCTTGAATTTCCGGGACGGTCCTTGTATTGCGCACCGTCCCGGCTAAAATGGGTCAAGACCGCCCCGCCGGGGGATGCCCGACCGGGTGAAGAACGCCGCCCCCGCAGGGCGAAAAAACAAGGTGCGCCGATGTCCTGGACCGATGAACGTGTCGAACTTCTGAAGAAGATGTGGACCGAGGGGCAATCGGCCAGCCAGATCGCCAAGGAACTGGGCGGGGTGACGCGCAATGCCGTGATCGGCAAGGTGCATCGTCTGGGCCTGTCGAACCGGGTCGAAGGCGCGGCCGCGCCGGTGGCGCCGGTGGCGGCGGCCCCCGTGAAGCCCGCTGCCCCCGAGCCGGTGGCCCCCGCCGCCGCTGCCGCGCCCCCGCGCGTCGAGCCCGAGCCCGAGCCGGTCCGTCCGACGCTGACCGCCGTGCCGCCGCGCCCCGCGCCGGTGCCGCCGCAACCCGTGGCCGCCGTGGCCCCGGTGCCGGGCGTCGTGCGCAAACCGGCGCTGGTGCCCGCGGGCCAGCCCCTGCCGCCGCAGCCCTCGCTGAACGAGATCAGCCCCGAGACGCTGGCTTCGGTCCGCGAAGTCGAAAAGCGGTCCCGCAAGATCTCGCTGATGGAACTGACCGAGCGCACCTGCAAATGGCCGATCGGTGACCCGGCGACCGAGCATTTCTATTTCTGCGGCCTGCCGAGCTCGGCCGGAAAACCCTATTGCGAGGCGCATGTCTCGGTGGCCTTCCAGCCGATGTCGGCGCGCAGGGACCGTCGGCGCTGAATCCGGCTGCGTCTTCGACGCGACACGGGGCGCCTGCGGGCGCCCTTTCCGTTTCCCGCCTTTCCGCCTTGCGCGCTTGCCGGTATAAGCCTTGCCCATGAGCCAGAACCCGCCCAACCTCCGCCCCGATCTTGCGCCGAAAGCGCTTGTCACCGATGCCCCCCGTCCGGGCCAGCCGACGATCGGCATGGTCTCGCTCGGCTGCCCAAAGGCGCTTGTGGACAGCGAACGCATCCTGACCCGGCTGCGCGCCGAGGGCTATGCGATCTCGCCCAGCTATCAGGGCGCCGATGCGGTGATCGTGAACACCTGCGGCTTTCTGGACAGTGCCAAGGCCGAAAGCCTGGAAGCCATCGGCGAGGCGCTGAGCGAGAATGGCAAGGTGATCGTGACGGGCTGTCTGGGCGCCGAGCCCGAGTTCATCACCGGCGTGCATCCCAAAGTGCTGGCCGTCACCGGCCCCGAGCAATACGAACAGGTGCTCGATGCCGTGCATGGGGCGGTGCCGCCGAAGCCCGATCCCTTTGTCGATCTGCTGCCCGCGACCGGCATCAAACTGACGCCGCGGCATTTCAGCTACCTCAAGATCTCCGAGGGCTGCAATCACGCCTGCAAATTCTGCATCATCCCCGACATGCGCGGCAAGCTGGTCAGCCGCCCGGCCCATGCCGTGCTGCGCGAGGCGGAAAAGCTGCTTGAGGCGGGCGTGCGGGAACTGCTGGTGATCTCGCAGGACACCTCCGCCTATGGGCTCGATCGCCGGCACGAGGCGAGCGCCTGGAAAGGGGCCGAGGTCCGGGCCGATATCACCGACCTGACGCGGGAACTGGGGCGGCTTGCCCAGCCCTCGGGCGCCTGGGTGCGGTTGCATTACGTCTATCCCTATCCGCATGTGCGCGAGCTGATCCCCCTGATGGCCGACGGCCTTGTGCTGCCCTATCTGGATATCCCGTTCCAGCATGCCCACCCGGAGACGCTCAAACGCATGGCCCGGCCCGCGGCTTCGGCGAAGACGCTCGATGAAATCGCCGCCTGGCGCGCCGATTGCCCCGAGATCGTGCTGCGTTCGACCTTCATCGTCGGCTATCCCGGCGAGACTGAAGAGGAATTCCAGTATCTGCTGGACTGGATGGCCGAGGCGCAGCTCGATCGTGTCGGCTGCTTCCAGTATGAAAACGTCAAGGGCGCGCGCTCGAACGATCTGCCCGACCATGTGCCGCCCGAGCTGAAACAGGAACGCTGGGAACGCTTCATGGAGGCCGCGCAGGCGATTTCCGAGGCGAAGCTGGCGGCCAAGGTCGGCACGCTGCAACAGGTGCTGGTCGATGCGGTGGATGACGAGGGCGCCACCTGCCGCACCCGCGCCGATGCGCCCGAAATCGACGGCAATCTGTTCATCGACGAGGGCTTCGAGGAGCTTTCGCCGGGCGACATGGTGACGGTCGAGGTCGAGGAAGCGTCGGATTACGACCTTTGGGGGCGCTTGCAATAGGCTTTTTGCCGCGCCACCCAGGCACGCAATTTTCTTGCAATGTGGGGGCGAAGGCCTCATATCCTAGCCCTGCGCACCGCGCCTTTTCGACGACCTGCTCCCTTTGCGGCTACAGTTCTCGATCGTGACGTGACTGAGCCGGGCCGCCGCAATCCTGCGGGCGGCATACAGAAGGAGACAACGGATGGCCAAGGGCACCGTGAAATGGTTCAACCAAACCAAAGGCTTCGGCTTCATCGCCCCGGAATCGGGCGGCAAGGACGTGTTCGTCCATATCTCGGCCGTTGAACGCGCCGGTCTGCGTGGCCTGAATGACGGCCAGGCGATCAACTACGATCTGGAAAAAGGCCGCGATGGCCGCGAATCGGCGATCAACCTCGCCATCGCCTGAGCCTGTGCGCACGGGATTTCGGAAAACGGCCCCCTTGGGGGCCGTTTTTCATTTGCGGCATGGGAAGGGCGGCCCGGCACAAGGCCGCCCCTGCCTGTTCAGCCCTGTCGCGGGCCTCAGTTGTCGCGGCCGCGTTGCGGCTGCGGGAAGTAGATGTCGTTGCGGTTTTCGTGCTTGAGGTAGAAATTCACCGCCTGCAGGTCGGCGCTGCGCTTGGCATGGGTGAGCCGGACCAGCTCGGCGGTGGTGAAGTCCGCCGGATCGACGCCGATCTGCGCGGCGATCTGCGCCTTGCCGGCCGAGATCGTGCCCTCGGCCCGGATCGTGCTGCGCGACAGCAGCGCGTCATAGGCGGCCTTGTCGTTGTCGCGACGCGCGCCCTGCAGCTGGGTCAACTCGGCGGCGCTGTAGGCGGCGGCATCGACGCCCAGCTGATTGGCCAGCTGCTGCCGACCGGGGGTCACGCCCGAGGCGCTGGCGGCACCGGCCGCAAGGACAAGGGCCAGACCGGCGAAGACAAGTTCATTCCGCATGGAAGTTCTCCATTTCCTTTGTTTATCAGTGTGATGAGCGGTGACGGCGTGTCATTCCGTCGTCATGAGGGGAATATGGTTCTGTGCGAAGGAATTGGAAACGGCAGAAATATGCCATTATAATGTGCACTGACGCACCAATTGCGCGGCTTTGTGACCGACGGGAGAGGACCCCGTGAGCGTTGTCTGAGGGAGGCGCGGCAGGCATGGCCGAGGCCATCGCCGAGGCCCGGTGCGACAGAAGCCCCGTGACTGCCGGGGGCCCAAAGGTCCCCGGCCAGCGCCCGCCCCGCCCATGGCGGGCGCTTCTCGCCCGCCGGGGCGGAGCGCTGGCCTCTGTCATGCGTGGGGCAGCGGGTCCTGGGGCTTCGGGAGCGCTTGCCGGGCGGGGAAACGCGATGCGTTTCCTTTTCCGCCCGGGGGAGGGGTAGTATGTATTCCTCCGGTGACGGCCGTGGTCAGGCAGCCTTGATTTCGGCTTTTTCCAGCGGCTTCCAATGCCACGGCAGCAATTCGGGCAGGCGCGAGAGCGGCAGATCTGAGATCCTGGCGATGACGTCGGCGAGCCAAGCCTGCGGGTCGATCCCGTTGAGCTTGGCGGTGCCGATCAGGGAATATATGAAGGCCGCGCGCTGCCCGCCGCGCTCGGAACCGGCGAAGAGCCAGGATTTTCTGCCCAGGGCGACCCCGCGCAGGGAGCGTTCCGCCGCGTTGTTGGTGAGGCAGACCCGGCCATCGTCAAGGAACCGGGTGAAGCCAGGCCAGTGTTCGGGCGAGAGAGAATAATCGATCGCCTTGGCGACCTTGGCGTGCTTCGAGAGCTGCGCGCGTTGCGCCCGAAGCCAGCGCTCCAGGGCCGCGACCAGCGGGCCGAGCGCGCCTTGCGGGCCTCCAGACGGACGGCAGGGTCGAGGCCGGTGATCCCGCGCTCGATGTCGAACAGCGCATCGATGCGCTTCACCGCCCGAAGGCGATTGGCGAGATTTCCTTGGCATCCTTGCCTTTGCGGATGTTCCTTCGACATCGGCCAGTTCAAAGAACTTGCGCCGCGCGTGGCTCCAACACAGAGCCGGGAGAACCGGCCCCGGCTTGCGGTCGCCGCGGTAGAGGTCGTTGTAGCCGGCATAGGCATCTGCTTGCAGGATGCCCTGCCAGCCTTTCAGATGCTCGGTCGGATGCGCGCCGCCCCGATCGCGCGAGAAGCGGAAGATCACCGCTGGCGGCGCGGTGCCGCCGAAGGGCGGTCGTCGCGCAGATAGGTCCAGAGCCGCGCCGTCTTCGTGCCGCCGCGGGCCAGCAGCGGCACGGTGGTGTCATCGCCGTGCAGGCGTTCGGCCGCCAGGACATGCGCCGCGATCAGATCATGGAGCGGCTTGAGCAGATCGGCCACGGCCCCGACCTGATCGGCGAGCGTGGAGAGACTGAGGTCGACGCCCTCACGGGCATACCGCTCGGCCTGCCGGTTCAGCGGTTGATGCTGGCCGAATTTCTCGAACACGATCATCGCCAGCAGGCTCGGCCCGGCCCAACCGCGCGACGTCGGATGGAACGGCGCCGGCGCTTGCGAGATCTTCTCGCAGTCGCGGCAGGTGAACTTTTCCCGGACGGCCTGGATCACCTTCCACTGCCGCGGAACCACTTCGAGCGTTTCGGTGATGTCCTCGCCCATCTTAACGATGCGGTCCGAGCCGCAGCAGCTGCAGCTGGTCGGCGCTTCGATCACCACCCGCTCGCGCGGCAGATGCTCGGGGAAGGGTTTGCGCACCGGCTTCTTGCGGTCGAACGCCGCGACCTTCGTGGTCTTTTCGGCTCGAGCCGCATCCTCGGCAGCGTCGGTCACCAGCTCCTCGAGCTGCAATTCCAACTGATCGATCAGCCGGGTCGTGCGTTCGGCACTGTGACCATATTGCTCGCGCTTGAGCAGCGCGATCTCGAGCTTCAGGCCCGCGATCATCGCCTCCGAGGTCGAAACCACCGCGCGCGCCTGCGCCAGTTCGGCCTTGGTGGCCGCCAGCTCGGCGCGGAGTTTCTCGAGGTCTGAGACGGGATCGGACATGGCCGCTTTACCATGAACGGCCACGGAAGCCAACAAATACAGGCGTTTCCGCTCCATCAGCCCATCTTCTTCGGCTTCTGGGTCCAGCGCGGATTGCGCCAGTCAATTCCGTCGAGAAGATAGCCGAGCTGCGCAGCGGATATTGCAACAGCTTCGCCCGTGGCGCTTGACGGCCAGACGAATTTCCCTGCCTCAAGGCGCTTGGCGTAAAGCGAAACGCCGATCCCGTCGAACCACAAGAGCTTCACCACATCCGCCTTGCGCCCGCGAAAGCAGAAGATCTCGCCACTGTGGGGATCCCGACCGAGCCCCTGCTGGATTTTCAGCGCGAGGCTGTTCATGCCGCACCGCATGTCGGTGACGCCACCGGCGATCCAGACCCGCGTTCCCGCTGGAAACGCGATCATGCCCGCTCCAGGATCTGCACGAACCGCGTCAGCACCCCGGCATCGACATCCGGCGGCACGATCACCCGCCGCCCATTCGAAAGGGCGATCTCGATCGGACCCGACGTGACTGCGGTGGAAACCGCTGGGGCAATCCCATCCGGAAACAACTCGACGGCCCGAAACGCGGGAACCTCCCCGCCCAACTCGCCGCGCTGATACTGCCGTCGCCATTGGTAAAGCCCCGACAATGCAATGCCATACCGGCGCGCCGTCGCCCGCGCGAGCTTCGGCCCGGAAAGGCTTTCTTCGACTATTCGGATCTTCTCCGCGAGGCTGAACCGACGGCGACGCCCCGTATTCGTCACGTCCAGAATTTCCAGCATGTCATGCACCGTCCATAAAGAGCTCAATATAGACGGTCCACTAACCCCGCACCCGCGTCACTCAAAGACGGCCCTCGCCGCAGGCTTACGGTAGTATTGACGCGCTCCGATTAAAACGGCTCGTTCCGAAACTTCATGTCAAAAACCCAAGACGGCACATCCGGTCGTTCAAGACCGTGAGAAACTCCCTTCAGCGCCCGTTCAAGCGCGAGGGCTTCCCCGGCCTCATCTGCCTGATTTCCCAAGTGCAATCTCAGCAGAAAATGTTGCTCATCGGGGAGGGCTGTGATCGGCATAAGCCGATAGGTGACGTTTCGAACGCGTTCATGAAACGTTGCCGTGAAACCGATCATCGCGCGAATGGCTTGGGTTGTCTCGCCTCTATGAACAGATGTTTGTTTGTCACCGAGTGCATGCTCCCAATCCGAGTGTGCGAGGCATTTTGTGGCATAATCCCTCGCCGGTTTCGTCATGGATTGCATGTCGTGATATTCTTCGGACAAATCTACACCAGACGCCCGAAGCGCCAAATCTCTTAGAAAATCCAGAGACAAATTCTTGTTGGTGCGAGTCTTGTGCGGGTCAGTCAACCGCCTGATCTTAAGCAGTGCATTGTCCCAAAGAGCATTTTGAAGAATTCTGGCGGTCGAACCAGAGGCCGTGTTCAAGACATCCACGCGTTCCTTCCTGCTTCCAAAGAAGTAGAGAAAAACGCGCCATTCAACACACAATTGCGACACGCGATTGGTTACGCGATGAAGGGAACGGCCATCCTTGTCGCCAAATTGGCTAACATAATCAGCTTCGACCTCTTCAGAACTTTGATGGCTCATTTCACCGTCATTACTCTTACGTGCCGCTGGCCCTCGCAAGCGTGCTCGGGCGTTCGACGCTCAAATCGTTCCACTGGAACGATTTGAGCCCGCCAAGGGCGGGGTCGCGTCTCACTCATCCATCTTCAGCGCCGCAATGAACGCGCTTTGCGGGATTTCCACCTTCCCGAACTGGCGCATCTTCTTCTTGCCGGCTTTCTGCTTCTCCAGAAGCTTCTTCTTCCGCGTCGCGTCGCCGCCGTAGCATTTCGCCGTCACGTCCTTGCGCATCGCCGACAGCGTTTCCCGCGCGATCACCCGGCCGCCGATCGCCGCCTGAATCGGGATCTTGAACATGTGCCGCGGGATCAGCTCCTTCAGCTTTTCCACCATCGCCCGGCCCCGGCTTTCCGCCCGGTCGCGGTGCACCATGATCGAGAGCGCATCGACCGGCTCGTCGTTCACCAGGATCGACATCTTGACCAGAAAATCCTCGCGGTATTCGGCCAGCTGATAGTCGAAGCTGGCGTAACCCTTGGTCACCGATTTCAGCCGGTCGTAGAAGTCGAAGACCACCTCGGACAGCGGCAGGTCATAGACCACCATCGCCCGCGCGCCCGCATAAGTCAGGTCCATCTGAATGCCGCGGCGGTCCTGGCACAGCTTCAGCACGTCGCCCAGATATTCATCCGGAACCATGATCGTCGCCTTGATCCGCGGTTCCTGAATATGATCGACATAGGTCAGGTCGGGCAGATCGGCCGGGTTGTGCAGGTCGCGGACCTCGCCGTCCTTCATGTAAAGCTTGAACACGACCGAGGGCGCGGTGGTGATCAGATCCAGATCATATTCGCGTTCCAGACGGTCGCGCACGACTTCAAGATGCAGAAGCCCAAGGAAGCCGCAGCGGAAGCCAAAGCCCAGCGCGGCCGAGGTTTCCATCTCGTAGGTGAAGCTCGCGTCGTTCAGCGCCAGTTTCTCGATCGCGTCGCGCAGCGGCTCGAAGTCATTCGCATCGACCGGGAAAAGACCGCAGAACACCACCGGCTGCGCCGGTTTGAAGCCCGGCAGCGCGGCGTCGCAGGGTTTGCGCTCGTGCGTGATCGTGTCGCCCACCCGGGTGTCGCGGACCTGCTTGATACTGGCGGTCAGCACGCCGATCTCGCCCGGGCCCAGTTCCGCAATATCGACCATCTGCGGCTTCAGAACCGCCAGCTTGTCGATCCGGTAGCTGGCCCCGGTCTGCATCATCTTGATCTGGTCGCCCTTGCGGACAACGCCATCCATGACGCGGATCATGACCACAACCCCAAGGTAGGGGTCATACCAGCTGTCCACCAGCATGGCTTTCAAGGGCGCATCGACATCGCCCTCGGGCGCGGGCAGGCGGTGCACGATCGCTTCCAGCACATCGGGAATGCCAAGGCCCGTCTTCGCCGAAATCGGAATCGCGTCCGAGGCATCAAGGCCGATCACATCCTCGATGTTCTTCTTGACCGCATCCGGGTCGGCGGCGGGCAGGTCGATCTTGTTCAGCACCGGCACGATTTCGTGGCCCGCGTCGATCGCCTGATAGACATTCGCCAGCGTCTGCGCCTCGACCCCCTGCGAGGCGTCCACCACCAGCAGCGAACCTTCCACGGCGCGCATCGAGCGGCTCACCTCATAGGCGAAGTCGACGTGGCCGGGGGTGTCGATCAGGTTCAGGATATAGGTCCGCCCATCCTGCGCCGGATAGTCGATGCGCACGGTGTTCGCCTTGATGGTGATGCCGCGCTCGCGCTCGATATCCATGCTGTCGAGCATCTGCTCCTTCATGTCGCGCGCGGCCACCGTGCCCGTCAACTGGATCAGACGGTCGGCCAGCGTGGATTTGCCGTGGTCGATATGCGCCACGATGGAGAAGTTGCGGATGTGATCGAGCTTTTTCATGGGCGCGCAAATAGCAGCAAATCAACGGTGCGGAAAGGGGGATTGCGGCGTCCCGATCGGCGCGGCGCCGCCCCGGGGCGCGCTGGCGTTGACTCAACCACAGGGTGAATGTTAGCGTTAGCCAGCCGGATTTCCGGCGCCGTGACGCAGATCAACCCGACGACTCATCCTGGGGAGGGGAAAAGATGTCGATCAGGACCCAGCATAATTCCAGAGGCTCTGCTGCAGCCGGGACCGGAGGCGCATGATGGAGGATCACACGCGCCTTGCCGCCCCGCTTTCCGTCAGTTCCGTCAGCGGGCGCGTGGCCGGGCTGACCGCTTTCCTGCGGTTCAAGGGCACGCTGCCGCATCCGGGCTGGCATCTGTCGGGCGAAGCCGCCCTGACCACCTCGGGCATCCTTCTGTCGCTGCGCACGCGCCAGCGCCCCGGGGTGTTCCCGCAAGTCCTGCAACCGGTGGTGCAGGAATTCTCGCTGGGGCAATTGCGCCCGGGCGAGCGCGCCTATCGCGTCACCTGTGACGGTGTCACCGTGGCCGAGGGCAAGCTGGTGCTTTGAGCCGCAACCCGATGCGCGCCGGGGCGGTCCGGCGCGCAATCCCGGTTGACGTGGCCCCCGGTTCGCGCCAGATCATGCGGACGCACCCCGGAGGTCCCCATGATCCTGTCCGTCCCCAACATGACCTGTGGCCATTGCAAGGCCAGCATCGAAGCCGCCATCATCGAAGTGGGTGGCAAGGCTCTTGTCAGCCTTGAAGACCGCGAAGTCGAGGTGAACGGCCTGCCGGAGGAAACCGTTCTGGCCGCGCTGAAAGCCGCCGGGTTCGAGGCCGAAGTCATCGCCTGAGCAAGATTTCGGCCTGAGCAAGATTTCGGCAGGTCTTTTGCCGATGCCGCCAAATCGGGCGGTCTGCTCTGCCTGTCGGCGGAAAGCTGCCGATGCCATTGTGCCTGCTTGTCGAATCCCCTAAAACACCGGTCAAATCGACGGGATCCGGGCGTGAACCCGACCCGCAACCGAAGAGCAGAGCATGATGAAATACCTTCTTTCCGCCGCCTTGGTTCTTGCGGGGACTGCCGCTGTGGCAGGCCCGATCGACAGGGCCTGCCTGAACGCCGGGCGCAGCGCCGATCCGGCGCTGTGCGGCTGCATCCAGCAGGTCGCCGACCAGACGCTGTCGCGGTCGGACCAGCGCCGGGCGGCGAAATTCTTCGAAGACCCGGACCGGGCGCAGGAAACCCGTGTTTCCGACCGCGCCTCGGACGAGGATTTCTGGCTGCGTTACAAGGGCTTCGCCCAGGCGGCCGAAGCTTACTGCGCGCGCTGAAGCCGCATCAGCAACGCCCTCGCGCCTGCCTCGATGATGTCGAGGCAGCCGTCAAAATCGCGGGTGTAATAGGGGTCGGGCACCTCGGACACGCCGCGTTCGCCCTGCAGGAACATTTCCAGCCGCGCCGTCGCATCGGCGGGCCGCAGCGCCAGAGCGTCGCGATAATTCTGCCGGTCCATCGCCAGAATCAGATCGAAGTCACGGAAATCCGCCGGTTTCAGCTGGCGCGCCCGCAGCGCGCTCAGATCATGGCCGCGCGGGCTGGCGGCCGCCTGCATCGGACCATAGGGCGGCTCTCCGACGTGCCAGGCACCGGTTCCGGCGCTGTCCAGCGTGACCGGCACCCCGGCCTGTGCGGCCAAAGTGCGAAAGACCCCCTCGGCGGCGGGGGAGCGACAGATGTTGCCAAGGCAGAGAAACAGGATACGCATGGGGGGTGTTTACCAAGGGGAAACGCCGATGGCCAGAATCGTGATTCTCACAGGTGCGGGAGTTTCCGCCGAAAGCGGCATCCGCACCTTCCGCGCCAGCGACGGGCTTTGGGAGGAGCACCGGATCGAGGATGTGGCAACGCCCGAAGGCTTTGCCCGCGCTCCGGCCCTGGTGCATCGGTTCTACAACCAGCGCCGGGCGGCGGCGGCTGCGGCCCTGCCCAATGCTGCGCATCGGGCGCTGGCGCGACTGGAAGCCGCAGGGCAGCATCAGGTTCTGGTGGTGACGCAGAATGTCGACGACCTGCACGAACGCGCCGGAACGCAAAACCTGATTCACATGCACGGGACGCTGACGGGGGCGCTGTGTGCCGCCTGCGGCCATCGCTGGCCCGCACCCGCCGAAATGGCGCCGCAAGACAGCTGCCCGCGCTGTCTGCACCCTGCGACGCGGCCCGATATCGTCTGGTTTGGCGAGATGCCCTACCGGATGGAGGAGATCTGGGCTGCGCTGCGGGCGGCGGATCTGTTCGTCTCGATCGGCACGTCGGGGAATGTCTATCCGGCGGCGGGCTTTGTCGCCGATGCGCGGCATGGGGGCGTGGCGACGCTGGAGCTGAACCTCGAGCCCTCGCAGGGCACGCGGCTCTTTGACGAGGCCCGGCACGGCCCGGCCACGCAGGTGGTTCCGGACTGGGTCGATCAGATGCTGGCCACATGAATCGCTTGACGCCGGGCGGCTTTGCCCTTATGCCCCGCGAACGGATTTCCGGGCCTCGCGCGCAGCGGGTCCCGCAGTATTGGAAGTGGGCCGCGTCGCCCGAGGAAACGAAGGAACAACGCCATGTCGCGTGTCTGCGAACTGACCGGCAAAGGCCCGATGTCGGGCAACAACATCAGCCACGCGAACAACAAGACGCGTCGCCGCTTTCTGCCGAACCTGAACGAAGTCACCCTGATCTCGGACGTGCTGGGGCAATCGTTCCAGCTGCGCGTTTCGGCCGCCGGCCTGCGCACCGTCGATCACCGCGGCGGTCTGGATGCCTTCTTGGCGAAAGCCTCGGATGACGAGCTGTCGCCGAATGCGCTGAAGATCAAGAAAGCCATCGCCAAGGCGCAAGCCGCCGCCTGAGGCGCTGCTGCCTGATCGGCGGACCCATCGGATCAAAAACCCCGCCTCTGGCGGGGTTTTTTCGTTTCAGCCTTGCAATTCCGCCAGCATCTCGGCCGCGGCCGCGGCGGGGGCCGAGCGACCCTCGGCCACCGCCGTGCCCAAGGCCTGCATCCGCGCCCGAATCGCCGGGTCCTGCGCCAGCCGCGCCAGAAGCCCCTCGCGCACTTCGGTTTCGAACCAGTGCCGCGCCTGTTCGGCCCGGCGGCGCTCGAAATGGCCATGCTCGCGGCGCCAGGCGGCCAGATGCTGCATGTCTTCCCAGGCCAGTTTCAACCCTTCCTCGGCCAGGGCCGAGACCGGCACGGCTTTCGGGAAGCCCTCCGGGTCCTGCGGGCGGCGCCGCAACAGCCGCAGCGCGCCCGCGTAATCCGAGACCGTGCGCAGCGCTGCGGGCTTCAGATCACCATCGGCCTTGTTGACCAGAATCATGTCGGCCATTTCCATGATGCCGCGCTTGACGCCCTGCAATTCATCCCCGCCCGCGGGCGCCATCAGAAGAATGAACAGATCGGTCATTTCGGCCACCAGCGTTTCCGACTGGCCCACCCCCACCGTCTCGATCAGCACCACATCAAACCCCGCCGCCTCGCACAGCGACACTGCCTCGCGGGTGCGCCGGGCGACACCGCCCAGCTGCGCCTGAGAGGGCGAGGGGCGGATGAACGCCGCCGCCTCGCGCGAGAGCCGCTCCATCCTTGTCTTGTCGCCCAGGATCGAGCCGCCCGAGCGCGCCGAGGACGGATCGACCGCCAGCACCGCCACCCGCAGGCCAAGCCCGACCAGCATCATCCCGAAGCTTTCGATGAAGGTCGATTTGCCGACGCCCGGCGTGCCGGAAAGCCCGATCCGCAGCGCCTGTTTCGCCGTGCCCAGCCGGTCGAGCAGCGTGGCCGCCTGTGCCCGGTGATCGGCGCGGCCCGATTCCACCAGGGTGATCGCCCGGGCCAGCGCGCGGCGCTCTCCGGCCAGAATGCGGGGGGCCAGATCGGCGGCAGTGTCAGGGGAAACGGTCATGGCGGGCCTGTGCGAAACGGTGCCGATCGAACGAAATCGTCAACCGGCGTGAAACGGTTTCGGTTTCATGCCCTCAACGGGCGGTGTATGTCCAGTCCGAAGGCATCCGCAGAGCAGGCCCATGACCGCAGTTCCGACCCTTTCCGTTCTCATCACCGGCCTTGCGCTGGCGCTGGCCCAGCCCGCGCTGGCCGATCAAAGCGACCGCATCGTTTTCGATGTCGTCCTCAAGGGGATCAAGGCGGGCGAACTGGCCATCGACGGCAAGATCGCCGACGGCGCCTATGCTGCCAATGGCGTTGTCCGGACCACGGGTCTGGCCGGGATGGTGAAGAAGATCCGCTATGATGCCACCGCCTCGGGCCGTTTTGCCAAGGGCCGCTTCACCCCCCGCGCGGTCGAGGTGGCGTCGCAGCGCGGCGATGACCGTTCGAAGAACACGATGATCTACAAGAACGGCACCCCCGCCTCGGTCAGCCACGAGCCGCCGCGGGTGCCGCGCCCGACCGATGTCGATCCGGCGCAGCAAAGCGGCACGATCGACCCGCTGACCGCGCTTTACGCGGTCTTGCGCGATGTTGACCGGTCCGAGGCCTGCACGCTGAACGTGACGATGTTCGATGGCGTGCGCCGGTCGCAGGTGGCGCTGTCGGCGCCGCAGGTGCAGGGCGAGGGCGTCGTCTGCAGCGGCGAATACCGCCGCATTGCCGGGTTCAAGGACAGGGAAATGGCGGAAAAGACCCGCTTTCCCTTTACCCTCACCTATGCGCCGACCGGCGACGGCTCGCGGCTGCGGGTGGTCGATATCGCCACCGACACGATCATCGGCCAAGGCCGCCTGACCCGGCAGTGACGGCCGCGCTTCCCATTGATGACGTTCTGCCCGATCTGGTCGAGGCCCTCGGCCGCACGGGCCGGGCAGTGCTAATGGCGCCGCCGGGCGCGGGCAAGACCACCCGCGTTCCCTTGGCGCTGCTCGACCTTGTGCCGGGCCGCATCCTGATGCTGGAACCGCGCCGTCTGGCCGCCCGGGCCGCGGCCGAGCGGATGGCGGAAACGCTGGGCGAAGCCGTGGGGCAAACCGTCGGCTACCGCATCCGCGGCGAGGCGAAGCTGTCGAAAGCGACCCAGATCGAGGTGGTGACCGAGGGAATCCTGACCCGGATGATCCAGTCCGACCCGGAGCTGACCGGCATCGGCTGCGTGATCTTTGACGAATTCCACGAACGCTCGCTGAATGCCGATCTGGGCCTCGCGCTGGTCTGGGAGGCGCGCATGGCGCTGCGCCCCGATCTTATGCTGGTTGTCATGTCGGCGACGCTGGATGCCGCGCCGGTCGCCGCGCTGCTTGATGATGCCCCCATCCTGCGCTCGGAAGGCCGGGCCTTTCCGGTCGAAACCCGCTGGCTGGGGCGGCCCTTGGCGCCGGGGATGCGGCTGGAACCCGCCGTGGCGGGGCTGGTCGCGGAAGCCGTGGCGGAGACCACGGGCGGCGTTCTGGTCTTCCTGCCAGGCGAGGCCGAGATCCGCCGCACCGAATCGCTTCTGCGCGACCGTCTGCCCGCGGGCGTGCATCTGCGCCCGCTTTTCGGGGCGATGGACTTCGCTGCCCAACGCGCCGCGATCGCGCCTTGCGAGAGCGGCCGCAAGCTGGTGCTGGCGACCGCGATCGCGGAAACCTCGCTCACCATTCAGGACATCCGCGTGGTGGTCGATGCCGGCCGGGCCCGGCGGCTGCGCTTTGACCCGGCCTCGGGGATGGCGCGGCTGGTGACTGAACGCGTCTCCCGGGCCGAGGCCGAGCAACGCCGCGGCCGGGCGGGCCGTGTGGCCGAGGGGATCTGTTACCGGCTCTGGACCAAGGGCGAGGAAGGCGCGCTGCCCGGTTTCGCGCCGCCCGAAATGGCGGTGGCCGATCTGGCGGGTCTGGCGCTGGAACTGGCCCAATGGGGCAGCGACGGCGCGGATCTGGCCTTCCTGACGCCGCCGCCCGGGCCCGCTTTGGCCGAGGCGCGGGCGCTGCTGGAAAGCCTTGGCGCGCTGCAGGGCGGCCGGATCACGCCCCATGGCAAGGCGCTGGCCGCCCTGCCGCTGCATCCGCGTCTGGCCCATATGCTGGTGACGGCTGGGCCTGAGGCCGCGACCTTGGCCGCGCTTCTGGAAGACCGCGACCCGATCCGCGGCGCCTCGGCCGATCTGACCTTGCGTCTTTCGGCCATCGCCAATCCGGGCCGCTACGAGTCCGAGCATCCCGGCCAGCTGCACCGCGGCACCATCGAGCGCATCCGTCTGGAAGCCAAGCGCCTCGCCCGGATGGTCACGCCGGTCAGCGCGCGCCATTCCCCGGCCGAGATGCTGGCGCTGGCTTACCCCGACCGGATCGAGCTGCGCCGCAAGGGCGATGCCGCGCGCTATGTTCTGTCGGGCGGCAAGGGTGCGGTGGTGGACGAGGCCGACGGTCTGGGCAAACACCGCCTTCTCGTCGCCTCTGACTTGGATGGCGACCCGCGCGAAGCCCGCGTCCGGCAGGGCCTCGCGCTCGCCGATGCCGAGTTGCGCCGCCTGTATGGCACCCGCATCACCTGGGTCGATCTGTGCGAATGGTCGAAGCGCGAGGGGCGCGTGGTCGCCCGTCGGCAGGAACGGTTCGGGGCGCTGGTGCTGGAAGACCGGCATTGGCCCGAGGCCTCGCCCGAGGCGATGGCCCGCGGCGCGCTGGATGGTCTGCGCCAGATCGGCCTCACGCTGACGCCCGGCGCTGCGCGGTTTCGCGCCCGCGTCGATATCCTGCGCGCCGATGGCGTCGACCTGCCCGACCTTTCCGATGCCGCGCTTCTGGGCTCGGAACGGCTGCTGCCCTGGCTGAAGAAGGCCCGCACCGAATCCGATCTGCGCGCTCTTGACCTGACCGAGGCGCTCCGTGCCCAGCTTGACTGGGGCCAGATGGCGGAACTGGACCGGCTTGTGCCGGGTCATTTCGAAACGCCGCTCGGCCGTCGCGTGCCGATCGACTATGGCGCCGAGGTGCCGACGATCGAGGTGAAGCTGCCCGAGATGTATGGCGTCACCACCCATCCAAGCGTCGGGCCGAAACGGCACCCGCTGCGGATCGAACTGCTCTCGCCCGGGGGCAAGCCGATTCAGGTGACGATGGATCTGCCCGGCTTCTGGGACGGCTCTTACGCCGAGGTCCGCAAGGACATGCGCGGCCGCTATCCGCGCCACCCCTGGCCGGAAAACCCGCGCGAGGCCGACCCGACGACACGGGCGAAACCGCGCGGCACCTGACGGCCGCGGAGTCCCGCCCTGCGGCTTTCACCTTGGTCCAAATATCCCGGGGGGCCGGGGCATTGCCCCGGCGGGGCAGCGCCCCCAGCCTTCACTTGCCCAGGGCCCAGCGCATGATCGCCTTTTGCGCATGCAGCCGGTTTTCGGCCTCGTCGAAGATCACCGAATGCGGCCCGTCCATCACGGCGCTGGTCGCCTCGTCATTGCGGTGCGCGGGCAGGCAATGCATGAAGAGCGCATCGGGTTTCGCCTTGGCCATCAGCGCCTCGTTCACCTGATAGGGGCGCAGCTGGTTGTGGCGGCGTTCCTTGGCCGATTCCGGGTCGTGCATCGACACCCAGGTGTCGGTGACGACCAGATCGGCGCCCTCGACCGCCTTGGCCGGATCGCGCTCGATCACCACATTCGCGCCCTTGCCGCGGGCAAATTCGATCCAGTCCCGTTCCGGGTCGAGCGTGGGCGGCCCGGTGAAGGTCACGTCAAACCCGAACTGCCCCGCCGCCTGCAGGAAGCTGGCGCAGACATTGTTGCCGTCGCCCGACCAGACCACCTTGCGCCCGGCAATCGGGCCGCGGTGTTCTTCATAGGTCATGATGTCGGCCATGATCTGGCAGGGATGGGTGCGGTTCGTCAGCCCGTTGATCACCGGCACCGAGGCATATTCGGCCATCTCGAGCAGCGTCGCCTCTTCGAAGGTGCGGATCATGATCAGATCGACATAGCGCGAGAGCACCCGGGCGGTGTCGGCGATGGTTTCGCCGTGGCCCAGTTGCATCTCCTTGCCCGAAAGCACCATCGTCTGCCCGCCCATCTGCCGCACGCCGACGTCGAAGCTGACACGGGTCCGGGTCGAGGGCTTTTCGAAGATCAGCGCCACCATGCAGCCCGCCAGCGGCTGATCGTCATCCAGCGCGCCTTTCGGGCGGCCGAGGCGCGCGGTCTTCATCGCGCGGGCGCTGTCGATCATCGAGCGCAGATCGGCCGGGCTGGTGGTGTGGATGTCAAGAAAATGGGTCATGTCGGTTTCCTTGCCGAGCGGCCGGGGGCGCTGCCCCCGGACCCCCGGGATATTTGGGCCAAGGTGAAATCAGGCCGGTTGGTGTTCGAGCGCGGTGGCGGCGGCGTCCAGACGGCGGACGGCCTCGGCCATGTCGTCTTCGGTGATGGTCAGCGCGGGCAGCAGCCGCAGCACGTTATCCGCCGCGGGCACGGTCAGCAGGTTCTGCGCGTAAGCGGCCTTGACCACATCCCCGGGCGGCAGCTTGCAGCGCAGGCCGAGCATCAGGCCCTGACCGCGCACCTCCTCGAAGATGTCGGGATGGGCGGCGACAAGGCCTTCAAGGCGCTGACGCAGGAAGCCCGCCTTGCGGCTGACCTCGTCCAGAAAGCCCGGCGCGGTGACGATCTCGATCATCTTCGCGCCGATCGCGCAGCCCAGCGGGTTGCCGCCATAGGTCGAGCCATGCGTGCCCGCGATCATCCCCGAGGCGGCGTTTTCGGTGGCGAGCACCGCGCCCAAGGGGAAACCGCCGCCGATGCCCTTGGCCACCATCATCACATCGGGGGTGACGCCCGCCCATTCATGCGCGAAGAGCTTGCCGGTCCGGGCGACGCCGCATTGCACCTCGTCAAAGACCAGAAGCGTGCCGGTGGCGTCGCAAATCTCGCGCAGGGCCTTCAGGAAGCCCTCGGGCGCGGGGCGGATGCCGCCTTCGCCCTGAATGGGTTCAATGAGGATCGCGGCGGTGGTGTCGGTGACGGCCGCCTTGACCGCGTCAAGGTCGCCCCAGGGCAGGTGGACGAAGCCGGGCAGCAGCGGGCCGAAACCCTTGACCATCTTTTCCGTCCCCGCAGCCGCGATCGCGGCCGAGGACCGGCCGTGGAACGCGCCCGAGAAGGTGAGGATGTCGGTGCGCTCGGGCTGGCCCTTTTCGTAGAAATACTTGCGCACCATCTTTACGGCGAGTTCGCAGGCCTCGGTCCCCGAGTTGGTGAAGAAGACGGTGTCGGCGAAGGTCTGGGCCACCAGCATGTCGGCCAGCCGCTCCTGTTCCGGGATCTGGTAGAGGTTCGAGACATGCCAGAGCTTGCCCGCCTGTTCGGTCAGCGTGGCGACCAGTTCGGGGGCGGCGTGACCCAGCGCATTGACCGCGATCCCGGCGCCCAGATCAAGATATCGGCTGCCATCTGCGGTCCAGAGCCAGGAGCCCTCTCCGCGCACGAAGGCGAGGGGGGCACGGGTGTAGGTCGGCAGCACGGAAGCGATCATTTGCGGCTCCTGAAAAAGGAAGGCCAAGGCGTGCAACAGGCGCGGGGCGGCTGTCAACGGTCTGGGGCCTTTGGCGGTGGTTTTGCGGGAAGGGTGTGGCGAGAGGCCACGGCAGATCGGACGTCAGGCGCGGGTGCGGCGGCGTCGGGGACGGGCAAAAAGGGCGGTCCGGGTGATCATCTTTCCCGCTTAGCGGCCGCCTGACGCAAAGTCAAAGGAAATGACCGCTTCACGCTTTTGCGAAAGATGCGCGGCAGATGCGCATCTGCCTTGGCCCCGTGGGGTCTTGTCTCTATGATCCCCCCGACTTGAGGAGGACCCCGCATGATCGTCGAGACCGGCCATTTCGCCCTGATCCTGGCCCTTTGCGTGGCGTTGGTGCAGGCGGTCATTCCCCTGGTGGGGGCGCAAAAGGGCTGGTCGGGCTGGATGGCCGTCGCCACCCCGGCGGCGCTGGCGCAGTTCGGGCTGATCGCCATCGCCTTTGCCGCGCTGACCTATGCCTTTGTGACGTCTGACTTTTCGCTGAAACTCGTCTACGAGAATTCGCATACCGACAAGCCGATGCTCTACAAGGTCACCGGGGTCTGGGGCAACCACGAGGGCTCGATGCTGCTCTGGGTGCTGATCCTTGCCTTGTTCGGCGCGGCGGCGGCGGCCTTTGGCGGCGCGCTGCCGGAACGGTTGCGGGCGCGGGTGCTGGCGGTGCAGGGCACGATCGGGCTGGCGTTTCTGGTGTTCGTCCTGTTCACTTCGAACCCGTTCCTGCGGCTGGAAGAGGCGCCCTTCAACGGCCGCGACATGAACCCGCTCTTGCAGGACCCGGGTTTGGCCTTCCATCCGCCGTTCCTGTACCTTGGCTATGTCGGGCTTTCGATGGCCTTCAGCTTCGCCGTCGCCGCGCTGATCGAGGGGCGGGTCGATGCCGCCTGGGCGCGCTGGGTCCGGCCCTGGACCTTGGCCGCCTGGATCTTCCTGACCATCGGCATCGCGCTGGGCTCCTGGTGGGCCTATTACGAGCTCGGCTGGGGCGGCTTCTGGTTCTGGGACCCGGTCGAGAACGCCTCGCTGATGCCCTGGCTTCTGGCGGCGGCGCTATTGCATTCCGCCATCGTCGTCGAAAAGCGCGAGGCGCTGAAAAGCTGGACCATTCTGCTCGCCATCATGGCCTTCGGCTTTTCGTTGATCGGCACGTTCCTTGTCCGCTCGGGCGTGATTTCCTCGGTGCACAGTTTTGCCAATGACCCCGAACGCGGGGTGTTCATCCTGGTCATCCTGGCCTTCTTCACCGGCGGGGCGCTGACGCTTTATGCCGCCCGCGCCTCGGACATGCAGGCGAAGGGGCTGTTTTCCATGGTCAGCCGCGAATCGGCGCTGGTGATGAACAACGTGCTTCTGGCGGTGGCGGCGCTGGTCGTGTTCACCGGCACGGTCTGGCCGCTGATCGCGGAGCTGTTCTGGGATCGCAAGCTTTCGGTGGGGGCGCCGTTCTTCGAAAAGGCCTTTACCCCCTTCATGATCGGGCTGGCGCTGCTGCTGCCGCTGGGCGCGATGATGCCGTGGAAACGCGCAAATCTGGGCAAGCTGGTGCGGCCGCTGCTGCCCGCGGCCCTGCTGACGCTGGCGGTGCTGGCGCTGGTCTGGACGCTGGCGACGGGGCGGCCGATGCTGGCCTTGGGCGCGGCGGGGCTGGGGGCCTGGATCCTCTTTGGCGCTTTGGCCGAGCTGTGGCAGCGCGCCGGGCGCAAGCTGGGGCGGCTGCTGCGGCTGCCGCGGGCGGACTGGGGCAAGGCTTTCGCGCACGGCGGGCTGGGCATCGTCTTTGCTGGCGTCGGTCTGCTGATGGCCGGTCAGATCGAGGATATCCGGGTGGCGAAGGCGGGCGACAGTTTCGACGTCGGCGGCTATGCGATCACGCTGGTTTCCGTCGAGGATGTGCCGGGGCCGAACTTCACCGCCAAGACCGCGACGATGGAGGTGCGGCAGGGCGACAAGCTGGTGGCAACCCTGCATCCCGAAAAGCGCATCTATCCAGTGCAGGCGATGCCGACGACCGAGGCGGATATCGACAACGGCTTCTGGCGCGATGTCTATCTGGTGATCGGCGATCCGCAGGAGGGCGGCGGCTGGGCGGTGCGGACCTATATCAAGCCTTTCGCGAACTGGATCTGGGCGGGCTGTCTGTTGATGGCCTTCGGCGGCGGGCTGAGCCTGTCCGACCGGCGCTATCGCAGCGCCGCGGGGGCGCGGCGGACGGTGGCGGTCCATCCTGTTGCGGCGGAGTGAGCGATGCTGAAACGTCTTGCGCTTTTGATGCTTCTTGCCACGCCTGTCCATGCGGTGCAGCCCGACGAGGTTCTGTCTGATCCGGGGCTTGAGGCCCGGGCGCGGCAGATTTCGCAGGTGCTGCGCTGCCCGGTCTGTCAGGGCGAGAATATCGACGAATCGAATGCCGGTGTGTCGCGCGATCTGCGGCTTGCGGTGCGCGACCGGCTGGTGGCGGGCGACAGCGACGCGCAGGTGATCGACTATATCCGGGCGCGGTTCGGGGAATATGTGCTGTTCGAGCCCGAGCGGCGCGGGGCGAACCTGATCCTGTACTGGATCGGGCCTGCGGTTCTGGTCGTGGCTTTGGGCGGTGTTCTTTTTGTGGCTGCGCGGGCGGCGGCGCGAGGAAGACACGCCGCCGGGGCTGTCGGCCGAGGAAGAGGCGCGGCTGAAGGAACTGTTGAAAGACTAGGGATTTCGCCCGGGGCTTGCGCCCCGGGCGACCCGCGGGGGGCAAGCCCCCCGCACCCCCCTCTTTGCGTATTTTGCCAAGGAAAAGCCCGGTCCGGGGCCTGGTCGTGACGTTTGGTTTCGCTTTGCCTTTCGGCGCCCGCGCGGCAAGCTGGGGCAAAGAGGAGGCCTGCCATGAGTTATCGCACCATCCGCTACGAGACTGCCGAGGGGTTGGCGGTGATCACGCTCGACCGGCCCGAGGTGATGAATGCGCTGAACACCGCGATGCGCCACGAGTTGACCGCGGCGTTGCACCGGGCGCGGGCCGAGGCGCGGGCGATCGTGCTGACCGGATCGGGGCGGGCCTTCTGCTCGGGGCAGGATCTGGGCGACGGCGCGTCCGAGGGGCTGAACCTGGAAGCCGTGCTGCGCGAGGAATACGAACCGCTGTTGCAGGCGATCTATACCTCGCCGCTGCCGGTTCTGGCGGCGGTGAACGGCGCGGCGGCGGGGGCCGGGGCCAATCTGGCGCTGGCGGCCGATGTGGTGATCGCGGCGCAGTCTGCGGCCTTCATGCAGGCCTTTACCCGGATCGGGCTGATGCCGGATGCGGGCGGGACCTGGTGGCTGCCGCGGCAGGTGGGGATGGCCCGCGCCATGGGGATGGCGCTTTTCGCCGAGAAGATCGGCGCCGAGGAGGCCGCGCGCATGGGGCTGATCTGGGAAGCCGTGCCCGATGTCGATTTCGAGCATCACTGGCGGGCGCGGGCGGCGCATCTGGCGCGCGGGCCCTCGGCCGCCTTCGGGGCGGTGAAGAAGGCTTTCCATGCCGCTCTGAGCAACCCGCTGTCCGCGCAGCTGGCGCTGGAGGCCCGGCTGCAGGGCGAGTTGGGCCGCAGCGACGATTTCCGCGAAGGCGTGCAGGCTTTTCTGGAAAAGCGCCCGCCGCATTTCACCGGGCGTTAGGCCCCCTTGCCCCGCCGGGCGGCCCGCGCTACCCAAGGCGGGCTGCGGGCGTGGCGAAATGGTAGACGCATGGGACTTAAACTCCCTCGGAGGTACCTCCATGCCGGTTCGAGTCCGGTCGCCCGCACCAGCCTGTTTGCCGGGATGAACCTTGCCCTCGGGCGCTTGCACCCATAGATCGGACGAAACCGAAGGGAGAGCCGATGGCCCGCAGACCCGCCACCCCGCTGGAGGACCGCCCGAAACCGAAACATGTGGGCGCGATCCGGGGTCTTGCGCCCTTCATCGCCCCCTATCGCCGTCTGGCGCTGGCCACCGGGGCGGCGCTGGTGCTGACCGCGATGGTGACGCTGATCCTGCCGATTGCCGCGCGCCGCGTCGTCGACGGGTTCCAGCAGGGCGGCGAGCTGCTCGACAGCTATTTCCTGGCCGCCCATATCATCGCCGCGGCTTTGGCGCTGGGCACAGGACTGCGCTACTGGCTGGTCACCCGCTTTGGCGAGCGCGTCGTGGCCGATATCCGCAAGGCGGTCTTTGGCCGGGTCATCAGCCTGTCCCCGGCCTTTTACGAAAAGATCCTGACCGGCGAGATCATCTCGCGCATCACCACCGACACGACGCTGATCCTGTCGCTGCTCGGCTCCTCGATCTCGGTGGCGGCGCGCAACATCCTGATCCTGTTCGGCGGCCTGATCATGCTTCTGGTCACTTCGGCGAAGCTGACGGGGCTCGTGCTGCTGATCGTGCCTTTGGTCATCGTGCCGATCGTGGTGATGGGCCGCCGCCTGCGCCGGCTGAGCCGCGAGAATCAGGACTGGATCGCCTCTTCCTCGGGCTCGGCCTCCGAGGCGCTGAGTTCGGTGCAGACGGTGCAGGCCTTCACCCACGAGGCCCTGACCCGCAAAGCCTTTTCCGAGGTCACCGAAAAGGCCCTTGCTTCCGCCAATGACCGCATCACCACCCGCGCCATCATGACGATGATCGTGATCTTTCTGGTCTTCGCCGGGATCGTGGGCGTCCTTTGGATCGGTGCGCGGGACGTGCAGGCGGGGCTGATGACGGTTGGTCAGCTGGTGCAATTCGTCATCTATGCGATCATGGTTTCGGCCGCGGTGGGCGCGCTGACGGAAATCTGGGGCGAGGTGCAGCGGGCCGCGGGGGCGACCGAACGGCTGGTGGAGCTGCTGCATGCGGGCGACACGGTGACCGATCCGGCCCGGCCGGTTCCGCTGCCTAGCCCGGTGAAAGGCGCGATTGCTTTCGAGAATGTCACCTTCCATTATCCGTCCCGGCCCGAGACCTCGGCGCTGAACGCGGTCAGCCTGCGCGTTGCGCCGGGCGAGACGGTGGCGCTGGTTGGCCCCTCTGGCGCGGGGAAAACCACGATCATCCAGCTGATCGAGCGGTTTTATGACCCGGAACAGGGGCGGATCACGCTGGATGGCATCGACCTGCGCGATCTGACCCGGGCCGAGTATCGCCGGGCATTGGCGTTGGTGCCGCAAGATCCGGTGATCTTTGCGACGACCGCGCGGGAAAACATCCGCTTCGGCCGCCCCGAGGCCAGCGATGCCGAGGTGGAGGCCGCCGCGCGGGCGGCCTATGCGCAGGATTTCCTGACCGCGCTGCCGCAGGGATTTGACACCTATGTGGGGGAACGTGGCATCATGCTCTCGGGCGGGCAGAAGCAGCGCATCGCCATTGCCCGGGCGATCTTGCGCGATGCGCCGGTGCTGCTGCTCGATGAGGCGACCTCGGCCCTGGATGCGGCCTCGGAACGGGCGGTGCAGGCGGCGGTCGATGATCTGCGCGCCACCCGCACCACCCTCATCGTCGCGCATCGGCTGGCCACGGTGAAGAAGGCCGACCGGATCGTCGTCTTCGATCAGGGCAAGATCGTCGCGCAGGGCACCCACGAGGCGCTGGTGGCCGAGGGCGGGCTTTACGCCGAACTGGCGCGGCTGCAGTTCACCGATGGCGCCAATGCCTGAGATTTGTCCTTGCGTCACGCCGTCATGACGTGACGTTTGCGGCAATCGCACCCTTGCCCGGATGCAGCATTATAACGCATTGTAAAGGCAAGGCCTGCGGAGGAACGGGCCGGGGGAGGACACCATGACCGAGACCTATGCCACCGTGGCCGACCGCGACCGCGTCGAAGGCCAGATGCCCTGGGAAGACCGTGACCGTGCGGTGACGATGTATGATTTTCTGTCCCGCGTGGCGGCGAAACACGGCTCCCGTCCGGCGCTGACGTTTCAGATCACCTCGGGGCCGAAGGATCATTCGCTGACCATGACCTGGGCCGAGGTTCTGGCCCGGGTGACGCAGGCCGCGAACCTTCTGCGCCGGATGGGCGTGGGGGAAACGGATACGGTCGCCTATCTGCTGCCGAACAGTCTGGAAACCGCGGTGGTGCTGCTTGCGGGGGCGACGGCGGGGATCGTCAATCCGATCAACCCGCTTCTGGAGCCCGAGCAGATCGCCGCGATCCTGCGCGAGACCAAGGCCAAAGTGCTGGTGACGCTGAAAAGCTTCCCCAAATCCGACATCGCGCAGAAGGCGGCCGAGGCGGTCAAGCATGCGCCGAATGTCAAGACGATCCTGGAAGTCGATCTGAACCGCTATCTGACCGCGCCGAAAAGCTGGATCGTGCCCTTTGTCCGGCCGAAGACGCATTTCCGCCATCACGCCGATGTCTATGATTTCAACACCGCCTGCGATGGTCAGCCCGCCGACAGGCTGGTGTTCGCCGATGCGACAGCCGACCGCGTCGCCGCCTATTTCCACACCGGCGGCACGACGGGCATGCCGAAGGTGGCGCAGCACAAATATTCGGGCATGGTCTATAACGGCTGGCTCGGCGGCACGCTTTTGTTCCGCCACACCGATGTGATGATCTGCCCCTTGCCGCTGTTCCACGTCTTTGCGGCCTACCCGATCCTGATGTCGGCCATTCATTCCGGTGCCCATGTCGTTTTCCCGACGCCTGCGGGCTATCGCGGCGAGGGGGTCTTTGACAATTTCTGGAAGCTGGTCGAACGCTGGCAGGTGACCTTCCTGATCACCGTTCCCACCGCCATCGCCGCGCTGATGCAGCGCAAGGTGGATGCCGACATCTCAAGCCTGCGCACGGCGATCTCGGGCTCGGCGCCCTTGCCGGTCGAGCTTTACAACCGCTTCAAGGACGCCACCGGGGTCGAGATCTGCGAGGGCTACGGGCTGACCGAAGCCACCTGCTTGGTCTCGATCAACCCGGTGGACGGGGTGAAAAAGGTGGGCTCGGTCGGCATTCCGCTGCCCTACAGCCACGTCCGCATCCTGCGCAAGACCGAGGCCGGTTTCGTCGAATGCGCCCGCGACGAGGTGGGCGAAATCTGTGTCGCCAACCCCGGCGTCTTCGAGGGCTCGACCTACACGGAAGTGGACAAGAACCACGACCTGTTCGCCGAGGAACGCTTCCTGCGCACCGGCGATCTGGGCCGGATCGACCCGGACGGCTATCTGTGGATCACCGGCCGGGCCAAGGATCTGATCATCCGCGGCGGCCATAACATCGACCCGGCGGAAATCGAGGAGGCGCTGCTCTCCCATCCCGCCATCGCCTTTGCCGGCGCGATCGGCCAGCCCGACGCCTTTGCGGGCGAATTGCCCTGCGCCTATGTCGAGCTGGTCAAGGATGCGACGATCACGGCCGAAGAGCTGATGGCGCATGCCAAACGCCATATCCATGAACGCGCCGCCGTGCCCAAGCATATCGAGGTGCTGGACGAGCTGCCGAAGACCGCGGTGGGCAAGATCTTCAAGCCCGAGTTGCGCAAGCGGGCGATCACAAGGGTTCTGGATGCGACGCTGGCCGAGGCCGGGGTTCCGGTGCAGGTCGTCGCGGTGGTCGAAGACAAGAAACGCGGTCTGGTGGCGCAGCTGGCCACCGCGGGCGCGGTCGATCAGGAGAAGATGGCGCATGTTCTGGGACAGTTCACCGTCCCTTGGGCCTGGGCTGAATAACGGGCCCCGGCCCGCAGGCTTGCGACGAGGGGTCAGACCAGCCCCTCGTCCTCGATGTTCAGAACGACGCCGCAATGCTTGCAATGCACCGCATCGGCGTCATGCAGCAAAAGCCCGCAGCTTGGGCATTTGTGTTTCACCTTCAACGGCCGGAACAGCACCTGCGCCAGCCGCAAAAACAGCGTCACGCCGACGATCATCACCATGACCGAGAGCAGCCGCCCCGAGGTGCCCTCCAGCGTGATGTCGCCAAATCCGGTCGTCGTCAGCGTGGTCACGGTGAAATAAAGCGCATCGGCATAATGGCGGATGTCGGGGTTGTGCCCCGCCTGCGTGGCATAGATCAGCCCGGTCATCACGAACAGGAAGACGCCCAGGTTGATCGCCGCCAGGATCACCTCCTCGTATTTGCGAAACAGCCGGAAATCCTGCCGCAGCCGTCCCAGCATCTGATAGGCGTGCAGCAGCCGCAGCGTGCGCAGCACCCGCAGAAAGCCGAACTGCGCCCCCAGAAGCGGCGCCAGAAACGACACCATCGCCACCACATCGGTCCAGGTCGCCAGCCGCCCCCAGAAGGCGAGCTTGCGCTCCTCGACCGCGAAGCGCGCGGCAAAGTCGAGCACGATCAGCGCCCCGATCGCCACATCCGCCGCCAGCACCCAGAAGGTCGGCGGAAAGAACGAGGTGACGATGACGAAAAGGATCGTTCCCAGATCAAAGGCCAGCAGCGCATAGCGGAACCGATGCGCGCGCTTCGAGCGGCCGTGATAAAGGTTGCGCAAATCCTTCAGCATCTCTTCCCTTTCCCTGATCGCGGCCCGCCGCGGCAGCCCCTTCCCCCGGGGGCCCATTTCCCCTATCTAGCCTCTCAAACTTTCTTTTCCCCAAGGTGCGCGCAATGGCTTCCTATCAATATGTCTATCACATGGATGGCGTCTCGAAGACCTATCCCGGCGGCAAGAAGTGCTTCGAGAACATCCGCCTGAACTTCCTGCCCGGTGTCAAGATCGGGGTCGTCGGCGTCAACGGCGCCGGGAAATCGACGCTGCTGCGAATCATGGCGGGCATCGACAAGGACTTTCAGGGCGAGGCCTGGGCCGCCAAGGGCGCCAAGGTCGGCTATCTCTCGCAGGAGCCGCAGCTGGATGAAACGCTGTCGGTGCGGGAAAACGTCATGCTGGGCGTGGCGGAAAAGACCGCCAAGATCGCGCGCTACAACGATCTGGCGATGAACTACTCCGACGAGACCGCCGAGGAAATGGCGCGTCTGCAAGACGAGATCGACGCCGAGAACCTGTGGGATCTGGACAGCCAGGTCGATATCGCGCTGGAAGCGCTGCGCTGCCCACCCGATGACGCGAATGTGGCGACGCTGTCGGGCGGGGAACGCCGCCGGGTGGCTTTGTGCAAGCTGCTGCTGGAAGCGCCCGACATGCTGCTTCTGGACGAACCGACCAACCACCTTGACGCCGAGACCATCGCCTGGCTGCAAAAGCACCTGATCGAGTACAAGGGCACGATCCTCTGCGTCACCCACGACCGCTATTTCCTCGACGACATCACCTCGTGGATTCTGGAACTCGAACGCGGCCGCGGCATTCCTTATGAGGGCAACTATTCCAGCTGGCTGGAACAGAAGGCCAAGCGGCTCGAACAAGAGGCCCGCGAGGACAAGGCCAAGCAGAAGGTCATGGAAAAGGAACTGGAATGGATCCGCGCCGGCGCCAAGGCCCGGCAGGCGAAATCCAAGGCCCGGATCGCGGCTTACGACAAGATGGCCGAGGAAGGCGTCAAGGAACGCGTCGGCAAGGCGCAGATCATCATTCCGAACGGCCCGCGTCTGGGCGGCAAGGTGATCGAGGTCGAAGGCCTGAAGAAGCACATGGGCGACAAGCTTTTGATCGAGAATCTCAGCTTCTCGCTGCCGCCGGGCGGCATCATGGGGGTGATCGGTCCGAACGGCGCCGGGAAATCGACGCTGATCAAGATGCTGGTCGGCGCCGAGGCCCCGGACGAGGGCACGATCACGCTGGGCGACACGGTGAAGCTGGCCTATGTCGACCAGTCGCGCGATGCGCTGGATGCGAACAAGAACGTCTGGGAAGAAATCTCGGGCGGGGCGGAACTGATCGAACTGGGCGATGCGCAGGTGAACTCGCGCGCTTACTGTGGCGCGTTCAACTTCAAGGGCGCGGATCAGCAAAAGAAAGTCGGCCTGCTCTCGGGCGGGGAGCGCAACCGCGTGCACATGGCGAAACTGCTGAAATCGGGCGGCAACGTGCTGCTGCTGGACGAACCGACGAACGATCTGGACGTGGAGACCCTGCAGGCGCTGGAAGCGGCAATCGAGGATTTCGCCGGCTGCGCGGTGATCATCTCGCACGACCGCTTCTTCCTGGACCGGCTCTGCACCCATATCCTGGCGTTCGAGGGCGACGCCCATGTGGAATTCTTCGAGGGCAATTTCGAGGACTACGAAAACGACAAGATCCGCCGTCTGGGCCCGGACGCGGTCGAGCCGAAGCGGGTGAAGTACAAGAAGTTTACGCGGTAAGCGCGCCCCCTTTACTTGTTTAAAAAATGTTCCATGCTGGCTTTGCCGGAGGTCAGCATGGAACAGTTCTCACTAGCGTCATTCATCAAAATATGTCTTATGGACACAGGCTCTCGTATTTCAGAGCTTCGCAAGAAAATCGAAAGTCAAGGAGGTTATGACTATTACAACTCCTTTTCTCGAGCCGTTGGCGCTTTCATTGAAGATGGCAATAGAGATCGCGCGGACGAAATACTCGCAGAACCGAGAAACGATCACGAACGAAGCAATAATATGGGATGCTTCGAAGCGTTCATCGCAAAATTCGGAACGACAAGAAGCTTAACCGCAGTGACTGCGAAGAAAAGCTGGACAGCGCCGAATGCTAAATTTTCCATAAATATCTCGCCGTTGTTTGAGATTGAGAAAGCTGGAACGCGGCAAGTTTTCGCTACATGGGCGCTTCAGAAGCCTGATCTTTCACAAAAGTATGGTGCTGTTGCCTGTTACATAATGAGACAGGCTTTTTCTGGCCACCCGTTAGCAAACGCAGGGTTTTATTTCTACGACCTGACAGGCGGGAAAATTTATTCCGAGCGGCAAGTGAGCAACTCAACGAGTCGCATATTCGCAAGCGATGTCAGATGGCTGTCTCATGAGTTGGCGGAAATGCTATGACCCTCACCCGCATCCACACCACCCTGCCCGACACCGCCACCGCAAAAACCCTCGCGCAGGCGCTTCTGCAGGCCCGCCTTGTCGCCTGCGCCCATATCGCGCCGCCGGGGCTTTCGCTTTACACGTGGAACGGCACGCCCGAGGAAAGTGCCGAGGTCATGCTCTGGCTCAAGACCACGCCTGAGCGCGCGGCCGAGGCTGTCGCGGAACTCGCGCGGCGGCATCCCTATGACTGCCCGATGATTCTGACCGATCCCGTCGCGGCGAACCCGGCCTATGCCGATTGGGTCGCTGACCAAACCCGCTGATGTCCGCGCCGCGATGACGCTTTGCCGGGGGGGCAAGCCTGCGGGCTGAGTCTTTGAACGCCATCCGCAACCACGAAGCAAAGAGGGTCGCGGATCAGACCGAGAGCCTTCAAGGCCAGCGCGTGTCAGAGGCTTGGGGGAAGCGTTTGGAGGCGGGTACCGGAATCGAACCGGTCTTCACGGATTTGCAATCCGCTGCGTAACCTCTCCGCCAACCCGCCGCCGTGAGGTGTCTTTCCACTACCCAATCACGCCGCCCCGTGCAAGGGGTCTTGCACGCGGTCTTGCCAGAGGGCTGGCGGGCACAATCTGCCTTGTTCCGTGCACCATGGTATGCAAAACCTGTCGCAGCCCGCCACCGACCGTTGCCCCCTTGCGACTTCTGTGGCAAAACCGCGCAACGCAACGCCCAGACGGAAGAGTTCCCCCATGCCGGATTTCGCCGCCCGCCGCACCATCATGGTCGACACCCAGGTTCGCCCCAATGATGTGACGAAATTCCCGATCATCGAAGCGATGCTGACCATCCCGCGCGAAGCCTTCGTGCCCGACGCCCGCCGCGAGGCCGCCTATGTCGGCGAGAATGTCGATCTGGGGCAGGGCCGCTGGCTGCTTGAACCGCGAAATTTCGCCAAGATCCTGGATGCGCTGGATATCCAGCCCGGGGACCGGGTGCTCGATATCGGCGCGGGCATGGGCTATTCGGCCGCCGTCATCGCGCGCATGGCGCAAGCCGTTGTCGCGCTGGAGGAAGGGGCGCTGGCCGCCTCGGCCGAGGCGCATCTGTCGGTGCAGGACATCGAGGGCGTCACCGTGATCGACGGTCCGCTGGCCGCGGGCGCCGCCGAGGAAGGCCCCTATGACGTGATCGTGATCGAAGGCGGCGTCGAACAGGTGCCCGCCGCGATCACGACGCAGCTGAAGGACGGCGGCCGGATCGCCGCGATCTTCCTGCAAGGCCCGCTTGGCACAGTGCGGATCGGTCGCAAGATCGACGGCGTCGTCGCCTGGCGCGATGCGTTCAATGCCGCGGCACCGGTGCTTCCGGGTTTCACCGGCGCAAAAGAATTCGTCCTCTGATTGCCTTTGCCGTCGAATTGCGCTCATATCGGCGGAAATGAATGTTACCGCCGTTGAACGGTGGGGCCGCCGCGGGCAGCGGTGCAGCAAGAGGATCCGAGGCATGATGCGCAGAACGTTCAAACCCCTTCTTCTGGCGACGGTTGCCGGATTGGGACTGCTGGCCGGGACAGTGTCGGCCGCGGCCGAAACCCTGTCCGACGCGCTGGTCTCGGCCTACAAGGTCTCGCATCTGCTGGAGCAGAACCGGGCCACGCTGCGGGCGGCGGATGAGGATGTGGCGGGGGCGGTCGCCAAGTTGCGCCCGGTGGTCGCCTGGGTGACCCAGTTCGAGAAGAGCCGTTGCAACTATGTTTATTGCGGCACCCAATGGAGCAAGCTTTCGACGACGCTGCTGATGGAAATCAGCTGGACGCTTTATGATTTCGGGCGCAGCACCTTGGCCGTGGATATCCAGAAGGAAGTCGTTCTGGCGACCCGGGCCGCGCTTTTGGCGACCGAACAGGATGTTCTGCTCTCGGCGGTCAAGGCCTATGCCGATGCCAAGGCCACGGCGGAACAGGTGGCGATCACCGAAAACTCGGTGCGGGTGATTTCCGAACAGCTCAAGGCGGCGCAGGACCGCTTTGACGTGGGCGAGGTGACGAAGACCGATGTGTCGCAGGCCGAGGCGTCTCTGGCCGGGGCGCGGGCGGCACTGGCGGCGGCGCAGGGCGAATACAAGGCCGCGCGCGAGGCTTACAAGGCGGTGATCGGCCATTATCCGGAACATCTGGCCCGCTTGCCGAAGGCGCCCAACCTGCCGAAATCGACCGAGGATGCCACGCAGACCGCGCTGCGGCTGCATCCGGCGATCAAACAGGCGCAGCATCTGGTGACGGCGGCCGATCTGGGCGTGGCACAGGCCAAGGCCGAGCACATGCCGACGATCACCGGCAAAGCGCTGCTGACGGATCCGCAACTGGTCGACGGTGACTTCCGGTCGGGGCGTTCGGCGACGATGACGCTCAAGTTCAACCAGACGATCTATTCCGGCGGCGCCATCGCCTCGGGAAATCGCAAGGCTGTGGCCAACCGCGACAAGGCCCGCGCCGAGCTGAGCCAGGCAGGGGTGGAGGTGGCGCAGGGCGTGGCCAATGCCTTTGCCGGGATCGACGTCTATCGGGCGCAGATCGGCGCCTATGATCAACAGATCCAGGCCGCCGACATGGCCTATCAGGGCGTGCGCGAGGAAGCGACGCTGGGCGCGCGGACCACGCTTGATGTGCTCAATGCCGAACAGGATCTGCTTGATGCAAAAGCGTCGCGGATTTCGGCGGAAGCCTCGTTGCAGGTAGCATATTATCAACTTTTGTCCGCTATGGGACTCTTGACGGTAGAAAACCTCAAGCTCGGGATCCCCACCTACGACCCCGCAGCCTACTACAATGCGGTGCAGAACGCGCCTCTCAGCGATCAGGGCAAGTCCCTTGATCGTGTCTTGCGCGCCATCGGCAAGAACTGAGTTCTTGTGCGTCGCATGGCTGTAACTGGGTGTGACCCGGCTTCCCTTGGACCTTGTCCATCGGAGGGGGTGTTCTGCTTCCTTGAAAACGTCCGGGCGTGTCTCGGCCAGAGAGCAGGATTGGTGGCATGATGTCCGAACCCGAAACTCAAATCGAAATCGAAGACGTTCTGTCGTCGATCCGCCGTCTGGTCTCGCGCGAGGCCGGGGCCGCGCGTCCGGTGGCCGTGACCCCACGTGCGCCCGCGCCGGTGGCCATGACGCCGCCCGCGCCGGTCGAGGCCGAGTGTCTGGTGCTTGGTCCGGCCTTGCGGATCGGCGAGACCGCCGAGCCCGCGCCGACGCCCGTGGCGGATCTTGATCTGGCCGGAGCAGGCCCCGATGCCCCGGCGGATGTGCTGGCCGACGCCCCGATGCACGCCGATGAACCGGGCGCCGAGACTGATGACGCCGCCGCTGCGATGACGGAACCGGGCCCCGATCTGACGCCCGATCCGGCCCCCGCGCCGATGGCTGCGCCGCAAGACTGCGTCGCGGCTGATCCGTTTGTGCTGTCGCCCGCGGCACAGATCGCACCGGAGACGGAGACGGAGACTGCGGGCCTGCTGATTTTGCAGCCTTCGGAAGCTGTGCCGGGGGGCGAGATCCTGCCTTTTGTCGCCACGCTGCCGCCGCGCCCGATGACCGAGGCCGAGGTGCTTCTGGCCGAGGCCGAGGCGGCGCTGCGGGAAACCGGGGCGGTTCTGGAGGATGCCTCCAGTGCGATCGACGCGGCGGGCGAGCCGGAAGAGGCCGCGACGCCATCCGAACCGGTCGCCGTGGCGGCCGATCTGGGGGCCGAACTCTCGCGTCTGGAAAGCACGATCGCCGAGCTTGAGGCCGCCGTGGCCGAGAGCGGCTTCGAGTTCGAGCCGGAGACCGGCCATCCCTTCGAGGCCGGCGCCCCCGAGGTTTCCGAGGCCTTCGAGGCCGAGGTGCAACGCGCGGTTGACGCGCCGGTGATGCCGGAACCGGCGGCCGAAGATCCGATGACCGCGGCCGTCGCGGCCGGGGAAGATATGGCCGAAGCCTGGGAGGAGACGGCCGCGGAAGAGGGCGCAGAGGTGATCGCCGCTTCCGACGGGGTCGCGGCCGCGCCGGAGGCCCCGGCACCGCAGCAGGATGCGGTGGCGAGCCTGGCCGAGACGGCCGATCCGGAAACGGCCGATCCGGAAACGGCGGCACAGATCGCCTCGGCACCGACCGCGGCCGAGGAGCCCGGTGTCGGCATGGACTGGGCCGAGGCGACGCTCAATCTGGCGCGCCGGACCCCGTCGCGGCGGCTGGCGGTCTCGGAGGCCGAGGCGGCAGAGCAAAGCGCGGCCACGATGCGTTCGAGCTACGACGAATTGCGCGATGAACTGGCGCAGGATCTGGACGATCCCGCCGGGCTTTACGCCGAGGATCTGGTGCCCTCCTACGAGGACGGCCTGATCGACGAGGCGGTGCTGCGTGACATGGTGGCCCAGCTCGTGCGCGAGGAACTGCGCGGCAGCCTGGGCGAGCGGATCACCCAGAACGTGCGCAAGCTGGTGCGCCGCGAGATCCAGCGCGCCCTGATGGGGCAGGATTACGACTGAGACCACGGGGCGCAGACCGGCCCCGAAAGTCAGTGCCCGAAAGTCAGACGGCGCGCCCCGGGGCGCGCCGTTTTTCTGTCTGCGGGATGGGGGGGGCGGTCAGGCCGCCTCCGCCTCCTCGGCCGCGATCCGCCGTTCGCTTTCCTCGCGCGACAGCGCCACCGAGGTCCGCACGCCCTTGGAAACGAATTCCATCAGACCCTTGACCACCCGCTCGTTCGGGTCGATCCCGGCGCAAGACAGCACCTCGCGCCCGTCGCGCGACCGCGCCCAGCGGGCGATCTGCTCGGGGCCGTTGCCGTATTTCTTGTCATCGGCAATCGCATCATCGAGAGCTGCCAGAACGACCGCGGCAAACAGTTTGCGCGCCCTCTGACCTTGCTCATAGTTGAATGCGGAGCCGTCAACGAAATCGCGCATTATTCCGTCCTTTTTTATTGCTCTTGCGTTTGCTGGCGTGGCGGCCATCTAGGGCGCTCCCCCACCGATTCGATATGTCCTGAAAGGCATGCCCGTCATGCGTCAGGCGCATGGCTTCGTGGATCAACCCCCGTATTTAGGTCCCGTTAACGGCAACACCGGCGCATATATGGTTACCAAACCGTTGCGTTCAAGTCTGCGCCGTGCAAAACAAGGGCCAGAGGCGCCGAAACGAAAGTCGCCGAAAAAATCCGCACCGGCGCCGATCCTTCCGGCAGGCGGCCACTTATCACGCGTTTGTGATCGGCTCTGCCGCGCTCAGACGGGCTGATCCGGCGCAAAGCGGGCCCGCAAGCGCATCCAGCCGCAGATGGGCCAGCGCATGCCCCCCCGCTTGGGTGTAAAGCGTGCCCACGATCTTGCCCTCGGCCTCGATCGGCGTGCCGATGGGGGCGGCTCCGTCGATGGCCAGCCGCACCAGACCCTTGCGCAGCTCGGTCTTGTGTTTCATCCGCGCCGTCACCTCCTGCCCGACATAGCAGCCCTTGCGGAAATCGACGCCGTTGAGCCGCTCGAACCCGGCTTCCAGGATATAGGTCTCGGGCGTCAGTTCGATGCAGGTGGCGGGGATCAGATGCGCCACGCGGAGCGCATCCCAGTCGCTGCCATCGTCGCCGTCCCGGTCGCCGTAAAGCCGCCAGCCGAGCGCCGGGTGGCGCGGATCGGCCACGGCCCCCTCGGGCGCGGGACCGGTGCCGCAAAAGACCGAGAGCGCCGAGGGGGCGATGCTTACATCGGCGCGCAGCCGATACATCGCCAGCCGCCGCAGCGTCGGCTCGGCCAGGGTCGCGTCGATGTCGAGCAGGATCGTCTCCCCCCGCGCGATCAGGAAGAAATCCGCCAGATACTTGCCCTGCGGCGTCAGCAGCGCGGCGTAAAGCGGCCCCTCGGCCAGCCGCCGCAGGTCATTGGACACAAGCCCTTGCAGGAAATGCTCGCGGTCGGTGCCGGTGATGTCGAAGATCTTGCGCATGATGCCCCCTTTTCCCCCATTATGGGGCGGCGGGCTCATTCCACAAGCTGCATCCGGCACAGATCGGCATAGGCGCCGCCGCGGGCCAGCAGATCGTCATGGCTGCCCTCCTCGACGACCCGGCCAGCGACGATCACCACGATCTTGTCGGCATTGCGCACGGTCGAGAGCCGATGCGCGATCACCAGCGTCGTGCGGCCCTGCGAGAGCTGCGTCAGCGCCTCGGCCACCTTGGCTTCCGAGGCGGTGTCGAGCGCCGAGGTCGCCTCGTCCAAAAGCAGGATCGGCGCATCGCGCAGCACGGCGCGGGCGATGGCGACGCGCTGGCGCTGCCCGCCCGAAAGCGCCGAGCCCCGCGGCCCGGCGGGGGTATCAAGGCCCTGCGGCATCGCCTCGGTGAACTCGCGCACATGCGCCACCTCGATCGCCCGGGCCAGCGCCGCGGCGCCGATATCGGTGTGGCCCAGCAGGATGTTCTCGCGGATGGTTTCGTCAAACAGCGCCGCATCCTGCGACACCATCGAATAAAGGCCGCGCAGCGTGCCCAGATCCAGCGCCCCGACCGCCACGCCGCCGACCAGCACCTGACCCGATTGCGCCTCCACCAGCCGGGTCAGCAGGTTGAACACGCTGGTCTTGCCCGCCCCCGAGGGGCCGACAAGGGCGGTGGTCTTGCCCGCCTCGGCGGTGAAGCTCAGCCCGCGCAGCACGGGCTTCGCGCCATAGCTCAGATGCACGTCGGACAGGCGCACCTCGGTCGTGGCGGGGCGCGGCGCCGGGGTGGCCGGATCCCGCACCTCGGGCACGATGTCGAAAACGCGATAGAGCCGTTCCAGACTGGCCGCCGCCGCCTGCCACGATCCGGCCAGGCCGCCCAGCCGCCGCAAGGGCTGGAAGGCCAGCGCCATCGCGGTGAAGAAGGACATGAACTCCCCCACCGAGCGTTCGCCCGCGACGATTTCGGGGCCGCCCAGCACCAGAACGGCAAAGAAGCCCAGCCCGGTGACGACGTCGATCAGCGCCGGCACCAGCGATTGCGACACCGCCATCTTCACCATCGCCTTGCGGATGCGGTGGGCCAGCGCGGCGAAGCGGCCCAGCTGGTAGTCCTCCATCTGGTAAAGCTTCACCGCCGCGATGCCGTGGAACACCTCGTCAAGCCGGGTGGCCCTTTGTCCGGCCTCGTCGCGCATCTGGTTCGTCTTGCGGCGGATGTAGCGCTGCGCCATGCCGGTGGGGGCGATCAGCAGCGGCGCGCCGATCAGCGCCGCCGCCGTCCAGCGCCAGTCGATCGCCAGCGCCACGACGAACAGCGACACCAGCGCAATCGCATCGCGGGCGGCGCCGGTGATGAACACCGACCACACCCCCTGCACCGCCAGCGTGTCGCCCTGCACCCGCTCGATCAGCGCACCGGGGGAATTGTCATGGAAGAAACGCTGGTCCAGCCGCAGCACATGGCGGACGATGTCGATCTGCATCGCGGTCGAGGACCGCTGCGCCACGTCATTCAGCAGCGCCCGCGACGAGATCGAGGTCAGCGCCCGCATCACGAAAAGCCCGAGGATGCCGCTGCCGACCAGCCAGATCATCCCGGAATGACCCTGGGCGAAGACCTTGTCGAAGAGCGGTTCCAGCATCCAGCTGAGCGCGCCAAGGGTCGATCCCTCGATCACCATCAGCAGCGTGGCCAAGGCCATCTTGGCCCAGTGCTGGCGCAGATAGCTGCGCCACATCCGACGAAACAGCACCGATGACGTATAGGCGGGATCAAGGGTCTGGGTCACGCTGTCCTCGGAATTGCCGGTCTTGGCCAGGGTTCGAAGCCTGGGTTCGGGATAGCGCGATCGGGGCGCAGCGGCAAGCGGGCCCGGCTTTGTGACGGATACAAGCCCCGCCGTTGACCGGCCCGACCCGCTTCGCTACGCCGGTTGGATCAATCGGAGAGACCGCATGAGCCTTGCCCAGGGACGTTCCTATCTTGCCATTCCCGGCCCCTCGGTGATGCCCGACCGGGTGCTGAACGCCATGCACCGCGCGGCGCCGAACATCTACGAAGGCGCGCTGATCGAGATGACCGCGCAGGTGATGACCGATCTGCGCCGCGTCGCGCTCAGTTCCGGGCATGTGGCGATCTATCTGGCCAATGGCCATGGCGCCTGGGAAGCCGCGATCTCGAACCTGTTTTCGCGCGGGGATACGGCGCTGTCGCTGATCACCGGGCGGTTCGGGGTGGGCTGGGCGCATCATGCCCGGTCTTTGGGCGTGAATGTCGAGACGCTTGATTTCGGCATCAAGGCGCCGGTCGATCCGGCCCGGGTCGAGGCCGCCCTGCGCGCCGATACCGCCCGCAAGATCAAGGTCGTGCTGCTCACCCATGTCGATACCGCCTCTTCGGTGCTGAACGATGTGGCGGCGGTGCGCGCGGCGATTGATGCCGCGGGCCATCCGGCGCTGCTGGCCGTCGATTGCATCGCCTCGCTGGGCTGCGATGAATTCCGCTTTGACGATTGGGGCGTCGATGTGATGGTGGCGGCCAGCCAAAAGGGGCTGATGGTGCCGCCGGGTCTGGGCCTCGTCTGGGTCTCTGACAAGGCTGTGGCGGCCTGCAGCGGCGCCGATCTGGTCACGCCCTATTGGGACTGGCGGCCGCGGATCTTCGCGCAGGAATACTGGCAGCAGTTCGGCGGCACGGCGCCGACGCATCATATCTTCGGCCTGTCGGAATCGCTAAAGATGATCCTCGACGAGGAAGGCCTGTCGCAGGTCTGGGCCCGGCATCGCACCCTGGCGCGCAGCGTCGCCGCCGCGTTTGACGCCTGGGGGCTGGGCGGGGATATCGCGCTGAATGTGCCGGTGGCGGCGCATCGCTCGGGCGCGGTGACGGCGGCGCGGATTGGGCAGGGCGGCGCGGCGCGGCTGCGCGGCTGGTGCGAGACAGAGGCCGGGGTGACACTGGGCATCGGCCTTGGCATGGCCGCGCCCGGCACGCCCGAGGCGGGGGATTTCCTGCGCGTGGGTCACATGGGCCATGTGAACGCCCATATGGTGCTGGGCGTTCTGGCCACGATGGAGGCCGGGCTGCAGGCTTTGGCGATCCCGCACGGCAGGGGCGGCATTCAGGCCGCCGCCGCCGTCATCGCCGGGGCCTGAGCCTTACTGCGCCGCGTGGGTCTCCAGCCATTTCTGCATCCAGTCGATCTCGGCCGTCTGCGCCGCGATCACGTTTTGCGCCAGTTTGCGCACCTCGGGATCGGCGCCGTTTTCCAGCACGATCTTCGCCATGTCGATGGCGCCCTGATGGTGGCCGATCATGCCGCGCACGAAATCCACATCGGCATTGCCGGTGAACTCGATCGCCATCGCCGCATGCATCCGGTCATTGGCGGCGATATACGCGGTGGTCGAGGGGGCAGCATCGGCCGTGGCACTCATCGCATGGCCGGAATGGCCCTCCATCGCGCCTTCGGCATGGGCGGTGACGGCCAGGGGCAGCGCCAGCGCAAGGCCAAGCGCGGTGACGATCAGAAAACGGGGGGTTGGGGTCATGGGCATGGTCCTCCTCGGGGATATGCGCCAGCTTGGGCCGAAAGGCCGCCGCGCGCAAATCAAGGCTGCGCGCATTTGCGTGAGCGGTAACAGAAGGTCCCGGCCTCAGCGTGCCCGCGCCCGGGAGAGCGCGCCGGGCAGGGCCTCGGCCAGCGCCGCCATCTCGGGTTCGGGCCCGCAGGAGATGCGGATGCAGCGATCCATGGGGGCGACGGCGGGCTTGCGCACGAAGATGTCGGCGGCGGTCAGCTCCTCCAGCACGGCCCGGGCAAAGGCGCCATCGGCCCCGCAATCGACGGCCACGAAATTCGTCGCCGAGGGCAGGGCGGTCAGCCCGTTTTCCGCCGCGATGGCGGCAATCCGATCGCGCGAGGCGGCGACAAGGCGGCGCATGTAGACCTGCCAGGTGGTGTCCGACAGCGCCGCAAGGGCACCGGCCTGGCTGATCCGGCTCATGCCGAAATGATTGCGGATCTTGTCGAAAGCGGCGATCAGCGGCGCGGCGCCCAGCGCATAGCCCACTCGCGCCCCCGCCAGCCCATGCGCCTTCGAAAACGTCCGCATCCGGATCACCCGCGGGTCATCCGCGGCAATCGGCGCCGCCGTGCCCTCGGGGGCAAGCTCGACATAGGCTTCATCGAGCACCATTAGCGTGCCCTCGGGCAGATGCTCCAGCATCGCGGCGATCACCGCGCCCGGATGGTGGCTCGCCATCGGGTTGTCCGGATTGGCGATGTAAAGCAGTTTCGGGCGGGTCTGATGGGCGAGGGCCAGCAGCGCCTCCGGGTCTTCGGCGTCGTCTTTGTAGGGCGCCTTGTGCAGGACGCCGCCAAAGCCCGTCACATGGAAATTGAAGGTCGGATAGGCGCCCTCCGAGGTCACGACCGCATCGCCCGGTTCCAGCACCATCCGGCAAAGATAGCCCAGAAGCCCGTCGATCCCCTCGCCCACGGTGACATTTTCTGCCCCGCAGCCGTGCGCGCGGGCCAGCGCCACCTTCAGATCGTGATTTTCGGGGTCGCCATACATCCAGGCCTCGCCCGCCGCCGCCGCCATCGCGGCAATCGCGCGGGGGGAGGGCCCGAAGCCGTTTTCATTCGCGCCCAGCCGCGCCTTGAACGGGCGGTTGCGGGCGCGTTCCTGCGTTTCGGGCCCGACAAAGGGCACGGTGGCGGGCAGGCTGGCGACAAGCGGCGTGAGGCGGATCTGGGTCATGCGCCATGGCTAGGGGCTTTGGCGCCATGCGTAAAGCCCGTTTCGCAGCGTCACGCGCGCGCGGGGGCGCGGGATGTGGTTTGATGGCGCAAACGGGAGGGAAACGATGGACCGGGTGACGTTGCAAAGGGAGGCGGGCGTGGCCGTGGTGACGCTCAATCGCCCCGACAAGATGAACGCCGTCGATTTCGCGATGATCGACGCGGTGATCGCGCTGGCCGAAGAGCTGGCCGCCGATCCGGGCCTGCGCGCCGTGGTGCTGACGGGCGCGGGCCGGGCCTTTTGCGCCGGGCTCGATGTGGCGAATTTCGCGGCCCTCGCGATTGGCGACCCTGAGGCGCTGATCGCGCCGCGCAGCCATGGCGACGCGAACCGCTTTCAGCAGTTTTCGCTGTGCTGGCGGGCCCTGCCGGTGCCGGTGATCGCGGCCTTGCACGGTGTCGCCTTTGGCGCCGGGCTGCAACTGGCCGCCGGGGCCGATATCCGCATTGCCGCGCCGGGCACGCGGCTTGCGGTGATGGAGATGAAATGGGGTCTGATCCCCGACATGGGCGGCATGGTGACCCTGCCCGAGCTTCTGCGCGCCGATGTGCTGCGGCGGATGACCTATACGGCCGAGGAACTCCCGGCCGAAGAGGCCCTGCGGCTGGGTCTGGTGACCGAACTGGCCGAGGACCCGCTGGCCCGGGCGATGGCGCTTGCGCAGGCGATTGCCGGGCGCTCGCCCAGTGCCATTCGGGCGGCAAAGCGGCTGGTCACGGCGGCCTATACCGCGCCCGCGGACAAGGTGCTGGCGCTGGAAAGCCGCGAACAGATCGAGCTGATCGGCAAGCCCGACCAGATGGAGGTGATCGCGGCGAACATGGCCGGACGGGCGCCGAGCTTCGGCTGATCAGATCGAGAGTTTCTTGAAGATCGGTTCCGGGATGGCGCGGATGATCCGCATCACCAGCCCCCAGATCTTTGCCGTGTAGATCACGTTGCGGCGCTTGGCGAGGCCTTGCAGGATGTCCTCGGCCACGGCCTCGGGGGTGGTCATGAAGGGCAGCTTCATCCCCGCGGTCATCCGGGTTTCCACCGGGCCGGGCTTCACCGTCATCACATGCACGCCGCGGCGGCCCAGCCGGTTGCGCAGGCCCGACAGATAGGTCGCAAACCCCGCCTTCGCCGCGCCGTAAACATAATTGCCAACGCGGCCCCGGTCCCCCGCGACCGAGCCGACACCGACCACGACGCCCGTGCCCCGCGCTTCCAGCACCGGGGCCAGCAGGCTCAGGAAGGTCGCAGGCCCGGTGAAATTATCGGCGATCACCCCGGCGATCAGCCCCGGATCGGCGTCGATCGCCGCCTGATCCGGCATCGAGCCCACGAAAGAGGCCGCGTTCAGCACGCCTTCGCAACCGGCCAGCCGGGCCACCAGCGCTGGGTAATCGGCGCTGCTGCGGGCGTCGAACGCCACGACCTCGGCCGCTGCCGCGCCCCGCAGCCGCAGATCCTGCGCCAGTATTTCAAGATCGGCGGCATTGCGACCGGCAAGGAACAGCGTCGCGCCCGCGCCCGCAAGGCGGCGCAGGAAGGGGCGGGCCATGTCGGATCCGGCACCCAGAATGATCCAGTTCTGCATCTCAGGCATTCCTCAGCTTCAGCCGACGCACAAGGTCGGTCTCGTAGGCCCGGGCCGGATCGGCTTTCGCCACCTCCTGCCGCCAGGCGTCCAGTTCGGGATACATGGCGGGGATGCGCGTCCCCCCGGCCAGGGCATCCTTGGCGAAGTAAAGCCGCCCGCCCGCTGCGGCGGTGTCTTCTTCCAACGCGCGGATCAGATCGCGCGCCGCGGCCCGGTTCGGGAAATCGACGGCCAGCGTATAGCCCTCCATCGGGAAGGAGAGATACCCGGCCCGCCCCGGCCCCATCCGCTTCAGCACAGCCAGGGGCGAGGCAAGGCCAGAGGTCGCAATCCGGTTGAGCATCTGGCGCAGGGCGCCCGCGGCCTGAAGCGGCACGACGCATTGGAACTGATGGAAGCCGCGCTTGCCGTAAAGCCGGTTCCAATCGAGGATCTTGTCGAGCGGAAAGAAGAAATCCGCCAGCGGCCGCAGCACCGTGCGCCCCGCCGCGGGCACGCGGGCATAGTAGGCCGCGTTGAAGGCGCGCACGATGGGCGCCGACAGCGCGAATTGCGGCGCATCCAGCGGCACTTTCGCGGATTTGGCGCGGGGTTTCACCAGCCCGCGGGCGATCTCGCCTTCCTCGACGATGCCGCGCCCAAGGCTTGTTCCGGTGGCGGTGGCGTCGATCCAGCCCACGGTATAGGTCGCGGTCGATTGGTCGAGCAGGCCGAGGTGATGGTCCCAATCCGGCGCGCGCCGTTCGGTCACCAGCATCACCGTGCCCTTGCAGGGCGCCAGCCGCAGCTTGGCGCTGACAATGGCGCCGGTCTGGCCCAGCCCGCCGACGGTGGCACGGAAAAGGGGCGTGCCCGGCAGAACGGTGACAAGGCTGCCCCCCTGCCAGAGCGTGATTTCGGCGACATGGGCGCCGAAGCTGCCCGCATGGTGGTGGTTCTTGCCATGCACATCCTGCGCGATGCAGCCGCCCACCGTGGCAAAGCCGGTGCCCGGCATCACCGCGGGCAGGAAGCCGCGGGGCGCGAAGGCCGCGGCCACCTCGCCGATGCGGACGCCTGCTTCCAGCTCAAGAATGCCGGTCTCGGCGTCGAAGGCCAGCAAACGGTCAAGCCCGCTCATGTCGATGGCGCGCCCGCCATGGTTCAGCGCCGCATCGCCATAGGAGCGGCGCATGCCGAAGGCGGGGGCGGGGGCCAGCGCGGCAAGGGCGGCGGCGCGGTCGGGCCGGGCCACTGCGCCTGCGGCCCGCAGCGCCCGCCCCCAGCCCGAATAGTCCTTGGGTTTGAAGGACATCTGCGCCCCCTAGGCCCCGGCCCGGCCCGCGGCGCGCTCGGCCATCGGGAAGACCGCAAGGCCGATGGCGATGGCGAACCAGAGCGTGGTGAGCCGGATCACCGCGGTTGCCGGGACCGACACCTCAAGCGGCACGCCCTCGACGGAAAGCAGCGCGACCATCGCCGCCTCGGCGCCGCCAAGGCCCCCGGGGGCGCCGGTCAGCCCCCCGGCCAGCGTCGCGAAGACAAAGATCGAGACGGCTTTCCACAGACCGATCTCGGCGCCAAGGAAGCCCAGCAGCAGATGAAAGGCATAGCCCTCGGCCAGCCAGCCAAGGAAGCCAAGCGCCAGGATCAGCAAAAGCGTCGGGCCATGGCTGAAGCGCGCAAGCAGCCGCGCGGCGCCGCGGGCGCGGGCAAACAGGCGCGGGAACCGGCCAAGGGCGCGGTAAAGCGCGGTGAGCAGCGCAGAAAGCAGCCGCGGCCGGGTGGCGACGATCGCGGCCGCCAGTGCCAGCACGACCACCGGCACCGCCCCGGTGATATTGCCCGCGGCCAAAGCCAGCCCCAGCGCCAGAAGCAGCGCCATCACCGCCAGATCGCCCGCCCGGTCCATCAGGGCAAGCGGCGCCGTGTGTTCCACCGCCCAGCCGGTCTCGCGCCGCAGCCAGCGCATCCGCACCAGCTCCCCCAGCCGCCCGGGCGTCACCGACATGGCAAAGCCGCCCAGATAATGGCGCAGGTTCTGCGCGAGCCCGGTCGGCAGGCCCAGCCGCCGCGCCAGCCCGTGCCAGCGCAGGCTGCGCAACAGGTAATTCCCCGCGGACAGCGCCAGCAGCGCCGCCACCTGCCAAGGCTGCAACCGGGCCAGCTGCGCGCCGATCTCGGCCCAGCCGGTGGCCGAGCCCAGCCCCAAAAGCCCAAGCGCGACCAGCGCGATCAGGGCGAATGCCATCACCCGCTCGCGCCGGGGGCGCGCGGGACGGGGGGCGGAGATGTCGGGACCCTGGCTCATCATTCCCGGTCCTCTACGGGTCAAGTTGGGCGGCAAGATGACGCTGCTACGCATTCGCAAACCCTATGTGCCGGAAAGAAAGGGGCGCTGCCCCTCGCGGCTTCGCCGCTCACCCCGGCGTATTTGCACCAAGAAAAAGACCTGTTGCTTTTTCTTGGTGCAAATACGCCCTTCGCGCCGCAGGCGCAAAGCCCCGCCGCAGGCGGGGCCCTGCCTTGAGACTCAATCGACGATCGTCGCTTCGGTCGCCGCGCGCAACTCCGCCTCGGTCACGCCATCGGCCAGTTCGACGATCTTCAGCCCGCCCGGCACGACATCGAGCACGCCAAGGTTCGAAATGATCCGGTTCACCACCGCCTTGCCGGTGAGCGGCAGGGTGCAGGCGTGCAACACCTTTGATTCGCCCGCCTTGTTGGTGTGGTCCATCACCACGACGACGCGCTTCACCCCGGCCACAAGGTCCATGGCGCCGCCCATCCCCTTGACGAGCTTGCCGGGGATCATCCAGTTCGCCAGATCGCCCGTCTCCGACACTTCCATCGCACCAAGGATCGCCATCGCGATCTTGCCGCCGCGGATCATGCCGAAGCTCGTCGCACTATCGAAATAGGCAGTCTGCGGCAGTTCGGTGATCGTCTGCTTGCCCGCGTTGATCAGATCGGGGTCTTCCTCGCCCTCGTAAGGAAAGGGCCCCATGCCGAGCATGCCGTTTTCCGATTGCAGCGTCACCGAGACGCCCTCGGGGATGAAGTTCGGCACCAGCGTCGGAATCCCGATGCCGAGGTTCACATAAGTGCCGTCTTTCAGTTCCTTGGCGGCCCGCGCCGCCATCTGGTTGCGATCCCACATGATCACACCTCCCGCTTGCGCGTCGTGCGCTGTTCGATCCGCTTCTCGTGTTGGCCCTGAATGAGCCGGTGCACATAGATCCCGGGCAGGTGGATCGTGTCGGGGTCAAGGCTGCCCAGGGGCACGATTTCCTCGACCTCCATCACGCAGATCTTGCCGCACATCGCGGCGGGGGGGTTGAAGTTGCGCGCGGTCTTGCGGAACACCGCATTGCCCGAGGGATCGGCCTTCCAGGCCTTCACCAGCGAGACATCGGCGACGATGGCGCGTTCCAGGATATAGGTCTCGCCGTCGAACTCCTTCTGTTCCTTGCCCTCGGCGACCACGGTGCCGACACCGGTCTTGGTGTAAAAGCCCGGAATGCCGCAGCCGCCCGCCCGCATGCGTTCCGCCAAGGTGCCCTGCGGGTTGAATTCCAGTTCCAGCTCGCCCGAAAGATACTGGCGCATGAATTCGGCATTCTCGCCGACATAGGACGAGATCATTTTCTTGATCTGCTTGGTGTCGAGCAGCTTGCCCAGACCGAACCCGTCCACGCCGCAGTTGTTCGAGGCGATGGTGATGTCCTTGATGCCGCTTTCGACCAGCGCGTCAATCAGCAGTTCGGGGATGCCGCACAGGCCGAACCCCCCCGCCGCCAGCATCATCCCGTCGCAAAGAAGCCCGTCCAGGGCCTCCTTCGCCGAGCCGTAGATCTTGTTCATGAAACCCTCCCGTTACCTTGCGCAAAGCTTGGCAAGGCCGGGGCACGGTGTCAATTGCCGCGTTGCGGCGAGGGGTCAGTCCTCGACCACATCGCCCGCGGCGGCGGCCTTTTTCGGGGCGGCTTTCTTGGCGGCGGGCTTCTTGGCGGGGGTCTTCGCCGCCGCCTTCTTGGCCGCCGGTTTCTTCTCGGCGGCGGGTTTGGCGGCCTTTTTCGGCGCGGCCTTCTTGCCCGCCTTGCCGGCCTTGGCCTCCAGCAGCGGCAGGGCTTCCTCCAGCGTCATCGCCTCGGGCTCGGTGCCTTTGGGCAGCGTCGCATTGACCTTGCCCCATTTCACATAGGGCCCGTAGCGGCCGGGCATCACCTGCACGACGCCGCCATCGGGATGCTCGCCCAGCTCTTTCAGCGGTTGCGCCGCCGCGGCCGAGCCGCGCGCGCCGCCGCGGGCCAGTTTTTGCGCCAGAACCTCGACGGCGCGGTTCATGCCGATGGTAAAGACCTCTTCGACATCGGGCAGGTTCGCGTAGGTGCTGTTGTGCTTCACATAGGGGCCGAAGCGACCGATGCCCGCCTCGACCAGCGCGCCATCTTCGGGGTGATTGCCGATCGGGCGCGGCAGGTTCAGAAGCTGCAAGGCGCGCTCAAGGTCGATGCTTTCGGGCGACCAGCCCTTCGGCAGGCTGGCGCGCGGCGGTTTCGGCGCTTCCTCCGTCGGTTCGCCCTTTTGCACATAGGGGCCGAAGCGGCCGACCCGCAGCGTGATCTGCGCGCCGTCATCCTCGCCCAGCACCTTGCCGTCCAGCACGCCCGCCTCGCCGTCCGCCGGGGCCGAAAGCGGCCGCGTGTAGCGGCATTCCGGGTAATTGCCGCAGCCGATGAAGGCCCCGCCCGAGCGCGCGGTTTTCAGATGCAGCCGACCGGCCTGACAGACCGGGCAGGAGCGCGGGTCGGAACCATCGGCGCGGGCCGGGTAAAGATGCGGGCCCAGAACCTCGTCGATCTTCGAGAGCACTTCGCCGATGCGCAGATCCGAGGTCTCGCCCAAGGCGGCCGAGAAATCGCGCCAGAACCGGGCCAGCACGTCCTTGTAGGGACGATCGCCCGCGGAAATGTCATCCAGTTCCGTTTCCAGATCGGCGGTGAAATCATATTCCACATAGCGGCGGAAATAGTTCGACAGGAAGGCCGTCACCAGCCGCCCGGTATCCTCGGGGATCAGCCGGTTCTTGTCCTTGCGCACATAGCCGCGGTCGACGATCGTCGTCAGGATCGAGGCATAGGTGGACGGCCGCCCGATGCCCAGTTCCTCCATCCGCTTCACCAGCGTCGCCTCGGTGTAGCGCGGCGGCGGCTGGGTGAAATGCTGCTCGGGGGTGATCGCGCCCTTTTTGGCGGGCTCGCCCTGCATGATCTGCGGCAGCCGGGCGCCATCCTCGCCCTCGTCATCGTCGCGGCCCTGATCGTAGATCTTCAGGAAGCCGTCAAAGGTCACCACCTGGCCGGTGGCGCGCAGCTCGACCTGACCATCCTGCGAGCCGACATCGACCGTCGTGCGCTCCATCACCGCGGCCGACATCTGGCTGGCGAGCGTGCGCTTCCAGATCAGGTCGTAAAGCTTCCACTGGTCATCGGCGAGCTTCAGCTTTTCGGGCGAGGCCGACATGTCGGTGGGGCGGATGCATTCATGCGCTTCCTGCGCGTTCTTCGCCTTGTTTTTATACATGCGGGGGCTGGACGGCACATAGTTGTCGCCAAACCGGCGCTTGATCTCGTCACGCGCGGCCATCACCGCCTCGGGCGCCATGTCGATGCCGTCGGTCCGCATGTAGGTGATGTGCCCGGCCTCATAAAGCCTTTGCGCCGCCGACATGCAGGCCTTCGCCCCCATGCCGAACTTGCGCGAGGCTTCCTGCTGCAGGGTCGAGGTCATGAAGGGCGGATAGGGGTTGCGGGTGGCCGGTTTCGCCTCGACCGATTTCACCACCAGATCGCGGCTGGTGACGGCCTGCACCGCCAGCTCGGCATCGGTCGCGGTCGTCAGGTCGAACTTGTCGAGCTTCTTGCCGCCCAGCACCGTCAGCCGCGCGGTGAAGGTCTGGCCGCGCGGGGTGGTCAGCTCTGCCGTCACCGTCCAGTATTCGCGGGCCCGAAACGCCTCGATCTCCATTTCGCGCTCGACGATCAGCCGCAGGCAGACCGATTGCACCCGACCGGCCGACCGCGCCCCGGGCAGCTTGCGCCACAGCACCGGCGAAAGGTTGAAGCCCACCAGATAATCGAGTGCGCGACGCGCCAGATAGGCATCGACGAGGGCCTGATCGACCTCGCGCGGGGATTTCATCGCCTCGGTGATCGCCGATTTGGTGATCGCGTTGAAGGTGACGCGGCTGACCTTTTTCTTCTTCAGCTTCGAGGCCAAAGCCTGTTGCAGGTGCCACGAAATCGCCTCTCCCTCGCGGTCGGGGTCGGTGGCGAGGATCAGTTCGTCGTCATTGGCCAGCGCGTCGGTGATCGCCTTGATATGCTTCTTGCTGTCCGCCGCGACTTCCCATTTCATCTCGAAATCGGCGTCGGGATCGACCGAGCCATCCTTGGCGGGCAGATCGCGGACGTGACCGAAAGAGGCCAGCACGGTATAGTCGGCGCCGAGATACTTGTTGATCGTCTTGGCCTTGGCGGGGGATTCGACAACGACAACGGCCATGACTTCCTCTCGAACACGCGTGCAAACGGCTTGGCGGCGGAACATGTGGGGGGTTTGCGGCAAATGTCAATCCGGCTTCCGTCGCAACCGGCACGGGCGGAAAGGGGGAAAGATGCGGGGAATTGTCATTCTGGGGATGGTTCTGGCAGCGGGCGCGGCTGCTGGCATGGCGGCGGCGGGCGACTGGGAAAGCCCGCCGCGGGGCTCGCAGCTGCGGGCGGATCTGCTTGATGCGCTGCGCCCGATGGTGGAATGGGAACTCGGCGCGCCCATCGAATTCGTGGTGCAGGAGATGCGGGTGAAGGGCGATCACGCCTTTGCCATGCTGGTGCCGCAGCGGCCGGGCGGCGGGCGGATCGACATGGCGCGCACGCCGATGGTCGCGCGCGAGGAACTCGACCCGGAACTGGCCGAGGGCGGCGATCACGTCGAGGCGCTTTGGGTGAAATCCGGGCGGCAATGGGTGGCGGTGCATCATGCGGTGGGCGCCACCGATGTCTGGTATGCTTGGGAGCCGATCTGCGCCACCTTTCGTGACGTCATCCCCGAGGCCTGCGGCGGCCCGTAAGATCAGCCGCGGCTGAGCAGCCCGCCGGGGTGGCGGGTCACTTCGCCCTCGATCTCAAGGCCGATCACTTCACGCGACAGCGTGGCGGCGTCGATGCCGAGATCGCGGATCACCGCATCCTCGGGCGTGGGCGCCGGGCCAAGCAGCGCCAGCAGCTTCGCGCGCAGCCCGGTCACGGCGGGTTTCGGGGGCGGGGCCGGGTCCGGCTTCGGGTCCGGGCGGGGCAGGGGCGCAAGGCCCATCGCCTCGATCACATCCTCGGCGCCGCGGATGAGCGTCGCGCCGTCGCGGATCAGCATGTTGCAGCCCGCGGCGCGGGCATCCAACGGATGACCGGGAACCGCCATCACCTCGCGCCCGTAATCCAGCGCCATCCGCGCGGTGAGCAGGCTGCCCGAACGCGCCGCGGCCTCGACCACCAGCGTGGCCCGGGCCAGGCCCGCAATGATGCGGTTGCGCTGCGGAAAATGCCGCGCCTGCGGCTCGGTGCCGGGGGGGAGTTCGGACAGAAGCAGCCCCTCGGCGGCGATGCGGGCGGCCAAAGCGCGATTCTCGGGCGGATAGATCACGTCGATGCCGCCCGCCATCACCGCGATCGTGCCGCTGGGCAGGGCGGCCTCATGCGCGGCGGCGTCGATGCCGCGCGCCAGACCCGAGACGATTACGAATCCCGCCCGGCCCATCTCCTCGGCCAGTTTGCGCGCCATCCTTTGCCCCAGCGACGAGGCATTGCGGGCGCCGATGACCGCAATGCGCGGCGCGGCCAGCAGATCGACCCGACCCCGCGCCCAAAGCAGTGGCGGCGCATCGGGGAAGTCCAGCAGATCGGCGGGATAGCCCGGCGCCCCGGGCAAAAGCAGCCGCGCGCCAAGGCGCCGACCGGCGGTCAGCTCTGCCTCTGCCACGCCGGGCGGGCAGGGGCTGTAATCGGAAGACCCGGCGGCCCGGGCGATGCCCGGAAGCGCCTCCAGCGCGGCATGGGCGCTGCCATGGTCTTTCAGCAATCGGTGGAAGGTCGTGGCCCCGACACGACGGGAGCGAGCGAGACGGAGAAACGAGAGCTCGTCTTCTTCCGTGGTGGGTGGGGTGAAGGGGGTGGGGTAAGAAAACAAACTTGTTTTCATCCGTCCCTCCGCCTCGTCGCAAGATCAAATTGCCCCATTAATCTTAACAAACAGTTACCAAGACTGAGATTCACCTCAAAGTTGAGGAAATTTTTCAAGGAACATTCCAGAATTGCGCAGAGGGATCGGGTTTCCCCGTCTTTTCGGTGCATCACTGCGCAGAAGGGCCCGGAAAAGGCCGAATCATGCCGCCGAGCCGCCCACGGTCAGCCCGCCGATCAAGAGCGTCGGCTGGCCGACGCCCACCGGCACCCATTGCCCGGCCTTGCCGCAATTGCCGATGCCGGGGTCCAGCGCCATGTCGTTGCCGATGGCGCGGATCTGCTTCATCGCCCCCGGCCCGTCGCCAATCAGCGTCGCGCCGCGCAAGGCCGCGCCGATGACACCATTTCTCACCCGGTAGGCCTCAGTGCAGTTGAAGACGAATTTGCCGTTGGTGATATCGACCTGCCCGCCGCCGAATCCCACCGCATAGATGCCGTCCTTCAGATCGGCGACGATGGCGGCGGGATCGGCCGTGCCCGCCAGCATGTAGGTGTTCGTCATCCGCGGCATCGGCGGATGGGCGTGCCCCTCGCGCCGACCATTGCCGGTCGGCGTTACCCCCATCAGCCGGGCGTTCTGCCGGTCCTGCATGTAGCCGACCAGCACGCCATCCTCGATCAGCACGGTGCGATTGGAGGGCGTGCCCTCGTCATCAATGCTGATCGAGCCGCGCCGGTCGGGGATCGTGCCGTCATCCAGCACCGTCACCCCCCGGGCTGCGACCTGCTGGCCGATGCGCCCGGAAAAGGCCGAGGATTTCTTGCGGTTGAAATCGCCCTCCAGCCCGTGGCCCACGGCTTCGTGCAGCATCACGCCGGGCCAGCCCGGACCCAGCACGACATCGAACGCCCCCGCGGGCGCGGGTTCGGCCGACAGGTTCACCAGCGCGATCCGCAAGGCCTCGCGCGCGATCGGCTGCCAATGGCCCGGCGCGATCAGCCCCGCCAGACCGATGCGGCCACCGCCGCCATTGGTGCCGCTTTCGCGCCGCCCGTTTTCCTCGACGATCACCAAGACATTCACCCGCGCCATCGGCCGGATGTCGGACAGAACCCCGCCTTCGGGGCGCAGGATGAACACCTCCTGCAGGCTGGCCGCCACCGTCGCCGTCACCTGCACCACGCGCGGATCGAGATCGCGGGTAAAGGCGTCGATCTCGCGCAGGATCTCGATCTTCGCGCCGAAAGCGGCATCGGCCATCGGGTCCGTTGCGCCGTAAAGATGCCGGTTGGTGCGCGCGGGGGGCGGCGCCATCACCCCGCCGCCATCGCCCACGGCCAGCCGCGCGGTTTCCGCCGCCCGCTTCAGCGCCGCTTCCGAAATCTCGGTCGCGTGGGCGTAACCCGAAACCTCGCCGCGCACGGCGCGCAGCCCGAACCCTTCGGAGGCATCATAAGAGGCCGTCCGCACCCGGCCATCGTCGAAGACGAGGCTCTCCGAGCGCATCCGTTCGAGGAACAGCTCGCCGTCATCCGCGCCCGCCGTCGCCGCGCGCAGGATCGCCAATGCGCTGGCCTCGTCGATCTGCGTCTCGAAGGGGGCGAAGCGGTCCTGGCTCATCTGCGGCTCCTTTGTGCTTCCTTGCAGATATAGCCGCCCCGGGCGAAAGGAAAGGCAATCGCGCAAAAGCGAGGGCGGCACCGCCCCGGCCTTGCATGCTTGGGGCTGACAAGGTTTCCGTTCTCGCGTATCAGGCGTTACCGAAATCGAAGGGCGACAGATGCGTTATATCTCCACCCGGGGGCAGGCCCCGGTCCTGAGCTTTGCCGAAGCCATGCTGACCGGGCTCGCCCGCGACGGCGGACTTTACGTCCCCGAAACGGTGCCGAGCCTGAGCAAGGACGAGATCGCCGCGATGGCGGGGCAAAGCTACGAGGAGGTGGCCTATCGCGTCATGGCGCCCTTTGTCGGCGACACCTTCACCGAGGAAGAGCTGCGCGGCGCCATCGCCAAGGCCTATGCGGGCTTCGGCCATGTCGCCCGCGCGCCGCTGGTGCAGCTTGCGCCCGGCCATTTCCTGCTGGAGCTCTTCCACGGCCCGACGCTGGCGTTCAAGGATTTCGCCATGCAGATCATCGGGCAGCTGTTCCAGATCGCTTTGGCCAAACAGGGCAAGCGCATCACCATCGTCGGCGCGACTTCGGGTGACACCGGTTCGGCGGCGATCGAGGCCTTCAAGGGGCTGGACAATGTCGATGTCTTCATCCTGTTCCCGCATGGCCGGGTGTCGGAGGTGCAGCGCCGTCAGATGACGACACCGCCCGAGAGCAACGTGCATGCGCTGGCGCTGTCGGGCACCTTTGACGATTGCCAGAACCGGCTGAAAGACATGTTCAACGACTTCGCCTTCCGCGACGAGGTGGGTCTGGCGGGCGTGAACTCGATCAACTGGGCGCGGGTGCTGGCGCAGGTCGTTTACTATTTCACCGCCGCGGTCAGCCTTGGGGCGCCCGGTCGCAAGATCAGCTTCACCGTGCCGACCGGGAACTTTGGCGACATTTTCGCGGGCTTCATCGCGCGGGAAATGGGCCTGCCGATCGAGCAGCTGGTGATCGCGACGAATCAGAACGACATCCTGCACCGCTGCCTTTCGACGGGCGCATACCGGATGGACGGGGTGAAACCCTCGATCAGCCCCTCGATGGACATTCAGATTTCCTCGAACTTCGAGCGCGCGCTGTTCTGGGCCTATGGCAAGGACGGCGCTGCCGTGGCGCAGCTGATGGAGGAGCTGAAGACCCAGGGCGGCTTCACCGTGTCCCAAGGCGCGTTGGAAGCTTTGCGCGAGACCTATGCCTCGGGGCGCGTGTCGGAGGCCGAGACCGCGCAGACGATCACTGACGAACTGGCGCGGTCGGGCGAGCTTTTGTGCCCGCATTCGGCCGTGGGCGTCCGCGTGGGCCATGAACATGCCCGCCCCGAGGTCCCGATGGTGACGCTCGCCACCGCGCATCCGGCGAAATTCCCCGATGCGGTCGAGGCCGCGACCGGGCGGCGCCCCGGCCTGCCGCCGCGCATGGCCGATCTTTTCGAGCGGCCCGAGCGGGTGACGCGGGTGCCCAATGATCTGGCCGCCCTTGAAGCGCTGATCCGCAAGGCCAGAACCCTTGGGGAGCCCCGCGCATGATCGAGCTGACCACGCTGCCGAACGGCCTGCGCATCGTCACCGAGCGCATGCCGGGCCTTGCCTCGGCCTCGGTCGGCGTCTGGGTTCTGGCGGGCGGCCGCCATGAACGGCTGGACCAGAACGGCATCGCGCATTTTCTGGAACATATGGCCTTCAAGGGCACGAAGACCCGCTCCGCGCTCCAGATCGCCGAGGCGATCGAGGATGTGGGCGGCTATATCAACGCCTATACCTCGCGCGAGGCGACGGCCTATTACGCCCGCGTGCTCAAGGCCGATGTCGGTCTGGCGCTGGATGTGATTTCCGACATCGTGCTGAATTCGGTTTTCGACCCGCGTGAAATCGAGGTCGAACGCCATGTGATCTTGCAGGAGATCGGTCAGGCGCTGGATACGCCCGACGACATCATCTTCGACTGGCTGCAAGAGGCCGCCTACCCCGATCAGGCGATGGGGCGCACGATCCTGGGGCCGTCGGAAAACATCGCCCGCTTCGGCCGCGCGGATTTCGAGCGGTTCGTGGCGGAACATTACGGGCCGGATCAGATGATCCTCTCGGCCGCGGGTGCCGTGGATCACGCCGCGATCGTGAAACAGGCCGAGACGCTTTTCGGTCCTCTGCGCCCGGTGGGGGCGCCCGCGGTGCAAAAGGCGCTCTGGTCGGGGCAGGAACGGCGCGAGCTGAAAGACCTTGAGCAGGTGCATTTCGCGCTCGCCTTCGAAGGGCCGGGCTACCGCGACGACGATCTTTACACCGCACAGGTCTATGCGACGGCGCTGGGCGGCGGCATGTCTTCGCGGCTGTTCCAGAAGATCCGCGAGGAACGCGGATTGTGCTATTCGATCTTCGCGCAGGCCGGGGCCTATGACGATACCGGCATGATCACGATCTATGCGGGCACCTCGGGCGAGGAAGTGGCGGATCTCTGCGGTCTGACCATCGACGAGCTGAAGCGTGCCGCCGAGGACATGACCGAGGCCGAAGTGGCCCGGGCGCGGGCGCAGATGAAGGCGGGGATGCTGATGGGGCTGGAAAGCCCGTCCAGCCGGGCCGAGCGGATGGCGCGCAATCTGGCGATCTGGGGCCGGGTGCCGGGGCTGGATGAGGTGTCGACGCTGATCGACGGGGTGACGGTCGAGGCGGTGCGGTCCTATGCAGGCCGGATGATCGCGCAAGATCGCACGGCGCTGGCGCTTTACGGGCCGGCCGAAGCGGCGCCGGATCTGGACGGGCTGCGGCGGAGGCTGGCGGCCTGATGTTCCTGCGGCGTCGGAAACCCCAGGTCGAGACCGAGCGGATGACGCTGCGTCTGCCCCTGCATTCCGACTTTCGCGACTGGGCCAGCCTGCGCGCCGAAAGCCGCGAGTTCCTGACGCCCTGGGAACCCGCCTGGTCGGCCGAGCATCTGGGCCGCAAGGCCTTTGCCAACCGCGTCTATTGGGCGGCCCGGGCGGAGGCTGCGGGCACGGCGCTGCCGTTCTTCCTGATCGAGCGGGCGACGGGGCGGGTGCTGGGCGCGATCACGCTCGACAACATCCGCCGCGGTCCGGCACAGGCGGGCACCTTGGGCTATTGGGTCGGCGCGCGTTACGCGCGGCAGGGCTTCATGCGCGAGGCGATCGCGGCGGTGGTCGATCATGCTTTCGGGCCGATGGATCTGAGCCGGATCGAGGCCGCCTGCCTGCCGGAAAACGCCGCCTCGCGCGGGGTGCTGGAGAAATCCGGCTTCAAATACGAGGGCGTCGCGCAGGCCTATCTGCAGATCAACGGGCGCTGGCGCAACCATGTGCTTTACGCCAACCTGCGCCCGGATCGGCGCGGGCGCACCGATATCGGCTGAGGAAGCCGGGATCGACCGGGGAAGCCGGGGGGCTTCGCGCCCCACGGGCCCCCCGCGGGATATTTGAGGCAAGATGAAGGGGAAGGCCGTGCTGAACCCGGCGGATGCTGCTTTTGTGAAACGACTGGCCGTGGCGGTGCCGGGGCTCTGGCTGGGGGCGGCCGAGCCCCGCTATCTGGAAGAACCGCGCGGGCGCTGGCGGGGGCAGGCCGGGGTGTTGGCGCGGCCCGAGACGGTGGCGCAGGTTTCGGCGCTTTTGGCCTTTTGTCATGCCGAACGGGTGGGGGTCGTGCCCTTTGGCGGCGGCACCGGGCTTGTCGGCGGGCAGGTTGCGGCGGATGGGCCGGTGCCGGTGCTCATGAGCCTTGAGCGGATGCGGGCGGTACGGCAGGTCGATGGCCAGGCGCTGGTGATCGAGGCGGGGGCGACGCTTCAGGCGGTCCATGACGCGGCGGCGGCGGCGGGCAAGCGGTTTCCGCTGACGCTGGCCTCGCAGGGCTCGGCGCAGATCGGCGGCTGTCTGGCCACGAATGCGGGCGGCGTGAACGTGCTGCGCTATGGTTCGGCGCGGGCTTTGTGTCTGGGGCTGGAGGTGGTTCTGGCCGATGGCACGATCTGGCACGGGTTGAAGCGGCTCGCCAAGGACAACACCGGCTATGATCTGCGCGATCTGATCATCGGCTCCGAGGGCACGCTGGGCATCATCACCGCGGCCAGCCTGCGGCTGCATGAACCCCCGGCGGTCGAGGGGGTGGCGCTGCTGGCCGTGCCCTCGCCTGCGGCGGCGGTGGCGCTTCTGGGGCTGGCGCAGGCGCGGTTCGCGGGCTGTGTCTCGGCCTTTGAACTGATTTCCGGGCAGGGGCTGGCGTTTCTGCGCGAAGTCGGCCCCGAGGTGGCGCTTCCCTTTGCCGCCGATCCCGACTGGTCGGTGCTGATCGAACTGGGCCTGCCCGCAGGGATGGAGGCCGAGGCGGCCTTTGCCGATCTTTACGAGGCCGCGGGCGATCTGGTGAGCGATGCGGTCGTGGCGCAATCGGGGGCGCAGGCGGCGGCTTTGTGGCAGATGCGCGAATCGATCCCGCTGGCCAACCGCCGCATCGGCGCGATTTCCAGCCATGACATCGCCGTGCCGGGGGCCGATATTCCCGCCTTCATCGCGGCCGCGACGGACATGCTGCGCGAGATGGGCGATTTCCGTCTCAACTGTTTCGGCCATGTCGGCGACGGCAATCTGCATTTCAACGTCTTCCCGGCCGCGGGGCGGCGGCGCGAGGACTACGAGGCGATCCGCTCCGGGGTGATGGAAGCGGTGCATCGGCTGGTGGTGGAGCGGTTTGACGGCTCGATCTCGGCCGAACATGGTATCGGGCGGCTGAAGGTCGGCGAGCTGGCGCGCACGGCGGCCCCGGCGAAGATGGCGATGATGCGGGCGATCAAGACGGCGCTTGATCCGCGCGGCATCCTCAACCCCGGGGTGATCCTGCCCGCGGCGGGCTGAGATGGGCCGGAAAGGAATGCGCCCTGCCGGGGGCGGCAGGGCGCGGCACTTTTGGTTCACGTGTTTGCAAGCAGCCGAACCATCAGGCCCGCTCTCAGTAGCGCGATTCGGGTTGTCAAAAGGTTAAGCGCGTTAACCTCGCGGAGTTTTCTTCTGGCCGCGGCCCCAAAAGGAAAAGGCGCCCCGAAGGGCGCCCCCGGGGCCCTGTCGGACCGCCTTACGCGCCGTCGAATTCGCACAGGACATGCACCTGCATGCCCAGATCGCGCAGCAGGTTGCGCCCGCCAAGTTCCGGCAGATCGACGATGAAGGAGCAGCCGACGATCTCGCCGCCCAGACGCTCGACCAGCTTGATCGCCGCCTCGCAGGTGCCGCCCGTCGCCAGCAGGTCATCGACCACCAGAACCTTTTCGCCCGGCTGGATCGCGTCGTCATGCAGCTCCATGATCGCTTCGCCATATTCGAGCTTGTAGGATTGCGAAATCGTCTGCCCGGGCAGCTTGCCCTTTTTGCGGATCGGCACGAAGCCCTTGGAGAGCTGGTGCGCGATGGCGCCGCCCAGAATGAAGCCGCGCGCTTCCAGCCCCACGACCTTGTCGATCTGCTCGCCCGCCCAGGGGTGCAAAAGCTGGTCGATCGCCATGCGGAAGCCGCGCGGATCTGCAAAAAGCGTGGTGACATCGCGGAACATGATCCCCTCGTGCGGGAAGTCGGCGATGGTGCGGATGTAATCCTTGACGGTCTTCATGGGTCAGCCTTTCAGGACGCGGCCCATCACGGGCATCAGTCGGGCAATCACTTCGGGGTCGCGCTTGGCGGGGGCGGTCATGATCGCGCCATCGAGCACATGGGTGCAGCCCTTTTCGCAGGGCTCGGCCGGGCCCTTGAGGAGCCCCGGCAGCGCGGCCACAAGCGCGCGGGCCTTTCCGGCATTGGCAATCGCCGTGGCCACCACCTGCGCCACATCGACCGCATCATGGTCCGGATGCCAGCAATCGTAATCGGTCACCATCGCGACGCAGGCATAGCAGAGCTCGGCCTCGCGGGCCAATTTCGCCTCGGGCATGCCGGTCATGCCGATCACGTCGGCGCCCCAGCTGCGGTAAAGGCGGCTCTCGGCCAGCGTCGAGAATTGCGGCCCCTCCATCGCGACATAGGTGCCGCCCTCGTGCACCTTCACGCCCGTCGCCCGCGCGGCCTCGGCGCAATGGGCCGACAGGCGGCCGCAAACCGGATGCGCGACCGAGACATGGCCGACCAGCCCGGTCTCGAAAAAGGTCTTCACCCGGGCAAAGGTGCGGTCGATATATTGATCGACGATGACGAAATCGCCGGGCGCATATTCCTCTTTCAGCGAACCCACGGCAGACACGGCGACCAGATCGGTCACGCCCATCATCTTCATCGCCGCGATATTGGCGCGGTAATTCACCGTCGAGGGGGTGAAGCGGTGCCCCCGCCCGTGCCGCGGCAGAAAGGCCATCCGCACGCCATGAAGCCGCCCGGTCAGGATCTCGTCCGAGGGCGCGCCAAAGGGGGTCTCCACCGGCTGCCATGTCGCATCTTCGAGCCCGTCGATGTCATAAACACCCGAGCCCCCCATCACCCCGATCATCCGGTCTGCAGTCATTCCAAAGTCCTCGCCCTGGCCCTTCGCGGCCGCGCGCAGCTTAGGCGGGCGCGGCGGAACGGAAAAGACCATAGAACTCCGCCGCTCCGCGTCATATTTACACCTCAGGGCAGGGAGAAGACATGGACCACCGAAGCGAACTGGGCGCCGAGAACATCCGCGGCGCGGGGCTGATGACGCTGGCCATGGCGCTCTTCGCGCTCGAGGACATGTTCGTCAAGAAGGCGGCGCAAAGCCTGCCGGTGGGCGAGGTGCTGATGCTTTTTGGCGCGGGCGGGATGATCTGCTTTGCGGCGCTGGCGCTGGCCTCGGGGCAAGGCCTCTGGCATCCGGCGGTGGCCAGCCGGTTGATGGGCATCAAGGCCGGGTTCGAGATCACCGGGCGGCTGGGCTACACGCTTGGCATCGCGCTGACACCGCTTTCGAACGCCTCGGCGATTCTGCAGGCGACGCCGCTTGTCGTCGTGGCGGGGGCGGCGCTGTTTTTTCGCGAACGGGTGGGGGCGGCGCGCTGGGCGGCGGTCGGCATCGGCTTTCTGGGCGTGCTGGTGATCTTGCGCCCCGGGCTCGAGGGCTTCGTGCCCGCGGCGCTCTGGACGGTGCTCGGGCTTCTCGGTTTTGCCGGGCGCGATCTGGCCACCCGCGCCGCGCCCAAGGTGCTGACGAATTTCCAGCTTGGGCTTTACGGCTTTGCCGCGCTGATCCCGGCGGGCGGCATCATCCTTGCGGTCACCGGCGGGGCGGTGATGCCCACGCCCGTCAGCCTGCTGCCGGTCCTTGGCGCGATCCTCTTTGGCGTCACCGCCTATTGGGCGCTGACCAAGGCGATGCGCCTGGGCGAGGTCGCCGTCGTCACCCCCTTCCGCTACACCCGCCTGCTGTTCGCGCTGATCCTTGGCATCCTCGTCTTCCACGAAAGCCTGGATGCCGCGACGCTTGCGGGCGCGGCGCTGGTCGTCGCCTCGGGCGTCTACACGCTTCTGGCGGGGGCAAGGCGGCTGAAACGCTGATCTTTCACCTTGGCCGAAATATCCCGGGGTGCGGGGCAGAGCCCCGCTTGCACGGCCATTTGCCCGCGCCTAACCTGCGCCCATGAAACCCGTGATCGTCTTCGTTTCCGCCGTCACCCCCGGCCAGTTCAACGGTCTGGCCGAATATCTGCATGCCGCCGGGCTGGCCGAAACCTGGTATCTGACGTCCAAAGGCCATGTGCAGACCCATGGCGACAAATACAAACGCCTTCTGCCCTTCACCCCCGACGGGCAGATCACCGGGGCGCAAAGCTATTACTATTCCGACAAGACCGAACGCTCGGCGCGGATTTCGCGGGGCGTGCTGAGCGCTTTGACCGAGCTGCGCAAGACGACCCGGATCGACCTTGTCTTCGCCCATGGTCTTTGGGGGGCGCCGATGTTTCTGTATGACGAGATCGACGCCGCCATCGCCTCCTATATCGAGTTTCCCAGCTATGCCGCGCATGGCTGGGACAGGCGCTATCCGCCCGATCAAAGCCAGCGGCTGGCCGACCGCAACATGGAGATGCTGAGCTTTCACCAGATCCTGAAATCGGATCTGACCATCGTGCCCTCGGCCTATGCGCGCAGTCTGCTGCCCGCGGAATTGCAGCCGCGGGTGGCGGTGCAGTTCGAGGGCTTCGAGATCAAGCCGCTGCCGCCCGCCCCGCCCGGCCCCTTCACCATCGGGTTTTCCGCCCGCGATCTGTCGAATTGCAAGGGCTTCGACATCTTCGTGCGGCTGGTCGACCGGCTGGTGCGCGAGGGCACGGCGGATCGGCTGGGCCTGCGCTTTGCCGCGATCGGCGATCCGAAGGCCACGACCTATGGCTATGAACAGCAATGGGTCGAGCGCAACTTCCGCAAGGGGGCGAGTTTCGCCGAATATCTGGTGCGGACCTATCCGGCGGGCGGCGAGCGCATCCTGTTTCCGGGCAAGCTGCCCTATGACACTTTCGTCGAGGCTTTGGCGCAGGTCGATCTCTTCCTGTATCCGCTGCGCTTCGGGGTGGGGAACTGGGGGCTGATGGAGATCCTGGCCCGTGGCAAGCCGGTCATTGCCTCGAACGCGACCTTTGCCCCGGAGATGATCGAAGACGGGGTGAACGGCGTGCTGTTGCCGGTGGGCGAAAACGGCGAGGATGATCAGTGGATCGCCGCGATCGAGCGGCTGGCGACCGACCCGGCGCTCCGCGCACGGCTGGGCGCGGCGGCGGCGGAACGCGGCCGGGCCTATCATCTGGATCAGGTCGCTCCGCGCTACATGGCGCTGTTCGAACAGGTGATCGAGACGGGCAGGCGGCGGAGGACCGGGGGCTGATCCGGCCGACGGCCGGTTCGGGCGGATCAGGAAAGGCACCGCCTTTCCCCGCCCGCTGCGCCCGGGTCGCCCCAAGACCGTCTGCCCCCAGCGGAACAGAGGTCAGCGCCAAGCCCCGGCGGGCGAGAAGCGCCCGCCAGTGGCGCGGGGCGGGCGCTGGCCGAGGGCCTTTGGGCCCCCGGCGGTCACGGGACCGCTGTTTCGCGTGGCCTCGGCAATGGCCTCGGCCAGACCGCCTTACGGTCGCGCCATCTCGAAGGTCTCGGTCACCGTCGCGTAATCCAGATAGCCCAGACGGCTCAGCCGGTCGGGCGGCAGGTAACGGCCGTCTTGCAGACAATCGGGGCGGATATGCACGCCGACCACCGCGCCATGCACCAGAAAGTTGCTCTGCCCCAGAAGCGGCACGATCTGCACCAGACGGCATTCCAGCGCCGCAGGCGCCGCCGCCACGCGCGCGCAATCAATCACCTCGCATCCGGCCTTTTCCAGCCCGGCCGCCAGAAACTCGTCCGCGCCCGCGGGCAGCATTGCCGAGGTCGCGTTCATCTGCGCCCCCAGATCCGAGCTGACCAGATTGACGCAAAACACCCCGCTTTCGCGGATCTGCGTCACCGTATCCTTGGTGTCGCCGCGGTCGGGCTTCGTCGCCGTCGAGGCAAAGACCACCTGCGCCGGGCTCGCCGAAACGGCGGTGAAAAACGAATAGGGCGCCAGATTGTCGCCCATCTGCCCGCGCGTCGAGATCCAGCCGATGGGGCGCGGCGCGACGATGGCGTGGAACGGATCATGGGGCAGGTCGTGACCCTTGTCGGGGCGGTAGAACATGCGCGGCTCCTTTGATTTGAACCTGACATAACCGCGTGTTAGGCGCGTTTCGAGGGCGAATCGCAAAGGGTCGGGGCATGTATCAGCTCGAAGAAGAGACCGAAGCCGACTGGTGGGAGGTCGAGGCGCTGTATGACCTGTGTTTTGCCCCGGGCCGCACGGCGCTCTCGTCCTACCGGCTGCGCGACGGTGTCGAAAAGGTCGCCCCTCTGTGTCTTGTGCTGCGCGAAGATGGCGTTCTGGCGGCGGTGATCCGCTATTGGCCGGTCAAGGTGGGCGGGCAGCGCGTGCTGTTGCTGGGTCCGGTCGCCGTGCACCCGACCCGGCAGGGCGAGGGGCTGGGCGGTCTTTTGATGCACGAAAGCCTGGCCGAGGCGCGGCGTCTGGGCTGGGAACGGGTGCTGCTTGTGGGCGACGCGCCCTATTACAACCGTTTCGGCTTCGAGAAGATCGAGGGGGTGGAGATGCCGCCCCCCACCAACCCCGACCGGGTTCTGGCGCTGGAGCTGATCCCCGGCGCCTGGGAAGGCGTGCGCGGCCCGGTGGAAAAGTTCCTGCCCTGATCTTTCGCCCCCCGCCCGGCCATCCCATATCCGGGAAAGCCAAGGGGGAGCCATGCAACCTGAAATCCTGTATCCGGTCACCGACAAGCGCCTGACGGCGGAACTGGACCTGCTGGCGCGTCGGCACCGTGCCGCCTCGGGGCCGATGATGCAGGTGATCACGCTGGTCGGCACCGGCGCCGAGACGGTTCTGGGCAAGCTTGCCAGCCCGGTCCGCGACCGGCTGGAGGGCGCCACCGAACGGGCGCTGGAAACCGCCTTCACCGTCGCCACCCGCTCGCGCGAGGTGGTGGCGGACCGGCCGGACTGGATCAACACCGCGCTGGCCACCGCGATGGGGGCGGCGGGCGGCGTTGGCGGTCTGCCCGGGGCGCTGGCGGAACTGCCGTTCACCGTGACGATGCTGTTGCGCGCGATTCAGGGCATCGCCGCCGAACATGGTTTTGACCCCGACAGCGAGGAGGTGCGGCTGGAATGTCTGCGCGTCTTCGCCGCCGCGGGGCCCTTGGCGCGCGATGACGGCGCCGACATGGGCTTTCTGGCGGCGCGGCTGACGATCACCGGGCCGGGGCTGAACAGCCTGATCGCCAAGGTGGCGCCGCGGCTGGCCGCTGTGCTGGGCCAGAAGCTCGCCACCCAGGCGGTGCCGATCTTGGGCGCGGTGGCGGGGGCGGCGGTGAATTACGCCTTCACCAGCTATTATCAGGACATTGCCCGGGTGCATTTCGGCCTCAAGCGTCTCGCCCGCGACAGCGGCGAGGACGAGGGCCTTTTGCGCGAGGAACTGGTGATGCGGATCACCCGCCGCTGAGGCGCAATTCCTGCATTTTCGGTAAACATATTCATTGAATTGAAAGTGTGGAGGTGCCAAGGTGGCGCCGACCGATATCCCGGTCAGCCGTCTTGCCGGAATGCCGCTGTGACAATTTGTCCCTCTGCGACAGGCCGCGCAGGGGTGGTCCGCACCGGGTTTGGCCATAGCTGAGCCACATACCCGCAAGGGACGCTGCGGGCGAACCACCTTGGAGAATAAGATGGAGTTCGGATTAGTCGAGCTGTCACGGCTGCAATTTGCCTCGACAGCGATGTATCACTTCCTGTTCGTGCCGCTGACATTGGGTCTGTCGATCCTCGTCGCCACGATGGAAACGGTCTATGTGATGACCGGCCGCCCGATCTGGCGGCAGATGACGAAATTCTGGGGCACGCTCTTCGGGATCAACTTCGTTCTGGGCGTCTCGACCGGGATCACCATGGAATTCCAGTTCGGCATGAACTGGGCCTATTACAGCCATTATGTCGGTGACATCTTTGGCGCCCCCCTTGCGATCGAGGGGCTGATGGCCTTCTTCCTTGAGGCGACACTGGTCGGGATCTGGTTCTTCGGCTGGGAAAAGCTGACGGCGCGGGCGCATATGCTGGTGGCCTGGGGCGTTGCCATCGGCTCGAACTTCTCGGCGCTGTGGATCCTGATTGCCAACGGCTGGATGCAGAACCCGGTGGGGGCAGTTTTCAACCCGATGACGATGCGGATGGAGCTGGTCGATTTCTTCGCCGTTCTGTTCAACCCGGTGGCGCAGGCGAAATTCGTCCATACCGTTTCGGCGGGCTATGTGACCGCTTCGATCTTCGTGATCGGCGTCTCGTCCTGGTATCTGCTGCGCGGCCGTCACATTGACCTCGCCCGGCGCTCGATCGCGGTCGCCTCGGCCTTCGGTCTGGCGGCGAGCCTGTCGGTGATCGTGCTGGGCGACGAGTCGGGCTATGAGGCCACGCATAACCAGCGCATGAAGCTGGCCGCGATCGAGGGGATGTGGGAGACGGAAGAGGCGCCCGCCTCGTTCAACCTGTTCGGCATCCCCGATCAGGAGGCACGCGAGACGAAATATGCCATCAAGATCCCCTATGTGATGGGGCTGATCGGCACGCGGTCGCTGACCACCGAAATGCCCGGGATCAAGGATCTGGTGGCCCAGGCCGAGGGGCGGATCCGCTCGGGCGTGATCGCCTATGACGCGCTGATGCAGATCCGCGCTGCGAAAGGCGATGTCGCCCCCGAGGTGAAGCAAAGCTTCGAGGCGCATTCGGCCGATCTGGGCTATGCGATGCTGCTCACGACGGTGGTTGAAGATCCGAAACTGGCGACCGACGCGCAGATCACCGAAGCGGCCTGGAAGACGGTGCCGCAGGTGGCGCCGCTGTTCTGGAGCTTCCGCATCATGGTGGGCGCCGGGTTCTTCATGCTGGCCTTGATCGGCTACATGTTCTTCACCTCGAACTTCCGCGGCGGGCGGTTCCCGACCTGGGCCCTGCGGGTCGCGGTCTTTGCGATCCCGGTGCCGTGGATTGCCGCCGAAACCGGTTGGTTCGTCGCCGAATTCGGCCGTCAGCCCTGGACGGTGGACGGGCTTTTGCCCACCGCGCTCTCGGTCTCGAACCTGTCGATCTGGGATGTGGTGCTGACGCTTGCGGGCTTCGTGACGCTTTACACCGTGCTTCTGGTCATCGAGATCCGGCTGATGCTGGCGGCGATCCGCAAGGGGCCGACGCATGACATCGAAGTCGTCGATGCCTGGGCTGCCAAGCATCGTCCCGTTGCCCATCCTGCGGAGTAAGACCATGATCCTGCATGAACTTCTGAGCTATGAAATCCTGCGCGTGATCTGGTGGGTGCTGCTGGGCGTCCTTTTGATCGGGCTTGCGGCGACGGACGGGTTCGACATGGGGGTGGCGGCGCTGAACCCCTTTGTCGCGAAATCCGACGCCGAGCGGCGCGTCGTCATCAACACCATCGGCCCGGTCTGGGAGGGCAACCAGGTCTGGCTGATCCTGGGCGGCGGGGCGATCTTTGCCGCCTGGCCGCCGCTTTATGCGGTCAGCTTCTCGGGCTTCTATCTGGCGATGTTCCTGGTGCTGGCGGCGCTGATCCTGCGGCCGGTGGGGTTCAAGTATCGCAACAAGCGCGAAAGCCATGTCTGGCGCACGCGCTGGGATTGGGCGCTGGTGGTGGGCGGTGCGGTGCCCGCGCTGATCTTTGGCGTGGCGGTCGGAAACGTGCTGCAGGGCGTGCCCTTCACGCTGGATGACACGCTCTTGCCGATCTATCCGGGCAATCCGCTGACGAAGCTTCTGGGCTTGCTGAACCCGTTCGCGCTGTTCGTGGGGGTCGTGTCGCTGTCGATGCACATCGCCCATGGCGCGACCTGGCTGGTTCTGAAGACCGAGGGCGCGGTGCAGGCGCGGGCGCGGCGGATCGGCAGCTGGGCGGGGGTCTTGACCATCGTCACCTTCGGGCTGGCGGGGCTGTGGCTTGCTTTCGGCATCCCGGCCTATTACTTCGTGACCGAGCCCGATCACTTCGGCCCGTCGAACCCGCTGCTGTCCGAGGTGGTGCGCGGCGGCTCGTGGCTGGATGCCTATCAGACCCGGCCCTGGATCGCGATTGCCCCGGCTTTGGCGGTGCTGGGTTTGGGCAGTGCGGTCGTGCTGATGCGGCTCTGGAGCGGCTGGGCGGTGACGGCCTCGATGGTCGGCATCTTCGGCGTGGTCTCGACGGTGGGGCTGACGATGTTCCCCTTCATCCTGCCCTCGTCGTTGAACCCCTCGGCCTCGCTGACGGTCTGGGACAGCTCGTCGTCGCAGATGACGCTGTTCATCATGCTGGTCTGCACGGTGATCTTTCTGCCGATCATCCTGGCTTACACGTCCTGGGTCTACAAGGTGCTCTGGGGCAAGGTGCGGCCCGACGACATCGCCCGCAATCCGAACGCCTACTGAGGGAGACGCAACATGTGGTATTTTGCCTGGCTTCTGGGTCTGCCGGTGGCGGTGATGTTCGGCGTGCTGAACGCGATGTGGTTTGAGATGCAGGAGGACCGCCGCCGCGACGGCGAGCTGTGAGGCCTTGATCCGAAGGGGCGGCGGGGGAAACCGCCGCCCCTTTCGCTTGACGGGCAGAGATTTCGCCGCGCTGCCGCGCGGCGACCCGCCGGGGGCTTCGCCCCCGGACCCCCAGCGTATTTGAACCAAGCAAAAGCAGGGGCCGGGGGATCAGTCCTCGAAATCGACCATGTCGCCAAGGTCTTCGCCCGCGGCCTTGCGGGCGGCAAGCTTGCGGGCCAGGGTGCGGCGGTGCATGCCAAGCCGTCGCGCAGTTTCCGAGACGTTGAAGCCGGTCTCGGCCAGGGTGCGCTGGATCAGCTCCCATTCCTGCGCCTTCACGCCGACCTGCGGCGTTTCGATTTCCGGCATCGCCATACCGGCCTTGTGCGCGAAGGCGGCCTCGATCTCGCGGGCGGTGGCGGGTTTCGCCAGATATTGCGTGGCCCCAAGCTTGATCGCCTCGACTGCCGTCGCCACCGCGGCAAAGCCGGTCAGCACGACGATGGCGGGCGGCGGATCTAGGACCGCCAGCGCCTTCACCACCCCCAGCCCCGAGCCCTCGGCCAGTTTCAGATCGACCAGCGCATGGGTCGGCTTGAGCCGCGCCGCCAGCGCGATGGCGCTGTCTTCGCGCAAGGCGGTGTGGACGGTGTAGCCGCGCCGGGTGAAGGCGCCAGCCAGGGTTTCGGCCAGATGCGGGTCGTCCTCGACGATCAGCAGGCAGCGGTCAGGGGCGGGCATCGGCGGGTTCCTCGGTCTGGGGGCGGTCGAGCAGGGGAAAGGCGATCTCCACCTCGGCGCCGGTGGCGGTGTTGCGCAGCGCCATCCGGCCGCCCAGACGGTCGATGGCATTGCGGGCGAGAAACAGGCCTAGGCCGCGGCCCGGCGCCCCCGTGCCCGAGGCGAAAGGCGTGCCGGGCTGCGCCAGAACGCGGTCCGGAAAGCCCGGGCCGCGGTCGGAAAGGCGCAGGATCAGCCGGTTGCCCTGGCGGGAGAGCGTGGCGGTGACGGTGCCGGGGGCGGCGCTTTCGGCATTGTCGAGCAGGTTGATCAGCGCCGCTTCAAGGATCGAGGCCGAGAGCATCTGCGCCCCGCGCAGCCCCGGATCGGCCCGCACCGGCACCCGGGCGCGGCCGCGCGCGCCGGACCAGAGTGCCAGGATGCGGCGGATCTCGGCTTCGGCGGGGACGGCGGCGGCGGTTTCCAGCCGCTCGCGCCCGGCCGCCTGCAGGGTGCGGGTGACGATGGCGCGGCAGCGGCGCGTCTGCGCCACCATGGTTTCCAGATCCTTCTGCCGCGCCGCGCCTTCGGGCAGGCCGACCTCGGCCCAGTCGTCCAGCGTCACCGCAAGGGTGGTCAGCGGCGTGCCGAGTTCGTGCGCCATTCCGGACGCCAGCAGGCCAAGCCCCGCCAGCTGATCGGCCTCGGCCTTGGCGCGGCGAAGGTCTTCGATGGCGCGGTCGCGCGCGGCCACGGTCAGCCGCAGCCGCAGCACGAACCAGGCCATCAGCGTCGAGCTGAGCCCGAAGGCCGGCACCAGCGCGGTGCCCGGAACCGGACCGAAGCCCACCAGAGCCGCCACGCAGAGATTGGCCAGCAGATGGATCGGCAGCGCCGCACGGGCCGAGCACAGCGACAGCGCCAGCAAGAGCGGCACCAGCAGCAGCATCGCGAAGGGGCTGGCCGCCGCCCCCGCCAGCGCGATCAGCGCCGCCAGCGTCAGCGTGTCGATGCCCAGCTGCAGCGCCAGCACCGCATCGGGCAGCCGGGCGTCGCGGCGCAGCGCCAGCGCGACGATCAGGTTGAAGCCGACCAGCCCCGCGATCACCAGCGCCATCCGGTCCAGCGGCAGATCAAGGCCCAGCACCCGCGCCGCAAAGACCGTGGCGGCGATCTGTCCGGCAATCGCCAGCCAGCGGATCTGAACCAGCAGCCGACCGGTCTCGCGCAGGGCGCGGGTTTCGCTGTCAAGGGGGGCGGGGCGGAACATGGGGCCTGCGCAACAAGGACTTCGGCGCAGGATGCCGCATCGCGCGGGCCGGGGCAACCGCAGCGCATTGCCCCTTGCCCCCGTCGTGCAGGCTGCTACCGTGCGTAAGGATTTTCACGAGGTCGCCATGCCCTTTGCTTCCCGCCGCCCTGCCTGTCTGCTGTTGCTGCCCTTTGTTCTGAGTGCCTGTGTCGAAGGCCTGCCCGCCGATCCGAAGGCGCCGCGGATGTCGCAAAAGGGCACCTGTTTTGCCTATGTCACCGCCGAGCCCGGGGGGCTTTTCGCGCTGGTGACCGGCAAGGGCGATGGCACGCTGGCGCCGGCGGGGCAGAAGTCGAAGCCGATGTCGGCCGCGGCTGTCGATACCGCTTTTGCCAAGGAGCTCAAGGTGATGGCCATCATGCCCGAATGCCTTGCCGTTTACGCCCGCGATCGCGCCGCGGCGCAACCGGCGGCGCTGACGACGGCCCCGGCCCCGGCTGCGCCCAAGGCCTGAGACGCGACCGGCGCGGCGCGCGGCCCTGAGTCCGCGCCGCAACAGTTTCGGGCCCCCGTATCTGGTGGCGTCACATTTGCGCTACCCGATCCCTCGCAGCGCCCCTATAGTCCTGTGGATAACCGGGGCGACAGACCCCAAATGAGGCAGGAACACATAGAGGGGGGACGCCATGCGCTGCCCGTTTTGCGGCAATGTCGATACGCAAGTGAAGGACAGCCGTCCGGCCGAGGATCATGTGGCGATCCGGCGGCGGCGGTTTTGCCCGGCCTGTGGCGGTCGCTTCACCACCTATGAGCGCGTGCAGCTGCGCGATCTGGTGGTGATCAAGACCTCTGGGCGGCGCGAGGATTTCGACCGTGACAAGCTGGAACGCTCGATCCGGATCGCGATGCAGAAACGCCCGATCGAGCCGGAGCGGATTGATCAGATGATCTCGGGGATCGTGCGGCGGCTGGAAAGTCTGGGCGAGACCGACATTCCCTCGCGCGCGATCGGCGAGATCGTGATGGAGACGCTGGCGCGGATCGACACCGTGGCCTATGTGCGTTTTGCCAGCGTTTACAAGAACTTCCAGGCGGCGGACGATTTCGACAAATTCGTGTCGGAGCTGCGCCCGCATGCCGGAGATGCCGAGTGAGCGAGGCCGACAGCCGCTTCATGCGGCTGGCGCTGGGGCTGGCCGGGCGGGGCTTGGGCAATGTCTGGCCCAATCCCGCGGTGGGCTGCGTGATCGTTCAGGGCGGGCGCATCGTCGGGCGGGGCTGGACCCAGCCGGGCGGGCGGCCGCATGCCGAGCGCCGGGCGCTGGATCAGGCCGGGGCGGCGGCGCGGGGGGCGACGGCCTATGTGACGCTGGAGCCCTGCGCCCATCATGGCAAGACCCCGCCCTGTGCCGAGGCGTTGATCGCGGCCGGGGTGGCGCGGGTGGTCTCGGCGTTGGAGGACCCCGATCCGCGGGTTTCGGGGCGGGGGCATGCGATGCTGCGCGCGGCGGGGATTGCGGTGGAAACCGGGGTGCTGGCGGCCGAGGCGCGGGCGGTTCAGGCGGGATTTCTGAGCCGGATCGAAAGGGGTCGTCCGTTGCTGGCGCTGAAACTGGGCGCGAGTTTCGACGGAAGGATCGCGCTTTCGAATGGCGAAAGCCAGTGGATCACCGGGCCGCAGGCGCGGGCGCAGGTGCAGGCGCTGCGGGCGCGATTCGATGCGGTTCTGGTCGGCGGCGGCACGGCGCGGGCGGATGATCCGCTGCTGACGGTGCGCCATTTCAAGCCCTTGCGGGCGCCGGTGCGGGTGGTGGCGTCGCGGCGGCTGGATCTGCCGCGGGGGCGTCTTGCGGGATCGCTCGGGCAGGCGCCCTTGTGGCTTTTGCACGGGGCCGAGGCGCCCGAGGAAGCCCGGGCCTTCTGGGCCGGGACCGGCGCGGAGCTGATCGAACTGCCCTTGGGCACGGCGGGCCTTGACCCGGTGGCGCTGATGGCGGCGCTTGGCGCGCGCGGTCTGACCCGGGTCTTTTGCGAGGGTGGCGGGCAGTTTGCGGCCAGTCTGATGGCGGCGGGTCTGGTCGATGAGCTGATCGGTTTCACCGCGGGCGTGGTGCTGGGCGGCGATGCGCGGCCCGGGATCGGGGATCTGGGCCTGACGCGGCTGGCGGAGGCGCCGCGCTATCGGCTGGACAGCCTGCAGCCGATCGGCGGCGATGTTCTGGCGCGCTGGCTGCGCGCCTAACGCCACAGGAAAGCAACGCCCGCGAACAGCCCCTGCAGTTTTGCAAGGCTCCGGTTCAGCGGGCCGGGGCGGGGCATGGGCCCATGGGCGAGACGCTCCAGCACCACCTCGGGCGGGCAGGGGCGGCGGGTCACGGGGTCAAGATAGCGCGGATAGGCGATCAGTGCGGCGTGCACCAGCTGCGCAAGGCTTGGCCGGGCTTTGCGGCGGTCGGGCACCGGGCCAAGGTCGCGGGTCAGCCCCCAGCCCGCATAAAAGGGCGCCCCGGTCACGGTGACCCTCTTGCCGCGCAAAAGCGCCTCGAACCCCAGAAGCGAGGTCATCGTCCAGACCTCGTCCACCGCTTCGATCAGCGCCATGGGGTTCGATTTGTGCAAGACCTTGTCGGCAAAGCGCAGGGCCTCGGCCTCGGGCAGGGCGCCCGGCCGCAGCCCGGCCTCGACATCCGGGTGAGGTTTGAAAAGGACAATCGCGCCTGGGTTGTGGGTGCGTGCAAGGGCCAGCAAGGCCAGATTTGTGCAAGTCTTGCCTGCGCCAAGGCGGATCGAGGCGTCATCCTCGACCTGTCCGGGAACGAGGATGCGATAGCCTGCGGGCAAATCGGGAAAATGCCCGTCAAGGTTGTATTTTGACAGTTTGCCCTTGCGCAGGGCTGCCATCAGCCGCTCGGCCCGGGCGAGGCCGCCGGGGGGCCGGGGGCGGGAAATCAGATCTTCCAGATCCGAGGGCCGGTTCGGATCGAAATAGATCCCCTGCGCATCGGTGACCAGCGACAAGGGTGGCACCAGATCGGCGCCAAGGCCCTTGGAGCGCAAAAACCCATCCTCGACCCGCAGCGCGGGGGCGGTGAAGCCCGGGGGTTCCTTGCCCGCCCAGATCAGCAGGCTGCGGCCGGTTTCCTGTGCCAGCGCCGCGGCGCGCGCGGGCGGATCGACGAAGCGCAGGGGTCTTTCGCGGCCGAAGAATTGTTGCAGCGGGCGGCGTTTCCACAGCCGCATGCCGGTGGCGACATGGCCCGCCCGGTCGGCGCGAAAGGCGCGGACCTCGGCTTCCAGCTGATCGACCGCCTCCTCGAAGCGGCAGATCCGGTCGCGGCAGGGGTCGACCCAGGTCGGCGCCAGAATATGGCTGACGGCAAAGATCTGCGCGCGGGTGAGCCGCCTTTGCCGCCGCGCGACCGGATTTTCATCGACGCTCAGCCCCCAGCCCGCATAGAAGGGCTGGCCGAACACGCGCGGCTTGTGACCGGCCAGGATCGCCTCGTAGCCCAGAAGCGACGACACCGTATAAACGGCGATGGCGCCTTCAAGCAGCGCCCAAGGCGAGACCGGATCGGTCAAAAGCACGGTCCGGGCGTCCTCATTCGCCGCCCCGTAATGGCCCGGGCGCAGGCCCGCGCGGGTCTCGGGGTGGGTCTTGATCACGATCCGCGCGCCGGGGTTTTCGATCTGCGCCACGGCGAGCATCTCGCGGAAGGTCGCCGCGGTTGCGCCCCCATGCGAGATCGAAGCATCCCCCCGGGTCTGGTCGATCACCAGCACATAGCCCGGGGTGGGCGGCGGCAGGGTTTCGTCGAAGTCATTGTATTTCGACAGGTTCAGCGCCTTCAGCCGGGCGATGCCATCGCGGGCGCGATCCAGAAGCGCGGTGTCGTCAAGCGGTTCCTTTGCCAGCATCCGCTCCAGCAACGAGGGGGTTGCGGCGTCGAAATGCACGCCGAACGGGTCGATGAAAAGGCCAAGCGGCCCGCCCGCGCCCAGCGCCCGCCCCGGATGGACCGAGCGCAGGAAGGCATCTTCAAGCCGCACCAGCCCGACGTTCCGCCGCGCCGCCACCGCCTCGCCGCGGGTGGAATAGGGCGACCGGCCCCAGACCACGACGCGATCTTCCGGCCCGGGCAGGCCAAGATGCAGGCTGTAGCCCGCCGCCCGCAGGATCGCCCGCAGCCGCGGCTGGCCCAGAAACCCGGCCGTATAAGGAAAAAGCCGCCGGGAGGGGGCCTCCTCGGGCATCAGCTGCCGGAGGCGAGGCTGTCGAGCGAATTCGCCGTCGAAACCGACCCGGTGAGCGCCGAAAGCGATTTTTGCCACTGCACATAGGGCGCTTCGGTCACATAGACGGTGTCGCCGTCGCGGATGACGAAATCGCGGGCCAGGAACATGCCGTTCGGCTCGGTCAGGTTCAGCACATAGACCATGCGCTGATCGCCGACGAGATCGGTGCGGCCCAGCACCACCCGGGCGATTTCCGCCGGCTCATTCCGGAAAACGAAGACGCCCTTCGGATCGGCAAGGTTCGAGGACAGGCCGCCCACGGTGGCGATCGCCTCCAGCGCCGAAAGGGTCTGGGTTTCAAACGGCACCCGGGCCTGCGCCCCGGTGGCACCGAGCGAGGTGAAGGCGCGGGTGTCTTCCTCGACCAGGATCACATCGCCCGGACGCAGCGCGATATCCATCTTCGGGTTCTTGTAAAGATCGGTCAGCCAGGCCGTGCCCTGCTTGCCGCCGCGTTTGACGGTGATCTTGGTGATTTCGGGCTTGATCGTCACGCCGCCCGCGCGGGCGATCATCGAGGACAGCGTGCGGGTCGGCCGTTCGATCGCATAGACGCCCTGACCGCCGACAGACCCCATCACGGAAACGGTGGCGCCATCGCCCGCGGCGCGGGCAATCAGCACCTGCGGGTCCGGGGTCTGGGCGTCCAGTTTCTCGGTGATGATCTTGCGCAAAGCATCGGGGGAATTGCCCGCCGCCTTGATCTTGCCCGCATAGGGCACGAAAATATAGCCCGCGCCATCGACCTGCACTTCGGTCAGCTGCGTCGCGGTCGTGCCCTGCTGCGCCAAAAGCCCGTCGTCGACGTTTTCCCAGATCGTCAGCTGCAGCGTGTCCCCGGGGTTGATCGTGTCCGAGCCGACGACGCCCGCGTTCTGGAAGCTCGATGAAAAGCCAAGCGCCGGTTGCACCGCGGTCGCCCGCGCCACATGGTCATCGACCGAGACGATGAAGGCATCGCCCCTGCGCATCACCGATCCGGCGAAGATCTCGCGCTTGTTCGGGCCGGGCCGGGGCAGGCCACAGGAGGCAGTGCCAAGAAGCACTGCCGAAAGACCCAGCAACAGGGTCCTGCGGTTGGAAGTCACGCTCACTGCTCGGGCTCCTCTTGGGGATTGCCTTTTCTTTTCCGGCTATCCTAGCGGCGCGGCGACAAAATTTCCAGCGCGATCACGTCACCACGCGCAACTGTTGCCGCGGCGCCGCTTTGCCCGCGCTGAGCGTGTCATAGGGGTCCTCGGGCGAGAGCATCATGTCGACCACCTGCCGAAGCAGGATGCGCCGCCCGCGCGCCGAATAGAAGCCGCCCGGAATCTGCGACGTCTCCAAAAGATAATGGCGATAGTCGCGATAGGCGCGGGTGTCGGGGCGCTGCGGGCTGGCGAAGAACTCGGCCAGCGGCTGGGTCGAGACGAATTCCGGCTTGTCGAAGACGGCGCGGCCAAAGACCTTGAGCGGCAGCCCGCGCCAGAGCACCTGCTGCGCCGCGGTCGAATTCACCGTCACGGCCGAGCGCGCCTGGGCCAGCAGCTCGGCCAGCTTGCCGCCGCGGATGAAATGCACCCGGCCCGCCAGCCCGTGCCGGGCCGTGGCGGCGGTGATCGTCTGCGGGATCGGGGCGCGGCCGTCTTCCAGCGGATGCGCCTTGAAGACAAGGTGATGATGGCGGGGGGCGCCGGTGGCGAAACCGGCCATCACAAGGTCGATGAACTCGGTCTGGCTGGCGAAGGGCGAGTGCATCCGGAACGAGGCATCATGTTCCAGCTGCAACAGCACCAGATGCACCGGATGGCCAGAAAGGCGCACCCGCCGCGTGGCCAGCATCCGTTCCAGCGCCTGCCAGGGCATCAGCAGCAACCGGCGCAGGTAAAGGCGGAATTCGTCAAAGACCGGCAGGCCCCGATGCGGGGTGAAATTGCGATACCGCCCGTTCTGCACCATGACGAGGAAATGATAGAGCGCGCCATAGAACACATGCTGGCGCATGTCGCCCCAGCGGGGCGGGGCCTCGGGGAAGTCGATCTCGCTTTGCGCAAGCGCGGCGCGCATCTGCGCGACCGAGAGCCCCATCAGCCGCGAATGGCCATTGGCGCCGCCGCGTTCATAGGTGACCCAATAGGGGCGCAGGTAGCCTTCCTCGAAGACATGGACGGTGACGCCCGCGGCCCGGGCGGCGGCGATCGCCTGGGCATGCACCGGTCGCGTGTCGCCGTAAAGCACCAGATCGGTGACGGATTTTTCCCCGATCAGCCGTTCGACCCGGGCGGGCCACTCCTCGGGGCGGCCGCCAAAGCGGATGTAGCTGGCCGGATCGGCCCAGAACACCTCGTCGCCGCGGTTGAAGCCCACCCGCCAGACCGAGGCCCCGGCGGCGCGCAGCATCGCGCCGAGCTGGCGAAAGAACGGCCCATGCGGACCTTGCAGCAGCAGAAAGGTGCGTGGGCAGGCTTTGGGCATGGGACTCTCGGTGAAAACGCTTCCTTTTGGCCCTTCGCTTGCGGGGTGTCACGACAAATTACGTGCCGCCCCGGCGTTTTGGCGGCAAAACCGCGGCACCGCGACGGCGGGCCGCATTTTCGCGCCGCGGCTGTGCACCCAAGCGTCGGGAGCAAGCCTTGCGTGCCGGGCCCGTGCAAGCTAGGCAGGAAGAAATCACGGTAGGGAAAGCCATGTTCACCGGAATCGTCACCGATCTGGGCGAGATCGTCGCCCTTGAAAACACCGGCGATCTGCGCGCGCGGATCCGTTGCGGCTATGACATGGGCACGGTCGAGATCGGCGCCTCGATCGCCCATGCGGGGGTCTGCCTGACCGTCATCGCGACCGGGGCCGACTGGTATGAGGTGCAGATCTCGGCCGAGACGGTTTCGAAAACCAACCTTGGCAGCTGGACGGTCGGCAAGCGGATCAACCTGGAACGCGCGCTGAAGGTGGGCGACGAGCTGGGCGGCCATATCGTTTCGGGCCATGTCGATGGCGTGGCGGAAATCACCGCGCTGCGCGACGAGGGCGAGAGCACCCGCTTCAGCTTCCGCGCCCCCGGGGCGCTGGCGAAATACATCGCGCCGAAGGGCTCGGTCGCGCTCGATGGGGCCTCGCTGACGGTGAACGAGGTCGATGGCTGCAGCTTCGGCATCAACATCATCCCGCACACCAAGGCGGTGACCACCTTTGGCGCGGCCAAGGTGGGCGACAAGGTCAATCTGGAAATAGACACGCTGGCCCGGTATGTGGCGCGGCTGACGGAGTGGAAGGCATGACGAACCCGGTGGACAAAGCTGGCAATCACGAAACCCCGGGCCCGGTGGAGCAAAGCTACCGCGATGCGATGTCCTCGATCGAGGAGATCATCGAAGATGCCCGCAATGGCAAGATGTTCATTCTGGTCGATCACGAGGACCGCGAGAATGAGGGCGATCTGATCATTCCGGCGCAGATGGCGACGCCGAATGCGATCAACTTCATGGCGATGCATGGCCGGGGCTTGGTCTGTCTGGCGCTGACCGCCGACCGGATCGAGGCGCTGGGGCTGCCGCTGATGGCGTCCTCGAACTCGAGCCGTCATGAGACCGCCTTCACCGTGTCCATTGAAGCGCGCGAGGGGATTTCGACCGGGATTTCGGCGCATGATCGTGCCCGCACCGTCGCCGTGGCGATCGACCCGACCAAGGGCCGCGCCGACATCGCGACCCCGGGCCACCTGTTCCCGCTGCGCGCCCGCGATGGCGGCGTGCTGGTCCGCGCCGGGCATACCGAAGCCGCGGTCGATATTTCGCGTCTGGCGGGGCTGAACCCTTCGGGCGTGATCTGCGAGGTTATGAACGAAGACGGCACGATGGCGCGTCTGCCTGACCTCATCGCCTTTGCGCAGAAACACGGGCTGAAGATCGGCACGATTTCCGACCTGATCGCCTATCGCCGCCGCTATGACCATCTGGTGCGGGAAACCGCGCAACGCGCCGTGCAGTCGGAATTCGGCGGCGACTGGTCGATGCGGATCTTTGCCGACCAGACCGAGGGCGCCGAGCATATCGTGCTGACCAAGGGCGATATTTCCGGCCCCGAGCCGGTGCTGGTGCGGATGCATGCGCTGGACCCGCTGGCCGATGTGCTGGGGCTGCGTCCGGGCAAGATGAACGATCTGGGCCGCGCGATGCAGGCGATTGCCGCCGAGGGCCGCGGCGTTGTCGTGCTGTTGCGCGAAACTTCGGCCAAGATGCCGATGCCGGGCGAGGCCTCGCCGCAGACTTTGCGTCAATATGGTCTGGGCGCGCAGATCTTGCTGGCGCTGGGCATCAGCCATCTGAAACTGCTGACGAATTCGCCGAAGCCCAAGGTGATCGGCATCGAGGGCTACGGGCTTTCGATCGACGAAACCCGGGGGTATTGAGATGGCGGCGAACGAAAACCATTATACCCTGCCGCTGCCCGTCTTCGACAAGCCGGTGAAGCTTCTGATCGTCGTCGCGCCCTATTATCGCGACATCGCCGATTGGATGATCGCGGGGGCGAAGGCTGTGGCGGCCAAGGCGGGCGCCGAGGTCGAGATCGCCGAAGTGCCCGGCGCGCTTGAAGTGCCCACCGCCATCGGCATGGCCGAGCGGTTGGGCGACTACGACGGCTATGTCGCGCTGGGCTGCGTGATCCGCGGCGAAACCACGCATTACGACACGGTCTGCAATGACAGCTCGCGCGGGTTGATGATGCTGGGCCTGCAGGGGCTGTGCATCGGCAACGGCATTCTGACGGTGGAAAACCGGGCGCAGGCCGAGGCCCGGGCGAAGCCTGACGATCAGGACAAGGGCGGCGGGGCTGCGGCTGCGGCCTTGCATCTGATCGCGCTCTCGCGCAAATGGGCCACCCGCACGCAGGGAATCGGCTTCCGCCCCAAGGGCGACAGCAACTGACCGGGCAGCCCCAAGGATCGCATATCATGACCGAGACCACCTCCGAAAAGCCCCGCAAGCCGAGCCCGGAAGAAAAACGCCGGATGCGCTCGGCCGCCCGGCTTTATGCCGTGCAGGCGCTTTTCCAGATGGAAGCGGCGGGGCAGGGGGTGGATCGCGTCGCCCGCGAATTCGAAAGCTTCCGCTTCGGCATGACCACCGACGAGGGCGAGGAACTGGCCGAGGGCGATTACGATCTGTTCCGCCGCCTGCTGGATGATGCGGTGATGTGGCAGGCGAAGATCGACCAGACCACGGACCGCGCGCTGGTCGCCGCCTGGCCGATCGAGCGTATCGACCCGGTCTTGCGCGCGCTTTTCCGCGCCGCCGGGGCGGAAATGGTCAATCCGGCGACGCCGATCAAGGTCGTCATCAACGAATTCGTCGAGGTCGCCCGCGCCTTCTTCCCCGAGGGCAAAGAGACGAAATTCGTCAATGCCGTGCTCGATCACATGGCCCGCGAGATCCGCCCCGAGGCGTTCTGAGCGATTCGTCGTGACGACAAGGGGCGTCTTCACCAATATTTTGTGACGGATCTGCGGCAAAACGGCAAATTTGCGGTTTGAATTCCGCCAGACTGCGCTAGAATGATTCCAACGACGGAGGAATCGTCATGCCGGAACTCGTGCGTCTTTACATTCGCAACGTGATCTTCGGGGCGGGGCTCTCGGCCCTGTTCGTTGCCCTGCTTCTGGGCTTTGACGTCGCGCATCTGCGCCATCTGATCTTTGGCTCCGATATCGGTTATATCGCGGTGGCGCTGTTGTTCACCTTCAACACGGTGGTGTTCTCGGCGGTGCAGTTCGGCATTGCGGTGATGAACATGGCCGAATCCGAAACGCCCCCCGGGGGCGGCAAGCGTGACGCGATCCCCCGTTTCGATGCGGCGGCAGAGCTGATCGCGATTCCCGTCCCGGTGCGGGATGATCCGCGCGCGCGGGGCAGGTATCCGCGCCGCCCGCGGTAAGATTTCTCGAAGGCCTCCGGAAGACGAAAGCCCCCTCGCCGCAAGGCGGGGGGTTTTTGATTTGTGGGTGCTCGGAGGAGGGTGGCGGAAACCGCAGCGACCGTGGGGGCGAAATTTCCCGAGAGCCTGACAAGTCAGGTGGGTGCCAGATACCAAGGCCAGGGCCAAGGCAGAGCCAGCTCCCTCAGGAATGGTTATCGGCCACTGGAAAAAGGCCCCGTTCACGCGAAGAGCAGTAACCGCCAAGCCGCAAGATAGGGGCAGCGACCCGCCGCGGCAAGGGCGTTACAGGTCTTCCCAGCGGCTCAGCTTCACCGATTGCCAGCGCCGCAATTCGTAGCCCAGCATCAGCATCGAAAACAGCGCCACCGTCATCACGGTGGAAACCACCGCCTCGCCGGGTTCGATCGGATGATCCTTCCAGCGCAGGAAGAAATTCGCCGTGGTCCAGATCAGCGCATAGGGAATCGCATAGGCCATCATCCGCACACCGAGCGGCAGATAGGGCCAGGGCCGCGCCTCGCCGCCCAGCAGCCGCATCAACCGATTCTGCAGCGGATGCGGCAGACCACGCAGGCCAGCGGCCTCCAGCTCGGCCCGCGCGGCCGCCAATCGGCGTTGGTAGTCGTCCATGGTCTTCCCTTTGATGGCTCTGGCCCGCATGTTTGCAACTGCGGCAATATGCGTCAACCCCCTCGACAGTCGTTCTCTATTCGTTCATGCTTTCCGGATGGCGAACGATCTTTCTTTGGGACATCTTCTTGCGCGTGGCGTCAGCCGCTGTCTGATGGATCACGGCTTTGCCTGTCTGGCAGAGGTCGTGCCCCGTCCCGGCTTGCGGGTAGACGTGATGGCGCTGGGCCGCAAGGGGGAAATCTGGGTGGTCGAGTGCAAGTCCTCGCGCGCGGATTTCACCGCGGACCGGAAATGGCAGGGTTATCTGGACTATGCCGACCGCTTCTTCTGGGCGGTGGCCCCGGATTTTCCGACCGAGATCCTGCCCGAGGACACCGGGCTGATTCTGGCCGACCGGTTCGGCGCCGAGATCCTGCGCATGGCCCCCGAGGCAAGGCTGGCCGCGCCCCGGCGCAAGGCGGTGACGCAGGGCTTTGCCCGCACCGCGGCCCTGCGGCTGGCGGGCCGGTCCGACCCCGGGGGGACGTTCTAGCGCTTGCCCTTGGGCTTGCCGCCCTTTTGGCCGCCCTCGAGGATGCCGCGGGCGATTTCGGCCGCATCCATCAATTCGCGGGCGATTTCCTCGGCCTCTTCGGGGTCGAAGTCGAAGGGCAGCTCGAAGCCTTCGCCACTGACGAAGATTCGCACCATGCCCTGATCGGTCGGGCCGATCTGCAGGTCGCCGGCCATGTCGTTTTCGTCGTTGATGCCCATCGCAGCCTCCATTTTGCCCGTGCCTAGCCAAACTGCGGCAAGGGGGCAAGCGCTGGCACGGCCAGAGGGCGTTTTCCCCCCTTGCAATCCCCCGCATCGCCCGTTAAATGCCCCCTCAGTGCCGCCTTAGCTCAGTTGGTTAGAGCGCTGGATTGTGGATCCAGAGGTCCCCCGTTCGAGCCGGGGAGGCGGTACCACTCCTCCCACATTCGAAAATGAACCGTCTGGCAGAGCCGTAGTCTGGCGTTTGCCGCCGTCACTGCGGGCGGCAGGGGATGCGCAGGGTGAAGGTGCTGCCCAGGCCCTCGGCGCTGTCGAAATCAAGCCCGCAGCCCGAGGCCTCGGCGAAGCGCTTGGCGATGGCAAGGCCGATTCCCGCGCCGCTGATCGTGCTGTTCTCGTGCCCCAGACGGTGAAAGGCCTTGAACACGCCGTCGCGATGCTCGGCGCCGATGCCGACGCCGGTGTCGATGATCCGCACCGGCAGGAAACCCGCCTCTTCCGGGTCGATCCGCACCGTCACGCTTCCCCCGGCGACATTGTATTTCACCGCATTCGACAGCAGTTCATCAAGGATCCGGCGCAGGGTCTTGGCATCGCCCAGCCCCTGCGGCAGCCGCCCCTGCGGCAAGGCCAGATCAAGGCTGATCGCGCGTTTCGCCGCCTCGGCCCGCTGGCTCTCCAGCGCGGCCTCCAGCAGTGGCACAAGGGCCAGCGGCTCGGCCGTCTGGCGCAGATCCTGCCGCTCGATCCGGCTCAGATCCAGCACCACATCGACGAGCCGCACCAAATCCCATCCGGCCGCCGCGATCGCCCGCACCTGCGCCAGCCGCGCGCCATCAAGCCGCTCTCCCTCCGAACCTTCCAGCAGATCGGCGTAACCGATGATCGCATTGAGCGGCGTGCGCAGTTCATGGCTCATCGCCGAGAGGAAATTCGCCTTGGTCCGGTTCGCGGCTTCCAGCTTGTCGCCCATCGTCACCAGATGCTCGCCCACCTTCTGCAATTCCTCGATGGCATAGGGCGGCGCCGGGGGCAGGGTGCCACCGTCCGAAATCACCGCCATCCGCCGTTCGAGATCGCCAAGCGGCCGCGCCACCCGGTCGCTCATCGTCGCCGAGCGCCGCCACAGGAAGGCGAAGAACCCGGCGTAGAAGACCAGCAGGATGCCCACCATCACCTTCGAGACGAAGGCCAGCTGACTGCGCAGATCGCTGGAGGCGGCCAGCACGCTGTCTTCGCTGGCCAGAACCAGCAGCGACCAGTTCGGCCCCGCCACCTTCGCCCAGGAGGCGATCATCGGCCGTCCAAGGTCGATGCGCCGCACCCCCTCGGGCGCGGTGCGCATCGCCCCGGCCAGTTCGGTCAGCATCGGCTTTTGAAAGATGTTGAATTCCGCGGGCTTGAACGTGTCCTTGAGGATCGCCTCCTCGTAGCTGTGGCCGACCAGTTCGCTCAGCCCCAGATCGCCCTCGCCCTTGGGGGGCAGGGCCAGGATCGTGCCGTCGCGGCCCACGAGCACGGCATAGCCGTCGCCGGGAATCCGGATGTCGAGGACGCGTTGCACGATGGTGCCGATGGTGACGTCGATGCCGACCACGCCTTCCAGCCGTTCGGGGCCGTAGACGGGCGCGATCGAGGACACCATCCAGCCGCTGCCCGCCGGATCGACATAGGCATCGGTCCAGACCGGCTTGCGTTCGGGATTATGGGCGGCATCGGCCTCGTAGTAGAAATTGTAGCTCGGGATATCCATCTTCGGCGGATAGATCTTCAGCACGTCGAACCAGGGATAGATGCGGTTTAGGCTGTCCCAGGTGTTCAGATAAAGCTGTGCGATCAACGGATCGCTGTCCTTCATCGCGCGCATCAGCGGATCAAGCCGCACCGTGCGCCAGACCTTGTCCTTTTCCGCCGCGCCCACCGGGACGATGCCGGAATAGAACACGGCCGAGCCGCCGGTATCGCGCAAGGTGTGGAAGGCGCCGTCGGGGCCAAGGGCGTGATTGTCCTTTTCCGCCTGCGAGACGCTGGCCGGGGTCTGCAACGCGCGGCCGGTTTCCTCGGCATAGATGCGGGTCACGGCGGCGATGGTGGCCAGCCGATGCGCGATGATATTGGCCTCGCGCGTGGCGGCGTCGCGGACGGTGTCGGTGGAAATCCGGGTGATCGCGGCGGCGGAGCGGTCATAGACCACCTGGCTGGTGCCCCAGTAGATCGCGATGAAGCCGAATTCGATCAGCAGAAGCGGGATCAGCGCCGCCTTGACATAAGAGCGCCACAGCCATGCCTTGAGCGGCACGGGGGTGAAGCCGGGGCGTTTTCCGTCGGTCTGTTCCGCTGTCGTCCTGGCCATCACGGGCGTCCCGGTGCAATCGATTCGCCCCGTTATAGTCCGATCTGTTTCCGATTCCCTGAACAGCCGCCCGCTGCGGCGCAATGAAGCTGCCCGAAAGGCAAACGCCCCCCGAACCGGCCGGAGGGCGTTCGAAAGCGGGGGTCAGCTCAGGCCAAGCCGGGCGCGCAGGGTGGAGAGATCTTCGGCCAGCGTGTTGACCAGCGCGGAAAGCCGCTTGCGGTCCTCGTCGGTCAGCTTCTCGTAGCTCACGAAGCCCTCGCCCTCGCGGTATTTGCCAAGCGTTTCATAGACCTTGGCGAAATTCCCCTCGACCGAGGCGATGAAGTCGCGATCCTCGACCATCGGGCCGAAGAGATCGACGATCTTCTTCGCGCCGTCGAAATTGCCCTGGAAATCCCACAAATCGGTGCGGGAATAGCGGTCTTCCTCGCCCGAGATCTTGGTGGCCGCGACCTCGTCCATCAGCACCGAGGCGCCGCCGACCACCACCGCGGGCGGGAAGGTCAGCCCGTCGATGCGCTTGGCCAGTTCGATCACATCGGCCTCGAGCTTGTCGGCAATGGCGGTGACGTGATCGGTCTTGCCCTCGACCCAAAGCGCATATTCCAGCCGGTGAAAGCCGGTAAAGGCCGGATCGGCCTCGGCTTTTTCGTAATCATCGGCGCGGGCGTCGATCGGCGCATCCAGATCGGCGAAGAGCTCGGCCACCGGTTCGATCTTTTCGTAAGACAGCCGCGTCGGCGCGAACATCGCCTTGGCCTTGTCGATCTCGCCCGCTTTCACCGCGGCGACAAAGGCGGTGGTGTCGGCCACCAGCTGTTCAGTGTTTTCAGACACATAGAGCTTGTAGTCCGCAATCGGCGCCACAAGATCCAGCGTCGCTTCCTGCGCGGCCAGCGGCGTGGCAAGCACCGCCAGCGTGGCGGCCAGAGACAGAAGTTTCATCGGTTTCGTCCTTTCTTACGTCTTCTGCGGGGCGGGGCCGATGGCGTCGATCAGCTGACGGCCGAGGTAATCATCGGGGGAGGGGCCAAAGCCCGGCAGGGCGAAGAAATAGCCTCCGCCCACGGGTTTGATATATTCTTCAAGGGGTTCGCCATTCAGCCGGGTCTGTGCGGCGATGAAACCGTCATTCAGGCTGGCCTGCCAGGCGATGAACAGAAGCCCCTGATCGAGCTGGCCCGATTTCGTCACCCCGTTCGAATAGTTGAAGGGACGGCGCAGCATCAGATGCCGCTCGCCGCCCGCATCGCGCGGGTTGGCAAGGCGGATATGGCTGTCCAGCGGCGTGGCTTCGCCCTCGGGATCGGCGGTGAAATCGGGCACGTCAGCCTCGGTGCCGTCGCGCTTGTCGAGCGGCGCGCCAGTGATCCGGGTGCGGCCGAAGATGCGCTCCTGTTCGATCAGCGGGGTGCGGTCCCAGCGTTCGACGAAATTGCGGATGAGCCGCACCGCCATGTAGCTGCCGTCTTTCGCCCAGGTTGGCTCGGCGGCGTCATGCACCCAAAGCACGCGCTCCATCAGCGCCGCATCGGCGCTGTCGGGATTGGCCGAGCCGTCGCGGAAGCCGAGGAAATTGCGCGCACTTTCCACCACGCCCGCAGGTTGCGGCGGAATCACGGGCACGTTGCCCTCCTGCTTCCAGCGCAGCACCAGCTGGTCGGGCAGGGTCTTGATCAGATCGCGCAGCGCATGGATGATCGTTTCCTGCGTGTTGGCGCAGATCTGGATCGCGATGTCGCCATGGCACAGATCGGGGTTCAGCGCGTCATTCGGAAAGCCGGTCATCCGGGTCAGCTGCGCCGGGCGCTGCGGGCCAAGCCAGGGATGCGCGTCAAAAAGCGAGGCACCCAGCGCCAGGGTCACCGTCAGCGCATCGGGGCGCAGTTCCGGCCCAAGAATGCCGCTGTCGGCGGGCGGCAGGGCGGGATCGAGTTCGGGCACCTTGCCGCCGCTGGTCAAAAAGGCGATCCGCGCGGTCAGGCGGCGAAAGAGCCGCTCCAGATCGGCGGGGGTGTCCACGATGACGTCGAAGGCGGCCACAAGTCCCCAGGCCGGGCGGGGCGTGACGATGCCGGCCTGAAACCGGCCATGGGGGGCGATGCGGTCCGCGGCCGAGGTCGCGCCCGCCTGCGGGGCGGCGGTCAGGGCCGAGGCCTGCGGCGCGGTCTCGGCCCGGGCCGGACCCAGGCTGAAGGGACAGGCGGCAAGGCCGAGGCCAAGCCCGGCCAGAACACTGCGGCGCGAGGGGGAAGAGGTCATCTCAGGGCTCCAGTCCAAGCTTGGCATTGATGCCGTCGAAGGCGGTGGCAAGGGCGGCAAAGGCCTCGGTTGCGGCCTTTGGGTCGGCGGGCGTGGAGGCAATGGCTTCCCGGGCAGTGGTCAGCGCGGCGCCCACCGTCTGGGCCTGGGCCGGGTCGGCCGCGCTCAGAAGCGGGTCCAGAACCGCCCGGGCGCGGTCAAGGCTGTCCAGCGCCGCACTCAGTTGCCCCCGGTCTTCGCCCGCATAAACCGCAAGAGATCCGGTCTCTGACAGGCTGCGGGCATAGCGGGCAGCATCGGCGGCAAGGGCCTCGGGCGTGCCGTCAAGGGCCTTGACCCGGCTCTGGAACTCCGTCGCATCCGTGGCCAGCGCCGCCGCCACCGGGGCCAGACCGTCCAGAGAGGCCTGCGCGAAGAGCCCGTATTCGATCCGGGAAAGGCCGCTGAAGGCCGGGTCGGCCTCGCGCCCGGCCAGCCAGGCTGCCTGCGGGGCGATGCGATTTTGCAGATCCGCCGCCCGGGGCGCCACCATGCCCAGGCTGGCCCAGTGCGCGGCGGCCTCGGCCCAGGCGGTCTTTGCCGCTGCCAGATCGCTTGCCGTGATCGCCCGCTCCAGCGCCTGCGTCGCGCCCACGAACCTGCCCGCCGATTTCATCAGCTGCACCTTGCGTTCGGAAAGCGGGCCCAGAAAGTCGCGCAGCGGCGGCGCGGCGGTCTCGGCGGCGCTTTCGGCCGTGGCCCGCACCGTCAGCTTGCCGCGCGGATTGGACAGAAGCCCGCAGGTGATGTCATAGACGCCGGGTTTCAGCCGCTCGCTCAGCACCGAGGAAAAACCGGGGGCGATGTTTTCGCGTTCGGCCACCACCATGACGCCGTTGAGGATTTCCCATTCCACCGGACGGTCCGAGGCGTTGCGGATCAGGAACCGGGCCGTTCCGGCGGGCACTTCCAGCGCCATCGGCTCGCAGGCGGTGGCGGTGACGGTGACCTCGACCGCGCCCGCGGTTTCGGGCCGGTTCTGCGCCGAGGCAAACCAGAACAGCGCGACGCCGCCCAGAACCAGCAGGCCGCCGGTGCCCAGAAGCAGCGGGAGGAGGCGCCCGGACGGCGCTTGTGCGGAAGAGGTCATCGGATCAGGCCTTTTGCGGATGAGGGGCGCGGGCGGGGCGCAGGAACAGCGGCAAGGTCACGGCCAGGAAAGCCGCCCAAAGGCCGACCTCACCCAGCGTCGGGCTGTCATGATAGCCAAGCAGCGCCGAGAGGATGGTGCCAAGGACCGAGGCCGTCGGCAGGGTCTGGCTCAGATCCCAGGCCGGTGTCTGTAGCGCATTCCACAGCCCGGCCTCGTGCAGGCTGCGCAGCGCCCCCGACAGAAGCCCCGCCGCGACGAACAGGATGAACAGCCCCGAGAGCCGGAAGAACCGCCGCAGATCAAGGCGCAGGCTGCCCGAATACAGGCCAAGGCCCAGCAAGACCGAAAGTGCGATGCCCGCCAGCGCCGAAAGGGGGGCGGCGGGGCCCGGGCTTTGCTGGAAGATGGCCAGCAGGAAGAAGACCGATTCCAGCCCCTCGCGCGCGACGGCGAGGAAGGACATGGCGACCAGCGCCCAGACCGTGCCCCGACCCGGTGCGGTGTCGAAGGCGCTGTCGATCCCCTGTTCCAGCGTGGCGCGGATCGAGCGGGCGGCGGCGCGCATCCAGAACACCATCCAGACCAGCACGGCCACGGCGATCAGAGCCACTGCGGCCTCGAACCCCTCCTGGGTCTTTTGCGGGAAGCCTGCCTGCAGGAATTGCAGCGCGGCGCCGACGAAAAGCGAGAGCGCGACCGCGAACAGGACCCCGACCCAGATCGCGCCGATCCAGGCCCCGCGGCCGGTGCGTTGCAGATAGCTGGCGATGATGACGATGACGAGCGCGGCTTCCAGCCCTTCGCGCAGCATGATCAGAAGCGGGGCAAGCATGGCAGGTCCTTATCTTATTTAAATTGTCGGATATGGGCGCTGATAAAAATAGTCAAGATATATGTTTACCCGCCCGCGAGGGGGGGGCTTGCAAGACGGTCGTCGGGGGGGATTGTGCCGTCTTGGGCGGGAACGGCAGGCACAGTGGAATTGCCGTCTCACACGCGAAGACCATAGGCAGGCCTGAGGGGCAGGAATGGCTGGCAGACAGGGCGCAACACGTCGCTTGGCTGGCAAGAGCAGGACGGCCAGATTTCCCGCTTGTTGCCGTGCTGCGGGTCGCCAGCGGGGCCACCATGCGCCAAGCCTGCACCGCTGCGGGTATCGACCCCGACGTGCCCCTTGTGGGCATCCCCGCCGAAGCTTTCTGATCTTCCTCAAGGCCAATAGGAAGCAACTGCCGTCCCTTCGGGGGCGGCTTTTTTTTGTGTTTGTTCCGGGTTACGGTTCCGAAGCGCAAAAATGGTAAGGTGTCATGACGAACGAAAAAGACGAAGCCGACGACTGCACGTTGCCGCCGGACCATCCTTTGCCCGCAGATCAACTTGGCCGATACAGCCCCGTTCGCGATTTCTATGCTGAACAAGACATTGCAAACTATATCTTGGGTCAGGCATCCGACGAAGATGTTCAGAACGTTGAGCGAATTAAAACGGAGTATGTTTTAGGAACGCCTTACGAAATGTGGGACGTTGTGACCGACAAAAACCGTTGGTGGGTCATTACCAATCCGACGAACCTATATTCGCAGCGGCACTTTCCAAGTCTTGATTACACGCTTTCGTTTCATGTTGGTCTTATGATGCGAGTTATGAGTTCGTCGCGTGACGCCGACGAAGTTGCCGAAACCCCGTTTGATGAAGTGTTTAGGCGGCACCAACAAGCTTGCGACCTTCTGGAAAGGGCCGTTGAAGCCGTTGATTATCAGGCTGTAGGGATGCAGCTTCGCGAATGTCTGGTTACTCTGGTCGGGACGGTCAGACGACATTTTGCCGATGTTGACTTTGGGGAACGTCCGAAGGATGCAGCGGTAGTTGAGTGGAATAGGTTGTTCGCGCATCATGTGCTTCCGGGTGAAAGAAATGCCGAACTTCGAGCATATCTGAAAGCACTTGTTGAGAAAGCTTGGCCGCTGGTAAATTGGCTAACTCATCATCGAAACGCTAGCAGAAGTTCAGCGCAGGTTTCCGCCGATGCGGTTGAAGCAATCATTAAGCATTATGTTGGAATATTGAGCCGGGAACGTGCAGATCGCATCGAAACTTGCCCTAGATGTGCGTCGCGAAACATTCGAACGTTCTATGATCGCAGCATTGAACCGGACGGCGCATACTTCGAACAGTGTGCGGAATGTTCTTGGGACAATCATCCATGATGAGGTTGAGTTCACGAATACGTGATCGCTTCCAGCCTGCCGAAGCGCCCGAAGGGCCGCTTTCTAGGGTCTTTTTGTCATGGGTAGATTGTGGGTAGAGATTTTCCACCTTGCAGATTACTGATCAAAATCAAAAACTTGCATGAGTGAAGTGGCAGCCCGTAGGGTTCACTTTTTCACACACCGTTTCAATCGCTTAGGCTTGCTAACTGGTGAAAGCCACCCCTTGGGCAACAAAGTCAATTTGCCCGCCCCTGCTAACCGCCTTCTGGGCCTGAAATCGGGGGATTGGCGATGAGCGGGACACTTCTGCCATACCCCATCACGGACAACTCCGACTTCCGTGCTTGGGCGCTGGATCATCCGAAAGCCTTCGCGCTGCTCCGCGAGATCATCTTTCGCTGGCGGGCGTCGAACATCAAGAAGCGGGGCTATCTGGGGCCGTGGTCGGTTTACCCCCGCGAACGCTGGGCTGAGTGGTCGGGCCTGTCGGTTCCGCAGGTGAAGCGCGAGTTGCATCGGCTGGAAACGGACGGGCTGCTGCGACGGGTGCGGGGCAGGTTTCAGGGTTCGACCGTGCGCACCTACTTGCAGCCGACCATGCTCGCGCTGGAACATGCAGGCAAGGCGTCCGACCGTGCGAGGTTGGGGCCGACAGACGCGCCGATGGAAGCGCCAGTGGCCATGCCGATAGCTGAGCCTTTCACCGCACCCGTTGACGCGCCAGTCGCTGAGCCAACCGATTACACTTCCCTTCCGTCCTCTCCCACGGAAGCCATGAAAACCACTTCAACGAAGAAGGTGCATCCGCACCCGAAGGGAAAGGGGAAGGCCGGGGACGATGTCAATGAACTGATTGCGGGGAAGAATACGGCAAAGATCGACGATCTTGATGAAGATGCTGCGTTTGAACTCGAACAAGCTCAATGGCTGGAAAAGAAGGCAAAGCTCTATGAGGCCAAGTTTCCGAGATTGACGGGGAAGCATGAGGTCAAGGTCAAGTATCCCGCCGATCTCTACGGCCCGCGTTGGTTTGGCTTTTCCCTCGAACTGAAGCTGCGCCTGTATCAACGGTATCGGACCTACGTCCAGAATTTCTACGACGCCCAGAAGGCTGGATCATTCGCCGGATCGGCAAAGACACAGGGCGCTGCCGATTGGTCCAACTGGTCCGATGACGATGATGCAGCGTTGGAGGCTGCCGCCGCCAAGAAGAAGGCCATCGCCCACCCCACCATCTGACGGTGAGGGACAGAAATCGGAACTGTCAGACGCGCTGTAACCCGCTGATCCTGCGCGGTTTCGGCGGCGGGTGTGGTGGAAAGATAAGGGAACCTTCCCGGCGGCGACATTCCGTGTGTCGCTGCCAACCCCCCTCCGCCAACCCGGTTGCGGCGCGGAAATCGGCATCCCCAGGTGTTCTTTCCTTTCCTTAGGTGGCCAATCTCATACGCTTAATGAGGGTCGCAAGTCATTGATCCCCCTTCCAAAATCGAAGGTGCGATGGATGACTGACCCCGACCTGATTTCTCGTTTTCGAACTGACCTGATCCAACGGATCGCCGCGCAAGAGCGTGTCCCACAGGGACAGCCCCTGCCGATTTCGCCTTGGCTGGCCATGAGCATGTTGCAGAAGGCCCTTCGCCGGGGCCGTGCCGATCTGGCCCTGAACGCCGCCGCCACCTTGCTGCGGGATGCCCCCGACCGCCTCTGGCGCAGGCTGGGCGGCATCGCCTTCGAGGATGTCGGGCTGGGAAGCCTGCCGACCGTGGGCCTGACAGTCGCGGCACTGACCGGCAAGCGGTTCCGGGCCGCCATCGGGGGCGATTGGGCCGTGGCGTCGGTCGTGGTCAAGGCTCTGGCCGAAGCCCCGAAAAGCCGGGCGACCGATGACCTTTTCATGGCGCTGGAAACGCTGCCCGGCCTTGCCGATACCCGCCGCGCCCTAGCCGCCGAGACCAACCCCCGCCTTCGGCTGATCGCGCTGACCACGCCCAACCTGCACAGCCGTGCCCTTGCCACCGTCTTCCTCTCGGGCACCGACCGGCCCGGTGGCAAGCTGCCGGTCCGACGCGGCGAGGTCGCCTTGGCCTTCGACCTGCTGGATGAACTCGGCACCGCGCCCACGACGCTGGCGATCTGCCGCGAAGGCTACCGCAAGACGGGCGAGGCCTTGCCGCCTTTGCTGGCCCTTTTGGCATTGGAAAACGGCCTGCGGGCAGGCACGACTGATGACCCCCTGCCGCCCGAGGTGATGATCGGCGGTGTTCCCGGCTGGGCGCTCGACATGTTCACCCGCGAGGGCAAGCTGGCCCTGTCCCGACTGGCCGCGACGCAAGCAGGCGTGGCGGAGTTCGCCCGCGCAATGCTGTCCCCCGGCCAGCGTGTCGGGTTCCTCGGTCAGGTGCTGTTCCGGGTCGAGGGCGGTTTGCTGACCCGCCGTGTCGGGGGCGACCTCTCCGACCGCCTCCACGCGCAGTTGATGTTCGAAACTCTGGGCGTGGACCCAGAGGCTGCGGTGCAGGCTCTCGACCTGATGCGGCACGATCTGCCGCTGCTGAACCGCATTCGGGCGAGTGTGATGAAGGAGGCGCGGGATGCGTGACGTGGTTTTAACCTCGGATACTCACCCATTATCACGGGTCAACAGGGACGATCAGGAGGGGCAAATGGTCGAACGTTTTGCAGTTAATTGCAACGTCGATACGTTCCTACCTGCGGCGCGGGAAGCCCTGACCGACGAGGCAACCGATCTGCTGCGGCACAGCCTCGCCCCGGCCACCGAACGGGCCTTGCGCGGTGATCTGGCCCACTTCCAAGATTGGGGCGGGTCGCTGCCCGCAACCCCGGCCACGGTCTGCGCCTATATCGGCGATCATGCGGGGCACCATGCTGTGGCGACCATCCAGCGCCGGGTGGCCTCGATTTCCAAGGCGCACGAAATGGCGGGACTGCCGAACCCCGTCCGCTCCGAGATCGTGAAAGCCACGCTGCGCGGCCTGCGCCGCAAACATGGCACCGCCCAGCGACAGGCCAAGCCTTTGATGCGCGATGACCTGCTTCTGGTTCTGGACAGCCTGGGGGAAACCCTGCGCGACCAGCGCGACCGGGCTTTGTTGCTTCTGGGCTTCGCCGGGGGCTTCCGCCGCTCTGAATTGGTGGCGCTGGACCGGGCCGACATCGAAACTGTCCGCCAAGGTCTGATCGTGACGATCAAGCGCAGCAAGACCGATCAGGAGGGGGCAGGTCGCCGCATCGGCATTCCCCACGGTCGCACCCGCCATTGCCCCGTCGCTGCGGTTGAGGCGTGGCTGTCCGCATCGGCAATCGACACCGGCCCACTGTTCCGCCCGATCACCCGGCACGGCCATGTTGCGGCGAACCCGCTGACCGGGGGTAAGCGCCCGGCCATCGCCCTCGTTGTTTGAGGGGCGATGTCATCCGAGATGACGCCCGTAACAACGGAGGCGTCGATGGATAGCGACATACAAACTTACGTAAGTTCTCACAGTGATGATCCTGGATACGCTGGTCGTATCGACATCGTGACGGGGCCGACCGGTCGCCGTCGCTGGCCCGAGCATGTGAAGGCGGCAATGGTGCTCGAGACGTTTCGGGACGGGGTGACGGTGGCCGACGTGGCCCGGCGTCATGGGGTTTCGGCGCCGCAATTGCATGCCTGGCGTCGGGCCGCGCGCGAGGGGCTTTTGCCGATGCCGGAGGATGATGCCCTCGGGCTCGTGCCGATCATGGTGAGCGGGGGCGCCGTGCCGGGCGATCAACCCGGGACCAGCCTTCAGCTGGAGATCGTCGGGGTGCGGATCCTCGTGCCGACCGGCTTCGACGCGGCGCATCTTGGGCGGGTGGTTGCGGCATTGCGGGAGACATCGTCGTGATCCTGCCGGGCGGGATCACTCGCGCCTATCTGGCGACGCGGCCGGTGGACTTCCGCAAAGGTCACGCGGGGCTCGCGCTGGTCGTGCAGAACGTGCTCGGCCACGATCCCTACAATGGCGCGGTGTATCTGTTCCGCTCGAAGCGCGGCGATCAGCTGAAGTGCCTGGTCTGGGACCAGACCGGTCTGATCCTGATCTACAAGAAGCTCGAGGGCGGTGCCTTTGCCTGGCCGAAGCCGGCGGATGGGGTCATTAGGCTGTCCCCGGCGCAATTCGCCGCTCTGTTCGAGGGCGTCGATTGGCGGGCTGTCCGGGCCGAGCGCAGGCAGAGGCCGCGGCTGGCAGGGTGAGCCGCGACAGGGTGACTCGGGCCGTGTTTTATGGCGTCCTTGCGGGGTGTTGTGGGGTAGTCTCGGGCCATGGCATCACGCAGCACCAGCACGGCCCGGGTGGCAGATCTTGAACGGCGTCTGGCCGAGGCCGAAGCGTATGCGCCGTCTCTGACCCATTGAAATCGTCGGTTCCAGCCGGTCGCGTGAACGGCGATTTTCCTTCTGAAGTTTCAGAAGGAGGCCGTGATGGCGGATGGAGGCGAAGGTTTTGGTGGCCGGATCGATGTGATTTCGCGGACACGGGGTTATCGGCGTTGGCCGGATGAAGTTAAGGCGCGGATCGTGGCGGAGAGTTTTCAGCTCGGCGCACGGGTCGGCGATGTCGCGCGTCGTCATGGGGTTCTGCCGCACCAGCTGTCGGATTGGCGCCGTCAGGCGCGGGCGGGGCGTCTGGCCTTGCCGGAGGAGGCGGTGGCGGACTTCGCCGCTGCTTTCGTGCCGCTGTCGGTGGAACCGGCGGTTGACGGCGACGCGGCGGCCGCGACCGACGGCGTGAGCATCGAGATCGGCAAGGGCGTCGTGTTGCGGGTTCCCGACGGCATTCCGGGCGCCCGGGTGGCCGAACTGGTCAAAGCCCTGCGGGATCTGGCATGATCGTCGCGGGCCAGCGTCTGCCTGTCCTGATCGCGACGAAGCCTGTGGACTTCCGCTGCGGGCATCAGGCGCTCGCGCTGATGGTGCAGAGCGAGCTGAAGCTCGACCCGCATTCCGGGGTGACGGTGGTGTTCCGTTCGAAGCGCGGCGACCGGCTGAAGATCCTGGTGTGGGACGGAACCGGGATGGTGCTGGTCTACAAGGTTTTGGAACAGGGCAGCTTCGCCTGGCCGAAGGTGCAGGACGGGGTGATGCGACTTTCGCGGGCGCAGTTCGAGGCCTTGTTCGAGGGCCTCGACTGGCGCCGGGTTCTGGCACAGCGGGTGCAGGCGCCGACTGCGGCGGGATGACTCGGCGGGCAGATTTTGGGCTTGTTTTATTGGGCTTTCCCTCCCGGATCGGGTAGAAAGGCGCATGTCGCAGCCTTTCGATCTCAGCCAGTTTCCGGACCTGCCGCCCGAGGTGGTGCAGGCCTTTGCGGCCCAACAGGCGGCGTTGGAAGCGGCCCGGTTCGAAGCCTCGGTGGAGCGCGCCGCACGGGAGCATGAGCAGTCGGTTGGGGCCGAGAAGGACGCCTTCATCGCCGAGCTGAAGGCGCTGCTCGCCAAGCTGGAAGGTCAGGTTCAGGATTACCGGCGCACGAAGTTCGGGCCGAAGTCGGAAAAGCTCGATCCGGCGCAGCTGGAATTGGCGCTGGAAGATCTGGAAACGGCGATTGCCGAAACGCAGGCCCATATTGCCGCCGTCGAAGACCGGATCGCCGCCAACGAACCGGATCCCGAGAAACAAACGCCGCGCCCCCCGCGCAAGGCCCGGGCTCTGCCCGAGAGCCTGCCGCGGGTCGAGCGGGTGATCGAGCCCGAAAGCATCATCTGTCCCTGCGGCTGTGGCGACATGGTCCGGATCGGCGAAGACAAGACCGAGCGGCTCGATTACATCCCGGCGCGCTATCAGGTGATCGCCACGATCCGCCCCCGATATGCCTGCCCGAAGGGCCGCACAGGTGTGGTGCAAGCCAAAGCTCCCGCGCATCTGCTCGAGGGGAGTTGGCCGACCGAGGCGCTGCTGGCGCAAATCGCCGTCTCCAAACATTCCGAGCACATGCCGCTGAACCGCCAGGCGGTGGTGATGGCGCGGCATGGCGTGCCGATCGACCGCTCGGTTCTGGCCGACTGGATGGGCCGCACCGGCGCGCTGATCGCCCCCGTGGTCGAGCACATGGCCAAGCGCCTGATTGCGGAAAGCACCCGTCTTTACGTTGATGAAACGACGGCCCCGGTGCTGGATCCGGGAAAGGCAAAACCAAGACCGGCTATCTCTGGGCGGTGCTGCGCGATGATCGCGGCTGGGACGGGACGGCGCCTCCGGGGGTGGTGTTCCACTATCGCCCCGGCCGGAAGGGCACATATGCCGACGAAATCCTCGCGGGCTTCGAGGGCACGATCCAGGTCGATGCCTATGGCGCCTATACCCATCTGGCCACGCCGAAACGCGCGGGCGGCAAGCCTTTGCAGCTGGCGTTCTGCTGGGCGCACGGCCGACGCCAGTTGATCAAGGCCAAGCCAAAGACAGGCTCGCCCATCGTCGACGAGGCGCTTTTGCGCATCGCCGCGCTTTACAAGATCGAGGATGCCATCCGCGGCGCCGCGCCCGACCGACGCCGGGCGATGCGGCAGGACCTCTCCCGCCCGTTGGTGGACGCGTTCTTCCTCTGGCTCGCGGCCCAGGCCAAGCGGGTCTCGAGCAAAACCGACCTCGGCAAGGCGATGATCTACATGCTCAAGCGCGAGGATGGTTTCCGGCGTTTCCTCGACGATGGCCGGGTCGACATGGACTCGAACCTGGTCGAGAACGCCATCCGCAGCCCGGCGATGAACCGCCGCAATGCGCTCTTCGCCGGTCACGACGAGGGCGGCCGCAACTGGGCCCGCTTCGCCAGCCTGATCGGCACCTGCAAGATGAACGGTGTCGAGCCTTACGCCTATCTGCGCGATCTCTTCACCCGCCTCGCCAATGGCCACCTGGCCAGCAACATCGACGCGCTGATGCCATGGGCCTATGCCCGGGGGGGCGGAAAATGAGGCCCCCTCAGATCTCGTGAAATGAACTCATCAGGGGATTCCCCAGTGAGATCATTTGAGGGCGATACAAAGCCGCAACGCGCACCCGTCCGCTCGCTCCTCCGACACCCGCAAGAAAAATATCAATGGGCCGTGGCCGCCGCATACGCCGAAGCCGCGCGGGCTGCCGCCGAGACCGCGCGGATCGAGGCGGAAACACGTCTTGCCGCAGTCGAGGAGGCGCGCGCGCGGCTGGAACGCCTGCTCTCGCAGATGCGCCGCGATGCTTTCGGCGCGAAGTCCGAGAAGGGCGATCCGGACCAGCATCACCTGCCATTCGAAGATGTCGAGGCTGCGGCCGGGATGCTGGCGGCGGCCAGCGAAGCGGCCGAGAAGGTGATCGGCCCCCGGAAGGCGCCAGCTGCTCCGCCGCAGCGTAACAAGGGCAATCTTCCGCGCATCTGCCCCGGATCGAGCAGGTCATCGAACCGGAGAGCATCCTTTGCCCCTGCGGCTGCGGCGCGATGCAAAGGGTTGGCGAAAGCCGGACGGAGCGGCTCGATGTGATCCCGGCGCAATTCCGCGTGCTGGTGACGGTGCGCCCGAAATATGTCTGCCGGACCTGCGCGGGCGCGCAGCATGCCCAGGCTCCGGCGCCGGAATGGCTGGTGCCGCGCGGCCTGCCGACCGGGCGCTGGTGGCGCATTGCATGGTCGCCAAATTCGGCGATTACCTGCCGTTTTACCGTCAGGCCGACATCTATCGCCGCCAGGGGCTCGATCTTGACCGCACGATGCTGGCGGAATGGTCCGGGCGGGCGGCACAGCTTCTGGCGCCGGTGATCGACGCGATGATGACAGAGTTGCGCCGCAGCGACCGGTTGCAGATGGATGAGACCACCGTGCCGGTGCTGGCGCCGGGCACCGGGAGGTGCGCACCGACTGGCTCTGGGTGGTGCTGCGCGATCAGCGTGGCTGGGGTGGCGGCGATCCCCCGATCGTGGTCTTTCATCACGCGCGCAGTCGCGCAGGCAAGGTCGCGCAAGAGATCCTCAAGGGGTTCTCCGGCGGCACGCTGCTGGTCGATGGCCACGGCGGCTATGACCAGCTGGCCGATCCGAAAAAGACCGCAAAGCCATGGGACATCGCCTATTGCTGGACGCATTGGCGGCGCCGCTTCGTCAAGTTCGCCAAGGATACGCCGTCGGAAATCTGCGACGAGATGGTCGAGCGCATTGCGCAGCTTTACGCCATCGAAAGGAAATCCGCGGCCGTGACCCGGCCACGCGCGTGAAAATCCGGCAGAGGTTCTCCAGGCCGATCGTCGAGGCCCTGCGGCCCTGGCTCGAGGGCTGCCTGCAGCAGCTCTCCTCGACGAACGAACTCGCGCGGCACATCCGATACGGGCTCAAACGTTGGGCGGGGCTGACCCGGTTCCTTGCGGACGGTCGGCTCGAAATGGACACCAACGGCGTCGAAAACGCGATCCGTCCGATTCCGCTGACGAGGAAAAACGCGCTCTTCGCGGGCTCCGACGACGGGGCGAAAACCTGGGGCCCGCATCGCCTCACTGATCGGCACCTGCCGCCTCAATGGCATAAACCCCGAAGGCCTATATCGCCGCCACGCTCCGCAAGATCCTCGACCAGCACATGCAAAGCGATATCGCCGCGCTCATGCCCTGGAACTTCCGAGAATAGTCAAGCCGCAAGGCAAAGGGCGATGAGCGGGCGCTTACGACCGGGGACGCAGTGTCGGTCCTTCTGCGCGAACGGCTGGCAGCGGCGGGGATCGACCCCGAGGGCTACTCCGGCCACAGCCTGCGGGCGGGCTTTGCCACCTCGGCGGCACAGGCGGGGGGTCTCCACCCTGAAAATCCGGGCGATGACCGGCCACGCCACCGACGCCATGGTGGCCCGCTACATCCGCGAGGGTGAACTGTTCACCGGCAACGCGGCGGGGGGTGCTGTTGTAAGGGGCGCGGCAAATGCCTCAGACGACTTCGACAACCGTATCGTAGAGGCCATAGCGCGTCAGGCCGGGGTGGCTGTCGATCCCGCTGTAGGACAGGGAAGCATCCTCGTAGCGGCGGAAGGCGAAGACGGCTTGGTTCATGTGTTCCGTGTTGAAGACCTTAAATCGCACCAGCAAATGAAAATCGGCCACAGTCAAGCCGGTCACGCTCAGGAACAGATCAGGCTCTAGTTTGGTGATCACGTCTTGCAGCGTGTTTTCCCGGAAATCGGTCAAATACATGAACGCGGGGATGCGGGTCGCGAATTTGACGAGTTTTTCCTGCACTAGTTTCCGCTTGGACTTGAATTCCTTCTCTTCGGCGGAAAGCTCTTTTTGCTCCTTGGCCGACAGATCGCCAGACTTCGCCTTGCCCTTAAGCTCTTTGACCTTCTCGCTTTTGTTGATGATCGTCTCGATTACGTTGTCGCCAAGCGCCCGCCAGCCTTCGATCCGTTCGACAGCTGCCATCGCTTCTGGATTTTCCATGATCCGGCGCAGCGTGTCGTTGTCGACGTTCACCAGCAGTGCGCTTTCCCATTTTCGGGCGAGTAGCGTCGCTGCGGTGCCCGACATAGCGTAATCGAGAACCTGCCCGGCATCGAGCGGCGTCATGATCGCCCCGTCATAGGCCAGCACCGGCAGGAACGACACGAGGTCACGGACAGCATGTTCGGGGTTGGAACTGTTGGGCGAAAGGCCGATCCCGTATTCTGACAACTGTCGCAGGGCACGGGTCGGCGCGAAGTCAAAGACGAAGCAAACGGGCTTGAGCACGTCTTCTGCGTTCGGGTCGTCGCCGTTGGGGTTCTTGATCGACCACGGCGATTGAACCCGGAAAGCCGCCTGAAAGTAGGTCTCGGGCGATTTCAGGTTGCGCAGCATCAGGATCGACGACCACTGCTTGACCGTCACGCCTGTTGTCAGCTTGCCGCATGACAGGGTGATGGATTTGGTGTCATAGCCGCTGCCGATGGCCGCACGAACCGGGCGCAATGCCTCAAGGCCCATCCCGGCAGATGCCCCTGCCGCCACGATCACCTTGTAGTCATGCCAGAATACATTCTGCCGCTCGGCCAGCAGCTTGGCCATGGCATGACAGGCCGCGACGCTGGGCAAGAACCAGAATGAGTGTTGGAGATACGGCAGCAGGCGCACATCGGAATAGGGGAAGGGGGGGCGCGATCCGGTTTTCAGGCTATCGAGCGTCTGGGCCGCGTGCTGGCCACGGATGATGTCTAGCCACGTCTGCACTTGGGCCTTGTGCTTGAACTCTGCGTCGTCGCCAGTCCCGGTTGCGGCGAAGAACTCGTTCAGATCGAACTCGTAGAATTCCCCCGCGCTGGCGATGGCCAGCAATTCGTCGGGCATCTGATAGGTCAGAAGCCGCATTTGGGGCAGCGATCCGTAGGGGTTCCACTGACCTGGGTTCTTTTCGACAAACTCGGCCTTGGCGCGCTGTTCGTCGGTATAGGTCCAGTTGAAAATCTGCTCTTCGATGAACTCGCCCGTGTTCAATGCCTTGAACGGGGTGCCCGACAGATAGAGATAGGCCCGCGTGGTGATGGGCAGAAATTCGGTCTCTGGCTCCAGCGGCTCTTGCAGGTCGGCAACCCGGTCGGTCAGGCGCTTGGGGTCGTCCAGAAGGCTTTCCTCGCGCTCGATGCTTTCTTCCTCGCCCTCGAAAAGCTCTTTGGCGCTCTCACGCCACGCGCCGAAATGGTATTCGTCGAACACCACCAAATCCCAGTTATAGGCGTGAACCCACTCGTTCCGGGCCTTGACGTTGCCCAGCTTGTCCTTGCCCAGCATATCTTGAAACGACCCGAAGAAGACCACGGGCCTGCTTTCGTCGATCTGGCTGCGGTCCACCCCCGAACTTCGCGACAGATATTGCCATCCGTCGAAATCCGCATGGCTTTCCAGATCGGTGCGCCAAGCATCCTCGACGGCGGGCTTGAAGGTCAGCACCAGAACCCGCTTCGCGCCCATCCGACGCGCCAACTGATAGGTGGTGAAGGTCTTGCCGTAGCGCATCTTGGCGTTCCACAGGAAACGCGGCACAGCCTTTTCGTCCTCGTCCCAGCGGGATTGGAAATAGGCGTGGGTCTGGTCCACGGCCTCGCGCTGTTCGCGGCGCATGGGAAAGGTCTGATGGTGGGTGCCGGTCAGCTTTTGACCCGTGCGCAACTCGGTCAGGACGGTCTGCACATCGGCAAGGTTGCAGCGCATCCATTCCTTTTCGGGGTTGTCAAAGCCCTTGACCCGCAACCGCGCCCGCACCTCGTGATCGGTGATGGTGCTGCCATCGTCGCGTTCGGCGGGGTCATCGAGAACGATCTTGAAATTGGCAATCGCCGCCGTGCCAAGCTGTTCGTTCACCCGTGCCCGCACGTCGCGGGTGGTCTGGCCAACCTTGAGCAGGCCCGCATGGGCGGCATCGTCGATGCTGTAGGCATAGATGCGGGGGCGGGCCTTGGGCTTGACCTCAAGAATGTCGTCGATGGTCTTGGGCATCAATCATCCGCCGCAGTGTCGAAAAGGTCGGTTTCTTGCGCCGCTACCTGTTCCTCGACAAACGCAATCTCTTCGGCACTTAGACCATATCGCGCATAGAGTTTCGTATCGGTCCAAGCCTTGTCCAGCGGCAAGTCCGGCACGAAGCTATAGACATCGCGGGTGGCGTGTTGGGTCGCCTTCCGCAACGAAACGAGAAACCGAACGAACCGTGTTGAAAGATACCGGGCGTAGTTCTTTGCTTCCTGCTTCGTGTCGAAATGGCCAGCCACCAGATATGTCTCGGTGCAAGCGGTGCCAGGTTCTGCGATGATCGGTTTGCTGAGAAACTTGGTTTCAACCGCCGCGCTGGTGCCCTGAACAGCGGTCATGAGCACTTTCCACCGATCAATCCAATGAGAATTTACTTCAATGGCTTCCCTTGCAACCCAACTAATCTTCTGAGACCCGAAAAGTTTCACAGGGTTCTGCAAACCCTTCTGGTTTGATTTTCCATGGAAGAATGTCCGGAAGCCAAAGGGCTTTCCAGTCGACACTCGTTGAGAAAGCTTTGGCTCATTCCTGGCAAGCACCTTTTCCAAAATGGGGACCGCTTCGTTCCGACGAACCAAGACATCGAATGCGTCAAGGTATCTTGAAACGGCAGGCCCAGTTGGTTCTCCATCCCAGATGGTTTGTATGCTGCAGGGTCCAGAATGTTGTCGGTCCCACAAGAAGTATGAAATACCGCCGCGAATTTTAACGCCCGGAAAGCCCTCGTAAAGCTTGGGGTAGTCGACAATGCTCCTTAGGCGACGGTCAGCCAGCATCTTTTCACGATAGCTGTTCAACCCTTTGCCACCCGCCATCCAGCGTGAAGGCGTTACAAAAACGGCATAATGCGGTTCCAGATTAAGGGCGTTCTCAACGAAAAGCTGATAGATCGGTGCTGCGCTCTGTCCGTGGCCACCGTCATCAAGCTGATATGGCGGATTGCCGATGATCACGTCGAACTGCATGTTGCCTCCGAACAGCGCAGAAACACGCGCCTGAATATTGTCTGTGTGGATGAATGCATAGGCATGGCTTTCGCGGTCATCTCCACGATCCAGCGCCTCTTTGCTTGCTCCGCAGAAGGTGCATTTTCCGTTCTTCCAAGTGTGCTCGATCCTCTCAAACCAGATGTTCCCGGCCTCGGAATTGAACTGGCGTGTGATCGAGTGCTGGCCGTTCGCGAATTTTGAGCAATAGAGCGACCGCCGTGCCAGCATGGCCGTCAATTCCGTGATGCTGATGCCGAACACCTGCCGCGTCAGGATATGATCGACCCGCGCCTGCCTGTCGGGGATGTGCCCCGCCAGCCCGTCGATCAGCCGCTTCGCGATCTCGCGCAGGAACACGCCCGACTTGGTGCAGGGGTCCAGAAAAGTCACATCAGGGTTGGCCCAGATACTGGCCCCGCCATGATCCGCCGCCCAAGCCTGCGCCAGCGTGTCCAGCATCCGGTTGGCAAATTCGGGCGGGGTGAACACTTCGTCGTTGGACAGATTGGCGATGCACGACAGCACATCAGGGTTGCGACCGCGCAGGGTAAAGGCGGCCACGCTCATGCAGCAACCTCGGGCGCGGGGCCGGATAGCTTGGCAAGGTCGGGGATCGTCATCGGGGGGTAGGTCTTGGTGGGCCGGAAAATCTCGTGATTGCCCAGACCCGCGAACAGCGATCCCTCGGCGCTGAAAGATGATGCGCCGGTCAGCACATCCAGCCGGAAATCGCGCCGCTGGAATTTGCCTTTGCCGATATAGCCCCATTCCGCAAACGTGATCGGTTCGCCCGCCGCCGTTTTCATCGTCAAGGCATCACCATGCACAAGGTTTGCGGACAGCACATGAAAGGCTGCGCGATACAGATCGTCGGCGGGGGTCAGCGACAGGTAGTCGGCCAGCACCTCCAGCAGGTTGGCGCGGCACTCGGTGATGTTGTCCTCAAGCAGCTCGATCCCGTAGCTACACATCAGCGCGAGAAGCGCATACTGCCGCCTGTCAAAGTCGGACCGCCCGAATTTCACCTGCACCGCCGCAAGTTTGCGTTTCAGAACAGGCACAAGGAAGTTGCCGCTGCCGCAAGCAGGTTCCAGAAACCGGGCGTCGATGCGTTCCGTTTCGCCCTTCACAAGGTCAAGCATGGCCTCCACCATCCACGCAGGGGTGAAGACCTCGCCGTGATCGGCGACACGTTGTTTGGACCGGATGAGCGTCATTCCGGCATGATTGCAAACTTTTTGCTGATAGCCAAGATGTTACAAGGCTTTAGCCCGTGGTTCGTCGCGTGCCTGATCGGTGGCAATGTTCCGGCCAACGGCTTCGCCAAGCATTCCATGAATTTCGGCGCGGTGACGGTTTGGCCTTCGGAACGGAGCGCCTAGACGCCTGAAATTGGCGGAATTTTCTTGCCGGTTTTCTTCGGGCGCGGAATGGCAAGTGCCTCGGTCTGTGTGACGATGGTTCGCAATTCCTCGTCCGTCAGCGAGGCAGCGGCGACGTTCAGGCGATCCAAAAGCCGCGCCCGCGCGGTCTGAGGCGGCGGGTCTGTCAGCCCGAGCAGGTGATCGGCGGAGGTGTTCAGAACGCGGGCGATCTTGGCCAGCGTCATGAGGTCCGGCTCGCGCTGATCGTTAGCGTAGTTGGCATAGCGGCGCTCGTCCAACTCGCACAGCCGGGCGGCCTGCGCGTTGGAAATGCCTAGGTCAGCGGCCCGCTCCTTCAGTCGTTTTGCAAAAATATCCATCCGGAACGTTCTGTTCCGGAAAAACCGTTATCGCCATGAATGTTATGGGCATACGATACAGAACGAAATGTTCTCATTCGGTGTATCCATGACCTCAGACCCTTCCATCCCTGCCCATTTGACCCTCGCCCTGGGTGAGGAAGTTGTCCATGTCTCGCCATGGTCCAAAGGTGGCGTGGTCGCGCAAGTCCTGCTCCTTGCTCTGCCCCTCGCTGGGCTATCCCTGCTGCTGATCGCAAAGGGCGGGGAGGTTCTAGGCGTCGGGATCGTCTTCGGCGTGCTAGCCGCGATCACCTACACCTTGGCCTATCTGTCATGGCAGAAGCGGCTGGCGGTGGTGACGACGCGCAACGTTCTGTTTATTGCGGGATTGAGCAAGACGGTGCGGGCGATCCCGCTGGAGCAGATCAGCCAAGTGACCGTCGCGCCGGGTCTCGTGACGGTGCGCACGGGTTCGATCCTGAATACCCTGCTGCTGCGTGTCACCGATGCCGAGGTCTTGGCCGAGAAGATCGAGCAGGCGCGACAGGTCCGGACCTAGCCCGCGAACTACAGCGCGACGGCAAAGGTTCGCAGAGCGGGCCTGCGGTCACGGTATCCCTTCACCTCCGAATACCGATCAAGCCGTTTCTGGGCCGTTCTGACGCGCCTGTCGCAGTTCCAGCAGCCCCAACCTCAGTTCCTGCACCTCGGCTTCCAGCGCAGACAGCCGTTCGTCTGGTGATCCATTGGCTGCCGCTCGCTTCGCGGCCTTGATCCAGCCCTGACCTGAGGCGCTGCGCGGAAGAGCAGCGTCTTGGGGCACGATCCCGAAGCTCTCCTCCAGACGTGCGTTGATTTCAGCGTTCATCGAACGGCGATTGTTCTTCGCCGCCTCTTGGACGAGGTCTTTCAACTCTTGGCCAAGTCGGATGCGAACAGGGGGGTCATCTCGCGTCATGACCCACCATTGCCCCACTGTGGGGTTGACATCAAGCAAAATCCATATAGCCTCACAGATGCCCCACGGTGGGGCAAAATGGAGAGTGCGACATGAAAACCTTGAGGCTGCGACTAACAGAAGACGAGAAGGGTTGGCTCGAACGCAGGGCTGCCGAGAACGGCAGGTCCATGAACGCCGAACTTCGGCAGTTGTTGAAGACCAGCATGGCATCTGGGCACGGGGTGCGGTGATGACAGAGGAAAAGACGAATTCTGCTCCGCAGGCGTCATCGGTTGCCAAATCCCAGAAAGCCAGCTTCACATGGGCAAAGAAGCTGATCAGCGAGGCGAAGAAGCCCAAAGGCTTCTCTGTCACTGCCGCGAAGCGGGCGATGCTATTGGTGACGGGGCAGGGAAAGGAACCTGCCGCGTTCAAGGTCGCTCCGGATGGCAGCTTTGCCATCGAATTGGTGCAGGTGGGCAAGCCCGCTGCGGCACCTACAGAAAACCCTTGGGACGCGGTGCTTTGACATGGGCAAGCGTGAAGTCTCATTCGTGCATCTGCACGTTTACAATGATCGGCACGGCAAGACCCGCGCCTATTACAAGCCGCAGGGCGGAAAAGGCATAGCCCTGCCGCTGCCGGTTGGAAGCCCCGAGTTCCTGCTGGGCTATGCAAAGGCCGTGGAGGGGGTAAAACTGGAGCGGGCCAAAGCCAAGACGCCGACGGTGAAGGACACCTTCCGGGACTTGCTGCGCCTCTACCTCGGGTCTGCCCTCTACTCGACGCTTAGCCCGAGCTCGAAGCGCAACTACCGTGTCATCCTCGAAAAGTTCTGCGAGAAATACGGAAACTGGCCCGTGTCGCAGTTCTCGCGCAAGCACGCCTCCGCCATTCTGGCCAAGCTCAGCGATACGCCGGAAGCGGCCAACACGTTGATGAAGCGGCTGCGCCTCCTTCTGAACTTTGCCGTGGACATCGGCATGATCCCCTCGAACCCGATGGCGGGGATGAAGGGCTACAAGTCCGATGGGGAGGGCTATCACGACTGGACCGAGGAGGAGATCGCGCAGTTCATTGCGCGCCACCCGCCCGGAACCAAGGCGCATCTGGCCTTGATGCTGATGCTCAGCACGGGGCAACGGCGGTCGGATGCCGTCCGGATGGGGTGGGGCGATGTTGTCAACGGGATGATCCGGGTCCGTCAGCAAAAGACCGGCACCCCGTTGATGATCCCCATCCTCCCGGCACTGGAAGCGGCGTTGGCCAACTTGCCAAAGGACGCCCCCACATTCTTGCTGACGGAATATGGTCGCCCCTACTCGGTGGCAGGCTTCGGAAACTGGATGCGGGATCGTTGCAACGAGGCAGGGCTTTCCAATTGCTCATCGCATGGTCTGCGCAAGGCTTGTGCCCGGCGTCTGGCCGAGGCGGGCTGCACCCATCACGAAATCAAGGCGATCACTGGCCACAAGACCGACGCAGAAGTCCGTCGCTACACGGCGAAAGCCGATCAAGTTCTGCTCGCGCACAGCGCGTTCGAGAAGTTGCAAGACACCGCCAACAACCCGAAACCTGCTAACCCCCTCTGAGAGGTTAGCAAACACGAGGAAAAACCCCATGCGTTCCAATATCTTAGCGGAGGAAGTGGCAGCCCGTAGGGGAGTCGAACCCCTCTTCCCAGGTTGAAAACCTGGTGTCCTAACCGATAGACGAACGGGCCACCGTTGCCGCGTTTGCGCTTGGCTGCGCGGCGTGAGGGGGTGTTTAGGCCAGGCGCAGGTGACTCGCAAGAGGGATTTTGCAGTTTTTCCAAACTTTCTTCATTGGCCATCTCGAAAGGTGGAAAACGTCAAGATAACAGGCGGTTGGCACGGGCCGCCTAGGCCCGCGCGGCATCGTCAAGGCGCAGCTGCACCTTGGACCGGCCGCCCCAGCTGTCCAGCTCCAGCTTGCCCGCCAGATGGAACCGCCCCGCGCCACCCGCCGAAAGGGCCGGGCCCAGCGGGCCGTCGAAGGCGCCAAAGGCAATCGCGTCGAGCTTTGCGCCCAGCCCGTCGCCGAAGCTGAGCCGCAGGTGGCTTTCGCCGATCCGCCGGGCGTTCAGAATCGCCATCGAGGCAAAGGCGAAGCGCGGCGAGGGCGCCGCCTGGCCATAGGGGCCGGCGCGGTCAAGATCCTCGATCAGCGCGGGCGTCGCGGCGCCGGGCATCAGGAGACCGTCCAGCCGCAGATCGGCCGGGCCGCCCGCCCCGGCGCCCTGCCGCGCCAGAAGCTCGGCAAGCCGCGCCATCGCGGGTTCAAGCTGCGCCTCGGCCACGGTCAGACCCGCCGCCATCCGGTGCCCGCCGCCCTTGATCAGCAGCCCCTCGGCCGCCACCCGCTGCACCGCGGCGCCGAGATCAACGCCCGCCACCGACCGCGCCGAGCCCTTGCCGATCCCGCCTTCCAGCCCGATCACCACGGCGGGGCGGTTCGTCGCTTCCTTCAGCCGGGCGGCGACAATGCCGACGACGCCCGGATGCCAGCCCTCGCCCGCGGCCCAGACGAGAGGGCCGTCGAGCCCCCGCGCCTCGGCTTGCGCCAGCGCGGCATCGCGGACGCGGTTCTCGATCTCGCGCCGTTCGGTGTTCAGCCGGTCGAGTCGTTCGGCGAGCGCGGCAGCCTCGGTGGCGCTGTCGGTGGCCAAAAGCCGCGCCCCCAGATCGGCGGCGCCGATCCGGCCCCCGGCATTGACACGCGGCCCCAGAAGAAAGCCCAGATGATAGGCCGTCGGCGCCTTGTCGAGCCGCGCGACGTCAGAAAGCGCCACCAGCCCCGGCCGCTCGCGCCGGGCCATGACCTTGAGCCCCTGCCGCACCAGCGCCCGGTTGACGCCCAGCAGCGGCGCCACATCGGCCACCGTCGCCAGCGCGACAAGATCGAGCATCGCCATCAGATCGGGGCCCGTGACTCCCTCGGCGCGCAGCTGACGGTTCGCCTCGACCAGCATCAGGAAGACCACCGAAGCGGCACAAAGATGGCCCAGATCGCCCGGCTCGTCCTGCCGGTTCGGGTTCACGCAGGCTGCTGCGGGGGGCAGGGTCTCGCCGCCCAGATGGTGGTCCAGGATGACGACATCGGTCGGCGCGGCGGCGGCGACCGGCTCGTGGCTGAGCGTGCCGCAATCGACGCAGACGATCAGCCCGTGCTCGCGGCCAAGGGCCTGCATCGCGGGGACATTGGGGCCATAGCCCTCGTCGATGCGGTCGGGGATGTAGAGCGTGGGGGTGACGCCGAAGGCGCGCAGCCAGCAGATGAGGAGCGCGGCCGAAGAGCCGCCATCGACATCGTAATCGGCAAAGATCGCGATCTTTTCGCGGGTTTTCACCGCCCGCAGAAACCGCGCCGCGGCCTTTTCCATGTCTTTCAGACGGTGCGGGTCGGGCAGAAGATCGCGCAGGGTCGGTTCCAGAAACCCCGCCGCCGCCTCGGGCGTCACGCCTCGGGCGACCAGAACCCGGGCCAAGGGCAGGGGCAGGCGGGTGGCTTGCGCCATCGCTTCGGCTAGACGATCGGCTTCAAGGCTGGGGCCGACCCAGCGCCGCCCGGTCAGGGGAGGCATCGACATCGAGAAAACTGCTCATGGCGCAGCTCTAGCGAAAAAAGGCAACGCCCGCCAGTGGCGGGCGGAAGGGGGCGCGGCCCCCTCTTTCCTTCGGAAATTCACCCCCGGGATATTTCCGCCAAGGTGAAACGGATCTGCTTTCACCTTGGTGCAAATATCCTCGGGGGGTGTGGGGGGCAGACAGCCCCCCACGGCCGCGGGGGTCAGCGGATCGGGTTGCGATAGATCACCCGGCGCACCGAGCCGGTTTTCGAGCGCATCAGGATCGTTTCGGTCTCGATGAATTTCGGGTTGCGCTTCACCCCGTGCAGGATCGAGCCATTCGTCACCCCGGTCGCCGCAAAGATCACGTCGGCGCGGACCATGTCGTCGCGGGCATAGATCTTGTCGAGATCGGTGATCCCGGCCTTTTTCGCGCGCCCGCGTTCGTCATCGTTGCGGAACAGAAGCTTGCCCCACATCTGCCCGCCCATGCATTTGAGCGCCGAGGCCGCCAGAACGCCCTCCGGCGCGCCGCCCGAGCCCATGTAGATGTCGATGCCGGTCACGTCGGGTTCGGCGCAGTGGATCACCCCCGCCACGTCGCCATCGGTGATCAGCCGGATCGAGGCGCCGGTGGCGCGGACCTCGGCGATCAGGTCTTCGTGGCGCGGACGTTCGAGGATGCAGCAGGTGATGTCATGCGCCGCGCAGCCCTTGGCCTTGGCCAGCGCATGGATGCGCTCGGACGGCGTCATGTCGAGGCTGACCACGTCCTTTTCGAACCCCGGCCCGATCGCCAGTTTTTCCATGTAGACATCGGGCGCGTGCAGAAGCGTGCCGCGCGGCGCCATCGCGATCACGGTGAGCGCGTTCGGCATGTCTTTCGCCGTCAGCGTCGTGCCTTCGAGCGGGTCAAGCGCGATATCCACCGCCGGGCCTTCGCCGGTGCCGACTTCCTCGCCGATGTAAAGCATCGGGGCCTCGTCGCGTTCGCCCTCGCCGATCACCACGACGCCGCGGATGTCGAGGATGTTGAGCTGCTCGCGCATCGCGTTCACGGCGGCCTGGTCGGCGGCCTTTTCGTCGCCGTGGCCGATCAGCCGGGCCGAAGCATGGGCGGCGGCTTCCGACACGCGCGCAAGGCCGAGCGACAGCAGGCGATCATTGAAATCGGTGGGGGTGGTCATGGCATGTCCTGTGCTTTTGGGTTGGCACAGCTAGGCCAGAGACGCGCCGTCTTGACAAGTCTGACAGCGCTAACGATCTGAAACTGCGTTCAATCTGTCGAGAGCGGCGGCGGATCCCCGCCCGGTCCGGTGCGCAGATGCACCGGAGCGGGGCAGGTCCGGTCAGACTTCTTCGATCCGAAGCGCCACCGGGGCGCCCAGCACGACGCCGGTGGCGGGCAGGGCCGCAATCGCCACGTCGATCGCGTCGCGGGTGGTCTTGTGGGTCACGATCAGCACCGGGGCCGAGGTGTCTTCGTGGCCATATTGGCGCATGCGGGAAATCGAGACGCCCGCCTCGCCCAGCACGGTGGCGACCTTGGCCAGCGCGCCCGGTTTGTCCATCAGCTCAAGGCGCAGGTAATAGGGCGCGGGCGCCGAGACCGCGGCCGGGATCGGATCGGCCAGCATCGTCGCCGGTTGCCCGAAGGTCGGCAGGCGCAGCCCGCGCGCAAGATCCAGCACGTCGCCCATCACCGCCGAAGCGGTCGGGCCTTCGCCCGCCCCCGCGCCGCGCAAGACGATCTGGCCGACCGAGTCGCCCTCGATCACCACCATGTTGGTGCCGCCCTGCAACTGGCCCAGCGGCGAGGCCGCGGGCACAAGGCAGGGCATCATCCGCTGTTCGAGGCCCCGACCGGTCATCTGTGCCACGCCCAGAAGCTTGATCTTGTAGCCCATGTCCCCGGCGCGGCGGATATCGTCGATCGAGATGCAGCCGATGCCTTCCAGCATCACATTGGCAAAGCTGACCTTGGTACCAAAGGCGATGGCGGCGAGGATCGAGAGCTTGTGGCCCGCGTCGATGCCCCCCACGTCAAGGTTCGGATCGGCTTCCAGATAACCCAGTTGCCGGGCTTCCTCGAACACCGTTTCATAGGGCAGGCCCGCGGTTTCCATCCGGGTCAGGATGTAGTTGCAGGTGCCGTTCATCACCCCCATCACCCGGCGGATCTGGTTGCCCGCCAGCCCCTCGGTCAGGGCCTTGATCACCGGAATGCCCCCAGCCACGGCGGCCTCGAAGCGGATCACCCGGCCCAGCCCTTCGGCCAGTTCGGCCAAGGCCTGCCCGTGATGGGCCAGCAGCGCCTTGTTCGCGGTGACGACATCCTTGCCCGCCTTCAGCGCGGCCTCGGTCGCGTCCTTGGCCGGACCTTCGTGGCCGCCCATCACCTCGACGAGCACATCGACATCCTCGCGCAGGGCCAGCGCCACCGGGTCGGTTTCCCAGGCATAGCCCGACAGATCCGCATCGCGGTTCTTCGTGCGGTCGCGCGCCGAGACGGCGGTGATCACCACCGGGCGGCCGGTGCGGGCGGCCAGCAGATCGGCGTGACGCTGCACGATCTTCACCACGCCAATGCCGACGGTGCCAAGCCCCGCGATGCCAAGGCGAAGCGGTTGAGCGGCGGCGGCGGTCATGGGAACCTCATGGTTTTGGCGATCAGATGCGCCCTGTTAGCCTTTCGCGGCGCGCAAAGCAACGCGGCTTGTCCTCAGGGCGTGGCGGTGCGCAGGGCTGCGGCGCGGGCGCGCAGGGCCTCGGCCCGGGCCTCGAGCCCCGGGGCGGGCGAGGGCGAGAGCGGTTCTTCGAGCAAAAGCGTCTCGGTCGGCGCCAGCTTCGGGAAATCGGCGCCGGGGGCGGCCGAACAGGCGGCAAGGGCAAGGGGCAGAAGCAGGGCAGGGCGCAGCATGGGGGCTCCGGGTGGTGTCGCGCCAGCATAGGCAGCCGCGGCCTGCCCCGCCAGAGCCGGTTTGAATCTGAACGCGTGTTCAGATAATCTGGGCCCATGGCACGCAAGACAGGTTCCCATTCCGAAATCACCGGCCCGCGCATCCGCGCCGAGGCGAGCCGCCTTTTTGCCCGGCACGGCTTTGCCGCGGTCTCGATGCGGCAGATCGCGGCGGCGGTGGGGGTGCAGGCGGGGGCGCTATATCTTTACACCCCCGACAAGGAAGCTCTGCTTTTCGATCTGCTGAAGACGCATATGGACGAGCTTCTGGCGGCCTGGGCCGAGGTGCCGCGCGGGGCGGGCGCGCTGGCGGCGCTGGAAGGTTTCGTGCGCTTTCACATCCGCCACAACCTGCCCCGCGCCGAGGCGGTGTTTCTGAGCTACATGGAATTGCGCAACCTGTCGGCGGCGAATTTCGCCACGATCGAGGCGCTGCGCAAGGCCTACGAGACCGAGCTGGAGACGATCTTGCAGGCCGGTCAGGCCGAGGGGGTCTTTGCCCTGCCCGATACGAAACTGGCGAGCCTTGCGATCATCGCGATGCTGACCGGGGTGAACACCTGGTATCGCGAGGGCGGGCGGCTGAGCCGGGAAACCGTCGAGACGATCTATTGGGACATGGTGCGCAAGGCGGTTGGCGCCTGAGCGCCGGGGCCCCGGATCAGCTGGCATCGCTCCAGGTGTTGCGCACCCCGCGCGAGCGGGTGATGATGAAATTCGAAAACCGGAGCTGCTCGGACAGGCCCTGACTTGTCCAGCTGGTGCCGCCATCCAGCGTCATGGATTTCCGGCCGATGTCGAAGATCGGGTTGTAGCTGAGCGAGGTTTCCAGAATCACCGCGTAATCCCCCTCGGACATCAGCGGGATGCGGTTTTTCTCGGCGTTGACCGTCGTTGTCGTGTGCAGCGCGATCGCGCCGGTGGCCCAGGATTTGTCCAGCGCGAATTTGTGCGTGCTGCCGTCGCAATCAATCGTGGTGCTGGCGTTGCCATCGCTGGGGCAATAGATGATGGTGACCCGCATCCAGCTGCGGCTGGCATCGGCGTTCATCATGAAGTCGAACAGGCGCTTGGCGCCCGTCATATAGGCCGGGCCGATCGGCGTTTCCTCGCGCGAGATCATGTCGGCGATGGTGTAGCTGGCCTTCATCGCCTGTGCCTTGGCGCGGAAAGCGTCGTAGAATTGAAAGGCGATGACATACCAGCCAAGGATGAGCAGCGCGCCCAGCATGCCCTCGATCGGGATCGAGCCGCGCTCGTCGCGCAAGATCCGGCGCATGCGGCGCATCAGCATGGCCGGGCCCTCGCGGCGTCCCGCCCCCCGATGCGCCCCGACCGGCGCCCTGCGCTGCTTGCGGTCATGGTGGCGCTACTCCGGTTCATTGACGAAGGCGGTGGTCGTGATCAGCACGTATTTGTCGCCGCTTTCGTGGGCGAGGGCTTGCGAGAGCGGGTTGAGCTTCTCCATCGGCGAGACGCGCAGGCAGGCGCGCAGGATCATCAGCTGCCCCGAAACGCCGGGCTGAATGACCGGCTTGTCGGTTTCGGTGATCGCATCGGAGCACAGGACGCCCCGGCCGTTGACGTCCGACGACCAGGTGGCCCGGTCGACCTGGAACACCTCGACGGCCAGATCGGTCATGCAATCGGGCAGGAAGGCGATGTTGCCGCAGATCGAGCGCTTGATCTGTTCGTGGCTGGGCATCGTGGCCACGCCCAGCCGCAGGATGCGCGTGGTCAGGTCGACGCCGCGATCCAGCAGGGTCTGCTTGACGCCCAGAAGGCACAGCTCGACCGAGGCCACCATCATCATCACGAAGAACGGCATCCAGAACACCGCCGGGATCGAGGCTGCCCCCTCTTCGGAGCGCAGCAGGCGGCCGAGATGCAGGAGGGGGCGAAGGGGGGCGCGCAGCCGGTTCATCGCAGGCCTCAGTTCGTCAGCCGCAAGGAGGAGATCGAGGCCGCGATCGAGGCGAAGGCGGTCGAGAGATTGCTGCCCTGCACCTCGTAATAATAGCTGGTGCCGCTGGAGCAGTATTCGAGCAGCGACTTGCCCGCGGGCGTGGCATCGGCGGCGACAGCGAAAATGTAGATCCCCTTGTCTTTCGCCGCCTTGCAAAGCTTCTTCGTCCGCGCGTCCTTGATGCTGCGCTCAAGCGCGGAATTCGCCATCAGGTCATATTGCGCGGTGAGCGTGCGGCCGTAGGGGATGGCGAAAAGCCCCGCCACGGTGTTCAGGTTCCAGTTTTTCGTCTGGTAGAGATATTCGTAGGGCACGTCATAGAGCGGCGCTTCGCTGACGATATCGACCATGACGGTCTTCCGGCAGGTGTAGGTGCGCAGGGACGAGGTGGAGCCGATCATCGTGCAATCGCTGGTCCCGACGGAACAGCTGTTCCATTTCCACTGCCCGCGGGAGTTCTTGTATTGCGTGCAGGTCGCGGTCTCGACCTGCTGCTGCTGGGTGATCTGGGTGATCGCGCTGCGGGACACCCAGGTGCCGGTCTCGTATTTGTAATAGGGCGTGCTGCCACGCGAGGCGTCGTAATAATAGACGCCGCTGGCCTTCCGGCCCGTGCTCGAGGGGCCGAAGCTGCCGAGGTTGACGGCGCCATTGACCGCGTAGATCGACACCAGCCCCGAAGGTCCGGTGCGATAGGCGGGCAGGGTGGAGTAGTTGTACTGGTTCTCGCCGTCGGTCATCAGCACCAGCACCTTCATCGTGTCGCCGTCGTAATCGATCGGGCGCGGCTTGGTTTCCCGGAACGCGCTGCTGACCGAGGTCATCTTGGCCACTTCGTCGCGCGCCGAAGGGTCGAGCAGCGCCACACCCCATTTCGTGCCGATGTCGATCGAGGTGGAGCCGCCGGGGGTCAGCTTGTCGATGAGGCCCGAGATGTCGGCGGCGAGGAATGTCGGGTCGTTGGAGAACGGAATCACGCGGTTTTCCGGCCGGTCCATGCAGTTGAGATATACCTCGTTGGAAGGATTGTTCGCGGTCGAGTTGTTGGTGACGAGCGTGTCCAGGCTGTCGCCGTATTTGAAGGCGGTTCCGTACATCGTCCGGGTCAGCGGCCCGGTGCCGTCGATGACCATCGTGTCATAGTCTGCGGCCACGAAATCGGCGCATTGCGGCATCCCATAGTCCGATCCGGTGACGCTGAAATCAGTCGACAGGGCGTAGCCTTCCTGCATTTCCGGACCCAGATAGACGTTGGTGGAATAGGGGATGACGCTGACACTGGTACGCCCGGCGGCGACGCCGCTGTTTGCCGAGGCGAAGACCGTGTTGACGAAGCTTTTCGCCGCGACCTGCAGGTGTTCGAACCGGGTTTTCGATGAGGTGCAATATTTGGAGCAGTTCGGGTCGTCCTTGACGAGATCGTTCATCGACCCGGAAATGTCGAGCACGAGCGAGATTTCGACGTTGCCGACGGCCTGCATCGCCGTGGTGTCGCCGGTGGCGGCAAGGCTGGAGACGCCCAGAAGCGGCCCGAAGATCGTGGGCATGTCATCGTCCACCTCGACGCTGACGCGCCGCCATCCCTGTGCGATGCTGCCCTCGACCGTCGGCTTGAAGGAGGAATCGCTGGCAATGTAGCCCAGCCCGGCCTTGGTCAGGTAATCCTTCACCACCAGCGTGGGGTCGCGTTTCTGGCTCAGCGAGGCGGCGGCCAGCACGGCGCGGTCGATGGTGTTCTGGATCAGCGTGCGGCGTTCCTCGACCCGGACCAGATCAATCGCGATCCCGGTGGTGATCAGCATGAACAGGAAGATCTGCAGCGAGAGGATGATCAGGGCCCCATCCTCGTTGCGCACCAGACGACGCAGGATCCCGCCGCGCCGCGCCTTCCCGTTTGCACTGCTCGATGTCATCGCATCTCTCCGATCCGGCGTCCGACCCACCCCTGATCCGCGCGCCGGCACACAATGTTCCATCGTCCTTATCGCGCCGGATCGGGGCGTAAATGAGGCGCGGACATGGCGCGGGGCCGGTGATTGTGGGATCTGGCGCAACGGTGCGGGCGCGGCCGCCGGGTGGTTTCCGCCCGCGCCACAATGGCGACATGGTCTGTCGTCGGCCGGGCGGCATTAGAGGGATGTTAATCCCTGTGGTGATACGATTCGCCCTTGGGCCCTCGACACGGGCGCGCCGAAACCCGATACTGTCGCCATGTCCCTGCCCCCCGGATTCCTTGACGAGTTGCGCAACCGCCTGCCGCTGTCGCAGGTGGTCGGGCGCAAGGTGATCTGGGATCCGCGCAAATCGAACCGCGCCAAGGGCGATTTCTGGGCGCCCTGTCCGTTCCACACCGAAAAATCGGCCTCGTTCCATGTCGATGATCGCAAGGGCTTTTATTACTGCTTCGGCTGTCACGCCAAGGGCGACGCGGTGAGCTTCGTCAAGGAAACCGAGAATGTCGGTTTCATCGAGGCGGTGGAGATCCTGGCGCGCGAAGCGGGTATGGTGATGCCCGCCCGCGATCCGAAGGCCGCCGAAAAGGCGGACCGGCGCACCGAACTGGTGCGGGTGATGGAAGAGGCGGTGAAGTATTTCCGCCTGCAGCTGAACACCCAGGCGGGGGCGGGCGCGCGGGACTATCTGGCGCGGCGGCGGCTTGGGGCCTCGGCGCTGGAACGCTTCGAGATCGGCTTTGCCCCGGACAGTCGGCAGGGGCTGTTTCAGGCGCTTACGGCCAAGGGCATCGCCCCCGACCTGATCGTCGATGCGGGGCTGTGCATCCGCCCCGACGACGGCGGCGCCCCCTATGACCGGTTCCGCGGCCGGATCATCTTTCCCATTCGCGACGCGCGCGGCCGGGCGATCAGCCTGGGCGGGCGGTCGATGGACCCGAATGCCCGGGCGAAATACCTCAACGGGCCCGAGACCGAGTTGTTCGACAAGGGCCGCAATCTTTACAACCTTGGCCCCGCGCGGGAAGCCTGTGGCAAGGGCAAGCCGCTGATCGTGGCCGAAGGCTATGTCGATGTGATTGCGCTGGTCGAGGCGGGCTTCACCGGCGCCGTCGCGCCCCTGGGCACGGCGATTACCGAAGACCAGCTGAAACTGATGTGGCGCATTGCCGACGAGCCGGTGATTGCGCTCGATGGCGATGCGGCCGGGCTGCGCGCCGGGCTGCGGCTCGTCGATCTGGCGTTGCCGCTGCTGGAAGCGGGCAAGGCTTTGCGCTTTGCCATCCTGCCCGGCGGGCAGGACCCGGACGATCTGATCAAGGCCGAGGGCCGCGAGGCGATGGAGCGGGTGCTGGCGGGCGCAAAGCCGATGGTCGATCTGCTCTGGCAACGCGAAACCGAGGGCCGGGTCTTCGACAGCCCCGAACGCAAGGCCGCGCTGGACAAGAGTTTGCGGGCGCTGTTGCTGAAGATCGCCGATCCCTCGATCCGGGCGCATTACGGCGAGGATATCAAGCGGTTGCGCGAAGCGCTGTTCGGCCGTGGCGCCTCCGCGCCGCGCTGGACCATGCCGCGCAGCTTCGGGCCGGGGGGACGGGGGGGCAAAGCTCCGGCGCTGCCGCTTTCGGCCACAAGGGCCTCGCTTCTGGCCTCGGCGGGCAGCGAGGCGGTGGCCGAACAGCTGCGCGAAACGATGATCATGGCGATCCTTTGCGCGCATCCGGCGCTGGTGGCCGAATTCGAAAGCCAGATCGAGCGGCTGCGGCTTTCCACCCCCGGCCTTGCCGCGCTGCGCGACACGATGCTGATGCAGGCGCACCAGCCGCCCGAGGGTCTGGCCGAGGCCCTGGCGCGGGAAAATCCGGGGGTTCTTGAAACCCTGATGTCGCATCCCCATGTCCGCTCGGCCCCACCCGTGCTGCGCCGCGACGACAGTGACTTTGCCCGCATGTGTCTGGCCGAGGAACTGGCCAAGCTGCAGGCGGCGCGTGCCGTGCGGGCGGAAACCGAAGAAGCCGCCGAAGCTCTTGAAGGCCTGGCCGACGAGGGGGTGACCTGGCGGATCAGCCAAGCGACGAAAGCTCTGCACCGTGCCGGAAAGTCGAAACTCGAAGACACAGGCGACCTTGGCGAGGACCGGGCCGCGATGTCGGATTTCCTGCAGTCCCTGCTCGACAAGCATCGCGGCGGATGAGACTTTCCGCTGTTGATTCGCCCCTGTGATTCGCCGCCGTGATTCGATAAAACCACCAGAACCGATTCGACCCGCTGCGCGCCGGCCCGTGCGCAGCCCCGATGCAGCCCGACGAGGAGCGCCCATGGCCGCCAAGGACATCGACGACACCAAGCCCGATACCGCCGCCGATGAGGATGCGTCTTTCGACATGAGCCAGGCCGCCGTCAAGCGGATGATCGGCGAGGCGAAGGAACGCGGCTACATCACCATCGACCAGCTCAACGCGGTGATGCCGCCCGAAACGGTCTCGGGCGAGCAGATCGAGGATGTGATGTCGATGCTCTCGGAAATGGGCATCAACGTCGTCGAGGGCGAGGAAGTCGAGGAAAGCGAAGGCGGCGAGGTGGTCGAGACCGGCTCCGGCTCGCGCGAGATCGCGGTGGCGGGCGCGGCGGGCGAGACGCTCGATCGCACCGACGACCCGGTGCGGATGTATCTGCGCGAGATGGGCTCGGTCGAGCTGCTCTCGCGCGAGGGCGAGATCGCCATCGCCAAGCGCATCGAGGCGGGCCGCAACACGATGATTGCGGGGCTGTGCGAAAGCCCGCTGACCTTCCAGGCGATCACGATCTGGCGCGACGAACTTCTGTCCGAAGAAATCCTTTTGCGCGACGTGATCGACCTTGAAGCCACCTTCGGCCGGTCGCTCGATGGCGACGAGGGGATCGAGGGCATGGACGGGATCGAAGGCCCGGTCGTCGAAGGGCTGGATCTGGAAAGCGCCGAAGGGGCTGCCCCGGCGCCCCGCCGCCCGGCCTCGGACGAGCCCGAATATGACGCCGACGGCAATCCGATCTCGCGCATGGACGAGGAAGAGGACGACGACGACAGCTCGAACATGAGCCTGGCCGCGATGGAGGCCGCGCTCAAGCCGAAGGTGCTGGAAACGCTTGATCTGATCGCGCGCGACTATGCGAAACTGGCCGAGATGCAGGATCTGCGGATGTCGGCGACGCTGAACGAGGACGGCACCTTCACCGTCGCCGAAGAGGCCGCCTATCAGAAGCTGCGCTCGGAAATCGTTTTGCTGGTGAACGAGCTGCATCTGCACAACAACCGGATCGAGGCGCTGATCGACCAGCTTTACGGGATCAACCGCAAGATCATGTCGATCGACAGCGGCATGGTGAAACTGGCCGATGCGGCGCGGATCAACCGGCGCGAGTTCATCGACGAATACCGCGGCTATGAGCTTGACCCGACCTGGATGGACCGGATGGCGGCGAAATCCGGCCGGGCCTGGGCGACGCTGATGGAAAAGAGCCGCGACAAGCTGGAAGACCTGCGCGCCGACATGGCGCAGGTGGGTCAGTATGTCGGCGTCGACATTTCCGAATTCCGCCGCATCGTGAACCAGGTGCAGAAGGGCGAGAAAGAAGCCCGGCAGGCGAAGAAGGAAATGGTCGAGGCGAACCTGCGTCTCGTGATCTCGATCGCCAAGAAATACACCAACCGCGGCTTGCAATTCCTCGATCTCATTCAGGAAGGCAACATCGGTCTGATGAAGGCGGTCGACAAGTTCGAATACCGCCGCGGCTACAAGTTCTCGACCTATGCGACCTGGTGGATCCGGCAGGCGATCACCCGCTCGATCGCCGATCAGGCCCGCACGATCCGCATTCCGGTGCATATGATCGAGACGATCAACAAGCTGGTGCGGACCGGGCGGCAGATGCTGCATGAAATCGGCCGCGAGCCGACGCCGGAAGAGCTGGCCGAAAAGCTGCAGATGCCGCTGGAAAAGGTCCGCAAGGTGATGAAGATCGCCAAGGAGCCGATCAGTCTCGAAACGCCGATCGGCGACGAGGAAGACAGCCAGCTGGGCGATTTCATCGAGGACAAGAACGCGATCCTGCCGCTGGATTCGGCGATTCAGGAAAACCTCAAGGAAACGACGACGCGGGTTCTGGCCAGCCTGACCCCGCGCGAGGAACGGGTGCTGCGGATGCGCTTCGGCATCGGCATGAACACCGATCATACGCTCGAAGAGGTCGGCCAGCAGTTCAGCGTGACCCGCGAACGGATCCGGCAGATCGAGGCGAAGGCCCTGCGCAAGCTGAAACACCCGAGCCGGTCGCGCAAGCTGCGCAGCTTCCTCGACCAGTAAGCCAGCCGCCCGTCACCCGGCTTTCCGATGCGCCCTTTCGGGCGCATCTTTTTGCGCAAGTCTTGGTTGAAAAGGTGCATTTCGAAGTTGTTTTTCGGTTTTCCGTCAACCGCGCCTTAAGACTCTCGGCCCTACACTTCCTTCGGTGGGAAGAGATGGAGGGCGCAAGATGACCATGTTTCGGGATACGTTCGCCGATGTGTTCCATTTCGACGATCGCATGGCGGCGACGGGCCAGCATCTGCGGCGGACGGATGAATTCCTTGATCTGGCGCAGGGGTTCTATGGCGAGACCGTGCTGCAGACCGCGCGCGGCTTGCGCCGGGTCTCCTCGATCCTCGAGGGAGAGACGTTGCGGACTTTCACCGGCGGCCTGGCCCCGGTGCTGACGGTCGAGCGCTTCCCGCTGGCGCGGCTGCGCCATCCGATGCCGCATCGGTTCTGGCCGCTCAGCCTGCCGGCGGGTCTGTTCGGCAACACGCGCAGCCGCTTTGTCGCGCCCGAGCAATGCCTGCTTTTGCAAAGCGATCTGGCGGCGCGGGAACTGGGCAAGCCGCTGCTGCTGGTGCCTGCCAAGGTGATGGGCCTGCTGCCGCAAGTGAGCCCGGTGAACCCGGGGCAGAAGGCGGTTCTCTATCGCTTCCTGTTCGAGCGTCCCGAGCTTGTGGTGACGGATCGCGGCGCGGTGATGCTCTGCGATATCGGCTCGATGTTCGACGATTGGGCCGATCTGGACCCGCATGACACGCTGGCGCATCTGCCCGATGTCGCGGCGCTGCCTTTCGATGCGGCGGTCGATCTGATCCGGCGGGAAATCGCGCTGGATGGCGGGCTGGAGGCGCATTTCGCCAAGCATCTGGCGCGGATGGAGGCGATCCGCAAGACGATGGGCGCGCAGGACCAGCCGCAGGCGCAACCGCCGGGCCCTGAGGCCCCGCAGATCGGTGCGATCCCGGCCGGGGGGGCGCTGCGTTCGGGGCGGCGCGCAGGTGACACCGCACGGCTTTCCGCCTGAACCGGTCCGCCGTGCTTAGCGCTTGAAACGATCTGCCAGCTTTTCGAGCGGCGAGCGCGTATCCGTCTCGGCGGCGGGTGCGGTCTTCGTTGCCGGGGCAGGGGGGGCATCCGGTCGGGTCCCGGTCGAGGGGCGCGGCGGTGCCATCCGCAGCGCCACCGCATTGAGGAACCTCGCCCCGTCCGCCGATGCCAGCGCCGGAGCGCCGTCGGAAATGCCCCGCATCAGATCGTCCAGCCAGACCGCCTCGGCCTTGGCGAAATCCGACAGCACATAGCCCGCCACCCGGTCCTTGTCGCCCGGATGGCCGATGCCAAGACGCACCCGCGCATAGGCCTCGCCCAGATGCTGATGGATCGAGCGCAGCCCGTTGTGCCCCGCATGGCCGCCGCCCTGTTTCAGGCGGCATTTGCCGGGGGCAAGATCAAGTTCATCGTGAAAGACGGTGATGCCCTCGACCGGGATCTTGTAGAAATCCGCCGCCGCCCGCACCGATTGCCCCGAGAGGTTCATGAAAGTCTCGGGCTTCAGAAGGATCACCCGGGTCGAGCCGAAGCGGCCTTCGCTGACAAACCCTTGGAACGCTTTCTTCCAGGGCGCGAAGCCGTGATCGGCGGCGATGCGATCCACCGCCATGAAGCCGATGTTGTGCCGGTTGGCGGCATATTTCGCCCCCGGATTGCCAAGGCCGACCCAAAGTTGCATCGCATCGCTCCTGTCGCGCGTCCTTGCCCGAACGGGCGGGGGCCAGCCCCCGCAACCCCGGGATATTTGTGGCAAGATGAAGGGGTGTTTCATCTTGCCACAAATATCCCCGCCGGAGGCTTAAAGTGAAACGCCGGGCAGATGCCCGGCGTTTCCCGTTTCCTTGCGGAAAGGATCACTCTTCGGCGTGATCGGCCGAGACAAGACCCGAGGGCGCCGCGATATTGGCAACGACGAAGTTGCGGTCGATCGTGGGCTTGCAACCTTCCGGCAGCGGGATGTCGTTGATGTGGATGACATCGCCGATGTTGCGGCCGGTCAGGTCGACGGTGATGTGATCCGGAATGTCCCCGGCCAGCACTTCCAGTTCGACTTCCGGCCGCACGATGGTCAGGGTGCCGCCACGCTTCAGGCCAGGGCTGGCTTCGGCGTTGTCGAAGTTCACGTGGATGAACAGGTTGATGCGCGAGGCGCGGTGGGTGCGCATGAAGTCGATGTGGGTCGGCAGATCCTTCACCACGTCTTTCTGCACGCCGCGGCAGATCACGCGCACGTCGTCCTGACCTTCGATGTGCAGGTTGAACAGCGTCGACAGGAACCGGCCCTTGCGCAGGCGGGTCAGCAGCTTGTTGTAGTCGAGGTTGATGGCCAGCGGCTCCTTGCCGTCGCCATAAACGATCCCGGGAACCTTGCCCTCACGACGTGCTGCGCGAGCGGCCCCCTTGCCCGTCCCCGTGCGCACCTCGGCTACGAGAGTTTCGATCTCTTTCGCCATTTGCGTATCTCCAATGCAAAATGGGGCCCCCTCCAAGGGTGGGGCCCATGAACGGGGGGAGATAGAGGGGATGCCCCCGCTTGTCCAGCAGATTCGCGCCTTGTTTTGCAGGGTTTCATCACGCTTTGGTAACAGCCCCGGCGAAACCGTGCCGATGCCGGGCCGCGGGGGAGTGGGCGCGGGCCGCAGCCTGTGTTAGCCGGTTTCAAAGCGGTTTGAGGGGGCAGGCATGGCATTGCTGAGGGTGGCGCGGGTCAGCCGCGCGACGGGGATCGGGCTTTGTGCCCTTGGGGTGTTCTGGGGGGCTTTCGCGGCGCAGATGCCGGAATTCAAGGCCCGGGCCGGGGTCGAGGATGGGCTCTTTGGTGTGCTCCTGCTGGGCTCGGCGCTGGGGGGCATGACGGCGATGGCCTTCGCACCGCAGATCGGGCGCTGGCTTGGGGGGCGCATCCTGCCCTTGACCGGGGCGTTTCTGGCCCTTGCGGCGTTGATGCCGCTTGTCATCCAGTCCGGTCTGACGCTGGCGCTGGCGCTGGTTGTGATGGGCGTGGCGATGTCGAGCCTCGATCTGGCCGCGAATGTGCGGATTTCCGAGCTGGAGCATGAGACCGGCTTGCCGCTGATGAACTGGAACCATGCGCTGTTTTCGGCGGGTTTTGCGGTCTCGGCGCTTCTCGCCGGGATGGCCCGGCGGACGGGGCTTGCGCCCGAGGCGGTGCAGCCGGTGCTGGCGCTGGCGCTTGTCGGCATGGCCGCGGCGATGATCGAGGCGCGGCGGGCGCCCGCCAGTGCCGAGGAGGCCGAGGCGAAGGCCGCTGCCCGCACGCCCTGGGCGGCGGCTCTGGCGGCGGCGGCGATCCTGTTTGCGGCTTTCGTTGCGGAAAACGCCACCGAGACCTGGTCGGCGCTGCATATCGAGCGCAATCTGGGCGGCGCCCCGGGCGAGGGCGCCTTTGGCCCGGCGATGCTCGGCCTGACGATGGCGGCGGGGCGGTTCGGCGGTCAACTGCTGGCCGCGCGGCTGGGTGAGGCGCGTCTGGTGGCGCTGTCCGCCGTTCTGGGCTGCCTTGGCGCGCTGGTGACCGCGGTCGCCCCGGTGCAGGCGGTCGCGGTTTTCGGCATCGGCCTGATCGGCATGGGCGTCGCCGTGGTCGTGCCCTCGGCCAATTCGCTTTTGGGGCAACGGGTTGCACCCTCGGAACGGGCGCTGGCGATCTCGCGGTCCTGGATGATCGGCTTCACCGGGTTTTTTGTCGGCCCGGTGGTGATGGGGGCGCTGGCGCAGGCCTTCGGTCTGCGCGCGGCCTTTGTCGCGGTGGCGCTGATCCTGGCCGCGATCCTGCCCGGGCTTTGGGCGCTGCGGCGGGTCCAGCGGGCCTGAGGGCCCGGGCCAAACCCGGGCCGCGCAGGGTCAGCGATAGGTGGTGAAGAACCCCTCGGGCACCAGCAGGTTGTCGCGGCCGAGATCCTGCACCCGCTTCTCGCCGCAGAGCGCCATCGAGATGTCCAGCTCCTTGCGCATCACCTCAAGCGCCCGGGTCACCCCCGCTTCGCCCATCGCGCCCAGCCCGTGCACATAGGCGCGGCCGACCATCGTGCCCCGGGCCCCAAGCGCCAGCGCCTTCAGGATGTCCTGCCCCGAGCGGATGCCGCTATCCAGCCAGACTTCCGTCTTGTCGCCCACCGCCGCGACGATCTCGGGCAGCATGCGGATGGAGCTGAGCGCGCCATCCAGCTGCCGCCCGCCGTGATTGGAGACGATGATCGCATCGGCGCCGAAATCGGCGGCGGCGCGGGCGTCGTCGGCATCCAGAATGCCTTTCAGAATGAACTTGCCGCCCCATTGATCACGGATCCGGGCGATCTTTTTCCAATCCAGACAAGGGTCGAACTGCTCCGAGGTCCAGCTCATCAAGGAGGCCGCATCGCCCACCCCCTTGGCATGGCCGACGATATTGCCAAAGAAGCGCCGCGGCGTCGCCAGCATCTCGCGCCCCCAGGTCAGCTTCGTCGCCATGTCGATCAGGTTCGCCGGCGTCAGCTTCGGCGGTGCGGTCAGGCCGTTCTTCAGATCCTTGTGGCGCTGGCCCAGAATTTGCAGATCCAGCGTCAGAACCAGCGCCGAACAGCGCGCCTTCTTCGCCCGCTCGATAATCGCATCGACGAAATCCTCGTCGCGCATCACGTAAAGCTGGAACCAGAACGGGTCGGGGGAATGGGCCGCCACATCCTCGATCGAACAGATCGACATGGTCGACAGGGTAAAGGGCACGCCAAAGGCCGCCGCCGCCCGCGCTGCCTTGATCTCGCCATCCGCCCGCTGCATCCCCAACAGCCCGACCGGCGCCAAAGCCACCGGCATCGCGACCTTCTGCCCCGCCATCGTGGTCGCGACCGAGCGGCCCGACATGTCCACCGCCACCTTCTGCCGCAACCGGATCTGCGCGAAATCCGTGGTGTTCTCGCGGAAGGTCTGCTCGGTGTAAGAGCCGCTTTCGCAGTAATCATAGAACATCTTCGGCGTGCGCGCGCGGTGCAATGCCTTCAAATCGTCAATGCAGGTGATGACGGTCACGGGGTCCCTCCTCCAAGTGGTCAATTGAACTTACCAATTATCCGGAAGATTGCAAGCAACTGGTCAAGCGAAAGCCGGGTGAAAAGCGGCCTGCTTTCACCTTGGCTCAAATATCCCGGGGGGGGGAGTCCGAAGGACGGGGGGCAGCGCCCCCTTCCGCACCTACAGAACGGGCGCTCAGGCCGAATGCGCACCGGCGGCCAGCGCCGCGACGGTGGCCAGAACCTCGGCCGGGCTTTTCCCCGCGCCGATCTCCTTGACGATGGCCGAGCCCACGACGCAGCCATCGGCCACGGCGGCAATCGTCCGCGCCGCCTCTCGGGGGTCGAAATGCCGAAACCGACGATCAGCGGCAGATCGGTCGCCGCCTTGATCCGCGCCACTTCCGGCGCGACATCGGCCACCTGCGCTGCCTGCGAGCCGGTGATGCCGGTCACCGAGACGTAATAGACAAAGCCAGAGGTGTTCTGCAGCACCTTCGGCAGGCGCTTGTCATCGGTGGTGGGCGTCGCCAGACGGATGAAGTTGATCCCGGCCTCTTTCGCCGGGATACACAGTTCAGAATCCTCTTCGGGCGGCAGATCGACGACGATAAGCCCATCAATTCCCGCCTCTTTCGCATCTTTCAGAAACTTCGGAACGCCGCGATTGTAGATCGGATTGTAATAGCCCATCAGCACGATCGGCGTCGTGTCATCGGTCTTGCGAAAGGCCGCCACCATCTCGAGCGTCCGTTGCAGCGTCTGCCCGCCTTCCAGCGCGCGTTGCCCGGCGAGCTGGATCGTCGTGCCATCGGCCATCGGATCGGTGAAGGGCAGGCCCAGCTCGATCACATCCACCCCCGCCGCGGGCAATCCCTGCAGGATCTCGGCCGAGGTCGCCAGATCCGGGTCCCCGGCCATGATATAGGCGACGAAGGCTTTCTTGCCCTCGGCCTTCAGGGCGGCGAATTTGGCGTCGATGCGAGTCATGGCGGTCCCCTTCGAATGTCCGTGCGGGTTTGCGGGAAGCGGCGCGGAAAATCAATGGCGAAAGGGCCGCGGCTTGCTTTGCGACCCATCCCCGCGTAAGAGGCGCGCAATCATCAAGGAGAGTGACATGGGCTTTCGCATGGGGATCGTGGGCTTGCCGAACGTCGGCAAATCGACGCTGTTCAACGCGCTGACGAAAACCGCCGCGGCGCAGGCGGCGAACTTCCCCTTTTGCACGATCGAGCCGAATGTCGGCGAGGTGGCCGTGCCCGATCCGCGCCTTGACACCCTGGCCGAGATTGCGGGCTCGAAGCAGATCATCCCGACGCGGATGACCTTTGTCGATATCGCGGGTCTGGTGAAGGGCGCCTCGAAGGGCGAGGGGCTGGGGAACCAGTTCCTGGCCAACATCCGCGAGACCGACGCCATCGCCCATGTGCTGCGCTGTTTCGAAGACGGCGACGTGACCCATGTCGAGGGTCGCGTCGATCCCTTGGCGGACGCCGAGACGATCGAGACCGAGTTGATGATTGCCGATCTGGAAAGCCTGGAAAAGCGGCTGAACAACATCGCGCGCAAGATCAATGCGGGCGACAAGCAGGCCAAGGAAGATGCGCGGCTGATGCTGGCCGCGAAAGAGGCGCTTGAGGCGGGCCGCCCGGCGCGCACGGTCAAGGTGGCCGAGGATGACCGCAAGGCCTGGGGGATGCTGCAGCTGCTGACCGCGAAACCGGTGCTTTACGTCTGCAACGTCGAGGAAGAGAACGCCGCCAAGGGCAATGCGCAATCCGAACGCGTGGCCGAGATGGCGCGGGCCAGCGGCGCGGCGACTGTGGTGATTTCCGCGAAGATCGAGGAAGAGATTTCCCAGCTCGCCCCGGACGAGGCGACGATGTTCCTTGAGGAACTGGGCCTGCATGAAGCGGGCCTTGATCGGCTGATCCGCGCGGGCCATGACCTTCTGGGCCTGCAGACCTATTTCACCGTCGGCCCGAAAGAGGCGCGCGCCTGGACGATCCGCAAGGGCACGCTGGCGCCGGCCGCCGCGGGGGTGATCCATGGCGATTTCGAACGCGGCTTCATCCGCGCCGAGACCGTCGCCTATGATGACTATGTGCAATACCGCGGCGAAAGCGGCGCGAAAGAGGCGGGCAAGTTCCGCGTCGAGGGCAAGACCTATGAAGTGCAGGACGGCGACGTCCTGCACTTCCTGTTCAACGCGTAATCCGCCTCAGGCCTCGATCTTTTCCAGCAGCGCCGCGCAATGCTCCAGCGCGGCGCTCGCCGGATCTAGGGCCAGAACCGCCTGTGCCTCGGTCAGATGCGCCTGCGCCGCTGCCTTGTCGCCGCGCAGCAGCGCCACCTCGCCCAGCCCGGTCAGGCTTTCCGCCCAGCGGTAATCGGCGTGATCGCGACGGCCAAGCGCCAGCGCCGCCGCGAAGGCCTGGTGCGCCCGGGCGGCGCCGTCGCTTGCGGGCAGCGCCCGGGCCAGGGCCAGCGCCGTCAGGCCCAGATTGTGCTGCAACCGCGCCCGCTCGGCCGGAACGTCAAGCCCGGCCAGAACCGCATCCGCGGCCTCGAATTCCGCGATTGCCGCGGGCAGGGGCGTCGCATCGCCCGTCACCTCGGCCAGATGCCGCCGCGCCAGTGCCCGCGTCGCCTGTGCCGAGGCCCATTCGGCCGGATGGTCTTCCTGTTTCAGAACCTCAAGCACCGCATCAAGGTCGGCCATCGCGGTTTCGATCAGCGCGGCATCGCCCGTCATCCGGCCCAAAGCCGCCCGCACATTCGCCCGCGCCGCCGTGCTGTTCGCCCATTCCATCGGGGAGCCTTGGGAATTGAACACCTCGAGCACCGCGGAATAGGCCTTGATCGCCTTTTTCAGCATCGCCTCGTCGCGGTGGCGCAGGCCGATCAGCTCGTGGATGCCGCCCAGATTGTGCTGCGAAAAGGCCCAGTTTTCCGGCTGTTTCGTCCGTGCCACGGCCTTGGCGGCGGCGGTGAACAGCTCGGCCGCAAGATCCAGATGTTTGCGCCCGGGGCGGAACTGGCCGATGATCTGATGGCAATTGCCAAGGCTCGTCTGCGCCTGACCGAGTTCCCCGCCCTTGGCGCGCTTGTAAAGCGCCTTGGCGAGTTCCAGCGCCAAAAGCATGTCGAAAGGATCGCCCGCTTTTTCCCCGGCTTCCAGCTTTTCATAAAGCAGATCGACGGTCGCCCGGAACACCCCGCCCGCGGGGGCGGCAGCCTTGAGCCGCGCGATCTGCCGCGCCGCCGCCCGTTCGGGGGCGTTGCAGAGCCGGTCCTGCCGGAAGGCGGCCGAGAGCAGCGGCTCCTCCGTCGCGTCCTCGAGCAGCGCCGCCGCGGCGGCACGGTCCCCGGCAGCGTTCAGCGCGGCAACCTGTTGCAGGGTTTCGTTTTCACCCGCCAGAGCGGCGGTTTCCGCCGCCGCCGCCAAAGCCGCGCGCAGCCCGTTCAGCGCCAGTTCGGGGTCAGGAAACCGCCCGCCTGCGAAATCCTGCGCCAGCGCCTGCACGAGCGGCGCGGGGGCGTCGGGCGCGTCCAGACGGCGGATCAGATCGGCGGCGAAAAGCTCTTTGGCGGGCATGGCGTCCTCGGTCTTGCGCGGGTCCGGCCCCGCCGCCCCGATCTAGCCGAAGTTGCCGCAGAGCGAAACGCCCCGCGGCTGGGTGATAATCGCGCAGGTCTACCAATGCCCGATGTTGGGCATGGACAGCCACGGCTCGGCGGGCGGCAGGGCTTCGCCGATCTGCAGCAGTTCCACCGAGGCATTGTCGGGGCTGCGGATGAAGGCCATCCGGCCATCGCGCGGCGGGCGGTTGATCGTCACGCCATTGGCCTGCAGATGCGCACAGATGTCATAGATATTCTCGACCCCATAGGCGAGATGGCCGAAATGGCGGCTGTCGGACGGCAGGGCGGGATCGCCGTCCCAGTTGTATGTCAGCTCGACCGGGGTGTCTTCCTGCCCCGGCGCGGCCATGAAAACCAGCGTGAAGCGGCCCTGTTCATTCTCGATCCGCCGCGTTTCGCGCAGGCCCAGAAGCGCAAAGAAATCCATCGTGCGCTGCAGGTCCAGCACGCGCAGCATGGTGTGAAGATAGCGTATCTGCATGGGAGGTCTCCGTTTCCGCGGCGAACGATAGCGCAATCATCGGCGGGCACAAGCGCCTCAGAAGGTCGAGCGCCAGCCCACCGCCACCGAGAATTCGGTCCGGCTGAAGCGCGAGACATTGCTGTCCACCGTCACCGCCTGCAGCTTCAGTTCCGGCGCAAAGGCGGCGATGCCCAGCTTCGGCACCGTCAGCCCCAGTTCGGCAAAAACGGCGTCATCCTGCCGACCGCCCTCGGGCTGCATGAAGAAGACCATGTAATCCGGGTAGACCGTGGTCGAAGCCCCGGCCGCAAGGCTGAGCGCCACCGGGCCCAGCTGCGCCTTGGGCTGAAAGCTGGCGCTGGCCAGAACCGACCAGTAACGCGCCTGCGCGGACGGGCTGTCCAGCGCGCTGGCCGAAAGGCCAAGGCCCCAGCTGCCCTTGGCCGCCGCGCCGCGCAGGCCGAAATCCAGTTGCTGCCGCCGGTCGATCCGGGCGCGTTCGACCCAGTCGCGGCGCTCCTGGGCGGCGCCGAAGCTCAGCTGCAGTTTGGGGGTCAAGCTCTTGCTGCCCGAGAGTTCGAGCCCCTGCCAGTCATAGGCGGGCTGGCCGCCTTGCCACAGCCGCCCGGCCTCGATCTGTGCCATGCCCACAAAGCCCGGGCCGAAGCTGCGGCTGTGCTGCAGATGGGTCGACAGCGAGGCCGTCGAATAATCGGCATTGCGGATCTCGACCGGGGCCGGGGGCGGGCCGCTGCCCCAGGAAAGCGGCGTCGCCGTGGGGCGGCCGTAGAAATCGACCAGCCGGGAATAGCCGCTCAGGCCGAGCCGGGTCTGCGAGCGTGCATCCTGGGTGATCCGCAGGCTGGCTGTGACATCGGCGGTGCCGACCACCCCGCCCAGGGCCATCGCATCGTCGCTGAGCACGCCCACCGTATCGAAGCCGTCGATCACATTGAGCCGGTCATCGGCGCCGCCATTGACATTGTTCGAGGGGCGCAGGCCCAGTTTCAGGCTGAAGGCCAGCGGGTTGAGCGCGGCCAGACGGCGGAAATCCTGCACGCCCACCGCGCGGGCCGAGGCGTCGGGGGCATATTGAACGGTCTGCCGGGCCCAGAAGGCGGCGGCGCTGAAGCGGCGCTCGGCCAGGGCGGCCTGACCGGCGATCCGGGCGGCCTCGTAATGCTGGCGCGGCGATTGCGCGGCGAAAAAGCTGCGTCGGGCCGCCTTGCGGGCGGTGGCGGTGTTGCCCTCGGCCAGCGCCAGCCGGGCGAAGATGTAATGGCCGAGCGGAGTCTTCGGATCGCGGCGCAGCAGTTCCGCGGCCAGCGCCGCCGCCTCGGGGTTTTGCCCGCTGGCCAGCGCCCGCACCGCCGCCGCGCCCAGCTGTTCGGCGCTGGCCTCGGCCATCGGGATCGTGCGGGGCGCCTCGGCCATGGCCGGCCCGGCCAGCGCCAGGCCCAGCGCCAGCGCCGCCAGAAGACGGCGCGACCTGCCCGGCTCAGGGGGCGACATTGTCGCAGATCGGCAACGTGTTGTTCGGGCCGCATTGCGTCAGCACGAAGACGCCATGTTCCTGCTCGCCGTCCCAGTTCCTTTCGAACTCGGTCAGATGCACGAGCCCCGCCACCGAATTCGCATCGGTGCCGCCAAAGATGCCGCCATAGGTGCCGATCGCGGTCAGGTCCGAATATTCGGCAGTGCCGGCGAAGGTGCCATCCGTGGCGATCGTGCCCGGAACAAGGATCACATCGGCCAGCGCATAATTCGTATCGACCAGCACCCGGTTCGAGATCGCGCCGTTCACCGTATTGTCGTTGAAGTTCGCGTTGAGGAAGATGTCTCCGCTGACCCGGCCGGGCTGCGCGGGAAGGTTGACGGGATCGACCGTTCCGGTGACCGGCAGCGCCACATCATCCGGACCGCCGTCGCGCGGCGCATCGACATTCGTCACCGCGGCATAGCGGCCCGCATAGGACACCTGTCCCGCCCCCGGCCCGGTGCCGATCTCGGGCCGGTCGAAGCCGCCCGCGCGGTCATAGCTGCCGCCGGCGAAATAGCGGTTGAACTGCCCGCCATCGCCCACCGTCACCGCCTGCACCGCGCCATCGGCCGAAATCGCCCCCAGCGCCACGAACAGCCGGTCCAGCGAATCCTCCTGCATGCGGTAGGCGGTGTAGCCCGGCAGATCCAGCCGGGCATCGCGGTTGTAGGTCACCTCGGCCGGGGTGGAATCGAGCAGGTCGATGGTGACCTTCATCGTCGTGCCGTCGAAGCTCACGGCTTTCAGGTTGTTGCTCAGCTCCGCCGGGATCCCGGTCGTCTCGCCGCCGCCGCCGCCATCGTCATCATCATCCGCGGGGCCGACGATCGCGGCGCCGCCGCATGCGGCAACCGCAAGGAGTGCCGCAAGCGGCAGAACCCGTTTGATCATTATGTTCGTCTTTCGTTGACTGCTCGTTGCGGCAAGGCTGACGAAAAATCGCCAAAAAGTCAATTTGCAACGGACCCGCCGCCCGCGCCCCGGCCAAGCGTGCCCGGGCTGCGACAGTGCTTTCCGGCATCGCACCGTATCTCGCGGTTTCGGCGGGGGTCTTTGCCAGATATAGTCGTGGCGATTCTTTTGCCCGGAGGCCCCCATGTCGCTTACCCCAGACCAGCTTGCCGAGATCGCCGCCCAGCGGGCCAGCAGCCAGCCCACGCTGCGCGCCACCTCGGCGGGGATGGAGGCGCGGCTTTACCAGGCCCATCCGGTGCTGGATCACGGGCTGATCCGGGTCATCGACTACATGGGCGACGATGCCGCGATCTGTCAGGCGGCACGGGTCAGCTATGGTCGCGGCACCAAGGCGGTGTCGGATGACCGCGGCCTGATCCGCTATCTGATGCGGCACTGGCACTCGACCCCGTTCGAGATGTGCGAGGTCAAGTTCCACGTCAAACTGCCGATCTTTGTCGCCCGGCAGTGGATCCGCCACCGCACCGCGAATGTGAACGAATATTCCGCGCGCTATTCGGTGATGGACCGCGAATTCTACATCCCCGCGCCCGAGCATCTGGCGGCGCAATCGACGGTGAACAATCAGGGCCGCGGTCAGGTTCTGGAAGGCGCCGAGGCGGCCCGGGTGCTGGATCTTCTGCGCGAAGATGCGATGCGCGCCTATGACCATTACGAGGACATGCTGACGCCCGATGCCGATACGGGCAAGCTGGGTCTGGCGCGGGAACTGGCGCGGATGAACCTGCCCGCGAACGTTTATACGCAATGGTATTGGAAGATCGACCTGCACAATCTGTTCCACTTCCTGCGGCTGCGGGCGGATGTGCATGCGCAATATGAAATCCGGGTCTATGCGCAGATCATGTGCGACATCGTGAAGGACTGGGTGCCGCAGGCCTACGAGGCCTTCGAGGATTACCGACTGGGCGCGGTGAGTGTGTCCGCGAAGGCGAAAGAGGTGTTGAAACGTCGTCTGGCGGGCGAAGTGGTGACGGCGGAGACCTCCGGCATGAGCAAGGGCGAGTGGCGGGAGTTCGTGCAGGAGTGGGGGTGAGGCGCGGCAGGTGCCGCGGACGGAAGTTGAGGTTGCAAGGTAGGTGACGACGAGTGGCGAAGCTCAACAGCAAAATCCTCTGTTTTGTCGATGAGACCGGCACGGCAGGGAATGCAGACTTTGCCCTCGGCTTCTTGTGGGTGTTTGCCCGCGATGCGAGCAAAGCTGACAAGGTGTTTTCGGACCTTCTGCCCGCGGGTTTTGGCGAATTTCATTGCCATAAGCTTGATGCCGAGTTCATTCGGGCCATTCTTGCAGGCTTCGCCGCGAGCCCGCTGGCACAACCATGTTTGCGCTTTGCCTACAAATCGCCAATCTCTCACGTTGGCTGCAGGCAGACCATCTATGCGAATACGCTGATCGAGGGCGTCAAAACGACTTCGAAGCATGTTCGTTCCGTGCTCTTGCCGCGAGCGCGAGGCTTGAACAATGTCGAGGTGATAGTCGACGCAAATAGCCAAAATCTTGGAAAGACGTTTGATGAGATCGTCGGGAAGGCTTCCCGCGAAGATGGAATGTTCAAAGGTGTCAAGCGAACGATTCAACTGGACTCTGCGGCGTCAAGGTTGCTTCAAATCGCCGATGGCGTCGCCTACTGTAGAAGGCTTGTCGAGCGTGGCGACTTCAAGGCCAAACTGCTATCATCTGAGTTCGGAATAAAAGTCATATGATGGGCGGGGGCTGGTGGCTATCAACCAGAGCTCTACGCTTCTGGGTCACCACCTGTGCTTCACAAACGCGCGGCTCGATGAAGACACAGCCGGAACTCCGAGGAGCCCCCGCGAAGAACAATATAAGTGACTATGAGTAAAAATTCAATTGACATAACATGCAGGACGCCTGCGACATAAGCACTTTGTGCTTATGTCGCAGGCGTCCTGTAGCAGGATAATCATTACTCTGTAATGATTATCCTGCATGTGTGGATTTTTGTCGATTCTGTCAAATCACATTTTGCTGCACGGTGAGAGATTCGCCTCCCCGTTGCCTCTGCCCCCCGGCCTCGCTAGGCTCACACCCGAACCACCACCGGGGGACACATGCTCGACATCGTCTATTTCGCCTGGGTGCGCGAGCGCATCGGCCTGCCGCGCGAGCGGGTCGAGACCTCGGCCACCACCGTCCTTGACCTCGTGGCCGAACTGCGCGCCCGCGAGCCGCGCTATGAGGCGGCCTTTGCCGATACCTCGGCGCTGCGGGTGGCGCTCGATCAGCAATTGGCCGGGTTCGATGCGCCGCTGGCGGGTGTGCGCGAGGTCGCCTTTTTCCCGCCGATGACCGGGGGCTGAGATGCGCGTTCAGGTGCAGGAGGCCGCTTTCGACTTCGGTTCGGAACTTTCCGCCTTTTCCGAAAGCCGCGAAAACATCGGCGCGGTGGTCGGTTTCCTGGGCCTTGTGCGCGACGATACCGGCAATCTTGAGGCGCTGGAGATCGAGCATTACCCCGGCATGTGCGACAGCGCGATTGCGGCGATGCTCGAACAGGCGCGGGGGCGTTGGGATCTGGCCGATGCGCTGGTGATCCATCGGCACGGGCGGCTGGCGGTCGGCGCGCCGATCATGATGGTGGCCACCGCCGCGCGGCATCGGGTTGCGGCGTTTGAGGCGGCGGAATTCCTGATGGATTATCTGAAATCCCGCGCGCCGTTCTGGAAGAAGGAAGTCAGTCGCGACGGGGCCAGTTGGGTTGCCGCCAAGGACGCCGACGAAGACGCGCTGGCCCGCTGGCAGGGCTGATCCTTCGCAAAACCGCCATCACCTGTCGGAAACCGCATTGCCTTGTGTGTCCCTTCGTCGCAGGCTTGAGGCGGGAGGACGACATGACCGATACCGCGCGCCTGCGCGCCATTCTTGCGGCCCATCGTGGCCGGGAAGGGGCGCTTTTGCCGATCCTGCAGGATGTGCAGGCGGCCTTTGGGTTCATTCCCGACGACACCTATGCGCCCATCGCCGCCGATCTGGGGCTGACCCGGGCCGAGGTGGCGGGGGTGGTCGGCTTCTACCACGATTTCCGCAAGGCGCCCGCGGGGCGGCATGTGATCAAGCTCTGCCGGGCCGAGGCCTGTCAGGCGATGGGCTCTGACGCGGTGCAGGCGCGGCTCGAGTCGGCGCTGGGGCTGCGGCTTGGGCAAAGCTCGGAAGCGGTGACGCTGGAGGCGGTCTATTGTCTGGGCCTGTGCGCCTGTGCCCCCGCGGCGATGGTGAATGATCGGCTGGTCGGGCGTCTGGATGCGGCCGCGGTCGCGGGCATCGTGGCGGAGCTGGGCGCATGAAGATCTGGCTGCCCTCTGATGCCGCCGCCAAGGCCTGTGGCGCCGAGGCGGTTCTGGCCGCGCTGCGCCATGAGGCCGAACAGCGCTGTGTGACGCTGGAGATCGCCCGCAATGGCTCGCGCGGGATGATCTGGCTGGAGCCGCTGCTGGAGCTGGAAACGCCCGCGGGCCGGATCGGCTTTGGCCCGATGACGCCCGCCGATGTGGCGGGCGTTTTCGAGGCACCCGAAAGCCACCCGAAAGCCGTGGGTCTGGTCGAGGAGATCCCCTTCTTCAAGCGCCAGACGCGGCTCACCTTTGCCCGCTGCGGAAGGATCGAGCCGCTGTCGCTGGCGCAATTCGCCGCGACCGAGGGTTGGGCCGGTCTGCGCAAGGCGCTGAAGATGACGCAGTCCGAGGTGGTCGAGGAAGTCTTCGCCTCGGGCCTGCGCGGGCGCGGCGGCGCGGGCTTTCCCACGGGCATCAAATGGCGCACCGTCGCCGCGGCGCAGGCGGATCAGAAATACATCGTCTGCAACGTCGACGAGGGCGACAGCGGCTCGTTCGCCGACCGGATGCTGATCGAGGGCGACCCCTTCTGTCTGGTCGAAGGCATGGCGATTGCCGGTCACGCGGTCGGCGCGACGCGCGGCTATGTCTACATCCGCTCGGAATATCCCGACGCGATCGCGGTGATGCGCGCGGCGATCGCGATGGCGAAGCCTTTCCTGGCCGAGGCCGGGTTCGAGATGGAGGTCCGTGTCGGCGCGGGCGCCTATGTCTGCGGCGAGGAAACCGCGCTTCTGAATTCGCTTGAAGGCAAGCGCGGCACGGTGCGCACGAAACCGCCGCTGCCCGCGCTGAAGGGGCTGTTCGGCAAGCCGACGGTGGTGAACAACCTGCTGTCCTTGGCCGCCGTGCCGTGGATTCTGGCGCATGGGGCGAAGGCTTACGAAAGCTTCGGGATGGACCGGTCCCGCGGCACGATCCCGTTGCAGATCGGCGGCAATGTGAAACGCGGCGGGCTCTTCGAGACCGGCTTTGGCATCACTTTGGGCGAACTCGTCGAAGACATCTGCGGCGGCACCGCCACCGGGCGTCCGGTCAAGGCGGTGCAGGTGGGCGGGCCCTTGGGCGCCTATCATCCGGTTTCCGACTACCATCTGCCCTTCTGCTACGAGCAATTCGCGGGGCAGGGCGGGCTGGTCGGCCATGCGGGGCTTGTGGTGCATGACGACACGGCCGACATGCTGAAACTGGCGCGCTTCGCGATGGAATTCTGCGCCATCGAAAGCTGCGGCACCTGCACCCCCTGCCGCATCGGCGCCGTCCGCGGAGTCGAGGTGATCGACCGTATCGCCGCGGGCGACGCTTCGGCGATGCCGCTGCTCGAGGACCTGTGCCAGACGATGAAACTGGGCTCGCTTTGCGCCTTGGGGGGCTTCACCCCCTATCCGGTGCAAAGCGCGATCCGCCATTTCCCTGCCGACTTCCCCTGCTCACGCGAGGCCGCCGAATGAAGGACCTGATCATTCCCCCGCTCGACTGGACGAAGGACATGGGCACGCCGAAACGCGACGGCGCGCCGGTGCACTTGACCATCGACGGGGTCGAGATCACCGTGCCGGCGGGCACGTCCGTGATGCGCGCGGCAGCGGAAGCCGGGATTTCCATTCCCAAGCTTTGCGCCACCGACAGCGTGGAACCGGTCGGTTCCTGCCGTCTGTGCATGGTGGAAATCGAGGGGATGAAGTGCACGCCGACCTCCTGCACCACCCCGGTTGCGCCCGGCATGCGGGTGCATACGCAGACGCCGCAGCTGCAGAAACTGCGCCGTGGTGTGATGGAGCTTTATATCTCGGACCATCCGCTGGATTGCCTGACCTGCGCGGCGAATGGCGATTGCGAGTTGCAGGACATGGCGGGCGCCGTTGGTCTGCGCGAGGTCCGCTATCAGGCGAAGGACACCCATTTCGCGCGGCGTGATGCGACGGGGCCGAACCCGCGCTATATTCCGAAAGACGTTTCGAACCCCTATTTCAGCTATGATCCGGCGAAATGCATCGTCTGCATGCGCTGCGTGCGGGCCTGCGAGGAGGTGCAGGGCACCTTCGCGCTGACGGTGATGGGGCGCGGTTTCGATGCCCGGATTTCGCCCGCGGCGCCCGACTTTCTGTCTTCGGATTGCGTCTCCTGCGGCGCCTGCGTGCAGGCCTGCCCGACCGCGACGCTCGTTGAAAAATCGGTCGAAAAGATCGGCACGCCGGAACGGAAAGTCGTCACCACCTGCGCCTATTGCGGGGTGGGGTGCAGCTTCGAGGCGCATATGTTGGGCGATCAGCTCGTCCGCATGGTGCCGTGGAAGGGCGGTGCGGCGAACCGGGGCCACAGTTGCGTCAAGGGCCGCTTCGCTTACGGCTACGCCACGCACAAGGACCGCATCCTGAAGCCGATGATCCGCGAGACGATCACCGACCCCTGGCGCGAAGTGAACTGGACCGAGGCGCTGGATTTCACCGCCACCCGGTTGCGGGCGATCCGCGACCGCCACGGCGCCGATGCGCTCGGTGTCATCACCTCCTCGCGCTGCACGAACGAGGAAACCTACCTCGTGCAAAAGCTTGCGCGCGCGGTTTTCGGCACCAACAACACCGACACCTGCGCGCGGGTTTGCCATTCGCCGACCGGCTACGGGCTGAAACAGACCTTCGGCACCTCGGCCGGGACGCAGGATTTCGACTCGGTCGAGGAAACCGATCTGGCGCTGGTCATTGGCGCGAACCCGACCGATGGCCACCCGGTCTTCGCAAGCCGCCTGCGCAAGCGGCTTCGGGCGGGGGCGAAGCTGATCGTCGTCGATCCGCGCCGGATCGACCTGCTCGACACCCCGCACCGGGGCGAGGCCTGGCATCTGCAGCTGCGGCCCGGCACCAATGTCGCGGTGATGACGGCGATGGCGCATGTGATCGTGACCGAGCAGCTTTACGACAAACGCTTCATCGAAGGGCGCTGCGACTGGGATGAATGGGCGGATTATGCCGAATTCGTCGCGAACCCGGAGTATGCCCCCGAGGCGGTTGAAAGCCTGACCGGCGTTCCGGCCGAAACCCTGCGCGCGGCGGCCCGGGCCTATGCGGCGGCGCCGAATGCCGCGATCTACTATGGTCTGGGCGTGACCGAACATTCGCAGGGCTCCACCACCGTGATCGCGATTGCGAACCTCGCGATGATGACCGGCAATATCGGGCGGCCCGGTGTCGGCGTGAACCCGCTGCGGGGGCAGAACAACGTGCAGGGCAGCTGCGACATGGGCAGCTTCCCGCATGAATTCCCCGGCTATCGGCATGTGTCCGACGATGCGACGCGGGGCCTCTTTGAACGGACCTGGGGGGTGCGGCTCTCGTCCGAACCCGGGCTGCGCATTCCGAACATGCTCGATGCCGCGGTCGAGGGGCGCTTCAAGGCGCTTTACGTTCAGGGCGAGGATATCCTGCAATCGGACCCGAACACGGCGCATGTCTCGGCCGGGCTTGCGGCGATGGATCTGGTGATCGTGCATGATCTTTTCTTGAACGAGACCGCGAATTACGCCCATGTCTTCCTGCCCGGCTCGACCTTTCTGGAAAAGGACGGCACCTTCACCAATGCGGAACGCCGTATCAACCGGGTGCGTCGGGTGATGGCGCCGAAGGCGGGCTTTGCCGATTGGGAGGTGACGCAGCTTCTGGCCAATGCGCTGGGGGCGGGCTGGCATTACACCCATCCATCGGAAATCATGGCGGAAATCGCCGCGACGACGCCGGGTTTTGCCTCTGTCACCTATGAGATGCTGGACGCCCGCGGCTCTGTGCAATGGCCCTGCAACGATCAGGCGCCCAAAGGCTCGCCGATCATGCATGTCGATGGCTTCGTGCGCGGCAGGGGCCGGTTCATCCGCACCGCCTATTTGCCGACCGACGAAAAGACCGGGCCGCGCTTCCCGCTGTTGCTGACGACGGGGCGGATTCTCAGCCAATACAATGTCGGGGCGCAGACGCGGCGGACGGAAAATGTGGTCTGGCATGGCGAGGATCGGCTGGAGATCCACCCGACCGATGCCGAAACCCGCGGCATCCGTGACGGCGATTGGGTCCGGCTTGCCTCGCGCGCCGGGGAAACGACGCTGCGGGCGACGGTGACGGATCGGGTCAGCCCCGGCGTTGTCTACACCACCTTCCACCACCCCGATACGCAGGCGAATGTGGTGACCACCGACAATTCCGACTGGGCCACGAACTGCCCGGAATACAAGGTGACGGCGGTGCAGGTGGCGCCCTCGAACGGGCCTTCGGACTGGCAGCGCGATTATGCGGCGCAGGCGGCCGCGGCGCGGCGGATCGAGGCGGCCGAATGAGCCTTCCCGCCGGTGCGGTCACGGTTCCCCTGCCCAGTGGGGCCCGGGCGGTGCTGGCCGAGGAAGTGCCGGTGGCGCTGGTCTTCGAGGGCGTGACGCAGGCGGTGATGATGGCCTCGCCCATGGATCTGGAGGACTTCCTGCTGGGCTTTGCCCTGACCGAGGGGATGATCACGCAACCCGGTCAATTGCTGCGCAGCGAAAGGGTGCAGCAAGACCGCGGCATCGAGCTGCGAGGCTGGCTTGATCCTGTTGCATCGAAACGCTTTTCCGAACGGCGCCGGGCGATGGCGGGGCCCGTCGGCTGCGGTCTTTGCGGGCTTGAAAGCCTTGCTGCCGCGCTGCGTCCGCTGCCGAAAATGCTGCGCAGCGAAGCCGCCGTGCCGCGCGATCCGCTGGCCCTCGAAGGTGCGGAACAGGCGCTGCAATCGTTGCGGCGGGCGCAGCCGCTGCAGGATGCTGTGCGGGCGGTGCATGCGGCCGGATTCTGGACCGGAACGCGCCTTGCGCTTGTGCGCGAGGATGTCGGGCGGCACAATGCGCTGGACAAGCTGGCGGGGGCCTTGGCGACGCGGGGGCTTGATCCTGCGGCGGGGGTCTTGGTGCTGACCTCCCGGCTCTCGGTCGATCTGGTGCAGAAGGCGGCGATGATCGGGGCGCGGGGGCTGATCGCACCCTCGGCCCCCACGGCGCTTGCTGTGGCCGAGGCGCAGGCGGCGGGGCTTTCCCTGATTGCCCGCGGCCCGGCCGGACTGGTGCATTTTACCGACACGGAGGCGCGATGAGCGAAGACAGGATCATCCGGATGGCGAACCAGATCGCCGCCTTCTTCGCGGTGCAACCGGGCGACCGGGCGGGGCCGATTGCCGCCCATATCTCGGAAAACTGGTCGCCGCCGATGCGCGCGGCGCTGCTTGCGCATGTCGCGGAAAACAGCCCCGGCCTTGACCCGCTGGTGGTTGAAGCCGCGCCGAAGATAAGGCCGGTCAGCGCGTAAGCGCGGCCGCCCCGGCGGTCATCGTTTCCACAAGTGCGGCCACCTCGCTCTGCAGGCTGGCCATCGGCACGCCGACGAACCGGCCCTGCAACGCCAGATGCACGACCCCATGCACCGCGGCAAAGGTGGTGCGGGCGCGCAGCACCAGCGCCTCCGGGTCAAGATCGGGGCGCAGCGCCGCCAGATGCGGGGCGATCACGGTCAGCAAGACCGCGTGTTCCTGCCGGTGCCAATCGGGGAAATCGCGCCCCTCGGGCAGCCGATGTTCGAACAGCGACAGCCAGAGCGCCCGGTTTTCGACCGCAAAGTCGGTGTAACGCGCCGCCAGCGCCAGCAACGCCGCCTGTGGGCTGCCTGCCCCCGCCACCGCTTCGGTCAGCGTGGCCCCAAGCCGTGTCAGCGTGCGCGAATTGACCCATACCACCAGCATGTCGAGATCTTCGACCGCGGTATAAAGCGCCCCCAATGCGCAGCCCGCCCGCGCCGTCACCGCCCGCGCCTTCAGCCCCGCAAGACCATGTTCGGCAATCTCGGCCTCGGCGGCCGCAATCAGCCGGGCCTTCAGATCGGCTTTCTTCTCGTCGCGATTGTTTCCCATTCGGCACCCGATCTTTTCTGTGAACGTCGTTCAAAATTATCTTGAACGACGTTCACGACTCTGGCATACAGTCTTCATGAACAACGTTCATAGCGAGGAGCGCGAAGATGTTCAAGATGATCACCACCCTGATCCGGGCCCGAGCCGCCGATGCGGAGGAGGCCTTCACCGATGCCCATGCGCTGACGATCCTGCGCCAGCAGCTGCGCGACGCGGCCGAGGGGCTGGAGGGGGCGAAACGTGCCGTGGCCATTGTCATGGCTTACGCCGGGCGCGAAAGAACGGCGGCCGCGCGGATTGCGGGCCAGATCACCGATCTGGAAACCCGCGCCGTCGCCGCGCTGGGCAAGGGCCGCGAGGATCTGGCGACCGAGGCGGCGTCGGCGATTGCCGATTTGCAGGCCGAGGCCGAAGCCACCGCCCGCGCCATCGCGCATTACGACACCGAGACGCGGCGGCTGCGCGAGACGGTGGCTCTGGCCGAACAGCGGCTGAAGGCGCTGCAACGCGGCAAGCTGATTGCCGACGCTGCCAGCCGCACGCAAAAGCTGCGCGGCACGCTGCCCGATGGCGTCGCGGCCTCGCTGGCGGAAGCCGAAGCGACGCTGACGCGGCTGCAATCGCGGCAAGATCACGCCGAGGCGGTCGAGATCGCGATGACCGACCTTGCCATCGGCACCTCGGCCGAGGCGACCGTGACCCGGCTTGCCGCGGCGGGCTGTGGCGCGGCCCTGCGCCCCGAGGCGGCGCAAGTGCTGGCCCGGCTGCGCGAAAAGACGCTCTGAGCCCTGACCCCGACCATTGAATTTCAACCAAGGACCAAGACCATGACCAGCTATGCCCCGAAAGTCTCGAATGCCTGGAACATCTTCACCTATGCCATGTTCACCATCGCCGCGGTGATGATGGCGGGCGGGATCTGGTCGCTGGAAGCCAGCTTTTCCGCCAAGGGATATTATGCGATGTCTGCGCTGATGCTTGTCTATACGACGGCCGCGCTGTCGAAAGCGCTGCGTGACAAGGAGGAAGCGGACCGGATCTACAACAAGCTCGAAGACGCCCGGACAGAGCGTCTGCTGGCCGAAGCCTCGGGCAAGACGAGCCTGTAACGGAACCGGGCGGGGGCGACCCCGCCCCAAGGGAGAGCGGCGATGATCCGTTTCGTGCACATTCTGGGCCATGTCCTTGTCGTGGCGGTGATCCTGGCGGGAACGGCTTGGGCGGCCACCGCGATCTGGCTGCAGCTGTCGGGCCTTGTGCGCCTGATCGCGCTGACGCTTCTGGGGCTGACGGCGCTGGCCGCCCTTGGGCTCTGGCTTTTCGATCAGCGCGGGCTTGCCCTGGCGGTGGTTGCGCTGGCGGCGGTCACGGTGGGCCTCTGGTATCAGACGATCACGCCGCGCCAGGACCGCGACTGGGAAATCGACGTCGCCCGCGGCGTCACCGCGCGGATCGAGGGCGAGCGGGTGACACTGTCGAACCTGCGCGATTTCGACTGGACCTCGGAGACCGAGGCCACGCCGCGCTGGATCTCGCAAGACTATGACCTGTCGAAGCTGGACCGTCTCGACATGTTCACCTCGGTCTGGTCGCGTCCCGATATCGCGCATCTGCTGGTCAGCTTCGGCTTTTCGACCGGTCAGCATGTGGTCTTCTCGGTCGAGATCCGCCGCGAGAGGGGCGAAAAATTCAACGAGATCGGCGGCTTCTTCCGGCAGTTCGAACAGGTGCTGATCGGCGCGACCGAGGACGACATCGTCAAGCTGCGCACCAATTACCGCAAGGAACAGGTGCGGCTTTATCCGGTCGATCTGACGCCCGCGCAGATCCGGGACATGTTCCTGTCCTATCTCGATCTGGCGCAGGACTTGGAAAAGGAACCCAGGTTTTACAACACCTTGACCTCGAATTGCACCACCGCGGTCTGGCAGCTGGCGCGCAGGCTGAAACCCGATCTGCCGATCGACCGGCGTCTGGTGCTGTCCGGTCGTCTGCCCGATTACCTGACCGATCTGGGCGTGATCGCCGCCGCCCCGGCCGCCGAACGCGATGCGGCGGCGCTGATCACCCCGCTTGGGCAGCGGTTCGACGGCACGAAACCCTTTTCGGATCTGATCCGGGGCCGCTAGCCCCTGCCCGCAGGCGCTTTGCGGCGCAGCCGGGGACCGGGCAAAGTGGCGGGCGGGGCGGCGCCGGGGTCGTGCATCGCCCGCACCCGGGTTTCCGCCGCCCGGATCAGCCCGGGGATCAGATCGGCCTCGGGCAGGTTCTTCCAGTATTTCTGCGGCATGTGCGATTTCATCGCGCTCACCATCAGCCGCGCCGGGTTGAAGATCGCGGCGAAATAGACCCGCCACAGCTCCTCGGTCGCGTCCTGGGGCGGCGGTTGCCGGGCCGTGGTTTCCTCGATCTGCAGTGCGCCCGCCTCGCAACGCGCGGTCAGGGTCGGCGTCGCAATCAGCCAGTCCATGTCGCCAAAACGGCGGGCAAAGAACGGCGCGGCGGCCTCCAGAATAGGGTGATCGGGTTCGAACCAGGCGGCAAAGGCACGCCGGTTCGCCCCGGGCGGCGTCACCTCGCGAAAGCGCACGAAGCCGTGCATCTTGTGGATCTCGCGCCCGACCGCCTTTTGCTGATCAAGCAGCCGCCGCAAGGCCGGGTCGGACCGATCCCCCCAGCGCAGCTCCCGCCGCGACAGCCGCAGCACCAGCGCATGGGCGCGGGAAAACCGCTCGGGGTCACGGTGCAGAAGCGCCAGTTCGATCCCCTCCACCGCCTCGCGCGAGAGCATGAGCTGCGTCGGCGTCGCGGGCCGCGGGGGCGCGGCGGCAAAAAGATCGGCAGAGGTTTCGCCCACCGACCAGACCACCGCCGCCGGATCGATGCCCGCGGCGGCCAGACGGCGCACCTCCTGCCGCCAGGCGGCGACGGTGCCGATGCGGGGCAGGGTGATCTGCATCAAAACAGGCTCAGCTGTTCCGGCGCGGGGGCAAACCGCGCGCGCAGGTTCGCATCATCGGGCAGCGCGCGGGGCGACCAGCCGGGCAGGGTGATGAAGGGCTCGGCATGTTTCAAGACGCAGCCGATGGCGAGCAGGTCCTCATACCGCAGGGTCCGGTGACGACGGGCTTTCACGATGCGCTCGACACTGCGCGGACCGATGCCGGGGATGCGCAACAGCATCTCGCGGGGGGCGCGGTTCACATCGACCGGAAACAGCGCCCGATGTTCCAGCGCCCAGGCCAGTTTCGGGTCGATCTGCAGATCGAGCATGCCGGTGGGCGGGGCAATCTCGGTGGCGTCAAAGCCGTAGTTCCGCATCAGCCAATCGGCCTGATAGAGCCGGTGTTCGCGCACCAGAGGCGGCTGGATCAAGGGCAGCATCTTTGACGCATCGGGGATCGGCGAGAAGGCCGAGTAATAGACCCGGCGCAGCGCGAAGCGGTTGTAAAGGCTCGAGGATCTGCGCAGGATTTCGCCATCGGTTGCGGCATCGGCGCCGACGATCATCTGCGTCGATTGCCCGGCGGGGGCAAAGCGCGGCGCCCTTGTGCCGCGGGCGCTGCGATCCTTCGCGGCCTCGCCGCGGGCCTTCACCTCGGCCATCGCGCCGTGGATCGTTTGCACCGATTTCTCCGGCGCCAGCTGCGTCAGCGCGGCCTCGGTCGGCAGTTCCACATTGATCGACAGCCGGTCCGCCCATTTTCCCGCCTCGGCGATCAGTTCGGGCGCGGCATCGGGGATGGTTTTCAGATGGATGTAGCCGCGGAAATGCTCGCGCTCGCGCAGGGTGCGGGCGACGCGGACCATCTCGGCCATCGTCTCGTCGGGCGAGCGGATGATGCCCGAGGACAGAAACAGCCCCTCGATATAATTGCGGCGGTAAAATTCCAGCGTCAGGCTGACCACTTCCTCGACGCTGAACCGCGCCCGTTCGACCCGGCTGGACACCCGGTTGATGCAGTAAGCGCAGTCGTAGATACAGAAATTCGTCAGCAGCACTTTCAGCAGCGAGATGCAGCGGCCATCGGGCGCCCAGGCGTGGCAGATGCCCGCGCCGGTGGTGGAGCCGATCCCCTTGCCATCGCGCGAGCCGCGCCGTTCGCCGCCCGACGACGCGCAGGAGGCGTCATATTTCGCGGCGTCTGCCAGAATCGACAGTTTCTCGGGCAGGGTGCGCTGAACCATGTGTTCACATTATGTTCGCGCCCGCCCGAAATCAAGTCAGGTCATCCGGGCCAGATCCGCGATGTTGCGCGCCCCCATCTTCGCCAGCACGCGCGAGCGATGCACCTCGACCGTGCGCATGGCGATGCCCAGCCGCTCGGCGATCTGCTTGTTCATCAGCCCTTCCAGCATCAGCGCCATCACCTCGGCCTCGCGCACGGACAGGCTTGCCCGCCGCGTGGCCACCGCCTCGCGCGCGATGGCCTCGGCCAGACGGCCCTCGTGGGCCGCCATCGCGGCCAGCGCGATATCGACGATGTGGTTGTCGTTGAAAGGTTTTTCGACGAAATCAAAGGCGCCCGCCTTCAGCGACTGCACCGCCAACGGCACATCGGCATGACCGGTCAGAAAGATCACCGGCGGCACCAGCCCCTCGGGCCTTGCCTGCAGCGCATCCAGAAGCTGCGGCCCCGACATCCCCTCCATCCGCACGTCCAGAATCAGACAGCCGCAATCGGCAAGCGGCCAAGCGGCCAGCAGATCCTCGCCCGAGGCCCAGGTCCGGGTCGCAATCCCGCGCGAGGCGAACAGAAACCCCAGGCTGTCGCGCAGGCTTTCCTCGTCATCGACGATATGAACGGTGAAATTCATGCCGGGGCTCCCTCCTGCGGGACGGGCAGGGTGACGGTGAAGGTGGTGCCGCCGCCCGCGCGGGGGCCGTGCGACAGGCTGCCGTGATGCATCTCGATGATCGAGCGGCAGATGTTCAACCCCATCCCCATGCCCTCGGATTTGGTCGAGGTGAAGGGGTCGAACAGGCTTGCCGCGACGGCGTCGGAAATGCCCGGGCCGCGGTCCATCACCTCGATGGCGACGGCGGCGCCCGCCCGGGCCAGCCGCACGGTCAGATCGTCGCCGGTGCGGGGCCCCTCGGCCATCGCCTCGACGCCGTTGCGGATCAGATTGACCAGAACCTGTTCGATCAGGATGCGGTCGGCCTGCACCTCGGGGATGCGCCCCTCGATCAACGAGGCGAGCTTCACCCGATGCTCGCGCGCGGCGGGGGCGGTGATCGACAGCGCCTCGGCCAGCACGTCGGAGAGATCGAGGGCCGCCAGCTGCGGCGTGCGCTTTTTCACGAAATCCTGCACCCGGCGGATCACCAGCCCGGCACGCCGCGCCTGCGCCCCCATCTTTTCAAAGGCTTGCCGCAGCATCGTCAGGTTCGGCTCGGGCTGGTCGAACAGGTTCAGCCCCCCGGCGGCATAAGAGGCAATGGCGGCCAGCGGCTGGTTCAGCTCATGCGCAAGGGTCGAGGCCATCTCGCCCAAAGTCACCAGCCGCCCGGTGCGGGCCAGGCTTTCGTCCTGCGCCCGGGCCAGACGCGCCGCCTGTTTCGCCTGGGTGATGTCGATCACCGAGCCCATCCAGCCGCGATGCTTGCCGCCCGCGTCGATCAGGGGCGCCTCGAAAACCTGCACCTCGATCTCCGAGCCGTCCGAGCGGCGAAACCGCGTTTCAAAGGCCTGCGGCACCGGCTGGCCTTCGATCAATTGCCGCTGCCGGGCGAGCGTTTCCTCCAGAATGTCGGGCGCCCAATAGGGCATCGGCTGGGCACGGCCGACCAGCTCCTCGGCACTCAGGCCCACCAGCTTGCAAAAGGCGCCGTTCACATAAAGGATGCGCCCCGACAGATCCTTGGCGCGCATCCCCACGGTCAGGCTTTCCTCCATCGCCCGGCGAAAAGCCATTTCGGCGCGCAGCCGATCCTCGGCCATGCGGCGGCGCAGGGCGTTTCGGTGCAGCACCACCATCGCCAGCACCGCAAAGACCGAAAGCGCCCCGATTGCCGCCAAAAGGGCGGCATTGCCAAAGGCATCGGGGGCGTCATAGGCCATGATTTCCAGCGTCGTGCCCGCCAGCGGCGGATCGAAACTGATGCCGTGCCGCGGGGCTTCTGCGGCAATCGGGCGGCGGGCGCGTTCCGCGAGCACCCCCGAGCTGTCGGAAATCCGCACCCCGTATTGTTCGGCGATCCACCAGGGCAGATGGCGTTCCAGCATCATCGGCAGCGACACCGTCGCCACCACCACCCCCCCCGAGGCCGAGACCCGTTCGGCCAGCGTGACCCGGCCATTCCGCACCGGCCCATAGACCGGCCGCGGCGGCAGCGCCCCCGAGGCAAGCAGTTGCTGCGCCAGCGCCTCTTCCTCGGCGCCGGGGCCTTCGGGCAGCGCCGCGACGAGCCGCCCCGCGGCATCGAACCAGCGCAGCCCCAGCGTCTCCGGATTGGCCGCCACATGCAGCCGGGCGCGGGTCAACAGCACCTCTTGCGGCGTGCCCGCGCTGGCATCGAGCGCCAGACGCACCAGCACATCCTCGTCCACCGCCATCTGAAAGCGCAGCGTCTGTTCGACCCAAAGCGCATCGGTGGCCAGTTTCGCCCGGGCGCGGGTGGCATCGGATTGCCCGACAACGAACAGCAGCGCCCCCACCAGCGCCACCAGCGCCACGATCGCCACCAGCGGGATCAGCGCCAGAAGGTCGAGCTTGCGCACGCCCAAAAGGCCCGGAACGGTCCAGACCTCGGCCCCGGCGGGGGCGGAACCGGCTTGCGGGGGCTTTGAAATGGCACATTCCTCCTGTTCGTTTGGTCATAACATGTCTTCCGATTGCGGAAAGCCGCAATAGCGTTGCGCAAGATTCTTGCGCATCAAAGGCGCGGCCCGCCGTGGAGAGCGGGAACCGGAGGAGAATCACATGTTGACCCGTCGCATTCTGGGCGCCCTTGTCGGCGCCACCGCGCTGAGCCTTGCACTCTCGGTCCCGGCGCTTGCCGAACCGATCGTGATCAAGTTCAGCCATGTCGTCGCCCCCGACACGCCCAAGGGCAAGGGCGCCGCGAAATTCGAGGAACTGGCCGAAGCCTATACCAACGGCGCGGTGGACGTGGAAGTCTACCCCAACAGCCAGCTTTACAAGGACAAGGAAGAGCTCGAGGCCCTGCAGCTGGGCGCCGTGCAGATGCTGGCGCCGTCGCTGGCGAAATTCGGGCCCCTTGGCGTGCAGGATTTCGAGGTCTTCGATCTGCCCTACATCTTTGCGGATTATGACGCGCTGCACAAGGTGACCCAGGGCGAGGCGGGCAAGATGCTGCTGGCGAAGCTGGAAGCCAAGGGCATCACGGGCCTCGCCTTCTGGGACAACGGCTTCAAGATCATGTCGGCGAACAGCCCGCTGAAGACGCCCGATGATTTTCTGGGCCTGAAGATGCGCATCCAGTCCTCGAAGGTGCTGGAAGCCGAGATGAACGCGCTGGGCGCGGTGCCGCAGGTCATGGCCTTCAGCGAAGTCTATCAGGCGCTGCAGACGGGCGTTGTCGATGGCACCGAAAACCCGCCCTCGAACATGTTCACGCAAAAGATGAACGAGGTGCAGAAACACGCCACGATCTCGAACCATGGCTATCTGGGCTATGCGGTGATCGTGAACAAGACCTTCTGGGACGGGCTGCCCGCCGATGTCCGCACGGGGCTTGAAAAGGCGATGGCGGAAGCGACCGAATACGCGAACGGCATCGCCAAGGCGGAAAACGAAGCGGCGCTGCAGGCGATGAAAGACGCCGGCACGACCGAATTCCACGAGATGACCGAGGAAGAACGCGCCGCCTGGGTCGACGCGCTGACCCCGGTGCATGACGAGATGGCCGACCGGATTGGCGCCGAGACCATCGCCGCGGTGAAAGCCGCCACCGCCGAGTAAGACCCTCGGGCGGCCCTGACCGGGCCGCCCTTTCTCCTTTTCCTGCCAGACGGGGGCCGCCATGCTGCGCATCCTCGACCGGGCCGAAGAGGTGCTGATCGCCGCGCTCATCGCGACGGCGACGGTGCTGATCTTCGTCTCGGTCACCCATCGTTTCACCCTTGGCTTCGTGGCCGATTTCGTCGGCTTCTTCCGCGGCCACGGCATGACCGGTGCCGCCGCCGCCGCGAAAAGCCTTTACACGACGCTGCGCGGCATCAACCTCGTCTGGGCGCAGGAGCTGTGCATCATCCTGTTCGTCTGGATGGCAAAATTCGGCGCGGCTTACGGCGTGCGCACCGGGATTCACGTTGGCATCGACGTGCTGATCAACCGGCTTGACGCCCCGAAACGGCGCTTCTTCATCCTTCTGGGGCTGGGCGCCGGGGCGCTGTTCACCGGCATCATCGCGGTGCTGGGCGGCAATTTCGTGCATCACATGTACAACGCCTCCTCGACCTCGCCCGATCTCGAATTGCCGATGTGGCTCGTCTATCTGGCGATCCCGATGGGCTCTTCGCTGATGTGCTTCCGCTTCCTGCAGGTGGCGTTTTCCTTTGCCCGCACCGGCGAGTTGCCGCATCACGATCACGGCCATGTCGATGGTGTCGATGCCGAGGACGAAGGCATCGACACCTTGGGAGATGTCTTCCTGCATTCGCCGCTGACGCCGCGCGACCTTGTCGAAAAACCGAAGGACAACTGACATGAGCGCCCTTATCATCTTCGGGCTGCTCATTGCCCTGATGCTGACCGGCATGCCGATTTCGATCTCGCTCGGCCTGACGGTGCTGACCTTCCTCTTCACCATGACCGAGGTGCCGATCGACACGGTGGCGCTGAAGCTCTTCACCGGCATCGAGAAATTCGAGATCATGGCGATCCCGTTCTTCATCCTGGCGGGCAACTTCCTGACCCATGGCGGCGTGGCGAAGCGGATGATCAACTTCGCCACCGCGATGGTCGGCCATTGGCACGGCGGGCTTGGCCTTGCGGGCGTGATCGCCTGCGCGCTCTTCGCTGCCGTCTCGGGCTCCTCGCCCGCCACCGTCGTTGCCATCGGTTCGGTCATCCTGCCCGCGATGGTGAGCCAGGGCTTCCCGAAACAGTTCGGCGCAGGCGTCATCACCACCTCGGGCGCGCTGGGCATCCTCATTCCGCCCTCGATCGTGATGGTCATGTATGCTGTCGCCACCTCGGGGATGATCGTCGAGGGGCCGAACGGCGAGCGCGTCGATGCCGCCTCGGTGGGCGAGCTTTTCATGGCGGGGGTCGTTCCCGGTCTGATGCTGGCGGGGTTCCTCGCCTTCACCACCTGGAACCGGGCGCGCAAGTTCAACTATCCGCGGCTGGCCAAGGCCAGCTTGCGCGAACGCTGGACCGCCTTCCGCGAGGCCGCCTGGGGGCTGATGCTGATCATCGTCGTCATCGGCGGGATCTATGCGGGCATCTTCACCCCCACCGAAGCCGCCGCGATGAGCGCCGTCTATGCCTTTGTCATCTCGGTCTTCGTCTACAAGGATCTGACGCTCCGCGACGTGCCCCGGGTGCTTTTGTCCTCGGCCAACATGTCGGCGATGCTGCTTTACATCATCACCAATGCGGTGCTGTTCAGCTTCCTGATGGCGCATGAGGGCATCCCGCAGGCGCTGGGCGAATGGATGGTGAACGCGGGCCTCTCGTGGTGGATGTTCCTGATCATCGTCAACGTGCTGCTGCTCGCCGCGGGCAACTTCATGGAGCCCTCGTCCATCGTGCTGATCATGGCGCCGATCCTGTTTCCGGTCGCGGTGCGGCTGGGCATCGACCCGGTGCATTTCGGGATCATGATCGTGGTGAACATGGAAGTCGGCATGTGTCACCCGCCGGTCGGTCTGAACCTTTACGTCGCCTCGGGGATCACCAAGATGGGGATCACCGAACTGACCGTGGCGGTCTGGCCCTGGCTGCTGACCATGCTCGTTTTCCTCGTGCTCGTGACCTATGTCCCGGCGATCAGCCTTGCCTTGCCACAGATGCTTGGCATGTAAGTTTCGCGCAGGGCCGGGGTTTCCCGGCCCTGCGACTTTGCGGGCCTTGGGCGCCCCGTGTCGCCCGCCTATCCTGCCCCCCGGACCGAGAGGGGATCATGGCCACCGCCCGCACCAGCCTTACCCATCCGCTGCAGATCGCCGAAGTTCCGGCCGGGCCCGGCATGGGCCGCATCGGCATCACCTTTTGCCCCGGCAAGCACGACCGCGCCGCGATGTCGGGCGCCTGGGCGCGCGATCTGGGCCTTGATCTCGATGCGATTGCCGACTGGGGCGCCACCCATGTCGTGACGCTGGTCGAGCCGCAGGAACTGGGCATGCTCAAGGTCCCCGATCTGGGCACGCAGGTCCGCGCGCGCGGGATCGACTGGCATCACCTGCCGATTGCCGATTATTCCGTGCCGACCCCGGCCTTTGAAGCGCGCTGGCAGGCCGAGGGGCGGGTGATCCGCGCAGCCCTGCGCGCGGGCGCCGATATCGTCGTGCATTGCAAGGGGGGTCTTGGCCGGGCGGGGATGATCGCGGCGCGGCTGCTGGTGGAACTGGGCGCCGATCCGAAAGCGGCGGTGAAAGCCGTGCGGACAGCCCGGCCCGGCGCGATCGAGACGCCCGCGCAACTGGCCCTTGTCCGCGCGACGGGGCCGCTGGCCGAACCGCCGCGGGTCGATCCGGCTCAGATGACGCGCGTCGGCGGGCGGCTGGGTTCAAACCCCGGCGGGATCTGGGCCGATGCGGCGGGCGGACGGTGCTACGTCAAGGAGCTGGAAAGCCCCGCCCATGCCCGGAACGAATATCTGGCGGCGGCGCTTTACCGTCTGGCCGGGGCACCGGTGCTCTCCTACCTTCCTTGCGCGGCCCCCGATCAGGTGGCGACGGTCTTCGTCGATCTGGAAAAATCCCGCCTGTCGCAGCTGGACCCGGCCGAGCGCGTGCAGGCCTGGCACTGGTTCGGCGTGCATGCCTGGCTGGCCAATTGGGACGCCGCCGGGTTTCAGGGCGACAATCAGGGCGTGATCGGCGGCGTGGTGACGACGCTTGACGTTGGCGGCGCACTCGACTTTCGCGCGCAGGGCGACCCCAAGGGCCGCGCCTTCGGCCCCTCCGTCCCCGAGGTCACGCGCCTGCGCGACGACCCCGACAACCCCTTTGCCCTGCAGCTGTTCGGCCCGATGCCGCCCGCGGCCCTGCGCGCCGCGCTGACCGTGGTGGTCGGCCTGCCCGAAGCCGCGATCCGCAAGGTCGTCGCCCGCCATCATGGCCGCGAGGCGCTGGCCGAGAAGCTTCTGGCCCGCAAGGCCGATCTGGCGCGTCAGCTCTCGGAGATCCCCGAAAGCGCCAGCAGTTGCGGCACCTGAGCGCGGATCTCGGCCGTCACCGCGAGGTCAAGCGCGTCCAGCCAGCGCGACGGCAGCGCCGCCATCCCGCCGCGCGCCCCGGCCAGCATCCCCGCCAGCGCGCCCGTCGTATCGGCATCGCCGCCCTGATTGACGGTGCCGATCAGCACCTCCTCGAAACTGTCCGACGACAGCGTGTAATGCAGCACCGTCTGCAGCGTCTCGACCACGAAGGCCGAGGACCGGCCGCGATAGGGGGTGAAACGGAAATCGCGATGTTGCGCGATCAGCGCCGCGGCCTCCTGCGCGATGACCGCGCCGCCTTCGCCCCGCACCAGCCCCTGCACCATCCGCACCAGCGCGACACAGGCGGCATCCGACAGCGGGTGGTTATGCGTCGCATGCGCCTGTGCCACGGTCCAGGCGGCGGCGCGTTCGGGGTGGCCCAGCGTCGCCAGCGCCACCGGCAGCACCCGCATCGCCGCGCCATTGCCCGCGTCATCCTCGGCATAGGGGCCCTCGACCGTGCCCTGCTCCAGAAACCGCCGGATGCCGCGCCGACAGGTGTTGCCGACATCGGCCGGACCCGATTTCAGCCAGGTCGCAAAACCGGCGCAGACATCCCTTGCGTCAAAGCCCCGCCGCGCGATCAGCGAGCGCCCCAGAACCAGCGCCATCTGCGTGTCGTCGGTCACCGCGCCGGGCTTCAGCTTCAGCCAGCCGCCGCCGATGATCTCGCGGTGCTGGCCGTGCCGCGCGGCGATCTCGCGCGGCGTCAGGAATTCGACCGTCGCCCCCAGCGCATCGCCCAGCGCAAAGCCGAGAAAGGCCGCCAGCGCCCGATCCTGCATATCGCTCATCGCATCCCCCTAGATATCCTCGATACTGACCCGGAACGCGCCGCCCAGCACCAGAAATTCGCGCTCGCCCCGCAACAGATGCGAGGGCAGCAGGCCCGGAAAGAACAGCACCTTGGCCAGCGGCACCCGCGTCGTGAGGATGCGGTCGCCAAAACAGTCGGCCACCTCGCGATCCGAGGAAAACGAGACCAGATTGTTGAGCCGGATCACCGCTTCGCGTCGGCTGGGTTGCTCCAGAATGCCATGCCGGTCCACCGCATTGATGCCGCGATAGAGCGTGATGTGGCTTTGCCCCGGATAGGCGAAGCGCGCAATCGCCCATTGGCAGAATTCGAACAGAAGATCGAGCTGCACAAGAATGGCATTGTCGTGAAAGCGGCTCTGCATCCGTTCGGCCACATAGGCCTGCCAGACCGGGCCCTGCAGATCGGCGATGATCTCCTTGTGAAAGCTGGGCAGGATGCCGAACCGGCTTTCGACCCAGCCTTTCAGCACCGCGCCCTCGGGGCCGTTGCTGTCGAAGCCCCAGCCCTGAATGAGCCGCAGGAAGGAAGACCGGAACCGCTTGCGGCTGCCCGGCGCCGCCTCGCGCTGCTCGGGGTCGATGCCGAACATCGCGACCATATAGGAAAGAAAGGCCTCGCCCGCCTCGGGCAGGGTCTCGGCCTGATCCAGCATGGTGAACAGGGCCGGGTTCATTTCCCGCACGCCCCAGATATGCAGCGCAACGGGCGCATCGTTGAAGCCGGGGCTCGCCATGAAGGCCGAGGGCCGTCCGACCAGATTGGTCGAATGGCCCGGGCCGCGCCGAGGGGGGGAAGAGCTGTCATCCATGCCCGGATGATGCGGCCTTGCCCCCGCCCTGCAAAGGGCGCGTTTGCGCGCAGGCCCGGGCTGGCCCGTTTCCTGCCCGCTCAGCGCGTGCCGGGTTCGCTGCGCAAAAGCCGCATCATCGCCTCGCGCCGCGATTCGAGCAGCGCCGCGGCGCGCTCGGGCGTCGTGCCCAGACGGCGCAGGGTGTCGCCCGCCAGATCCAGCCCGGTCTCGAAGGCCTCGGGAATGACCTGCGCCGCCCCCATCGAAAAGAGCCGCACCGCATGTTCGGCATCGCGGGCCCGCGCGATCACCGGCAGGTCGGGGCGCAGCCGGTGCAGCATCGTCACCACCTGTTCGGTCGCCGTCGCATCATGCAGCGTGACCACCGCCACCGGCGCGGTCTCGATGCCGCATTTGCGCAAGATGCCCGGGCGCTGGGCATCGCCAAAGATCACGTCGCGGCCCTCGTTGCGGCCCCGCGCCACCAGCTCGGCATCGCGGTCGATGACCAGCGGCACATGTCCCTCGCCCGCAATCACGTCGCAGACCAGCCGACCGACCCGGCCCGCGCCGATCACCAGCGGCCGCCCGGCCAAGGTTTCGCCGCTGTCCGGCGGCAGGTCGGTCAGCGCGGTGGCCCGGGTGCTGCGCTGGCCCAGGCTGCGCCCCATCCGCGCCAGAACCGGCGTCGCCAGCATCGTGCCGGAGGCGACAAGCAGCATGAATTGTTCCACCTCGGGCGTCGTCAGGCCGCTGGACCCGGCCAGGCTGAGCACCAGAAAGGCGAATTCGCCCCCGCCCGCCAAGAGCAGGCTGGCTTCAAGCGCGACCGGCCAGCTCAGCCCGAAGAGCCGCGCCAGAACCGCGATCACCGCCGCCTTGAGCCCGGTCATGCCGATCACCGATATCGCCAGCATGAACGGGTGTTGCGCCACCGCCGCAGGGTCGATGCGCATCCCCACCGAGATGAAGAAAAGCCCCAGAAGCAGGCCCTTGAAGGGCTCGATGTCGACCTCGACCTGACGGCGGAACTCGGTCTCGGCCAGAAGCAGCCCGGCCAGGAAAGCGCCCAGCGCCATCGAGAGGCCCGCGAATTGCGTGATCAGCGAGGTGCCGACGACGACGAAGAGGATCGCCGCCATGAACAGCTCGCGGTTGTGGGTGCGCGCGACCGAGCGGAACAGGCGCCGCAAGATCACCCGTCCGACGCCGACGATCAGGCTGATCGCGGCGACCGCCTGCAGGACCGCGATGCCAAGGCCCGAGAGCACGGTCTGCAGGGTCAGCGTTTCGGCACCGCCCTTGCCCGCCTCGCCGAAGACGACGATCAGGAACAGGATCGGCACCACCGCCAGGTCCTGCGCCAGAAGAACACCGAAGATGTTGCGGCCCGCGACCGAGGTCAGCCGGTGCTGTTCGGCCAGAAGCTGCACCACGATCGCGGTCGAGGAGAGCGCCAGACAGGCGCCGATCACCAGGCTGGCGTCGATCGGGTTGCCGAAGGCAAAGGCGGTGATGGCGATGGCCGCCGTGGTCAGGGCGACCTGCGCCATGCCCAGCCCGAAGACCGTGCGGCGCATCGTCCAGAGCCGGTCCAGCGAGAGTTCCAGCCCGATGGTGAACAGAAGGAAGGCCACGCCCAGTTCCGCCAGCTGATCGACGGCTTCCTGCGAGCGGATGGTGATCCAGCCCAGCGGCGGAAAGGCTTCGGCAAAGCGGCCGATCGCATTCGGCCCCAGCAGCAGGCCGGCGACAAGAAAGCCGACGACCGGGCTGACGCGGAAGCGCGTCATCAACGGGATGATCACCCCGGCGGTGCCGAGGAAAACCAGGGCCTCGCGGTAGAGGCCGATTTCTGATGCAATGGACATGATCCGTTGAAACACGCTGCGCGGTCATGTGCCAGTGGTCAGATGGCGCCTGCGGCAGTCGGTCCGAAAAATGCAGAGACGTTCCGCCGGCTTCGGCGGAGGCGGTCAGAGGCGGGGTCGCCGGACCCCGCCCCTGCGTCCGATGCCCGGCCGAAACCGGGCCCCGGGCGGGGCTCAGGCAGGGCTCAGGCGGCGTCGGCCCGGGGCGCGCCGCCCTGCGCCGCGGCGGCGATGCGGAACTGGCTGACAAGCTCTCGCAGGCCGCGGGTCTGTCCGCTCAGCGTCATGCAGGCGGCGGCGGTTTCCTCGTAGGCGGCGGCATTGTGTTGCTGCGTCCGGTCGAGCTGGTTCATCGCCGAGCTGATCTCGCCGATCCCGGCCGCCTGTTCATTGGCCGAGGAGGCGATTTCCCCGACATGGGTCGCGATCGTCTCGACCGATTCGACGATGGCGCTGAGTGCCTCGCCCGCCCGGCCGACCAGGGTGACGCCATTGGTCACCTGTTCGCCCGAACTCGAGATCAGCGCGCCGATCTCCCGCGCGGCCTCCGAGGCGCGCTGCGCCAGCGCCCGCACCTCCGAGGCGACGACGGCAAAGCCGCGCCCGGCTTCGCCCGCCCGTGCGGCCTCCACCCCGGCGTTCAGCGCCAGCAGGTTGGTCTGGAAGGCGATATCGTCGATCACGGTGATGATCTTCGAGATCTGTTCGGACGAGGTCTGGATCGCTCCCATCGCGGTTACGGTATCCTCGACCACCTGGGTCGTGGTCCGGGCCTTTTCCGTCGCGCCGCGCACCAGGCTGTCGACCCGACGCGCGCTTTGCGCCGCCGACTGCACCGAGGCGGTCAATTCGTTCAGCGCCGCCGCCGTCTCCTCAAGCGTCGCCGCAGAGGTTTCGGCCTGCCGCGACAGATCGGTGGTCGCGCCGGTGATTTCCTCGACCCCGCCGGTGATCGAACGCGTCGCGGCGTCGATCGACCCCATCACCTCGGCAAGCCGGCTGGCGGTCTCGTTGAAATCGGTGCGCAGCTGTTCGTAAGCCTCCGGGAAGCGGGTTGCGATCTCGACGTCGAGATGGCCGCGGGCCAGGTCGCGCAGACCCGAGGCGAGGCTGTCCACCACCGTCGATTGCTCCACCGCCCGGGCCTGGCGTTGCGCCTCTTCCGACCGGCGCAGCTCTTCCGCGGCCGCCGCCTCGCGCCGTTCGCGGTCCATTTCGGCCAGCCGGGCGGCCTCGCGTTCCTCGGCCATGCGGGCCGCCTCGGCCTCGCGCTGACGCCGTTCGGTCTCGGCCTCGGCGCGCAGGCGATCCTGTTCGGCTTCCAGACGGCTCTTGTCGGCCAGAACATGCCGCAGCGTTTCGACCGAAGCGGCCATGGTGCCGATTTCGTCGCGCCGCTCCACCCCCGGCACGGCCTTGTCATAGATCCCCGCGGCCAGCCCGTTCACCGCCGTCAGCATCCGGCCCAGCGGCCGTTGCACCAGCGCCGAGGCGGCAAGATAGATTGCCCCCAGCGTCATCACCAGCATCGCGATCCCGCCCAGCGTGGTCGAAAGCACCTCATGACGGACCGGCGCCGAGAAGACCGCGCCCGGAACGTCGAGCACGGTGGCCCAGGTCGCATTCATGCCCTTGGCCGAGAACGGATAGATCAGCCGGCGGCGGCCATCCTCGAAGCCCTCGATCACCCGCGGCTGGCCATCGGCCAGCGCCGCCGTCAGCAGATCCGCGCCGACCCCTTCATAGGGTTTGGTGAACAGCGCCGGATCGGGGGTGGCGATCCACTTGCCCGCCGCGTCGACCAGCATCATCTGCCCGCCCTCGAAGGTTTCCATCGCCGCCATCATCTTGGTCATCTCGGCCAGCGTGATGTCGACGCCGATCAGGCCGACGGTCTTGCCCTCGATCTGCATCGGCACCGAGATCGAGGTGACAATATAGCCTTGCTGGGTCAGATAAGGCTCTGTTGTCAGGCTCTTGCCGGTTTTCGTGGGGATATCGAACCACATTTCCTTCGGGTCGATCGGGAAGGTCTGGAAGGTCAGCCCGCCCTGACCGTCCTTGGTCCAATAGGGCGAAAACTCGCCCGCGGCATTGCGCCCCTCAGCGCCGGTCAGGTAGCTGTCGGTGACCCCGCCGGGGATCGCCGACATCCAGGAGGAAAACAGGTTGTCGTAGCGCATCGGCACGTTTTGCAGCATCGCGATGATCTGGGACGTGTCGGCCTTGCCGGTCTGCATCAGGCCGGTGACCATGCCATTGAGCGCCTCTGCCGCGGCCACCGCCTCGGTCATCTGCCGCGCCACCTCGCCCGAGGCGAATTGCGCCTTGCCGGTGGCCTCTGCCATCACCTGCGCCTCGACCCGGACCGAGGTCTTCCAGCCGCTGTAGGCGGTATATCCCAGCACGATCAGCGAAATGGCGAGGCCTGCCACGAGGCCCAGCTTGCCCGAGACAGATTTCAACGGGTTTTTCATCGGTATTTTCCCCTTCGGAGTCGCGCCGATCCTAGGCCCGAAGCGGAAACATTGCGTAAACGGCGCCCCGGTGCCGGGGCGGGCGCCCGCCATGCGGCAATATGTCGGCGCTGCGACTGCGGCTGCGCTAGGAACTCCGCCCCGGCGGCGATATCTTGCCGCCGATCGCAGGCGGGCTGCCCGCCTGACCCCGGGGACCGGTTTCGGCCCCGGCCTGACTGTGAAAGGAACGACCATGGCCGATCTCGACGACATCAAGGAAGGCAAGGATTTCGGGCTCGACCGACCGGCCGATCTGCAGGGCTTCTTCCTCAAGGGCGCGGCCCATTACGACTGGGGGATGAAGAATCGGCTGAGCCGCATCTTCAACCCGAAGACCGGCCGCACGGTGATGCTGGCCTTTGATCACGGCTATTTCCAGGGCCCCGCCACCGGGCTCGAACGGATGGATCTGAACATCCTGCCTCTGTGCGATCATGCCGATGTGCTGATGTGCACGCGGGGCGCGCTGCGCTCGACCGTGCCGCCGACGAATACGAAGCCCGTCGCGCTGCGCTGCTCGGGGGGCAATTCGATCCTGACGGAACTCTCGAATGAAACCGTCGCGGTGGAGATCGAGGATGCGATCCGGCTGGGTGTCTGCGCGATGGCGGCGCAGGTCTATATCGGCTCGGAATATGAACACAAGTCGATCACCAACGTGCTGAAGCTGATCGACACCGGGACGCGCTACGGCATTCCGACGCTCGCCGTGACCGGGGTCGGCAAGGACATGGCGCGGGACGCCCGCTACTTCGGTCTGGCGACGCGGATCGCCGCCGAGCTGGGGGCGCATTACGTCAAGACCTATTTCGTCGAAGAGGGCTTCGAAAAGGTCGCGGCGGGCTGCCCGGTGCCGCTCGTCATCGCGGGCGGCAAGAAGCTGCCGGAACTCGAGGCGCTGGACATGGCGTATAAAGCCATCGACCAGGGCGCGGCGGGGGTCGACATGGGCCGCAACATCTTCCAGTCGGAAGCCCCGGTGGCGATGATCCAGGCGGTCTCGAAGGTGGTGCACGAGAATTACACCGCCAAGGAAGCCTATCAGTTCTTCCTGGATCTCAAGGGCTGAGAGCCAGGCCAAGCCCCGGAAGGGGCCCGGATATCCGCGAAAGCCCCGGTCGCAGGACCGGGGCTTTCCCGTTTTCCGATGCGGCGCCCAACCCCCCGGGGCATCGTGACGCAGCGTCATGGCGCAAAACCCCCGCCATCCGGTCCTTTGGTCCAGGGGTCCGGGGCGCCTTTGCACTCGCCCCATGCGTGAAGTCATGTTAGCATTCCAGCCAATAGGGAGAACCCGGAGACAGGATTGGCCGTGCGCAAGCCTCGTTTCGAGCCGGCATCGGGCGTTTGGGCGTCAGCTTGCGCCGCAGAGATGCCATGGCACGTCCAGACCGGTCCGCTGGGGCCGGAGGTGGTGCTTGGCCGCGGCTCCGGGGCGGTCACGCTGGCGCTGGAGGCTTTTGCCGCGCGGTTCCACCCCGAGGATCGCGCGGATCTGTGCCGGTTCCTGACCGCCGCTCCGCGGCCCGGGCGGCTTGGTCTCGATCTGGCCGATGCCCCCGGGGGGGCGGTGCTTTTGCGCATGCGCTGGGGCGCCGAGGACGAGGCCTTCGTGCTGACCAATCTGGAACCGGCCGCCAGCGCGGCCAGTGCAGCCGGGCCGCCGCAGGGCGCAGTGGCGGGGCGGCTGTTCCGGCTTGATGCGGCGCTGCATGTGGCCCGGCACACCCTGGAATGCGCCGGCATCACCCCCACCTCCTGCTGGTCTGTCGATCTGCGCAGCGGGGCGCTTGACGTGGCCCCCTCGTGGAAGGCGCGGCTTGGCTATGCGCCCGAGGAGCTGGAGCCCTTCAGCCATGACGACTGGGCGCGGATGAGCCACCCCGAGGATGTCGCGGGCTTCGAAGCCCCCGAGATGCGGGCCCGGCTCGATCGTGGCGAGATGGTGCAATATCTGTCACGCTCGCGGCATCGGCTGGGGCATTGGGTCACCTTTCTGTCGTTTTGCCGGGCGGTGCGCTGGGATGCCATGGGCGAGATGAGCTATCTGATCGGCTGCGATCTCGACATGACGGCGGTCTCGACGCTGGAGGGGGAGCTGGCGCGGGAACGCGACCGGCTGACGACGATCCTTGACGCGCTTCCCGGCGGCAAGATCGTGCTGGATGCGCAGGACCGGGTGGTGTTCTGCAATCCCGCGGCCTGTGCGCTGATCGGCGGCGGTCCGGTCGATCTGGGCGGGCGGCTGCTGGCGGAACTGCTGACGATCGAGGACGGGCGGGCAGATCTGTTTGCCGCGATCGAGGACCCCGAGGGCAACGAACCGGTGCGGATCCGGCTGCGGCGCGGCGGGCGGCTGCGGATGCTGCAGGTCGATCTGGTGGTGCTGCCGCCCGATGCCGGGGTGGGGCGGCTGCTGCTGTCGCTGACCGACATCACCACCCTTCACGAGCTGCGCCAGCAGCTGGAACATTCGATCGAAAATGCCCGCTTCATCGCCACCCATGATCTGATGACCGGCCTGCCCGACCGCTATCTGATGATGCGGCTGCTGGGCGAGCGCCTGACGCACCTCGACAGCGAGGCGCGGCCGATGGCGGTGCTGTGCATCGACTTCGACAATTTCCGCCTGATCAACGACACGCTGGGCCACGAGACGGCGGATCAGCTGATCAAGTCGGCGGCGAAGCGGCTGGAGCAGGGCCTGCCCGAAGGGGCGCTTCTGGCGCGCACCGGCGAGGGCGATTTCGTCGTGCTGCTGCCGGGGGCGGATGCGCTGGCCGCCGAATCGCGCAGCTGGGAAATCGTGCGCGCCTTTGCCCGGCCGATGCGGCTGCAGCGGCGCCAGTGCTTCATGACCGTCTCGATCGGCATCGCGTTGCAGGCCGGGCCGGGCGGCTCGGCCGAGGCCTTGCTGCGCAATGCCGACATGGCGATGCATAAGTCGAAAGCGCGCGGCCGCAACACGGTGACGCTGTTCTCGCCCGAGATCGGCGCGCAGTTCGAACGCCGCACCGCGGTGGCGCAGGCGCTGCACCGGGCGCTGGAGGAGGGCAGTTTCGAGCTGCATCTGCAGCCGAAATTCGCGACCTCGGACGGGATCCGGCTGATCGGCGCCGAGGCCCTGTTGCGCCTGACCGATGCCGAGCTGGGCCCGATCTCGCCCGCCGAATTCATCCCGGTGGCCGAGATCGACGGGCTGGTCTCGGCGATCGACCTTGAAGTGATGCGGCTGGCCGGGGCGCTGATGACGGGCTGGGCGGCGCGGGGGATCGCCTTGCCGCTGGCGGTCAACCTCAATGCCACCACGCTCGACGAGCCGGGCCATGCCGATCTGGCCGAGCGGCTGTTGCGGGTCGGTCTCGACCCCGCGCTGGTGACGGTGGAGCTGACCGAAACCGGGTTTTCGGCGCCGGGGATGCGCCAGCAGCGCAATCTCGAACGGCTGCGCGACGCGGGCTACAAGATCGCCATCGACGATTTCGGCACCGGGCAATCGGCGCTGGGGGTGCTGCAAAGCCTGCCGGTGGCGGAAATCAAGATCGACCGCTCTTTCGTGCGTGGCCTTGACGGGCCCGAACCGGGCCGTGCCCGGGCGCTGGTGCGGGCGATCCTGGCGATGGCCGGGGCGCTTGGGCTGCGGGCGATCGCCGAGGGGGTGGAGACCGAGGCGCAGTTTTCCATCCTGCAAGACGAGGGCTGTCCCGCGATGCAGGGCTTTTTGCTGGGCCGGCCGCTGGCGCTGCGCAGCTTCGAGGCGCGCTATCTTGCCGCCATGTCGCGGCCGCAGGTCGCGGTGGCCGCCGGCGTCGGAGGATCAGGCGCATGACCGCACCGCCGCATCGGCTTCCCCATCCCGACACGCCCGAATCGCGGGCGCGCTGGCTGCATGACATCGGCGGCCTTGCGGTCGAGGAGATCGGCTGGCGGCTGGGCCTGCCGCCCGAGCGGGTGCAGGCGCTGCTCGATCAGGGCGCAAGCGAGGCCGTGCCGCCCGCCGATGCCGCCGAGGGGGCGCGGCTGATCCGCCGCCTGAGCCGCCGCCTGCGCGCGCGTTTCGATCTGGGCGCGGTCTGCGTCGCGCCGATGGTGCCGGGGGAGGAGGACCCGATCCCGGTGGTCGCCGCCGCGGCCGCCCGGCATCTGGTGCGGCTTGTGCAGGCGCGCAGCACGCCGGGTATCGTCGGCCTCTCGCATGGGCGCACCATCGCCGCGATGGTGGGGCAACTGCCCGAAATGCGGCTGACCAGCCTGCGCTTCGTGTCGCTCTTGGGCGAGTTGACCTTTTCGCACACCGCCTATCCGCATGTGGTGATGCACCAGATCGCGCAGCGGCTGGGGGCGCAGGCCTTTCCCTATCCGACCGCGCTTTACGCCGCCTCCGCCGAGGAGGCAGAGGATCTGCGGCGCCAGCCGGTGGTGCGCAAGGTGGCCGAGATGGCGCGGCAGGCCGAGGTCTGGGTGGTGGGCATCGGCCGCGGCGCGCCGGAAAACCAGCTGCACCAATCGGGCATGATCGGCGCCGAGGACCTGTCCGAGATCGTCTCTCAGGGTGCCGCCTGCGAGATTCTGGGCCGGTTCTTCGACGATGCGGGCCGGGAACTGCCCAGTGCGCTGGCGGCCCGCACGCTGGCGCCGCTGGCCGGGGATTTCGCCGGGCGGCGGGTGATCGGCCTGGCGGGCGGGGCCGACAAGGTCGCGGCGGTGCATGCGGCGCTCTCGGGCGGGCTGCTGCAGGAGCTGATCACCGACAGCCGCACCGCGGTGGCCTTGCTCGAAGAAGAGGAGCAGGCGGAATTCGCCCTGCTTCTGGGGTGAATTTTTCGCGTTTGACCGCTTGACGGGGGGGGCGGGGATGCGTAGAAGCCTCCCACGCCCGAGGTTACGGCCCGGGAGAAATGCGCGGTTGTAGCTCAGTTGGTTAGAGTACCGGCCTGTCACGCCGGGGGTCGCGGGTTCGAGCCCCGTCAACCGCGCCACTTTCAAAAAGCCCTCGCGCCAGCGGGGGCTTTTGCTTTTCGGGCCCGCCGCAGGGCGGCCGCCCGGCGCGGTCGCGGGGCCTGCTTGCCCCAGGCCCTCCGCTGCCCAGGATCTCCCCCGCCAAACAACTGCGCTTTCCTGCTTGACGCCCTCGCGCGGCTTCGTTACACCCCGCCCATCGCGCGGTTGTAGCTCAGTTGGTTAGAGTACCGGCCTGTCACGCCGGGGGTCGCGGGTTCGAGCCCCGTCAACCGCGCCACTTTTCCCTCCCTCTGGACGCTTCCCCCTTCGTGGCGTATCACGCGCCCAACGGAGGATCTGTGATGCGCGACGAGCTGGATGCGAAAACCCTGATCGACACCATGGGCGTTGCCGCCCGCGCGGCCGCGGCCGAGCTGGCCTATGCCAGCGCCGAGCGCAAACATGCCGCGCTGATCGCGGCGGCCCATGAGGTCGCTGCCCGCAAGGAGGCGATCCTTGCCGCCAATGCCGAAGACTTGGCCTATGGCCGCGACAAGGGGCTTTCGCCCGCGATGATGGACCGGCTGATGCTGGACGAATCCCGTCTTCGCGGCATCGTCGATGGTCTGCGCGCCGTGGCCGAACAGCGCGATCCGGTGGGCGAGGTGATCGCCGAATGGGACCGGCCGACGGGGCTGCACATCCAGCGCATCCGCACGCCTTTGGGCGTCATCGGCGTGATCTACGAATCGCGCCCGAACGTGACGGCCGATGCCGGGGCGCTGTGCCTGAAGGCGGGCAATGCGGTGATCCTGCGCGGCGGCTCGGAAAGCTTCCATTCCTCGCGCGCCATTCACGCCTGCATGGTCGCGGGTCTGAAGGCGGCGAACCTGCCCGAAGCGGCGATCCAGCTTGTCCCCACCCGCGACCGTGCCGCGGTGGCCGAGATGCTGCGCGCCGTGGCCCATATCGACGTGATCGTGCCGCGCGGCGGCAAGGGGCTGGTGGGCCTTGTGCAGGCCGAAGCCCGGGTGCCGGTCTTCGCGCATCTTGAGGGCATCTGCCACATCTACGCCGATGCCGAGGCGGATCTGGAGAAAGCCCGCCGTGTGGTGGTGAACGCCAAGACCCGGCGGACGGGCATTTGCGGCGCGATGGAATGTCTGCTGATCGACCGGGCGTTTTACGCCAAACACGGCGCGGTGCTGATCGAGGATCTGATCGCCAAGGGCGTCGAGATGCGGGTTTCGGCCGATCTGGCGCATATTCCCGGCACCGTTCCCGCGGCAGAGGAGGATTTCGGCCGTGAATTCCTCGACATGATCTGCGCGGCGAAGCTCGTTGACGGGGTCGATGGCGCGATTGCCCATATTCGCCGCTATGGGTCGAGCCACACCGAATCGATCCTGACCGAGAATGACGCCACCGCGGCGCGGTTCTTTGAACGGCTCGATTCGGCGATCCTGATGCGCAATGCCTCCACCCAGTTCGCGGACGGGGGCGAATTCGGCATGGGCGCGGAAATCGGCATCGCGACGGGCAAGCTGCATGCGCGCGGCCCGGTGGGGGCCGAGCAGCTGACCTCGTTCAAATATATCGTGCGCGGCGACGGGACGATCCGCACCTAGGGCCGGGCCTGAGGCTCAGAACCGGATCTCGACGCTGGTCTCGGTCAGCTCCCAAAGGACGCGGCGGCCCTGATGCCCGGCCTCGCGCGGCAACAGCAGGAATTGCACCTGTGCCGGGCTGACCGTGCCAAGGCTGCCCGAAAGCCGCGACCACAGCTCCGGGTCGGGCTTGGTGCGTTTGGCCTGGGCCGCCAGACGCCATTCGCCGTTTTCTTCGGAAATCACCACCTCGCCGCCCCAGGGCAGCGCCGGTTCCAGGCACAGGATCGCCAGGAAGATCAGCTTCACCACCCGCCGCGACTGGTCGCCCGCGCCGAGCCAGTGGTATTTCACCCGCCCCCCGCGCGAGATTTCCTCAAGCACGCCAAGGATTTCCGGCGTGCCGATGCGCTGATCGGCCGAGGCCTGGCCAAAGGCGATGCGGAAGAACTTGATCCGCGCATTCGCCGCCGCGACGCTTTCCGAAATCAGCTGCACCTCGGGGCTGTCGGCAAGCCCCGACATGGCCAGCAGTTCGACCCCGTTGCCGATCGCCCCCAAAGGGCTGATAAGGTCGTGGCAGAGTCGCGAGCCGACAAGCGCCACCAGATCGGCCTCGGAGGGCGCGGTTTCGGACAGGGGCGCGGGGGCAAAAGCGTCATGGGGCATGGAAGGTCTCCCTTTCGGGGGGCGCCGAAGCGAGGGCAGGATGAACGAGTTTCTGGAACCGGGGATGCTGGTGAAAAACCCCCAGGCCCCCGAGTGGGGTCTTGGGCAGGTGCAGTCGCGCGTGGGCGACAAGGTGACGGTCAATTTCGAACATGTCGGCAAACAGGTGATCGACGGGCGACGGGTGCAGCTAGCCCTCGTTATTCCCGACCAAGGTTGATAAAAGGTTAACAGCTTTAGAACTGGTTAACACCTGTCATTCAATTGTGACCGCGGATCGCGGTAGGGTTGCACATCTCCGCCGTCATTGCACCGGAACGCGCGGATGCCTACATCGGAAGAATCAGAAGGCTTTGAGCATGGCGGCAGCACCGCTTTCCTACGAAATCAGATTGGCGCGGGATGCACAGGACATTCGGGCCTCGCAGCGGTTGCGCTATGCCGTTTTCGTCGAGGAACTGGGCGGCGCCGGGCCGTTGATCGACCACGAAAACCGGCTGGAGGCGGATGAATTCGACCCGCTTTACGACCATCTGGTGCTGATCGACGCGGCGAAACCCGAAGAGGATCTGGACCGGGTGGTGGGGGCTTACCGGCTGTTGCGGTCCGACCGGGCGGCCGAGATCGGGCGCTTTTACTGCGATGCGGAATATGACCTGACGCCGCTGCGCGCCTCGGGGCGGCGGCTTTTGGAACTGGGGCGGTCCTGCGTGCATCCCGATCACCGCGGCGGGGCGGCGATGCTGATGCTGTGGAATGCGCTGGCCGATTACGTCCTGGCGCATGAGATCGAGATCCTGTTCGGCGTCGCCTCGTTTCACGGCACCGATGTCGCGGCGCTGCAACAGCCGCTGTCCTGGCTGCACCACCACCACCTCGCCCCCGAGGGGCTGCGCCCGCGCGCGAAGCATTTTCAGCGCATGGATCTGGTGCCCGAAGATGCGCTGGATCGTCGCAGCGCGATGGAGGCGATGCCCAATCTGATCAAGGCCTACCTGCGTCTGGGCGGTTTTGTCGGCGAGGGCGCCTTTGTCGACCGGCCCTTCAACACCACCGATGTCATGTTGCTGATGGATACGCAGGCGATGTCGGAGAAGCACCGGGAATTCTACACGCGACGGGCGGAGGGGCGCGGATGACACGACCGATCTGGATGGGCGACGAGCCGCCCCCCGACAGCCCCCCGACGCTGGCGGGGCGGGGGCGGATGATCCTGCGCGGCGGGCCGATGGCGCTTTTGCTGCTGGCGGGGCTGATCGTGCATCTGGCGGTGCGGCTGGTCGAGCGGCCGCTGCATGGCACGCATCGGCCCTGGACCCCGGCGATCACCACCGTCGTCTGCCGCCTCTGCGTCGTCATCCTCGGCCTGCGCTACAGCGTCCGCGGCCGGCCGATGCAGCATATCGGCGCCGTCGTCGCCAATCACACCGGCTGGCTGGACATCTTCACCCTGAACGCCTGTCAGCAGCTTTACTTCGTCTCCAAGGACGAGGTGGCGCGCTGGCCCTTTGTCGGCTGGCTCGCCCGCGCGACGGGCACCGTCTTCATCCGCCGCGACCCGCGCGAGGCAAAGGCGCAGCAGGCGATCTTCGAAGACCGCATCCGCAACGGCCATCACCTGCTGTTCTTCCCCGAGGGCACCTCGACCGACGGGCTGCAGGTGCTGCCCTTCAAGACGACGCTTTTCGCCGCCTTCTACACCCACGGGCTTGACAAGGTGATGCAGATCCAGCCCGTCACGGTGATCTATACCGCCCCAAAGGGCGAAGATCCGCGGTTTTACGGCTGGTGGCGCGACATGGCCTTTGCCACGCATCTGGCCAAGGTGCTCTCGGCGCCGCGGCAGGGCGCGGTCGAGGTGGTGTTCCATGCGCCGCTTGACGTGTCGGATTTCCCCTCGCGCAAGGATCTGGCGGCGGCCTGCGAGGCGGCGGTGCGCCGCGGGATGGATCAGCGGTCGCGGTAATGGCGCAAGACCGCCAGCCGGATCGCCGTGGCCAGCCCGGTGCCGGGCGCGCGGGCGGCGTCGATCTCGCGCGCGGCCTCGTTGATGCCCAGCCCGCGGGCGGCGGCCAAGTCCTTGAACCCCGACCAGAAATCATCTTCCAGCGAGACCGAGGTGCGGTGCCCGCCCAGCGTCAGCGAATGTTTGCGCGGGGCCTCGCTCACGCCTTCTCCTCGCCGTCGCGGCGATGGGCGTCAAGCGCGGCGCGGGCCTTGGCGGCCTCGGCCTCTTCCCGCTTTTTCTGCGCCTTGGTGCGGCCGAATTTGGCCGCATTGGCATCGGCCGCGGCCTTGGCTTCGGCGCGGGCGGCGGCTTTGCGGAAACGGTTCAGATTGACGATCTCGGCCATGGCCCAGCATCGCATGGCCGCGCGCCGCGTGCAATCCGGGCAGCGATCGCCCGCTTTGCCCGCTTGCCACCGCCATCCACTTGCGCTTGGCTGTGCCAAGGAGGAGCGCCGCCATGACCCTGACCATTGCCCCCGTCACCCCAGCCGACCGTCCCGATTGGGAGGCGCTGTTTCGCGCCTATGCCGCCTTTTACCGGACCGACGCCACCGGCGCCGAGGCCCGGGTCTGGGACTGGATCCAGTCCGACACCGAGCCCTACTGGGCCGATCTTGCCCGCGACGCGGATGGCACGGCGCTGGGCCTTGTGCAATATTCACTGATGCATCGCTCGCTCTCGGGGGGGATGGTTGTCTATCTGAGCGACCTTTTCACCGTGCCGCAGGCGCGCGGCAAAGGGGTCGGCCGGGCGCTGATCGACCATGTCCGCGCCTTCGCCCGGGACCGCGGCTGCAGTTCGCTGCGCTGGCTGACCGCCGAAAACAATGCCCCGGCGCGGGCGCTTTATGACAGCTACGCCCCGGCCTCGGGGTTCATCCTTTACGCCGTCGTCCCCTGAGCCCGGTCCGATCAAAGGGTCGCACCGCACTTGCGAAGGGGCCGGGGGCCGATTATCTGCGAGCCAACCCCTTGCGATTCCTTGCCCGAAGGTCCGTCATGCCGTGCCGTGCTGCCCGTTGTCGACCCCTGCCGGTCCCCGTTTTCGCGGGCCGCCGGAGATGAGCCGCATGTCCGGCCCCGCCGCGCGCGCCCGGGCGAGGGCCGTTGCCGCCCGGTTGCGCCAGCGTCTGGCGCGCAATCCCCGGCCCGAGCGGCTGTCGGAGCTGCTGACGGAGCTGTCCGAAGACAAAAGCCGCGAACGCATCGCGCTCTCGGACCTGCTGGACCGACTGCGCGTCCGCGCCTTCGGCCCGCTTCTGGTGATCTTTTCGCTGCCCAATGTGCTGCCGACGCCGCCCGGCACCTCGGCCGTGCTGGGCCTGCCGCTGATCTTTCTGACCTTTCAGATGCTTGTGGGCGGCCCGCCGTGGTTTCCCGCCTTTGTGGCGAAACGCTCGCTGGCGCGGGCGGATTTCGCGCGCCTGACCGCCGTGCTGGTGCCGCGCCTGTCCCGCGCCGAGCGGTTGCTGAAGCCGCGTCTGGGCTTTCTGTCCTCGAAATGGGCGGAACAGGGGTTGGGGCTGCTGGCGCTGGTGCTGGCGATCATCCTGACGCTGCCGATCCCGCTGGGCAATATCGGCCCAGCCTTCGCGCTGGCGCTGATCGGTCTGGGCCTGTTCGAGCGCGACGGCGTCTGGGTTCTGGCGGGGGTGGCCGCGGGCCTTGTCGCGCTGGCGGTGGTGCATGGGGTGATATGGGCGATGGTCATGGCCGCGATGCATGTTCTTGAAACCTGGTCCTGAAAAAGATGTTCCTTGAAATTGCCATCGTGCTGCTGCTGACCCTGGTGAATGGCGTTCTGGCGATGTCGGAACTGGCCATCGTCTCCTCGCGCACGGCGCGACTGCGGGTTCTGGCCGATCGCGGCAGCCGCGGCGCCCGCATCGCCATGCGTCTGGCCGAGGAACCGGGGCGGTTCCTGTCCTCGGTGCAGATCGGCATCACCGCGGTGGGGGTGCTCTCGGGCGCCTTTTCCGGCGCGACGCTGGGGCTGCGGCTGTCGACCTGGCTTGCGGGGCAGGGGCTGGCGCCCGGTCTGGCCGACACCCTGGGCGTGGGGGGGGTGGTGGTGGCGATCACCTATGCCTCGCTCGTCTTTGGCGAATTGGTGCCGAAACAGATCGCGCTGCGCCGCCCCGAGGCGGTGGCGGTGCGCATCGCGCCGCTTTTGCAGGCGATTGCGCTGATCGCGGCGCCGGTGGTCTGGCTGCTGGATGTGTCGGGGCGGCTGGTTCTGTTCGTGCTGGGCCAGTCGGGCGTGGCCGAAAGCGGCGTCACCGACGAGGAGGTGAAGCTGGTTCTGGCCGAGGCGCAGACCGCAGGCGTGATGGAGGAAGCCGAGACCGAGATGATCGCCGGGGTGATGCGGATCGCCGACCGCACCGCGCGGGGGCTGATGACGCCGCGCCACGAGGTCGAGCTGGTCGATGTGACCGACAGTCCTGCCGCGATCGTCAAGCGCTTCCGCGAGACCCGGCATTCCCGGCTTCCGGTGCGCGACGGCGGCCCCGATGACATCGTGGGCGTGCTGCATGCGCGCGATTTTCTGGAAACCCGCCCGCGCGGCGAGGCGGTGGATCTGCGCGCCCTGATCCTGCCCGCGCCGGTCGTGCGCGACGGCATGTCGGCGCTGGATCTGGTGGAAACCCTGCGCAGCGCCCCGGCGCATGTGGTTCTGGTCTTTGACGAATACGGCCATTTCGAAGGCATCGTGACGCCGATGGACCTGCTGGAGGCGATCACCGGCGATTTCCACGAGGCGGGCACGCCCGAGGAGCCGAAGGTGGTGACCCGCGCCGATGGCTCGCTTCTGGTGGCGGGCTGGATGCCGGCCGACGAATTCGCCGATCATCTGGGGCTGACCCTGCGCGAGGGGCGCGGCTACGAAACGGTGGCGGGTCTGGTGCTGGACGAGATGGGCCGCCTGCCCGAGGTGGGCGCGGTGCTGATGCTGCAGGGCTGGCGGATCGAGGTCGTGGACCTTGACGGGCGGCGCATCGACAAACTTCTGGTCAGCCGCGCCGGTGCCTGACAGCAAAAGGCCCCCGGTCGGGGGCCTTTGTTTTTTGGGGTATTCTTCGCGGGCCGATCACTTCGGCAGGATGCGCACGCCGCCCTTTGCCGCGGAAGACGCGAACATCGCATAGGCCCTCAGCGCGGTCGAGACATGACGCGGACGGGCCGCGGCGGGGGCCCAGGGCAGCGGCCCCTTGGCGGCACGCCGCGCTTCCAGAACATCCTCGGCCACCGCCAGATGGATGGTGCGGTTCGGAATGTCGATCTCGATCACGTCGCCGGTTTCGACCAGACCGATCAGCCCGCCTTCCTCGGCCTCGGGGCTGACATGGCCGATCGAGAGCCCCGAGGTCCCGCCCGAGAAGCGGCCATCGGTCAGCAGGGCGCATTTCTTGCCCAGCCCTTTCGATTTCAGATAGCTCGTCGGGTAAAGCATCTCCTGCATGCCCGGGCCGCCGCGCGGGCCTTCGAAGCGGATCACCACCACCTCGCCCTCGGTGACCTTGCCGGTCAGGATGCCCGAGACCGCATCATCTTGCGATTCAAAGACTTTCGCCGTGCCGGTGAATTTGAGGATCGAGTCGTCCACCCCCGCGGTCTTCACGATGCAGCCGTTTTCCGCGATATTGCCGAAAAGCACCGCCAGACCGCCATCCTTTGAAAACGCATGTTCGGCCGAGCGGATCACCCCTGCGGTGCGGTCGCGGTCCACTTCCTTGTAGCGGTTCCCGGTCGAGAACGCCTCGGTCGTGCGCACGCCGCCGGGCGCGGCGCGGTAGAAAGTGTCAACGGCCGGATCATTCGCCGTCATCACGTCCCATGTCGCGATCGCCTCGCCCATCGAGGCCGCATGCACGGTGCGGGCGTTCAGATGCAGAAGACCCGCCCGGCCCATCTCGCCCAGAATGCCCATGATGCCCCCGGCGCGGTGCACGTCTTCCATGTGCACATCCTGCTTGGCGGGGGCGACCTTGCACAGCACCGGAACCTTGCGGCTGAGCCGGTCGATGTCGTCCATGGTGAAATTCACCTCGCCTTCGTAGGCGATGGCCAGCAGGTGCAGCACCGTATTGGTCGAGCCGCCCATGGCGATATCCAGGCTCATGGCGTTTTCGAACGCCTGACGGGTGGCGATGTCACGTGGCAGAAGGCCCGGTTCGTTGCCCTCGTAATGGCGCTTGGTGATATCGACGATGCGCCGCCCGGCCTCCAGGAACAGCGCCTTGCGGTCGGCATGGGTCGCCAGCATCGAGCCGTTGCCCGGCAGCGCCAGACCCAGCGCCTCGGCCAGACAGTTCATCGAATTCGCGGTGAACATCCCCGAGCAAGAGCCGCAGGTCGGGCAGGCGGCTTTCTCGATCGCCTCCACCTGTTCATCGGTGTAGCTGTCGTCGGCCGCGACCACCATCGCATCGACAAGGTCAAGGTCATGGTCGATCACGTCGGGGCTGATCTTGCCCGCCTCCATCGGCCCGCCCGAGACGAAGATCACCGGGATATTGAGCCGCATCGCCGCCATCATCATGCCCGGCGTGATCTTGTCGCAGTTCGAGATGCAGACCATCGCATCGGCGCAATGGCCGTTGACCATGTATTCGACGCTGTCGGCGATCACCTCGCGCGAGGGGAGGGAATAGAGCATCCCATCATGGCCCATGGCGATGCCGTCGTCGATGGCGATGGTGTTGAATTCCTTGGCGACACCGCCTGCGGCCTCGATTTCGCGGGCGACCATCTGGCCAAGGTCCTTCAGGTGAACGTGCCCCGGCACGAACTGGGTGAAGGAGTTGACGACGGCGATGATCGGCTTGCCGAAGTCGCCATCCGTCATGCCGGTCGCGCGCCAGAGGCCACGCGCCCCCGCCATGTTGCGGCCATGGGTCGATTTGCGGGAACGATAATGCGGCATCTGGCGTCTCCGGGCTGGCTTTGGCTTGCGCCCTTCTAGCGCAGGCAGGGGGGATATGCCAACCCGAAGCCTTGCGGTGCGGGGCAAGTTCCGGGGGGGCGTCCCTTGCCGGGACGATTTGGCCTCGGCCATCGCCGAGGCCATGCGGTTCCTGTCCCCGTATCCGGCCGCGGCCCAAAGGCCGCCGGCCAGCGCCCGCCCCGCCCTCGGCGGGCGCTTCTCGCCCGCCGGGTCGGGCGCCGGCCTCTGTCGTGCTTGGGGCTGGTGGTCTGGTCGCAGCCGGGCGCTGTCGGGCGGGGAAAGGCGGTGCCTTTCCTTCTCCGCCCGAACCCGCCCTTACGACATCAGCTCCACCGCCATCGCCGTCGCCTCGCCGCCGCCGATGCACAGCGTCGCAACCCCGGTTTTCAGCCCGTGCGTCCGCAGCGCCGAAAGCAGCGTCACCAGCACCCGCGCCCCCGAAGCGCCGATCGGATGCCCCAGCGCGCAGGCGCCGCCATGCAGGTTCACCCGCTCATGCGGCAGGTTCAGTGCCGCCATCGCCGCCATCGCCACCACCGCAAAGGCCTCGTTCACCTCGAAGAGATCGACCGCCCGCAGATCCAGATCGAGCTTTTCCGACAGTTTCGTCAGCGCGCCGATGGGGGCTGTCGGGAACAGGTTCGGCGCATCGGCATGGGTCGCATGGCCCAAAACCCGGGCCAAGGGCGTCAGCCCGCGGGCTTCGGCTTCCGACGCGCGCATCAGCACCAGGGCCGCCGCCCCGTCCGAGATCGACGACGAATTCGCCGCCGTCACCGTGCCCCCCGGCCGGAAAGCGGGTTTCAACGTCGCGATCTTGTCCATCCGCGCCTTGCTGGGCTGCTCGTCGGTATCGACCCGGACCTCGGTCTTGCCCGAAATCACCACCGGCGCGATTTCCGCGGTGAAATGCCCCGCCGCAATCGCCGCCTGCGCCCGGGTCAGCGAGGCAATCGCATAGGCATCCTGCGCGTCGCGGCTGAACCCCATCGTCTCGGCGCAATCCTCGGCAAAGGTGCCCATCAACCGGCCGCGGTCATAGGCATCTTCCAGCCCGTCAAGGAACATGTGATCAAGCACCTGCCCATGGCCCAGCCGCAGCCCGCCGCGGGCTTTGGGCAACAGATAGGGGGCATTCGTCATGCTCTCCATCCCGCCCGCCAGCACCACCCGCGCGGACCCGGCCAGCAGAAGGTCATGGCCAAGCATCGCCGCCTTCATGCCCGAACCGCACATCTTGTTGATCGTTGTCGCCCCTGCCGCAAGCGGTAGCCCGGCCTTCAGCGCCGCCTGCCGGGCCGGGGCCTGGCCTTGACCGGCGGGCAGGACGCAGCCCATCAGTACCTCGTCCACCTCCTCGGCGGGCACACCCGCGCGCCAAAGCGCCTCGCCAAGCGCCACCGCGCCGAGATCGGCGGCGCTCAGGTCCGAAAACGCGCCCTGAAAGCCCCCCATCGGCGTGCGGGCCATCCCCACGATCACCACCGGATCCATTCTCTCCCCCCTCATTTCGCGGCCATTCGCAAAGCGCCATCCAGCCGCAGCACTTCGCCGTTCAGCATCTGGTTTTCGCAGATATGGCGCACCAGCGCCGCATATTCCGCGGGGTCCCCCAGCCGGTTCGGGAAGGGGACCGAGGCGCCCAGACTGTCCTGCACCTCCTGCGGCAGCCCCGCCATCATCGGCGTGCGGAAAATGCCGGGCGCCACCGTCACCACGCGGATGCCGTGCCGGGCGAGTTCCCGCGCCGCAGGCAGGGTCAGCGCCGCGACGCCGCCTTTGGACGCCGCATAGGCCGCCTGTCCGATCTGCCCGTCGAAGGCCGCGATCGAGGCGGTGTTGACGATCACCCCCCGCTCGCCGCCCGGGCCGGGGGCATTGCCCGCCATCGCCTCGGCCGCCAGACGCAGCATGTTGAACGTGCCCACAAGGTTCACCGTCACCGCCCGGGCGAAACTGTCCAGCCGGTGCGGCCCCTCGCGGCCGAGGATCTTTTCGCCCGGCGCGATGCCCGCGCAATTCACCAGCGCATCGAGCCGCCCGAAGACCGAGACCGCGAGGTCGATGGCGGCCCTGCCGTCCTCCTCCTGCGCCACATCGGCCCGGCAAAACCGCGCCGCGGCGCCCAGATCCGAGACCATCGCCATGCCCGCTTCGGCGTTCAGATCGACGATCACCACCTTGCCGCCCGCGTCCACGACCATCCGCGCGACCGCCGCCCCCAGCCCCGAGCCGCCGCCGGTGACCAGAAAGACCCTGTCTGAAATCTGCATCCTCGCCTCCCTTTCCCTGACGTCAAATCCTATCGGCCGGGGGGGCTCTGGCAACGGCAAAGGCGGAACATCCTGCGGTTGCGACGCAACGGAATTTGCGGCGTTGACGGGGGGCAGGGGGCTTGGCAAGACAGGGGAAAGGAGAGCCCGATGAGCACAGCCACCCCCGCCACCCGCGCGCTTGAGGCCGCCAAGGTGGCCTTCGAGCGGATCGAATACGATTACGTCGCCGGGCAGGACAAGATCGGCCTGCATGCCGCCGCGGCGATTGGTGCGGACCCCGCCGAGGTGCTGAAGACGCTGATGGTCGAGGTCAATGGCAAGCCCGCCTGCGCGGTGATCCCGTCGGATTGCACGCTGTCGATGAAGAAGGTGGCGGCGGCTTTCGGCGCCAAGGCGGCGGCGATGATGCCGCCTGAGAAGGCCGAGCGGCTGACCGGCTTTCACACCGGCGGGATTTCGCCTTTCGGGCAAAAGAAGCGGGTGCCGGTGGCCTTCGAGGCCGCGGCGCTGGGCGCGGCGCGGATCGTGGTCAATGGCGGCAAGCGCGGGCTGATGGTGCGGCTGGCGCCTGCCGATGCGCTGGCGGTGTCGGGCGGCGTGGCGCAGGGGCTGGTGGCCGAGGGCTAGGCGTCCCGCCGCCCGCCGCCGCCGCGGAAAACCCCGGCCGCGTCGCAGTTTCGCCGGATTTGGCTGAAAAGGTGGTAAACAGTGTTGAAGCTTCGGACCGCCAGGAAAGACATGCCGCGCCTGATCCCCCTTGCCCTTGCCCTGATCGGCCTTCTGGCCCTTGCCCCGATGGCGCAGGCCGACACCCCGGCCCGCAAGGCGCTGGGTTTTGGCCATTTTCTGAACAATGACGCGCTGGGCGATGGCCGGGACCGCTGGCAGAGCGGGTCCTATACGATGTCCTGGCTGCGCGGGCCGGGCTGGTCGGGCAGCCTGCCCCGCCAGCCCTTCGAGATCCTTGAATACCGGCTGAGCGGCGCGGTGATCGCCCCTTCGCGGCTGCAAAGCCTGCGCGGCGACCGGCGCTATGTCGGCAAATCGTCGCTGTCGATCCACACCCCCTTTGCCCTTGGCGCCGGCACCGAGGCCGATCTGGGCTTCGGTCTGGTCTGGACCGGCCCCGCGAACGGGATTTCGGATCTGCAGCGGGCGCTGCATGACCTGCTGGGCGAGCCCCGGCCGCGCGCCGCCCAGACGCAACTGCCCAATCACATCTATCCGATGGTCAGCGCCGAAATCGCCCGGCCGATGGCGCTGGGGCGGGCCGAGTTGCGCCCCTTTGTCGAAGCGCGGGCGGGCGATGAAAAGCTTGTGCGTCTGGGCGCCGATCTGGCCTTCGGGCAGCGCGAAAGCGGCGCGCTGTGGCGGCGCGACGAGATCACCGGGCAGCGCTATGTCGGCATCGGCGGCACGGGCGGCGACGGCACCGCCTTCGTGATCGGGGCCGATGTCGCGCATGTCTTCGACAGCGTTTATCTGCCCGCCGACTGGGGCGCCGCACCGGAGCCGACCCGCACCCGCCTGCGCGCCGGGGTTTCGACACGGCTTGGCCGGGTCGGGCTGTTTTACGGCCTCACCTGGCTCTCGCCCGAATTCATCGGCCAGTCCGAAGGGCAGATGGTGGGCTCCCTGCGGTTGCGGCTGCGATTCTGAGTCGAAAAGGCCCCTGATTCCGGTTTCCTTGATCTGTGTCAAAAAGGGGGATTCACAAGCCGAATCACCCATGTTAGTTTTGCCTTAATCAAGGATCAGAAGATCCATGCATCGAGGCAGGACATACAGGCAATGAAGCCGGGCTATCTGGGCACCTTCGTGATATCGTGGGACCAGACCGAGATCGACGGCGCATTTGCGGCCCCGGTCGACAGCCTTGCGACCGGGGCGTGCTGGCGCTGGCACGGCGAGGCCTTGCGGGTCGATGGCCCGGCCGACGTGCTGGTGCTGACCGGCGCCGAGGGCAGCGAGGCGCTGCGCCAACGCGCTGCCCGGGTGGTGCGCCGATTGCTGGGCGTCGCGATCAAGGGCGGCGACAGCGCCGCCTTTCGCGCCAGTGCCGATCTGCCCGACCTTCCCGATCAAAGCTTTGTCGTGACCGACGGCATCCGGGCCTATACCATCACGCTGGTCGAACTGCCCGAGGCCCGCGCGCGTCTTTTGATGTTTGCGGGCCGGATGCCGCCGCGCGACACCGATCTGTGGCTGGTCGAAAGCCGCGTCGATCCGCGCCCGGACAGCCAGCGCCATCTGCCGGAGCCCGGGGTGATCTGTTTCACCCCCGGAACCCTGATCGACACGCCCGCCGGTCCGCGCCCGGTCGAGATGCTGCGGCCCGGCGAGAAGGTGCTGACCCGCGATGACGGCCCGCAGGAGCTTTTGTGGATCGGATCGCGGCGGATGAGCGGCGCCCGGCTTTACGCGCTGCCGCATCTGCGCCCGGTTCGGTTCGGGGCGGGGGCGCTTGGCCTGATCCGCCCCGGGGCGGATCTGCTGGTGTCGCCGCAGCACCGGCTGTTGATCCGCGGCCCCGCGGCGCGGGCGCTGTTCAACGAGCCCGAGGTGCTGGTGCAGGCGATGGATCTGGTGGGCCATGGCGCGGTGCGGGTCGAGACCCGCCTGCCCGAGGTGACCTATCTGCATCTTTTGTTCGCGCGTCATCAGGTGATCCGGGCGAACGGGGTCGAGACCGAAAGCTTCCACCCCGCCGCGACCGAGATCGGGAGCCTCGCCGAAGATCAGCGGCGGGCGCTGGCGCGGGTTTTCCCGGGCCTTGAGGCCGATCCGATGCGCTATGGCCCCTTTGCGCGGCGGCTGCTGAGCGCCTCGGAAGCGGCGATCCTGTGCCACGATCTGGCGGCTTGACGCAAGGTCACCGTTCCGTCAGCTTCAGCTCGATGCGGCGGTTCTGCGCCCGGGCCTCGGGGCTTGTGCCCGCCGCCACCGGGCGGAATTCGCCAAAACCCGCCGCGGCCAGCCGCTTCGGCGCAAAGCCCTGCGCCTCGATCAGATATTTCACCACCGAAAGCGCGCGCGCCTGCGACAGCTCCCAGTTGTCCTTGAACGCGCCCTGACCCGACAGCGGCGTGTCATCGGTGAAGCCGTCCACCTCCAGCACCCAGTCGATTTCTGGCGGGATCTCGGATGCCAATTCGCGGAAGGTCTCGGCCACACGGGAAATCTGCGCCTGCCCCTCGGGCGACAGATCGGCCGAGCCGGGTTGAAACAGCACCTCGGATGAAAACACGAAGCGGTCGCCCACCACCCGCACGCCTGCGCGCCCCTCCAGCAGTTGCGACATCCGGCCGAAGAATTCCGAGCGATAGCGCGCCAGATCCTGCGCCTCGGCTTCGGCCTTCTTGCGCGCCTCCTCCTCCAGCGCGGCGCGGCGTTTCTGCTCTGCCGCCACCTGCGCAAGCGCCGTGTTGAGCTGGCTTCCCAGCGCCTCGACCTGCACCTTGGCTTCCGTATCCCGGGCCTTGGCCGCGTCCAGAACCGCCTGCAGATCCGCCAGCTGTCCGCGCAAAGCCGCCACCTGCTGATTGAGCAGCGCGACCTGTTCCGCCTTGCGATCGCTTTCCGCCCGCGTCTCGGCCAGCGTCTTTTCCGCCACGGCCTGCAGCGCCGCCTGTTTCTCCGCCGCGCTCAGCTGCTGATCCAGCTTGCCCTGCAGATCCTTTTGCGCCGCCTCGGCCGCGGCCAGCAGCGTCAGCGTTTCTTCGGCCTTTTGGCGGGCCGCATCAAGCTGCAACCGCGCCGCCGCCAAAGCCGTGTCCGAGGTTTTCAGATCACCCTGCAGGCCCGCGATCACCGCTTCCTGCGCCGTCTTGTCGGCCAAAAGCCCCGCCACTTGCGCCTCGAAGGCGGTGATCCGCGCCCCCGCCGCCTGCAGCCGCCCGGTCAGCGCCTCGGTCTGCGCCTGTTCCAAGGAAAGCGCCTGCGCCAGCCCCGCGACCTGCGCGGACAGCGCGTCCAGCTCGTGATCCTTCGTGGTGATCGTGTCGCGCAACATGGATTGCACGATCATGAAGATCGACAGCACGAAGATCAGCACCATCAGCAGCGCGCCCATCGCATCGACGAAGCCGGGCCAGACCGTGCTGGAAAAGCGTTGCCCGCGACGGCTGGACAGCGCCATCTCAGCCCTCCCCGCCGCGGGCGCGGGCCAGAAGCGCCCGCGTCAAGGCCGCGAAATCATTGCGGATATCGGCCATGCTCTCCTGCCGCCCGGCAGAGACTTCCTCCAGCATCCGCGACATCTGCAGGTCGATCGAGCGCAGCCGCATCCGCATTTCCGCATCGACATCCATCTCGGCATGGCGGTCGGCGGCGCTTTGTTCGGCCAGCCGGTCCAGCGCCGCGATCAGCCGCTCCTGCCCCTCGGCCATCTGCGCCAGGGCCTCGGCCTGTCCGGCGCGGCTCTCGACCTCGGCCCCCAGCCTTTGCGCCAGATCGGCAAAGCCCTGCGTCAGCTGCGCAAGCCGCGTCTCGGTCTGGCTGCGGGCCTGTTCGGCGCGAATGAACAGCGTCTGCAGCGCGTCCATCTGCTCGGCCATGTGGTCAAGCACCCCCGCCACGGCCGAAGCCTCGCCCGCGCCTTCGGTCTCGGCGGTGGCGAAGCTCAGCCGGGTGATCGAGGAAATCCAATCCTCCAGCTCGCCGTAAAAACGGTTCTGCCCATGCGTCACGAAGAGTTCCAGCAAGCCCACGACCAGCGACCCCGCAAGCCCCAGCAGCGACGAGGAAAAGGCCGTGCCCATGCCACCCAGCTGGCCTTCGAGCCCGGTCATCAGCCGCGAAAAGACCGCTGTGGCGGGCTCTCCCTCTTGCGGGGCCAGCGCGCGGATGGTGTCGACGACGCCCGGAACGGTGGTGGCAAGGCCGTAGAACGTGCCCAGAAGACCCAGAAAAATCAGCAGGTTCGACAGGTAGCGGGTGATGTCGCGGGCCTCGTCGATGCGCGCGGCGACCGATTCGAGGATCGAACGGGCGGCGGTGGTGGCGATGGTCCGGCTGGCGCCGCCCCGGCCCAGAAGCGCGGCCAAGGGCACCAGCATTTGCGGCGGGCGATAGAGCGGCCGGCCGGGGCGGTCGGCGGTGAAGCTTTCGATCCAGCTGACGGCTTTCACCAGCTGCGCCACCTGCCAGAAGCAGCCCAGCACGCCCAGCACGAAGACCCCGCCGATCAGCCCGTTCAGCCAGGGATTGCTTTGAAAGATCGGATAGATGCGGGCATAAGCGAAGAACCCGCCCGTGCCGACAAGGACCAGCACCGCCAGCATCGAGACGATCTGTCGGACGGGTTGCGAAAACTGCGGGGGCTGGACCCGGGCCGGTGCGCGCATGTTCTGCCTCTTTGCTCGTTGCTGCGAGGATAGGCCGCGTTGACCCCCCTGCCAAGCCTCAAGCCGGAAGCACACGCACCCGTGCGGCCAGCGCCTCCAGATCCGGATCGGCAAGGCCGAGGCTGGCCAGATGCGCGGCAGTGTTGAACAGGTATTCGCGGTTCGGACCGCGCGCGCCATGGGCCCGGGCGATGGTCTGTGCCTGCGCCTCGGGATCAAGGGTGCAATATTGCGGCCCGGCCCGGTCGATCACATAGGTGATCGCCGTGACCTGCCGCCCGTCGGAGAGCGTCACCGGCAGCGCGCGTTCCAGATAGGCGTCGGAAATCAGCTCGCGGGCGCGGATCTCGGCCAGCACCCGCTCCGCCTCGGCCGTGGCCACCCGCAGCGCCAGGCCCAGACAATGGGCGCCCGCGGCCGCATCCAGCGCCAGCACCAGACCCGGCGCCGCGGGCGTGCCGCGGAAATGGATCGAATACATGCAAAAGCTGCGATGCCAGCCCTCCAGCCGGGCCGGAACCGCCTCGGCCGGGGTAAAACCGGGGTCCCAGATCAGCGATCCGTAGCCGAAAATCCAAAGCGCCTCGGGCATGGCTGGCCCTCCTTTCCGACCGGGGATAAAAGGAAGGTCGATGGTTGGGAAGGGGTTGCGATGCGGTTTTGGGTTTGGGGCGCGGTTCTGGCGGGCGGGCTGGCGCTGGCCGATTGGGGCGCGGGGCAGGGGATGGCGGCCTGGCTGCGCGGGGCGGTTGCGGGCTCTGAAACGGTCGGGGCCGCGGCGATCGAAGCCACGGGCTTTCCCGCCCGGATCGGTGTGCGGATCGAGGCGCCGCGCTGGGACCCGGCGGGCCTGCCGGGCGTTGCGCTGGATCAGGCGCAGGTGACGGCGCCGGTCTGGAACCCGCTGTCCTGGCGGCTTGATCTGCCGCTGCCGCAACGGATCCGCTGGCAGGGCCTGCCCTTCGAGATGACGGGAAAGACGGCGGCGCTGCAGCTCGATCTCAGCCCCGGCCGCGATCTGCCGCTGGCCGGGGTCGCGCTGCGGATGGACAGCCCGGCGCTGCGGATCGAGGCGGCCAAGGCCCCCTCGCTCGCCGCCGAAAGCGTGGTGCTGTCGCTGCTGCCGACGGCCGATCCGCGCGCCTATCGGCTGAGCGGCAAGATCGCCGCCCCGGCGCTGCCGCCCGGCCTTGCCGCCGCGCTCAGCCGTCAGGCGGGGCTTGCCCGTCCCTTGCCCGACCGGCTTGACGCGTTGGCGCTGGAGGCCGGGGTGGAATACGCGCAACCGCTGGCGCTGCTTGCCACCGCGCCCGCCGCGCTGACGGCGCTGGATCTGCGCCGGGCCGACTTGCTCTGGGGCGGCCACCGGATCGGCCTCTCCGGCCGTCTGGCCGTCACCCCCGCGGGCTGGCCCGAGGGCACGCTGACGATTGCGCTGTCCGATTTTCCGGTCTGGCTCGATCTGGGCCTTGCGGCGGGGCTGATCCCGGCCGAACGCGGGGCGATGCTGGAAGCCATGGGCGATTATCTGGCGCAGCAAAGCCCGGACGGATCGGTGCGGCTGCCGCTGTCCTTCGCCAACGGCCGGATGAGCCTTGCCGCGATCCCGCTTGGCCCCGCGCCGCGCCTTCAGCGGCAGTAACTGCCCGAGCGGTAGCGCTTCGTGTCCACATGGATGTGGTCCTGATGGTAGCGGTCGGCCTTGGGCCCCAGCACCGTGCCGAAGGGACCGCAGGCCGCGGCATGGATCGCCTTGAGGATGCGCGGCTGACTTTTCCAGCCCGTCTTCACATCAAGGCTCTGGCCGTTCTTCAGCACCAGCCCCATCAGGTCGATCGCCTTGCCGCGGCCGTGTTCCGACAGTTTCGCACCGCGCTGGTTGTTGCGCGGACGGCAGACATAGCCCGGGCCCACATCCAGTTTCGCGATGCCACCGCCCTTGCCGCCCACCGCGGGAACGATGCCGCGATCGACCCAGCGCTTGAAGGCGGTGGCGGTCTCGCAATCGACGGTCATCGGCTGCGACAGCCTGATGCCGGAAACCGAGGTGATCCGGACCGGCTCGGCGATGCCGCAGCCCGAACCGCGCCCGCCATTGCCGATCGGCGCCACCTTCTGCCCGATCAGCCCGGGCACGCCGCAGACCGCGCCGCGCTGGCTCTGCTCCGGTTGCGGCGCGGGGGGCCGGTGTCTTGTCTTCGGGGGCGTTGCGTTTGCGCGGGGCGCCGAAAAGCCGCGACAGCACCCCGCCCGGCGGCGGTTTCGGCGCGGCTGCGGCAACGGGGGCCTCTGCGGGGGCCGCAACGGCGGGGGGCGGGGTGGCCCCCAGCCCCTCGGGACGGGGGAGCGGACGGATTTCGGCCAGGCGCGGATCGGCAGAGATGGCGGCATCGGTCTCGGTCGCCATCCCGGGCGGGGGAAACCCGACCAGCCCCTCTGGGCGCGGTTTCGGGCGGACCCCGGCAAGGCGCGGATCGGCCGGGGGCAGGGGGGCGGCTTCGGGCAAGGGGGCGGTTGGGGGCAGGGGGGCGGCCGCAGCGCCCGCGGAAGGCAGCACCACCCCGCCCGGGGTCGCCTCGGGTCTGGGCCGCGGGGTCGGGGCGGGGGGCCGACGCGGTCTCGGTCTCGGCCGCCGGGGCCGACGGGCGGGGCAGGGGCCGGGGCGAGGTCTTCAGGGTTTCGGCCGCAACGGGACCGCACGCCAGCGCCAGGATCAGCGCCAGCGCAAGGCTCCGATGGCGGCGCATCAGCGCGTCTCCGCCTTCGGCGGCGGCACGCGGCCGAAATCGGGGGCGGCGGTGTCCTGACCGGCTTCGATGATGCCGCGGCGGATCGCCCGGGTCTCGGTGAAATAGTCGAACAGCATCTGCCCATCCCCCATGCGGATGGCGCGTTGCAGCATGAACAGTTCCTCGGTGAAGCGGCCCAGAATGTCGAGCGTCGCTTCCTTGTTGGTCAGGAACACGTCGCGCCACATCGTCGGGTCGGACGCCGCGATGCGGGTGAAATCGCGAAAGCCCGAGGCGGAGTATTTGATCACCTCTTCCTGCGTCACCCGGCGCAGATGGTCGGCGACGCCCACCATCGTATAGGCGATCAGGTGCGGCGTATGCGAGACGACGGCCAGAACCAGATCGTGCCGGGCCACCTCCATCTCGTCGACATTGGCGCCCATTGCAGTCAGGAACCCCTTCAGCCGGGTCACGGCGGCCGGGTCGTTGCCCTCAAGCGGCGTCAGCAGCCACCAGCGGTTGACGAAAAGCGTCGCAAAACCGGACCGCGGCCCGGAATGTTCGGTCCCCGCCAAAGGGTGACCGGGGATGAACTGCACATGTTCGGGCATGTGCGGGGCCACGGCTTCGATTACCGCCTGCTTGACCGAGCCGACATCGGTCACGGTGGCGCCGGGCGCCAGATGGGGCGCGATCTCGGCGGCAATCGCCGCCATCGCCCCCACCGGCACGCAAAGCACCACCAGATCGGCGCCCTTGACCGCTTCGGCGGCAGTGTCGAAGACCCGGTCGCACAGGCCGATGTCCAGCGCCGTCGCCCGGGTCTCGGCGGATTTCGCATGGCCGACGATCTCGCCCGCCAGACCCTTTTCACGCATCGCATGCGCCATCGAGGAGGCAATCAGCCCCAGCCCGATCAGGGCGACGCGCTTGTAGTGTGTCATGCGGAAGCGCCCGCCTTGAACAGACCGATCATATGCGCCACGCGCCGGCACGAGGGCTCGTCGCCCACCGTGATGCGCAGGCAATGCGGCAGGCCGTAACTCGCCACGCGCCGCACGATCAGCCCGTCCTTTTTCAGGAATTCGTCGCAGGCCTCGGCCTCGGCTTCCGAACCGAACCGCGCCAGCACGAAATTCGCCATCGAGGTGTCGTTGGGCACCCCGCGTTCGGCCAGAGCCTCGGACAGCCAATGCCGCAGACGTGCGTTTTCCGACCGCGACTGGGCGACCCAGTCCTGATCGCGCACCGCCGCCTCGGCCGTTTCCAGCTGCGAGGTCGAGAGGTTGAACGGATCGCGGATGCGGTTGAGCACGTCGATGATGTCTTTCGGGCCATAGCCCCAGCCGATGCGCAGCCCACCCAACCCGTAGATCTTGGAAAAGGTGCGCGTCATCATCACGTTGGGCAGACGGGTGGCAAGATCGGCGCCGCCGTCATAGCCCTCGACATATTCCGCATAGGCGCTGTCGATGATCAGCATCGCCTGTTTCGGAATCCCCGCCGCCAGCCGTTCCAGTTCCGCCAGACCGACCATCGTGCCGGTCGGGTTGTTCGGATTGGCGATGAAGACAAGCTTCGTCTTCTTCCCGCAGGCCTTCAGGATCGCATCCACATCCAGCGTGCGTTCGCGTTCGGGCACCGAAACCGGCGTCGCCCCCGCGCCCAAAGCCGCGATGCGATACATCAGGAAGCCGTGTTCGCTGTGCACCACCTCGTCCTTCGGCCCGGCATAGGCATTGACGATCATGCGGATGATTTCATCCGAGCCGACGCCGCAGATGATCCGCGCAGGGTCAAGCCCGTGCACGTCGCCAATCGCCTGACGCAAAGCGGCATGGTCGGTGGAAGGGTAGCGGTGCAGCTTGTGCACGGTGCGCGAAAACGCCTCCTTGGCGCGGTCCGAGGCGCCATGCGGGTTCTCGTTCGAGCTGAGCTTGATCGCATCGGTGATGCCGGCCACATGCGAGGCGCCGCCCTCGTAAAGGGCGATGTCGAGGATGCCGGGCTGGGGGCGGATCGGGTCTGTCATGCTGAGGTCCTTGTCCTGGATGCCTCAATAGCGGCGCGAAAGCCGCATGGGAAGCGCTGTTTCGGCGCCAAACCCGCCTGTGACCGCGAGTGATGCCCTCAGACCGCAGCGCCGATGCGGATTTTAGGAAAATTTTAGCGGATACGCGCGATATTGCCCTCTCCTCCGCCGTTTGGTGCCACATTCGGGGCCTCAAAGATGAGCGGTCAGTTAATATGAGAAGGTCCGACATGAATAGTCAACTTCGCAACGGCATGTTTGCGGCTGTCATCTGCGGTCTGGGTCTGCTTTCGGCGGGATCCGCCGCGGCGGGCGATCTGCGCGCCGCCTTTCACACCCTGCCCGAAGAGACCCGCGTCGCCGTGCAGGCCGAACTGGCCGAGGTCGATCTCTATCTGGCCGATCCCGATGGCCGCTGGAGTGCGGCGACCGAACGGGCGGTGCTGCGCTCGGTCGAGACGATCGCGCTGAATTCCGGGGACCGGGTGCATCCGCGGCTGACCAGCCCCGGGGCGATGCGGCACTATCTGGAGAAACTGGCGGACGGCGCCTATGGCACCTATCTGCGGCGCGGGGATTTCTCGGGCGGCAGCGCGGTCCTGCGCGGCGTGAACCTTGGCGGTTGAGCCGAGGGGCCAAACCGGCCCGACCACTGATCCGGACAGCAAAAGGCCGCCCCGAAGGGCGGCCATTCGTTTGGGGCATGAAGAACCGGATCAGTTCTTCGCGTAGAATTCGACGACCAGGTTCGGTTCCATGTGCACCGGATAGGGCACGTCGCTGAGGCCCGGGGTGCGCACGAAGGTCGCGGTCATTTTCGAATGGTCGACTTCGAGGTAATCCGGCACGTCGCGCTCGCCCGACTGGGCGGCTTCGAGGACGATCGCCAGTTGCTTCGAACGGTCACGGACGGCGATCACGTCGCCTTCCTTGACGCGGTAGGAGGCGATGTTGACGCGGGCGCCGTTCACGGTGACGTGGCCGTGGTTCACGAATTGACGCGCGGCGAAGATCGTCGGCACGAATTTGGCGCGGTAGACGATGGCGTCCAGACGGCGCTCGAGCAGGCCGATCAGGTTTTCGCCGGTGTCGCCCTTGACCCGTTCGGCCTCGGTGTAGATCTTGCGGAATTGCTTTTCGGTCAGATCGCCGTAGTAGCCCTTGAGCTTCTGCTTGGCGCGCAGCTGGGTGCCGAAATCCGACAGCTTGTTCTTGCGGCGCTGGCCGTGCTGGCCCGGACCGTAGTCACGCTTGTTCAGCGGCGACTTGGCGCGGCCCCAGATGTTTTCGCCCATGCGGCGGTCGATCTTGTACTTGGCAGCGGTGCGTTTGGTCATCGCTGATCTCCTTCTTGACTGTGAAGGGCGTTGTCCTTTCCCTCCCCTTGCGGTTTGGGCGACAGGCTTCCCCTTGCGGGGTCCACCAACACCAATGAAAGCCCCGGCAAGCGTCGCCGCTGCCGGGATGGGGGGCTTATACAGAGGCCGCGGCCAGAGTCAACGCCCCCGGCGCCGCTTTCGTGGGTCAAGGCGCGGCAAGGGTGACGGAGACCGTCTTGCGGCCGATCTCGGCGCCGTCGCGGCTGTGGGTGACACTGGCCTCGTAGCGGCCGGGGGCGAAGCCACCCGCGGGGGCGCGCTTGCCCGCGTAGCGGAAGAACAGCGCCTGCGGTTTTTCAAGCGTCTCGTCATGCGAAAAGGCAAAGCCCCCGGGGCCGGTGATGGTCAGTCTCACCACGTCGCCCGCGCGGCTGTCATAGCCGTAAAGCCAAAGCACAAGCGCCCCGGCCGTGGCGGGCAGGGTGTCTTGCGGGGCCAGACCGGCCTTCACCGCATCGAAAGCGGGCGGGGTATCGGTCAGCGCCGCCTGCAACAGGCCGCCGCCGACATAGCCGGGCGGGTCCTGCCAGAGCGTGCGGCCGGGCGCGGGACCGCAGGCGGCCGCGGGGTCGGGCTGGAACGGGTCGATGTCGACGCCGTCGTGGCGCAGGGCCAGATGCAGATGCGGGAATTCCGCCTTGCCCGACATGCCGACCTGGCCAAGCCTCGTGCCTGCGGCGACCTTCGTGCCCGGCTGCACCGCAACCGAGCCCTGTTTCAGATGGCAATATTGCGTCTGCCAGCCGCCGCCATGGTCGATCAGCACGCCATTGCCGCATTCCTTGTCCTGGACGCTGGCCCCGGCGGCAAAGGCGCCATCCGTCTCGCCGTCGCGGACGGCCCGGACACGGCCCGGCGCGGCGGCCAGCACCTCGACGCCCGCCGCCATTGCGGCCAAGGTCGGCAAGGCGAAATCGGTGCCGTCATGGCCCTGATAGGTCGCGGTGCCGCAGCCGAAATCGCGCAGCGCCGGACCGGGGTCGTGATCGAGGTAATGCTGGATGTAACAGGTCTCGCCCAGGGTGCAGGCGATCGGCTGTTTCAGCACGATATCCTGCGCCCGGACGGCGCCGGGCAGGGTGGCGAGGCCAAGGGCGAGCGCCAGAAAGACGGCGCGGCGGTCGGACTGGCGAAGAGAGACGAGAGGCATCGCAATTTCTCCGCGAAGAAGAACAGGCGCCCCCGAGGGAGCGCCTGAAAAGCGTAGCACAGCGATGTTGACCCGGTCACGCGTCCTTGGGCGCGCTTCCCCGCATGTGAGCGGTAGCGCCGATCCGCCGCGGCCGAAGCTCAGCCCGCGGCCAAAGCTCAGCCCGCGGCCAAAGCTCAGCCCGCGGGCAGCAGCCGCGGCTTCGCGCCGGCAAGACGCGGTTTGCCCGGCTCTTCGACATCGAGCGCGATCGCATCGTCGCGCACCGTCACCCGGACCACCCCGCCCTTGATCAGGCGGCCAAAGAGCAGTTCTTCCGCCAGAGGCTTCTTGATGTGCTCCTGAATGACCCGGCCCAGCGGACGCGCGCCCATCTTGTCGTCGTAGCCCTTGACCGCCAGCCATTCGGCGGCTTCGGGGGTCAGCTCGATATGGACGTTGCGGTCGATCAGCTGCGCTTCAAGTTGCAGCACGAACTTGTCCACCACCTGCAGGATCGTGTCGCGCGGCAGCGGCGCGAAGCTGACCACCGCATCCAGACGGTTGCGGAATTCCGGCGTGAAGGTGCGTTCGATCGCCGCCGTATCCTCGCCTTCGCGGCGTTCGCGGCCAAAGCCGATCGCCGATTTCGCCTGTTCGGCCGCCCCCGCGTTCGAGGTCATGATCAGGATCACGTTGCGGAAATCGACCTGACGACCGTTGTGATCGGTCAGCTTGCCGTGGTCCATCACCTGCAGCAGGATGTTGAACACATCCGAATGCGCCTTTTCGATCTCGTCCAGCAGCAGCACGCAATGCGGATGCTGATCGACGCCATCGGTCAGAAGCCCGCCCTGATCGAAGCCGACATAGCCCGGAGGGGCGCCGATCAGCCGCGAGACCGCGTGTTTCTCCATGTATTCCGACATGTCGAAGCGCAGCAGTTCCACACCCAGCGTATTCGCCAGCTGTTTCGCCACCTCGGTCTTGCCGACGCCGGTCGGACCCGCGAACAGATAGTTGCCGATCGGCTTTTCCGGCTCGCGCAGACCAGCCCGGGCCAGCTTGATCGCCGAGGCCAGCGTCTCGATCGCCTTGTCCTGACCGAAGACCACGCGCTTGAGCGTCTTTTCCAGATCGCGCAGGATCGCGGCATCGTCTTTCGACACGCTTTTCGGCGGGATGCGGGCGATCTTCGCCACGACGGCTTCGATCTCCTTGGCGCCCAAAGTCTTGCGCTTCTTGCTGTCGGGCAGCAGATGCTGCGCCGCCCCCGCCTCGTCGATCACGTCGATCGCCTTGTCGGGCAGCTTGCGGTCATGGATGTAACGCGCCGCCAGTTCCACCGCCGACTTGATCGCGTCATTGGTGTAGCGCACGTCGTGATGTTCCTCGAAATAGGGTTTCAGCCCCATCAGGATCTTGATGCTGTCGCCGACCGAGGGTTCGTTCACGTCGATCTTCTGGAACCGGCGGCTCAGGGCGCGGTCCTTTTCGAAGTGCTGGCGGAATTCCTTGTAGGTGGTCGAGCCCATGCAGCGCAGCTTGCCACCCTGCAGCGCGGGTTTGAGCAGGTTCGAGGCGTCCATCGCGCCCCCCGAGGTGGCCCCGGCGCCGATCACCGTATGGATCTCGTCGATGAAGAGGATCGCATCGGGATGGTCCTCGAGCTCCTTCATCACCGCTTTCAGCCGTTCCTCAAAATCGCCGCGATAGCGGGTGCCAGCAAGCAGCGCCCCCATGTCGAGCGAATAGATCGTCGAGCGCGCCAGAATGTCGGGCGTCTCGCCACGGGTGATCTTCAGCGCGAGGCCCTCGGCGATGGCGGTCTTGCCGACGCCCGGATCGCCCACCAGCAGCGGGTTGTTCTTGCGACGGCGGCAGAGCACCTGAATGCAGCGCTCGACCTCTTCGGCGCGGCCGATCAGCGGGTCGATGTCGCCCTTCTGCGATTTCTGGTTCAGGTTCACGCAGTATTTGCCAAGCGCGGATTCCTTCGCCTCGCCCGGTTGCGCGGCCTCGGCCTTGGCGGTCTCTTCCTCGGCGCCGATGACCGGACGGCTTTCGCCGAAGGCCGGATCCTTGGCCACGCCATGGGCGATGAAATTGACCGCGTCGTAACGGGTCATGTCCTGTTCCTGCAGGAAGAAGGCCGCGTTCGATTCCCGTTCCGCGAAGATCGCGACGAGGACATTGGCCCCCGTCACCTCGGTCCGGCCTGAGCTTTGCACATGGATCGCGGCGCGCTGGATCACCCGCTGGAAGGCGGCGGTCGGAACGGCCTCGGACCCCTCGACCTCGGTGATGAGCGTCGACAGATCATCGTCGATGAATTCGGTCAGCGTCGTGCGCAACTCGTCAAGATCGACGCCGCAGGCGCGCATCACGCGGCTGGCGTCGGGCTCGTCGATCAACGCGAGCAACAGATGTTCGAGCGTCGCCAGCTCATGCTTGCGCGTGTTGGCCAGCGCCAGTGCGGCGTGAATTGCTTGTTCGAGCGTGGTCGAAAACGAAGGCATGCGGCGCTCCTTTCCTCGGGTCTCCCGATACTGGCCTCATAGGGTTAAGTTTCGGTGGATTTCGCCGCGCTTCAAGGGCCGGGCGCGTGTTTTTTCCACCTCTCGCCGCTCTGTTGCAAAAGTGACCAGCGCGGGCGGCTTTCGCGCGATCCGCAGGCAGCGCGCGAAAGTGCTTTCAGAACCGGTCCTTGCGGGCCCGCGCCTCGGTGAAGACGGCCAGCGGGTCGGCCCCCTCGGGCAGGCCGAGAGCTGCGCGCAACGCAGCGTCATGACTGCGCAGGAAGGGATTCGTTGCCCGTTCCTCGCCCAGGGTCACCGGCAAACTTGGCTCCCCGGCCAGCCGCAAGGCCGTCACCCGGTCCATCCGGTCGTGCAGACGGCCGTTGCCCGGCTCCAGAGCAAGCGCGAAACGCCCGTTCGAAACGGTGTATTCATGCCCCGAACAGACCCGCGTTTCGGGCGGCAGCGCCGCCAGACGGGTGAGCGTGTCAAACATCTGCGCGGGCGTGCCCTCGAAAAGCCGCCCGCAGCCCCAGCTCATCAGGCTGTCGCCGGAAAAAAGCAGCCCGGCGCCGGGCAGATACCAGGCGATATGGCCGAGCGTATGGCCATCGGCGGCAAGCACCTGCGCGGTTTCCATCCCCAGCGCCAGCACGTCGCCCGGCGCCACCGGATGGTCGAGCGGCGGCAGCCGGTGCGCATCGGCCGCGGCCCCCGCCACCTTCGCCCCGGTCGCCTGCGCCAGCGCCTCGACGCCCGCGATGTGATCGGCGTGGTGATGGGTGATCAGGATGTGGTGCAGCTGCCAGTCCCGTTCGGTCAGCACCTTCAGCACCGGCGCCGCCTCGGGGACATCGACCACCACCACCGTATCGGTGGCGGTATCATGCCAGAGCCAGGCGTAATTGTCGGCAAGACAGGGGATCGGGGTCAGTTCGAGGGTCATGGCCTTTTGCGCATCTTTCGCTATCCTGACCCAGCTTCGCCCAAGGAAGGCCAACCTGCAATGCATCTCGACGTGCTCGACCTGCGTGATTTCTACTATCGCACCCAGCTGGGGCGCACGGCGCAAAAGGCGATCCGCGACAAGGTGGTGGAACTCTGGCCCGACACCCCCGCCGAGATGGCCGGGCTGACGGTGGCGGGCTATGGCTTCGCCGTGCCGCTTTTGCGGCCCTATCTTGGCCCCGCGCGCCGGGTGATCGGGCTGATGCCCGCGCAACAGGGCGTGATGCCCTGGCCCGCGGGCGAACCCAATGTCTCGGTTCTGTGCGCCGAAACCGGCTGGCCGGTCGAGACCGGAATGATCGACCGGCTGGTGGTGCTGCACGGGCTTGAGGTGTCCGACGACCCCGATGCGCTGATGGAAGAATGCTGGCGCGCGCTTGGCCCCGGGGGGCGGGCGCTTTTCATCGTGCCGAACCGGGTCGGGCTTTGGGCGCCGCGCGAAACCACGCCTTTCGGCTTTGGCCGCCCCTATACGATGGGCCAGCTGGAGGCGCAGGCACGACGGGTAGGGTTTGCGCCGGAACGTCAGGCGGCGGCGCTGTACATTCCGCCCTCGCAGCGGCGGTTCTGGCTGCGCTCCTCGGAGGTCTGGGAACGGCTCGGCACACGGGCGGCGGGCTATCTGGCGGCGGGGGTGGTGATGCTTGAGGTGATCAAGCAGGTGCATTCGCCGCGCCGCTCGGGGCTTGGCGCAGCGGTGCGCAAGCCGCTCTCGATCCTTGAGGGCGCGCCGAAGCCCGTGGTGGGGCGGATCTGACCGCCCGCCAGCCGGGACCCGCGCCGAGAATCGCCCGCCCCGGAAAGCCGGTTTCCGCGGCACTTCGCCCTGCGGTGGGGGGACGCAGCGGAGGCGTTTCCGACCCTTTGCGCTAACACCCGGCACCTGTGCAGAAAATGTGCCAGCCTGATGTAGATTCATGCCGCCAAGACGGTTGCGAGGGTCACATTGCTCTGCTAGACGCAACCCCGAATGCGGCGCGCGAGATCATTTTGGGCGCCGAGGGGGGCCTCTGAATCGGTGACGGAACGTTTGGTTCCGGTCGTCCGCGTGCGGAGGCAAAAGCATCGGAAGGGTGGACGTGTCCGAACCAGCTTCGATTTCCGCAGCCATTGCCGGGCGCTATGCCACGGCCATCTTCGACCTCGCGCAGGAGGCCAAGGGCATCGACGCGCTCTCGGCCGACGTGGACGCGCTGACGGCCGCTCTGGCCGGTTCGGCCGAGCTGCGTGACCTGATTTCCTCGCCGGTCTATACCCGCGACGAGCAGGGCGCCGCGATCGCCGCGGTGGCTGTGAAGATGGGCCTGTCGGCGCCGCTCGCCAACGGTCTGAAACTGATGGCGACGAAGCGCCGTCTGTTCGCGCTGCCGCAGCTGCTCAAGGGCCTGGCCGCCGCGATCGCCGACGCCAAGGGCGAGATGACCGCGGATGTCACCTCGGCCACCGCGCTGAGCGCGGCGCAGGCCGAGAAGCTGGCGGCGACGCTGGCGAAACAGACGGGCAAGACCGTCAAACTGAACGTCGCCGTCGATGAAAGCCTCATCGGTGGCATGATCGTCAAGCTGGGTTCGCGCATGATCGACACCACGGTCAAAGCCAAACTCGCTTCCCTTCAGAACGCCATGAAAGAGGTCGGATAAATGGGCATCCAAGCAGCTGAGATTTCTGCGATCCTCAAGGAGCAGATCAAGAACTTCGGGCAGGATGCCCAGGTCGCCGAAGTGGGCCGCGTGCTCTCGGTCGGCGACGGTATCGCGCGCGTGCACGGGCTCGACAACGTCCAGGCGGGCGAGATGGTCGAATTCCCCGGCGGCATCCGCGGGATGGCGCTGAACCTTGAAGTCGACAACGTCGGGATCGTTATCTTCGGGTCGGACCGCGACATCAAGGAAGGCGACACCGTAAAGCGCACCAACGCCATCGTGGACGTTCCGGCGGGCGAAGGCCTGCTCGGCCGCGTCGTGGACGGCCTTGGCAACCCGATCGACGGCAAAGGCCCGATCGTGGCGAAAGAGCGTCGCATCGCCGACGTCAAAGCCCCGGGCATCATTCCGCGGAAATCGGTGCATGAGCCGATGGCGACCGGCCTCAAGTCGGTGGACGCGATGATCCCGATCGGCCGCGGCCAGCGCGAGCTGATCATCGGCGACCGTCAGACCGGCAAGACCGCGATCGCGCTCGACACGATCCTGAACCAGAAGTCGTACAACGACGCCAACCCGGGCAACAAGCTGCACTGCTTCTATGTCGCCATCGGGCAAAAGCGTTCGACCGTTGCCCAGCTGGTGAAGAAGCTCGAAGAAGCCGGCGCGATGGAATATACCACCGTCGTCGCCGCGACCGCTTCGGACCCGGCGCCGATGCAGTTCCTCGCCCCCTATTCGGCGACCGCGATGGCGGAATACTTCCGCGACAACGGCATGCACGCGCTGATCATCTATGATGACCTGTCGAAGCAAGCCGTGGCCTATCGCCAGATGTCGCTGCTGCTGCGCCGCCCGCCGGGGCGTGAAGCCTATCCGGGCGACGTGTTCTATCTCCACTCGCGCCTGCTGGAACGTTCGGCGAAACTGAACGAAGACTTCGGCGCCGGGTCGCTGACCGCTCTGCCGGTCATCGAAACGCAAGGCGGCGACGTGTCGGCCTTCATCCCGACCAACGTGATCTCGATCACCGACGGCCAGATCTTCCTTGAAACCGAACTGTTCTACCAGGGCATCCGCCCGGCCGTGAACACCGGTCTTTCTGTTTCGCGCGTCGGTTCGTCGGCTCAGACCAACTCGATGAAATCGGTGGCCGGTCCGGTGAAACTGGAACTCGCGCAGTATCGCGAAATGGCCGCCTTTGCGCAGTTCGGTTCGGACCTTGATGCCGCGACGCAAAAGCTGCTGAACCGCGGTGCCCGTCTGACCGAGCTGATGAAGCAGCCGCAATACTCGCCGCTGACCAACGCCGAAATCGTGGCGGTGATCTTCGCGGGCACCAACGGCTTCCTCGATGCCGTGCCAGTGAAAGATGTCGGCCGGTTCGAGAAAGGCCTGCTGGCCTATCTGCGCTCGACCCGCAAGGACGTGCTTGAGTGGCTCACCAAGGAAGACCCCAAGATCAAGGGCGACGCCGAGAAGAAGCTCAAAGACGCGATCGCCGAGTTCGCCAAGACCTTCGCTTGACGGCCTGAAAGGACAGGGAGATGCCCAGCCTTAAGGACCTCAAGAACCGGATCGTGAGTGTCAAGAACACTCGCAAGATCACGAAAGCGATGCAGATGGTCGCGGCGGCGAAACTTCGCCGCGCCCAGGAAAGCGCCGAAGCTGCCCGGCCCTATGCCGAGCGGATGAACGCCGTGATGTCGAGCCTTGCCTCTGCGGTGGGCTCGACCGACGGCGCGCCGCGCCTGCTTGCGGGCACGGGCTCCGACAAGGTCCATCTTCTCGTCGTCATGACGGGCGAGCGTGGGCTTTGCGGTGGCTTCAACGCCAATATCGCGAAGCTCGCGAAGGCGAAGGCGAATGAACTGCTGGCCCAGGGCAAGACGGTGAAGATCCTCACCGTCGGCAAGAAGGGTCGCGACGCGCTGCGCCGCGATCTGGGTCAGTATTACATCGACCACATCGACCTGAGCGACGTGAAGAAGCTGAGCTACCCGGTGGCACAGAAGATCGCGCAAAACATCCTCGACCGCTTTGCGGCGGGCGAATACGATGTCGCGACGATCTTCTTCTCGACCTTCGAGAGCGTGATCAGCCAGGTGCCGACCGCCAAGCAGGTGATCCCGGCGCAGTTCGACACCGATGCGGCCTCGGCCTCGGCGGTCTATGACTACGAACCGGGCGATCAGGAAATCCTGACCGCGCTTCTGCCGCGTGCGGTGGCCACGGCGATCTTTGCCGCGCTGCTGGAAAACAATGCGTCCTTCAACGGGGCGCAGATGTCGGCCATGGACAATGCCACCCGCAACGCGGGCGACATGATCGACCGTCTGACCATCGAGTTCAACCGCTCGCGTCAGGCCGCCATCACCAAAGAGCTCATCGAAATCATCTCGGGCGCCGAGGCGCTCTGACGGAACCGGAGATAGACACAATGGCAAGCAAAGGCAAAGTGACCCAGGTCATCGGCGCCGTCGTCGACGTTCAGTTCGAAGACGGTCTCCCGGCGATTCTGAACGCCCTTGAAACCACCAACAACGGCAAGCGCCTCGTTCTTGAAGTGGCGCAGCACCTTGGCGAAAACACCGTCCGCACCATCGCGATGGACGCCACCGAAGGTCTGGTGCGCGGCGCAGCCGTGTCCGACACCGGCGGCCCGATCACCGTTCCGGTCGGCAACGCCACGCTGGGCCGCATCCTGAACGTCATCGGCGAGCCGGTGGACGAACGCGGCGAAGTCTCGAAGGTCGAAGCCCGGGCGATCCACCAGCCCGCGCCGGAATTCGCGGCGCAGTCGACGGAAAGCCAGATCCTCGTCACCGGCATCAAGGTGATTGACCTGCTCGCCCCCTACTCGAAGGGCGGCAAGATCGGTCTCTTCGGCGGTGCGGGCGTGGGCAAGACCGTTCTGATCATGGAACTGATCAACAACATCGCGAAAGTGCACTCGGGTTTCTCGGTGTTCGCGGGCGTTGGCGAACGGACCCGTGAAGGCAACGACCTTTACCACGAGATGATCGAATCGGGCGTTATCAACCTCGACAAGCTCGAAGAGTCGAAAGTGGCGCTGGTTTACGGCCAGATGAACGAACCCCCGGGGGCCCGTGCCCGCGTGGCGCTGACCGGTCTGACCCTTGCGGAACAGTTCCGTGACCAGTCGGGCACCGACGTGCTGTTCTTCGTCGATAACATCTTCCGCTTCACCCAAGCGGGTTCGGAAGTGTCGGCGCTCCTTGGCCGTATCCCCTCGGCCGTGGGCTATCAGCCGACGCTGGCGACCGACATGGGCGCGCTGCAAGAACGCATCACCTCGACCAAAGCCGGGTCCATCACCTCGGTGCAGGCGATCTACGTTCCGGCCGACGACCTCACCGACCCGGCCCCGGCCACCTCGTTTGCCCACCTCGACGCCACGACCGTTCTGTCGCGGGCGATCTCGGAACTCGGGATCTATCCGGCGGTGGACCCGCTCGACTCGACCTCGCGGATTCTTGACCCGCAAGTCGTGGGGCAGGAGCACTACGAAACCGCCCGCGCCGTGCAGGGCATCCTTCAGCGCTACAAGTCGCTGCAGGACATCATCGCCATCCTCGGCATGGACGAACTGTCGGAAGAAGACAAACTGACGGTGACCCGCGCCCGGAAGATCCAGCGCTTCCTGTCGCAGCCCTTCGACGTGGCGAAAGTCTTCACCGGCTCGGACGGCGTTCAGGTGCCGCTGGAAGACACGATCAAGTCGTTCAAGGCGGTGGTGAACGGTGAATACGACCACCTGCCGGAAGCGGCCTTCTACATGGTCGGCGGCATCGAAGACGTGATCGCGAAAGCCCAGCGCCTCGCCGCTGCGGCGTAAGGGGGAACCATGGCCGATACCATGCAGTTCGACCTCGTCAGCCCGGAACGGAGGCTTGCCTCCGTTGCCGCGAGCGAGGTCCGTCTTCCCGGCGTGGAAGGCGATCTGACGGCGATGCCGGGCCATGCGCCCGTCATCCTCTCGCTGCGTCCCGGCATCCTGACCGTGGTCAGCGCCGCGGGCACGGCCGAATATGCCGTGACCGGCGGCTTCGCCGAGGTTTCGGGCGAGAAGGTGACCGTTCTGGCCGAGCGCGGTCTGACCAAGGCGGAACTGACCGCCGCGGTTCATGCCGAGATGCTGGCCGAGGCCAAGAAAGTCGCGGAAGCGGCGCATCCGACGGTGGCGGACGCCGCCGCGAAGATGCTGGCCGACATGGAAGCGCTTGGCACGCATATCAATCTCTGAGGGGGCATCCCTTGGTTCAGTTCAGGCCCCGGTCATCGTGCCGGGGCCTTTGCTTTTCGCTTTTTTCCTTTGCCGCCTCATATTAGCCTGAGCGCCACCTGGGGCCGAAGTGAGCGGTAAGGACGGATGAAGAAGTATTCCTCGAGCCGCATCGGCGTGGCGCAGGGTTCGCTGGTGCTGTTTTCGGATTATCAGGATGGCGGGGTGATGTGGACGGGCGAGGGCCCGCGCGAATTGCGCCGCGTGGTGCGCTTCGACGAGCCCTTCCGCGAGGTGCCCGCGGTGCAGGTGTCGCTGTCGATGTGGGACATCGACCAGAAGCACAATCCGCGCATGGACATTTCCGCCGACATGGTGACCGCCGAGGGCTTCATTATCGTCTTTCGCACCTTGGGCGACACCCGCGTCGCCCGCGTCCGCGCCGACTGGCTGGCGATCGGCGGCTGCGGCAACGAGGACGACTGGGACGTGGTCTGAGCCGCCCCCGGCTTGACTTTCCGCCCCCCCGCGCCGATGGTGCGCGCGACTTCCCCATCCAATGAGGCCCGCCCGTGCAACAAGATGCCCCCCGCTGGCAGCTCGTGGTGATCCTGTGGGGGACGAAATATCCGGTTGCCGAACTCAACGCCCTGATCGAGACCGTGCTGGCCCGGGCCTCCACCCCGCCGCGCGTCGTGCTGATTTCCGACCGCGACCGGCCCGGCCTGCTGCCGCAGGTGTTGTTGCGGCGCTTCCCCGAATTTTACCTGTCGCCGCCGATGCTGGCGGGCGGCTGTCAGGCGAAGCTGGCGATGTTCGCCCCGGGCGTCGTGCCCGATGATCTGCCCGCGATCTATCTTGATATCGACACGCTGGTTCTGGGCGATGTCACCCGGTTTCTGGACCTCCTTGACCGGCCCGACCGCATGGCGATGCTGCAAAGCGTCGTGCTGCCTTTCGGGCCTGTGGGACGGGCGCTGCACCGGCTCAGCGGCGGGCGGCATTACGCGCGCGGCAATTCCTCGATCGTCGTCTTTCACCCGGCCCATTGCGCCCATATCGCCACGAGCTATGAACGGCTGCATGCGGCGCATGGCTACAACGGCCTGCGCCCGATGATCGCGGATGAGCGCTTCATTTCCTGGTCCGCCCAGGCGCAGCTGCGGGCGATCCCGAAGCGGCTGGCGGTGAAATTCCCGACCGAATTCATGTGGCCCTGGCGCTGGCTGATCCATCTGCGGGCGCGTCTGCCCTGGTTGCGGCGCCGCTGGGCCGGGCTTGTCGCGATCACCCTGCCGGGCAATGAGGTCAAGGGCCCCGAACTCTCGACCCTTCCCGAAGGCGCCGAGATCGCCGACCGCAAGGGCCGCCGCCTGATCTGGTCGGACCGCGCCCTGGGGCCGGTCCGCGCCCGCATCATCGCCTATTACACCGACCTGAACGCCCGTCTGCGGCAAGGGGAACAACCATGATTCTGGGCCATATCGGCGCACGCAAGGGCTCGAAAGGCGTGCCCGGCAAGAACTTCCGTCCGATCGCGGGCAAGCCGCTGATCGACTGGTCGCTGGACCAGCTTTTCGCCAATCCGCGCATTGATGCCGTCGTCGTCTCGACCGATGATGAACGCATCTACGCCCATGCGGTGGCGAAAGGCGCGCTGGATATCGGGCTGCGGCCCGACCATCTGGCCACCGATGCCGCGCCGAAATGGGGCGTCTGGCAACATGCGCTGGAGGCCGGGCAGGCGGCCTTGGGGGCCCCCGTCACCACCTTTGTCGATCTGGATTGCACCTCGCCCTTGCGCCTGCCCGAGGATCTTGAGGGCGCCCTTGATCTTTACGCCCGCGAACATCCCGACATGGTGATGAGCGTTTGCGAGGCGCGCAAGAACCCCTATTTCAATCTGGTCGAGGCCGATGAGACCGGGGCGCTGCATGTCTCGAAACCGCTGCCGGGCGGGGTCTGGTCGCGGCAGTCGGCGCCGAAGGTCTGGGAACATGCGGCCTCGACCTATGTGCTGTCGGCCGACTATCTGCGCCGGGCGAAGACGATCTACGAAGGCCGGGTGATCCCCTTCGAGATGCCGCCCGAGCGCTGCCTTGACATCGACACGCCGTTCGATTTCCGGCTGGTCGAAATGCTGATGAACGAGCGTCTGACGGAGGAAAACTGACATGACCGGGCAACTTGCGGGCCGCACCATCTTCATCACCGGCTCGGGCGGCGTGCTGGGCTCGACCTATGTGCGCCGGATGCTGGAGCAGGGCGCCCGCGTCGTCGCGACCGACCTGCCGGGGCACCGGGCCGAGGCGCTGCAGGCGGCGCATGCGGGTAACGCGGCGTTCCGCTTCTACGATCTGGACGTGGGCGACGAGGCGCAAGTGACCGAGATCTTCAAACGCGTTCTGGCCGATGGCTGGGAGCCGAACGTGGTTCTGAACAACGCCGCGATCACCGGCGAGATGCTGATGGGCGCGGGCAAGCCCTTCCCGGATTTCGCCGATACTTCGGTCGCCGATTTCGAACGCACCCTGCGCACGAACCTCACCGGCGCCTTCATGGTGGCTCGGCAGATGGATCGCGACATCGTCGGCCGCTGGCCGGCAGCGCTGATCAACGTCGCCTCGATGTATGCTTTGAACGGGGCCCATCACCCGATCTATGACGGCATGCCGTTCAAGAATTTCTCGGCTTATGGCGTGACCAAGGCGGGCATCCACGGGCTGACGGTCTGGCTGGCGGGCTACTGGGCGCCGCGCGGGGCGACCGTCAACACCATCGCCCCGGGTGCGGTCTTCAACAACCATTCCGAGGAATTCCAGCGCCGCGTGGGCGAGCTGATCATGCTGAACCGCATGGCGAAACCGGACGAGATCGCCGATGCGATGCTGTTCCTGTGTTCGGCGGGGGCGGGCTACATGACCGGGCAGCTGGTCAATGTCGATGGCGGGTTCTCGGCGTGGTAAGCGCACGCATCGCCGTCATCGGCGCGGGTTCGATCGGGCGGCGGCATGCCGCGAACCTGACCGCGCTGGGCTGCACCGTCTCGCATCTGCCCTGGCGCAGCTTCGACGCGGCGGCCTTTGCCGCGCGGCGCGATCTGGACGGGGTGGTGATTGCCACCGAAACCCAGATCCGGCTCGAACTGATCGAGATCTGCGCCCGGATGGGCCTGCCCTTTTATGTCGAAAAACCGCTCGCTTACACGCCCGAGCAGGTGGCGGCGATCTACACCGCCGCCGCCCCGGTCGCCGATCGCAGCCTGATCGGCTTCATGATGCGCTACAATCCGGCGCTGCAGGCGCTCGCCGCCGAAGACCTCTCCGACATCTACCGTTTCTCCTTCGAGATCGGCCATGACGTGCGGCAATGGCGGGCGAACTGGCGGTTCGCTGACAGCTACGCCGCGCGGGCCCAGGGCGGCGGGGTGCTGCTCGACCTCTCGCATGAGGTCGATCTGGCGATGACCCTCTTCCCCGGCTTGACGCTGGGCCGGGCGGAAAGCCTGGGCCATGCCGACTTCCCCGGCGTCGATTTCGCCACCACCTTGATGCTGGCGGCTGCAGACGGGCCGGTCGGCACCGTCGCGATGGATTACCTCTCGCCCGTCTTCATCCGCCGCGCCCGGCTTGTGGGATTGAAACGCCTGATCGAGGTCGATTTCCTGACGCCCGAGATCACGTTCCAGACGCCCGGCCGCCGCACCAGCCAGTCCTACATCTTTGAACGCAACGACATGTTCATGGGCGCGATGCGCGACTTCCTGCGGCTGATCGCCGAAGGCCCGGGGGCCGATCTACCCCCGCTGGCGCCGCGCTTCACCACCATGCGCCCGGTGAACGAGATGGTGGCCGCCGCTTGGTCCGCCCGACATTTCACCGGACAGGTGGATATGGAGATGGGCTGAATTCAGCCGTGATCGGCGAAGGTCTTCTGCAGCCCGCCCTGCCAGAAGCCTTCGTCGGCCAGCACCTCGATGAACCGCTCTGCCGCCCGGCCCTCGCCAAAGGCGGTGTGGGGCGGATAGCGCTTGCCCCATTCGGCCGCCAGAAACGCACCGATCTTGCCGCGCTCGGCAGCGTCCGCCGAAAACAGCGACGGCGCCTCGGCCCGGTTCGTCTGCCGCGTGCCGATGTCGAGCGAGGGGATGCCCAGAAACGGCGCCTCCCGCACTCCGGCGCTCGAATTGCCGACCAGACAGGCGGCGTGTTTCATCAACTCGGAAAAATGCGCAAACCGCATCGAGGGGATCAGCCGGAACCGCTCCCGCGGCAGCTTTTCCAGCACCGCAAAGATCTCGCGCGAGCCCGGATCGTTGTTCGGCGCGATGACGACGAAATTCCGCCCCGAGGCCACCAGCGCCCCGAACAGATCCGCCGCCTGCCGCCCCATCGTCGCGGCTTCGGACGTGACCGGGTGGAACAAGGTCACCCCGTAATCGTCAAACGGAATGTCATACCGCTTCAGCACCTCGGGCAGGGTCACCCCCGAGGGCCGGGCGTGGAAATCAAGCTCTGGCGAGCCGATCACATGGATCTTTTCGGCAGGCTCGCCCAGCGTCATCACCCGCTTCGCCGCCGCCTCGGAGGAGACGAAATGACAGGCGGCCAGCTTGGTGTTGCAATGGCGGAACACCTCGTCGATCGTGCCCGAGACCTCGCCGCCCTCGATATGGGCCGAGCGGATGTAATTCGTGGCGCAGACCAAGGCGCAGGCGAGCGCCTCGATCCGGTCGCCGTGAAACACCACCAGATCGGGGCGCAATTCGGCGAAGATGTCGGAAAAGCCGATGATCGACTTGGCCAGGATCGTGTCCTGCGGGTCGCCCTCGCGCTGGTTGAGGAATTCATGCACGGTGGCGCCCTGCACGCGGTGCACCTCGATCTTGGTCAGGCCGTAGCGGTCCAGCATATGCATGCCGGTGACCAGAAACGACACCTTGAAGCCCCGATCGCGGGCGGCCAGCGCCAGCGGTTCGATCTTTCCGAAATCGGCACGGGTGCCGGTGACGAAGAGGATGTCGCGGGTCATGCCGGGCTGTCTCTCCTGCGCTGTTCGGGTCGCCATTACATTGCTTGTGCCCCCGGCGGAAGGGTTATAATGCGGCAGAGGCTCGGCAGAGGGGAGAGCAGGATGGATCGCGTCGTTCTGTGCATGAAATGGGGGACGCTTTACGGCCCCGATTATGTGAACGTGCTTTACAACGCCGTGCGGGCGCATCTGCCCGGGCCGTTCCGCTTCGTCTGCCTGACCGATGATGCGACCGGGATCGACCCGGGGGTCGAATGCTTCCCGGTGCCGGACTTCGGTCTGCGCCCCGATCTGTGGATGATCGGCGGCTGGCCGAAGATCGGGGTGTTTCAGCGCGATCTTTACGGGCTGCGCGGGCGGGCGCTGTTCATTGATCTCGACATGATGATCCTGTCGGATCTGACGCCCTTCTTCGAGCATCCCGCCCCGTTCATCGCCACCGACATGGGCGCGAACTGGAAGCCGCGGGCGGGCAAGGGCCCCGAGGAGCCGGGCACCTGCCTGTTCGCCTTTACCCTGGGCGCCGAGCCGCAGATCTATGAGCGTTTCAACGAGGATCGCAACGGCAACGCCCATCGTTTCGGGCTGGAACAGAATTGCGTTGCGGCTTTCGCGAATTCCATCACCTGCTGGCCTGCCGACTGGGTGATCAGCTTCAAGCGCCACCTGCGCCCGCCGGCGCTTCTGGGGGCGGTGCTGCCGGTGCGGCGCCCGCCCGCCAGCGCCAAGGTGCTGGCCTTCCACGGTCGGCCGCGGCCGCTCGATCTGATCCGCAAGGGCTGGTGGGGCGAGCTGCCCAATATCGGCCGCGGTCCGGTGGGCTGGATGCGGGATTACTGGCTGCGCTACGGCGGAAACTGAGCCTTCAGCGCCGCTTGCCCGGCCCTTCGGCCCTTGCGACCATCGCCGCGATCTCGGCGCGGATTTCGGCCGGGGGGGCGGCCACCACCCCATCTTCCAGCGCGCGCAGATAGGCAGCGCGCATGTTCGTAAAAATCGGCTCGCTGCTTTTCTTCATGAAGGCGGTGCCGAAAATATGGTCATTGGCAAAGGGGAAGCAGGCGTTGAAGCGCTTGCGGTTCACCGTGCGGCGGATGTGTTCCAGCACCTCTTCGCGCCAACCGGGGCTGGCCGGGTTCAGTGCCGCGATGCGCCGGGCCGCCTTGATCCGGTCGGCATCGGCATAGGCGGCATAGCTCAGGGTCTGGCGCAGAAAGGCATCGTCCTTTTCGCGCAGCCGCTGCAGGAAGGCTTCGCGGCGCGAATAGGCATCGAGCTTCAGCCCCGCCGCCGCCATCCGCCGCGAAAAGCCGATCTCGCCGAATTTGATCGTATGCGGCTTGTAATCGGTCATCTTGTAATCGCGCCAGAACGCCTGAAAGGCCGGATGATCCCAGGCGCTGCGGCGGATCAGGTAGAAATAGCTTTCCACATGGCTGCGCGTGCTCGGCCTGCCGCCGTTGGTATCATGGATCACCTTTTCGTCATGCAGCAGCCCGCAGATGTCGGCCGCGGCAAAATGCGTCTCGATCTGCGTCAAGAGATCGGTCCGCATCGGCGCCCAGATGCTGTCGTTCATCACGATCAGCCGCTCGGGGCGGACGCCGTCGCGGTTCAAAAGCCGGATCGCATCCTGATAACCGCCGAAATCATAGCCGAAATTCGGCCGCTCCAGCAGGCTCCAGCACAGATCGAGCAGGCGTTCCCGGTCGGTGTCGGACACCGGGCAGTTGAGCACAAGGAAGGGCGCATAGCCCTCGGAGATCAGCCAGTTGCAGGTCGCAATCGCCGAAGGGGAAATGCCATCCGGTTGATAGATCAGGAAAATCGCGATCCGCTCGCCTGCAGGCAACCGCCCCGCATGGCGTTTCGTCACGCGGTCGAAATCGCGCAGATAGGCGTCACGGCGCGCGGGCTCGCGCAGGCGCCCGGGCAGCGAGGCAAGGGTATTCGGGAGTTGCAGGATCTGATCCTTGATGCGGTTCAGCTCACGCTTGATTTTCCAGGCGGGGACCATGCTGAAAACTCCTTCGAAAAACGGACTGGAACTGGCCCGGTTTACCCTCCTGCGGCGCGGAAGGAAAGCAAGCGGTGCCGCGCCAGCCAGATCAGCCGCCGGGCGTAATTCGCCAGCTTCTGCCGATAATGCGGCAGGCGCTTGTATTTCGGGAATTTCTTCGCCCCGGCCATGGCGGTGCCGGTGATGAAGCTTTCGCCCCGGTCGCGCGGCGGCGCGGTGAAGGGCTCAAGCCCCATCAGCCTTATGTCATGGTCGAAAAAGCGGTTCAGCTCGTGGTCATGGGCGCGGCGGATCGGATAGAACCGCTCGGCCAGCCGGGCGGCCACCGCGCGTTTGATCAGATAGCAGCCGTTGCCGGTGAAGGGCCCCCAATAGGCCATCAGCGTGAAGGGGCCAAGCTGCGCCTGCGGCAGCCGCCCCTTGGCGCGGATGCAGGAAAACCGCAGGATGTCCCAGCGCGCGGCCATCGCCAGCCCCGCCGCCAGAGCCTGCGGGAAATCGGCGGTGAAGGTGACGTCATCTTCGCAGATCAGCACGATCTCGGGGCCCTCGGCGCCGATCTGGCGCCAAAGCTCGACATGCGAGGCATAGCAGCCCATGTGCCCGGCCGAAATCGGCGCCCCCATGTTGCGATGCCAGGCGGCCAGATCGGTGCGGCCCAGCAGCTCTGTTTCGCGGGCGGCACCGTCGATGCCCTTGAAGAGCGTGTAGCGCATCCCGATCCGGGCGAATTCCTGCGCCACCTGCGCCTGCCGCGCCGTCGCGCGGGCGAGCGAGATCACCTGAACCGGCAGATCGGGCAGGGGGGCGGTCACGCCAGATCGCTCCATTTCAGCTGGGTGTTGCGGGGCAGGGCGCGGGTGGTGCGCTTGCCCACCACCTTGTCAAAGTCATAACCCGCGATCTCGCCCGAGCCGGGGCGGCGGGCCCAGATGTCGGCCTCGGTGATCAGATGGCCCGCGGGCAGGTCGCGATCCGCCACGACCGAGGCCCGGGCGAAGCGATAGACCGGCTCCTCGGCCGCGGTGCGTTCCTTGGGGTTGCGGCTTGCGATCCAGATTTCCTTTGACCGATCAATCAGATGGCGCAGCTCCGACGGGTCCATCGAATTGATGATGTCTGGGCCGACCCGATAGCGCGTGTCGGTGTAGTGCCGTTCCAGAATGCAGGCGCCCAAGGCGACCGAGGCCAGTGCCATTTCCGGCCCGATCGAGTGATCGGAAAAGCCCACCGGCACGCCCGGGAAGGCATCCTGCAGATCCTTCACCCCGCGCAGCGACACGATTTCGGGCGGGCTCGGGTAAAGGTTGGTGCATTCCAAAAGCGCGTATTCGACGCCCGCGGCCTGCAGGATCTCCACACTCGCCCGGATCGTCTCGATCGTCTGCATCCCCGTCGACAGGATCACCGGCTTGCCCAGCCGCGCGATGTGACGAATGAGCGGCAGGTTGTCCGCCTCGCCCGAGCCGATCTTGTAGGCCAAGACGCCGATGCTTTCCAGAAACTCCGCCGCCGCGCGCGAAAACGGCGTCGAGAGATAAATCATCCCCAGGCTTTCGGTGTAGCGCTTCAGCTCGATCTCGTCGTCTTGCGACAGGGCACAGCGCGCCATCACCTCCCAGATCGAAACATCGGCATTGGGCGGAAAGATCTGCTTCGCCTCGTCGGTCATCTCGTCTTCAAGAATGTGGGTCTGATGCTTGACGCATTCGCAGCCCGAGGCCGCGGCCAGACGCACCATTTCCTTCGCCACGGCCAGCGATCCGCCGTGGTTGATGCCAATCTCCGCAATCACCAGCGGCGGATGCTCCGGTCCGATCTTGCGCGTTCCGATCTGCATGGCCTGTCCCCTTCGCTGATGTCGCCCGAAGGCGATAGAACCCCGGGGCCCACCCGTCAAGCCGCGGGGCCAAAGCAAGGGGCGCCCGCAGGCGCCCCTATTTCGTCTCAGAACCCGGCCTTGATCTTTTCGAACTCGGCCAGCTGCTTTTCGCGCTGCTGCGGATCGTTCGGCACCTGCGGCAGGATCGGCGCATTGACCGGGCCGATGCCCGCGGTCACCTGTTCTTCCATCGGGATCGTTTCCATCGCCTTCAGGCTGGAATGGCCGTAGCCGATATTGTCCAGAAGCGCGCGGGCGGCTTCGGGGCGCAGCCAGGAGTTGATGAAATCATAGGCGCGGGCCTCGTCGCCGGGGCCGTCCTTCAGGTTCACATAGCCGCAGAAGAAGGTGGCCGAGCCTTCCTTGGCCTCGCGCTGGAAGGCGACCGGATAGTTTTCGTTGCGCAGCGCGGTGACGCCGTCGTTCCAAGACCAGGAGATCAGCACCTCGCCCGAGGCCATGGTCTGCGCCTGTTCGGCCGGGTCGGCCCAGTAGCTGAGCACGTTCTTGTGCGCCTCGCGCAGCCAGGCGGCGGCGGCGGCGAATTGCTCATCCGTGACCTTGGTCCAGTCGGTGACGCCGGTGGCCAGATAGGCCAGCGACCAGACGTCATCGGACGAATTCGGCAGCGAGATCCGGCCCTGATATTTCGGGTTCACGAAGACCTGCAGCGAGGCGACGTCTTCGGCCGGGACCTCTTCGGGGTTGTAGGCGATGGCGGCGGCACCCCAGTCGGTCGGGATGAACCAGACGCCCTTGTCATCCTTGAAGATCGGCGAATCGAGGTATTTCGGGTCGATATCGGCCAGAGCCGGGATCTTCGCCGGGTCCCAGGGTTCGATCAGCCCGGCGTCGCGATATTTCGACACCATCTGCGAACAGGGGTGGGCGACGTCCGCCTTGAAGCCCGAAGCGACCTTCTGATAGGCCTCGTCGTCATCGCCATAGAAGGAATAGGTCGGCGCGTCGCCGTGCTTGTCCTTGTAGGCCTGATAGAGGCCCTCGACCTCGAAACCGGCCCAGTCAAAGACCAGAAGGCCGGACTCGCCCGCCTTTGCGGGCAGCGACAAGGCCAGCGCAGCCGCGGCAGAGGCAAGCAGAAGCGATGATTTCTTCATGGTGGCGTTCCCCGTTGAGATTGGATTTGCCGAAACGCTAGACCGCGACCCGGCTCTGAACAAGTGAAACTTTTGCCGCCTGCGCGGCACGGCGCCCCCTTGCCGAAAGGCCTTGGCCGCCCCAGTTGGGGGGCATGCGTGATGACCCCCCGATCCTGCTCTGGTTGCGCCGCGATTTCCGGCTGAGTGACCATCCGATGCTTGCGGCCGCCTCTGCCTCGGGGCGGCCGGTGCTGGCGCTTTTCATCCTTGATCCGCTGGCCGAGGCCTATGGCGCGGCGCCGAAATGGCGGCTGGAACAGGCGCTTGCGGCCTTTGCCCCTGCGCTGGAAGCCTGTGGCGTGCCGCTTGTGCTGCGTCGCGGCCCGGCGCTGTCGGTGCTGCGGGAGGTTCTGGCGGAAAGCGGGGCGGGGGCGGTCTGGTGGAGCCGCGATCTGGACCCGGCGGCGATTGCCCGCGACACCGAGGTCAAGGCCGCGCTGCGGGCCGAGGGGCTGGAGGTGCGCTCTTTCGACGGGCAGCTGCTCTTTGCGCCCTGGGCGGTGAAGACCGGGCAGGGCGGTCCCTATCGCGTCTACACGCCCTACTGGAAGGCGGTGCGGGGGCTGCCGGTGGCGGCTCCGCTGCCGCCCGTCACCGCGCTGCGTCCCGGGCCGGTTTTGCGCGGCGAAAGCCTTGCGGCGCTGGGACTTGGGTTTGCGATGCGACGCGGGGGCGCGGTCGTGGCGAAATACGCCCGGGTGGGCGAAGCGGCTGCCCGGGCGCGGCTGGCGGCGTTCTTGCGCGAGGGCATCGAGACCTATCAGGCGCGGCGGGATTTTCTGGCCGAGAACGCCACCTCTGAGCTGTCGGAAAACCTCGCCTGGGGCGAGATCTCGCCCCGGGTGATCTGGCATGCCGGGGCCCGCGCGCTGGAGGAGGGGCGGGCGGGGGCCGAGACTTTCCTGAAGGAACTGGTCTGGCGCGAATTTGCCTGGCATCTGATGTTTCATTATCCGACGCTCGCCACGGCGAATTGGCGGCCGGATTGGGACAGCTTTCCTTGGGCGGGCGACAGTGCCGCGGCCGAGCGCTGGCGGCGCGGCCAGACTGGCGAGCCCGTCGTCGATGCCGCGATGCGGGAAATGTATGTGACCGGGCGGATGCACAACCGGGCGCGGATGATCGTCGCCTCGTATCTGACCAAGCATCTGCTGACCGACTGGCGCATCGGGCTGAAGTGGTTCGAAGACTGCCTGATCGACCACGATCCGGCGGCCAATGCGATGGGCTGGCAATGGGTGGCGGGCTGCGGCCCCGATGCCGCGCCCTATTTCCGCATCTTCAACCCGGCCAGCCAGGCCGAGAAATTCGACCCCGCGGGCGCCTATCGCCGCCGGTGGCTGGCCGAGGGCAACCGCCATGCGCCGCAGACGGCGCATGATTTCTTTGCCGCCGTGCCGAAATCCTGGGGGCTGGTGCCGGGGGCTGCCTTGCCGCCGCCGCTGATTGATCTGGGGGTCGGGCGGGACCGGGCGCTGGCCGCCTATGCGGCGCGGCCGAAACCGGAGCCGACAGCGGGCGCACCGGTCCGGCCCCGCCACGATTGATCCCGATTTGCGCCATATTTCTGGGCGATACAACGCTTTCATGCTGTGATGGCGTGTGTCGGTCGGAGGTGCGAGATGCAGAAAGTCGTCGTTCGTGACACCCAGATGGCCCTTCCCACGACGGCGAAGCTGTTCGGGGGGCTTGGGCTTGCAGCCACGGGGTTCATCGCCGCGGAGCTGATCCCCGGCAAGCTGCATCCGGGGGCGAGCCTGCACGGGCTGGCGCTGATGGCGACCTCTTTCGGGTTGGCGCTGGGCTGGCGGGTGATCGGGCGCAACCCGGGCCAGGGCCTGATCAAGGCGGCGGAACGCGGGCTGCATGCGGGGCTTTACCTGCTGCTTTGGACGACGCTGTTTCTGGGCGCGCTGCAGATGCTGCGCGACATGATCCGCGGGCGCTACGACAGCCCGAGCGAGGCGCTGCTGGACGTGCTGGCACAGGGCATGCGGCTGGGCGCCGAGGCGCTGCAGCCGGATGTGCTGGGCATGCTCTTTTGCGGGTCGGTGCTTTCCGCTATGCTGGCCGAATGGGCGTGGAAACGCTGGCACTAGGCCGCGCCCGAACCGAAAACGGGGCAGGGTCATTGCGCAAACTTTATTTCTTTTACGGCACCTTGGGGCATCCGCCGCTGCTGGCCGCGGTGTTGGGCCGGTCCCCGGAACTGGCGCCCGCCCGCGTCGAGGGCCATGAGATCCGGCATGCCTGCGACGATGCCGGAACCGAGCTGGGCTATCCGCTGCTCGTGCCGGGCCCCGCCGGGGTTGCGGGGGTGCTCGCCGAGGTGAGCGCGGCCGAGGAGGAGGTGCTCGACTGGTATGAAATCGGCTATCGCAAGGAGGTGCTGACGGTCACCGATGCGGCGGGGCAGGCGGTTGCGGCCTTGGCCTATCTGCCCGAGGATCGGCGCTGGACGCCGGGGCGGCTGTGGCGGCTTGAGGACTGGGCGGCCGAAAAGGGCGATCTGGCGACGCTGGCCGTGGCTGAGGTGATGGCCCTGCGCGGGCAGGTCTCGGCCGAGGCGGCGATTGCCCGCTATCCGATGATCCGCGTCCGGGCCGCCTCGCGGCTGCGCGCCGCCCTGCCGCGCCCGGCCAGCTTGCGGCGGACCGCGGCCGAGGGCGATGTGGTGATCGAGCGCCTGACCACGCCTTACGCGAAATTCTTCGCGGTCGAGGATTACCGGCTGCGGCATCGCCGCTTCGACGGGGGGATGAGCGCGGTGCTGGACCGCGCCGCCTTTGTTTCGGGCGATGCGACGGTGGTGCTGCCCTATGATCCGCGGCGCGACACCGTTTTGCTGGTCGAGCAGTTCCGCCCCGGGCCGCTTGCGCGCGGCGATGCCAACCCCTGGTCGCTGGAAACCGTTGCCGGGCGCGTCGATGCGGGCGAAACCCCCGAAGACGCCGCCCGCCGCGAGGCCGAGGAAGAGGCGGGCGTGACCTTGGGCCGTCTGATCGCGGCGCCGGCGCATTACCCCTCGCCGGGGGCGAAAAGCGAATATCTTTATTGCTATATCGGCCTGTGCGACCTGCCCGAGACCGGCCCCGGCCTTGGCGGTCTGGAGGCCGAAGGCGAGGACATCCGCAGCCACCGCATTCCCTTTGCGCAGATGATGGATCTCATCGACAGCGGCGAGATCGAGAACGGGCCCTTGATCGTGATCGCGCTCTGGCTGGCACGACTGCGCGAGGAGCTGCGCAAAACCGCCCTCGGGGCTTGAGGCGCCCCGGCTTGCCCTTTAGTCTTGCCCGACCGGGCCCATCGCCCCGGGACGAGGGAGAGACATGATCTGCAAGGACCTGGCCGCCGCCATCGGCAACACGCCGCTGCTCCGCCTGAAGAAGGCGTCCGAACTGACCGGCTGCGAGATCCTCGCCAAGGCCGAATTCATGAACCCGGGCCAGTCGGTCAAGGACCGGGCCGCGCTTTACATCATCCGCGACGCGATCGCGCGCGGCGCGCTGAAACCGGGCGGCACCATCGTCGAGGGCACGGCGGGCAATACCGGCATCGGTCTGGCGCTGGTTGGTGCGGCTATGGGCTTTCGCACCGTCATCGTGATCCCCGAGACGCAAAGCCAGGAGAAAAAGGACATGCTCCGGCTGGCCGGGGCCGAATTGGTGCAGGTGCCCGCGGCGCCCTATTCCAACCCGAACAATTATGTCCGCTATTCGGGCCGTCTGGCCGAGGCGCTGGCCGAGACCGAGCCGAATGGTGTCGTCTGGGCCAATCAGTTCGACAATACCGCCAACCGGCAGGCGCATCTGGAAACCACCGGCCCGGAAATCTGGGACCAGACCGGCGGCAAGGTCGATGGCTTTGTCTGCGCCGTGGGCTCGGGCGGCACGCTGGCGGGGGTGGGCCTTGCGCTGCAACCGAAGGGTGTGAAGATCGCGCTCGCCGACCCGGACGGCGCGGCGCTGCACAGTTTCTACACCACCGGCGTTCTGAAATCCGAGGGCAGCTCGATCACCGAGGGCATCGGGCAGGGGCGGATCACCGCGAACCTTGAGGGCTTCACCCCGGACATGAGCTTCAACATTTCGGACGCCGAGGCGCTGCCGGTGGTCTTCGACCTGCTGAGCGAAGAGGGGATCTGCGTCGGCGGGTCCTCGGGCGTCAATGTCGCGGGGGCGATCCGCATGGCCCGCGCGATGGGGCCGGGCCATACCATCGTCACCGTGCTGTGCGATTATGGCACCCGCTACATGTCGAAGCTGTTCAACCCCGAATTCCTGCATGCCAAGGGCCTGCCGGTGCCGGTCTGGCTGGATGGCCGCGGCCAGACCGTGCCGGAGGTGTTCGAGGGATGATCGCCCGCCTGTTGCTGCGCGTCCTGGTGCTGACGCTGGTCCTTGCGCTGCCCGTCGCGGCGCAAGGCGATAACGAACCGAATTACAAGGCCTTCACCAAGGCCTCCTCGCAGGTCGAGGAGGCCGTCGCCAAGGGCGAGATTTCCGACGCCCGGCTTTCGGACATGCGCGCCGAAATGGTGAAATGGCGCACCACCTTCACCGAGGCGCAGGGCACGAACGCGAGCCAGATCGAGACGCTGAAAAGCCAGATCGCGGCGCTGGGCCCGCCCCCCGCCGAGGGCACGCCGGAAGATCCGCTGATCGCCTCCCGACGCGAGGATCTGACCGCCAAGCTGTCGAAACTGCAGGCGCCGGGGATTTCGGCGACCGAGGCCGCAAGCCGGTCGGATGCGATCATCCGGGCCATCGACAAGCTGATCCGCGAACGGCAGGCGGACAAGCTGTTGCGGCTGTCGCCCTCGGTGGCCAATCCGGTGAACTGGCCTGCGGGGGCCTCGCTTCTGCGCTGGATGGGCGAATGGATCTATGAGGAAACCCATTGGCGTTTCACCCAGCCGGTGAATTACGAGACGGCGCGTGACAATGCGCCCCTGATCATCGGCCTGATCCTTGGCGCGCTTTTGCTGATTGCGCGGGGCGGGGCCTGGATGGCGCGGCTGACGCGCTGGCTTTTGACGAAAACCGCGATGCGCGGGCGCAATCTGATTTCCGGCATCGTCAGCTTCGGACAGGTGCTTTTGCCCACCGCGGGGGCGGTGATGGCGACGACGGCGCTGGAGAAGACGGCGCTGTTCGGGCCGATCCTGTCCTCGCTCTATATGCTCGCGCCGGGGATGCTGTTCGTCGTGCTGTCGGCGCGCTGGCTGGGCACGCGGGTCTTTCCGCCGCAAGCGGGCGAGGGGGTGATCACGCCCGGCGCCGAGGGGCGGGCCTATGCGCTGATGCTCGGCCTGGCCTTCATGGCGTTCCGACTGATCGAAATGTGGATCGAGCCCCGGGCCGAGGATTTTCTGGGCGGCGCGGGCGAGCTTGGCTCGGAACGCGCGGCCGATGTGGCGGCGCGGGCCGATGCGGCGCTCTCGGTGCTGCAGGTGCCGCTGCAGGTCTTTGCGGCGCTGGCCTTGTTCCGCATGGGGCAGCTTTTGCGCCGTCAGGGCAGTGGCGCGACCCTGGCCGAGGAAGAGGACGGCGCCTTCCGGCTGGGCCTTTTGCGCTGGCTGGGCAATGCGCTTTTGCTGATCGCGGTGGCCGGGCCGGCGCTGGGGGTGATCGGCTATGTCAGTGCCGCCAATGCGCTGATCTGGCCGGCCGTGCTGACGCTGGGGCTTTTTGCGCTGGTGATCACGCTGCAAAGCTTCCTGGCCGAGCTTTATGTGACCGTTTCCGGCCCCGAATCCCGCCGCGACGCGCTGTTGCCGGTGCTGGGCGGCTTCCTGCTGTCGCTGGCCTCGATGCCGGTTCTGGCGCTGATCTGGGGTGCGCGGGTCGAGGATCTGGTGGAACTCTGGACCTCGTTCCAGGCCGGGATCGCGGTGGGCGGCGTGCGGATTTCGCCGACCTCCTTCATCACCTTCGCCATCGTCTTCACCATCGGCTACACGCTGACGCGGATCTTTCAGGGCGCGCTCAAGGCCTCGATCCTGCCGCGCACGACGATCGACAAGGGCGGCCAGAACGCCATCGTCTCGGGGCTGGGCTATGTCGGCATCCTGCTGGCCGCGCTGATCGCGATTTCGACCGCGGGGATCGACCTGTCGTCGCTCGCCATCGTCGCCGGGGCGCTCTCGGTCGGCATCGGTTTCGGTCTGCAGACCATCGTGCAGAACTTCGTTTCGGGCATCATCCTTCTGGTTGAACGGCCGATTTCCGAAGGCGACTGGATCGAGGTCGGCGGCCGCCAGGGCATCGTGAAGAACATCTCGGTGCGCGCGACGATCATCGAGACCTTCGACCGCACCGATGTGATCGTGCCGAATGCCGATCTGATTTCGGGGGCGGTGACGAACTGGACGCGCGGCAACAAGACGGGTCGGCTGATCGTGCCGGTGGGGGTGGCTTATGGCAATGACACCCGCCGGATCGAGGCGATGCTGGCGGAAATCGCGCAGGCGCATCCGCTGGTGATGATGACGCCGCCGCCCTTTGCCGTTTTCACCGGCTTCGGGGCGGACAGTCTGAATTTCGAGATTCGCGCGATCCTGTCGGATGTGAACTTCAAGCTGCGGGTGCATTCCGAGATGAACCACCAGATCGCCGAGCGGTTTGCGCGCGAGGGGATCGAAATTCCCTTCCCGCAGCGCGACGTGTGGATTCGCAACCCCGAGGCGCTGCGCGCGGATTATGTGGCCCCGGCCGAGACGACGCAGGTCGGTCACGGCACGATTGCGGTGGTTCACCCGGCGCCGCCCGAGCGCGGCGAGGGGATCGTGACGCTTTCGGACAACGACGGCGCCGAGGAAGGCGACGATCGCTGAGGCGGTGTCAAGAGTGATCTCCCCCCTTGCGAGGGGGGAGATTTGCCGCTAAACCCGGCCGCGGACGGGTGGCCGAGTGGTCGAAGGCGCACGCCTGGAAAGTGTGTAGGCGGGGAACCGTCTCGTGGGTTCGAATCCCATCCCGTCCGCCACTTTCAGATGCTGAAGCCGTCCAAGGGCCCCGATTGGGGCCTTTTTTCTTTTTGTTTCAAAGGGCGTTGGCAAGGTCATCCGCCCTGCAGAGACTGAGCGGTTGACGGAGAATGGGTCTCCGAATGGTCTGCGTCTCTCTTCGAGCGCCCCTCGACGGCCACGGGACGGCGTAAAAAATCTTCGCATTTCCAATGAGTTGCCGCGTTCATGGGGTCGTCCCGTTCGCGAGATAATCCGGTGGCGGAGACTGACACGAAGGCGCAGGGCGGTCAGAAGGACGGTTCCGTGGCGGCCGATCACCAGGCCTTGGCGCTGGTGCATGGGGCCGGCGACAGCAGCGAGATCCCTGCCGGAAGTCTCTGATGACAAACAGACTTCGCGCCAATAGCCTGGCGCAATGTCGAACGGTCCCTGGACGGATGAAGAGAACGACCTGATCGTCGCGGATTACTTCGCGATGCTGGCAGACGACATCTCTACGCGCCGCTACAGCAAGGCCGAACACCGCCGCGCACTCCTCCCGCTCCTGAACGACCGGTCCGAGGGGTCCGTCGAGTTCAAGCACCAGAACATCAGTGCGGTGCTGAAGGGACTCGGCGAGGACTGGATCCCCGGGTACAAGCCCGCGTTCAACTTCCAGATGACCTTGGTGGATGCCGTGGCGCGGTGGCTGGCGTTGAACTCGGCCTGGCTCGGGCGCCAACCTGGCCTGCAACCCGCAGGCGGTTTGCGCGAGGCGGCGCAGATCTGGGTGGGGCCGCCGCCGACGCTGTCGAACCAGCCGCCGCCGCAGGAGCTGGAGCAGATGCTGCACATCGCCCGTAAGTTCGACGTGGCGGGCCGGGACGAACGCAACCGGGCCCTCGGACGCGCGGGCGAGGAACGTGTGCTGGCGCATGAACGGGCGTTTCTGCGCTCGGCAGGACGGGATGATCTGGCGCGCAAGGTGCGCTGGGTGTCGGAGGAGGATGGCGACGGCGCGGGCTACGACATCGCGAGTTTCGGGCCGGACGGCAGGGCACGGCTGATCGAGGTCAAGACGACGAACGGATGGGAGCGCACGCCCTTCCACATTACCCGCAACGAACTGGCCGTCGCCGACGAGCGTAGGTCGGAATGGCGTCTGTTCCGGCTCTGGAATTTCTCACGCGAGCCGAAGGCGTTCGAGCTGCATCCTCCGCTGGACGCGCATGTTTCGCTGACTGCGACCACGTTTCAGGCGAGCTTTCACTGAGCCTCAGTCGAACACCCGCTCCGGCTGTTCGTGCCAGGGCAGGGACGCGACATCGGTCAGTTTCAACAGGGTCACGGCGGGCACCTCGCGCTTGTAGACCAAGCGCTTGAGGACCCCCGGCGCGAGATAGGCGAGCCGCAGTTGTCGGCTGACATGGCGTTCGGCCAGCCCGACGGCTTTCGCCAGATCGGTGACGGTTGATGATCCAGCCCGGTTCCGAAGATCGAATGACGTCGGTGCCCATCTTGGACTGACGCCCCGCCAGTACCAGTCCGGAGAGACGGATGTACGCGGTCGCATATCCCGTTCGGGCGACGCATTCACGCGAACGGCGCTCTTCACTGCCGCCCACGTGATGCTGACCCGGTCACGGCAATGGACGGCGATCAGGGCATGGGGTGTGCGTATCGCACAGCGCAGCAATCTGAAGAAGGCCAAGATCGCCGTCGCGAGGAAACTGGCAGTGATCAAGCCCATGACAGCCCTGCATCGATGATTTGCGCAGGGTTTGTGGAGATTTGGTGGAGGCCGCGTCTTCTTGACCTCTCAGGCGCCACCGACTGGACCTTTCCCCTTGATTGGGATGCAGCTTCCGGCTGCACCCCGATCGGACCCTTCGCAAAGGGATTGTTTTGAAAACCCCCGAAAGACTCGTTGCAAAATCTGCAAATCCAGCTATACAGGTTTCAGCGAAGTTTTTCTCGACCGCACCCTGTCTCCTTCATCGGCTTCAGTCTGCTCTCTCGTCTGACCAAGCCGAGCTGTCGCATTCTGCGGGCAGCATTCCCCTGAAGGAGTGATCACGATGGCCAATGGCACCGTGAAATGGTTCAACGCAACCAAAGGTTTCGGCTTTATCGCCCCGGCAAGCGGCACGAAGGACGTTTTCGTTCATGTGACCGCGCTGGAACGTGCGGGCCTCCGCGGCCTCAATGATGGCCAGGCTGTCTCGTTCGATCTCGAGCGGGACCGCAATGGCCGCGAGTCGGCCACGAATCTCGTCCTCGCCTGACATTCAGGCAAGATCGAAAGCGGGATCGGCCAGACGCTGGACCCGCTTTCCTGGCAACGTTGGAGATGCGATCCGCATCTCCTGTTTGCCGTTCAAGAAAGACCTACGGTTGATAGAAATTACCTGGGGGAAACCCCTGTCCTTCGTCATGTCTCCGGAGGGGGACGTGCAGAAATTCAGCACGATCGAACAAGTGAAATACTGGTTGCTGAAAAGATGGCCGATTGCCGACGAGGCGCGGTTGACGGCCCTGAAGCAGGTCGAAGCCGCCATGGACTGTCTGGTTCCTGTGGGGGTGGCGCGGCGTGCCTTTACCGCTGCGGCGCGATCGGCCGGTTTCGTGCCGGAAGACCTTGTCGGCTACACTGCCCGGCGCGCGGTCGAACACCCCGTCGGCTGCGCGTAACCCTTGCGCCGAGCGGGCCAGAAATCCCGCGCCGCACAGGGTCGTTTTCTGCTTCCAAATCTCGTGGTGCCGGTGGGAGAAATCGTCCTTCCGGGCCAGGTTGAAGCTTTCTCGACATCGGAGGTCCTCATGTCTGGTCAAATGAGCAAGGCGCGGCAGCTTGCGGAAATCGCCTTCAACAAGACGCAATCGCAATTTCTGGAGCGCACGCGCGCGCTGCAGGAACAGGATACGGAAATCTCCGAACGTGCCGCCAAAACCCTGCGACTGAGAACGGAACGTCTCGAACGAGAACAGGCCGGAAAGTCCATTGCCGTTCTGCGCACCAAAAACACCGCATGACCCCGACCGGCTGATCCGGATCGGCGTCATCCCCCGCCAAAGGACATCGAATGTTGAGACCCAAGGACTACGCGGATCGCAGAAGCGACGCGATCTCTGCCAAAGCGGCGCTGCTGGCGAAATTCAAATGCGCGACGACCGCGCCTGATCTGGCCGAAAAGCTGGCAGCACGTGCCGAGGTGGCACGGCTGCGCAACGCACGGCACGCCGCGCGCGACGCGGAGAAGTTGAAAGCGCAAGAGAGTGCCGCCGCCGAAGCCGCCGCAATTGCCGAGGCAGAGGCGCAGCGCAAAGCCGCCAAAGCCGCAACCCTCGAGGCGGGCAAATTGGCGCAGGCGCGCCGCATTGCGCTGGTGCTCTCCGATGACGCTGCCCGCAAGGCCGCCCGGGACCTGCGCTATGCAAAGCGCAAGGCGGCGCAACGGGTCGCCTGATCCCACGGCTTTTAACCGGGATACAGTTCCACGCAGTTGAGATTGTAAGAAAGCGCCCCAAATAACGCCCCGATGACGGCCCCGGAAAGAACCGCGACAAGCGCAAGGGGCCGTCTGCCGCGTCTTGCCAATCCGGCACCCAGGGCCAGGCCGATCAGGAAAGACACCCAGCCATAGGGGTCGAACAGCGTTGATTGCAGGCATTCGGCGTAAGCTGTCATCGCTCGGTTCCTTTGCACAATGGCTTGCAACATGTCCCGGTGGCGCGACCCTGCGCAGGGTCTGGCCGCCAGCCCAGCCGCGATCGCATTGCACCTTGTCGCGGGGCGTGGAAGGGTTCAAGGGCCACAGCCGAGAGGAAGTTGCGCGATGTTCGTCACGGCCCTGATGTTCGGGATGATGGTCCTGATCCTTTCCCTCCTGCTCCTGGGCGGATTTCCACCCCTTTACCGGCCCTTCGGCAAACTATCCGAAGCGGATCTCCGGCGCCTGATCCCGCATCTCTTCCTGATCTTCCCGGCGATGGCCGCCTTCGTGGTGTTCCATCGCCCGGTGCTTCTCCTCCTGCCCGCGGCGGTCGGGCTCTGGTGCGGTTGGCGCATCCGCCGCCTCATCGCCGCCGAGGGCGCCACGCTTCGCTTCGGACCGGCTTGGCCGATTTTCGCCCTCTCTCCGATGTTTGCCTTTGATCTTTGGACGCTGGGCGGCGCAACCGCCTTTGCCGCGCTCCGGATGCTGTGACCGCCCCGGCGCCGCCTGTCGCCTTGCACGCCCGAACCCGGTTACTGGCCACGCTTGCGCTGCCCTGACGCCTCTTTCCACCCGCACGGGGCCCGGATAGTCTGGCCGCATGACGAAGAAATATCCCCGCACCTTTCATCTGCCGATCTCGCCCGGCGCCAGCAGCGACGACAAGATCATGACCTCGCTCGAGGGGCTTGCCGTCGACGATCTGGTGATTTCTGAGAAGATGGATGGCGAGAACACCACGCTGCACCGCGGCGGGTGCCATGCCCGCAGCCCCGACAGCCGGGGCCACCCCTCGCGCGATTGGCTCAAGGCCTTTGCCGCGGGCATCACGCCGCAGCTGGCCGAGGGCGAGCGGATCGTCGGCGAGAACCTTTATGCCCGCCATTCGGTGGGTTACGACGCGCTGCCCGCGTGGTTTCTGGGCTTTGCCTGGATATTGGGCGACGAGGTGCAGCCATGGGATCTGACGCTCTTGCGGTTCGAGGAGCTGGGCATCACCCCGGTGCCGGTGCTCTGGCGCGGAGCGTTCCGCCCGGGGCTGTTCGAGACCATCGCGGCGGGGCTCGACCCCGACCGGCAGGAGGGCTTCGTCGCGCGCGTGGCAGCAGCCTTCGCCCTGGCCGAGATGCCGCGCCGGATGGGCAAATATGTCCGCGCGGGCCATGTGCAAAGCGAAACACACTGGATGCACGCCCCCCTTGTGCCGAACGGGCTGAAGGGCGCATGAGCCTCGGACGCGCCGCCCTGCATGACGATCACATCCACATCCAGTTGTGACGCCCGTTTGCCGCCCGACGCCCTGCTTGCTCAGCTGACGGGTTTGGCCAGCGAAGTCAGCCGCCGGTTCAGACCCACAATCGCAAGACAGAGCCCGGTGATCAGGCACAGGCCCAGGTCAGCCCAGTCCAGCTCGGCAAAACCGCCATTGAGTTTCGCAAAGCCAAAGCCGACGCAGAGCGTGGTCAGAAAATTGACGGCGCTTTGTGACGAGGCCGATTTCGGGATCAGCAGCGAAAATCCCGTGAACGCGATCACCACGGCCGCGCGCAGGCCCCAGTCGAGCCCCTCCGACAGGCTGATGCCGCCCTGGCCCACATTCTCCAGCGTGGTCCGAACAAGGTCCGGGTCGTCGGAGAAAAGATCGCGCAGAAACACGCCCGATTGCCGATGAAGTTCCCTCCGCAGCGGTGCCGTGGCAAGGTGAAGCCCAATCGCCAGCGCGATCGGCAGGAAGAACAACAGCAGATGTCGAAAGACAAAACCCATCTTGCCCCCCGGGCGGCTCAGCCAGGCGCGTCGATCACCGCCGCCAGCTTCCTCACATCGGCACCATAGAACCCGGCGGCATTGATGCAATTCGTTTCCAGGAGTTTCAAGCCGGTCTCGATGCGGCAGATATCCATGACATAGGCCGTCGCATAGCCCGGGTCCGCCGAGCAAGATCTTGGGCAAAGGCCAAGGCCTCCGCGTCGATCTCGGGCCGACAGGTCACCCGGTCGCCTTCCCTGTAACGCGAAAAGGTAACGACCTCATCCCGCAGGACCCAGATCCGCCATTCCTTCAAAATGCGCACCGGCGGCGTCAGCATCATCCGCGTCTCGGGGCGTAGCGCGTCCGGCGGGATCTCCTCGGGGTCGAGCGTCATCACCTTGCGGGCAATCTCGAGAATCTCGGACGCGGGGCGGACCTTGCCCGCCTGTTCCTTGCCATCCGCGACAGGGCGGAGGCACCAAAGCCGACCCGCATCGCCCAGTGCCCGTCGTCCAACCCCTCCGCGATCTCGCGCACAGTGAAGAACTTCGCCCCGCCTGACCTGATGCGGAAACACTGCATCGAGGACCTTTCGACCGCGGTGTGGCTGGAACTGATCGCCATCCGGGGCAGCGCGGCGCTGGGGCCGGTTCCGGCAAAGCCGATCCCGCCCGCGCCGCCGAAACCGAGCGCGACCGTTTTTGATCTGACCGCCTGCCGTCGTGCGCGGGGGGCAGCATGAGCCGCCCGAACCCGGAAGCGCGCAGGGGTTTCGAGATCGACGGCGCGGACGTGCCCCCGACGATGGACGCCGCATGGATCACCCGGCCCGAGTTGCCCGCGTGGGCCACATCGGCGGAATGGCACCTTGACGACCGCGAGGCCCTGCTGGCCGCCGGGCCGGTCGCTGTCGGATCGGCGCTGGCTCGGCTGGTCGAGTGGGGTGGCCTGGGCGCTGATCGCGAGGTCAGGGAGGTGGCGGCACTGGTTCGAAGGCGATTTGGGCCAGCACGATCACCTCGATTTCTGCTTGGGCCTTCGTCCTCGGGACGGGCGGCGCCCGCTGGCCTTCTCAGCCAAGCTCGCCGAACGCGACCGACTGGTGATCGACCTTTCCCGGCAGGTACCCTATCGCGAAATGACTGCCAGCGCCGCCGCCAAGGCGCTCCGAACGGCGTGCGCCCGATACGAAAGCCCCCGCTGGCCCGAGGACAGAAAAGATCGGAAGACGCGCCCAGGCGGGGAAGGCGGCGGCATGATCAACTGGCAAGCTTAGCAACGCCGCAAATCTGACCGGAAAATGGGGACCACCTCAGAGGCCCCGACCGCCGAACCGCAGAAATCCAGATCCGCGCTGCCCTCATCCATCGCGTCAATGGCCTCGGCAGCGCCGAGATCGTCCGCGTCGCATGATGCCATAGGGGAAAGGGGGGGGCTCATGCCTCAGGCGTGAGTTACGCAACTCTGCGAAGGAAGACCGCTGTCCATCGCCACGGAGCCCCACTCCGGCCAGCCCGCTGGCCATCGGGTGGCGCGCTCACCCCTCGCCGCGTTCGGCCCAGCCGGCGAAAATCCGCTCCAGCGCGACCACGGCGTAGTAAAGCACGATGCCCAAGAGCGCCAAGGCGATCAGCACCGCAAACATCAACGGGTAATCCGAATTCGTCTGCCCCGACAGGAACAGCGCCCCCAGCCCCTTGCCATGCGGGCTGACGATTTCGACAAGGTTGGTGCCGATGAAGGCCAGCGTCACCGACACTTTCAGCGCGCCAAAGAACTCGGGCAGGGTTTTCGGCAAGGCGATCTTGCGAAAGATCGTCAGCTTCGACGCCCCGAGCGCCGCCAGAATATCGCGGTATTCCGGTTCCAGCGTCGAAAGGCCGATCCCCACCGAGACCGCGATCGGAAAGAAGGAAATCAGGAACGCCATCAAGACGGTGTTGAAGTCATGCTGGCCGATGAAGACCAGCGCGATCACCGGCACCAGCGTGGCCTTTGGAATGGCGTTGAACCCCACCAAAAGCGGATAAAGCCCCGCCCGCGCCACTTTGGAAAACCCCATCACCATGCCAAGGCCGGTGCCGAAAATCACCGCCAGAACCAGCCCCGCCACGGTTCGCCACAGCGTCTGCCAGGCGTCGATCAAAAACAGCGACCGGTATTTCCAGAACGCGGCGGGCAGGTCCGAGGGCGAGGCCATCTTGTAATCGGGCCAATGGTTGAGGGTGACCAGCGCCTCCCACAAGGCCAGAAAGATCGCCATGGCCAGCAGCGGCACGAAGATTTTTTGCGCCCGGTCCATCAGTGCGTGCCTCCCTCGCGGCCCTGTGCCAGCCGGATCTGATCGCGCAACAGATGCAGCATCTCGACCGCCTTTGGCTGATACAGAATGTCGATCGTGCGGTCGGGCGGAAGGTCCACCGCCAGCACATGCTGCGTGCGCGCAGGTCGCCCCGACAAGACCACCACCTGATCGCCCAGAAACACGCTTTCGCGCAGATCATGGGTGATCAGGATGCAGGTGAAGGGCTCGGCGGCGCGCAGATCGCGCATCGTTTGCCACAGATCCTCGCGGGTGAAATTGTCAAGCGCGCCAAAGGGTTCGTCCATGATCAGCACTTGCGGCGCATGCACAAGCGCGCGGCACAGGCTGGCGCGTTGCCGCATCCCGCCCGAGAGTTCCGACGGGCGCTTGCCCTCGAACCCCTTGAGGCCGACCATCTCGAGCAGATGCGCCGCCCGGGCCTCTGCCTGCGCTTTCGGCATCCGCGGCGTGACGATTTCCAGGGGCAGCATGACGTTTTGCAAGATCGTGCGCCATTCGAGCATCACCGGGTTCTGGAACGCCATGCCCACAGTCTTGCGCGGGCTTGCGACTTCCTCGCCCGCCAACACCACCGCGCCCTTGTCGGGCCGCATCAATCCCGACACCAGCCGCGTCAGCGTGGACTTGCCGCAACCCGAGGGGCCGACAACGGCGCAAAACGTGCCTTCGGGCACCTCGATGTCGAGCCCCGCCAAGACCGGCAAGGGGCCGTTGCGGGTGCGATAGGCGTGATGCACGCCTTTGATATCTATGAATTTCGTCATCGGATGCCCCAAAATCGTCGGAGCGACGCGAACGGGAGGAAGGGGTCCGCATCGCCCCGTGTTGGCCGCAGCTTGCGGCCGTTATTGCAGCGTCAGGCTGCCATCGGCGGGCAGGAAGGAGGCATCAAAGACATCGGCCATGGCGGGCTTGGTCTTGAACGCATAGGTGGTGGCCAGTTGCTCGATGGCCTTGGCGAAACGCTCCGGGTCAACCCCGCCCATGCCATGGACCTTGACCCAATCGGTCAGCACATTGCCCGCAATCGACAATTCGAGCCGCCTGGTTTCAAGGCCCGCATCGGCGGCCGGGTTTTTCGCGGCCAGCGCTGCCACGGCGGCTTCGGGGGCGGCGATGGCATCTTTCCAGCCCCTGGCGGTGGCGCGCAGGAAGCCGGTCACCTCGGCCGGATGGTCTTTGGCAAAGTCGGTGTTGACGATGATCGCATTGCCGTAAAGCGCCACGCCGTGATCGGCCATCAAGATCACGCTCAGATCATCGGCAGGCACGCCCAGACGTTCGGCATTGAGCGTCGAGGTAAAGGAAAAGCCGGTGATCGCCGCCACCTTGCCCTCGGCCAGCATCGGTTCGCGCACCGGAAAGCCCACCGGCTCGACGGTGATTTTCGCCATGTCGAGACCGTTCTCGGCGGCAAAGATCGGGAATTGCGCCCAAGCACCATCGGGCGGCGGCGCCCCCAGAACCTTGCCCTCCAGGTCTTTCGGCCCGGTCACGCCCAGCGATTTGCGCCCGACCACCGCAAAGGGGGGCTTGTCATAGACCATCATCACGGCCTTGACCGGGGCACCGGGGTTCTGGTCAAGGAATTTCATCAGGCTGTTGATATCGGTGAAGCCCACCGGAAACGCCCCGGTCGCCACTTTCGGAATGGCATCAAGCGAGCCTGCCCCCTCGGTCACCTCCACGGCCAAGCCTTCGGCGCTGTAATAGCCCTTGTCGACGGCCAGAACATAGGGCGCGGCGGGGCCCTCGAACTTCCAGTCCAGCGCGAACGGCATTGCGGTTTCGGCGCAAAGCGGCGTGGCGGTCAGCGTCAGCGCGGCAAAAAGGCCAAGGCGGTGGAACATCGTCAATCCCCTGTCGGTTATCGTTTGCCCCATCCTGTGCCCTGCCGGGGAAGGTGCAATTCCCGTGCGCGTGCAAGGCACGCTACGCGGGCGGTTTGCGCAGCAACTGGGCTGGAAAATCCGCAACTGCCGGATTTGTTGGCGGTTGCGGATTCGGGTTGAGGGAAAACGCGGTCAAGTCTTGGCGGTCCGCGTCTCACACCTCTGTCTGGCTGTTCCGTCAGGGGATGGCGGGAGATTGGGGGCGGCCCGCAAGCCATTGACGCAGGGTCACCGCCATCAAGATGGCCGCCCCGATCGCGGTGGAAACCATCTCGGGCGCGATCATCAGCAGCGCCGCAATGGGCAGCGCCACCCGTTCGATCAGCAGCAACGGGCGCAACAGCCAGTTGGTGATTGCCGCCGACAGCGCAATGATGCCGAGCACTGCCCCGCAAAACGCCAGCGCGAACGACCCCCAGGTGAAATCTGCCGTCACCAGCAACAAGGACGGCGAGAACACGAACATGAACGGCACCAGCGCCTTGCCCATCGAAAGGCGGAACGCGGTGTTGCCGGCCTTGAACGCATTGGCCCCGGCGATCCCCGCGGCGGCATAGGCGGCCATCGCCACCGGGGGCGTCACATCCGCCAGCACGCCAAAGTAGAACACGAAGAAATGCGCCACGAGCGGCTCGACATTCATCATCGAGAGGACCGGGGCAGCCACGGCGACCATGATGATATAGTTTGCCGTCGTCGGAATCCCGCAGCCCATCAAGATGCAGACCACCGCCGTCATCATCAGCGTGAACAAGAGCGCGAGCGTGGGCATGCTGAACAGTTCGATCGGCAGGAAGGCAAGGAAAGCATGGGTGCTTTCGGCCCAACCCTGGGCCACGCTGGTCAGCATGAACGCGATCTTGAAGCCGATGCCGGTCAGCGTGACAACCCCGATGACAACCCCCACCAGGGCCGCCGCCGCCGTCACGGCAAGCGCGCCTTTGGAGCCCGAGACGAAGCTGTCGTAGATGCCAGACGCAAACTCGCGGGTGCCCTTGGCCAGCCCCGCCGCCATCACCCGCTGAATGGCATAGATCACGATACAGGCGGTGATCGCCCAGAAGGCGGCCAGAAACGGCGTGCGCCCGGACATCAGCATGTAAACAAGCAGGATCAGCGGCAGCAATGACAGCCAGCCTTTGCGCAGCACCTGCATGGCGTTCGGCAATTCTTCCTTGCGCAGGCCGCGAATGCCCAGTCGCTTCGCCTCCAGATGCACCTGAACCAGAACGCCGAAAAAGTGCATGAAGGCGGGCACGATGGCCGCAATCAGGATGGTGCGCAGCGGGATGCCCAGATACTCGACCATCAGGAACGCCACCGCCCCCATCACCGGCGGGGTGATCTGACCGCCGGTGGACGAGGCCGCCTCGACCGCCGCCGCGAAATGACGCCGGAATCCGATCTTGATCATCGTGGGAATGGTCAGCGCGCCGGTGGTCACCGTGTTGGCGATGGACGAGCCCGAGATCGACCCCAGAAGCGCCGAGGACACCACCGACACTTTCGCCGGACCGCCGGAAAAGCGCCCGGTCAGCGCCGTCGCCAGATCAATGAACAACTGACCCAGCCCGATACGCTGCGCCATCGCCCCGAACAGCACGAAGTGGAACACATAGGTCGCGATGACGCCCAGTGCGGTGCCGTAGACACCCTGTGACGAAAGGTAAAGGTGGTTGACGATCCCCGACCAGTCCGCTCCGGGATGCACGAAGATCCCCGGCATCGACTGGCCGAAATAGGCATATCCGATGAACATCAGCGCGATGAGGGGCAAGGGCCAGCCCATCGACCGGCGCACGGCCTCGAACAGGGTCACCAGAAGGATCGTCCCCATGACCACGTCGATCTGCAGCGGATTGCCGATGCGGAAGGCAAGCTGATCATAGATCCAGGGCACATAAAGCGCGCTGACCAGGGCCCCGAGGCCGAAAAGCCAGTCCGTGACCGGCAGGCCAAGCACGGCAAAACCATGTGTCCTGTGTCGCCGCGATGACAGTGCGGCAAAGCTGAGGAAGATCAGAAGCAGCGACACCCCCATGTGGATGCCGCGATGGGTGGTGGCGCGCGGAATGCCGAAACCGGACGTATAGTAGTGATAGCAGGCCAGCGCGAAGAGGATCCCCCCCGCCAGAGTGGCCACGGGCCGCGTGACGGTACGAAAACGCGCTTCGGGATCGAACTGTTCTTCGAGCGCTGCAAGCTCCGCTGCGGTCATCGCGCGTTGGCCATCACTCATCGGGGTATCCTCAAGGCTCGTTTATATAAAGGAACGCGATCGGCTGTTGCGATCGCGTTCCCGGTCGGTTCAGAACAGGCCGATCACTTGATCGCGCCGACTTCCCTGTAGAACTTTTCGGCACCCGGATGGTACGGGATACCAGCGCCCTGCACCGCATTTTCCAGCGTGATGAACTTGCCCTTGGAATGTCCGTTGGCAAACAGCTTCTGGGTGGTTTCGTTGAACATCGCCTTGGTGATGCCGTAGACCAGCTCTTCGGAAAGATCGGCAGAGGTCACCATCTGCGCACCGACCGACAGGGTGGGCACTTCGGCTTCCTGGCCCTTGTAGGTGCCCGCCGGAAGCACGTCATTGGCGAAGAACTTGTATTCGGCGCGCAGCGCATCGACCTCGGGGCCAGTGATCGGAACCATCACCACCTCGTGCTGGCTGGACAGTTCGGCGATCGCACCGGCCGGATAGCCGCCCACGAAGAAAAACGCATCCATCGCCCCGTCGCGCATCCGGTCAGAGGCCTGATCGGGTTTCAGATATTCCGGCGTGATGTCGGCTTCGGTCAGGCCGAAGGCGCCCAGAATGATCTTGGCATCGACCAGCGTGCCCGATCCCGGCTCGTCAAGCGACACCCGCTTGCCCTTGAGATCGGCAACAGAGGTAATGCCCGACGCCCTGCTGGCGACCAGATGGATGCTTTCGGGGTAAAGGTTCGCGATCAGCCGCAGCTTTTCGACCGCCGGCTGACCTTCCCAGATGCCGGTTCCGGTCTGCGCCCAGAAGGCGACGTCGGACTGGCTGAAGCCTGCCTCAAGCGTGCCGCCGTTGATCGAGTTCACGTTGCCGACCGACCCGTTCGAGGCCACGGCAGTGGCGATCAGCCCGGGTACGCCGCAAGATCCGCCATCCTCGCAGGCGCGCGATCCCGGCGGATTGGAAATTGCGTTCGCGATCAGACCGCCGATCGGGTAGTAGGTCCCGGCCGTGCCTCCGGTTCCGATCCTGAAAAACTGCAGGTCTTGCGCCACAACTCCCTGCGCCATCATGCCGACGGCAAGCGCGGCTCCCGCAAGGGATTTGAAAGAAACGAACTGCATGCGTAGATCCTCCAGAATGTCGGTGGGGTAGTGCCGCTGCGAGCGAGCAGACCATCCCGATCGTAAGGGATGATCCGCAGGAGGTCCAGCTTCGACGGCCAGGCAAGACTTTTCCGGCAGACGGCAGGCCTCGGAATACGGCGCCCCGCTTCATGGTTTCGGCATGACGCCACCGATTGACCCGGCCCAATGCCACCGCGCATGGCGCCGCCTCGGTCGTGGCGCGACCCGGTTCAGCCCGCCCCGCGCGCAAGCCTGCGGTTGAACTTGGTCGGCGCCAGCCCGAAGCGGGTGCGAAAGGCGCGCGAGAAATGCGCCACCGAGGAAAAACCGCAGGCCAGCGCCACTTCGAGCAGCGCCATGTCGGTGGTCGACAGCAGGTTGCGGCCATGATCGAGCCGCAGACCGCGATAGTAATCGCCCGGTGTCTCGCCCAGCACATTGAGGAACATCCGCTCGACATGGCGGCGCGAATAGCCCGAGACGCGGGCCAGTTCCGCCAGCGGCAGCGGGTCTTCCAGATGCGCCTTCATCCGCGCCACCATCGCGATCAGCCCCGGATTGCGCGAGCGGATCAACACCGACAGCGCCGAGCGTTGCGCCGCATCGACCCCCACCATCACCTTGCGCAGGCACATCTCCGACACCATCGCGGCGAATTCCGCGCCGTGGTCGCGCTCGATCAGTGCGATCATCATGTCGGTCGAGGCCGCCCCGCCGCCGCAGGTCATCACCTTCGGCGCGATTTCGAACATCGTGGCGGCGGGCGCAAGATCTGGAAAATCCTCGCAAAAGGCGGGCTGATTTTCCCAATGCAGGGTGAAGGGGGTGGTTTGCAAAAGCCCCGCCGCGGCAAGGGCTACGGCGCCGGTGCAGATCCCCCCCACGGTGCCGCCAAAGCGCGCATGGCGCTGGATCAGCGCCACCACCGGGGCGGCGGCGGCGGCGCGGGCGGGGTTGCCCGAGCAGACAAAGAGCCGCGTGTCGCGGTGTTGCGGGGCAAGCGGGCCATCGGTGCAAAGGGTGATGCCCGAGGACGAGGGGACCGTCGCGCCGCCCTCGGACAAGAGCCGCCATTGGTAAAGCGGTTGCTGCGAGAGTTGATTGGCGATGCGCAAGGGCTCGACCGCCGAGGAAAAGGCCAGAAGCGTGAACCCCGGCACCAGCACGAAGGCATAGGCGCGGGTCGGGCCGGGGTTTTCGACCGGGAAAAAGGCGGCGCCCTGCGGCACCAGCGCCTCGGGATGGGCGTCTCGATGGGGCAGGTCAGAATCGGGCATCGTCTCTCCGGGCGCTCATTGCAGCGCCCGTCGTGACATGCGATCGAGGAAGATGGCAACAGCGACGATCGACAGCCCCGCGCGCAGGCCGAGCCCCATCTCCATCCGCGTCAGCCCGCGCGTCACCTCGGCGCCAAGCCCGCCGCCGCCGACCAGCCCCGCCAGCACCACCATCGCCAGCGACAAAAGGATGGTCTGGTTGAGGCCGACGAGCAGGGTCTTGCGCGCGGCGGGGATCTCGAGCTTGGTCATCACCTGCCAGGGCGTCGCGCCCGAGGCCTGGCCCAGCTCCACCAGCTCATGCGGCACCTCCTTGAAGGCGAGCGTGGTGATGCGCAGCATCGGCGGGATGCCATAGACGACGGTGGCGATCAGCGCGGGCACCTTGCCAAGCGAGAAGATCATCACCGCCGGGATCAGGTAGACCCAGGGCGGCACCGTCTGCATGATGTCGAGCACCGGGCGCAGCGCCGCCTCGATCCGGGCGCGGCGGGCGGCCAGAATGCCCAGAGGGAAGGCCAGCGCCACCGAGGTCGCGACCGAGACCGAGACGAGGGCGATGGTCTGCATCGCCTGTTTCCAGAGCCCGGCGGCAAGGCAAAGCCCAAGCGACACCAGCGCCAAGGCCGCCATGCGCCAGCCGAAGGCGCGCCAGGACGGCACCGTGACCGCGCCGATCAGCGCCCAAGCGGGCGGCAGGCGCAACGCCGTCTCGGCCGCGTCGAGCAGCCTTTCGGCGCCGCCGCCGATCAGCGCGAAAAGGCCGTGGCCATGGGTGTTGAGCCAGTCGATCGCGGCTGCGATCGCGGTGCCGGGGGAGATCAGCGGATCGCTCATCTGCGGGTGTCCTGTCCTGTGCCCGCGGGGCGGGCGGCGCTTTGGCTGAGGCGGTCCAGCACGATCGTCAGCGCCACGATGGCGATGGCGGCATCGACCGAGCGGGCGATGTCGAGGGTGCGCACCGAGGCATAGATTGTCTGCCCCAAGCCCCCCGAACCGACGATGCCGGCGATGACGACCATGCCGAAGGCCATCATCAGGCTCTGGTTCACCCCGGCCATGATCGAGGCGAGCGCGAAGGGCAGGCGGATCTTCGCGAACACCTGCCAGCCGCTCGCCCCCGAGGCCTGCCCGAGTTCGAGAAATTCGGTCGGCGTGCGGGCGATGCCAAGCGCGGTCAGCTTCACCGTGGGGGGCACGGCGACGATGAAGGTGGCCAGGATCGCGGTGGCGGGGCCGTAGCCCAGAAAGGCGATGGCGGGCAGCAGATAAAGGTAGGGTGGCAGGGTCTGGATCAGGTCGAGGAGCGGCTCGAGCGCGCGCGACAGACCGGGGCTCAGCCCCGCCAGAATGCCGAGCCCGCCGCCGATCAGCACCGCCATCGTGGTGGCCGAGAGCACCAGCGCCAGGGTTTCAAGCGTCTCGGTCCAAAGCCCGAGCGCCGCGCAAAGGGTCAGCGCGAGGCTGGCGAAAGTGCCGAATTTCCAGCCGATCAGGCGCCAGCCCGCCAGCCCCGCAAAGATCGCGAGCCCCCAGAACGGCAGCTCCGACAACAGCCAGAGGATCGCGCCATAGCCGCCCTCGAGCAGGCCGCGCAGAGCCGAAAAGGCGGCGCTGCCGTGGCTGGAAACCCAGATCATCGCCGCGTCGATGGCGGCGTCGAAGGCCTTGATGCTGTCGCGCCAGGCCATGTCACGCCCCCTCGCCGGGTGCGTCATCCTCGCCCCGGATGCCCTGCAACAGCGCGCGCGCCGTGACCACGCCGACAAGCGCCTCGCCCGTCGAAATCGCCACCGCCTGCTCGGGCGCGGCCAGCACGAGATCGATCAGCGCCTGCACATCGGCCTCGGGGGTGGCGCGCGCCAGCGCCGCCGCATCGCCGGGGTAATCCGCCAGCGGCACCATCAGCGAATGCGCCTTGACCAGATGCAGGCGCGAAATTCCCGCCACGAATTCCGCCACATAGGCATCGGCCGGGTGCAGGACGATCTCTTCGGCGGTGCCGATCTGGATCATCATCCCGTCCTTCATGATGGCGATCCGGTCGCCGATCCGCATCGCTTCATCCAGGTCATGGGTGATGAAGACGGCGGATTTCCCCAAGCTCTTCGTCAGTTGCCGGAACTCGTCTTGCAACTGCCGCCGGATCAGCGGGTCAAGCGCGGAAAAGGGTTCGTCCATCAAGATGATGCCGGGGTCCGAGGCGATGGCGCGCGCCAGCCCCACCCGCTGCTGCATCCCGCCCGACAACTGGCGCGGCAGGTGGCCCGCCCAATCCGCCAGCCCCACCCGCGTCAGCGCATCCATCGCGATCCGGTGCCGCTCGGCCTTGGCCACGCCCTGCACCTCGAGCCCGAAGGCGGCATTGTCGAGCACGCTGCGGCCGGGGATCAGCGCCACCGATTGAAACACCATGCCGATCTCATGGGCGCGCAGGTCGCGCAGATCCTTGCGGTTCATCTGCGAGATGTTGCGGCCCCTGATGGTGATATCCCCAAGACTTGGTTCGATCAGCCGGTTCAGCAGCCGCACCAGCGTCGACTTGCCCGACCCCGACAGCCCCATGATGCAGAAGATCTCGCCCTTGCGGATCTGGAAACTGGCCTCGGCCACCCCCACCACGCAGTTGAAATCGCGAAGCACCTCGCGTTTGCCCGCGCCGCGGGTGCGGATCGCGGTGATCGCCTCTTCGGCGCGCTCGCCGAACACCTTCCACAGGTTTCGGCAGTCGATGAGGATTTCGCCCTCGGGGGTGTCTTCGGTCATGCCGGTGGTCTTTCGCAGGCGGAAAAGGGGCGGCCCGGAAGCGGTGCCTCCGGGCCGGAGCGTCACTCGGCCTTGATGGCTTCCCAGCGCGACACCAGATCGGCATGGGCGGCGAGCCAGTCGGCCACGGCCTGATCCATCGTCTTGCCGTCATTCACCGCCGCATTGATCGCGGTGATGTCGTCAAGCGGCACATAGACGCTCGCCATCGCCTCGCGCGCGGCCGGATTGGCGGCGGAAAAGCCCTTGGCGCCGATCCAGTAATAGCTTTGCGGCCCGGGGAAGACCCCCTTCGGATCGGCAAGGAATTTCAGATCGTATTTCATCATCATCCATGACGGCGTCCAGACGGTGACGGCGATCCAGTCCTGCCGGTCGGCGGCCGATTTCAGCGCCGCCGTCATCGCCCCGGTCGAGCCCTCGACCAGCTCCAGATCAAGGCCGTAGTCCTCCACCGCGCTCGCCGCGTCGCGCATCAGCCCCGAGCCGGGCTCGATGCCGATGATCTTGCCACCGAACTTGTCGGCATTCGCGTTGAACTCCTCGATGCTCGAAATCGGCACATAGGAGGGCACGGCGAAGGCCTGATAGAGCCCGTGCGAGACCGGCGAGATCTTTTCCAGCGCGGTCATGTTCTTCAGCCAGTAATCATGCGCGACGTAATCGGTCTGCGAGGCCATCACGTCGATGTCGCCCCGCGTCATCGCGGCAAAGGCGATGCCCCATTCGGAAAACTCGGTCACCTCGACGGTGAAGCCCTTGTCTTCCAGCACCTTCTTGGTGATGCCGGTGATCGGCGTCAGGTCTTCCCAGGACATCGTGCCCATATGGATCACCTTGCCCTCGGCGCTGGCCAGACCGGCCCCGCCGATCACCAGGGCCGCCGCGCAGATCGCGCCCAGAAACTTCCGCATTCGTCTCTCCTGTTGGTTCGCTCGGGGCCCGCGCATGGCTCCGCCAGCGCCGCGAAAGCGGCGTCGGGGTCGCGTCGAACACCGGATGTCGTCTCCCTTGGCCGGGGGATTTTGGCTCCCTTGCGGCGCTCCGGTTGCCCGGAATTGGGAAAGTATCGGTCAGCGCCGCCCCCGCCCGCAAACGAATTTTTCATCCGGCGCGGCATAAGCCAGCCTAATGCGGATCAGGGGGAGAGGGCGCCCAGAAGGTGGCTGACGAAACGCGCCACTGCGGGGCGGCGCAGCGCCGTCTGCCGCACGTTGAGGAAATTGCCGCGCCCCGCGCCGATCGTGCCGGGATGGGCAAAGACCAGTTCGCCCGAGTCGATGAAGCGGCGCACCATCTGGTGCCAGCCCAGCATCACGCCTTCGCCCGCCAGCGCCGCCTCGATCAAAAGCCCGACCTTGTTGGTGATCAGGCTGGACGGCGCTTTGGCCCAGACCCCGCCATTGGCGCGAAACCACTCGGTCCAGCCCAAGGGCTGCCAGCCGATCGCATCGGCGTTCCAATGGCTGTCGTGCAGGTGCAGCAGATTGACCTGATTGAAGCTTTCGACCTCGGTCAGGGGCCCATGCGCGGCCAGATAGGCGGGCGAACAGACCGGCTGCGCCAGTTCTGGAAACAGGAAATGCACCTGCTCGCCCACTTCGCAGCGGTCATTGCCGCAGATCAGCGCGATGTCCACCTGGGCATAGTTGCGCAACGTGTCATCGGCGTCCGAGGCAAGGATGGTGAAGCCGACCTCGGGGTGCAGCAGCCGGAAGCTGTCGATCAGCGGCTTGAGCCAGAACCGCGCCATGCCGTCGGTGGCCGAGACGGTGACCTGCTGCGGCTCGGTCCCGCCCGAGATCGCCGCCACCGCATCGGCAATCGCATCCAGCCCCACCGTGACACTGGCGAAAAGCGCCTTGCCTTCCTCGGTCAGGTCCAGCGCATTGTGCTTGCGGATGAAGAGGGCCGTTTCGAGCGCGGTTTCCAGAAGCCGGATCTGCTGGCTGACCGCGCCCTGGGTGACGTTCAGCTCCTTCGCGGCGAGCGTGAAGGACAGATGCTTGGCCGCCACTTCAAACGTGGCGAAAGCACCGAGAGAGGGCAGATGACGACGTCTGACGGGGGCCATCATGCTCCTTTCCCGGGAGGTCACTCGCGGCGGGCCTGCCATTCCTTGAACCGAAGATAGGCGTTTGCGCCGATCGTGTCGAATGGATGTGGCGGAAGTTTTGCGGGCTCCGGTTCGGCGCCGAAATAATCGGTGATCTCCGAGCGCAATCCCATCGCCAGTTCCGCCGCGCCGATGCCCGTCAGCGTGCCGCGCGCCGTGCCGAGGCCGTTCTGCACGCAGGCGGAAAAGAGCCCCGGTTCAAGGCGGCGCATCATCGTGACCGCGTTCTTCGTCAGGCACAGATGCCCCGACCAGGCGTGCTCGAAGGGCAGATCCTTCAGCATCGGGAAGCGGGCGTCGAACTTTGCCCGCATCGCCCGCACCAGCCGCGCCAGATCGGCCTGCGAGGTCTCCATGCCGGGGCGGTAATAGGCGCCCTGCCGGATCACGATCCGGTTGCCGCCCTGCGCCGGTCCGATGCGCCGCACCGTTGCCCCCATCGGATCGGCGGGGGTCAGCCCCCATTCCTCCGCGCCGCCAAGGGCCCGGATCTGCGCCGGGCTCATCTCGGCACTCATGCAGGCGTTCAGCATCACATGCATCAGCCGCCCGCGCGCGAAACCGAAGCTTTCCAGATGCCCGTTCGTCGCCAGAATGACGCGCGCGGCGGTCATCGACCCGCCCGCCGTCGTCAGCTTCCAGCCCGTGGCGGTGGTCTCGATCCGGGTCACGCCCGAGCGCTCAAAGATCCGCAGCCCCGCGCGTTCAAGCCCGGCGGCCAGACCCAGCGCATAGCCCGCCGGTTGCAGCATCGCCGCGCCGGGGGTGTAAAGCCCGCCCTGATAATAGTCGGTGCCGGTCAGCGCCCGCATCGCCTTGGCGTCGAGCATCTCATGCGCCTCACCGAGCGCCGCCAGATGCCCGGCATAGGCGCGGTTCGCCGCCAGCCCCACATCTGAAGCGGCGCCGTTGATCTTGCCGGTGTGGCGAAACCAGCCCGCCGGGATGTGATAGTCTGCCACTGCCGCGGCCGCGAAGTCGATGGCAAAGCGGTTCAGCCGGGTCAGCACCCGGTCGCGGCTTTCGCCGCCCGCGGCATAGTCCGTGGCCGTCAGTTCATGCGGCAGGTCGATCATGAAGCCCGAGTTGCGCCCGGTGCCGCCCTCGGCCAGATGCCCGGCCTCGAGCACCGCAACCGCCAGCTTCGGGTCGATCTGCAACAACCGGCGCGCGGCCGAGAGCCCGGCATAGCCCGCGCCGATGATGGCAATGTCGCAGCCCTGATCGCCGCCCAAAGCGGGCCGCGACGGCCCGGGCGGCAGGATCGCCGCCCAGCCCGCAGGCCCGGTAAACCGCGGTTGCCGGATCGCCTCATGCGTGGTCATCACGTCCCTCAATCGGCTGAACTGTCGGCCGGGTCGGTCAGATCCAGCCAGATCGTCTTGAGCTGCGTGTATTGGTCATGCGCATGGATGGAATTGTCGCGCCCGCCGAAGCCCGATTGCTTCATGCCGCCAAAGGGCGTGGTGATGTCGCCCTCGCCGAAGCTGTTCACCGTCACCGTGCCCGCCCGCAGCATCCGCGCCCCGCGCAAGGCCCGCTTGCCGTTCGCGGTGAAGATCGAGGCGCAAAGCCCGTAATCGGTCGCATTGGCCAGTGCGATGGCTTCCTCGAAACTGGCGACTTCGATCACCGTCAGCACCGGGCCAAAGATTTCCTCGACCGCAAGCGGGCTTGCAGGCGAGGACACCTCGACCACCGTCGGTTCAACGAAGCCCTCGGCCACGATCTTGCCGCCCAGATGGATCGTCTCGGCCTTGCAAGCGTCGAGATAGCTGGAAACCTTGGCAAAATGCGCCTTCGAGACCAGCGCCCCCACCCGCACCTCGGGGTCGAGCGGATCGCCCACGACCCATGCGCGCAGATGCTCGGCCACCCGCGCCAGAAGCTTCGCCTTGATCCCCCGCTGCACGATCAGCCGCGACGCCGCCGAGCAATTCTCGCCCATGTTCCAGAACGCGCCATTGACCACATGCGCGGCCACGGCATCCAGATGTTCGGCGTCATCGAGCACGATGCAGGGGTTCTTGCCGCCCAGTTCCAGCACAACTTCCTTGAGGTTGCTTTCGGCGGAATAGTGCAGGAAGCGCCGCCCGGTGACGGTCGAGCCGGTAAAGGAGACCATGTCCACATCGGGGTGACGGCCAAGCGGTTCGCCCACCTCGGCGCCCGACCCGGGGACGACGTTGAAGACCCCGCGCGGCACACCGGCTTCGTGGGCGAGTTCCGCGATGCGCAGCGCCGTCAGCGTGGTTTCGGCGGCAGGTTTGACCACCACCGAACAGCCCGCGGCCAAGGCGGGGCCGATCTTCCAGGCCAGCATCAAAAGCGGGAAATTCCACGGCAGCACAAGGCCGACCACCCCCACCGGCTCGCGTACCACCATCGCGATGTGATCATCCGAGGCGGGCGCGACCTGATCGTAGATCTTGTCGATCAGCTCGGCATGCCATTTGATCACATGGATCGCCTCGGGCACGTCGACAGTTTCGCAATCAAAGATCGTCTTGCCGCTGTCGAGGCTTTCCATCACGGCCAGTTCACGCGCATTGCGCGTCATCAGCTTGGCCAGACGGATCAGCGCCTCCTTGCGTTCCGCCGGATGCAGCTTCGACCAGCGCCCGTCGTCGAACGCCTCCCGCGCTTTCGACACGGCGAAATCCACATCCGCGGTGCCGCAAGCCGCCACCGTGCCCAGCACCGCGCCAGTGGCAGGGTTCGTGGTCTCGAAGGTCTCGCCCGAGAGCGCCGGGCGGAAGCTGCCGTCGATGAAGGCGTTTTGCGGCAGATCAAGGTTTTCGGCGAGCGCGTGATATTCGTCGCGGGTCAGCAGATCGGCCATGTTCAATTCCCTCCCATGATCGCGGCCACCGCCACTTTCAGCGTGCGGATCACCTGTTCAAGCTCGCGTTTCTCGTCCTTGTTCAGCCCCTTGAGCGGCGGTCGCATCGGGCCCGCGCGCAGCCCCGTGGTCTCGACCCCGTGCTTGACGCATTGGATGAACTTGCCGCCCTGTTCGAGCACCCGCATCAGGGGCAGCATCGCCGACATGATCCGGCGGCCCTTGGCGAAATCGCCTTGCACGACGCAGGTTTCATAAAGCGCGATGTGCTCTTCGGGCAGGAAATTCGACCCCGCGCAAATCCAGCTTTGCGCCCCCCAGGCGAAGAATTCGAGCGCCTGATCATCCATGCCACAAGACATCTGGATATGCGGATAATCCCGCGCAAGAAGGTGCAAACGGTTGATGTCGCCCGAACTTTCCTTGATCGCCACGACATTGCGCGACCGCCCCACCCGGTCGAGGAAATCGCGCCCCATCTCGACGCACATCCGCCCCGGATAGTTGTAAAGCACGATCGGCAGATCGGCGGCGCGGTCGATGGCCAGCGCATTGAGCGCGTTTTCACGTTCCGTCGGCACTGCATAGGGCGGCGAGCCAAGCAAGATCGCATCGGCCCCCATCTCGCGCGCGCCAATCGCCAGCGCGATCGAGTCAGGCGTGCGCATCGCGCCGGTGCCGACGATGACGGGCAGTTGCCCCTTGGCGCGGTCGGTCACGAAACGGGCGATGGCCAGGCGTTCCTCGATGGTTTCGGCATAGTTCTCGCCGGTAGAGCCCCCGGAGATGAGCCCATGCACCCCGGCCCCGATCAGCCGTTCGATCAGCTCGGCCAGCGCGGTGTAGTCGATCTCCCCATCGGCCGAAAATGGCGTGATGACAGGGGTATAGATGCCCTCAAGGCGCATCCGTGGCGGCATGGTTCGTCTCCCTGAAGGCGTCGGGCGCCTGTGGCCCGATCCGGCTTTTGCTCAGCTAAGGGCAAGGCCGCGGGCGTCGCAAAGGAGAATGTTCATCATCGCCGCATTAGAGCAGCTATTGCCTTGGGGCGGCCTTTTTCAAAGGAGTTGTCACATTCGCGCCTCCCATCAAGGCCCGCGGCACAAATGCTGCAACACGAGGCCGGACAGATGACCGCACCGTTCGACCGCTGTCATCAGCACTGTCGCGCCTTGACCCGCAGGGGGCATCCACACATGACGGACACGACCCGCCGTGAACCTGAAAATACGTCTTGGCCAGATTCTGGCCGATCGCTGTAACCTTGTCCATCTGCCAAAGCCCTCCGCTCGTTTGCCGCGACAGCCCCAGAATGCCTGAGGGACGGGTGGGTGGAAGGGCCGTCCACCACATCATCGTCCGCCGCGACGACAGATCGCGATCCTTCGGGGCGGGTCCTTATCCTTGGCCCCGCCCAAAGGCGAAACCGGGGATCGGGGCGATGCCGGGCCAAAAAGTCAGCGGGACCGCCTTGAAACCGGGCCGATCAAGACTTTATGAAATATCAAGTATCTTCCACGGATCCGGCATGCGGTCGCGGGGGGGGCGGCTGACGGTGTCCTTCGTGGAGAGGCTGCGCAAAGCCCGGACATCCCCTCTGTTTCAGACCCGGAAAGGACATCTGCAGGCGCATGATCGAAGAAAACCTGCTGCTGATCCTTGTTGCGCTGCCCTTTGCCGCCGCGCTGGCCGCAAGCACGATGCCCACAAGGGCGCATGATGCGGCGACATGGGTTTCGGGGCTGTTCCTGGCGGCCGGGGCGGTCATCCTGGCGCTGCTGCAGGGGCCGATCCGCGCGGGAGAGGTGGTGCGCAGCCGGCTGGAGTGGGTGCCCTCGCTCGGGCTGGACCTGACCTTCCGAATGGACAGTTTCGTCTGGCTGTTCGTCTCGCTGGTTTTCGGGATCGGCCTTCTGGTGCTGATCTATGCGCGTTACTACCTGTCGCAGGCCGATCCGGTGCCGCGGTTCCATGCCTTCCTGATGGCTTTCACCGGCGCCATGGTCGGCATGCTGCTGTCGGGCAACATCCTGATGCTGGTTGTCTTTTGGGAGCTGACCTCGATCCTGTCCTTTCTTCTGATCGGCTATTGGCATCAGGGACAGGCGGCGCGGGACGGGGCGCGAATGGCCTTGATCGTCACCGGGGCGGGGGGGCTGTGCCTGCTGCTGGCGATGATCCTTCTGGGGCAGATCGTCGGCAGCCACGATCTTGACCGGGTGCTGGCGGCGGGCGATCTGGTGCGGGCGCATCCGCTTTATCCGCTGGTGCTGGGGCTGTTCCTGATCGGCTGTTTCACCAAATCGGCGCAGATGCCGTTTCACTTCTGGCTGCCCGGCGCGATGGCGGCGCCGACGCCGGTTTCCGCCTTCCTGCATTCGGCGACGATGGTGAAGGCGGGGGTGTTCCTGCTCGTGCGCTTCTCGCCGGTGCTGGGGCAGACCGATCTGTGGTTCCATCTGGTGACCGGAACCGGCATGGCGACCCTGGTCCTCGGCGCGTTCTTCGCGATGTTCCGCCATGACCTCAAGGGCTTGCTGGCCTATTCCACGATCAGCCATCTGGGGCTGATCACCGCGCTTGCGGGCATCGGCAGCAAGGGCGCGATTCTGGCCGCGATCTTTCACATCCTCAATCACGCCGTCTTCAAGGCCTCGCTGTTCATGGCGGCGGGGATCATCGACCACGAGACCGGCACCCGCGACATGCGCCGTCTGGGCGGGCTGCGCCACGCGATGCCGGTGACGGCCAGTCTGGCCATTGTCGCCTCGGCCGCGATGGCGGGGGTGCCGCTGCTCAATGGCTTCCTGTCGAAGGAGATGTTCTTCGCCGCGGCGGCGGATTGGCACAATGGCACCTGGCTTGACAATGCGCTGCCCTATTGGGCGGTGCTGGCCGGGGCCTTTGCCGTCGCCTATTCGCTGCGCTTCATCGCCACCGTCTTCTTCGGCCCCGTGGCCACCGACCTGCCGCGTCAACCGCACGAGCCGCCCGCGCTGATGCGCCGCCCGGTCGAGGCGCTGGTGCTGGTCTGCCTTCTTGTCGGCATCCTGCCCGGGATGACCCTGGGTCCGGTGCTGCATCAGGCGGCGGTTTCGGTGCTGGGGCCCGATCTGCCCTATACCGACATCGCGCTTTGGCATGGGCTGACGCTGCCCCTGGCGATGAGTTGCGTCGCGCTGGCGGTGGGTGTCCTGCTTTATGCGGCTTTGGGCGGCCGTATCGCCCGCGGGCCCGAGGGGCCGCCGCTGCTGCACCGGCTGCGGGCGCAAAAGCTGTTCGAGCGGACGATGTTCCTGTTGACCTGGAAACTGCCGCGGCTGGGGCTGCGGCTGTTCGGGACGGACCGGCTGCAACCGCAGTTGCGGCTGATCGTGCTTTTGGCGCTTGCGGCGGGGGCGGCGCCGCTTTGGGGGGTGCTTGCGCCCTCGCCACAGGCGCTGTCGGTGCCGCTCAACCCCGCCTTTGCGGCGATGTGGGCGGTGGGGGCGGCCTGTGCGCTGGGCGCGGCGGCGCTGGCGAAATACCACCGCTTCGCCGCCGTCGTGCTGATGGGCGGCGCCGGGGCGGTGACCTGCCTGACCTTTGCCTGGCTGTCGGCGCCCGATCTGGCGGTGACGCAACTGCTGGTCGAAATCGTCACCACGGTTCTCTTGCTGCTCGGCCTGCGCTGGCTGCCGAAACGGCGCGAGGAAATCGCCGCCGACCGGCTGATGCCCGCACGGCTGCGCCGGGCGCGCGATTTCGTCATTGCGGGCACGGCCGGGGCGGGCCTTGCCGCCGTCGCCTATGTGATGATGAGCTGGCCGCTGATCCCCAATGTCGGCGACTGGTTCCTGCGCAACGCCTATCACGAGGGCGGCGGCACCAATGTCGTCAACGTGATCCTTGTGGATTTCCGCGCCTTCGACACCTTTGGCGAAATCACCGTTCTGGCGATCGTCGGCATCACCGTCTTCGCGCTGCTGCGCCGCTTCCGCCCGGCGCCCGAAAGCACCACTCGCACCGAGGACGAGGCCGGTCTGCGCGATCCGACGCTGGCGCATGCGCTTTTGGTGCCCTCGGTGATCATGCGCTGGATGTTCCCGGTGCTGATCGTGCTGGCGGCGATCCTGTTCTTTCGCGGTCACGACCTGCCGGGCGGCGGCTTTTCCGCCGGGGTGACGGTGTCGATCGCGATCTTGCTGCAATATCTGGGCCATGACCTGCGCTGGGTCGAGGCGCGGCTGACCGTGCTGCCGATCCGCTGGATGGGGGTGGGGCTGTTGATCGCGGGGGGCACGGGGCTGGGCGCCTTTGTCTTCGGCCATCCGTTCCTGACCGCGCATGCGCGCTATGTCGATCTGCCGCTGATCGGAGAGGTTCCGGCGGCGACGGCGCTGATCTTCGATGCCGGGGTCTTTGCGCTGGTGCTGGGCGTCACCGTGCTGATGCTGATCGCGCTGGCGCACCAGTCGCTGCGCATCGCCCGCCTGCGCGAGCGTGACCGTGCCGCGCAAAAGGAAAGGGAGGCCGCGTGATGGAAATCGTTCTTTCCGCCGCGATCGGGATTCTGGCCGCCTCGGGGGTCTGGCTGCTGCTGCGCCCGCGCACGTTTCAGGTGATCGTCGGGCTCTGCCTTCTGTCCTATGCGGTCAACCTGTTCATCTTTGCGATGGGGCGGCTGATGGTGGGCGTGCCGCCGATCATGCCGCGCGGCGGCTTCATCGACCCGACCGCCTATGCCGATCCGCTGCCGCAGGCGCTGGTCCTGACGGCGATCGTCATCGGCTTTGCCGCGACGGCGCTGTTTCTTGTGCTGCTGATCGCGGCACGGGGGCTGACCGGCAATGACCATGTCGACGGCAAGGAGCCCGAAGCATGATCCCCGGCCCCGAGCATCTGATCATCGCGCCGATCCTGATCCCGTTCTTCGCGGCGGCGCTGATGCTGATCTATGACGACCGGCAGCGGCGCGCGAAGCTGGCGATCAGCCTGACCTCGGCGCTGGCGACGCTGATTTGTGCGATCGAGCTTTTGTCGCGCGCCAAGGATTACGGGCCGGGCGGCGCCGAGCTGGGGCTTTACCGGCTGGGCGACTGGGTCGCGCCCTGGGGCATCGTTCTGGTGAACGACCGGCTCTCGGCGCTGATGCTGGTGCTGACCGCGGCGCTGGCGCTGCCCGCGCTGGTCTATGCCGCGGCGGGCTGGCACCGGCAGGGGCCGCATTTCCACAGCCTGTTCCAGTTCCTGCTGATGGGGCTGAACGGCGCCTTCCTGACCGGCGATCTGTTCAACCTCTTCGTTTTCTTCGAACTGCTTCTGGCTGCCTCCTACGGGCTTTTGCTGCATGGCGGCGGGCAGTTGCGGGTGCGCGCGGGGCTGCATTACATCGCCGTCAACCTGACCGGATCGGCGCTGTTCCTGATCGGGGTGAGCCTTGTCTACGGCGCCACCGGATCGCTGAACATGGCGCATCTGGCGACGCTGGTGCCCACCCTGCCCGAGGGGCAGCGGGCGCTGTTGCATGCGGGCGCCGCGGTCATGGGGCTCGCCTTCCTGATCAAGGCCGGGATCTGGCCTTTGTCGTTCTGGCTGCCCACCGCCTATATGGCGGGGGCCGCGCCGGTGGCGGCGATGTTCGCGGTGATGACCAAGGTCGGTCTTTATGTGATCTTGCGGCTGTCCTTCCTGCTGTTCGGCGCCGGGGCAGGGGCCTCGGCCGGGTTCGGCGCGCCGGTGCTGATCGCGGGGGGCATGGCGACGGTGATCTTTGGCGTGATGGGCATTCTGGCGGCGCAGGGGCTGGGGCGGATCGCGGCGCATCTGGTGCTGGTGTCTTCGGGCACGATCCTGACCGCGGCGGGCTTCGTGCTGGCGGGGGCGGACAGCGATCTTCTGGCGGCGGCGCTGTTTTACCTGCTCAATTCGACACTGGCGACCAGTGCGCTGTTCCTGCTGATCGAGCCGATGAGCCGCGAGGAGGGGGGCATTGCCGGGCTGCTGGCGCTGACCGCCGATGCCTACGGCCTTGACGAGCGCGAGGACGACACCGCGCCCGGGGCGGGGCTGGCGATCCCGGGCACGCTGACGGTGCTGGGCCTTGCTTTCGGTGCCTGCGCGCTGGCGCTGGCCGGACTGCCGCCGCTGGCGGGCTTTCTGGGCAAGGTCGGGATGTTGCAGGGGCTTTGGGCGGGCGCGGGGGCGACCGATGCGCTGGCCTGGGCCTTTGCGCTGCTGCTGCTTGGCGCGGGCTTTGCCACGCTGATCGGTCTGGTCCGGGTCGGTGTGCAGACCTTCTGGGCCGCCGATGCGCCGCCGCCCCGGGTTCTGGCGCTGGAGATCGGCCCCGTGGTGGTGCTGATCGGGCTTCTGGTGCTGCTGGCGCTCAAGGCCGAGCCGGTGCTGGGCTACATGCAGGACACCGCCCGCGCGATCCTGACCGTCCCCGCGGAGGCCGCGCCATGACCCGCCTGCTGCCCCACCCGCTGCTGACGCTGGCGCTGGTGCTGATGTGGTTGCTGCTGACCCGGTTTTCGCTGGGCCATCTGCTGCTTGGCTCGGCGGTCGCGGTTCTGGCCGGACAGGCCTTTGCCCGGCTGGAACCGCAGCCGCTCCGGTTGCGCGCGATCTGGCCGCTGGTCGTGCTGGCGGCCCGGGTTTCGGTCGACATCCTGTGGTCGAACGCGGCGGTGGCGCGGCGGATGGTGCGCGATGGCGGCCCGGGCGGGCGTCGTTCCGGCTTTGTCGAGATCGGGCTGCGCCTGCGCGATCCGGTCGGGCTGGCGCTTCTGGCGCTGGTGGTGGCGGCGACGCCGGGCACCGCCTGGATCGACTATGACCCCGAAACGGGGGTGCTGCTCCTGCATGTCTTCGACCTGCAGGACGAAGACGGCCTGCGCGCCGCGATCCGCACCCGCTACGAGGCACCGCTGCTGGAGGCTTTCGGATGACGACCCTGCTTTGGCTTTCCCTGACCTATGCCCAGATCGCGCTGGCGCTGGCGGCCTGTCTGGCGGGGCTGCGCATCGTGCTGGGCCCGCGGGCGCAGGATCGGGTGCTGGCGCTCGAGGCGCTTTACGTCACCACGATGCTGCTGTTCATCGTCACCGGCATGCGCCTGGGCACGCCCTTCCTGTTCGAGGCGGCGCTGGTGATCGCGGTGGCGGGCTTTGTCAGCACCATCTCGGCGGCGAAATTCCTGTTGCGTGGCGAGGTGATCGAATGAGCACGCCCGAAACCCTGCCGTGGTGGATCGCGCTGCCGGTCGCGGCCTTTCTGGTGCTGGGGTCGACCCTGACGCTGCTTGGGGCCATCGGCCTTGTGCGGCTGAAAAGCTTCTACGAGCGGCTGCATGCGCCCGCGCTGGGCACCAGCTGGGGCACGGCGGCGATCCTGATCGCGTCGCTCCTGTCCTGGTCCTGGCTGCAGGATCGGGTCTTCATCCATGAACTGGTGATCGGCCTTTGCGTGATGGCGACGGCGCCGGTGACGATGATGCTGCTGGGCCGCGCCGCCCTGCACCGGGACCGCGCCCATGAGGGCAAGGGCGATACCGGCGGCAAAGCCGGGGGCGAAACCGGCCGCGATCACCCCTGAAGGTTGTTTTGAAAACCTCGAAAGAATCCTTGCAAATCCTGCAAAATCCGCTAGGACAAGAACAGCGAAGTTTTCCTGACCGCACCCTGTCTCCTTCATCGGCTTCAGTCTGCTTTCTCGTCTGACCAAGCCGGGCTGCCGCATTCCGTGGGCAGCAATCCCATGAAGGAGTGATCACGATGGCCAATGGCACCGTGAAATTTTTCAACCAGAACAAAGGTTTCGGCTTCATCGAGCCGGAAGGCGGCGCGCAGGACGTGTTCGTGCACATCTCGGCCGTCGAACGCGCCGGCATCTCGCGCCTGGTCGATGGCGCCAAGGTGACCTTCCAGATCGAATCCGGCCGCGATGGCCGCAAGTCGGCCTGCGATCTGGCGCTGGTCTGATCCGGCGCGCCCCAGTCGATTATCGCGGGGACCAGATGTCGCCATCACGCAAGACTCCGTCTCCCGGCCTGTTCCGGGAGATCCCCCCTGCGCCGCAAACCGCCCATGACAAGACGGCGGCGGCCGCAAAACTGATCATCGAGACCGAAGCCACCCGGCGCGCCGATCGCACCGCGACGCTCAAGGCGGCACGCCTGGCGCGCGACGCCGCGATGCCGCCCGCCGCCGAGGCGTGAGCGGGCCGATGATCGCCCTTGCCGTCCCCGGAGTCCCGGGCATGGCGGAAAGATCCGAATGACGACCTTCCAAACCGCCGCGGGCCGCATGCCCCCGGCCTCCGTCCCGCATCGCCGTCCGGCCCAGACCGGTCTGGACTGGCGGGACTTCTTTGAACGGCTCGGTCAAGGCACGCTGCCGCAAGGCCCGCGACGCCACGACCGCCCGGCGCTGGACCCGATCCGGTCCTTCAACGGGCAGGCCACACGATCCGAAACCCGCTGACGGTGTCGAGGCGGGCTGACGGCCCCGGCCGTCGCCCCGTTTCCGCCCCGCCCCGCAAGGAGACACGAAATGGGCTATTCCACCCCGAAGAAGCAACTGGATCTGAAGGAATTTCTGGCACAACCGGCGACACGGCCGCAGTTTCGCAGCGGCCTGTCCTTCCGCAAGCCCGGCGCCCGGGCCACCGGCAGCACCGCCGTCGTTGCCCCGCGCCCGCAACCGGCAGACGAGCCGCAGAACGCCTGACCGTCAGGGTCCAAGGCGGCGCAGCGCGCGTTCGAGCGCGTCCAGAAAACGCGACCGGTCCGCCTTGGTGAAGCCGCCGCCGCGGCCCTGCAGGAACGGATCGGCGGCGCGCAGATCGGCCATCAGATCGCGGCTGGCCAGCACATTGCCGATGTTTTCGGCGCTCAGCACCGCCCCGTCGGGCTTGAGCACCTGCGCCCCGGCCGCCACGCATTTCGCCGCCAGCGGGATGTCGGCGGTCACCACCACATCGCCCGGCCCGGCGCGTTCGGCGATCCATTTGTCGGCCTCGTCGGGGCCCTGCGCCACGATCACCGATTGCACCAGCGGATTGGCCGAGGGGCGGATGCCGCCATTCGAGACCACCACCATCGGGTGGCGGTGCCGGGTGCCGACGCGTTCGATCTCGGCCTTGACCGGGCAGGCGTCGGCATCGACATAGATCGTCATCGGGCATCCTTTCGGGGCTTGGGCCGGGCAAGGCTGCCCGATGCGGCGGCGCGGCGCAAGGGGGCAACCCGGCGGCGCTCAGGTGCAGATCGGATGCGGCACGATCACCGGCTTGCCGTCGCGCGCCTGCAGGATCTCGGGGGAAATGCGCCAGTGCCGCGTCAGGCGATCGGGGGTCAGCACCGTCTGTGGCGGGCCGTCGGCCAGCAGGCGCCCCTCGGCCAGAAGCAGCACCCGGTCACACCAGCGCAGCGCCAGACCAAGGTCGTGCAGGGCCGCCACGACCGGGGTTCCCGTCTGGGCCGCATGGGCGCGCAACAGCGCCATCACCTCCAGCTGATGGTGCAGATCCAGCGCCGAGGTCGGCTCGTCCAGCAGCAACAGCCCGGGCCGCCGGAACAGCCGCTGCGCGATCAGCACGCGCTGCTGCTGACCGCCCGAAAGCGCCTGCATCGGCCGGTCGGCCAGCGGGGCAAGGCCCAGCCGGGCCAGCAGCGCCTCGGCCTCGGCGATCAGCCGGGGGGCGACACGCAGCCCCAGCGCCTCGCGCCGACCCAGCAAGATGCAGTCGAGCACGCTCAGCCCCGAGCGCACGGCAAAGGCCTGCGGCAGAAAGCCGATTTCGGCGCGCGGCAGATCGCGCGGGCCAAGGCGCAGCCGCACCCGTTCCGGCGCCAGCCCCGCCATCGCCTGCAAGAGCGTGCTCTTGCCCGCGCCATTCGGCCCGACCAGCGCCACCACAGCGCCGGGGGCAAGCTGCAGCGTCGCGGGCTCCAGCACCCGCAGGCCGCCGCGATGCAGGGCGGGAAGGTCGATCGTCAGCATGGCATCGCTCCTTTCAATTGCCCTTGTGGTGCAAGATCACCCCCATCAGCATCGGCAGGCCAGCGACCGCGGTGACGATGCCCACCGGGATCGCCGCGCCCTGCGACAGCATCTTGCCCACGACCGAGGCGGCGATCAGGATCACCCCCCCGGCCAGGGCCGCGACCGGGACGGACAGGCGGTGATCCTCGCCCACCAGGGCCCGGGCCAGATGCGGTGCGATCAGGCCGACAAAGCCGATGGTGCCGGTGAAGCTGACCGCCCCGGCCGTCAGCGCGGCGGCGATCAGGAAGGCACGGCGGCGCAGCGCCGCCACGTCAAGGCCAAGCGCGGCGGCATTGGCCTCGCCCAGCCGCAGCGCCGTCAGCGCCCAGAGATCGCGGGCGACCAGCGGCAGGCAGATCAGCAGGATCGTGCCCGAGACCGCGACCGAAACCCAGCTGGCCTTGAGCAGCGAGCCGAACAGCCAGAACACGATCTGCGCCAGCACCTCGGGCGCGGCCATGAACTGCAGCAGCGATTGCGCCGATTGAAAGAAGAACATCACCGCGATCCCGGCCAGCACCAGGATTTCGGGCGCGCTGCCCTTGATCCGCGCCACCAGCCAGACCAGCGCGGTGGCGCAAAGCGTGGCGGCAAAGGCCGCCGCCGGGGCCAGAAGCCATCCCGGCAGCGGCACCACCACGAGCGAGGACCCCAGAAGCGCCGCCGCCGCGCCAAAACCCGCGGCGGCGGAAAAGCCCAGCGTGAACGGCGAGGCGAGCGGATTGGCAAGGATCGTCTGCATCAACAGCCCCGCCACCCCCAGCGAGGCGCCGACGATCAGCCCCATCAGCAGTTGCGGCAGCCGGATCTGCCACAGGATCGTGGCGGCGGCGCGGTCGGCGCCCTCGGGTCCGGCGGCCAGCGCGGCCCAGACCGCCCCGGGGCGCATCCCCGAGGGGCCGGTCATCAGATCCAGCAGCGCAAGGACGACCAGCGCCAGCGTGGCGGCCAGAACCGCCACGCGCCGCCGTGCCGCCCGGGCCCGCCACCGATCAAGGGCGGGAACGGCAAGCGCGGTCATTGCAGTTTCGTCACGAACGTGCCGTCCGGAACAACCGGCAGCCAGTCCTGGTAATAGGCGCGCAGCTCTGCCGCCGGATCGACATCGGCAAAGGCCTCGGGGTAAAGCGCCTTGGCGATGGTGCGGGCATAGACGAAATCCGACAGCGTGCGGTTGCCGCCGTGATAGATCCCGTAGACCGCGCGGGCTTGCACGGCGGGCAGCGCCTCCCAGCCCGGCCGGGCCGCATAGGCGGCCAGTTTCGGCTGCGCGGCGGCATCGGTTTCGCCAAAGCCCAAGAGCACCGCCTCGGGTTTGTTGCGCCATTCCGAGCCCGCCAGAACGATCACGTCGGGCTGCGCCGCGATCACGTATTCGGGCGAAAGCGGCCCCCAGTTCGCGATCTGCCCGGCGGCGATGTTCTGCCCGCCGACCAGGTCGATCACCCCCGCCCACATGCCCTTGCCATAGGTGTTGCCGACCTCGGCCGGGCCCTTTTGCGCCAGTTCGACATAGATCTTCTTGCCCGAGGGCCCGGCCTTGGCGATGCGCTCCAGCGTGTCTTTCGTCTTCGCCTCGTAAAGCGCGGCCAGGTGTTCGGCCCGTTCGGGCTGGCCCGTCACCGCGCCCAGAATGCGGGTCGACAGCAGGTGGCGCTCCAGCGTCTGGGCGTTGTAGTCGATGGCGACGACGGCGATCCCGGCGTCCTTGATCTGGTTCACCCCGGCCTCTCCGATCGCCGCGGTCTGCCAGCTGGCCAGGATCGCCACATCGGGCTGCGAGGCGATCAGCGCTTCGACCGAAAAGCTGTTGTCATCGGCATTGCCGAAATCGGGCAGCGTTTCGAGGGCGGGGAAAACCGCCCCATAGGCCGCCCATTGGCCGGGCCGCCAGTCGGCCCAGGGCGCGCGCGACAGCGACACCAGCTTTGCTGCCCCCTCGGCCCCGGCCACGGCCAGATAATCCTCGTAGTAAAAGCCCAGCGCGACCTTTTCGGGCAGGCCGTGCAGGGTGACATTGCGGCCATCAAGATCGGTGAGCTTGATGTGCTCATGGGCCGGTGCGGGCAGGGCGACGGCAAGCGACAGGGCGGCGGCGGCAAGGCCGCGCAGGAAAAGGGACATCGGGGTCTCCGAAGCAGGCCGCAGGGGCGGCCGGATTGAGGGGAACGCCCGCGGCGGGCCTGCGGACCCGGGCGGAGGTTCGGCAATCGGACGGGACCGGTCTTGGCAACCGGATCGGGCGGCGCGGCCTGCGGGGCAGGGGCGCGGCGGATCAGGCGATGGCGGGTGGGGCGCGGCTGGCGTGGGCGTGATCGCGCCGGGCCACCGGCGGGCGTTCCGCAACGAGGGCGGGCGGGTCGAAGGCCAGGATCCGGGTGGCGGGGCGCAGGCCGATCCCGGCTTTGGGCAGCAGGCATTGCGCCGTCAGATGGCAGACCGGGCACTTTGCCGTCTGTATCTGCGGGGTTTCGTCGCCGTCATGGCACAGCGCCGCGACCGAGCCGCCCGCCGCGACATAGGATTGCAGCGCGGCCTCGGCCATCGTCGGCATCCGATGCGCGAACCCGATGACCAGAAGCGCGATCGTCAGGCAGGCGATCACGAAGCCGCGGAAGGGATCGGAGAAACGGCGCATCATGCGCCAGAGATGACAGAAACGTGACCGTGCCGCAACGGCGATTGCGTCGATTCGACGCGGCGGTGACGGTCAGCCCGCGGCGGGGGGCTGCGGGCCCTTGCGGCGCAGCGAGTCGATCAGATGGCGCAGCAGTTTCGTGCCGGTCTGATGCAGCGGAAAGGCCTGCCCCGAGCGGTGCCATTCGCCGATCAGCCCGTTCATGAACACCATCTGCGCGATCGCCGCCTCTTGCGGGGTCAGGTCGTCCGACAGCCGCCCCTCGTCGCGGGCGCGTTCCATCAGGCGCAGCAGCAAGCGGTAGATTTCCGCATTCTTCGATTCGCGCCAGGCCGTGGCATCGTCGTTCGGCGAACCCGAGATCAGGATCAGATGCAGCCGCTGCTGCACCGGATCGGATTCCACCATGGCCAGATATTCGGCGCCGGTCACGGCCAGGACCTCCAGTGGATCATCGGGCAACTCCCCCGCCGCCGCGGTTTCGATCCGGCACAGCTGGGGGGATTTGTAGCGCTGATAGATCGCGCTCAGCACATCCGACTTGTCCTTGAAATACCAGTAGAAAGCGCCGCGCGTCGCGCCCGCCTCGCGGGCGATCTGCTCCAGCGTGGTCTGCGCGATGCCGCGCGTGCAGAACAACCGTTCCGCCGCGTCCAGAATGTTCAGTCGCGTCTGTTCCGCATCCGCCTTGCTGCGCCGCATGCCGCTGCCTCCCCGGCGGGCCCGGCCCGCCGCTCCTGCCCGCCCTGTTTCGACCCGCCTTGTTTCGACTTGTGTGATTTCGGTCAAGCCTTCCCTCCGCCTCTTTACAAACAAACGCGCATGTATGTAAATCCGCTTGCAGCGGTCCGGTCGGTCGGGCCCGAAAAGGCGAAGGACAGGGCATGGGGCGGATCGGGCGACGGGGATTTCTTCTGGGGGCGACGGCGGTGCTGGCGGGCTGTGCGCAGGTCGATTATGCGGCCCCCGCGGCCAAGGTTCCGGCCAGCTTCGATGCGCAAGCGCCGGGGCGGGGGGCGGCGGGGCCGTGGTGGTCGGCTTTCCGCGATCCCATGCTCGATCAGCTGATCGCGGCGGGGCGGGCGCGCAATCTGGATGTGCTGCAGGCGGTCGCGGCGATCGAGGCGGCGCGGGCAAGCGTTTCGGCCACCGGCGCCGCGGATCTGCCGCAGCTGACCGGCACGGCCAGCGGCACGCGCGGCAACACCACCGGCGCGGGGGTGCGGGAAACAACCGCGGGCGGGCTTTCGGTGGGCTGGACGGCGGATCTGTTCGGGGCGAACCGGGCGGGCCGCGCGGCGGCCTCGGCGCGGCTTGATGCGGCCTATGCCTCGGCCGATGTGGCGCGGCTGGTGATGGAAGGCGCGATCGCCCAAGCCTATGCAGAGCTGCGCTATCAGCAGGCCTCCATCGCGCTGACGCGCAAGTCTTTGGAAAGCCGCCGCAAAAGTCTGGAATTGACGCGCGCGCAGGTGGAAAGCGGCACCGCGGGGCGGCTGGAGCTGCTGCAGGCCGAACAGCTGGTGGCCGAGGGCGAGGCGCAATTGCCGGGCTATGAAACCGGCTTCGATCAGGCGCTGGTGCGGCTGGCGACGCTGACCGCGCAGCCGGTCTCAAACCTGCGTCCACAGCTGAGCCGGGGCGCCGCCCAGCCGCGGCCGCGCTTCAAAGCCAGCGTCGGCGTGCCCGCCGATGTGCTGCGCGCCCGTCCCGACGTGCGTCTGGCCGAACGCAACTATGCCGCCGCCGTCTATGACATGGGGGTTGCGAAAGCGGCCTTCTATCCGTCGGTCACGCTCTCGGGCTCGGTCACGCCGACGCATCTGCGCGACGCCGGGTCGATCCGCTATTGGGCGGTGGGGCCCGCGATCAACCTGCCGATCTTCACCGGCGGCGCCAATCAGGCGAACCTGCGCGGCGCCGAGGCGCGGGCGCTGCAGGCGAAACTGGCCTGGGAAAAGGCCGTGCTGACGGCGATCGACGAGGTCGAAAGCGCCTTGGCCGCCTATAACCGCGATGGCCGCAACGTTGCGGCGCAGGCGCATCTGGTCGAGACCAGCGCCGAGACGCTGGAGCTGTCGCGCACCAATTACAGTCTGGGCGAGGGCGATTTCATGACCGTCCTCGATGCCGAACGCAGCTATCTGGCGGCGCAACAAAGCCGCGCCGCCGCCGAATGGAGCCGCGCCGCCGATTTCATCACCCTCAGCATCGCCGCCGCGGGCGGGATCCGCTGACCCTTCCCCCTTCAGACAGGTTTGCCATGTCGTTTCCGAAATCCCTTGGGCTTGTGCTTCTGCTGCTGCCCGCCCCGGTCCTTGCGCAGCAGGCGCAGGGCCCGGCCCCCGTCACCACCGTCATCGCCCATGCGCAGGATCTGACGCTGAACGCCCGCCTGCCCGGCCGGATCAAGGCCTCGACCGAGGCGGAGGTGCGCCCGCAGGTCTCGGGCATCCTGCGCGGGCGGCTGTTCGACGAAGGCTCGGTCGTGACCGAGGGTCAGCCGCTCTACAAGATCGAGGATGACAGCTATCTTGCCGCCGTTGCCGCCGCCAGGGCCGCGGTGGCGCAGGCCAAGGCCACCCGCGATCTGGCGGTGCTGGAAGAAAAACGGGCGCTTGACCTCTTTGCGTCGAAGGCGGGATCGGCGCAGAACCGCGATAGCGCGGTGGCGACGCGGGCCGCCGCCGATGCGGCGGTGCAGGCGGCCGAGGCGCAGTTGCAAAGTGCCATGATCGAGCTCGATCGCACCACGATCCGCGCCCCCATCGCCGGGGTGATCGGCCTGACCCAGGCCACGCCCGGCGCGCTGGTGGCCGCGCAGCAGGCAAGCCCCTTGACGACGATCCGGGCGCTTGACCCGGTGCATGTCGATGTGACGCAATCGGCGACCGACATCCTGCGCCTGACCTCGACCGCCGAGGGCCGGGCGATGCGGGCGCTGGGCGAAGCCGGGCTGATCCTGGCCGATGGCTCCGCCTATCCGATCAAGGGCAGGCTCGAGGCCGCCGAGCCGCGGGTGGAACCCACGACCGGCATGGTCACGCTGCGGATGAGCTTCCCGAACCCCGATCACATCCTTTTGCCGGGCATGTATGTCGAGGTGGACCTGCCGCAGGCGCTGGCCAAGGGCGCCTTTGCGCTGCCGCAGGATGTGGTGATGCGCGAGCCCTCGGGCGGGGCCTATGTCTGGGTCGTCGAAGACGGCAAGGTGGCGCAAAAGCCGGTCACGGTGGCGACCGCGCGGGGCTCTGACTGGATCGTGACCGAGGGGCTGGCCGAGGGCGATCAGGTGATTTCCTCGGGCTTCCAGAAGACCGGGCCCGGCGCGCCGGTGACCGTCGTTCCGGCCGAGGGGCAATAAGATGGCGCGTTTCTTCATCGACCGGCCGATCTTCGCCTGGGTCATCGCGCTGGTGATCATGGGGGTTGGGGCGCTTTCGATCCTGCGCCTGCCGGTGTCGCAATATCCCTCGATCGCCTCGCCCGCCGTCGTCATTTCCGCCGCCTATCCGGGGGCTTCGGCCGAAACCGTCACCGATACCGTGGTGCAGGTGATCGAAAAGCAGATGACCGGCCTCGACGGGCTGCGCTACATCAAATCCGGCACCACCGCGACCGGGCGGGCGACGATCACGCTGACCTTCGCGCTGGGCACCGATCCCGACATCGCGCAGGTGCAGGTGCAAAACAAGCTGGCGCAGGCCGAGGCGAGCCTGCCCGAAGCCGTCACCCGGCAAGGCGTGACGGTGAAGAAATCGACCACCGGCTTCCTGATGGTGGCGGCGCTGATTTCGCCCGACAAGTCGCGGTCCTCGGTCGAGCTGGCCGATTACATGAACGCCTCGATGGTCGAGAGCTTCTCGCGGCTCAAGGGCGTCGGCGCGGTGCAGGTCTTCGGCTCGGAACATGCGATGCGGATCTGGCTCGATCCGCGCAAGCTCAAGGCCTATGACATGTCGCCCGCCGCGGTGATTGCCGCGGTGCGGGGGCAGAATGCGCAGATCTCGGCCGGGTCCTTTGGCGCGCTGCCCGCGCCCGAGGGGCAGATGCTGAACGCCACGATCACCGCGCAATCGCTGCTGAAGACCCCCGCGGATTTCGAGCGTATCGTCTTGCGCGCCGATACCGATGGCGGGCTGGTGCTGTTGCGCGATGTCGCCCGGATCGAACTGGGGGCGGAAAGCTACGACATCAACGCCTTTTACAACGGCACGCCTTCCGCGGGGATGGCGATTCAGCTGGCCTCGGGGGCGAATGCGCTTGATACCGCGAAACTGGTCAAGGAGCGGCTGGCGGAACTGGCGCCCTACCTGCCCAAGGGGATGGATTACGTCATTCCCTATGACACGACGCCCTTTGTCACGCTGTCCATCGAAGAGGTGATCAAGACCCTTTTCGAGGCGATCGTGCTGGTCGTGCTGGTGATGCTCGTCTTCCTGCACAATCTGCGCGCGACCCTGATCCCCACGCTTGCGGTGCCGGTGGTGCTTTTGGGCACGTTCGGGGTGATGGCGGCCTTTGGCTTTTCGATCAACACGCTGACGATGCTGGCCATGGTGCTGGCGATCGGGCTTCTGGTCGATGACGCCATCGTTGTCGTCGAAAACGTCGAAAGGATCATGGCCGAGGAACACCTCTCCCCGCGCGAGGCGACGCGCAAGTCGATGGGCGAGATCTCGGGCGCGCTGGTCGGCATTGCGCTGGTGCTCTCGGCCGTCTTCGTGCCGATGGCCTTCTTTGGCGGCTCGACCGGGGAAATCTACAAGCAATTCTCGGTCACCATCGTTTCGGCCATGGTGCTTTCGGTTCTGGTCGCGCTTGTCTTCACGCCGGCGCTTTGCGCCACGATCCTCAAACCCCATGCCGAGGCCAAGGGCGGTTTCGCGAACTGGTTCGGCGGCCATTTCGAAACCCGCTTCGGGCGGCTTACGAATGGTTATGGCGGGCTGACGCGCTGGGTCGTGGCGAACCCGGTCAAGGGGCTCGTCGTCTATGCCTGCCTTGTCGCCGCGATGGGGGCGCTTTACCTGCGCACGCCGACCGCCTTCCTGCCCGACGAGGATCAGGGCGTGTTGATGACGCTCATTCAGACCCCCTCGGGCACCACCGCGGCCGAGACGAAAAAGGTCGTCGAACAGGTCGAGGGCTATTGGCGCAAGGCCGAGGCCGAGAATATCGACGCGCTCTTTTCCGTCGTCGGGTTCTCTTTCGCCGGTCAGGGCCAGAACATGGCGATGATGTTCATCAAGCTGAAGGACTGGAACGCGCGGCCGGGTCCGCAAAACGGCGCGCAGGCGATTGCGGGCCGGGCTTTCGGGCCGCTGATGGGCGGCATCAAGGAAGCCATCGTGATCCCGATCGTGCCGCCGCCGGTCTTGGAACTGGGCAACTCGAACGGCTTCACCGCTTTCCTGCAGGCGCGCTCGGGCCAGACGCACGAGGAGCTTCTGGCCGCCCGCAACCAGCTTCTGGGCATGGCCAAGGAAAGCCCGAAGCTGATGGCCGTGCGGCCGAACGGGGTCGAGGATGCGGCGCAGTTCCGTCTGGATATCGACTGGGCCAAGGCGGGGGCGGTGGGTCTGACCGCGGCGGATGTGGGCGATTTCCTGACCACGATCTGGTCTTCGGCCTATGTGAACGACTTCCTGCATGAAGGCCGGGTGAAGCGCGTCTATGTGCAGGGCGAGCCCTGGGCGCGCTCCACCCCCGCCGATTTCGCGCTTTGGCGGGTGCCGAATGCGAATGGCGATTTCGTCTCGCTTTCGACCTTTGCCACCGAGAAATGGGTCTATGGCCCGCAGCAGATCTTGCGCTATGACGCGTTGCCCGCGATGGAGATTCAGGGCTCGCCGGTGCCGGGGCTGTCCTCGGGGGCGGCGATGACGGAAATGGAGCGGCTTGCCGCGCAACTGCCGCCCGGCTTTGCGCTGCAATGGTCGGGCCTGTCGCTGGAGGAGAAAGAGGCGGGCAACGGCGCGATGGCGCTTTATGCGCTGTCGCTGGCGGCGGTCTTCCTGTGTCTGGCCGCGCTTTATGAAAGCTGGGTCATTCCGGTGGCGGTCATTCTGGCGATGCCGGTGGGCATCATCGGGGCGCTGGTGGGCGCGTGGCTGGGTGGTCAGGCGAACGGGGTCTATTTCCAGGTCGGGCTGCTGACCGTCGTCGGTCTGACCGGCAAGAACGGCATCATGATCGTGGAATTCGCCCGCGACCGGATGCGGACCCTTGGCGAAGACGCGCTGACCGCCGCGGTCGAGGCCGCCCGGCTGCGCTTCCGCCCGATCCTGATGACCTCGCTGGCCTTCACGTTGGGCGTCGTGCCGCTGATCCTGTCGACCGGTGCCGGGGCGGGGGCGCGCGAGGCGATCGGCTACACCACGCTTTTCGGCACGCTGACCGGCACGGGGCTGGCGATCTTCTTCGTGCCGCTCTTCTTCCGGCTGACAAACGCGATGTTCACGCGGCGCAAGAGCCCGGCCGCCGCCTGAGCATGGCCGGCAGGGGCGTTCCGGCGCCCCTGCCACCGCCGTTTCTTCTTGGCGCAAATACGCCCTGCCCCGCCCGTCCGGGGCGCACTGTGCGCTTGACGCCGCCCCGCCACAGGTGAACCATACGGTTCAGAGTCGTTTCGGAGCTGAAGCCATGTCCCTGCCCGCCGCCTGCCGCCTCTCCCTTGCGCTGCTTTTGGTCCTTGGCTTGCCCGCGCAGGCGCAATCGCCCTTTGCCGGGCTTCTGGCGCGGCTGGAGGGGGCCGGGGCGCAGACCGGCGTGACCAGTTCGAACGGGCGGCTGGAGGCGCAAAGCGTCGATGTCGCCGGGAAATATGCCGGGCGGCTGACCGAGGTCACGGCGTCAGAGGGGCAGATGGTCGAGGCGGGCGCGGTGCTGGCGCGGCTTGACGACCGCGATGCGCGGGCGAAACTGCTGGCGGCCGAGGCGGCGGTGCTGCAGGCCGAGGCGGCGAAGGCGGGCGCCGAAGCGGCGGTGATGCAGGCGCAAAGCGCGCTTGATGTGGCGGTGACGACCCGGACCCGGGTCACCACGCTGCATGCCGAAGGCCACGCGGCGCAGGCGGCTTTGGATGATGCGGTGAACGGGGCGACGGCGGCGGCGGCCGCGCTCGCCTCGGCGCGGGCGCAGGTGCAAAACGCCACCGCGCTGATCGCCGCGGCCGAGGCCAGCCGTGAACAGGCGAAGATCGCGCTCGAAGATCTGGTGATCCGTGCGCCGATCCGCGGCCGGGTGCTTTACCGGCTGCACGAGCCGGGCGAGGTGATCGCGGCGGGCACGCCCGTGGTGACGCTGCTCGATCTGACCGATGTTTACATGGTGCTGTATCTGCCCGCGTCTGTCGTGGGGACCTTGGCGCTGAATGACGAGGCGCGGCTGGTGCTGGACCCGGTGCCGCAATATGTGGTGCCCGCGCGGGTCAGTTTTGTCGCCCCGCAGGCGCAATTCACCCCGAAATCGGTCGAAACCAGCGCCGAGCGCGCCGATCTGGTGTTCCGCGTCAAGCTGGCGATCCCGCGCGATCTGCTGCTGCGCTTTGCCGACAGCGTCAAGGTCGGCGTGCGCGGCATCGGCTTCGTGCGCGCGACCCCCGACACGCCCTGGCCCGCCGATCTGGCGGTGAAGCTGCCCGAGTAGGCCGATGCAGCCCGTGGCCCGGCTGAGCGGCGTTTCCCATCGCTACGGCGCGGTGACCGCGCTTGACGCGGTGACGCTGGATATCCCCGCCGGCGTGATGGCCGGGTTGATCGGGCCCGACGGCGTCGGCAAATCGACGCTGATGGCGCTGGTGGCCGGGGTGCGGCGCGGGCAGGGGGGCAGGGTCGAGGTTCTGGGCGGGCCGATGGCGGACCGCGCCCACCGCGCCGCCGTGGCCCCGCGCATCGCCTATATGCCGCAAGGGCTGGGGCGAAACCTGTATCCGACGCTGAGCGTGGTCGAGAACCTGCAGTTCTTCGGGCGGCTTTTCGGACAGGGCGCGGCCGAGCGCGACGCCCGCATCGCGATGCTTCTGGACGCGACCGGCCTTGCGCCCTTTCCCGATCGTCCGGCGGGCAAGCTCTCGGGCGGGATGAAGCAGAAGCTGGGCCTGTGCGCCGCGCTGATCCATGACCCGGATCTGCTGATCCTTGATGAGCCGACGACCGGCGTCGATCCCCTGTCGCGGCGGCAATTCTGGGAGCTGATCGCCCGCGTCCGTGCCAGCCGTCCCGGCATGAGCGTGCTGACCGCGACGGCCTATATGGAAGAGGCCGACCGCTTCGACTGGATCGCCGCGATGGACGGGGGCCGGGTCATCGCCACCGGCAGCCCGGCCGATCTGCGCGCGCGGACCGGGGCGGCAAGTCTGGAAGAGGCCTTTGTGGCGCTTTTGCCCGCGGAAATCCGCGCCCGGCACGCGCCGGTGCCGGTGCTGCCGCGCCCGGCAAATCAGGGCCGCATCGCCATCGCGGCCGAGGGGCTGGTGAAACGCTTTGGCGCCTTTACCGCGGTCGATCACGTCGGCTTTTCGATCCCCGAGGGCGAGATTTTCGGCTTTCTGGGCTCGAACGGCTGCGGCAAGACGACGACGATGAAGATGCTGACCGGGCTTCTGGACCCGACCGAAGGCACGACGAAGCTGTTTGGCCGGGAACTGGGGCGCGCGGACATGACGGCGCGGCTGGGCATCGGCTACATGTCGCAGGCGTTTTCGCTTTATGGCGAGCTGACGGTGCGGCAAAACCTGATCCTGCATGCGCGGCTTTACGGCGTGGCCCCAGAGCGGCGCTTGGCCCGGGTGGCCGAGGTGATGGCGGAGTTCGATCTGGCCGCGGTGGCCGAGGCGATGCCCGAAAGCCTGCCGCTGGGGCAGCGGCAGCGGCTGCAACTGGCCGTGGCGATGATCCATGAACCGCCGATCCTGATTCTGGACGAGCCCACCTCGGGCGTCGATCCGGTGGCGCGCGACGGGTTCTGGGCGGTGCTGATGCGGCTGTCGCGCGAAAAGGGCGTGACGATCTTCATCTCGACCCATTTCATGAACGAGGCGGCGCGCTGCGACCGGATCTCGCTCATGCATGCGGGGCGCGTGCTGGAGCTGGGCACGCCCGCCGAGATCGCCGCGCGGCGCGGGGCGGACACATTGGAAACCGCCTTCATTTCCGTGCTGGAGGCCGAGGCCGAGACCGACGAGGCCCCGCCCGAGACCCGGATGCCCGCGCCCGTCGCGGCGCCGAAGGGCAGGGGGCTGGCGGCCCTTACCCGGCTTTACGCCTATTCCTGGCGCGAGACGCTGGAACTGGCCCGCGATCCGATCCGGCTGTTCTTTGCGCTTCTGGGCCCGGTCATCCTGATGCTGGCGATGGGGTTCGGGATTTCCTTTGACGTGGACCGGCTGTCCTTCGCGGTGCTGGATCAGGATCAAAGCGCCGAAAGCCGCCGCCTGACCGAGGGTTTCACCTCGATCCCGCAATTCGCCGAAGCCCCCCCCTTTGCGAGCCCCGCCGAGCTGCCGGGGCGGATGGGGCTGGGCGGGCTGACGCTGGCGCTGGATATCCCCGAGGGCTTCGGGCGCGATCTGCATCGCGGCGCCGTGCCGGAAATCGGCCTGACCTTTGACGGGGCGATGCCGTTTCGCGCCCAGACCGCGCAGGGTTATGCCCTTGGTGTGCTGCAGGATTTCAGCGAAAAGATCGCCGCCGAGGAGGGGATCGGCACCACCGCCAAGGTGGGCTTTGAGACCCGCTATCTCTTCAATCAGGCGTTTGAAAGCGCCAATGCCATGGTCCCCTCGGTCCTGATGCTGATCCTGATGCTGGTCCCCGCGGTTATGGCGGCGGTCAGTGTCGTGCGGGAAAAGGAAACCGGCACGATCGCGAATTTCCAGTCCACCCCGGTCAGCCGGATCGAGTTTCTGGTCGGCAAGCAGCTGCCCTATCTGGTGCTGGCCTGGGCCAGTTTCTGGGTGCTGGTGACGCTTGGGGTGACGGTCTTTGGCGTGCCGCTTTCGGGCAGCCTGCCGGCGCTGGCCTTTGCGGCGCTGGTCTATGTCACCGCCACGACGGGCTTTGGCCAGCTGATCTCGGCCTTCACCCGGACGCAGGTGGCGGCGGTCTTTGCCACGGCCGTTGTCGCGATCATCCCCACGGTGAACTTTTCCGGGCTGGTGGTGCCGGTGTCCTCGCTGGCGGAAGGCGGGCGGATCTTCGGTCTGGCCTTCCCGGGCGCGTGGTTTCAGCCGGTCTCGGTCGGTGCCTTCCTCAAGGGCTTCGGCTGGCCCGGGGCGATGACCGCCGCCGCCGTCCTTGGCCTTTTCGCGGCGGTCTATCTGGGGCTGGCGATCCTGTCCCTTCCCAAGCAGGAGCGGTGAATGCGCAGTCTTCGCAACATCGGCTGGCTGACCGGCAAGGAGCTGCGGGCGATCCGGGGCGACCGGGTGATGCTGGTGCTGATCGCCTATGTCTTCACGCTGGCGGTCTGGCTGGTGTCCGACGCCGCCAGCACCGAGGTCGATCATCTGGCCACCGCCATCGTGGACGAGGACCGCAGTCTGCTGTCCGCCCGGCTGAGCGATGCGATCCGCCCGCCGCTTTTCGCCGCGCCGGTGCCGATGACCGCGGCCGAGGCCGCCGCCGCCCAACGCGCGGGCGAGGCGATCCTGGTGCTGACGATCCCGCCCGATTTCGAGCGCGACCTGCATGCGGGCCGCGCGACGACGCTGCAGATCCTCGTCGATGCGACGGCGGTGGCGCAGGCGGGCAATGGCGCCAGTTTCCTGCGCCAGACGCTGGCGCAGGAGCTGTCCGCCGCGCTGACGCCCGGCGCCGCCAGCGCCGATCCGGTCACCGTGGTCTTTCGCAACGCCTTCAACCCGAACCTGACCTCAAGCTGGTTCAGCGCGGTGATGCAGCTGATGAACAATGTCACCATCCTGATGCTGATCCTGTCGGGCGCGTCGATGATCCGCGAGCGCGAACATGGCACGATCGAACATGTTCTGGTGATGCCCGTGCGCCCCCACGAGATCGTCGCGGCGAAGATCCTCGCCTCGGGGGCGGTGATCCTGGCGGCCTCGCTCTTCAGTCTGGTCGTGGTGGTCGAGGGGGCGATGGGCGTTCCGGTGGCGGGATCCTTGGCGCTTTATGCGAGCGGCGCGGCCATCTATGTGGTGGCGGTGGCCAGTCTTGGCCTGTTGCTTGCCTCCTTCACCCGGACGATGGGGCAATTCGGGCTTCTGGTCATTCCGGTGATCGTGCTGATGATCCTGCTTTCCGGGGGGATGACGCCGCTGGAATCGATGCCGGGCTGGCTGCAGGGCACGATGCGGGCGATTTCCCCGGCAACGCATTTCGTCATCTTCGCGCAGGCGGTGCTCTATCGCGGCGCGGGGCTTTCGCTCGTCTGGCCGGAAATGGCGGTGATGGCGGGCATGGCGGCGGTGGCGGTGACGATCGTTCTGGCGCGGTTTCGCAAGGTGCTGGCGGGATAGCGCGCAGGCTTTACGGGACAAACCGATCCTTAACGACTTGTCGCTAGTCTCGGCCCAAACCCTTCGGGAGGGCCGCATGACCATTCTCGTCATTGATGACGAAGCCAGCGTCCGCGAGGCATATCGCCTGCTGTTCGCCGATCCGGGAAGTTCCCGTCCGATCTCGCGCGCCGATGCGCTGGCCGAGGAGCTTTTCGGCCAATGCCCGCCCATGGGCCAAAGCGCGCCGCCGCCCGCCTTCGAGGTGGCCTTTGCCGCCCAGGGGCTGGAGGGGGTCGAGCTGACGGCACGGGCGCTGCAGGAGGGAACGCCCTTCAAGGTCGCCTTTGTCGATGTGCGGATGCCGCCGGGGATCGACGGCAAGGAAACCGCGCGCCGGTTGCGCGCGCTTGACCCCGATCTGCATATCGTGATCGTTTCGGCCTGGTCCGACCATTCGGTCACCGACATCGCCGCCGTCGCCGGTCCGGCGGACAAGATCTTTTACATCTGCAAGCCCTTCGAGCCCGACGAGGTGCGCCAGATGGCCCGGGCGCTGACCGAAAGATGGGACAATGACACCCGGCAACTGACCTTTCTGCGCGCCAAGATCGCCGAACTGGCCGCCAGCGAGGCTCGCGCCCAGCATATTGCCAACCACGATTTCCTGACCGGGGCGGCGAACCGGATGGCGTTCCAGAACGCCCTGATCGAGCGGCTCGATGCCGGGGCCAGCGACCTGTTCGTGGCTTTCCTCGATCTCGATCATTTCAAGCATGTGAACGACACTTTCGGCCATGACGCCGGGGACGAGGTGATCAAGATGGCCTGCGCCGCCTTTGTCGCCAAGGCGCCCGAAGGGGCGCTGGTCGCACGGCTGGGCGGCGACGAATTCGGCATCCTGCTTGACGGCATGGGCCGCGACCGGGCGGTGGCCGCCTGTCAGGAGCTTCTGGCCACCTGTTCGGGGGATTTCTCGGTCTTCGGCAATACCGTTTTCGTCGGCGCCTCCTGCGGGCTGGTCGATTGCTCCTGCCATCCCGATGGCGACGCCGCCGATCTGATGCGCTTCGCCGATCTGGCGCTGTTCGCCGCGAAACAGGATGGCGGGCAGACGGTGCGGATCTTCGACAAGCAGCTGGATGCCAGCCAGCAATTCCGCCAGCGGATCGAGGCGGGGCTGTTCTATGCGCTCGCCAGCGAGGAATTGTCGCTGCATTATCAACCCATCGTCGCCTCGGAGACGCTGGCGGTGGTGGGCTACGAGGCGCTCTTGCGCTGGAACAGCCGCGATTACGGCACCGTGCCGCCCGGCGTCTTCATCCCGATCGCCGAGGAAAGCCCGGTGACGCTGCTGCTGGGTGACTGGGTGGTGGAACGGGTGCTGCGCGATGCCCGCGGCTGGCCGGACAAGTTCACCGCGATCAACTTCTCGCCGCGGCAGTTCCAGCGCCAGGATTTCGTTTCCCGGCTGACCGCCGAAGCCCGGCAGAACGGCATCGCCCCCGCGCAGATCCAGATCGAGGTGACAGAAACCGCGCTGCGCTCGCATGTCCGGCAAACCCGCAAGATCGTCGACGACCTGCGGGGGCAGGGCTTTCGCGTCGCGATCGACGATTTCGGCACCGGCGCGTCAAGCATCGCGCATCTGAAGGATTTCGCCGTCGATGCGATCAAGATCGACCGCAGCTTCATCGACGGCATGGACAGCGACCGCCCCTCGGCCGCCATCGTCACCGCGCTGGCGCATCTGGCCGCCGGTCTCGGGCTTGAAATCGTCGCCGAGGGGGTGGAACGCGCCGCCCAACTCGATGCCCTGCGCCAGCTGGGCTGTTCGCATCTGCAAGGGTTCCTGTTCGGTCAGGGGCAGGCGATCGACAAGGTCGTCGCCGGTCCGGCGGGCGATCCGCAGCCCTTGCGCACTGCGGCGAGGTAGACGGGCTTGCGCCCCCCCCGCCTGCCAACGCTGCGTCTGCCAGCCCTGCGGCCGCAAAGCCTGCGCGCGGCGCTGATCTTCGATCTTGCGGTGATCGGGGTCAGTGCGGCGGCGCTGATTTCCGCGGTGCTCAGCCTGATCATCCAGACCAGTTTCGGCGGGCTCGAAGCCCTTGAAGTCGGCCGCGACATCGACCGCGCCCGCGCGGCGCTGGCGGCCGATCTTGTCGCGACCGAGGCGCATGTGCTCGACTGGGGGATTTGGGACGAAACCTATTTCTACCTGCAGGGATTCGATCCCGGCTATGAACGGCGCAACGTCAATGCCAGCTCGTTCCTCAATGCCGAAATCAGCTGTGCCGCCTTCCTGCGGCTGGACGGGAGCGGTCAGCGCAGCTTCTGCTTCGAGGACGACAGCGGGCAGGCCGATCCCGATCTGGCGCAGGCTTTCGCGACCAGCATCGACACCCTGGGCTTGCAGCCTGCGGGCGATGGCAAGGCGTCGCGGGTCGGCTATTGGCAGCAGGAGGGGCAGGTCTTTGCCGTGGCCAGCAGCCCGGTGCTGCGCAGCGACGGATCGGGCACGGCCGAAGGTCGGCTGGTCTTTCTGCACCGGATTGACGCGGCGGATCTGTCCGAGGCCTTGCAGGTCGAGGCCCGGTTCGATTTCGCCCCCCTTTCCGACAGCCCGCAGGTCGCGGCCTCGGGGGCGCGGCTTGATGTTTCGGTGCCGGTGCGGACGGCGGCCGCGCCCCCGGTGGCGATGTTGCGCTTCGATCTGCCGCGTCTGGTGCTGGCGGCGGGCGAGCGGCTGCGCGATCTGACGGTTCTGGCGATGCTGGGGCTGCTGGCGGCGCTGATGGCGCTGCTGGGCCGACGGCTCTCGACCCATGTGCTGGCGCCGATCCTCGCCTTTCGCCAGCATGTCGGGCGGATCCGCAACGCGGGCGAGCTGGTGCCCATCGAGGGGCCGCCCCGGGCCGACGAGATCGGCGCCCTGCATTGGGATTTCAACGCCATGGCCGCCGAACTGGAGGCGCTGCGGCTCAGCCATGCGGCGCAGTCCTTTGCCCTTGGCCGCGAGCAAAGCGCGACCGGTCTTTTGCACAATCTGCGCAACAGCCTCAGCCCGGTGCGGGTGATCCTCGCCGATCTTGAACGTCATCTGGCCCCGGCTCTGCCCCCCGGGGCGGCGCGGGCACGCCGTGAACTGGCCGATCCGCAAACCCCGGCCGAGCGACGGGGACGGCTGGTCGCTTATCTTGATGCGCTGGAGGCCGAGCGCGCGGCGCAGACGGCCCAGGCGGCGGGACTGCTGGGCGAGGCGGGGCGCTGTCTGACCGAGGCGCTCGAAGCGATGCGGATGCCGCGCGACCCCGAACAGGTCAACCGGGACGAGGCTTGCGATCTGGGGCGCGCGCTGGCCCATGCGGCCACTGCGGCGCGGTTCGTTGACGGTGCCGAGATCGCGCTGTCGATCGATTGCCCGCCGGGGCTGCAGCTGCGCGGCAACCGGGTGCTGCTGGCGCAGGTGCTGGAAAACCTGGTCGTCAACGCCACCGAGGCGATCCGCGCCACCGGCCGCGGCCGGGGCCGGATCGCGATCGAGGTCACGCCCGATCCGCAGAGCGGCCGCTGCAGCGTGTTGCTGCGCGACGATGGCGACGGGTTCGATGCCGCCACTGGCGCCCGGCTCTTCGAACGCGGCTTTTCCACCCGCACCGACAAGCGCGGCGGGCTTGGGCTGCACTGGTGCGCCAATACGCTGACCACCCTGGGCGGCACGGTCAGCCTGACCAGTCCCGGCAAGGGGCTGGGTGCAGTGGTCCGGCTGGATCTGCCGCTGTTCGAGGGGCCCGCCCCGCTCTCCGGGGCAGGCTGAGCTCAGCGCGATCCGGCCTCGAAGCTTTGCCAGCCGATCGGGGTTCCCACCCCGACCCGCGCCGTTTCGGCCGAGACGAAGCCAAGCCCGTCGGCCTCGGCCAGCGGGAAGAGCGTGGCGGAACTGCCCTCTCCCAGCCGATGCACCACCGGCAGGCCGTCGATTTCCCGGTTGCCAAGCCGGATCGGGAAGATCTCGGCACGGCCGGGTTTGCGGCTCCAGTCGAAGCCGGCGCGCCCGGCACAGTGAAACAGCGGTGCCGGAACCGCCCCTTTCAGCCGGGCGATCTGCGCCGAGACGAACAGGGTGAAGCCGACCAGCGCCGAAAACGGGTTGCCCGGCAGCCCGGTCACCGCGGTCGTGCCAAGTCGGCCGAACATCACCGGCTTGCCGGGCTTGAGCGCCACGCGCCAGCCGTCGATCTCGCCCCCGGCGGCGAGCAGCGCCGGGCGCAGATGGTCGCGCCCGCCCATCGACACCGCCCCCGAGGTCACGATCAGATCATAGCGCCCCTGCAGCGCGGCCAGCTTTTCCGCCGTCGCTTCGGGATCGTCGGGCAGGATGCCGTGATCGTCGACCTCGGCCCCGGCGCCCTGCGCCAGTGCGATCAGCATCGGCCGGTTCACATCCGGCAACCGGTCCCCGGACCCGCCTGCCTTCCCCGGAGGGTGCAATTCGTCCCCGGTCGACAGGATCGCCAGTCGCGGACGCCGCACCACCTCGATCTGCGTCACCCCGTTCGCGGCCAGAAGCCCGATGTGATGCGCCCGCACCCGCGTGCCGCGGCGCAGCAGCAACCCGCCTTCGGGCTGTTCCGAGCCGATGGCGCGGATATGCGCCCCGGCCTCGGGGGGGCTGGCCAGCTGCACGCTTGCGCCCGTCTCGGTGACCTCCTCGACCGGCACGACGGCATCGGCGCCCGCGGGGATCTGCGCGCCGGTGAAGATCCGCAACGCCGTGCCGCGGGGCAGGTCGGGGGCGGCCATCCCGGCCGCCACGGTGCCCGCGACGGGCAGGGTCAGGCCGCTGGCCAGATCGGCGGTGCACAGTGCAAAGCCGTCCATCGCCGACCGGGCGCTGCGCGGCAGGGCGATCTCGGCGCGCAGGCTGACGGCCGCCGTCCGCCCCGTCGCCTGCGCCAGATCAAGGCTTTCGCCCGCGCCGATCGGCGCCACCAGACCGCAGGCCAGCCGCCGGGCGGTGTCAAGGTCGAGCATCGCGGAGGCCGGGTGATCGCGTGCAGGCATCTGCCTTTCCTTTCGTATCGGACCGGCGGTCGCCGCAGGCGTCCGGCCGGAATGTGCGGGGTGGAAACCACCCCCGGTCGGGGCCACGGTCGCAGCGGCACGGGGTCTTGCCCGCCGCGGCCCGCGCCGACCATCGGGGCCCCGTCGGGGAAGGTCAACCCGTTCCTGTCGCGTCGTTTTCGGTGCCGGGCCGCCGAGGGGCCGGGCGCGCGCCGGGATCGCCTGTTTTTGCGTCACTGCCCGCATCCTTGGCAGTTGCATCGGGCCGGGTCGATTTTCGGCCGCGAAGGCGGGTTGAGGCTTGCAAGATAATTGCAGCCCGACCCTATATGACAGAAAGCTGACAATGATTCGCCGGAGATCCCCCCTGACCGCGCCAGATGCTCCTCGATTGCCGCTGCGCGAACGCCTGGCCCAGGCGGCCGAGACCGGCTCGCCTTCAATGCGGGCGATTGCGCATGTGATGCTGGCGCAGTTCCACGACCTGCCCTTCGAAACGGCGGCGACGCTGGCGGCGAAAGTGCAGGTCAGCGAAGTCAGCATCGGCCGGTTCTGCCGCGCCATCGGCTATGCGAATTTCAAGGAGCTGAAGGACCAGCTGAAGGACGACATCGGCGATCAGCCCTGGCTGATCAAGGACCGGCTGGAGGCGCTGCGCCGGGCCTCGGACCAGCGCGACGCCCGGCTGTCGCAGGGGTTGCAGGCGGAAATGGCGGCGCTGGTGGGGGTTTATGAGCTGGCGCGCACGCCCGAATGGCAGCAGGTCGCGGCCCGGTTCGCCCGCGCGCGCCGGGTGCTGGTGGCCGGGTTTCAGACCGAACGCGGTCTGGCGCAGTATTTCGCCGCCCAGCTGCAATATGTGCGCCCCGGGGTGCAGAGCGTCGATCTTTCGGCCGGGAATTTTGCCGAAGTGCTGGCCGAGCCCGCCGCGCCCGACGACACCTGTCTGGCCATCTTCGAGGCGCGTCGCTACGCCCGTCAGGCGCTGGTTCTGGCGCGCGAGGCGCAGGCGCGCGGCATTGCGGTGACGCTGTTCACCGACCGCTATTGCAGCTGGGGCGCCGATCACGCCGCCGAGGTGTTCAGCGTGGCGACCGAGGTGAACCAGTTCTGGGATTCGACGGCGCATCTGGCGCTTTTGGGTAACCTCTTGATCAACGACATCTTTCTGGCGCTGGGCGAGGGCGCCGAGACCCGGCTGAACGAAATCGCGCGGCTTTACGGCGCGTTCAGCGGCCATGTCGGCAATCCGCTGACACCGGTCGCGCAATAACCACCACCAACAGGGGAAGACACATGACACTGCGTTCGAAACTACTGGCCTGCACCCTTGCCCTTGTGGCGATGACCGGGGCGGCCCAGGCCGAGAAACTGCGTTTGGGCACCGAGGGCGCCTATCCGCCCTTCAACTTCGTGCAGCCCGACGGCACGATTGCGGGCTTCGATCTCGATATCGGGCTGGAGCTGTGCAAGCGCATCGGCGCCGACTGCGAGGTGGTGGCGCAGGATTGGGACGGCATCATCCCCGGCCTGATCGCGCAGAAATACGATTTCATCATCGCCTCGATGTTCATCACCGAGGAACGCAAGCAGCAGGTCTCCTTCACCGACCCCTATTACATGGCGGCGATGACCCATGTCGTTCCGAAAGATTCGGAAATTACCGAATTTTCGAACGAGACCCTGTCGGGCAAGGTCGTGGGCGCGCAATCGGGCACGACGCAGGCGGATTATGCGGTGAAGATGTATCCGGATGCCGATGTGCGGCTTTACCCGACGCAGGACGAGGCAAGCCTCGACATGGCCTCGGGGCGGCTTGACGTGATGGTGGGCGACATGCTGCCGCTGCTTGATTTCGTCGAAAAGACCGAAGATGGCAAATGCTGCAAGCTGGCCGGAGAGCCGATCACCGATCCGGCTTTTGTCGGCGAGGGCGTGGGCATCGCCGTGCGGCAGGCGGACAATGATCTGCGCGAGCGGCTGAACAAGGCCCTGGCCGAGATCCGCGCCGACGGCACCTACAAGAAAATCAACGACAAATACTTCTCGATCGACATCTATTCGATGAAGTGATCGCGGCCCCGGCCGAGGCGGCAGATGATGGAAACGCTGTTCTCATATGGCCCCCTGGGCTGGGGCGACGAACTCCTTGCGGGGGTGGGCGTGACGCTGCAACTGGCGGCGGCCACCCTTCCGCTGGGGCTCTTGCTGGGCTTTTTCGTGGCGGCGCTTTCGCTCTCGCGCCGCCCCGTGCTGCGGGCGATGGGCTGGGGCTATACCACGGTGATGCGCGGGATGCCGGAAATCCTGACGCTCTTCATCGTTTACAACGGGCTGGGTCTGGGGCTGAACCGGCTCCTGGACGCGTTCGCGCCGCAGCTTGGCGCGGTCGATTTCCCGCCCTTCGCGGCGGGCGTCATCGCGCTCGCCCTTGTCTTTGCGGCCTTCGCCGCCGAGGTGCTGCGTGGCGCCTTTCAATCCGTGCCCGAGGGGCAGGTGCTGGCGGGCCTGGCCATCGGCATGACGGGGCGACAGGTTTTCTGGCGCATCAAGCTGCCGCAATTGTGGCGGTTTGCGCTGCCGGGCATGGGCAATCTCTGGCTCAACCTGTTGAAAGATACGGCACTTGTCTCGGTCATCGCGCTCGATGATCTGATGCGGGCCACCAAGGTCGCGGTCGGCGTGACGAAACAGCCCTTCACCTTTTATCTGGCCGCCTGCCTGATCTACTGGGCGCTGTGCCTTGGCTCGGAACTGGTGCTGGCGCGGCTTGAGGCGCGGGCAAACCGCGGCCTGCGGAGGGTCTGAGATGAGCCTGATCGAAAGCCTCTCCGCCAATCTGCCGAAACTGCTGGACGGCATGGAAACGACGCTTTTGCTGACCGGCCTTGGCGCCGCGCTGGCCGCCGTCTTTTCGCCCGGCCTCGCGCTGATCCGTCTGGGCGGCCCCACCCCGGCCAAGGCGCTGTTGCGGGTCTACATCTCCTTCATGCGCGGCACGCCCTTGCTGGCCCAGCTGTTTCTGGTCTTCTATGGCTCGGGGCAGTTCCGCGCCGAGCTGACCACGCTGGGCCTGTGGTCGTTCTTCCGCGATCCGTTCAACTGCGCGGTGCTGGTCTTCGTGCTGAATTCCTGCGCCTATCAGACCGAAATCCTGCGCGGCGGGTTGCAGGCCGTGCCGCCCGGCGAGATCGAGGCCGCCCGCGCCATCGGCATGACCCGGGCGCAGGTTCTGGCCCGCGTGACCTTTCCCCATGCCTATCGCATTGCCTGGCCCGCGCTTGGTAACGAGGTGATCTTGCTGATGAAAGCCTCGGCCTTGGCCTCGATCGTCACCGTCTTCGACCTGATGGGGCGGACACGGCAGATCTTTTCGCGGAATTTCGAATTTTCCGTCTATTTCGAAGCCGCGGCACTTTACCTGCTGATCACTGTCGTCTTCGTCTTCCTGTGGCGGCAGATCGAACGCCGCCTGACCCGCCCGATGCGCCGCACGCAAGGAACCTGAGCCATGCCCCCGAAAACCGCAACCGATCTGGTGCTGAGCGCGCAGGACATTCACAAGAGCTTCGGCGCGCAGGAGGTGCTGAAAGGCATCACTTTGGGCGCGCGCAACCATGACGTGATCTCGATCCTGGGCACCTCGGGCTCGGGCAAGTCGACCTTTCTGCGCTGCCTGAACTGTCTGGAAATTCCGAACAGCGGCACGGTTGCCGTGCATGGCGAGGAAATCGTCTTTCGTAACGGCCGCATCGGCGATCAGCGCCAGATCGAGCGGTTGCGCCGCCATCTGGGCATGGTGTTCCAGCAGTTCAACCTCTGGACCCATCGCACGGCGCTGGAAAACGTCATGGAAGGCCCGGTGCAGGTCAAGCGCATGGCCAAGGCGGAAGCCCGCGATCTGGCCGAAACGCTGCTGGCCCGCGTCGGTCTGGCCGACCGGATGCACCACTACCCGGCGATGCTCTCGGGCGGGCAGCAGCAGCGCGTGGCGATTGCGCGCGCGCTGGCGATGGAACCCGACGTGATCCTGTTTGACGAGCCCACCTCGGCGCTTGACCCGGAACTGGTGGGCGAGGTGCTCAAGGTGATGCAGGATCTGGCCGCCGAGGGGCGCACGATGATCGTGGTCACCCATGAAATGGCCTTTGCCCGCGACGTCTCGACCGAGGTCGTGTTCCTCAACGAAGGCCGGATCGCCGAACAGGGCCCGCCCGACCGGCTTTTCGAGCACCCCGAAACCGAGGTGTTCGCCCGTTTCATCTCCAAAACCCGCCGAGACATCGCATGACCCAAGCCTTTGCCGGGGTGACGATCGACAGCGCCGAGCTGCGCGTCGTCAACCTGCCCCTGATCACCCCTTTCACCGTGTCGAACCAGACCCTGACCGACAAGACCTTTCCGCTGCTGACGCTGCGGGCAGACGGGGTCGAGGGTTATGGCGAGGGGGTGATGGACCCCTATCCCGATTATCTGGAGGAGACCCTGCCCGGGGCGCTGGCCTTCCTGCGCGAGCTGATCCTGCCGCAGATCGTCGGCAAGCGGATCGGCAATCCGGCCGAGCTGACGGCGCTGCTCGCCCCCTGGCGCGGGCACAAGATGAGCAAGGCGCTGGTCGAACTGGCCTTCTGGGATCTGTGGACGAAGGCCTTGAACCTGCCGCTTTGCGCGGCTTTGGGCGGCGTGCGCGAGGCCGTGCCGGTGGGGGTGTCGCTCGGCATCACGCCGATCGACCGCACGCTTGCGCGCATCGCCGAGGCCGAGGCCGCGGGCTACAAGCGCATCAAGCTGAAGGTGGCGCAGGGCCATGACCTGAAGCTTCTGGAAGCGGTCCGGCGCGATTTTCCCGCCGTCAAGCTGACGGTCGATGCGAACACGGCCTATGGTCTGGCCGATCTGGCGACGCTGCGGGCGATGGACCGTTTCGATCTGGATTACATCGAGCAGCCGCTTGCCGTCGATGACATCCACGATCACGCGCTGGTGCAACGGGAAATCGCCACCGCGATCTGTCTGGATGAATCGATCCGCACGCCCGCCGATTGCCGCAAGGCGCTGGCGGCCGGGGCGGCGCGGGTGATCAACATAAAGGTCGGCCGGGTCGGCGGCTACACAGCGGCGAAGGCGATCCATGACGTGTCCGAGGCCTTCGGCGCCCCGGTCTGGTGCGGCGGCATGCTGGAAAGCGGGATCGGCCGGGCGCATAACATCCATCTGGCGACGCTGCCGAATTTCACCAAACCGGGCGACACCTCCTCGGCCAGCCGCTATTTTCACCGCGACATCATCGCCGAACCGCTCGAGGCCACGGACGGGTTGATGCCGGTTCCGGGGACCGGCGCGGGCATCGGGGTGACGCTGGATCGGCCGTTCCTGAACAGCGTCACCCGCTCGACCGAGGAGTTTCGCCCATGAGCGCGGCGGTGATCCTGCGCGAGCTTGAGGGCGTTGCGGAACTGCAGCAGGCCGAGCGCTTTCAGGTCGAGGTCTGGGGCGAGGGCGAGCGGCCCGACAACAGCGACATCATGCTGGCTTTGCAGCACGAAGGCGCGCTCGTCGCCGGGGCCTTTGCCGAGGGCGAGATGCTGGGGTTCCTGTTCGGTTTTCCCAGCGCCACGCCCGGGGTGCAGCATTCGCACCGGCTGGCGGTGTCGCAAAAGGCGCGCGGGCTGGGGCTCGGGGCGCGGCTGAAATGGTTCCAGCGCGACTGGTGTCTGGCGCGTGGCATCCGGCTGGTGCGCTGGACCTATGATCCGTTGCGCGCGATCAATGCCGGGCTGAACATCGCGGTGCTGGGGGCGACGGCGCGGGACTATCTGACCGATTATTACGGGCCGATGCCGGGGATCAATGCCGGCCTGCCCTCGGACCGGGTGATGGCGGTCTGGCAGCTCGATGCGCCGCGGGTGGTGGCGCGGGCGGCCGGTCAGCCCCTGCCGCGGCCGGTTGCGCGCCGCGAAGCCGCCATTCCCGCCGATATCGACGCGCTGCTGCAAAGCGATCCCGATCAGGCGCTGACCGAGCGGCTGCGGCTGCGCGACAGCCTGCAGGCGGCCTTCGCGGCGGGCTACGCGATCACCGGTTTCGACCGGCAGCGCCACTGCTATTGTCTCGACCGCCTCGCGCAGAGCCCCGCCGCCCCGGGCTAGAGCGACAGCGCCACGATCTGCGCCGCACTCATCGCATCGCGCTGCGTCTCGGTGAAGGCGGCCACCTGCGCCCCGGTCAGGGCCTTGATATCCGCGGTTTCCAGCGCCGCGATCTGATCGAGGGTGAAGGCCGCGATCTGCGCCGTCGTCCAGCCGCCCATCTGCGTCGGACGCAGCGCCCGCACCGCCGCCGTGGACAGAGCCGCGACCGAACCGGTGCCCAGCGCGCGGATCTGCGCCGTCGTCAGGCTGGCGACCTGCGCCGTCATCAATGCGCCCGCCTGCTCGCTGGCCAGCGCGCCGATCTGCGCCGTGCCCAGCCCGACGATCGCCGAAGCGGTGATCCGGGCGATGTCCTGCGTCTCCAGCGCCCGCACCTGCGCCGTGCTCAGCGCGGCGACCTGGCTCAGCGTCAGGCTGCCCGCCTGCGCCGTGGTCAGCGCCCGCACATCGGCCGTCGAAAGCCCGCGCAGCGCCGCGGTCGACAGCGCCGCGATGACGCCGGTGCCGATCGCCGCCACCTGCTCGGTCGAGAATGCCGCGATCTGCGCCGAGCTCAGCGCGCGGATCGCGGTCAGGGAAATCCCCCGGATCTGCTCGGTGGACAGAACCGCCGCCTGGCCGGTGGTCAGCCCGGTCATCGCCGTGGCGGTCAGCTTGTTGATCTGCGCCGCGGTGATCGCCCCGATCTGCGCCGCATCGAGGCTGGCCAGCTGCGCGGACCCGAGCCCGACGAAAGCCGAAGCCGAAATCCGTGCCAGATCCTCGGCCTCGAAGGCCGCGACCTGCGCGCTGCCCAGAGCCGCGATCTGCGCCGAGCCCAGCTGCGCCGCCTGCGCCGTGGTCAGCGCCGCGATCTGGTCGGGCGAAAGGCCGCGCAGCGCCGCCGTGCCCAGCGCCGCGACTGCGGCATTGGCCAGCGCCGCCACCTGCGCCGCATCCAGCGCCGCCAGCTGCGCCGAGCTGAAGGCGCTGGCCGCCGCGGCCGCGATGGCGCGGATCTGCGCCGTCGAAAGCGCCGCGATCTGTTCCGCGCGCAGCCCCGCAATCGCCGTCGAAGACAGCCGCGCCATCTGCGTCTCGGTCAGCGCGGCCACCTGCGCGGTGCCCAGACCGGCCATCTGCGCCGAGCCGATCCCGGCCATCGCCGCCGCCGCCAGCTGCGCCATGTCCTCGACCTCAATCGCGGCGATCTGCGCGGTCGTCAGGGCCCGGATCTGCGCCGAGCCGAGCCGGGCGATCTGCGCCCCGGTCAGCGCGGCCACAGCGGCGGTTTCCAGACCGCGCAGCGCCGCCGTGCTCAGGGCCGGGATCGCCGCGCTGCTGATCGCCGCGATCTGCGCCGTGCCGAAAGCGGCCAGCTGCGCCGATCCAAGGGCACCCATCGCCGCGGTTGAAAGCGCCGCGACCTGATCGGTGCCCAGCGCCGCGATCTGCCGCGTCGCAAGGCCCGAAATCGCCGCACGCGACAGCCGCGCGATCTGCGCCGTGCCCAGCGCGGCGATCTGCGCCGTGCCCAGCCCGGCCATCTGCGCGGCGCCAAGCCCGGCCATGGCCGCGGCCGAAATCTGCGCGATGTCAACCAGCTCAAAGGCGGCCAGCTGCGCCGTGCCCAGCGCGGCCAGCTGTGTCGAACTCAGCCGCGCCACCTGCTCGGGGGTCAGCGCGACGATATCCTCGGTCGCGAGCCCCTTCAGCGCCGCCGTGCCCAGCGCGCCGATGGCCCCGCTGCTCAGCCCTGCCACCTGATCGCTTGTGAGCGCCGCAACCTGCGCCGAGCCCAGCGCCGCCAGCGACGAGGCAACGATCTGCGCCAGATCCTCGATCTCGAAAGCGGCGACCTGGGCCGTGCTCAGCGCGCCGATCTGTGCCGAACTCAGCCGGGCGGCCTGCGCCGTGGTCAGCGCCACGATATCCTCGGTGGCAAGGCCGCGCAGCGCCGCCGTGCCCAAAGCGGCCACCGCCGCCGTGCCCAAAGCCGCGATCTGCGTCGTCGACAGCGCCGCGATCTGCGCCGAGCCAAGCCCCCGCGCCGCCGCGCCGGAAATCGCCCGCATCTGTTCGGTCGCCAGCGCCGCCATCTGCCCGGTCGAAAAGGCGGCAATGGCCGCGGTCGACATCTGCGCGATCCGCGTGGCCCCCAGCGCCACGATCTGCGCCGTGCCAAGGCCCTGCACCTGCGTCGCGCTGATCCCGGCCACCGCCGCGCTGGAGAGGCGGCCGAAATCCTCGATCTCGAAGGCGGCAAGCTGCGTCGCGCTCAGCGCCGCCAGCTGTTTCGAGCCCAGCGCCGCCACCGCCGCATGGCTCAGCGCCCCCATGTCTTCCGTTCCAAGACCCGCCAGCGCCGCCGTGCCCAGGGCCGCGATCGTCGCCGCGCCCAGCGCCGCGATCTGGTCGGTGTCGAATGCCGCCAGCTGCGCCGCATTCAGCACGCGCGCCGCCGTCGCCGAAAGCGCCGCGACCTGCTCGGTCGAAAGCGCGGCAAGCTGGCCGCTGCTCAGCCCGAGGATCGCCGAGGTGGACAGTTTCGCCACCTGCGCCGCCGTCAGCGCTGCGATCTGAGCGGTGCTCAACCCCTTGATCTGGCTGGACCCCAACCCCTGCAGCGCGGCGGTGGACAGCTGCGCCAGATCCTCGGTTTCCAGCGCGCCGATCTGTGCCGTGCCCAGTGCGGCAAGCTGTGTCGAGCCCAGCGCCGCGACCGCCTCGGCGCTCAGCGCGGCGATGGCGGCGGTCGACAGCCCGGCCAGCGCCGCGGTGGCAAGACCCGCCACCGCCGCCGTGGCAAGGGCGGCGATCTGCGCCGTCGACAGCGCGGCCATCTGCGCCGAACCAAGGCCGCGCGCGCCCGCGGAGGAAAGCGCGCCCAGCTGGTCGTCGGAGAGGCTGGCGACTTGCGCCGTCGTCAGGCCAAACAGCGCGGCGCTGGACAGGGCGGCGGCCTGATCGCCGGACAGGGCGGCCAGTTGCGCCGCCGACAGCGCCCGCGCCTGCGCCGAGCCAAGGCCGCGCAGCGCCGTGGCGGTGATCTGGGCCAGATCGGCGGTCTCGAACGCCGCGATCTGCTGCGTGGAGAGGGCCGCGATCTGGCGCGAGATGAGGGCCGCCGCCGCCTCGCCGCTCAGCGCGACGATGTCGGCTGTGGAAAGCCCGGCCAGCGCGGCGGTGCTCAGCACCGAAATCGCCGCCGTGCCCAGCGCCGCGATCTGCCCCGTGCCCAGCGCCGCGATCTGTGCCGAGCCGAGGCCCGCCGCCCCGGTTGACAGCGCGGCAAGCTGGTCTTCCGAAAGCGCGGCCACCTGCGCCGTGCCGAGCCCCGCCAGCGCGGCGCTGGACAGGCTGGCCGCCTGCTCGGTGCCCAGCGCCGCCATTTGCGCAAGGCTCAGCCCCCGGACCTGCGCCGAGCCAAGCCCGGGGATCGCCGCGGTCGACAGCCGCGCGAGATCATCGGGGTCCAGCGCCGCGATCTGCACTGACCCCAGCGCCGCCACCTGCGTCTGCGTCAGTGCCGCGGCCTGATCGCCGGTCAGCGCCGTCATCGCCGCCGTGCCGAAGCCCTTCAGCGCCGCCGTGCCCAGCGCCGCCAGCGCCTCGGTGCGGAAGGCCGCGATCTGCTCGGGCGCCAGCGCCGCGATCTGCGCCGAACTCAGCGCTCCGGCGGCCGGGCCCGACAGGGCGGCGATCTGCGCCGCGGTCAGCCCCGCGATCTGCCCCGTGCTCAGCCCGGCGATGGCGGTGCTTGACAGGCTGGCGATCAGATCCGTGCCCAGAACACCGATCTGCGCCCCGCTGAGGCTGCGGATCTGCGCCGAGCCAAGGCCCGCCAGCGCCGCGGTCGAAAGCCGGGTCAGATCCTCGACCTCGATCGCCTGCAATTGCGCGGTGCTGAGCGCGGCCACCTGTTTCGAGCCGAAGGCGGCCACCTGATCGCCGGTCAGCGCGACGATATCCGCGGTCGAGAGCCCCTTCAGCGCCGCCGTGCCCAGCGCCGCCAGCGTGGCCGTGGCCAAAGCCGCGATCTGCGCCGTGTCCAGCGCCGCGATCTGGGCCGATCCCAGCCCCGCCACCGCCATGCTGGTCAGCGCGGCGATCTGATCGGTGCCGAGCGCCGCCAGCTGCGCCGTGCCCAGCGCCGTCACCGCCTCGGAACTCAGCGCGGCGATCTGATCGGCGCGCAACGCCGCCATCTGCAGCGTCGACAGCCCCCGGATCTGGGTCGATCCGACCCCGGCCAGCGCCTCTGCGCCCAGCCGCAGCAGATCGCGGGTCTCGAAGGCGCCGACCTGCGTGCTCGACAGTGCCGCCAGCTGCCCCGAGCCCAGCGCCGCCGCCTGCGCCGTGGTCAGCGCCACGATATCGTCGGTGGCGAGGCCCTTGATCGCGGCCGAACTCAGCCCGCTCAGGCTGCCGCTGGCCAGTGCCGCCACCTGCGCCGTCGAAAGCGCCGCCACCTGGGCGGAGGACATGCCGCGCAGCGCGCTGCTGGAAAGCGCGTTGATCTGCGCCGTGTCGAAACTGCCGATCTGGGTGGCGCCGAGCCCCGGAATCGCGGTGCTGGTCAGCCCGGCAACCTGCCGCGTCGACAGTATCGCGATCTGCGCCGTGCCCAGCCCGGCGATCGCCGAAGACCCCAGCCCCGCCAGCGCCGCCGAACCGATCTGCGCCAGATCGGCGGTCTCAAAGGCGGCCAGTTGCGTGCTGGACAGCGCCCCGATCTGCCCCGAGCCCAGCCGCGCGGCCTGCGCCGTGCTCAGCGCCACGATGTCATCGGTGCCAAGACCCTTGATCGCGGCCGTGCCCAGCGCCGCAAAACTGGCCGAGCCCAGCGCCGCGATCTGCGCGGTCGTGAGCGCCTCCAGCTGCGCCGAGCCGAGCCCGGCGGCCGCGGCGCTGGAGAGCGCGGCGATCTGGGCCGTGCTCAGCCGGGCGATCTGGGCCGTGCTCAGCCCCGACACCGCGGCGCTGCCCAGCCCTGCGACTTGCGCCGTTGAGAGCGCCGCAAGCTGCGCCGTGCCCAGCGCCCGCGCCTGCGCCGAGGTCAGCCCCGCCAGCGCCGCCGCGCTCAGCCGTGCGAGATCCTCGGTTTCGAAGGCGGCGATCTGTGCCGTCGACAGCGCCGCGATCTGCGCCGATTTCAGCGCCGCCGCCTGGGCCGTGCCCAGCGCCACGATGTCCTCGTTTGACAGCCCGCGCAGCCCCGCCGTCGACAGCCCCGCAACCGCCGCCGTGGCCAGAGCCGCGATCTGCTCGGTTTCAAGCGCGGCGATCTGCGCCGAGCCGAGCCCCACAGCCGCCGCGCCGGTGATCGCCGCGATCTGGCCCGTGGTCAGGCCCGCGATCTGTGTCGTGCCGAAGCCGGGCAGCGCCGCGCTGCCAAGCCCCGCGATGATCTGCGTGCCCATCGCCGCCAGATGCGCCGCATCAAGCGCCGCGATCTGCGCCGAGCCAAGCCCCGCCGCCGCCGCGCCCGTCAGATGGGCGAAATCCGTGCTCTCCAGCGCCGCGATCTGCTCGGTGGAGAGGGCGGCCACCTGAAGATCGGTCAGCGCCGCCACCTGCGCCGTGCCCAGCGCCACCATGTCTTCCGTCGTCAGCCCTTTCAGCGCCGCCGTGTCCAGCCCGGCAATGGCCTCGGTGGAGAGCGCGGCGATCTGCAGGCTGGACAGCGCCTCGATCTGCGCCGAATTCAGCGCCTCGGCGGCCGCGCCGGTCAGGGCGGCGATCTGCCCCGCCTGCAGCGCCGCGATCTGGCTGCTCGTCAGGGCGGTGATCTGCGCCGCGGTCAGGGCGCCGATTTCCAGCGTGCTGAGGCTGGCCATGTCTTCGGTCGTCAGCGCCTTCAGCGCGGCGGTGCCGATGGCCGCGAAAGCCGCGGCGGAAAAGGCCGCCAGCTGGTCGGTGGAGAGCGCGGCAAGCTGAGCCGAACTCAGCGCGGCGGCGGCGCGGCTCGACATCGCGCGGATCTGCGCGGTGGACAGCGCGCCGATCTGGTCGGTGCCCATCCCCTGGATCAGCGCGCCGGGCAGCCCCGCCATCTGTTCGGTCGCAAGGGCCGCGATCTGGTCGCTCGACAGGCTGCGGATCTGCGCCGAACCAAGCCCGGCCAGGGCCGCGGTGGTCAGATGCGCGACATCGGCGGTCTCAAAGGCGGCGATCTGGTCGGTGGACAGCGCCGCGATCTGGGCAGAGGTCAGCGCCGCGACCGCATCGGCGCCCAGCGCCACCACATCTTCCGTGGCAAGGCCCTTCAGCGCCGCCGTGCCCAGCGCGGCGATGGCGGCCTCGCTCAGCGCGGCGATCTGCGCGCTGCCAAAGGCGGCCAGCTGCGCCGAGCCAAGGGCGGTTGCGGCGGTGGCGGTCAGGGCATGGACCTGATCGACGGTCAGCGCCGCGATCTGATCGCCCGACAGCGCCCGGATCTGCGCCGAGGTGAACCCCGCCACCGCATCGGGGCCAAGCATCGCCAGATCGGCGGTTTCAAAGGCGCGGATCTGCGCCGTCGAGAGGGCGGCCAGCTGCGCCGAGGTGAAGGCGGCGGCCTGTTCGGTGGTCAGCGCGGCGATCGCCTCGGGGGAAAAGCCGCGCAGGGCGACGGTGTTCAGCGCGGCAATCTGCGGAAACAGCAGCGCGGCGATCTGGTCGGTGGTGAACATCTGCAGCTGCAGCGGCGTCAGCCCCGCCACGAAGCTTGTCGAAAAGGCCTGGATCTGCCCGCTGCCCAGCGCCTGCATCTGGTCGCTGCCGATGCCGACGATGTCGCCCGTGGTCAGCCCGGCGATGACCGATGTGGACAGCGCGGCGATTTCCGCCGTCGTCATCATGCTCAGAAGGGACATTCTGCCACCTACCCCATGGGGCCCGCCGGGCCCGGATCGCGTTCCGGCCCGCCATCCTGGCCAGCCGCGCGCCGATCTTCGGGCAGCAGCGTAAAGGAAACCCTAAGCCCGATGCGCCCGCGGCATTTTTCCGTTCCGCCTCTGCCCGCCCGGGGCTGTCCTTGCCGGTGTCATCGGGCCGGAACTATGCTAGGCTGGCGCGACCGGTCCGAGCTCGGAAGCGCAGATGGCCAGAGGCAGACTGACACCCAGCCCGTTTTTCTTCGCGCTCGGCTACGGGGTGTTCGGCGCCGCCTATATCCTTTTCAGCGACAGCCTGATGGCCGGGCTGGCAGGCGATTATGCGCAGTATCAGCGGCTGCAGACGGCCAAGGGCTGGGGCTTCATCCTGTTGACCGCGATCGGGCTTTGGCTGCTGCTGCGCCGGGCCTGGGCGCGGCTCTCGCAGACGGCCGAGGTGGCGATCCAGGCGGAGGACCGGCTGCGTCTGGCGCTGACCGCCGCCGGGGGGCTGATCTGGCAGGCCCGTCCCGCGCCGGGCGGGGGCGGGGTGCAATGGCGGGTCTCGGGCGGGCTGGCCCGGCAGCTCGGTCTGCCCGAGTCGCTCTGGATCGACCTTGCCGGGCTGGCGGCGCATCTGCATCCGGCGGACCGGGCCGGGTTCCTGCGCGCTTTCGGCCCCCCGGGCGCCGAGGCGCCGGCGGTGGCCGAAAGCCTGTTGCGCTTTCGCACCCCCGAGGGTGGCCTGCGCTGGATCAAGCTGGTGCCCGACAGCCGCGGCGGCACGGGCACGGCCGAGGATCCGCGTCTCGGGGTGGCTTTCGATCTGACCCGGCAACAGGAAATCGCCCAGGATCTGGCCGAGGTGATCTTCGGCGCCGGGCTGGGGACATGGCGGCTCGATGTCGCCACCGGCGAGAACCGGATCAACGACCGCTATGCCGAGATGCTGGGCCATGCCCGCGCCGATCTGGAACCGATGACCGAGGCGCGGTTCTACGACCTTGTCCATCCCGAGGATGCGGCCGCCCTGCGCGCCAGCCAGCTGTTGCGGGCGCAGACCGGGGATTATGTCTATTCCGACGAGATCCGCATGCGCCACAAGGACGGCCATTGGGTCTGGGTGCTCAGCCGCTGCCGCCCGGTGGATTTCGACGCGCAGGGCCGTCCAAGCGTGCTGTCGGGGGTGCATGTCGACATTTCCGATCGCAAGGCGCTGGCGGAAAAGCTGCAGCTGGAAAGCGATTTCCTGAAGCGGCTGGTCGAGACCAGCGTTTCGGGGATCGTGGCGCTGACCGAGGACGGGCGGTTCTGTTTTGCCAACAGGGAGGCGGCGACGATCCTTGGGCTGACGCCGGAGGCGCTGATCGGGCTGTCGATGGAAAACGACTACTGGCGGGTGTGCGACCTGAACGGCAGGCCGTTGGCGCGGGCCGATTATCCCGCCTCGCAGGTGCTGGCCACGAACGCCACCCAGCGCGACCGCCGGGTGTCGATCCGGCGGCATGATGGCCAGACCCGGTCGCTCTCGATCACCGCCGCGCCGATGCGGATGCCCGACGGCAGGATGCAGGTCGTGGCCACCATCACCGACATCACCGCCCAGCTGAGCGCCGAAGCGCTGCTGCGCGATGCCGCGGCCGATGCCACGAATGCCGCGCTGCATGATCCGATGACCGGGCTGCCGAACCGGCAGCTTGGCGAGGATTATCTGGCCGCCGCCCTCGCCAGCGCCCGGCAGGGGGGCGGGGGGCCTTTGCATGTCTTCCTTGATCTGGACAATTTCAAGCAGGTGAACGACCGCTTCGGCCATCATGCGGGCGATCGGCTGATCCGCGAGGTGGCCGGGCGGCTTGAGGCGCTTCGGCAGGGGGCGGAGGTTCTGGCGCGGGTGGCGGGCGATGAATTCATCTTCCTGCACCCGTTCACCCCGGGCGACGACACCGATGCGGTTCTGGCCCGGCTGTCCTCGGCCTTCGAGGCGCCCTTCGATCTGGGCGACCGGGTCGTGCATGTCACTGTCAGCATGGGGGTCAGCCTCTGGCCCGGGGATGCGGGCTCGGCCGAGGAATTGTGGCAGAATGCGGATCTGGCGATGTATGAGGCGAAGCGGCGCGGCCGCAACCAGACGGCGCGCTTTTCGCCCCGGCTGCGCCAGCGGCAGACCGAAGAGGCGCGGATCGCGCAGATCCTGCAACGCGCGCTCAAGGCCCGGGCCTTCGCCATCGTGCTGCAGCCGCTGGTGGCGCTGGACGAGGGCGACCGGATCATCGGCGCCGAGGCGCTGCTGCGCGGCACCGACCCGGAACTGCGCGAGATCGGGCCTTCGGTCTTTCTGCCGGTGGCCGAACGCGCGGGGCTGATGCGGGCGCTTGATCTGCTGGTGGTGGATCTGGTCGGCGCGGCGCGGGCGCGGCTGCGCGGGCGGGGCTGCGATCTGCGCATCTCGATCAATCTGGCCCCCGACAGCCTGCAGCAGGCGGGGTTCGGCCAGGATCTGCTGAGCCGTCTGGACCGGGCGGGCCTTGGCGCCGCGCAGGTGCGTTTCGAACTGACCGAGGGGGCGCTGGTCGATCTGAGCAGCCATGCCCGCGACACGCTCGATCTTCTGCACGGCCGCGGTTACGAGCTTTCGGCCGATGATTTCGGCACCGGCTATTCCTCGCTCAGCTATCTGCACCGGCTGCGCCTGAGCGAGATCAAGATCGACCGCAGTTTCATCCAGCGCCTTGGGCAGGCCGAAGACCCCTCGGACGAGATCGTGCGGGCGATCCTGGCGATGGGGCAGGCGCTGGGGCTGCAGGTGCTGGCCGAGGGGGATCGAGACCGCGGCGCAACGCGCCTGGCTGATCCGCAACGGCTGTCGGCTGGGGCAGGGGTTCCTGTTCGGCAAGGGGGTCGATCCCGAGGCCTTTCCGGCCGCGCCTGCGCCCCCCGCAAGGGTCGGGGCAAGGCCGTAACCCCCCCCCCCGCCGCCGCTCCTCTGCCCGGAGGGCCGATCCTAACGATTTCTTCGCACCTTCGGGGGATTATCCCGCGAAAGCGACGACGCGGCTGCGCCGGGGCCGATCCGTGCATCCGGGCGTGGGGACGGACATGAGGACGGACGGTCATGAGTGATTTGAGGGAAACCGCGCTTGATCTGGTGCGGTGCGAACAGGAGCCGATCCATGCTCCGGGGGCGATTCAATCGGCCTCGGTCCTGCTGCTCTTCGACGCGCAGACGGGTCGGCTGGCCGCCGCAAGCGACAATCTGGCGCCCTATTTCGGCGCCACCGCCGCCGATCTGCTGGGCGCCCCCCGTCGAGCGCTTCTTCGGCGCGCAAGCCGCCGCCAGCCTGCGCGCCATCGGACCCGACGACCTGCATCCGAGCGGGCGCTATCTGGACCTGTGCAATGGCAAGGACCATTGGGTGTCGCTGTTTCGCACCGACGGCCTGCTTGGCGTCGAGATCGACACCTACGAGGGGGCGGAACGCGACAGCATCGGCTTCGGCCTTGGCGTGGGCGAGGCGCTGACCGAAATTTCGACGCTGGCCGATCGCCTGCAACCGACGGCCGAGGCGGACATGCGCCGTCTGGCCGATGTCGTGACGCGGCGGTTTCGCGACCTGTCGGGCTATGACCGCGTGATGATGTATCGCTTTGACTGCGACTGGAACGGCGAGGTGATCGGCGAATTCCGTGCCGATCATCTGGGGTCGTCCTACCTTGGGCTGTGCTTTCCCTCCTCGGACATTCCGCGCCAGGCCCGGCAGCTGTTCAAGCGCAACCGGGTGCGGCCGGTGGTGGATGCGCGGGCGGCCGCGGTGCCGCTGGTGCCGCCGCTGCATCCGAAGACCGGGAAGCCTTTCGATCTGTCGGAATGTTCGGTCCGCGCCGTCTCGCCAGTGCATCTGGAATATATGGCCAACATGGGGGTTGGCGCCTCGCTGACGCTGGCGCTGATCGTGCGCGGGGCGCTTTGGGGGCTGCTGGCCTGCCATCACGCCAGCGCCCCCTATCGCCTGACGCCGGGGCGGTCCTCGGCCTGTCGGCTGTTCGCCGATTCGGTGTCGGGGACGCTGGCGCGTATCGTCGAACGCACCGAAGCCGGGAAGATCGAACAGATCCGTCAGCATTTGCGCGGCTTTCGCGCCGCGCTGCTGCAGGCGCCGAAACAGGAGGGCTTCGACAGGTTCCTCGCCCAGCAGGCGCAGACGCTGCTGACGATGATGGACTGTGACGGCATGGTCTATCGTCAGGGCGGCCGGGATTATCCCTTCGGCCGTGTGCCTGCGCCGCCGCTGCTGTCCGAGCTGCGCAAGCGGCTGTCGGCGCATCGGGCCGCGATCGGCCTTGACACGTTCTGCACCCATTACACGGCCGGGTTCTGGCCCGATCTCGCCCCCGACATCACCGCCGAGGCGGCCGGTGCGCTGCTGTTCCAGCCGCGCGGCTGCGACCTTGAACTGCTGCTGCTGCGCGGCGCGCGCCAGACCGAGCTGACCTGGGGCGGCGATCCCTACAAGCGCGTCAGCCCCGGGCCCGAGGGCGACAGGCTGCATCCGCGCCGCTCCTTTGCGCTGTGGACCGAAACCGTGCGCGACCGCGCGCTGCCCTGGCCGCGCGAGGCCGCGATGGCGGCCCGGGAACTGGCGATGGGTCTGAACGAGATCGACTGGCTGTTCGAATGGCACGAATCCGAGGCCGAACTGGCCGCCGCCCGCGCGGAAACCGAACATCATGCACTGCATGATGCGCTGACCGACCTGCCGAACCGCCGCTATTTGCAGCGCCGCCTGCAGGAGGCCGCCCGCAGCGGCGCGGCGCAGCCCTCGGCGCTGATCCATATCGACCTTGACGGGTTCAAGCAGGTGAACGACACGCTGGGCCATTCCGCGGGCGATGCGCTTCTGGTCGAGGTGGCGCGGCGGATCAAGCGGGCGCTGCGCGGCGGCGATTTTCCGGCCCGGATCGGCGGCGATGAATTCCTGATCCTGGCGGCGCCCGACACCCATCCCTGGGAGCTTGACGCGATGGGTGACCGGCTGGTGCAGGCGCTGTCGCGGCCGATCACGCTTGAGACCGGCGATTGTCAGGTCGGGGCCAGCGTCGGCATCGCGCTCAACGGCCCGGGCATCGGGGCGGACGAGCTGTTCTATCAGGCGGATCTGGCGCTTTACGAATCCAAGCGCAACGGGCGCGGCCGGGTCACCCTGTTCACCGCGGCGCTGCAGCGGCGGCAGGAGGAAAAGCAGCGTCTGGGCGAGGATATTCGCGACGGAATCCGCTCCGGCCGCTTCCAGATCTGGTATCAGCCGCAGTTTGACGCCACCAGCCTTGCGCTGTGCGGGGTGGAGGCGCTGTTGCGCTGGAACCATCCGCAGCGCGGCATCATGGCGCCGGGCGAATTTCTGACCATGGCCGAGGATCTGGACCTTGTGGCCACCCTCGATCAGATCGGGATGGAGGCGGCGCTGGCGGATCTTGCGATGCTGGAGGCGGCGGGCTGTTCCGTGCCGAAGCTCTCGCTCAACATTTCGGCGCGGCGGCTGGAAGATCCGGCCTTTCTCGAAGCGGTCCGCGCGCTGGGGGATCGGCGCAAGATCATCGCTTTCGAGCTGCTCGAATCGATCTATCTCGACGAGATCGCCCCGGGGATGGAGGCCAATCTGCGCGGCTTGCGCGACATGAACATCCGCATCGAGGTGGATGATTTCGGCACCGGGCGCACCTCGATCGTCAGTCTCGTCTCGCTGCGCCCCGACCGGCTGAAGATCGACCGACAGCTGATCGAACCCGTCGTGCGGTCGGATCTGGCGCGCCGGCTGGTGGCGTCGATCGTGGAAATCGGCGCCTCGCTTGGCATCGGGATCACCGCCGAGGGGGTCGAGACCCGGGAACATGCCGAGGTGCTGCGCGCGCTGGGCTGCACGGTGCTGCAGGGGTTCCATTTCGCCCATCCGATGCCCGCGGCCGATCTGCAGGCCTTCCTCCTAGGCCACGAGGCGCGGCGTGCGTGAGGGGGGGCGGGAACCGCGGGTCGCGGCCTGTCTGGCGGCGCTGAAGGCGGCGACCGCGGCGGCGCATGCGCAGATCGAGGCGGTCCCGGCGCTTTCGGCCCTGATGTCGGAGGGGGTCACGCTGCACGACCATGGCGCGGTGTTGCAGCGGTTCTACATCCATTTCGCGCGGTTCGAGCCGGGTCTGTTCGCCTGTCTGGGCCGGGGCCTGCCGCGGGCGGCGCTGCTGCGGCGCGAAAACACCGGCCCGCTGCGCGCTGATCTGCAGGATCTGGGTCTGCCGATCCCGCCGGTCATGGCGCAGCCGGGCCCCGAAACCCTGGCCGAGGCGGCCGGTTGGCTTTACGTCCACGAGGGCAGTTCGCTGGGCGGGCGGGTGATCTTGCGCAGCCTGCGGGCCCGGCTTGGCGCATCGCTGGGCACCGCGACCCGCTTTCACGCCCGCCATGGCAAGGCCACCGCCGCCAGCTGGCGCGAGACCGGCGGCCTGATCGCCGCCCTGCTGCCCGATGCCGAGGCGCTTGCCCTTGCGCAGGCCGGGGCCCGCCGGGCCTTTGCCGAACTGCACCGCACCATGGCCGCGGGCCCCGCCCCGGGCATGCCCGCGGACCGCGGCCTCTGCCCGTTCCGGCCCGCCCCCGCCCCGATGTGAAGAATTGGAGGAAATCACCTTTTCCCGCGGCGGGATAAAGGCGGCAGTAACCTTCTTGGGCTTAACCTCACGTCATGTTTTTTCCGGAGAGGCCTGTGTCCATTCAGCAAGATCCGTCGCGTCAGTCCGAGGGCGCGGTAGAATTCGGTTTCGAGGAATTGTTTTTCTCGCGCACCGATCGCCGAGGCGTGATCCTCGCTGGCAACGACGTGTTCCAGCGCGTCAGCGGCCATGGCTGGGGCGATCTTCTGGGGGCGCCGCACAAGATCATCCGCCACCCCGACACCCCGCGCGCGGTGTTCCGCATCCTGTGGGACGCGCTGGGCAATGGCCATCCGATGGGCGGTTATGTGAAGAACCGCGCCCGCAACGGCGATCATTACTGGGTTTTCGCCGTGCTCTTGCCGATCGAGGACGGGTATCTGTCGGTCCGTCTGAAACCCTCGACGGCGCTGTTCGAGCGGGTCAAGACGATCTACGCCGATCTTTGCGCCCGCGAACGGGCGGAAAACCTTGATCCGGAGGTCAGCGCCCGGCTGCTCTGGACCATCGTCACCGAGGCGGGCTTCACCAGCTACACCACCTTCATGGCCAGCGCGCTTGGACAGGAACTGGCGGCGCGCGACACCCGGATGCGCCGCCCGGTCGATCCGCGCACGCAGCGGCTGATCGACCTCAACACCGCGCTGGAACAGGTGACGCAGGAACAGCGCAAGCTTTTGCGCAGCTTCGAATCGCTGCAATCCATTCCCAACAACATGCGCCTTGTCGCCTCGCGGCTGGAACCTTCGGGCGGGCCGGTCTCGGCGATTTCGGAAAATTACCGGGCCTCGTCGCTGGTGATCTCGGAGCGGTTGCGCAGCTTCGTCACCGGGCGGGAAAACCTGTGCGACCGGGTCTCGCGTCAGGCGGGGCGGGCGCTGTTCCTGCTGGGCGCCGACCGGGTGATGGCCGAGATGATCGCCACCTTCCGCCATGCCGAGCCGGTCGCCGGGATCGACTGGAGCGAGGAGGGCGCCCGTCTGGCGCAGGTGCGCGACAAGGGACGCAAGGACAGCCGCGAAGCGCTCAAGAGCGCGGTCGAGCATGCCGAGGAACTGACCCGCTCCAGCTCCGAGATCCGGCGGCTGATGCTGGGTCTGGACACGATCCGGGTGATGGGGCGGGTGGAATGCGGGCGGCTGCGCGGCAACGAAGGCGGGCTGGCGGCGACGATCGACCAGCTCGACCTGTTCCATGTCGAGATCAAGACCCGGCTGGAGACGATCCTGCGCCTGTCGGAAGAAATCGGCAGCACGATGAGCCGGTTCTCCACCAACGAATTCGGCGCCACCGCGAAGCCGTGATGCCCTGCCCCTGACCGGCGTGACCGGCCGGGCGCGCCGCTAAAGCCGGATCGGATCGGCCTTGGCCAGCCGGTCAAAGGCCATCAGCGATGCGATCAGCTTTGGCATCTGGTCGAGCGGGATCATGTTCGGCCCGTCCGAGGGGGCAGTATCGGGGCTCTCGTGCGTCTCGATGAAGACCCCGGCGATGCCCAGGCTGACGGCGGCGCGGGCCATCACCGGCGCCATTTCGCGCTGCCCGCCCGAGGCGCCGCCAAGCCCGCCCGGCTGCTGCACCGAATGGGTCGCATCCATGATCACCGGATAGCCGGTCTTCGCCATCACCGGCAGGCCGCGCATGTCGGCCACAAGCGCATTGTAGCCAAAGGACGTCCCCCGTTCCGTCAGCAGGATCTTGTCATTGCCGGTCGAGGCGACCTTTTCCGCCACATTGGGCATGTCCCAGGGCGCGAGGAACTGCCCCTTCTTGATGTTCACCACCCGGCCGGTTTCCCCCGCCGCGATCAGAAGATCGGTCTGGCGACACAGAAACGCCGGGATCTGGATCACATCGACCACCTGCGCCGCGATCTGCGCCTGTTCGGCATCGTGAATATCGGTCAGGACCGGACAGCCCAGCTTCGCCCGCACCGTGTCGAGGATCGCCAGACCGGCATCCAGGCCGACCCCGCGCTTGCCCGTCAGGCTGGTGCGGTTGGCCTTGTCGTAACTGCCCTTGAAGACGAATTGCGCCCCCGCGGTTGCGCAGGCCTCGGCCATCACCTCGGCGATCATCAGCGCATGAGGCAGGCTTTCCAGCTGGCAGGGCCCGGCAATCACCGTCAGGGGCAGGTCGTTGGCCACCGTCAGGCGGCCGATCGTCACGTTCTTCATGGCACACTCCGGGATCAGCTCGAGACCTGTTCGCGCAGGATCGAGGCCGTCAGCGACAGCATCAGGTAGATACCCGAAAACACGAGGAAAGCCAGCAGCGTGTCTTCGAAGGCGCGGGGGTAGGTGGGCTCGTCCGGCGCCACCGGCCGCACCCCCATTTCCAGATAGCGCACCTGCTTGTTCGCCTCGATCCGCGCCACTTCCATCTGCTGCGCCGCCGCCGCCAGCAGCCCCTGCCGGGTCTCCAGTTCCGCTTCGGCGATGCGCAGCTGCCCGGTGACCGAGGCCAGCGATTCGGTGGTGCCGGTCCGTTCCGTCAGCTGACGGCGCAGATCGGCGATCAGGTTTTCCAGCCGCGCGATGTCGCCCCGGACCCCCGCCACCCGCGCCGCCGAGGGGCTGGGGTTGTCAAGCAGCTGACCGAGTTCCAGTCGCTTCTTCTGCAACTCGGTCTCGAAACCGTTGACCTGGCTCATCTTGCCCGCGCCTTCCGCGGCCGGGTCCAGCACGCCCACCTTTTCTTGCAATTCCAGAACCTTGGCCTGGGCGGCAAAGACCTTCTTCTCGGCATCTTCATAGCTTTCGCGGGCGCCGCGCATCTGGTCTTCGCGCAGCCGCCCGGTCAGCTTGTCCACCTGCTCCTCGGCATAGGAGATCAGCGCCTCGGAAAAATCCTTCGAGACGAGCGGATCGGCGGCGATCACCTCCATGCGGATGATGCCTTCCGAGGGGTCGTAGCCGATCTTCACGTTGCGCTTGAAAAGCTTGTAGGCCGCCTCGTTCGTGGCATCGGGTTCAAGCCGCTGGATCGGGTCGATGCCGGGCTGGGCGAAATGCGCCTTGAAGCCCTTGTCCGCCTCCAGCCGCATCATCGCATCGCGCGATTGCAGGAAGCTTTGCACCGTCACCGAATCCTGGTTCGTCGCCAGCTGCGTGCCCGAGAACAGGCTGCCCAGCCCGGCGCCGCCGCCGCCCATGCTGTCGGCTTTCTGGATCACGAATTCGGTCTTCGTCGCATACATCGGCGTCGCGACGACGAAATAATACCAGCCCGCAACCAGCGTCGGCAGGAAGACGAAAAAGGTCAGCCGCGCCATCAGCAGGCCGATCCGCCGCCGCCGCCGCCGCGCGATGTCGCGCTGGATCTTGATGATTTCGCGCGCCCGGGTGCCCTCGTCCAGCGGGGAGGGACCGGGCGGCGGGGCGGGCACCTGCTTGGGCGTGATCGTCTGCGGCAGCTGCACGCGGGTATCGGCGCCCGCGCCGTCGATCCGGGCCAGCGCCTGGGTCGTGGCCGAACCGCCCTTGGCCAGAGCGGGCGCGGGGACCGCCGCCGCCTGTGCCGCGGTCTCGGCATCGGCGCGTTCCAGCGCCATCAGCGCGTTGCGGTCGAACGGGTCGATGCCGCGGCGGCGCAACAGCAGCACCGCCTCGAAATCCGAACTGGCCTCGATGCCATGTTTTTGCGCGGTGCGGCGCGCCATGCGCAATTGCCGCCCGGTCAGCCCCTCGCCGCGGATCGCGGCGATTTCCTCGTCGGTGGTCAGCTCCGAAGGGGCCAGCACCTGATCGCCCTTTGGCGACGCGGCGGGCCGGGGCGCGGCGGTCGGATAGGGGCCGTCGCCGAAGCCATCCTCCTGCGGCTGGAACAGATCGGCGCCCTCGCCCGAAAGCGGGGCTTTGGCAGCGGCGGTGTCGGCGGTTGGGGCGGGGGGCGGAGAGACCGGCGGCGCGGCCTCGGCCTCGGCGCCAAGCCGTTCGGCGCGGCGGCGCAGCAGATCCTCGACCGGGTGCGGTTCGGGCGCTTTGCCCGGCGCGCCGGTCAGGATCGGGCTTTCGCGACGGATGCGATACCGGGTCGCCTTAGGAATGGTAGTCATACATCCGTTTCGCTTCTTCCAGAGTGTCGAACATGTAAAGCTGGCCGTCGCGCAGCACCGCCGCCGTGCGGCAGAATTTTTCCAGCGTGCTGGCCTGATGCGAGACGACGATCACCGTCGCCTCTTTCAGCCGGTCGCGCAGGATCGCCCCGGCCTTGCGGTTGAATTCCACGTCGGTGGTCGAGGGCATCCCCTCGTCGATCAGATAGATGTCGAATTCCAGCGCCAGCAGCAACGCGAATGTCAGCCGCGCCCGCATGCCCTGGCTGTAGGTGCCCACCGGCATGTCGAAATATTCCTCCAACCCGCACAGCCAGCGGCAGAAGGCTTCGACATAATCGGGGTCAAGCCCGTAAAGGCGGGCGATGAAGCGGGTGTTCTCGCGCCCGGAATGGCGCGACACGACGCCGCCCATGAAGCCCAGCGGAAACGACACCCGGCAGGTCTTGCGGATCTCCCCCTCGTCGGGTTTTTCCAGCCCCGCCATCATGTTGATGATCGTCGTCTTGCCGGTTCCGTTCGGCGCCAGAATGCCCAGCGAATTGCCCAGCTCGACCCGGAACGACGCCCGGTCCAGGATGACCTTGCGCCGCTTGCCCGTCCAGAAGGACTTGCTGACATTGTCGAATTCGAGCATCGCTTCCCGGCCTGCCGTGCCGCCCCTTGCCCCGGTCGCTGCATCCTGTCCGATCGGGGTTAAGATCCCCCGAAGGCCCCCCTTGCGTAAGCACGCATTTGGGCGAGAATATGTCCGAACGGCCATTTCGTCTACAATCCCCGGGGATTGCGCGGGAAACGCGAAACGATGCGGGCGGCTTTGCAGGCGGGCGGCGGCGGGGCGAAAAACCCGGGGGGCGCGCGTCTTTCCCTTGCCCCCCTTGCCCGGGCGCACTAGGGCGTGGCTGAAACGCAATCCGGGTCCGCCGGGGAGATGCCCCCGCCCGCTGCCCCCGGGTGAAGGAGAAGCTGCGATGACATCCGATCCGACCGCCTACGACCGCGCCCATGCCGCGATGGAGGCCGACCCCGACAACGAAGCCCTGCGGCTGGCGGTCTATGACCGGCTGGCCGATGCCGAGCTGCTGGTGCTGCTCGAACGCGAGCCCGACGAAGACGGCGACATCGTTCCGCAGGTCTTCGAAACCGAGGAGGGCGATTTCGTTCTGGCCTTCGACACCGAGGAGCGGCTGGCCTCCTTTTCCGACGAGCCCGTGCCCTATGCCGCGCTGCCCGGCCGGGTGATCGCGCAGGTTCTGGCGGGCGAGGGGGTCGGGCTGGGGGTGAACCTTGGCGTGGCCGACAGCGCGATGCTGCTGCCGCCCGAGGCGCTCGAGTGGCTGACCCACACGCTGACCCATGCGCCCGAGGCTACAGCGGCGCGGCCGGTGGACTTTGCCGCGCCCTCGCTGTCGCCGGGCGTGCTGGCGCTGCTGCTTCCGGCCTTTCAGGCGAAATTCGACCAGCTTGCGGGGCTTGCCAGCGATGCGGTGCTGGGCGGTGTCACCTATGACGATGGGCGGCGCGGCCATGTGCTGGCCTTTCTGGGCGCCCCCGAGGTGGCCCGGCCCGGCATTGCCAAGGCGATGGGCGAGGCGCTGCTGTTTTCGGGCCTTGAAGCCGGGGAACTGGATGTGACCTTCCTTGACGCCGCGGACCCGGCGGCGGCGGCGCTGCTGGACAAGGGTCTGGTGCTGCATCTGCCCGAGCGGGTCGAGGAAGAGGTGCAGGAGCTGAAGCTGACCGCCCCCGGCATGGACCCGGACAAGCCGCCGATCCTGCGCTGAGGCGGGGTTTCGGGCGGATCAGGAAGGGCACCGCCTTTCCCCGCCCGCAAGAGTGGCCTTTGCGCCGGGTGCCACAGCCTTTGTCGGTTTAGGTTGCGCGAATCCGCATAATTGGTCATAACTTTTGACCGGAGCGGAGGAGAACGCCATGCAGATGCCCCTTCCCAGCGCCCGGGTGCTGGCCGAAAAGGCTTTGATCGTCAAACGCTTGCGGGCGATCCTGCCGCGCGATTCGGTGATCGACGATCCGGCCGAGACGCGGGCCTATGAATGCGATGCGCTCTCGGCCTATCGCTGCGCGCCCCTTGCGGTGGTGCTGCCGCGCACCACCGCGGAAGTCGCGGCTTGCTTGACGCTTTGCCACGAGATGGGCGTTCCGGTGGTGCCGCGTGGTGCGGGGACCTCGCTTGCCGGGGGCTCGATGCCGTCCGCCGATGCCGTCGTGCTGGGGCTCGCGCGGATGAACCGGGTGCTGGAGGTCGATTACGACAATCGCTTCATCCGGGTCGAGGCCGGGCGCACGAACCTCTCCGTCACCGGCGCGATCGAGGGCGAGGGCTGGTTTTACGCCCCCGACCCGTCAAGCCAGCTCGCCTGCGCCATCGCGGGCAATATCGGGATGAATTCGGGCGGGGCGCATTGTCTCAAATACGGGGTCACCACGAACAACCTTCTGGGCGTCAAGCTGGTCACCATGCAGGGCGAGGTGGTCGAGATCGGCGGGCCTTGGTGTGACGCGGGCGGGCTTGATCTGCTCGGCGTCATCTGCGGCTCGGAGGGGCAGCTTGGCGTGGTGACCGAGGCCACGCTGCGCATCCTGCGCCAGCCCGAAGGCGCGCGCCCGGTGCTGATCGGCTTTGCGTCGAACGAGGTCGCGGGCGCCTGTGTCGCCGACATCATCCGCGCGGGCATCCTTCCGGTGGCGATCGAATTCATGGACCGCCCCTGCATCGAGGCGACCGAGGCCTTTTGCCATGCGGGCTATCCCGATTGCGAGGCGCTTTTGATCGTCGAATGCGAGGGGTCGCAAGCCGAGATCGCCGAACAGCTGGGCCTGATCCGGCAGATCGCGATGACCCACGACCCGGTCGAGTTCCGCGAGGCGCAATCGCCCGAGGAGGCGAAGCGGATCTGGCTGGGCCGCAAATCGGCCTTTGGCGCGATGGGGCAGAAGGGCGATTACATGTGTCTGGACGGGACCATTCCCGTTTCCGCCCTGCCGAGCGTGCTGCGTCGGATCGGCGAGATTTCCCGCGAGTTCGGGCTTGAGGTCGGCAATGTCTTTCACGCGGGCGATGGCAACATGCACCCCTTGATCATCTACAACGCCAATGAACCCGGCCAGCAGGAGCGGTGCGAGGCGATGGGGGCGGAGATCCTGAAGCTTTGCGTCGAGGCGGGCGGCTGTCTGACCGGCGAGCATGGGGTGGGGATCGAAAAGCGCGATCTGATGGGGGTGCAATTCGCCCCCGAGGATCTGGAGGCGCAGATGCGGGTGAAGGATGTGTTTGATCCGAAGTGGCTGTTGAATGCCGCGAAGGTGTTTCCGCTTGCGGTGAGCGCGTCGCGGCGGGGGTAAGTCGCGGGGCTCTGCCCCGCACCCCGGGATATTTGAGCCAAGGTGAAAGCAGGGCTTATGAGAGTAGAGAGCGAAAGTCAGCTGGTCGAGGCGGTGCGCGGGGCGAAGGGGCCGCTGCGGATCGTTGGCGGTGGCACGCGGCCCGTTGGGGCTTTGGTCGGCGACCCGCTGCAGGTGGCGATTTCGGGGATTTCGCTTTACGAGCCCGGCGCGCTGACGCTGATTGCCGGGGCGGGCACGCCCTTGGCCGAGATCGAAGCCGCCGTCGCGGCCGAGGGGCAGCGCCTGCCCTTCGAGCCCGCGCGCTGGGGGGCGCTGCTGAGGGCTGCGGGCGAAAGCACGATCGGCGGGGTGGTGGCGGCCAATGTCTCGGGGCCGCGGCGGGTGCAGGCGGGGGCCTGCCGCGACAGTCTGATCGGGGTGCGTTTTGTCGATGGCACCGGCACGGCGGTGAAAAACGGCGGCCGGGTGATGAAGAATGTCACTGGCTATGATCTGGTCAAGCTGATGGCCGGGTCCTGGGGCACTCTGGGCGTGCTGAGCGAGGTGGCCTTCAAGCTTTTGCCCGCCGCGCCCGCGCAGGCGAGTCTGGTGATGGAGGTTCCGCTTTCCGAGGCCGCGAAGGTGCTGGCGGCTGCGCTGGGGGCGCAATTCGACGTTTCCGGCGCGGGCTGGTTGCCCGGGCTGGGGGCGCTTGTCCGCATCGAGGGGCTGGAGCAATCGGTGGCCTATCGGGCCGGGCGGCTTGCCGAAGTCCTTGCGGCTTGGGCGCCGAAGGTCTTGCGCGAAGAGGGGGCGGGGCTTTGGCGCGATCTGGCCGAGGGAGCGCCCCTGCAGGGTCAGCCGGGCGATCTGTGGCGGTTTTCGGTCAAGCCCTCCGACGGGCCGCAGGTCGCGGCGCGGCTTAGCGGGCGGGCGGTGCTGGATTGGGGCGGCGGGCTGGTCTGGGCGCTGGTTCCCCCCGGCACCGATGCGCGCCAGCTGGCGGCGCCCTATGCGGGCCATGCGACCTGTCTGCGCGGGGCTTTTGCCGCCTTCGAGCCCGAAGCCGCGCCGGTTGCGGCGCTGTCGCGCGGGTTGCGGGAACGCTTTGATCCGAAAGGCCTTTTCAACCCCGGAAAGATGGGCTGATGCAGACGAATTTCACGCCCGAACAGCTGGCCGATCCGGCAATTGCCCGCGCCAACCAGATCCTGCGCAGCTGCGTGCATTGCGGCTTTTGCACCGCCACCTGCCCCAGCTATCAGGTGCTGGGCGACGAGCTCGACAGCCCGCGCGGGCGCATCTATCTGATCAAGGAGATGCTGGAGACCGGCCGCCCCGCCGATGCCCGCACGGCCAAGCACATCGACCGCTGTCTGGGCTGTCTGGCCTGCATGACCACCTGCCCCTCGGGCGTCGATTACATGCATCTGATCGATCACGCCCGGGCGCATGTGGACCGCACCTACAAGCGCCCGCTGATGGATCGGGCGCTGCGCTTCCTGCTGGCGAAAACCGTGCCGCATCCGACCCGGTTCCGCCTTGCGATGACGGCGGCGCGCTGGGCGAAGCCCTTTGCCCGGGCCTTCCCGGACGCGCGGCTGCGCGCGATGCTGGCGATGGCGCCCGAAAGCCTGCCCAAGCCCAGCCCGAATGTGAAACCGCAGGTCTTTCCGGCGCAGGGGCATCGGCGCTTTCGCGTTGCGCTGCAGACCGGCTGCGCGCAAAAGGCGCTGGATACCGACATCAACGACGCCACGATCCGGCTTCTGCGGCGGCTGGGCTGCGAGGTGGTCATTCCGAAGAACCTTGGCTGTTGCGGCGCGCTTGTCCACCATATGGGCCGCGAGGCTGAGGCGCATGGGCAGGCCGCGGCCAATATCCGCGCCTATCTGGCGGCGGGGCGGCTGGATGCGATCATCATCAACACCTCGGGCTGCGGCACCACGGTCAAGGATTACGGCAGCTATTTTGCGGGCACGCCGCTGCAGGACGACGCCGCGCAGATCGCCGGTCTGGCCCGCGACATCACCGAATTTCTGGCGGAAATCGGCCTGCCCGGACCCGCGCCGAAACCGCTGCGCGTCGCCTATCACGCCGCCTGTTCGCTGCAGCATGGCCAGCAGATCAAGACCGCGCCCAAGGATCTGCTGAAAGCCGCGGGTTTCACGGTGGTCGAACCGGCCGACAGCCATCTGTGCTGCGGCTCGGCGGGGACCTACAACCTGCTGCAACCCGAGATTTCGGGCGAGCTGAAACGGCGCAAGGTCGCGACGCTCGAGGCCACCGCGCCGCAGCTGATCGCCACCGGCAACATCGGTTGCATGATGCAGATCGGCTCGGGCACCGGGCTGCCCGTCGTGCATACGGTCGAGCTGCTCGACTGGGCCACCGGCGGGCCGAAACCGCCGCGGCTGGCGGCCTTGCCTTAATCTTGCCCAAGGCGCAGGCTAAGCAGGGGGACCCGACCCGGAGTGACCCATGCGCCTGCGCCTTGCCCTTGCCCTGATCGCGCTTTGCGCCGCCCCCGCCGTGGCTTTTGAGAGCGGGCTGAAGCTGCTGGCCACCGGCAATGACAGCCGCGGCTGGGAGGCGGTCGGGCGGCTCGATCTCGGCCATGGCGGTTTCTGCACCGGCACGCTGATTGCCGCCGATCTGGTGCTGACCGCGGCGCATTGTCTTTATGATCCGAAGACCCGGCAGATGATCGAGGCCAGCGCGATCGAGTTTCAGGCCGGGCTGCGCAATGGCCGCGCCGTCGCCTATCGCAACGCCCGCCGCGCCGTCGCCCATCCGTCTTATCAATATCTTGGGCCGCGGCAGTTCGACCGGGTTGGCTTCGATCTGGCGCTGGTGCAGCTCGATCAGCCGATCCGGCTGCCGCAGGTGCAGCCCTTCGCGCTCGATACCTCGCCCGCCGAGGGGGATACGGTCGGCGTCGTCTCCTATGCCCATGACCGCGCCGAGGCGCCGGCGCTGCAAAGCATGTGCAACGTGCTGACCCGCGACAGCGACGTGGTCTTGATGAATTGCGCCGCCGATTTCGGATCCTCGGGCGCGCCGGTCTTTGCGATGCGCAGCTTCGAGCCGAAGATCGTCTCGGTCGTCTCGGCCAAGGCGGAGCTGCGCGGCAAAAAGGTCTCGCTGGGCACTTTGGTCGAGCGGGTCGAGGCGGTGCGGGCCGAACTGAACCTGCCCGACAGCACCGCCCCCGTGAACGAGACGCGCCGCATCGGCGGGGCGAAATTCGTCCGGCCCTGAGGGCGCGGACCCCCTTGAAAGCGCCAAAATCGCTTCCCACCTTGATCGCACCGGGGTGCCATGACGGGCCCCGGCCCCGAAGGCCCGGCCCCGTTCGGGGCGGGCAGACCGACATCGCTCAAGAGAGGATGACACCATGCGTGCCTTTGATTTTTCGCCGCTTTATCGCGCCACCATCGGCTTTGACCGCGTCGCCGACCTGATGGACCGGGTTCTGGCCACCGATGTCGCCCAGCCGACCTATCCGCCCTACAACATCGAAAAGACCGACGAAAACGCCTATCGCATCACCATTGCGGTGGCGGGCTTCGCCTCGGATGAATTGACGGTCGAGCTGCGCGAGGGCGCGCTGATCGTGACGGGGCGCAAGGCCGAAGAGGCCGATACCGGCCGCACCTGGCTGCATCGCGGCATCGCCACCCGCGCCTTTGAACGCCGCTTTGCGCTGGCCGATCACATGAAGGTCACCGGCGCGCTGCATGCCGATGGCATGCTGAACGTCGATCTGGTGCGCGAAGTGCCCGAGGCGCTGAAACCCCGCCGGATCGAGATTGCCGCGCCGGGCCAGGTGACCGCGAAACAGGTCGACAGCATCCCCGCCGCCGAGGCGCTGAACGCCTGATCCAGACCTTTCCTCCCAGGACTGGGGCGGCTCCGGCCGCCCCTTTTCTGTTGCGCCCTCTTGCATCGCCGCGCCGCGCAAGGCAGCTTGGCCCGGTTCCGGGGAGGGATCATGCGACTGTCGATTGCGTTTCTTGTGGCGGGCTATGTGCTCAGCCAGTTCTATCGTGCCTGCCTTGCGGTGCTGACGCCGGTTCTGAAGACGGAACTGGGCGCCACGGCCGAGGATCTGGCCGTGTCGCTTGGCCTTTGGTATCTGGCCTTCGCGCTGATGCAGATCCCGGTGGGCGAGGCGCTCGACCGGATCGGCCCGCGCCGCACGGTGGGCTGGCTGCTGGCCTTGGGCGGGGGCGGGGGCGCGGCCAGTTTCGCGCTGGCCACCGGGCCCTGGGGCATCCATCTGGCGATGGTGCTGATCGGCATCGGCTGCTCGCCCGTGCTGATGGGATCTTACTACATCTTTGCGCGCAGTTTTTCCCCCGCGATCTTCGGCACTTTGGCCGCCGCGGTGATCGGGGTTGGCAGTCTGGGCAATCTGGCGGGGGCGGCGCCCTTGGCCGCGGCGATTGCGGCCTTTGGCTGGCGGGGCACGCTTTGGGGGCTGACCGGGGTGACGCTGGTCGTGGCGCTGGCGATCCTGATCTTCACCCGCGACCCCGAGCGCATCGTGCAAAAGGGCCAAAAAGGCAATGTTTTCGATATCTTGCGCCTGCCCGGTTTCTGGCTGATCCTGCCCTTGATCTTTGCGAATTACACCGCGGCTGCGGCGATCCGGGGCCTTTGGGCCGGGCCGTGGCTCAGCGCGCTGCATGGCGCCGATGCGGCGCTGATCGGCACGGTGACGCTGGCGATGGGGGTGGCGATGGTGCTGGGCAATTTCGCCTATGGCCCGGCCGACCGCATCCTTGGCAGTCACAAGCGCGTGGCGATTGCGGGCAATGCGGTGCTGTGTCTCGCGCTTGCCGCGCTCGCCTTCGCGCCCGATGCGGGGCTGTGGCAGGTGACGGCGCTTCTGGCCGCGGTCGGGTTCTTTGGCGCCTCCTTCCCGGTTCTGATGGCGCATGGGCGGACCTTCCTGCCGCCGCATCTGGTGGGCCGGGGGGTGACGCTTTTGAACCTGTTCTCGATCGCCGGGGCGGGGATCGGGCTCTTCCTGTCGCGTCCGGTCTTTGCCGCGGCCTCCAGCGCGGGCGATCCGGTGGCGGCTTACCGGGCGCTTTTCATCTTCTTCCTTGTCCCGGTGGTGGCGGGTCTGGCGGTCTATCTGTTCTCGCGCGCCCGCCCGGCGTGACCCGGGCGGGTGTTTCGGCACCACTTTCCCGAAAACTTCCCGAACCCCTTTCCAAACCCCCCCGTTTCCGCTAGCGGGGGTCGTTCTTTCGAGAAGGAGGTCCGGATGGGCTACAAGGTCGTCGTCGTCGGTGCCACGGGCAACGTTGGCAAGGAAATGCTGAACATTCTCGCCGAGCGCGAGTTTCCGGTGGACGAAATCGCGGCGCTGGCGTCGCGCAAATCGCTTGGCACCGAAGTCAGCTTTGGCGACCGAACTTTGAAGACCCAGGATCTGGACACGTTCGACTTCACCGGCTGGGACATCGCGCTGTTCGCCATCGGCTCGGACGCGACCAAGGTGTATGCGCCCAAGGCCGCCTCGCAGGGCTGCGTGGTGATCGACAACTCCTCGCTCTACCGCTACGACCCGGACATTCCGCTGATCGTGCCCGAGGTGAACGCCGATGATGTCGTGCGCTACACCAACAAAATGATCATCGCGAACCCGAACTGCTCGACCGCGCAGATGGTGGTGGCATTGAAGCCCCTGCACGACCGCGCGAAAATCAAGCGCGTCGTGGTCTCGACCTATCAATCCGTGTCGGGCACCGGCAAGGAAGCCATGGACGAGCTGTGGAACCAGACCAAGGGCATGTATGTCCCCGGCCAGGAAGTGGCGCCCAAGGTTTATCCGAAGCAGATCGCCTTCAACGTGATCCCGCATATCGACGTTTTCCTGGATTCCGGCGAGACCAAGGAAGAATGGAAGATGGTGGCCGAGACGAAGAAGATCCTGGATCCCAAGATCAAGGTCACGGCGACCTGCGTGCGCGTGCCGGTTTTTGTCGGCCATTCGGAAGCCGTGAACATCGAGTTCGAGGAATTCCTCGACTGGGAAGAAGCGACCGAGATCCTGCGCGAAGCCCCGGGCGTGCTGGTCGTCGACAAGCGCGAAGCGGGCGGCTACATCACGCCGGTCGAATGCGTCGGCGAATATGCCACCTACATCTCGCGCATCCGGCAAGACAGCACGATCGAGAACGGGCTGAACCTGTGGTGCGTCTCGGACAACCTGCGCAAGGGCGCGGCGCTGAACGCGGTGCAGATCGCCGAAGTGCTGGGCCAACGCTGCCTGAAAAAAGGCTGATCACGGCGCATTGCCTGAAACGTGAGGGCGTCCCCCGGGGCGCCCTCTTGCTTTTGTGGGCAACCCAAGGGACGCTGAGGGCAGTTTTTCCCGGGAGGAAACCATGCCCCGTCTGCGTCTTCTTGCCAGCCTTTGCCTTGCCTGCGCCCCTGCGGCGCTGTTCGCCGCGCCCGCTGAGATCCCCGCAAGCCTTTCCAATGTCGTGCTTTTCCCCGAAGGCGCACAGGTGACCCGCACCATCACCGTGCCCGCGGGCGTGACCGAGGTGCTGGTGCCGAACCTGCCCGACGGCACCGATCCGGCCAGCCTGCGGGTGACGGGCGACGGGGTGGAGATCGGCGCGGTGACGCTGATGGCGGAGCGGGAACCGGCCAGGCTGTGGGAGGCCTCGCCCGAGGTGATGAAGGCCCGCGCCGATCTGGAGGCGGCAACGGCGATCCTGGCTGAACGGCGGGACGAGGTTGCGGCGCTGAAGGCCCAAGTCACCGCCGCGCAGGCGCAGGCCGAATTCCTGCGCGGGCTCGACACCACCAACACCCCGCCCGACAAGGTCATGGCCCTGGCGCAGACCGTGGCCGAGGGGGTGCTGGCCGCCGAACAGGCGCGCATCGCCGCCCGTGCCGAGGTGCGGGCCGAGGAAGCGAAGCTGAAACCGGCGCAAGAGGCGGTGGAGCGCGCGACGCAGGCGCTGGCCGCGCTGGAAAACCCGGAAAAAGAGAGCGATTCCCTTTTGTTGGCGGTCTCCGGGGCGGGGGTGGTCACGGTTACGACCTTTGTCGAGGCGGCGGGTTGGGCGCCGAGTTACGACGCCCGGCTGGACAGCGCCGCGGGCAAGCTGGCGCTGGACCGGTTTGTGTCCGTGCATCAGGCCTCGGGCGAGGATTGGCGCGGCGTAAAGCTGGTTCTGTCCACCGCGCGACCCGCCGAGCGGACCGACCCGTCCGAGATCTGGCCGGATCTGCGCCGCATCGGCCCGCCCGCGCCGCCGATGGTGGGGATGGCGGCGCCGAAAGCGATGGACGCCTATGCGGCCGCCCCGGTGATGGAGGCGGCCCCCGTCGCCAGCCGGATGACGATGGAGCTGCAGGGCGAGACCGTGACCTACACCTATCCTTCGGCGGTCGATATCCGCGACGGGGTGGAAGATCTGCGCCTGAAGCTTGACCGGGTCGAGACGCCGGTCACCGTGCTGGCCGAGGCGGTGCCGATGCTCGACGAGACCGCCTATCGGGTCATCGAGGGCAAGACCGCGGGGGCCGAGCCGATCCTGCCCGGCCCGGCGGTGCTCTGGCTCGATGGCGCGGTGGTGGGGGCGGTTGATCTGCCGCTGGTGGCGGCGGGCGACAGCTTGCGGCTGGGCTTTGGCGCGATTGACGGGCTGCGGCTGAAGCGGGTGATCCCGCAGGCGAACGAGGGCGACCGGGGGCTGATCACGAAATCGAACGAACGCACCGAGACCGCCGAGATCACAGTGGAGAACCTGACCGGCAAGCCCTGGGCGCTGCGGGTGATCGACCGCGTGCCCTATGCGGACCAGGAAGATCTGCAGATCACCCATGCTGCGACCCCGCCCGCAACGACGGTCGATTACGACGACAAGCGCGGCGTTCTGGCCTGGGAGTTCGATCTGGCAGCGGGGGCGACGCAGGCGATCCGGCTCGACACGAAGATGCGCTGGCCCGCCGATCAGGTGTTGCAGTAAGCCCAGGCGGATGGAGATCCTGAAGGCGCTGCTGATCGGCACCGGGGTCTATGCCGCGTTGCAATGGACCGACAGCGCGCCCTCAAATCCGGAGGTGGCGCTGCTGGCCGCGCTTTGGGGCGCGGCGGTGGGGCTGGTGTTCTGGCGGATCGACCGAAGACGGAAGCAGGCCCCGCCCCGGTCTGCGGGCCAGAACGCGCCAGATCAGAACGCGCCAGATCAGAACGCGCCAGATCAGACGGGCACATAAAAATCCTGACCGGGGGCGTTCTGCCGCCGGTCAGGGTTTGGCCCCGCATGCGAGGGGGCCGGATCACGCCGCCGTTCTGGCGGTGCGGCGGGGTCGCCTTCAGGCGGCCCGCCCCGAGTGTCGCCCCTGCACGGTCATGCCGCCCTCGCGCGGGGTCAGACCCGCCCTTCGGGACAGCGCGCCGGGGAAGGGGGCGCGGTATTGCAACATGAGTTCGGCCAGCGAATGGCCGATCTCCTCGATCCACAGCACGAACCGGTCCGAGGGCCATTCGTGCAGCCCCAGCCGTTCGTCTTCAAGCCGCAGCACGAAACCGGCCTTGCGCAGGCGGGCTTGCAGGTCCAGCCAGCCCTGCGCCTTGTCGAAGGCGCCGGTGATCACCGCCATCTCGCCTTTCTCGACCACGCTCGGCGCTTCGCGCAAAGCTTCGGTCAGCGAGCGGCGGATCAGCTCCGCAGGGGTTTCCTCCTGCAGGCGGGCGGCGGCCTCGATCCTGGCGATGAGGTCCGTGGGAAGGCGAAGGGTGACGAGTCGATGCTGGGTCATGCAGCAAGATTCGCCGATCGACCTTAAGACGAGGTAAATCGAATTAAGGTTGATTCAGATCGGCTCGAAAATCTTGCTGTCCGGATTGAACTGCCAGAGCATCCCCTCGCCGATGTCGTTCCAAAGCCCGTGCAGGCTCATGTCGCCCGCCTCGACCGCGGCGCGCACGAAGGGGAAGGTGAGCAGGTTTTCCAGGCTGATCACCACGGCCTCGCGTTCCAGCGCGGTGATCCGCTCCGCCTCGGGCGTCTCCTTGACCCGTTCGAAACCGGGGCGCAGCAGATCCAGCCAGGTGCCGACGAACGAGGTCTTCTCGTCCAGCTCCGGCGCATGACCCGAACACATCGCATGACAGCCCGCCACGCCGCCGCATTGCGAATGGCCCAGCACGATCACATGCGCCACCTTCAGATTGCGCACCGCATATTCGATCGCGGCCGAGGTGCCGTGGTGATCGCCGTCCGGGTTATAGGGCGGCACCAGATTGGCGATGTTGCGGTGGATGAAGAATTCGCCCTCGTCCGCGCCGAAGATCGAGGTGACATGCACGCGGCTGTCGCAGCAGGAAATCACCATCGCCCGCGGATGCTGACCCGCATCGGCCAGACGGCGATACCAAGGGCGGTTTTCCGTGTAGGTGGTGGCGCGCCAGCCATGGTAGCGGTTGGCAAGATAGGAGGGCAAGGGCCGCACGTGCTCTTTCATTGTCATCCCCGTCGCAAGTTTCCCCTCAGATAGGGATCAAGCCGCTTGAATGCGAGGGCTTTTTCGCCGCGCCTCAACCTTTTCTTGAAACTTGCAGGTCATGGTGGCGAAGGCCGTGGGGGCTGGGAAAGACGAAGACGGAGGCTGGGGTGAGCGCAATCGAGAACTTGCGGATGGACGAGCCGGTGCGGCTTGATCCGGACCGGTTGGTGGTTCTGTATGCCGAGTTGGGGCAATTCGCGGCAGAACGGCTGATTGCCGCCGCGATGGAGGATCTGGCCGTGCATCTGGTCGCGGTGCAGCTGGCGGCGCGGGAACAGCGGGCGGAACTGCTTGACCGCGGCGCGGCCGAGATTGCGCGGCTGGCGCGGCAGGTGGGCATGGACCCGGTGTCGCGGGTGGCGCAGGATCTGCGGGCCTGTGTCGCGCGCGATGATCGCGTCGGGCAGGCGGCGGTTCTGGCGCGGCTGGTGCGGCTGGCGGAACGCTCGCTGACCGCGGTCTGGGATTATCAGGACATGCAGCTCTGAGCCCGGCGAACGGGGCTTGCGGGCGCTGATCGCGGCGCTAGGCTGGCGCGACAGTCGCAGGAGGCCCGAGCATGTCCGATCTTTTCCGTTTCCGTCCCGAGATGCGCTTTGCCGCGCCCGATGCCGCGGCGCGGCCGCTGCATCTGGTCGAGACGGGGGCCGATCTGCCCGCGACGCTGACCCCGGCGCAGCGCGCCTTTGCGGCGGCGCAGGGGTTTACCGGGGCGCTGGGCAGCCTGTGCCTGCTGCCCGACGAGACCGGGGCGATTGCCACGGCGCTGTTCGGCTATGGCGAGGCGCGGACACGGGCGCGGGCGCGGTTCCAGCTGGCGGCCGCTTGCGCGAAACTGCCGGCCGGGGCCTGGGCGCTGGCCAGCCCGCTGCCCGCAGAGGTGCAAAAGACCGAAGCCTTGGGCTGGCTGCTGGAAGGCTATCGCTACGACCGCTATGGCGCGCAATCCGTGCCCGCGGCGCGGCTGGTGGCGCCTACGGGGCTGGATGCGGCGCGGCTTGAGATCATGGCCGAGGCCGAGGCTTTGGCCCGCGATCTGGTCAACACCCCCGCCAATGATCTGGGCCCCGACGAGCTGGAAGCCGCCGTTCGGCAGATTGCCGCGCTGCACGGGGCCGAGGTTGCGGTGGTCACGGGGGACGATCTGCTGGCGCAGGGCTATCCGCTGATCCATGCCGTCGGTCGCGCCAGCCCGCGCGCGCCGCGGCTGATCGAGCTGCGCTGGGGCGAGACGGGCCCCGATCTGGCGCTGGTCGGCAAGGGCGTCTGTTTCGACACCGGCGGGCTGGATCTGAAGACCGGCGCCTTGATGGCCTTGATGAAAAAGGACATGGGCGGGGCCGCGAACCAGCTTGCACTGGCGCATATGATCATGGCGCTGAAACTGCCGCTGAAGCTGCGGCTGCTCATTCCGGCGGTGGAAAATGCGGTGGCGGGCAATGCGATGCGGCCGGGCGACATCTATACCAGCCGCAAGGGGCTGACGGTCGAGATCAACAACACCGATGCCGAGGGCCGTCTGATCCTTGCCGATGCCTTGGCCGCGGCCGACGAGGAAGCGCCCGATCTGATCCTGTGCATGGCGACGCTGACCGGCGCGGCGCGGGTGGCGCTGGGCGCCGATCTGCCGCCCTTTTACACCGATGACGACGATCTTGCCGCGGCGCTGACCGCTTCTGGCAGCCGCAATGGCGATCCGCTTTGGCGAATGCCGTTCTGGGCGCCCTATGAGGGGCAGATCGAGCCCGGGATCGCCGATCTCGACAATGCGCCCGCGGGTGGCATGGCGGGCTCGATCACCGCCGCGCTCTTCCTGCGCCGCTTCGTCACCGAGACCGAGCGTTTCGTGCATTTCGACCTTTACGCCTGGCAACCCACCGCCGCGCCGGGCCGGACCAAGGGCGGGCTGGGGCAGGGCGGCCGGGCCGTTCTGGGCGCGCTTTCCGAGGTGCTGGGGCTGTGAGTGACCGCCGTCTGATGCCGTTTTCGGGCCGTGTCGCGCATGAAACCCTGCGCGGTCAGATCGACGCCCCCGCCTTCACCGCGGGCGCACCGGCGCGGATCGGCGCGATGCTGGTGGATCTGGCGCTTGACCCCGGTGGCCCGCGCGAGCGGCAATGGCTGCATGGCGCCGAGGTCACGGTGATCGACCGGCGCGACGGCTTTGCCTTTGCGCAGGCGGTGCAGGATGGCGCCTGCGGCTGGGTGCCGGAAACTGCGCTGGCCGCGCCCGTCCCCGCGACCCATGTCGTCGCCAGCCGCGGCACGCATCTGTATTGCGAAGCCTCGATCAAGCGCGGCGAGATCGGCGCGCTCAGCCTTGGTGCCCGTGTCGCGGTGCTGGAGGTCGTCGGCGCTTTGGCCCGCACGCCCGATGGCTTCATCCCCGCCAGCCACCTGCGGCCGCTGACCGAGCCCGAGCCCGATCCGGTCGCGGTGGCCGAACGGCTGATCGGCACGCCCTATCTTTGGGGCGGCAATTCCGGCGCGGGGATCGACTGTTCGGGTCTTGTGCAGCTGGCCTTCGCGCTTGCGGGCCGCGCCTGTCCCGCCGACAGCGACCAGCAGCGCGCCGCCTTTGGCGCTTTCCTGCCCGAAGACGCGCCGACCGAACGCGGGGATCTGTTCTTCTGGGCCGGGCATGTGGCGATCGCGCTGGATGACAGCACGCTTTTGCATGCCAACGGCCATGCGATGCAGGTCAGCCGCGAACCGATCGGTGCCTGTCTGGCCCGCATCGCCAGCGCCGAGGGCGGCCGCTACTTCGGCCGCAAGCGTCCGCTCTGACCGCTACGGGTGATTCGCCGCCTACTTCACCGCGCGGATCAGCTTGCGTTCGATCACCCGCAACAGTGGCGCCAGATCGTGGCCGCGTTTCAGAACCTGCCCCTCGGCGCCGATCAGCGCATAGATCCCCTGCCGGTTGCGCAGCGCCGGCCGCTTTTCCAGGCGGTAGAGCGGGCTTTCCATGGTGCGGCGTAAGATCGCAAAGACCGCCGCCTCGCGCCCGAAACTGAGCGCGTAATCCCGTGCCTCGGCCAGCGCCACCATGCGTCCGTAGACCGCCAGAATGGCGCCAAGTTCCCGCCGGTCGAAGGTGACCTGCGCGGGCGCGGGGGCGGGACCGGGAAAGGGCGTGGGCGGCTGAAGCGTCATGTCGAAAGCGTGACATTGCCGCCGGAAAAAATCAATCCGTCCTTGTTTGACTGGGCTTTCACGCCCTTCACCCTGCCCGGAATTTGTCGCGAAAAGGCCCGGAAAATACCTGCTGACCAGCGCGATTGCGCCGCGATTGGCCCGCAAGGTCAACGACGGCGGAAATCGCTGAAGCCCCGGAGGGCGGTCAACAGCCCCCACCCAGTTCGCCCGCCGGGGCGGCTTCCGCCAGTGATCCCCCCGCCCCGCAACGGGCGGGGCTTTCGTTTTCGTGATCGTCTTGCCGCTTGCCTTGTGCCCCCTCCCGCTCTCATGTGGACGCATGAAGAGGGAGAACTTCATGCAACTGAAACGACGACTGTATGTGGCCATTCATCTTGGCCTCACCGTCGCCTTGGCTCTGGTCGGGGGCATCGTCTATGCCGCCGAGCCGATCAGCAACCCGGAGGTCAGGGCCCGGGTCGAGCTGATGCAGGGCTTCAAGGCGCAGACGAAACTTTTGTCCGAAACCGCTTCGGGGGCGCAGCCCTTCGCGGCGGAACGGACCGCGGCGGCGATCGTGGCGCTGCAGGAGGGGGCCGCCAAAGTGGCCCCCGCTTTCCGCGCCGCGGCCGACGATCCGGCCTCGCAGGCGCTGCCCGAGATCTGGTCCGCGCCGTCCGAATTCCGGCAAAAGGCCGCGCGGCTGGTCAAGACCGCGGCGGCGCTGGACGGATCGGAGCCGGGGGCGCTGGCCGAGACGCTGGCGCCGGTGCTGGCGGCTTGCAAGGATTGTCACGGCCGCTTCAAGATGTGAGGCGAAAGGGGGCCGCGGCCCCCTTTGGGTCTTCGGTCTCAGCCGCAATGCAGGCTGGCGACCCGGCCCTTGCCGTCGATCAGGATGTTCAGCCGCGCGGCGCTGTAATCCATCGTCACCGGCTGGCCCGGGTGGATGACCCGCGTCGCCTGCGGCAGTCGCAGCGCCGCAAGCGCGCTTTCCGGCTGGCCGACAAGCCCCCGCAGACCGGCCGCCCCGCAGCTGTCGGGCGTGGCCTCTTGCGGGGCTGCGGGCGGAAGTTTGGTCTGGCCAAGGGGCACCGGCACCACCAGAAAACAGCCCGAGGTCAGGCCGATCAGCGCCAGTCCGGCGGCAAGTCGGGCAAGGGGGGCGGTCCGCACCGGCTCAGCCGCAGTCGATGTTGAAGATGTTGCCCTTGGGATCAAGGCGGAACACGACACGCAGCGAATTGTATTCCTGCGGCTCGATGCCCCGCCATTCGATCACGTTGACCGGACGGGTGATGCCCAGCGTCGGGATGATCGCGGCGGGCTGCCCCAGCGCCGAGGCATATTGCGCCGCGTGGCAGGTGTCGGGCGAGCGGTTTTCCAGCACGCCGGTCTGGAACACCGGCTGCGTCAGATGCGGCACCGGCACGGCTTCGGCGGGGACTTCCTCCTGTGGCGTGGGACCGCAGGCGGTCAGGGTCAGCGCGGCAAGGGCAAGAAGGGCATATTTCGTCATCATGATCGTCCATCCGGCAAAGGCGGCGCGGCCGCAACTTTCGCCCTTCCTATACAGGTGCAAAAGCCGCTTGAGAACCCGGGTTGCGGTGATCTGACGGGTTTTTGCGTCATCTGCCCAGATAGGCGGCAAGGGCGGGCGGCGGAGCGGCCAGAAGCGCCGCGGTTGGGGCGGGGGGATGCGCGACGCCCTCGGCCACAAGCACGGTTTGCGGGCAAAGCGCACGGGCATCGGCGGGATCGTGGCTGACCATCAGCACGGTGGCGCGCTGCTCGCCCGCGATCTCGGCCACCAGCGCCAGCATGTCGGATTTGAGCGCGGGACCCAGCGCCGCAAAGGGCTCGTCGAGCGCGAGGATCGGGCGCGCCCGCAACAGACAGCGCGCCAGCGCCACCCGGCTTTGCTGCCCGCCCGAAAGCGTCGCGGGCCGCCGATCGCCAAGACCCGAAAGCCCCACCCGGTCGAGCGCCGCCGCGATCCGCGCGTGATCGGCGCGGGAGAGCCGCAGCTTTGGCGACAGGCCAAGGCCAAGGTTTTGCGTCACGCTCAGATGCGGAAACAGGTTCTGGTCCTGAAACAGGATCGACAGCGGCCGGTCCCCCGGCGCAAGCTTCGTGATGTCATCGCCGCGCCACAAGATCCGCCCGGAACTGGGCGCAAGGAAGCCTGCCAGCACCGACAGCAGCGTCGATTTCCCCGCGCCCGAGGGGCCCAGAAGCGCCACCCGCTCCCCTTCGGGGATGGTGAAATCGGCGCTCAGGCGGAAATCATCCTGAAGGATCAGGATCTTATCGAGGGTCAGCATGGGCTCCGATCCGGTCAAGGCTGGCATAAAGCACAAAGGTCAGCGCCATCAAAAGGCAAGCCGCGCCCGCGGCCTGATCCATCCGGTAACTGCCCATCAACTGATAGACGGCGAGCGGCAGGGTCTGGCTGCGGCCATCGGAAAACAGCGCGATGGCGCCCAGATCGCCCATGGAAAAGGCCGCCGCGATGCCCGCGGCAAAGCCCGTCGGCCGGGCCAGTCGCGGCAGGGTCAGAAACCGCAGCCGGGCAAGGCCGCGCAGGTTCAGGCTTTCGGCCAGCCGGTCGTAATCGGCCTGCAGCGCGCGGACCTCGGGCAAAAGCAGGCGGACGGCGAAGGGCAGGCTCAGCGCGGCATTGGTCAAAAGCGTCACCGGCAGGGCAAGGGCGGTCGGCGCGACGAAGGGCTGGGCGATCAGGAACAGCCCGGTGCCAAGGACAAGGGAGGAAGCCGCCATCGGCAGCATCGCCGCGGGCTCGGCCCAAGGGCGGCGCGGCGCGGTAAGCGCGAGCGGCAGGGCGAGCGCCATCGTCAAAGCGGCGGCGCCAAGCGCCAGCCAGACCGAGGTGAAGGCCGCCTGCCAGACCTGTCCGGGCAGATCGGCCAGCGCGGGCAGGCCGCGCAGGGCGATGGCGGCCAGCGGGCCGAGCAGAAAGCCCGCGGCACCGGTCAGGATCAGCGCATCCCCGATCCGATGCCGCAGCCTTGGCGCCAGCGGCACCGACAGCGCCCGATCGAGCCCCGCGCCGAAGCCGGGCGGCAGGGTCAGCCGCGATGCGATGGCAAGGGCGGTGAGCGCCAGCGCCACCTGCAGCATCGAGAGCGCCGCCGCCCGGCCCGGATCGGCGTCAAAGCGGAAGGCCTGATAGATCGCCACTTCGAGCGTCGAGGCGCGGGGACCACCGCCCAGCGTCAGCGCGACGGCAAAGGAGGACAGGCAGACAAGGAAAATCGCCAGAAACGCCCCGGGCAGGACGGCGCGCAGCATCCGCAGCTCCAGATGCCGGACGATTTCGGCCGGGCCAAGGCCAAGGGAGAGGGCAAGGCGGACCCGCTCGGCCGGGATCGCCTGCCAGCCCTGCAGCACCATCCGCGTGGCCAGCGGCAGGTTCAGGAACAGATGCCCGATCACCACCCCCCAAGGGCCGTAGATCGAGACCTCGGGCAGGCCAAGGGCGTCAAGCGCGCCATTGAGCAGCCCGCGGCGCCCGAAGATCGCCAGCAGGCCCATCACCGCGACAAGGGTGGGCAACAGGAACGGCGCCCCAAGGGCGGCGATGAACAGGCTGCGGCCCGGAAAGCGGCGCCGGTGCAGCGCCCGGGCCAAGGGGATCGCCAGCAGGCAGGAGAAGAGGGCCGAGAGCGACGCCTGCCAGAGCGTGAAGCGCAGGGCCGCAAGATCGGCGGCGCTCAGCGCCGAAAGCCCCCCGGCGCGGATCATCACCGCGCCGAGGGGGGCCAGCACCAGCGCGGCCACAAGGACCGCCGCCGATGCCGCCGGGATCATTTGCCGAAATTCGCGCGCCATTCTTCCAGCGCCGGGCCGCGCAGGGCCTCGGCCTCGGTTTCGGTGTAAAAGAAGGTCTTGGCGGGGCGGGGCAGGGTGGCGAACCCCTCGGGCAGGAAGCCGGGTTTCTCGATCACCGGATAGGACCAGTTCGCCGTGGCGATCATGCCCTGAAACCCGTCCGAGAGGATGTAATCCATGAATTTCTGCGCCAGCTCCGGCTGGTCCGAGGTCTTCAGCTGCGCCGCCAGTTCGGTGTAGAAATAATGCCCCTCGGGGAAGATCGCCGCCGCCTTGCTGTCATCCTGTTCGGCGATGCGGTGATAGGCGGGCGAGGTGGTGAAGGACAGGACCATGTCGGCCTCGCCCTCGGTGAAAAGCCCGTAAGCCTCGGACCAATCCTGCGTCACGGTCAGCACCTTGGGAGACAGCTTCGCCCAGGCCTCGCCCGCCTTGTCGCCATAGATGTGCTTGACCCAAAGGAGCAGCGCCAGACCCGCGGTCGAGGAGCGCGGGTCCTGAATGACGACCTTGAGGGCGCCTTCGGGGGCGTCCAGAAGTTCGGCAAAGGACTGCGGCGGGGCGGTCAGCTTCGTCTTGTCATAGACAAAGGCGACCTCGGACCAGTTGAAGGGCAGGAAGGTGTCATCGGCCCAGGCAATCGGCAGGGTCAGGCGCGACAGATCCTGATGATGGGGCGCGAAAAGCCCGGTGGCGCGGGCTCGGGCGGTGATGTCGGTATTGAGCCCGATTGCCACATCGGCCTCGGTCTTCTCGCCTTCCAGCATCAGCCGCGGCAGCACATCGCCCGCGACGAACTGCAGATCGCAGCCGCAGTCCGCCTCGAAGCCCTTTTCGATGGCCGGGCCGGGGCCCCACTCGCTGGTGAAATATTCGGGCGCATAGACGGTGAGGACGGGTTTGTCCTCGGCCAGAGCAGGGGTTGCAGCAAGCACGCAACCCGCCAGCATCAGAGCAGTTTTCATCTTTCTCTCCAATGGCTTGACGGGCGGGGTCAGGCCGGGAGAGCGCCCGGATACCTTCCCTCCGCCGGTCTTAACCGGTTCAGGTTCAACGGGTTTGCGAAAACGCATCTCAGCCCTTTGCAGAGCACCCCGAGGTGGGACAGGACCATAAGGCCCCGCGCAAAAGCTGCAAGCGAAAAACGGGTTTTGCGGGCGGGCGCGGGGCTACTTTTCGGCCTTCTTCTGCCAGCGCCCGCTTTCCTCGCTCCAGTATTGCGCGGCGGCGCCCGCGCCGGTCAGCGCCTTCCACTGGTCGCGGGCACGCGCGACGGCGGCTTCGTCGCGGCCATCAAACAGGATCCAGACCCGTTCGGCGGCGTCGACCTCGGTGGGCGTGACCTCGGCGCCATCGAGCGTCATCACCGCCTGCCGCCCCTCGGGGCGCGGGCTGGTGGTCAGAAGCACGGGTTGCAGCGCATCATGCGGCCCGCCCGCAAGCCCGTGCGGCAGAAACTCCTCCTCGGGGCCAAGCCAGAGCTTCTGGTCCAGCCAGTCCATCCGTTCGGGCGAGACCCCGCGCAATTCCACCCGCCAGCCCTGCGCCAGCGCGCGGGTGAGCAGCGTTTCGACCACCCCTTCGACCGGCGACTGGGTGACGTGATAGAAAAGCGCGGGCATGGGGTCAGCCCTCGAAGCGGGTGCGGATCAGCCGGTCGAGCGTCATCACCCCCCAGCCTGTCGCGCCCTTGGGTGCCAGCGCGCTTTCGCCCGGCGGCAGGGCGACGCCCGCGATGTCGATATGGCACCAGGGCATATCGGGCTTGATGAAGCGCTTCAGGAACGCCGCCGCGGTGATCGCACCGCCCCAGCGCCCGCCGGTGTTCTTGATGTCGGCCAGACGCGACTTGATCAGCGGATCATAGCCGGGGGTGAGCGGCATCGGCCAGGCACCTTCGCCCTCGGATTTCGCGGCGCTCAGAAGATCGCCCGAAAGCTTGTCGTCATTGCTGAAAATGCCCGCATGATCATGGCCAAGCGCCACGATGATCGCGCCGGTCAGCGTCGCCAGATCGATCACCGCGGCGGGGGCGAAACGCTCCTGCGCATACCACAGCACATCGGCCAGAACCATCCGCCCCTCGGCATCGGTGTTGACCACCTCGATCGTGTCGCCCTTCAGGCTCTTGACGATATCGCCCGGCCGCTGCGCCCGCCCGTCGGGCATGTTTTCAACCAGACCGACGAGGCCGACGACATTGGCCCGGGCCTTGCGCAGGGCGAGCGTGCGCATGACCCCCGCGACGACCGCGGCCCCGCCCATGTCCATGGTCATCTCTTCCATGCCCGCCGCGGGCTTGATCGAAATCCCGCCGCTGTCAAAGCAGACGCCCTTGCCGACAAGGGCGAGCGGCGCCGCATCGGCCTCGCCCCCCTGCCAGCGCATCACCACGACTTTCGACGGGCTGGCCGAGCCTTGCCCCACCGCCAGCAGCGCGCGGAAGCCAAGTTTCTCCAGCTCGTCCTCGTCGAGGATCTCGACCTCAAGGCCCAGCTCGTGCATCGCGGCCAGACGCGCGGCGAAATCGTCGGTGGTCAGGATATTGGCCGGTTCGTTCACCAGATCACGGGTGAAAAAGACCCCCTCGGCCAGCGCCGCATGGGGGGCGGCCTCGGCGGCGACGGTCTCGGGCGCGGCCACCATCATCTCGACCGGGCCGAAGGGCTTTTTCGGCTCGCTGAGGTAGTCAAAACGATAGGCCCGCAGCGCGAGGCCAAAGGAGATGTCGGCGGCGCGCGGATGCGCCTCGGCGATCACCAGCGCGCCTTTCTCGTTCAGACCCTTGGCGACGGTCGCGCCCGCCTTGCGCGCCTCGGCCACGGTGGCGCGGCGGGCGAGCTTGACCAGCGCCAGCGTTTCGCAGGCGAGCCCGCCCGGAAAGCCAAGCTCCAGCGAATCACCCACCGCCAGCTTGCCCCAGCCCTCGGACGCCAGCGCCCGCGTCACCGCGCCCCCGCGTCAGCCGGTCGAGCTTGCGCCCCATCAGGCCAAGCTTGCCCTCGGGCGGCACGATCAGCGCCAGACGGCCTTCCCGGGGGGGGCCAGGGCCTCGGCATCGGTGGCGGTGAAACGAAGGGCGACGGGGTGGATCATGGCAGTCCCTGCAACTGGTTGGTTCCGGGCAAGCCTATGCGGCGAAACCGCGCTTGTATAGCCGCGCCGATGATGGGCGGGAAGCTGCGCGACCCAGGGTCTTCGGGCTTTTCGCGGCCCATTTCCCGCGCTAGAGAGGGGCAAACCCCGCGGGAGAGATCCGAATTTGAAACGCCTGGACCGATATCTCCTGTCCCAGTTGATGGCGATATTCGGATTCTTCGCGCTGGTGCTGGTCTCGGTCTATTGGGTGAACCGGGCGGTGCTGCTGTTCGACAAGCTGATCGGCGATGGCCAGACCGCCTGGGTGGTGCTGGAATTCACCGCGCTGACCCTGCCCCGGGTGGTGTCGCTGGTGCTGCCGGTGGCGGCTTTCGCGGCCACGCTTTACGCGATCAACCGGCTTTCGGGCGAATCCGAACTGGTGGTGATGCAATCGGCGGGGGCAAGCCCGTGGCGGCTGGCGCGGCCGGTGGCGGTTTTCGGGCTGATCGTCGCGGCGCTGATGCTGGTTCTGGTGCATGAGCTTGTCCCCGCTTCCCGCGCGCGGCTGGCCGAGCGGCAGGCGCAGGTGTCGCAAGATGTCACCGCGCGCTTTCTGACCGAGGGCAGTTTTCAGACCCCCACCGCGGGCATCACCGTCTATATCCGCGAGATTTCCGATCTGGGCGAGCTTCTGGACATCTTCCTTTATGACGCCCGTTCCGAGAAGACCGAGACGATCTATACCGCCGAAAAGGCGCTGATCGTGCCGTCGGACGCGGGGCCGAAACTGGTGATGTTCAACGGCACGGCGCAGACGTTGCGGCGGGCCGATGCGGGGCTGGCGCTGACGCGGTTTTCCGATTTCACCTATGATCTGGGCGGCGCGATCGGGGCGAAGGTGCGCGGCCGCATCGACTGGGAAGAGGTGCCGAGCCGCGATCTGATCGCGCCCGGGCCCGATCTGCTGGCGGCGACCGGCTCGACGCTGGCGGCGGCGCGTCTGGAGCTGAACGACCGGCTGGCGCAACCGCTTCTGGCGCCTGTGGCGGCGCTGATCGCGGCGGCGGCGATGATGCTGGGCGGGTTTTCGCGGCTGGGGCTGTGGCGGCAGATCGGGCTTGCGGTGCTGGCGCTGATCGGGCTGCAGACGTTGTCGAATGTCGCCACCTCGATCACCCGCAAGGACCCGCAGCTTTGGGCGCTGCATTACATGCCCGCGCTGGCCGGGCTTGCGGTGGTGGCGCTGGCGCTGGCCTGGGCCGGGCGACGGCGCAAGACGCCGCCCCGCAGCGCGGCGGAGGGTCGGGCATGACGCTCTCGCTTTATATCGCGCGCCGCTTCGGGCAGGCCTTCCTGATCGTCGCCGGGGCCTTCTGGGGGGTTCTGTTCCTGATCGAGATGGTCGAGCAGATCCGCCGTCTGGACCCCGCCCGCGGTGCGCTGTCGGATGCGGCGCAGCTGGCGGCGCTGTCCACCCCCGCGACGCTTTACACGATCTTTCCGCTCGTCGTCATGCTCTCGGGCGTCGTCGCCTTTCTGGGCCTTGCGCGGTCTTCGGAACTGGTGGTGATCCGCGCGGCCGGACGCTCGGCCTTGCGGATGCTGCTGGCGCCGGTGACGGAGGCGCTGCTGATCGGCGTCGTTCTGGTGGCGGTCGGCAATCCGATCGTCTCGGCCACCAGCAAGCGCGCCGAGGAGATCGAGGGCCAGATGCGCGCCGAGGGCCGCCAGACCGTTTCGATCGGCCGCGAGGGGCTGTGGATGCGCCAGGGCACGGCCGATGGCGGGCAGGCGGTGATCCATGCCCTGCGCGGCAATGCCGATGCGACCGCGCTTTACGAGGTGACCTTCCTGCTGTTCGACGCCAAGGCCGGGCCGGTGCGCCGGATCGACGCCGCCTCGGCCTGGCTGACGCCCGGCGCCTGGGTGCTGTCGGATGCCAAGGACTGGCCGCTGGGCCGCTCGACCAACCCCGAACGCGACGCGACGCGGGCGCAGACCATCTCGCTGCCCTCGACGCTGACCGCCGACAGCATCGCCGACAGTTTCGGCGCCCCCTCGACGATGCCGATCTGGGAATTGCCGGGCTTCATCCGTGCGCTGGAAGCGGCGGGCTTTTCCGCGCGCCGCCACATCGTCTGGCTGCAGGTCGAACTGGCGCAGCCCTTGATGCTGGCGGCGATGGTGCTGATGGCGGCAGGCTTCACCATGCGCCCGGCGCGGTTCGGGGGCACCGGCGGGCGGGTGATGCTGGCGCTTCTGGCCGGACTTGCGTTATTCTTCCTGCGCAATGTCGCACAGGTTCTGGGGGACAACGGGCAGATCCCCGCCGCGCTGGCGGCCTGGGCGCCGCCCGCCATCGCCCTGATGCTGGCGCTGACGCTGGTTTTGCAGCAGGAGGAGGGATGATGCGCAACCGCCGCTTGCGGCCCCGGATGCTGGGCAAGGTTCGGGGCACGGCCCTGGGCACGGCGCTGGCGCTGACCCTTGCCGCATCGGCGCTGGCGCAGACCCCGGCCGCGCCCGATCCGGGGCAGGCGGTGCCGCTTTATTCCGATGCCGCGACGCTGCTGGCCGACCGGATCGAGGTCACGGGCTCTGACCGGCTGATCGCTTCGGGCAATGTCGAGGTCTATTGGCACGAACACCGGCTGACCGCCGACCGCATCACCTATGACAAGGCCACCGACCGGCTGGCGATCGAGGGGCCGATCCGGCTGGTGCAGCCGGGGGCGACGGGCTCGGTCATTCTGGCCGACACGGCCGAGCTGAGCCGCGATCTGCAGAACGGCGTTCTGACCGGGGCGCGGATGGTGCTGTCGCGCGAATTGCAGCTGGCCGCGAACCGGATCGAGCGGCAGGACGGCACCCGCACCGTGCTGCGCGAGGTCGTGGCCTCGTCGTGCCGGATCTGCATCACCGATCCTGAACCTTTGTGGGAAATCCGCGCCCGCACCATCACCCATGACACCGCGACCCGCCAGCTCATGTTCGATGGCGCGCAATTCCGGGCCATGGGGGTGCCGCTGCTCTGGCTGCCGCGGCTGCGCATGCCCGATCCGACGGTGGAACGGATGTCGGGCGTGCTGCGCCCGACCCTGCGCACCACCTCGCTTCTGGGGCCGGGGCTCAAGGTGCCCTATTTCCTGACCTTCGGCCCCTCGGCCGATCTGACGGTGACGCCCTATCTTTCGGCGAATTACACCCGCACGCTGGGGCTGCGCTATCGCCAGGCGCTGCGGGCGGGCAGCTTCGAGCTGGAAGGCGCGCTGAGCCGCGATTCCATCCGCGAGGGGGAAACCCGCGGCTATCTGTTCGGCACCGGCCGCTTTGCGCTGCCCGCCGATTTCACCCTTGGGCTGCAGCTGCGGACGGTTTCGGACCCGTCCTATCTGCTCAATTACGACGTGACCGAGGATGACCGGCTGTGGTCGGGGATGACGCTTGACCGGGTGCGCCGCGATGAGCTGATCCGGTCGAAGATCGGCAACACCCATTCGCTGCGCGACGGCGAAAGCAACCAGACCGAGCCGATGCGCTCGGCCGATGCGGTCTGGACGCGGGTCTGGCGGCCCGGGCTGATCGGCGGCGAGCTGAGCTTCGAGGGCAGTCTGCACGCGCATTGGCGGGCCTCGGATGCGACGACGGATGGCCCCGATGCCGATCTGGCCGCAGACGGGCGCGACATGACGCGGCTTTCGGGCGTGGCGGAGTGGCGGCGGAACTGGCTTTTGGGCGGCGGCGTGCTGGCGGCGCTGGAGGGCGAGCTGGCGCTGGATGCGATCGCGGTGCGGCAGGATGCCCGTTATGCGGGCGAAACCCTGCGGGCGCTGCCCTCGCTTGGCGTCGAATTGCGCTGGCCTTTGGTGAAAAGCGAGGGCCGGGCGGCGCAGGTGATCGAGCCCGTCGCGCAGATCATCTGGAGCGGCAAGAGCCTGAAGACCCTGCCCGACGAAGACAGCCTGCTGACCGAATTCGACGAGGGCAACCTTTTCGATTTTTCCCGCTATCCGGGCGGCGACCGGCGCGAACGCGGCACGCGGGCGAACCTTGGCCTGAGCTGGACGCGGCATGACGCCTCGGGCTGGTCCCTGGGGCTGACGGCGGGGCGGGTGATCCGGCTGGATGATCTGGGCGAATTCGCCCCGGGCTCGGGCCTGTCGGGCACCAGTTCTGACTGGTTGATCGCCACCCATCTGCGCACGGCGGGGGGGCTGGTGCTGTCGAACCGGGCGCTGGTCGGCGATGATCTGGGCTTTGACCGGGACGAATTGCGGCTGGCCTATCTGGGCGATCGGGCGCAGCTGGCGGCGGGCTATCTGTGGATGCTGGAAACGGCCCCGATTGCGAAGACCTCGGAACTTCTGTTCGAATCCGACTGGCAATTGCGCCGGGGCTGGTCGGCCAGTTTCGACACCCGCTACGACCTTGTCGCCGACCGGGCCGCCAAGGCGTCGCTGGGGCTGCAATATTCAAACGAATGCGTCACCGTCGATCTTTCCCTCTCGCGCCGGTTCACGTCCTCCACTAGTGTGGAGCCCGAAACCGGCTTTGGCCTGTCGGTGGCGCTGGCGGGCTTCGGGGCCGGATCGGGCGGCAACCGGACCGAGCGGGTCTGCCGACGCTGAGACCGGGGCCGACAGCGCGGGCAGCCGCGCGGGGCCGGTCCCGCGGGCAGCCGCGCAGGGTCGGGCGGGTACCGCGCAAAGGAACGACGAACGGATGACGGAACGAATGATGCGGCATTTTCCCTCGCTTCTCGGATGGGTTCTGACGGCCGGACTGGTGCTGGGCGCCCCCGCGCCGCTGCAGGCGCAATCGGCGGGCGGCTTTGCCCCGGCGATCACCGTCAACGGGCTGGCGATCACCGGCTACGAGATCGCGCAACGCGCCCGCTTCATGGAATTGCTGGGCGCCACGGGCGATGTGCGCAAGCTGGCCGAAGAGGCGCTGATCGAGGATCGGCTGCAACGCTGGAAGGCGCAAAGCCTGGGCGTGGCGATCTCTGCCGATGCGGTGACCCGGGGGATGGCGGAATTCGCCGCCCGCGCCAACATGAGCAGCGAAGATTTCGTCAAGGCGCTGGCCGGGGCCGGGGTCGAGGCGCAGACCTATCGCGATTTCGTCACCTCGGGGATGATCTGGCGCGAGGTGGTCAAGGCGGTCTATGGCGGCGGCCGGGTGCAGATCTCCGATGCCGAGATCGACCGGGTTCTGTCGGTCGAAGCCCCTCCGGGGACCGAGCCGGAACCGCCGCAGGTGCTGCTGTCGGAAATCGTGATCCGGATTTTCCCCGGCCGCGAAGCCGAGACGATGGCGCAGGCCCGCAAGGCGGCCGCGGCGAAGACCGAGGCGGAATTTGCCGCTTTCGCCAAGGACCTGTCCTCGGCCAAGAGCGCGCCGCAGGGCGGCCGGCTGGACTGGATGCCGGTGACGGCCCTGCCGCCCGAGGTGCGCCAGACCGTGCAGAACCTGACGCCCGGCCGCACCTCCGGTCCGATCGAGACGCCGAATTCGGTGTCGGTCTTCTACCTGCGCGGTTTCGACGAAGGCGCGCCGCTGACCGCGCAGACCCGGGCGCTGGGCTATGCGACGCTGGTTCTGGGGGCGACTGGTGCCCCCGAGACCGCGGCGCTTCTGGCCCGGGCCGAGGCCGATGCGCAGCGCTGCGACGATCTTTACTCGGTCGCCCGTGCCCTGCCGCCCGAGCGGCTGGAGCGGGTCGAGGCGGCCCGGGCGGGGCAGATCCCGGCCGATATCGCGCAGATCCTGCCGCGGATGGACATTGGCGAGACGCGGGTGCTGTCGCGCGGTGGCAGCGATGTCCTGCTGATGCTGTGCGAGCGCGGCCGGGCGGTGAATGCGGCGGTGGGCGAAACCGGCCCCTCGCGGTCGGCGACGCGGGATCGGCTGCTGAACGCCCGCGTCAGCGCGCTGGCCGACGGGTTGCTGGCGCAGCTCAAGGCCGATGCGGTGATCGTGCGGAAATGAGCCCGCACAGCCCGGCAACACGCCGATTCGACCGGCCGGTGATCCTGACCTGCGGCGATCCTTCCGGGGTCGGGCCCGAGCTTGCGGTGCGCGCCCAGCAGGCGCTGGGGGCGACACTGCCCTTTTGCTGGCTGGGCGATCCGGCGCATCTGCCGCGCGGCGCGGCGGTGCGCGAAATCGAGACGCCCGAACAGGCGATGACCCATGCCGGCGCCGCGCTCTGCGTGCTGCCGCATCCGTTTCCAGCGGCGGCGGTGCCGGGCCAGCCCGATCTGGCCAATGCGCAATCGGTGATCGAGGTGATTGCCCGCGGCGTCGATCTGGTGACCCGCGGCGCGGGTCTGGCGCTGACCACGGCGCCGATCAACAAGAAGGTGCTCAAGGACGGGGCGGGTTTCGCCTTTCCGGGCCATACCGAATATCTGGCGCATCTGGCGGGCGGCGCGCGGGTGGTGATGATGCTTGCTTCCGAGCGGGTTGATCCGCCCTGCCGCGTCGTGCCCGCGACGATCCACATTGCCCTGCGCGAGGTCTTCGACGCCTATACGCCCGCGCTTCTGCGCGAGGTGGTGCGGCTGACGGCCGAGGGGCTGCGGCGTGATTTCGGCCTTGAAAATCCGCGGCTTGCGGTGGCGGGTCTGAACCCCCACGCGGGCGAGGGCGGGGCGATGGGGCACGAGGAAATCGACTGGATCGCGGATGTGGTGGCCGGTCTGCGCGCCGAGGGGCTGGCGGTGACCGGGCCCTTGCCGCCCGACACGATGTTTCATCCCGCGGCGCGGGCGCGCTATGATGCGGCGATCTGCGCCTATCACGATCAGGCGCTGATCCCGATCAAGACGCTGGATTTCGACGGCGGCGTGAATGTGACGCTGGGGCTGCCTTTCGTGCGGACCTCGCCCGATCATGGCACGGCCTATGACATTGCGGGCACCGGCAAGGCCAGCCCGCACAGCCTGATCGCGGCCTTGACGATGGCGGCGAAGATGGGGGCGGCGCGGCTGTGATGCGCGCCGGGGGTTTCACACCCCCGGACCCCCGTGGGATATTTGAGGCAAGATGAACAGGAAGGGGACAGGCTTTGGCTGCGATCGACGGGCTGCCGCCCTTGCGCGAGGTGATCGCGACCCATGAGCTGGTGGCGAAAAAGGCTTTGGGGCAGAATTTTCTGCTCGATCTCAATCTGACCGCGAAGATCGCGCGGGCGGCGGGGGATCTGCGCGGTTGTGACGTGCTGGAGGTGGGCCCTGGCCCGGGCGGGCTGACGCGGGGGCTGCTGGCCGAGGGAGCGCGGCGCGTGCTGGCCATCGAGAAGGACAGCCGCTGTCTGCCCGCACTGGCCGAGATCGCGGCGCATTATCCGGGGCGGCTTGAGGTGATCAATGGCGATGCCTTGGCCGTTGATGTGGCTTCGCATCTGACCCCGCCGATCCGGATCGCGGCGAACCTGCCCTATAATGTCGGCACCGAGCTGTTGATCCGCTGGCTGACCCCCGCGGTCTGGCCGCCGTTCTGGCAAAGCCTGACCTTGATGTTCCAAAAAGAGGTGGCCGACCGGATCGTGGCGAAGCCCGGCACCGATCATTACGGGCGGCTCGCGCTTTTGGCGCAGTGGCGGGCCGAGGCGAAGATCGTGATGGTGCTGCCGCCCGAGGCCTTTACCCCCGCGCCGAAGGTGCATTCGGCCGTCGTGCATCTGACCGCCTTGCCCGAACCGCGCTATCCGGCCGATCCCGCGGTGCTGGAGCGGGTGGTGGCGGCCGGGTTCAACCAGCGCCGCAAGATGCTGCGATCGAGCCTGAAAGGGGTGCATCCGCGCATCGAGGCGCTTTTGGAGGAAGCGGGCATTCCGCCGACCGAGCGGGCCGAGCGGGTGAGCCTGGAGCAATTCTGCCACCTTGCCCGGCTGGTGGCGGCTGGCTGACCCGGCTGGCTAAAACGACTGGCTGAAACGAAAACCGCGCCCGAAGGCGCGGTTTTTTCATTCGGCGGCGGAGCCTTCGGGCGGCGCTTCGGCGACCCGTTCGGCCTTGGGCTTTTCCGTGCGCGGCTTGCGCGGGGCGCGGTTGCGCGGCTTCGGAGCGCCTTCGCCGCTGGCGGATTTCGGCGCCTTGGCCGGGGCGGGCTCGGCGGGCGGGGCCTCGGCTTCGGCGGCGACGGTCTCGACCTCGACCGGGCGCGGCGCGGGGGCGCGCTTTTCGGGCCGCGGCGCTTCGGTCTGGCGCGTTTCCGGCGTCTCGACCAGGCCCGGGCCGTCGTCTTCGGCGGCGGCGAAGAAATCGGGCATCATCACCGGCGCGCCATCGTAGCGGGGCTGCGGCGTTTCCTCGAAGCGGGCAACCTCGGGCTGCGGCTCGCGCGGTTCGCGCTCGGCCCGGTCGCGATAGCCATTCCCGTTGCCATTGCCGTTCTGGCCGCCCTGCTGCGCGTTGCCGCCGCTCTGGTTGCCGTTTTGCTGGTAATTGCGGCTGCGCTCTTCCTGTTCGCGGGCCAGTTCGCGCTGCGCCTCGCCCAGCATGCGGGTGTAATGTTCCGCATGCTGCAGGAAATTCTGTTCCGCCACGCGGTCATTGCCCAGCTGCGCGTCGCGCGCCAGCGCCAGATATTTCTCGATGATCTGCTGGGGCGTGCCCCGCACCTTGCCCTCGGGGCCGGAGCTGTCGAAGACCCGGTTGATGATATTGCCGATGCTGCGCTGGCGGTTCGACTTGTTGCGCGAACGGGACTTGGAGGATCTCATGAGCCTGCGTCTGTTGGACCCTTGCGGGTGAAGGTCTGGGCCGGACCGGAGTTACGCGCCCGCTGTCGGCGCCCGAAACCCGCAGGCAACGCCTGCGCCCGGAACCGACCCTGGAAGGAAGCTGACCGGGGGACGACTGAAATCATCCCCGCACGCGCTTGCAGTAAACACTTCGGCGGGCGCGGTGCAAGACGGAATCGGCCCGGAGGCGGGAAAAGATCGTGAAAATCTGTGGATTGCGGCAGAAAATCGCGTTTCGGAGGGGCTCAGGGCCGATGCGCCAGCACCACGCGGTCGCGGCGGCCCAGATCCTGACGCACCTCGACCGCGGCGAAGCCCTGCGCGGTGAGCATCGCCGAAACTGCCGCCGCCTGGGTCGGACCGATCTCGAGCGCGATCCGTCCGCCGGGCTTGAGCCGGGCAAAGGCGCCAAAGGCAATGGCGCGATAGGCGCCAAGCCCGTCGCCGCCGGGCGTCAGCGCCGCATGCGGTTCCCAGTCGCGCACATCGGGGGCAAGCTCGGCCATCTCGGCCTCGGTGATATAGGGCGGGTTCGAGACGATCAGATCGAACCGCCCCTCGACGCCGTGAAACCAGTCGCCCAGCACGAAATGGGCGCGCTCATGCAGGCTGAGCCGCTCGGCGTTTTCCTGCGCCACGGCCAGCGCGGCTTCGGAAATGTCGGTGGCGACGCCCTGCGCCGCGGGCCGTTCCGCCAGAAGGCTGAGCAGGATGCAGCCGGTGCCGGTGCCCAGATCCAGAACCCGCTCGAACGGGGCTTCCAGCGCCACTTCGACCAGCAATTCGGTTTCGGGGCGGGGGTCGAGCGTCGCGCGCGTCACCCGGAAGTCGTGTTTCCAGAACGCCCGGTGGCCGATGATCTGCGCCACCGGCTGGCGCGCCTCGCGGGCGGCCAGGCATTTGAGATAATGCTTGTGGCGGTCTTCCGACAATTCGGAATGGATCGACAGGTAAAGCCGCTCGGCCGGAACATCCATCACATGGGCGAGCAGGCGGCGGGCATCGGTGGCGGCGCCGCGGATGCCCGCGCCTTCCAGCTGGCGCGTGGCCAGCATCAGCGCAATCTGTGCCTTCATTCGTCCATCTCCGCCAGTTTGGCCGCCTGATCATGGGTGATCAGCGCATCAATCACCTCGCCCAGATCCCCCGCGAGGATCTGCGGCAGGGCATAAAGCGTCAGGTTGATGCGGTGATCGGTCATCCGCCCCTGCGGGAAGTTGTAGGTGCGGATGCGTTCCGAGCGATCGCCCGAGCCCACCTGCGCGCGCCGGTTCTCGGCGCGTTCACTGGCCAGACGGTCGCGTTCGATCTCGTAAAGCCTTGCCCGCAGGACGGCCATGGCATTGGCGCGGTTCTGGTGCTGGCTTTTTTCGGACGAGGTCACGACGATGCCGCTGGGCAAATGGGTGATGCGCACCGCGGAATCGGTGGTGTTGACATGCTGGCCGCCCGCGCCCGAAGACCGCATCGTGTCGATGCGGATGTCACTGGCCGGAATGTCGATGTCGACCTCTTCGGCCTCGGGCAGCACGGCGACCGTCGCCGCCGAGGTGTGGATGCGCCCGCCCGCTTCGGTTTCGGGCACGCGCTGCACCCGGTGCACGCCGGATTCGTATTTCAGCCGGGCAAAGACGCCTTCGCCCTCGATCCGGGCCATGGCTTCCTTGAGCCCGCCGAGTTCCGTGGGGGTGAATTCGAGCCGCTCAAAGCGCCAGCCCATCTTTTCGGCATGGCGTTCATACATCCGCCACAGGTCATGGGCGAAAAGGGCCGCTTCCTCGCCCCCGGTTCCGGGGCGGATTTCCAGGATCGCCGGGCGGGCATCGGCGGCGTCTTTGGGCAAAAGGGCGAGCCGCAGCGCCTGTTCCATTTCGGGGATGCGGGCTTTCAGCCGGGGCAGCTCTTCCTCGGCCAAGGCCTTCATCTCGGGGTCGGAGAGCCAGCCCTCGGCCTCGGCCAGATCGTCGAGCGACTGGCGATAGGCGGCGATTTCGGCCGCGACCGGGCGCAGCTCGCTGTATTCACGCGAGAGCGCGGCGATTTCCGCGGGCGGCAGCGCCGTGTTCAGCTTCGCTTCGAGAAACTCGAAACGGGCGGTGATCTGGGCAAGTTTGTCGAGCGGAACCATGGGTTCATCTGACCGAGACCGGGCTCTGGGTCAAGGGCGGGCGGGGGGCGCTGCCCCCGCACCCCCGGCGTATTTTCCCCAAGAAAAAGCAGCGCGCGGGCTTGCTCATGCCGGTTCGGCGGCGCGTTTTTCCATCAGGTCGCGGAAGGCGGGGCGGCTTTGGCACAGATCAAGCCAGCCGCTCAGACGCGGGAATTGCGCCATCAGCCCGGCGTGGGCCTGGGGCATACCGGACGATCTCGGCCATGTTGATGTCGGCCACGGTGAAGCGCCCGCCGACCATGTGGCTATGCGCGGCCAGATGGGTTTCCAGCGCCTTGAACGGGCGCTGCAGCTGCGCGGTGGCGGCGGCGATCTTCGCCTCGCCGTTTTCGGTGGCGGCCTCGCCCCGCGCATAGGCGAAGGAAATGTCGAGCGCCGGGCTCTCGATCGCGGTGGCGCCGTAAAGCGCCCATTGCAGCATCTGCGCCTCTTCGCGCAGGTCTTTCGGCGCGAGCGGCCCGCCCGCCTTTTTCGCCATGTAAAGGTTGATCGCGAGCGATTCCGAAAGCACCAGCCCCGCATCTTCCATCACCGGGATCGCGCCCGCGGGCGACAGCTTCAGGAATTCCGGGGTGCGGGTGTTGAAGGGCGCTTCGGGATGGGCGGGGTCGATCCCCTGCGCCTCCAGCCGATAGGCCTGGATCACGGGTTTGAGACGCCAGTCCAGCCCCAGTTCCGTCGCCGCCCAGATGTTGCGCGTCGCGCGCGAACGATACATGCCGTAAAGTGTGATCATCGGTCCCTCCTGTTTGCCCCATGCTGCGCCGGGATCGGGGCAGAGGAAAGGCGGAAAATGCAACTGTCGGATGACGGTTTCTTGACACGCATCAAGGCGATTTTCACCTTTGTCTGCCACGGTCGGAAAGTCAGCAGGGAGGGTTGCGCATGGAAGATCATGTCAGTGTGGGAGGGCCGCAGGCCGTGGCCGAGCCACCGCTTTCCGAGGTTGCGCTGCCGCAAGCCCCGGACGCCGCGCCCGCGCCCCTGCCCGAAGCCGCGCCGGAACCTGCTGCGGGGGAAAGTGCCGCGCTGACCGGGCCGCAGGAATTTCCCACGCTGGATGCCGCCACGGTCCGCCGCACCTTCGAGAGCGGCAAATATCCCTATCCGCACCGCCTGGGCCGCGTCGCCTATGAGAAGGAAAAGGCGCTGTTGCAGGCCGAGTTGCTTAAGGTGCAGCGCTGGGCGCAGGAGACGGGCGAGAAATTCGTGATCCTGTTCGAGGGGCGTGATGCCGCGGGCAAGGGCGGCACGATCAAGCGCTACACCGAACATCTCAATCCGCGCTTTGCCCGGGTGGTGGCGCTGAACAAACCCTCGGACGAGGAACGCGGGCAGTGGTATTTCCAGCGCTATGTGCGCTGGCTGCCCACTGCGGGCGAAATGGTGTTTTACGACCGCAGCTGGTACAACCGCGCAGGGGTCGAACGGGTGATGGGCTTTTGCGCCCCCACCGAATATCTGGAATTCATGCGCCAGGCGCCCGAATTCGAACGCATGCTGGTCCGCTCTGGCATAAGGCTTTACAAATACTGGTTTTCCGTCAGCCGCGAGGAGCAGCGGCGGCGCTTTACCGAACGCGCGACAGATCCGCTCAAGCGCTGGAAACTGTCGCCGATCGACATGGCCTCGCTCGACAAATGGGACGATTACACCGAGGCGAAGGAGGCGATGTTCTTTTACACCGACACCGCCGACGCGCCCTGGGTGATCATCAAGTCGAACGACAAGAAGCGGGCGCGGCTGAATTGCATGAAGCATTTCCTGTCCTCGCTCGACTATCCCGACAAGGATCCGGCGATCGTCACGCCCCCCGATCCGCTGATCGTCGGCCATGCGAGCCATGTCGTGCATGGCGCGGCGCATATTCTGGCCAGCGCGCAACATCCGCAAAAACGCGGGGTCACGGCAAGGACGAAAGCGTGAAGGCCCTTGCATGACGCCCCGCCCCCGGCCCATCTTGCGGCCGGGGCAATGGGGGCGGATCATGTGGGACGAACGGTTTTCGGGCGAAGACTATTTTTACGGCACCGAACCGGCGGGCTTTGTCGCGGCGCAGGCCTGGCGGCTGGCGCAGGGCGCGCAGGTGCTTTCGGTCGCCGAGGGCGAGGGGCGCAATGCGGTGTGGCTGGCTGCACAGGGTCTGTGCGTCCATGCGCTGGATGGCTCGGCTCCGGCGCTGGCCAAGGCGCAAAGGCTGGCCGCCGCGCGGGGGGTGAGCCTGACCACCGAACAGGCGGATCTGGCCCGCTTCATCTGGCCGGTCGCTGCCTATGACGCGGTCTTCGGCGTCTTCATCCAATTCGCCCCGCCCGCGCTGCGCCGGGCGATCTTTCGCGGCATGGCCCAGGCGCTGAAACCGGGTGGGCTTTTGTTTTTGCACGGTTTTTCGGTGCGGCAATTGGCCCATGCCTCGGGCGGGCCGAAGGTCGCGGAGCAGCTCTGGACGCTCGATCTGCTGCGCGCGGCTTTTCCCGGCTGGGACATCCGGCATCAGGGCGATTACGACGCGGTGCTGGCCGAGGGGCCCGGACACAGCGGCCCCGCGGCGCTGATCGACCTTGTGGCGCGCAAGCCCGCGGGCTGATGCCGCGGCTGTGATCCCGCCCTGTGATCTCGTCACAGACAATTTATTGTCGTCGCCATAGACGGAACCGTGCCTGTCGTGCGTTTAGTAGGCTCGATGCACTGACCCCAAACCTTTCAGGAGATGACGCATGCGCAAATTCCTTCTCGTACTGCCGGTGGCCGCCCTCGCTTTGGGCTCTGCGGCTTATGCCTCTGATGTCAAAGAGGTTCTCGAAGCCCGTGAGGCCTATTTCAAGTCGCTCGGCGGCTCGATGAAGGCGATGACGGGCGTGGCCAAGGCCTTCGACGCCGAAGCCGCGAAAGCCGAAGCGGCCAAGCTTGAAAAGATCCTCGCCACCGATGTCGCGCCGCTGTTCCCGGCGGGCACCTCGAGCACCGATCTGCCCGGCGAGACCGAGGCCAAGGCCGCGATCTGGGAAAACATGGCGGATTTCGGCGCCAAGGGCAAAGCCATGCATGAAGCGGGCGCGGCGGTGATCGCGGCGGCCAATGCGGGCGACGGCGCGGCCTTCGGCCCGGCGTTGCAAAAGCTGGGCGGCACCTGCAAGGCCTGCCACGACGACTATCGCGAAGAAGAGTGATCTGCCCGGGGCGGGGGGAGACCCTCGCCCTTTTTCCTTTCCGTTGAAGGCGTTCCCCGATGACCGACATGACCGACAGCCCCGCCGAGACCCGCCCGATGATCTGGGACCCGCTGGTGCGGGTATTCCACTGGGCGCTGATGCTCTGCGTCGTTGCGGCCTGGATTTTGGGGGAATTCGGCCCCGACATCATGACGCTGCATTTCTGGCTGGGCTATGCGGTGGGCGGGCTTTTGCTGATCCGCCTGCTTTGGGGCTTCGTCGGCCCGCGCACGGCGCGATTTGCCAGTTTCGTCACCGGGCCGGGGCCGGTGCTGCGCTACATCGCCACCCTGCCTGCCCGCAAGCCGAGCCATGCGGCGGGCCATAACCCGCTGGGCGGCTGGTCGGTCGTGGCGATGCTGGTGCTGCTTGGCCTGCAGGTCGTCACCGGGCTCTTCGTCGGCACCGATGATTATGTGAACATGGGCCCGCTGTCGGGCTATGTCTCGGAAGACGTGAACAAGCTGGTGCTGGGCTGGCACAAGACCTTTGCGCCGCTGATTCTGGCGCTGGTCGGGCTGCATGTCGCGGCGATCTGGTTTTACAAGATCTGGAAACGCGAAGACCTGATCACGCCGATGATCACCGGGCGCCGCCGCGGCTGAGCCATATGGACGGCGGCGGGCTTCCGCGCTAACCTGCGGGTATGACACAGGTTACCTCTCCCGCAGGGCAATCCGGCCTTGCCGCCAATATCCGCGCCACTCTGGTTCTGGGCTTGCCGATGATCGGCTCCAACGTTGCCCAGATGGCGCTTCACGTCACCGACACGATCATGCTGGGCTGGTATGGGGTGGCCGAACTTGCCGCGGTCGTGCTGGGCTCGTCGTTCTTCTTTTTCCTGTTCATCCTCGGCTCGGGCTTTTCCTATGCGCTGATGGGGCGGATTTCCGCGGCGCTGGGCGCGGGCAATGTCACGCAGCTGCGCCGCGACACGCGGATGGGGCTTTGGGTCTCGATCGGTTATGGGCTCGTCGCGATGCCGGTGATGTTTGCCGCGACGCCGATCCTGCGCGCGCTGGGGCAGGACCCGCATCTGACCGCGCTCGCCACCGAGTTCCTGTCGATTGCCGCTTTCGGTCTGGTGCCGGCGCTGGTCGTGGCGGTGCTGCGTGCCTATCTGGGGGCGCAACATCGCGCGCAGGTGGTGATGTGGATCACCATTCTGGGCGTGGGCGTCAACATTCTGGGCAACTGGGCCTTCATCTTCGGGAATTTCGGCGCGCCCGAGATGGGGGTGCAGGGGGCGGCGCTCTCCTCGGTGCTGGTGCAGGCGATCTCGGCGCTGTTGCTGGCCGCCTATGCGGCCTTTCACCCGAAGCTGCGGCAGATCCAGCTGTTCACCCGGTTCTGGCGCCCGGATTGGGAGGCGATGCGGGCCGTGGTCCGGCTGGGCCTGCCCGCGGGGCTGACGCATCTGTCGGAAGCGGGGCTGTTTCAGGCCTCGGCCTTGATGATGGGCTGGCTGGGCACGGTGCAGCTGGCGGCGCATGGGATCGCGCTTGAACTCGCCTCGCTGACCTTCATGATCCATATGGGGCTGTCGAATGCGGCCACGGTCCGGGCGGGCCATGCTTTCGGCGCGGGCGATCGCGCGCGGCTGCGGGCGGGGGCGAAGGCGGCGGTGCTGATGTCGGGGGTCTTTGCCGGGGGGACGATCGCGGTCTTTCTGGCGATCCCCGAGCCGCTGATCGGGCTGTTTGTGGACCGCACCAAGCCCGAGGCGGCCGAGATCCTGGTTTTCGGGGCGCAGCTTCTGGCCGTTGCCGGGCTGTTCCAGCTCTTCGATGCGGCGCAGGTGATGGCGCTGGGCCTGCTTCGGGGTGTGCATGATACCCGGGTGCCGATGGTGATCGCCACGATCAGCTATTGGCTTGTGGGCGTGCCTGCCAGCTACCTCCTGGCGTTCCGGCTTGATCTGGGCGGGATCGGGCTTTGGCTGGGTCTGGTGATCGGGCTGGCCTGTGTCGGTCTCACGCTGATGGTGCGGTTCTGGCGCGGGCCCTGGCTGACCGGGGCGGCGGCCGGCGCTTAATCCTGCCCCTCGGGGTCGGATTTCATCATCCGCTCGGCCTTCTTGCGCACCAGAACCGAGCGCAGATCATGCATCGCCAGCAACAGCGGATCGGTGACCTCGTCCAGCTGGGCATCGCTGGCCTTCGACTGCACCCAATGCGTGGTCAGGTTCAGATGATCGACGGTGCGCAGGATGTCATCGACATCCCGCGCCGCAAGGGTGGCGATGCGCTTCGCCATCCAGGCCTCGATCTCGCGCAGGTCACCGGGCGTCAGCTTGCGGTCGCCCTGCGCCTTGATCTCGCCATTCTTGACGTTGACGACGGCGATCTGCTCCATCTCGATCCGACGCTGACGGTTTTCGGTATCGACCCGAAACACTGCCGCGCCATTGTCGCGGATGCGGAAATAATATTCGGGCAAATCCCCGGCCATCGCAACCTCCCCGGGCCGTTCGGCCTTATTTCAGCCCTTCGCAGAAGGCCTTGATCCGCGCGCAGGCATCCGCCAGCGCCGCGTCCGAGGTAGCGTAGCTGATGCGGAACGCGGGCGAAAGGCCGAAGGCCGCGCCGAAGACGACGGCGACACCGGTTTCCTCAAGCAATGCCGTGGCAAAGGTCTCGTCATCGGTGATTTTCACCCCTGCGGCCGAGGTCTTGCCGATCAGCCCGGCGATCGAGGGGTAGACGTAAAACGCCCCCTCGGGCGTGGGGCAGGTGATGCCGGGGCATTGGTTCAGCGCCGCCACCACCAGATCGCGGCGGCGCTCGAACGCGACGCGGCTTTCGGTGATGTAATCCTGCGGTCCGTTCAGCGCGGCGACGGCGGCATATTGGCTGATCGAACAGGGGTTCGAGGTCGATTGCGACTGCACCTTGGCCATCGCCTTGATCAGCGCCTCGGGCCCGCCCGCATAGCCGATCCGCCAGCCGGTCATCGCATAGGCTTTCGAGACGCCGTTGCAGGTCAGCGTGCGGTCGTAAAGCCCGGGCTCGACCTGCGCGGGGGTGGTGAAGGTGAAGCCCCCGAACACCAGATGTTCATACATGTCATCCGACATCACCCAGACATGGGGGTGGCGCAGCAGCACCTCGGTCAGCGCCTTCAGCTCGTCGCGGGTATAGGCCGCGCCCGAGGGGTTCGAGGGCGAGTTGAAAATGACCCATTTCGTCTGCGGCGTGATCGCAGCCTCAAGGTCGGCGGCGCTGATCTTGTAGCCCGCTTCCATCCGCCCCTCGACAAAGACCGGGGTGCCGCCCGCCAGCAGAACCATGTCGGGATAGCTGACCCAATAGGGCGCGGGGATGATCACCTCGTCGCCCGGGTTCAGCGTGGCCACCAGCGCATTGTAAAGCACCTGCTTGCCGCCCGAGGCGACGGTGATCTGGCTCGGCTTGTAGCTGAGCCCGTTTTCGCGTTCGAATTTGGCGCAGATCGCCTTTTTCAGCTCGGGGATGCCATCGACGGCGGTGTATTTGGTGCGGCCTGCCTCGATCGCCGCAATCGCCGCCGCCTTGATATGGGCGGGCGTGTCGAAATCGGGCTCGCCCGCGCCAAGGCCGATCACGTCGCGCCCGGCCTCGGCCAGCTCGCGCGCCTTGTTGGTCACCGCGATGGTGGGCGAGGGTTTCACGCGCGCAAGCGTATCGGACAAAAAGGCCATGGCGGGCTCCTGATCTGGGTCGCCCCTCCTTACGCGCGCGGGGGCAGGCGTTCAAGGAAAACGCAGTTGACGGGCGGGGTTGAGGGGTGCAAGGCAGGGGCACGGACGGCAAGGGAAGGTCGGATCATGAGCGAAACGCACGAAGCCCGGATCAAGCGGATGAAGATGCGCAGCTGGCGCCGCGGCATCCGCGAGATGGACCTGATTCTGGGGCCCTATGCCGATGCGAAGCTTGAAGGATTCGATACCGCAAAGCTCGATCTCTTTGACACCCTGCTGGAGGAAAATGACCAGGACCTCTACCCCTGGTTCTCGGGGGCCCAGCCGTGCCCGCCACAATATGTTGATTTGTTTGCGGAAATCTCGGCCTTCATGCAGGGCAAGCTGTCCCGGGGCTGAGGCGCTATCTTGCAGAAATTGTGACGAATTTCCGAAACTTCGTCCGGGTTTAACCGTATTTTCGGGTTTTGCCGCCAAAGTGCCCTCAGGAAGCGAGGCTGGCGGAGAACCGAATGTCATTTCAAACCCCGATGAAAGCGCCCGGAACGGAAGAAGGCGCCTCTCCCGGTATCATGTCCTGCTATCTGGACAGTCTGTCTCTGGTCGAACGTCTGCATCGTCTGCTTTTGGACGTGATCAAGGACGAATTCGAGCGGCTGGGGATTTTGGAAATCAACCCGGTGCAGGCGCTTTTGCTGTTCAACATCGGCGAGAACGAGGTGACCGCGGGCGAACTGAAGACGCGCGGTTACTATCAGGGCTCGAATGTCAGCTACAACCTGAAGAAGCTGGTGGAATGCGGCTACATGCACCACCAGCGCTGCGAAATCGACCGCCGCTCGGTCCGGGTCAAGCTGACCGCGAAGGGCGTCGATCTGCGCGAGCGGGTCACGGCGCTGTTCGAACGCCATGCCAAGGGCATGGATGCGCGCAACGTGATCACGCTTGACGCGATGGACGAGATGAACCGCACCCTGCGCCGGATGGAGCGCTACTGGTCGGATCAGATCCGCTACATCTACTGACGGCTGACGCAGCGGAAGGTTGCATGGCGCCGCTTGCCCCCCGGGCAGGCGGCGTGCTTTGCTTTGCCGGTCCGGCCGGCGTTCAGGCCTCCGGGCGGGCCGGACCTTGGGGAAGGGATCATGCGGCGTTTTCTGCGCATCTTATTGCGCATTCTTCTGGTGCTGCTCCTGATTGGCGCGGGCGCGGCCTATGTGAAGCGCGCCGATATCGCCCGGCTGATGGCGGTGCAGACGCTGTTCGACGAAAGCCGGATCGTCGCGAATTTCTCGCAGATGGACCGGCTGTTCCATTCCCGGGTGCTGGATCGCGGCCCCGGGCCGGTCTCGGCGCTGCCCAGGGGCGTGCCCGAAACCCTGCCCCCTGATGCCGAGGACTGGGTCAACCGTCGCGCCGTGACGGCGCTTGTCATCCTGCGCGATGGCCAGATCACCTATGAGCGCTATTACAAGGGCACCGGGCCCGAGGATCTGCGGATCAGCTGGTCGATGGCGAAATCGGTGCTCTCGGCGCTGTTCGGGACGCTGGTGGCCGAAGGGGCCATCCCCGATCTGGACGCGCAGGTGGTCGATTTCGTGCCCGCGCTCAGGGGCTCGGCCTATGACGGCGTCAGCATCCGCGATGTGCTCACGATGACCTCGGGCGTGCATTTCGACGAAGATTACATGAAATTTTCAAGCGACATCAACCGGATGGGGCGGGTGCTGGGGCTGGGCGGCTCGATGGACGGCTTTGCCGCCTCGCTCAAGACCCGCGACACCGAGCCGGGCCACCACATGCATTATGTCTCGGTCGATACGCATGTTCTGGGGATGGTGATCAAGGGCGCGACCGGGCGCGATCCGGTCGATCTGATGGCGGAACGGATCATTCAGCCTATGGGGCTGGAGGCGAGCCCGGTGATGCTGACCGATGGCGAGGGGACGGGCTTCGTGCTGGGCGGGCTCAATCTGCGCAGCCGCGATTATGCGCGCATCGGGCAGATGTTCCTGCAAAGCGGTTTCTGGAACGGCCGCCAGATCGTGCCCGCCGATTGGGTTGCGGCCTCGACATCACATCAGGCGGCGGATGGGGCGGGTTATGGCTATCAATGGTGGGTGCCCAAGGACAATGCCGATTTCGGCAAGGATTACATGGCCCAGGGGATCTATGGGCAGTTCATCTACATCAATCCCGCCCGCAAAGTGGTCATCGCGGTCAATGCCGTCGATCTCGGCTTTGCCGCGGCGGGGGTGACCGATGAAAACCTTGCGATGTTCCGGCAACTGGCGCAGGCTGGCCCCTGAAAGGGGGATCGCATGGAAATGGAACCTTCGGTCAATGTGCTGGGCGGGCCGCTGGAGGCCTGTTCGATGGCGCCGAAGACCGGCTTCTTTCGCGACGGCCATTGCAACACCTGCTGGGAGGATCGCGGGCTGCATTCGGTCTGCGCGGTGATGACGGCGGAATTCCTGGCCTGGTCGGCCTATGTCGGCAATGATCTGTCGACGCCGCGGCCCGAGCATGATTTTGCGGGGCTGAAGCCCGGCGATCGCTGGTGTCTGTGTGCCAGCCGCTTTCTGCTGGCGCATGACGAGGGCTGCGCCCCCGAGATCCGGCTGGAGGCCACGCATCGCCGCACGCTGGAGGTGGTGCCGCTCGAGGTTCTGCGGCTTTACGCGATCTGATCCGAAACCGGCGTCCAGATCACGTCATCAATCCGCGGTGCCGAGGTGGCAAGCATGACCAGCCGGTCAAACCCCATCGCAATGCCGCTCGCCGCGGGCATCTGTGCCAGCGCCGCCAGAAAATCCTCGTCGATCGGGTAGCGCTCGCCATAGATGCGGGCTTTCTCCTCCATCTCGGCCTCGAAGCGCAGGCGTTGTTCGGCGGCATTGGTCAATTCGCCAAAGCCATTCGCCAGTTCCACCCCGCAGGCGTAAAGCTCGAAGCGTTCGGCGACGCGGCCATCATCGGGGGCGGGACGGGCCAGCGCGGCTTCGGCCACCGGATAACGGTCCAGAATCGTCGCCCGGCCATGGCCCAGATGCGGCTCGACCTTTTCGACCAGCACCTTGGACAACATCAGCGACCAGGTATCCGCGTCGCCGACCCTGATCCCGGCGGCGCGGGCCTGCGCCCGTAGCCCCTCGGCATCGGTCGACCCATCCGCCCCGCAGGTGGCCAGAAGGTCGATGCCCGCATGGCGCTGAAACGCCTCCGCGACCGAAAGCCGTTCGGGCGTCGCGAAAGGGTCGCATTCATGCCCCCTGTAGCGCAGCACGCCGCTGCCCGCGGCCGTCGCCGCAAGGCGCAGGAAATCGGCGCAGTCCTGCATCAGCACGGTGTACTCCTCGCCCACCCGATACCATTCCAGCATGGTGAATTCGGGCGAATGCAGGGCCCCGCGCTCGCGGTTGCGCCAGACATGGGCAAAGGCGGCGATCCGGGTTTCCCCGGCGGCCAGCAGTTTCTTCATCGCGAATTCGGGGCTGGTATGCAGATACATCGGCACGCCCGCGCCATCATTGCCGATGGCGGTGGTGGCAAAGCCGTGCAGATGCGCCTCGTTGCCGGGGCTGACCTGCAGCGCCACCGGATCGACTTCAAGGAAGGCGTGATCGCTGAGCCAGCCACGCAAAGCGGCCTGAATGCGGGCACGCGCCAGAAGCGCCGGGCGGCGGTCGGCGTGACGGGAGGGGCTCCACCAGGGCGTTTGGCTCATTTTCGGGGCTTTTTGCTGGAAATACGGCTCGCGATGGTTTAGGCGCTTCGCCATCCGGGCGCCAGAGCCTGTCTTAGACCCCATTCAAGGAACCTCAAATGGCCAAAGTCATCGCCTCTTCGCTGCGCAAGGGCAACGTCGTCGACATGGACGGTGTGCTGTACATCGTGCTGACCGCCGAAAACATCCACCCGGGCAAGGGCAACTCGGTGACGCAGGTCGAGATGCGCCGGATTTCGGACGGGGTGAAGGTGTCGGAACGCTGGCGCACCGTGGACAGCGTGGAAAAGGCCCATGTGGACGAGAACGAATTCGACTTCCTTTATGAGGATGGCGAGGGCTTCCACTTCATGAACCCCGAGACCTATGACCAGATCACCGTGTCGGAAGATGTGGTGGGCGATGCCAAGGTGCACCTGCGCGACGGGATCCGGGTCTGGCTGCTGACGCATGAAGGCGTGGCGCTGTCGATCGAACTGCCGCAAAAGGTGACGGTCGAAGTCGAAGAGACCGAGCCGGTGGTGAAGGGGCAGACGGCGTCCTCGTCCTACAAGCCCGCGATGTGCACCGGGGGTATCCGCGTGATGGTGCCGCCGCATATCGGCGTGGGCACGAAGATCATCATCAACACCGCCGACACCTCCTATGTGGAACGTTCCAAGGAGTGATCCTCTCGCACAGTCGTCAGCATCAGGCACCCTGAGGGGTGCCTTTTGGTTTGGGGGCGTGGGTCCGGCCGGGACTTTGCCCGATTTGGCCCGTGACAAATCGGGCCGCGCCTGCCTGCCCGTGGCAGGCGCGTTTCCGCGCCAGCCCAGTCAGGCGCGGCCCGATTTTCAACCCTCAGTCTTGCGTCTGGCCCCTTGCCCTGCGGCTTGCGCCTTCGGGCAATCGTCCCGCGCGGTCTGCCACTGGCAGACCGCCGTTGCGGGCCGACATGCAAAAGGCCGGGGAACCCCCCGGCCTTTTGCTGCATTCGGTTGTGCTCAGATCTTTTTCAGCCGGATCACCACATCGACGCGGCTGATCTCCGTCCCCTCGGGGGCTTTCGGCACGCGGACGAGTTCCAGTTCCTCGACCGGGGCGTCGGAGATCCGGTTCTCGCCTTCCCAGAAGAAATGCGGGTGATCGTCCATCCGGGTGTCGAAATAGCTGCGCCCGGCATCGACGGTGATTTCATGCATGATGCCCGCCTCGCAAAAGGCGCGCAGCGTGTTGTAGACGGTGGCGAGCGAGACCTTTTCCCCGGCATCGCGGGCGGCGGCGTAAAGCCCCTCGGCCGTCACATGCCGGTTCATCCCGTCGCCGACCAGAAGCGACGCCAAGGACATCCGCTGCCGGGTCGGTCGCAGCCCGCCCGCGGCGAGCCAGCGCAGTCCACGTTCCTGAGCCATCGTCTTCATGATCGAAAACCCTTTTTCCCTGTAACTATTATAAGTTGAACCGGCGTCGCATTTCAACGGGATTCTGACGCACCCCCGGGGGCGGGGGCGGGCCTTGCACCTGCGGGCGGGGGGGTGTTAGAGGAAAGGGGACAAGACCTTGGGGGGAAACGCCGATGTCACTCTATCCGACAAGCTTCGGCAAGGAAGATCTGCTCAAATGTGCGCGAGGCGAGCTGTTCGGGCCGGGCAATGCCCAGCTTCCGGCGCCGCCGATGCTGATGATGGACCGCATCACCGAGATTTCGGAAGATGGCGGGCTGCATGGCAAGGGCCATGTGGTGGCCGAATTCGACATCACGCCGGATCTGTGGTTCTTTGACTGCCACTTCCCGGGCAATCCGATCATGCCGGGCTGCCTTGGCCTTGATGGGCTGTGGCAGCTCACGGGCTTCAACCTGGGCTGGCGCGGCTGGCCGGGGCGGGGCTATGCGCTGGGCGTGGGCGAGGTCAAGCTGACCGGCATGGTCCGCCCCGATCGCAAGATGCTGACCTACAAGGTCGATTTCACCAAGGCCCTGCAGACGCGGCGTCTGACCATGGGCGTGGCCGACGGCATCGTCGAGGCCGACGGCGAGGTGATCTACGTCGTCAAGGACATGAAAGTGGCTCTCTCCGAGAGCTGATCGAAGAAGGACAGGAGGCCCCCATGCGGCGCGTCGTCATCACCGGGCTGGGCATCGTCAGCCCCATCGGCAACTCTGCCGAAGAGGTCTCGGCCAGCCTGCGGGCCGGTCGTTCGGGCATCGTCTTTGCCCCCGAATATGCCGAGCGCGGCTTCCGCAGCCAAGTCCATGGCGCGCCGCAGATCGTGCTGGAAGACCATATCGACAAGCGCAACCTGCGCTTCATGGGCCGCGGCGCCGCCTATAACTTCCTGTCGATGGAACAGGCGATCCGCGATTCGGGGCTTGAGGAAAGCGACGTTTCGAACCCGCGCACCGGGCTGATCATGGGCTCGGGCGGGCCGTCCACCTCGAACTTCTTCGAAGCGCATCAGACCGTGATTCAAAAGGGCTCGCCCAAGCGCATGGGGCCGTTCATGGTGACGCGCTGCATGTCGTCCACGAACTCGGCCTGTCTGGCGACGCCCTTCAAGATCAAGGGCGTGAACTATTCGATCACCTCGGCCTGCTCGACCTCGGCGCATTGCATCGGCAACGCGGCCGAACTGATCCAGATGGGCAAGCAGGACATCGTCTTCGCTGGCGGCGGCGAGGAACTGGACTGGACCTTGTCGTGCCTCTTCGATGCGATGGGCGCGATGTCGTCGAAATACAACGACACGCCGACCACCGCGGCCCGCGCCTTTGACGTCACGCGCGATGGTTTCGTGATCGCGGGCGGCGGCGGTGTGCTGGTTCTGGAAGAGCTGGAACACGCGAAAGCCCGCGGCGCGAAGATCTATGCCGAAATCACCGGCTATGGCGCCACCTCGGACGGCTATGACATGGTGGCGCCGTCGGGCGAGGGCGGCGAACGCTCGATGCGGCTCGCTTTGGGCACGCTGCCCGAGGGCCGCAAGATCAGCTATATCAACGCGCATGGCACCTCGACCGTCGCGGGCGACGTGACCGAGGTCGAGGCCGTCCGCCGCGTCTTCGGCGAGGGCAATGTGCCGCCGATTTCGTCGACGAAATCGCTGACAGGCCACAGCCTGGGCGCGACCGGCGTGCATGAGGCGATTTATTGCCTGTTGATGATGCAGGGCAAGTTCATCACCGGATCGGCCAACATCACCGAGCTGGACCCGGCGATCAAGCCCGAGGAAATCGCCACGAAGCTGGTTGAAAACGTCGAGTTCGACTCGGTTCTGTCGAACAGCTTCGGCTTTGGCGGCACCAATGCCACGCTGGTGATGAGCGCCTACAAGGGGTGAGGCCGATGGCGGATTTGATGAAGGGAAAACGTGGCCTCGTCATGGGCGTGGCCAACGAGCGTTCGATCGCCTGGGGTATCTCCTCGGCCCTTGCGGCCGAGGGGGCGGAGCTGGCGTTCTCCTATCAGGGCGAGGCCTTTGGCAAGCGGGTCGAGCCGCTGGCGGCCTCGGTCGGATCGACGCTGCTGGTGGATGTCGATGTGAACGACGATGCCTCGCTGGATGCCGCCTTCCAGCGGCTCAAGGACGAATGGGGCACGCTCGATTTCGTCATCCATGCCATCGCCTATTCCGACAAGAACGAACTGGCGGGGCGGTTCATCCACACCTCGCGCGAGAACTTCAAGAATTCGCTGGCGATTTCGTGCTATTCCTTCATCGACGTGGCCCGGCGCGCGTCCGAGCTGATGCCGAACGGCGGCAGCCTGATCACGCTCACCTATGGCGGCTCGAACCGGGTGACGCCGTTCTACAACGTCATGGGCGTGGCCAAGGCGGCGCTGGAATCGGCGGTGCGCTATCTGGCCAATGATCTGGGACCGCAGGGCATCCGCGTCAATGCGATCAGCCCCGGGCCGATGAAGACGCTCGCAGGCGCGGCCATCGGGGGGGCGCGGAAAACCTTTCGCCATACCGAGGCCAACAGCCCGATGCGCCAGAATGCGACGCTGGAGGCCGTGGGCGGCTCGGCCGTGTTCCTGTGTTCGGATTACGGCGCCTGCACGACGGGGGATGTGGTGATGGTCGATTGCGGCTATCATGTGCTGGGCATGCCGCAGCCGGACAACATCTGATCTTCGGATCGGCTTGCGGGGCGCCTTCGGGCGCCCTTTGCTTTGGGGGGGGATGATGGCGTTTTTCACCGCAGACGATGGCGCGCAGATCGCGTTCACCGATGAGGGGCAGGGGCCGGTGGTGCTGGCGCTTGCCGGGCTGACCCGGACGGGGCGCGATTTCGATTATCTGGCGCCGCATCTGCCGCCCTGCCGTCTGATCCGCATGGATTACCGTGGCCGCGGCGACAGCCAATGGACCGGCGGTGCGACCTATACGGTGGTGCGCGAGGCGGCGGATGCGCTGCAGCTGCTCGATCATCTGGGGGTGGAAAGGGCCGCGGTGCTGGGCACCTCGCGCGGGGGGATGATCGGGATGTATCTGGCGGCGGTGGCGAAGCCGCGCCTGACCGGGCTGTGCCTGAACGACATCGGCCCGGTGATCGAGCGCGCGGGGCTGATGCGGATCTTCGACGTCGTCGGCCGCAATCCGGTGGCCAAGACCTTTGCCGATCTGGTGGAAAAGCTGCCCGCTGCGATGGTGGGCTATGAAAATGTGCCGATGCGCCGCTGGTGGGAAGAGACCGAGCGGCACAATATCGAAACCCCGCAAGGGGTGAAGATCAACTACGATCCGGAATTGCGCGACGCCTTCATTCACGCCTTCGACGCGGGCGTCTTCGAGACCTGGCCGCTGTTCGAGGCCTGCGCCGGTCTGCCTTTGGCGCTGATCCGGGGGGCGAATTCCGACCTGCTCTCGCCCGAGACCGTGGCCGAGATGCGCCGCCGCCGCCCCGACATGCGCTTCGCCGAAGTGCCCGGCCGCCCGCATATCCCCTTTCTGGATGAGCCCGGGGCGGTGGCGCTGATCGCCGACTGGATCGGCGAACTGCCCCGCTGAGACCCCGCGCCCTGCGGCAAATTCGCAAACTGCCCGAAAATCGGTCTTTGGTTGATACCGATCATGGCGGTTTTGCGGGATTTTTGCGCCAATCTTCCGGCTCTGGTACGGGAGGACACCATGACGCTTACTTACCGTTTCGACAGCTGGATTCTGACGCGCCGTTTCCCCGATCCGCAGGATTGGTCCAATCAGGTGAACACGCTGCAGCATACCGATGTCTCCGTGCAGGTTCCCGACGGGCAGAACAGCTTCGTCCTGTCCGATAACGGTTACACCGATCCGACCCAGTTCGACGATTCCACCATGTCCTACAGTCTGGGCGACATGGGGATGGTGAACGATGTGCTGGGCCAATGGAACATCGTCCAGATCCGCCGCGTGAATTATCAAGATGGCACCTATACCGACGTGTTGCACATCGACCGCCATGTCTGGATCGAGGTGGACGGCCATCAGGAACTGATCGGCTTCGATGACATCTTCATCCATGTCGGCGGCGTGCCGCTGCCCGACTTTGCCTCGGTCGTGGAACTGGCCGCCTGGGCGGATAATTTCGACTCCTGGGGCTGGCCCGATCCCGCGCTTTACCCCACCGGCGCGGTGCTCGACTGGGGCGATTACGATATCGACAACATCATCCGCGGCTCGAACGGCGCCGATACGCTGGTCGGCACGATCTATAACGACGAGATCCTGGGTCTGGGCGGCCATGACAGCCTGGCCGGGGGCGCGGGCAATGACACGCTGAACGGCGCGGGCGGACGCGACACGATGAATGGCGGCGCGGGCGATGATGTGCTGCGCGCCGGGGCGATGGATGCCTTTGCCGACAGCCTGATCGGCGGTGCGGGTTCGGATACGGCCGATTACAGCGCCGTCACCGCGGATTCGGGCATCACCGTCAACCTGCTGACCGGCAATGCCCACAATGGGACCTATGTCGGCAATGACGTGCTGAGCGGGATCGAAAACGTCATCGGCGGCGCCGGGGCGGATACGATCATCGGCACCGCCGGGGTGAACCGGATCGACGGCGGCGGTGGCGCCGATGTGATGCGCGGCGGCGCCGGAAACGACATCTATGTCGTCGACCGGGCCAGCGATCTGATCACCGAAGGCGCGAACGGCGGCATCGAGACCGTGATCGCGGTGTTTTCCGGCTATACGCTGGGCAGCTATCTGGAAAACCTGCAGCTTGACGGCACGGTGCGGGTGGGGCGCGGCAATGCCCTGTCCAACGACATTCTTGGCAACGGGGCGGTGAACCTGCTCTCGGGCGGGCAGGGCAATGACCTGTTGCGCGGCATGGCCGGGAACGACACGCTGCAGGGCGAGGGCGGCAATGACACGCTGGACGGCGGCCTCGGGGCTGACCGGATGCTGGGCGGGGCGGGCAATGACAGCTATGTCGTCGACAGCAGCGGCGACCGCATTTTCGAGACTGTCACCGTCAGCGGTGGCGGCGATGCCGGCGGGCGTGACCAGGTCAGCAGTTTGGTCACGATCAACCTTGACGCCTATGCCGGGGCGCGTTTCGTCGAAGACATTACCCTGACGGGCTACGAGGCGATCAATGCCACCGGCAATGCGCTGAACAACCGGATCATCGGCAACGATGCCAGCAACGTGTTGGCGGGCGGTCTGGGCAATGATGTGATCACCACCGGCTTCGGCAATGACGTGATCATTTTCGACACCGCCATCGGCGCGGGCAATGTCGATCGGATCACCGATTTCTACCGCGGTTACGACATGATCCGGCTGGATGACGCGATCTTCACCACGCTGGCGCAGGGGGCCCTGGCTGCAAGCGCCTTCGTTGCCAACGAGGGGGGCGTGGCGATGGATGCCGCCGACCGCATCCTGTTCGACACCGCCACGACCCGGCTTTACTACGATGCCGACGGCAACGGGGCCGGGGCACGGGTGCTGATTGCCACGGTTTCTGGCTCGATCCTGAGCGCCGAGGATTTCTTCGTCTTCTGAGGCGTTTGCAAGCTACTGCAGGGCCCGTCCCCCGGCCGGGGGCGGGCCCTCTTCGCGCTGCGGGGCGCTTCGTCGCAGCCCTGCCCGGATGGCTTTGCATTTGTCATTAGCGTTTGACTTATGCCGCATCCGGTGGAAGATCTGCGGCCGGATTTGCCCGCGGCTGCGGGAAGGAGGATACGGTGAAGATCGACGGAACCCCTTATCGGACCATCTGGCAGGACGCGCGCGGTATCGTGCAGGTGATCGACCAGCGCTGGTTGCCGCATGAATTGCGCATCGTCGATCTGCAAAGCCGGGCCGATTTCGCCGTGGCGATCCGTGACATGTGGGTGCGCGGCGCGCCGCTGATCGGCGCCGCTGCCGCCTGGGGCGTGGCCGTGGCGATGCAGGAGGACCCCTCGGACGCCGGTCTGACCGAGACCTGGGAGGTTCTGCACGAAACCCGTCCGACGGCGATCAACCTGCGCTGGGCGCTGGATGAAATGGTGCGGGTGCTGCGCCCGATCCCGCCCGAGCTGCGCGCCGCGGTGGCGGCACGACGCGCCGCCGAGATCTGCGACGAGGATGTGGAGATCAACCGCCGCATCGGCCAGCACGGGCTGGAGATCATCAAGGCGATCGCGGCGCAGAAGCCCGGCCAGACGGTCAACATCCTGACCCATTGCAATGCGGGCTGGCTGGCGACGGTGGATTGGGGCACGGCCACCTCGCCGATCTATCACGCGCATGAGGCGGGGATTCCCGTGCATGTCTTCGTGGACGAAACCCGCCCGCGCAATCAGGGCGCGCAGCTGACGGCGTGGGAGATGAACCACCATGGCATTCCGCATGCGCTGGTGGTGGACAATGCGGGCGGCCATCTGATGCAGCATGGCGAGGTCGATATGGTGATCGTCGGCACCGACCGCACCACCGCGCGCGGCGATGTGTGCAACAAGATCGGCACCTATCTGAAGGCCTTGGCGGCCAAGGCGAATGGCGTGCCCTTCTATGTCGCGCTGCCCTCGCCCACGATCGACTGGCGGGTGCATGACGGGGTGAAGGAAATCCCGATCGAGGAGCGCAATCAGGAGGAAGTGACGCTGGTGCAGGGCCTCGGGGCCGATGGCAAGATCCAGCTTGTGCAGATCTCGCCCGATGGCACGCCCGCGCGCAATCCGGCCTTTGACGTCACGCCCTGCGAATTGGTGACCGGCCTTCTGACCGAGCGCGGCCTGTGCCCGGCGACGGAACCCGCGATGGCGGCGATGTTCCCCGATCTGAAGGCCGCGATGACGGCCTGAGGGGCGCGGGGCGGTGGCTTGCCCGCCGCCTCAGCCCCGCCGGGCGAGATAGGCTTCAAAGGCCTTCAGCGTCGCCTCGGACACATGATGTTCCAGCCCCTCGGCGTCGATTTCGGCGGTGTCGGCGGGCACCCCCACGGCGATCAGCAGATCGACCACGACCCGGTGGCGCATCCGCACCCGCGCCGCCAGCTCTGTCCCCAGTTCGGTCAGGAACACGCCGCGATAGGGGCGCGACACCGCCAGCCCCTCGCGCTTGAGCCGCGCCACCGCCTTGGTCGCCGTCGGATGCGTCACCCCCATCCGCGCCGCGATGTCGGTGATCCGCGCCTCGCCCAGTTCCTGCGCCAGATCGTCGATCATCTCGGCGTAATCTTCCAGCACCGCCATGCTCTGCGCCTCCCGGGCGCGGGAAAAACGCATCGTCGTCAGGTCGGAAAGGGCGGCGTCATCGGGCATCACAGATCCTTTTCGCATCATTTTACCGCCTTGGCCCGGATTTGGAAACGCCCCCCGGCGCCGCAGCGCAATCTTGCGACCCGTGGCGGGAAGCCGTTTGACAGAAGTGTAGCCAAGGCTATACTTTGCAGCAACAGGTTCCAAAGGCGCAGGGCATGATCCAGAAAAATTCCATGTCGGGGCGGACGCGCGCCACGATGGCGGCGGTGATCGGGGGCGAGCGGCGTGGCCCCCTGGCGATGCTGGCCTTTGTGGGCCCGGCGGTGATCGCCTCGGTTGCCTATATGGACCCGGGCAATTACGCGACGAACATCCAGGCGGGGGCGGGCTACGGCTATGCGCTGCTTTGGGTGGTGCTGATGGCGAACCTGATCGCGATGCTGTTTCAGGCGCTTTCGGCCCGGCTTGGCATCGTCACCGGGCGCAATCTGGCGGAGTTGAGCCGCGATCACCTGCCCCGCCCCTTGGTCCTCGTCATGTGGGCGGTCAGCGAGGTGGCGGCCATGGCCACCGATCTGGCCGAGTTCCTCGGCGGCGCCATCGGCTTTTCGCTGCTGCTGGGCATTCCGCTGTTGTGGGGCATGGCGCTGACCGCGGTGATCACCTATGCGATCCTGCTTTTCGAGGCGCAGGGCTTCCGGCCGATGGAACTGGCGATCGGGTCGATGGTGGGCGTGATCGGGCTGAGCTATCTGGCCGAGGTGCTGATCGCGCCGATCGACTGGGGGCAGGCGGCGGGCGGGTTGCTGACGCCGAGCCTGCCCGATCAGGGCGCGCTGATGATCGCGGTGGGCATCATCGGGGCAACGGTGATGCCGCATGCGATCTTCCTGCATTCGGGCCTGACGCAGAACCGCGCCATTCTGGGCAGCGACAGCGACCGGCGCCGGATGGTGCGGATCTCGAATATCGAGGTGATCGTGGCGCTGGCGGGGGCAGGGCTGATCAACATGGCGATGGTGATGATGGCGGCTTCGGCCTTTCACAACGGCCATGCCGAGGTGGCGGAAATCGAGACCGCCTATCACACGCTGACCCCGCTTCTGGGCGGCTTTGCGGCCTCGGCCTTCCTGTTGTCGCTGATCGCTTCGGGGGTGTCGTCGTCGGTCGTGGGCACGATGGCGGGGCAGATGATCATGCAGGGCTTCTTGCGGATGAACCTGCCGCTTTGGCTGCGCCGCGCGGTGACGATGGTGCCCGCCTTCCTCGTTGTCGCCTCGGGCGCCAATGCCACCGATGCGCTGGTGATGAGCCAGGTCGTGCTGTCGATCGCGCTGCCGGTGCCGATGCTGGCGCTTTTGTGGCTGATCCGCAAACCCGAGGTGATGGGCGATTTCGTCCCCACCCGCAAGGTTCAGGCGGCGGCAGCCCTCGGCGCCAGTGTCGTCCTCTCGCTCAACATGGTCCTGCTCCTCGGCGCTTTCGGCATCGAAATGCCCTTCCTGTCCTGATCCCTTTCACCTTGGTTCAAATATCCCGGGGGGTGAGATGGGATCGAGCAACCTTCCAGTGGAAGGTGGCCCCATCGAACGGGGCAGAGCCCCCCACGGGTCGCCTCGGCCTCAGCCGAGGCGAAATCCTCACCCACCCGGCTTCTTGCGCTTCTTCGGCGGTGCCACCGGCGCGGGCGGCATCCAGCCCAGCCCCGCCGCCGTCGTCAGTTTCGGCGTGTAATCCGCGCTGACCCAGCCCTTGTAGCCTGCCGCCTCAATCCGGGTCAGGAAACCGGCCACATCCCAGCCATCCGATCCCGGCTCGGCCCGGTCGGGCGCCGAAGCAAGCGAGACATGGCGCAGATCGGCGCCGAAGCGTTCGGCCAAATCCTCGGGCGTCGCGCCCAAGGCGACCGCCGTCGCGGTGTCAAGGCAAAGGCCCAGATTGTCCGCGCCGACCGCCTCCAGCACCTCGGCCAGCTGATCGTAGCTTTTCAGAAAACTGCCCTCGGGTCGCGGGGCCAGGGTCAAGATGCGCTTCGGCGCCTCGGCCACAGCCCAACGCAGATTGCGCAGAAGCGTCTCGGTGTCGCCCTCGGGCCCGGCCAAGATCTCGATCGCGCCGGGCTTGAGCACCTCGGCGTAGCGCAGCATCCGCTTGAAATCGCGTTGAAACCGATCCTCTCCGCCGGTCGTCGCGGCAAAGCCAGGGGCCGCGCCAGTGTAATTCGGCGGCGGCGCCTGCATCGCCGCAAACAAAAGCCCCGACATCACCAGCCGGTCGCGCAGCTCCTGCACCGGCCCGTCATAGGGCGAGGCCAGGCTCACCCCCGCAAAGCCCGCCGCCTGCGCCGCCGAAAACCGCGCCGCAAAGGGCAGTTCCTGAAACAGCGTGGTCAGATCGGCGGCCAGTTTGATCATGAAATCTCCGCCATCCGCTGGATCGGAAAGAACACCCCGCCCGAGGTCAGCCCAAGCCAGTCCTCGCCCGCATGTGCCCCCGGCGCGGCCAGATCGACCAGCCGGTAAAAGGTCTTGCGGTCGATCCGCGCCTCAAGCCCGCGGCGCACATGCAGATAGGGGCGCGGCTCGCCATCCGCCGCGATCTCCACCCGGATCGGATGCTCCGGGCCCGCCACGACCTCATCGCCCACGTTCGTGATGAACCGCAGATCCCCCGCCTCGGCGGTGCAATCGACGGCAAGGAAGGGCGCATCCTGCACGCGGATGCCCACCTTTTCGACCGGGGTCACCAGATAGAACCTGCCGTCTTCCAGCTTCAGCACCGATGCGAAAAGCCGCACCAGAGCCTCGCGCCCGATCGGCGTTCCCAGATAGAACCAGGTCCCGTCGCGACGGATCTCGATATCCAGATCGCCGCAAAAGGGCGGGTCCCACAGATGCACCGGCGGCGGCCCCTTGGCCCCGGCTTTCGTCACGGCTGCGGCGATCCCGTCCGCACTCGGCGGCTTCACGGCGATTTGTGGCGCGGCTTTCTCGGTCATCTTCTCTTTGCGGTTGGGCTGCGGCGGATTATCTGTTTCTCTACCCGTATAACGCGCAACCGGAGCCCTGTCATGACCGAGACCGACACCCTGCTGACCGAGATCGAGCGGCTGGGCACGAAACTGGGCGCCGCCCGTGCCTCGGTGAACCGCCGTTTCATCGGGCAGGAACGTGTGGTCGAGCTGACCTTGGCCGCGCTGCTCTCGGGCGGGCATGCGCTTTTGGTGGGTCTGCCGGGGCTGGGCAAGACGATGCTGGTCGATACTTTGGCCACGGTGATGGGGCTGGCCCCCGCCCGCATCCAGTTCACCCCCGATCTGATGCCCGCCGATATTCTGGGCTCCGAGGTGCTGGAAACCGCCGCCGATGGCAGCCGCGCTTTTCGCTTCCTTGAGGGGCCGATCTTCTGCCAGCTTCTGATGGCCGATGAAATCAACCGCGCCAGCCCCCGCACGCAATCCGCGCTGTTGCAGGCGATGCAGGAACGCGAAGTGACGGTGGCGGGCGTGCATCGTCCGCTTGGACCGCCCTTTCATGTGCTTGCGACGCAAAACCCGATCGAGCAGGAGGGCACCTATCCCCTGCCCGAGGCGCAGCTGGACCGCTTCCTTGTGCAGGTCGATGTGGACTATCCGACCCGCGCCACCGAACGCGACATCCTTCTGGCCACGACCGGGGTCGAGGCGGCAACGGCCATCGCCGTCTTCACCCCCGCCGAACTGATCGCGGCGCAACAGCTGGTCCGCCGCATGCCGGTCGGCGATCGCGTGGTCGAGGCGATCCTGGATCTGGTTCGCGCCTGCCGCCCCGGCGAGCCCGAGGCGCTGCCCGTCATCCGCGATAGCCTGGCCTGGGGCCCCGGTCCGCGCGCGGCGCAGGCGCTGATGCTGACGGTGCGGGCGCGGGCGCTGCTGAACGGCCGCCTGGCGCCCGGCATCGACGATGTGGCGGCGCTCGCCCGTCCGGTGCTCAGTCACCGCATGGCGCTGACCTTCGCCGCCCGTGCGCGCGGCGAGACGCTTTCGGCGATCATCGCCCGCGCCGTCACCGAAATCCTCGGCACCGAAGCCGAGGCCGCCGCGTGAGCGACCCCCTTCCCGACGCGGCGGCACGCGATCTGCGCCGGGCGGCCGAGGCGGAAGCCGCGGCCCTGCCTGCGCTGCTGATCGCGGCCGAACATCTGGCCAATACCGTGCAGATGGGGGGCCATGGCCGTCGCCGGGCGGGCGCGGGCGAGGAATTCTGGCAATACCGCCCGGCCCATTCCGGCGACGAGGCCCGCTTTGTCGATTGGCGCCGCTCGGCCCGGTCGGACACCCAATTCGTCCGCGACCGCGAGGCGCAGCTGGCGCAGTCGCTCTGCCTTTGGGTCGACCCGGCCGCCTCGATGCGGTTTTCGGGCGCCGAGACCGGGCGCAAGGCCCGCCCCGAGAAACAGACCCGCGCCCGGCTTCTGGCGCTGGCGCTTGCCCTTTCCGCGCTGCGGGCGGGGGAACGGGTGGGGCTCACAAGCCCGCTGGCCCCGCCGCGTCCGGGCAAGGCGCAGCTGCTGACGCTGGCGCAGGCGCTTCTGGCCGAGACCTCGGCGCAGGATTATGCCGCCCCCGATCTGTCGGCCGTGGCCCCGCAGGCGCGGGTGGTGGTGCTGTCGGATTTCTTCGCCGATCCGGCCGGGCTGGAAACCGCGCTTGCGGGTGCGGCCGGGCGCGGTGTCAGCGGCGTGCTGCTGCAGGTGCTCGACCCGGCCGAGGAAGACTTCCCCTATGACGGCCGCACCGTCTTCACCTCGATGGCGGGCGGGCTGCGGTTCGAAACCCGCGAGGCGGGCGATCTGCGCGCGCGCTATCGGGCGCGTCTGGCCGAGCGGCGCGACCACCTTGCCCGCATCGCCCGGCAATCGGGCTTTGCCTTTTCCAGCCATCACACCGACGCCCCGGCGCAGGCGGCGCTTTTGTGGCTGCAGGGCGCCCTTGCGGGGGGCTGGCGATGACGATGCTGGGCCCGCTTGGCTTCACCGCGCCCTGGCTTCTGGCGGGCCTTTTGGCCCTGCCGCTGCTGTGGTGGCTTTTGCGCGCCACGCCCCCCGCGCCGATCAGGCGCCGCTTTCCGGGCGTCGCGTTGCTTTTGGGCCTCGCCGATGAAACCGTGCAGGCCGAACGCACGCCCTGGTGGCTTCTGGCGCTGCGGATGCTGGCGCTGGCGGCCGCGATCTTCGGCTTTGCCGGGCCGGTGCTGCATCCCGTCCCGCTTGATCCCGCCCGTGGGCCGCTTCTGATCCTGGAAGATGGCAGCTGGGCCTCGGCCGTCAGCTGGCCGCGCCGGGTCGAGCGGCTGGACCGCGCCCTGACCGAGGCCGCCGCGGCGGGCCGTCCGGTCGCCCTTGTCAGCCTCGCCGATCCGCCGCCCGGGCCGCCACCCTTCACCGACGCCCGCGATCTGCGCGACAGCCTGCCGGGGCTGCGGCCGCAGCCCTGGGAACCCTCGCTCGACCTTGATCCGGTGACGATCCTGCCCGCGGGACGCTATGACACGCTCTGGCTCTCGGACGGGCTCGACCGGGCCAGCCGCGCGGCCTTGGCAAGGGCGGTGCAGGGGCATGGCACGCTGAAGGTCTGGCAGCCCGCCGCCCCGGTGCTGGCGCTGGGCGCGGCCAGCGTCGACGGGGCGAAGCTGAAATTGCCGATCCAGACCTCGGCCCCCGTCAACCGAAGGCTGGAAATCGTGGCGCTGGGCGCCGATCCCTCGGGGCTGGAACGCGAACTGGCCCGGCAATCCATCACGCTGGCCGGTCAGGCCCAGGCCGAGGTCGTCTTTGATCTGCCGCCCGAATTGCGCAACCGCATCACCCGTTTCGAGATTTCCGGCCTGCGCGCGGCGGGGGCCGTCAGCCTGACCGACGATGCGCAAAAGCGGCGCAAGGTGGCGCTGATCTCGCCCAGTGCCGCGCGTGAGGGGCTCGAACTGCTGGCACCCACCCATTACCTGCAGCAGGCTCTGGCCCCCTCGGCCGATCTGATCGAGGCGACCCTGGCCGATGCCCTGCCGGTCAAGCCCGATGTAATCATTCTGGCCGATACGGGCGAGGGCGCGGACACGGCCGAACTGCAGGATTGGGTCGAAAAGGGCGGGATGCTGATCCGCTTTGCCGGCCCGCGGCTGGCGGCTGCCGATACCGCGGCCGATCCGCTGCTGCCGGTGCGGCTGCGGCAGGGCGGGCGGTCGGTGGGCGGCACGATGAGCTGGGGCGAGCCGCGCCGCTTGGCGCCTTTTGCCGAGACCTCGCCCTTTGCCGGTTTGACGGTGCCCGAGGAGGTCACGGTGCGCGAACAGGTGCTGGCCGAGCCCGACCCCGATCTGGCCGCGCGCACCATTGCCGCGCTGGCCGATGGCACGCCGCTTGTGACCCGCGTGGCGATGGGGCAGGGGGGCGGTCGTGCTCTTCCATGTCACCGCGAATGCGGAATGGTCGAACCTGCCGCTGTCGGGGCTCTTTCCGCAGATGCTGGAGCGGCTTTCGGTGTCCGCCCGGCCCGCCGCCCCCACGGCCGAGGATCTGGCCGGGCAGACCTTTACCCCCCTGAAGCGGCTCGATGGTTTCGGCCAGCTGGTGCCGAGCGAGGCCGAGGCGGGGGGTGAAGGGCGAGGATCTGGCCGAGGGTCCGCCCGGCCCCGCCCTGCCGCCCGGGCTTTACGGCGCCGAGGATCAGGTGATCGCGCTGAACGCCCTGCCGCGCGGGCGCCAGTTGGCCCCGGCGCTCTGGCCCACAGGGGTGGGGATCGAGGGCGAGAGCGCGCCGAAACAAAAGGCCCTGGCCGGGCTGGCTCTGGCCACGGCGCTGATGGTGCTTTTGCTTGATATTCTGGCGACGCTGGCGCTTTCGGGGCGGCTGCGCGGCCCGCGCGCGGCGGCGGTTCTGGCGCTGGCCGTGGTGCTGCTGCCCAGCCCGCCGCAAGCGCAGACGATGCCCGAGGCGCGTGCCATCGAGGCCGCCGCGAATGTGGTTTTCGCCTATGTGCCGACGGGCGATGCGACGCTGGATGCGGTCTCGATGGCCGGGCTGCGCGGGCTTGGCCAGACCCTGACGCGGCGCACCACTGTCGAGCCCTCGGCGCCGATGCAGTTGGATCTTGAGGCCGATGATCTGGCGTTGTTCACCCTGATCTACTGGCCGGTGACCGAGACCGCGCCGACGCCCTCGCCCGCGGCCTATGTCAAGCTCAACCGCTATCTGCGCGGCGGCGGCATGATCCTGTTTGACACCCGCGACGCCGATCTGGCGGGGATGGGGGCGGCGACGGAAACCGGGCGGCGGCTGCAGGCTTTGGCCGCGCCGCTTGACATTCCGCCGCTGGAACCGCTGCCCGCCGATCATGTGCTGACGCGCAGCTTTTATCTGCTGCAGACGATGCCCGGCCGCTACGATGGCCCGATCTGGGTCGAGGCCGCGCCGGTGGATGCCGAACAGGCCGAGGGGATGCCGTTTCGCAACCTCAACGACGGGGTGACGCCGGTGGTGATCGGCGGCAATGACTGGGCCAGTGCCTGGGCGGTCGATGAGGTCGGCCAGCCGATGTTTCCGGTCGGCCGCGGCACGGGCGGCGAGCGGCAACGCGAGATCGCCGCGCGCTTCGGGGTCAATCTGGTCATGCATGTGCTGACCGGGAATTACAAATCCGATCAGGTGCATGTGCCTGCGCTTCTGGAAAGGCTCGGGCAATGAACGGGGTCTCGGTCGTTTTTGCGCCGCTTCTCCCCTGGCCGGTTCTGGCCGGGCTTGGGGCGCTGGCCGTTCTGCTTCTGGCGGTTGCGCTTTGGCGCGGGCTGCGGGGCTGGGCGCTGCGGGGCTTTGCGGCCTTGGCGCTTCTGGGCGGGTTGGCGCAGCCCTCGGTCCAGCAGGAGGAAAAGACGCCGCTTTCGGATATCGTGCTGCTGGTCGATGACCGCTCCGCCTCGCAAAGGCTGTCGGACCGGCCCGCGCAGACCGATGCGGCGCTGGCGCAGCTTTCGGCCGCCATCACCGCGCTGCCCAATACCGAATTGCGCCGCGCGACGGTGCCGGACGGCGCGCAAAACGCGGGCACGCAGCTGGGCGCGGTGCTCTCCGAGGCCTTGGCGGCCGAGCCGCGCGGGCGGGTGGCGGGGGTGATCGTGCTTTCGGACGGGCGTCTGCACGACCCCGAGGCGCTGCCCGATCTGCCCGCGCCGCTGCATCTTCTGCGCAGCGGTCACGCCAGCGACTGGGACCGGCGATTGCTGATTGAAACCGCCCCGGCCTTCGGCATCATCGGCGAGGAAACGGTGATCCGCCTGAAGGTCGAGGACACGGGCGCCGTGCCTCAAGCGGCGGGATCGACGGCGCGGCTGACGATCTCGATCGACGGGGCGGCGCCGCAGGAGTACCCGGTGATGGTGGGGCAGGATCTGGAACTGCCGCTGAAGCTGGAGCATGCCGGGCAGAATGTGGTGCAGTTCAGCGTTGAGCCCGCGCCCGGGCAGCTGACCGCGCAGAACGACAGCGCCGTGGTCAGCATCAACGGCGTGCGCGACCGGCTGCGGGTGCTGCTGGTCTCGGGCCAGCCGCATGCGGGCGAGCGGACCTGGCGGAACCTCTTGAAATCCGATGCCGGGGTGGATCTGGTGCATTTCACCATCCTGCGCCCGCCCGAAAAGCAGGATGGCACGCCGGTTTCCGAACTCTCGCTGATCGCCTTTCCGACGCAGGAGCTGTTTCTGGACAAGATCGACGAATTCGATCTGATCATCTTTGACCGCTATGCCGAACGCGGCATTCTTCCGGCCGGGTATTTCGAGAATATCCGCGCCTATGTCGACCGTGGCGGGGCGGTGCTGGTTTCGGCCGGGCCCGAATTCGCGACGGTCGAAAGCCTGTGGCAGACGCCCTTGGGCGACATCCTGCCCGCGCGGCCGACCGGGCGGGTGCTGTCCGAGGCTTACCTGCCGCGCCCGACCGAGCTTGGCCTGCGCCATCCGGTCACTGCGGGGCTGACGGGGGCGCCGCCGCCTGCGGGGGATGCGGGCCTGACCCATTGGGGCCGCTGGCTGCGTCAGATCGAGCTGACCGGGGCCCGGGGCGAGGTGGTGATGAAAGGCGTCGGCGAGGCACCGCTTCTGGTGCTCGACCGGGCGGGCAAGGGGCGGGTGGCGCTTCTGGCCTCCGATCACGCCTGGCTCTGGGATCGCGGCTATGAGGGCGGCGGGCCGCAGCTGGAACTTTTGCGCCGCATCGCGCATTGGGCGATGAAGGAACCGGACCTTGAGGAGGAGGCGCTTCTGGCCGAGGTCGATCCGGGCAGCCTGTCGGTCACGATCACCCGCCGCACGATGCAGGACACGGTGGGCCCGGTGCAGATCATCCGGCCCGATGGCACGGCGGAAAGCCTGACTCTGCCGCAGGTCGAGCCGGGGCGGTTTGCGGCGATCTGGACCGCGCCCGCCGAGGGGCTTTATCGGTTGAAACAAGGGGATCTGGAGCGGGTCATGGCGCTGGGTCCGGCCAGTGCCCGCGAATACGAAACCCCGGTGGCTTCGGGCGCGGCGCTGGCGCCGGTGATCGCCGCCTCGGGCGGGGCCGAGGTGGCGCTGGAAGACGGCCTCCCCGATATCCGTCAGGTGCGGCCGGGCCGTGTGGCTTCGGGGCGCGGCTGGATCGGCGTCACCCCGCGCGAGGTCACGGCCACGACCGACATCCGGCTGACGGCGCTTTTGCCGGGCTGGGCCTGGCTCGCCCTTGTCGTTGCCGCCATCACCGCCGCCTGGCTGCTTGAGGGGCGGCGGCGGTCGGCTCAGCCCAGCTGATCGGCCAGACAGCGCAGGAAAAGCGCGGCGCCAACCGGGATCAGGCTGTCGGGGAAGTCGTAATCGGAATTGTGCAGCCGGGGGCTATCCTCGCCCGCGCCCAGAAGCAGCATCGCCGAAGGGGCAAGCGCGCCGAAGCGGCCGAAATCCTCCGAGGCGCGCATCGGCACTTCGGTGTCGCCCGTGGGGATCGCCTCGGCTGCCATCGCTTTGCGCAAGACCGCCACCGCTTCGGGCGCATTGGTGCAGGCGGTGAAGATGTCGTGATACGAAAGGCTTATGCCCAGCCCCTCGGCGGCCTCTGCCACCGCGGCCTCGGTCGCGGCCACAAGCGCCGCCATGCCCGCATCGGTCTGGGTGCGCAGCGTCGCCCAAAGCTCGGCCGCGGCGGGGGCGATGCCGAAGGCGGGCTCGCCCAGCCGCGCATGGGTGATGGTGACCAGCGAAAAGGCCGGATCGGTGACCGGACCGCCATGGCCAAGCGCAGGCAGCCGGTCGATCAGCCGCGCCAGCGCCGGGCCGGGGGAAAGCCCCGTCTCGGGCTGCGCCGCATGGGCGGTGCGACCGGTGAGCCGGATCTTCACCCCGCGCGAGGCGCAATTGGCGGGCCCGGGCCGCACCACGCCGTGCCCCAGCGCCAGCCCCGGGTAATTGTGCAAGGACAGCGCCAGATCGGGGCGGATTTCCGCAAAGCGCGGATCGGCGATCACCGCCGCCGCGCCGGAGCCATCCTCCTCGGCGGGCTGGAACAGCAAGACCGCGCGGCCCCGCTGCGGCTTCTGCCGCGCCAGCCCCCGCGCGACGCCCGCCACAATCGCCATATGGCCGTCATGCCCGCACAGATGCGCCTTGCCCGGCACGTCCGAGCGATGCGCCACGGTTCCGGTTTCAAGGATCGGCAGCGCATCCAACTCGCAGCGGATCAGCACCGTGGGCCCGGGATCAAGGCCCTCCCAGATCGCCGCGACGCCATGGCCACCCAGCCCGGTCAGAAGCCTGTCGGGCCGGGATTTCATCAGTTCCGCCACCACCGCCCGCGCAGTCGCGACCTCTTCGCCCGAGATCTCGGGGGCGCGGTGCAGCGCGTGCCGCCACGCAGTCAGCTCCACCACATCGGTATTGCTCAGCCGCGTCTGCATCAGCGCAGCCCGATCTCGGCGAGCGCCGCTTGCAAATCGCGGGGCAGGGGGTCTTCGCGCTCGCGCCCGGCGACCAGATCGCGCGGCACATCGGCCGCGGCGAAATAGCGCCAGCCCTGAAACGGCCGCCGCGGCATCGCCTCGGTGCGGATCACCTCCGGGTCCAGCACCAGCGCGCAGCGGGAAATGCCGTCGCTACCCGTCACCTGCCGCAGGTCCAAAATGCGTTGCCGCGCCAGGATCACCCCCTTGATCACCCAGTAAAGCGAGCCGCCCGCCAGCACCTCCTCGGCGCGTTTGGGCCACATCCGCGTGACATGCTGCGCGGGGCCCGTGCCGTAATGCGCCCGCTGCCAGTCGATCAGATCCTCGACGCTCTCCGCGCCGACACAAAGCTTGAGGATATGCAGCGGTTGTGTCATTGCCTTCCTTCCTGCCCCCATGCGCTTCGAGCCTTTGGCCTGAAAACGCTAGAAGTGGTCTTCCGTTTCTTGTGACACCACAATATAGAGTGCTTCGCCCGAGGGCAACGCGGTTGACCCCCTGTCCTCATCAACGTATCTTTAACCCTCTTTCCGCCCGTCGGTCGCTGCCAAAGGATGCCTCATGACCCGTTTTGCCGCCCCCATCGCCGAACAGATCTGGGACATGAAATACCGTCTGAAGGATGCCGATGGCAGCCCGATCGACGCCACGGTCGAAGACAGCTGGCGCCGCGTCGCCCGCGATCTGGCCTCGGTCGAGGCTGATCCGGCCGCCTGGGAGCCGAAATTCTACGCCGCGCTCGAAGATTTCAAATTCCTGCCCGCGGGGCGGATTCTGGCGGGGGCGGGCACCGGCCGGGCGGTGACCTTGTTCAACTGCTTCGTCATGGGCACGATCCCCGATTCGATGGGCGGCATCTTCGACATGCTGAAGGAAGCCGCGCTGACGATGCAGCAGGGCGGCGGTATCGGCTATGATTTCTCGACGATCCGGCCGCGTGGCGCGGCGGTGAAGGGGGTGGCGGCCGATGCCTCGGGGCCGCTGTCGTTCATGGATGTCTGGGATGCGATGTGCCGCACGATCATGTCGGCGGGCAGTCGCCGCGGCGCGATGATGGCGACGATGCGCTGCGATCACCCCGATATCGAGGCTTTCATCACCGCAAAACAGGATTCGGCCCGGCTGCGGATGTTCAACCTGTCGGTGCTGATCACCGATGCCTTCATGGAAGCGGTGAAGGCCGACGGGCCGTGGGAGCTGGTCTTTGACGGCAAGGTCTATCACACGCTGAACGCCCGCGATCTGTGGAACAAGATCATGCGCGCGACCTATGATTTCGCAGAGCCGGGGGTGATCTTCATCGACCGGATCAATGCGATGAACAACCTGGCCTATCTGGAGCAGATCGCGGCGACGAACCCCTGTGGCGAGCAGCCCCTGCCGCCCTATGGCGCCTGTCTGCTCGGCTCGGTCAACCTGGCGCGGCTGGTGTCTGCGCCCTTCACCGACAAGGCCGTGCTGGATCTGGCGGCGCTGGATGATCTGGTGCGCACCTCGGTGCGGATGATGGACAATGTGGTCGATGCCAGCCGCTTCCCGCTGCCGCAGCAGCAGGCGGAGGCCACGAACAAGCGCCGGATCGGGCTTGGGGTGACGGGGCTGGCCGATGCGCTTTTGATGCTGGGGCTGCGCTATGGCTCGGATGCGGCGGCGGCGCAGACCGAGGCCTGGATGAAGGCGATTGCCCGGGCGGCCTATCTGGCCTCGGTCGATCTGGCGCGGGAAAAGGGCGCCTTCCCGCTTTTTGATGCGCAGAAATATCTGAACAGCGGCAACATGTTGCAGATGGACGAGGATGTCCGTCAGGCGATTGCGACGCATGGGATCCGCAATGCGCTGCTGACCTCGATCGCGCCCACCGGGACGATCTCGCTTTATGCGGGCAATGTGTCGTCGGGCATCGAGCCTGTCTTCGCCTATGCCTATACCCGCAAGGTGCTGCAAAAGGATGGCTCGCGGACCGAGGAAGAGGTGGTCGATTGCGCGGTGCAGATGTGGCGCGACCTGAAGGGGGATGCGCCCCTGCCCGACTATTTCGTCAATGCCCAGACGCTGGCGCCGATGGATCATGTGAAGATGCAGGCGGCGGCACAGAAATGGATCGACTCGAGCATTTCGAAGACGATCAACTGCCCGGTGGACATCAGCTTTGACGATTTCAAGGATGTCTACATGGCGGCCTTTGAAAGCGGCTGCAAGGGCTGCACCACCTATCGCCCGAATGATGTGACGGGCTCTGTTTTGACGGTTTCCGAAACTTCCGAAAAGACGCCAGAGACCGAAACCGGCGCCGAGGTGGTTTATCTGACCGAACCGCTCGACCGGCCTGCGGCCTTGGAAGGGGCGACCTACAAGCTGAAATGGCCGGGGTCGGAACATGCGATCTACATCACGGTGAACGACATCGTGCAGGGCGGGCATCGCCGTCCTTTCGAGGTTTTCATAAATTCCAAGAATATGGAACATTATGCCTGGACGGTGGCACTGACGCGGATGATCTCGGCGGTGTTCCGGCGCGGTGGCGATGTGAGTTTCGTCGTGGGCGAGTTGAAAGCGGTCTTCGATCCGCGTGGCGGGGCCTGGATGGCGGGTCAGTACATCCCGTCGATCCTGGCCGCGATCGGCGGCGTGATCGAGCGTCATCTGGTGGCGACAGGTTTCATCGCGGGCGAGGGGATGGGGTTGAAATCCGATCCCCGGGCCGAAGTGATGGAAATGGGAGAAGTTCCGCGCGGCGAGGCTTGTCCGTCTTGCGGAAGCTATGCAATGCGCAAGGTGGAAGGCTGTGTGACCTGCGCCGACTGCGGGCATTCGAAGTGCGGCTGAACAGGGCGGCAGCCACACAAGCCAGATAAGGGAATAGCGTGCGCAAATAAAATCTAGAAGCGTGCGCAAACTCGGCAAATTCGAGGTGGGCAGGTAGCCAGAAGCGGCATTCTAGCAGTCTCTTGCTATGTGCCCGCCTCAATATAAGCTATTTATTTCAAGGGCATAGGTGGCGCAGAGGTTCATCGAGAGCTTCCGCCTCCTGTCTCCTCAGACCCGTTCAGAGAACTCGCCTTATTGGTGTGGGCCACCTGCAACAGAACAGCTTCTCGATCACCTCCCACTCGAAGATCGCACCGATATCTTCGCCATCCGGAGCAAATGGAGCGACGCTGGCGTCCTTCAGAATTGTGCGCAGGGATTGCCAAGAAAGCCCGAGAAGTGCGGCGAGGTGGCGGAGCGTCACGAAGCGACGATGGAAGGCATCGATGTCGGCGGGCGAGAGGAAACGTTGCTTCGCCTTCGTCTTCGGGTTCATGCCTTCGGTCGTCGGAACGTGACCGTCCCGGACCAGCCGCATCGCCGTGCGATGGCGCAACCCGGCGGTCTTCGCGAACAACTCGATGCTCAGCCCCTTGGCCTCCGGTCGTTCCAGCCTGCGTTCCACCTCGGCGAAATCAACCAGAATCGCCGCATACCCGTCACGCCCGAGGTGCTTTCCAACCCGTGTCAGCTTCCGGCCCTCGATCATGCTGACGATCTGCCCGGGGCGGATCTTCAGGCGCTGCGCAGCCGACGCAATATCGCTCCAGTCATGCATGGGTACGTAAATCGGTGTGGCGCCAGTCAGCAAGCCATCGATGAAAGATCGCCCGGCCTGAATATCCCAAAGCGGCTTGTGCCCGGCCCCGCCCAGGGTCGGCGCAAAATATCCGTCCTGTCGCAGCAGGTCGAACTGTGACCGTGAGATCGAGAGCTTCTCACGCAATTCCGGGGCATTCACCCCGGATCCGAGTGACTGCAGAAACGGCGCGGCCGCGACGGCATCGAACAGCTCCCAGGCGTCTTCGCGACCTTCGCCGGCAGGCTTGACCCAGCCCGCCTCGGACAAAAGCTTGCGCAGCCGCCGCGCATCGATTCCGGTTTCGCGCGCAGCCGTCAGAACGGAATGCACTCGGCGCTCAAGGACAGGTTCGCCCATCAAGGCGTCGCCCGGCCCAAGTGGCCATGTCGTCGCGATGTGGTCGCGCAACAGATCGCGAAAGGGACGGTAATCCTCTCCCGTAAGATCGTGCGCGAGCCTGTCATAGAGGTCACCGAACTTCTTCTTTGGACCGTCTGTCGGTGTTCCGATCAGCTGCTGCAGCTGCGAGAGGGCATCGCGGATATGTTCCTCGCCCTTGCTGGCGAAGGTGTATCCGAGATCAAAACAGCACCAGAGCCGCTCCGGTGGCATCTTTTTCCATTTCGGGATTTTGGTCGCAAAGGCTGCGCGTCCCAGCAGCTCACAGAAATGCGCGGCCGGGTAGAGCGAAAACTGATCCAGCCAGTTGCCCTGAGAACCGTGCTCGATGGCCAGGCGCGTCTCGAACCACAGGTCGAACGGGGACGCATCCCGCAAAGGTCTGTCCAACGAGCCCGATAGCACGGCCTCGGCAATTTCGGCGAAACGCGAGGCCGTGTCGTATCGGCGCGCCGGTTCTGCTTCATGCCAGAGCGGAACGAGCGGATGGCGGTGGTGGAGGCAGATGGTCGCCGGGCGAAGCATCCAGTGGCCGCGGAGGGCCATGGCCTCTGCGGGGGGACCGTCGGCGCTCTCCGAGTCCTGGCGCAGGCAAATCGGACACCCGCGCACCGTGGTTTCTTTCACGGCCTTGGCGTGGAAGGTCTGCCCGCGGAACTGATGCTCTCGATCACCGGTGTTCTCGGGGGTCCAGGCGAGCAGGTCGTCGCAGGATGCCCCGGAGATTTCGGAGAGACGCAGGATCGCATCGCGCTTTCCGACGACAATGGAGCTGAAGGGAATATCCATATCGTTGCCGAACACGCCGACAGGTAGGGCATTCCTTGCGGCAAGCCGACACATAAACGAAAACGCCGTCTCGCGCGGGGCCAGAGATGAGGTCAGAGCGAGACGGCTGGACAATCTTCAACCTCGGGAAGCGTGAGGCTGCTTCTACTTATGTCATACCGAAGAGCAATAGGCATTTGGGCATGCCCGCGAGCTGATCACGCCGATAACATCGCGCGGCCCCATTCAGCCCTCGGCTATGCCATCGACGTGCTCGGCCCAAAACGGACATTGGCCTGATCGGTTGCTGTGAGGCGATAGGCTCCGAAGCGGCCGTTCGACTAGCTTTCCGCACAAGCCTTCATTAGTCTGGTGGTGATGAGACAGACCTCGCGCGGTTGACCTGACAAACGGCCGATGACAATCAAGACGGGGACGTGGCCTTGCCGCAAGGTGGATTCGATCTCACCACTGACATTCTTCGTCCGAACTACAAGCTCTGGCGCGCTGTGGCCGCGGCACGCACATCGCTTCTAGAAAACCGCTGATCATAATGTTGGACGCTCCAGCGCGCAGCTCTTGGATGACACAAGCACATCCTGAGCACAGACTTTGATCGATCATCATTGCGTTGTGCGCTTATGTGGTACAACCTGCGGGCAATGTGGAGCTGGAGGCATCTTGAAGAATGATGACTTCCTATGAACGCGCAGCTCGTGTTGGGGATATTTCATATGGCACGGCCAACCAAACGGCAGAGAAGCAATTTCTTAAGCGAATTTGAGCTGGATGAACGGCTTCTCAGGCGCGAAGAGAAAAAATCTGGGAGGCCTAGTCTAGTCGAGGGATACTCAAAAACAGATTCGAAAATTCTTGTTAAATCGTGGTCTGCAAGCAAAAATGATAATAATTTCCTCAAGGATATATGGCATCATGAGATCCGCCAACTCCATCGAATTTGTGGGTACCCTGGCGCGAATGATATAATTGCTCCGATATACGCCGCGGGCGCGGATAGCGAAGGGTTTCATTTGGCGCTAGACGTAGGGCAACGGCGACCATTAGCGACAATTGTTGAGTTTGGAGATAGAAACCAATGGCTCAAACAAACCAATCGTGTCTCGAACAGAATTCGTTTGTGGCGAAATATGCAACGAATTTGTCGAGGCATAGAAATCATTCATCAGCAAGGGCTAATTCATAGAAATATAGATGAATGGTCAGTGTTGACCTCCGGCGGTGAGCATCTTGATTTTCAACTTACGGGCTTTGAGTGGTCCATTCGACTTACTGGTGTTGGGATGCAGAATGGCAGTCGCAATACGGCCAGGGAGGATATAGCAACCGCATCATTCTACTCGGACTGGCGTGACTTTTCACTTCTGATTAGTGACCTGCTGCGCCTCGACAAGAAGAAAATTCTCGATGCGACCACTCCACCCTCTTCCGTTTCTGAGAACATCCTGACAGAGGAAGCAAAGCTATTAAGGAAGCTTGCTGTCACGGAAAAATTTGAACGGGTGGACGGTGAAGTCGTTTTTGGCGAAATTGACGAAATCATCGCGTGTCTCGAGCGATCTGAGGCCAGAATTGAGCAAAAATTACGCCTCGCGGTTCGCCTCGGCCCACAGTCGGTCCTTTCTGAGGCAATAAGAGTCGCTACGGATGGAGAAATCGAATCCAGCAACATCCAAGATCAGATAGCTTTTATCGAGGCCGACATCTATGAGCGCCCGAGATTGCTTATGGTTAAGGCTGACGGAAACGCAAGCGGTCGGCTAGTAGTCTGTGGGCATCTACTAACCTATTCTTTATCTAAGTTTACTCACAGCACCTCCCAAGGGGATGGATCTTGGGATCTAGCTTATTGCGAGCGGACAGAAAAAAAGAATCCTGCGCCCATAAATATTCTCGCTGAGGATACCGTTCCGAGCGGAGAAATAAGTATCGTTTCCTTGAGGGATGCGAATAGAGACTTTCCGAGACTTCGAGGGAAGCTTCGCAGTTGGCTGCCTCTCTGGGATAGTCTTTCTAATAGCAGCAACCTAACCTCAAGCAGTGGTAGCGCAATTGAGGCCCTATCCTTAACGTCGTTTCTTGATGCGATTTATGCCGCAGCAGATTCCTTCCCTGTCGAGGTTCAGAAAGATGACAGTGAAGTGACGGAAGATCTCTTTTCTGTGCGCGTCAAGATCCGCCAAGACATAGAACGAGAAGCGCTCTCTGAGGCATTGGGCCTAAAGCCGCTTACTGATCGCCTTGATGAGCTGGTTCAGAGAGATAGTCGGGCCGATGAATGGGTCATATCGGACGGGCAGCTTGTAGGTGTAAAAGAGACTGCGAACACCACCTGGCGCCTAACTGATCGGATTGAAGAGAAGCGCGGCATATCATACCGACTTTCAGGTAGCGATCCAATCCCTCCGTTGACGCAACCACTTCTTTTATTATCGGACTTTGTAGGTAGGGATGCGCAATTTCAGCGCAGAGTCAAAGCTATAAGCGCTCTAAAAGAGCACTCTGAATTGAGTGAGATACTAGAGGATCCACGCTCCAAGATTCGTGAAACACACGAGGCTGTATATAAAGACGACAGTTGGGAAAGCCTAGACCCATCAAAACAAGAAGCTTTGGAACGGATTGTATCAACTCTGCCAATTTCGCTTGTTCAGGGTCCGCCAGGCGTGGGGAAAACCCGGCTAGTCAGAGATTTGACCGATCACATTTTTCGAGCAGATCCAACAAGTAGGGTTCTCCTAACTGCTCAAGCAAATTCGGCAATTGATCACCTTATGGATGAAATTCTTTCTGAAGTTTCTTTGCCGGATGATTGCCTAATCGTGCGGCCTAGAGCCAAGGACTACGAAGGGGTGCAAGATGACAGGAGCCCGCGAAACGTCACAAGACGACTGATTGCTGATTTTTGCGAAAGCGATATTGCAAAAGGTGCGCCCGATTTTTTAAAGTCACAGATCGAAGATCTGCGAGGAGTTTCGACGAATGGCGGGCCTGCACGGACAAAAAATTCTACGAGTCCATCGATAAAGGACGTTCAATCCATTGAGCACTTAGTGCTCCGATCAGCAAATGTTGTATTTTCGACGGTGAACTCTTCCAGCATTGAAAGGCTAGTTGAAGAGAGGAATCAATTTGACTGGAGTGTCATTGAAGAGGCAGGCAAGGCAAACGGGTTAGAGTTGCTCGCCCCCCTTTTGCTATCGCACAGACGCCTCATGATCGGGGACCATAAACAGCTAGCGCCTTTTGACGCAAAGAGACTCGAGCGAGTACTTCGAAATTCTGAGACTGTTCGCAAAGCAATTTCCGCAGGCTCTCAATTTGTTGGGCGCAGCTTAAGAGACCAAACGATAGATGAAGTGATTGGGTTGGACGATAAAGTTGATTTTGACCTGGACGCACTTTGCTCAAAAGCGATCAGACTGCTTTCTTTGTTTGAGACTCTTATTGACGATCAGTTAACGTGGCAAAAAACTCGACCAAAATCCCGGAAACTTGCATCGGTACTGAATCAGCAACACAGAATGCACCCCGCTATCGCTCGTGTAGTTTCAAAGACATTCTACGATGGAGAGCTCGAGACTTATAGCTCGGCTACTCGTTGGTTTGAGAGTGTGCCGCCTCCATTCCGCTCCCGAGATATTGCTCGGCTTCCAAACTCTCCGCTTGTGTTGGTCAACATGCCCTATGTTCAATCTGAACTGGGAAAAAAATATGGGGATCAGAGTCCGACTTGGCACAATCCGGATGAGGTCTCCGCCGTAATTGAGGTATTGAAGCTTCTTGAAGTGCCGAAAGACCTGGGCAGAAAACCAACAATTGCTGTTTTGTCGCCTTACAGCGAGCAGGTTAGAAGGCTCGGCAAGAGAATTGATGACGATTTAGCTGCGTTTCCAAATCTTCACGAATTTATAGGCGCTGTAGACAGCTCGATCTGCGGTACGGTTGACTCGTTTCAAGGAAACCAAGCAGACATCGTAATTGTTTCTCTTGTCAGAAACAACAATAGAGCCTCCATGAATGGAGCTCTCGGTTTTTTGTGTGATGCGCGACGAATGAACGTGCTTTTTAGTCGCGCACGCTGGAAGCTAGTCGTTGTAGGTTCGTTTGATTTTTTAACCACTGTTCTGACAGCCAACAAGTCTAGAGACGACGCAGAGGGCGCCTTCTTGAGTAGCCTAATGACAAATCTTGATGCGGAATTGACTAATAATAACGCCGCTATGGTTAACTTTAAAACATTGTGCGCGAGGGCGTAAGAAATGACTACAGTTCGCGTTGCGGTGCCGGTCCTGCAGGGCACTAAGAAATTTGTGTTTGATAAAGGTCGCCCATGGACTATTATTGAGCATTCGATATTGGCCTCGATTGCGCTGGAATCTCAGAATTTTACGGAGCTTCAGAAGCGTGCCAATCTACCCCGACGAGTCCTTGTCGAAGCAATTGTCCGACTCATGAGAGTTGGTTGGGTGGAACTGGTTGATGTTGGAAGTACCATGAACTTCCAGACTACCCCCTCCGGAGCAGCCGCAGCAACTTTACGCGAGTTGCCGAGCCCACTAACGCGACATAAGCAACGTCGGAGCTTCGTCATCGATCAAATCTCTGGAACGGTGTTCCGTAGACGACAGCTACCGTTTCATCATGAATACCACATCCAAGATCTGGAAAAGCGAGATGCGAACATTATACGCGTTTCGAGGCCAGAAAGAGAGAACGTTGGCGATGCTACATCACTTCTCCATGTATTGTTCGAAGAAGATGAGCAATTTGTCGCATTTGACGGTGGGGGAGAGCGCCTTATGGAAAGGTGGGCGCTCGTCATCGTTCGAGACGGAATAGTCGACGGATTGCCATCTCATGCATCTGAAGAGCTCAAGGAGGCTATTTTACAAGCTGCGCGTTCGTATGAGCACAGGCCAAATGGCCAGCAGCCCCAAACTGTTACAGCGAGGTTTCAAGCCAAGCCGCCCCGCCTAGACGCGGTTTCTTGTAGATTCACGAGTTCTGATCTCGTTATTGGTGGCGCAGAGCATCAAAGAGTCTTTATGGATTCAATCAAGAAAGCCCGTCACCGTATCATTATTCACTCAACATTCATTTCTGAAGATCACTTTAAAAACGTTCTTCCCAGCCTGCGGATAGCTTTAGATCGCGGCGTGATGATTGACATACTCTGGGGGCAGGAGACGGACGTTAGCGGAAGTAATCCTTCGCGCCAAGCCGCTCTTAACATTCGGAAGGCTATGACTGGAAACAATATTGACCGAATTAGGGTGCATACATCTTCAACACACTCGCATTCAAAAATGCTAATTTCAGATACGGGCCACCCAAACGATTTTATTTGCTATATTGGGTCATGCAATTGGTTGTCGAGTAGCTTTCAGAGCTTTGAAACTTCGGCTTCTTTCAGGAATGGAGCCCTAATTTCTGATGTTTTTTCTAAGCTTGCTGAGCTTTGCCGATCACCGAGTGGGCACTTCTCTCGCCTTTCTGAAGAGTATATGATGCTGGCAGCGACGATTTCAAAAAATAGATCCGAGCATTCGGGGAGTTCTCGGATGGCTCTAGTCTATGGACCCATGCATAATGACTTAATACTTCAAGCAAGAGATGATGTTCAGAAAGAAGCATTTGTTTGTAGCCACCGGATGAGCCCTGCATCAGGTCCGTTAGTTTTGTCGGCAATGGTCGCGGCTGCTGCACAGAGAGATCGCCTTATCAAAATATATTATGGCAGAACTTCGGGGGGTATGTCGTCTGAAGAGGCTTCCGCGCTGATAAGAGATGACTTAGGGACTGGAGTCAACGTTCAGCCAATATTTGACCCTCGACTTCATGCTAAAGTTTTGGCTTGGGATGATGACAATTTGGTTATTTCCAGTCAGAATTGGCTTTCCGCTGACCCTCCTCCAGATAAGCCACTATCCGAAATGGGAATATTCATAAATAGCAAAGGCATTGCGAAATACTTTAGAGAGCGCTTTCAGATGTCTCTGCGCAGTTGACAACTATTTACGCAACGAGATGAAATATGTATTTTAGCCACGAATTGATGCCACAACGTCGGCACGTGAAGCCCGCCATCGTTATCGCTTCGGAGCCGTGGTTGAAGTCTGCGTCCGAGTGCCATCGCAATTGTTTGTTGTGTGACTACACGTCACGACAATGCTGGCTGGGCTCCGGCCCCTAGCGGCCTTCGGAGGGGAACCGCTGCGGCTCGCCCGACTGGCCGCTTTTATGGGATGCTGCAGGTGCGATGCCGCACTGCCGTCAGGCTGCTATCTGCCCGTGTTGGGCAGACAGGAGCGACTTGCGCGGCATGGTGCATGAGTGACCGCTATCCCAAGCTCGCTGCGGGCGCCATGCCGCACCGCGCTCAGTCGGCTTACCGCCCTCTGCGTATGCGGCGGCCACGGCCCATTGATATTTTTCTTGCGGGTGTCGGAGGAGCGAGCGGACGGGTGCGCGTTGCGGCTTTGTATCGCCCCTCAAATGATCGTAAGCGCCCGCTCATCGCCCTTTGCCTTGCGGCTTGACTATTCTCGGAAGTTCCAGGGCATGAGCGCGGCGATATCGCTTTGCATGTGCTGGTCGAGGATCTTGCGGAGCGTGGCGGCGATATAGGCCTCGGGGTTTATGCCATTGAGGCGGCAGGTGCCGATCAGTGAGGCGATGCGGGCCCAGGTTTTCGCCCCGTCGTCGGAGCCCGCGAAGAGCGCGTTTTCCTCGTCAGCGGAATCGGACGGATCGCGTTTTCGACGCCGTTGGTGTCCATTTCGAGCCGACCGTCCGCAAGGAACCGGGTCAGCCCCGCCCAACGTTTGAGCCCGTATCGGATGTGCCGCGCGAGTTCGTTCGTCGAGGAGAGCTGCTGCAGGCAGCCCTCGAGCCAGGGCCGCAGGGCCTCGACGATCGGCCTGGAGAACCTCTGCCGGATTTTCACGCGCGTGGCCGGGTCACGGCCGCGGATTTCCTTTCGATGGCGTAAAGCTGCGCAATGCGCTCGACCATCTCGTCGCAGATTTCCGACGGCGTATCCTTGGCGAACTTGACGAAGCGGCGCCGCCAATGCGTCCAGCAATAGGCGATGTCCCATGGCTTTGCGGTCTTTTTCGGATCGGCCAGCTGGTCATAGCCGCCGTGGCCATCGACCAGCAGCGTGCCGCCGGAGAACCCCTTGAGGATCTCTTGCGCGACCTTGCCTGCGCGACTGCGCGCGTGATGAAAGACCACGATCGGGGGATCGCCGCCACCCCAGCCACGCTGATCGCGCAGCACCACCCAGAGCCAGTCGGTGCGCACCTCCCGGTGCCCGGCGCCAGCACCGGCACGGTGGTCTCATCCATCTGCAACCGGTCGCTGCGGCGCAACTCTGTCATCATCGCGTCGATCACCGGCGCCAGAAGCTGTGCCGCCCGCCCGGACCATTCCGCCAGCATCGTGCGGTCAAGATCGAGCCCCTGGCGGCGATAGATGTCGGCCTGACGGTAAAACGGCAGGTAATCGCCGAATTTGGCGACCATGCAATGCGCCACCAGCGCCTCGGTCGGCAGGCCGCGCGGCACCAGCCATTCCGGCGCCGGAGCCTGGGCATGCTGCGCGCCCGCGCAGGTCCGGCAGACATATTTCGGGCGCACCGTCACCAGCACGCGGAATTGCGCCGGGATCACATCGAGCCGCTCCGTCCGGCTTTCGCCAACCCTTTGCATCGCGCCGCAGCCGCAGGGGCAAAGGATGCTCTCCGGTTCGATGACCTGCTCGATCCGGGGCAGATGCGCGGGAAGATTGCCCTTGTTACGCTGCGGCGGAGCAGCTGGCGCCTTCCGGGGGCCGATCACCTTCTCGGCCGCTTCGCTGGCCGCCGCCAGCATCCCGGCCGCAGCCTCGACATCTTCGAATGGCAGGTGATGCTGGTCCGGATCGCCCTTCTCGGACTTCGCGCCGAAAGCATCGCGGCGCATCTGCGAGAGCAGGCGTTCCAGCCGCGCGCGCCTCCTCGACTGCGGCAAGACGTGTTTCCGCCTCGATCCGCGCGGTCTCGGCGGCAGCCCGCGCGGCTTCGGCCTCGGCCAGACGCCGTTCAAGATCTGCCACCCGGGCCGTGCTGGTGCTGCGTGATGCCATGGCCCGAGACTACCCCACAACACCCCGCAAGGACGCCATAAAACACGGCCCGAGTCACCCTGTCGCGGCTCACCCTGCCAGCCGCGGCCTCTGCCTGCGCTCGGCCCGGACAGCCCGCCAATCGACGCCCTCGAACAGAGCGGCGAATTGCGCCGGGGACAGCCTAATGACCCCATCCGCCGGCTTCGGCCAGGCAAAGGCACCGCCCTCGAGCTTCTTGTAGATCAGGATCAGACCGGTCTGGTCCCAGACCAGGCACTTCAGCTGATCGCCGCGCTTCGAGCGGAACAGATACACCGCGCCATTGTAGGGATCGTGGCCGAGCACGTTCTGCACGACCAGCGCGAGCCCCGCGTGACCTTTGCGGAAGTCCACCGGCCGCGTCGCCAGATAGGCGCGAGTGATCCCGCCCGGCAGGATCACGACGATGTCTCCCGCAATGCCGCAACCACCCGCCCAAGATGCGCCGCGTCGAAGCCGGTCGGCACGAGGATCCGCACCCCGACGATCTCCAGCTGAAGGCTGGTCCCGGGTTGATCGCCCGGCACGGCGCCCCCGCTCACCATGATCGGCACGAGCCCGAGGGCATCATCCTCCGGCATCGGCAAAAGCCCCTCGCGCGCGGCCCGACGCCAGGCATGCAATTGCGGCGCCGAAACCCCATGACGCCGGGCCACGTCGGCCACCGTCACCCCGTCCCGAAACGTCTCGAGCACCATTGCCGCCTTCACATGCTCGGGCCAGCGACGGCGACCGGTCGGCCCCGTCACGATGTCGATACGACCAGCGTATCCAGGATCATCACTGTGAGAACTTACGTAAGTTTGTATGTCGCTATCCATCGACGCCTCCGTTGTTACGGGCGTCATCTCGGATGACATCGCCCCTCAAACAACGAGGGCGATGGCCGGGCGCTTACAAATGATCTCACTGGGGAATCCCTGGTGAGTTCATTTCACGAGATCTGAGCCGGCCTCATTTTCCGCTCCCCGGGCATAGGCCCATGGCATCAGCGCGTCGATGTTGCTGGCCAGGTGACCATTGGCGAGGCGGGTGAAGAGATCGCGCAGATATGTGCCCTTCCGGCCGGGGCGATAGTGGAACACCACCCCCGGGGGCGCTGTCCCGCCCCAGCCGCGATCATCGCGCAGCACCGCCCAGAGATAGGTAAGCGCCCGCTCATCGCCCTTTGCCTTGCGGCTTGACTATTCTCGGAAGTTCCAGGGCATGAGCGCGGCGATATCGCTTTGCATGTGCTGGTCGAGGATCTTGCGGAGCGTGGCGGCGATATAGGCCTCGGGGTTTATGCCATTGAGGCGGCAGGTGCCGATCAGTGAGGCGATGCGGGCCCAGGTTTTCGCCCCGTCGTCGGAGCCCGCGAAGAGCGCGTTTTTCCTCGTCAGCGGAATCGGACGGATCGCGTTTTCGACGCCGTTGGTGTCCATTTCGAGCCGACCGTCCGCAAGGAACCGGGTCAGCCCCGCCCAACGTTTGAGCCCGTATCGGATGTGCCGCGCGAGTTCGTTCGTCGAGGAGAGCTGCTGCAGGCAGCCCTCGAGCCAGGGCCGCAGGGCCTCGACGATCGGCCTGGAGAACCTCTGCCGGATTTTCACGCGCGTGGCCGGGTCACGGCCGCGGATTTCCTTTCGATGGCGTAAAGCTGCGCAATGCGCTCGACCATCTCGTCGCAGATTTCCGACGGCGTATCCTTGGCGAACTTGACGAAGCGGCGCCGCCAATGCGTCCAGCAATAGGCGATGTCCCATGGCTTTGCGGTCTTTTTCGGATCGGCCAGCTGGTCATAGCCGCCGTGGCCATCGACCAGCAGCGTGCCGCCGGAGAACCCCTTGAGGATCTCTTGCGCGACCTTGCCTGCGCGACTGCGCGCGTGATGAAAGACCACGATCGGGGGATCGCCGCCACCCCAGCCACGCTGATCGCGCAGCACCACCCAGAGCCAGTCGGTGCGCACCTCCCGGTGCCCGGCGCCAGCACCGGCACGGTGGTCTCATCCATCTGCAACCGGTCGCTGCGGCGCAACTCTGTCATCATCGCGTCGATCACCGGCGCCAGAAGCTGTGCCGCCCGCCCGGACCATTCCGCCAGCATCGTGCGGTCAAGATCGAGCCCCTGGCGGCGATAGATGTCGGCCTGACGGTAAAACGGCAGGTAATCGCCGAATTTGGCGACCATGCAATGCGCCACCAGCGCCTCGGTCGGCAGGCCGCGCGGCACCAGCCATTCCGGCGCCGGAGCCTGGGCATGCTGCGCGCCCGCGCAGGTCCGGCAGACATATTTCGGGCGCACCGTCACCAGCACGCGGAATTGCGCCGGGATCACATCGAGCCGCTCCGTCCGGCTTTCGCCAACCCTTTGCATCGCGCCGCAGCCGCAGGGGGCAAAGGATGCTCTCCGGTTCGATGACCTGCTCGATCCGGGGCAGATGCGCGGGAAGATTGCCCTTGTTACGCTGCGGCGGAGCAGCTGGCGCCTTCCGGGGGGCCGATCACCTTCTCGGCCGCTTCGCTGGCCGCCGCCAGCATCCCGGCCGCAGCCTCGACATCTTCGAATGGCAGGTGATGCTGGTCCGGATCGCCCTTCTCGGACTTCGCGCCGAAAGCATCGCGGCGCATCTGCGAGAGCAGGCGTTCCAGCCGCGCGCGCGCCTCCTCGACTGCGGCAAGACGTGTTTCCGCCTCGATCCGCGCGGTCTCGGCGGCAGCCCGCGCGGCTTCGGCCTCGGCCAGACGCCGTTCAAGATCTGCCACCCGGGCCGTGCTGGTGCTGCGTGATGCCATGGCCCGAGACTACCCCACAACACCCCGCAAGGACGCCATAAAACACGGCCCGAGTCACCCTGTCGCGGCTCACCCTGCCAGCCGCGGCCTCTGCCTGCGCTCGGCCCGGACAGCCCGCCAATCGACGCCCTCGAACAGAGCGGCGAATTGCGCCGGGGACAGCCTAATGACCCCATCCGCCGGCTTCGGCCAGGCAAAGGCACCGCCCTCGAGCTTCTTGTAGATCAGGATCAGACCGGTCTGGTCCCAGACCAGGCACTTCAGCTGATCGCCGCGCTTCGAGCGGAACAGATACACCGCGCCATTGTAGGGATCGTGGCCGAGCACGTTCTGCACGACCAGCGCGAGCCCCGCGTGACCTTTGCGGAAGTCCACCGGCCGCGTCGCCAGATAGGCGCGAGTGATCCCGCCCGGCAGGATCACGACGATGTCTCCCGCAATGCCGCAACCACCCGCCCAAGATGCGCCGCGTCGAAGCCGGTCGGCACGAGGATCCGCACCCCGACGATCTCCAGCTGAAGGCTGGTCCCGGGTTGATCGCCCGGCACGGCGCCCCCGCTCACCATGATCGGCACGAGCCCGAGGGCATCATCCTCCGGCATCGGCAAAAGCCCCTCGCGCGCGGCCCGACGCCAGGCATGCAATTGCGGCGCCGAAACCCCATGACGCCGGGCCACGTCGGCCACCGTCACCCCGTCCCGAAACGTCTCGAGCACCATTGCCGCCTTCACATGCTCGGGCCAGCGACGGCGACCGGTCGGCCCCGTCACGATGTCGATACGACCAGCGTATCCAGGATCATCACTGTGAGAACTTACGTAAGTTTGTATGTCGCTATCCATCGACGCCTCCGTTGTTACGGGCGTCATCTCGGATGACATCGCCCCTCAAACAACGAGGGCGATGGCCGGGCGCTTACAGAGATAGCCGGTCTTGGTTTTGCCTTTGCCCGGATCCAGCACCGGGGCCGTCGTTTCATCAACGTAAAGACGGGTGCTTTCCGCGATCAGGCGCTTGGCCATGTGCTCGACCACGGGGGCGATCAGCGCGCCGGTGCGGCCCATCCAGTCGGCCAGAACCGAGCGGTCGATCGGCACGCCATGCCGCGCCATCACCACCGCCTGGCGGTTCAGCGGCATATGCTCGGAATGCGAGCTATGGCTGAATTTGGGTGACGCGGCTTGATCAGGCGGCGTCACCCAAATTCAGCCATAGCTCCCTTGCGGCTCCAAGGCCACATTGATGCTTTGCGCCAGCGACTGATGGCAAGCTGGTCGTAGACAATAAAACTTGATCGTATAAACTTGAACAGAGAGCGTAGATTAAGGGATGATTAACATTGGCCAAAAGTTTGCTAAGCGTCACGCTGAAGGCTATGAAGGCCGCGGAGAGAGAGCGTGCTCGTCGTGCAAAAGCTGCCGAGCGTCGTGACCTCGCCGAGCGGAGAGAGGTAGCACAACAGGCGAAGGATTATGCAGCTAAGGTTAAGAAGGCAGAAATCGCGGATGAGCGTGATCGGAAAGCTTACGAAAAGGCAGTAAAGGCGACGCATGCCGCAGCCCAGCAAGCCGAGGTCGACCGAGTAAATTCGGAAATCGATGCAGTCTTAGACGATCTGGAAGGGTTGCTGGCTGCCACGATCAACGTTGACGACCATATAGATCTTGAGAAGCTTCGAAAGCCTTTTGATACGACACCGTTCGACATGCCAGACTTGGAGATTCCGTTAGTCGCGCCGAAACGACCAAATTATCCACCCGAGCCGAAATACGTTGAACCAGACAAGCCTAAGGGTTTCTTCGGCAAGAAGCGGAAGCTAGAGGAAGCGCGCGCGATGGCGCAGCAAACTTACGAGATGCAAAAGGTGGCATGGGCCAGTCGGATCTCGGCCTTAGAAGATAGGTACAGAAAAGAATTGGCTGCCTATGAACAGGCAGAAGCCGAAAGAGTTAAAACCCTGGCCGCGGAAAAACATCGGTTCCGGCAGGAACTGGACGACCACAATCAGGCCATCGACCAATTCATTACGAACCTCTCCTACGGAGACGCTGACGCGGTTCAGGAGTACATCTCGCTCGTCGTGGAGAATTCCGCCTATCCTGATCACTTCGAAGTCGCGCATGAATTCTCGTTCGCACCTGAGACCGCCGAGCTTCGGATGCGTGTGACGGTCCCATCCCCAGACAGATTTCCGGCAATTAGGGCTTACAAATACGTAAAGACGTCCGATGAGATACGCGAGGTCCCGATGTCCCAGGCTGAGATCAGTAAAAGGTATGCCAGTGTCTTGCATCAGGTCGCGATCAGGTCGCTCCACGAGGTGTTCGAGGCGGACAGGCGCGGGCTAATCCGAACGATCTCGCTTGAGGTAGGCACGAAGGCCCGGCACCCTGCCACGGGACGGCTCGATTTCCTTCCCTTTGTGGGTGTCAGCGCCGAGCGTGACAGTTTCATGGAGTTCGATCTTTCTGGCCTTGTCCCGCTCGCAACGTTGAAACATCTCGGCGCCGCGATCTCCAAAGATCCTATCGCCCTCGTCGCCGCCGACGTGACTGGCGTGCGCAAGTCATGACGGACGGGCGGACGTTCAATCCACCGCCGGGGTGGCCCAAGCCGCCTAAGGGGTGGAAACCACCAAAGGACTGGAAGCCCGACCCGAACTGGCCTGCCATGCCTGAGGGATGGGCACTCTGGGTATCGGACGCTGGCGACACGCCTCAGGCAGCGCCAGTGATCGAGGTGGAGAATGACTCGACTGACCCGGAAGCTCCGCCCAACGAACTCTTCGCGTTGAACGCCGAATTGGCGAGGCTGCGGGCTCAATTGGCCGACAATTCGGCGGCGGAAACCATCACTCTCGACGACCAGAAGATCCTGCAGGATATCGGTATTTACCGATATCATCATCCCCTCGAGAACGCCGCAGGATACCGAGCCGAGCTCGAACTGATCGAGGTTGAGATCGCCAAGATCGTGCGGGAGCAAGCGGCCATTGAGGTCTCATCTACGTTCACGTTCGAGAACTCTCTGGCGGCGGGCCGGAAGCTGTCAAACGACCTCGGGAAGCTGATGCTCCGTGCCTACAACGCCGAATGCGATAACTGCATCCGTTCACTTCGTACCGGAAATCCCGACGTGGCCAAAAAGCGGATAGAAGCGTCGCGCCAGGCGATCTCGAAGCTGGGCAAGATCATGGAGATGCATATCAGCGCGCGGTACCACGATCTCCGGGTCCGAGAGATCGAGCTGACGGCCGACTGGCTAATGAAGAAGCAGGAAGAAAGGGAAGCGGAGAAAGAGAACCGGGCTAGACTTCGCGAGGAGAGACGCGTGGAGAGGGAGTTCGCGGAGGAGAGAGAGCGGCTGGCCAAGGAGAAGCAGCACCTCGAGAACGCCATTGAGGCCCTTCGGGAGAAAGGAGAGAGAAACTCCGACCTAGAGGCGAACCTTTTGGCGTTGGAGGAAGCCATCAAACAAAACGAATTCCGACTAGCAAATATCAGGTCCGGCTATGTTTACGTCATCTCGAACCGGGGGGCGTTCGGTACGAACGTCGTCAAGATTGGATTGACGAGACGGCTTGAACCGAATGATCGCATCTCGGAGCTCGGCGGCGCATCCGTTCCCTTTCGGTTCGATGTTCATGCCCTTTTCTTTTCTGAAGACGCCGTGTCATTGGAGAATGAGCTTCATACCCACTTTCGGGACAGAGCTATGAATGCGGTGAATGCCCGCAAGGAGTTCTTCTTTGCGACACCCGCAGAGGTTCGCGACGTCCTCATGGACAAGGTCGGAAGTCTTCTCGAGTTCTCGGAGGTAGGAGAAGCGATTGAGTTCCACCAGTCTAGAAAATATTGGCCGGACCGACCGGAAGAGCTGCACTAGATAATGGCTCGGGGCTGAGAGTCTTGGGCGGCTTGAAGCTAACTCTTCTGACCGTTCGTGCCCTCGCCGATAGTCTGCACGTATGTAAACTCTGAATATTGGCGCCTTCGAATGGCTGCTTGCGCGCTTGGCTTACCCACCGAAGACGGTTTTCCAGATGTGATCGAAAAGCCCGCGGGACCACTAGCTTTCATAAAGATCCAGTAGCAGATCCGGGTTTCCGCCTTGCCCGCGCAACTCTTCGAGAAGCTGATGCATCAGCCGTTCGTAGCGAGAGGCTGCGCGGACGAATGTAGTATTGCAGTTTCGTTTCCTGCCAAAATCCTCGATCGTCCTTTCGACCGCCGCCCCTAGCTTCTCGGCCAAGGGGTCCTGCCCGATCACCAGCGCATTGCGGGTCTTCAGACGACAGCGCAGAAGCCCCGCCATCAGGAAGGGAGCATAGTTGAACTTGGTGTAGTCGGTCCCGAGTTGGTCGTGAAATTCGTAAAGCACCCGGGCGACAAGGCGCTCGATCTCGGGTCGCCCCAAAGCCATGGGCGCGGTATCGGAACGCGACAGAAGGAACGCAGCAGCGGCGGTTTCTTGTCGATACGACCAGTCTTGAACGGGCCGCAGAAACAGCCGTGCAATCGTGGAACGCTCGTCAGCTTCGCCACGACAGGTCCGCCCAAGCCCCTGACAAACCAGAACCCAACTTGCGGCATTGAGGATGAAGGGATGGCGGAACAGCGGTGAGCGCGCCTCCCATGCCTCAAGCAGCAGCGCGGGCAGTTCAGGTGGTGACCTACGGAACTGCCATGTCAGGAACTTCAGAGATTGGTTGTCGTCTTCGATCCGCCCGGCGATGCGATCCTTGACATGCAACAGCGCCCGCTCCGTCAGCCGGTCCAGAAGCTCACGTGACTGCGCCGGCACGTCGTCGGGCAACAACCCGTCGCTGGAAATGCAATATTGCCCCTTTGGGCGGGAGGCGAGTTTTGTGGCAAGCCCCGCCCAATCGACCGCCTTGCGCGTGGCGTTCTCCGCCAGAAGGGTGGAAAGCCCCGGACCTTGTTCGGAATCCTCCCAAGGCGCCATGCCGCAGGGCAACACCAGCCGCTTCGGGATCGTCGCAGGGGCGTCGTCCAGCTCGGCCACCAATTCTTCCCAAGGTTTTTCGATCTCGGTTGCGCCGTCCCAATCGATGGTGAATTGGCGCGACAGCATCGGCGCCTCGATGATCAAACGGGCACGACCGGCTGCTGGCACCTGTTCGACGCTGAGCGCGACGGGCACATTGCTCGACACCGGAGCGCCGATATCGACCCGCGCCTTGCGGGGCCATTTGACCAGTTCCTTGCGCAGATGCACCGAAAATTCCGACTGCCCGGACTGGATGGCGAAACGCGCCGGTTGGGATGAGCGATAAACGCGGCCTGCAGGCAATGTCGCCTCTGCCTCGATCAGATCGTAGCTTGCCGCCCCCAGGTCGCCCCAGACTATGGTGGAAATCTGCGGCAGGAAATCGAAATAGACGGGCTCACCCTCGGAGTGGCGCCGCGCGGCTTCAAGCGCACCGCGCGCGACGACGTCATTGGGCAGATCAAGCAATGGCATGGAAAGCGAAGCCGAAAGGCGCCTCAGCAACGCTGCCCGCAGTTTCCCGAAGGTCAGGGTCTCGACCAGCACCAGATCGCAATCGCCGAGTTTTTCGGCCATGCCGGACGGGAACACGGCGTCGGGCAGAGCAAAAGTATCAGGCGGGGTGATCTGAAAGAAATCGCCGCGATCGGTACGAAGGAGTTCGGGGCGGGTGACAGCGCCGAGCGCCAAGGCTGCAGCACATTGCGACTGTTCAGCCCAGTCTCCCCTGTGCTGGGGATAAAGCGTCACAAGCTGCTCCTTCGCCGCGGCAAAGAGCCCGGCATAGCCCAGAGAGGTCTCGATCGGATCGGCGGCGCGGCGGCGTTCTGGGGCGAAGAGATCACGTCGACGTCCTGCTTCCCGGCGCAGGCGCAGGCGTTGCAGCGTGAAACCTTCGGCGACGTGTCCGATGATGCCCAGCATCAGATCGTCGTGCGGTTCAAACGGCGCGTCTTCGCGGGCCAGACAACCAAGCACTGCCAGGACAGACCGCCAGACGAGAAGTCCGCGCCCCAATCGCCCCTTTGCTACGGCCGCAAGAAGCCTCTCCTGCAGATGCTCGCTCCCGGATGGATGTTCGTCGATCGCGACCGCGCAGACCTTTGCGCCGGCAGCAAGTCCGGAAAGTGCAGCTGCCAGCCGATCCGGGGGGGCATCGGCACGGGTCAGAAGCGAACGCACAGATTCACGACGCGCGGGATCACCCACTTCCCCCCACCCGCCGCCCCGCCCATGGGGAGCAATGGCGGCCTGAGCGCCACCGATCCAACGTGCTCCACGCCCTTCACCGGTTCGAACCACTGCGGGATTCAGGACCGCACCGCCAAGATGGACTCTCTCGGCCCCCAGATCTTCCTCGCCATCCGGTCCGATCTGCCAGTTGCGGGCGGCACGATCGCTCCAACCGTTGAGATCGTAGCCACAAAGCTTCCGATCGCTCATGCACCACCCCAAATATCACGCGCCAGAAACGCCCGGATCGCGGCCCGTCCCTCTGCCAAGGATGCGCCGGTTGCGTCGAAGGCGACGGCCTCGACGAAGACCCCGCCGCGCTCGGTTGAAATCGCCTCTGGGACATGGTGGCCTGGGGTCAGGATCAACCCATGTCGGATCCGCTCCTGTTGCCCGGGCACGCGCGCAAGATCGGACAGACGCCCGGCCGCCTGATGGGCAGCTGCAGGCAGGTCGAGCCGCTCCATCGCATGCGGCGTCCAGACCGCAACGCGATGCGGAAAGGCGCTGCGATCAAGCGGGTCCGAGATTCGCAACGCAACATGGGCGCGCGCAAGGGTCAGAAGCGTTCCCGGGCGCTCGGGGCGTGCCATCACCTCGACGACACGCCCGATTTGCCGCAACCAGAAGACCGCAATCGGTCGTTCCTGCTCAAACCAGATGCCATTGGCAGATTCTGCGAGAAAACGGATCGGCGACTGCGCGATCAGTTCGGCATCTTCGACATCATGAAGCGCAAGCACGATCGCCAGGACGGAAAAGTCGGTCCATGTCTGCGCTTGCCAGGCCCAGAGTTCGTCAAGCGCCTTCTCGCGCTTGAGCAACGCCTCCCAAGCCTCGCGGATCTTGCGATAGGTACGATCCTCAAGCAGAACATAGTTGGGTGTCACATCCGGTTCGGCGATGCCGACACCAAGATCGTCCAGCTCGTGCGCCAAGGCCTTGCAAAACTTTACATATCCCTGGACGAGCTTGAATCTCTGGCTGCCCTGGGCACGGGGGTGTTCGCGCAGCCATTCCCGCCCCACCTCCACTGCCAGAAGCAGATACGCATGCGCGACCCGGTTCTCGAGGGTGTCAAAATTCTGATGCCGTACGACCGCCATGATCCGTTGCTCGGATCCCGCCCGTTCCGCAGTGGTCCGCCCCGGTTGACGCGACAACCAGCGCATCGACGCCCGGTCCATTTCCTGCACCCGATCGAGGGGGGGCGGCTCCCGGTGCCGCCGCAAGACCCGGCGGATGTGGTCGCGAAACGGTTTCAGGATTGGCGTCAAGCCACGGGCCTGCCGCACGATCTCGGCCATGCGGGGATCTTCTTCGTCCTCCGCTCGATCCCAGGCCGCGCGCAACCGCGCCCAGAGCGTCGAGGGATCGTCGAGGGCCTCGCCCAGTTCCTGCACCCGCGCCGTCACTTCGTTCATTCGGGTCAGCGCGGCAAGGGCCTCAAGATCTGCTTCGGCCTCCTTGCCTTTGCGCGGCCGGGGCGGAAAGCCCTCGCGGGCGGGCCCCTTTGCTGCTCCTCGGCGCGGATAGGGGTGCTGCAACAACAAGCGTGGCTCACCCTTCGCCTCGCCCCGCATCAACAGGACATGCTCGCCTCCCTTGTCGCTCGCGGCGACTTCGGACAAGAGACAGTGTCCCGGCCCGAAGGCCTGATCGTCTGGAAGACCCGTATCGGCCCAAGGGCGCGCAAGCCGCAGCATCAGCGCACGACCCCCTTCCAGACGAATTGCCCGGTACCGCCATTCGTGGCCGCGTCAACGGACGCCTGGATGGCATCGGCAAGGGCGTCATCGCCGAAGTCGGCCGCCTTGCGCCGCAAATCATCGAACTGCTGGCTTCTGTCCTCGACATCGACACCGCGCAACTTCGGCAGCAGGCGCATCTCGATCTGATCGGCCAGCGCCATGTTGACCCGATCCCCGATGCCTTCAGCTTCGGGATAGGCCCCCGCATAGGCGAGGATGGCACGGCCGAGACGATGGCCGAAAGGTTTGCCGAAATCCTGCATGAGCGCCAGCATCTCGTTCACCCGCCCTTCGGCACGGGTCATGTCGGCCGACTGCAAGCCGCGGGCGCACCACTTTTCCCATACCGAGCGGCTAAGCGCCTCTTCTGGCATCTGGCTTTCGGTGCCCTTTGCTTTGGCGATCTGTTTCGGCGCCCCGAACCGCATCACGTTCGCCCGGTCAACCACCTTGTCGGAGAGCGACTGTGTGCTTTCGTCCTCGTTCATCGTGCCTGCAAAGAGCAGGTTGTAGCCTGGGAAGATCCGCGTCGGCTTTTCTGACTTGGGGATCTCCAGTTCGATCTCGGCATCCTTGCGAAGGTTCTCGCTGTCTTCCTTGCCCCTTGCGGGGCGACTTTCGAGACGGCTCAGGAAGTCCGAGAAGTAATACTCGACCCGCGCGAGGTTCATTTCGTCGAGCAGTACCATCAGCAGCCGATCCGGCACCGCCTCGAGGTTGTTCTGCGCATCGAGTGCGAACATCGCCCGCGCCATGTCGGTGGGGCGGAAACGCCCCTCGATATAGTTGTAAAAGCCCATCAGATCCTGCGGGCTGTCCCAGCGTGGCTGCACCGGAACCTGCAGGAAACCGATGCCCATGCCTGCCGCATACTGGCGCGGAAGCTGGCTTTTTCCGGTCCCGGAAATCCCAGCCAGAACAGTCATCTGTGTCGTGTCATTGACCTTCATCGCGGTGTGGAACGCGCGCAGGGTCCGATCCGGATAATCCAGCCCGAAGGCTTCGAAACGCTGCCGCACCCGCTTGATGGCATCGGTTTCCGCGATGATCGCGCTTTGCTTCCAGGCCTTCAGCTGGGTAACGACCTGCGGCGGTTGCTTGAGTTCGCGCAAGGCATCGTCGTCAACCGCCCCGGTTCCACCCGCGGCAATGCCCCGCGCCTTTTCTATCTCCTGCTCGAGCGTTGCCTTTCGGGCGCGAAGCCCGTCGAGATGCTCCTGCGCCAATGCCCTCTCGCGCGCTACATCTGCGACTTTCTGCTGTCCGATCATCACCTCGGCGGCCAGTCGCTCGCGCTCTTCGCGCAGGTCCGTCTGTTGCTGGCGGACCGTTCCGAGTTGAGCCTCGATGCCAGCCAGATCGGTTCGTGCCGCAGTCAACCGCATTTCAATATCTGCGTTTTCGGATTCGAGCCGTTGCGCTTCGCGTTCCAACGTATTCAGCCGCACCAGCGCAGCGGTGCGTTCTGCCTCCAGATCGATGGCTTTCTGACGCGCGGCCGCAAGTTCCGCTCCGATCTGGTCCAGTTCCTGGCGGCCGCCGACAAGCGATGCCCGTGTGGACGCGATACGTTCCTCTGTTTCGGTAAGTTCCGATCTACGAGATGTGAGCAGCCCTTCGGTCTCGGCAATCTGCGTGCCCAATCTGTCTTCGATATCCCGCAGGTCGGCGACGCGCTCCTTCGCAGCCTCAAGTTCCTGTCGAGAGGTCTGCAATTCGGCGACGCGCGCTTCGAGTTGACGACTTTCCGCCGTCAACGCATCGATCCGATGCACAAGACTCTCAGCCTTTTCAAGCCGTTCACGCACGTCGGCAAGATCAGCTCGGGCCGAAGCGAGTTCCGCGTCAACGGTCAGTTTCACCGTTTGCGCCTCTTCCGTTTCTCGACGTAAAGCAGCGACTTCTTCTCGGCGCGCCTCCATCTGGTTCCATTCGGTTTGCAACTCGGCGAGCTTTCCAGAGAGGGCATCAAAATCGGCCCCGACATTGGCCAAGTTCGCCAAGGCTTCACGCCGCTTCGTCAGCTCCTCTTCGAGATCGGTCAGGGTTGCGCGCTTTTCGTCGATGCGGGTGAGAACAGCGCGCTCCTCCTCGATCGGTCCCGCCAAGGACACGACCTTGTCGTGCCGCGTTGCAAGAAACAGCGTGATGAAGGACAAGACCGCGAGCGCAACCGAAAGAGCCGCGAAGATAATAATATTTGCCGTAAACATCTTCTTGGTCCCTTATTGTCCGGCGGTGGCAGGCGCGACGGGAGCCGCAGTGGGAGGGGTCGAGCGGGCCGAGTCGATCTTTTGTTCGATTGCAGCCAGTTCTGCCTGAGCTTGCGAGGCGCGGTCGCTGGCGTTGGCTGCATCGGACCGGGCTCTCGCAATCTTGTCGTCCAGTTCGGAGATCTGGGAACGCAGATCGTCTCTTTCCGCGCTAGCGGTCATGACGGCGTCGCGTTCAGCCTTGGCCTGCGCCTTTAGGTCGTCAAGAGAAGCTTCCAATGTTTGCACCGCTTGCTCAAGCTGCGTCTTATCCGCCTGCAATGCCCTAATCGAGGCTTGCAGCGCGCTTTGCTCGGCCTGATCCGCCGTGATCTCTTGATCGAGCGTTGCCTTGCGCGCGGTGGCGCCAGTCAGCGCCAATTGGGCCGCCGACAGTTCGGTCGCTGTGGTCGCAAGATCTGTCCGGGCCTTCGCCAATTCTGCCTGTTTTTGCGTCACGACCGCTTCAAGCGCCGTCTGGTTTGCTTGAAGTTGCGTAATGGCGGCCTTGGCTCCCTCGGTCTGCGCGAGTTGCGCCCGCCGTTCTGCGACCTGTCCCGCGAGAGCCGTGGCCTGAGATTGCGCGTCGTCACGTTCCGCCTTGGCCACTGACAGCGCCTTTTGCGCTTCGGCCAACTGAGTGCTTTGCGCTTCGATCTTTGCCGTAATTTCGGTCAGGCGCGCCTGTGCGTCATCTGCCTGCGCCGTCAGACTGCGGCTGCGTGCCTGCGCGGCCTGGACTTCCCCTGTCAGGGTTTCGCTTTTCGCACTCAGATCCGAGATTGATGCATCAAGCGCCGACTTCCGCGTTTCAAGATCAGAAACCTTCGGGCCAAGCTCCGCCAGTCGCGCCTCGGCCTTGGCCTGATCCGAGCGGGAGGTCGCCAATCTCGCCTCGACATCTGCAAGCTCTTGGGCCCTTGCTTCGAGCCCCTTGACCTGTGCCTCAAGCTCCGATGCCTGCGCACGCAACGGTGTCAGATCGTCCTGAGCCTTTTCAACCTGCCCGCGCAGATCGTCACGGGTTTTCGTCAACCCATCGACATCCTTCGACAAAGCGTCCTTTTCCGCGGTCAAGTCTTCGATCGCTGTTGCGGCTGCGGATTTATCCTTGACCAGAGCGTCGATGTCCCGATCAAGCACGCGCTTCTGGCTCTCCAGACCGCGCACATCCCCGGCAAGATCTTCGGCCTTCGCAATCGTCGCCTTGGCTTCGGCAAGACCTGCCGTGATCGTCTCCAGCTTTGCCGCCGCCGCATCGCGGTCGGAAACGGCGGCATCCCGTAGCCGGATCGCCTCGGCCTTTTCCGTCTCAAGCTTCAGCTTTTCGTCGCGCAGCGCGGCGACCGTCTGGTCAAGTGTCGCGCGTTCGCTCACCAGAGCATCTCGCCCGTCTTGCAGCCGGGTCCGTTCGGCGGTGAAATAATCGATGTCTCCCGCGATCTGGCCAAAGCGATCATTCAGACCACTCATCTGCACCCCAAGCACCCCCAGACCTACGACCGAGACGGCGGAAAGGCTGGCGGCAATGATCGTATGGGTCCGCGATCTACGAAAGGTCTCGTTCGACGAGGTCAAGGCACGCCTCCATGTTTTGGGCCAGTTCGTCCACCCAGAACCGGCGCACCCGCCAGCCAAGGGACTTCAATTGATGGTCCCGCCAATGGTCCGACAGCTTGCGTCGGCCATCCGCGGTTTGGTGAAATTGTCGCCCGTCCACTTCGAGATCGAGCTTGATCCCGCCGGTGCCGAACAGCGCGAAATCGAGCCTGCGCCCGGCGATGTCATATTGCGGCATCGGGTTCAGGCCACGCCCTTTCAGGGCGTGATAAAGAATACGTTCCCAATCGCTGTCGAAGACCCCTTCGCCTGTGCGCTGCCGCGGTTCCGTGGCTGCCGCGGCAAGGGAGGCAAGGGTTCGGACCGTCCGTGCCCGGGCAAAATCCAGATCGCCGAACACATGCGCGACCGCCCGTGCGCGCGAGATGGCGACGTTCAGACGGCGGTGATCCTTTTGCACGAAGCTGATCGACGTCATGCGACTGCTGGCCGTGAGTGTCGGCGAGAACAGGATCACGTCGCGTTCCTGCCCCTGAAATCCGTCGACGGTTGCCACGCGAAACTCGGCGGCGACGAGCTTTTGCGGCGGGATCGCCCTGCGGATGGCCTCTTCAATGGCATGGACCTGCCCCCGGAATGGCGAAGTTACGCCCAGCGTGCCCGAATATCCTTCGTGAACCAGCAACCGTTCGACATGCGCGACGATCGCCGCCACTTCGGCCCGGTTGACATTGTTGGCATCAAGCGTGGCCGGGGGCGGCACATGGGTCCAGGCAAGCCCGGGTTTCACATCGACGGGCGCGCGGATCGTTGCCGGGTCATAGGCGGTCTTCAGTTCCGATCCGTAGAATTCGCGGCTGATATAGTCGACGATCGGACCGACGGACCGATATTGCTGCCGCAACAGGATCCGCTCTGCCCCCGGCATCCTCTGCGCGAAATCGAAAAGCGATTGCCGACTTTGTGCGAAGCGGCTCATCCGCGCGACAGGAAGCCCCTGCGCCTGCATCAGGTTGCGGTCCTGCGCCTGCCCAAGCTGCGGGATGAAATTCAGTTGCCGATTGTCGCCGACAACAACGGCGCGGCGCGCGCGGGCAAACAACGGCAGGGCAGAGGCGATGTCGCATTGGCTCGCCTCGTCGAAGATGACCAGATCGAAAAGCCCCGCCTCGAGCGGCAGGCGCTTTGGCGCACCAAGCACGGACACAAGCCAGAGCGGACGATGGGCAAGCACCGACTGTACCAGATCCGGCGGCAGTCCGGCCTTGGTCCCGGCGAAATCGAGGTCGGCCTTCGCCTCGTCAAGTCGATCACGGGCCTCGTGGGAAACGGTGGTGCGTGCCATCAGCACCGCCGCAAGCACCTTGCGGGCCAGATCCGCAATCTCTGCCGTCAAGGCGATGACATCAGGCGGATCGGCAAGGCCGTCACGCTCGGTGCGCAGCCTCGCGAGGTCGTCCTCAAGTGCGGCAAGCCCTGAGAGCACGACGCCCGCCGTTTTTATGTTGGCAGGGGCGCGCGCGAAGAGAGATCGCAGCAGGGACAGCACGCGCGCGACAAGGCCCGAACGAGGTGCCTGATCCGGCACAGATGTCGAGCCCTCAGGTTGCGGAAGTTTCCTGCGAGCCTCGATCCTCTCAAGCAGATCGGCGAGCGCACATTCGATCTCGCCCCGCCGCGCGACAAGATCAAGCGCCAGAGCCCGGTTCATCGCAAGCTCGGTCAGCCTGTCGCGCAGCAGATCGTCGAGAGGACGCGGTGCCCCCGTGTCTCCCTGTACAAGGTCACGCAGAACCGTTGCAAAGGACCGATCCACCTCTCCCGAAGGATCGAGCGTGCGCACGACGAAGGGCGCCTCGGGGGCAAGGCCTCCCAAGCGATCCTGAACCGCATCCAGCGCCTGATGGTTCTTCGAGGCGACAAGCACCGAGCCTCCCGCCATCAGCACCGAAGCTGCCATCGACACGATCGCCTGCGACTTGCCCGTGCCGGGCGGGCCGGTGACGACGGTCAGAGGTGCCGAACAGGCGGCTCGAACCGCGCCGATCTGTTCGGCATTCAAGGCGCCGACATTGAGCGCGGGAATGGCGGCGGGCGGATGGGCGGAGGTCAGCCCCAGAAGCGGCGCCAAAGCGCTGCGAGCCAGCTGCGCCTCGGGCCATTCGGCGATTGCATCGAGATCGCGCACGGCACCAGCGGTAAAGCTGCTGTCCTCGGGCAGGAACAGTGCCGCCGCGTCGAAGATGCCCTGTGCCTGCGGATCGATCTCGGGGCAAAGCCATGCGCCAGACAGCTTGCCCTTGACCAGAGTGGCCGCAGCATCACGAAGACGCGACAGAAATTCTTCGCCCTCGAGACCAACGCCATCTGCCTCGGCAAAGACCTCTTCCAGATCTTTCGCCGACCACCCGGAGTTGCGCGCGGTTCCTCGCAGCCAATCCGGGTTCAACAGCACATCATCGGCCGAGACGTCGATTTCCAGAAAGCCTGCCACACGGCGCCATTCGGCAGCAATCAGACCCACGGGCCAAACGGCAGGTGCGCCGGACCGGCGCCCGAACGCCAAAGGCCAGCCAATCGCCAACGCATTTTCGTTTGCTTCACGCTTCACCAGGGCCGCGCGAAACTCCGGCGCCAGCGCGTCAAGATCAATGCGCAGGCGCACCACCTGGCCCGCCTCCGGCAGCAGGGGCCCTTGCCCCGAAATCAAGTGCCAAACCGCCCCGTGGCGATCGAACGCCTCGGTGATCGCCCCCCTCGGATCGGCGCGCAGGGCCGAACGCCAATAGCGCAGCAGCGCCTTCGGGTCGATCCGGTCGCTGTCGGTCGCACTCTCATCGGCCAGCGGCGCGGCCGTGATTTCCGTCCGGTTGAAAGCCGCCGCGACGATCGTCGCCGACTCGACAGGAGCGCCTGCCGATTGGGGGATGCGCTTGCCGGGCGACGCCATCGGCGGAGGATCAATCGGTATCCAGCGCCCGTCGTGACGCCTGCGGATGCTTCCTTGCCGGGCCAGAGCCTCAAGTTCGCCCAGAAGCGCCATACGTTCTTCATGCCGGAATGTCGTTCCCAGAAGTGCGTGAAGCTCCTCCGTGGTGCGCCCGCGGGGAAACGCCTTTACGGTGCGCAATACGACAGACATGTCTGCTCTCAATCCAGAAACACGGTCAGATTTGGCATTTCAATAGTCGACCTCATCAAGTGCAGAGGCAGCTTTCGATTCATAACATCAGGTAATATTTCAATTTTTTAGCTACCATGCAAGCTGTCGTTACACGGTCGAGACGATTAATCCCGGTCCTGTTTCACTTCGGGATCCAGTGGATTTCCTCCCCGACATCCGAGAGCATTCCGTCGACTTGGTCGCAGCCACCGTGAAACCAAGATGGCTACGCTGCAATCTCCACGGCATGCCAGCTCGCATCGGATCGCAGGCAGGGCCGCATCGACGCCATGGCGAAGCGAGGGGATATTTTTTATACGTGCATCATTTCGTTTTTCGCATTTGTCTTTTTATTCAATGCGTTACACTTGACTCGCCCCGAATCTGCGGCCATCATCCCCCTCGATATCACTGCCAGAATCCCCACCGGGCCGTTCGTGGCGCCGATCGTTAGCGGTCGGCCGCAGCCGGGCTGCCCATCCCGAAACCGTTGATCTTGCGAAGCCTTGCCCGGTCTCGAGCGGTATTCGCATGTGCGCAATTGGTGCCCGCCCGGTCGATATCGGCCGGTCCTTTGCGGCTGCCCGGAGAGTCCAATGCCATTGCCCAAATCCCCCCGCCCGCGGGCATGCATGCGCATGCCTCCCGAAGCGCCTGAGCAAGAGTGCCCCATCGCGGCATTCGCCCGCGCAACCGGATTTTGCATTTTTTCGCACGCCCCGGGAATGACACGATGACCAACAGGATCGATATCGTCCCGCCCTTGCTTGGCCTCGCAGACCCGATCGAGGTGATGAACGCGCTGCGCAAACGCTGGCGGGCGCGTCATGGCAACGTCGGATACTTCCCGACCAACCGGGCACAGCCCCGCATCGAAGCCTGCATCAAACGCAAGCTTGCGACCCTGCCGGGCATTGCCGAGCTCAAGTCCGCGCAACGCGAATTCCTTCGCCGCCTCGCCCGCGAAGGGGCGCTGGTCGTCGGTCCCAAGACGGCCCATGAAGTCGACGAACTGATCGCCGCGCTGCATGCCGAGGCCCCGTGGATGTCGGCAGTGTCGACGGCGATCCGGCAGCAGTTGCTCGCGGTCCTCACCACCGGTCGCAGCGGGCTTCTTCTCCGGCCGATCCTGCTCGTGGGGGATCCGGGCTGTGGCAAGAGCCATTATGCACGCCGTCTGGGCGAACTCGCCGCTTTGCCCGTGCGCCGGATCGATGTCGGCGGTGGCAGCGCGGGGTTCAGGATCTCCGGTCTCGAAAAGGGTTGGTCCGGCACATGCCCCGGAATCCCGGTCGAAACCGTGCTCGCCAGCCGCACTGCAAACCCGATGATGATCGTTGACGAAGTCGACAAAGCTGGGGTCCTGACCAAAGAAAGCGGCACGAGTGCAGCGTTACCGAGGTTGCGCCAATGTTCTACCTGCAAATCAAGCATCAGTGGATAGACCGGAGCTTCGGGAGAACTCGTTTCTCGAGCGCCAGCGACCATAGCGCGCCGGATGGCGATGTCAGACACGGGCACCCTGAGCAGCCAGTCTTCAGCATCGGAATCCGAGAGGCCACCCAACAGATGTTGATTTCCCTCAAGGTCTTTACGCCATTGGGGGTCATCCCCCCATGGCAGCCGCTCGCGTGAGAAGAACAGGGTCAAAAGCCCGTTCGTCTCAGTGATCAGGGAGCGCAGGCAGTTGTCGAGCCGGTTGTCTCGCCACTTCGCGCCGGTGCCTGCCCCTTCATGCACGCGCTCGTATTCGTCGACGAAAAGGACGAAGCGATCCTCGGGATGAGCCACCAGATGCGCGTTCAAGTCTTGCGCCAGTATCCAGGGCATTGCTTCTGACATCTCGTGCGGCTCGATTAACTTCCCGTCTCGGTAGAGCACATTGACATGTGTATGGGCCCGCTTGATCCAAGATTTTTTTGCCTTGTCTATGGCCCATATGCTCCCTTTCTTGATCAGAAAACCGAGGACTGGAATCGTCGACGCCTGTTCCGAGAGGAACTCGCGCGTTAGGGTCACAAAATCATTCGCGTTCTCGCTTACCAATTCGCCTGATCGCGAAAGCCACGAGTTTTCGATAACGGGAAGATTTTCTGCGCCGCGTGTCTGCTCCCACATGATCGCAAAAGCCAGATCGAAGGCGGGGAAGGCGATGCCTGCGCGCGACATGGCGTTGCGGATCCAGATCAAGAGAAGATCTGGATCCGTTAGCGAACGATTGTGTAGGTCCAGCATTGCGCAGCGCAGATGCGCGAAACGACGGTCCTCGCTCCTCGTTGCCATGCGAAAAAGTTCTCGTGCGAGGGCGGTCTTTCCTTGGCCTCCCACCCCATACCAAGTCCGAATTATACAACCTTGAGTTGGTATCGAGGCCGCCGCATCTACAAAGGTCTGTTTGGGCTCCTGTCGATCGACGAAGATGGTGGCTGCGGACCTTCTCTCAAAATCCTTACGCGGCTGAGCCATCCCACCTCCAACGAACAATGCGCCAGTCAATGAGTAGCAGGTTCGGATGCGTGATCAATCGGAGGAAGTGTTTGTCGATGCGGTGTCGTCGCGCGCGCTTTTCCGATGGATTTTGTAGGGTACTCGCGTTTGCCTCAGGCGGCGGGACCGCGCGATGTCACCGAACGACGGCTATTGCCTGATTTCTATGGATTCAAGGCAGAGACCTTACTGTCGTCCCCCCGTACCGACGCAAAGCCTTACGCTGCGGCTCGCCCGAGTGACGGCTTCGGCGTCCCGCGCTGGGAGGGCCGACCGGCGGCTCAGGGCCGCTCTAGAATGCGCGACGTGTTTCCCGAGGAACCGTCTAAGTATCATTGACCTGCGGAGTTGTCGGTAAACCACCGACCGAGGCAGAGCCAGTCACATGCCGCAGCTGGGGGACCAGCGGGCCTGCGCCGCGAAGATGGGGCATACGCCAGACGAGCTTTCCCGACCTGCTCTTCATATAGTGCCCCCGGACCCAATGGGTTCTTCGGGGCATGCCTTCACGCCGATCAGCCGAGACATGGTCCTTCATGGCCTCGACTTGGCCGCGCCCCGCCTTGCCTAGGGTGATCCTCGTGATGAGCGTGTCAGTAAGCACCTTGCCGGACCGCTCAGCCTGGCGTCTCTCATGCCTAGGGTGGAGCGAGACCTCCTGCGCATCGAGCATGCCGTCATGGCGTAGCAGGGTGGCTATCGCGACGGCCGACCCCAGGAAGTTTTGATTCATGGCGAGTTCTTCATCGATCATGCTATCCGAAACCTGCATGCCCACAGCTTCGAACAGCTCTTTTGTGGGCGTCGGGATGGCCGAAGCTCCAATACCTTTGGTGATCATGCAGCAGGCACTTGGGCTAACGGTGTTCTGGCGAATGGCGAAGCGCTGGGTGTAGATTTCCTCCTCGACCTGCGTGACGAGACCCAGGACGGAACCGTCATTCTGTCGCATGATCCCATCCGCCCCCAAGAGAGGTGGCATGATGATCATGGTCGGAAACGGCAGCTGAACCTGGGAGAAAAGCTCGTCCAGCCCATCCCGCTTCATCTCGTTGATCAACTCGTTCATCATCCAATAGGCATCGATATCGATCCGGAAGACCTGGGCGTCATCAAGGATGGCGAGCGACCGCTCCCGATAGTCCAATAGCTGATCCATCAGGCCCGTGGGCAACTCTGCTGGCCTCACCCCCCGCATCTCGAGGATCTGCCGAGGGTAATCCGTGAAGAAGAGTTTCAGCTCCTGGACCATGTTATCACCTACCTTTGAAGCCGAAGCAGACCTGATGACGGCATGGCCGTCAATATGGACAGGCTTGTGAAGACAATTCGCTGCCTCCGCTCTGACGGCATCTAGCTATCGGATTTTTCCGCATCGTGCCACAAATGACCGCTTCCGAGAACTTGCGCGGAAGCAAATGCGCACTCTGAGCCGGCTGCTTTGGGCCGCTTGCGATATAGCAGATCTTTGATCGGATCAGGGATTCACTCGCACCGACCGGTGTGTTACCTTTCGCCATATAGGCGAAAGGGCATGTGTGGGACCAGATGGCTAGAAGTGATCTCCTTGTTTCTTTGGTGAAGGCAGGAGCGTCTGGCGACCGGTCGACATTGACTACAGCAGTTGAGGCGCTGGTTGCCGAGGAACGCGCAAAGAGCCATCATGTCCTGGCCGACAAACTCCACCGGGCGCTCGCTTCGGTGCCGGTTTCGGCGTCGAGCGAGCTACGGCGCACCGGCGCACCTGGCCGAGATTTCGTCATCGAATCGGAGCCGCGCGTAGAGCTAGCTAGCCTAATCCTGACCTTGCCAGCTGAGCATTTGACCAAGCAACTCGTCGAGGAACATCACCGCGCCGACCTGCTACGCGCCCAAGGCATGCAACCGCGCCATCGCGTCCTCCTTTCCGGCCCGCCCGGCAATGGTAAGACCTCACTAGCCGAGGCGCTGGCGGAAGCCATCGCGGTACCGCTGCTTACCGTTCGCTATGACGCGCTCGTCGGCGCCTATCTAGGCGAAACCAATGCAAGGCTCGCTCGGCTTTTTGACTACGCCCGGACGACACCGTGCGTCCTTTTCTTCGACGAATTCGACTCGGTCGGCAAAGAGCGCGGCGACATCCACGAGACAGGTGAGATCAAGCGCGTAGTCTCCTTCCTCTTGATGCAGCTTGACCAACTGCCGAGCTATGTCGTGGTGGTCGCAGCGACCAACCACGCTGAACTGCTCGATCGCGCCGTCTGGCGGCGTTTTCAGTTGCGCATCGATATGCCGCTACCTTCGCGCGACGCTGCGGCCGTCCTGATCGATCGTTTCTTCAGCGCTTGGCCCGAGCCTGCCGGCTTGTCAGCGACCCAGGTTGCTGACCGAATGGGGCCATCGAGCTTTGCCGACATCTTTGAACTCTGTCAGAATATCCGGCGGCGGCACATATTGTCCCAGGGGGAAGAGACGCTAAAGAGCCTCCTCGCCCAGGAACTTCGTCTCTGGAAAACGCGCATAAAGCCGGAGAACGATGGCCAACCTACCGAAACAGCCTCTGCTGCGTCTCGACGCAGCCCCAGAAATCCCAAGAAAAAAGGGCAGGAGAGTTCCTCCGCCTCGTAGGCTCGATCCGGTGGCACAGGCCGGCACACCTGCCGGTCGGAAACTTGCCGGGCTGGCCGCGCAACTCGACGCTTCCACGCCGATTCTGCAGTTGCGTGCCAATCTGGACGCGCTCGCGCCAGAGCGCCTGCTCGTGTTCGAGTTGACGGGCGGAGTGACGCAGTTCACCGAGGCAGTACGCCTCGTGCCCGGCCTTGAGTTTCTAGGTGCTGAGGATCTCGACGAGGACGAGTTCGACAACAATCCGGTCGCATATCTGATGGTCCCGAGCGAAGCAGCGCTTCGCAACATCGTCACCCTTTGGCGAGGCTGGCAGAAAGACGGCAATGTGCCGCCGCGCTTCAGCACTTGGAAGGCCATGCTTTCGCAGCTACGCGACATTCGGTCGTGGGGACCTCAGGACCGCGTGACGACGTCCGATCACGACGTCTTGGTCGAGGAGTACGCGCGAAATGCCGCGCGAATCCGGGTCGAGATCGAACTCGTTTTTCGCCGCGACGGGGACACGACCGAGGCGGAGGCTCGTGCGGGCATCCTCGCCGTAGGCGGAGTCGTCGTTTCGCGCTCAAGGATCACTGGCGCCGGCTATCACGCATTGCTGGCCGACCTGCCGGGGCCGGCGCTCGCCGATATCATCGCGCGCAACCCTGCGGGCCTCGCCGGGCTCGAGGCAGTACTCCAGATACGTCCGCAAAGTGTCTTCCAGCTTGTTCCATCCGAAGAGATTGGCGAAATCCCTGCCGGCGGCGCGCCGGCGCTCGAAGGCGATCCGATTGCCGCCATTTTCGATGCGGTCCCACTTTCGCAGCACCCGCGCCTTGCCGGCACGCTGAGCGTTGAGGACCCTTTCGACTTGGAGGGCTTAGCTGTCGGCATGCGCAGCCATGGCACAGCGATGGCGAGCGCCGTAATCCACGGCGACATCAACGCCCCATGGAGTCGGCCGCTCGAACGTCGCGTCCACTTCGTCAACATGCTCTACGCGCCAGCTGAACCCGACCAACACGAGCGTTTTCCCGACCTTTTGCCGGCCGACATGTTTGAGCGTGCGATCCTCGCCATGCGTACCGGCGATGCACCGACCGCGCAACATGTCCTGATCGTCAACGCCTCTCTTGGCGATCCCAACAAGCCTTTTGCCGGGCGCCTTTCGGGCTGGGCACGCGTCGTCGATCATCTCGCCGCCACCTATGGAATCCTTTTCGTGATCAGCGCCGGCAATCATCTTGCCCCGCTCGAAACGGAAAACATGACCGCGAGCGCATTCGAGGCGCTTGATCCTGCCAATCGCGCACGGGTGGCACTACGCGCCAGCGCCCAGCAATTGGCGACGCGGCGTTTGCTGGCCCCGGCCGAGTCTATGAACGCAATTACCGTCGGGGCGCTGCATGCTGATCAGTTCACCTATCCGAATGCTTTGCCCGCCTATAATTTCGATGTCTGGACAAACACCGGCCTCTGCTCCGTGTCGAGTGCGCTCGGGCCAGGTCACAACGGTGCCACCAAACCTGAAATCCTGGCACCGGGTGGGCGCCATCATGTTCGCTTGTCGCCACAGGGCGCCAAACTGCAACTGCGGCCTCTCCGCGAAAACGCAGCAACCTTCGGCGGGATCGCGGTCGCAGCGCCGCCTTCGGCGACATCACTTGGACCGAATATCGTCGCTCGTTCGATCGGAACGAGTGTCGCCGCCGCGCTCGCAACCGGTGTCGCCGCACGCGCCCATGAAGCGCTCGAAGCCGCCTATCCGGACTTCGGCGCGCTCCCGGCTGCACAACGCGCGTGCCTACTGAAGGCGCTTCTGGTACATGGCTCGCGCTGGACAGACGCACGCGATCTCCTGATCGAAGTCTTGGGGCCGCCTGAGGGCAAATTTCATGTCCGGCAGAAGGACAATGTCCGCCGCTATATCGGATACGGCGCCTTCGATCCCGATCGCATCATAAGTTGTGCCGACGATCGCGCTACCCTGTGGGCCGTCGGCACGCTTGCCGCTGACCAAGGCAAGCGCTTCAGTATTCCTTGGCCGGCAGCCATGAACGCCAAGGCGCAGCCGCACGGCTTGTCTGCAACACTGGCCTGGTTCTCGCCGCCGCGTCCGGGTGCTGTTGCCTATCGAGCGGTGCGGATGAAGATCGTGGAGCCCACCGAACTCGGCACCGCCGGCATCAAGGCGAGCGCCTTTCAGCCCGACCCCAACCAAGCGCACAAGGGTACCGTGGTCCATCGCCGTTGGGAAGGCGACAGGGCTGCGGCGATCGCCGCCAACGGCTTATTCAAGCTCGACGTTCAGCGTGAGGCCGACGACGGCGACACGCCCGCCAATTTCGCGATTGTCGTGACACTCGAAATGCCAGGCGAGATCCAAGTATATCCAGGTACTCAATCGCATCGCGCTCAAGCCGCAGGTGCCGGTCGCCATTTGAACAGCTCCAGTACTCTGCACCGGAGCACCAGCAAGTCGAGCGAGTAACGGCCACTTTTGGTAATGGAAGTGTTTCGTTTGAGCGACTGTAGTGGGGCGCGAAGCAGACGTTGACTATTGGGGGCCGAGTGGCGGCTTCGGTGAAGGTTTTTCGACGCGGGCCGGGTCGTGAGGGTGGCGTCTAGTGCTCGGCCCGCGTTGGAAAACCTCCCAAGGACGAAGCCGCGAGGAGCCTGGAGATGGCTATGGGGAAAGAGCGCTGCCGGCGAAGTTGTCGCCGAAATCATAGACGTAGACGAAGACCGCCTCGGGCTGGCCCAGAAAATCGAGAAGCCGCACATCGGCATAGTCAAAAACCCGAGGGCCGTCGAAGCCATCATCCAGCAGATCCGGATCGCCATATCGTAGACCGCCAATCTGGAATTCGTGCAGATGCGCATCGGTCCAACCGAAGGCCGCCTGCAGAACGCGGTGGAGCTTGGCAAGGGTCCAGTCCGACGGGACGAGCAATCGGCGCCAGATCGGCGGGTCGATTTCGATCAGCCTGACATTGAGTTGCGCGACCTTGCGTTGCGAAAACACCTTCTCCCTCCTCGCCCGATGCCCGGCGCTGATCATGGCGGCGGGGGGCGGCGTTGTCACCTGTTTCGGCGCGGGGCGGGGGCGGCATGGGGCGGGTGCCCGGTCAGCAGCCACGCGCGACGCCTCTTTTCGCATCGCGGATGCTCGAGACGTTTCGGGACGGGGTGACGGTGGCCGACGTGGCCCGGCGTCATGGGGTTTCGGCGCCGCAACTGCATGCCTGGCGCCGGGCCGCGCGCGAGGGGCTTTTGCCGATGCCGGAAGATGATGCCCTCGGGCTCGTGCCGATCGTGGTGAGCGGGGGCGCCGGGCCGGGCGATCAACCCGAGACGAGCCTTCAGCTGGAGATTGTCGGGGTGCGGATCCTCGTGCCGACCGGCTTCGACGCGGCGCATCTTGGGCGGGTGGTTGCGGCATTGCGGGAGACACCCGGGCCGGGCGCACCTCACGCAGATAATCTGTGACCGCCGTGTAACCGCCACCATATCCCATGCCCCGGATCTCGCGCAGAAGGCGCCGCCCGGAGAGATCCGGAAAGGCAAGGATACGTTCCTTCAGGTAGGGCTCGAAGGGCGCGATCTGGCGCGGACGCGGTTCCCGCGGCCCATAAATCGGCGCGACGACGCCAATCTCCAGATGTTTGCGCACCGTCTTTCTGTCGAGGCCGAGCTTGCGCGCGATCGCCGAGATCGAAAGCCCCTGCCGTCTCAAGTCATGGATCATGACAACTTCCCCAAGTCTGACCACCTGCTCGCCTCCCATCCCGGTCGACTGGATCAGGCGGTGGATTATGGCCGTTGCCAAGCTGCGGGGGGCATGCCCCCCGCAGCTTGGCGCTCAAACCCGGAAAACTGGGGAATTTTCAAACGGCACTTTTGGGGAACATACGAACGGCATCAATAGAGCTGAAAACTCTCCGCCACGATCCGCGCCTTAACTTCATCCGGCCAACGCCGATAACCCCGTGTCCGCGAAATCACATCGATCCGGCCACCAAAACCTTCGCCTCCATCCGCCATCACGGCCTCCTTCTGAAACTTCAGAAGGAAAATCGCCGTTCACGCGACCGGCTGGAACCGACGATTTCAATGGGTCAGAGACGGCGCATACGCACAGGCGCATCGTCTCGATCTGGTTTCCCCGGCTGGCAAGTGACCGGGCCCTGCGCGCCTGCCCGGTCGATCGCCCCTTCGTCCTGTCGCAACGGCTGGGCAGCGCCGAGACGATTTTTTTGCCTGAACGCCGGGGCCGAGGCCGCCGGTCTTCGCTCTTAACGGGCACGAAGCGCATCGTGGGTCTCTGCGCGGCCTCGCAGATCGCCTCCGCGTCCGCCGCGTCGTTCTTCTGCCGCTTCACGAAGGGTTTGACGTAGGCAGGCGGGATGAGACGGACCTGGTGGCCCAGCTTGCCTATCTCGCGGCCCCAGAAATGCGCGCCGCCGCAGGCTTCCATCGCCACGACGCACGGCGGCATCTGCCCGAAGAAAGCCAGCACCTGGTCCCGTCTCAGCTTCTTGCGCAGAACCGCACGCCCCGAGGCGTCAGCGCCATGCGCCTCGAACACATTCTTCGCCAGGTCGAGCCCGACCGTGATAATCTCCGACATGACCGCTCCCCTCTGTGGATCGTTGCAGACCCACCTTGGCATACAGATGCCGTCGGGGGGCGGTCACATCATCAACGCCCAATGCGTCTCATTTTGCAACATTTTTGTGATAGCTCCTCACATTGTATGCTGCCTTGCCAAGTGAGCACCGATGTCGTGTGCGGGCGATTTACGGGTTTGAAGATTTTAGAATATAAAATTATCCTGGGTCAAAATTCCACATATATCACTGAGGCGTATCTGGAAGTCCGCCTCAGAATCTCCATCAACATCCCCTCGCACCAACCCGTCACCATTGCTTGCAAAGTCAAGCCAAATGCCGTAGGAAGCTTCGTGATTTTGATAACTAAATGCCTGGTGACCTGCGCGATTTATGTTTGCGTCAATCATCGACAAGTCGATATGATCGAAACTCAATTCAAACCCTTCAACGACGTCATTTCCGCGACCTCTGCTATCAATTACGCTACTAACAACTATCACATCAGAAGCTTGATCCGTGCTGAGGTAAATTAAATCTCTGCCAGTGTCGCCGTTTATTGTGTCTGCGCCATTACCAGCCCTAATGATATCGCTGCCACCACCTCCATTTATCAGATCCGCCCCGCTGTTGCCTGAAAGTGTGTCGCTCCCGATGCCGCCTCTAATGGTGTCACGGCCGTCTGCGCCACTTATCTGGTCGTCACCGTCCATACCACTAAGAGCATTAGCCCCTGCATTGCCGATGATTCGATCATTCCCAGCAGAACCTACAATATTCTCAATAGAAGAAAATTCTCCGCGCCAGCCCCAATCCGTATTCGTCCTGCTTTCTCTAAGATCAATCCCAATGCCGTCAGGAAAATCATTCAGGAACCGAATTGTATCTTGTTCGGCGCCACCCACAATGACATTGTTTGAGTTGGTGCTGATCCAAATTGTGTCATGGCCGCTTCCGCCGTTGAGTGTATTGTTGCCTGATCCACCGTAAAGGTTATCATCGCCGGATAGGCCTGATAGAAAATCATCTCCCGCCTTGCCTTTTAAAGTGTTATCGCCTGCATTTCCATAAATTGTGTTGTTTGATGCATTTCCAACCCCGCTCAGGTCTGTGTCGCCACGCAGGCGCAGAAATTCTATTCCGGTACCCATTTCGAAGGAAACACTGGAATATACGGAGTCAATATCAGAGCTGTAGGCTAAAAGGTTTGACTCGATAACTCGAACGCCAGAATTGTCGACATAATATACATCCGAACCACGGCCTCCTATCAAACGGTCTGATCCGCCAGCCCCAATCAATGTGTCGTCACCACCTGCACCGAAAATGGTGTCATTTCCTATGGAACCAGTCAAAGTCTGATCGCTGTCGCCCCCGCAAATGAACCCTGTGCCAGATATTTGCGGATCGTCCGGATATCCCTCTGGATAAGCTAGTGAACTGCGTATGTTTACAAGCGCGATGCTAGTCATTGCTTCGAAATTGGCTGTCAACTCAAACCGTTCATTAATCGCTTGAGCCGCCAGACCTGCCCCATAACCTATAACAAGTGATGTGCCGCCGGACATTACCGTCAAGCCAACGTTCGATAACCCTGCGATGGTTGATAAAGAACCAGTAATGAACCCCCCGGCGCCACTTTGAAATGCCAGGCTTGCCAAACGATCACCTATTAGGAACGGAACATATTCGTCTAAGAATTCATAGGCATAACTAACGTTACTTGATGCGATCGTATTCCTGATAGCCTCCATTCCGTCCGCAAGGTGTAAAATATTCGCTATAATGTTCGGCGCATCAGCGAGGAAAGAGTTGAGAGTCGCCTGAGATGGGGCCCATCGACCCATCTGACTTAAGAAACTTGTGAAATCCTGAATATTGCTAAGGTCTAAAGCGGATCGCGCAATGTCATCATTGGCAAAGCCGTCAAAAACGACAGCTAATTGCTCTACTCCGGCTCGCGCCAACTCACGCCAATCAACTACCTCTCGAAGAGCAGGAGTGGCCAGCGCAGCATCGGCAATCGCGTTAAAATACTCGGTAGCTGTCGTTCGAAAGTCTTCTATTGCGTCCCAAATTTGCTGCAGCGCCTGAAGTTGTGACGAGGTGTATGGTGAGTAGGTGATCTCTTGAATGTGGAAATTCTGTGGGTACCAAATTCCATCGATTTGAACGACGTCTTGCCAGGCCACGACTATGGTGTTGCTATCAATAACAGCTACTTGAGCGTTCGCCTCTCTTATAGAGTTAAGATTGCATGTAATTGGGATTTCTTCGACAGGATGCGAATCATTGCCCGACTGAGCGTAAAGGATGACTGAGATGTCATTTACAGAATCTTCACCCCAAAGACCTGCAGATACCCATGCAATTCCATCAATTTGATCCGTGCGTTCGTTGTCGTTGCCCCAGTAAATCTGTACGCTGGAACGTGTACTTGCGCCGATGTAATATAAATGGTATGAATCAAAATCTTCGCCGAATTGCAAGTTTCTAAAATCGACACTACCATCTTCATACAAGGTGCTCAGATAGGCGTGGAGTGATCCATCGGGGTAAGAAATATAAATATCACGCAAAGTTGATATTTGGCCGCTGAGGGCATAAACAAAGTCACGTCCGAGTTCATAAGGCATCTTGAATCCTGCGCAAAATATCTCGCTCTGACCGGTTTGATTTTATCGCGCGGCGCTAAAAAGGTCAAGGATTACTTAGGCTCCAGACTCATTGAGTTTCACAGCCAGAACAAGACGATCGCGGCGAGCATGATGGCGGAGAAAAAGGTTTCCGGACACCGATCGTATCGGGTTGCAACTCGCCGCCAATCCTTCAGACGGCCGAACATGATCTCGATGCGGTTGCGCCGTTTGTAGCGCAGCTTGTCGTATTGCATTGCCTTCTTGCGTGACTTTCGACCAGGGATGCAGACCTTCATCCCCTTGTCTTTCAACGCGTCTCTGAGCCAATCGGCATCATATCCCCGATCTGCCAGAAGCCAACCCGCCTTCGGCAGGCTGCCCAGCAACGCCGCTGCGCCCGTGTAATCGCTGACCTGCCCGGCCGACATGAAGAACCCGATCGGCCGCCCCTTCGCATCCGCGACGGCATGCAACTTGGTGTTCATGCCACCTTTGGTGCGCCCGATCTGGCGCCCGCGCCCCCCTTTTTCACGCACAGGCTCGATGCCGTGCGGTGCGCCTTGAGATATGTCGCGTCGATCATGATCGTCTTGTGCTCGGCGCTCTCGGCGGCCAGGCCCGCCATGATCCTGGCGAAGACCCCATTGTCGCTCCAGCGCTTCCAGCGGTTGTAGAGGGTCTTCGCCGGGCCGTAGTCCTTCGGCGCGTCGCACCAGCGCAACCCATTGCGATTGATGAAGATTATGCCGCTGAGAACACGACGATCATCGACGCGCGGCTTGCCATGGCTTTTGGGGAAGAACGGTTTGAGGCGCTCCATCTGGGCGTCGCTCAGCCAGTAAAGATTGCTCATAGATCAGGTCTCCTTGCGGAGCCTGAATCACGCTAAAGCCGCGAAATCGATGGGTCTGGAGCCTAGGCTTTATGCGTTTTTCTCGACCCGTTATCCAAGATTGCTTCGAGTTTCAGCGGCATTTCAAACGGAAGAAGTGATTTGTAGTTTCCCAAAAAAGAATCTGGAGCCTTGCATGCTGCCGCGTACTTTTCAATACTGGCATTCACCCATGGACAAACCAAGAGGAATTCGCCAAAGCCAACAAAGCAAACCCCCGCCATCTCACTTGTCAAAATACTATTTTCATAACCACTAATTGGCTTAAGCATCACCACCTCGACATCGCCCTTCTCAAGAAAGCCATCGGAAATATATCTGGCTGGCTTACTCAGGGCGTATGTGTATCCAAATTTTCCAAATAGACAAAGGAACGCGCTCTTAAGGAATGCTAATTTTGTAAGCGCTTCATTATAGGCGGGGAACTTCAGCTTCCCATGAAATGTGCCCCCCCAGATGAGCTTATATGTTTAAGACTTTCTAGCGCTCCAGATAGATGGGATGGTTTGTTGTTTTTCCCGACGCGAATATTAATCCCGTCACCAATTTTTCCTGATATTTGAGCGTTGGTTGTTATTGCGACATCCTCATTCAATGAAATTTTTCCTGCGAATGGCTTGGGGTTGGGTCTATTTGGGTCGATAAAACGAAAGAATTGCTCTCTTGCGGCGATCTGGCTATCCAATCTTGAGCCAAGATTATTGTTGCAATTTTTGTATGTCAGTGCGACCACCTTTCCGCCAATGCTCTCAGGCGGTGCGTGTTCGAGGGTGAGGCAGTAGTCAGTTGGAGCATCTTTTCTGATAGCTTGCTCATCGAAGTCACGTTGGCAAATTGGACATCTGTAAAATTTTCCATCGATGCCAAAACCTTTTAGGGCTGCAACGCCAGCATCGAATAATTCTCTGTGCTTATATGACCGATTTTGCGATTTCAATTGAAAAATCCCAAGTGGTTTTTTCAACGTGAGCCGCGTGCTTGGCAAGCTCAAAAGACCAATGCTACGTCACCGCTTCGTCCATGAGCAGACCGCGCCAGCAAGATGCGCGAAGGGGGCCAGCTTAAACTCTGCTTCCTGCGCGTCTCTGTCGCCCCGGGGCGCGACGCGAACGGCAGTTATCACTGATTTGCTGCGGACGCTATGCCGCAACGCCAACGTCCGGCAACCGCCCCTTGCGCGGCATCATCGGGTCGCCCCGTACGCGGCACGAACGGTTGCGAACGGTTACCGCTGGCTCGTCATCAGGGCAGCTGCCACCGCTCGCCATCCTTCAAACGCAGTAACGGGCCAAAGTTCTCGGGCGGAGTGTCCCAAGCCGTGCCATGCACCGGCACGATCGCTTTCGGTGCCATTGCCGCGGCAAAGGCGATCAGGTCCGCAGTGGCGGCATGGCCGCTCGTGTGCCATTTCTCGATCGGGGCGCCATGCGCCTTGCACCAGTCCCAGGCCGCATCGCCGCCCTTCAGATAGCCGTCCCAGGTCGACCACAGGAACAGATCCTCGGGGCCGGGCGTGACCCCCTTGGCGGCATAATCCCGCACCAGCCCCTTGCGCAGCATCACGATGGCGCGGCTGCCGGTCAGCGCCGCTGCCCCGAGGCCGGTGCGGCTGATGCCGCCGATGTAGCTTTCGCCGTAGCGGTCGGCGTAAAGACGGCGCAATCCGGCGGTCAGAACCACCTTCAGGTTTGGCCAACCGGGGCGGGGCAGCCCCGAGCCCTCGGCCACCTGCTCGAGCATGTCGGCGGTATAAAGGTCGATCACCAGATCCCGCCGCGTGCGTTTGGCGACGCGGTAAAGCGTTGTCAGGCGGTCGAAATTCTGCCCCGACCAATAGACGAAGATCCGCCCCGTCACAGTCTTGCTGCGTTCGACCAGCCGGTTTTCCAGATCCGTCTCGGTCACTGTGGGCTTTGATGTGCCCAGGTTGGTGCCCTCGGTGATCAGCAGGTCGATCCCCTTCGGGGGACGCTTCATGAGCCCATCGACCAAGGCCGCCTTGCGCCCATGGCGGCGAAAATCACCGGTGTAAAGGATGCGCCGCCCCGCGCCGTCGATCTGCAGCATGTAGGCGTCGAAGGCGGAGTGGTCGGTCAGCCGCGGCTTCAGGGTGAACGGTCCGATCGGGATCGGTCGGCTGCGGCTTTCCCAGGTCGTCAGGCGATGCGGCAGCTTGCCCTTGTCGAAGGGCGAGGCCGCGATCAGCCGCGCCGTCGCCGCCCCGCACATCACCGGCCAATCGGCGGGAAGCTGCGCCACCAGCCCCCAGTGATCGAGATGCGCGTGGCTGAGCAGCACGGTTGCCGGGCGGCTGGTGTCGAGCGTCTCGGGCAGGCGGTCTTCCTCGCCCTCCGGCAGCTCGAGCGCCTGGCCCGCGTCGAGGATCAGCCGCGCCCCCTCGGGATGGGTGATCTCGATCAGGCTGCCGCCGATCTGCCGGGTGCCGCGGTGGATGGTGACGGCAAGGCTCATGCGTCGGGCGCCAGCACGAAAGACCCGCCCGGGCCGATCAGCAGCAGCGGGACACCCGCATTCTCCAGCTTTTGTGCATGGCCGTTTTGTGTGAAGGCGGGATCGCGGAAGGCCCGCACCTTCTTACCGCCCTGCGTCCCCTCCTTGCGGCTCTCGCGGATCACCAGCCGGATCTGCGGATCGAGATCGACGATCTCGGCGCGTCCCGATCCCACGGCAAGGATCGCCTGACCAAGCGGCGGGGCTGCGTCGACCAGCTCATGCAGGGCGACGAGCATTCGGCAGGCCTCCGTATAGGCGTCAATCACGGCGCGCTTGTGGGCCGGATCTTCCAGCCATTCCCTGTATTTGCCCAGCTGTCTTACGACTTCCGGGTCTTCGGGATTCCTGACGCGGGTTTCGGGGTTTTCCGACAGCTTCGCCTCCCAGAACACCAGGCGATAGCCCCCCGCACAGGGTTCAAGCGCCACGAGGTCCATGCGCGGCGCGACAAGGCTTTCCTCGCCTGTCACTTCGTTCGTCACCAACACTCCGGGCAGGGCCGCCTCGACGTCGATCACATCGGGATTGGCGCCCAGCAGCAAATCGACAAAGACCTTTTCGGCTTTCTTGCTGGAATGGCGACGTGCCCGGTCGTGCCAAGCTGAAAGATCGGCCTGAAGACTGTCCCCCGAAATCGACAGGTGCCCCTGATCGGCGGAAGGAACGTCCTCAAGCACATATTTCCGATGGATCCGAAACTTGAGACCATCCTTGCCAAAAGAGACCATGAACACGGATTGTCCCTCGGCGTAGAAATTCACATAGCCGTCGCGAATGAAAAGTCGCAGCCTTTTGCCACCCTCGCTGTCATGGCCTGCGGGCGACCAGAGCGCCAGCAACTGCCCCAGCAACGGATAGGAGGCCAGCGCCACGTCGGATAGCAATGTCGGGTTCAGCGCCCGCTTGAAGGAAGTGCCACTGGCGTCGGAAACGTTCGTCATCACAATTGTCCTTTCGACATCTCATCCCCTTATATTCCCTTGAGGCCGGTTTGAATTTACACTTGACACGCACCTGTGGCGGAATGTTGCTCCGACTGCGGATCGGGGCGACATCCGCGCAGGCAGGTCAAGCATTCTGGAAAATTATGAAAATATAATGAGTTGGAGACCGCATGAGCACGCATCGCGCAGCAAATGACGACACGCACCTGCGTCTGCTGATCAACGGCGTCGGGCTGAGCCCCGATCACGATGCACGCGACCTGCCGGGCCGGTTCTGCGCCGTGACGGCCGCGCTCGACCGGCTCGGGCTGCCCGCGCTGGTGATCGGCCGCATCGCATATGCCCGCTACGCCCCGGCACAATATTGCGCGCAGATCGAACTGCTCCTGCCGCTTGCGCCCGAGACGCCCGACTGGAAGACATCGGCCGCAGCGCTGCAGGCCGCCGATGCCGCGGCGTGCCGTCCGGGCTCATCGGTACGGCTGGTGTTGCGGGCCGCCGTCAACATGGCCGAGCGCGATCTGATTGCCGCCTCCCGGCGCGTGGCCTGGCTTGGCGCCGAGGCGCGCTTGGCCACACCGGCCCATCTTCTCGCACGTTTCCTGCTGGAGCGCACCGACGACGGCAACAGCCTTGCCGTGCAATTGGCGATTGCCTGCCCGATCGATCCGGATCTGGCGCGGCAGACGGCAAGACACCTCGGCCTCGCAACGGGCGAAATTGACGCCGTCCTCGCCCGCGCGGAACGAGACCGCGCCGCGCGCTGGGATCCGTTCCACCGCCGCCCAACTCCCGACCCCCGTTGATCCATCGCGGCTACATCGTCGAACAAACGGCCGCTTCTTGCGCAGCGCGTCGCTCCCCATGGGGCCTCGTGAACGTCGGTTATTGCCGATTTGCTGCGCTTGCAATGCTGCAAACTCACCGTTGGCAAACCGCCCTCTTCGAAGGCGGCAAGCCTTTCGCAGCGCCTCGCGCGATCGACGGTAAAGGGCTGTCCTTGTGGGTGCGTTGGGGTGGTAGATCGGGTAAATTCGGCCATGTCCGGCGTACTCGATCCATCTTCTGTCATCGCGCTGCAACCAACTCTTGAAGCCTGATGAAACGCCGATCACGTGTTGCACCTGGCCAAGCCTCGACCATCTGCTCCAGAACTGCCGCAAGATCAAACGGAACACCCGATGGATCATCCGGGATGATAGCGTCCATCAGTGCCAGCGTCTCCCTCGGGAAATTCGCAGAAATAGGCGCTTCACCTTCGTTACCAATGTCTTTGTAAAAGCGGTATAGCCAGTGGTGGCCACGGTGGATCCGCCGCAGGAACGGGCGGGCGGCCTCTAGCACAGCTGGAAAATGGTCGCCGCAGTCCTCCAAAAGGGAAATGAATGCCGCTGATGTCGCCTCGATCTGATACTGCGCTTCTCGGGGCCAGGCGTTGTTGATGAACGGAGCGACCGCATTCTCCCAAGCATCGTCAGCACTTCGCCCAACCTGACCAAGGAAATGTATCACGTTGACGCGCCCGGCTGAAGAAAACGACCGGATGCAAGCGATGGCTTCATCATACGAGGTGTAGCGGTCACCACCCGCGCCCGCCTCCTCGACGCCACCCTCCGCGCCGCGCTGACCGACACCGGGGCGGCGGCATGAATACGCTGCCAAAGGGAAAAAGCCTCTGGATCCGCTCCTTCTACGGGTTCAACCCAGAAGAGGACGGCTATGCCGGATGGACGAAGGAGGCCGGGCGCGACCACATTCTCAGACATATCAAGGACGGGGATCTGATCCTCATCTATGGTGCGGGCTCGAAAGAGACGGGCAAGGCACTGCGGTCCTATGTTCGTCGAAGCGGTGCTCTGGATCGCCCGCACCGGCTGCCCGTGGCGCGACTTGCCGTCCGAGTTCGGGAAGTGGAACACCGTTTTCAAACGCTTCCGCCGCTGGGTGAAGGTCGACGCATTCCATATCATGTTCAAGGCTTTAGCCGAAGACGCCGACTTCGAAAACGTGATGGTGGACGGCGCCATCGTCAAGGTCCACCGTCACGGCCAGGGCGCAAAAGGGGGACTGAAGGCCAGGCCATCGGGCGCTCTCGCGGCGGCGTGACGACGAGAATCATGGCGCTGACCGACGCACTCGGCAACCTGATCGACTTCCGCCTTCTGCCCAGTCAGGCGCATGGAATAGCTGCGATAGACCTCCTTGGATGCCCGCCGTGGGTGGATGCCCGCCGTGGGTGGATGCCCGCCGTGAGAACTTCATTGAGAATGAAATTCTCGCGACCTTCCAGCAGCAACGTCAACAGATTTCTCGGTTTCGTCGCCGGCAGCGAATGCAAACAGATCACCAATCGCTGCGGGTTGCGTTTCTTTCCGCTTTCTCGGTTTTTTGGGGGACATGGCGACGGCTTCCGCGTTGGCATCAACCGGCACGTCAGAAGACGGGCTCAGCATAGCGGCTAGCGCAACCGGAAACTCGCGATCATTCCTCAGGAGTTTCGCACATGCGCGCAACAACGCGTCGTGCTCGCGGGGCACGATGATACGAGCCTCGTGCAGGCCGCGGCGGTCTTGAGAAATACGCTCGTGGCGGCGGCGATCGGCGCGTTTGGGGTCTTTCGGGGGGGTAGGCATGGGGACCTCGCAGAATGAACATCTGCAAGTCCATGTTCGCGCAGAATTCCGTTTTCGCTACTACGGCCTCCCTCAACTAGCGCCTCCGTCCACAGAAAAACGCCATCACAATCGCAGCCGGTCACTTGTCGCTAAATCGGGTTGGCTTCGGTTCCCCCTTCGAGCTTCACATCCGTGCGCGACAGGCGCACCCCACAACCTTTCGTTCCATCCGGGGGGATGAACTCGATCCCGCCCGCCTCCAGCGCCTCTATGACGCGCATGACGATCTCCATGCGGGACCGCCCCGGGCCGAATTTCGGGTTCTCTAGCCGCTGAATCGTGGGCAGGGAGACGCCGGAGCGATCGGCGAGATCAGACTGCTCCCATCCAAGAAAAAGCCTGGCGGCTTTGATCTGGGCAATATTTATCATGTTTCAGGCATCATTTGTTAAGTTTGAGACTTGACGCCCCAAACTGCATGGATTATGTTTCAGACATAACCTGATAAAGTCCAACATTGCCGCGAGTCAACCATGCTCGATCAACACCTCAACGCAGAGACGATGCAGCGCGCCATCGCCTGCGTTACGCGCCTCGACCGCCCGTCAGCACCGATGTCGGTCAACAGGCTGCTCGATCCCCTCGATGCCGAAAAACTGGCTTTGCTTCGCTTCACGCCTCACCGGTGCGGTCATTGCGGGGCTCCGGTGAACCTGCGCGTTCGGGCCGTCGAACATTCGGGCACGACGACCGGCCGTCGAGCGTATTTCGCCCATGCGGCGGGAACCGGAAACGGATGCCCGGCTCTGACATCGCCCGCCATCGCCGCAGCATCCATTGGCGCGCATCAGTTCGACGGGCGCCAGGAGGGGGCGCGACATCGCTATTTGAAACAGGCGTTGATGGATGCCGCCTGCGGAGACAGCCATATCGATGACGCGATGCTCGAGGTTCTCGTAACCAATGAGGGCGTGCATCGCAGACCTGACGTCGCGATGGTGATCGACGGGCGGATGATCGGGTTCGATTTGCAGCTGGCGCCGCCGAGCCGCGATACCATTCGGGGGCGGACTGCTTTTTACGAACGCAGCCCAGTCCTTCATGCTTGGGTGCTGGACGGGGCTCAGCTGGACCAAGTGAACCTTCAACCGTTTCAAGATCTGCTGTGGCGCCTCGGCGGCAATATCCTCGCGTTCGACGAGGCCTGCGTTGCCAGGTCGGCCGCGCTCGGGCGTCTCCAGATGAAACGGGTGTCAATCACAGACAGCGGCCGCGATATCCGCGCGCAATGGAGTTGGATCACCTGGCCGGAGCTGGCCAATTGGTTTGGCTTGAATCCGGCCCCTACGGGCTTGGCGGACGATCCTATCAGCCGCGCGTTCTGGGCGCATCTTGCGTCTCCTGAACGCACGGATCTGAAGCTCTGGTATTACGCCATGGCGCCGGATCTCGGTTTGCCGCCATGGAAGGATTTTGTCGCCGACGGTCTCCGGCCCGTGCTCGGAGCCTTGGCCAGCATCCTCTCCGGCAGGGTCCGCGACGGCTCTACGCGAGCACCGCATGCGGTCAGGGCGGTCGTCAATACCTCGCTAGCAACCGATGTATTCGATGGGCGGCACTTGTGGGTGCCCGTGTTCGAGGCGGCATTGCATTCGGGTTCGGCAGCACCGCCGGTTGACGGAAACACGCCCCGCGTCCTTGCCCGCGCTTGGGCTGCACATGACTCTGGCGAATTCGCGCGCCGCATCCGGGATTGGCGCCCTCTTTTCACGCGGCTCATTCCAACGCTGCCCGTGCCGTAGCCCCCGTATCCAACCCCGTCCACCGAACCGGCACCTGCCGGATGGTTTCGCTCACCCCAAAGAAAGGAAAGAGAATGCTCACTCCCTTTGAGAATCCCGCCGTTCAACACGCTTTGCCCCTGTGCTCCGACGCGGAGCGCGCCCGACGGGATGCGCTGCTCGCGTGGCGGATCGACTCGATGATTTCGCGCCGTCACCGTCGACCGATTTCGCTGCCGCGCCCGCCGCACGTCCCCGGTTGCTGACCGTCCGATCAGAAAAAGAGGAAATCGCATGAAAACGAAAAAACCTGGCTGGACGCAGCTCGCGCGCACGATGCTGCGCCGGATCGTGACGACGACGATGCTGATGCCCGACGATGACCCGGACGACGGGTCCGACATCGAAGCGCTTTGGGCCGCGTCACTCGCTGATCGTAATATTTCCGAACCGGATCAGGTTCCGACCTCCCCGGCGCCGGCTCTGTCGGCCCGAGATGTCCGTTGGATCGAACCGGACCGCGCGCTGATGATCGCTCGGCTCGCACTCACCTTCGGCACCGCGCGAAGCATCGGGGCAACCGCCGTTGATGGTGCCATCACCATTCTGCAAGCGGGCTCCAACGACGAGGCGAATCTCATCGGATATCTGTTGCGCCACGCTGCTTTTGGCGATGACGTCTTGGTCAGCTCGAGCCTCAATCCCGACGCGCGCGGAAAAACAGTGCATCTGACGACCCTTTTGTACCCGGATAGCGGGGCGTCCGACGCGAATTTCAAATCCGGGCTGACCCGGATCGCGGATTCGCTTCAGTTGCGGTCAGCCGTTTTGGTCGTCGTTGCAGAAGCGAATACGCTGCCCGCCTCGATGCGCGCATCATTGCCGCCACCGATCGTGCTGGCGCCGCTGACGAAGGAGGTCGTTCTGTTCGCCATCGAAGCGATGCATCAGGTCAGCGACCGCCCGGCGGTGCTGGCGCAACTCCCGTCCCCACGCGCCCTCGCGCGTCTGGGTCGGCTGGAGTTCGCCGTCGCCTTTCGTGCGACGCATGCGCTCGGGGTGGCCGAGGCGCTGCGCAAGCACTGCGAGCCGCGCCCGCGCGGATCCCTCGCAGCCCTGACCGGAACCGGCGAACTGTTTGAAACGGCAACTCGGCTGGTCGCCGATCTGCTCGCGTTTGCCGATGGCACCTTGCCCTGGTCGGATATCCCGCGTGGCTTGCTTCTGGTCGGGCCGCCCGGAACAGGGAAAACCCATGCTGCGCGCGTGATCGCCGAAGCTGCAGGCCTGCCCACCGTGATGGCCACCGTTGGCGAATGGCAGGCCGCCGGACATTTGGGCGAGATGCTGCGGTCGATGCGTGCGACCTTTGCGGAGGCGCGGCGGCTTGCGCCCTGCGTGCTGGTCATCGACGAGATTGACAGCATTGGATCGCGCACCGAACCGAGTGATCGGAACCGGAATTATACGCGACAGGTCGTGAACGAAATGCTTGCGCAACTCGATGGCCTCGCCGGTCTTGAGGGCGTGATGCTGATCGGTGCCACTAACCACCCAGAGCATATCGACCCGGCGGTCCTCCGCGCAGGACGCCTCGATCTGCACGTTCCCGTGCCGCTGCCGGGACCGGAAGCACTGGCGCAGATCCTGCGGGTGCAGTTGGGATCGGATGCGCCTGCCGATCTGAACCCGCTCGTCCGGGCTGCTCGGGGCAGGACACCGGCCGCGATCTCGGGAGTTGTGCGACAGGCGCGATCGCGTGCGCGTGCGGCCGGGCGGGCGCTCGGCGTGCAGGATCTGCTCTGCGCTTTCGGCGATCTGGATCTGCGTCACCCGGATCTGCGCTGGCGAATTGCCGTTCACGAAGCGGGGCACGCGATCATCGCGCATGTGCTTGGCTTGGGCGAGATCACCGACCTGTCGCTGACCGGCGACGGCGGTGAGGCGAAGATGTTGCGCGCACCGACGGCGGGACTGCGCGGAGATTACGAGGATCAGATCGCCCATGCGCTCGGCGGCCGGGCGGCGGAGATCGTGGTGTTCGGCGCTCCGAGCGGGGGATCGGGCGGCAGCGCCGAAAGCGATCTCGCTATTGCAACGCATCTGGCTCTCGGGCTGGAACGCTGCGTCGGGCTTGGGCAGAACGGTCTGATCTGGGAAGCGGTCGAGGGCATTGCCGCTCGACAAATGTCTGCGGGCGAGCGCGCGGCCGTGTCCAAGCGTCTGGACGAGCAATGCGCCCGGGCGGTGCGCCTGTTGACGCACCATTGCGTGCATCTTGAACGTCTCGCGCGACGGCTTGCTGAAATGGAGCACCTCGTCACGGCGGAGATCGGAGAGTTCCTGCCCGAAGTCGATGACGCCGCCATCGTCGCGAACCTTGCGCATCCGCCGTCAGAGACCTACGATTCGTAACGTGCGGCGGAAATCGAGGCTCTGCAGCCGGGGACCGTGGTTCCCACTTGACACGGGCATTTTTATCTGCGCGGCCCTCGCCACCCATCCGGAGCGGTTTGTGACCCCGTTGTGACCCCGAAACGGGAAAATCGGGAGATGATCACGATAAGTGTGATCAGGCATCTCAGTAAAATCTTTTGAATTTCATGGGGTTATAAATGGTGCCCAGAGCCGGAATCGAACCAGCGACACGCGGATTTTCAATCCGCTGCTCTACCAACTGAGCTATCTGGGCACCGGGCTGGTCAGGCTGGCCGAACCGGCGTTGGTGTCGGGTTACTAGACGAGGGCGCGGGGGCTGTCCAGTGGGTATTGGCGATTTTGCACGGAAAAATTCCGTCCTCGAAAAGATCCCGGTCCCTCGGGGCACGAAGGCGTCGATCACACTCCGGCGGGAGATATCGCCAGAATATCGGGGTTCCGGGGCGGGAGGGTCGCAAGATCGCTGATCTTGTGGCCGCGGCTCGCCGCCTGTCGCTCTTCTGGCGGAAAAGCGACAGGCCGCCATCCGCGCGGCCGTCCCCCGCGGCCTTGACCCGATGCCGGCCCCCCCCCAACGGCATCTGCCATGATGGTTCCATCGGAACCGAGCGAAGGGGCACATCGATGGCGACAATGATCAGCATGCGGGCGATCGATCTGCCCAAGTCCCGGCAGGCAAGGAAATCGTCATGCCTGGTCCGGGGCCTCGACCCCGCTTTCGATCTTGGAAGGCGTCAGGTCAAGCGGACGGCTTGCCTTGGCCAACCCCGGCCGCCATGGGCGAGATCGGGCCCCGGTGCGGTGGCGCCGTTCAGCGCGAAAGCCCGGCGTAAAGGCGCGGCAGGCGTTCGGGCAGGCGCTCGACCCGGTCCAGGATCTGGTAGCCGCGCGGCCCGAAGATCTGCGCCACATAGCCATCAGCTTCAGGGTCGAGGCTGAGGCAGAAGGGCTGCACCCCCTGCCGCGCGACCTCGGTCACGGCGGCGCGGGCGTCGTGGCGCAGATGCGCGGGGGCGCGTTCGTCGATATCGGCAGGCGCCCCGTCGGTCAGCACCAAAAGCAGTTTGCGCGCCGCGCGCTGCTGGCCCAGATGCCAGCCCGCATGCCGGATCGCGGCACCCATCCGGGTCGAGAGCTGCCCCTCCATCCCCGCCAGCCGGGCCTTTGCCTGCGGCCCCCAGTCTTCGGTAAAGTCCTTGAAACGCTGGTAAAACACATTGTGCCGCCCGTCTGAACAAAAGCCATGCAGGGCAAAAGGATCGCCGACGCGGTGCACGGCTTCGGCCAGCAGCACGGTGGCGGCGCGGGTGAGATCCAGCAGCCGTTCGCCGCCCGGCCCCGCCGGATCGTTGGTCGAGGCGGAGAGGTCGAGCAGCAAAAGCACCGCCACGTCGCGCGTGACCCGGCGCTGGCGCATCATCACCCGCGGGTCGGGCTGACGGCCCAGCCGCAGATCGACGGCCGCCGCAATCGCCGCATTCAGGTCCAGCTCGTCGCCGTCTTCCAGCCGCCGCAGCCGCTGCACGCCCTGCGGCTGCAGCGCCTCCAGCACCCGGCGCATCCGCGCCAGAACCGGGCGGTGGTCACGCAAGATCGCCTCTGCCAGGGCCGGATCGCCGGGGCGGGGGCGCTTGTCATGCACCGTCACCCAGTCGGGCCGATCCAGCCCGCTGCGGTGGTCGTATTCCGGATAGCGGCGCGGCGGCGCGACGGGCGGGCGCCCCTCCCGCGCGTTGAAACTGCTGCCTGCATCGTCAAAAAGTTCACTCGCGCAGACCAGGATTTCCTGCGCGTCGTCCCCCGCGGTTTCGACCTCGACCTCGTTCACCAGTTCGGAAACCGAGACATAACGGCGGATCTGCGCGGGGGGCGCGACCCCCTCGGACCAGTCGCTTTCGTCGCCTTCCCAAAGCGCGCGGTTGTCGTCGCGATAGGGCAGGGCGGGCGTGGACAGGCGCGGGTCCAGCCGTTCGGCCAGCGCAAGGCCAAGGCGCAGCGCCGTGGTCTCGTCGGCAAGATCGGCCCCGGCCAGCGCGGCGCGGGCCCATTGCGCATCCGGGTCGGGTTCCGGCGCTTCGGGCAAAAGCAACGCGCGGGCGAGGCGGTCGAGCTTCCCGGTGCCGGTGTGAAACCGCGCCCAAAGCGGGCCGAGGCCGGGGAAACGGGCAATCGCCAGCGCCTCGGCCCTTGCATCCTCGATCAGCCCGATGCAGCCGCGTTGATGCAGGCTCAGCCCCTCCATCAGGAGCGGGCCCCGCCGCGCGGCCAGATGGGCGGCGGCATGGGCGGCGGCGGCGCGATACAGATCAAGCCCCGTCGCCCCCGGCGGATCGTCCCAGGCGTCGGGCAGGTGGATCACCCCGGCTTCCAGATAGGGCCGCAGCCCCGCGCGCGCCTCGAAATCGCCCGAGGTCGGGCGCATCGGAAAGTCCCGCCCCCACAGCGCGCGCAGATAGGCGCCGATGCGGCGGTGGATATCGATGAACAGCACCCCCTTGCGTTCGCGTTGCAAAACCGCCTGCGCCTCGGCGCTTTCCAGAGCGAAATAACGCGCCTGTTCGGGGTAATTCGTGCGGTGCATCTCGGCACCCCAGAGCGCCCAGCGGCGCAGACCGCCCAGCGTCAGCACGCCCAGAAGCGTGTCGAGCTGATCGAGCATCGGTCGCAACCCCCGCGGCGCCTGCGCCAGCAGCAGGTCGAGAAACCCCAGATAGGCGCGGAACAGATCGGCATCGCCCAGCCGCCGCGCGGCCAGCGGCGCCGTCGCCAGAACCCGCGCGATCACCGCGCCCGAGGTACGCGCGGCCATCGCCAGACAGGCGCGCAAAAGGTCCGGCAGCACATCCTCGCCCAGATCGCGCGCGACAGGCAACGCCGCCTCGGCCCAGGCCTGCACCGCCTCGGCGCCCTTGCCGCTGCGATCAAGCGCCGCCGCCCCCTCGTGCCAGACCGCGCGGCCCTGCGCCGAAAGCTGCCGTGCGGCCTCGGGGGCAAGGCGTGTCAGCGTGTCCTGCGCCGCAGCGGGCAGGGGCTCGGGGGCGGGTGGGGCGGACATGGCGGGCCTCAGAAATAGGTGGTGACGGCGGCGTCCAGCGCGTCGCGCATGTCGGGATCGTCGGTGATCGGGCGCACCAGCGCCATCCGGCAGGCGGCGAGCGGCGCCACGCCCTGGGCGATCAGCCCGCCCGCATGCACCAGCATCCGCGTCGAAATCCCCTCGTCAATGCCATGACCCTTGAGATTGCGCGCCCGTTCCGCGATCGCCACCAGCTTTCCGGCCAGCGTCGGATCGATGCCGGTTTCATGGGCGACGATCTCGACCTCGACGCCATGCTCGGGCCAGGTGAAATCGAGCGCGCCAAAGCGTTGCTTCGTCGATTGCTTGAGATCCTTCATCAACGCCTGATAGCCGGGGTTGTAGCTGATCACGAGCTGGAAATCCGGGTGGGCGCGCAGCAATTCACCTTTCTTTTCAAGTGGAAGCACGCGGCGATTGTCGGTCAGCGGGTGGATGGCGATGGTCGTGTCCTGCCGCGCCTCGACCACCTCATCCAGATAGCAGATGGCGCCATGCCGCGCGGCAAAGGTCAGCGGGCCATCCTGCCAGCGCGTGCCCGTGGCATCCAGCAGGAAGCGCCCGACCAGATCCGAGGCGGTCATGTCCTCGTTGCAGGCGACGGTGACCAAGGGCTTGCCCAGCCGCCAGGCCATGTGTTCGACAAAGCGGGTCTTGCCGCAGCCGGTCGGGCCCTTGAGCATCACCGGCATCCGCGCCGCATGGGCGGCCTCGAAAAGCGCGATCTCGTCGGCGACCGGGCGATACCAGGGTTCGGATGGAATGCGGAAAGGCTGGGTCAGGTCGTTCAGGGTCTTGGGCAGGGTCTCGGGCAGGGTCTCGGGCATGGCAGCCTCGTGGGACTGGGGGAAGGGCCCGCCGCAGAGGAGGTTGCGGCGGGCCGGGAACCGCCGCCAGGAGGGGAGGGGCGGCGGGCAGGGTGTCAGCTCAGACGGCGGCGCCGCGATAGACGATCATGTTGGCGCCCTGGCTTTGGGTGAAATTGTCATAGCCGATCAGCCGGACGTGATGGCCGGGGTTCGCCTCGTGACAGGCCTTCAGCTCGGCCAGGATCGCATCGACATCGGTTTCGCCGAACATCGGCAGTTTCCACATGTACCAATAGGTCTGGGCGGCGAATTCGGGTTCGGAATGCTCGATCCCCGGGTTCCAGCCGTTCTTCACGATCCAGTCGACCTGACGGCGGATTTCGGCCTCGCTCATCGGCGGCAGATAGGAAAAGGTGCCCATCTTGCGGCTTTCCGGGCGCGAGAGGCGGGAGGGGTAGTCCTGAACGGTGCTCATCTTCGTGTCCTTTCGGGCCGGGTCTCAGCGGTGTTGCACGTCGAGCTTGTCGACGGTGTCGAATTCGAACTTGATCTCTTTCCAGGTTTCCATCGCCATGCGCAGCTCGGGGCTGGATTGCGCGGCCTTGGTCAGGATCTCCTTGCCTTCCTTTTCCAGATGGCGCCCCTCGTTGCGGGCCTGCACGCAGGCTTCCAGCGCCACCCGGTTCGCACAGGCGCCCGCGGCATTGCCCCAGGGGTGGCCAAGCGTGCCGCCGCCGAATTGCAGCACCGAGTCATTGCCGAAGATCGAGACCAGCGCGGGCATGTGCCAGACATGGATGCCGCCCGAAGCGACCGGGAACAGCCCCGGCTGCGGCCCCCAGTCCTGATCGAAAAAGATCCCGCGGGCGCGGTCGGCCTTGATGTAGCGATCGCGCAAAAGGTTGATCCAGCCGATCGTCGCCTCGCGGTCGCCCTCAAGCTTGCCGACGACGGTGCCGGAATGCAGATGGTCGCCCCCCATCAGCCGCAGGATTTTCGCCAGCACCCGGAAGTTGATGCCGTGATTGGGGTTGCGGTCCATCACCGCATGCATGGCGCGGTGGACATGCAGCAGCATCCCGTTCTTGCGACACCAGCGCGACAGGCTCGTATGCGCCGCCCAACCCACCGTCAGATAATCCGACATGATGATCGGCGTGCCGATTTCCTTGGCGAATTCGGCGCGTTCGTAGATCTCCTCCATCGTCCCGGCGGTGACGTTCATGTAATGGCCCTTGCGCTCGCCGGTTTCGGCCTCGGCCTTCTTGATCGCCTCCTGACAGAACAGGAAACGGTCGCGCCAGCGCAGGAAGGGCTGGCTGTTGACGTTCTCGTCGTCCTTGGTGAAATCGAGCCCGCCGCGCAGGCATTCATAGACCGCCCGGCCGTAGTTCTTCGCGGCAAGGCCCAGTTTCGGCTTGATCGTGCAGCCCAGAAGCGGGCGGCCGTATTTGTCCAGAAGGTCGCGCTCGACCTTCATCCCGTGCGGCGCGCCGGGGCAGGTCATCACGAACCACAGCGGGAACCGCACATCCTCCAGCCGCAGCGCCCGCACCGCCTTGAAGCCGAAGACGTTTCCAACGAGCGAGGTGAAGACGTTGACGACCGAACCTTCCTCGAACAGGTCCATCGGATAGGCGATGAAGGCATAAAAGGCCTCGTCGCTGCCGGGGACATCCTCGATCGCATAGGCGCGGCCCTTGTAGTAATCGAGATCGGTCAGAAGGTCGGTCCAGACCGTGGTCCAGGTCGCGGTGGAGCTTTCGGCGGCCACGGCCGCGGCGGCTTCCTCGCGGCTGACGCCCGGCTGCGGCACCACCTTGAAGACGGCCAGGATGTCGCTGTCCTTCACCTGATATTGCGGTTCCCAATAGATCGAGCGGTAGTCTTTGACACCGGCGTCGTAAGTCTTGGCTGCCATGGTTCCCTCGTGTGGCTGGCCCGTTGCTGCGGGGCTTGGGGGCACTATGCGGCCTTGCGTGACTTTACAAAACTGAATAGTTTTTAGTAGCAGAATAGGGAAAAGCTTATCATGCGTTGCACGTTGCGCCAGTTGCAGGTCTTTGCCGCGGTCGCGCGGCATGCCAGCTACACCCGCGCCGCCGAGGAATTGCACCTGACCCAGCCCGCGGTCTTCACCCAGGTCAAGCAGCTGGAAGAGGCGCTCGGCGCGGTGCTGCTCGACCGGATCGGCAAGCGGCTTTTCCTGACCGAGGCGGGGCAGGCGGTGCTGGCCACGGCGCGCGAGACGCTGGAGGGGATCGAGCGGCTGGAGATGCAGCTTGCCGATCTGCAGGGGCTGCGGCGGGGGCGGCTGCGGCTGGCCATCGTCTCCACGGCGCAATATTTCCTGCCGCGGCTTCTGGGCGATTTCTGCACCGAAAACCCCGGGATCGAGGTGGCGCTGACCGTCACCAACCGCCAGACGGTGATTGCCCGTCTGGCCGCGAACGAGGATGACCTGTGCATCCTCGGCCAGCCACCCGAGGGGCTGGACGTGGTCGCCCGTCCGATTGCGCGCAACCCGATTCTGGTGCTGGCGCCGCCGGGTCATCCTCTGGCGGGCGTGGCCGCGCTGCCCTTTGCCGCGCTGGCCGAGGCGCCCTTCATCTTGCGCGAACCCGGGTCCGGCACAAGGGCCGCGGCGGAAAAGTTCTTTGCCGAGAACGGCATCCGGCCGCAAGTGCGGATGGAGCTTGGCTCGAACGAGGCGATCAAGGCGGCGGTGGCGGCGGGGCTGGGCCTTGCGATCCTGTCGCAAGACACGATCACGCTGGAGGCCGAGACCGGGCGGCTGGTGGTGCTCGACGTGCAGGGCTTTCCGCTGCTGCGGGTCTGGAACGTCGCTTATCCGCGCGGCAAGCATCTGTCGGTGGCCGCCACGGCCTTTCTGGCGCATCTGGACCGGGGCGCGGCCGGATGCCCGCGCCCGCAGCCCTGAAGATCCGGCTTATTCGGTGACGTAGCCGTATTTCTGGATGATCGCGATGGCCTCGGGGGTTTTCAGGAAGTCGAGATAGGCCTTGGCGGCCGGGTCCTCGGCCCCGGTCTTCAGCAAAACCGCATCCTGCTTGATCGGTTTGTAAAGATCGGCGGGCACCATCCAGGACGAGCCCTTGGTGTCGTTGATCACCTGCGAATAGGCGACGAAGCCCACCGGCGCATTGCCCGTGGCGGCGAATTCATAGGCCTGGGTGATGCTTTTGCCGGTGACCAGCTTCGGCTCCAGCGTGGTCCGCACGCCCAGCTTTTCCATCACCTCCATCGCCGCCGCGCCATAGGGCGCCGATTTCGGATCGGCGATGGCGACATGGGCCAGATCGGTCTTCAGCACCGCGCCTTCGGCGTCGACCAGGGCCGGATCGGCCGACCACAGCACCAGCTTGCCCAGGGCATAGGTGAATTCCGTGCCTTCGACGGCAAAGCCCTCCTCGATCGCCTTTTTCGGGCGGCTGGCATCGGCCGAGAGGAAGACTTCGAATGGCGCGCCCTGGCTGATCTGGGTGTAGAACTGACCCGAGGGGCCGAAGGCATAAGTGACGGTATGGCCGGTCTTTTCGGTGAAGAGCGTGGCGATTTCCCGCGCCGGTTCGGTGAAATTGGCGGCGACGGCGGCGATCACCTCCTCGGCGGCGGCGGGGGCGGCACAGGCCAGCATCAGGGCGGCGACACTGGCGCCCGCGCGCAGGAGGGTCGAAAACTGGGTCATGGCATCGGTCCTTTTCTGGTTCCAAACGGCGCGGCATCGCCGGGGTATCGCTGTATAGTCGAACTAATAGCGCTGTGACCCAAAACGGAACAGCAGATCTTTGTCTGGTGCTTTTCGCTATGTCGGGGAAATTCATATCCCGTGCCAGGTGATGACGGCGCATGCAAAAGGGCCCGCGGCTGCCGGATTTTCCGGCACTCTGCAAAGCGCCCCGGGGGCGCCGCCGAACAGCGGTAAGCTGAGTAAAAAAGTCACGATTAAATCTTGACGGAAATAGTCGCTCATGGCATCCCGGGGGCGCCCCTGACCGGGCGACACGACCTTCCCGTCTCAGACTTTCCAATCCGGAGGCCTTGCCATGACCCTGTCCCTGCGCGCCCTTCTTCTGGCCCCTGCGCTGTTTCTTCCCGGTGCGCTTGGCGCGGCCGAGCTCAACCTTTACACCTCGCGCGAGCCGAAGCTGGTCGAGCCGTTGCTGTCCGCCTTCACCGCCGAGACCGGGATCACCGTCACCACGGTCTTCCTGAAGGACGGTCTGGCCGAGCGGGTGGCGGCCGAGGGCGCCTCCTCGCCCGCCGATGTGCTGATGGCGGTCGATGTCGGCAACATGGCCGATCTGGTCGACAAGGGGCTGACGCAAGCCATCGACTCGGAAGCGGTTCTGGGGGCGGTGCCCGAAGCCCTGCGCGATCCGGCCAATCAATGGGTGGCGCTGTCGATGCGCGCCCGCGTCGTCTATGCGGCCAAGGATCTGGGGCTGACCGCGATCACCTACGAAGATCTGGCCGATCCGAAATGGGCGGGCAAGATCTGCATCCGCTCGGGCCAGCATCCCTACAACACCGGGCTTTTCGCCGCCCATCTGGCGCATCACGGAACGGACGCGACCGAGACCTGGCTGGCCGGGCTCAAGGCCAATCTGGCGCGCAAGCCCGGTGGCGGCGACCGCGATGGCGCCAAGGACATTCTGGGCGGCATCTGCGATATCGCGGTGGCGAATTCCTATTATGTCGGGCTGATGCGCACCAATGAAAAGGAGCCCGAGCAGAAAGCCTGGGGCGAGGCGATCACCGTGCTTCTGCCCACGTTCAAGGATGGCGGCACGCATGTGAACATCTCGGGCGCGGCGATTGCGAAACATGCGCCGAACAAGGCCGAGGCGGTGAAGCTGCTGGAATATCTCACCTCGGAACCGGCGCAGAAGCTTTATGCCGAGGCGAATTTCGAATATCCGGTCCGCGCCGGGGCCGAGCTTTCGCCGATCGTCGCCTCTTTCGGCACGCTGGCCGTCGACCCGCTGCCGCTGACCGAGGTGGTCAAGGCCCGCAAGGCGGCAAGTGCGCTGGTCGACAAGGTCGGGTTCGACAACTGAGCCGGGGGCGCCGCCGATGGCCGTTGCCGATCTGAGCCTGCCGCTTGCGGTGGGCGCCGGGCCCCGCCCCCGTTCGGGGGGCGGGCGTTTCTGGCTTTGGGGCAGCGCGCTGGTGGCGGCCCTTGTGCTGGCGCCGGTCGGCGCGCTGATCTGGCAGGCCGCGCAGGGCTCTTCCGGGCTTTGGGGCCATCTTTGGGCGCATGTGCTGGCGCCCGCGCTGGGGCAGACCGCGATCTTGCTGACGGGCGTCGGGCTCGTCGTGACCATTCTGGGCACGGGGCTGGCCTGGCTTGTGGCCGCGCATGACTTTCCCGGCCGCAGGCTGCTGGAATGGGCGCTGCTCTTGCCGCTGGCGGTGCCCAGCTACATCATCGCCTTTGTCTATCTGGATCTTCTGCATCCGCTCGGCCCGGTGCAGGAGGCGCTGCGGGCGGCGCTTGGCCATGCCTCGCCGCGCGATTTCCGCTTGCCCGACATCCGCTCGATGCCGGGGGCGATCGCGCTTCTGGGGCTGGTGCTTTACCCCTATGTCTATCTGCCGGTGCGGGCGATGTTCGCGATGCAGGCGGCGGGGCTGCTGGAGGCCGGGCGGGTGCTGGGCTGCACGCGGGCGCGGCTGTTCTCCCGGCTGGCGCTGCCGCTGGCCCGTCCGGCGATCGCCGTGGGGGCAAGTCTTGCGCTGATGGAGGCGCTGAACGACATCGGCGCCTCGGAATTTCTGGGGGTGCGGACGCTGACCGTGTCGGTTTACACCACCTGGGTCACCCGCTCGGACCTGCCCGGGGCGGCGCAGATCGCGCTGGTGATGCTGGCGGTGGTCGCGGCGCTGGTGGCGGTCGAGCGCTGGGCGCGGCGCAGGCAGCGTTTTGCGGGCGGCGCGCAAAGGCTGCGGCCGCTGGTGCCGCTGCGGCTTGCGGGCTGGCGCGGCTGGGGGGCGCTGGGGATCGGTCTGGCCCCGGTTCTGCTGGGCTTTGGCGCGCCGATCCTGTGGCTTCTGTCCGAGGCGGCGGGGCGCGTTGCCAGCGCCGGAATTTCCGCCCAGCTTTGGTCGGAGCTGCGCGCCACCCTGACGCTGGCGGGCGGGGCGACCCTTGCGGTGCTGCTGGGCGGCATGGTCGTCAGCTTTGCGGCGCGGCTTCGCCCCGGGGCGGGCACGGCGGCGCTGGGGCGGCTGGCAAGCCTTGGCTATGCCATGCCCGGAACCGTGGTGGCGCTGGGGGTGCTGGTGCCGATGGGGGCGCTTGATCGGCTGATCGACCTTGGCGCGCAAACCCTGCTGGGCCAGCCCGCGGGGCTTTTGCTGATCGGGTCCGGGCTGGCGCTGGGCTATGCCTATTGCGTGCGGTTCCTGGCGATTTCGGTGGGCGGCCTTGACAGCGGTTTCGCGCAGATCCCGCGCGCGCTGGACCAGGCGGCGCGCAGTCTGGGCCATGGTCCCGGCGCCAGTCTGCGCCGCCTGCATCTGCCGCTTCTGCGCCCCTCGCTGGTGGCGGCGGCGCTGCTGGTCTTCGTTGACACGATGAAGGAACTTCCGGCCACGCTTTTGCTGCGCCCGCTTGGCGTCGAAACGCTGGCCACCCATCTTTACGGCGAGGCGGCGCGCGGCACCTATGAAGAGGGGGCGGTGGCCGCGCTGGCCATCGTGGCGGCGGGCATCCTGCCGGTCATCGCGCTGGCCCGGCTGGGGCGGGCGAAGGCGCCGGGGCGCGACGGCTGAGCCCCTCCGGCGTCCCTTCCCCCGCGCAGCCTGCAAAAACGCCGACGGGGGGACCCGTCGGCGCTGTTGTTCTGCGTGTCGGCTTACCACTCGCCGCTGTCGTCGAAGCCGGGATCTTCCATCTCGGGTTCGGGCTCGGGCGCTTCGCCCGCCTGCGCCTCGCCCGCGAACATCCCCGCGACGGCATTGGCCAGGAGCATGCCGCCCGCCACCCCCATCGCGGTCTGCGCCGCCCCGGCCAGGAACCCGCCCGGCGCGCCCTGCGGCAGGGGCTGGCCCATCGGCGCCGCCCGCCGCGGGGCCGCCCCGCCGCCGAAAAGCCCCGAGAGGAAACCCCCGCCCTGCGGCGCACGGCGGGCCTCGGCCAGTTCAGCCTCGAGCGCGGAAATCCGGCCTTGCGCCGCGTTCAGCGCCTGTTCCTGCACGACCACGGTCTGGGCCATGTAATAGGGCGCCCCGGGCTGGCGGGCGATCGCCTCGCCGATGAAGCGATCCGCCTCGGGGTCGCGGGCGGGCATCTGCCGTTCGACCTGCGTCAGCTTTTCGAAAAGGCTCGCGATGGCCTGACGGTCGTTCGTGTCCATTCTCGTCTCCTGTGTCGATCTGGTCGTCCGGGTCGCTGGCAGACGCCCCCGGATCGGCCCCCGAGATGGGGGCTGCCCCCGCCTGCTGCGAGGGGGGCGCCGCCAGAACCTGCGCCGATCACGAAAATGTTTCCCCCCGTCGCAAGTGGCGTGACGGTTGCCCTGCCGGCCCGGCACGGGGCAGACTGGCGCCGCAATCAGGGGGGTCAGATGGAAACGGCCAGCACGGACAGGGCGCGGGGCAGCGCGGCAGAGGTCTTCCGGGTCTTTCTGAGGCTCGGGCTGACCAGTTACGGCGGCCCGATCGCGCATCTGGGCTATTTCCGCGACGAGCTGGTGACCCGGCGTCGCTGGCTGAGCGACAGCGCCTATGCCGATCTGGTGGCGCTGTGTCAGTTCCTGCCCGGCCCGGCCTCGTCGCAGGTGGGTTTCGCGCTCGGGTTGATGCGGGCGGGCTGGGCGGGGGCGCTGGCGGCCTTTGCCGGCTTCACCCTGCCCTCGGCGCTGCTGATGCTGGGCTTCGCGATGACTGCGGTGCAGCTGTCGGGGCCGCTGGGCAGCGGGGCGTTGCACGGGCTCAAGATCGTCGCGGTGGCGATCGTGGCACAGGCGGTCGCGGGGATGGCGAAGACGCTTTGTCCCGACCGGGGCCGCGCCGCCATCGCCGTGGCGGCGGTGGCGATCCTGGCCTTTCTGCCCGGGGCGGCGGGCATGCTGGCGGCGATCGGTCTGGGCGCGCTGGCGGGGCTTTGGCTGGGGCGCGGCCGGGGCACAGCCCCGATGACGGACCCCCGCACCCGGCCCCGCCGCACCCGGCCCGGTCGCACCGGTCAGCCCGCGCATGGCGGTGGCGGCGCTGGCCGTCTTCGTGGGCGGGCTTTGCCTTTTTGCCGCTGATCGCCGGGCCGACCGGCGCCTTGGCGCTGATCGACCGCTTCAGCCGCGCCGGGGCGCTGGTCTTTGGCGGAGGCCATGTCGTGCTGCCGCTTTTGCAGGCCGAGACGGTCGCCGCGGGCTGGGTCACGCCCGAGGCCTTTCTGGCCGGTTACGGGGCGGCGCAGGCGGTGCCGGGCCCGCTGTTCAGCTTTGCCGCCTATCTGGGCGCGGTGCTGGGGCCGGAGCCGAACGGCCTTGCCGGGGCGGCGATCGCGCTTTGCGCGCTGTTTGCGCCCGGTTTTCTGATCCTGATCGCGGTCTGGCCGTTCTGGGAACGGTTCCGCGCCCAAACTGCGGCACAGGCCCTGCTGCGGGGCGCGAATGCGGCGGTTGTCGGCATCCTTGGCGCGGCGCTTTATGCGCCGGTCTTCACCAGCGCCATCGGCGATCTGCGCGATCTGGCGCTGGCGCTGGCCTGTTTCGTCCTGCTGACGGTCTGGAACCAGCCCCCCTGGCGCGTGGTGATCCTGGCGGCGCTGGGGGGCATGGCGCTGAGCCTGTGAGCCGCCGGGCGATACGGAAACGGGGGGCCATGCCCCCCGCCCGTGGTTTTTTCGAAGGACTGCCCGGGTCAGCCCGGGTCAGACCGTGTCGAGATAAAGCTCGGTCTGCTCTTCCTCGGAGAGTTCCGCCATGTAGTGGATTTCCTGCCGCTTGGTCATCAGGAAGTTCTCGATCAGCTCTTCTTCGAAGATGCGCGGGATCAGCGGGCAGGAGGCGAACTGGTTGATTGCCAGATTCCACGTCGCCGGAAGCTGCGGCAGATATTGCGCATAGGCATTGCCGACGATCGGATCGTCGGGGACCATCTTGTCCTCGATGCCCACCAGCGCCGCCCCCAGGATCGCCGCGATCATCAGATAGGGGTTCACGTCGCCCCCCGCCACCCGATGCTCGATCCGCCGCGCCGAGGGCCCCGAAGACGGGATGCGCAGCGCCGCGGTGCGGTTCTCATAGGCCCAGCCGATGCCCGTGGGCGCATGGGCATTCGGCACCAGCCGCGTGTAGCTGTTCTGATGCGGCGCAAAGATCAGCGTTGACCCCGGCAGCGCGGCCAGACAGCCCGCCACGGCAGACCGCAGCGCATCCGAGCCCTTTTCGGTGCCATCGTTGAAGATGTTCTCGCCATCCTTGTCGAGGATCGAGAAATGCGTGTGCATGCCGTTGCCGGACCACAGGTCATAGGGTTTCGCCATGAACGAGGCGGCAAAGCCATGCTGCCGCGCCAGACCCTTGACCAGCATCTTGAACAGCCAGGTGTCATCGGCGGCCTTCAGCGGATCGGCCTGATGCATCAGGTTGATCTCGAACTGCCCCGGACCGGCTTCGGAAATCGCCGTGTCGGCGGGGATGTCCATCACCTCGCAGGCTTCATAAAGCGCGGTGAAGAAGTTGTCGAAGGCATCCAGCGCCCGCAGCGACAGGATTTCCCCCCCGGTGCGACGCTTGCCCGACCGCGGGCTGGGCGGCACCCGCAGCTTCGTGCCGCTGTCGTCGATCAGGAAGAATTCCAGCTCGGTCGCGACGACGGGCGTCAGGCCAAGCGCGGTATAGCGGTCCTTGACCCGGGCGAGCGCCTGCCGGGGATCGCCCGAATAGGGGCGGCCGTCCATATGGAACATCCAGATCGGCAACAGCGCCGTCGGCGCCTCGAGCCAGGGCATCGGCATGAAGCCCCTTTCTGTCGGGCGCAACAGGCCATCGCAGTCGCCGGTCTCGAAGACCAGCGGACTGTCCTCGATGTCCTCGCCCCAGATGTCGAGGTTCATCACCGAGAACGGAAACCGGGTTCCCTCGGAAAACACCTTGTTTGCGAAACGTGCGGGTATGCGCTTACCCCGTGCCACCCCGTTGAGGTCCGCCGCAGCCACGCGAATGGTGCGCACCTCGGGGTGCTCTCTCAGCCAGTCCATGTCCTCACCTGATGATTTGCGGTCTGATCCTCAGCTTGGGGCGGGATTGCCCCGGAAGATGCCGGTTCAGACGGCGGTTGATCATCCCGAACAGCCCGATCAGCGCCAGCGTGACCAGAATGAAGTAGAAGGCGGCGATCGGGTAGGGGATGAATGGGTTGAAAGTCTTGTCCGCGAAGAACTTGGCATAATAGAGCGCGTCGCCGCGCTGCTGATAGGCCGGAAAGCCGGAAAAGAAGACGATCGTCGTCGCGTGGAACAGGAAGATCGCCTCGTTCGTATAGGCGGGCCAGGCCAGGCGCAGGGTCGTCGGCCACAGGATGCGGCGGAACTTCTGCCAGCCGGTCAGGCCGTAAGCGTCGGCGGCCTCGATGTCGCCCTTGGGAACGGCCATCAGCGCGCCGTGGAAGATCTCGGCCGAATAGGCCGAGGTGTTGAGAAACAGCACCAGCAGCGCCCCGGCCCAGGCCGAGGTGGTCCAGTCGGTCGGGATGATCAGCCCGCCCAGGGTGATCCCCGCCTTCGGCAGCTGCACGAGGATCTCGTAGGCCAGGAACAGCTGGATGAAGAGCGGCGAGCCGCGGAAGACGAAGATGAACCCCTCGGCCGGGCGGCGCAGCCAGGCCATGGGCGAGGCTTTCGCCAGCGCCAGCGCCGTGGCCGCGAAAAAGCCGAACAGCAGTGCCAGCGTGCCGAAATAGACGTTCCAGATCAGCCCCGAGCCGATCAGGGTGAATTCATGACACAGCGTGAAATCACTGCGCGGCAAGACGCGTTCGCCATAGCCCAGCGAGCGGAACGCGTAGTCGGCAATGATCTGCGTGCAGCTGTCGGTCATGCCGCGGCCTTCCGTTGCGCTTCGCCCGCCATCGTCGCCTGACCCTTGGACAGCCGTGTCGTCACCCGGCCCAGCACGATTTCCGAAACCTTCGTCATCGCCAGATAGAAGGCCAGCAGCGCCAGCATGTACCACAGGCGCCAGTCCCCGTGCGGGTAGTCGTAAAGCTGCGATTTCGTGGCGCCAAGCTCGCGCGCCCAATAGACGATATCCTCGACGCCGAGCAGGAACAGAAGCGGCGTCGCCTTGATCAGGATCATCCAGAGATTCGACAGCCCCGGCAGCGCATAGGTCCACATCTGCGGGATCAGGATGCGTCGGCGCACCTGCGCGGTGGTCATGCCGTAGGCCTCGGCGGTTTCAAGCTGCGCGCGCGGCACGGCATTCATCGCGCCATAAAGCACATTGGCCGCAAAGGCGCCGAAGACGATGGCAAAGGCGATGACGGCCAGGCCGAAGCCATAGATCTCGTGCCAGATCTGCGGCGCGCTGGAAAGCGGCAGTTTCGCCGCGGCGCAGACGGCGAATTCGCCGTTCGACCAGACCGGCGCATCCGTGGGCGGGCAGGCCCAGAGATGGCGCAGATATTCCAGCCCCTGATCCATCGCCACGGGGACAAACAGGAAAAACACGATGTCGGGCACGCCGCGCACCATCGCCGTATAGGCCTTGCCGAAAAGCCGCAGCGGCAGAAAGGCCGAGCGCGCGGCGATCGCGCCGCCAAAGCCGAAGGCCAGCGCGATCGGCGCCACGATCAGCATCAGCGCCAGAACCACGAAGAACGAGCCATAGAACAGCAGGTGCTTGCCCGTGGTCAGGTAGCACAGGAGCCATGCCAGGCCCTCAAGCGATTTCGGATCGGCGCAGATGTCGAACATGGGCAAGGGCGCCTCCGGCGGGGGCGTATTTATGCCAAGAAGAAACCCGGGTTTCTCTTTGGTTCAAATACGCCCGCCGGAGGCCTGATCTCAGAACACCGGCGCGTCGTCGCCGAACCACTTCTTGATCATCGCATTGAGCGAGCCATCGGCTTTCATCGCGGCGATGGCGGTGTTGAACTTCGCCTTCAGCTCGGTGTCCGACTTGCGCAGGCCGATGCCGATCCCGCCGCCCAAGGGCACGTCCGACCCGGTCCACATGATCTCGCCGCCCTCGGTGACGAAGGGCTTCAGCGCATCCTTGTCGGCAAAGACCGCATCGGCCTCGCCGTTCTTCACCGCGGCAATCGTGTCGTCGAGCGTCGGGAATTCCAGCAGCGTCGCGCCCGATTTCGCCACGTAATCGGCCTGGATCGTGCCGACCTGCGCCGCGACGACGCCCTTCAGGTCCGCATCCGCCTTGGTCGCCACATAGGCCGAGGCCGCGGGCGGGTTGTAATTGTCGCTGAAATCGATCGTCTGCTTGCGCTCGTCGGTGATGCTCATCCCGGCGATGATCGTGTCATAGTTGCCGGACAGCAGGTTCGGGATGATGCTGTCCCATTCGTTCGTCACCCATTCGCATTTCAGTTCCGCCTTGGCGCAAAGCGTGTCGCCCAGTTCGCGTTCGAACCCGTCCACTTCGCCCTTGTCGTTGATGAAGTTGTAGGGAGGATAGGCGCCCTCGGTGCCCATGCGCACGACATCGCCCGCAAGGGCGGTGCCTGCGCTCAGCGCCAGCGCGGCGACGGTCAGGATCAGCTTCTTCATGGCTCTCTCCACGGTTGGGGTCTTGTTGTTCTTGTTCACGCCGGCAGCGTCGCCGACAGGAATTGCTTCAGACGTTCGGATTTCGGCGCGCCGAAGAGCGTCTCGGGCGGGCCCTCTTCCTCGATCCGGCCCTGATGCAGGAAGACGACGTGATCGGACACATCCGCCGCAAGCCGCATGTCATGCGTCACAAGGATCATCGTGCGGTGTTCGGCGGCCAGATCCTTGATCACCTTGACCACTTCCTGTTGCAGTTCCGGGTCGAGCGCCGAGGTCGGTTCATCAAACAAAAGCGCCTGCGGCTGCATGCACAAAGCCCGGGCAATGGCAGCGCGTTGTTGCTGACCGCCCGAAAGCTGCGCGGGCCAGGCGTCGGCCTTGTCGCCGATGCCGACCTTGGCCAGAAGGCTGCGCGCCAGCGGCTCGACCTCGGCCGGTTTGCGGCCCAGCACCGTCACCGGCGCCTCCATGACATTTTGCAGGATCGTCATGTGGCTCCAGAGGTTGAACTGCTGGAACACCATGGAAAGATTGGTGCGAAACCGCACCACCTGCGCGCGGTCGGCGGGGCGGCGCGCCAGGCCGGTGCCGGTCCAGCTCACCGCCTCGCCCGAAAAGATCACCTCGCCCGACTGGCTGTCCTCAAGCAGGTTGCAGCAGCGCAAAAGCGTGGATTTGCCCGAGCCGGACGAGCCGATCAGCGACACCACCGTGCCACGCTCGGCCCGGATCGACACGCCCTTGAGCACTTCAAGGGCGCCGTAGCTCTTGTGCAGGTCCCTGATTTCGATGACGGGCGCGGTGGGGCTCGGGGCAGTCTGGCTGTCGGTCACTTTGCGGCTTCTCTTTGTCCGGTCGGTCAAGTTGGCGCGATTTCACCGCCAAATGCAACGGGCGAGTTGCGCTTGCCCCGGCGGAAGGCGCCAAAACCCCGGGCAGATGGCGCAGGAACGGGCAACGCCCGGCTCAGGAAAGCCCGGCCGCTACCCTTTGCCGCGCCAGACCCGAATCGCGGTCCGACACGCCCAGCAACCGCGCCGCGAGGCGGATCAGCGCATCCTCCTCGGGGTTGCGCGCGTCATCGGCAAGCGCCACCTGCCAGAGCGCCTCGATCACGCCGATCCGGTCTTCATAGGCGGTCTTGTCCTTCAGCGCGCGGGTGAAGCGGACGGTGTCGGGGGCCTCGGCCTCGGCGGTTTCGGCGCGGGCGCGCAGATCGGCGGCCTCGGCCAGGGACAACCCGCCGCGTGCCGCCAGCACCTGGTCGATGTGGACCCGCTCGTCGGCGTCATAGCGTTCATCCGCCCGCGCCAGCCGCACCAGAAGCGCCGCCAGCGCAAGGTCGGCGTCATCCGCGGTCAGCGGTTTCGGATGCGGATCGGCCAGAAGGCCCGTCAGGAATTTGAACATGCCCCCAGTCTAGCGTCCCCGGACCCGGCGGCAAGGGGGTGCAAACATTCAAATACATTGCGATACGGGCCGTCTGCGCCGCCCGCCGCCTTGTCGGGGCAGGGGGCAGCGTTTATGGTGAACGCCCGTGGAGGCGGGCAATCATGACGCAGCTTCAGCCAGGTATTCGAAAAGGGCGCAAGTTCGACCAGGTTCTGGAGGGCGCGCGCAAGGTGTTTCTGCGCGACGGCTTCGAAGGCGCCTCGGTCGATGACATCGCGCGTGAGGCGGGCGTGTCCAAGGCCACGCTTTACAGCTATTTCCCCGACAAGCGGCTGTTGTTCATGGCCATCGCCACCGGCGAGTGCAAGCGGCAGGCCGACGAGGCGCTGGAATTCATCAATGCGGGCGATCTGCCCGTGCGCGAGGTGCTGCGCTATGCGGCGGGGCGGCTGATCGACTACATCACCTCGCCGCTGGGGCTGCAGACCTATCGTCTCTGCGTGGCCGAGACCGACCGCTTTCCGGCGCTGGGGCAGCAGTTCTACGCTTCGGGGCCGCTTCTGGTGCGTAGCCGGATGGTGGAATATCTGCAAAAGGCGGTGGCGCGGGGCGAGCTTGCGATCGAGGATTTCGATCTGGCCGCCGATCAGTTCGCCGAATTGTGCAAGGTCGATGCCTATCACGGCTTCGTCTGCGGCGTGGTCTCGGACTATTCCGCCGCCCGCCGTGAACGGGTGATCGAGGGCGCGATCGAGATGTTCCTGGCCCGCTACGGCGCGCGCAGCTGAGCGGGCAGGGTCGCCGCGGCGGTGCTGGCCGCGTCTTTCCCCGGATCATGACGCCCAAAGCAAAACGCGCCCCGTGGGGCGCGTTTCGGTTTCAGGTGTCCGGCGTCACTCAGGCCTTGTGGCCCTTGTAGGGCGCCCACAGGCGCTTGTTGGTCAGATACAGCATCACGCTCAAAAGGCCGAGCATGACGACAGCAACCAGACCCATCTGCTTGCGCGCCACCAGTTTCGGTTCGGCCGCCCACATCAGGAAGGCCGCCACGTCCTGGCCCATCTGATCCACGGTGGCCGCGGTGCCGTCCTCATAGGTCACGAGGTCGTCAAACAGCGCCGGGGGCATCTGCGCCCAGCTGCCGTGGGTGGTCTTGATCCCGGCGGCGTCCTTGCAGGTGTCCGGCACGCCGCCGACCTGGAAGACTTTGTTGTAGTAGTAGCCGTCGATGCCCTCGGGGGCGCATTCCGGGTTTTCTTCCTCGAAGCCGGTCACGTAGCGGTAGATGTATTCCGGCCCGCCCATGCCCTTGAAGAACTGGTTCATGCCGGAGCCGGCCGGGCCCGAGAAGCCCGCCCGCGCCTTCGCCATCACCGACAGGTCCGGGCCCATGCCGTCGCCGACGCGGACCGGGAACATGTCGGTTTCCTTGCGGTCGCGTTCCTCGCCACTGTCCTTGTCGATCACGGGGTCGAGACCGGCCGCATATTCCCGCACGAAGGTCGGGTCGAGCTGCGGGCCGCCGTCATCCGCCAGCGTGCGGATCGGCACGAACTTCATGCCGTGGCAGGTCGAGCAGACTTCGCTGTAGACCTGGAAGCCGCGACGCAGCTGGGCCTGGTCAAACTTGCCGAAGATCCCTTCGAAGCTGAAGGCATGGTCTTGCACGTTGCTGTTCGCCAGGGCCGCGCCGGAACCAAGAACCAGGGCGGAAACGGCAGAGATCAGAATCTTTTTCATGATATCTTTCCCTTTCCTCACTCGGCCGGGTTGCCGTAGTGGCTGTTGAAGTCTTCCTCGATCGAGGCCGGGATCGGTTCCGGCTTCTCGGTCGCGCCCAGAAGCGGCAGGATCACGAGGAAGTAGGCAAACCAGTAGGTCGAAGCGATGAGCGAGATCCAGTCATAGGGATACTCGGTCGGCATCGCGCCCACCCAGGTCAGCACGACGAAGTCGAGCACCAGGAACCAGAACCACATCCGGAACTTCGGACGATAGGCGCCCGAACGGACCTTCGAAGTGTCAAGCCACGGAGCCAAGGCCATCACGGCGATGGCGCCGAACATCGCGATCACGCCGAAGAACTTGGCATCGACGACGCCGAAGGTCAGACCGTCGACCAGGATCACCACCCAGACGTCGGCGGCGAAGGCGCGCAGGATCGCGTAGAAGGGCAGGAAGTACCATTCGGGAACGATATGCGCCGGGGTCGAGAGCGGGTTGGCCTGGATGTAGTTGTCCGGGTGGCCCAGGTAGTTCGGCATATAGGCGACGACGGCGAAGAAGGCGAGCAGCACGAGGGCCAGCGCGAACAGGTCCTTGATCACGAAGTAGGGCCAGAAGGGCAGGGTGTCCTTGGCGGCCTCTTCCTTCGAGGTGCGGCGCACTTCAACCCCGGTCGGGTTGTTGTTGCCGGTGGTGTGGAAGGCCCAGATGTGGATGGCGACCAGCGCCGCGATCACGAAGGGCAGCAGATAGTGCAGCGAGAAGAAGCGGTTCAGCGTCGCGTTGTCGACGGCCGGTCCGCCCAGCAGCCAGGCCTGGATGCTCGGCCCGATGCCCGGGATCGCGCCAAAGAGGCCGGTGATCACGGTGGCGCCCCAGAACGACATCTGGCCCCACGGCAGCACATAGCCCATGAAGGCGGTGCCCATCATCAGCAGGTAAATGACCATGCCGACGATCCAGGTGATCTCGCGCGGGGCCTTGTAGGAGCCGTAGTAGAGACCGCGGAAGATGTGGATGTAGACGGCCAGGAAGAACAGCGAGGCGCCGTTGGCGTGGATGTAGCGCATCGCCCAGCCGCCGTTCACGTCGCGCATGATATGCTCGACCGAGGCGAAGGCCAGATCGACATGCGGCGTGTAGTGCATCGCCAGCACGATGCCGGTGACGATCTGCAGCACCAGCGTGAAGGCGAGGACGATCCCCCAGATCCACCACCAGTTCAGGTTCTTCGGCGTCGGGATCATGATGGTGTCATAGACGAGGCCGACGATCGGCAGGCGGTCGTGCAGCCACTTCTCGATGCCCGTCTTGGGCTCGTAATGGTCGTGCGGAATTCCGGACATGTGTCTTTCCCCTCAGCCCAGCTTGATCGTGGTTTCGTCGACGAAGGCCGCGACCGGAATGTCGAGGTTGCGCGGCGCGGGACCCTTGCGGATACGGCCCGCCGAATCGTAGTGCGAGCCGTGGCAGGGGCAGAACCAGCCGCCGAAATCGCCCGACTTGTCGCCCATCGGCACGCAGCCAAGGTGGGTGCACACGCCCAGCATCACCAGCCATTCGCCGGTGTTGGTGCCGTCAAAGGCGGGCAGCGTGCGGTTTTCGTCGGTCGCCTCGGCCCCCGGCTTGTTGGCGTTCTCGGCCGAAGTGTCGCGCAGCGCCCCAAGCGGCACTGCACGGGCCATTTCGATGTCCTTCTCGTCGCGACGACGGATGAACACCGGCTTGCCGCGCCATTTCACGGTCAGCTGGGTCCCCACTTCGACCGCCGAGACGTCGACGAAGATCGACGACATCGCCTTCACATCGGCCGAAGCGTTCATTTGGTTGATCAACGGCCAGACGGCCGCGCCGGTCACCACCACCCCGGTGGCGGCGGTGGCATGATAGAGGAAATCCCTCCGAGTGCCTGCGTTGTCTTCTGCGTGGGACACGTGTCTTCTCCCTTCCCCGAACTTGAAATTCAAGTCGATGCGCCTTTTCGGGCCACACGCAGTGCGGCCGGACAGGCCCCGTTTAGCGCCCGGGAAACCCGCAGTCCAGCATACATTCACAAGAGGGTGAGGCGAAAAGCCGCGGCTCAGGCCGATTCGCGCTTTTTTGTCGCTGCCCGAAAGGCTTGCGTGCCTCAATCGGGCGCAAGCATGTAGCCAAGTCCGCGCACCGTCTGCAGATAGCGCGGCTCGCGCGGGTCGGGCTCGATCTTGCGCCGCAGCCGGGTGATCTGCACGTCGACGGCGCGATCGCCCGCCCCTTCCTCGGCGCTGGCCGAGCGGTCGCGGCCCAGCTCCTCGATCAGCTCCGTCCGCCCGATCACCGCGCCCGCATGGGCGGCGAAGATCCGCATCAGCGCCGCTTCCGTCGCGGTGAGTCGAACCGGCTGATCGCCCTGCGACAGCTCTCCGCGGTCCAGATCATAGCGCAGGGGACCGAGCGAGAGATATTTCGGCCCCGCCGTCACCGCCTCGGGCACGCGCCGCAAGATCGCGTTGATGCGCAGCAAAAGCTCCTTCGGCTCGAAGGGCTTGGGCAGGTAGTCATCGGCCCCGGCCTCAAGCCCCTCGATCCGCTCGCGGGTCTCGCCGCGGGCGGTCAAAAGCAGGATCGGCGTCGCCATCCTGGTGCGCAGATCGCGGGTGAGGCTCAGCCCGTCCTCGCCCGGCATCATCACGTCAAGCACGATCAGGTTGAATTCAAGCCCCGACAGCAGCCGGCGGGCATGCGCCGCATCGCGTGCGGCCGTGACCAGAAAGCCGTTGCGGATCAGGAACTTCTGCAGAAGGCCGCGAATGCGTTCATCGTCATCGACGATCAAGAGATGCGGGGGCGTCGCGGCCGCGGCGGGCATCATTCGGCGTCCTTGAGCATCTGGTAATGGCGTCGCATCGCCGGGTCCATCATCGCCTCCAGCACCTGCCGGAAGCCCGCCACCGCCTGCGGCCCGGCGGCGCGATAGGCCGCGCGCATCCGCACCCGTTGCGCCTCGGACAATTCGCGTTCCAGCATCGCGCCCTTTTCGGTCAGGTGCAGATGCCGCTCGCGCTTGTCGCGCCGCCCGACCCGGCTTTCCACCAGACCATCGTCGATCAGCGTGCGCAACACCCGGTTCAGGCTTTGCTTCGTCACCCCCAGAACCGAGATCAGCGTCGTCACCGTCAGCCCCGGTTCGCGGTTGATGAAATGGATGGCGCGGTGATGCGCCCGGCCATAGTCGTGCTGATCCAGAATCCGGTCCGGATCGGCGGTGAAGCCGCGATAGGCAAAGAACATCGCCTCGATGCCCTTGCGCAGCTGTTCGTCGGTCAGAAACAGGAGCGTTTCGCCCCCGGGGGCTCCGGTATCGGCCATGTGATCCTCGCTTTTGCGCGACTTTATGTCAGCCTTGTTGACTTTCCAAGAATCAATTGTTACCGAAGCGCAGATTTTGCGCAATATTATGTCCGATGTGGACCGATATTGCGCAACTTGTGAAAACGGGCAAGCCAAGGAGGGCGTGATGGCCGGTTCTTACGACGATCGTGACGGCAAGATCTGGATGGATGGAAAGCTGGTCGAGTGGCGCGATGCCAAGGTCCATATCCTGACCCATGCGCTGCATTACGCCTCCTCCGTTTTCGAGGGGGAACGCTGCTACAATGGCAAGATCTTCAAGGGTGTGGAACATTCGATGCGGCTGCGCCGTTCGGCCGAGCTGCTGGATTTCGAGATCCCCTACAGCGTGGAAGAGATCGAGGCGGCGAAATACGCGATGCTGGCCGCCAATGGCTGGAAGGACGCCTATGTGCGCGCCATCGCCTGGCGCGGCGCGGGCGAGGACATGGGGGTTTCCTCGCGCAAGAACCCGGTGCGGCTGGCGATCGCCGGTTGGGAATGGGGCAATTATTACGGCGATGCGAAGATGAAGGGCGCCAAGCTCGACATCTCGAAATGGCGCCGCCCCGATCCGGCGACGATCCCCTCGGCCGCGAAGGCGGCGGGTCTTTACATGATCTGCACGATGTCGAAACACGCCGCCGAGGCCAAGGGCTGCTCGGATGCGCTGATGATGGATTACCGCGGCTATGTGGCCGAGGCGACCGGCGCGAACGTGTTCTTCGTCAAGAACGGCGAAGTGCACACGCCGCTGCCGGATTGCTTCCTGAACGGTCTGACCCGGCAGACGGTGATCGAGATGCTGAAGGGCAAGGGCATCACCGTGCATGAACGCCACATCGAGCCGGTGGAACTGGCGGGCTTCGAGCAGTGCTGGCTGACCGGCACCGCGGCCGAGGTGACCCCGGTGGGGCAGATCGGCGATTTCCACTTCGAGGTCGGCGCGCTGACCCGCGACGTGGCGGAGAGCTACGAAAAGCTGGTGCGGGCCTGAGGCCAAAGCATTTCGGGCGGCGAAAGGTGTTGCCTTTCCCCGCCCGAAACACTCCGAAAAGATCAAGGCGGGCCGTCTGCTCACGGCCCGCCTTGGTCTTTTTCATCTTGCCGCTACGGTGGCACGCCAGAGACATGCCCGTCACCGCTGCGGCCCCCGGGTGTCAGAAGGTCCGGTTCACTCGTCCCTCCGGGCTTCCTCGCGGTCGATGCGCAGGAACTCCCGGACCTTAGCTTCCGAGCGTTCCGCCGGGCGCCGGGTCAGCGCATCCACAGCCGGATGCACGCCCTCACGCCGGTCGATGTCGAGGAATTGCCGCACCCGCGCGCCTTCGGCCGCTTGTTCGGCATGGTCGATGATGGAACGGGTCATGTTTGCCTCCTTCGCTTCATCTGAGGACAGAGTAGCACCGAATCGCCGCCCTGTCTTTGCTCAGGATCATGTTCGGCGGAGTCTTGCGCCGATTTCACCCCTGCGGTGTCACCGCCTTGCGCGCGCGTCGCCGTTCCAGCCCCAGCCGATGTTCGCGCCAGATGATCATGACGCCTGCGGCAATGATCAGCCCGGCCCCGCCCAGCATCCAGACGGTCGGCACCTCGGCAAACATCCAGTAACCGATCCCCAGCGCAAACAGCATCGAGACATATTCAAACGGCGCGACGATGGACGCATCGGCAAAGCGATAGGAGGAGGTCAGCAGGATCTGCCCGATCCCGCCCAAAATCCCGCAGGAAATCAGCAACATCGCCTCGTGAAACGTGGGCATGACCCAGCCGAAGGGCAAAGAGATCAGCGAGAGCCCCGTCGAAGTGACGGAAAACCAGAACACGATGGCCGAGGTGCGCTCCGTCGCCACCATCTTGCGGATGAAGACCTGGGCGAGCGCGGCAAAGGTCGCCCCCATGATCACCAGCATCGCGCCCAGCGTCGCCGCCGGGTCATGCCCCTCGAAGCTGCCCAGCCGCGGCCAAAGCACGATCAGGACGCCGATCAACCCCAAAGCGACGGCGGACAGGCGAAAGGCCCGGACCTCCTCGCCCAGAAACATCGCGGCGAAGATCACGGTGAGCAGCGGGGCGGCATAGCCCAGCGCCGTGACCTCGGGCAGGGGCAGGAAGGCGAGGCCCGCAAAGCCCAGCCCCATCGCCGAGGTCCCCGCAACGCCGCGCCAGACATGGCCCATGGGCTGGCGCACCTTCAGCCCGACCGAAAGCTCGCGCCGCCACAATAGCCAGGCCAGAATGACCGGAATGGCGAAAAAGGACCGGAAGAAGACGGTTTCGCCGGGGGGGATGCGCTCGGCCAGAAGCTTGATCACCGTCGACATGGCGATGAAGACAAGAACGGAGAGGATCTTCAGGGTGATCCCGGTGACCGGGCTGGGTGGCGGGCTGGCGGCAGGCGCATTGGCAGACATGCGGCCAACTTACGCCTTTGCGGGCCAAAGGAAAGGGTCAAGGGGCAAGCCGCGCCAAGGCCCAGGCGGCGGCCTCGGCCACGGCGGGATCGGGGTCGTCCAGATGCGGGCGGGCGGCCGCGGCGAGATCACGGCGACCGGAATTTCCCAGCGCGTAAAGCGCGTTGCGGATCATCCGGTCGCGGCCGATGCGCTTGACGGGGCTGCCCGCGAAACGCGCGCGAAAGGCGGCGTCATCCAGCGCCAGGATTTCGGTCAGCGCGGGCGTGCCCTGTTTCGCGGCATAGCCGATGTCGCGCGCCGTGGCTGCGAATTTGTTCCACGGACAGGCGGCAAGGCAGTCGTCGCAGCCATAGATGCGGTTGCCAAGCCCCGGGCGCAGATCGGGATCGACGGGCCCGCGGTGCTCGATCGTCAGATAGGAAATGCAGCGCCGCGCATCCATTTGATAAGGCGCGACAAAGGCTCCGGTCGGACAGGCGTCGAGACAGGCGGTGCAGCTGCCGCAATGGCTGATCTCGGGCCTGTCGGGGGGCAGGGGAAGCGTGGTGAAGATCGCCCCCAGAAACACCCAGTTGCCCAGATCGCGCGCCAGAAGATTGGTGTGCTTGCCCTGCCAGCCCAGCCCCGCGGCCTGCGCGAGCGGCTTTTCCATCACCGGAGCGGTGTCGACGAACACCTTGATCTCGCAAGGCGATTGCGCGATCAGCCAGCGCCCGAGCCGCTTCAGCCGCCGCTTCACCAGATCGTGGTAATCCTTACCCTGCGCGTAAACCGAAATCGCGCCGTGCCCGGACTGCCGCGTGGCGTCGCGCGGATCGACCTCGGGCGTGTAGCTTTCGGCGAGCAGGATCACCGCGCGCGCCTCGGGCCAGAGCGCGGCCGGGTTGCCCCGCCATTCCATCCGCTCGGCCATCCAGGACATCTGCCCGTGATGCCCCGCGGCGACAAAGGCCGACAGTCGGTCGGGCAGATCGGGGCAGGCGTCGGGGGGGGTGATGCGGGCTTTCGCAAACCCCAGGGCCAGGGCTTCCTCGATCAGGCGGGTCTTCAACGTCTCCAGTTCCGCCTCCCTCAGCCGGGGCAGGGGGCGCTGCCCCCTCTTTGCCTGACGGCAAATTCACCCCCGGGATATTTGTCCCAAGGTGAAACAGCAACCGGATTGCCTTTCACCTTGGCGCAAATATCCCGGGGGGGTCCGCTTGCGGACGGGGGGCAGCGCCCCCCTCTCCGGTCTCAGAAATCAAGTTCCGCATATTGCGGCGAGGGCGGCACACCGGGCAGCTGATCGGCCAGAAGCGAGCGGAAGGCCGGGCGCGACTTGATCTTCGCATACCATTCCTTCACCGCTTCCGAGCGGTGCCAGTCCACGTCCGAGATATAGTCAAGGCAGCTCAGATGGGCGGCAGCTGCGAAATCGGCGAGCGTCATCACATCGCCCGCCAGCCAGCGGCGGCTGTCCAGAAGCCAGGCCATGTAATCAATGTGATACTTGATCGCGCCCAGCCCTTCCTTGACCGTCTTGCTGTCCGGATAGCCCTTTTTCTGCACCTTTTTCCAGACCCGTTCACCCATCACCTTGGCGGTGACCTCGGTGTTGAACTTGTCGTCGAACCAGGTGCAAAGGCGGCGCACCTCGTAACGCGCATCGGCGTCGCGCGGCATCAGGGGCGGGGTGGGCACCACCTCGTCGAGATATTCGCAGATCGCCTGACTTTCCGAAAACAGCCGGTTGTCATAGCGCAGCACCGGCACTTTCCCGGCCGGGTTGCGGCGCAGGAAGTCGGTGCTTTTTTCCCAGTAGCGCTCTTCGACCAGTTCGACCTCGATGCGTTTTTCCGCCAAGGTCAGCCGCACCTTGCGGCAAAAGGGCGACAGAGCAACGTGATAAAGGCGGTTCATCGGCAACACCCGCTGCAAGCTTTTCCCCCTGATAGACCCGGCGGGGGGTGGGATCAATGCTTCATGAGGGGGGCTGCGCCATCCCCCTTTGGTTTAGCCGGTTACGCGCGTCAAAGTGCCCGCCGCGCCCGCAGCGCCGCCGAGATCGTGCCGTCGTCCAGATAATCCAGCTCGCCGCCGATCGGCACGCCTTGGGCAAGCGAGGTGACGCGGGTGCCCGTGCCCTCCAGCGCCTCGGCGATGTAATGCGCCGTCGTCTGCCCCTCGACCGTGGCGTTCAGGGCGAGGATCACCTCGGAGACCGCCTCGGCGCGGATGCGGGCGATGAGCTGCGGGATGCGCAATTCCTCGGGACCGATGGCGTCAAGCGCCGACAGCGTGCCGCCCAGCACGTGATAGCGGCCCTTGAAGGCGCCGCCGCGTTCCAGCGCCCAAAGGTCGGCGACATCCTCGACGACGCAGATTTCGCCAGTGGCCCGGGCGGGGCTGTCGCAGATCTCGCAGCTGGCGCCCATCGCGATATTGCCGCAAACGGGGCAGTCGCGGGCGGTTTCCGCCACCCGCGAAAGTGCTGCCGCAAGCGGCGCCATCTGCCCCTCGCGCTTGCGCAGAAGATGCAGCACCGCGCGCCGGGCCGAGCGGGGCCCAAGTCCCGGCAGGCGCGCCATCAGCGCGATCAGCGCCTCGATCTCGTCGCGGGGGCCGCTCATCTGCCGGTCATGTCAGCCGGGCAGGCCCATGTCGGCGGGCAGCCCCAGTTCGGTCATCAGCTTGCGCTGTTCCTCGCCGGCCTTGTCCTGGGCGCGGGCCTGCGCGTCCTTGACCGCGGCGACGATCAGATCCTCGACCACTTCCTTTTCCGAGGCGACCAGGATCGTCGGGTCGATATCCAGCCCCGTCAGCTCGCCCTTGGCGGTGACGCGGGCCTTGACGAGACCGCCGCCCGCCTCGCCGATGACGATCATCCGGCCCAGCTCTTCCTGCAGGGTCAGCATCCGCTCCTGCATTTCCTTGGCCGCCTTCATCATCTTGGCCATGTCGCCAAGCTGTCCCAGTCCCTTGAACATCGTGGTCCTCCGATCGGTTTCGCGGGTCACAGATAAGCATCGCTTGCGGCCGGGGCAAGGCGGTCGGCGCCGCAGGGAGGGCAGCGCCGCGGGGGCTCAGCCGTCCTCGAACGGGTCCCATTCGTCCTCGACCTCGGGCAGGGCCTCGGCGGCCTGTTCGGCCTCGAGCGCTTCGGAGAGCACGATTTCCTCGAATTTCGCCTGCGGGAAGGCGGCGAAGATCGCCTGCACCACCCGGTTTTCCGTCCGCGCTTCCGCCTCGGCGGCGAGCGTCGCGGCATTGCGGGTCTCGTCGATCGTGGCGGCGCCACCTTCGGAGACGACCGAAACCCCCCAGCGCGCGCCGGTCCAGCCCTGCAGCCGCTGCGCCAAAGTCTGCGCCAGATCGCGCGGCGCGCCGGGGGCGGGTTCGAATTCGATCCGGCCCGGCGCGTAATGCACGAGCCGCACCCCCTTTTCGACCTCGACCAGCAGTTTCACGTCGCGCATCCGGCCGATCAGCGCCACGACATCTTCAAACCGGGCATATTTCGCCAAGGCCGAGGCCGCGGGCGAAATGGCCAGCGCCGCAGACCCCTGCGTGGACAGCGGTCGCCCGCCCATCATGTGCCGCGTCGTCGCCTCGGCCCGCGGACCGCCGCCGCCACCGCCGCCCTGCGCGGGCCCATGCCCGCCCGCGGTGCCGGGGCCCGCCATCACCTTGCGCATCAGCGTTTCCGGATCGGGCAGGTCGGCAACATGGGTCAGCCGAATGAGCGCCATTTCCGCCGCCATCATCGCATTCGGCGCCGAAGACACTTCCTCGATCGCCTTCAAGAGCATCTGCCATAGCCGCGACAGCACCCGCATCGGGATCGCCTGCGCCAGCGCCTGACCGCGGGTGCGCTCCTCGGGCGGAACGGTCGGGTCCTCGGCGGCTTCGGGGGTGATCTTGATGACGGACACCCAATGGGTGATCTCGGCCAGATCGCGCAGCACCGCCATCGGATCGGCGCCGTCACTGTATTGCGCGCCCAGTTCCGTCAGCGCGGCGGCCGCATCGCCCTTGAGGATCATGTCGAAGAGATCCAGCACCCGGGCGCGGTCGGCCAGCCCGAGCATGGCGCGGACCTGATCGGCCGTGGTTTCCCCCGCGCCGTGCGAAATCGCCTGATCCAGAAGCGACATCGCATCGCGGACGGACCCCTCGGCCGCGCGGGTGATCAGCGCCAGCGCATCCCGGGCGATCTGCGCGCTTTCCTGCGTCGCGACTTTCGACAGATGGTCGATCATCACCTCGGGCTCGATCCGGCGCAAATCGAACCGCTGGCAGCGGCTCAGCACCGTCACCGGCACCTTGCGGATTTCGGTCGTGGCGAAGATGAATTTCACATGCGCGGGCGGTTCTTCGAGCGTTTTCAACAGCGCGTTGAAGGCCGAGGTCGAGAGCATGTGCACTTCGTCGATGATATAGACCTTGTAGCGCGCCGAGGCCGCCCGGTAGTTCACGCTTTCGATGATCTCGCGGATGTCGCCCACCCCAGTGCGCGAGGCGGCGTCCATTTCCAGCACGTCGACATGACGCCCCTCGGCGATCGCCTTGCAATGTTCGCACACCAGACAGGGCTCGGTCGTGGGCTGGCCGGTGCCGTCGGGGCCGATGCAGTTCAGCCCCTTGGCGATGATCCGCGCGGTCGTGGTTTTGCCGGTGCCGCGGATGCCGGTCATGATGAAGGCCTGCGCGATGCGGCTTGCGGCGAAGGCGTTTTTCAGCGTGCGCACCATCGCCTCCTGTCCGATCAGATCGGCAAAGGTGGCGGGGCGGTATTTGCGGGCAAGAACCTGATAGCCCGAAGAGGTCTCGGCGGGGCTTGCGGCGTCGGTCATGGGGTCTCCTCGGTTCGCCGCCACTCTACCCGCGGGGGCGCGCAAGTCAAACCGATCCCTTGCGCGGGGGGCGAAGGCGCCGGGGCAAGGGCCTTGGCGAAAACCGCAAAAGGGGGGTGGCGATCCCGGGAGGAGTCGAACCCCCGACCCGCTGCTTAGAAGGCAGCTGCTCTATCCAGCTGAGCTACGGGACCGCATGCCCCCTTTTGCGCCAAGCGCGAAAGGCATGCAAGATCTCACAGCGCCCGCGTCATGAAGACCGAATTCGGATCGTGCGCGTAGCCCTCGAACGGGCCGCATTCGACAAAGCCCTCGGCCAGATAGAGCGCCCGCGCCGGGCCGAAACTGTCTTGCGATCCGGTCTCGAGGCTGAGCCGGGCAAAGCCCAGACGCCGGGCCTCGGCGATCAGATGCAGCAGCAGCGCCCGCGCCAGACCCCGGCCCCGCATCTCGGAAAGGACGTGCATCGACTTCACCTCGGCATGCGTGCCGCCGATCCGTTTCAGCGCGCCCATCCCCGCGGGCCGCCCCTCGTAGCGCAGGGCGTAAAACCAGATCCCCGGTGCCGTCAGCGCCGAGGCGGGCAGCATGTGGATCGATTCGGGCGGCGTGTCGGCATGCATCGCCACCGTATGCCGTTCGTGCAACAGCGCAAGTTCCGGCGCCAGCGGTGAAGAAAGTGCGATCTCGATCATGGCATTACCCCCGTCCGGCGCCGGTCTCGCGCCCGTTCTGCCGCTATCGGGCGGCCAAGTCCAGCCGGTCCAGTGCCGCGTCGATCGCGGCAAGGGTCCGGGCGCTGGCCCCGGCATGCTCTGCCAGAAAGGCCGCGATGGCGGCGCGGTTGTCGCGCGGTGGTTCGGCCAGTGCCGCCAGCAGCGCCGCCCGGTCGGGCAGGCTTTGCGCCACACCGGCCGCGGCGGCCTCGGCAAAGGGATATTCGATCGTATGCACTTGCGGGCCGGTCAGCACCGGCTTGCCCAGCATCAGGGGCTCGATCACGTTATGCGCGCCCTTCGGGCTGAAGCCGCCGCCGACGATCACCCGGTCGGCCAGCGCGAGGTAAAAGAACATCTCGCCCAGACTGTCGCCCAGAAAGACGTCGGGCGGCAGGATCGGCCCGAGGGGCGCCAGATCGGGGCCCAGCGTGCGGCTGCGGCGCAGGACGGTCAGCCCCGCCGCTTCCAGCCCCGCCGCCACCGCATCGAAGCGTTCCGGCGCGCGGGGGACATGGACGAAGAGCGGCGCCGGGCGGTTTTCGGCGCGGGCCTGCGCGGTGATCTCGGCGATGACGCCGGCAAAAAGCGGTTCCTCCGCCTCGACGCAACTGGCGATCGTGACGACCTCGCGGCCCGCGGCCAGCGCCGGGCGCAGGCGGTCGGCCGCCGCCAGAAGCGCGGGCGGCACCGGCTGGTCAAAGCGCAATTCGCCGGTGACGGTGATCCCGGCAAGCCCGGTGGCGGCGAAACGCTCGGCCTGCAGGCGGGATTTGACGAAGGCCCCGGCCAGCTGCGCAATCACCCTTTGGCGCAGCCGCAAGCCCTTGCTGTCACGGGCAAAACGGCCCTGCGTGTAGATCGCGTTCGCGGCGTAAAGCGGCACGCCCGCGGCGCCGCTGGCCATGATCATCGCAGGCCAGATCTCGACCTCCAGCGTCAGGCCCAGCCGCGGGCGGCAGGCGCGCAGGAACCGCCGCCAGCACCAGCCCATGTCGAGCGGCACCCAGACCACCACGACCCGTCCCGCGGCGATCTCTGGGCCGAAGGCGCGGGCGGATTCGCTGCGCCCGGCCGGGGTGAAATGCGTCAGCACCACGGTTTCGCCGCGATCGAGCAGCAAGCGCACCAGCGCGACGGCCGAGCGCATCTCGCCCAAGGAGACCGCATGCAGCCAAAGCGCGCCCTGCGGCAGCGCCCGGCGGTAAAAGCCGAAGCGTTCGGGCAGGGCCTGCAGATAGGCGGGATCGCGGCGGCCGCGGCGCCACAGGTAAAGCAGCACGAAAGGCAGGCCGATCAGCCACAAAAGCCGATAAAGCCCCATGAAAAGCCGCAGGATCATCGGTCGGTCTTCCTCAGCGCCAGCAGGTCACGGGCGAGCGGCACCAGTTCGGCCCGGGCCGTGGCGACCAGCGCGCGGGCGCGGTCTTGCGCGGCCGGGGCGGTTTCGGCCACCGCCCGGGCCAGGGTGGCGCCTGCCTCCGGGCCGGTCTCGATGCGCTGCGCAAGGCCCGCCGCGGCCAGATCGGCATAATCGGCGGCGAAATTATGGGTCACGGGGCCCGCAAGCACCGGCAGGCCCAGACAGACGGCCTCCCACGGGTTATGGCCGCCCACCGGGCCGAAACTGCCGCCGACACAGGCTACGCGGGCCAGCCGATACCAAAGGCCAAGCTCGCCGAAACTGTCGGCCAGATATACCTGCGTTGCGGCGTCGGGCATCCCGCCCGTGCTGCGCCGGGCGCTGGTCAGCCCGGCTGCGCTCAGCGCGTCCAGGATCGCCTCGGCCCGGGCCGGAACGCGCGGGGCCAGGATCAGAAGCCAGCGCGGGTCTTGGGCGGAAAGCGCCTTGGCAGCCTCGATCACCACCGCTTCGTCCTCGGCATGGGTCGAGGCCGCGACCCAGATCTTGCGGCCCGAAAGCGCGGCCTGAAACCGGGACAGCTCGGCGGGATCAACGCCCAGCGGCGCCGCGGCGGGTTTGAGCGAGCGCATCACCCGCACCTTCTCTGCCCCCAGCGCGCGCAGATGCCCGGCCGAGCCCGCATCCTGCGCCGCGATCAGCGCAAACCGCCCCAGCACATCGCGGTAAAGCCCGCCCAGCCGCGCCCGTTTCGCCGCCGCCCGCGCCCCGATCCGGGCATTGACATAGGCCAGCGGCACGCCGCGCGCGGCTGCGTCGCAGATCGCCCCCGGCCACAGATCCTGTTCCGACCAGATCGACAGATCGGGGCGCCAGTGATCCAGAAAACGGCGCAGGAAATCGGGGCCGTCCAGTGGCAAGAACTGGTGCACCGCGCCCGCGGGCAGGTTCGCCCCCAGCACCTGCGCCGAGGACCGCGCGGTGGAGGTGATCAGCACCGCCAGATCAGGGTCCTCCGCCTGCAGCGCGGCAATCAGCGGGCGCAGCGCCAGCACCTCGCCCAGCCCCACCGCATGCAGCCAGACCAGCCGCCCCGCAGGCCGCGCGGCGGTGGGATGGCCCAGCTTTTCGGGCAGGCGGGCGGGGTCTTCCTTGCCCTGCCGCAGCCGCCGCGCCAGCACCGCGCGCATCAGCGGCTGCGCCAGGCGCCGCGCCGCCAGATAGGTGCGCAGCTGCCAGCCGTCATGAGAAGGACGGGGGGATGTCACGGCGCTCCTCTCGATCCGGGGCAAAACCGCGCGGACCCTAGGGCGGCGCGGCGGATTTGTCCATCCGGTCGGGATCAGACCAGCCCGACCCCCACCGATGCGACGAACCCGATGTTGCACAGCACCAGAAGCCCGACGGCGAGCGAGCCCAGATCCTTCGCGTTTTTGGCCGCCTGCGACCATTCGGGGGACACCCGGTCGGTCAGCTCCTCGATCGCGGTGTTCAGCGCTTCGACGGCCAGAAGCAGCGCGAACAGCACCGCAAGGCCCAGATAATGCCCGGGCGTGGCGCCGAAAAGCGTCAGAAGCCCCAGCAACACAAGCCCCAGCGCGAGTTCCTGCCGCGCCGCCGTCTCGCGCATCAGCCGCACCAGCCCGGCCAGCGAATAGCCTGTCGCATCAACAAGATGCCCCAGACCCGGCCGCGGCGGCACCACCCGCGGCGCGGGCTTTTCGTCCTTGGCCATCAGGCCCCTCCCTTGCGGCAATCGTGGCTCAGATCCAGCGCATCCTCGCGCACCGAGGTCTGGATGTCGAGCAGGCCAAGCACCGAATGAAACAGGTTGTCTTGCGAGACGGGCTGCCCGGCTTTCGCGTCCAGACAGGATTGCGGCACGTCCAGCGCCTGCTGGAAGGGCTGCGACAGCCACAGCACGAAGGGCACCTTGCGCTGTTCGTCAGGCGCCATGAACATCGGCGCGGCATGCAGGTAAAGCCCCTTCTCGCCCAGCGATTCGCCGTGATCCGAGACGAAATACATCGCCGGGATCACCCGGTCCTGCGCTGCCATCATCCGCACCGTCTCGGCCAGCACATGATCGGTCATGCGGATCGAATTGTCATAGGCGTTGACGATCTCCTCGGGCTGGCAATCGGCAAAGGCCGAGGACCGGCAATCGGGGGTGAAGACCGCCTGATCGGCCGGATAGCGCAGGTAATAGGCGGGCCCGTGGCTGCCGATCATGTGCAGGACCAGCACGGTGTTTTCGGTGATCGTTTCCATCCGCGCCCGGATGATCGGCAGGAAGGCCGTATCGGTGCATTCGCCGCCCGCGCAGGCGGCGGGGTCGATCGTGGCGTCGATCCGCGTCACCGGGCCCAGCCGTTTCGCCACCTTCTGATCGCCGGTGTTGTTGTCGATCCATTCCACCTTCAGCCCGGCATGGGCCAGAATGTCGACCAGATTCTCGCGCCCCAGAAAGCGCTTTTGCGAATAGGCCCCGGCCCCCAGACCCGAAAACATGCAGGGCACCGACACCGCGGTCGAGGTGCCGCAGGCGGTGGTGTCGCGGAAATTCACCACGTCAAGCCCGGCCAGTTCCGGCGTCGTGTCGCGGCCATAGCCGTTCAGCCCGAAGCTTTGCGCCCGCGCGGTCTCGCCGACGAAGAGCACGAAAAGCACCGGCTTTTTCGCGGCCGCCAGCAGGGGCCCGGGACGGGCGTCGCGGCCATAGGGGGCGGCGGTGATGTCGGCGGTGGCCAGCCGCAAAAGGCCGTAGCGCGCCATCGCCCGCAGCGGCGCCCCGGGCTGGAACGCGGCCAGCATCTCGCGGTGGTTGCGCACTGCAGGGGCAAAGCTGCGGTAATTGCCGACGACCAGCCCCGCCACCAGGGCAAGGCACAAAACGATCCCCAGCGGCCAGCGCCACAGCACCGCGCGCAGCCGCACCGGTTGCAGGGGCACCGCCAGGACCAGCCCCGCGGGCACCAGCCCCATCAGCCCGACATCGCGGAAAAACGCCAGCGTGAACAGATGCTTGCTTTCCGTGGTCGTGGTCAGCATCGCATTCTGTATCATGTCGCGGTCGATCAGCACCCCGTAAGCGCGGCGGAAATGCTCGGCCACGGCGGCGGTCAGGATCATCAGCGCCAGGGCCGGACGCTGCAGCCCGGGCAGGGTGACAAAGGCCATCAGCGCCAGCAGCAGCAGGCTGACCGCGGTGCCAAAGGCCCCAAGCGCCAGCGGATCCCTAGCGAAGACCCGGAAGACCGCGGCCCAGAGCCCACCATTCAGCGCCAAAAGCAGATAGGCCGCCACCAGCAGATTGAGCCCCCAAGGGCTCAGCCGGAACCGGCCCTTGCCGGGGCGTTCTGCGGTTCCCGGGAACGAAAAGGGAAGGGGGGGGCTCGACATCTTGTCCGTCTCCTTGCGCGGTCTTGCGTCGATCTCGCCGCCCCGGCTTGCGCCAGCCTTACGATCCCGCCTTGGCCGTGGAAAAATCCTCGTCAAACGGCGCGGGCGCGGCTATGCCGGGGCCATGCGCCTGCTTCTGGTCGAAGACACCGCCGATCTTGCCGAGACCCTTGCGCGCCATCTGCGCGCCGAGGGGCATGCCGTCGATCTGGCGGGTGATGCCGAAACGGCGCGGACGGCGCTGGCGGTCGGCGATTATGCCTGCGTGATCCTTGATCTGGGCCTGCCCGATGGCTCGGGGCTTGATGTGCTGCGCGCCCGGCGCGACCGGGGCGACCGCACGCCGGTGATCATCGCCACCGCGCGCGACCAGATTTCCGACCGCATCGCGGGGCTGGATGCCGGGGCCGATGATTACGTCGTCAAGCCCTTCGATCTGCACGAATTGTCCGCCCGCATTCGCGCCCATGCCCGGCGCGCGCAGGGCGTGCCCGAAACGCGGATCGTGCTGGGCGCGCTGGAGGTGGACCGGGCTTTGGCGCGGGTCTGGCGGGCGGGGGCCGAGGTGCGGCTGACGGCGCGGGAATGGGCGCTGTTCGAGGCGCTTTTGGGCGCGCGTGGCCGGGTTCTGGGCAAATCGGCGCTGGAGGAGGCGCTTTACGCCTTTGACGACCGGATCGAGGGCAATGCGATCGAGGTCTATGTCTCGCGGTTGCGCGCCAAGCTGGGGTCCGAGGTGATCGAGACCCGGCGCGGTCTGGGCTATGTGCTGCCATGAGCCGCGCGCCGCGCTCGATCCGCAACCGGTTGCTGCGCGCCGTGCTGGGGGTGGTGGCGCTGGGCTGGCTGGGCACGGTGGCGCTGACGGTCGTGTTCCTTGACCGCGAGATGAGCGAGGGGTTTGACGAAGAACTGGAACTGGTCGCCGAGACGACGATCCTCGCACTCGAAACCGGCAGCAATCCGGCGGTGCCGCGTCTGGTGGAGGTCTCGCCCGATCATGACGAGCGGCTGTTGCGGATCATCCGCCCCGGCGCGCCCGAACCCGTGGTGCCCTGGGTCTCGCCCGCCGCGGACGGCTATTTCGAACAGGCGGGTTGGCGGGTGCTGCGGCGCAGCGGCGATCATGTGGTGGTCGAGGTGGCGCATGACCAGGCCTGGCGGCGCTCGGAAATGGCCGAGGCGGCGGTGTCGCTGCTGATCCTCGTCGGGCCGGTGGTGGGGCTGCTGATCCTGGGTCTGCGCCGCGCGCTGCGCCGCGCGCTGGCGCCGCTCGATGATCTGGCCGGGGCGATTGCCGGGCGCGGTCCCGATGATCTTTCGCCCCTGCCCGAAGCCGGTCTGGCGCAGGAGTTGCGCCCGCTGGCGCGGGGGTTGAACAGCTATCTGGCGCGGATCGACGATCTGCGCGCGATCGAGCGCCGCTTCATCGCCAATGCCGCGCATGAGCTGCGCACGCCGATCGCGGCGATCCGGGGGCGGCTCGATCTGCTGGGCGGGCCGGGGGCCGAGGCGGCGTTGCCGATGCTGGATGAGCTGACCCGGCGGGTGGAGCGGCTGTTGCAGCTGTCGCGCTCTGAAGCGGGGCTTGGTCTGGGGCGCGGCCCGGCCGATCTGGTGCAGATCACCCGCCTTCTGGTCGAGGAGGCCCGGCGGCAGGGCGCGGAGCTGCGCTTTGACGATGGCGATCTGGAAAGCCTTGACCTGCCGGTCGATGCCGATGCTTTGGCGATCCTGATCCGCAACCTTCTGGAAAACGCGCTGGAACATGGCACCGGGCCGGTGCGGGTGGTGATCTCTCCGGCTGCGGCGGGGCAGGGCGCGGCGCTGATGATCGAGAATCCGACCGCGCAGACGGCCTTTGTCGAGGCGCCCTTTGCCAAGGGCCCCGGTTCGCGCGGGTTGGGGCTGGGGCTCTCCATCGTCGCGGCGCTGGCCGCGGCGATGGGGGCGGGCGTGGAAAAGTCGATCCGGTCCGGGCAGGCGCGGGTGGTGGTGCGGTTTTAAAGCCAGCTTTCAACAACGTTGCGCAGGTCGATCCGGGCGCGCAGTTTCGTTGCCAGCAGATACACGCCGCCGAATTTGCGCTGCAAAAACAGGCTGTCCACCGGCGGAAAGCGGAAATGATGCCGATGCGACTGCAACGCCAGGCTTTCATCACGCATCCGCAGCGCCAGATCGTTCTGGCCGAAGTCGTAAAACCCGGGCTGACGCAGGGGTTCGACCGACATCCGGAACATGTCCAGCAGCATCGCCTCCAGATCCCCGGGCATCTCGGCGTGCAGAAAGCCGATCTCGCGCGCGGCATCGCGCACACCGGTCATGTCGTCATCGAGCCCCGCGCGCAAAAGCCGCCGGTAGCGGGCGGCAAATTCCTCGGGGAATTCGCGCGTCGCGCCGAAATCGAGCAGGATCACCCGCCCCGTCGCCGGGTCGTAGCGGAAATTCGCGAAATTCGGGTCGGTCTGCATCAGCCGGTAGTCGAACAACTCGCGGAAGATCAGATCGACGATCAGCCGCATCACCCGGTCGCGTTCGGCCTGCGGCGCGGTCTCGAGGCTTTCGATCGGCGCGCCCTCGACAAAGGACATCGCCAGAACCTCGCGCGTGGTCAGATCGGCATGCAGCGCGGGCACGGTGAAATCGGCACTGTTTTCCTTGAGTTGCCCGAACAGCGCCAGATACTTGCCCTCGCGCTCGTAATCGGCTTCCTCGTGCAGCTGCCGCTTCGCCTCCTCCAGCATCGGCGAGATATCCAGCCCCTTCGGCACCAGCCCGGACACTTTCATCAGCGTCGCGACATTGTCCACGTCCGAGTCGATCGACTTGCGCACGCCCGGATATTGCACCTTGATCGCCAGATCGCGGCCGTCCTTGGTCCAGGCCCGATGCACCTGCCCGATCGAGGCGGCGGCAATCGGATGCACGTCGAATTTCTTGAAATGCTTCAGGAAATCCGGGCCCCAGGCGGTGATCAGCACCTTTTTCAGCTGCGCGGGCGGCATGAAATGCGCCTCGGCGCGCAGCCGGGCCATGATCTGCGACAGTTCGGGCGGCAGCATCTCGCCCGCGTCCATCGACATCAGCTGGCCCATCTTCATCGCCGCGCCGCGCATCTGCGCCAGCTTGTCGGCGACCTTGAGCGCGTTTTGCGGCGTCAGCAGCAGATCGCTCATCACCGGGCGCTGGCCGCGGGCGAGGCTCTTCGCCCCCTCGGCCATCACCGAGCCCGCGATGCTCGAGGCAAGCCCCCCAAGCTTCGCCGCGCGCACGAAGCGCGAGGAGGGCACGGGCATGGGTTTCATTTCGGGCTTGCGCTCGGTCATGGTCACTCCAGTCTTGCGTTCGTGTCAGATAGGGCGGGGCTCAGTGCCGGCCAGAGCCGCCGCAACCGCAACCGCCCCCGTTTTGGCGCGGCGCATCGCGCAGCACCGGCGCCGCCTCGGCAGCATGGTCGTGACCGCCGCAGCCACCGCGATGCCGCCCTTGGCCCCGGCGATGACCGCCGCCGCCACAGCCGCAACCGCCGTGCCCGTGGCCATGGGCGTGATCGTGGTCATGGTGGTGATCGTGATCGTGGTCATGGCCGCCGCAGCCGCCCTGACCGTCGCAGCCTTCCTGACCGTGGCTGCCACAGCCGCAACCGCAGCCCTCCAGATCCTCAAGCCGCATCCCCGCCGCCGACAGCGCCTCGACGATGGCCACGGCCAGCGTGCCCGCGGCGGTGGCCGGGTCGGTCTCTTCCTCGGTCACCACGGCAAAGACGCCGCGTTCGGCCATGCGCTCGGCAAAGCCCTCGCCCGCGCCGGCCGAGATCACCGCCGTCATCGCATCCAGCGGATGCGGCCCGTCGCCGTGAAAGTCGTGCATCGCCAGCTCTTTCGGCAGGTCGAGGCGATCCACCTCGACCGGGGCCTGTCCGGCCGTCACCTCATAGACGAGAAAGCGGCGGGTCTTGCCCGCATGGCCGGTGATGGTGCGGAAATTCTGGCTGGCAACGGCGATCAGCATGGGCGCTCCTCGGGGGTCAGTTGGCTTTGGCAGAGGCTTCGAGGAACAGGGTCTGCTCGGCGGTCAGCCGCATGTGACAGGCGGCGGCATAGACCATCCGGCGGGGCGAGTTGCGATGCACCATCCCCTCGAAGGTGCAGCGTTTCTCGGCCCATGTCTGCCAGGCGTCAAGCATGATCTGCGTATCGTCGGCCAGCCGCGGCATGCCCGCGGCGATCTGCTTCGAATAGGGCACGTCGAGCTTTTCCGCCCGCAGCTTCATCGCCTCGGCCGCCGCCAGCATGCGCTTGCGCCACCAGCCATGTTCGTCGGCATAGCAGGCCGCGACATCGGTGGGCTGGGTGGTGGAGGGACGCTTGCGGCAGGCCTCGGCGGAAAGCCCGATACAGGCGGCCTGCGCCTCGGGGGTCGTCGCCGCTTCCATGCAATCGGCGGTGGGATTTCCCGCAAGGGCGGGCAGCGGCAGGCAGAGGGCGAGGGCAAGCGAGAGGGTCGAAACACGCATCGGCGGAAACCTCGTGAAAGTCCGGATGCGGGCAGATAAGCGGGCAGGGCAGGGGGCGTCTGTGACCTCGTCACAATTTCAGACATCGCGCGTTCACGTTTGCGCGCGTCACTCCCCCACGGGGATGCGCACCGGCACTGGAACCGGCTCGGCCACAGCTTCGGGCGCGTCCTCGACCGAGGGCAGCATCCAGGTCCAGAGCTTCTGGTCGGGCAGCGGCAGCACCATGAACCAGTGTTCCAGAAGCGCGAGCGCCGTCAGCACGGTGAGCAGCACGAAACCGATGAAGATCCCGTCGGTTTCGGCATCCGCCGCCCGTTCCATCCAGCAGCCGGTGGCAAAGGTCAGCACGGTGATCGAGACCGGGAACAGGAAGTTCATCCGGGCGTGGTGGAAATGGCTGGCCAGATGGGCGAGCGGCTTGGGCAGGAACTGCGTGTTGATCCGCGGCACGCCCAGAAACAGGTTCAGTTTCGCCGAGACGCGGGCAAAGAACAGCGTGCCAAAGGTCCACAGGCCGAAATGATTCTCGCCGTTCCAGACCAGCACGGCACAGACGATCAAGGCCGAGATCAGGCCGATTTCATGCCACAAAAGCGTGCCGACCGAGCGAATGAACCGTTCCGTCATCGAGGCGAAGGGCGGGCAGGGCTCGCGGTTCGGCCCGGCGACGACGCCCGAGAGGAAGGCGAGTTCGAACCAGCCCCAGACCGAAACGGCCGAGAGGAAGGCGACATGGGCGCCGCGCACCGATGTGTCATCGGCGGAATTGGCCATGGCGATATAGCCGCCGATCAAGAGCGGCAGCCCGCCCACGACCGAGCGCATATGCGCCGCCCGGCCCGACAGGTCGGCACGACGGATGCGCCACAGGATCGCACCGGTGGAAAACCACCACACGAAGATCGTCGTCAGCGCAACGAGCCACGGGTTGTTCATGCGCGGCACCCCCGGTCACGGGGGCGCCGCGCTGGACCGGGGGACGCGCCCATCGCCCCGATCCGAACCGCCACGGGGGCGGTAAGGCCGGACCCGACGCCGCCCGACACCGCGCACAGGCCTGCGGATGCCGGAGCGGCACCGGATCGGGACAGGCGAAGGCGGGTCAATGCGGGCATCGGGTCCTCAATTCATGTCAAGAATACGCTCGAAGGCGGCCTTGCTGTCGGCGCCAAAGGCGTAAAGTTCGGTGGACCAGCCGGTGGCCGGGTCTTCCATCGCCAGGCGGCCGTTGTCGTAACGCACGATCCGCACCGGCGGGTTGTCGGTGATCCGCGCCACCGCGCGCGACCGGCGCACGGCGGCCGCCATCACATCGACGAAACCGCCTTCGGGCAGATCCAGCAGCAGATTGCCCTCGGGGTCGGAGACGGTGACATGCCGCGCGTCGATATCCTTGAGCACGACCAGTTTTTCGGCCACGACATTGCCCGGCGGCGGCACGCCCTCGCGCGGGCGGCCGGTCAGCACGGCATAGCTGGTCAGCGCCAGCGACAGAAGCGCGATGCCGATCATCGCCCGCAAGAGCGGTTTCGGGATCAGTTCGGCCTCGGGCTTGCGCGGGGCTTTCGCATCGGGGCGCTGCGGGGCGGGGGTCAGGGGAAGCTGTGCCATTCCTGCCCCCTCATTCCGCCACGGCCAGACCGGCACCGGCTTTCGGCGCGGCGACGACCTGCGGTTCGTTCAGCTTCGCCTGCGCCGCCTCGGAGAGGATGCGGGCGACCTTTTCGGCCTCGGGGATGCAGCGGAAGGCGGCCTGCGGCACGCGGAAGTGCCAGGGCCGCGCATGCGGCCAAAGGACGCCATAGGACAGGCGCATGTCCGAGCGGTTCTGCAGCGCGATCGTGCCGAAGCCCTTGCGGCCCAGCTTGGCCAGCGACATCGATTCGATCACGGTGAAGGGAATGGTGAAAGTCACCTGCAGCGCGGCGCCGATGCGCAGGATCGCGCGGGCCGAGGTGATGGTGTAGATCGCGGCGCGGGCCTGCGCCCAGGCGAGCAGAAGCATCAGCCCGTAGACGACAGCGGCCATCAGAAGGAACAGCACGGCGGTGGGCAGCGCCACCCGGGCGCCGTCTTCGTGCCAGATCAGCACGGTCCGCCAGGCGGCGACAAACAGCATGATCCCGGTGATCCAGCGGATCTTGAACGCGTCGCGCGCCAGCATCCACATGTCGGGCTTGCCTTGCCAGAGAATCTCTTCGCCCTCCGGCAGGGGGGCGGGGATCCCCGGCTGGGGTTCGAAGTCGAAGTCATGGTCTGACATGCAGACCTCCGTATTCCAGTAGTGCGGTCAGACGGGACGGCGCGGGCGCGCGCCGTCCCCGTAGGCTCGCATCAGAGCGCGTAGGGTTTGACACCCTTGGCGTACATGTAGCCCCCGGCGACATAGGCCGAGATCTTTTCTTCTTCGAGCTTGGTGACCACATCCGGCGACTTGATGTCGGGGATGGTGTCGAACAGGTCCGAGGTGATCGCGTTGACGCGCACACGGTCCGACCAGATCTTCAGCATGGTCATCGGCAGAAGTTTCTTCTTGCCCGAGTTCAGTTCGACCTCGAGGTAACGGACCAGCTGTTCGGGGATGTCCACCCACATGTCGACGATCTTGCCGACCACTTCGGTATCCCCCGCCTGCACCGGCATCCCGCGCGGATCGCGCCCGGCCGAAACCTTCATCTCGGTCTTGCGCATCGGCTGGATCTTGTTGTGGCCATGCGCGTCCACCTCGGGCTCGTCGCGCCGCGGCACCCACGAAGCCGGGCCCACGCCGTCAAGCATCGGGTTGCCGGTCGGACGGAACGGATAGCCTTCGTTGACCGAGGTGCGCTCAAGCGCGAGGTCGGTGCGACGGTGGGCTTCTTCGTTCTCGACCGAGGGAACGACAACCTTGCGGCCATCGGCCAGCTCGAAGGTCTTCGGCGACGGCACCGGGAACGGGCCCTGGTTGACCGAAGGCAGGCCATCGTCGTTTTCGAGCGGATAGCCTTCGCGCATGTTCTCGGTTTGCAGATAGTAGATCAGATAGGCGAGAAACGCCCAGAACGACCAGATTGCAAGACTGGCCAGATCGAAGTCTCCGAAGAAATTGACACCGACCATGTTGGTCCTCCTTTGTCAGGTTGGAAATTCGGCAAGGCCGATCCGAGCCTCGCCGGTTTCCGGCTTCTTGGGGAAAAGGCTGCCGGGGCGAACAAGTGGTCCGAGCACGGCAAGGGTGATGAAGAGCAGTCCGATTTCGGTGACATAGACCACCGTGTAGCCGAGCGCCGGGCTATCGAGTGACCCCAGATAACCCGCCGCGGCGGCGTGGGCAACGAGGTCACGCGTCGCACCCCCGATGAACACCGCAAGCCCCGCCGCCGTGGCCTGCGCCGCACCCCAGGCGCCGAGCGCGATGCCGGCAGCACCCCGCACGACCACCATCATCGCCACGGTCAGCGTGGCAATTCCGAACATGCCGCTGCCAAGGCCGATGGCCATGGCCGCCGCGAAGAACAGCACCTTGCTGGCGAAAAGCGCCGAGAACAGCACCGTCGTAAAGGCGACGATGCCGACCAGAAGCCCGCGCGCAGCGACACGATGCGCCACGGCCCCTTGCGACAGGCGCCGTGCCGACCAGATGAAACCCACCAGCGCGCCAAAGGCCCAGCCTGCGGTGAGCCAGGTCGTCTGCCCCACCTTCAGGCCAAGCACCTGCCCGCCATAAGGTTCGAGAAGCACGTCCTGCATCGAAAAGGCAAGGGTGCCCACCATCACCGTGGCCAGAAGCCGCAGGGCGCCGGGCTCGGCCGCCAGGAGTTTCCAGGCCTCGCGGAAGCTTTGACGGGGGGCTTCCCGTTGGGCCTTGGTCATCGGCCGCATCACTTCCTGTTTCCACAGCGCAATGACGTTCAGCACCAGCGTCATCGCCCCGCAGCCCTGCACGACGCGGATCAGCGTGATCTGATCGAAGTCGCGCAGCAGCCAGCCGACGATCACGGCGGAAATGCCCATGCCGATCAGGAACATGACGTAAAGGAGCGCCACCACCTGCGGCCGCGTCGCCTCGGTGGCGCGGTCGGCCGCAAGCGCCAGACCCGCGGTCTGGGTCATGTGCATGCCAAGGCCCGCCATCAGGAAAGCGACGGCCGCAAAGGCCTCGCCCGCCCAGTCGGGGCCCATCACCTGATCGCCCGAAAGCAGGATCAGCGAGAACGGCATCAGCGCCAGCCCGCCCATCTGCCACAGCGAGCCGAACCACAGATAGGGCACCCGCTTCCAGCCAAGGGCGGAACGGTAGGTGTCGGAGCGGTGGCCAAGGATGGCGCGGAAGGGCGCCACCAGCACCGGAATCGAGATCATCGCCGCCACGACAAGCGCGGGCACGCTCAGTTCCAGGATCATCACCCGGTTGAGCGTGCCCAAAAGCAGCACCTGCGCCATGCCGACGGAAATCTGGAACAGCGACAGCCGCAGCAATTGCCGCAGGGGCAGTTCCTCGGACGCCGCATCCGCGAAGGGCAGCCAGGTCATTGCCAGTGACCCGATCATGCGGCGAGAGAGTATCATGGCCGATACTCCAGGCATTCCGAGATGTAGAAGCCGCGCGCGACGCGGTCGATCTTGATCAGGCTGTCGCCCGCATGGCGTTGCAACTTGTCGAGCGCATGCGGGATCATCACCGGCGAGCGGTTCGAGCGCGGGAAAAGCTTGCCCAGCCACCAGAACGCCATCAGGAAGGCCGTTTTCGGCGCGACGGTGAAGACGATGGCGCTATGCGTGCGCTTGCCCAGTTCGGTCAGCACCCGGCCGATGTCCGGCGCGCGATAATAGATCAGGCTGTCCATCGCCACGACATAGTCGAACTGGCCCAGCGCCGGGTCCGCCATGTCGCCGACATGGAAGCTCACCTTGCCGCGCAATTCGGGCGGCAGGCGGTCCTTGGCGATGTCGATCAGCTGCGGCGAGATATCCACCGCCACCACATCGGCACCGCGTCTGGCCAGTTCCACCGTCGTCAGCCCGGTGCCGCAGCCCGCATCCATGACGCGGCAGCCGGTCAGATCGTCGGGAAGGCGCGACAGCATGACGGCGCGCATCGTGTCGCGGCCTTCGCGGACGGTCTGGCGGACCTTGCTTACCTTCTCGTCCGCGGTGGTCAGCCGCGCCCAGGCACGGGTCGCGGTGCGGTCGAAATAGTGTTCGACCCGGTCGCGGATGTCTGCATAGTCGGAGGACATGTCAGTCGAATCCCAGAAGTTCGAAGATATGGCGATCAGTCAGCGGCTCGGGCGTCAGGCCCGGCTCGCCGGTCGAGCGCCAGAGCGTCTCGGCCAGACGGATGTATTCGGCGCGCGCCATCACCACATCCTCGGCATCGTCCATTTCGAACAGGGTGCGCTTCTTCAGCCGCGAGCGGCGGATGCTGTCCAGATCGGGCATATGGGCGATGCGCTTGAAGTTCGCCGCCTCGCAGTAGCGGTCGACCTCGTTCGTCTCGCGCGAGCGGTTGGCGACGCAGCCCGCCAGACGGACCTTGTAGTTCACCGCCTTCGCCTGCACGGCGGCGATGATGCGGTTCATCGCATAGATGCTGTCGAAATCGTTCGCGGTCACGATCAGCGCCCGGTCGGCATGCTGCAGGGGGGCCGCAAAGCCGCCGCAGACCACGTCGCCCAGAACGTCGAAGACGACGACATCGGTATCTTCCAGCAGGTGATGCTGCTTGAGCAGTTTCACCGTCTGGCCCACCACATAGCCGCCGCAGCCCGTCCCCGCGGGCGGGCCCCCGGCTTCGACGCACATCACGCCGTTGAAACCCTCGGTGACGTAATCCTCGGGGCGCAGTTCTTCCGGGTGGAAGTTCACCTGCTTGAGGATGTCGATCACGGTTTCCTGCAGCCGACCCGTCAGGGTGAAGGTGCTGTCATGCTTCGGATCGCAGCCGATCTGCAGCACGCGCTTGCCCAGAAGCGAGAACGCGGCCGAGAGGTTCGAAGAGGTGGTCGATTTGCCGATCCCCCCCTTGCCATAGACCGAAAACACGCGCGCGCCGCCGACATCGAGGCCGATGTCTTCGCTGTCGTGCACCTGCACCGAGCCCTCGCCGTCGCCGTCGAAGCTCTTCAGGTCGGGAATATCGTCGCGCGGGCTCATGCGGCCCTCCTTTTCGTAGTCGTCCATCTCATTCCGCCGCAACGCCTTCCATCCGGTCCTCCAACTCGTCCGCGGCTGCTTGCAGCGCGGCCAGAGTTGCAGCATCCGGCTGCCAGTAATTGCGGTCCGAAGCTTCCAGAAGCCGTTGCGCCATCCGGCTTGACGCGGCCGAGTTCAGGCTGGCCAGCCGCTCGCGCATCTCGTCGTCAAGGACAAAGGTTTCCGAAAGCCGTTGATAGACCCACGGCTCAACCTGCCCTGTCGTGGCCGACCAGCCAAGGGTGTTCGTGACCTGCGCTTCGATCTGCCGCACGCCTTCGGCGCCGTGTTTCAGCAACCCTTCGTAGAATTTCGGGTTGAGCGATCGCGCCCGGGTCTCCAGCGCGATCTGGTCTTGCAGCGTGCGCACCGTGCCCGCGCCGCGGGTCTGGTCGCCGATATAGACCGGCGTTTCCTTGCCGCCCTGCGCCCGTTTCGTCGCCCGCGCGATGCCGCCCAGCGTGTCGAAATAGTGATCGACGGTGGTCACGCCGAGTTCCACGGATTCAAGGTTCTGATAGGCCAGATCGACCTTGCTCAGCACGTTTTGCAGCAGGTTCACCTGTTTGGTGGACTTGCCGTCGCGCCCGTAAGCAAAGGACTTGCGGGCTTCATAGGCATCGGCGAGTTCATCCTCGTCGCCAAACCCGGCAGAGCCGACCAGCGTGTTGACGTTCGACCCATAGGCCCCTTCGGCATTCGAGAAGACCCGCAGCGAGGCCGTCTCGAAGTCCATCCCGGTTTCCTGCATGCAGGTCAGCGTGTTGGCGCGGATGAAGTTCTGCGCGAGCGGCTCGTTTTCCGCCGACGCGCACAGATAGGCGGCCTCGGCCAGAAGCTTCGTCTGCAAGGGCAGCAGGTCGCGGAAGATGCCCGAAAGCGTCATCACCACGTCGATCCGCGGACGGCCCAGCTCGGCCAGCGGGATCAGCTCCGCCCCGGCCAGACGGCCGTAATTGTCGAACCGCGGCCGCGCGCCCATCAGCGCCAGCGCCTGACCGATCGGACCGCCGTCCGACTTGATGTTGTCCGAGCCCCACAGCACCAGCGCGATCGAGCGCGGCAGGGTGGGGTGGGTGGCCAAGAGCCGCGCCGCCTGCGCCGCGCCGTCGCGGATCGCGAAAGCGGTCGGCATGCGGAACGGGTCGAAGGCGTGGATGTTGCGCCCGGTCGGCAGGATCTCGGGCGAGCGCACCAGATCGCCGCCCGGCACCGGCGGCACATAGCGGCCATCCAGCGCGTGCAAAAGCCCGGCGATTTCATGCTCTTCCTGCAGAAGCTTGTCCGCCCGCGCACGGTCGGCATTCTCCGGCATCAGGGCGAGCATCTCGGCGCGGGCCTCGGCCGTCATCGGACGGCCGACGACATGCAGCCCCTCGGTGATCAGCGCGCCTTCGGTTTCCAGCAGCTTTTCCCAAAGCGTGGAAAGGTCGCTGGCGTCCATGTTCACGCCCTTGGCCTGTTCGCGCACAAGCGCCTCAAGATCTTCAGCCTCGGGCGAGTCGGGCGGCAGCGCCCGCAGACGGCCCAAGCTTTCCTTGATCTCGGCAAGCCCCTTGTAAAGGCCCGATTGCGCCAGCGGCGGGGTCAGGTGGCTGACGATCACCGCATTCGAGCGGCGCTTGGCAAGCGTCGCTTCCGACGGGTTGTTGGCGGCGTAAAGATAGACGTTCGGCAGGTTGCCGATCAGCCGATCCGGCCAGCAGCTTTCGCACATGCCCGCCTGTTTGCCGGGCATGAATTCCAGCGCCCCGTGCATGCCGAAGTGAAGCAGCGTGTCGGCGGCGAAATCCTCGCGCAGCCAGCGGTAGAAGGCCGCAAAGGCATGGGTCGGTGCGAAGCCCTTTTCGAACAGCAGCCGCATCGGGTCGCCTTCATAGCCGAAGACCGGCTGCAGGCCGACGAAGACATTGCCGAACTGACGGCCCAGAACGAAGACGTCCCGCCCGTCGGTCTGGTGCTTGCCGGGGGTGGAGCCCCAGGCGGCTTCGATGTCTTTCAGCCATTTCGTGCGGGCGACGAATTCCGCCGCGGGAATGCGGGCCGCGATCTGCGCGGGCTGGCCATGCGTCGTGTTCGGACCGCAGAGCACCGCGTCGCGCAGCTCCTGCACGCTTTCGGGCAGCTCGCCCATCTGGTAGCCCGAAGCCTTCATCGCGTGCATCACGTTGAACAGGCTTTCGAAAACCGAGAGATAAGCGGCAGTCCCGGCGGCGCCCGCATTCGGCGGGAAGCCGTAAAGCACGATGCCGACCTTGCGTTCGGCGACCTTGGAGCGGCGCAGCTTCGCCATGCGGACAACCTTGTCCACCAGCGTCTCGATCCGCTCGGGGCAGGGCGCCATCGCGTGGCTTTCGGCTTCCGGGTCGGGTTTGCAGCCGCGCGCACAGGTCAGGCAGCCCGCCGGATCATGGCGGCCCGCGAACACCGTCGGGTTCGTCGCGCCGTCGATTTCGGGCAGCGCAATGAGCATGGTGGTTTCCACCGGACCAAGCCCGCCCCCCGACGCCCGCCATTGGCCAAGCGTCTGGAATTCCAGCGGTTGCGCGGTGATATAGGGCACGTCGAGCGCCTTCAGCGCCTCGACCGCGGCATCGCTGTCATTATACGCGGGACCGCCCACCAGCGAGAAGCCGGAGAGCGACAGCAGCGTATCGACCTTGCCTTGCAGGAATTCCTCGATCGCCGGGCGGCCATCAAGACCACCGGCGAAGGCGGGCAGAACGGCGACGCCATGCGCCTGCAATTCGCGGATCACCGCATCATAATGCGCGGTGTCATTGGCCAGGATGTAGCTGCGCAGCATCAGGATGCCGATCGTGGCGACCGGATTGGCGGGCTGCGGCAGTTTCTTCGGATCGGTGGTGATCCGGCCCGGCATGTCGGGGTGATAAAGACCGACCTCGGGGTAATCGATCGGCGCGGCCGCCTTGATCCCGCGCCAGTCGCGGTTGTCGGCGTAGCGGCCGACCAGATAGCGGACCATCGATTCGATGTTGTCTTCGGAGCCGCCCAGCCAATATTGCATGCACAGGAACCAGGCGCGCAGATCCTGCGCCTTGCCCGGGATGAATTTCAGCATCTTCGGGATCGTGCGCAGCATCGACATCTGCTTTTCGGCAGATCCCGCGCCCGGCTCGTTCTTGCCGCGCAGCTTCTTCAGAAGCGCCATCGGCCCCGAAGCGGGCTTGGTCATGTCCAGATCGCCCATCTTCGTCAGACGGACCACCTGCGGATCGGCGACCATGCCGACAAAGGCATCCAGAGTGTCGCGCACCGCCTGCATCTCGGGCACGATCATCTGCAGATGCTCGTCGATGAACAGAAGGTTCGCGACAACGATATTGGCGTTCAGCACCGCCGCTTTCGCAGCGGCGAGCTTGGCGGGGTTTTCCGACCATTCGGCAGCGGCGTGAACGGAAATATGGATGTCGGGGAAGTCGTGTTGCAGCCGCGGCAGGGCGCGGGCAGCCGGACCGGCGGCATGTTGGTCCAGCGTGACGATCACGACGTTATAGCCGCCCGGACGGTGCGGCGGCAGCGGCAGGGTTCCGCTCATCGACTCATCGTGCATAATGGGCCTTGGCCTCATAGAGGGTTTCGACGGTGATGTCGCACACGCCTTTGTGCGCGGCATAAAGTTCGGTGTTGCGCTTGGCCTTGCCCCGGACAAAGAACGGGATCTTGCGCAATTCGCGCTCGGCCTCGGGCATCCAGCGGATTTCACCGCTGGCGGGGGCATCGACTACCGGCGAGGGCGCTGCCGGGGTGTCGGAGGTCGCCGCTGGGGCCGCTTCGGCCGGGGCAACAGGGGATTCTTCACGCGCGACCGCCTTGCCGCCATGATGGCTGGCCCCGGCCGCGTCGTGGAATTCGAAATCTTCGCGGAACATCGTCAGCAGATGTTCCTCAAGGCCCATCACCAGCGGGTGGACCCAGGTGTCAAACAGGACGTTCGCGCCCTCAAAGCCCATCTGCGGGGCATAGCGGGCGGGGAAGTCCTGCACATGGACGGGCGCCGAGATCACCGCGCAGGGCAGGCCCAGCTTCTTGGCGATGTTGCGTTCCATCTGCGTGCCAAGGATCAGTTCCGGCGCCGCCGCCTCGATCGCCTTTTCCACTTCCAGATAATCGTCGGTGACCAGCGCCTCGAGCCCGTATTCGGCGGCAGCGGTGCGCAGGGGCCGCGCCATCTCGCGGTTGTAGCAGCCCATGCCGACGACTTCAAAGCCGACTTCCTTCGCGGCGATCCGCGCGGCGGCGATGACATGGGTGCCGTCGCCGAAGATGAAGACGCGCTTGCCGGTGAGGTAAGTGGAGTCGACGGAAGCGCTCCACCATGGCTGGCGCAGCGTCGATTCGTCGGTCACGACGGGCAGGCCGGTGATCTTGCTCACTTCCGCCAAGAAATCACGGGTGGCACCAACGCCGATCGGCACGATCTTGGTGAAGGGCTGCTTGCAGGCGCGTTCCAGATGGCGGGCCGCCGATTCCCCGGTTTCGGGATACATCAGCACGTTGAAATGCGCCTGACCGAGCTTGCGCAGGTCATCGGGGCTGGCGCCGAGGGGCGCGCAGACATTGACCTTGATCCCCATCGTGGCGAGCAGTTTCGTCACCTCGGCCACGTCGTCGCGATGGCGGAAGCCAAGGGCGGTGGCGCCCAGAAGGTTGCAGGTCACCTCGGGCGTGCGCTCCATCGGCACGGCCAAAGCCCGCACCAGCGCGCGGAAGGTCTCGTCCGCGCCGTAATTTTCCTTGCGCGAATAGCTCGGCAGTTCCAGCGGCACGACCGGAATGGGCAGGTTCAGCGCACGGGAAATCCCGTTCGGATCGTCTTGCAGCAGTTCCGCCGTGCAGGTCAGCGCCACCGCCATCGCCTGCGGCTTGTAGCGCGCATGGGCCGCCGCCAGCGCATCCTTCAGCAGGATCGCCGTGTCGGTCCCCATATGCGAGGCCTCGAAGGTGGAAAAGCTCACCGGCGGACGGGCATTGCGGCGCTCGATCATCGTGAACAGAAGATCGGCGTAAGTGTCGCCCTGAGGCCCGTGCAGCACCAGCTGCAGGTCCTTCATTGCCGTGGCAACACGCATCGCGCCGACATGCGGCGGGCCCTCATAGGTCCAGAGCGTCAGCTTCATGCCGCGCCTCCGTTCAGCAATGCACGACGGCGCAACGGGCGCGAGAACAGCCCGGCCAGATCCCCCGCCTGCTCGTAGAAATGCACCGGCGTGAACACCAGTTCGATTGCCCACTTCGTCGCATGACCCTTGGCCTCAAGCGGGTTCGCCAGACCCAGACCGCAGACGGTCAGGTCGGGGTTGATCGCTTCGTGCCGGTCCAGCTGGGCCTCCAGATCCTGCCCCTCGGTCAGGGACGTGTTCGAGGGCAGAAGCGCCAGATCGGGCGCCATGATCGCCTTGTGCAGGAAAGGGGTGGCGATCTCGGTCGTCTTCATGCCGCATTCGCGCGCAAGGAACCGCGCCAGCGGAATTTCCAGCTGGCTGTCGGGGAACATGAAGAGCGACTTGCCGGAAAGCGTGTCGAGATGCGCGGCAATCGCCTTTTTCGCCCGGGCCCGCGGCGCGGCGGTGACGGCTTCGAACTTTTCGGCCGAGACGCCATAGGCATCGGCCACGGCCTTCAGCCACAGCGTCGTGCCCTCTTCGCCAAAGGGGAAGGGGGCGGCGATCCGCTTTGCGCCGCGCCGTTCCAGCGCGCCGGTGGTTTCGCCCAGGAAAGGCTGAGCGAGGATGAAGCGGGTGTTCGGGCCGACGGCGGGTTCAATGTCCGAGCGCCGCGCGGGCAGCATCCGCACCGGGCCGACGCCCAGCTGGGTCAGAAGCGACAGGCACTGATCCTCGACCACATCGGGCAGGGCGCCGACGACGATCAGCTCGGCTGCGTCGGTCGCGTCCAGCGTCGGCACCATCGCGGCCAGGCAGGTGTCCTCGCCTTGGGTGAAGGTCGTGTCGAGCCCCGAGCCGGTGTAGCTGTAAACCCGCACATGCGGCGCGTGAAGGCCGCTCAGCCGTTCGGCGGCGCGGTCCAGATCCAGTTTCAGCACTTCGGAGGGGCAGGAGCCGACCAGGAACAGCTGCCGGATATCGGGGCGGCGTTCCAGAAGCTTCGCCACCTCGCGGTCAAGTTCCTTGTGCGCATCGGCCAGGCCCGCCAGATCCTGCTCTTCCAGAACGGCGGTGCCAAAGCGCGGCTCGGCAAAGATCATCACGCCCGCGGCGGCCTGCAACAGATGCGCGCAGGTGCGCGACCCCACGACCAGAAAGAAAGCATCCTGCATCTTGCGGTGCAGCCAGACGATCGAGGTCAGGCCGCAGAAGACGGCTTTCTGGCCACGCTCACGCCGCACCGGAGAATCGGTGCAGCCGAAAGTCGGCGAATCGAGGCTCATGGCGTCCCCCGTTCCATCACCAGGGAGCCGGCGGCGTCAGAGGCCGCCTGCAGCCGCGCCTGACGCAGTTTCCACAGGAACTGTCCGGCGTTGATGACATAGGTTGCATAGGCAGCCAGCGCGATGAACATCTGCGTGGTATCGGGCTGGCCGGTGAAAAGCGCCCAGAGATAGGCCGTGTGCAGGGCGATCACCCCAAAGGAGAACACGTCCTCCCAGAAGAAGGCGGGGGCGAAAAGATACTGCCCGAACACGACTTTTTCCCAGATCGCTCCGGTCACCATGATCGTGTAAAGCAAAAGCGTCTTGATCAGGATAGAGATCGTCGCAGCCTCGTAACCCTCTCCGGTCAAAAGGAATCTGACCACGAGCACGAGCGAGATGCCGAAGACCAGGAACTGCAGCGGCGCCAGGATGGCCTGCACCAGCGTCCAGGGAGTCGCGTCCCTGCGGGCGCGTTCTTCTTCGGTGTAGAGTGCTTTTCGCGACGGGTTTTCGGGGGATTTCGGCATAGTGGCAGCCAGCCTTTCTTCGTGAGCGCACTCTGCCGTAAAACTGGGCTGGTCACGCGAAAGTGTCAATGAAAACTTACACTCAGGGGCGGGACGAAACGCCGCTGCCCCGGGGCATCGGGTCGTCTTGAAGCCGGGGCATCCCCCCGGCTACACCCCTGCCACGACTCGTCCGGGCAGAAACCGGGCGGGGCGGGACGCGCCCTTTTCCAGCCTGGCCCGTGCCTTGCGGCCCGGCGCGGCTGTCATCGTCGCACCCCCTCAATTCGGGTGGACGGGAGAGGCGTGTTGATGTGCAATGGATGTGGGTTTATTGACCCATGTCATGTTCCGCGCGCCCGGGATGGGGAACGATCCTGGACGACGTTGGGTTTCGGGGACTCGAATGCGGGATATAAGTGTCGAACTCGAGCATGGCGCGACGGGATGCCTTGATGGTTTCGTCGGGCTGGCTCTGGAAGCGATCGGGCGACTTGTCGCGCGGCGCACGAATGGAGTGGCTGACCTGCAGACCGTGCTTGTGAACAGGATGGTCGAACTGGCAACGGGACCGGAGCTTGGCGCGATGGACCTGCTGTTCGATGAATTCCGTGCCGCACATGTCCCGGTCGAAGAGATGGCCATGCACTATGTTCCCGAGGCGGCCCGTCAGGTCGGCGCCGCCTGGGATGCGGATCGGCTTGGCTTTGCCCAGGTCACCATCGCGATTTCGCGCCTGCAGGAGCTGGTGCATGCGCTGCAATCCCGGGTCACCGCCGACTCGGTTGGTTGCGCTAACGGCGCGACGGTGCTTCTGGTTGTGCCCCCGGGCGAGCAGCACACGCTGGGCGCGCTGGTCGTGGCGACGGAGCTTCGCCGCAGGGGCGTTTCGGTGCGGATGCTTTTCGCCCCGGGATTGAGTGATTTGTCGCGTTTGATGGCGACAACCCGCTTTGATGCTGCTTTGATCACCGTGGGCAGCATGGACAGGGTTGAAATCTGCGCCAAACTCGTCAAAACCCTCTCCAGCCTGACGAAGGGGCGGATGCGGGTTGCGATTGGCGGGGCCATCGTGGCGCAACGCGCGGAAGCACTCGCAAGAACCGGGGCGGATCTGGTGACGAACGATCTTTCGCTCGTCATTTCCGAATTTTCTCTGGTATGACTGAAAACGGTTGTGGGTCGAGGATGACGAAGGAAGGCTGACGAAGAGACACGGGTTGTGGAAAGGTTACGGCCGTGACATCGGATGGAAGCTTCTTGATGCGACGGGAGGCCCTGCAAAAGGTCTCTCCTGACCTGTTGGCTGACATCGTGACGTCGGCCTGCGATATTGCCCTGGTGGTCTCGCCCGGGCGTGTCGTCGAATCCGTGATGGTCAATCCGCAGCTTGGCAGCGCCGAGCGTTTCGCCCCCTGGCAGGGCGCCCGTCTTGGCAGCCTGTTCAGCCCCGAAAGCGCGCAGAAGCTGGAGAACCGTCTGGCCGACGGACCCGAGCCGGGGCGGGTGCTGCATGTCGAGCTGACGCATTGCTGCGACGCCTTCACCCTGCCGATCCGCTACACCATCACCCGCTCGGGCGAGGATGGCACGCTGTTGATGATCGGGCGCGACATGCAGCCCATGGCCGAAGTGCAGCAGCAACTGGTCAAGGCGCAGCTGGCGCTGGAACGCGACTACGAGATCCAGCGCGAGATCGAGACCCGCTATCGCGTCCTCCTTGAGGCGCATCCGGCGCCGCTTCTGATCGTGTCGATGTCGACCGGGCGGATTGCCGATCTGAACGCCGCCGCGGCCGGGATCATTGGCGCCACCCGGGCGGAGCTGATCGACGCGCCGGTGGGGCAGGAGCTGGACGGCCGGCGGCGCGGCGAGTTTCTGGAAAATCTGGCCAAGCTCGCCGGGTCGGACCCCTTGGGCGGGATCGAGCTGACGATCCGGCGCTCGCGCCGGAAGGTGACGGTGACGGCGACGCTGTTCCGCGCCGCGGGCGACCGGCTGTTGCTGTGCCGTCTGGGCGAGGCCGAGGCGCAGCGCCCCCGGGTGGATGACACCGCGGAACTGACCGAGCGGCTGTTCCTCAAGGGCATCGACGCGATGGTGTTTCTGGACGCCGATGGCACGATCCGGGCGGCGAACGAGGCCTTTCTCTATCTGACCGATGCCGGTTCGGCGACGCTGGTGCAGGGGCGGTCCTTTGCCGAATTCCTGTCGCGCGGCGCCATCGACCTGAATGTGCTTCTGGATAACGTCAAGCGCATCGGCCACCTGCGCCATTATGTGACGCGGCTCAATACCGATTTCTCGGGGCAGGTGTCGGTGGAATTGTCGGCGACGCTGTTTCATGACCGCGCGACGCCGACGATCGCGCTGGTGATCCGCGACAGCAACCTGGCCGATGCGACGCGGCTGATGCCCGGCATGGCCTCGAACGAGGGGCTGCGCAACGTGATGCAGATGGTGGGCTATGCCACGCTGCGCGACATCGTCTCGGAAACCACCGAGATCATCGAGAAGATGTGCATCGAAACGGCGCTGGAGCTGACCGGCAACAACCGGGTGGCCGCGGCCGAGCTTCTGTCGCTGTCGCGCCAGTCGCTTTACGTCAAGCTGCGCAAGTTCGGCCTGCTGTCGAAAGACGCGGAATAACGCCAGACGGGCCCAGGTCGCGGCGTGGGTCGCGGCCGAAATTCCCCATGCCTGATTCACCTTTGGAAAGTCCGGCCGGGCAGGGCGGGCGAAAGCCGCCTTTCCGCCGCCGATGTTCCCCCTTTTCCCCTGTCCTTGCACGGCTGCGCCACCCCGTCGCAGGCCCCCCGGGGGCGGGGAAGGGGCTCAAGCAGAATCAAGGAATATCAAAAGCTTGCGAGCGCGCTTTGGGCGCCGCGACAGGGGTGCGGCAATTTTCTGCATTTGACCTGTGCGATTTAATATGGTTGGGATACATGTCAACTGAGGTTTACACCTACGCCCTGGAGGGTCAGCCATGCGCATCCTTTTCGTCCACCCCAATTACCACTCCGGCGGGGCCGAGATCGCGGGGAACTGGCCCCCGGCTTGGGTCGCCTATCTTGCCGGTCACCTGAAGAAAGCGGGTTTCGACGACGTCCACTTCATCGATGCGATGACGCTCAATGTCTCGCATGACGAGCTGCGCAAGAAGTTCGTGGAACTTCAGCCCGACCTGATCGGTGTGACTTCGATCACGCCGTCGATCTACGAGGCGGAAGAGACGCTGAAGATCGCGCAGGAAGTGGTGCCGAATGCGGTGCGCGTTCTGGGCGGCGTGCATGCCACCTTCATGTTCCGTCAGGTGCTGTCGGAAGCGCCCTGGGTCGATGCGATCGTGCGCGGCGAAGGCGAAGAGATCATGGTCGAACTCGCGCGCTGCGTCGAGGAGGGCCGCTGGCCGGAAGACCGCGCCTCGATCAAGGGTCTGGCCTTCCATGACGGGACCGAGATCGTGGCCACGCAGGCCGCGCCGACCGTCAAGGACATCGACAGCCTGAAGCCCGACTGGTCGCTGATCGACTGGAAACACTATATCTATATTCCGCTCGGCGTGCGCGTCGCGATCCCGAACATGGCGCGGGGCTGCCCCTTCACCTGCTCGTTCTGCTCGCAGTGGAAATTCTGGCGCGACTACCGCGTCCGCTCGCCGAAGGCCGTGGTCGACGAGATCGAAGATCTGGTGAACAACTACGACGTGGGCTTCTTCATCCTGGCCGACGAAGAACCGACGATCAACAAGAAGAAATTCGTCGAATTCTGCCAGGAGATGATCGACCGCGGTCTGAACCACAAGGTCAAATGGGGCATCAACACCCGCGTGACCGACATCTACCGCGACCGCGACCTGCTGAAATTCTACCGCGAAGCGGGCCTTGTGCACATCTCGCTCGGCACCGAAGCCGCGGCGCAGCTGAAGCTGGACCTCTTCAACAAGGAAACCACCGTCGCCGAGAACAAGGAGGCGATCCGCCTTCTGCGCGAAGCCGACATCTTCACCGAAGCGCAGTTCATCGTCGGTCTGGACAACGAGACCAAGGAAACGCTGGAAGAAACCTTCCAGATGGCTTGGGACTGGCAGCCGGACCTGGCGAACTGGTCGATGTATACGCCCTGGCCCTTCACGCCGCTCTTCCAGGAGCTGCGCGATCAGGTCGAGGTCTTCGACTTCTCGAAATACAACTTCGTGACCCCGATCATGAAGCCGAAGGAACTGACCCGCGGCGAGCTGCTGGACGGCGTGATGAAGAACTACCGGCGCTTCTACATGCGCAAGGCGCTCTTCCATTATCCGTGGCGTGGCACCGGCTTCCGTCGCCGTTACCTGCTTGGCTGCCTCAAGGCCTTCCTCAAGGCCGGGGTGGGGCGGACCTTCTATGACCTTGGAAAGGCTGGCTATTGGGGCCCGCAAACCAAGGATACGGTCGATTTCCACTTCGACACGACCCGCAAGATCGCCGAGGCGCAGGTGGCCGACTGGGAAGCCGCGGCCGACCGGTCGCGCAAGCACAAGGAACGGCAGGAAGCGCTGCGCGCCCAGATGAAGGACCGCGCCAGCGAACGCAACACCGCGAACTTCGTGATGCCCGCGGATGCCGAGGACGAATTCGACCTCTCGGCCGAGACGCACGAAGCGCGCAGCGCCGAACATGCGGCGATGGCCTGCGGGGGCGGCAAGGACCAGATGGTCGACGCCGCGGAATAAGAAGGAGTGACGGCCATGAGCGGTGCCGCGCCTGCGCCGCAAGATGACGAGCCCCGGATCGGGCCGAATGCCATCTTGCAAACGATCGGCGTGCTCGACCGCCACCTTGGCCGTGCCGAGCGTGACCGGGTGATGCGGCTGGCGGGCGTGCCCGTCCCGCCGCCTGACTCGGGCATGCTGCCGGAAAGCCAGTGCCGCGCCGTGCATCAGGCGCTGCGCGTCGATCAGGGCGAAGCCGCCGAGGGCCTGTTGTGGCTCTCGGGGCTGGCCACCGGCGACTATATCCTGGCGAACCGGATCCCCGGCTTTGCCAAGGCGATCATCCGCGTGCTGCCCGGGTTTCTGGGCGCACGCCTTCTGGCGGCGGCGATCACCAAACACGCCTGGACCTTCGTGGGGTCGGGGCGGTTTCGGGTCGAAAGCTTCCGCCCGCTGACCTTCCGCATCGACGACAACCCGCTGCGCGCCGACGCCGCCGAACGCCCCTCGTGCTTCTGGCATGCGGCGGTGTTCGAGCGGCTTTTCGGCACGCTTGTCTGGCCCGAGGTGACGGTGGAGGAAATCTCCTGCGCCTCGGTCAGCGGGGGCCCGTGCCTTTTTGTCCTGCATCCGAAGGGCAAGAAAACGGCTATGCCCAGCTCTGTCCATTCCGGCTGAGGCCCCTTCGGGCCCTTGCCCCGCAACTTCCGGTGACCTGACCCCATGAGCGCCCAAGACCTTTCGCCCAGCCGCCGCAGCATCCCCGAACCGCGGGCGATGCTGGAACTGATCAAGCCGGTGACCTGGTTCCCGCCGATGTGGGCCTATCTGTGCGGTGCGGTGTCGTCGAACGTGCCGATCTGGGACAACAAGGGCGTCGTCGTGCTGGGCATCGTTCTGGCCGGTCCGATCGTCTGCGGCATGAGCCAGGCGGCGAATGACTGGTGCGACCGCCATGTCGACGCGATCAACGAACCGCACCGGCCGATCCCCTCGGGGCGCATTCCGGGGATGTGGGGGCTTTATATCGCCATTGCGATGTCGCTTCTGTCGCTGGTTGTCGGCTGGCAGCTGGGCACATGGGGCTTTGTCGCGACGCTTCTGGGCGTTGCTGCCGCCTGGGCCTATTCGGTCGAACCGATCCGGCTGAAACGCTCGGGCTGGTGGGGGCCGGGTCTGGTGGGTCTGGCCTATGAAGGCCTGCCTTGGATCACCGGCGCCGCCGTGCTGCTGGCCACCGCCGACAGCGCGCCGGGCTTTCCCATCGTGATGATGGCGACGCTTTACGCGCTTGGCGCGCATGGCATCATGACGATCAATGATTTCAAGGCGATCGAGGGCGACCGCAAGCTGGGCATCAAGTCGCTGCCCGCCGTCTACGGTCCCGAGGTCGCGGCCAAGATCGCCTGCACGGTGATGGGTCTGGCGCAGGCGCTCGTCATCACCATGCTCTATCTCTTCTCGAAACCCTACCATGCCACCGCCGTTCTGGTCCTGCTCTTCGGGCAGTTCTGGGCGATGTCGGTCTGGATGCGCGACCCCGAGGGCAAGGCGCCCTGGTATAACGGCACCGGCGTGGTGATGTATGTCTCGGGGATGATGATCACCGCCTTCGCGATCCGGGGCTTCACGGTATGACGCTGGGCTGGCTCCAGATTTTCCGGCTGGGGCTGGTGCAGCTGTGCATCGGCGCGGTGGTGGTGCTGACCACCTCGACGCTGAACCGGCTTATGGTGGTGGAACTGGCGCTGCCCGCGGTGCTGCCGGGCGCGCTGGTGGCGCTGCATTACGGGCTGCAGATCGCCCGGCCCGCCTGGGGGCTGCGCTCCGACACCAAGGGCAACCGCACCTTTTTCGTCATCCTGGGCATGGCGGTTTTGGCGCTTGGCGCCTTTCTGGCCGCCGTGGCCGTGGTGCTCTTCCCGCTCGCCTGGGGGCAGGCGCTGCTCTTGTCGATCTTCGCCTATGTGCTGATCGGTTTCGGTGTCGGCGCCTCGGGCACGTCGCTTCTGGCTCTGCTCGCCTCGGCGACCGAGCCGCGCCGCCGCGCCGCCGCCGCCACGATCACCTGGCTTTTGATGATCTTCGGCATTGCCGTCACCGCGGGCACGGTCGGCCATTTCCTCGACCCCTATTCGCCCGCGCGGCTCTTGTGGATTGTCGGCATCGTCACCCTTGGCGCGGTGGTGGTGACGACGCTCGCCGTCTGGGGGATTGAACGGCGGCTCGACCATCCGGTCCCCGCCGACACGCCGCCGCGGCTGCTGGAAGGCTTGCGCGAGATCTGGGCCGAACCGCAGGCCCGCGCCTTCACCTTTTTCCTGTTCCTGTCGATGACCGCCTATTTCCTGCAGGAGCTGATCCTGGAACCCTATGCTGGGCTGGTTTTCGGCTTCACCGCCGGGGAAACGACGAAGCTCTCGGGGATGCAGAACGGCGGCGTGTTCTTTGGCATGCTGACGGTGGGCATCGCGCTTTCGGGTCTGAAGATCGGCTCCTTGCGCGGCTGGGTGGTGACCGGCTGCCTTGGCTCCTCGGCCGCGCTTGCCGCAATCGTCGTGCTCGGCCATCTGCCGGGTGCGGCGTTGATCCCGGCGGTGATCGGGCTTGGCTTCTTCAACGGCATTTTCGCCGTCGCCGCGATCGGCGCGATGATGGCGCTGGCGGGCGAGGGGCGGTCTTCGCGCGAGGGCACGCGGATGGGCCTTTGGGGCGCGGCGCAGGCGATCGCGGCGGGCTTTGGCGGTCTGCTGGGCGCGGGCGCGGCCGATCTGATGCGGCTGGTTCTGCCCGATGCCACGGCATTCGGGCTGGTTTTCGGGGCGCAGGCGCTCCTTTTCATCGTCGCGGCCATGATGGCGACCGGAGTGGTCGCCGCACGGGGCGCGGCACGGGTTCCCACGGTCATGGCGGGTGAATGAGATGCAATATGATGCTTTCGTTGTCGGGGGCGGTCCTGCGGGATCGACGGCGGCATGGGATATGGCCCGCGCGGGTCTCAAGGTGGCTCTGCTCGACCGCGCAGGGCGCATCAAGCCCTGCGGCGGCGCGATCCCGCCGCGGCTGATCCGCGATTTCGACATTCCCGATCATCTGCTGGTGGCCAAGATCACCTCGGCGCGGATGATCTCGCCCACGGGCCGCTTCGTCGATATCCCGATCGAGAACGGCTTCGTCGGCATGGTCGACCGCGAGGACTATGACGAATGGCTGCGCGAACGCGCGGGCAAGGCCGGGGCCGAGCGGCTCACCGGCACCTGGCTGCGCATTGAACGCGACAGCGGCAAGACCGTCGTCGTCTGGCGCGACAAGGTCACGGGCGAGGAAATGAAGGCCGAGACCCGGGTGGTGATCGGCGCTGACGGGGCGAATTCGCAGGTGCGCAACGAAGTCCCCGCGACGAAGATCCCGCTCGTCTTCGCCTATCACGAGATCATCAAGGCGCCGACCACGGTGGCGAATTACGACCCGACGCGCTGCGACGTCTATTATGACGGCCGGATCAGCCCCGATTTCTACGGCTGGGTCTTCCCGCATGGCAAGACTGCGTCCATCGGCATGGGGACGGAACTGCCCGACGTCAGCCTGAAGGACTGCACCGCGCTGCTGCGGCAGATGTCCGGCCTCGACAAGGAAGAGACGATCCGCAAGGAAGGGGCGCCGATCCCGCTGCAGCCGCTCGATGTCTGGGACAACGGCAAGGATGTGGTGCTTTCGGGCGATGCCGCGGGCGTCGTGGCGCCCTCCTCGGGCGAGGGGATCTATTACGCCCATGCCGGTGGCCGCTACGCCGCCGAGGCCGCGATGGCCTTCCTGAAATCGGGCAAGCCCGCCGATCTGAAGCTGGCGCGGGCGGGCTTCATGAAAGAGCACGGCACGGTCTTCAAGGTGCTGCGGATGATGCAGGACAAGTATTATCACAGCGACGACCGCCGCGAGCGCTTCGTGTCGCTCTGCCATGACGTCGATGTGCAGCGCATGACGTTCGAGAGCTACATGAACAAGAAGATGACCAAGTTCCAGCCGATGAAGAACCTGAAGATCGGCTTCAAGAATCTGGCGCATCTGTCGGGCCTCGTGCCGCCGCAGTGGACCTGACCATGGCCGAGGAAATGATCCCCGCCTGGGTCGAGGGCGTGCTGCAACCCGTCGAGAAGCTGGAGGCCCACCGCAAGGGTCTTCGGCATCTGGCGATTTCGGTTTTCGTGACGCGCGGCAACAAGGTGCTTTTGCAGCAACGCGCGCTGTCGAAATATCACACGCCGGGGCTTTGGGCGAACACCTGCTGCACCCATCCCTATTGGGGCGAGGATGCGGCCACCTGCGCCACCCGCCGTCTTGGGCAGGAGCTGGGCATCGTCGGGCTGAAGCTGCGCCACATGGGGCAGCTTGAATACCGCGCCGATGTGAACAACGGCATGATCGAGCATGAGGTGGTGGAGGTCTTCACCGCCGAAGCGCCCGAGGGGATCGAGCCGCAACCCGATCCCGAGGAAGTGGCCGATACCGAATGGGTGCGCATCGACGCGCTGCGCTCGGAGATCCACGCCAATCCCGAACGCTTCACGCCCTGGCTGAAGATCTATATCGAGCAACACCGCGACATGATCTTTCCGCCGGTTACGGCCTGATATTTCGCCCGGGGCTTGCGCTCCGGGCGACCCGCCGGGGGCTCCGCCCCCGGACCCCCGGGATATTTGGGGCAAGATAAAACAAATGGACTTCCCTCTGAAGGGGTTCTGCCGTAGCCACCCCGTCTTTTCCTTGGAAAAATACGCACCTGTTCTTCGGGGGGTGGGGGGGCGGAGCCCCCCGCGGGTCGCCTCGGGCCTGCCCGAGGCGAAATCTCACCCCTCGAGCCAGTCCAGAATCATCTCCGAGAGCCCGTCTGCCGCAACCTCGTGGATCAGATGCCCGCCGTCGATCCGCCGTAGCGTCGCCATCGGCAGGAACCGCGCCGCATCGGCCGAGACATGGGCGGGCACCGCCCGGTCCCCCGTTCCCGCGATCAGGAACACCGGCTTGGCGATCCGGGGCAGGGCGCCGATGAGCGGCCCCAATTCCCATTGCGCCATCATCCGCAGCCCGCCATCCACATGCTCGGGGGTCTGGATCAGCGCCGTATATTGCGCCTTGCCCGCGGCGTCGATCACCGAGCCGGTCATGTCGAGAAGCTGGCTGATCCTTTGCCGGGACGCCCCGAACCGCGTCACCAGGGGCGCGGTGAAGGGCAGGGCGGCCAGACCCCGCGCCATCATCGGGAAGATCACTCCCGCGACGCCCTCGAAATGATCGAGCGCAGCATTGATCCCCACCACCCGCGGCACCGGCGTGTCGAGCGCCAGTTGCAACGCGATGGCGCCGCCCGCGGAATGGCCGATCACCGCGGCAGGCATCACGCCCAGATGCTGGCAGAGCTTCCAGATATCCTCGGCCATCGGTTTCAGGCCAAAGCGGTTGCGCGCGGTGGACCGCGAACAGCCATGCCCCGGCAGATCCGGCACGATCACCCGATAGCGCGCCGAAAGCCCCGGGATCATGCGCCGGAAACTGTGCCCCGAGGCGCCAAGCCCATGCAGCAAAAGCAACACCGGCCCGTCAGCAGGGCCGGTGTCGATCACCCACCAGTCGATGGGCCCGACCCTGTGGCGCGCTGCGGCCGACCGATAGGGCCAGTTCGCCGGCAACGCGCGTGGGTCCATCGTTACGCCTCCAGAGCCGCTCCCAGAACGTCGGCCATCTTGTGGGCCGTCGCCCTTGGCAGGGCAATGTAATGGGCGTCCATGGTGCGGGCAAGCTCGACCAGCGCCGGATTGGGCCGCATCGCCGTGTCGATGATCACCGCGGGCATGCCGCTGGCGCGGATTGCGCGGGCGACCTTGGTCGCCTGTTCCCCCGCCAGTTCCCGGTTCGCCGTGCCATCAAGTGCGATATTGCCCCGCCCGTCGGTCAAAAGCGCAATCGTCGGCGTCATGCCGCGGCTTCGCGCCTGTTTCGCCGTCGCCATCGCCATTTCCATCCCGCTGGCCAGCGGCGTGCCGCCCCCGCCCGGAAGGCCCTGCAGCTGCCGCTTCGTCTGCGTCAGCGAGCGGGACGGTTGCAGCAGCACCTGTGCCGCCGTGCCGCGGAAGGTGATCAAGGAAACATGGTCGCGCGCCGCATAGGCCCGGCCCAGCAGCAATTCGACCGCGCCCTTGGCCTCCGAGAGCCGCGCCACCGCCGCCGAGCCCGAGGCATCGACGGCAAAGATCAGCACGCGGTCGGACATTTCCTTGCGCCGCTTGATGTGGATGTCAGACGATTCCACCAGCAGCACCCGTTCCGTGCCCGCGGGCGCCTGACGGCGCCGCAACCCCTGCCACGGCGCGGCCGAGCGCAAGGTGGCCACAAGGTCGATCTTGGCGTCATCTTCCAGCTTGCCCTTGCGCGAGGGCAGGGGGCGACCGCGGCGGTTGCCGATTTGCTCTTGCCCGGCGCCCTGACCACCCGAAGCGGCGCGCAACCGGCTGCCCATGTTCAGCGTTTGCAAGATGTTGTCGGGCAGCATCGCGCGAACGGCCTCGACCACGATTTCGGGCGGAATGCCGTCCAGCGGGTCGATCTGATCCTGCTCATCCTGCTGGTTTTCGCCCTCGTTCGGCTCCGGCGGTTCCGGCGGCGGCGGGGGAGGGGGCGGCGGCGCGTCTTGCAGCGGCAGCGCCCGATGCGCCAGCGTCAGTTCCGCCGCCTTCAGCACGTCCTCGGCCTCGACCGTCGTCCGGCCTGCCAAAGCGGTCAGGATCCGTGCCGCCGTCAGCGCCAGCATCGGCGCGCGCAGGCTGGAAATGCCCAGTTGCCGACAGCCCTCGACAATCTCGCCCACCCGTTCCGCGGGCATCTGCACCTGCGGCAGCAGCTCGCGCGCCCGTTCGATCTGCGCGGTGTCGGGCAAGAGCCCCGGCCCGTCGATCGAGCGCACCTCGGACAGATCGACGAAGAGCCCAAGCCGATCGGCCACCGCATGCGGCAAGGCCTCGTCCGGTTCGGCGGCCTCATCGAGCGCGATCAGCGCGTGCTGGCGCAGATCCAGCGCCTGCGCCAGCCGCGCGCCCAGTTTCGCCGTGCAGCGTTCCGCCATCGGCAGGATGAAGACGCTCGGCCGGTCCAGCATCCCGCCCTTCAGGACGGGTTTGCCGGAATGCAGCGTCTCGGCCACGTCAAGCCCGCCATAAAGCGCGCCATCGTCCACATTCGGCGGCAGACGGCGCAGCGCCATCGGGAAGGGCAGCTTGGCCAGCGTGTCGGTGAAGGCCAGCCGAATGGGACCGGCGCGCGAGCGCAGCCACAATCCGCCGACCGCGGCGGGGTCGACCGTCAGCACCGCAAGGGCCGACTTCAGGCGTTCGTGGTCCATGTTACGGCAACGTTTCTTCGACCGTCCGGGCCACGCGGGCCGTCGAGCCAGCTTCATCAAGGGGATCGCGGCGCAGACGGTGCGAGAGCGCCATCGTCGCCACCCGCTTCAGGTGATCACGACCGACCGCCTCGGCGCCTTCCAGCGCGGCCAAGGCACGGGCCGAGCGCAGCAGCGTCAGTTCCCCGCGCAGACCGTCCGATCCCAGCGCGATGCAGAGCGCGGCGCAGTCATAAAGCGCGGTGTTCGGCGCCTCGACCTTCGGCAGACGTTCGCGCGCCGCAAGGATCTGGGCGCGGATGTCCATGTCCTTCGGCCGCCATTCTTCAAGGAAGGCCTTCGGATCGGCGTCATAGGTGTCGCGGCGACGGATCACCTCGACCCGGGTTTCGACGTCGCGGGGAGACAGAACCTCGACCGAAAGACCGAAACGGTCCAGAAGCTGCGGACGCAAGTCGCCTTCTTCGGGGTTGCCCGAGCCGACCAGAACGAAACGGGCCGGGTGACGGATCGAGAGACCATCGCGTTCCACCACGTTCTCGCCCGATTGGGCGACGTCCAGAAGCAGGTCGACGATGTGATCTTCCAAGAGGTTGCATTCGTCGATGTAGAGATAGCCGCGGTTTGCCCGCGCCAGCAGGCCCGGTTCAAACGCCTTTTCCCCTTTCGAGATCGCGCGTTCGATATCCAGCGCCCCGACCACACGGTCTTCCGACACACCCAGCGGCAGATCGACCACCGGGGTCGGCTTGCGCACGATGTCGGTCGAGAGCACGGTGGCCCAATCGGGGATCATCTCGACCGAAGGCGAGGACACCGGGCAGCCCGCGACCGCCTCGATTTCGGGCAGCAGGGCCGCCAGCGCGCGCACGGCGGTCGATTTGCCGGTGCCGCGGTCGCCAAAGACCAGAACGCCGCCGATGCCGGGATCGACCGCGGTCAACAGCAGCGCCAGTTTCATGTCTTCCTGACCGACGATGGCAGAAAAGGGAAAGACGGGTCTCGTCTTCGCGCCCGAAGCAGAGGGTTGAAGTCGAGCGACGGCGGTAGTCATGCAGTTTCCCTTTCCAAGACTTTGCTGGCGAGCGGGTCCTTGCCCATCCAGCTTCCCTCGGTCCCAAGCAGACGGAACCGGGCATAGAGTTCTTCGGTGAACCAACCTTCTTCACGCGCAGCGCGGATCGCCTTGCCATGCGGCGTGTCGCCGCGGGCAAACGCGTTCATCTTTGCCACATCCGGCCAGATCGAGAAAGTCACTTGATGGAAAAGGGGAATTTCCCCGATCCCGATCTTGAACATCAGGTTCTGATCCTCGCCGACTTTTTCGGAAATCTTCGGCACGCGCGACCAGAAGGCATTGGCCTTGTGCGGCTTGATCGCGGCGCGGGTCAGCGCCACCACGGGCTCGTCCGGGCTTGGCTCGGCCACCTGTTCCGGCAGGAACGGATTGACGCCGCCCCAGGTGCCGCGCGCGGAAAGCGGCTGCAGATGCAGCACCAGCGTTTCCGCCGCATGCGCCCGCCAGCGCTTCCAGACCGGGTGGTTTCGCGTCACGTCGCGGGCGTCGGCCTCGGTGTCGAAAGCCGCCATGATCGCCCAGACGCGCCAGTTCGGCTTCGGCGTGAAGCCCTCGCCGGTGCCCGATCCGCACAGTTTGTAGAACTTCACCCGCGGCTCGTCATTCAGGGGGCGGCGGGACAGGATCATCTGGCTGATGACCCAGGGCAGCGAGCTTGTGCCGTCAAAACGGAACAGGCTGAGTGAGGCGACAGGCATCTACGTCCTCCCCTGTGATGTGTAACGGGATATTTACATCTGGGTCCCTTGTAATGGAAGGCCTCAGACGTTTTGTCGCGAGACAGCGTCGACAGTTGTAAATCGGAATTGACGACCTATCATCCCCCCAATGCAACCAAAAACTACCGAAGAGACCATGTCCAAGAACACAGAAGGTATGGGTCGCGCCGTTGTCATCGGTGCCGGCCTTGGCGGTCTTGCTGCAGCGATGCGGCTTGGCGCGAAAGGTTACAAGGTGACGGTCGTCGATCGTCTGGATCGGCCCGGCGGGCGTGGGTCTTCGATCACCAAGGGCGGGCATCGATTCGACCTTGGGCCGACCATCGTCACCGTGCCTGATCGCCTGCGCGAGCTTTGGGCCGATTGCGGGCGCGATTTCGACAAGGATGTGAGCCTTGTCCCGATGGAGCCTTTCTACACCATCGACTTCCCCGATGGCGAGAAATACACCGCCTATGGCGATGACGCCAAGGTCAAGGCCGAGGTGGCGCGGATCAGCCCCGGCGATGTCGAGGGCTTCCGCCATTTCATGTGGGACGCCAAGGCCCGCTATGAATTCGGCTACGAAAATCTCGGCCGCAAGCCGATGAGCAAGCTGTGGGACCTGATCAAGGTTCTGCCGACCTTCGGCTGGCTGCGCGCCGACCGTTCGGTCTATGCCCATGCGAAGAAGATGGTGAAGGATGACCATCTGCGCTTCGCGCTGTCGTTCCACCCGCTCTTCATCGGCGGCGACCCCTTCCATGTGACGTCGATGTATATCCTCGTCAGCCAGCTCGAGAAGAAATTCGGCGTCCATTACGCGATCGGCGGCGTGCAGGCGATTGCCGATGCCATGGCCAAGGTCATCACCGATCAGGGCGGCGAGATGCGGATGAATACCGAGGTCGACGAGATCCTGGTCTCGCGCGAGGGCAAGGCCACCGGCATCCGTCTGGTCGATGGCACCGAGCTTCCGGCGCAGGTCGTTGTCTCGAACGCCGATGCGGGCCACACCTACAAGCGTCTTCTGCGCAACCGCGACCGCTGGCGCTGGACCGACGAGAAGCTGGACAAGAAACGTTGGTCGATGGGGCTCTTCGTCTGGTATTTCGGCACCAAGGGCACGGCCAAGATGTGGAAGGATGTGGGGCACCACACCGTCGTCGTCGGGCCGCGCTACAAGGAACATGTGCAGGACATCTTCATCAAGGGCGAGCTGGCCGAGGACATGAGCCTTTATGTCCACCGTCCCTCGGTCACCGATCCGACCGCGGCGCCGAAAGGCGACGACACCTTCTATGTCCTTTCGCCGGTGCCGAACCTGGGCTTCGACAATGGCGTGGACTGGAGCGTGGAGGCCGAGAAATACAAGGCCAAGGTGTTGAAAGTGATCGAGGAACGGCTGCTGCCCGGCGTTGCCGAGAAGATCACCGAAGAAGTGGTGTTCACCCCGGAAACCTTCCGCGACCGTTACCTGTCGCCCCTGGGCGCGGGCTTCTCGCTTGAGCCGCGGATCCTGCAATCGGCCTGGTTCCGCCCGCACAATGCCTCGGAAGAGGTGGACGGGCTTTATCTGGTCGGCGCGGGCACCCATCCGGGCGCCGGTGTGCCCTCGGTCATCGGCTCGGGCGAGCTTGTCGCGCAGATGATCCCCGATGCGCCCAAGCCCGACACCCCGGCACAGGCCCCCGCGCAGACCGCGGCGGCGCCTGCGGCAAAGGCGGCGAGTTCCAAGGCCCGGACCTCCCGGTCCAAGGCGGCGCAATGATCTCGACCGAGGATATGGAGATCTGCCGGGAGCTGATCCGCACCGGCAGCTACTCCTTCCATGCGGCGTCCAAGGTTCTGCCGGCGCGGGTGAGAGACCCCGCGCTGGCGCTTTACGCCTTTTGCCGGATCGCTGATGACGAGGTGGACGAGGTCGGCCACCGCGACAAGGCGGCGGCGGTATGCAAACTGGGCGACCGGCTGGAGGACATCTATTCCGGCCGTCCGCGCAACACCCCTTGCGACCGCGCCTTTGCGGCGGTGGTCGAGGAATTCGAGATGCCGCGGGAATTGCCCGAGGCGCTGCTGGAGGGTCTCGCCTGGGATGCCGAGGGGCGGTGGTATCACTCGCTCTCCGACGTGCAGGCCTATTCGGCGCGGGTGGCGGCGGCCGTCGGCGCGATGATGTGCGTGCTGATGCGGGTGCGCAACCCCGATGCGCTGGCGCGGGCCTGCGATCTGGGCCTTGCCATGCAGATGTCGAACATCGCCCGCGACGTCGGCGAGGATGCCCGGGCCGGGCGGCTTTTCCTGCCGACCGACTGGATGCGCGAAGAGGGCGTCGACCCGCATGACTTCCTGCGCGATCCGCAGCCGACCCGCGGCATCCGCCGGGTGACCGAACGGCTGCTGAACCGCGCCGACCGGCTTTACTGGCGCGCGGCGACCGGGGTGCGGCTTTTGCCCTTTGACTGCCGGGCCGGGATCATGGCCGCGGGCAAGATCTATGCCGCGATCGGCGTCGAGGTGGCGAAGGCGAAATACGACAACATCAGCCAGCGCGCCCACACGACCAAGGGCCGCAAGATGTGGCTTCTGGCGAATTCGGCGCTGTCGGCGACCGCCTTTTCGGTGCTGCCGGTCTCGCCGCGGGTGCATGCGAAACCCGAGCCCGAGGTGGCCTATCTGGTCGATGCCGCCGCGCATCGCAACCTGCATCCCGAACGCTCGGAGGTGCTGATTTCGGCGCTGATGGCGCTCAAGGCGCGCGATCGCGGGCTGCTGGTCGATCGGGCGTCGTAACGGGGCCAACTGGGGGCGCGACGGTAAGTCACTGGACCTGCGCGCCCCCCGGGTCCACAACGGGGCGTGTCCACAACCGGAGGCCATCATGAGCCTGACCCTGTTTGCCGTCTATTTCGTCGCCTGCGCCTGCGCGGGTGCCACCGGCGCGATCTTCAGCCCGGGCGCCTGGTATGACAGCCTGAAGAAACCGAGCTGGGTGCCGCCGAACTGGCTGTTTCCCGTCGCCTGGTCCACGCTTTACATCCTGATGTCGATTTCGGCCGCGCGGATTTCCGGGCTGGCCATGGAAAACGAACTGGCCGTGCTGGGCCTTGCCTTCTGGGCGGTGCAGATCGCGGTCAACACGCTCTGGACGCCGATCTTCTTTGGCCTGCACCGGCTGGCCGGGGGCATGCTGGTGCTGGTGATCCTGTGGCTGAGCGTCTTTGCCACCTGCGTCCTGTTCTGGATGGTCGATTGGGTCTCGGGGCTGATGCTGGTGCCCTATGTGATCTGGGTAACGGTCGCCGGGGCGCTGAATTTCAGCGTCTGGCGGCTCAATCCGGGCGAAAAGCCGGTCACGCTTTGACCCCCGCCTTGTCGTGACCGAGGCGATCGCCTCGGTCATGCGCAACGTTTCCTCGGGGCCGCCGGGGGCCCAAAGGTCCCCGGCCAGCGCCCGCCCCGCCCATGGCGGGCGCTTCTCGCCCGCCGGGGCAGGCGCCGACCTCTGTCGTGCTTGGGGAGGCGGTCTTGCCGCAGCGGGGCAAGGCGGGCGGGGAAAAGCAGTGCTTTTCCTGATCCGCCCGATCCGGCCGTCTCAGTCCTTGTGCTTCCACCCGGCCCGGCGCGGCACTCGCACGGCCAGCATCGGTTTCAGCACCGGCTGCCGGAACCGCACCAGATCCAGCGCCTCGTGCATGCCCACCGTTTCTTCGCCGTCGATCTGGGTGCGCATCAGCGCGCGCGAATAAAAGGGCGCCTCGAGCAGCGAATAGACCCCGGCCGGATGCGCGCCCGGATCGCAGCGGGTTTCGCGCCGCACGAACCAGGGCGTGCGCTTCATCTTCACAAGCGGCGGCGGGGTCTCGATCTCGCAGACCGAGCCATCGGGGTTGATCTGCACGGCGAGCGCCACCTTGGACCGGTCGAGCCGCGTCGCATCGTAGAAACAGACCGTGCGATCCTTCAGCGGGAACCGACCCCAGGTCCAGAAGGAGAAATCTTCCTCCAGCGCGCGGGTGCCGAAATTGGCGTCGAAATAGCCATGCCCCGTCCATTTGTGCCCGGGCGCCAGATCTACCTCGACATCGGCGATGGGCGCAAAGGGGCGCCAGGTGTGGCCTGCATCCGGCGTCAGCCGCACCTCGACCCCGGTCACCGCGCGCGGCGTCAGCACGACCCGGCCCTTGAGCTTGCCCAGCTTCGGCAGCGCGCCCCATTCATCGACGTCGATCACCAGCTCCTTGCCGGTCCAGGTCAGCTTCGACGGCCCGACCTGAAAGCTGTCCCGCGACTGGCGCAGCGCGGACCGGCCGCGGTCGGTCATTGTGAAGCGGCCGTCGGTGCCCGTCGTCACCATGTTGATGCAGCAATGGTTTTGCGGCTCGCGACGGCCCGACCAGCGATACCACGGGCTGAAGACCGAGCCGATGAAGGCGATCATCGAGAACGCCTTTTCGCCGTCGTCGGAGATGCCGTCGCAATACCACCAGGCGTAGCCGTTCGGCCCTACTTCGCGGCGGAAATCCGGTCCGCCAGCAAGGCCCGTGCTGCATGCGTCCCGGAAGTCAGCGCCATGGGCACCCCGGCACCCGGGTGCGTTCCCCCACCCGCCAGATACAGCCCCCGCAGCCCCGTCCGCGCCAGAGGCCGCCGGAACGTCGCCAGCGTCCCCTCCGGCGAGCCGCCGTAGATCGCCCCCAGCGAGCCCGGGAACCGCCGCGACAGCAGCGCCGGTGTCGTCAGCGCCCGGGTTTCCGGATCCGGGCTGAAGGTCAGTCCCATCGCGGCGAGCATCGGGAAGGTGCGTGCCCTGCATTGTGCCTCCTCCTGAGGAAAGGGTTGATGGCCTGCCGGGCCGTTCATGATGATTTCAAAGCGCTCGATCTCGGGCACCGGGGCCTGCATCTCGCGGTCCTGCGCACAGATGTAAAGCGTCGGTTCCTCGGGCATCTCGCCCGCGCCGATGGGGCCGAATTCCAGCTCCGGATCGGCGGTGAAGAAGACGTTGTGATGCGCCAGATCGACGCCGATCGGCGTCGCGCCAAAGGCCCAGACCCAGGCCGACAGGCTGGGGGCGGGGCGGGGCGATTTCTCCATCGAGGCGCGGGCGGCATCGCCCAGAAGCCCGTCGCGCAACGCGCCCGGATCGCCGTTGAAGATGCAGGCATTGCAGGGGATCGAGACGCCGGTCTCGATCTCGACCGCGGTCACCCGGCCTTCCTTGCGCACGATGCGCTTGGCCTTGGCGCCGTAGTGAAAGCGCACCCCCTTGGCCTCGGCCACCCGGGCCAGCGCGGCGGCCACGCCATGCATCCCCTCGGCAATCGCCCAGACGCCCTGCACCTCGGCCTGCCAAATGAGCGACAGCACCGCGGGCGTCGCCCCCGGACGGCCGCCGACATAGGTGGCGTAACGGCCGAACAGCTGCGCCAGCCGCGGGTCCTTGAAGGTTGCGCCCAAGAGATCGCGCATCGTCAGCCCGGGGCGCAGCGCGGGCCAAAGTTGCGGCCGGGTCGCCGTCGCGGCGGCGATTCGCCAAAGGTCCGGCTTTGGCGCCGCGATCACCGAGCGGTGGAAGGCTTCCCACAGCCCCGCCGTCAGCTGATCGAAGCGGCGGAATGCCGCAGCCTCCCGCTCGCCAGCAAAGGCGCGGATCGCCTCGATATTGGCTTCGGTGTCGGTGAAGAGGTCGAGGCTGGAGCCATCGGGCCAGAAATGCCGGGCGAGTCGGGGCAGGGGGATCAGCGTCAGATGCTCCTCGGCGCGGGTGCCGCAGGCGGCGAAAAGCGCATCGAGAACATGCCGCATCGTCAGCACCGTGGGCCCCGTATCCGCAGGGCCGCCGGGGGTCGGAACCGCCCGCGCCTTGCCGCCCGGGGCATCGCCCGCCTCAACCACTGTGACCCGCAGGCCCGCCGCCGCCGCGCCGATGGCCGCCGCAAGGCCGCCCATTCCGGCGCCGATCACCACGACGTCCGTTTCACTCCGCATCTCTCGCTCCCGCACACACCGCCGTCCGCACCCCTTCGGGAGTGCAATTTTGTCCCATATTCTTGGGTGTAAGTTTCAGTTTACACAGGTAGGTGCGAATGCCAATGTGCGTCGTGACGCAGCGGAGGGCTCTGTCATGTCTCTGGATACCCGTATCGAGTCGGCGCTGCTTAAGGCGCTGTCACCCGAAGCTTTGGCCGATTCTCCGCCGTTGCTTGCCGCCGCGCTGCCCTATGGGGTGTTTCCCGGCGGCGCCCGGATCCGCCCGACCATTCTGGTTTCGGTCGCGCTCGCCTGTGGCGATGATTGCCCGGCGGTCACCGATGCCGCGGCCGTCGCGCTGGAGCTGATGCATTGCGCGAGCCTCGTGCATGACGATCTGCCCGCCTTCGACAATGCCGATATCCGGCGCGGCAAACCGAGCCTGCACAAGGCCTATAACGAGCCCTTGGCGGTTCTGGCGGGCGACAGCCTGCTGATCCGCGGCTTCGAGGTGCTGGCCGATGTCGGCGCCGTCAACCCGGACCGGGCGCTGAAGCTGATTTCGAAACTTGGTCAGCTCTCGGGCGCGCGCGGCGGGATCTGCGCCGGTCAGGCCTGGGAAAGCGAATCCAAGGTCGATCTGGCCGCCTATCATCAGGCGAAGACCGGGGCGCTCTTCATTGCTGCGACCCAGATGGGGGCGATTGCCGCGGGCTATGACGCCGATCCCTGGTTCGATCTGGGGATGCGGATCGGCTCGGCCTTCCAGATCGCCGATGACCTGAAAGATGCGCTGATGTCGGCCGAGGCGATGGGCAAGCCCGCCGGGCAGGATATCGCGAACGAACGCCCGAATGCCGTCAAGACGATGGGGATCGAAGGGGCGCGCAAGCATCTGCAAGATGTGCTGGCGGGGGCGATCGCCTCGATCCCGTCTTGCCCCGGTGAGGCGAAGCTGGCCCAGATGGTGCAGCTTTATGCCCACAAGATCATGGACATCCCGGCCAGCGCCGAGAGGGGCTGATCGTGCCGAAGGACGAGCAAGAGGGCGCGACGGCCGACCGGACCTCGGCGCCGACAGCAACGGGAAAGCAACCGCAGGTTCCGGGCCAGCCCGGGGCGGCGCCGGTGCAGCCGGGGCGGGTGAATTTCTTCACCCGGATCGCGCTGTCGCAACGTCTGCATGAAATCTTCGAACGCATGCCGCTGATGAACCGCGTCACCCGGCGCGAGGGCGAGGCTTTGTTCGACATCGTCTCGGGCTTCGTGCAAAGCCAGGTTCTGCTGGCGATCGTCGAATTCCGGGTGCTGCATATTCTGGCCGCGGCCTCCTGGCCCTTGCCGCAACTGGCCGAACGCACCGGGCTGCCCGAGGACCGTCTTGCCGTGCTGATGCAGGCTGCGGCCGCGCTGAAGCTGGTGAAGTGCCGCCGCGGTCTGTGGCAGCTCGCGCCGCGCGGGGCTGCCTTCATCACCGTGCCGGGGCTCGAGGCGATGGTGCGCCATCACCCGGTTCTGTATCGCGATCTTGCCGATCCGGTGGCCTTCCTGAAAGGCGATATCGAACCCGAGCTGGCGGGCTTCTGGCCCTATGTCTTCGGGCCCTTGGCGCAGGAAGATGCGGGTCTGGCCGAGCGCTATTCGCAGCTGATGGCCGACAGCCAGCGCGTCGTCGCCGATGACACCTTGCGCCTTGTCGATCTGCGCGATGCCAAGCGGGTGATGGATGTGGGCGGCGGCACCGGGGCCTTCCTGCGCGTCGTGGCCAAGCTTTACCCTGAATTGCCGCTGACGCTGTTCGACCTGCCGCATGTGCTGTCGGTGGCCGAACGCTTCAGCCCGAAGCTCGATTTCGCGCCCGGCAGTTTCCGCGACGATCCGATCCCGACGGGCGCCGATGTCATCACTTTGGTGCGCGTGCTGTATGATCATCCTGACAGCGTCGTGGAACCGCTTCTGGCCAAGGTCCATGCCGCGCTGCCGCCCGGTGGCCGTCTGATCATCTCGGAAGCGATGGCGGGCGGGGCGAAACCCGACCGTGCCTGCGATGTCTATTTCGCCTTCTACACGATGGCGATGAGTTCGGGGCGCACGCGTTCCCCCGAAGAGATCAAGCAAATGCTTGAAAAAGCTGGGTTCACCAAGGTTTCCAAGCCGCGTGCCCTGCGCCCCTTCATCACCTCGGTGATCGAGGCCGAACGCGGCTGACACCGCCGCGTTCGGGCCCCGTTCTGACCCGGGGGTCAGAAAGTCGCACATCCGACCGTCGCAAAAGTGTCTAATCAAATTGACAGTCGGGCGTGTAAGTTCAATGATACACATAGGCGTGATCAGCCCGACTCTCCGGCGTGATCATACCGGGAGCACGTAATGGAAACGCAAGTCGTCATAATGTCCGGGCCCAAGGCCATCTCGACGGGCATCGCCGGTCTGACCGACCCCGGGCCGGGGGATCTCGTTGTAGACATCGCCTATTCCGGCATTTCGACTGGCACCGAGAAATTGTTCTGGCTCGGCACCATGCCACCCTTCCCGGGCATGGGATATCCGCTTGTTCCCGGCTACGAAAGCTTCGGAGAGGTCGTTCAAGCCGCCCCCGACACCGGCTTCCGACCGGGCGATCACGTCTTCGTTCCTGGCGCCAACTGCTTTACCGGCGGCCTGCGCGGCCTGTTTGGCGGCGCCTCCGGGCGTCTTGTCACCGCCGCTTCGCGCGTTTGCCGCCTTGATCCCGGCATCGGTCCCGAGGGGGCGCTGCTGGCGCTGGCCGCCACCGCGCGTCATGCGCTGGCGGGCTTTGACAATGCGCTGCCCGATCTGATCGTGGGCCATGGCACCCTTGGGCGTCTTCTGGCCCGTCTGACCATCGCCGCCGGTGGCAAGCCGCCGATGGTCTGGGAAACCAATCCTGCCCGGCGCTCGGGCGCGGTGGGCTACGAGGTTCTGGACCCCGAAGCCGATCCCCGGCGCGACTACAAGGCCATCTATGACGCCTCGGGCGCGCCCGGTCTGATCGACCAGCTCGTCGGGCGTCTGGGCAAGGGCGGGGAACTGGTGCTGTGCGGCTTCTATACGGTGCCGGTCAGCTTCGCCTTCGTTCCCGCCTTCATGAAGGAAATGCGCCTGCGCATCGCCGCCGAATGGCAGCCGGCCGACCTGTCGGCCACGCGCGCGCTGATCGAAAGCGGGGCGCTCTCGCTGGATGGTCTCATCACCCACCGTCGCCCCGCGGCGGAAGCGGCCGAGGCCTATCAGACCGCTTTCGAAAACCCCGACTGCCTGAAGATGATCCTTGACTGGAAAGATGCAAAATAATGACTGACGCACCCAACCTGAAGGGATTTGACGCCCGCCTGCGGGAAGAAGCCGCCGAAGATCCGACGCTGGAAATCCCCGAACACGCGCCGACCAAGAAGACGCAGATCATCGCGATCTACGGCAAGGGCGGTTCGGGCAAGTCCTTCACGCTGGCCAACCTGTCCCACATGATGGCCGAAATGGGCAAGCGCGTGCTGCTCATTGGCTGCGATCCGAAATCGGACACCACCTCGCTTTTGTTCGGCGGCAAGAACTGCCCGACGATCATCGAGACCGCGACGAAGAAGAAGCTTGCGGGCGAGGATGTGAAAGTGGGCGACGTCTGCTTCAAATCGGGCGGCGTCTTCGCGATGGAGCTGGGCGGGCCGGAAGTCGGTCGCGGCTGCGGTGGGCGCGGCATCATCCACGGCTTCGAGCTTCTGGAAAAGCTCGGCTTCCATGACTGGGATTTCGACTTCGTCCTGCTCGACTTCCTTGGCGACGTGGTCTGCGGCGGCTTCGGCCTGCCGATCGCCCGCGACATGGCGCAAAAGGTGATCGTGATCGGCTCGAACGACCTGCAATCGCTCTATGTGGCCAACAACGTCTGCAACGCGGTCGAATATTTCCGCAAGCTCGGCGGCAATGTCGGCGTGGCGGGGATCGTCATCAACAAGGATGACGGCACCGGCGAGGCGCAGGCCTTTGCCGAAGCCGTGGGCATCCCGGTTCTGGCCGCCATCCCGGCCGACGAGGAGCTGCGCCGCAAATCGGCCGCCTATCAGATCGTCGGCACCCATGCGACGCCCTGGGGCAAGCTGTTTGAGGAACTGGCGGGCAATGTCGCCGATGCGCCGCCGCTGCGGCCGCGTCCGCTGACGCCCGACGGGCTCCTGGGCCTCTTCGACACCGACGAGGAGACCCGCGTCGTCGAACTGGTCCCCGCGACCGACGAAGACCTGCGTGGCGCCAATGCCGCGCCGAAGAAATCTCTGGAAGTGATCTACGACGATGTCTGACTGCACTGCTGCGAGAGCCCGGGCCGCTTGTAGGGAGGGCCGGGCATGACCGATCTTCCGCAAGCCGAAGGCGGCTGTGGCGCGGGCAACGAACGTCTGGCCGCGCAAGCTGCCGCCGCGGGCAATGCCGAGCTGATGGCGCGCTTCAAGGCCGACTATCCGGTCGGTCCGCATGACAAGCCGCAAACGATGTGCCCGGCCTTTGGCGCCTTGCGCGTGGGGCTGCGGATGCGTCGCGTCGCGACCGTTCTGTGCGGGTCTGCCTGCTGCGTCTACGGGCTCTCGTTCATCTCGCATTTCTATGGTGCGCGCCGGTCGGTGGGTTATGTGCCCTTCGATTCGGAAACGCTCGTCACGGGCAAGCTCTTCGAAGACGTCCGGGCCTCGGTGCATGATCTGGCCGATCCGGCGCGCTATGATGCCATCGTTGTCATCAACCTCTGCGTGCCCACGGCGTCCGGTGTGCCGCTGCAGCTTTTGCCGAACGAAATCAACGGTGTTCGCGTGGTGGGCATCGACGTTCCGGGCTTTGGCGTGCCGACTCATGCGGAAGCCAAAGACGTGCTTTCGGGCGCGATGCTGGCCTATGCCCGGCAAGAGGTCATGGCCGGGCCGGTGCCCGCGCCGATCTCGGGCCGGTCCGACCGTCCGACGGTGACGCTTCTGGGCGAGATGTTCCCCGCCGATCCGATGGTGATTGGCGCGATGCTGGCGCCGATGGGGCTGGCCGTGGGGCCGACCGTGCCGATGCGCGACTGGCGCGAGCTTTACGCCGCGCTCGACAGCAAGGTCGTCGCCGCCATCCACCCGTTCTACACCGCCGCCATTCGGCAGTTCGAAACCGCAGGCCGCGCCATCGTCGGCTCGGCCCCGGTGGGGCACGATGGCACGATGGAATGGCTCGCCAATATCGGCCGCGCCTATGACGTTTCGGCGGACAAGATCGCTGCCGCGCAGAATGCCTTCGGGCCTGCGATCAAAGGCGCCATCGCGGGCGCGCCGATCAAGGGGCGGATCACCGTCTCGGGCTATGAGGGCTCGGAGCTGCTGGTGGCGCGTCTTCTGATCGAATCCGGCGCCGAGGTGCCTTACGTCGGCACCGCCGCCCCCCGCACGCCCTGGAGCGCCTGGGACAAGGACTGGCTCGAATCGCGCGGCGTGGTGGTGAAATACCGCGCCAGCCTGGAAGACGATTGCGCCGCGATGGAGGGCTTCGAGCCCGATCTGGCCATCGGCACGACGCCCTTGGTGCAAAAGGCGAAAGCCTTGGGCATTCCTGCGCTTTACTTCACCAACCTGATCTCGGCCCGGCCGCTGATGGGGCCTGCGGGCGCCGGATCGCTGGCGCAGGTGATGAATGCGGCCATGGGCAACCGTGAGCGCATGGGCAAGATGAAGGCCTTCTTCGAGGGCGTGGGCGAGGGGGACACCGCCGGGATCTGGCAGGACACGCCGAAGCTTTACCCCGACTTCCGCGAACAACAGCGCAAGAAGATGGAAAAAGCCGCCAAACTGGCCAAAGCCGAGGAGATGATCTGATGTTTCTCCTCGATCACGACAGGGCAGGGGGCTATTGGGGCGCGGTTTACACCTTCTGCGCCGTCAAGGGGCTGCAGGTGGTCATCGACGGCCCGGTGGGCTGCGAAAACCTGCCCGTCACCTCGGTTCTGCACTACACCGACGGGCTGCCGCCGCATGAATTGCCGATCGTCGTCACCGGGCTTGGCGAGGCTGAACTCGGCCGCGAGGGCACCGAAGGCGCGATGAGCCGGGCGTGGAAGACGCTGGATCCGCTTTTGCCCTCGGTCGTCGTCACCGGCTCGATTGCCGAGATGATCGGTGGCGGCGTGACGCCGCAGGGCACGAACCTGCAACGCTTCTTGGCCCGCACCATCGACGAAGACCAGTGGCAATGCGCCGACCGCGCGATGACCTGGCTTTTCACCGAATATGGCATGACCAAAGGCCGGATGCCGGGCGAGCGTTTGCGACCCGAAGGGGCGAAGCCGCGGGTCAACATCCTCGGTCCCATGTATGGCGCTTTCAACATGGCCTCGGACCTGCACGAGATTCGCCGTCTGGTTGAGGGGATCGGCGCCGAGGTGAACATGGTGTTCCCCCTTGGCACCCATCTGAGCGAGGTCCGCAACCTGGTGAATGCCGATGTGAACGTGGTCATGTACCGCGAATTCGGCCGGAACCTGGCAGAGATTCTCGGCAAGCCCTATCTGCAGGCGCCGATTGGCCTTGAAAGCACTACAAAGTTCCTGCGCAGCCTTGGCGAGCTGCTCGGTCTTGACCCCGAGCCCTTCATCGAGCGCGAAAAACATGCAACTTTGAAGCCCTTGTGGGATCTGTGGCGATCTGTCACGCAAGACTTCTTTGCGACGGCCAGCTTCGGAATCGTCGCCACCGAGACCTATGCCCGCGGCATAAAAGCCTATCTCGAGGGCGATCTGGGCCTGCCTTGCGCCTTTGCGGTGGCCCGAAAGGCCGGAGAGAAGACAAAAAGCGACGAAGTTCGCGGTTTGATCCGGCAAACTCGCCCTCTGGTGGTGTTCGGTTCGATCAACGAGAAGATTTATCTGGCCGAAACCAAGGCCGGCCATGGCCCTGCGGCCTCGTTCGTGCCCGCCTCCTTCCCCGGCGCGGCGATCCGCCGCGCGACGGGCACCCCCTTCATGGGTTACATGGGTAGCGTCTACCTGCTGCAAGAAATCTGTAACGGACTGTTCGACGCGTTGTTCAATATCCTGCCGCTTGCTTCCGAAATGGACAGTGCCGCGGCAACACCGGCAACCTTGCGTCGTGACATGCCCTGGGATGCGGATGCGCAGGCGGCTCTGGACCGGATCGTGTCGCAACACCCGGTTCTGACACGGATTTCGGCGGCCAAGTCGCTGCGTGACGCGGCCGAGAAGGCGGCTCTCGATCAGGGAGCTGAAAGAGTGGTTCTAGAAATGGTCGAAGCCCTTGGGGATGCGGCCGTGGATCGGAAGGGGGGGAACTGAAATGCAAAGCCAGCGTCTTCGCGCTCATGGGGTCCAACATGTCGACCGCGTGCCGCGTCCCGAGTTCGCGCTTTACTTTTCGCTGATCCTGATCGTCGCGGTGCCCTTTGCGCTTGTCGGCTGGATCATGACCCTGGTGCGCGAGCGCCGCATCCCCGAGTGCGGGCCCTTCGCCCGCGCCTGGCGCGAGGCGGGCGAGATCACGCCCGAGATTTTCCGGCCCTGAGCCGGATACGGAATTCCGCCGGGGGCCATATCCCCGTCGGGTCAAGTTCTCCACGGGCGGGATGAGCCCCTCGTGGTGGAAATGCGGGATGGCAGGGTGCCATTTCGTTTGCCCAGCCGCAGGGAATGCGGCGTCAGTCTGCCAATCCGGAGGTTGTTATGGCTGATAAGAACGACCTGAGCTTCACAGGTCTTACCGACGAGCAAGCGCAAGAACTGCATGCCGTCTACATGAGCGGGCTGTCGGCGTTCATCGCCGTCGCGGTGCTCGCCCATCTGGCGGTCATGATCTGGCGTCCGTGGTTCTGAGGAGAAACTGAAAATGTCCAAGTTCTACAAAATCTGGCTCGTTTTCGATCCCCGTCGCGTGTTCGTGGCCCAGGGCGTGTTCCTGTTCCTGCTCGCGGTGCTGATCCACCTGATCCTGCTCTCGACCCCCGCTTTCAACTGGCTGACCGTTGCCACCGCCAAGCATGGCTACGTGGCTGCTGCCCAGTAAGCGTTACTGAGCGTTGCGGGCGGGGCGAGAGTCTCGCCCCGCCCGCGACCATACCGCAAGACGCAACCCATCGGCACGATCTGAGGCCTTTTGCCGGGCCAAGGACCGTCCCGCAACAGCGGAGACACGGGCATGGCTTTGCTCAGCTTCGAACGAAAATACCGTGTGCCGGGCGGCACCTTGATTGGCGGGAGCCTTTTCGACTTCTGGGTCGGACCCTTCTATGTCGGGTTCTTCGGGGTCACCACCATCTTCTTCGCCACGCTCGGCTTTTTGCTTATCCTTTGGGGAGCCGCGATGCAGGGCACGTGGAACCCCCAATTGATCTCCATCGTTCCGCCGCCGGTGGAAAATGGTCTGAACGTGGCAGCCCTGGACAAGGGCGGTCTTTGGCAGGTCATCACCGTCTGCGCGACGGGCGCCTTCTGCAGCTGGGCTCTGCGTGAAGTCGAAATCTGCCGCAAGCTCGGGATCGGCTTCCACATCCCGGTGGCCTTCTCGATGGCGATCTTTGCCTATCTGACCCTCGTCGTGATCCGTCCGATGATGATGGGGTCGTGGGGCTACGCCTTCCCGTATGGTATCTGGACGCACCTCGACTGGGTGTCGAACACCGGCTACACCTACGGCAACTTCCACTACAACCCGTTCCACATGCTGGGCATCAGCCTGTTCTTCACCACCGCCTGGGCGCTGGCGATGCACGGGGCTCTGGTCCTTTCGGCCGCCAACCCGGTCAAAGGCAAGACGATGCGGACGCCGGACCACGAGGACACCTACTTCCGTGACCTCATGGGCTATTCGGTCGGCACGCTCGGCATCCACCGCCTCGGCCTGCTGCTTGCGCTGAACGCGGTGTTCTGGTCGGCCATGTGCATGCTCGTCTCTGGCACCATCTACTTCGATCTGTGGAGTGACTGGTGGTACTGGTGGGTGAACATGCCGTTCTGGGTCGACATGGCAGGAGGCATCAATGGCTGAGTATCAGAACTTCTTTAACCAGGTTCAGGTCGCCGGTGCGCCCGAAATGGGCCTCAAGGAAGACGTCGACACCTACGAACGCACGCCTGCGGGGATGTTCAATCTCCTTGGCTGGATGGGGAACGCCCAGATCGGGCCGATCTATCTGGGCATCGCCGGCACCGTTTCGCTGGTCTTCGGGGCGGCCTGGTTCTTCACCATCGGTGTGTGGTACTGGTATCAGGCCGGGTTCGATCCCTTCATCTTCATGCGGGATCTGTTCTTCTTCAGCCTCGAGCCGCCGCCGGCCGAATACGGCCTTGCGCTGGCCCCGCTGCGTGAAGGCGGTGTCTGGCAGATCGCCTCGCTCTTCATGGCGATCTCGGTCATTGCCTGGTGGGTCCGTGTCTACACCCGCGCCGACCAGCTCGGCATGGGCAAGCACATGGCCTGGGCCTTCCTGTCGGCGATCTGGCTGTGGTCGGTTCTCGGCTTCTGGCGCCCGATCCTGATGGGGTCGTGGTCGGTGGCTCCGCCCTACGGCATCTTCACGCACCTTGACTGGACGAACCAGTTCTCGCTCGACCATGGCAACCTGTTCTACAACCCGTTCCACGGCCTCTCGATCGCTGCCCTCTACGGCTCGGCGCTCCTGTTCGCCATGCACGGCGCGACGATCCTTGCGGTGACCCGTTTCGGCGGCGAACGCGAGCTGGAACAGATCGCTGACCGCGGCACCGCCTCGGAACGCGCCGCCCTGTTCTGGCGCTGGACGATGGGCTTCAACGCCACCATGGAAGGCATCCACCGCTGGGCGATCTGGATGGCCGTGATGGTGACGCTGACCGGTGGTATCGGCATCCTGCTCTCGGGCACCGTTGTCGACAACTGGTATGTCTGGGCGCAAGTCCACGGCTACGCCCCCGTGACCCCGTAAGGAGAAGAGACCATGTCCATGTTCGACAAACCCTTCGACTACGAGAACGGCTCGAAGTTCGAGATGGGGATCTGGATCGGTCGGCAGATGGCCTATGGCGCCTTCCTCGGCTCGATCCCCTTCCTGTTCGGTCTGGGTCTGGTGCTGGGGTCCTATGGCCTTGGCCTGATGCTCCCCGAACGCGCCCACCAGGCGCCGTCGCCCTACACCACCGAAGTCGTCGTCACCCATGTGACCGAAGTCGCGTAAGACAGCTTTCCCCGGCCGCGCGGGATGCCGCGCGGCCGGGGTATTCCGTTCCGGGCCTGGCCCGGAAACTCCGGGGCCCCACAGCCCCGATCCCTTCCCTGTTCATTCAGGCACCTGGTGCCGCAGGTCCGACCCCCGCGGCACCCTTTTGGACCAGACAGCTCATCGGAGGACGCAACCATGAGCGCCACGCCATCCCGCACCCCCCATCTTGACCGCGTGACCGGTCCCGCCGATCTCAAGGCGATGAGCATCGCCGATCTGACGGCGCTGGCCGCCGAAGTCCGGCGCGAGATCGTCGAAGTGGTCAGCCAGACCGGGGGGCATCTTGGCTCTTCGCTCGGCGTCGTCGAACTGACGGTCGCGCTGCATTCGGTCTTCAACTCGCCCGGCGACAAGCTGATCTGGGACGTGGGCCATCAATGCTATCCGCACAAGATCCTGACCGGCCGCCGGTCGCGCATGCTGACGCTGCGGCAGGCGGGCGGCGTCTCGGGCTTTCCGAAACGATCCGAAAGCCCGCATGACGCCTTTGGCGCGGGCCATTCTTCGACCTCGATCTCGGCCGCTTTGGGCTTTGCAGTCGGTCGCGAACTCGGCCAGCCGGTGGGCGACACCATTGCCATCATCGGCGACGGCTCGATCACTGCGGGCATGGCCTATGAGGCGCTGAACCACGCGGGCCATCTGAAATCGCGGATGTTCGTGATTCTGAATGACAATGACATGTCGATCGCGCCGCCGGTGGGGGCGCTGCAGCATTATCTGAACACCATCGCCCGGCAGGCGCCCTTTGCGGCGCTGAAGGCCGCGGCCGAGGGGATCGAGATGCATCTGCCCGGCCCGGTGCGCGATGGCGCCCGTCGTGCCCGTCAGATGGTCACCGCGATGCCCGGCGGCGCGACGCTGTTTGAAGAACTGGGCTTTGACTATATCGGTCCGGTCGATGGCCATGACATGGCGGAACTGGTGGAAACCCTGCGCGTCACCCGCGCCCGGGCTTCGGGTCCGGTGCTGATCCATGTCTGCACCACCAAGGGCAAGGGCTATGCCCCCGCCGAGGGCGCCGAGGACAAGCTGCATGGCGTGTCGAAATTCGACATCGAGACCGGCAAGCAGAAGAAGTCGATCCCGAATGCGCCGAATTACACCACCGTCTTCGGGCAAAGGCTGACCGAGGAAGCGGCCCGCGATCAGGCGATCGTGGCGGTGACGGCGGCGATGCCCACGGGCACCGGCCTGGACATCATGCAAAAACGCTTCCCGCGCCGGGTCTTTGATGTGGGCATTGCCGAACAGCATGCGGTGACTTTTGCGGCGGGCATGGCGGCGGCGGGGCTGAAGCCGTTCCTCGCGCTCTATTCCAGCTTCGTGCAGCGCGGCTATGACCAGATCGTGCATGATGTGGCGCTGCAAAACCTGCCGCTGCGGCTGATGATCGACCGCGCCGGGCTGGTGGGGCAGGACGGGGCGACCCATGCCGGGGCGTTCGACGTCTCGATGCTGGCGAACCTGCCGAATTTCACCGTGATGGCGGCGGCGGACGAGGCCGAGCTGTGCCACATGCTGGTGACGGCGGCGGCGCATGACAGCGGGCCCATCGCGCTGCGCTATCCGCGCGGCGAGGGCCGGGGCGTCGAAATGCCCGAACGCGGCGAGGTTCTGGAAATCGGCAAGGGCCGGGTTCTGAAGGAAGGCACCGAGGTCGCGATCCTGTCCTTTGGCGCGCATCTGGGCGAGGCGCTGAAAGCGGCCGAGCTGCTGGAGGCCGAGGGCGTCTCGACCACGGTTGCCGATGCCCGGTTCTGCCGCCCGCTCGACACCGATCTGATCGACCGGCTGATCGAGGGGCACGCGGCGCTGATCACGCTGGAACAGGGCGCCATGGGCGGGTTCGGCGCGATGGTGCTGCATTATCTGGCCCGCACCGGGCAGCTGGAAAAAGGCCGTGCCATCCGCACGATGACCTTGCCCGATTGCTTCATCGACCACGGCACCCCCGAGGAGATGTATGCCTGGGCCGGGCTGACGGCGGCCGATATCCGCGACACCGCGCTGGCCGCGGCGCGACCGGCCAAGGCGGTGCGGGTCGTTCATAGCGCCTAAGCGCGGCTCTGTGCATCTTCGCGCGGACGTGGCGGAAAATCGCTGCGTCTGCGCAATTCTCTTGCCTGCGACAAGTTGACCATGACACAGTCGGACAGGTTCCCGCGGTCGGGCGGGACTCGCAGTCGGACGAAGGCCTTGAAATTCCAGCAAGTTTACTACGTGCTCGACCCGGAAAGCCGGATTCTCTGGGTCGGCGGGGATTGGGACGACTTCGCGCTGTCGAACGGCGGCGCGGGGGCCTGTTCCAATCGCGTGCTCTCGACGCCGCTGTTTCAGCATGTGGCGGGCGAGACGACGCGCAGGGCGCTGGCGCGGATGATCGCGGCGGTGCGCGATCTGGGCCAGCCGCTGCGGCTCGATTACCGCTGCGACAGCCCGACGCTGTCGCGCCGCTTTCAACTGACGATCCAGCCGATGAAGGACGGCCGCGTGCTGCTGGTGCATGACCTGCGCGACGCCCGCGCCTTCGGGGCAAGGCTGCCGCGCTGGCACTCCGACGCGTCAGCCGCGGCGCAGAAATGTTCGTTCTGCGGCGCGGTGCATCTGCCCCGGCGCGGCTGGAATTTCGCCGAGGATCTGGGCGAATATCACCCGAGGGCGGTGGAATATGTCCTCTGCCCCGGCTGCACGGCGCAGATCGACGATGCGGTGACGCGGTTGCGCAAGGATGGCGCCCCCCGCAGCGCCGCGACCGGCGGCTTCGGCCCGGTCGCCGATTAGATCCGCCGCAGCGCCGCCTTGGCGACAAGCGGGCCGGTCGCAACCCCTTCGGGCGCGCCGCCCAAAGGTTCCTCGGTGATGGCCAGCGTTGCCGCCGTCAGCATCGGCCGCAGCGCCTCGGGGATCGGCATCGCCGCCTGACCGCGCCGCGGCATCACGCCCAGCGACACCGGTGCGGCTTCGCCCGCGATCACCCAAAGCTCGAAATCGCGTCCCGGCGCGGGGGCGTCGCCCCCCATCGAGACCCGCATCTCGCCGGTTTCGCTGTCATAAAGCGCCGCCAGCCGCACCGTGCCATCGGCCGAAACCATGTCCGAAACCAGAAGCGGTCCGCGCGCGGGCAGGATCGGCTGGCCCAGCATCAAAAGCGCCGCCAGAAGCGCGACCGACAGCCCCGAGGCCCCCACCAGCCAGCGCCAAAGCCCCGCCCCCACCGGTTCGGGCGCCCCGAAAACGCGGGTCTCGACGCCCCGCCACAGCCGCGCGGGCGGGGTGACCGGTGTCACCTCGTCGGCCAGCGGATCGAAGCGGCTTTCCCAGCGCACCACCTCGCGGGCGAAATCGGCATCGGTGGCGATCCGGCGCGTCACCGCCAGCCGCTCGGGCCCGGGCAGGGTGCCCAGCACATATTCCCCCGCCAGCGCGATATCCTGTTGCGTGAGCCCGCTCATCCTTCCAGACACTCCCGCAGCGACAGCAGCGACCGGCGCAGCCAGGACCGCATCGTGTTGAGCGGCACGGCAAAGCGTTCCGCAAGTTCCAGATAGCTTTCGCCCTCGACATAGGCGCGGCGCACGGCTTCGGCGCGGGCGCCATCCAGCCGGGTCATGCAGTCGTCGATCCGCCGCCCCTCCGAGGCGCGGATCGCCGCCGCCTCGGGGCCGGGAGTCTCGGCGGGCAGGTCGTCCAGCACCTCCACGCCGACCTCGCCACCCTTGCGACGCCGCAGCCGGTCGATGCACAGGTTGCGGGTGACCGAATTCAGCCAGGCGACGGGGCTGGCCACCTCGGGCACATAACGGTCGGCATTCATCCAGATCTTCACGAAGACATCCTGCAAGGCATCCTCCGCTTCTCGGCGGTCCTTGAGGAGACGCAGGCAAAGGCCGAAAAGTTTCGCGCCCTGCACCGAATAAAGCTGCTCGAAAGCGGCGCGGTCGCGCAGCGCCACGCGGGCCAGCAGATCGCCCAGCTCCTGTCCTGCATCCGCCATCTGATCCGGTTGCCTTTCGCTGCTTGCGTCGTTTCGCACGCAACCTTTTGCCTGCCGGCCGCGTCTTGTCGAGAGGAGAATGCCACGAGCCCCGCCGCGATGACAACCGTTCCGGTTGCGTTTGGCGGTGCCGGGCCGCAGGATGGCCGCAAAGGGAGGATGAGGATGGATCGCAGGTTCCTGGCGCCTCTGGTGCTGATCACGACGCTGACCTTTGCCGGATCGCCGTTCCTGAGCGAGGGCTTTCGCGGCTTCACGCCGTCGCAATTCCCGGTCGTCGCCGATCGCTGGCCGGTGCAGCCGGTGGGCTGGGCCTTCTCGATCTGGGGGGCGATTTATCTTTGGCTGATCCTGGGCGCGGTCTATGGGCTGATCCGCGCGGGCCGCGATCCGGATTGGGCAGAGATGCGGCTGGCGCTGATCTTGTCGCTGGCGGTGGGCAGTTTCTGGATCACCGTGGCGAACCTGCAGCCGGTGCTGGCCACGGTGATGCTGATCTTCATGGCGGCCACCGCGATTGCGGCCTTTCTGCGTGCCCCCACCGGCAAAGGCGGGGCGGGGCTTTGGGCGGCGGGGCCGGTCGGGCTTTATGCGGGCTGGGTCACGGCGGCTTGCGGTGTCGCCATCGCCATCACCCTGGGCGGGCAGGGGGTCTTGACCGGCGCCGAGGCGGCCTATCTGTCGCTGACGGGCGTCACCCTGACCGCGGCTTGCGTGGTCTGGTTCCGCCCCGATGTGCCAAGCTATGCCTTCGGCGCGGGCTGGGCGCTCTTTGGCGTGATCGTGTCGAATGCCCGGGCGGGGGACTGGCCGGTGCTCTTTCTCGCGGCCCTCGGGCTTTTGCTTGTCGCCGCGACGCTTCTTTTGCGCAGGAGGAAACTGCAATGAATCTCAAGCTGATGGCTGCCGCGGTGCTGACCGGGTTTGGTGCCTTTGCCGCCCCCGCCGCCCGCGCCGCCGAGGCCGAGGCGCCGACCTTCACCTTCCCCTCGATCGAGGGGGGGGTGATCGACACGGCGGCCTATCGTGGTCATCCGGTGCTGGTGGTCAACACCGCGTCGCTGTGCGGCTTCACCCCGCAGCTGGAGGGGGTGCAGGCGCTGCACAAGGTCTGGGGGCCGAAGGGGCTGATCGTGCTGGCCGTGCCGTCCGATGATTTCAAACAGGAGTTGGACAGCGGCAAGGAGGTTTCGGAATTCTGCACCATGACCTATGGGTTGACGGTGCCGATGACCGATATCACCCCGGTTCTGGGCGAGGGCGCGCATCCGTTCTTCAAATGGCTGAAGGAGACGCAGGGCTTCGTGCCGCGCTGGAATTTCAACAAGGTGCTTCTGGATGGCGAGGGCCGGGTGGTGGCCACCTGGGGCTCGATGACGAAGCCCGAAAGCAGCGCGATCCGGGCCGCGTTTGAACCGCTTCTGCCGGGGGCGTGAGTGGCGAAGAGGGTCCGCAAGGGCGATCTGGCGCAAAAGATCTGCGCCGGATGCGGTCGCCCGTTCAGCTGGCGCCGGAAATGGGCGCGGGATTGGGAAAACGTCCGGTTCTGCTCGGACCGCTGCCGCCGCGCGCGATGAGGCTGGTTTTCATCCTCGGCGATCAGCTGACGCGGGGGATCTCGTCCTTGGACGGGTTCGAGCCCACGCGCGATGTGGTGCTGATGGTCGAGGTCGCGGCCGAGGCGCGTTATGTGCGGCACCACAAACAGAAACTGGTGCTGATCCTGTCGGCGATGCGCCATTTTGCCGACGAGTTGCGGGCCGAGGGGATTGCGGTTGATTACGTCCGGCTGGACGATCCCGAAAACCGGCAGGATTTCAGCGCCGAACTCGCCCGCGCCGTCGCCCGGCACCGCCCCGAAGCGGTGGTGGTGACGCATCCGGGCGAATGGCGGGTGTGGCAGCTGATGCGGGGCTGGGCGGCGGCGCTCGGCCTGCCGGTCGAGATCCGCGAGGACGACCGTTTCCTGTGTCCGCCCGCGGAATTCGCCCGGCTGAGTGCGGCAGGCAAGACCGGGCGGATGGAATATTTCTACCGCGAGATGCGCCGTCGCACCGGGCTTTTGATGGAGGGCGCCAAGCCCTTGGGCGGCAAGTGGAATTACGATGCCGAAAACCGCAAGGCCCTGCCGCGCGGGCATCGGGCGCCAAAACGGCGGCGGTTCCCCCCGGATGCGGTGACGGCCGAAGTGATGACCTTGGTCGAGACCCGGTTTGCCGATCACTTCGGCACGCTGGATCGTTTCGGCTGGCCGGTGACCCGGGCCGAGGCGTTGCAGGCACTCGATGATTTCCTGCGCGTCGGTTTGCCGTCCTTTGGCGATTGGCAGGATGCGATGCAGGCGGGGGAGGATTTCCTCTATCACTCCCTGATCGCGCCGGCCTTGAACATTGGCCTGCTGACCGCGCTTGAGGTCGCGGCGGCGGCCGAGGCGGAATATCACGCGGGCCGGGCGCCCCTGAACGCGGTCGAAGGCTTTATCCGGCAGGTGATCGGTTGGCGCGAATTCGTCCGCGGGATCTATTGGACCGAAATGCCCGGCTATGCGGCCACGAATGCGCTGAACGCGGTGCGGCCCCTGCCGGCCTTCTACTGGACCGGCGACACGCGGATGCGTTGCATCGCCGAGGTGGTCCGGGGCACGCGCGAGAATGCCTATGCCCATCACATCCAGCGGCTGATGGTGACGGGGAATTTCGCGCTTCTGGCGGGGATTGCGCCCGCCGAAATCGAGGCTTGGTATCTGGCCGTCTATGCCGATGCCTTTGAATGGGTCGAACTCCCGAATGTGCATGGCATGGTGGCCCATGCCGATGGCGGGCGGCTCGGCTCGAAACCCTATGCGGCGGCGGCGGCCTATATCGGGCGGATGTCGGATTACTGCCGCGGTTGCGGCTATGACGCCAAGGCGCGGACCGGTCGGACCGCCTGTCCGATGAATACTCTCTACTGGAATTTCCTGATCACCCATCAGGACCGGTTCGGAAAGAACCCCCGGATGGCTTTGCCCTACAAGGCTTTGGCCGCGATGGGGGAAGGGGAGCGGGCGGCGATCATCGCCGAGGCCGCGGCGTTTCTTGCGAAAATGAAAACGCCGGAGGCAGAGCCCCCGGCGCAGATCTCGATGCCGTGGTGATCACCGGCCGCGAATGCGCGGATCGAGCGCGTCGCGCAGACCGTCGCCGATGTAGTTCACGCTCAGCACCGTCAGCGAAATCGCGATGCCGGGCAGGATCACCCGCCAGGGGTAAAGCTGGATCTGATCGACGGCATCGAACAGCAGCCGCCCCCAGGTCGGGAAATCGGGCGGGAAGCCAAGGCCCAGGAACGACAGCGCCGATTCCGTGATGATCGCCGAGGCGATGCCGAGCGTCGCCGAGACCATGATGGGCGACATCACGTTGGGCAGGATGTGGCGCAGCACCAGCCGATGTGCGGGCGTGCCGATCGAGCGCGCCGCCAGCACGAATTCGCGTTCCTTCAGCGCCAGCACCTCGCCGCGCACGATCCGGGCGGTCTGCATCCAGGACGTCGCCCCGATCGCCGTCACGATCAGCAGGAAGATCCCGCCCTCGGGGCCGAAACCCTTCGACAGCGGCTCGCGGAAGAGCGTCACCATCAAAAGCAGCAGGGGCAGCAGCGGCAGGGCCAGGAAAAGGTCGGTCAGCCGCATCAGATGGCCGTCAAGCCGCTTGAAATAGCCCGCCAGCACGCCGATGGCGGCGCCAAGGAAGATCGAGAGCGACATGGCGGTGAGCCCGACCGAGATCGAGACCTTGCCCCCCGCCATCATCCGGGCCAGAAGATCCCGGCCGAGCTGGTCGGTGCCCAGCGGATGGGCGAGCGAGAAGCCCTTGTTGCGGGCGCGGAAATCGACATAGGTCGGGTCGATCTTCCACAGCAGCGGCCCGATCAGGATCAGCGCCATGATGGCCACGAAGATCGTCAGGCCGACCAGCGCGCCCTTGTGGGTCTTGAACTGGTCCCAGACATCCCACCACTGATTGCGGGGCGGACGGATTTTCACGGTGGTGTCAGTCATAGCGGATCCGCGGGTCGAGGATGCCGTAAAGCAGATCGGCAATCAGGTTGAAAAGCACGATCAGCACGGCAAAGATGAAGGTCAGCGTCATCACCATCGGCAGGTCGTTGGCGTGAATGGCCAGGATCAGCTGCTGGCCGAGCCCGTTCACCTTGAACACCTGTTCGGTGATGATCGCGCCGCCGAAGATCGAGGGCACGCCGAGCGCGATCACGGTGACAACGGGGATGAGCGAGTTGCGCAGCACATGGATCAGCACCACGACGCGCTCTGTCAGGCCCTTGGCGCGGGCGGTGCGGACGTAATCCTGCCCGAGGTTGTCGAGCATGGAAGACCGCATGAAGCGCGAGATCTGCGCCGCGTTAAAGAGCGACAGCACCGTGACCGGCATCACCATCTGCTTGATCTGCTTGGTGAAACTTTCCCAGTCGGTGACCTGCAAGGTGGTGTCATAGACCATCGGGAACCATTGCAGATTGACCGCGAAGATCACGATCAGCACGACGCCGGTGAAGAAGGTCGGCACCGAAAAGCCGATCATCGAGACGAAGGTGCCAAGGTTGTCGAACCAGGAATATTGCCGATAGGCGGACAGGATGCCGATCGGAACCGCGATCAGCACGCCGATCACATAGGCCGAGCCGACGACGATCAGCGTTTGCGGCATGCGCTCGGCGATGATGTCCATCACCGGCTGGCGCGACTGGAACGAGATCACGCGCTGCATGTCATCGGCCAGATGCGTGCCGAACAGATTGTCGATCAGATGCATCGGCTCGATCCAGAACATCTGCTTGAGCCAGAGGAAATAGCGCACATACCACGAGGCATCGAGGCCGAGCGCGGTGCGCATCTTCGCCTTCACTTCGGGCGGCACGGTCAGGGGAACCTCACCCAAGGGGTCGCCGGGGGCGGCCTCCAGCAAAAGGAAGATCACCAGAGAAATGATCAGAAGCGTCGGGATCGCAATCAGCAATCGTCGCATCGTATACTGGAACATCGGCGCCTCGGCTCGTCTCTCTTTCCTGCGGGGTGGCGGGGGGGCGCCGGGCCGCAGGCCCGGCGGACCGGCCCTGCCGGTCCGACCTCACGGTCTCTTATCCTGCGATCACTTCACCCGCGACCAGTCGGCCACGTTCCAGTATTCGCTGTCCCAGGCGTTCATCTCGACGCCCGCGAGCGTGTTCGACACCGCCGAGAAGCGGGCCCGGTTCGCCAGCGGCACCGTCACCATCGCATCCTTGGTCACCATGTCGTTCAGCTTCTTGATCATGTCCGCGCGCGCCCCGGCATCGGCCGTCGTCAGCATTTCCTTGATCAGCGCGTCATAATCCGGGTTGCAGAAGCGCGGGATGTTCTCGCCCTGCCACTGGTCTTCGGGCTTGGGCGCCTTTTCACAGGTCAGCTGCGCCAGATAGGCTTGCGGATCGGTGCCGTCCCATTCGTTGGCGAACATCTGCACATCGGCGTAGAACTTCTGGAACGTGTCGGGCGAGCCCGCATCGCCGCCGAAGAAGACCGAGGGGTCGATCTGTTTCAGCTCGACCTCGATGCCGACATCGTTCCACCATTGCTTGATCATCGCCTGGAAGTTCTGGCGGATCGGGTTGACCGAGGTCTGATAGACAAGGCTCAGCTTCTTGCCGTCCTTGTCGCGGATGCCGTCGCCGTCGGTATCGGTCCAGCCCGCCTCATCCAGCAGCTTCTTCGCCCCTTCGACGTCCTGCGTCAGGCAGCCGGTGTTGTCCGAAGCGAACATCTCGGGCGCCGGAACCAGGTTGCAGGTCGGCCGCGCGGCCTCGCCATAGCCGATCTCGACCAGCAGCGACCGGTCGATCGCCATCGACAGCGCCTGACGCACGCGGATGTCCGAGAGGATCGGATGCGGATGCTTGGTGGTCGAGCGCTCGCCCTCGGGCAGCTCCGAGGAGGGGTCGGTCATGTTCAGTTCCAGCCGTTCGACCAGCCCGCCGTAAGCGGTCATGAACTTGCCCTTGCCCGCGGCGATCATCTGCGCCTGCACTTCGGGCTCGATCTGGGTGTTCCAGCCGTAATCGTATTCGCCGGTCTCCATCACGGCGCGCGCCGTCGACATCGCATCGTTGCCACCCTTGAGCGTGGCCCGGGCGAAGGCGGGCTTGGCCGGGTCGCGGTAATAGGGGTTCGCCTCGAACACCGCCACGTCATTGGTCTTGAAATCGGTGACCATATAGGGGCCGGTGCCGATCGGCTTGAAGTTCGCGTCGGTGCAGCTCGAGGCATTGGCGCCAAGGCATTTTTCGAATTGCGCCTTTTGCAGGATCGGGGCCAGCGCGCCGACGAAGGCGGAATAGGGGTTCGTCTTCGGTTCCAGGAAGGTGATCTTCACGGTCAGCGGATCGACGGCTTCGATCTTCTCGATGCCTTCGAATTTCGACAGCTGCGCGCAGCCACCCGCCGGGTCCATGCAATACTGGCCGGTGAAGACCACGTCCTCGGCGGTGAAATCGGTGCCGTCCGACCATTTCACGCCCGAGAGCAGCTTCCAGGTGATGGTCTTGCCATCGGCCGAAACGCCGCCGTTTTCCAGCGTCGGGATTTCGGCGGCCAGACGCGGCAGCAGCGTGCCATCGGGCTTGTAGGAGGCCAGCGGCTCCGAGACCATCGAGGAGGCGTTGATGTCCTTGGTGCCCGAGGACAGATACTGGTTCATCGTCGAGGCGGCCTGCGACTGGATGATCTTCAGTTCACCGTCCGCGCCGCGTTCGGCGAAGGCGGCGGGCGCAAAGGCCAGCAGGGCAGCGGCCCCCATCAATGCGGTCTTGAGTTTCATGCGTCCTCTCCTTGGTTGAATGCAGGGATCACGTTTGCTCGGGCTCTCGCCCGCGTGTCGCGCCGCCGTTTACCCGGCGGTCTGATTGTGCAGATGGCAGGCGGTGAAATGCCCCGGCGCCACTTCGCGGAACGCCGGTTCCACCTTGTGGCACAGATCCATCACCTTCGGGCAGCGGGTGCAGAAATTGCAGCCCTCGGGCGGATTGGCGGGCGAGGGCACGTCCCCCTTCAGGATGATCCGTTGCCGGGTGGTTTCGGCATTCGGATCGGGTTCCGGCACGGCCGAAAGCAGCGCCTGCGTATAGGGATGCAGCGGCGCTTCATAAAGCGCATCGCGCGAGGCCAGCTCGACGATCCGGCCCAGATACATCACCGCCACCCGGTCGGCGATATGGCGCACCATCGACAGATCGTGGCTGATGAAGAGATAGGTCAGCCCAAGGCTGTCCTGCAGCTCTTCGAGCAGGTTCACCACCTGCGCCTGAATCGACACGTCCAGCGCCGCAATCGGCTCGTCGCAGACGATGAAGCGCGGGTTCAGCGCAAGCGCCCGGGCAATGCCGATGCGCTGACGCTGGCCGCCGGAAAATTCATGCGGATAGCGGTTGGCGAAATCGCGGTTCAGCCCGACCTTGTCCATCAGGTCATAGATCCGGGCCAGTTTCTGCGCCCGGCTCAGCGTCGTGTGTTCATCCAGCGGTTCGCCGATGATCCCCGCCACCGTCATGCGCGGGTTCAAGGACGCCTGCGGGTCCTGAAACACCATCTGCATCTTCGGGCGCAGCGCGCGCAACTCGCCCGGCGGGGCGGCCAGAACATCCTCGCCGTCGATCAGCACCGAGCCCGCGGTGGGTTCGTAAAGCCGCAAGATCGCCCGCCCGCAGGTCGATTTGCCGCAGCCCGATTCCCCCACCAGACCCAGCGTCTCGCCCTCAAAGATGGTGAAGGTCACGTCATCGACCGCCTTCACATCGCCGACCTTCGACCGGAAAAGCCCCGCCGTGATCGGAAAATACATCTTCAGCCCTTCGACCTCGACCAGAGGCCGCTTGCCGCCGTCAAACATCGGCTGTCTCCGTCACTTCCTTGCGCGGGGCGTTGGTGTCGAAATCCCAAAAACAGGCCGCATCATGGCCCGGGCCCACCGCGTACCGCGCCGGATTGGCGGCGTCGCAAGCAGAAAAGCGCAGGGTGCAGCGGTCGCGGAACGGGCAGGCGGTTGGGGCGGCGCGCAGGATCGGCGGCTGGCCCTCGATCACGTTCAGTTTCTCGGCCCGCTCGCCGCGCACCGAGGGCACCGTTTGCAACAGCGCCCGCGTATAGGGGTGGCGGGGCTTGGCGAAGACTTCCTTCACCGTGCCATGTTCGACGATCTGGCCGCCATACATGACCATGATCCGGTCGGCGATGCCCGCGATCACGCCCAGATCATGGGTGATCCAGACAATCGCCATGCCCAGTTTCTGGCGAAGATCCTTCACCAGTTCAAGGATTTGCGCCTGAATCGTCACATCGAGCGCGGTCGTCGGCTCATCGGCGATCAAGACTTTCGGATCACAAGCGAGCGCAATCGCGATCATCACCCGCTGCCGCATCCCGCCCGAGAACTGATGCGGGAAATCCTTCAGCCGCCGCCCGGCATCGGGAATGCCCACAAGCTCAAGCAGTTCCTGCGCCCGCACCTGCGCCTGCGCTTTCGTCATCCCCATATGCTTCATCAGCGGCTCGCGCAGCTGATAGCCCACGGTGAAGACCGGGTTGAGCGAGGTCATCGGGTCCTGAAAGATGAAGCCGACGCCCGGGCCGCGCACGGCGCGCAGCTGGGCGGGGGTGCATTTGAGCAGATCAAGCCCGTCGAACATCACCCGGCCCTCGCGCACCTCGGCGGGGGGGCTGGGCAAAAGCCCGATCAGCGACATCATGGTGACGGATTTGCCGGACCCCGACTCGCCCACCACCCCCAGCAATTCGCCGGGTTTCAGATCGAACGAGACAGAATTGACCGCATGCACCTCGCCGCCACGGGTGCGAAAGATCGTCTTGAGGTTCGTCACCTCGAGCACGGGCTGCGCCCCATCGCGCATTGCGTCCCCCAGTCTTTGACTTGCGCCGTTTTCCGGCGTTGTTCTGCGTTTCTTCACGGATAGGTGAAGATATTTGACCGATTGTTAGAGATTTTCGCGCCCAGTGCAAGCGCTAACGCGGCGGCAGCCCTGCGCGCAGCGGGCTTGACCTTGGGGCGGCGCCGGTCAAGCCTGCACCATCCACAGCCGAAGGAGCCGCCGATGCCGTTTGTGATCTCGCTCAAAGACCCGGTCCGTTTTTCCGCGGCCCTGCCCGAGGCGGTGGATGTGGTGGTGGTGGGCGCGGGCATCGCCGGGGTGATGGCTGCTCATTATCTTGCGCAGGCCGGGCGTCGGGTGGTGGTTTTGGAAAAGGGCCGGGTCGCGGCCGAGCAATCTTCGCGAAACTGGGGCTGGATCCGGCAACAGGGCCGCGATCCGGCGGAATTGCCGATCATGCAGGAGGCGATGCGGCTGTGGGAGGGGCTCGCGGCCGAGCTTGGGCCGGAGCTTGGTTTCCGCCGCTGCGGTGTCGCCTATCTCTCCGACAAGCCCGCCGCGGCCGAGGGTTTTGCCGCCTGGGTCGATTTGGCGCGGGCGCATGGGCTGGAAAGCCACCTGCTTGGCCGGGCGCAGCTGGCCGCAGCGATTCCCCATGCGACGAACTGGGTGACCGGCCTCATCACGCCGTCCGATGCGCGGGCCGAGCCCTTCGTGGCGGTGCCGATGCTGGCCGAGCGCGCGCGGCGGGCCGGTGTGACGGTGATCGAACATTGCGCGGTGCGCGCGCTGGATATCGCCGCGGGCAAGGTGGCGGGGGTCGTCACCGAAAACGGCCGCATCCGCTGCGATCAGGTGCTGGTGGCGGCGGGGGCCTGGTCCTCGCTCTTCCTGCGCCGACACGGGTTGAGCCTGCCGCAGCTGCTGGTCCGCTCGACCGTGGCGCAGACCGTGCCCCTGCCCGAGATCACGCAAGTGTCTGGCGTCGATGACGTCTTTGCCTGGCGGCGGCGGCGCGATGGCAGCTATACGGTGGCGCCCGGGACCTCGCACGATTTCTACATGGGGCCCGATGCGCTGCGGCATTTCGGGAAATACCTGCCGCAGATGCGGCGTGACCTGTCGAAGACCGCGATCCATCCACGCGCGCCCGAACCGGGCTGGCCCGATGGCTGGGCGACGGCGCGGATGTGGTCCGAAGATCGCGAAAGCCCCTTCGAGCGCTGCCGGATTCTGGACCCCGCGCCGAACCGGGTCTTCCTGCACAACGTCCAGCGCGCCTTCGGCCGGGCCTTCCCGTCCTTGGGCGAACCGAAACTGGTGCGCGACTGGGCCGGGATGATCGACGTGATGCCCGACACCGTGCCCGTTCTGGATGCCGCGCCGCTACCGGGCCTTTGGGTCGCCACCGGGCTTTCGGGGCACGGCTTCGGGATCGGGCCGGGCGTCGGCCGGGTGATGGCCAGCCTGATGACCGGGCAAGCCCCCGGCCATGACCTGAGCCGCTTCCGCTGGGGACGTTTTACCGATGGATCAAAAATCGACCTCGGCCCCACCTTCTGACCTTGTCGCCGCGGCCAAACCCTGCGACGCTTCCTTGAGTTTTCCAAGCAAAGGCAAGACCATGCCCGTCAAGAACCGCTTCGCCGAACTGCTGCCCGAGATCACCGCCTGGCGGCGCGACTTCCACGAAAACCCGGAACTGCTGTACGAGGTCCACCGCACCGCCGCCAAGGTCGCGGGGCTTCTGCGCGAGTTTGGCTGCGACGAGGTGGTCGAGGGCATCGGCCAGACCGGCGTCGTCGGCGTGATCCGCGGCCGCAGCGATACTTCGGGCCGGGTGGTGGGGCTGCGCGCCGACATGGATGCGCTGCCGATCGTGGAACAGACCGGGGCGGCGCATGCCTCGAAAGTGCCTGGCAAGATGCATGCCTGCGGCCATGACGGCCATACGGCGATGCTTCTGGGCGCGGCCAAATACCTGGCCGAGACGCGGAATTTCGACGGCACGGCGGTCGTCATCTTCCAGCCGGCGGAAGAGGGCGGCGGCGGTGGCAAGGCGATGGTCGACGACGGGATGATGGAACGCTGGGGGATTCAGGAAGTCTACGGCATGCACAACATGCCGGGCTTCCCGGTCGGCAGCTTTGCGATCCGTCCGGGCCCGATGATGGCCGCGACCGATCAGTTCGACATCGTGGTGACCGGCAAGGGCGGGCACGCGGCGAAACCGCATGACTGCATCGACACGACGCTGGTGGCTGCGCATATCGTTGTTGCGATGCAGCAGATCGCCGCGCGCAACATCGACCCGCTGAAACAGGTCGTGGTCTCGATCTGCACTTTCCGCACGGAAAGCGAGGCCTATAACGTGATCCCGCAGACGGTCACGCTCAAGGGCACGGTGCGTTCGCTTGACCCCGCGGTGCGCGATCTGGCCGAGGCGCGGGTGAAGGCGGTGGCCGAGGGGATCGCCGCGGCGCATGGGGCGACGGTCGAGATCAGCTACATCCGCGGCTATCCGGTGACGATGAACACGCCCGAAAACACCGATTATGCCGTCGCGGTGGCGCAGGCGGTCTCGGGCCATGTCGATACGGAGGTCGCGCCGATGATGGGGGGCGAGGATTTCTCCTACATGCTGAACGCGCGGCCGGGGGCCTATATCTTCCTGGGCAATGGCGACAGCGCGATGGTGCACCACCCGGCCTATGATTTCGACGACAGTGCGATTCCCTTCGGATCAAGCTGGTATGCGGGCATGATCGAAAGCCGGATGCCCGCGGCCTGACCGGGGCAGGGGGGCGCTGCCCCCCTCTTGGCCTTCGGCCAATTCACCCCCCGGGATATTTGCACCAAGGTGAAAGGCAGAGAGCCAGAAGGGCGCCCCCGCGCGGAGCGCCCTTTTCCATTTCACCTTGGCGAAAATATCCCGGGGGGAGGCCGCAAGGCCGTGGGGGGCAGAGCCCCCCTTGCCTTACCGCAGCACCATGACCGAACAGGGCGCGTGGCGCACCACCCGCGCCGCGGTCGAGCCCATCAGGTAATCGCCAAAGCCCGGCCGGTGCCCGGCGATCACGATGCAATCGGCGCCGATCTCGTCGACCAGATCGAGGATCTCGTTCGCCGCATGACCCTGGCGCAGCACGCCCGCGCCATTCTCGAAGTCGTTCGCCAGCGCGTCGAGCTGGTTTTGCAGCGTCTGGCGCAATTCGGCGTCATAGCCCTCGGGCATGTAGGAAATCGCATAGCCGGGCACATCGGCCATCACATGGACGATGGTCACCCGCGCCTCCGGAGCGGCCAGCGTCCGCGCCACGTTCAGTGCGGTGTCGGGGTTGTGTTCCTCGTCGAAGGCAACGGGCACGATGATATTGGCATACATGGCGGACTCCTTTGAGGGCGTCGTTTCGGATGGTTTCATTCTGCCCGATAAACAGGCGGGCGCCTTGATGCAGGTCACGCTGCCTGACGGTCGGCCTATCCCCCGGTGTGGTTCATGCCGCGCCCGACCTGCCCGGTGGCGCCTTGCGCGCCATAGCCGAAATCATGGCCGCGCGGTTTGCGCCCGATCGCGGCACGGATCGCGGCCAGCACCGCCGCGTCCCCCTCCGAGCCGCGCAGGGGGGCGCGCAGATCGGTGCCGCCTTCGTGGCCGAGACAGGGGTAAAGCGTGCCCGTGGCGCTGATCCGCACCCGGTTGCAGGCCTCGCAAAACCCGTGGCTGAGCGGCGTGATGAAGCCGATCCTTTGCCCGGTTTCGGTCACGCGGACATAGCGGGCGGGACCGCCCGTCGTCTCGGGCAGGTCGGTCAGGGTCAGATGCGCAGAGAGCCGGGCCCGCACCTCGGCCAGCGAGAGGAAGGTGGCTGCTCGATCCTGCATCGGCATGTCGCCCACCGGCATCACCTCGATGAAGCTCAGATCATGGCCCTCGGCCCCGGCCCAGGCGGCCAGATCGAGCAGTTCGTCCGCATTCACCCCGCGCAAGGCCACAGTGTTGATCTTCACCCGCAGCCCGGCCGCTTTGGCCGCGGCGATGCCCGCCAGCACGGCGGCCAGATCGCCGCGCCGGGTGATCGCGGCGAAGCGATCCGGGTGCAGGCTGTCGAGCGAGACATTCACCCGCTTCACCCCGCAGGCCGCCAGATCGGCGGCATGGGCGGCCAGCGTCGAACCATTCGTGGTCAGCGTCAGTTCGTCCAACGCCCCCGTGTCCAGATGCCGCGACAGCGCCCGGAACAGGCTCATCACATTGCGGCGCAGCAGCGGCTCGCCGCCGGTGAGGCGCAGCTTGCGCACCCCCAGCCCGATGAAGGTGCTGCACAGCCGGTCCAGTTCCTCGAGCGAGAGCAGATCGCGGCGGGGCAGGAAACGGGTGCCCTCGTCCATGCAATAGCTGCAGCGGAAATCGCAGCGATCCGTCACCGAGACCCGCAGGTAGGTGATGGTCCGCGCGAAAGGGTCGGTCAGCTGTTCCATGCCTTGAAATTAGGCGATATGCCGCCGCCGGGCAAGCACCGGCTGCGGCGGCCTGTCGCGGTTTGGCGACCTCAGGTCACCTTGGCCCGGGCGTGGAATTCGGGCCGGTCCCAAGCGCGGGTCGCCATCACCTCGGTCAGGATGTCGGCGGCGCGGTCGATCTCGGCCTCGCCGATGTAAAGGGGGGTCACGCCGAAGCGCAGGATGTCGGGGGCGCGGAAATCGCCGATCACGCCGCGCGCGATCAGCGCTTGCATGATCGCGTAACCGTCGGGATGGGCGAAGCTGACCTGGCTGCCGCGGTCTTGCGGGTCGCGCGGGGTGACAAGGGTCAGATCGGGGCAGGCGGCCTCGACCGCGGCGATGAAGCGGCTGGTCAGTTCAAGCGAGCGGGCGCGGATCTCGGCCATGCTGACGCCGTCCCAGACATCGAGCGCGGCGTCGAGCGCCGCGAGTTGCAGCACCGGCGGCGTGCCGACGCGCATCCGTGCGGTGCCAGGGGCCGGGCGATAGCCGGGTTCGAACGCAAAGGGCGCGTCATGGCCAAGCCAGCCCGAGAGCACGGGTTGCACCTGGCCCGCGTGGCGCGGCGCGACATAGATGAAGGCCGGGCCGCCGGGGCCGGAGTTCAGGTATTTATAGGTGCAGCCCGCCGCGAAATCGGCGCCCGCGCCCGCCAGATCGACCGGCACCGCGCCCGCTGTATGGGCCAGATCCCAAAACGCCAGCGCCCCCGCGGCATGGGCCGTTGCGGTCAGCGCCGCCATGTCGTGCTTGCGGCCGGTGCGGTAATCGACCTCGGTCAGCATCGTCACCGCCACCGTTTCGTCGATCGCGGCGGCGACCTGATCCGGCGCGACGGTGCGCAGCTGATACCCCTGACCCAGAAGCCCGGTCAGCCCCTGCGCCATGTAAAGATCGGTCGGGAAATTGCCGGTATCGGACAGGATCACCCGGCGGTCGGGGCGCAGTTGCAAGGCCGCATCCAGCGCCTGAAACACCTTGATCGAAAGCGTGTCGCCCAGCGTCACCGTGCCCGGCTCCGCCCCGATCAGCCGCCCGATCCGGTTGCCCAGCCGCTCGGGCAGGTCCATCCAGCCCGCCTTGTTCCAGGCGGTGATCAGCATCGCGCCCCATTCGGCGCGGATCGCGGCCTCGACCCGCGGGGCGACGGCGCGCGGCAGCGGCCCCAGCGAATTGCCGTCCAGATAGATCACGCCCGCGGGCAGATCGAAGAGCGCCTTGGTGGCGGTGAAATCGGTGGTCATCGGGATCTCCTTTCGGGCAGGGTGGCGCGCGGAAGCGGCGGCCGCAAGGGGGTTGCGCGCCGCAGGAACCCACGTCACCTTGGGGCAGGGGGAGTGCCATGACCGTGAAAGACGCGCTGAGAGAGATCGACCTGCCGCCGCTCTGGCTGGCGCTGTTTGCCGCCGCCGTCTGGGCCGTGGGCTGGGCGCTGCCGCTGCCGATTCCCTTCTCCCATCCGGTCGGCTATGCGCTGGTTCTGTGCGGTTTCGTGCTGACGATGGTGGCGGCCGCGCAAATGGTGCTGATGCGCACCACCGTCATTCCGCGTCGCACGCCGGGGCGGCTGGTGACGGGCGGTGTCTTCGCGCTGTCACGCAATCCGATCTATCTTGCCGATGCGCTGATCCTGGCCGGGCTGGTGCTGGTCTGGGATGCCGCGCTGGCGGCGCCCCTGGTGCCCGCCTTCATGGCGCTGATCACGAGGCGCTACATCCGCGGCGAAGAGGTCGCCATCGCCACCCTTTTCGGGCCCGAGTATCAGGCCTATCGCGCCCGGGTCCGCCGCTGGCTGTGACCGATTTGCTGCATTGCAGAAAAATCGTCGCAGCCGGGCATTTGCCCGCCCCCGGCCGCTTTGCCCGCAGGGGCGCCGCGGCCTTGCCAAACCCTTGAATCGGCGCAGGAAATGCGAGCGGTAACATGGTATGCCGCGGTATGCAGAAAGCCTGCCCCGATCCCGCGACAGATTTGCAACTCTTACGCGTGATCAATCGCTTGTGAAACTTTCTTACGCGGTGTTAAGAGGCTTTCGCCACGTTTTGTCCCCGGGCTGAAATCGTCCCGGGGCAGCATTGGGAGAGAGAGAAGTGAAAATCGGCGCTCCGAAGGAGATTTTCGAGGGAGAGGCGCGGGTCGCGCTGACCCCCGACTCTGCGGTCCAGCTTCAGAAGCTGGGGCACACTTGTTTCGTGGAAGCAGGCGCGGGCCATGCTGCGGGCTTTGAGGACAGCGCCTATGCGGCCGTCGGCGTGACCGTGGTGGAAGGCGCTGCGGCGCTTTTCGACGCGGTCGACGTGGTGGCCAAGGTGCGCCCGCCGGTTGACGCCGAAGTGGCCCGTCTGAAAGCGGGCAAGACGCTGATTTCCTTCTTCTATCCGGCGCAGAACAAGGACCTGCTGGAGGCCGCGAAGGCCACCGGGGCGAATGTGATCGCGATGGACATGGTGCCGCGGATCTCGCGCGCGCAAAAGATGGACGCGCTGTCGTCGATGGCGAACATCTCGGGCTATCGCGCGGTCATCGAGGCTGGCAACAATTTCGGCCGCTTCTTCACCGGTCAGGTGACGGCGGCGGGCAAGGTGCCCCCGGCCAAGGTGCTGATCGTCGGCGCGGGCGTGGCCGGTCTGGCCGCGATCGGCGCCTCGACGGCGCTGGGCGCGATCACCTATGCCTTTGACGTGCGCCCGGAAGTGGCCGAACAGATCGAATCGATGGGCGCCGAATTCGTCTATCTCGATTTCGAGGAACAGGCCCAGGACGGCGCCGCGACGGGCGGTTACGCCGCGCCGTCCTCGCCCGAATTCCGCGAAGCGCAGCTGAAGAAATTCCGCGAACTCGCGCCCGAGATGGATATCGTCATCACCACCGCGCTGATCCCGGGCCGCGATGCGCCGATCCTGTGGACGCGCGACATGGTCGAGGCGATGAAGCGCGGCTCGGTCATCGTCGATCTGGCGGCCGAACGCGGCGGCAACTGCGAGCTGACGAAGAAGGACGAAAAGATCGTCACCCCGAACGGCGTGACGGTGATCGGCTATACCGATTTCCCCTCGCGCATGGCGGCGCAGTCGTCGCAGCTTTACGCCACGAACATCCGTCACATGATGACCGACCTGACGCCCGGCAAGGATGGCGTCGTCGTGCACAACATGGAAGATGACGTGATCCGCGGCGCTACCGTGACCTTTGACGGCGCGATCACCTTCCCGCCGCCGCCGCCGAAAATCGCGGCCATCGCGGCGCAAAAGCCGAAGGAAAAGGCCAAGGTCCTGACGCCCGAGGAAATCCGCGCCGCCGAGAAAGCCGCCTTCCGCAAGGAAACCCGCAACCAGATCCTGATGCTGGGCCTGGGCGGCGTGGCTTTGCTGGCGCTGGGCTTGGTCGCGCCTGCGTCCTTCATGGCGCATTTCATCGTCTTTGCGCTGTCGTGCTTCGTCGGCTTCCAGGTGATCTGGAACGTCAGCCATTCGCTGCACACGCCGCTGATGGCGGTGACGAATGCGATTTCCTCGATCATCATTCTGGGCGCTTTGCTGCAGATGGGCTCGAGCTCGTTCCTGGTCATCCTGCTTTCGGCCGTGTCGGTCTTCATGGCGGGCGTCAACATCTTCGGCGGTTTCATGGTCACCCGGCGCATGCTGGCGATGTTCCAGAAGTCGTAAGCGGAGGAAAGAACAATGGATTTCGGTTTCACCACGGCCGCTTACGTCGTTGCGGCAGTTCTGTTCATCCTCTCGCTGGGCGGCCTTTCGGGGCAGGAAAGCGCCAAACGCGCCGTCTGGTATGGCATCGTCGGCATGGCCTTGGCCGTGGCGGCGACGCTGGTCGGGCCGGGGCAGGGGCTTTGGGTCCTGTCGCTGATCCTTCTGGGCGCGGGCGGCTTTTATGGCATGAAGGTCGCGAAAAAGGTCCAGATGACCGAGATGCCGCAGCTGGTCGCGGCGATGCACTCGCTTGTCGGTCTGGCGGCCGTTCTGGTCGGCTACAACGCCTATATTGAATCGGTGCGCGTGCCGGGCATGGACGAGGCGGCGAAAGCGGCGCTCGAAGGTTTCGCGGCGCTTGTCGCGCACAAGACGCCGACCGAGCTTGCGATCCTGCGCGTCGAGCTCTTCCTCGGTGTCTTCATCGGCGCCGTGACCTTCACCGGCTCGATCATCGCTTTCGGCAAGCTTGCGGGCAAGGTTGACACCAAGGCGAAGAAACTGCCGGGCGGGCATCTGCTGAACGCGACGGCGGCGCTGACCTCGGCGGCGATGCTGGTGCTGTTCATGCTCGACTATGGCACCTGGCCGCTGCTGGTAATGACGCTGCTGGCGCTCTTCATCGGCTATCACCTGATCATGGGCATCGGCGGCGCCGACATGCCGGTGGTGGTGTCGATGCTGAACAGCTACTCGGGCTGGGCCGCGGCGGCGATCGGCTTCTCGCTGGGCAATGATCTTCTGATCGTCACCGGCGCGCTGGTCGGCTCCTCGGGCGCGATCCTGAGCTACATCATGTGCAAGGCGATGAACCGGTCCTTCATCTCGGTCATTCTGGGCGGCTTCGGCAACACCTCGGGTCCGGCGATGGAAGTGGCGGGCGAACAGGTGGCGATCGACGCGCAGGGCGTGGCCGATGCGCTGTCGGAAGCCGACAGCATCATCATCATCCCCGGTTACGGCATGGCGGTGGCGCAGGCGCAGATGGCGGTCAGCGAACTGACCTCGGTGCTGCGGGGCCGCGGCAAGACCGTGCGCTTCGCCATCCACCCGGTGGCGGGCCGTCTGCCCGGGCACATGAACGTGCTTCTGGCCGAGGCGAAGGTGCCCTACGACATCGTTCTGGAGATGGACGAGATCAACGAGGACTTCCCGGAAACCGACGTGGCGATCGTCATCGGCTCGAACGACATCGTGAACCCGGCGGCGCAGGAAGACCCGAATTCGCCCATCGCCGGGATGCCGGTGCTGGAATGCTGGAAGGCGAAACAGGTCTTCGTGTCGAAGCGCGGTCAGGGCACCGGCTATTCGGGGATCGAGAACCCGCTCTTCTACAAGGAAAACACCCGCATGTTCTATGGCGACGCCAAGAAGTCGCTGGAAGAGCTGCTGCATCTGATCCGGCACTGAGCCGCCTCAGAACCGAACACAGGCCCCGCCGAAAACGGCGGGGTTTTTCATTTGCCCCGGCTGCGCCGGGCGCTTCGCATATTTCGCGCAAGAAAAGGGCGCTCGATGACGTCGGGGTGGCACTTTTCGGCGCGCAGGAACCCGAGGATCCCGCCTTTCCAGGTTCGAATGTCGGCGAGGAGTTCTTGCAGGCATTCAATGCCGCGGTCGGTGAAGGTGGTGGTGCCTTCCTCGGTGCCGTCATCGACCCAGATCTTCTCGCCGTAGTCGATGTTGTCGGAGTTGGCGCTGACGAGTTCGACAAGCTCCAGGTTCTCGCCGATCCGTCTGGCGGCTTCGTCGATGGTGACGACATGCGTGACGCGCCCCATCAGGCGGCCTCGGCAGATCGGTTTTCCAGCGGCTTCCAATGCCACGGCAGCAATTCGGGCAGGCGCGAGAGCGGCAGATCTGAGATCCTGGCGATGACGTCGGCGAGCCAAGCCTGCGGGTCGATCCCGTTGAGCTTGGCGGTGCCGATCAGGGAATACATGAAGGCCGCGCGCTGCCCGCCGCGCTCGGAACCGGCGAAGAGCCAGGATTTTCTGCCCAGGGCGACCCCGCGCAGGGGAGCGTTCCGCCGCGTTGTTGGTGAGGCAGACCCGGCCATCGTCAAGGAACCGGGTGAAGCCAGGCCAGTGTTCGGGCGAGAGAGAATAATCGATCGCCTTGGCGACCTTGGCGTGCTTCGAGAGCTGCGCGCGTTGCGCCCGAAGCCAGCGCTCCAGGGCCGCGACCAGCGGGGCCGAGCGCGCCTTGCGGGCCTCCAGACGGACGGCAGGGTCGAGGCCGGTGATCCCGCGCTCGATGTCGAACAGCGCATCGATGCGCTTCACCGCCTCGAAGGCGATTGGCGAGATTTCCTTGGCATCCTTGCCTTTGCGGATGTTCCCTTCGACATCGGCCAGTTCAAAGAACTTGCGCCGCGCGTGGCTCCAACACAGAGCCGGGAGAACCGGCCCCGGCTTGCGGTCGCCGCGGTAGAGGTCGTTGTAGCCGGCATAGGCATCTGCTTGCAGGATGCCCTGCCAGCCTTTCAGATGCTCGGTCGGATGCGCGCCGCCCCGATCGCGCGAGAAGCGGAAGATCACCGCTGGCGGCGCGGTGCCGCCGAAGGGGCGGTCGTCGCGCAGATAGGTCCAGAGCCGCGCCGTCTTCGTGCCGCCGCGGGCCAGCAGCGGCACGGTGGTGTCATCGCCGTGCAGGCGTTCGGCCGCCAGGACATGCGCCGCGATCAGATCATGGAGCGGCTTGAGCAGCTCGGCCACGGCCCCGACCTGATCGGCGAGGGTGGAAAGGCTGAGGTCGACGCCCTCGCGGGCATACCGCTCGGCCTGCCGGTTCAACGGTTGATGCTGGCCGAACTTTTCGAACACGATCATCGCCAGCAGGCTCGGCCCGGCCCAACCGCGCGACGTCGGATGGAACGGCGCCGGCGCCTGGCTGATCTTCTCGCACGCCCGACAAGTGAACTTTTCCCGGACGGTCTGGATCACCTTCCACTGTCGCGGAACCACCTCGAGCGTTTCGGTGATGTCTTCGCCCATCTTCACGATGCGCTCCGAGCCGCAGCAGCTGCAACTGGTCGGCGCTTCGATCACCACCCGCTCGCGCGGCAGATGCTCGGGGAAGGGTTTGCGCACCGGCTTCTTGCGGTCGAACGCTGCGACCTTCGTGGTCTTTTCGGCCCGGGCCGCATCCTCGGCGGCGTCGGTCACCAGCTCCTCGAGCTGCAATTCCAACTGATCGATCAGCCGGGTCGTGCGTTCGGCACTGTGACCATATTGCTCGCGCTTGAGCAGCGCGATCTCGAGCTTCAGGCCCGCGATCATCGCCTCCGAGGTCGAAACCACCGCGCGCGCCTGCGCCAGTTCGGCCTTGGTGGCCGCCAGCTCGGCGCGGAGTTTCTCGAGGTCTGAGACGGGATCGGACATGGCCGCTTTTACCATGAACGGCCACGGAAGCCAACAAATACAGGCGTTTCCGCTGCCTCAGCCCATCTTCTTCGGCCGCTGTGTCCAGCGCGGATTGCGCCAGTCATTCGTCGGGGAAACGGTCCCCCGGACCGTTTCCTGATCCTCCTCATCGTCCAGAAGATAGCCGAGCTGAGCTGCCGATATCGCAACGGCCTCGCCCGTGGCGCTCGACGGCCAGACGAATTTCCCCGCCTCAAGGCGCTTGGCGTAAAGTGATACGCCGATCCCGTCGAACCACAAGAGCTTCACCATGTCGGCCTTGCGCCCGCGAAAGCAGAAGATCTCGCCACTGTGCGGATCGCGGCCGAGACCCTGCTGCACCTTCAGCGCGAGGCTGTTCATGCCGCACCGCATGTCGGTGACGCCACCGGCGATCCAGACCCGCGTTCCCGCTGGAAACGCGATCATGCCCGCTCCAGGATCTGCACGAACCGCGTCAGCACCCCGGCATCGACATCCGGCGGCACGATCACCCGCCGCCCATTCGAAAGGGCGATCTCGATCGGCCCCGACGTGACCGCGGCTGCGGAAACCGCGGCGGCAATCCCCTCCGGAAACAGCTCGACGGCTCGAAACGCGGGAAGCTCCCCGCCCAACTCGCCACGCTGATACTGCCGTCGCCACTGGTACAGGCCCGACAAAGCAATACCATACCGGCGCGCCGTCGCCCGCGCGAGCTTCGGGCCGGAAAGGCTCTCTTCGACTATTCGGATCTTCTCCGCGAGGCTGAACCGACGGCGACGCCCCGTGTTCGTCACGTCCAGAATTTCCAGCATGTCATGCACCGTCCATAAGGAGCTTAATATAGACGGTCCACTATCCCCGAACCCGCGTCACTCAAAGACGGCCCTCGCCGCAGGCTTACGCTTCCGAAGACTCGGATGGAGCCATCCCGCAAAGGTCAAAGCCAAGCCTTTGGCTTTTCCTTGGCAAAATACGCCCGGGGGGTGCGGGGGGCGGAGCCCCCCGAGGGTCGCCTCGGGCGAAGCCCGAGGCGAAATAGCTCAGGCGTGGATCGCGCCGTCGCCGCAAGCCAGCGCCGCTTCACGCACCGCTTCCGAATAGGTCGGATGGGCATGGCAGGTCAGCGCGATATCCTGCGCCGAGGCGCCGAATTCCATCGCCACGCAGATCTCGTGGATCATGTCCCCCGCCGAGGGCCCGATGATATGACAGCCCAGCACCCGGTCCGTCGCCGCATCGGCCAGGATCTTCACGAAACCCTCGGCCTGGAACACCGCCTTCGCCCGGCCGTTGCCCATGAACGAGAATTTGCCGACCTTGTAGGCCCGGCCTTCCTGCTTCAGCGCATCTTCGGTCTTGCCGACACAGGCCACCTCGGGCGTGGTGTAGATCACCCCGGGGATGACGTCGTAATTCACATGGCCATGCTTGCCCGCGATCACTTCGGCCACGGCCATGCCTTCGTCCTCGGCCTTGTGGGCGAGCATCGGCCCCGTGATCGCATCGCCGATCGCATAAAGGCCCGGAACCGTCGTCGCCCAATGGCTGTCGGTCTTCACCTGACCGCGCGGCAGCATTTCGACGCCCAGAGCCTCAAGCCCCAGCCCCTTGGTGAAGGGCTTGCGGCCGGTGGCGACCAGCACCACCTCGGCCTCGATCGCATGGGCGCTGTCGTCCTTGCGCAGCGTGTAGCGCACGGTGTTCTTGCCCTTCGCCTTGTCGACACCCTGCACGGCGGCGCCCAGAACGAATTTCAGCCCCTGTTTCGACAGGATGCGCTGCAGCCCCTTGGCCACCTCGGCATCCATGCCGGGCGTGATCGCATCCAGATATTCGACCACCGTCACCTCGGCGCCAAGCCGCGCATAGACCGAGCCCAGTTCCAGCCCGATCACCCCCGCGCCGATCACCACCATCGACTTCGGCACCTTGGCCAGCGACAGCGCCCCGGTCGAGGTGACGACCGTCTGCTCGTCAATCTCGATCCCCGGCAGGCCCGAAGATTCCGAGCCCGTCGCGATGACGATGTTCTTCGCCGTGTGCACCTCGTCGCCGACCTTCACCTGACCCGGCGCCGGGATCGAGCCCCAGCCCTGCAGGTAAGTGACCTTGTTCTTCTTGAACAGGAACTCGATGCCCTTGGTGTTGCCGTCGATGACATCCTGCTTGTAGGACTGCATCTTCGCCCAATCGACCTTCACCTTGGCGCCCATCAGGCCCATCTTTTCGAAGTTCTCGTGGACCTCGTGCAGCTCATGCGTGGCATGCAGCAGCGCCTTGGACGGGATGCAGCCCACGTTCAGGCAGGTGCCGCCCAAGGCCCCGCGCCCCTCGACGCAGGCGGTCTTGAGCCCCAGTTGCGCGCAGCGGATGGCACAGACATAGCCGCCCGGGCCGCCGCCGATGATGATGACGTCGAATTCTGCCATTTCAGGCTCCCGTAGTTTCGGTGCCAGAATCTCTGTCCTGGCCAGTTTTGTTTGTCGATGCTTCTGCGGATGCGCTCTCCGATGACGAAAACTCGTAATCGTCAAGGATTGCGTCTAGAGCCTCCAAGCCTCCGATTGCCGAAAGCTTGACAAGGTAGGACAGAAATCCGGCTGAACACCCAATGATGCCGATCTGCCAGTTGCTAAGTAGGCTTTGTCCGGAACCCACGACTTGCTCGTTCGATAAGACGTAGGCGATTCCCCAGCCAGCAAGCCCCATATACAACGCACCGATAAAGCCTGATGCTAAATCGTAACGCGAGTTTCCATCTCTAAGAAGTTCGATTAGCATTGGGTTCCCGACCTTCCCAACTCTGAACGCTCGCCGAACTCTCGCAAGTTCACCAAACTTCTCATGCTTCCCGAGCGATCCCAGCATAGTTGCGACAGCCCCCAAAATTAGCGAGAGCATCACCCAAAGCACCAAGAACGGTAGGTTTTCAGCCTCGACCACCGAATTACTTGTGGCACTTAAGCTTAGAGATGCAGGTAATAACTGAGCACGAGAAAAGCTCTCCAGAACAAGCACACCATAACCGAAGCGGGTAAGTGTGCTTGTCCAGTTCCTTGTTGCGTCGATGGCGGACGCAAAAACCATCAGAGATCCATCAGCAGGCGGCGCGGATCTTCCAGCGCCTCTTTCACCCGGACAAGGAAGGTCACCGCGCCCTTGCCGTCGACGATGCGGTGATCGTAGGAGAGCGCCAGATACATCATCGGGCGGATCACGATCTGACCGTTCACCACCACCGGGCGGTCCTGGATCTTGTGCATGCCAAGGATGCCCGATTGCGGCGGGTTCAGAATGGGCGAGGACATCAGCGAGCCATAGACGCCGCCGTTCGAGATGGTGAACGAGCCGCCCTGCATTTCCTGCATCGTCAGCTTGCCGTCGCGGCCGCGCTTGCCCAGTTCGGCGATCTCGCGCTCGATATGGGCGAAGCCCTTTTGATCGGCGTCGCGCAGAACCGGCACCACAAGGCCCGAGGGCGTGCCCACCGCCACGCCCATGTGGACGTAGTTCTTGTAGATGATGTCGCCGCCGTCGATTTCGGCGTTCACCTCGGGGATTTCCTTCAGCGCGTGGCAGCAGGCCTTCACGAAGAAGCCCATGAAGCCGAGCTTGACCCCGTGTTTCTTCTCGAACTGGTCCTTGTAGACGTTGCGCAGGTCCATCACGCCCGACATGTCCACCTCGTTATAGGTGGTCAGCATCGCGGCGGTGTTCTGCGCGTCCTTCAGGCGGCGGGCGATGGTGGCGCGCAGGCGGGTCATCTTCACCCGTTCCTCGCGCGCGGCATCTTCGGCCGGGACGGGCGCGCGCGGCACGGTGGCGGGCGGCGGCGCGATCGAGACTTGCGCGGTTTGAACCGGGGCAGGGGCGGGCGCCGGGGCCGCCGCGGCAGCCGCCACGTCTTCCTTCATGATCCGGCCATCGCGGCCGGTGCCGGTGACCTGATCGGGGCTGAGCCCCGCTTCGGCCATCGCCTTTTTCGCCGCGGGGGCATGTTCCACGTCCTTCGCGGGCACCGCCGCCGGGGCGGGCGCGGGGGCGGCCGCCGGGGCAGGGGCAGCCGTCGCAGCCCCGGCACCAGCCGCCATGATCGCCAGCTTGCCGCCCGCGGCGACCGAGGACCCCTCGGGGGCGAGGATCTCGCTCAGCACACCCGCGACCGGCGCCGGAACCTCGACCGAGACCTTGTCGGTTTCAAGCTCGCACAGGATTTCGTCCTGGGCGACGGCATCGCCCGGCTTCTTGAACCAGGTGGAGACAGTGGCTTCGGCAACGCTTTCGCCCAGCGCGGGGACCATGACATCCGTCATCTTGACCTCTTGAACAGTCGGCGCGGCGTGTTGAGGGGCTGCCGGGCCTTCGGATTTGGGTTGCGCGGGCGGCATCGCGCCCGCGGACAAAAGCACGGCCAGCAGGGCGTTCACCGCCACCGTCTCGCCTTCCTTGGCGACGATCTCGCTCAGCACCCCCGCCGAGGGGGCGCGGACTTCGACCGTCACCTTGTCTGTTTCAAGCTCGCAGAGCATCGCATCGGTCGCAACCATCTCGCCCGGTTTCACGAACCAGGTGGCGACGGTGGCCTCCGAGACGCTTTCCCCAAGCCCGGGAACGCGGATCTCGGTCATCTCAGCCCTCCAGCGCGTCTTGGACGAGCGCGTCCTGCTCGGCCTTGTGGCGGCTTGCCAGACCCGTCGCGGGCGAGGCCGAGGCGGCACGGCCCGCATAACGCGCCCGGCCATGCTTGGCCCCGATCTTCGAGAGAACCCATTCCAGGTTCGGCTCGATGAAGCTCCAGGCGCCCTGGTTCTTCGGCTCTTCCTGACACCAGATGATCTGCGCCTCCTTGAAGCGGCCCAGTTCCGTCACCAGCGAATGCGCCGGGAAGGGGTAAAGCTGCTCGATGCGCAGGATGTAGACGTCTTCAAGCCCCCGCTTGTCGCGTTCCGCGAGCAGGTCGTAATAGACCTTGCCGGTGCACAGCACGACGCGGCTGATTTCGGCATCGGGTTTCGTCGTCATTTCCGAATTGCCGTGATGCTGCGCGTCGGCATCGTCCCACATCACGCGCCGGAAGAAGGAGCCGGTGGTGAATTCCTCGGCCGTCGAGGTGCAGAGCGGATGGCGCAGAAGCGATTTCGGCGTCATCAGGATCAGCGGCTTGCGGAAGTTGCGGTGGATCTGACGGCGCAGGATGTGGAAGTAGTTCGCCGGCGTCGAGCAGTTCGCGACGATCCAGTTGTCTTCTGCGCTGAGTTGCAGATAGCGCTCCAGCCGGGCCGAGGAGTGTTCGGGTCCCTGACCCTCAAACCCATGCGGCAGCAGGCAGACCAGCCCCGACATCCGCAGCCATTTCCGTTCGCCCGAGTTGATGAACTGGTCGAACATGATCTGCGCGCCATTGGCGAAATCGCCGAACTGCGCCTCCCACAACGTCAGCGCATTGGGTTCCGCCAGCGAATAGCCATACTCAAACCCAAGCACCGCATATTCCGAGAGCATCGAGTCGATGACCTCGTATTTCGCCTGACCGGGCTTGATGTGGTTGAGCGGATAGTAGCGCTCCTCGGTCGCCTGATCGATCAGCCCGGAATGACGCTGGCTGAAGGTGCCCCGGGTGCAGTCCTGACCGGCCAGACGCACCGGGAAGCCCTCGGCCAGAAGCGAGCCGAACGCCAGCGCCTCGGCCGTGGCCCAGTCAAAGCCCTTGCCCGTTTCGAACATCGCCTTTTTCGCCTCGAGCTGGCGGGCGACAGTCTTGTGGATGTCGAAATCTTCCGGGTAGCTGGTCAGCGCCTTGCCCACCTCGGCCATCAGCTCGGGCGAAATCGGGGTCACGCCCGCGTCGTAATCCGAACTTTGCCGGTCAAGGTGCTTCCAGCGGCCATCGAGCCAGTCGGCCTTGTTCGGACGGAACTGCTTGCCCGCCTCGTATTCCTCGTTCAGCTTCGCCTGGAAGGCGGCTTTCATGTCCTCGATCTCGCCCTCGGGGATCAGCCCGTCGGCCACCAGACGTTCGGTGTAAAGCTGCAGCGTGGTCTTGTGCGCCTTGATGTTCTTGTACATCGCCGGGTTGGTGAACATCGGCTCGTCGCCTTCGTTGTGACCGAAGCGGCGGTAGCAGAAGATGTCAATGACCACATCCTTGTGGAATTTCTGCCGGAATTCGGTCGCGACCTTCGCGGCATGCACGACGGCCTCGGGGTCGTCGCCGTTGACGTGGAAGATCGGCGCTTCCACCATCAGGGCAATGTCGGTCGGATAGGGCGAGGTGCGGCTGAAATGCGGCGCCGTGGTGAAGCCGATCTGGTTGTTCACGACGATATGGATGCAGCCGCCGGTGCGGTGCCCCTTGATCCCCGACAGCTGCAGACATTCGGCCACGATGCCCTGCCCGGCAAAGGCCGCGTCGCCATGCAGCAGAACGGACAGAACCTGGGTGCGGTCCTCGTCATGGGCCTGATCCTGCTTGGCGCGGACCTTGCCCAGAACGACCGGGTTCACCGCTTCCAGGTGGGAGGGGTTCGCGGTCAGCGACAGGTGCACGGTATGGCCGTCAAACGAACGGTCTGACGACGCGCCGAGGTGGTATTTCACATCGCCCGAGCCGTCCACATCCTCGGGCTTGTAGGAGCCGCCCTGAAATTCGTGGAAGATCGCCCGGTAGGGTTTCGCCATCACCGAGGCCAGAATGTTCAACCGGCCGCGGTGCGGCATGCCGAAGACCACTTCCTTGAGCCCCAGCGCGCCGCCGCGCTTGATGATCTGTTCCATCGCCGGGATCAGCGCCTCGGCCCCGTCCAGGCCGAAGCGCTTGGTGCCGGTGTATTTCACATGCAGGAATTTCTCGAAGCCCTCGGCCTCGACCAGCTTGTTCAGGATGGCGCGGCGGCCTTCGCGGGTGAAGGCGATTTCCTTGCCGTAGCCCTCGATCCGCTCTTTCAGCCAGGCGGCTTCCTCGGGGTTCGAGATATGCATGTATTGCAGCGCGAAGGTGCCGCAATAGGTGCGCTTGAGCACGTCCAGGATCTGCCGCATCGAGGCGACCTGCAGACCCAGCACGTTGTCGATGAAGATCATCCGGTCCATGTCGGCTTCGGTGAAGCCATAGGAGCGCGGGTCAAGCTCCGGATGCGGTTCGCCCGAACGCATGCCCAGCGGGTCCAGATCGGCGATCAGGTGGCCCCGGATCCGGTAGGCGCGGATGATCATCAGCGCGCGGATGCTGTCCAACACGGCGCGTTTGATCGCCTCGTCCGAGACCTGCACCCCCGCGGCCTTCACCGCCGCCGCCAGCTTTTCGGCCGCGGCCTTGTTTTCCTTGGGCGCGACGGGCATCGGCCATTCGCCGGTCATCGCCGCCGTCAGATCGTCCGAGGGGGTCGGCGGCCAGTCGGCGCGGGCCCAGGACGGCCCATGGGCGGAGCGCTTGGCATCCAGTTCCGTATCGCCCAGGCTTTCGAAGAAAGAGGCCCAGTTCGGATCGACCGAGGTCGGATCGGCGGCATAGCGGGCGTAAAGCTGTTCGACATAATCCGCGTTCGCCCCTTGCAGGAAGGACGAGGCGTGGAACTGGTCGTTCGGTGTGTGGTCGTTCATGGGATGATCCTTGCGAGATCGGCTGAGGGAACGGCCGGAGGCCGGAGGGAACGGGGTTCCGGCGCGCGAGGGACGCGCCGGCACGGGTTACATCAGGACCGGGATTGCAGGGCCGGGGCCTAGTTGCACTCCACCACAAGGGCCTTCATGCCGGGAACGCGGTCCCCGGGTTCGGCAACATGCGCGGTTTTCAGGCTTTTGCCATAATGGCGGCACAGCCGCTCGGGCGCGGCCGCCACCGCGGCCTTGCGCGCCGCGAACAGGTCGAAATAGACATAGGACCGTTTCGCATTGCCCGAGATCGCCGCCACGGCATCGCTGTTGATGCCGGTCATCCGTTCGAATTCGGCCTTGGCGCGGTTGTCGACCGGGATCGGCGGCGCAAGATCGGGCCCGGCGGGGGCGCTTTCGGGGCTGCCCGGCAGGCAGGCGGCAAGGGTCAGCAGACAGAAGACGGCCGGAATGGCCGACGCAAAACGGAGCATTCTTGCCTCGGGCAGGTTAGCGGCGGTAGGGGTCGGCGGCGCCGGGCAATCCGGCGGCGGCGTTGCAGGCGATGTCATAATTGCCACCGGCATTTTCCGGCCCGCAGGTGGCCGCGGTGCCCTCGACGATGGTGCCGTTCGTGCGCGCGGAATTGGCCAGCGCATAGCCGGTCGAGCCGGTCGGCGTCATGCCCACGGGAACCTTTTGCGTCGTCACGATCGGATAGGTGGTGATCGGGCCCGCCGCCTGCGGGGCGATCAGCGTCGGATCGGTGCCGCAGCCCGCGAGGGCCAGCGCGAGAGCCATCGCCCCCGTCAGCAGTGTCAGTTTCATTCGAACCTCCCGTTCTGGCCTGTCGGCCCTTGGTTGCACTCGTCACGCGACGGGGGCCCGACACCCCCGGAACCGAAGGTGGGGCCGCGACCTCCTCTGCCGCGGCCCCGCAGGGCGCTCAGCCCTTGATCGCTTTCAGCACGGCTTCGCCCAGATGCGCGGGGCTGTCCGCCACCACGATACCCGCGCGTTTCATCGCTTCGATCTTGCTTTCCGCATCGCCCTTGCCGCCCGAGACGATGGCGCCGGCATGGCCCATGCGGCGGCCGGGCGGCGCGGTGCGACCGGCGATGAAGCCCGCGGTCGGCTTCCAGCGGCCCTTTTTCTTTTCCGCCATCAGGAATTCGGCGGCCTCTTCCTCGGCCGAGCCGCCGATTTCGCCGATCATGATGATCGAGGTGGTTTCCGGGTCGGCCAGGAACATCTCGAGCACGTCGATATGTTCGGTGCCCTTGATCGGGTCGCCGCCGATGCCCACGGCCGAGGATTGGCCAAGGCCGACATCGGTCGTCTGTTTCACCGCCTCATAGGTCAGCGTGCCCGAACGCGACACGACACCGACCGAGCCGCGCTTGAAGATCGAGCCCGGCATGATGCCGATCTTGCAGGCATCCGGGGTCATCACGCCGGGGCAGTTCGGCCCGATCAGACGCGACTTGCTGTCGATCAGCGCGCGTTTCACCCGCATCATGTCCAGAACCGGGATGCCCTCGGTGATGCAGACGATCAGCTCCATTTCGGCGTCGATCGCTTCCAGAATGGAATCCGCGGCAAAGGGCGGCGGCACGTAAATGGCCGTCGCATGGGCGCCGGTGACGTGCTTGGCCTCGTGGACCGAGTTGAAGACCGGCAGGCCGAGATGTTCGGTGCCGCCCTTGCCCGGGGTCACGCCGCCGACCATTTTCGTGCCATAGGCGATGGCCTGTTCGGAATGGAAAGTGCCCTGCGAGCCGGTGAAGCCCTGACAGATGACCTTGGTGTGTTCGTTGACGAGGACTGCCATCTTCTTAGCCTTTCACCGCTGCCACGATCTTCTTCGCGCCGTCGGCCAGATCATCCGCGGCAATCACATTCAGCCCCGACTTGGCGATGATGTCCTTGCCAAGTTCGACGTTCGTGCCCTCAAGGCGCACCACCAGCGGCACTTTCAGGCCGACTTCCTTCACCGCCGCCAGCACGCCTTCCGCGATGATGTCGCAGCGCATGATGCCGCCGAAGATGTTGACCAGAATGCCCTTCACCTTCGGGTCCGAGGTGATGATCTTGAAGGCCTCGGTCACTTTTTCCTTGCTGGCGCCGCCGCCGACATCGAGGAAGTTCGCCGGTTCGGCGCCGTAAAGCTTGATGATGTCCATCGTGGCCATCGCCAGACCCGCGCCGTTCACCATGCAGCCGATCTCGCCATCAAGCGCGATGTAGTTCAGATCGAACCGCGAGGCTTCCAGTTCCTTCGGGTCCTCCTCGGTCACGTCGCGCAGGTCCATCACCTCGGGCTGGCGATAGAGCGCGTTGTTGTCAAAGCCGAGTTTCGCGTCCAGCACCTTCAGGTTGCCGTCGGTCATCACCACAAGCGGGTTGATCTCCAGCATCTCCATGTCGCGCTCGCGGAAGGCGCGGTAGAGGTTCTTGATCAGCGCCACGCATTGCTTGATCTGCACCCCTTCCAGACCCAGCGCAAAGGCGATGCGGCGGCCGTGGAAATCGCTCAGCCCGGTGGCCGGATCGACCGAGAAGGACAGGATCTTTTCCGGCGTATGGGCGGCCACTTCCTCGATGTCCATCCCGCCCTCGGTCGAGCAGACAAAGGAAATGCGCGAGGTCTTGCGGTCGATCAGCAGCGCCAGATAGAGCTCGCGCGCGATGTCCGAGCCTTCTTCGATATAGACGCGGTTCACCTGCTTGCCGGCCGGGCCGGTCTGATGGGTGACAAGGGTGCGCCCCAGCATCTTGCGCGCCTCGGTCTCGGCCTCGGCCACCGAGCGCGCCAGCCGCACGCCGCCCTTTTCGCCCGCTTCGGCTTCCTTGAAATGGCCCTTGCCGCGGCCCCCGGCGTGGATCTGCGCCTTGACCACCCAAAGCGGGCCGTCCAGCTCGCCCGCTGCCGATTTCGCCTCGTCCGCCTTGAGCACGACGCGACCGTTCGAGACCGGGCAGCCGTAGCTCTTGAGCAACTGCTTGGCCTGGTATTCGTGGATATTCATGGCATTGATCCCATGCTGATGTGTTTGGGGTGGTTTGGCATATTCCGCCCCGGCCACAAACCCAAAACTGCGGAAATCGCGGGCCCCGGCGCAGAAAAATCAGCTTTGTGATCACGGCCCGCAAATGTGTGATCATAAATTGCCGCAAAGCAGCGAACTTGATTGCGATAACGGAATCGGCTTTGCTTTGCGCAAGGAAATTTCAAATCAGGGGATGGCATGGCAAGCTGGGGCGTGGTGGCGATGGTGGACGAGCCTGCCCCTCTGGTCGCGGCCTTTGTCGGTCATCATCTGGGGCTGGGGGCGGCCGAGGTGCATGTCTGTCTGGACCGCCCCAACCCCGCGGCGCAGGATCTTCTGGCGGGGGTGCCCGGCGCGGTGCTGCATGCGGCTGGCGCGGACGGCTGGCGCTATCGCGATTTCGGCCGCCGCCCCGAGAACATGAATGCGCGGCAGAAATATCATGCCAGCCGGATTCTGGCCGAGACCCGGCTGGACTGGATCTTGCATTGCGATTGCGACGAATATCTGCAGCCCTCGGGCGATGCGATTGGCGATCTGCTCGACCGGGTGCCGCAAAAGGCCGCCTGGGTGCAGGTGCCGGTGGCCGAGCGGGTGGAGATCCGCGGCCATCCGCTGGCCGATATTTTCGGCGGCGCCTTCCGTCTGCCCTGGGAGGGGTTCGAGACCGAGGGCGGGCAGGTCTATGATGCGCTGACCCGGCAGCTGCTGCAGGGCGGGGTTTGCGGCCACACCATGGGCAAGGCTTTCGTGCGCGCGGGGCGGGGGCTTTTCATCGGCGTGCATCACGGGCTGACGCATTATCCCGCGGCGCGGCGCAGCCCGGACATGGTCAAGGGCGGCGGGATGCGGCTTTTGCATTTCGACGGGCTGACGCGGCTGCAATTCGCGCTGAAGATGCTGCGCTATGGTCTGGCGGACCGGCCCGACAATCCGACCGCCCACAGTGCCGCGCGCTGGACGCAGATCCGCGCCATTGCCGAGGATGCGGCGGCCGAGGAACGGCTGCGCGCGCTGTACCGGGCGGCGAAGACGATTTCGGCAAAGCAGGCCGAGGCCCTGACCGCCCGCAAGCTCCTGCGCGGCTGGGCGCCGGGGATCGCGAAACGCGCCGCCGGGGTGCTGCCGCACCCCCCCGATCTGACCGCCGCCACCTTCGACCGGGCGCTGATCGCGCATGAGGCGGCGCTGTTCGATCTGATCCGGGCGCGCACGGGCTTTGACCCGGAAACCCTGGCCGCAAATTGAAAAGGGCGGGGAAATCCCCGCCCTTTCAAAACCTTGTCCGTGGCTCAGGCGAGCGAGGGATCAATCGCCTTGCAGGCCGCGACCAGACCTTTGACCGCGTCGACCGACTTGTCGAACATCGCCTGTTCGGCGTCGTTCAGCTTGATGTCGATGACTTTCTCGATGCCACCGGCGCCGATGATCGTCGGCACGCCGACATACATGCCATCCAGGCCAAAGGCGCCATCGACCCAGGCCGCGCAGGGCAGCAGGCGTTTCTGGTCGTTGAGGTAGGCTTCCGCCATCTCGATCGCCGAAGTGGCGGGCGCATAGAAGGCCGAGCCGGTTTTCAGCAGGCCGACGATCTCGGCGCCGCCATCGCGGGTGCGCTGGATGATCGCGTCGAGTTTTTCCTGCGTGGTCCAGCCCATTTGCACCAGATCCGGCAGCGGGATGCCCGCGACGGTCGAATAGCGCGCCAGCGGCACCATCGTGTCGCCATGGCCGCCCAGCACGAAGGCGGTGACATCCTTCATCGAGACGCCGAATTCGACCGAGAGGAAGTGACGGAAGCGCGCGGAATCGAGCACGCCGGCCATGCCGACGACTTTTTCGGCCGGCAGGCCCGAGAATTGCTGCAGCGCCCAGACCATCGCATCAAGCGGGTTGGTGATGCAGATCACGAACGCATTCGGCGCGTATTTGGCGATGCCTTCGCCGACCGATTTCATCACCTTGAGGTTGATGCCCAGAAGGTCGTCGCGCGACATCCCCGGCTTGCGCGGCACACCGGCGGTGACGATGCAGACATCGGCGCCCGCGATGTCTTCATAGGTGTTGGTGCCCTTGAAGCAGCCGTCGAAGCCCTCGGAGGGGCCGGATTCGGCGATGTCGAGCGCCTTGCCCTGCGGCGTGCCCTCGGCGATGTCGAAGAGGACGACGTCCCCCAGTTCTTTGATCGCGGCGAGGTGGGCAAGCGTGCCACCGATCTGACCGGCGCCGATAAGGGCGATCTTGGGTCGGGCCATGGGTTCCTCCAGAGGTCGGGGATGTTGTATTGGACGGCGAAGGACTAGCGTCTAACCCCCCGGCTGGCAAGGGTGCTGCGGGGCAGCAAGGCCGGTTCCGCGGTGGTGTATGCGATTGCATACTGCGACCTGCCCGCTGTTTGCGCTAAACATTTCCTTGCGGGGCGGCGGCGGATCGGAGACAGCCGGGGCCGCGCAAAGGTGATTCTCGGGGGCAGCATGGATCTGGACGCATTCGGCTGGGCAATGGCGGTGCTGGCGGCGGTCAGCGTCGGGCTGGCCAAGGGCGGGCTGCCGATGATCTCCTCGCTCTCGGTGCCGCTTCTGGCGGGGGTGATGAACCCGGTGGCGGCGGCGGGGCTGTTGCTGCCGGTCTATATCGTCTCCGACCTGTTCGGGCTGATTGCCTACAGGCGCGATTTCGACGCGCGGGTGCTGAAGATCCTGGTCCCGGCGACGGCTGTGGGGGTGGGGCTGGGATGGGCCACCGCCTCGGTCGTGCCCGAGGTGGCGGTGACGGCGCTCGTCGGTCTGATCGGGGTGGTCTTTGCGCTGAATGCGCTTGTCCGCCCGCGCCTTGGCACCGCGCGCACGGCGCGGGTCGCGCCCGGCCTCTTCTGGGGCACGATCACCGGCTTCACCAGTTTCGTCAGCCATTCCGGCGGCCCGCCCTATCAGGCCTACACGATCCCGCTGAACCTGCCGCGCACGGTCTTTGCGGGCACCTCGACGATCCTCTTCGCCTGGGTGAATGCGATCAAGCTGATCCCCTATGCGGCCTTGGGGCAACTGAATTTAACCAGCCTCGGCACGGCGCTGAAACTGGCCCCGGTCGCGGCCGTCTCGGTCTTTCTGGGCGTCCGGCTGGTGCGGTTTCTGCCGCATGAGCTTTTTTACCGGCTCGTCACCTGGGCGCTGTTGCTGATCTCGCTCAAGCTGCTTTGGGACGTGCTTGGCTGAGACGCAGGAGCGGGGCTCTGCCCCGCACCCCGGGATATTTGATCCAAGGTGAAAGGGCGGTGTTTCACCTTGGTCCAAATATCCCGGGGGGAGTCCCGCAGGGACGGGGGGCAGCGCCCCCCTTGCGCCGGGGCGGCCTGCCGCGCCGGATCGAATTGGTTCTGCGCTGCGGCAAATCTGGGCTTGCTGAATCTGTCCGCGCCGTGCTTCATCGCGCAAGATTGTTGCGAGGAGAGAATCATGACCGCTGCCCGCCCCACCCGTTCGGTGCTTTATATCCCCGGCTCCAAGGAACGGGCGCTGGAAAAGGCGACGGGGCTTGCCTGTGACGCGATCATCTTCGACCTTGAGGACGCGGTGGCGGTCGAGGAAAAGGTCAATGCCCGTGCCATCCTGATCAAGGCGCTGCGCGAGGCCGATTTCGGCGCGCGGATGCGGATCGTGCGGATCAACGGGCTCGACAGCGACTGGGGCCGCGAAGATGCGCTGGCCATGGCCGCGGCGCTGAAGGACGGCGTGAAGATCGACGCCGTGCTGATCCCCAAGGTCAGCACGAAATCCGATCTGGATGCGGTGGCGAACCTGATCCCGACCGTGCCGCTTTGGGCGATGATGGAAACCGCGCTGGGCATGTTGAACGCCGCCGATATCGCGGCGCATCCGCGGCTTGAGGGCATGGTGATGGGCACCAACGATCTGGCCAAGGAGCTGCAATGCCGCTTCCGCGCCGACCGTCTGCCGCTGCAGACGGGGCTCGGCCTGTGCCTGCTGGCCGCGAAAGCCTTTGGCAAGATCATCGTCGATGGCGTCTACAATGCTTTCAAGGATGACGAAGGCCTGCGTGCCGAATGCGATCAGGGCCGCGACATGGGCTTTGACGGCAAGACGCTGATCCACCCGGCGCAGCTGGAGATTGCCAACGCCGCCTTTGCCCCCAGTGAAGCCGAGATCGACCTGGCCCGGCGCCAGATCGCCGCCTTTGACGCCGCGCAGGCCGCGGGGCAGGGGGTTGCGGTTGTGGATGGAAAGATCGTCGAAAACCTGCATATCGTGACGGCGCGGCAGGTTCTTGCGAAAGCGGAGGCGATTGCCGCACTCGCAAGTTGAGAGGCAAGCCATGTCCCTGATGATCCTTGGCATCCTGCTTTGGGTGCTGCCCCATTCCTTCAAGCGCCTGGCGCCGCATCGGCATCTTATGCTGATGCCGCAGATCAAGGCGATCGACGCGGCGCTGATCCTGACCGGCACCGCGCTGATGGTGATCGGTTACCGCTCGGTCGAGGTCACGCCCGACGACAACCTTTACACGCCCCTGCCGGGCATGGGGCATCTGAACAACCTGCTGATGCTGTTTGCCATCTATCTGTTCGGCGTTGGCGGGTCGCGCTCGATCCTGATCGACAAGATGCGCCATCCGATGCTGACCGGCATGCTTCTGTGGGCGGTCTCGCATCTGCTGGTGAATGGCGATTATGTCTCGGTGATCCTGTTCGGGTCGCTTGGCCTTTGGGCCGTGGCCGAAATGGTGATGATCAACCGCGCGGGCCCATGGAAGAAGCCGAAACCCGGCTCGCTGATGGGCGATCTGAAGAACCTGATCGGCACGCTGGCGATCTATGGCCTGATCGTCTGGCTGCACGGGATGATCCTGGGCCACAGCCTGTTTCTGGGGACCTATCCATGAAGCTCTACCGGCTTTTGACCGAGGATGACACCTCGGCCTTCTGTCACAAGGTGTCGATGGCGCTGGCCAAGGGTTGGGAGCTGCACGGCAGCCCCGCCTATGGCTTCGATGCGGCGCGGGGCGTGATGCGCTGCGCGCAGGCGGTGGTGAAGGACGTGCCGGGTGACTATCACCCCGATCTGAAACTGGGAGAGCAGTAAGATGGCGACGAAGACGAATCCGGGCCGTTTCTTCGAGGATTACGCGGTGGGGCAGGTGATCGCCCATGCCGTGCCCCGCACCGTGGCCGAGGGGGAACGCGCGCTCTATCACGCGCTTTATCCGGCCCGGCATGCGCTTTATTCCAGCGACGACTTTGCCGGCAATTGCGGGCTGGATGGCTCGCCGCTCGATGACCTGATCGCCTTCCACACCGTCTTCGGCAAGACCGTTCCCGATGTCTCGCTGAATGCCGTGGCGAACCTTGGCTATGCCGAGGGGCGCTGGCTGCTGCCGGTCTATCCGGGGGATACGTTGCGCGCGGTCTCGGAAGTGATCGGGCTCAAGGAAAACTCGAACGGTACGTCGGGCAACGTTTATGTCCGCACGCAAGGCGTCAACCAGAACGACGAGGTCGTGCTGGAATATGTCCGCTGGGTGATGGTGCGCAAACGCGACGCCGCAAGCCCCGCGCCTGCGCCGGTGCTGCCCGAGTTGCGCAAGGTCGTGCCCGCCGAGGATCTGGTGATCCCCGAGGGGCTGACCTTTGAGGATTACGATTTCACCCTTGCGGGCGAGCCGCATCGGCTTTCGGACTATGAGATCGGCGAAAAGATCGACCATGTGGACGGCGTGACGATCGAAGAGGCCGAGCACATGCTGGCCACGCGCCTTTGGCAGAACACCGCCAAGGTGCATTTCGACGCCACCTTCCGCGCGGATGGCAAGCGGCTGATCTATGGCGGCCATGTCATTTCGATGGCCCGGGCTTTGTCGTTCAACGGGCTGGCGAATGCGCAGATGATCGTGGCGCTGAATGGCGGCGCCCATGCCAACCCCTGCTTTGCGGGCGATACCGTCAAGGCTTGGTCCGAGGTTCTGGACAAGGCCGAGACCGAGGCCCCGGGCGTCGGCGCGATCCGGCTGCGGCTGGTGGCGGTCAAGCAGGGGGCGGCGCCCTTTGCGCTGAAGGGCGAAGATGGGAAATACCTGCCCGAGGTGCTTCTGGATCTCGATTACTGGGCACTGATGCCTGTGTGATCGCAAATCCGCCGCCGCGGCGGCTGAGTCGGACAAAAGGGGCGGAAACCGGGGCGCGGTTTCCGCCCCTTTCGTTTGCGCTGCCATGCACGGGGCTCGCGGCCGCTTTGCCCGTGGGGAAAAGCGGCATTTGAATGTTACCGGCCGACATCGGCCGGTTGTTCGCTTTTGTGATCACAAAGCGGAATTTCGTGCATTTTTTTGCAACTGCGCCGGGGAAATTTGATCTGGGTGCGTGACTTGGCCGCCGTGAGCGCCTATTCAGGTCTCACAATTCCGGCCAACCCGTCTGCCTCCATTCCCTGGCCCGCGCAGACGGCCCAGCGAGTGAGGGACCCCAAATGGCTGAACCGAAACGGGTCGAGCGACCCCTTTCCCCCTTCATGATCGGCCCGTATTACCGTCCGCAGATGACGTCGATGAGCTCGATCCTGACCCGGATCACCGGCAACGCGCTGATTGCGGGCTTCCTGCTTGGCGCTTGGTGGCTGATCGCCGCCGTCTCCAGCCCCGGCTATTTCGGTGTCGTGAACTGGATCGTCACCTCGTGGCTGGGCTGGCTGATCTTCGCGGGCATGGCCTGGGCGATGTGGTATCACTACCTGACCGGGCTGCGGCATCTGCTTTGGGACACCGGCAAGGGGCTTGATGTCGAAACCGCCGAGAAACTCGGCTGGGGGGCGGTCATCGGCTCGGTCGTGCTGACGCTGCTGACGCTCATCATTCTGGCGATTTTCTGAGGAGGCAACCATGCGCTATCTGACCGATCGCAAACGCGCCGTCGGCAAGGGGGCCTCGGGGTCCGGAACCGAGCATTTCTGGTGGATGACGATGTCCTCGGTGGCGCTGGCCTTTCTGGTGCCCGCCTTCATCTTCGTCTTCGGCTCCGCCATCGGCGGCACGCAGGAAGAAGTCATCGCGCATTTCTCGCGGCCCTTCCCGGCGATCCTGACCGCGCTGGTCACCATCGTCGGCATGCGCCATTTCGCCAAGGGCGCGCAGGTGATGCTGGAAGACTACACCCAGGGCAGCCTGCGCAAGGGGCTGGTGATCTTCGTCTATTCGCTGTCGTGGCTGATCTCGGCGATCGTGCTTTACGCGCTGGCGAAGATGACTTTCCTGACCGCCGCCGCGCAACAGATCACGAACTGACAGGGGCAACCGGACAATGGCTTCCTATACTTACGAAACCCACAACTATGACGTGGTGGTGGTCGGTGCCGGTGGCGCGGGCCTGCGGGCAACGCTGGGCATGGCCGAACAGGGGCTGCGCACCGCCTGCGTGACCAAGGTCTTCCCGACCCGCTCGCATACGGTTGCGGCGCAGGGCGGCATTGCGGCCTCGCTTGGCAACATGGGCCCGGACAGCTGGCAATGGCACATGTTCGACACCGTCAAGGGCTCGGACTGGCTGGGCGATACCGATGCGATGGAATATCTGGCGCGTTCGGCGCCTGCGGCGGTCTATGAGCTGGAACATTACGGCGTGCCGTTTTCGCGCACCGAGGCGGGCAAGATCTATCAGCGCCCCTTCGGCGGTCACACCACCGAATTCGGCGACGGCCCGCCGGTGCAACGCACATGCGCCGCGGCCGACCGCACCGGCCACGCTATCCTGCACACGCTTTACGGGCAAAGCCTGAAGAACAACGCGGAATTCTTCATCGAATATTTCGCGCTCGATCTGATCATGTCGGACGATGGAGTCTGCCAAGGCGTCGTGTGCTGGAAGCTGGATGACGGCACCTTCCACGTCTTCAACGCGAAGATGACCGTTCTGGCGACGGGCGGTTACGGCCGCGCCTATTTCTCGGCCACCTCGGCCCATACCTGCACCGGCGACGGCGGCGGGATGGTGGCGCGGGCGGGTCTGGCGCTGCAGGACATGGAATTCGTGCAGTTCCACCCGACCGGCATCTATGGCTCGGGCTGCCTGATCACCGAGGGCGCGCGCGGCGAGGGCGGGTATCTGACCAACAGCCAGGGCGAGCGCTTCATGGAACGCTATGCGCCGCATTACAAGGATCTGGCGCCGCGGGACTATGTTTCGCGCTGCATGACGCTCGAAATCCGCGAAGGCCGCGGCGTGGGCGAGCATAAAGACCACATTCACCTGAACCTGTCGCACCTGCCGAAAGAAGCCTTGGCCGAACGTCTGCCGGGCATCTCGGAATCGGCGAAGATCTTCGCCGGCGTTGATGTCACCAAGGAGCCGATCCCGGTTCTGCCCACCGTTCACTACAACATGGGCGGCATTCCCACGAACTACTGGGGCGAGGCGCTGAACCCGACCGCCGACAATCCGAACGCGGTGGTTCCGGGCCTTATGGCCGTGGGCGAGGCCGGTTGCGCCTCTGTGCACGGGGCGAACCGCCTTGGCTCGAACTCGCTCATTGACCTTGTCGTCTTCGGCCGGGCCGCGGCGATCCGGGCGGGCGAGATCGTCGATCCGAAGGCGCGTCCGGCGGCCTATAACCAGGCGTCCGTGGACAAGTGCTTTGCCCGTTTCGACGGGCTGCGCCATGCCAAGGGCGGCATCCCCACCGCCGATCTGCGGCTGGAAATGCAGCGCACGATGCAGGCCGATGCGGCGGTCTTCCGCACCGACAAGACTTTGGCCGAGGGTAAGGCGAAAATGACCGAGATCGCGGCCAAGGTCGCCGATCTGAAGGTCACCGACCGCTCGCTGATCTGGAACAGCGACCTGATGGAAACGCTGGAACTGACCAACCTGATGCCGAACGCTTTGGCCACCATCGTCGGCGCCGAAGCCCGCAAGGAAAGCCGGGGCGCCCATGCCTCGGAAGACCATGCGACGCGCGACGACGCGAACTGGCGCAAGCACTCGATCATGCGGGTCGCGGACAACAAGGTTGACCTGACCTATCGCCCGGTGATCACCGAACCGCTGACCACCGAGGCGGAAGGCGGCATCAGCCTGGCGAAGATCGCGCCGAAAGCGCGGACCTTCTGAGATGGCGCGGGTCTGGGCATATGGGATCGCGGCGGCGGGGCTTGTCCTTGCCGGTTGCGGCCCCATGGCCCTGCCCGAGGCCGAGAGGCTTTGCGCCGAAACCGTCGCGCCGAAAGCGCCCGTCTCGGGCGAAGGCAAGATGGGCGTGACCTCGGGCGGCAACTTCCGCTCCGGCCTCGAGGTGACCTTCAATTTCGGCACCGGCGGGGGCGATCCCGGCGTTGCTTATGAAAACTGCGTCCGCGCGCGGGCGGGGCAGGGGCCAAGCCGCCCCTATTATGTCGTGGCAGGGGGGCGCTGAGATGGAGCTGTTCTGCTTCAGCGATGTCCCCGTGATGCCGGTCACCCGGATCCGCGACCATATCCCGCTTGGCGGTCCGGTCTGGCCCGAGTTCGAGCGTCAGACCGCCGCGCGGTTTTGCCATTCCGGCCGCCCGGTCGATACCGCGCCGCCCCTGCGCAAACCGGTGCGCAACTTTCACCGCCCGGCGCTTTGGGGCGGCTATCTCAGCCATGAATTCGGCCATCTGGTGGCCGAACACATCACCCGGCTTCTGCCCGCCGTCAGCCAGCGCGCCGAGGATGTGGTGCTCTTCACCCTGCCCACCGGCACCGCGCCCGAGGCGCTGGCGCCCTGGGTGCATCAGGTGTTCGACTGGCTGACGATGCCGCCGCGTCGCGCCCGTTTCGTCACCGAACCGAGCCTTGCGCCCGAATTGCGCGTCTGCGCCCAGGGCGAGATGCTGGGCGGTGTCGCCCCCGATCCGGCCTATCTTGACCTGCTCGACACTTTGCCCGCCCGCCATGGGCTCGACCTGCAGCCGCGCCTGCCGCTGATCTATGTCAGCCGCGCCGGTCTGGTGGCGACGGGCCGCGGCGGCCATCTGGGCGAGGGCTATCTGGCCGGTCTTCTGGCCGAACTGGGCGTGACCGTGATCGACCCCGGAACCCTGCCGATCCGCGCGCAGATGCAGGCCTATGCCCAGGCCGAGGTTCTGGTCTTTGCCGAGGGTTCGGCGCTGCATGGCCGCCAGCTGCTGGGCCGTCTGGATCAGGACATTCACATCCTGCGCCGCCGCACCGGGCTTGATATTTGCAAGGCGGTGCTGACGCCGCGCTGCCGGGCGCTGCGCTATCACGATGTCGTCGCGGCGCATCTGACCGTTTCGGGTACCTTCAAGGGCCCCGAACACCGGACCCCGCGCGAATTTCGCCATCTTTACGCGACCTTCTACGACCTGCCCGGGCTTTTTGCCGCCTTTGCCGATCTGGGCGTGCCGCTTGCCCGGCACTGGAACCACGACGCCTGGCGCGCGGCCGTGCTGGACGATGCCCTGCGCTGGCTTTTGGCCCAGGCCGCCCCGGTCACCCAGGCGCTGCCCAATCTCATCCGCCTCATCGAGCAGATTTCGACCCCCGATGAGCTTCTCGACTTGGCCGAGCCGCCCCCGGCCCGGTCCGCTTCGCACTGAAAGGACGCCCAATGGTTCAGTTCACGCTTCCGAAAAACTCCAAGATCCGCGTCGGCAAGACCTGGCCGCGGCCCGAGGGCGCCAAGAACACGCGCAAGTTCAAGATCTACCGCTGGGACCCGGACACCGGGGAGAATCCCCGGGTGGACACCTATTTCCTCGACATGGACCGCTGCGGGCCGATGGTTCTTGATGCGCTTTTGAAGATCAAGAACGAGATCGACCCGACGCTGACCTTCCGCCGCTCCTGCCGCGAGGGGATCTGCGGGTCCTGCGCGATGAACATCGACGGCATCAACACGCTGGCCTGCATCTACGGGCTGGACGAGATCAAGGGCGATGTCCGCATCTATCCGTTGCCGCATATGCCGGTGGTCAAGGATCTGGTGCCCGACCTGACGCATTTCTACGCGCAGCACGCCTCGATCATGCCGTTCCTGCAAACGACGACGAACAAGCCCGAAAAAGAATGGCTGCAGTCGATCGAGGATCGCAAGAAACTGGACGGGCTTTATGAATGCGTGATGTGCGCCTCCTGCTCGACCTCCTGCCCGAGCTATTGGTGGAACTCGGACCGCTACCTTGGCCCGGCGGCGCTGCTGCATGCCTATCGCTGGATCATCGACAGCCGCGACGAGGCCACGGCCGAGCGTCTGGATGCGCTGGAAGACCCGTTCAAGCTTTACCGCTGCCACACGATCATGAACTGTGCCAAGACCTGCCCGAAGGGGCTGAACCCGGCCAAGGCGATCGCCGAGATCAAGCGGCTGATGGTCAGCCGGCACGTCTGATCCGGCTTTGCTTCGACACCAGGCCCCGGCAGTGCCGGGGCCTTTTTGCTGCGTTGCAGAAATTGCATATCGCAGTTGCAGCATTTGTGCTGTCGGCGGTGGCGGGCATGGGATAGATTGTCGCAGGGGAGACCACGCACCCACAGGAGCAAGCCATGTCGAAGATCGTCACCTTCCGGAAGAAATCCGAGCAGGAAAAAGCCGCAGAAGCGCTGAGGATTCTGACCGAGGCTTACGCCTATTACACCCCCGCCCGCGGCAAGGCGGATCTGGTCGAGGAAACCGAGCTCGAGCAGATGTTCGAATATTACGCGGCCTGAGCCGGATCTGTCGCGAAAGCGCCCCTGCCCGTCGGCGGGGGCTTTTCTTTTGGGGCAAAGCCGGGCGAGACTGGGGCAAAGGAGACCGCGCCCCGTGAAACCGATCCATCCCGAGCACAAAGCCCCCGCCGATGCTGCCGCCCGCCGCGCGATCAAGCCGGTGATCTGCTATCCGGTCGAAACCCTGCCGCGCCCCGATCTGGCCGCGCTGCGCCGCGCCCGCGTGCACTGGGACAAGATCAACGAGGTGATCGTCCCCGCGCGCGAGGCGCGGTTCTTCGAGGTTCCCGCGGGCTGTTTCTTCCGCATCGTCTCGCTCGAGGGCCCTCAGGTCGGCGATCTGAACCTCTGGTCGCTGCAGGATCTGAACGAGCGCTTCTATTCCGGCAAGACCCGCGCGCTGCATGGCACGCATCTGTCGACCGGCGATCAGCTCTGGTCCTCGATCCCTTACTTGCGGCCGATGGCGACAATCACCGATGACACGCTGGACTGGTATGGCATCGACGAACACGGCGGCTCAGTGCATGACGTGATCGGCACCCGCTGCGACCCCTATACGCATCATCTGCTCTCGGGGGGCGAGCATTACCACCACTGCTGCCATTCGAACCTGACCCGCGCCCTGGCCGAGGAAACCGGGCTGATGAAACATGCCTGCGAATTCCATGTCCATGACGTGCTCAATGTCTTCATGTGCACGGGCTTCACCCGCGACACCGGCCAGTATTTCATGAAAGCCTCGCCGGTGCGGCCGGGCGATTATCTGGAATTCTTCGCCGAGATCGACCTCGGCGGTGCGCTCTCGGCCTGTCCGGGCGGGGATTGCTCGTCCGAACATTCCTCGGATGCCGCGGCCTGTTACCCGCTGAAGGTCGAGATCTATCTGCCGCATGACACGCCCGAGGGCTGGGTCTCGCCCGCGCAGAATGGCTACGACCGGACCCACGGCTGCGATCTGGACTGAGCCGGGCAGGGGGGGGCGCTGCCCCCCTCTTGCCTTCGGCAATTCACCCCCCGGGATATTTGGACCAAGGTGAAAGGCAAAGCCGGATCTGCTTTCACCTTGGTGCAAATATCCCGGGGGGAGTCCCGAAGGGACGGGGGGCAGCGCCCCCCCTTACTCCGCTTGCGGTCCCTGCAATTCGGTTTCCAGAAAGCGTTCGAACGCATCCAGATCGAGCGGCTCGAAGGCGCCGAAACTCTGGATCCAGACGATCGCCCCCTCCATCGCCGCGGGTTCGAGCTTGCACCATTTCACCCGGCCGCGCTTTTCCTGGCTGATCAGCCCGGCCTCGGCGAGGATCGCCAGATGTTTCGAAATCGCCGCAAGCGACATCTGGAATGGCGCGGCAACATCGGTCACCGCCATGTCGTCTTCGAGCAGCATGGTCAGGATCGCCCGCCGCGTCGGGTCGGCAAGCGCGGCAAAGATCGCATCAAGACGGGCGGCGGCGGAAAGGTCCATGCGCCACCTTTGCGCATGCTGCGGCAAAACGTCAACCGATCGGTTGAATATGACTTTGGCCCCGAGCCTGCGAAAACCCCCCGCGCCGCCCGCGGCTGATTGCGCAAACGAACTTAAAAACAAGGACTTGCGCGCGCGAAAAGACTCTGTCAACGGCGTTGACTCATCGGGCCTGCGCCGTTACACACGGCCTCAACCTGCGGGGGGCATCCATGTCGGAGGAAGTTTCGGAAGAACCCGATCCCGAGCGTCTGGCGGCGCTTGAGAAACGGCTTTCGCAGCTCAAGAAGACAGAGGAAGCGCCCAAGCGCGCAGCGGATGGCGAATTTCGCATGGCCGACATGGCCTGGCGGATGGTCATCGAACTGGTTTCGGGGCTGGGGATCGGCTTCGGCATCGGATACGGGCTGGATGCCGTTTTCGGCACGCAACCCTTCCTGATGCTGATCTTCGTCTTCCTCGGTCTTGCGGCGGGGGTGAAGGTGATGCTTCGCTCGGCCGCGGACTTGACAAAGGCACAGGCAGCTGCGGCCGCAGCTGGCAAAGAGGGGAAATAGTCGTGGCAGAAGAAGCTGGCACCGGCCTTGTGTTCCACCCGATGGAACCGTTCAAGATTCACTCGATGTTCGACGGCGAGCCGATCCGCTGGTTCGAGTTCTTCGTGCCGACGAACGCGACCCTGTGGATGGCGATCGGCGTCGTGATGATCGCGCTGCTGATGGTCGTGGGCACGCTGCGCCGCGCCCTCGTGCCGGGCCGCATCCAGTCGATTGCCGAGCTGGCCTATGGCTTCGTGCACAAGATGGTCGAGGATGTCGCGGGCAAGGACGGGCTGGTCTACTTCCCCTACATCTTCACGATGTTCCTGTTCATCCTGTTCTCGAACTTCCTTGGCCTGATCCCGATGGCCTTCACCCCCACCTCGCATATCGCGGTGACCGGCGTGATGGCGATGGGCGTGTTCGTCGGTGTCACGGCGCTGGGCTTCATGAAGCACGGCAGCCACTTCCTGAACCTGTTCTGGGTTTCGGCCGCGCCGCTGCCGCTGCGCCCGATCCTGGCCGTGATCGAGGTGATCTCCTACTTCGTGCGTCCGGTCAGCCATTCCATCCGACTTGCGGGCAACATGATGGCCGGTCACGCCGTGATCGAGGTCTTCGCCGCCTTCGCGCCGGTGATCCTGATCTCCTTCGTCGGTGTGGTGGTGACGCCGCTTGCCGTGCTGGCGATCGTCGGGATGTATGCGCTCGAAATCCTCGTGGCCTTCGTGCAGGCCTATGTCTTCACCATCCTGACCTGCGTCTATCTGAAAGACGCGCTGCATCCGGGCCACTGACGGCCCGGACCCGCAGCCCGGGTCGATCTGACAACCTCAATTCAGCCAATTCCAACCTCAAGGAGTGTCCATCATGGAAGGCGATATCGTTCAAATGGGTGCCTACATCGGTGCTGGTCTTGCGTGCACCGGCATGGGCGGCGCCGCCGTCGGTGTGGGCCACGTCGTCGGCAACTTCATCTCGGGCGCGCTGCGCAACCCGTCGGCGGCCGCTTCGCAAACCGCCACCATGTTCATCGGTATCGCGTTCGCCGAAGCGCTGGGGATCTTCTCGTTCCTCGTCGCGCTTCTGCTGATGTTCGCCGTCTGATCCCTGCTGACCAACCTTGCGGTCGGGTGGGTGTTCGCACCCACCCGGTAACTGAAGGGTCCAGGGGGACGACATGGCAAACGAAACACACGCGGTCGAGGCCGCTGCTGCTGTCGCCGGACACGCTGCCGAGGCTGCGGAAAAGGGCGGGATGCCGCAGCTCGACTTCTCGACCTTCCCGAACCAGATCTTCTGGCTGCTGTTGGCTCTGGGCGCCATCTACTGGCTGCTCAAGAACATCGCCATTCCGCGCATCGCGGGGATTCTGGCCGATCGTGCGGGCACCATCACCGGTGATCTCGAGGCGGCGGAACAGTACAAGCTGAAGGCCAAGGACGCGGAAGCGGCCTATGCCAAGGCGCTGACCGATGCCCGGGCGCAGGCGCAAAAGATCATCGCCGAAGCCCGTGCGGTGATCCAGAAGGACCTCGATGCCGCCACGGCGAAAGCCGATGCGGATATTGCGGCCCGCGTCGCGCAATCCGAGGTGAAGATCGCCGAGATCCGCGCCGGGGCGCTGGAGGCGGTGCAGATCGTCGCCACCGACACGGCCACGGCCATCGTCACGGCGCTGGGCGGCAAAGCCGACATGGGCGCGCTGAATGCGGCCGTGGGTCAGCGGGTGAAAGGGTAAGGCGATGAAGAAACTGACGTTCCTGCTGGTTGCTCTGGCGGCGAACCCGGCCTTCGCGTCCGAAGGCCCGTTCGTCTCGCTGCGCAACGCGCATTTCGTGATCCTCGTCGCCTTCCTCATCTTCATCGGCGTGCTGATCAAGTTCAAGGTTCCCTCGATGTTGCTGGGCATGCTCGACAAGCGTGCCGAGGGCATCAAGGCGGATCTGGAAGAGGCACGGGCGCTGCGCGACGAAGCGCAGAAGATCCTGGCGAGCTACGAGCGCAAATCGCGCGACGTGCAGGCCCAGGCCGACGAGATCGTGGCGGCGGCCAAGCGCGATGCGCAGGTTGCGGCGAACCAGGCCAAGGCCGATCTTCAGGACGCCATCGCGCGCCGCCTGAAGGGGGCCGAAGACCGGATCGCCTCGGCGGAAGCCGCTGCTCTGAAGGACGTGAAGGACCAGGCCGTTCAGGTGGCGGTTGCCGCAGCGGCCGAGGTTCTGGCGAACCAGATGTCGGCTTCCGAGAAATCGGGCATGATCGACGCCGCCATCGCGGAAGTCGAAACCCGGCTGAACTGAGCCGCGCCACCGCAAAGACAGAAAACCCGGCTTCGGCCGGGTTTTTTCATGTCTTGGCGAGGGCAGGGCGGGGCGGAACGCAAAACGCGCGCCCGGGGGCGCGCGTTCGGAAAGCTGTGCCGCGGGCTCAGACGGCGCGGATCGCGGTCACGTTCGATTTCGGCTCGCCCGCATTGGCGTCGATGAAGTTCAGCACCAGCGGCCGGATGTTGTTGCGCCAGGACGAGCCCGCAAAGATGCCGTAATGGCCCGCGCCCGGTTCCAGATGCTGCGCCTTCTTCTCCTCGGGCAGGCCGGTGCACAGCCGCAGCGCCGCCACGCATTGCCCCGGCGCCGAGATGTCGTCATTCGCGCCTTCGACCGTCTTCACCGCGACGCGGGTGATCTTGCCGATATCGACCCGCTTGCCTTCCACCTCGAAGCGGTTCTGGGCGATTTCAAGCCCCTTGAAGATCCGCTCCACCGTGGAGAGGTAGAATTCCGCGGTCATGTCCATCACCGCCAGATATTCATCGTAGAAGATGTTGTGGTGGTCGTGCTCCGAGCCTTCGCCCTTCGCCTCCATCACGATCTTGTCGGAAAAGGCCTTGGTGTGCTTGTCCATGTTCATCGAGATGAACGAGGCCAGCTGCATCAGCCCCGGATAGACCAGCCGCCCGGCGCCCTTGTATTTGAAGCCGACGCGCTGGATCACCATGTGCTCCAGCTGGCCCATGGTGACGCGGCGGCCGAAATCGGTCACCTCGGTCGCGGCGGCATCGGGGTCGATCGGTCCGCCGATCAGCGTCAGCGTGCGCGGCTGTGCCTCGGGTTCTTCCTCGGCCAGATAGGCGGTGGCGGCCAGCGTCAGCGGCGCGGGCTGACAGACCGCGATCACGTTGATGTCGGGGCCAAGCGCGCGCATGAAATCGACGAGGTAAAGCGTGTAATCCTCGATGTCGAACTTGCCCGCACTGACCGGAATGTCACGCGCATTGTGCCAATCCGTCACGTAAACATCGGCATCGGGCAGGAGACTGGCGACGGTGGAGCGCAGAAGCGTCGCGTAATGGCCCGACATCGGCGCAACCAGAAGGATGCGTCGCGGCATCGGCGCCCGGCCCTGCACCTTGAAGTGGATGAGCGCGCCGAAGGGCTTGTCGATCAGCGTCTCGATCTCGATCAGGTGGTCCTTGCCATCGGCGGCGGGGATCGAGCGGATGCCCCAGTCGGGCTTGATCACCATGCGCGCGAAGCTGCGCTCGGTCACCCGGCCCCAGGCCGACATCAGCTTGAACATCGGATGGGGCGTCAGGCCCCAGACCGGATAGGAGGCCATGGCGCGGGCCGAGGCCCCCATCCATTCGTTGGTGTTCCTGATGGTTTCCATCAGGTCATAATTCATCATGCCCTTCATCGGCACTCCCCAAGAAACCGCACAATCGTCGCTTGTCCCTGTCCAAGCGGACGTTATGTTTCATGATCAAGGATAGGGAGGAAATTTCGTTATGACAACGCCTGAAAAGGTCGAATCTGCTGCAACGCAGCAAATGCGGGACAATCTGGCGCGAATTGAGACACTCACACAACGCATGGTCGAGGCTTTCGCGCAAAAACGGGCGCCCAATCCGGCTTTGGAGGGGCCGGGGCTCGATCTTTATGTCTCGTCCTCGTCGGCGCTGCTTCGGGAGATGGCAGCGAATCCGGCGAAGATCTTCGAGGCGCAGGTGAGCTATTGGGCACAGGCGATGACGCATTACATCGACGCCACCCATGCTTTCGCGCAGGGCACCTACAAGCCGCCCGCCGATCCGGGGCCGAAAGACCGCCGTTTTTCCAATCCGCTCTGGGACACGCATCCCTATTTCAACTTCATCAAGCAGCAATATCTGATCGCCTCGAGTTCGATCGAGGAGGCGCTGTCGAAGATCGAGGGGCTCGATCCTGTCGACCGCAAGCGGCTTGACATGTTTTCGAAGCAGATCATCGACATGATGGCGCCGACGAATTTTCTGGCGACGAACCCGGATGCGCTGGAAAAGGCCGTCGCGACCGAGGGCGAAAGCCTGGTGCGGGGGCTGGAAAACCTTGTGCGCGACATCGAGGCGAACCGCGGCGATCTGGTGGTGACGCTGTCGGACAAGAACGCCTTCAGCGTCGGGCACAACATCGGCACCGCGAAAGGGCAGGTGGTCTGGCGCAACCGGCTGATGGAGATCATTCAATACGAGCCCACCACCCCCGAGGTGCACAAGACCCCGCTGATCATCTTTCCGCCCTGGATCAACAAGTTCTACATCCTGGATCTGAAACCGCAAAACAGCCTGATCCGCTGGATCGTCGATCAGGGCTTCACGCTGTTCGTGGTCAGCTGGAAGAACCCGGACCGATCCTATGCCGATGTGGGGATGGAGGATTACATCCGCGACGGCTATCTGGCCGCGATCGAACAGGCGAAGGCGATCACCGGCGAGAAACAGGTGAATGCGGTCGGCTATTGCATCGCGGGCACGACGCTCAGCCTTGTCCTGTCGCTCCTTGATCAGCGCAAGGACCGCTCAATCAAATCGGCGACCTTCTTCACCACGCTGACCGACTTTTCCGATCAGGGCGAATTCACCCCCTTCCTGCAGGATGATTTCGTCGACGGGATCGAGCGGCAGGTGCGGATGGATGGCGTGCTGTCGAGCTATTACATGACGCGGACCTTTTCCTATCTGCGGGCGAATGACCTGATCTATCAGCCGGCGATCCGCAGCTACATGCTGGGGGAATCGCCGCCCGCCTTCGATCTGCTCTATTGGAACGGCGACAGCACCAACCTGCCGGGGAAGATGGCGGTCGAATATCTGCGCGGGCTCTGTCAGGCCGATGCCTTCACCCGGGACGGGTTCGAGCTGATGGGCGAACGGCTGCATGTCTCGGGGGTCAAGGTGCCGCTGTGCGCCATCGCCTGCGAGACCGATCACATCGCGCCCTGGATCGCCAGTTTCAACGGCGTGGCGCAGATGGGGTCCAGCGACAAGACCTTCATCCTGTCGGAATCGGGCCATATCGCCGGGATCGTGAACCCGCCGACGAAGGACAAATACGGCCATTACACCTCGGAGGCGCCGATCGCGGACCCGCAGGCCTGGAAGGCCGCCGCGACCTATACCAAGGGCAGCTGGTGGCCGCGCTGGGGGGCGTGGCTCGCGGCGCAGTCCGGCAAGAGGGTGGCGGCGCGTCCGCCGGGCAGCGCCAGCCATCCGCCGCTGGCCCCCGCGCCCGGGACCTATGTCGCCGAGGTGGTGACGCTCTGACGGGGATCGAAGGGGGCGGCAGCCCCCTTCTTCCGGCGCCATTCCATGATGCAGATCAACCTAGGCGCGAAGAAACACGCTGCGACGCAGAAATTTCACTTGCAATGCTGCAGTGCAGCATTTATATCTGAGTCAAGCGAACGGGCCCCGCCGCGTCCCAAGGGCCCCTCTGACCGGAGCGACAGAAATGGCCAAGACCCAGGATTTCACCAAGATGATGCAGGACATGATGGCCTCGATGCCGATGGACATGTCGAAGATGCAGGATGCCTTCAAGGCGCAGACCGTGCTGACCGAAAAGATGGCCAAGGTCGCGCTGGATGCGGCGGAAAAATCGACCGACATTTCGGCGAAATGGGCCAAGGACTCGCTGGCGAAGGTTGGCGCGCTGACCGCCTCGAAAGCCGAACCGGCCGATTACGCCAAGGTCATGAGCGATTTCGCCTCGGCCTCGGTCGAGATGGCCACCGAAAACCTGGCCGCCTTTGCCGAAGTGGCGAAGAAGGTGCAGATGGACACGGTTGAGCTGATGCTGGCCGCGGGCAAGGAAATGACCGAGGAAACCACCGCCGCCGTCAAGAAGGCGACCGAGGAAGTGACCGCCGCCGCGAAAAAGACCGTCGCCGCGAAGTGATCGGGATCGGCCCGGTTCTCTCCTCCCTGCCGGGTTGACCATGGGCGCACTTCGGTGCGCCCTTTTCCTTTGTTGCTTTTGCCGCGATGCGGCCTAAACATTGCTGCAGCGCCAATAAAAACCACGGGGAGGAGAGACCATGGCCGAAGAGGCGAAACCCTTGCTGATCAAGCGCTATGCGAGCCGGCGGCTCTACAATACCGAGACGAGCGATTATGTCACGCTCGAGGATATCGCATCCTTCATCCGGCAGGGGCGCGAGGTGCAGATCGTCGATCTGAAATCGGGCGACGACCTGACGCGGCAATATCTGCTGCAGATCATCGCCGAACATGAAAGCCGCGGCGAGAATGTGCTGCCGGTCGATGTGCTGACCGATCTGGTGCGCAGCTACACGACGCAGGCGCAATCGGTGGTGCCGCAGTTTCTGGCGGCCAGTTTCGAGATGCTGCGCCAGGGGCAGTCGAAAATGCTGGAGACCTTCCCCGCTTTCCCGCCCGTGCCGGGCTTTGAGGCGCTGCAGCGCCAGCAGGAAGCGTTCCTGAAGACGATGATGGCGGGCTGGGGCGCCGCTGTCGGCACGGGCGCCGAGGCCGAGGGCGGCGAAGGCGCGGGCGGCCGCGAGGAGCTCGACGCGATCAAGAAGCAACTGGCCGAGTTGCAGTCGAAGCTGGCGAAGCTTTGAGCAGGCCGGGGGGCGCCGCCCCCCGGACCCCCCGCTCGGGGGCGCGCCCCCGAGACCCCCGAGCCCACCGCGGCCTTGCGGGCGGGATGACGGCGGAAGGTCGGAGATGACGGGCAAGACGAAAGCGCGTGGCGACAAGATCAGCCTTGCCGCGGTCGAGATGCTGGTGGCGACGGCCGAGGAAGGCGCGATCACCGCGGCGGCGCGGCGGCTTGGGGTGTCCGCCTCGGCGGTCAGCCAGCAGATCGTGGCGCTGGAAACCGCGCTCGGGGCGGAGCTGGTCGATCGCACGGCGCGGCCCTTTGGCCTGACGGCGGCGGGGCGGGCCTTTCTGCCCCATGCCGAGGCGATGCTCGATGAATTGGCCCGCGGTCGCGCCGGGGTCGGGCTGGCCGATCCGGCCGGGCTGCGCAGCTTTCGTCTGGGCATGATCGAGGATTTCGAGGCCGAGGTGACGCCGCTTTTGCTGGCGGGCATGGGGGCGGAGCTGACCGCCTGCCGCTTTCTGCTGGAAACCGGGCCAAGCCATCGCCTTGCGGCGCAGCTGGAGGCGCGGGCGCTTGACATGGTTGTGGCGGCCGAGATCGAGGGGGCGCAGGAGGGGCTCGAGCTGCATCCGCTCCTGTGCGAGCCTTTCGTGGCGGTTTGGCCCGAGGGGCAGCTGGGGGCCGACCTGCCGCTGTTGCATTACTCGCGCCGCACGCTGATGGGGCAGCAGATCGCGGCCTATCTGGGGCGGATCGGCGAAAGTCCGGGGCATCGGTTTGAAATCGACAGCACCCCGGCCATTCTGGCGATGGTCGCGGCGGGGCAGGGCTGGTCGATCCTGACGCCCTCTGGCGTTTTGCATGGCAAGCGGTCGGGGGTGGCGCTGGCGCCGCTAACGGGGCCGGGGTTGCGCCGCCGCATCGTGCTGAGCGCGCGGGCGGGCACGATGGGCGATCTGCCCGGGGCGGTGGCGACGCGGCTGCGCGCTCTTCTGGCCGAGCGGATCGTGGCGCCTGCCCTGGTCGAGGCGCCCTGGCTGGCGGCCTTGCTGCATGTTGAATGATTGCGCCCGCTCTCGCGGACGCCCCGGAAGGGGGGCTTTCCGCCCCCCTCTGCTCCTGCGGAGCATTCACCCCCCGAGGATATTTGAACCAAGGTGAAAGGGAAGGGGGGGCCTGGCGCCGTTTCGCAGAGGAAAACGCCCGGCTCGGGCCTCGTGTCCGAGGGGGAACCGGGCGTTTCACCTTGGACGGTCATCGGCGTCCCCGCCTGTACCGTGCTCCCATCCTTCGCCAATCTGGTTAAGGAAAGGTTTCGTCTTTCACCTTGGTGCAAATATCCCGGGGGGTGAGCGGCGCAGCCGCGAGGGGGGCTGCGCCCCCCTTTGGGGGCGCCCGCCTTCGCGGGCGCAACGGTGTCAGACCAGACGGCTTTGCGCCAGCGCGGCCTTGACGAAACCGGCAAAGAGCGGATGCGGCGCGAAGGGTTTCGACTTCAATTCCGGGTGGAACTGCACACCGATGAACCAGGGATGGTCCTTGTGCTCGACGATCTCGGGCAGACGGCCGTCCGGGCTCATCCCCGAGAACACCAGACCGCAGTTTTCCAGCGCTTCGCGATAGGTGATGTCGACCTCGTAGCGGTGGCGGTGGCGTTCCTCGATCTCGGTCTTGCCGTAAACCTCGGCCACTTTCGAGCCCGCCGTCAGTTGCGCCGAATAGGCGCCCAGCCGCATCGTGCCGCCCTTGTCATCGGTCACTTTCCGCTCCACCCGGTGGTTGCCCTGCACCCATTCCTTGAGGTGATACACCACCGGCGTGAACCGCTTTTCGCCCGCCTCATGGTCGAATTCCTCCGACCCCGCATTGGCCAGACCGGCCATGTTGCGCGCGGCTTCGATCACCGCCATCTGCATGCCAAGGCAGATCCCCAGATAGGGCACCTTCTTTTCGCGGGCGAATTGCGCCGCGCGGATCTTGCCCTCGGTGCCGCGCTCGCCAAAGCCGCCGGGCACCAGAATGGCGTGGAAAGGCTCCAGATGCGGCGCCGGGTCTTCGCGTTCGAAGATCTCGGCGTCGATCCATTCCGCCTTCACCCGCACCCGGTTCGCCATGCCGCCATGGGTCAGCGCCTCGGCGATCGACTTGTAGGCGTCCTCGAGCTGCACATATTTGCCGACGATCGCCACGCGGACCTCGCCCTCGGCATGGGTCAGCCGGTCCATCACATCTTCCCAGCGGCTCATGTCCGGCCGCGGCGCGGGCGAGATGCCGAAGGCGTTCAAGACCGCCTGATCCAGCCCGGCGCGGTGATAGGCCAAGGGCGCCTCGTAGATCGAGCGCAGGTCATAGGCCGGGATCACGCTGTCGGGCCGCACGTTGCAGAAAAGCGCGATCTTCGCGCGTTCCTTGTCCGGGATCGGATGTTCCGAGCGGCAGACCAGCACATCGGGCTGCAGCCCGATCGAGCGCAGTTCCTTGACCGAATGCTGGGTGGGCTTGGTCTTCAATTCGCCGGAGGCCGCCAGATAGGGCAGCAGCGTCAGGTGCATGAAGATGCACTGCCCGCGGGGGCGTTCCTGCGCGAATTGGCGGATCGCTTCGAAGAAGGGCAGGCCCTCGATATCGCCGACGGTGCCGCCGATCTCGCAGAGCATGAAATCGACCTCGTCATCGCCGACGGCAATGAAGTCCTTGATTTCATTGGTGACGTGGGGGATCACCTGGATCGTCTTGCCGAGGTAAGCGCCGCGGCGCTCTTTCTCCAGCACGTTCGAATAGATCCGCCCCGAGGAGACCGAATCCGTCTTGCGGGCGCTGACGCCGGTGAAGCGTTCGTAGTGGCCAAGATCGAGGTCGGTCTCGGCGCCGTCATCGGTGACGAAGACCTCGCCATGCTCGAAGGGGCTCATCGTGCCCGGATCGACGTTCAGGTAAGGGTCGAGCTTGCGCAGTCGCACCGAAAAGCCGCGGGCCTGCAGAAGGGCACCCAGAGCGGCCGAAGCCAAGCCCTTGCCCAGCGAGGAAACCACGCCCCCGGTGATGAAGACATAACGCGCCATGAGACCCCCGTGACAAGCAAAAGAAAGGCTTGTTCCGGTCGGGATCGACCGGAACCACGGGATTTGACTGTTACACGATTCGCAGCCTGCCCGCAACCAGACCGCAAGACTTGGAGTAAACTAAGAGCCGAACGCCCAGTTCTAGTGGGCTCAGTTCGAGGCCGGCGCCTGGCTATAGGGCGAGACGCCGCCGGGCAGAGCCGGCAGGCCCGAGGCCGGAGTTTCCGGCGCGGCGGGCGTTTCGACAGGGGCCGGGGCCTCGGTCGCGGCGGGCGGCGTCACCGGCGGCAGCACGGGCTCGTCGGTCGAGGGCGGCGGGGCCGAAATCAGCGGCGAGGTCCCGGTGCTTTCGGGCGCCGCGGGCGCCTCGGCCGGGATGGTGTCGACCACCGACGCGTCGCGACCCGCCCGGGCCGACAGCACGGTCAGCGTGATCGAGGTCCCCAGAAAGGCGATGGCGAAGACCCAGGTCAGCTTGGTCAGCGCATTGGCCGCCTGCCGCCCGGTCATCACGCCGCCGCCGCCACCCCCGCCCATGCCAAGGCCGCCACCTTCCGAGCGCTGCAACAGCACCACCCCGATCAGGAGCAGCGCCAGCACGAGGTGGACGACGAGGATGACGTTTTGGACGTTTTCCATGAGGGAGGCGCGCCTTTTTTCAATCGACGCGCCTATCTAGGCGCTTGGCCCGCGGCGCGCAACCCGGTTTTCTGCCGCGCGGGTCCGGGCCGGAGCCGTTGCGGCGAAAAATCGGTTTCCCCCGGGCGTTCCCCCCGCTATATGTCGCGCGGTTTTCAGACCTGCGGAGAATGCGAATGGCCAACGTGGTGGTTGTCGGCGCCCAATGGGGCGACGAAGGCAAGGGCAAGATCGTCGACTGGCTCAGTGAACGGGCCGACGTGATCGCCCGCTTTCAGGGCGGCCACAATGCGGGCCACACGCTCGTCATCGGCGGCAAGGTCTACAAGCTGAACGCGCTGCCCTCGGGCGTCGTGCGCGGCGGCAAGCTCTCGGTGATCGGCAATGGTGTCGTGCTCGACCCCTGGCATCTGGTCAAGGAAGTGGCGGCGATCCGCGAGCAGGGCGTCGAGATCAACCCCGACAATCTGATGATCGCGGAAAACACGCCGCTGATCATGCCGTTCCACGGCGAGCTGGACCGGGCGCGGGAAGCGCAGGCCTCGGTCGCGAAGATCGGCACCACCGGCCGCGGCATCGGGCCGTGCTATGAAGACAAGGTGGGCCGTCGCGTCATCCGCGTCGCCGATCTGGCCGATGACGAAACGCTGCAACTGCGCGTCGACCGGGCGCTTGTCCATCACAATGCTTTGCGCGCCGGGCTGGGCCTTGGCCCGATCGACCGTGAGGCGGTTCTGGCCGATCTGCGCGCCATCGCGCCCGAGATCCTGCAATATGCCAAGCCGGTCTGGAAAGTCCTGACCGAGCTGCGCAAGGCGGGCAAGCGGATCCTGTTCGAGGGCGCGCAGGGCTCGCTTCTCGACATCGACTTCGGCACCTATCCCTTTGTCACCTCGTCGAACGTGATCGCGGGGCAGGCGGCGACGGGGGTGGGCCTTGGGCCGAATGCGGTCGATTATTCGCTCGGCATCGTCAAGGCCTACACCACCCGCGTCGGCGAAGGCCCGTTTCCGACCGAGTTGAAAGACGACGACGGCGAGCGTCTGGGCACGCGCGGCCATGAATTCGGCACCGTCACCGGGCGCAAGCGTCGCTGCGGCTGGTTCGATGCGGTGCTGGTGCGCCAGACCTGTGCGATTTCCGGCATGAAGGGCATCGCGCTGACCAAGCTTGACGTTCTGGACGGGTTCGAGACGCTGAAGATCTGCGTCGCCTATGATGTGGACGGGGTGCGTTACGACTATCTGCCGACGCAGGCCGCGCTGCAGGCGAAGGCGCGTCCGATCTACGAGGAACTGGACGGCTGGTCGGAAAGCACGCAGGGCGCGCGGTCCTGGAACGATCTGCCGGGCGCGGCGGTGAAATATGTCCGCCGGATCGAGGAGCTGATCCAGTGCCCGGTGGCGATGCTCTCGACCAGCCCCGAGCGCGACGACACCATCCTTGTGACCGACCCCTTCGAGGATTGAGCCCGTGCCGATCCCCTACAAGACCCGCCGCCGTCTGGCGCTTTTCGTGCTCGTGATCGGGCTTCCGGCCTATATCGTCGCGGCGGTTTCGGCCGTTGCCTGGGCCGAAGCGCGCTGGGGCGGGCTGCCCTGGTGGGGGTCGGTGCTGGTCTATGTCGGGCTGGGGTTCTTGTGGATCGTGCCGATGAAGCCCATCTTCATCGGCGTCGGCAAACCCGACCCCGACGCGCAACCGCCTGAACAGAAATGAAAAAGGAGGGGCTTGCCCCTCCTTTCCCGTTTTGGACCCCGGCTCAGCGTCGCGCGATCTGGGCTTCGCTGCGGGCCTGATAGAAGCGGCTCGCCTCGGTGATCGCATATTGGCCGCGCTTCACCTTGGCGATCTTGCCCTGACGCAGCAGCGTGCCGAACACCCGCAGCCGGTCTTCGCGGCTGAAGCTTTCATCGCCCACCGCCGAGACCTTGCTCATGATCTGCGGCGGCGAGAAATGCGGCCGCCCCTCGACCTGCGCGGTATAGGCGGCGGCGGCTTCCAGCAGCTCGGCCAGACCCTGCGGCGCCCGGCTTTGCGCGAATTCGGCAAAGCTCGAGGCTTCCTCGGGGCTCAGCGGCACCTCGATCTCCTCGTCGGATTGCGCCACCAGTTCCACGTCCTGCGCCAGAAGCGAGGTGGTGATCCGGCGCGGCCGCACCGCCTGCGCCTTGGCCACCGCCTCGGCGGGGGCGCGATCGACGCGCTGTTCCGACACCAGAACCAGCGGCGCCGGGCGGGGTTCGGGCCGCGCGGCGCTCTGATGGTGGCTTTCGCCGACCGGGGGCAGCACCGGACGGCGCGGCCGCACCGCCTGCGTCAGATCCTGACGATAGGGCGCGGTGGCGTCGCGTTCGATCTCCTCGGTTCCGGCGCGGCGTTCGGCGACGGTCGCGGCGACCGCGGCCTTCAGATGCGCGATCGCCGAGATCCGGCGCCGGTTCTCGTTCCCGGCCATCTGCGCATCGGCCTTTTCCAGCAGCCGCGGCAGATCCCCCTCGGGCAGGGACGGCGCCTTGGCGGCCGGACGCGGCGCAAGCGCGATCGGCTCTTGCGGCGCCGCCACGGGGGCGCGGCGATCGACGAAACCGGGCGGCAGGGGCTCCGGCTCGGCGAAAAGCGCGTCCAGATCAATCTCGGCCGGGGCCGGTTGCGCCGGTGCGGGGTCGGCTGCGTCTTGCGCCGCGGCCTCCGGCTCCGTGCCGTCTTCGGCCGGCTGGTCGGCAGGATCAGCGACAGGCTCGGCGACAGGATCAGCGGCGGGGGCCTCGATCTCGGCGGCGATCTCGGCGGTGGGGGCGCTTTGTGCGATCACGCGGGCGGTCTCGGTTTCAAGGCCAAGGACCAGCGGTTCAGCCGGTTCGGGGGCGGCAGGGGCGTTGCCCCATCCGTCACCGCTCCAGCCTTCGATGCCCCAATCGGCATCGCCCAGATTATCGGTCAGCGCCGCCAGTTCGGCCATCAACTCGGCTTCCGCTTCGGGGCTGAGCCCGTCCGGCGCAGCGGCCTCGGCCTCGGGGGCGGGGGCCTCGGAAATCGCGGCTTCGGAAACGGGGGCCTCGGCAACGGGGGCCTCGGGGGCGGGCGCTTCGGGCGGGGCGGCGGAAATCGCCGCCATCACCCGGGCGATCTCGTCTTCGGCCGTGTCGGGCTCGGTCTGCGTTGCGGGCGTCACCGCAGCGGCGGGCGGCACCTCGGCGCGGCGCAGCTTGATCACCCGGGCCCGGATCACCGGTCGCGCAGGTTCAGTAGGCGCAGGCTCGGCCGGGCTCTCCGCAGCGGCCGTCGCAACCGTTTCGGGCGTTTCGGGCTGCGCGTCGGTCGGCACCTCCGGCTGCGGCGGGGCGGGGGGCGCCTCGGTCTCGGCCTGAAGCTGACGCGCGGCCCGGCGCTCGGCGCGCCGCCGCATCCGCTCGGCCTTTTCGGGATCGTGCACCGCAGGACGCGCCTGCGGATCTTCCGCACCGTCGGTTTCCTCGTCGCCCTCGTCGTCGCCCGCGTCCGCGTCGCCAGAGCCGATCGCCTGTGCCTCCTCCTGGCCCAGCGGCCCCGAGATGTCGAGCGCGAAGCCGAAGTCCTCGGGCGCGGCGATGGCGGTTTCCCCGGCGGCTTCCTCGGCGGCGGTCTCGATCTCGGGATCGGGGTCTGGGTCGGCAACCGTCTGCGCGGCACGGGCCTGCGCCACCGCCGAGCGGATGCGCTGCAGCTTCGCCGCCACCGAGTCGCTGATCGGATCGCTCACGGTTTCCTCTGCCGGGGCAGGGCCGGGGGGCGGGACCGGGGTCACCGGAACCATCACGGGCATCAGCACCGGCGCGGCGACGGGGGCCGCCGTGTCAGCAAGCGGGGGCGCCACGGACAGCGGCGCCGCGGCCGGTTCGGCCGGGCGTTGGGACGGCTGCGCCTCGGCCGCGCCGGGCCGCAAGATCACGCCGTTCTTTTCGATCTTCGCCTCGACCCGTCGCGCCATCTCGCGCTCGGCGATGCGATGCAGCATCTCTGCATCGGGCTGCGGCGGCTCGGCGCCGAAATACCGGTCTTCCGCGGCCAGATCGCGGAAATATTCCGCAATCGCCTTCATCGTGGTGAAGGGTTCGTCGAACCCCTCCAGCGTGCACGAGAAGGTGCCGTAGGAGACGGTTAAGATCTTGCTCGCACCAACCATGGGCCTTTCGCCTCTCCTCAACCTCATTGCATTCACCATCTTCGGGAACTGGTGCTTTCCGGTGAACGAAAAAGGGCAAATGCAGGGAATTTTAGCGATATCGGTTGCATGGCTTTGCCTTAATCGTAATCAATCATGCCATGAACACGGAAATTGTCCATTGCGAAGCCGGGGTCACGCTTCTGGGCGGGGGAATCACGACGCCCGAGGATGTTGCGATCTCGTTGACGATCGCGCCCGTTCTGGTGGCGGCCGATGGCGGGGCCGACCGGGCGCTGGCGCTGGGGCTGCGCCCGGCGGCGGTGATCGGCGATCTCGACAGCCTCTCGGCCGCGGGGCGGGCGGCGCTGGCCGACCGGCTGCATCCGGTGGCCGAACAGGACAGCACCGATTTCGGCAAATGCCTGCAGTTCGTCGCGGCGCGCTTCTATCTGGGGCTTGGCTTCACCGGGCTCAGGCTCGATCACACGCTGGCGGCGCTGACCGAACTGACCGCGCGGCCCGATCAGATCGTGATCCTGATCGCCGAGGATGAGGTGATCTTTCGCGCCCCCCCGCGGCTCTGCCTTGTTCTGCCCTTGGGCACGCGGCTGTCGCTGCATCCGATGGGGGCGGCTTCGGGGCGCTCCGTCGGGTTGCGCTGGCCGATCGACGGGCTGCAGTTCGCGCCAGAGATCCGCACCGGCACCTCGAACGAGGTGACAGGCCCGGTGACGATCGAGATCGACGGCCCGATGCTGGTGCTGGTGCCGAAAGATCAGATCAGGCCCGTGCTGGCCGCGCTTTTGCCGCCAGACGTTCGCGGTGGATGAGATAAAGCCCCGAGGCGGTGATGATCGCGATACCGACCCAGGTCAGCGCATTCGGAAAATCGCCGAAGACCAGATAGCCAAACAGCGTCGCCGTCAGCATCTCGAAGTAATGCAGCGGCGCCAGCGTCGAAGAGGGGGCGTATTTCAGCGCATAGCTCATCGACATGTGGCTGACGGTCGAGGCCAGCCCGACGCAGAAACACCAGAGCCAGAAGATCCCCTCGGGCGCCTCGAACCGGACCTGGCCGATGTCGAATTGCCCGCCCAGCGCGAGGATCGGGATCAGGATCACGATGGCGGCCCAGGCGGTGTGCAGGTTCATCGGCACCGGATGCATGTGGCGCGACAGCGCCCGCGTCAGCAGGATGTAAAGCGCGAAACTGACCGCGGTGCCCAGCGGATAAAGCGCCACCGTGCCGAAGACCGCAAAGGAGGGCTGGATCACGAAGAGCGCGCCGATGAAGCCCACGACCGAGGCGCCGATGCGCCGCGGCCCGACCTCTTCGCCCATGAAAAAGCGGCCGATGAACAGGATGACGAAAGGCTCGACAAAGGCGATGGCCAGCGCATCGGCAATCGGCATGTGCTGGACGGCGGCGACAAAGGAATAGGTTGCCAGAACCGAGACCGCGGCGCGGGCGAAGGTCAGGCCCAGCGCGCGGCGGCTCATGCTCCAGGGCTGGCCCAGAAGCGCCACGATCGGCACCATCAGCGCCAGCTGCGCGACATAGCGGCCGAGCGTGACGGTGCCGACGGGCACGCCCTGCGCCGCCAGTTTCGAAGCCACGTCGATCAGCGGCGCGATGATGCAAAAGCCAAGCATCAAGAGGATGCCGGGCAGGATACGGTCTTGATGGCTCATGCTTTCGCCTAGCCTGCGGGGCAGGGGGCGTCCATCCTGAAAACGACGGCCCGGGCGCGATTTGCCGCGCCTGCAACCTCGGGGTTGAGCCGGGATGCGATTGGGCGCTAGGCTTTCCCGAAGCTTCAGGCCCGACGTCGCAGGCCCGATGTCACAGGAGAGTGCCATGACCGATTTCTTCGACAGCCCCGAGGGCCGCCGCATCGCCTATGACCGCCGTCCGGGCAAGGGGCCGGGGGTGATGTTCCTGCACGGGCTGCATTCCGACATGACCGGCACCAAGGCCACGGCGCTCGATGCCTGGGCCGCCGAAACCGGCCGCGCCTTCCTGCGGTTTGATTGTTCCGGGCACGGGCAATCCTCGGGCGTCTATGCCGAAACCTCGATCGCGGAATGGTATCAGGACGCGCGGTCCGTGCTTTTGAACCTGGCCGAGGGGCCGCAGGTGCTGGTGGGCTCCTCGATGGGCGGCTGGCTGGCGTTGTTGCTGGCGCGGGAGTGCCCGGAAAAGGTCGCGGGTCTGGTGACGATCGCGGCGGCCGCCGATTTCACCGAGGACGGCTATTGGGCCAGCTTCTCGCCCGAACAGCAGGCGCAGCTGATGGAGCAGGGCTATCTCGATCTGCACCATGGCGGGCCGGTGCCCTATCGCATCAGCCGCAAGTTCATCGTCGACGGCCGCGACCATTTCGTGCTGCGCCAGCCCCTGGCGCTGCCTTTCCCGACGCGGCTTTTGCAGGGCTCGGAGGACCGCGCGGTGCCGCCGGACTGGGCGGTGAAGCTTTTCCATCACGCCACGGGGCCCGATATCCGGCTGACGATGGTCAAGGGGGCGGATCACAATTTCTCCTCCCCCGACAATCTGGCGTTGATCAAGGCCGCGATCGACGAGATTTCGCCGATCTGACGCCGGGGCGTTAACCTTTGCGCGAGGGGGGTTTTCCCCCGCGCGCCCTTCGCGCTACCTTGGGCGAAAAGCGCAAAACCGCGCGTCGCTGGGGTGAGCATGTCTGCCGATCCGTTGATCTTCCTGCCGGGCTTCATGTGCGATGCGCGGCTTTACTGGCATCAGATCATCGCGTTTTCGGCCGATCGGGCGGTGATCGCCGTGCCGCTGGCGGGCGCGGCGATCGAGGAGATGGCCGAGGCGGTGCTTGCCGTGGCCCCGCCCCGGTTCTGTCTGGTCGGGCATTGGCTGGGCGGGCTTGTGGCGATGGAGGTGCAGCGCCGGGTGCCCGAACGGGTCGCGGGGATGGCACTGATCGACGTCTCGCCTCTGGCCGAGACCCCGGCCCAGGCCGCCAGCCGCGAACCGCGGATCATCCGGGCCCGCACCGGCCGTCTGGACGAGGTGATGCTGGAAGAAATTCCCGCCACCGCGCTGGCCCCCGGAGAAGGCCGGGCCGAGGTGCAGGCGATGGTGCTGGAAATGGCGAGCGGGCTTGGCCCCGAGGTTTTCACCAACCAGTCGCGCGCGCTGATGCGCCGCCTCGATCAGCAGCGGGCGCTGCGCAGCGCCCGGGTGCGGACGCTGCTGATCTGCGGCGAACACGACACGATCTGTCCGCCGCGACGGCATGAATTCCTGGCGGAACTCATGCCGCAGGCCAGCTTTCGCCTGATCCGGGGCGCCGGGCATCTGGCGCCGCTGGAACAGCCGGCCGAGGTTTCGGCCACCTTGCGCGACTGGCTCGACGCGCTGCCGCGTTAGCCCGCCGTCACGCGCTGCGGCGCGACACGAACAGCGCGGGGGCCGCGGTTTCGGTCGGTGCAGGCTCGGGCGCGCGGCCGAAGGTTTCGACCTCGCCCTGCAGCCGGAAGGCCGCCACCGCCTCGGCCAGCAGCGTCGCCTCGCCCTGCAGCGAACGCACGGCGGCGTTGGTCTGCTCGAACACGGCGGCGTTTTGCTGCGTGGTGCGGTCCAGCTCAGTCGTCGCATTCGAGATCTCGCCGATCCCGGTCGCGGTTTCCTGCGAGGCGGTGACGATCTCGGTGATCTTTTGCGCCACATCCTCGACCCCGGCGACGATCTCGCGCAGGGCCCGGCCGGAATCATGCACCAGCCCGACCCCGTGGTTGACGTTGTTCGAGGCGGTTTCGATCAGCCGGGCGATCTCGCGCGCCGCTTCCGACGAGCGTTGCGCCAGCGCCCGCACCTCGGAGGCGACGACGGCAAAGCCGCGCCCGGCATCGCCCGCCCGCGCCGCTTCCACGCCGGCGTTCAGCGCCAGAAGATTGGTCTGGAAGGCGATGTCGTCAATCACCTGCAAGATGCGCCCGATTGCTTCGGACGAGGCCTTGATCTCGTCCATCGCCGAGACGGCGCGCGTCACCACCTCGTGCCCGGCCCCGGCGCGGGTCGAGATTTCGGTCACGGCGCTGCGCGCGGTCTGCGCCGATTGCGCGGCCGAGCGGACCGTGGCCGACATCTGTTCCAGGGCCGAAGCGGTCTGTTCCAGCATCGCCGCGTTGCGTTCGGACCGGCGGGCCAGATCGTCCGCCGCCCCCGCGATCTCGCGCGCCGAAGTGTCGACGGCGGTCGCAGACACCGAAATGTCGCCCAGCGTGCCGGTCAGGCTTTCGGTGGTCCGGTTCATCGTCTCGGCGATTTCGGCAAAGATGCCATGGAACCGCGTCGGCATGCGATGGGTCAGGTCGCGATTGGCCAGCTGTTCCAGCGCCACCCGCACCGCCGTCAGACCGTCATTCGCCGCTTCGCCGATCCGGTTCACCCCGGCGCAGAGATCGGCGAAGATGCCGACCTTGTCATCGGTGCGCAGCCGGCGCGAGAAATCGCCCTCGGCACAGGCGGCGACGACGGCGGCGATCTCCTGGGCGGCCGCATGTTCGCGCGCCTGGGCGGCGGCGGCGGCGGCGCGGTCTTCCTCGGCCCGGCGGGCGCGTTCTTCGATCTCGGCGCGTTCGGCCGCGGCCGCGGCGGCGCGGTCCTGCGCCGCGCGTTCGGCCGCGGCGGCGCTTTCGGCTTCGAGCCGTTGCCGCTCCAGGATCGTCGCACGGAAACTGTCGAGCGCCGCCGCGATCGAGCGGACCTCGCTCACCCGGGTGTCGGGCACGCTGATGTCGGTCCGGCCCGCGGCCAGCTCCTGCACCGCCGCCGTCACCGCGCGCAGCGGCCGCACCGTGGCGCGGAACAGCCGCAAGGCCGAGAGCGCCAGCACCAGAAGGCCGATTGCCCCCGCGCCCAGCATCAGCATGTAGCCGCGCCGTTTCTGCGCCTCGCTCGCCGCGAGCATCGTTGCGACATCGCTCTCGAACCGGGCGCGCAGCGCATCCAGCGCCAAGGGCATCGTGTCGTAGCTGTCATCGCAGGCCTGGGTGATGTCGGCCACCTGCAGGGCCAGATCGGCGAATTGGTGGAACGCCTCCTGATATTCGGTGAGCTTCGCCAGCGTCCGGGTCCGGTGTTGCTGCGACAGGAACATCGTCTCGGGGTAAGATCCGAAGGTCGCGATTTCCTTGTCGAGTTTCTCGATGTATTTCGCATCGAGACGCATGATGAAGTCCTTTTCGTGGCGACGCATCTTCAGCAGCGTCACCTCGACCTTCGGCAGGGCCAGCGACCCGACCATCTTCTCGGCGGCATGAACGGCCTCGCGCAGCTGCCCCTCGAGCCCCGATTCGGCGTCGAGGCCGAGCACCCGGCGGGTATCGGCATAAAGGGCGAAATTCTCTTCGTAGGTGTCCAGATTGTCCTGCAGCATCGCGGCCTGTGCACCCGCCTCGGCCATGCCGAGGCTGTTTGCCTCTTCCACCAGCGCCTTGAGCTGCGTCGAGGCCAGCACGATCCGGTCGGCATGATCGGTGATCTGCGATTCGGCGCGGGCGATGCGGAATTTCGCCTCGATGTCGCGGGCCGAGGCGAGGGTGCGTTCGAGTGTGGCCAGATCGGCATTCAGCGCGGCGATGGCGACGCCCTGACGTTCCGCGGCCCGGTCGATCAGGGCCGAATAGAACACCGTGGCAAAGACCGCCGCCGTGCAGACGACGATGATAAGGCCCATACGGACGAGATAGGAGAGAAAGCTGCTGGACGTGCCTGCGCGTGTCATGCTGTTGCTCCGGAAGTTCGCCCCGGTAAAATCCGCCAAAGGCATTAAGGCTAGGTGAAGCCGCGCGCGGATTGGTAAACTTGTATCTTTTGGCGCGGCCTTGGCGCCTGCGGTTGCGGCCGGGCCGGGAAGGGACGTGGGCCCCCGGCCTTGCGGTCGGGGGCCCGTCAGGTTCGCGTCCCGGGTCAGCGGCCCGGGGCGCGGCAAGGCTCAGGACGCCATCCGCAGATCGACGGCGCCGCGATGGGCGATGCGGAACACTGCGCTGAATTCCTTGAGCATCCGCGCCTCGTGCAGAAGCCCTTGAGTTGCCGCGGAATTTTCTTCGAACATCGCGGCGTTGTGCTGCGTCACCTGATCGAGCTGGTTCACCGCCGCCGTCACTTCGGAAATCCCCGAGGATTGCTCGGCCGCGGCATTGGCGATCGCATCGAGAAGCCCGTCAAGTTCGGTCACCAGCGTCTCGATCTCGCCCAGCGCGGTGTCCGAACGCGCTGCCAGATCCACCCCCGCGGCAACCTGCCGCGAGGAGGTGTCGATCAGCGCCGCGATCTCGCGCGCCGCTTCCGACGAGCGCTGCGCGAGCGCCCGCACTTCCGACGCGACGACGGCAAAGCCGCGCCCGGTCTCGCCCGCCCGTGCCGCTTCGACGCCTGCGTTCAGCGCCAGCAGGTTGGTCTGGAAGGCGATGTCGTCGATCACATGGGTGATGCGCGAGATCTTGTCCGAGCTTTGCGCGATGTCGTCCATCGCCCGCTGCGTCTGGCGCACGACATCGCGGCCGGTGGCGGTGGTGGTGCGGGTGCGGTTGACCGCCAGCGCCGCCGAGCGCGCCCCCTCGACCGAATGCGCGACCGAGGCCGCCATCTCGTTCATCGCCGCCGCCGTCTCTTCGAGCGAGGCGGCCTGGGTTTCGGTGCGCCGCCCCAGCTCCATCGAGGCCGTGCCCAACTGCCCCGCCTCGGTCTCGACCACCTCGGTGGTCTGCACGATCGAGGCGATCAGCCCGGTCATCTTTTCCAGCGCGCCGTTGAAATCATGGCGCAATCCTTCGTAGGCCGGGGGGAAGGTCTCGGTGATCTGCGCCGTCAGATCGCCCGCCGAAAGCGCCTGCAACCCCTGCGCCAGCGCCGAGACGACATGCATCTGCTCGCGCATCTGCGCCTCGCGTTCGGCTTCGGTGCGCTGGCGTTCCGCCTCGCGCTCCGCCCGACGGGCGGCTTCGGCGCGCTGGGCTTCGGCCTCGGCCTCCTGTTCGCGCCGCCGCAAGGCTTCCTCGCGGTCGCGCGCCTGGGCTTCGGCGCGGGCCATCTCGGCTTCCTGGGCCCGGCGCTGTTGTTCCAGCTGCGCCTTTTCCGCCAGCGAGGCCCGGAACACCTCCAGCGCGCGGGCCATGTCGCCGACTTCGCCGCGGCTGCCGGTGCAGGGCACGGGGCGTTCGGTGTCGCCTGCGGTCATCGTGCTCATGCGCGCATGCACCGCGCCGATCGGCCCGGTGACCGAGCGCGCCAGGGCCGTTGCCGCCCCGCCAAGCGCCGCCACCGCGACGAGCATCGCGATCAGCGAGACCTGGCGCAGATGGGCCAGCGCCGCCTTGATGTCGGCCACATAGGAGCCGGTGCCGACGATCCAGCCCCAGGGGGCGAAGTCGCGCACGAAGCCGATCTTTTCCTCGGGCGTGTCGCTGTCGGGTTTCTTGAAGTGATAATGCACCTCGCCGCTGCCGGCGGTCTTGGCGATCTCGATCATCTCGACGAAGATCTTCTTGCCGTAGGGGTCGGTGTAATCGCGTTGCGACTGGCCGATCCAGTCCGGCATCGTCGGGTGCACTTCGATCACGCCCTGATGGTCGAGCACGTAGAAATAGCCGGATTTGTCAAAGCGCAACGCGGTCAGGCGGCGGGCCCCTTCGGCCTGCGCCTCGGGGCGGGTCAGCTTGCCCTGCTGGACCTGCGCTTCAAGATCGACGAGTACGCCGATGGCGGTATCGGTGACGTCGCTGAGGTGCTGCTCGCGCATTTCATAAGCGTTCTCGACCGCGAAATGCAGCAGCGTTTCGGACAGGATGACAAGCGCGAAGGCGGCGAGTGCCACGATCGCGTAAATACGGGCGGATATGCCGAAGAGAAAGGTTTTCATGGGGCCTTTGGGTCTGGGAAGGTGGAAGCCTGGCCAGGCACAGAACGCGAAAACTGGGAAAACGGGCCGGAGTGGACCTGCAGGATGCCGGATAACTGTCAATTTTCCCTTACGGTTCTGGATTTGTTTCATGTTGCCTTAAGAGAAGATAACGCCCGGCCCGCGTCGGGGCTGCCCGGTGTGATCTGCGGCATGGCCCAAGCGCCGTCCCGGCCGGTCGCAAAGCTGCTGATCCGCCTTGCGACTCTGCCCGAAAAATGGGTCTGGAAGGATGGCTTCCAGTTCTGCCGTCTTGTGGAAGGTCTTTGGTTGAGGCGGTCCTGGCTGGCCCTGCCGCAGGGGGTGAAAACGGCGGTGGTTGCCCCGATCCGGCCCGGTTTCGCGTCGATTTTTCGCCTTTTTCCTGTGGCGGGCGGCTGATTTTGCACCGCCCCAATGGGGCCGATGCGGCCGTTTTTTGGTCGGACGCGGCCCGGTTCGCGTCGTCGGGCGCGCAAATTCGCGGGGTGCGGCGCGCGCTCTCCCCGAATGGGCCGGATATTCGGCCTGGAAAGCACGGCCGAAGGGACGGAAAGGGCGAGACTTGCCGGATCGGGTCGGAATCTGCCGCCTGAATGGTCAGCTTTCATGCCTTATCCCGCGGGTGGCGGCGCAGGCGGTGGCGCGCCCTTTGCCGCGGTTTTTATCCGGCTGTTGACCAAATCCGGCAATTCGTTTGACCGGCCCGCGGCGGTGGCGCAATTTCGACCTATCCCAAGGGAAGGGTGGAGGATGGAGAGGTTCGAGACGGGGCGGACCGCAGATCTTGGAACATGTCGGCGGGGTCCGGGTCGGACACATGGACCCCCGGCGGACATGGCGGCGGAACCGGGACATGTCCCGCACCCGACGACAAGGACTGCGGCGACCGGGATCGACCTCTCCATGACCCTCGACCGGAGGGGGGCGCCCGCTGTTTCCGGGCCGCGTTTTCCTCTGGTTTCCTGATGCCGATCTGCGGGTCAATCGCCCGTTTCCTGCCGCTGAGTGCCCCGATGCTTGCCCTCGAGACTGCCCCCGCCCCCCGGATGCCGCACCGGATCGCCCCGAACCCGGCGACCGCCGCCGCGGCGCAGGGGCCGGAGCCGCCGCAGGCCGAATCGCAAGGCCCGGACTCCCAGGGCAAAGTCACGATCCAGCTGGATGCGCGCGGCCGGGTGCATCGGGTGCGCCTGCAGACGCTGCAATCGCGCAGCTTCGAGCGTTTCCTGCAGGGCCGTCCCGCCCGCGACATCCCCGATCTGGTGCAGCGGCTGTGCGGCATCTGCCCGGTCAGCCACCATCTGGCGGCGGTCAAGGCGCTGGACCGGCTGACGGGCCATGACCGGCTGCCGCCCACGGCGGAAAAGCTGCGTCGGCTGATGCAATACGGGCAGATGGTGCAAAGCCATGCGGTGCAGTTCTACCACCTGGCCGAGCCCGATCTTCTGCTGGGCTTCGACTGCGAGACCACCCGGCGCGGCATCGTCGGGGTGGCGCGCGATTTCCCGCAGTTGGCGACCGAGGCGGTGCTGGTGCGCCGGTTCGGACAGGATGTGGTGCGGGCCGTCGCGGGCGGCCGGGGGCCGGGGGCCGGGGCGGTGCCGGGCGGCATGCGGCGCGCTTTGGGGCGCGAGGCCCGCGATCTCTTGCGCGCCGATGTCGATCAGGTGATCGACTGGACCTGTGGCGCGCTGCGGGTGCTGGAACGGCTGCATGCGATGAACCCGGCCTTTTACGACCATTTCGGCGAGGTCGGCGGCAACATGATCGGCCTTGTCTCGGCCTCGGGGGCGGTCGATTTCTACGATGGCCGCTTGCGCGCCCGCGATGCCCGTGGCGGCATGATCTTTGACGGCGTCGCCGCCACCGGCTGGCGCGGCGTGCTGGGCGATCAGGCGCGGCCCTCGGGCCGGATGCGCTTTCCGCATATCCGGGCGCTGGGCCCCGAAATGGGGTGGTATCGCGTCGGGCCGCTGGCGCGGTTGCAGGTCTGCGACCTTCTGACCTCCGAGAAGGCCGAGACCGAACGGCAGCGGCTTCTCGCCGTGGGGGGCGGGAAGCCGTTGCATGGGACGCTGTTCTATCACTGGGCGCGGCTGATCGAGCTTTTGCACGCGGCCGAGCTGATCCGCGACCTGCTCGACGATCCCGAGATCCTGGGCACCGATCTGATGGCCGATCCGGGCACGCCGCGGCGCAGCGCGGTCGGGGTGATCGAGGCGCCGCGCGGCACGCTGTTTCACCGCTACGACCTGGATGCGCAGGACCGGGTGCGGCGCTGCGATCTGGTCATTGCCAGCACCAACAACACCCGCGCGATGAACGAGGCGCTGCGCCAGGTGGCGCAACAGCATTTCGATGGCCGCGCGATCACCGAGGGGCTGCTGGGCCATCTTGAGGTGGCGATCCGCGCCTATGATCCCTGTCTGTCCGGGGCGGCGCATGCGCTGGGCCAAAGCCCGCTGGCGGTCGAGCTGCGCGATGCCGCGGGGGCGCTGGTGTCGGGGCTGCGCCGCGGCGCCGACGGGGGGGTGTCATGCTGCGTTCCGTCCTAGGGCCGCGTGTGGTCGTTCTGGCCTGGGGCAACGAAAGCCGCGGCGATGACGGGCTCGGCCCGCGGCTGGCGGCGCGCATCGCCACGGCGGGCTGGCAACATGTCACCCTGATCGAAGAGGCGCAGCTGCAGGTCGAACATGCGCTGGATCTGGTGGGGCAGGATCTGGTTCTGTTCATCGACGCTGGCATGGGCACGCCTGCGCCCTTTGTCTTTGCCCGGACCGCGCCGCGCCGCTTCACCGGCCCCTCGACCAGCCAGGGCATCGGCCCCGAGGGCGTGCTCGAGGCCTATCGCCAGGTGATGCACGACGAGCCGCCGCCCGCCTTCGTGCTGTGCCTGCGCGGCGAAAGCTTCGCGCTGGAGGAGGGGCTCAGCGCCCCCGCCCGGGCGCATCTGGCCAAGGCCTGGGGCTTTGTCATCCCGCTTCTGTCCTGGCCCGGCATCGACCGCTGGCAGGCGGCCGAGACCGGCGCCGTCGAAGACCTGTTTGCCGCGCCCGACCGGCGTCGTCCGGCGGCGGAATGAGCTCTGCCCGACGCCGCCGGGACGCCGCCCTTGCGCGGGTCCTTGCGCCGCCGATATGCTGGGCCTGCCCGAACCCAGGACCCGACATGCCCCGACCGCCCGCCAAGGACAGCGCGCCCCGCTTCGACCCGGCCCGTCTGGGCGCCCTTCTGCCCGCGCTGGACGGGGCCGGGGGAGATGCGGTCTGGGTCGATGTGCTGTCCGCCGTCGATCGCACCTATGCGGAACTCGTCGATTATCAGGAACGGCTGGAGCGGCAGAACCACGAGCTGGAAGACCTGCGCTCTTATCTCTGCTCGATCCTGGCCTCGGTCTCGGATGCGCTGATCGTCGCCTCGCGCGCGGGGGAGGTGCTGGGCACCTCGGCCTCGGTCGCGGCGCTGACCGGGCAAAGCGCCGAGGTCTGGCAGGGCCGGCCGCTCGCGGCGATGTTCGACCCGGCTTCGGGGGCGCGGCTGGAACGCACGATGGCCGAGGCCGCGAACCGCCGCGCCCCGGTCACCGTCGAGGCGGCGCTGATCGGCCCGAACGGCCCGGCGCCGCTGGAACTGTCCGTCAGCCCGCGGCTGGACGAGCGCGAGCGCATCATCGGCTATGTGCTGACCGGCCGCCCCTTGGGCGAATTGCGGCAGGCCTATTCCGAACTGGAACGCTCGCATGCGGCGCTGATCGCGGCGCAGGCGCAGCTGGTGCGCAATGAAAAGCTTGCCTCGCTGGGCCGGTTGCTGGCGGGGGTGGCGCATGAGCTGAACAACCCGATTTCCTTCGTTTACGCCAATGCCCATGCGCTGGAGCGCTACGCCGCGAAATTCGAGACCTATTTCGCCGCGGTGCAGGCGGGCGCCCCGCGCGAGGAGCTGGCAGCGCTGCGCGAGAGCCTGAAACTGGAACGCGAGATCGGCAATCTGCGCACCGCCATCCATGGCGCCCGCGACGGGGCCGAGCGGGTGCGCGCCATCGTCGAGGATCTGCGCCGGCTGTCATCAGAGGGCACGGGCGAGCAGGTGGCTTTCGATCTGGTCGCCACCGCCGGGGTGGCGGCCGATTGGGTGCGGCGCGGCTCGAAAACCGCGGTGGCGGTGGAGTTCACCGGCCTGCCCGCGCTCGAGGTGATCGGGCGGCCGGGCCATATCCAGCAGGTGGTGATGAATCTGGTGCAAAACGCGCTGGATGCGATGGGCGATTTTCAGGATGGCCGCATCCGCATCGAGGCGCGGATCGCGGGCGGGCGGGGCGAACTGGTCGTCTCCGACACCGGCCCGGGCGTGGCTGAAGACGTGGCCCCGACGATTTTCGACCCGTTCTTCACCACCAAGGATGTCGGCAAGGGCACCGGGTTGGGCCTCTCGATCAGCGCCAAGATCGTCGAGGAGCATGGCGGGCGGCTCAGGCTTTTGCCCGAAAACCCCTTGGGCGGCGCCTGTTTTGGCTTCGATCTGGCGCTGGCGGGGGCACCGGCATGAAGGTTCTGTGGTTGCAGGCCTCGGGCTGTGGCGGGTGCACGATGTCGGCGCTTTGCGCCGAGGCGCCCGATCTGATCGACACGCTGGCCGTGGGGGGGGTGGAATTCCTGTGGCATCCGGCGCTCAGCCTCGCCACCGGCGCCGAGGTGACGCGGCTTTTGCAGGCGATCGAGGCCGGAGAGGTCGCGCTCGATTGTCTGGCGGTCGAAGGCGCGATCGCCCGCGGGCCGATGGGCACGGGGCGGTTCCAGATGCTCTCGGGCACCGGGCGGTCGATGCTCGACTGGGTGCGGGCGCTGGCGCCGCTGGCCGGGCATGTCGTCGCGGTGGGCTCTTGCGCCGCTTATGGCGGCGTGACCTCGGCCGGGGGGAACCCCTCGGACGCGGTCGGGCTGGTCTATGAGGGCGCGCATCCGGGCGGCGTTCTGGCCGCCGATTTCCGCGCCCGCTCGGGCCTGCCGGTCGTCAATATCGCGGGCTGCCCGACCCATCCGGGCTGGGTCACCGAAACGCTGATGCTTCTGGCCGAGGGGCGGCTGACCGCGGCCGATCTGGATGCGCTGGGGCGTCCGCTGTTTTACGCGCAACATCTGGTGCATCACGGCTGTCCGCGCAACGAATTCTATGAATACAAGGCCTCGGCGCTGCAGCTTTCCGATCTGGGCTGCATGATGGAACATCTGGGCTGCGTCGGCACGCAGGCGGTGGGCGATTGCAACATCCGCCCCTGGAACGGCGAGGGCTCCTGCACGCGCGGCGGCTATCCCTGCATCGCCTGCACCGCGCCGGAATTCGAAGAACCCCGCCACCCCTTTACCGAAACCCCGAAGGTCGCGGGCATTCCGGTGGGCTTGCCCGCCGACATGCCGAAGGCCTGGTTCATGGCGCTCGCCTCGCTGTCGAAGGCCGCAACGCCCGAGCGGATCGCGAAGAATGCCGTCACCCCGCGCGTCACCGTGCCGCCGACGATCCGCAAACCCGGGGGGCGGCGATGAGCGACACGCCGCGGCTGGTCGTCGGCCCCTTCAACCGGGTCGAGGGCGATCTGGAAGTGCATCTCGATCTGGCCGAGGGGCAGGTGGCCGCGGCCCGGGTCAACGCGCCCCTTTACCGCGGGTTCGAGCGCATGCTGGAGGGGCGCGACCCCAGCGACGCGCTGACGCTGACGCCGCGGATCTGCGGCATCTGCTCGATCTCGCAATCGGCGGCGGCGGCGCGGGCGCTGGGCGCGGCGATGGGGCTTGCGCCGACGGACCAGGGCGCGCTGCTGGCCGCGCTCATTCATGCGGTCGAGAATGTCTCGGACCATCTGGTGCATTTCAACCTCTTCTTCATGCCCGATTTCACCCGGCCCTGTTATGCCGCCCGGCCGTGGTATCCGCGCGCGGTGGCGCGGTTTTCCGCGATCGAGGGGCAGGCGGGACGGGCCGCGATTGCGGCGCGTTCGGGGCTGATGCACATCCTTGGGCTGGTGGCGGGGAAGTGGCCGCATACCCTGGCGCTGCAGCCCGGCGGCGTTACCCGCACGCCGGGGGCGCGCGAGCTTTTGCGCATCCGGACCGAGCTGCGGATGTTCCGCAAGCATCTGGAAACGCAGGTTTTCGGCGGGCCGATCGAGGATTTCGCGGCGCTTGAGAGCCGGTCGGCGCTGCTGCGCTGGGACCGCGGCGATGCCGGGCTTTTCGTGGAAATCGCGGCCGATCTGGATCTGGACGCCTTGGGCCGCGGTGCCGGGCGCTATCTGAGCTTCGGCGCCTATCCGCTGGTCGAGGGGCATGGTTTCGCGCCGGGGCTCTGGCAGGCGGGCGCGGTCACGGCGCCGGACATCGGGGCGATTGCCGAGGATCTGAGCCATGCCTGGATGCTGGGCGGTACGGCGCATCCCTTTGACGGTGTGACCCGGCCGGATGAAACGATGCGCGCGGGCGCCTACAGCTGGTGCAAGGCGCCGCGGCTGGGCGGGCAGCCGGTCGAGGTGGGCGCGCTGGCGCGGCAGCTGATCGACGGCCATCCGCTGGCCGTGGATCTGGCGGGGGGCGGCGTGCTGGCCCGGGTCGCCGGGCGGCTGCTGGAACTGGCGCGGACGCAGCTGCTGATGGAGGGCTGGGCGGCGGCGCTGGACCCCGGGGCGGTCTTCATGGTGCAGGGCCGGATGCCCGAGGCGGGCACGGGCGCGGGGCTGGTCGAGGCGGCGCGGGGAAGTCTGGGCCATTGGCTGCGGATCGAGGGCGGCAGGATCGCCTCTTACCAGATCATCGCGCCGACGACCTGGAACTTTTCCCCCCGCGATTCGCGGGGCGTGCCCGGGCCTTTGGAGGCGGCGCTGGTCGGGGCTCCGGTTGCGCCGGGCGAGGACAGTCCGGTTTCGGTGCAGCATGTCGTGCGCAGTTTCGATCCCTGCATGGTGTGCACCGTGCATTGAGCGCGGTGGGGGCTCTGCCCCCACACCCCCGGGATATTTGAGGCAAGATAAATGCAGGCTTGGCAGATCAGGGTGCGCGGACAGGTGCAAGGCGTGGGGTTTCGCCCTTTCGTCTGGCAATTGGCGCGGGCGCGCGGGCTGCGCGGGGTCGTGTTGAACGATGCCGAAGGGGTGCTGATCCGGGTCGCGGGGGAGTTGGGCGATTTCGTTGCGGCTTTGCGCGATCAGGCGCCGCCGCTTGCGCGGGTCGATGCGGTCGAGGTGGCGGCGGTGGTCCTTGACGATCTGCCCGAGGGGTTTCAGATCGCGGCCTCGGGCGGGGCCGGGGCCGAGACGCGGGTGACGCCCGATGCCGCGACCTGTCCGGACTGTCTGGCGGAAATCCGCGGGGAAGGGCGGCGGCGCGGCTATGCCTTCACCAACTGCACCCATTGCGGGCCGCGCTTCACCATCCTGCAAAGCCTGCCCTATGACCGCGCCCGCACGACGATGGCGCCCTTTGCGATGTGTCCGGCCTGCCGGGCGGAATATGAAGACCCCGCCGACCGGCGCTTTCACGCCCAGCCCATCGCCTGCCCCGATTGCGGGCCGCGGCTCTGGCTGGAGGTGGGCGGGGTCGAGCTGCCGGGCGATGCCATCGCTTCCGCTGCGGCCCGGCTGAGGGCGGGGGAAATCCTTGCCGTGAAAGGGCTTGGCGGTTTTCATCTGGCTTGCGATGCGACGAATGCTGACGCCATCGACCGGCTGCGCGCAAGGAAGCACCGTCCGGCCAAACCCTTTGCGCTGATGGCGCGCGAAGCCGATCTGGACCGCATCGTCCGGGTCAGCCCCGCGGCCCGGGCGGCGCTGCGCGACCCCGCGGCGCCGATTGTCCTGATGCCCGCGCGCGGCACGCTGCCCGAGACCCTTGCCCCCGGCATCGGCGAGCTTGGGGTGATGCTGCCCTATACGCCGCTGCATCACCTGTTGCTCGACGCCTTCGGCGGCGTGCTGGTGATGACCTCGGGCAACCTGTCGGGCGAGCCGCAGGTGATCGGCAACGAGGAGGCGCGCGACAAGCTTGCCGCCTTTGCCGATGCCTTCCTGATGCATGACCGCGCCATTGCCCGGCGGCTCGATGACTCGGTCCTGCGGGCCGATACGCCGATGGTGCTGCGGCGCGCCCGCGGGCAGGTGCCGGGCACTCTGCCGCTGCCGCCCGGCTTCGAAACCACGCCGCAGGTTGTCGCCTATGGCGTGCAGATGAAGGCGGCGCTGTGCCTGATCAAGAACGGCCAGGCGCTTTTGGGCCATCACCTGGGCGAGCTGGACGAGGCCCTGACCTGGGAGGCCTTTCTTCAGGCCGATGCCGATTATGCGGCGCTTTTCGACCATCACCCGCAGGCGGTGGCGGTCGATCTGCACCCCGATTTCCGCGCGTCCCGCCACGGCGCCGCCCGGGCCGAGGCCCTGGGCGTGCCGCTGATCGCGGTGCAGCACCATCACGCCCATCTGGCCGCCTGTCTGGGCGAGAACCTTTGGCCCAAGGACGGCGGCAAGGTGGCGGCGATCGTGCTGGATGGGCTGGGGCTGGGCCCCGATGGCACGGTCTGGGGGGGCGAGCTGCTTTTGGGCGATTACGCGGGCTTCGAGCGCATCGCCTGGCTGAAGCCCGCGCCGCTGATCGGGGGCGACCGCGCGCAGAGCGAGCCCTGGCGCAATGCGCTGATGCGGCTCGACGCGGCGGGGCTGCCGGATCTGGCCGACCGGCTTTTCCCCGAGGCGCCGCGCGATCTGGCGCGGGCCGCGGCGGCAAAGCGGATCAACGCGCCGATGTCGTCCAGTGCGGGGCGGCTTTTCGATGCGGTGGCCGCCTGTCTGGGGATCTGCCCGATGCGCCAAAGCTACGAGGGCGAGGCGGCGATGCGGCTGGAATCACTCGCTTCCGAGACCGGGCCCGCCCCCGATCTGCCGGTGATCGCTGGCGAGATCGACCCCGCGCCGCTCTTTCAACTTCTGGCGGCAGGCCAGCGCCCCGACCGCGTGGCCCATGCTTTGCATGCCAGCCTGGCCCGGGCTTTTGCCGACGAAGCCCGGCGGCTGGTCGAAAGCGGACAGGCCGCGGCGGTGGCGCTGACGGGGGGCTGTTTTCAGAATTCCAGATTTGCAACCATGGCGGGAAATTTCCTTTCCGATCAAAGGATTCTGACGCAGTGCAGCATCCCCGCCAATGATGGCGGCCTTGCCCTGGGTCAGGCCCTTGTCGCGGCGGCCAAATTGGAAGGACATTGATCACAATGGAAGGATGTCTGGTCAAAGACCTTTCGGATTTTTTGCGTGACAAAATCACACACCCTTGAGAAACAAGGAAAAATTTTTCTGCGACAATTTGCCGTTTCTGATTGGCGGAAACCGGCCCAACCGTGACAATTCCACTCTACCCATGGGCGCGCCGAGGAGGTCACGGCGCGTCACAAGGCAAGGGAGGGACAATTGTCGGACATCGAAACTTTCTATGACGTGATGCGGCGTCAGGGGATCACCCGGCGCAGTTTCATGAAGTTCTGTTCGCTCACCGCAGCAGCTTTGGGGCTTGGGCCCTCCTTCGTGCCGAAGATCGCCGAGGCGATGGAAACGAAGCCGCGCACCCCGGTGATCTGGGTGCACGGGCTCGAATGCACCTGCTGTTCGGAAAGCTTCATCCGCTCGGCCCATCCGCTGGCCAAGGATGTCGTGCTGTCGATGATCTCGCTGGATTATGACGACACGCTGATGGCCGCCGCCGGGCATGCCGCCGAGGCCGCCTTTGAAGACACGATCGCCAAATACAAGGGCAACTACATCCTGGCCGTCGAAGGCAACCCGCCCTTGAACGAAGACGGGATGTTCTGCATCACCGGCGGCAAGCCCTTTGTCGAGAAGCTGCGCCATGCCGCGGAAGGGGCGAAGGCGATCATCAGCTGGGGCGCCTGTGCCTCTTATGGCTGCGTGCAGGCCGCGGCGCCGAACCCGACCCAGGCGACGCCGGTGCACAAGGTGATCACCGACAAGCCGATCATCAAGGTTCCGGGCTGCCCGCCCATTGCCGAGGTGATGACCGGCGTCATCACCTACATGCTGACCTTCGACCGGCTGCCGGAGCTGGACCGTCAGGGCCGCCCGGCGATGTTCTACAGCCAGCGCATCCATGACAAATGCTACCGCCGCCCGCATTTCGACGCCGGCCAGTTCGTCGAACACTGGGACGACGAAAACGCGCGCAAGGGCTATTGCCTCTACAAGATGGGCTGCAAGGGCCCGACCACCTACAACGCCTGTTCGACCGTGCGCTGGAACGGCGGCGTCAGCTTCCCGATCCAGTCGGGCCATGGCTGCATCGGCTGTTCCGAGGACGGGTTCTGGGATCAGGGCGGGTTCTATGAGCGGCTGACCACGATCAAGCAATTCGGCATCGAAGCCACCGCCGACCAGATCGGCTGGACCGCCACCGGCCTTGTCGGCGCGGGCGTTGCCGCCCATGCCGCGGTCTCCGTGCTCAAGCGCGCGCAGAAAAAGAACGAGGAGGCGTAAGCCATGACGACCCAGACTCCGAACGGCTTTACCCTTGATACCGCAGGCAAACGCATCGTCGTCGACCCGGTCACCCGGATCGAGGGCCACATGCGCTGCGAAGTGAACGTCAACGATCAGGGCATCATCACCAATGCGGTGTCGACCGGCACGATGTGGCGCGGCCTTGAAGTGATCCTGAAGGGCCGCGATCCGCGCGACGCCTGGGCCTTCACCGAACGCATCTGCGGCGTCTGCACCGGGACGCATGCGCTGACCTCGGTCCGGGCGGTCGAAAACGCGCTGGGGATCACCATCCCCGATAACGCCAATTCGATCCGCAACATCATGCAGCTGAACCTGCAGATCCACGACCATATCGTGCACTTCTACCACCTGCATGCGCTGGATTGGGTGAACCCGGTCAATGCGTTGCGTGCCGATCCGAAGGCGACGTCCGAGCTGCAGCAGATGGTCTCGCCCAGCCATCCGCTGTCGAGCCCCGGCTATTTCCGCGACGTGCAGAACCGGCTGAAGAAATTCGTGGAATCCGGGCAGCTGGGGCTTTTCAAGAACGGCTACTGGGACAATCCGGCCTACAAGCTGCCGCCCGAAGCCGATCTGATGGCGACGACGCACTATCTGGAAGCGCTTGATCTGCAAAAGGAAATCGTCAAGGTCCACACGATCTTCGGCGGCAAGAACCCGCATCCGAACTGGCTGGTGGGCGGCGTGCCCTGTCCGATCAACGTCCATGGTGTCGGCGCGGTCGGCGCGATCAACATGGAGCGGCTGAACCTCGTCTCCTCGATCATCGACCGCTGCACCGAATTCACCAACAACGTCTACCTGCCCGACCTGAAAGCCATCGGCGGCTTCTACAAGGACTGGCTCTATGGGGGCGGTCTGGCGGGGCAATCGGTGCTGTCCTATGGCGACATTCCGGAAAACCCGAATGATTTCAGCGCCGAACAGCTGCATCTGCCGCGCGGCGCGATCATCAACGGCAACCTGAACGAGGTGCATGACGTCGATACGACCGACCCCGAGCAGGTGCAGGAATTCGTCGACCATTCCTGGTATGATTACGGCGAGCCGGGCATGGGTCTGCACCCCTGGGATGGCCGGACCGAGCCGAAATTCGAGCTGGGCCCGAACCTGAAAGGCACCCGCACCAATATCGAGAACATCGACGAAGGCGCGAAATATTCCTGGATCAAGGCGCCGCGCTGGCGGGGGCAATGCGATGGAGGTGGGGCCGCTGGCGCGCTACATCGTCGGCTATGCCAAGGGGCACGAGGACATCAAGAACCAGGTCGAGGGCCTGCTGCGCGACATGAACCTGCCGGTTTCGGCGCTGTTCTCGACGCTGGGCCGGACCGCGGCGCGGGCTTTGGAGGCGGAATACTGCTGCCGTCTGCAAAAGCACTTCTTCGACAAGATGATGACCAACATCAAGAACGGCGACAGCTCGACCGCGAATGTCGACAAATGGGACCCGTCTTCCTGGCCGAAGGAAGCCAAGGGCGTCGGCATGACCGAGGCGCCGCGCGGTGCGCTGGGCCATTGGGTCAAGATCAAGGACGGCCGCATCGAGAACTATCAATGCGTCGTGCCGACGACCTGGAACGGCTCGCCCCGCGACAGCAAGGGCAATATCGGCGCCTTCGAGGCCTCGCTGCTGAACACGAAGATGGAACGCCCCGAAGAGCCGGTCGAAATCCTGCGCACGCTGCACAGCTTCGACCCGTGCCTGGCCTGTTCGACCCACGTCATGTCGGCCGAAGGCGAACCCCTGACCACCGTCAAGGTCCGGTAGGGGGATGTCATGAAGGGAGTTTCCGACGAAAGGATCAATGCCCCCGTCCGTGGCCCGGATGAAATCTTCGAGGCCTCGCGACTGACCGGCGACGCCACCCGCGAAGACCTTGAAAGCATCCGGCGGCGCACGTCCGTCTATGTCTATGAGGCCCCGGTGCGGGTCTGGCATTGGGTCAATGCGCTGGCGATCACCATCCTGATCGTGACCGGCTATTTCATCGGCTCGCCGCTGCCCTCGATGCAGATCGGCGAGGCCACCGACCAGTTCGTGATGGGCTACATCCGCTTTGCCCATTTCGCCGCCGGGGTGGTGATGTCGGTGGGGTTCTTTGGCCGCATCTACTGGGCCTTCGTGGGCAACCGCCACGCCTGGCAGATGTTCTACATCCCGGTCTTCAACAAGCGCTACTGGCAGGAATTCTTCTTTGAACTGCGCTGGTATTTGTTCCTGGAAGAAGAGCCGAAGAAATACATTGGCCACAACCCGCTCGCGCAGGCGGCGATGTTCACCTTCATCACGCTGGGCATCACCTTCATGATGGTGACCGGCTGGGCGCTTTACGCCGAAGGCGCGGGGCAGGGCGGTGTCACCGACAGCCTCTTCGGCTGGGTGCTGGGCTACGTCCAGAACAGCCAGCGGCTGCACACGTTGCACCATCTGGGCATGTGGTCGATCGTGATCTTCGCGATCATCCATATCTATGCCGCGATCCGCGAAGACGTGATGAGCCGCCAGTCGATGGTCTCGACGATGATCTCCGGTCACCGGACGTTCAAGGACGACCGTATCGAGTGACCTTGGTGGAAGACCGGAACCGGGCGCAGATCTGTCTGCGTCCGGTTTTTGGTGGAAATCATGCTTCCAATTGTGACGATTAAGTGATAACAAGGTTTCCGAAAATGGCGCAAACCCGACTCTCTGCCCGGCTTTCCGGGGCCTGAGGTCCGGGTCATCATGTGGGCTGAACGCCCCTGCCAGCGGCGGTCTAGGGAGGGACCCATGCCAGCATTCAAACCTGACCGCGTTCTTGTTCTGGGCATCGGCAACGTGCTTTGGGCGGACGAGGGCTTCGGCGTGCGCTGTGTCGAGCGGATGGCCGAAACCCATGCGCTGCCCGCGGGCGTCCGACTGCTGGATGGCGGCACGCAGGGGCTTTACCTGCTGCCCTTTCTCGAAGAAGCCGAGGCGCTGATCGTCTTTGACGCGGTCGATTTCGGCTTCACCCCCGGCACGCTGGTCACCATGCGCGACGAGGACGTGCCCGCCTTCATGGGCGCGAAAAAGATGAGCCTGCATCAGACCGGCTTTCAGGATGTGATCGCGACGGCGCAGCTGATGGGCTATTGCCCCGCGCATATGACGCTGATCGGCTGCCAGCCGGTCGAGCTGGAGGATTACGGCGGCAGTTTGCGCCCCGTCGTGGCCGAACAGATCGACCATGCGATCGCCGAGGCGGTGCGGGAGTTGCGCGCCTGGGGGATCGAGGTGACGAAAGGCGCGACGATCAGCAATGATCTGGTCGACCCCTCGCTGGCGCGTGACGCCTATGAACGCGGCCGCCCCACCGAGGACGAAGCCTGCCGGATCGGCGATCACCGCTTTTTCCCCTCGGACGCCAAGGTCCGCGCCTGATGTGCGTTGGCATTCCCGTGCAATTGCTGGCCGTTGACGGTATCCGCGGCGAGGTGATCGAGGATGGCCGCCCGGGGCTGGTCGATCTGTCGCTGACCCCCGAGGCGCGGCCCGGTGACTGGGTTCTGGCCTTTCTGGGCGCCGCCCGCGAAGTGCTGACGCCCGAAGCCGCCGCGCAGATCTCTGCCGCGCTTTCCGGGCTGCGCTCGCTGATGGCGGGCGGCGATCTGGGCGATGCCTTCGCCGATCTGGAGGCCCGGTCGCCCCAGCTTCCCCCCCATCTTCAAGCCGCGCTCGACGCCGGCAAGACCAGCGCCTGAGGTTCCCATGCACGATTTTCACATGCCCGACACGGCCGCGCCCTCGGGCAAGACCCATCCGCTGGTGGCCCGGCTGACGACCGATTTCGGCTGGCCGCGGCTCGACAATGCGCATGACCTGCGCGAATTCACCACCCGGCCGGGGGCGCATTGCCTGTTCGTGCCGGGCGACGGCGCACGCAATCTGGAAACCCCCGATGCCGCGGTGGTGCTGCCGGAACTGCGTCAGGCCTTCCAGAATGCCTTTGACTGCGCCGTGGTCGGCGACGGCATCGAGGCCGAGCTGCGCGAGACGACGCGGGTTCTGAAAACCCCCTCGTTCCTGTTTTTCCGCGACGGCGACTTTCTGGGCGGCATCGAGAAGATCCGCGACTGGGATGATTACATCGCCCGCACCTCTCATATCCTTGCCGCGAAAGGCTGAGCCATGGTCTCGAATTTCCACCTGCCCCCCGTCGGTTTCGGCCCCGGCTCGCAGCCCGAAGGCGACGAGGAACTGGGCTACATGCAGCTGCCCTCAGGGATGCGGACCTATTCGGCGCATCTGCCCGAGGTCGAGGATACGTCTTCCGTCGCCCCGGCGCTGAAGCTGCTCTCCGACATCGCCGCCGCGGCCGAGGCCTGCGCGCTGGGCGGCATGGCGAGCTTCGATCTGACGGGGCTTGATGCGCAAAACCGCGCGCTGATCGCGGAAACCATGGGGCAGGGCGAGGTCGCGATGAAGATCCGCGGCATCCCGGCGCTGATGGTGCAGGAATCGGTCTTTGCCGGGGTCTGGTCGGTGGCCGGCGCGGGCGTCGACCGGATCGAGGTGGGCGCGGTGCCCGCCGCGGCGCTGAGCCGCGCTTTCGAGCCCTTCCGCAAGGGGCTGACCGCGCTGCCGCCGCTGTCCGACGGCGTCGTGAACGCCCCGGCGCTGATTGCGGAACTTTTCGACAAATCCTCGGCTTACGTGGGGGGCGCGGCTGATGTGATCAACCTGACGCTGCTGCCGCATACGGAAGAAGACCTGACGCTCCTCGACACCGTTCTGGGCGAGGGGGCGGTGACGATCCTCTCGCGCGGCTATGGCAACTGCCGGATCACCGCGACGGCGACGCCGCATGTCTGGCGGGTGCAGTTCTACAATTCGACCGATGCGCTGATCCTGGACACGATCGAAGTGACCACGATGCCCGAGGTGGCCTTGGCCGCGCGCGAAGATCTGGAAGATTCGGCGGGCCGTATCCGCGAAGTGCTGGAGGCCATTCGTTGAGCGGGCCGGCACGCGCGGGCTTCGAGGGCTCGTATCTGGGCGCCAATGACCGGATTTCCGATCTGGCGATCATGGAATGCAAGATCTGCTGGACGCCTTACGATCCGGCGACGGGGGATGATTTCCGGCAGGTTCTGCCCGGCACGCCTTTCACCAAACTGCCCGAGGACTGGCATTGCCCGAATTGCGATGCGCCGAAAGCGCAGTTCATCGTGCAAACCGACCCCGGCGCCCCCGCGCTTTTGGAACAGAACCGCATTGACGCGCAAGTGGCTGCGCTGGTTGCCGATTTCCGCGAGATCTGGCATTCGAAAATGCGCGACGTGCCCTTGGTGAACAAGGCTTTGTCCATCGAAGCCGTGGGCTTTCGCAGCCATGCGGGCCGTGGCTTGGGCGTGCTGGTCAGCCCCTGGTTCATGAACCTGATCGTGCTCCCCGCCGAGGGCGAGGATTGGTCGGGCCTGATCCCGGGGGTCAAGGAAGACGTCGATTTCCCCTCGGGCACCTATGAATTCATCCACAACCGGCGCGAGATGGTGGGCGGCTACAAGGCCTGTTCGCTTTACGCGACGATGGGCGATTTCCAGACCCAGATGCAGGCGGTCGATCTGGCCCGCGCGGTGATGATCGAGCTGTTCAAGGCGGAAAACCGCGCCGAGACCGACCGCGCGGCGGAAATCCGTGCGGCGCGGGCGGCGGAACTGGCGGCTATCGAGGCCGCCGAGGCCGAGGAAGCGGCCAGCGACGCCCGGGCCGAGGCGCTTTCGCAACCGACGCGACGGCGGCTGATCTCGGCCGGTCTGGCGGGTGAGGGCGAGACGGAATGAGCGCGGCGCTGGCCATTGTGCTGCGCCCCGAGGGGCCGCGGCTGGAGGTCACCGTGACCCCGCCCGATCCCTTGCCGGTGGCGGCGCTGCTGCTGGGCAAGCCCCCCGCGGAGGCGGCGGCGCTGCTGCCGCGGCTTTTCAATCTGTGCGGCGCGGCGCAGGGCCAGGCGGCGCGGTTGGCGCTGGGTCTTGCGGGGGACGCGGCGCCCGCGCGGCGCGAGATCCTGCGCGATCATCTGGCCAAGCTCTGCCTGATCTGGCCGCGGCTCTTGGGCCTGACGCCGCAGCCCCTGCCCGATCATTGGGCCGAGGGCGGGCAGGCACTGCAGGACTGGCTTTGGGGCGGCGCGAAACCTGCGGATCTGTGGCCCTTCCTGACCTCGGGGCAGGGGGTGGCGCCGCTTCTGGCGGCGCTGGGCCATGCCTTCGCCCCGGGCGAGGCGGTGGCCGATCTGCCCCCGCTCACCGACCCGATGGCCTTGACAGCGCAGGAAAATTCCCCCGCCGGACGGGTGGCCGATGATCCGCTGATGCACGCGGCCGAGGCGCGGTTCGGCCGGGGCCCGTTCTGGCGTGCGCTGGGCCGTGTCGTTGATCTGCACCGCATCGCCGAAACGGCGCCGCAGGCCGAAACGCCGCGGCCGGGGCTGGCGCTGGTGGCGGCGGCGCGCGGCACCTATGCGCTGTCGGCCCGCACCGAGGCGGGGATGGTCACCGCGCTCTCGCGCGTCACCCCCACCGATCACCTGCTCGCCCCGGGCGGCGCGCTGGCGCTGTCGCTGGCCAGCTTGCCCGCGGCCAAGGCCGGTCTGGCGGCTTTGGTCATCGACATTCTGGACCCCTGTGTGGCAGTCTCGGTTCAGGAGCTGGCGCATGCATGAAATGTCGATCGTCGAGGGGAATCGCACGGCGATCGAGGAGTCCGCCCGCGCCAACGGGTTTTCAAGGGTGACGCGGGTGCGGCTCGAGATCGGGCGGCTGGCGGGGGTGGAGCGCGCGGCGCTGGAATTCGCCTTCGACGTGGTCCTGCGCGGGTCCGTGGCCGAGGGTGCCAGCTTGCAGATTATCGACATTCCGGGACAGGCAGCGTGCTTTGATTGCGGAAAAACTGTCGAAATCGAACATCGGCTGGATATCTGCCCGGACTGTGGCGGGACAAGGCTGCTGGTGCAGGGCGGCGATGAGATGCGGATAAAGGACCTGGAGGTGCTCTGATGTGCACGGTATGCGGATGTGGCGGTCACAGCGTCGAGGACCAGTTCAAGGATCATCTGAAGAAGACCGGCAAGGACGCGGCGCACAAGCCCGCCCCCTTTGCCGTGCTGGCCGAGCCGCAGGGCAGCCACAGCCATTCCCACAGTCATTGGCACACCCATGCCGACGGCACGAGCCACAGCCATCCGCATGCGCACAGCCATAGCCATGCGGCCGGTCACGGCGCCGAGGCCGACAGCGATCACCCGCATGCCCATGGGCACGATCACGGCCATTCCCACGGCGCCTGCGCCCATGACATCCATCTTGGCCACGGCCCGGCCGGGACCGAAGTGCCCGGCATGTCGCAAGCCCGGCTGATCGAGATCGAGACCGACATCTTGTCGAAAAACAACCAATATGCCGCCCGCAACCGGGCCGCACTGGCGCAAAAGAGCATTTTTGCAACCAACCTCGTCTCCTCGCCCGGATCGGGCAAGACCACGCTGCTGGTGAAGACGATCGAGATGCTGGGCGCCCAGCCCCTTGCGGTGATCGAGGGCGATCAGCAGACGACGAATGACGCCGACCGCATCCGCGCGACGGGGGCGGCGGCGATTCAGGTCAATACCGGCAAGGGCTGCCATCTGGACGGGGCGATGGTCGAACAGGCGCTGGCGCATCTGCCGCTGCCCGAAGGCGCGCTGCTCTTCATCGAAAACGTCGGCAATCTGGTCTGTCCGGCCGCCTTCGATCTGGGCGAGGATGCCAAGGTGGCGATCCTGTCCGTGACCGAGGGCGAAGACAAGCCCTTGAAATACCCCGACATGTTCGCGGCGGCGGGGCTGGCGATCCTCAACAAGGTCGATCTGGCGCCCTATTGCGACGTCGATCTGGATCTTTACGAGGCGAATATCCGCCGGGTGAACCCGAAGATCGAGGTCTTGCGCGTCTCGGCCCGCACCGGCGAGGGCATGGCGGCCTGGATCGACTGGCTCGGCGCGGGTCTGGCGCGGAAAGCGCGCTGATGTCCGCCACGGCCCCCGCGATCCTTCTGGTCGATGACGAGCCGCATTCGCTGGCGGCGATGAAACTGGCGCTGGAAGACGATTTCGACGTTCTGACCGCGCAGGGCGCCGAGGCGGCGCTGGCCATTCTGGAAGAGGAATGGGTGCAGGTCATCATCTGCGACCAGCGCATGCCGGGCCGCACCGGGGTCGATTTCCTGACCGAAGTGCGCGAGCGCTGGCCGGAAACCGTCCGCATCATCATCACCGGCTATACCGACAGCGCCTCGATGATGGCGGCGATCAACGATGCGGGCATCCATCAGTTCCTGACCAAGCCCTGGCATCCCGAACAACTGTTGTCTTCGGCGCGCAATGCGGCGCGGATGTTCACGCTGGCGCGGGAAAACGAGCGGCTCTCGCTCGAGATGCGTTTGCTCAATTCCACCTCGGAAAGCCGGGTGGAGAAGCGGCGCCGCGCGCTTCGCGAGGGGATGGGGTTTGAAACCATCCTGCGCACGCCCAATTCCGCGATGAATGCGGCCATTGCGCTGGCGCGGCAGTTTGCCAGTTTCGACGTGCCGGTGCTGTTGCGCGGCGAGCCCGGTTCGGGCCGGGCGCAGCTGGCGCGGGCGATGCATTACGTCTCTCTGCGGTCCGACAAGCCGTTTTACGAGCTGAATCTGGCCGGTCTGCCCGAGGATCTGGCGATGATCGAGCTGTTCGGCGCGCGCCGCGGCGTGCTGCCGGGCGGCGTGGCGAAGATCGGTCTGGCGCAAAAGGCCGACCGCGGCACGCTGTTTCTGGCGGGGATCGAGGCGGCGAGCCCGGCGCTGCAGCTGGCGCTGTTGCGGATGCTCGCCGATGGCGCGATCACGCCTTTGGGCGGGCAGGAAACCGCCTCGACCAATCTGCGGCTGATCACCGGGGCGGCGGCCGATCTGCGCGCGATGGTGGCCGAGGGGCGGTTCCGCTCGGACCTTTATTATGCGCTCTCGGCGGGGGAAATCGCGCTGCCGCCGCTCCGCGCCCGGCGCGGCGATGTCGCGCTTCTGGCGCAATCCATGCTGGCCGAGGCGGCGGTGCGGCATGGCAAGCAGGCGCTTGGCTTCGATGCCGCCGCGCTTGAATTTCTGGAAAACTACGACTGGCCCGGTAACCTGCGGGAATTGCACAATGAAGTCACGCGGATGCTGATTTTCGCGCAGGACAATGTGCTCGGCGCCGAACTGATTTCGCGTCACATCCTGCAGGCCGCGCCCTCGGACAGCGGCGCGGACCGCTCCGCCGAAGAGGTGATGACCGCCGAGGGCACGCTGAAGGATCGCGTCGAGCTGATCGAGATGCGGATCCTGCGCGAGACGCTGACCCGCAACCGCTGGAACAAGAGCCGGGCAGCGGCAGAACTGGGGCTGAGCCGGGTCGGCCTGCGCGCGAAGCTCGACCGCTACGGCATCGACCATCCGGCGGGCCGGGTGCAGGAAGAGGAGGAAGACTGATGTGTCTGGGGATTCCGGGCCAGATCGTGGCGATCACCGACGCCGGTCGGATGATGGCCTTGGCCGATGTGTCGGGGGTGAAGCGCGAGGTGAACGTGGCCTGCATCGCCGAGGGTCCGCTGGAGGATCTGCTGGGGCATTGGGCGCTGATCCATGTGGGCTTTGCGATGAGCCTGATCGACGAGGAGGAGGCGGCGCGCACGCTGGAGGCCCTGCGCGATCTGGGCGAGGCGCAGGAGACCTTGGCGCAGATGGCCGAGGGCGCTGCGGCGCTGGAGGGGCGGGGATGAAATTCGCCTCGGAATTCCGCGACCCGGCTTTGGCCAAGGGGCCTTTGGCCGAGATCGCCCGGCTGGCCGATCAGATCGGCGCGACGCGCGAAAAGCCCATCCATATCATGGAGATCTGCGGCGGGCACACGCATTCGATCTTTCGCTACGGGCTCGACAAGCTCATCCACCCGGGCATCGAATTCATTCACGGGCCGGGCTGTCCGGTCTGCGTGCTGCCGCGCGCGCGGGTCGATGAATGCATCGAGATCGCCGGGCGTCCCGAGGTGATCTTTTGCACCTTCGGCGATGCGATGCGGGTTCCCGGATCGAAGCTGAGCCTTTTGCAGGCCAAGGCGGCGGGGGCGGATATCCGCATGGTCTATTCGCCCTTGGATGCGCTGGAACTGGCGCGGCGCAACCCCGGGCGCGAGGTGGTGTTCTTTGGCCTGGGCTTCGAGACGACGACGCCCTCGACCGCCTTGGCGATCCAGCAGGCGGCGCGCGAGGGGCTGGCGAATTTCAGCGTCTTTTGCAACCACATCACCGTGCCCGAGCCGATCAAGGCGCTGCTGGATGATCCTTACATGCGGCTGGATGGCTTCATCGGGCCCGGGCATGTGTCGATGGTGATCGGCATTCATCCCTATGATTTCATTGCGCAAGACTACGGCAAGCCCTTGGTCGTCGCGGGCTTCGAGCCCACGGATCTGCTGCAATCGGTGCTGATGGTGCTGCGCCAGATCGCGCAAGGCCGGGCGGCGGTCGAGAACCAATATGCGCGCGTCGTGCCCGAGCATGGCAACCGGGTCTCGCTGGCGGCGATCGCCGATGTCTATGAGCGCCGGCCGTCCTTCGAATGGCGGGGGCTGGGGGAGATCGACGCCTCGGGGCTGCGGATCCGGGCCGCCTATCGCGTCCATGATGCCGAGGAGAAATTCGGCGTGGGCTATGCGGGCAAGCGGGCGGAGGTCGCGGAGGCCGAGGGCTGCGCTTGCGGTGCGGTGATGACCGGGCGGATGAAGCCCGTTTCGTGTCCGCAGTTCGGCAAGGGTTGCACGCCGGAGATGCCTCTGGGCGCCTTGATGGTGAGTTCGGAGGGGGGCCTGTGCGGCCTACTGGCAATATGGGGGCGCGCGGGCGGCGGAATAGGTTTCGGGGGCGTTTGCCCCCGACACAAAGCGGGGGGCTGCCGCCCCCCGCACCCCCTGCCCGGGGGAGATGCGATCTCCCCCGGACCCCCCGCGAAATCTGGAGCAAGATGACATGGCGTTGAGAGATGAGCGGGTGACGCTCGCCCATGGCGGCGGCGGCAAGGCGATGCGGGACCTGATCGAGGAGGTCTTCACATCCGTCTTTCAGCCGCCCGGCATGGAGGATCAGGCGCGGCTGACCGAGGCGGCGCTGGCCGAGCCCGGCGCGCGGCTGGCCTTCACCACCGACAGCTATGTGGTGACGCCGGTGGAATTTCCGGGCGGCGACATCGGCAAGATCGCGGTGTGCGGCACGGTGAACGATCTGGCCGTGGGCGGCGCGCGGCCCCTGTGGCTCTCGGCCGCCTTCATCATCGAGGAGGGGACCGAGGTGGCGCTCTTGCGCCGGATCGTCGCCACGATGGCGCGCGAGGCGGCGGCGGCGGGCGTGCGGATCGTCACCGGCGACACCAAGGTTGTCGGGCGCGGCGCCTGTGATGGCGTTTTCGTCACCACCTCGGGCGTGGGCGTGATCCCGCCGGGGCGCGAGATCGCGGCGGGGCGGGTGCGGCCCGGCGATGTGGCGATTGTCAATGGCGTGCTGGGCGATCACGGCGCGACCATTCTGGCGGCGCGCGGCGATCTGGCGCTGACATCGGACATCGAAAGCGATTGTGCCGCGCTCGGCCATCTGATGGCCGATGTGATCGCCGCCGCGCCGGGGTTGCGGGCGGCGCGCGATCTGACCCGGGGCGGGCTGGCCTCGGCGCTGAACGAGATCGCCGCGGCGGCGGGCTGTGGCCTTATGCTGGAGGAAACCGCGCTGCCCTTGCGCCCCGAGGTTGTGGGGCTGTGCGAAATCCTGGGGCTGGACCCGCTCTATCTGGCGAACGAGGGGCGGCTCGTCGTTTTCGTGCCCGAGGCCGAGGCCGCGGCGGCGCTGGCGGCGATGCGGGCGCGGCCCGAAGGCGCAGGGGCTTGCGTCGTCGGGCGGGCGGTGGCAGACCACGCGGGACAGGTTCGGATGCGCACCGCCTTTGGCGGGACGCGCATCGTGGACATGCTGGTGGGTGAGCAGTTGCCGCGGATTTGTTGAGCGGCGGGCCGGATCTGCGGACGGATCTGCAGGCGGGTCGGCGGGCGGGCGAAACGGGTTGACAGCGAGAGGCCAAACGCTTCTCAATCGGGGAAATTTCGGTGGTTGGGCAAGCGATCCGCAAGAGCCGCGGGGACGGGCCAGAACCGGCGAGGACGCAAGGGCAGGGCCCGGAAAGGGGCGATCGTGATGGGCGTTCCTGAGCAGGAGAGCGAACGGCAGGCGGGCGAGGCGGCCGGGGGTTCGACCGCGCCCGAGCCCCGCGCGGTGGTGGCGATCGGGGCCTCGGCCGGGGGGCTTGATGCGCTTGAGCGGCTTTTCGACGGGCTGCCCGCCGATACCGGCGCGGCCTATGTGGTGATCCAGCACCTGTCGCCCGATCACAAGTCGATCATGGCCTCGCTGCTGGCGCGGCATACGAAAATGCCGGTCGTCACCGTCGAGGACGAGATGGAACTGGCCGCCGATACGGTCTTTCTGATCCCGCCCGCCACGATCATGACGCTGGAGGGGCGGCATCTGCGGCTGGCGCCCAAGGACCGGCGCGTGCTGTCCTTGCCGATCGACGCGTTCTTTGCCTCGATGGCGGCGGGCTATGGCAGCCGCTCGGTCGCGGTGGTGCTGTCGGGCACCGGCTCGGACGGCACCCGCGGCGTGGGCGCGGTGCATGCCGCGGGCGGCGTCGCCATCGCGCAAGACCCGCGCGACGCCCGCTTTGACGGCATGCCACGCTCGGCCATCGCGACGGGCTTCATCGATTCCGCGCTGGGCATCGAGCGGATCGGCCCCTGGATCGCCGATTATCTGATCCGCCGCCCGCGGCTGGGCCAGTTGGCCGGGGCCGAGGGCGCGGCGGTGGCGGGCACGACGGTGCCCGATGATGACCGCATCGCCGTGGGCCAGTTCGACGGGCTGGAACCGGCCGAGGCTTTGGGCCGGATCGTCGAGATCCTCTCGCTCTCGGGCGAGGTCAATTTTCTTGATTACAAGCCGGGCACGGTGCAACGCCGGATCGAGCGGCGGATGGGCGTGCGGCAGGTGCCCGACCTGACCTCCTATCTGGAGCTTTTGACGCATGACCGGGGCGAGCTGGCCAGCCTGCGCCGGGAAATGCTGATCCCGGTCACGTCCTTCTTCCGCGATCCCGACTCCTTTGCGGAACTGGCCGAAAAGGTGATCGACCCGCTGGTGGCGCAGGCGGCGGTGGGCGCGACGCTGCGGGTCTGGACGGCGGGCTGCGCGACGGGCGAGGAAGCCTATACGCTGGCGATGCTGTTTTTCGACGCTTTCGAGCGCGCCGGGCGCTGGCCGACGCTGAAGATCTTCGCCACCGATGTCGAGCCGATGAACATCGAGACCGCGGCGGCCGGGTTCTTTGCCGAAACCATCGCCGCCGATCTGCCGGGCACCTTCCTTGAGCGCTTCTTCACCACCCGCGGCGGCCAATACACGATCCGCCCCGAAATCCGGCAAAGCATCGTTTTCGCCCGCCACAACCTGCTGTCGGACCCGCCCTTCACCCGGATGGATCTGGTCACCTGCCGCAACACGCTGATTTATTTCCGCCCCGAGGCGCAGGAACGCGCGCTGCGCCGGATGCATTACGCGCTGCGCACCGGGGGCTATCTGTTCCTGGGCGGCTCCGAGGCGCTGGTGCAGGTGCAGGACGATTTCTCGGTTCTGTCCGCCCGGCACCGGATCTGGCAGGCGCTGCGCCCGGGCGCCGCGCCGCTGACCGACCGCCGCGCCGGGCTTTACGTTACCCCGCGTCCGCCGCGTTCGCGCGCCGAGAATACCCCCCTGACCGCGGTCGAACGCGGCTTTGCCACGCTCTCGCGCAGCTATGCGCCGCCGCCCGCGCTGCTGATCAACAGCCACCACGAGATCCTGCATTCCTATGGCGAGGTCAGCCGGTTCATGCAGATGCGCGAAGGCGCCGCCTCGCTGGAAATCGGCCGGATGCTGGTCGAGCCGCTTCTGCCCGTCGCCTCGGCGTTGCTGTTCAAATCGGCGCGGCTGGGCGAGGAAGCCGCCTCGGATTCGATCCCGCTGGCCGAAGGGGTGATCGGCCCCGATCCGGCGCGGCTGCGGCTGCGCGTCGTGCCGGTCAAGCAGGGCGGCGACAGCGACGAGGGGCGGCTTTACATCCTGGCCTTCGAACCCGACGAGGGCCTTGATGACGGCGTGGCGGGGATCGACATCGACCGCGAGGTCGGCGCACGCATCGAGATGCTCGAAGCCGAACTTGCGATGACGCGCGAAAGCCTGCAGGCGATGATCGAGGAGCTGGAAACCTCGAACGAGGAATTGCAGGCCACGAACGAGGAGATGATGGCCTCGAACGAGGAGCTGCAATCGGCGAACGAGGAATTGCAGTCGGTCAACGAGGAGCTGAACTCGCTCAATGCGGAATATCAGGAAAAGATCGACCTGCTGAACCGCTCGAATGCCGATCTGGACAGCCTGACCGAGATCATGGCGATGGGTACGATCTTTGTCGACAGCGAGCTGACGGTGACGCGCTTCAGCCCGGATGCGGCGGAGCTGTTCCGCATCCGCGATGTCGATATCGGCCGACCCTTGGGCGATCTGACGCATCGGCTGGATTATCCGGCGCTGCTGGATGATCTGCGCCGCACGCTGCAGGGGCAGTCGCGCACCGAACGCGAGGTTTCGGGGCTCAATGGGCGGCATTATCTGGTGCGGATGCTGCCTTACCGGGTGCCCTCTTCCTCGGCGCAGGGCGCGGTGGTGACCTTTGTCGACATCACCCAGACCCGCAATCTGCAGCTCTTGCAGGCGGTGATCGACGGGCTGGCCGAACATGTGGCGGTGCTCGACGGGCATGGCGACATTCTGCTGGTGAATGCGGCCTGGACCCGGTTTGCGGTCGATAATGGCGATCCGGCGCTGGCCCATACCGGGGTCGGCACGAATTATGTCGGGCGCTGCGACACCGGCGCGGCGGCGATCGACAGCAGCTATGCCCAGCGCGCGGTCGAGGGCATCCGCGCCGTGCTGACCGGCAAGCAGCGGCATTTCTCGATGGAATATCCCTGTGACGCGCCGGGCCAGCCGCGCTGGTTCGTGATGCATGCCCGGCCGCTGGATGGCGCGCGCGGCGGCGCGGTGGTCAGCCATATCGAGATCACCCGCTGGCACAGCCAGACCGACGGGGCGCCCAGCGCATGAGCGAAGCCGCCCCGCCATCAGCCCGGATGCCCGATCCCGAGCGGGCCGAATTGGCGGGGGGTTTCGGTCATGATCTGGTGATCCTGACCGAGACGCAGTTCCGGCATCTGGAACACCGGCTGGGCGCGGCCGGTCTGGACGAGGCGGCGCTGCTGGGCTTCAACCGGCTGCGGCTGGGGATGGTGGAACAGGCGGCGGCGCTGGCCGAGCTGATCGACGAAGGCGGGCGGCAGCAGGGCGATCTTGAGGAATTGCGGATGCTCTTGCGCTGGGCGCCGGTGCCGATCCTGCGCCTCGATGCGGCGCTGGAGCTGCAGTATTCGAACGAGGCGGCGCGGCGGTTTCTGGGCGAGGCTTTCGATCTGCATGGCGGCGCCGCGCTGCGCCGGGCGCTGAGCCGGCCGCAGATCGGCCGGTTGCGCGGGGCGCTGGAGCGCGGCGGAGAGACGGCGACGGCCGAAGCGCTGACGCTGGTCTTCAACGCCGGGGCGGGTCGGCACCGGGCGGCGCGGGCCTCGGTGCTGCGGGCGGGCAAGCCGCAGCCCGACAGCCCGGGGATCTGGTGGCTGGTGCTGCGCCCCGATCTGGACCCCGCGCCCGCCAGCGCCGATCTGATGCGGCTGCTTCTGGACAGTTTCCCCGATCCGGTCAGCGTCACCGATGCCGAGGGCCGGGTGAGTCTGGCCAACAGCGCCTTCCTGCGCGCGACCGGCCGCAGCGAGACCGAGGTGATCGGCCGCACGCCGCAGGACTTCCTGCCGCTGATCGAGGCGCTTCATGCGGTGCAGCTTGATGCCCGGGTGCGGGCGACGCAGGCTGGGGTGACGCAGGAACAGACGCGGCAACAGGCGGGCCCCGGGGGGGCGGGCGGCGGCTGGCAGCGGCTTGTGACCCACAAGACCCCGCTTTTCGACGACTTCGGCCAGATCGTCGGCGTGGTGACGCGCAGCCATGACGTCACCGAGGAATTGCGCTCGCGCGAGTTGGCCGAGATGGTCTTCGACCACTCCTCGGAGGCGATCGTGCTGACCGATCCGGAGATGCGCATCCTGCGCGCCAATGCCGCCTTTGAACAAGTGGCGGGCTTTGGCCAGGCCCGGCTGACCGGGCGGCGGCTGGAAGGGCTGGTGCTGGCCACCGGCGCGGCCGAGCCGCAGGCGGCCGGGACCGACTGGCAGGCCGCCTTGCGCGCGCAGGGGATCTGGCGCGGCGAGGTGGCGTTGCGCTCCTCCGAGGGCAAGTCGATCATCTGCTGGAGCCGGATCACCCGGCTGGCCGATGCGGCGGGGCGGGTGCTGGGCCATGTGGCGATGTTTTCCGACCTGACACCCCTGCGTCAGGCCCAGGCCGACAATCTGCGGCTGGCCAATTACGACCTGCTGACCGGGCTGCCGAACCGCAACCTGCTGGCCGAGCGGATCGACGGCTGGATCGCCCGGGCCGAGCGTGGCGGGCGCAGTTTCGCGGTTCTGTTCATCGACCTTGACCAGTTCAAGGCGGTCAATGACACGCTGGGCCATGAAACGGGCGATCTGCTGCTCTCGGCGGTGGCGCAAAGGCTGCGGATCGGCGCCGGGGCGGATCATTTCATCGCCCGGATCGGCGGCGACGAATTCGTGCTGCTTCTGGGCGACACCGGCGCCGAGGCGGCGCGGCTGCATGCGCTGGCGCTTCTGGAGGCGCTGGCGGCGCCGATCGACCTGCCGGGGTTGCACCAGTATCGGCCCGGGGCGACGGTGGGCATCGCCTGTCACGGCGCCCATGGCGACAGCCGCGACGCGCTTTTGCGCAATGCCGATCTGGCGATGTATGCGGGCAAGATGAACCGCCACCCGGTCACGCTTTACGAGGCGGCGATGGGGGTCGAGGCGGCGCGGGAACTTGATTTGCGCAATGCGCTGGTGGGGGCGGTCGAGCGCGGCGAGATGGTGCTGCATTTCCAGCCGCTCTTCGGTCTGGCCGACCGGGGCCTGCGCGGCTGCGAGGCGCTGATCCGCTGGAACCGCCCCGGCCGCGGGCTGATCACCCCGGGCGATTTCCTGCCCGTGGCGCAGCGGGCGGGGCTGATGCCGGCGCTCGATCGCTGGGTCTTCGGCGAGGCGACGCGGACGTTGTGCCGCTGGCGCAAGGCGGGGCTGGTGGGGGCGGACTGGCTGATGTCGATCAACCAGACCGCCGCCGATCTGGCCGCGCCCGACTGGGCCGAGGCGCTGACGGGCTGTGCGGGCTGCAGTTGCGACTGCACCGGGCTGCAGATCGAACTGACCGAGGATCAGCTGGCCGATCGCGTGCCGGGCGCGGTCGACGCGCTTGGGCGGCTGCAGGCGCGCGGGCTGCGGCTGGCGATCGACGATTTCGGCACCGGCTATTCCTGTCTGGCCTATCTGGCGCGGCTGCCGGTCTCGATGCTGAAGATCGACGCGCATTTCGTGCGCGGCATCGAGGCGGACCGCAATGCCCGGCTGATCGTCGAGGCGATCACCGCGCTGGCGAAGCGCTTCGATTACACCACGCTGGCCGAGGGGATCGAGACCGAGGCCGAGGCGGCGACGCTGGCGGCGATGGGCTGCGACATGGGGCAGGGCTTCCTGATGGCGCCGCCGCTCTCTCGCGCGGCTTTCGAGGCGCGCTTTCTGCGTCCGGACGGCTAGACCCCTGTCCTTTCGCCGCCGCCGCCCTATCCTTGGCGCTATCTGCACCCCGGCCCGAAAGGAGCAAGATCATGTCGAACCTGCCGCCCTCGCCGCTTGGCACCTCGAAGAATTACCTGATCGCGATCGGGATCGCCCTGGCTTTGGGCGGGTTCGAATTCTTCGGCATCTGGCGCCACGAGGAACGCGCCAAGGCCCAGGCCGCCGCGGCCGCCGCCGCCACGGCGAAACCGGCCCCCGCCGCCACCGCTCCTGTCACCTCCGCGCCCGCGAACTGACGGAAAACAGGCGCGGTGTCCCGCGCCTGTCCTTCGCCTCCGTGCCAAGGGGAGCGGGGCGCGCTTACCCCTTTTTCACGGCCTTCAGCTTGTCGATGCCCAGAAACTTCATCGCGGCCTTTTCATAGAAGGTCTCGGAAGTGCCGCGGCGCAGCTTGTGCATGAAATAGCGCTCGAACCCTTCCTTGGCCCAATGCACCCAGCGGCCCTGGCTTGACCAGTTCACGTTGCGCGGCGGGATCTGCGGCTGCGCGACAAAGGCGATGCCCTGATCGCCGAAATCGGCCAGACAGACGGCGTTCCAGCTGCCGACCTCGTCGGGGTCGAGCCCGCGCACGACGCGGCCGATGTTGTGGGCGGTGGCGGTGACCATGCTTTCGATCATGAAGCCGGTCTTCGGCACGCCGCAGGGCACCGGCGTCGGCCCGATCGGCGGGATCGCCACGCAGACCCCCACCGCGAAGATGTTCCGGTAGGTCGGGTTCTGCTGGTGCTGATCGACGATGACGAAGCCGCGCGGGTTCACCAGCCCGTCAAGCCCCATCAGCGCCTTGATGCCGCGGAAGGCGGGCAGCATCATCGCATAGCCGAAGGGCAGCTCTTTCTCGGGCTTGGCCGTGCCGTCCTCGTTCACCTCCTCGACCACCATCTTGCCCTTTTCGACGCGTTTGATCCGCGTCGAGGTCATCCATTTGATGTGCTTTTCCCGCAGGTTGCCTTCCAGCAGGCCCTTGGTGTCGCCCACCCCGTCCAGCCCCAGATGGCCGACATAGGGCTCCGAGGTGACGAAGGTCATCGGCACCTTGTCGCGGATCTTGCGCTTGCGCAGCGCGGTATCGAGGATGAAGGTGAATTCGTAAGCCGGGCCGAAGCAGCTGGCGCCTTGCGCCGCGCCGATGATGATCGGGCCGGGGTTTTCGCAAAAGCGTTCGAAGGCCAGACGCGCATCCTCGGCATGGTCGATATGGCAGATCGACTGGGTGTGGCCCTCCGGTCCGAAGCCCTCGATCTCGTCGAAAGCCAGTTCGGGGCCCGTGGCGATCACCAGCTGATCGTAGCTGACCGACTGGCCATTCTCCAGCTCGACCCGGTTTTCGCCCGGATGCAGGCGCTTCGCCGCCACCGGGATGAAGTCGATGTTCTTTCTGGCCATCGTCGGCGCCAGATCGACGGTGATGTCCTTGCGCGACCGCCAGCCCACCGCCACCCAGGGGTTCGAGGGCACGAAGTGATACATCGGGTCCTTGGTGATGACGGTGACCTTGTCCTCCTTGCGCACCTGCTCGCGCAACTCGTATGCCATGATGGCGCCGCCCAAACCGGCCCCCAGAACCACGATATGAGCCATTTGTCCCTCCCCGAACTGGCTGTCGGGCCGAGGCCCGTATATGCACATATGGGAATGTGAATCAGTAACCTGTCAAGCGGGAAGATCGGTCCCGCAGGACGGGCGCAAAAGAAAGGGGCGGACAAGCGTCCGCCCCACAACCTTAGCATGAAACCGGGTCAGGTCACTTGGGCATTTCAGCCGCAATGCCTTCGACGAAGAAGTTCATCCCCGCCAGTTCGCCATCCTCGGGGGTCTTGCCCTCGGCCAGCCAGTCGCTGCCGTCCTGCTTTTTCAACGGGCCGGTGAAGGGGTGATAGGAGCCGTCGCCGATCTTCGCGATCATCGCTTCGGCTTCGGCCTTCACCTCGGCGGGGACGGCCGAGGTGATCTCGCCGATGCCCACCATGCCGGTGCCGATGCCGCCCCAGGTGCCTTCCGAGGCCCAGGTGCCATCCACCAGCGCCTGCGCGCGCTTGATGTAATAGGGCGCCCAGTTGTCGATCGTCGAGGCGACGCGGGGCGCGGGCTTGAAGGCTTCCATGTCCGAGGCCTGCCCGAAGGTGAAGACATTGCCCGCTTCCTGCGCCTTCGCCTGCGGCGCGGTCGAGTCGGTGTGCTGCAGGATGAAATCGCAGCCCTCGGCGATCAGCGCGGCGGCGGCGTCGGCCTCTTTCGCCGGGTCGAACCAGGTGTAGGCCCAGACCACCTTGATCTCGACATCCGGGTTCACCTTCTTGGCGTGGATATAGGCGGCGTTGATGCCCTGAATGACCTCGGGGATCGGGAAGGAGCCGATATAGCCGATCTTGTTGGTCTTCGTCATCCGGCCCGCGATCGTGCCCTGAATGGCGCGGCCTTCGTAGAAGCGCGCGTCATAGGTGGCAAGGTTGTCGGCGCGCTTGTAGCCCGTCGCGTGTTCGAATTTCACGTTCGGGAATTTCGCGGCCACGTTCACCGTGGCATCCATGAAGCCAAACGAGGTGGCGAAGATCAGCTGGTTGCCCTCAAGCGCGAGCTGGGTCAGGGCGCGTTCGGCATCCGGGCCTTCGGGCACGTTCTCGATGAAGGAGGTGACGACCTTGCCGCCCAGCGCCGCCTCCATTTCGCGGCGGGCAACGTCATGCTGATACGACCAGCCCATGTCGCCCACCGGGCCGACATAGATGAAGCCGATCTTCAGCGGATCGGCGGCGGCCACCGGCAGGCCGACGGCGGCAAGCGTCGCGGTGGCGGCGGTGGTTTTCAGGAAGGATCTGCGGTCCATGGGAGCTTCCTTGTTGCGGGCGGATGCCCGGGGTTGGCCTCAGCTCGAGGCGTGGAAAGACCGCCCCAGCGCCGCCGGCGCGGCCGGTGCCCCGTGGCGGTGGGTTGCGGAGAGGATCACCAGCACCAGCACGGTGATCACATAAGGCGCCATCGACAGGAAATGCACCGGGATCGCATAGCCCGCCGCCTGCAGCTGCAGCTGCAGCGCGGAGATGCCGCCGAAAAGATAGGCGCCAATCAGCACGCGCTCGGCCCGCCAGCTGGCGAAGACGACGATGGCCAGCGCAATCCAGCCCGCGCCCGCGGTCATCCCCTCGGTCCATTGCGGCACGCGCACAAGGGACAGATAGGCCCCGCCCAGCCCCGCCAGCGCGCCGCCAAAGACCAGCGCGGCGCAGCGCACGGCGATGACGCGGTAGCCCAGCGCATGGGCGGCATCGTGGTTCTCGCCCACGGCGCGCAGGATCAGCCCCAAGCGCGCATATTTCAGAAACGCCCAGACCCCGGCCACCAGCAGGAGCGAGGCATAGACCATCCAGTCATGACCGAACAGGATCGGGCCGATCACCGGCAGATCGGCCAGCGGTCCGAAGGGCATCTTGCCGGTCGCGGGCGGGCGCACGCCTTCGAAGCCCTTGCCCGCCAGCGCCGAGAGGCCCAACCCGAAGAGCGTCAGCGCAAGGCCGGTGGCGGTCTGGTTCGACAGGAAGACCTGCGTCAGCAGGGCAAAAAGGCTGGCCAGAAGCGCCCCCGCCAGCGCGCCCCCCGCAAAGCCCAGCACCGGGCTGCCGGTGGTGACGGCGGTGGCAAAGCCCGCGACGGCGCCGACGATCATCATCCCCTCGACGCCCAGGTTCAGCACGCCCGCCTTTTCGGCCACAAGCTCGCCCGTCGCCGCCAAGAGAACCGGCGTCGAGGCCGCCATCAGCGCCGCGATCAGGATGACGATATCAATGCCGCCGATCATTTCGAGCCCTTTCCAAGGCGCAGACGGTACTGCGTGAGCAGGTCGAATCCCAAGAGGAAAAACAACAACATGCCCTGAAAGACCTGAATCGCCGCGGTGGGCAGGCCCAGCATCAGCTGCGCCATGTCGCCGCCGATATAGGTCAGCGCCATGAGCAGCCCGGCCAGCAGGATGCCGATCGCATTGAGCCGCCCAAGGAAGGCCACGATGATCGCCGTGAAGCCATAGCCCGCGTTGAAACTGTCGGTGATCTGGCCGTTCGGTCCCGCCACCTCGAACATCCCCGCAAGGCCCGCCAGGGCCCCGGACAGGCCCAGACAGAACATCACGAGTTTCGCCGGAAGCACGCCCGCAAAGCGCGCTGCGCGGGGGGCCTCGCCCGCTACGCGGATGCGGAAGCCCGCGATGTGGCGGCTCATCAGCACATAGGTGGCGATCACCGCGACAAAGGCCGCGACGACCCCCCAATGCATGCCGGTGCCCGCGATCAGTTCGGGGTTATGGGCGGACGGATATTGCTGCAGGTTGCGCGAGCCGGGAAAGCCGTAGCCCTCGGGGTTCTTCAGCGGGCCAAAGGCCGCCCAGGCGAGGAAATTCTGCGCCACATAGACCAGCATTAGCGAGACAAGGATTTCGGACGTGCCGAAAAGCACCTTCAGCACCGCCGGGATCATCCCCCAGATCCAGCCGCCCAGCGCGCCCGCCACCACCATCGCGGGGAAAAGCCAATGGCTTTCCGCGGGAAAGGCCGCCAGCGCGACCGAGGCGCCCGCCAGCGCGCCGATGATATACTGCCCCTCGGCGCCGATGTTCCAGATGCCCGCGCGGAAGCCCACGGCGAGACCCGCCGCGATCAGGATCAGGGGCCCGGCCTTGACCAGCAGCTGGCCGCGGAAATAGGCGGCATTCGGGCCGAAGAGCGGGTCGTAAAAGATCACCTTGATCGCCGCGACCGGGTCCTTGCCCAGAATGGCGAACAGAACCCCGCCCGCGATCATCGTGGCGATGACCGCCAGAACCGGCGTGGTGAAGGACCACAAGCGCGAGGGCGTCGGGCGTTTGATCAGGGTAATCACAGCGCCGCCTCCTGCATGCCATGGGCGCCGCCCAGCATCAGCCCGATCTCTTCCATCGTCAGCCCCTCGGTCGGGCGCGGATCGGACAGCCGCCCCTCGTTCAGCGCGCAGAAGCGATCGGCGATTTCCATAAGCTCGTCAAGGTCTTGGCTGATCACGATCACCGCCGCTCCCTTGGCCGCCAGATCCAGAAGCGATTGCCGGATCGCGGCGGCGGCGGCGGCATCGACGCCCCAGGTGGGCTGGTTCACCACCAGAACCTCGGGCGCTTGCAGCACCTCGCGGCCGATGACGAATTTCTGCAGATTGCCGCCCGAGAGCGCACGCGCCGCCACATGCGGCCCCGGGGTGCGGACGTCGAAGCCCTTGATGATTTCCTCGGCAAAGCGCCGCGCCGCGCCCATGTTCAGAAATCCGTTCCGCGTCAAGGGCCTGCGCACGGTGCCGGTCAGGATCGCGTTTTCCGTCAGGCTCAGGTTCGGCACGGCGGCATGGCCCAGCCGTTCTTCGGGCGCGGCCAGCAGCCCCAGACGGCGGCGGTCGTTCGGGCCAAGGTCGGAAATGTCCTGCCCGTGCAGGCTGACCGTCCCCGCGCCCGAGGGGCGTTCGCCCGAAAGCGTCGCCAGCAATTCCTCCTGCCCGTTGCCCGCGACGCCGCCGATGCCCAGCACCTCGCCCGCGGCCAGGGTGAAGCTGACCTCTTTCAGCGCCGGGCCGAATTGCGTCATCGGCGGCAGGTTCAGCCGGTCAACCTCCAGGATCACCGCGCCGCTTTTCCGCCCGGCCCGGTCGGTCGCGGCAAATTCGCCGCCCACCATCAGCTCGGCCAGCTCGCGCGCCGATTTCTCGCGCGGGATGCAGCTTGCCACCACCTTGCCGCCGCGCAGGATCGTCGCACCGTCGCAGAGGCTGCGGATCTCCTCAAGCTTATGAGAAATATAAAGAATCGCCGTGCCCTCGGCGGCCAGCTTGCGCAGGGTATGAAACAGGATCTCGACCTCTTGCGGCGTCAGCACCGAAGTCGGCTCGTCCATGATCAGAAGCTTCGGGTCCTGCAACAGGCAGCGGATGATCTCGACCCGCTGGCGTTCCCCGGCCGAGAGATCGCCAACGATCCGCGCCGGATCCAGCGGCAGCCCGTAAGCCGTGGAAATCGCGCGTATCCGTTCGGCCAGATCGCGCATTGGCGGCGGGTTTTCCATGCCCAGCGCGACGTTTTCGGCCACGTTCAGCGCCTCGAAGAGCGAGAAATGCTGAAACACCATCGCGACGCCCGCAGCCCGCGCCGCCCGCGGCTCGGCCGGTGTGTAGGGGGCGCCCATGAAGGTCATCCGCCCGGCATCGGGCTTCACCAGCCCGTAGATCATCTTCACCAGCGTCGATTTGCCCGCGCCGTTTTCGCCCAAAAGCGCATGCACCTTGCCCGGCGCAACCTCGAAACCGACGCCGTCGTTCGCCACGACCCCGGGATAGGCCTTGGTCAGGCCCTCGATCTTGAGCAGCGACCCTGTCACCCGGTCTGTCCTTCCGTGTTGACGGTCAGCCCGGCATGGCCGACCCGCTCTCTCAGTAGCGCGGCGGCGACGGAAATCGCAATGGCCTGCGGTTCCTTTCCAAGCGCCGGATCGCCTATCGGGCAGGCAATGCGCGAAATTTGCGCGTGGGCGTGCCCCAGATCGCGCAGGCGGTGCTGAAATCTTGACCATTTGGTCTGCGAGCCGATCAAGCCGCAGGCAGCAAAGCCGTGGCGCAGAATCCGGTGACACAACTCGAGGTCGAGCGCATGGGAATAGGTCAGGATCAGATGGTGTGCTGACCTTGCGGCAAGCGGCACCAGATCGGCGGGATTTTCGGCAATGACGGGGGTGACGCCCGCGGGAATCGCCTGCGGGAATCGGCTTTCGTCGAAATCGGCCCAGCGGATCGCCCAATGCGGCAGCGGCGCAAGCGTGGCCACCAGTGCGCGCCCGACATGACCCGCGCCCCAGATCCAAAGCTCCTGCGCCGGGGGGGCCAGCGGCTCGATCAGCCAGCCATCAATCAGCAGCGGCGGGGCCGCGCCGCTGTTGCGCGCCCGGGCCAGCGCGCGCTGCACCGACAGCGGCATGTCGGTCGCGGTCAGCGGCCGGGCATGAAACGGCCCCTCGATCTGTGCCAGGCTTTCGCCATCCAGTGGTTCGAAGGCCAGCGTCACCGATCCGCCGCAGCATTGGCCCAGCGCCGGACCCAGCGCAAAGCGGCGCAGGGCAGGGGCGCGAAGGCCGCGGGCGATGGTGATCGCCTCGGCCTCCAGCGTGCCGCCGCCGATCGTGCCTTCGGTGCGCTCCGCCCAGACCCGCATCTCGGCGCCGACCTCGCGCGGGGTCGAGCCCTTGGTCTCGACCACCAGCACCCGGACAAAGGGCCCCTTGGCCGCCGCCTGCGCAAGGGCTTGAAGATCAAGGCTCATGCCCGCCCCTCGGCGCGGCGGACGGCGGCCAGAACCGCTTCGGGCGTGGCGGGGGCCTGCAGATCGGGCCAATGCGGACCACAGGCCGCGCAGGCGTCGTTCAGCGCCAGAAAGGCCGAAATGCCCAAAAGGAAGGGCGGTTCGCCCACGGCTTTCGAGCGAAAGATCGTGTCCTCGCGGTTCGGCTGATCCCAGAGCGCGACGTTGAAGATCCGCGGGCGGTCGGAAAAGGCCGGGATCTTGTAGGTCGAGGGCGCATGGGTCATCAGCCGCCCGCGCCCGTCCCAGACCAGTTCCTCGGTCGTGAGCCAGCCCGCGCCCTGCACATAGGCGCCCTCGATCTGGCCGATATCGAGCGCCGGGTTCAGGCTGGCCCCGGCATCGTGCAGGATATCGGCGCGCAGGATGCGGTTTTCGCCGGTCAGCCGGTCAATCACCACCTCGGTGATCGCCGCGCCATAGGCGAAATAGAGGAACGGCCGCCCCTGACCGCGCAGCCGGTCCCAGGACAGCTTGGGCGTCGCGTAAAACCCCGTCGCAGAAAGGGAAATCCGCGCCATATAGGCCGCCGCGACGATCTCGGCAAAGCTCCAGCGCTGGCCCGGTGCCCGCACCTGCCCGGCGTCGAAGATTACCTCGGTCGCGGCGCAGCCCGCGCGTGCGGAGACGAAGTCGGCCAGCCGGCCGCGCAGGGTCTCGCAGGCGTCCTTCACCGCCATGCCGTTCATGTCGGCCCCCGAAGAGGCCGCCGTGGCCGAGGTATTGGGCACTTTCGACGTGTCCGTCGCGGTGATCCGCACCTGCGCCGGATCAATCCCCAGAACCGCCGCCGCGACCTGCACCATCTTCGCATGCAGCCCCTGACCCATCTCGGTGCCGCCGTGGTTGAGCGCCACCGAGCCATCGGTATAGATCTGCACCAGCGCGCCCGCCTGATTGAGATGGGTCAGCGTGAAGGAAATCCCGAACTTCACCGGCGAAAGCGCAATCCCACGCGCCAAGGTTCGATTTGTGCTATTCCAATCGGCAATTTCGGCCTTCCGCGCGGCAAAATTCGCAGATTTCTGCAAGCGTGCGACCAGCTCGGGCAGCACGCAGTCTTCCACCTCCTGGGCCATAATGCGTCGTCTGCTTTTTCTTGGTCCCAATACGCTCGGGGGGGGGCGGGGGGGCAGAGGGCCCCCCCCCCGTCTCCGGCGGATCATAGAAATTCAACGCCCGCAACTCGGCCGGATCCCGGCCCATGACCCGCGCCAGATGCTCGATCGCGCGTTCCATCCCCAGCAGCCCCTGCGGGCCGCCGAAACCGCGAAAGGCGGTGTTCGACTGCGTGTTCGTGCGCAGACGATGGCTCTCGATGCGCAGGGCGGGGACGAAATAGCTGCCATCGGCATGCAACATGGCGCGGTCGCAGACTGGCAGGCTCAGATCCGCCGACCAGCCGCAACGCGCCAGATGCACGAAATCGGCGCCGACAAGTTTGCCCGAAGCATCGGCGCCGATCCGGTAGCGGATGCGGAAATCATGCCGCTTGCCGGTGATCACCATGTCGTCGTCGCGGTCGTAGCGCATCTTGCAGGGCCGCCCGGTCGCCAGCGCCGCCACGGCGCAGGCAATCGCCAGATGATTGCCCTGACTTTCCTTGCCGCCAAAGCCCCCGCCCATCCGCCGCATCTCGACCCGGACATCGTGAAAGGCCAGCCCCAAAGCATGGGCGACCTTGTGCTGGATCTCAGACGGATGCTGGCTGGAACAGTGGATGACCACACCGCCCTCGGCGGGCAGCGCCAGTGCCGCCTGTCCCTCAAGGTAGAAATGCTCCTGCCCGCCGATCTCGAACGTGCCTTCGGCCAGATGCGCCGCCCCCGAAAGCGCGGTTTCGACATCGCCGCGCGCCCAGATCACCGGCCCGCCCTCGAACCGGCTGTTCGCGGCAAGCGCCTGATCAAGCGTCAGAATCGCCGGGCGCGGCGCATAGGTGATGCGCGCCTTGCGCGCCGCGATCCGTGCCGCACGATGGCTGGTGGCGGCGACCAGAAAGATCGGCTGGCCGATGCAATGCACCTCGCCCGAGGCCAGAACCGGCTCGGGGCTCGGCGCGGGCGAGGCGTCGTTGTCGTGCGGCAGGTCCGCCGCGGTGAAAACGGCCACCACCCCGGGGCTGCGCCGCACCGGGTCCAGATCCAGCGCGGTGATCTCGGCCGAAGCTTCGCTCGACAGGCCGAAGGCCAGATGCAGCGTGGTCGCGGGGCAGGGCAGGTCATCAAGATAGCGCGCCTGCCCGGTCACATGCGCGCGCGCCGAGTCATGCGGCAGCGGTTTGCCGACGCTCATGGCATCACCTCCAGCACCGAAACGGGCAGACCGGAAAGCTCGCGGACATAGCGCAGGGCCATGGCTTGCGCCGCGTTCATCCGATAGATGGCCGAGGCGCGCATGTCGGACAGCGGCGTGAAATCCCGCTCCAGCAGCGGCAGCGCGGCGGCGATGGTGTCTTCGGTGAAATCCCGCCCGATCAGGGCCGCCTCGAAGGCCGAGGCGCGCTTCGGAATGCCCGCCATGCCGCCATAGGCCACGCGGGCAGTTTCAATTTTCGAACCTTTCAGGGTCAGATTGAAGCATCCACACACTGCAGAAATGTCCTGATCGAACCTTTTCGACAGTTTGTAGCAGCGCAGCCCCGGCGCCGATTTCGGCAAGGTGAAGCTTTCGACGAATTCGCCCGGACGCCGGTCCTGCTTGCGATAGTCCAGAAAGAAATCCTCCAGCGGCATCGTGCGGCGCTCGTTTCCGCGGCGCAGGGTCAGGCTTGCCCCCATCGCGATCAGCGCCGGAGGCCCGTCGCCGATGGGCGAGCCGTTCGCGATATTGCCGCCGATCGTCGCCACCTGCCGCACCTGTTCCGACGCAAAGCGGCGCAACAGTCCGGCCAGCGCCGGATGCGGTCCCTCGGCCCAGCGGCGCAGGGCGGCAATGGTGACACCCGCGCCGATCTCGACCCCGTCGGCGGTGTCGCGGATCTGCGCCAGGTCCTTGCAATGGCTTATAAAAGCGACCTCGGACAGGTCGCGGAGCGCCTTCGTCACCCAAAGGCTGACATCGGTGCCGCCCGCGATCAGCGTGGCCTCGGGATGGGCGAGAACCCATTCGGCCAGCGCTTCGGTGGTTTCGGGCAGAAAGGCGGGGGCTGTCTGCCCCCGCACCCCCGAGGATATTTCCGCCAAGGTGAAAGAGGCATCGGCTTGCAGCCAGTCGGCGGGCGGTTCCGTTGCGGCGGCTTCGGCGGCGCGCAGGATCGGGGCGTAGCCGGTGCAGCGGCAGAGATTGCCCGCCAGAAGGTCGTCGTAATCCTTGCGGCCCTGGCCATGGGCGGCGGCCATCGACACGATGAAACCGGGGGTGCAAAAGCCGCATTGGCTGCCGTGATGGTCGATCATCGCCTGTTGCACCGGGTGCAGGCGGCCATCGGGCGCCGCGATCCCCTCGATCGTGCGCAGCGCCTTGCCCGCGATCTGCGGCAGCATCGTCAGGCAGGCATTGACCGCCCGGCTGCCTGCCGCGTCACTCACCATCACCGTGCAGGCGCCGCAATCGCCCTCGTTGCAGCCCTCCTTCGTGCCGGTCAGACCTTCGGCGCGCAGCCAATCAAGCAGGCTTTGCGTGGGGTCATCCACCCGCAAATGCTGGGTTTCTCCATTGAGAAGAAACGCAATTTCCATGACATGTTCCGCCGCGATACCGGTTTCCGGCTTCCCCCGCCCGATGCGGCGTAGAGCGGGGGGCTCTCCCTTGGGTCAGCTTTGCGCAAGGGGCGTGTTCTGGCAAGGATTTCGGGGCGCGGGTCGCTTGAAATGCACCGTCTGGTCAAGAATTGGGCGACTTGCCCCGCCGACTTGCGGCCCGTAGTCTGCCGCAATGAGTGATCCCCGATTCATCCATCTGCGCGTGCACACCGAATATTCGCTGCTTGAGGGCGCGGTTCCGGTGAAGAAGCTGATCAAGCTGTGCGACGCGATGAACATGCCCGCCGTCGCCGTGACCGACACCAATGCGATGTTCGCGGCGCTGGAATTTTCCGTTCTGGCGCAAGGGGCTGGGCTGCAGCCGATCGTCGGCTGTCAGGTCTCGGTCACCTATGAGGTGGCGGCGCCCGGCGAAAGGCCGCGCCTGCCCGCGCCCGTCGTTTTGCTGGCGCAGAACGAGGCGGGCTACATGAATCTGATGAAGCTCTCCTCCTGTCTTTATGTCGACAAGGGCGGGCAGTTGCCGCAGGTGACGCTTGAGGACCTTGAGCGCTATGCCGAGGGGCTGATCTGCCTCTCGGGCGGGGCCGAGGGGCCGGTGGGCAAGCTTTTGCAACACGGGCAGGCGGGCAAGGCGCGGCTGTTGATGGAGCGGCTGGCGGCCTGTTACCCGACCCGGCTTTATGTCGAGCTGCAGCGCCATCCGGGCGAGGGCGGGCAGCTGACCGAGGGCGAGCGGATGACCGAGCGGCCCTTTGTCGAAATGGCCTATGATCTGGGCCTGCCGTTGGTGGCCACGAATGACGTCTACTTTCCAAAATCGAACATGTACGAGGCGCATGACGCGATGATCTGCATCGCCGAGGGCGCCTATGTCGATCAGATCGAGCCGCGCCGCCGCCTGACGCCGCAGCATTATCTGAAGACCGAGGCAGAGATGGCGGCGCTGTTTGCCGATCTGCCGGAGGCGCTTGAAAACACGGTTGAAATCGCCAGACGCTGCGCCTTTGCCGCGTTCAAGCGCAAGCCGATCCTGCCGCGTTTCGCCGATGACGAGGTGGAGGAATTGCGCCGTCAGGCCTGGGAGGGGCTGCGCGCCAGGCTGGCCGTGATCCCCCATGCGGTGCCGGTGGCGGACTACGAAGAAAGATTGAAATTCGAACTTTCCATCATCGAGCAGATGGGCTTTCCCGGCTACTTCCTGATCGTGGCCGACTTCATCAAATGGGGCAAGTCGCAGGGGATTCCGGTCGGTCCGGGGCGGGGCTCGGGGGGCCGGTTCGCTGGTTGCCTATGCGCTGACGATCACCGACCTTGATCCGTTGCGCTACAGCTTGCTGTTCGAACGGTTTCTGAACCCCGAGCGGGTCTCGATGCCCGACTTCGACATCGACTTCTGCATGGATCGCCGCGAAGAGGTGATCAAATATGTGCAGGGCAAATATGGTCGCGACAAGGTGGGGCAGATCATCACCTTCGGCGCGCTTTTGTCCAAGGCCGCGGTGCGCGACGTTGGCCGGGTCTTGCAGATGTCTTACGGACATGTCGACAAATTGTCGAAAATGATCCCGGTCGAGGGGGTGAAGCCGGTCTCGATCGAAAAGGCGCTGGCGGACGAGCCGCGCTTGCGCGAGGCGGCAAAGTCTGAAGAGGTGGTGGCGCGGCTGCTGAATTACGCCCAGGCGATCGAGGGGCTGTTGCGCAATGCCTCGACCCATGCCGCCGGTGTGGTCATCGGCGACCGGCCGCTTGATGCGCTGGTGCCGCTTTATCAGGACCCCCGGTCCGACATGCCCGCGACCCAGTTCAACATGAAATGGGTCGAACAGGCGGGGCTGGTGAAGTTCGACTTTCTGGGTCTGAAGACGCTGACGGTGATTCAGAACGCGGTCAACCTGATCCTGAAATCCGGCCGTCCGCTGCATGTAAACCCCGCTGGTGAAACGCTTTATACCCCCGCCGAGGGGGCCGCGAACGAGATCAACCTGATCCCGATCGACGATGCCAAGACCTACGAGCTTTACGCGGCGGCGAAGACGGTCGCGGTGTTCCAAGTCGAATCCACCGGCATGATGGATGCGCTGCGGCGGATGAAACCGACCTGCATCGAGGATATCGTGGCGCTTGTGGCGCTTTATCGCCCCGGCCCGATGGAGAATATCCCGACCTATTGCGAGGTGAAACACGGGCTGCGGCCGCTCGAATCGCTGCATCCGACCATCGACCCGATCCTGAAGGAAACGCAGGGCATCATCGTCTATCAGGAACAGGTGATGCAGATCGCGCAGGTCATGGCGGGCTACAGCCTTGGCGGCGCCGATCTTTTGCGCCGGGCGATGGGGAAGAAGATCGCCGAGGAAATGGCGAAGGAGCGCCCGAAATTCATCGAGGGCGCCAAGGCCACGCACAACATCGACGCGAAAAAGGCGGGCGAAGTCTTTGACCTGCTGGAGAAATTCGCGAACTACGGGTTCAACAAATCGCACGCGGCCGCCTATGCGATTGTCAGCTACCAGACCGCCTGGCTGAAGGCGAACCACCCCGTCGAATTCATGGCCGGGGTGATGAACTGCGATATCCATCTGACCGACAAGCTGGCGATCTACACCGCCGAGGCGCGGCGGGGCTTGGGGATCGAGGTGGTACCGCCTTGTGTGAACCGCTCGCTTGCGACCTTTGACGTGGTCGATCAGAAGCTGATCTATGCGCTCGGCGCTTTGAAGAATGTCGGGGTCGAGGCCATGCGGCTGATCGAAAAAGCCCGCGAGGACAAGCCCTTCCGCGATCTGGTCGAGTTCGCGCGGCGCTGTGATCTCAAGCGGATCGGCAAGCGGCCGCTGGAGATGCTGGCGCGGGCGGGGGCCTTTGACAAGCTTGATCCGAACCGCAAACGGGTGTTCGAAAGCCTCGAATCGCTGATGGCCTGGTCGGCGGCGGTGGCCGAGGCGAAAGCCTCGGCGCAGGTGTCGCTTTTTGGCGATGCGGGCGACGATCTGCCGCCGCCGCGGCTGGCCGATACCGACGACTGGCTGCCGGGCGAACGTCTGGCCGAGGAGCACAAGGCCATCGGCTTTTATCTTTCGGGCCATCCGCTCGATGACTATCTACCTGCTTTGAAACGGAAAAAGGTGCTGACCTTGGCCGATGTCACCGCCAAGGCGCTGGGGCAGGGGCCCTTCATCGGCAAGATCGCCGGGCAGGTGGCGGCACGGTCCGAACGCAAATCGGCCAAGGGCAACCGCTTTGCCTTCGTGTCGCTTTCCGACCCCACCGGGCCTTACGAGGTCACGGTCTTTTCCGACACGCTCGAAGCCTGCCGCGCGCATCTGGAGCCCGGGCAGGCGGTGGTGCTGACGGTCAAGGTCGATGTCGAGGGCGAGACGGTGAAGATGCTGTGCCAGACCGCGGCGCCGATCGACACAGTGGCGAGCGACGCCGGGGCCGGATCGGGGCTGCTGATCCACCTTGAAACGCCCGAGGCGGTTTCGGCCGTGGCTGCACTTTTCGAACGTATTGCGGCCGAAGGACGGGTGAAATCGCGCGGACAAGTGACCTTTTCCGTCTTCGACCCGGAAAAGCGCCGTCGCTACCAGATTACCGCCGGGCGCGAATTGCCGGTGAACCCGCAGGTCAAGGGCGCGCTGCGCAGCCTGCGCGGCGTGGTGCTGGTGGAGGAAATCTGAGCCCGCTTACCAATGCGGCGGCTTTTGATCTGCCAGCGGGATCGCCCCGCCTGCGGCAAATTCGCGTTCGGCCTCGCGCTCCATCAACAGCCCCAGAAGCCGCGACATCCGTTCGATCTCGCGGCCTTGCGCCGCCAGAACGTCGCTGAGTTCGTCCACGGTCTTGCGCAGATGCGCCAGTTCTTCCTCGGCGCGCTCGATCCTGTCGCTCATTTGCCCTCTCGTGCTTGCCGGGGTGGCCCCCATCCGCTACACCCTCGCCCGAGAAACGATCGGGTGCAAGACCATGTCCAGCGAGAAGAAACCGCGCCGTCCGAAGGCCGAGACGCCCAAGGGGTTCCGCGACTATTTCGGCGCCGAGGTGACCGAGAGGGCCGCGATGCTGTCGACCATCGCCGAGGTCTACCGCGCGCATGGGTTCGATCCGCTGGAAACCTCGGCCGTCGAAACGGTCGAGGCGCTGGGAAAGTTCCTGCCCGATGTCGACCGCCCGAACGAGGGCGTCTTTGCCTGGCAGGACGAGGGCGGCGATTGGCTGGCCTTGCGCTATGACATGACGGCGCCGCTCGCCCGCGTTGCCGCGCAGTTCCGCAATGACCTGCCCAGCCCCTATCGGCGCTACACGATGGGCCCGGTCTGGCGCAATGAAAAACCCGGTCCGGGGAGGTTTCGTCAATTCTATCAATGCGATGCGGATACGGTTGGGGCGGCCTCGGTCGCCGCGGATGCCGAGATTTGCGGCATGCTCTCGGACGCTTTGGAAGCGGTCGGCATTCCGCGCGGCGATTATGTGGTGCGGGTCAATAACCGCAAGGTACTGAACGGCGTGATGGAAGTGGCCGGGGTTCTGGACCCTTCCGACCCCGACCGCTTTGCCGAGGAACGCGGCATCGTGCTGCGCGCGATCGACAAATTCGACAAGTTCGGCGAGGCGGGCGTGCGCGCGCTGATGGGCAAGGGGCGGCTCGACGAGTCGGGCGACTTTACCAAGGGCGCGGGGCTTTCGCACGCGCAGGCCGATGTGGTGATGGGCTTCATGGAGGCCAAGCGCGACACCGGCGCCGCCACGGCCGCGCGTCTACGCGAGCTGGTTTCGGGCTCTGCGCTTGGCGCGGCGGGCGTTGACGAGCTTGAATTCATTGCGCAAATTCTGGACGGTCAAGGCTATGGCCCGGATCGGATCGTGATCGACCCCTCGGTCGTGCGCGGCCTTGGCTATTACACCGGCCCGGTGTTCGAGGCTGAACTGACCTTTGAAATCCTGGACGAGAAGGGGCGCAAGCGGTCCTTTGGCTCGGTCGCGGGGGGCGGGCGTTACGACGATCTGGTGAAGCGCTTCACCGGGCAGGAAGTGCCCGCGACCGGCGTCTCGATCGGCGTCGACCGGCTGCTGGCGGCGCTGCGGGCAAAGGGCCGGATCGGCGGCACCGCGCAGGGTCCGGTCGTCGTCACCGTGATGGACCGCGACCGGATGGGCGATTATCTCGCCATGGCCGCGACGCTGCGCCGGGCGGGGATCCGGGCCGAGGTCTATCTGGGCAACCCGAAGAACTTCGGCAACCAGCTCAAATATGCCGACAAGCGCGAAAGCCCGGTGGCGATCATTCAAGGCGCCGACGAAGCAGCACGTGGTGTCGTGCAGATCAAGGACCTGATCCTGGGCGCGAAGATCGCGGCTTCCGCCAGTGTTGAGGAATGGAAAGCGCAACCGGCGCAATTCGAGGTTCCGACCGGGGAAATGGTTGCAAAAGTGCAAGAGGTCCTTGCGCGCTACGGGGTGAAGTGATGGCATCCAAGGCCGAGGCGCGATCCATCGGGCAGCGGCTTCTGGCCGCTTTCGAAGCAGCCGGGGCGGTGGAGGTCACCCCCGACATCCTGCAACCGGCCGAGGCGCTGCTTGATCTTTACGGCGAGGATATCCGCGCCCGCGCCTATGTCACCGCCGATCCGCTGCGCGGCGAGATGATGCTGCGTCCGGACTTCACCGTGCCCGTGGTGCAGGCCCACATGGCCGAGGGGGCGGAACCCGCCCGTTACGCCTATATGGGCGAGGTGTTCCGCAAGCAGGATCATCGCGGCAGCGCCCGCGTGGCCGAATATTTTCAGGCGGGCTACGAAATCTTCGACCGCGAAGACCCCGAGGCCGCCGATGCCGAGGTCTTCGCGCTTTTCGCCAAGCTTCTGAAACCGCTCGACCTCTCCGCGACCATCGGGGATATCGGTGTGCTGCGCGCCGCGGTCGAGGGGCTTGATACCCTGCCCGCGCGCAAGGCGGCGCTCGCTCGGCACATCTGGCGCCCGAAGCGCTTTCATCGGCTGATGGAGCGTTATGCGGGGCTTTCGCCGGTGCCCGAAAGCCGCGCGGCGCTGCTGGCGGGCGCGACCTCTGACGCCCCCTGGATTGGCCTGCGCGCGCCCGACGAAATGACCGCCCGCATCGCCGTGCTACGGGCCGATGCCGAAACCGCGCCGATTGCCGCCGAGGACGTGGCCCGGCTCGATGCGCTGTTCGCGCTGCGCTGCACCGCCGACCGGGCGCCTGCGCAGTTGTCAGACCTTGGCATCGCCGCGCTTGCCCCGGCGATTGCCAAACTCGAACGGCGGCTGGCGGCGCTGGATGCCCGCGGCATCGACCTGACCGCGCTTGCCTTCGAGGCCAGCCACGGCCGCGCCACGATGGAATATTACGACGGCTTCGTCTTCAGCTTCGAGACCGCCGATCCGGGCTTTCCGCCCATCGCCTCGGGCGGACGCTACGACGCGTTGACCCGGGTTCTGGGCGGCGGGCGCGCGATCCCGGCCGTGGGCGGCGTGATCCGCCCGGGCCTTGTCGCCGATCTGGGGGGGCTCGCATGAGCGCGATCAAACTGGGCGTGCCCTCCAAGGGGCGGCTGATGGAGCAATGCTTCGACTGGTTCGCCGCGCGCGGCCTCACCCTGAAACGCACGGGCTCGGACCGTGAATATGCGGGCGCGGTCGAAGGCGCGGAAGCCATTGAACTTGTTCTGCTTTCGGCTGGCGAAATCCCGCGCGAGCTGGCCGCGGGGCGGATCCATCTGGGCGTCACCGGCTCGGATCTTGTGCGCGAGAAACTGGCCGATTGGGAAACCCAGGTCGCCGATCTGGCGCCGATGGGCTTTGGCCATGCCGATCTGATCATCGCCGTGCCCGCCTGTTGGGCCGATGTCGACACGCTTGAAGACCTCGATGCCGCGGCCCATGCTTTCCGCGCCGCGCATGGCCACCGGCTGCGGATCGCGACGAAATATCATCGGCTGCTGCGCGAATTTCTGGCGTGCGAAGGCGTGGCCGACTGGCAATCGGTCGACAGTCAGGGCGCGACCGAGGGCACGGTGAAGAACCTCACCGCCGAGGCCGTGGCCGATATCACCTCCTCGGGCGAGACGCTGCGCGCCAATCACCTGAAGATCCTGTCCGACGGGCTCATTCACCAAAGCCAGGCCACGCTGTTTGCGGCGCGTGCGGCCGATTGGACCGGGCTTGAAACCCCCTTCGCCGCGCTTTGCGCGCAGCTTGGGGTGGATGCGGCGAAACTCTGATCCCGTCCCGGCTTTCACCTTGGTCCAAATATCCCGGGGGGTGAGGCCGCAGGCCGAGGGGGGCAGCGCCCCCCGTCCCTCAGTAACCGCGGGCGCGATCGACCAGATGCAACGGCACCTCGCCCGCCTCGAAACGGCGGATGTTTTCCGCAATCACCCGCGCGGCCGAGGCGGGGCGGGTCTCCGCCGCGATATGCGGGGTGACGGTGACCTTCGGATGCGCCCAATAGGGATGCTCGGGCGGCAGCGGCTCCACCCGGAACACATCGAGCGTGGCATGGCCGATCTGCCCGGTCTCCAGCGCCGCCAGAAGCGCCGCATCGTCAATCAGATTGCCGCGGCCGGGGTTCAGGATCGCCGCGCCGCGGGGCAGCAGCGCCAGCGTTGTCGCGTTCAGAAGATCGGTCGTCTCGGGCGTGTTCGGCAGCACGGTGACGAGTATCTCGGCGCGTGACAGCGCCTCGCGCAGACCCTCCGCCCCCGCAAGGCAGGTGATCCCGGGCAGGGATTTTGGCGTCCGGCTCCAGCCCGTTACCTTGAAGCCAAGCGCCGCAAGCGTCGTCGCACAGGCGCCACCCAAAGCGCCAAGGCCCAGCAACACGACCGAGCGATCTTGCGCAAGCGGCGGCACATGGCCCGCCTGCCGCCAGATACCGTCTTGATGCGACAGGAAAAAGTCGATGTTCAGATGGGCGCGCAGCACATGGCCCGTGACCCATTCGACCATCCCCCGTTCCAGCCCCTGATCGACCATCCGGCACAGAGGCTGCGTCAGAGTGGCATTGCCCACCACCCGTTCCACCCCGGCCCAAAGGCTCAGCACCGCTTTCGTGCGGGTGTAGGGGGTGAAATCCTGCACCGGGCCGCGCGGGCTGTAGACGATGTAATCGACCAAAGCCGGATCAACGGGTGGCAGCACGAGGCGCGCGGCGATGCCCGCTTCGGCAAAGGCGGCGGTCAGCGCCGCTTCGTAGGCGGGCCAGTTTTCGATCCGGTCGGCGAAAAGGACGGTCAGCATGATTTACCTCGGTCGGTGGACATGGGCGCTTTGGACAAGGCCGAAGGCGGCCAGCAGGATCATCATCGCCGTGCCGCCATAGCTGACCATCGGCAGCGGCACCCCCACCACCGGCATCAGCCCCATCACCATTCCCATGTTGATGGCGAAGAAGAAGAAGAACGTCCCCGCCACCCCCAGCGAGACGAGCGAGGCATAACGGTCCTTGGTCGACAGCGCCGTATAGGTCGCGAAGCCGATGATGCCGACATAAAGCGTCAGAAGGCCAAAGGCGCCGATGAAGCCGAATTCCTCGGCCAGCGTGGTGAAGATGAAGTCGGTGTGTTTTTCCGGCAGGAAGTTCAGATGGCTTTGCGTGCCCTGCATGAAACCGCGCCCCGACCAGCCGCCCGATCCCAGCGCGATTTGCGCCTGCATGATGTTGTAGCCCGCGCCCAAAGGATCGGCCGAGGGGTCCAGGAAGGTGTCGATGCGCTTGAACTGATAGTCATGCAGCAGCTGCCACGAGGTGCCGCGGCTTTCCATCACTGCCGCCACCAGCCCCACGACCAGCGCAATGATGGTGCCGAAATACCAAAGGCTGACGCCGGCCGCGAACATCACGAAGCCGCCGCCCAAGGTCAGCATCACCGCCGTGCCAAGGTCGGGCTGGGTCAGCACCAGAAAGGTCGGCATCAGGATCAGCGCCACCGGCAGCGCCACCCAGATCGGGCTCGAGACCTTTTCGGCGGGCAGCCAGTCGTAATAGGCCGCCAAAAGCATCACCAGACCGATCTTCATGATTTCCGAGGGTTGCAGCCGCAAAGGCCCAAGATCAAGCCAGCGCTGCGCCCCCATCCCGATATCGCCGACGAATTCCACCGCCAGAAGCAGCAACAGCGCGATCGTGTAGATCACCCCCGAGACATTGCGCCAGAACCAGATCGGCGTCAGCCCGACCGCGATCATCGCCACCAGCCCGACGCCAAAGCGCTTCATCTGCGGCTCGGCCCAGGTTTCAAGGTTCCCCCCGGCGACGGAATAGAGCATCAGAAAGCCGGTGCCCGCCACCGCGGTCAAAAGGAAGATCAGCGGCCAGTTCAGGAACAGGATCTTCGTCGGCCCGGAAGGGATCGTCTTGAGGTTGTTTTCAAGATAGCTCATCGCGCCCCCTCAGGCCCGGCCACGGGTCGGCGCGGCGAAACGCGCCGGGTCGATCAGGTCAAGCCCCTCGAACCGGGCCTTCACCGTCTCGCGCTGTGCGGCCGGATAGGCGGCCAGCGGCGGCAGCCCGCCCGCCAGCGCAAACAGCAAGATATCACGCGCGATCGGCGCCGCCGCGGCCGAGCCGCCGCCGCCATGTTCGACAATCAGCGCCACGGCAACTTTCGGATCGCCGACCGGGGCGAAACAGACGAACAGCGCATGGTCGCGCTGCTCCCAGGGCACGGCCTTGTTGTTGACCACGGCCGAGCGCACCTGCGAGGTGCCGGTCTTGCCCGCCATCAGCCACTCCTCGGCCACGACTTTCGATCCGCCCGCCGTGCCATGCGATCCGTTCACCACCGCCCACATGCCACGCCGCGCCACCGCCAGATGCGCCGGGTCGATGTCGAGCGGCGGCGCCTCGGGGGCGGGGACCTCGACCCCGTCGCGCGCCCGCACCAGCCGCGGCACCACCGCCCGCCCCGAAGCGACGCGCGACACCATCACCGCAAGCTGCAGGGGCGAGGCCAGCACATAGCCCTGACCGATCGAGGCGTTGATCGTGTCGCCGATCTGCCAGCCCTTGCCGTGCCGCTTCTGTTTCCAGTCCTTCGTCGGCGCATTGCCCTCGGCCACCGCCGACATCGGCAGGTCGTGCTTGACGCCGATGCCCAGCCGCTTCGCCATCGCCGAGATCGCCTCGATGCCGACGCGCTGCGAGACGTCATAATAATAGGTGTCGCAGCTTTGTTCGAGGCTGTAGACCGCATTCACCCGGCCATGGCCCGAGTGTTTCCAGCAGCCAAAGCGGCGCCCGCCCACGGTCATGTAGCCGGGGCAATAGACCGTCTCCTCGGGGCTGACGACCCCGGCTTCCAGCGCGGCGAGCAGCGTCACCATCTTGAAGGTGGAGCCCGGCGGGTAAAGCCCCTGCACCGTCTTGTCCGCCAGCGGCCGGTGGTCGTTTTCCATCAGCGCGGTGTAATCCGCCCCGGAAATGCCGCGCACGAACAGGTTCGGGTCAAAGGACGGCGCCGAGGCGATGGCCAGGATGTCGCCATTCGTCACATCCATCACCACCGCGGCGGCACTTTCCCCGGCAAGCCGCTGCAGCGCGAAATTCTGCAACCGCGCATCCAGCGTCAGCTGCAGCGCCACGCCCGGGTCGCCCTCGCGGCGGCTGAGTTCGCGCATCTCGCGCCCGGCCGAATTCACCTCGACCCGCCGCTGCCCGGCCTTGCCGCGCAGCTCGTCCTCAAGCTTCGCCTCGATCCCCGACTTGCCAAGCTGGAAGCGCGGAATGCGCAACAGCGGATCGGGATTTTCCAGCTTCGACAGGTCATAATCCGACACCGGCCCGACATAGCCCAGCACATGGGCGAAATCGGGGCCATGCGGGTAATGCCGCGACAGCCCGACCTCGGGCGTCACGCCGGGCAGGGCAGGGGTGTTGATCGAGACGGAACAGAATTCTTCCCAGCTCAGCCGGTCGGCAACCGTGATTGGCGCATTCGGCGGGCGACGCTTGATTTCCGCCAGCAATTCCGCGGCTTCCGTGTCGCTCATCGGGATCAGGCGGCGCAGCGCGGCCAGTTCGGCGGGCACATCCTCGGCATCCTCGCGCGTCATCGTCACGCGGTAATTCTGTTCGTTGCCCGCCAGAAGCAGGCCGTTGCGGTCATAGATCAGCCCGCGCGCCGGCGGAATGAGCCGGATCTTGATCGAATTGCCATCCGCCAGCATGCGGAATTCATCGGCCCGTTCCAACTGCATGTGCCGCATCCGCAGCCCCAGCGCCGCCACCACCGCCATCTGCGCGCCGCCCAGCATCAGCGCGCGGCGGGTGATCGTGGTGCGGCTGGCCTGGGCCGTGGCCGGATTGCGTCGTCTGAGCCCCTTCAGCATCTTAGCGTTCTCCGCTCACAGTGGCCGCCCGAGGTCATCGACCTCGCCCGGCGCGGCGCGGCGCAGCCCGAAGGCAAGCGCCGACAGCGCCACGACGAAAGGATAGGCGACAAAGGTCGCAAGCATGCGCAAAACTTCGCGACCGAGCGGCGGTTGCTCGACCATCACCAGGCCCAGGATGAAGCGGTTCGCCAGCAGCATGCCGATCATCACCGAGCCGATCAGCACCGCTTCCAGCACGAAGGGCAGATCGCGCGAGCTTTCCTCGCGCGCGCGCAGGAATTCGGTGCCCGCGAGCACGATCAGCGTCCAAAGCCCGATCGGGCGCCAATAGATGAGATCTTCCAGCAGGAAGGCCGCAACGATCAGCGCCGCGGGCAGGTAATCGGGGCGGCGCATCACCCAGGCCAAGGTCAGCGCCAAGGTCAGGTCCGGGCCCGGAAACCCGTCCGAGACCGGGTTGATCGGCAGCATCCGCAGGAACAGGATGATCAGCACCAGGCCGATGTAAAGCGCCGCATGGGCCAGACGGCGCGAGGTGACGGGGTCAACCATCCTCGCCCCCCGGCGCGGCAGGGGGCAGCGGCTCCAGCGTGGGCGGCGGCACCAGCGGGCCGACGTCATTGATCCGCTCGGCCGGATGCGAGCGCAGGACGCGCAGGAAATCAAGGCGTTGGTAATCGGCGGCCAGAAGCACGCGCAACCGGCGGTCCTGCCCCTGCACGACCTGACCGACCAGAAGCCCGGCCGGGAACACCCCGCCATCGCCCGAGGTCACGACCCGGTCGCCCGGCCGCACCAGATCGGGATTTTCAAGAAAGTCGAGCGGCGGCAGGGTCGAATTGTCCCCCGCCAGCAGCGCGCGTTGCCCGGCGGGCTGGATCGTCACCGGCACGCGCGACGCGGTATCGGTCAGCAGCACCACCCGGCTTGTCGTCTTGCCGACGCCGGAGATGCGCCCGACCAGTCCCAGCCCGTCCATCGTGGCCCAACCGTCCACGATGCCATCGCGCGAGCCGACGTTGAGCAGCACCGATTGGCGGAACGGGCTGCCACTGTCGGCCAGCACCACCCCGGAAACCGAGGTCAGCTTCGGGTCCAGCCGCACCTGATTTTGCGCCAGCAGCTTGGCGTTTTGCTGCTCCAGCTGCACCGCCGCTTCCTTCCACGCCTTCATCTGCTGAAGTTCGCGGCGAAGCTCCTGATTTTGCGCATAGATCCGGGCGTAGCTTTGAAAGCCCTCGACCATGCCAAGCGCCTTCGTCACCGGCACCATCGCCCAGTCGAAGGTCGGCACGAAACGGTCCACAAAGGCCGAGCGCAGCCGCTCGACCCGCGGGCCGTCGATGCGCCAGAGCAGGAAGGAAAGGGCAAGGCAGACCGCCAGCACCGCAATCAGGATGCGGCGCAGCGGTCCGGCATAGTCCTCGTCGCGGTCTCGTGCCACGCAAGCCTCCGGTCACGACTGGAACTGGGCGGGGTCTCAGCTGTCGTAGTCGATCACATGCCGCAGTTGCTTTTCGTATTCGAGCGCCTTGCCGGTGCCCAAAGCCACGCAGTTGAGCGGCTGGTCGGCGATCGAAATCGAGAGCCCGGTCTGTTCGCGAAGCGACAGGTCCAGCTCGCCCAGAAGCGCGCCGCCGCCCGTCAGCATCACGCCGCGGTCCACGATATCGGCGGCCAGATCGGGCGGCGTGGTCTCCAGCGCCTGCATCACCGCATCGCAGATCTGCTGCACGGGTTCGGCCAGCGCCTCGGCCACCTGGGCCTGATTGATTTCCATTTCCTTCGGCACGCCGTTCAGAAGATCGCGCCCCCGCACCAGCAGGCTGGCGCCGCGGCCGTCATCGGGCATGCGCGCGGTGCCGATGGTGGTCTTGATCCGCTCGGCGGTGGATTCGCCAATGAGCAGGTTCAGATTGCGGCGCAGATAGGAGATGATCGCCTCGTCCATGCGGTCGCCACCGACGCGGACGGAGCGGGCATAAACGATGTCGCCCAGCGACAGAACCGCGACTTCGGTGGTGCCGCCGCCGATGTCGACGACCATGTTGCCGGTGGGATCGGTGATCGGCATCCCCGCGCCGATCGCCGCCGCGATCGGTTCGGCCACAAGGCCCGCCCGCCGCGCCCCCGCCGAGAGCACCGATTGCCGGATCGCCCGTTTTTCCACCGGCGTCGCGCCATGCGGCACGCAGACCAGGATCTTCGGCTTCGAGAAGGTGGAATGCTTGTGGACCTTGCGGATGAAGGTCTTGATCATTTCCTCGGCAGAGTCGAAATCGGCGATGACGCCATCGCGCATCGGCCGGATCGCCTCGATCGAGCCGGGGGTGCGGCCCAGCATCAGCTTGGCATCCTCGCCCACGGCCAGAACCTGCTTCTTGCCGTCCTTGACGTGATAGGCCACCACCGAGGGTTCGTTCAGCACGATGCCCTTGCCCTTGACATAGACAAGCGTGTTCGCCGTCCCAAGGTCGATTGCCATGTCGGAAGAGAAGATTCCGCCCAACCCGCTCATATAGCCGTTCCCATGATGAAGCTGCCGCGACTCGGCTCCGAGCCCGGTTTCAGCCCGTATAGGCAAAGCCCGGCTGCGGGGAAAGACGATTCCCGGCCCGGCCCCGGGCCCTGTGCGACATTTCGCAAGTCGCTTGCACTATCGCGATTTGAGAGCGGTTTCAGGCGGTATCTGGCGCCCTGAAATAGCACAAATCGAACATTTCACGAATCCGTCAGAAAATCCGCCGCGGCCGCTTCTTCTTGGGTCAAATACGCCCTTTGTGACGGTAAAAAAGGGCGCCCCCGACAGGCAGGGGCGCCCCGAAAGCTCAAAGCTTGTAGCTGATCGACTTCATGTCGGCATCCGGCGCGGTCTTTTGCGCCCGCACCCGCAGACGGTTCAGCGCGCCGACATAGGCCTTGACCGAGGCGAGGATCGTATCGGTATCGGCTGCCGAGCCGGTGACGATCCGGCCATCCTCGGCCAGACGCACGGATACCGTGGCCTGCGCGTCCGTCCCCTCGGTCACGGCATGGACCTGATAGATCTTCAGCTCGGCCTGGGTCGGATAGATCGCCTGCACCGCCTTGAAACAGGCGTCCACCGGCCCATCGCCCGCGCATTTCGCTGTCTTTTCAACGCCATCGACGAGCATCGTCAGTTCGGCTTCCTGCCCGTCGCTGCCGCAGATCACGCGCAGCCATTTGACCTGCAGAAAGTCGTGATCGGTGTTCGCCGTGCTGTCGGTCAGAAGCGCGATCAGGTCGTCGTCATAGACTTCCTTCTTGCGGTCGGCCAAGGCCTTGAAGCGCACGAAAACGTCGTTCAATTGGTTGTCGGCGAGGTCAAACCCCAGATCGCGCATCTTCGTGCGCAGCGCGGCGCGGCCCGAATGCTTGCCCATCGCGATGTTGGTTTCGGTCAGGCCGATATCGGCGGGCTTCATGATCTCGAAGGTCTCGACATTCTTCAGCACGCCATCCTGATGGATGCCCGATTCGTGCAGGAAGGCGTTCTTGCCGACCACGGCCTTGTTGAACTGCACCGGGAAGCCCGAGACCTGCGCGACGCGGCGGCTCAGATGCATGATCTTCGTCGTGTCGATGCCGGTGGTGAAGGGCATCAGATCGCGGCGCACCTTGATCGCCATCACCACTTCTTCCAGCGCGGTGTTGCCCGCGCGCTCGCCCAGACCGTTGATCGTGCATTCGATCTGCCGCGCCCCGGCCGAAACGGCGGCCAGCGCATTCGCCGTCGCCATGCCGAGGTCGTTGTGGCAATGGGTGGCAAAGATCACGTCTTCGGCGCCGGGCACCTTTTCGAGCAGCATGGTGATGATTTCGGCCGATTCCGAGGGCAGGGTATAGCCCACGGTGTCGGGGATGTTGATCGTGGTGGCCCCCGCCTTGATCGCGCATTCGACGACGCGGCACAGATAGTCGCGCTCGGTGCGGATCGCGTCCATCGCCGACCATTGCACGTCTTCGCACAGGTTGCGCGCATGGGTCACGGTGTCGTGGATGCGTTCGAGCATTTCCTCGGTGCCGAGATTGGTGATGCCCCGATGCAGCGGCGAGGTGCCGATGAAGGTGTGGATGCGCGGCCGGGCGGCGTGTTTCACCGCCTCCCAGCAGCGGTCGATATCCTTGTAATTGGCGCGCGAAAGCCCGGCGATGACCGAGTTTTTCGAGGCTTTGGCGATCGCCGAAACGGCTTCGAAATCGCCTTCCGAGGCGATCGGGAAACCGGCTTCGATGATGTCGACGCCCATTTCGTCCAGCGCCATGGCGATTTCGAGCTTTTCGTCATGGGTCATGGTGGCGCCGGGCGATTGTTCGCCGTCGCGCAGGGTGGTGTCAAAAATCAGAACGCGGGATTTGTCGGTCATGGTCTGGGCCTGAATCTGTGGGATGTCTGTTCTTAGCGTCGCACTGTCCCGAATGCCAGCATCTCGCCTGATCTTCGGGGGGTGGGCGCTGATACCTCCGAGCGGTCGCGCCCTGGGGCACGCTCAGAGGAGGCTCAGAAGAAGAAGGCCGCGCACGGACGAAAGGGGGGCGAAAGCCCCGCGCTTGCCGATGAAACTGATCGTGTTCCGTGCCATGGCGGGACTATGGCGGGGCCGCGGGAAAATGAAAAGCCCGAAAATGCGTCGCCCCGGAAATGTCCGGCGGGCCGCGGGTCAGGCCCGCGAGGTGCGCAGATCGGGCAGACGCCGCCGTGCCCCGGTTCGGGGCTGCACCGGCGCCTGCGGCGGCGGGCTTTGTGGCGGCGGGCTGTCCGCGGCGGTGTCGGGGCGGATTTCCTCGGCGGGGGCGATCGGCAGCAGAAGATGCATCGCCGTCCCCTCGGGCGAGCTGTCGATGGTCAGAAGCCCGCCCGATTGCCGCGCGAATCCGTCGACCATGCTCAGCCCCAACCCCGAGCCCTGACCCACCGCCTTGGTGGTGAAGAAGGGTTCGGTGACGCGGCGCAGGATCTCGGGCGGGATGCCGCTGCCGGTATCGGCCACCGTCACCTCGGCATAATCGCCCGCGGGCAGCAGCGTGCCATCGGGCTGCACGTCGTCGGTGAAAAGATGCACCGGCCGCGCCGAGACGGTCAGCGTGCCGCCACCGGGCATGGCATCGCGGGCATTCACCACCAGATTGACCAGCGCGGTGATGAACTGGTTTTCGTCAAGCGCGACCCAAAGCGGCGCTTGCGGCGCCTCGAAGCTTTGGGTGATCGAGGCGGGCAGAAGCCGTCGCGTCAGCAGTTGCAGCTGTTCGAGCAGCGCGCCGACATCGCGCCGCGCAATCTGCATCGGCGTGCGGCGGGCATAGGCAAGGAGTTGCTTGACCAGTTCCGCCGCCCGCAGCGCCGCCGTCTTCGCCTCGGTCACCGCATTGAGCCGCTCCGCCTCGGTGTCCATGGCATCGTAAAGATCGAGATTGCCGATCACCGCAGTCAGGATGTTGTTGAAATCATGGGCCACACCGCCCGCAAGCTGGCCGATCGCCTCCATCTTCTGCGCCTGGACCGAGCGTTTCGCGGCCCGTTCCGCCTCGATCCGGACGCGGCGATGCGAGAGCATCGTCAGGGTGAAATAGACATGCAGCCCGACCGCGGCGAGGATGGTGCCGATGATGGCGCCGGGATGATCGACCTGCTGGATGGTGCGGAACACCACCCAGGCGATGGCGACGCCGATCACCGCGATTTCGCCCAGCATGATCGCCAGCACCCGGTCGGAGCGATAGATCAGGAACACCAGCATCGCCCCGATCCCCGCCGCGCCGCCGATCCGCAAGGCCGGGTCGGAGGCGGTGATCATCTCTGCGGGCAGCCAGATGAAGGAAGCGACCAGATACCAGAACAGCCCCCCCGCAATCAGCACCTCGCGCCGCGAACAGGTCTCGCCGCGGGTGCGCAGAAAGGTGAAATGCAGCGCATGGCCCAGGATCTGCGCCGCCATCCACCACAGCGTCAGGGTGGAGTCGATGTAGAAATGCAGCACGACCCCAACGGCCAGAATCAGCCCGAACCGGAAAGCGGCATCGAGCCGCCGCCCGTATTCCAGATCGAACAGCCGGTCGATTTCCTTGCGGCAGTCGATGCCATCAATGTCGGACTGCTGACTTGCCAACGCACCCACCTGACCCGATTGCTCGGGGCTGCACCGCGCGGATCGACCGCCCCGGCCGAGTCCCGCCAGTCTTCGGAATACTCCAGCTTTCCCTACCGATTTCTTACCATTTCAGCATATTCGCACGGCAGGCGGCAATTGCGAGCGTTTTTTCCGTTCCGGTTGCGGCCTGCTGCCCCGGTTCAGTTCTCCGCGGCCGGGGGAACCGCGGGGGCCGGGGGCAACGGCTCGGCGGGTTCGGCCAGCCGGTCCTCGGCCCAGGTGCCGCCCGCGACCTTGCCCGAGGCATAGCGCATCACCCCCTTGCCCTGACGGCGGCCCTGCACGAAATTGCCCTCGTAGACATCGCCATTGGCATAGGTGGCCTTGCCCGGCCCGTCGATCTCGCCATCGCGCCACATGCCCTCGTAAATGAACCCGTCGGGCATGATCAGCTTGCCTTGGCCCGAGCGCTGCCCGGCCTCGAAGCCGCCTTCGTAGATCGTGCCGTCGGGATGGGTGGCCTTGCCCTGACCCTGCCGGGTGCCGTCGGCCCAGTCGCCTTCATAGACATAGCCGTCGGGATAGGTCATCCTGCCCTTGCCATGCTGCCGCGCGGCCAGAAATTCGCCGTCATAAACAAGGCCATTGGCATAACGCGCCAGACCCCGCCCGGCGATGCCGCCCGCGACCCAGCCGCCCTCGTAGGTGGCGCCGTCGGGATAGGTGATCCTGCCCTGACCCTCGGGCATGTCGTTGCGGAACGCGCCCTCGTAGACCGAGCCATCGGGAAAGCGCGCCCGGCCCGTGCCCTCGATCCGGCCTTCGACCCAGCCGCCGGTGTAGTCATAGCCGTCCGCGCCGCGGAAATGGCCCTGACCATGCGGCTTGTCGGCAAGGAATTCGCCCTCGTAAAGATCGCCATTGGCATAGGTGACGCGGCCCTTGCCCTGCCGCTTGCCTGCCACCATCTGGCCCTCGTAACGATCGCCGCCGGGCTGGGTCAGCACGCCCTGGCCGTCCATCTGACCGCCCTTCCAGCGGCCCTCGTAGGTGACGCCGGTCTTCAGGATCAGCTTGCCCGTGCCCTCGCGCTGGCCGTCCGCCATCTCGCCCTCGTAGGTGGCGCCGTCGGGATAGGTGATCTTGCCCTTGCCCTGTTTCACGCCCTGCACCCAGCCGCCCTCGTAGCGGTAGCCGTCGGGGCCGGTCAGCACGCCCGCGCCATCATGCAGCGCATTGGTGAACTGGCCCTCGTAGCGGGTGCCGTTCGCATATCGGGCAACGCCGGTGCCGGTGATCTGGCCTGCGACCCAGTCGCCCTCGTAGGTGCCGCCATCGGGAAAGGTGATCTTGCCGCGGCCATCGGGCTTGCCGCGGGCGAACTGGCCTTCATAGATCGAGCCGTCGGGAAACCGCGCCCGGCCCTGACCGACGATTTCGCCCGCTTTCCAGTCGCCTTCGTATTCATAGCCCGAGGGCAGGCGGTATTTGCCATGGCCGTCCTGCTTGCCGTCCTTGAACGTGCCTTCGTAGATGCCGCCGTCGTCGTATTGCTTGGTCAGCACCTCCTGAGCCTGCGCCGCCGCCCCGGCCAAAACCAGCGCCGCCGCCAGCGCCAGCCCCCGTCTGCCTGCCTGCCCCATGCTCTTCCCCTGACTCCTGTCGTCGAACGGCGCAAACCTAATGGCGTGCCAAATGCGTGACAAGCGCCCGGGCGGCGCGGTTTTCGCGCCCGGGTGCTTTTCCCCGCCCGTCCTTGGCGTTACATCAGGGGCAACAGACAGGATCCAGCATGACCGATCGTTTCCGCATCACCCTTGCGCAACTGAACCCGACGGTGGGGGCGCTGGCCGCCAATGCCGAAAAGGCGCTGGCGGCCTGGCAGGAGGGCCGCGCCGCGGGGGCCGATCTGGTGGCGCTGCCCGAGATGTTCCTGACCGGCTATCAGACCCAGGATCTGGTGTTGAAACCGGCCTTCCTGCGCGATGCGATGGCGGCGATGCAGGCGCTGGCGGCGCAGGTGGTCGACGGTCCGGCGCTGGGCATTGGCGGGCCTTATGTCGATGAAACAGGACGTTACAACGCCTGGTGGGTGCTGAAGGATGGCAAGGTTGTCGCCCGCGCGCTGAAGCATCATCTGCCGCATGACGATGTCTTCGACGAGATGCGGCTCTTCGATCCCGGCCCCGTTTCGGCGCCCTTGCGGCTGGGGCCGGTGGCGCTTGGCCTGCCGGTCTGCGAGGACGCCTGGCACCCCGATGTGGCGGGGGCGCTGGCGGCAGCGGGGGCCGAGGTGCTGATGGTGCCCAATGGCTCGCCCTATCGGCGCGGCAAGCTGGATCTGCGGCGGCAGGTGACCGGGGCGCGGGTGGCGGAAACCGGCCTGCCGCTTTTGTATCTGAACATGGTCGGCGGGCAGGACGATCAGCTGTTTGACGGCGCCAGTTTCGTTCTGAACCCGGATGGATCGGTGGCCGTGCAGCTGCCCGCGTTTGAGGAAGCGCTGGTGCATGTCGATCTGGAACGGAACCCGGCGGGCTGGCGGGCGGTGCCGGGCGAGATCGTGCCGCAGCTCGGCGAGATCGAGCAGGATTACCGCGCCATGGTGCTGGGCCTGCAAGATTATCTGCGCAAATCCGGGTTTTCGAAAGTGGTTCTGGGGCTTTCGGGCGGGATCGACTCGGCGCTTGTCGCGGTGATTGCCGCCGATGCTTTGGGGGCCGGGAATGTGCATTGCGTGATGCTGCCCTCGCGCTATACCTCGCAGGGCTCGCTGGACGATGCCGCCGATCTGGCGCGGCGCGTGGGCGCGCGGCTCGATACGGTCGAGATCGAGGGGCCGCGGGCGGCGGTTGAAGGCGCGCTGGCCCATGTGCTGGCGGGCACCGCGCCCGACGTGACCGAGGAGAACATCCAGTCGCGGCTGCGCGGGGTGATCTTGATGGCGATCTCGAACAAGTTCGGCGGGATGCTTTTGACCACCGGCAACAAATCCGAGGTGGCGGTGGGCTACTGCACCATCTACGGCGATATGGCGGGGGGCTACAACCCGCTGAAAGACCTGTATAAAACCCGTGTCTTCGAGACCTGCCGGTGGCGCAACGCGACGCATCGGCCCTGGATGCAGGCGCCCGCGGGCGAGATCATTCCGGTTGCGATCATCGACAAGCCGCCGAGCGCGGAACTGCGCGAGAACCAGAAGGATCAGGACAGCCTGCCGCCCTACGAGGTTCTGGATGCGATTTTGGAGCGGCTGGTCGAGGGCGATCAGTCGGTCGATCAGATCGTCGCGGCCGGGTTTGACCGCGCGACGGTGAAGCGGATCGAGCATCTGCTTTACATCTCGGAATGGAAGCGTTTCCAGTCCGCGCCCGGGCCGCGGCTGACGACGCGGGCCTTCTGGCTGGATCGGCGCTATCCGATGGTGAACCGCTGGCGGGACAACGTCTGAGCCAGGCCCCGGCCGCGGTCGCCCTGACCGAGGCCATTGCCGAGGTCACGAGACACAGCCGTCCCGGGACCGCCGGGGCGCCAAAGCGTCCCGGCCAGCGCCCGCCCCGCCCTCGGCGGGCGCTTCTCGCCCGCCGGGTCGGGCGTCGGCCTCTGTCAGGCTTGGGGAAAGGGTCTTGTGATCCCTGTGGCGATGCGGGCGGGGAAAGGCGGTGCCTTTCCTGATCCGCCCGAAACCGGGGGCGGAAAGGGCAGGGGCCCTAAACCCCCATCCGCCGCCTTGCGGCAATCCGCAAATCGCGGTGCAGCGAAGAATAGGGCCAATCCTCGGGATGTATTGCCAGACCCAGACGCACCGGCGCCTCCCAGCAGGTTGCCATGGCGCGGTTCACCGCGGCCGCATCCGGCAGCGGCTCGATCAGGATTTCCGGCTGCCAGACCGTTTCGGGCGCCGCGGGGGCGACACGGCCCGCGAAATCGCGCCGGAATTGCGCCCAGCGCACCGAGACCGCCCGCGGCCCCGGTGGCAGTGTCAGCACCGCATGCAGGTGATCGGGCAAAACCACCATCGCGCCGCAGACGGTCGGATGGTCGGCGACCATCGCGGCCCAGGCGGCCCGCAGGTCTTCGATGTGATCCACAAGCAGACGGCTTCCACCCCGCGCCAGGCGGAGCGTGAAGAACCGGGTCTGCCCCGGAAGCGGGAATCGGTCCATGATGCTCATGCACCGATCCTGCGCCCACAGGGTTAACGAACCCTGAATCGGGCCGATGCGGACCTAGAAATCGGCCGCGACCTCATACATCACCGGCTCGAAGCTGCGGCAGAGCGTGGCGATGTGGCGATTGCGGGTGATCATCTCGGGGCTGCGCAGCATCGCCTGATAATCGCCGCGGTGGTTCCATTTCGAATAGGTGGCGATGCGGGTATGGGCGTCGTTCATGTGCAGCCCCGCGCCGATGAAACCGGGCGATTTGCTGATGCAGTCGGTATAGGCCGACTTCAGCGCCTCCATCAGCTCCATCGCCGTCGCGGGCGTCATCTCGAAGGTGCAGATCACCGTCTGACCGGTGAAATCACTGGTAATCTCGGCCATTCCATCCTCCCTTTGGTCCTTGCAAGCTCAAGGATGACGCAGTTGCCCGAAAAATCCACCCCTCACGCGACCTGCCGCAGGGGCAGCTTCGCGTTCTGGTCGAATGTGACGGAAAGATAACAGAATTGTTGCAAGCGGCTGGTTTTCGGGCAAGTCTTCGCCTGTCGGCCGCGACCGACCGCCGGGGGCCTGACTGTCAACAGACTGTCACAGAACGCGCCTAGGTGCTGGCTGGTGCCCATAGTGGGCCCAACCTTCCGATAACGGGGAGAGAGACAGATGAAACCGATGCACGTCCTTGCCGGTGCGGCTTTGCTGATGGCCACGACGGCGCTTGTTCACGCCGAGGATCTGGCCGCGCTGGAAGCGGCCGCCAAGGCCGAAGGCCAGCTGACCACGATCGCGCTGCCGCATGACTGGTGCGGCTACGGGGCGGTGATCGAGGGCTTCAAGGCCAAATATCCCGAGATCAAGGTGAACGAGCTGAACCCGGATGCGGGCTCTGCCGACGAGCTGGAAGCGATTCGCGCCAACAAGGGCAACACCGGCCCGCAGGCCCCCGACGTGATCGACGTCGGCCTGTCGTTTGGCCCGCAGGCCAAGGAAGAGGGGCTGATCCAGCCCTACAAGGTCTCGACCTGGGACGAGATCCCGGCCGAGATCAAGGATGCCGACGGCTACTGGTATGGCGATTACTATGGCGTCATGTCCTTCATGGTGAACAAGGATCTGGTGCCGACCCCGCCCGCCGACTGGGCCGATCTGCTGAAAGCGGATTACGCGGGCCAAGTGGCGCTGGCGGGCGATCCGCGCGCCTCGAACCAGGCGATTCTGGCGGTTCTGGCCGCGGGCATGGCGAATGGCGGTGCCGCGGGTGCCGAAGCCGGGGCCAAGGGGCTCGATTACTTCAAGGCGATGAACGATGCGGGCAATTTCGTGCCAGTCATCGGCAAGGCGGGCACGCTGGCGCAAGGCGCGACGCCGATCGTGGTGATGTGGGACTACAACGCCCTGTCGGCGCGCGACACCCTCAAGGGCAACCCGCCGGTCGAGGTGGTGGTGCCGCAGACCGGCGTTCTGGCGGGCGTTTATGTGCAGGCGATCTCGGCCTATGCGCCGCATCCGAATGCCGCGAAACTCTGGATGGAATATCTCTATTCGGATGAAGGCCAGAACCTCTGGCTGAAGGGCTACTGCCACCCCGCGCGCTTCAACGCGATGTCGGCGGCGGGCAAGGTTCCGGCTGACCTTTTGGCCGCGCTGCCCCCGGCGGAAGCCTATGCCAAGGCCTATTTCCCGACGCTTGATGAACAGGCTGCCAACAAGGCCGCCGTCACCGAGGGCTGGGACAAGGTCGTGGGCGCCAACGTCCAGTAACCGGCTCGAAAGACCGTGCCGCCTCCGGGGTCCCCGGGGGCGGTTTTCCCGCTTCGGACCAAGGGCCGCCGTGACCGACACATCCCCCCCCGCCGCCCCGTCCCGCCGACGGTTGAGCCTTGCCTGGCTGGGCATCGTTCCCTTCGCGCTTTTCGTGGGGCTGTTCCTGATCGCGCCGACGATGAAGATCGTGATCGGCGCCTTTCAACGCGCCGATGGCAGTTTCACCTTTGAAAACCTGATCGGGCTTTTCACCCCCTCGATCCTGTCCAGCTACTGGATCTCGATCAAGATTTCCGTGGCCTCGGCGGCGCTTGGCGCGCTGATCGGCTTTCTGATGGCCGCCGCGATGGTGCTGGGCGGGCTGCCGCGGTTCATCCGCGCGCCTTTGCTCACCTTTTCCGGCGTCGCCTCGAACTTTGCGGGCGTGCCGCTGGCCTTTGCCTTTCTGGCCACGCTGGGGCCGCTTGGCCTCGTGACCGTCTGGCTGCGCACCGAATTCGGTATCAACCTGCGGGCGCATGGCTTCAACATCCTGTCGTTCTGGGGCCTGACGATCACCTATATCTTCTTTCAGATCCCGCTGATGATCCTGATCATCACCCCCGCGCTGGACGGTCTGAAGCGCGAATGGCGCGAGGCGGCGCAATCGCTTGGAGCAAGCGCGGTGCAATACTGGACCTCGGTCGCCTTGCCGATCCTGTTTCCGTCGCTTCTGGGCACTTTCGCGCTTCTCTTCGCCAACGCCTTCGGCGCCGTCGCCACCGCCATCGCGCTGACGGGATCGAGCCTCAACATCGTGCCGATCATGCTTTTCGCGCAGATCCGCGGCGACGTGCTGGGCAATCCGCATCTGGGCTATGCGATGGCCTTTGGCATGATCCTGATCACCGCGCTGGCCAATATCCTTTACATCTGGCTGCGGATGCGGTCCGAAAGGTGGCTGAAATGAAGACCGCCGCCGCCTGGGCCATCTTCCTTCTGGGCATGGCCTATTTCATCCTGCCGCTGGTGGGGCTTGTTGAATTCTCGCTGTCGATGAAACGCGGCGAATACAGTCTTGAGGCTTACCGCGTCGTCTTCGCCGATCCGCGCTTTCGCGAGACCTTTTCCTATTCGGTGCTGATGGCGGTGCTGACCATCGTCTTTGGCGTGCTTCTGGTGGTGCCGACGGCCTTCTGGGTGCGGCTCAAGCTGCCGCATTGGCGCCCGGTGATCGAGTTCGTCACCCTGTTGCCGCTGGTCATCCCGGCCATCGTCATCGTTTTCGGCTATATCCGGCTTTACAACACCTCAAGCTGGCTGCCGCTGACCGGCACCACATCGGGCACCAACCTGCTGCTTTTGTTCGGCTATGCGACGCTGAGCCTGCCCTACATGTATCGCGCCGTCGATACCGGGCTGCGCACCATCGACGTGGCGACGCTGACGGAAGCCGCACAAAGCTTGGGCGCGGGCTGGGGCACGATCCTTGCGCGGGTGATCCTGCCCAATGTGCTGGTCTCGGTGCTTTCGGGCGCCTTTGTCACCTTTGCCATCGTCATGGGCGAATTCACTTTGGCGGCGCTTCTGGACCGCCCGGCCTTCGGGCCCTATCTGCAGCTGATGGGGGCCAACCGCGCCTACGAGCCTTTCGCGCTCGCCACCATCGCCTTCATCATCACCTGGGCCTGCATGGGGCTGATCCAGCTCGTGACCCGGTTCACCAAACACGACAAGGCCCCGCGATGAGCTATCTTGCGCTGACCCATCTGGAGAAAAGCTTCGGCACGCTGCGCGTGGTGAAGGACTTCAACCTGACCGTCGAAAAGGGCGAGTTCATCTCGCTTCTGGGCCCTTCGGGCTGCGGGAAAACCACCGTGCTGCGGATGGTGGCGGGGTTTGAAACGCCAACCACCGGCACGATCACCATCGCCGGCAAGGAGGTGACGGATCTCAAGCCGAACCAGCGCAATATCGGCATGGTGTTTCAGGCCTATGCGCTCTTCCCGAACCTGACCGTGGCGCAGAACGTGGGCTTCGGGCTCAAGGTCAAGGGCACGCCGCGCGCCCAGATCGCGCAGCGGGTCGAGGAGATGCTGGCGCTGATCGGCCTGCCCGAACTGGGCAACCGCTATCCTTTCCAGCTTTCGGGCGGCCAGCAACAGCGCGTGGCGCTGGCGCGCGCGCTGGCGCCGAAACCCTCGGTGCTGCTGCTCGATGAGCCGCTGTCGGCGCTGGATGCCAAGGTCCGGGTCTCGCTTCGCAACGAGATCCGGGCGATCCAGCGCGAGTTGGGGATCACCACGATCTTCGTGACCCATGACCAGGAAGAGGCGCTCTCGATGTCGGACCGGGTCGTGGTGATGCACGAAGGCATCGCCGATCAGGTCGGCACGCCCTTTGACATCTACAACCGCCCCGCCACCCGCTTTGTCGCGGGTTTCGTCGGCACGCTGAACACGCTCGACGTGCAGGTGCTGGACGCCGCGACCGGCCGGGTGCGGCTGGGCGCGACCGAGATTGCGCTGGCCCGGCCGCTGCCCCCCGGCGCGGTGACGCTTGGCCTGCGCCCCGAGGCGGTGACGCTGGGGCAGGGCGACCACGACACGCGGCTGACGGCAACGATCCGCGAGGTGGATTTCCTGGGTTCGGTGATCCGGCTGCGCGCCGATCTGGCGGGCCAGCCGATCGCCTTCGACACGTTCAACAACAGCCATGCCGCGCCGCCGCAGGTGGGGACCGAGGTCACGCTCGGCCTCAATGCGGCCGATCTCATGGTGATCGGCGGGTGAAGGGGGGGCGCTGCCCCCCCTCGGCTTCGCCTCACCCCCCCCGGGATATTTGCGCCAAGGTGAAAGGCAAACCCGGCTTTCCCATTCACCTTGGTCCAAATATCCCGGGGGGTGAATTGGCCGAGAGGCCAAGAGGGGGGCAGCGCCCCCCCTACTTCCGGCCCCGAAAGAACCGCGCGCGCTCGTAAAGCGCCTCGAGCCGCGCCATCCGGTCCGCCGTCGTCTGCCAGGTCAGATCCTGCACCGCCGCCATCAGCGTCTCGACCAGAAGCTGAATCGCCACCGTGCTGTCCCAGGCCGAGGGCACCTCGACCTGCACCGAAAACCGATAGCGCGCATGCCCCGCCGCAGGGCTCACCCAGGGGTCGGTGACCAGCACCACCTCGGCGCCTTGTTCGGCGGCCATTTCCACCAGTTGCAGCACGTTGTTTTCATAGCGGCGGATGTCGAAGGCCAAAAGCACATCGCCCGGACGCATCTCCAGAAGCGCGGGCGGCCAGGCGTTCGAGACCGGCATCAGAAGCTCCACCTCGGGGCGGATCACCTTCATGTGGGTGACGAAATATTCCGCCATCGCCAGCGTGATGCGGCCCCCCGTGGCAAAGACCTTGCGCGCGGGATCGGCCATCAGCGCCGCCGCGGCGTCGAAATCGCGCTGGTCGATCTGCGCCAGCGTCGCCTGCAGATTGCCCAGCACCGCATCGGCGAAGCGGTTGAGCACATGGCCGTCGGGCGCTTGCGCCGCCCAGCGCTCGTGTTTCGAAAGCGGGCCCTCCAGCCGCGCCTCCAGCTCGTCGCGCACGGCGGCCTGCAGCCCCGGATAGCCGCCAAAACCCATCTTCTGCGCCAGCCGCACCACCGTGGGCGAGCTGACCTGCGCCGCCCGCGCCAGCTGCGTCACCGAGCCGAGCAACGCCACCGGATAATGCCGCAGCACATGGCCTGCCAATTGCCGTTCGGCGCGCGTCATCGTCTCGATCGCGCCGCGCAGCTCCTCTTCGATCGAGCGCTTTGCCGCCAAAACGGGCACCCCCCTGCGGCAAAGCCTTCGCGGCCGGGCCGAACAGATCGTAACAGAATTGCAACTTCTGAAATGATGTTGACAGTTTCTTGCGTCCGGTCAAGCCTGCACGACAGGAGATCGCAGAATCGCCGTCAAGATCAGGGAGCCAAGGTGGAAGAACCGACAGAAGGCGCGGTCGTCATCGAGGGGGGCGCGGCCGCGGGCCCGTTCGTTCTGGTATGCGAACATGCCGCCAATGCCTTTCCCGCCCGCTGGGGCGATCTGGGGCTGGGCCCGGCCGAGCGCGCGGCCCATATCGCCTGGGACCCGGGCGCGCTGGGGCTGGCGCGGGGGCTGGCTGCGCGGCTGCAGGCGCCGCTGATCCATGCCACCACCTCGCGGCTGATCTATGATCTGAACCGGCCGCCGCAGTCGCAAGGGGCAATGGCCGCGCGTTCGGAAATCTACACCATCCCGGGCAACGCGACCCTGTCGCCCGAAGCGCGGCTGGAGCGCACCCGGGCGCTTTACCTGCCGTTTCACGCCGCGCTGCGCGGGCTGATCGCCGAGCGGCTGGCGCTGGGGCAAAACCCGGTCGTGATCACGATCCACTCCTTCACCCCGATCTGGCACGGAGAGCCCCGCGCCGTCGAATTCGGCATCATCCATGACGCCGATCCCGCGCTGGCCCGGGCGATCCTGACCGAGGCGCAAACTCAGACCAGTCTCGACGCGCGGCTGAACGAGCCTTACTCTGCCGCGGATGAAGTCACCCACACGCTGGCGCTTCAGGCCACGCCGATGGGGCTGAGGAATGCGATGCTGGAGATCCGCAACGATCTGATCGCCGACGAGACCGCGCAGGAGGCGATGGCCGCCTGTCTGGCGTCGGTGCTGCGCGCGGCGCTGGCCCGCGTGAGCGCAACCGAGGAGGCAGGCTGATGCCGCGGGCCCTGATCGCCTATGTGCATTTCGTCGACGGGATGAACCGGCGCATCGGCCGGTTCGCGATGTATCTGCTTTATGTGATCATGGCGATCATGGTCTGGTCGATGGTGACGAAGGCCTTTCACATTCCCGCGCTCTGGACGCTGGAAATGGCGCAATTCACCCTTGTCGCCTATTTCATGCTGGGCGCGCCCTGGTCGTTGCAGACCGATGTGAACGTGCGGATGGATCTGATCTATGCCCGCTTCACCCACAAGGGCCAGGCGCTGACCGACATCTTCACCGTCTTCTGTCTGATGTTCTATCTGGGCGTGATGCTTTACGGCGCCTTCGACTCGACCGTCTATGCCTTCGAGATGGGCGAGCGCAATCCCTCTGCCTGGCGCCCGGTGCTCTGGCCGCTGAAGTCGATCATCACGCTTGCCTTCGGGCTGATGCTTCTGCAATCCGTCGCGATCCTGATCCGCGACGTGGCCACCCTGCGCGGAGAGAAGATCTGATGGATTACAACACCATCGCGCTTTTGATGTTCTCGACGCTGCTGTTGATGATGCTGACCGGGCAGCGCGTCTTCGGCGCCATCGGCATCGTCGCCACGGTGGCGGCGCTGACGCTCTGGGGGCCGGGGGGCACCGACATGGGCTTTTCGGCGGTGATGAAGCTGATGAAATGGACGCCGCTGCTGACGCTGCCGATGTTCGTCTTCATGGGCTATGTGATGTCCGAAAGCCGTCTGGCCGAGGATCTGTACCGGATGTTCCATGTCTGGTTCGGGCCGCTGCCGGGGGGGCTTGCGGTGGGCACGATCCTGCTGATGGTGCTGATTTCGGCGATGAACGGGCTTTCGGTCGCGGGGATGGCGATCGGCGCCACCATCGCCCTGCCCGAACTGATGCGGCGCCATTACGACAAGCTGATGATTTCGGGGGTGATCCAGGCGGGGTCGAGCCTTGGCATTCTCATTCCGCCCTCGGTGGTGCTGGTGCTCTTTGCGCTGATCGCGCGTCAGCCGGTGTCGAACCTGTGGCTGGCCGGGGTCTTTCCGGGGCTTTTGATGGCGGCGCTGTTCATTGTCTACATCATGGTGCGCACCTGGCTGAACCCGTCGCTGGCGCCGCGGATGACGGCCGAGGAACGCGCCGCCATCACCCGGGCCGAGAAATACCGGCTGTTGCGGGCGGGGCTGCTGCCGGTCTTCATCTTTGCCGCAATGATGGTGCCGTTCCTGAACGGCTGGGCCAGCCTGACCGAGACCTCGGTGATCGGCGTTGCCGCGACGGTGCTGGTGGCGGCGCTCAAGGGGCGGCTTGACCGTCATGTCTTCGAGGTGGCGACGAAACAGACGCTGATGATCACCGTGATGTTCATGATGATCATCACCGCCGCGCTGAGCTTTGGCGCGGTCTTCGACGGGCTGGGCGCGGGCCGGGCGATCCAGACCTTCTTCACCTCGGATCTGGGGCTGGCGCCCTGGCAGATCCTGGTTCTGATGCAGGCCAGCTTCCTGATCATGGGGATGTTTCTGGACGACACCGCGATGCTGGTGATCGTCGCGCCGGTCTATGTCAGCCTGGCGCGGGCGCTGGGCTTCGATCTGGTCTGGTATGGCATCTTGTACACCATCACCTGCCAGATCGCCTATCTGACCCCGCCCTTCGGCTATAACCTGTTCCTGATGAAGGCGCTGGCGCCGCCGGAATTCACCCTGCCGGTGATTTACCGTTCGGTGTTTCCCTTTGTTCTGGTGATGATGCTCACGCTTGTGCTGATCATGGTGTTTCCGCAAATCGCGCTCTGGCTGCCGCAGACGGTGCTGGGCCGCTGAGTGAAGAACGACCCCGCAAAGGGGCATTTCAACCAACCAGGAGAGTAAGATGAACACGACAAGACGGACGTTCCTTGCCACCGGGGCGCTGGGGGCTGCGGCGGGGCTGGCCACACCGGCACTGGCGCAATCGGCGCCGATCAAATGGCGGCTGCAGACCTATGCAGGCACGGTGCTGGCCGAGGAAGTGGTGAAACCCGCCATCGACACGTTCAACGCCATCGCCAATGGCCAGATGGAGATCGAGCTTTATACCGCCGACCAGTTGGTGCCGACGGGCGAATTGTTCCGCGCCATGCAAAACGGCACCATCGACGCGGTGCAATCGGACGATGACAGCATGGCCAGCCCGACCGAAGTCACCGTCTTTGGCGGCTATTTCCCGCTCGCCCTGCGCTATTCGCTTGATGTGCCTGCGCTTTTCAACACCTGGGGTCTCGATCAGATCTGGAAGGAAGAATACGCCAAGGTCGGCATCAAGCATATCTCGGCCGGCTCGTGGGACCCGTGCAACTTCAACATGAAGGAGCCGGTGAACAGCCTGGCGGACCTGTCGGGCAAACGCGTCTTCACCTTCCCGACTGCGGGGCGGTTCCTCGCGCAATTCGGCGTCATTCCGGTGACGATCCCGTGGGAGGACGTCGAGGTGGCGTTGCAGACGGGCGAGCTGGACGGTCTGGCCTGGTCGGGCATCACCGAGGATTACACCTCGGGCTGGTCGAAGGTCGCGCCTTACTTCCTGACCAACAACATCTCTGGCGCCTGGATCGGGCATTTCTTCGCCAATATGGAGCGCTGGAACGCCCTGCCGCCGCATCTGCAGACGATGCTGCAGACCTGTTTCGACCAGTCGCATTACCGCCGCCAATGGTGGTATTGGGCCGGCGAAGCCAAGCTGCGCGTCGAGGGAGCCGACATGACGCTGACCTCGCTTCCGGCCGAGGATTATGCGAAGATCGAGGAAGCCGCGCACAAGTTCTGGGACGAGATCGCCGCGGAAAGCCCGCTCAAGGCGAAGGTGGTCGAGATCATCCGCAAATACAATGACACGATGGTCAAGGCTGGCGTGCCCTATCGCTACTGATCGGCGGGGCCGGGGGCGACCCCGGCCTTTCCGGACCGAGAAGGCCCGAGGAGGAGAAAGAAATGCCCGCGAACCTGACCTTTGCCGCGCTGAAGAAGGCCGTTGCCAGTGGCGAGATCGACACCGTCATCGCCTGCATCTGCGACATGCAGGGCCGCCTGCAGGGCAAGCGCTTCCATGCCGTGCATTTCGTCGAAAGCGCGCATGAGGAAACGCATTGCTGCAACTATCTGTTGGCCACCGACATGGAGATGATCACCGTGCCGGGCTACAAGGCCTCGGGCTGGTCGCGCGGCTATGGCGACTACACGATGAAGCCCGACATGGCGACCTTGCGCACCATCCCCTGGGCGCCGGGCACGGCTTTGGTGATGTGCGACCTGCTCGACCATCACACGCATGAACTGGTCCCCCATGCCCCGCGCACGGTGCTGAAGCGGCAGATCGAACGCGCCAAGGCGATGGGCTTTGACGTGATGATGGCGACGGAGCTTGAATTCTTCCTGTTCGAGGAAAGCTTCCCGGCGCTGTTTGACGCGGGCTATCCGCTGCCCACGCCGATGGCGCGCTACAATGTCGATTACAACCTGATGGGCTCGGCGCGCGATGAAAAGATCATGCGCGACATCCGCAACAAGCTTTACGGCGCGGGGATCCCGGTCGAATGCTCGAAAGGCGAGGCCGAGGCCGGTCAGGAAGAGATCAACGCGAAATACTCGGACGCGCTTGACACCGCCGACATGCACAGCCTGATCAAGCTGGGCGTGAAGGAAATCGCCCAGCAACATGGGGCCAGCGTGACCTTCATGGCGAAATACGATCACCGCAAGGCGGGGTCGTCGAGCCACATTCACCAGTCGCTGTGGAAGGGGGGGAAGAACGCCTTTCACGACCCCGCGGCCGAACATGGCATGAGCGCGGTGATGCGGCATTACCTGGCCGGGCAGCTGGCGTTTTCGCGCGAGATTTCGGTTTTCCTGGCGCCCTACATGAACAGTTACAAACGCTTCTGCGTCGGCATGTTCGCGCCGACGAAGGCGGTCTGGTCGCTCGATAACCGCACCGCGGGCTATCGGATCTGCGGCGAGAACACGAAATCCGTCCGCGTCGAATGCCGGATCGGCGGCGCCGATCTGAACCCCTATCTGGCCTGCGCGGCGCTTCTGGCAGCGGGTCTTGAAGGGATCGAACAGATGCTCGATCCGGGCCAGCCGGTGAATGGCGATCTTTATCAGTCCGAGACCGCGCCCGAAGTGCCGCGCTCGCTGATCGAGGCGGCCGAGGCGCTGAAGGATTCCTCTTTCCTTGCGCGGGTGCTGGGGGCGGATGTGGTGGAACACTATTATCACGCCGCGCGCTGGGAGATCGAGGAAAGCCTGCGCGTCGTGACCGATTGGGAACGGCACCGCGGGTTCGAGCGGGCGTAACGGGTTCACGGGGCCGGAGGGGCCCCAAAGGAAGGTCGACATGACGAAGATGATCCAATGTATCTCGCCGGTGGATGGGCGGATCTATGCGGAGCGCCCGGCGCTGTCGCTGGCCGAGGCCGAGGCGGTTGCCGCCCGCGCCCGGGCGGCGCAACCCGGCTGGGCGGCGCGTCCGCTGGCGGAGCGCATCGCGCTGGTCAAGGCCGGGGTGGCGAAGCTCAACGAGATGAAAGACCGCGTGGTCGAGGAACTGGCCTGGCAGATGGGCCGCCCGACGCGCTTTGGCGGCGAATTCGGCGGCGTGAATGACCGCACCAATTACATGGCCGAGATCGCCGAAAAGACCCTTGCGCCGACCGTGGTCGAGGACAGCGAGAGGTTCTGCCGCATGCTGGCGCGCGAACCCGTGGGCGTCGTCTTCATCATTGCGCCGTGGAACTATCCTTACCTCACCACGATCAACACGCTGGTTCCGGCGCTGATCGCGGGCAATACCGTCGTTCTGAAGCACGCGACGCAAACGATGCTGGTGGGCGAACGTCTGGTCGAGGCCTTTGTCGAAGCGGGCGTGCCCGAGGACGTATTCCAGAACGTCTATCTGACCCATGACGTGACCGAGGAGCTGCTGCGCAACCGCGCCTTCAACTTCGTCAACTTCACCGGCTCTGTCGGTGGTGGGGCTGCGATCGAACGGGCGGCGGCGGGCACCTTTACCGGGCTGGGGCTGGAACTCGGTGGCAAGGACCCGGGCTATGTGATGGAGGACGCCGATCTGGATGCGGCGGTGGACAGCCTGATGGACGGCGCGATGTTCAACGCCGGTCAGTGCTGCTGCGGCATCGAGCGGATCTATGTGCACGAAAGCCTGTATGAGGCCTTCGTCGAAAAGGCGGTGGCCTGGGTCAAGGCCTTGAAACTGGGCAATCCGTTTGACGCGGACAGCACGCTGGGCCCGATGGCGAACAAGCGCTTTGCCCATGTCGTGCGCGAGCAGGTGGCCGAAGCCATCGCGGAAGGCGCGACGCCGCTCATTGACCCGGCGCTTTTCCCCGAGGATGACGGCGGCGCCTATCTGGCCCCGCAGATCCTGGTGAATGTGAACCACGAAATGCGGGTGATGCGCGAGGAAAGCTTCGGTCCGGTCGTCGGCATCATGCCCGTTGCGAACGACGAAGAGGCCATCGCGGCGATGAATGACAGCCCCTATGGCCTGACCTGCTCGCTCTGGACGCAGGATGTGGACCGCGCGGCCGCCATCGGCGCGCGGATCGAGACCGGCACCGTCTTCATGAACCGCTGCGACTATCTCGACCCGGCTTTGTGCTGGACCGGCTGCAAGGACACCGGCCGCGGCGCGGCCCTCTCGGCCCTTGGCTATCATTCGGTCACCCGGCCGAAATCCTACCATCTGAAGAAGGTGACGAAATGAGCGTTCCGAACAGAAACTGGAACTACCCGACGCCGATCAAATTCGGCTGCGGCCGGATCGCCGAACTGGCCGAACATTGCAAGGCGGTGGGCATCCAAAAGCCGCTTCTGGTCACCGACAAGGCGCTGGCCAGCCTGCCGATCACCGCGCAAGCCCTTGATGTGATGGAAAAAGGCGGGCTGGGCCGGGCGGTCTTTTCCGAGGTCGATCCGAACCCGAACGAGGGCAACATGGCCGCGGGCATCACCGTCTACAAGGCGGGCGGCCATGACGGGGTGATCTGTTTTGGCGGCGGCTCGGCACTGGATCTGGGCAAGATGATCGCGCTGATGGCCGATCAGCGCGCGGATCTGTCGGTCTGGGATCTGGAGGATGTGGACGACTGGTATACCCGGGCGGATGCCACGAAAATCGCGCCCATCGTCGCCGTGCCGACCACCGCGGGGACGGGGTCCGAAGTGGGCCGCGCGGGCGTTCTGACGAATTCCGTCACTCACAAGAAGAAGATCATCTTCCATCCGAAGCTGATGCCCGCGGTCACCATTTGCGATCCGGAATTGACGGTGGGCATGCCCGCCTTCATCACCGCCGGCACCGGCATGGATGCGCTGGCCCATTGTCTTGAGGCCTATTGCAGCCCCTTCTACCATCCGATGTCGCAGGGCATCGCGCTGGAAGGGATGCGCCTTGTCTTTGAAAACCTGCCCAAGGTCTACAAGGATCCGAAGGACATCGAGGCCCGCGCGCATATGATGTCGGCCGCCGCGATGGGCGCCGTTGCCTTCCAGAAGGGGCTGGGCGCGATTCACTCGCTCAGCCACCCGGTCGGTGCCGTCTATGGCACTCACCATGGCACGACGAATGCCTGCGTGATGCCGATGGTGCTCGATTACAACCGCGCCGCCATCGAAGAGCGGATCGAAAAGGCCGCCGCCTATATCGGCATTCCGGGCGGCTTTGACGGCTTCCGCGCCGCGGTGGTGGCGCTGAACAAGGAGCTCAATATCCCCGACACCCTCACGAAGATGGGCGTGAAGCGCGAAGACCTCGATCAGCTGACCGAGATGGCTCTGGAAGATCCGTCCTGCGGTGGCAACCCGATCGAGATGACGCGGCAGAATACGCGCGCGCTTTTCGACGCCTGCATGTGAGGGACCGGCCCGGCGGCGCCACTCGTCGCCGGGCCCAACTGCCCCATCGGCTGCGGCTTTCCTGCCATGCCCCCATATTCCCGCCGCCAAGACCGCGTTTCGCTCTCGTCTCGAAACGGAAATTCGGTATAACGGGCAAAAGACTTCGGAGGTCCTCGTGCAGACTGCCATTGCGCCCGTGACGCAACAGGGAAAAACCGGCCTTGGCCGTTGGCTTCTGGCGACCAGCCTGCTGGTGCTGGCCGCCCCCGCTTTGGCCGAGCCGATGCTGGGCCAAAGCCGCAACACCTTCGGGATGCCCGGCCTGCTTGACATGCCCTCGGCCGAGATGTTTGCCGATGGCGAACTGGGCATCGGCCTGACGGTTCTGGACGACGGCACCTCGCGCGCGACGCTGACCTTTCAGATCGCCCCGCATCTGGTCGGGGCTTTCCGCTATTCGCGCGTGCCGGGGCTGATGCCGGTCAAGGATGACAACGACAAGCCGACCGGCGCCTATACCGCGCTTTACGACCGCTCCTTCGACATCCGCTGGCAGATGCTGGAGGAGGGGCGCTATCGCCCCGCCGTGGCCATCGGGCTGAACGATTTCGTCGGCACCGGCGTCTATTCCTCGGAATATATCGTGGCCACGAAAAGCTTTGGCGACCGGCTGCGGGTCTCGGGCGGTCTGGGCTGGGGGCGGCTTGGCTCGCATGGCGCGATCGCCTCGATGGGGACGCGGCCGGATTATGATTACAGCTCGCAGGGCGGGCAATTCAACGGCAAGTCCTGGTTCAAGGGCGATGTGGCGCCGTTCTTCGGCCTGTCTTACGCGATGAACGACCGGCTGACGCTGAAGGCGGAATATTCGTCGGACGCCTATGTGAACGAAACCGCCGACACGCCGCCCAATGGCGATTGGGAGCGTCGCACCTCGGTCAATATCGGGGCGGATTACAAGCTGGGCGCCTTTACCCACATGCAGTTCTTCTACATGCATGGCGACAAGTTCGGCTTCCAGATCACCCGCGCCATCGACCCGCATGAACCGCCCTTCGCCTCTGGCATCGAAAAGGCGCCCTTGCCGGTGCAGCCGCGCCCGCCCGTTTCCGCCGACCGGCTGGGCTGGTCCGGGGAGTGGAGCAAGGACCCGACCGCGCAGCCCGCCATTCAGGGCGCGCTGGCGCAATCGCTGGAAAAGGACGGGCAGATCCTGGAATCGATGTCGCTTTCCGCGACCCGGGCCGAGCTGCGCATCCGCAACATGACCTATGGCGCGCAGCCGCAGGCGATCGGCCATGCCGCCCGCACCGCCACCCGCGCCCTGCCGCCTTCGGTCGAGACGATCACCATCACCTCGGTCGAACGCGGTCTGGCGATTTCCTCGGTCACCTTCCATCGCCGCGATCTGGAGCGGCTGGAAAACACCCGCGCGCTCGATATCCTGCCCACGACCACGATCACCGCGGCCGATGCGCATGACCCGGCGCAGGTGCGCACCGCCGATCTTTATCCGCGCTTCCGCTGGGGTCTGACGCCCTATGCCGAGGCCTCGATCTTCGACCCCGACAACCCGCTGCGGGCCGATTTCGGCGCCCAGCTTTCGGCGAAATTCGAACTGGCGCCGGGGCTGGTGATGTCGGGTCTGGTGCGGCAGAAGGTCTTCGGCAACCTCGACAATTCCACCCGGGTCTCGGATTCTGTGGTGCAGCATGTGCGCTCGGATCTGGTGGATTACCAGCGCGAGGGCGATCTGGCGCTGCAATATCTGACCGTCAGCCATTACGGCCAGCCGATGCCCAATGTCTTCTCGCGGCTGACGGTGGGCTATCTGGAACGGATGTATGGCGGGGTTTCGGGCGAAATGCTGTGGAAGCCCGTCGACAGCCGTCTGGCGCTGGGCCTTGAGGCGAACTGGGTGCGGCAGCGCGATTTCGACCAGCATTTCGGCTTTCAGGACTATGACACCGCCACCGGCCATGTCTCGGCTTATTACGATTTCGGCAAGGGCTATGTCGGCGAAGTGCATGTCGGCCGGTATCTGGCCCGCGACTGGGGCGGCACGATCGAGCTTGACCGGCAGTTCGAGAACGGCTGGAAGGTCGGCGCCTTTGCCACGATCACCGACATGTCCTCGGAGGATTACGGCGAGGGCTCGTTCGACAAGGGCATCCGCCTGACGATCCCGGTTGCCTGGAGCACCGGCAAGCCCTCGGTCAACACGCTGAAGACGACGATCCGTCCGTTGCAACGCGATGGCGGCGCGCGTCTGGATATCGACGGGCGGCTGTTCGACACCGTCCACGGCGCGCAGACCGGATCGCTTTACAATGAATGGGGGAGATTCTGGCGATGACGGGACGGCGTCGGGCGGCACTGGCCGCGCTGGTGCTGGCCGCGGGGCTTGGCGCTTGCGGCACGGATCAGACCCGGCTGGAAACCGGGCGCGAGGCGACGGCCGAATTGCGGAACATCCTGCGGGGCATGGTTCAGCGCGGGCCGAAGGCGGCGGCGCCCGATCCGCAGGTGATCGCGCGCGAGGCGCTGGCGGCGAATCCGGGGCCGCTGATGCTGGTCTCGCTCGAGACGACGAAATCCACCTCGGTCTTTGCGCTGCGCGGCGAGAATGGCGGCATGCGGACCTGGCTTTCGCCGTCGGGGCAGGGGGTGATCACCCGCGGCGGCGTTCTGGCGGGCACGCGCGGCTTCGGCAATGATCTGATGTCGTCGGATGTCGGGGCGCTGATCGGCGCGGTGCAGGGGCGGCGCGCGACGCAAGTGAAGATCGAGCTGCGCTATCTGGACGGGCTGGGCAAGGAGCGGCCGCTGCCGCTGGAGTGCAAGACCGGCACCGCCGCGGCCACCGGCTATGATTTCGCCGGGATGCATTTCGAGGGCACGCCGGTGGCCGTCCATTGCGAGGGCTACGGTTTCAGCTTCGACAACAGCTATATCGTGTCGGGGGCGGGGGTGGTTCTGGCCTCGCGGCAATGGATCGGGCCGCGGCTGGGCTATCTGACCATCCAGTCGCTGCGCAACTGAGCCCGGTCCGGTTTGACATGCAAAGGGCACCCCGCGGGGTGCCCTTTTGCTGTCGCGACCCTGTGTGCCGCCCGGTCGGTGAGACGATCACCACATATGAATAAAGCCGGAAAGCTTGCGCTTTCCGGCCTGATCGAGCGTGCTCGAATGTCGAACTCAGTTCGACGAAGCGGCCACGGCAACGCCGACGAGCAGCAGAGCCGGGATCAGGATGCCGGCGTTCGACGACGAGGTGCCGGCGACGACCGGGGTCGATTCGACGACCGGAGCGGTGTAGCCGCCAGCGAAAGCGGTCGAAGCCGAGAGGCCGAGGGCCAGGGCGATGGTAGCGATCTTTTTCATGTCAATCTCCGTCATTGCTGTAGAGAGCCGCCAAGCCCGGCAGCATCATGGCGAGAAAAGCATATGAGCCGCTAAATGCAAAGGGGAATTCTTGGCGCTTTCAGCAAGGGTCCTTCAAAGTGTTGCAGTTTCGCACCCTTTGCGTGCGTTTTTTCGCTGCAAGGCGGCATCGCCCCGCGAAGCGTTCCTGCAGCGCGTGAAAAGTTACCTTTTTTCGGGCGTTTGCGAAAGTTTCGATGGCCCCCGGGCCCGCCATGGATTGACTTCGCGCCGCGACGGATAGACCTTTCGGACGCATCTGAGAAAGGAATGGCGATGAAGATTGCGATGATCGGCACCGGCTACGTCGGTTTGGTTTCCGGGGTATGCTTTTCCGATTTCGGTCACGACGTGGTTTGCGTCGACAAGGACCCCGAAAAGATCGCGCGGCTGACCCGCGGCGAGGTGCCGATCTACGAGCCGGGGCTTGAGGCGCTGATGGCGAAGAACGTGGCGGCGGGGCGGCTGTCCTTCACTGGCGATCTGGCGACGGCGGTCGATGGCGCCGATGCGGTCTTCATCGCCGTGGGCACGCCGACGCGGCGCGGTGACGGCCATGCCGATCTGAGCTATGTGATGGCCGCGGCCGAGGATATCGCCGCCGCGTTGACCGGCTATGCGGTCGTGGTGACGAAATCCACCGTGCCGGTGGGCACCAATCGCGCGGTGAAACAGGTGATCCGCAAGGCCCGGCCGGAGGCGGAATTCGACGTCGCCTCGAACCCGGAATTCCTGCGCGAGGGCGCGGCGATCGACGATTTCATGCGCCCCGACCGGGTGGTGGTCGGCGTCTCCTCGGACCGCGCCAAGGAGGTGATGGGCGAGATCTACCGCCCGCTCTTCCTGCGCGAATTCCCGGTGCTTTACACTGATCTCGAAACCGCCGAGATGATCAAATACGCGGCCAATGCCTTCCTTGCGACGAAGATCACCTTCATCAATGAGATCGCGCGGCTGTGTGAAAAGGTTGGCGCCGATGTGAAGGAAGTGGCGCGCGGCATGGGGCTCGATGGCCGGATCGGCAACAAGTTCCTGCATGCCGGGCCGGGCTATGGTGGCTCGTGCTTCCCCAAGGATACGCAGGCCTTGGCCCGGATGGGGCAGGATCACGCCGTGCCGATGCAGATCACCGAGACGGTGATCAAGGTCAATGACGAGGTGAAGCGGCGGATGATCGACAAGATCGTCGATCTGTGCGACGGTTCGGTGAATGGAAAAACCATTGCGGTGCTGGGGGTTACCTTCAAGCCCAACACGGATGACATGCGTGATGCGCCGTCCCTGACGATCGTGCCCGCGCTGATCGGGGCCGGGGCCAAGGTGCGCGCCGTCGATCCGCAGGGGATGCGGGAAGCTCAGCACATGCTGCCCGGTGTGAACTGGATGGACGATGCCTACAAGGCGGTGCAAAAGGCCGATTGTGTCGTGCTTCTGACCGAATGGAACGAATTCCGCGCCCTTGATCTGAAGAAACTGGCGAAGAAGATGACGACGGCCCGGATGGCCGATCTGCGCAACATCTATTCCGCCAAGGACGCGAAAAAGGCGGGCTTCGAGGGCTATGTCAGCGTCGGCCGCTAGGGCAGGGGGCTAGCGCTTCTTCGGCCGCTTCACCCCGCCGCGCTGCCCGGGCCGACCGGCGGTGGAGCGGCCCTTGGCCTGGGTGGCGGCCTCCACCGCCTCCTCGACCGCCGATTGCCGCGCCAGCGGATCATCGGCCACGGCCAGTTCCACCGCCTCCAACCGCCGCACCTCGTCGCGCAGACGGGCCGCTTCCTCGAATTCGAGGTTCTCGGCCGCCTTGCGCATTTTCAACCTCAAAGCCTCCAGATGAGCCGCCAGATTGGCTCCGGCTTGCACATTTTCAACCTTGGCGGTGACGCGCGCCATATCGGTGTCGCCCTGCCAAAGCCCGGCCAGAACATCCTCGACATTCTTGCGCACGGTCTGCGGGGTGATCCCGTGTTCCAGGTTGTAGGCGATCTGCTTTTCGCGCCGCCGGTTGGTTTCATCCAGCGCGCGTTGCATCGAGCCGGTGATGCGGTCGGCATACATGATCACCCGGCCATCGGCGTTCCGCGCCGCCCGCCCGATGGTCTGGATCAGCGAGGTTTCAGACCGCAGGAACCCCTCCTTGTCGGCATCGAGAATCGCCACCAGCCCGCATTCGGGAATGTCGAGCCCCTCGCGCAGCAGGTTGATGCCGATCAGCACGTCAAAGGCGCCCAGACGCAGATCGCGCAGGATCTCGATGCGCTCGATCGTGTCGATGTCGGAATGCATGTAGCGCACCCGGACCCCCTGTTCGTGCAGATATTCGGTCAGATCCTCGGCCATCCGCTTGGTCAGCGTGGTCACCAGAATGCGCAGCCCCCGCGCCGCGACCTTGCGGATTTCATCAAGGACATCATCGACTTGGCTGTCGACCGGTCGGATCTCCACCTCCGGGTCCAATAGCCCCGTCGGGCGGATCACCTGTTCGGCAAAGACGCCGCCGGTCTGTTCCAGCTCCCAGGGCGCGGGGGTGGCGGAAACAAAGACCGACTGCGGCCGCATCGCATCCCATTCCTCGAACTTGAGCGGCCGGTTGTCCATGCAGCTGGGCAGGCGGAACCCGTGTTCGGCGAGCGTGAACTTGCGCCGATAGTCGCCGCGATACATGCCGCCGATCTGCGGCACGGTGACGTGGCTTTCGTCGGCAAAGACGATGGCGGTGTCGGGGATGAATTCAAACAGCGTCGGCGGCGGCTCGCCCGGGGCGCGGCCGGTCAGATAGCGCGAATAATTCTCGATGCCGCTGCACACCCCGGTCGCCTCCAGCATCTCGAGGTCGAAATTCGTGCGCTGTTCCAGCCGTTGCGCCTCCAGCAGCTTGCCCTCGTCGTTGAGCTGCTTGAGCCGCTGCGCCAGCTCGATCCGGATCGACTTCGTCGCCTGCTGCAGCGTTGGCCGGGGGGTCACATAGTGGCTGTTCGCATAGATGCGGATCTGGGTAAAACTATCCGTTTTCGAACCTGTGAGGGGGTCAAACTCGGTGATTGCCTCCAATTCCTCGCCAAAAAACGAGAATCGCCAGGCGCGGTCCTCCAGGTGGGCGGGCCAGAGATCGACGGTGTCGCCCTTGACCCGGAACGCCCCGCGCTGAAAGGCGGCATCGAGCCGCTTGTATTGCTGCGCCACCAGATCGGCGAGGAATTTGCGCTGGTCGTAAAGGCTGCCGACGGTCAGATCCTGGGTCATCGCCGAATAGGTCTCGACCGAGCCGATGCCATAGATGCAGCTGACCGAGGCGACGATGATCACGTCATCACGTTCCAGAAGCGCCCGGGTGGCCGAGTGGCGCATCCGGTCGATCTGTTCGTTGATCATCGATTCCTTCTCGATATAAGTGTCAGTGCGGGCGACATAGGCCTCGGGCTGGTAGTAATCATAGTAGGAAACGAAGTATTCGACAGCGTTGTCCGGGAAGAACCCCTTGAATTCGCCGTATAATTGCGCGGCGAGCGTTTTGTTGGGTGCCAAAATGATCGCCGGGCGCTGCGTCGCCTCGATCACCTTGGCCATCGTATAGGTCTTGCCGGTGCCGGTGGCGCCCAGAAGCACCTGATCGCGCTCGCCCGCCAGCACGGCTTTGGAGATCTCCGCAATCGCCGTCGGCTGATCGCCTGCGGGGGAAAACTCGCTTTTCATCACGAATCGTTTGCCGCCCTCAAGCTTCGGACGGGTCAGCACGTCGGGGCGCGGGGTGGGGCGGTCGTTGGTATTATGGGGCATGAGGCCTCCTTGATCCGCCCCAATGTCGGTCCCTTTTCGTTCTCTTTCAAGGGATTGCAGCAAGAGTTAAGTGAAGGTTAAGGTGAATTTCAAATTTTATCATGCAGATCAGGGACTTGGGCGAAGATTTCTCTTGCGTTTCGGGGTGAATGTTCTCATATTGTTCAGGCAAGCAGCAATTGGCTACCGGCCGGGGCACCACCCCCCACCCCTCGCTCCCCAAGCCCGGCCGGTAGCATCCCTTCCTGAAAAACTGCGGATGGCGGCGGAGCGGCTCCGTCCGATGTCTGCACACCATTGTATGCAGAGCTTGAATTTCCTGCCGGATCGGCCTAGGTCTCTGATCAGGAAGAGGGGGGGGATCTCATGCGTGCACGCATCTACCAGCCGGCCCGCAATGCCATGCAATCCGGTCAGGCGAAAACGAAGCTGTGGGTTCTTGATTATCTGCAATCGGATGCGCGCGACCTCGACCCGCTGATGGGCTGGACGGGCACGGATGACACGCAGGCCCAGGTGCGGCTGAAGTTCGAAAGCCGCGAGGCGGCCGAGGCCTATGCGAAGGCGCATGGCATCGACTACACGGTGACCGAGGGGCACAAGCGTGCGGTCAACGTCCGTCCGATGGGCTACGGCGAAAATTTCGCGACGAACCGGCGGGCGAACTGGACGCATTGAGCCGAAGGGCGAACTGGACGCATTGAGGGCGTCCATTTTGCCGCGTTCTCCTGTCGTTACGGCAGGTTTCAACGGCGCGCAGTCCGGTCAGCCCGTCTGGGGGCGGCGCAGGATGCAAGGCACGCGGATATGGGCCGTGCTGTCGCTGCCGCTCTCGATCAGCGCGAAAATGCGCGCGATCATCCCGTCCACGTCCTGCTCGATCATGCCGACATTGTCGGGCAGTTGCGCGGCAAAGGCGTCATAGTCGAAACAGCCGTAACGCATCCGCCCGGCATGATCGGGCACGGCGCGGTTGAGCCAGCGCACCACCCCCTCAAGGCTGATCGTCGAGTTCACGAACAGCCCCGGCGGCAGCGCCCCCGCCCGCGCATCCAGCGCCCGTTCCGCCTTGTCGGGGGAATAGCCGCAGGCCAGGATCGCCGCCTCGGGCAGGGCGAGGCCGCGTTCGGCATGGGCGGCGCGAAAGCCGCGGATCCGCTCGGCGGTGTTGTGATCGGCGGCCCGGCCACCGATGAACAGCAGCGGCCCGCCATAGCCCAGATCGTCGCGGCAACGGTCCAGGATCAGATGCGTCAGCGTCTGCGCCCCGGCAAAGTTGTCCGAGGTGACCGAGGCCGCCTTCGCCCCCGGCAGATCAAGGTTGAACACCCGCACCCCGGCCGCAAGGCACAGATCGGCGATCCGGTCGGGGTCGGTGGCGCCATTGGCCACCAGACAATCCACCTGATAGGACAACAGCGCCCGCGCCGCCTCGAATTCCAGATCGGGGTCGCGCTGCGTGCAGGTCATCACCGGAAACATCCCATGCGCGCGGGCCACCGCCTCGAACCGCTCCGCCATCGCGCCGAAATAGCGGTTGTCATATTTCGGCACGATCATGCCAACGATGTTCGAGCGCTCCCGCCGCAACAGGCTGGCCTGAAAATTCACCGCATAGCCCTGATCGCGCGCCAGGTCGGTGATCCGTTCGGCCAGCCTTTCGCTGATCCGGCGCTTTTTCCAGGACCCGTTCAGCACCGCGCTGACCGCGCTGGGCGAGGTCCCCGCCAGTTCGGCCAGGTCATAGATCGTCGGGCGCTTGCGGCCGGGGCCAAGGGGGTCGGTCATGGGGTTCGCCATTGCTGTCATCTTCCATCTTGACGTGAATCGAAACCGGATGCAATTCTGCTTCATCGGTTGAGCAAGCCTGCACAACCGATGAAGCAAGCGGGGCGGAGGCGAGGAGGAGGCGCAACCGGGTCGTGTCGGCGCTGCCGTGCGGGGGCTTTCGGGCCCGCGCCGGGCAGGGCGGACGGGACGCTGGCGCCGGGGCCGAGCGACGCTTTGCCGATCATCCAGAGGAGGAGACCAGGATGAACAAGACGATTTCGCTGGCGGGGGCTTCGGTTCTTGTGGCCGCTTTCTTCGGCGCGGCGGCCAGCGCGCAGGAGGCCGCGACGGTGGCCTTCCTGATGCCCGATCAGGCCTCGACCCGCTACGAGCAGCACGATTTCCCCGGCTTCAAGGCGGCGATGGACAAGCTTTGCGCCGAGTGCACGGTGATCTATCAAAACGCCAATGCCGATGTGGCGCTGCAACAGCAGCAGTTCAATTCGGTGATCGCGCAGGGGGCCAAGGTGATCGTGCTCGATCCGGTCGACAGCGCCGCGGCCGCGGGTCTGGTCGAGATCGCGCAGTCGCAGGGTGTCAAGGTCATCGCCTATGACCGCCCGATCCCGGCGAAACCGGCCGATTACTACGTCTCCTTCGACAACGAGGGCATCGGCTATGCGATCGCGAAATCGCTTGTCGATCACATGAAGGCCTCGGGTGTGCCGGATGGCGCGGGGGTGCTGGAGATCAACGGCTCGCCCACCGATGCCGCCGCCGGTCTGATCCGCGACGGCATCCACCGCGCGCTGGAGGAATCGCCCTACACCAAGCTTTCCGAATTCGACACGCCGGATTGGGCGCCGCCGAAAGCGCAGGAATGGACCGCCGGGCAGATCACCCGCTTTGGCGATCAGATCAAGGGCATCGTCGCGGCGAACGACGGCACCGGCGGCGGCGCGATTGCCGCGCTGAAGGCCGCGGGCGTCGATCCGATCCCGCCGGTCACCGGCAATGACGCCACCATCGCGGCGCTGCAGCTGATCATCGCGGGCGATCAATACAACACGATCTCGAAACCCTCGGAAATCGTCGCCGAAGCTGCGGCGAATGTCGCCGTGACCTTCCTCAAGGGCGAAACGCCGGCGCCGAAGACGACGCTTTACGACACGCCTTCGGAGCTCTTCGTTCCGGCCGTGGTGACGCGTGAAAACATCAAGGCCGAGATCTTCGACAAGGGCATTCAGACCGCCGCCGAGATCTGCACCGGCGAATATGCCGAGGGCTGCAAGGCGCTGGGCATCGAGTAAGCTGTGACCGACGGGCGCAGGCGGGCGACTGCCTGCGCCGCACTGGGGAGGAGAGGCCGGATGGCTGTGAATGATGCGTCGCTTGCGCCCGCGCGCGAGCCGGTCCTGCGGCTGCGCGGGATCACCAAGACCTTTGGCGCGGTCTCGGCGCTGAGCGACATCGAGCTGGACGTCCATGCGGGCGAGGTGGTGGCGCTGGTCGGCGACAATGGCGCGGGCAAAAGCACGCTGATCAAGATTCTGGCGGGGGTGTTTCAGCCCACCTCCGGCACGATCGAATTCATGGGGCGGCCGGTCAGCATCGACAGCCCCTCGGCGGCGCTGACCTTGGGCATTTCCACCGTCTTTCAGGATCTGTCGCTGTGCGAAAACCTGGATGTGGTGGCGAACCTGTTCCTTGGGCAGGAGCTGTCGCCTTGGGCTTTGGACGAGGTGCAGATGGAGGTCCGCGCCTGGCAATTGCTGGGGGAACTGGCCGCCCGCATCCCGTCGGTGCGCGAACCCATCGCCTCGCTGTCGGGCGGGCAGCGCCAGACCGTGGCCATTGCCCGCTCGCTGCTTCTGGAGCCGAAGATCGTCATGCTGGATGAGCCCACCGCGGCCTTGGGCGTGGCCCAGACCGCCGAGGTCCTGAACCTGATCGAACGGCTGCGCGATCGCGGCTATGGCGTGATCCTGATTTCCCACAACATGGACAATGTCCGCGCCGTCTCCGACCGCATCGCGGTGCTGCGGCTTGGGCGCAACAACGGCACCTTCCCCAAGGACGCCACGCGCGAGCAGATCGTGGCGGCGATCATGGGCGCCGATGACAATGTCGCCGCCCGCCGCGATGCCATCGAAAGAACAAGGGCCCAGCAATGAGCATGAAACCCGACCCCTCGCCCATCGCCTATGACCGTGCCGATGCCCGGGTGCGGGCCGATACCGGGCTTGCCGGTGCCGCCCGCGCCTTCATCGACCGCATCCGCTCGGGCGATCTGGGCATCCTGCCCGTGGTGGTGGGGCTGATCCTGATCTCGGTCGTCTTTTCCACCCTGAACCCGGTCTTCCTGCTGCCCAACAACCTCGTCAACCTGCTGTTCGATGCCGCCGCGGTGGGGTTCATCTCGCTTGGCATCGTGCTGATCCTGCTTCTGGGCGAGATTGACCTTTCCGTCGGCTCGATGAGCGGGCTGGCCTCGGCGCTCGTCGGCGTTTTGTGGGTCAACATGGGGGTGCCGCTGCCGCTCGCCATTCTGGCGGCGCTTTCGGCCGGGGCGACGATGGGGGCGATCTATGCGACGCTGCTCAACCGCTTCACCATGCCGAGCTTCGTTTCCACCCTCTCGGGGCTGCTCGCGCTTCTCGGCATGCAGCTTTACATCCTCGGGCCGACCGGCTCGATCAACCTGCCTTACGCGTCCTTCCTTGTCCGCTTCGGACAGATCCTGATCATGCCGGACTGGGCCTCCCATGCGCTGGCTTTGGTGCCGGGGCTGGGCATCCTCTGGTTCGGCTTTCGGCAGATGCGGGCGCGGGCGGCGGCGAACCTGTCCTGCACCAGCCCCAGTGTCGTTCTGGTCAAGGCGGGCGCGGTCACCCTGCTTCTGGAAGGCGCGGTCGCCTATCTGAACCTCGGCCGCGGCGTGCCCTTGATGTTCGTCGTCTTCGTGCTTTGCGTCGCCGCCATGCAATATGCGCTGACCCGCACGAAATGGGGCCGCTCGATGTTCGCCGTCGGCGGCAATATCGAGGCGGCGCGGCGGTCCGGCATCAAGGTCAAACGCATCCGCCTGACCGCCTTCATGCTCGGCTCCTCGCTCGCCGCTTTGGGCGGGGGTCTTTTCCGCCGCGCGTCTGGCCACGGCCAGCCAGCAGGCGGGGACGGGCGACGTGAACCTCAATGCCATCGCGGCAGCCGTGATCGGCGGCACCTCGCTTTTCGGCGGCCGCGGCTCGGCCTGGGGCAGCGCTTCTGGGCGTGCTGGTGATCCAGTCGATCTCGAACGGCCTGACCCTTCTCAATCTCAGCTCGTCGCTGCGCTACATGATCACCGGGGCGGTTCTGGCCATCGCCGTGATCATCGACTCGCTCGCACGGCAATCGCGCGCCAGCCACGGCCGCGCCTGACAACCGGAGGATATCATGACAAACCTCATGCAGGGCAAAACCGCCGCCATCACCGGCGCCGCCTCGGGCATCGGCCTCGCTTGCGCGAAAATCCTGGTCGAGGAAGGCGCGCAGGTCGTGCTGATCGACCGTGACGCGACGAAACTGGCCGCCGCCTGTGCGGAAATCGGGCCGGGGGCGCATCCGCTGTCGCTTGATCTGTTCGACGGCAAGGCGGTCTCGGGGATGCTTCCGGCGATCCGTGACCTTGTGGGCGATCTGGACATCTTCCACGCCAATGCGGGCGCCTATGTCGGCGGCCCGGCGGCCGAGGGCGACCCGGATGTCTGGGACAAGGTGTTGAATCTCAACATCAACGCCGCCTTCCGCACGGTGAATGCGGTGCTGCCGCATATGATCGAACGCAAGACCGGCGACATCATCTTCACCTCCTCCGTTGCCGGGGTGGTGCCGGTGGTCTGGGAACCCGTCTACACCGCCTCGAAATTCGCGGTGCAGGCGTTTTTGCACGCCACCCGCCGTCAGGTCGCGCCGCATGGCGTGCGGATGGGTGCGGTGCTGCCCGGCCCGGTGGTGACGGCGCTGCTGGACGATTGGCCAAAGGCGAAGATGGAGGAAGCCCTGGCGAATGGCTCTCTAATGCAGGCGCGCGAAGTGGCCGAGGCCGTGCTCTTCATGCTCTCGCGCAGCCGTGGCGTCGTCGTGCGCGATCTCGTGCTTTTGCCCAACAGCGTCGATCTTTGACCCCAAGGCCGCCTGCCCGGAGGATTTTCCATGTCCGCACCCACTGCCCGCCATCTTGTCGGGGTCGATGTCGGCACCGGCTCTGCCCGCGCCGGGGTCTTTGACCTTTCGGGTCAGTTGCTTGGCACCGATCACCACCCGATCACGCTTTACCGCGAGGAAGGCTCGGTCGTCGAACAATCGAGCGCCGAGATCTGGGCGGCGGTCGGCCGTTCGGTGCAGGGCGCGCTGAAGGCGGCGGGGCTGACGGGGGCGGAGATTGCGGGCATCGGCTTTGACGCCACCTGTTCGCTGGTGGTGCTCGACCCGGCGGGTCGGCCCTTGCCGGTCGGCCCCTCGGATGATCCCGCGCGCAATGTGATCGTCTGGATGGACCACCGCGCGACGGCGCAGACCGAGCGGATCAACGCGACGAAACACCGGGTGCTGGATTATGTCGGCGGCCGGATCTCGCCCGAGATGGAGACGCCGAAGCTTCTGTGGCTCAAGGAACACCGCCGCGCGGAGTTCGACGCCGCCGGGCATTTCTTTGACCTGACCGATTTTCTGACCTGGAAGGCGACGGGCTCGGGGGCGCGCTCGATCTGCACCGTGACCTGCAAATGGACCTATATGGGCCATGAAAGCCGTTGGGATGAAAGCTATTTCCGTCAGATCGGGCTTGCGGAGCTCGCCGACGAGGGCTTTGCCCGCATCGGCACCGAAGTCGTCATGCCCGGCACCGCCCTTGGCGCCGGTCTGACGGCCGAAGCCGCGCGGGATCTGGGTCTTTTGCCCGGCACCCCCGTTGCCGCCGGGCTGATCGACGCCCATGCGGGCGGTGTCGGCACCGTCGGCGCCGCGGGCGAGGGGGGGGCTGTGGCGAACCTCGCCTATGTCTTCGGCACCTCGTCCTGCACCATGACCACGACCGAGGAACCCGTCTTCGTTCCGGGCGTCTGGGGCCCCTATTACTCGGCGATGGTGCCGGGGGCCTGGCTCAACGAGGGCGGTCAATCTGCCGCCGGGGCTGCGATCGACCAGCTTCTGCGGTTCCATCCCGCCTCCGCCGAGGCCTCGGACGCCGCGTCCCTTGCCGGGCTGTCCCTCCCCGCCTGGCTTGCGCGCCGCGCCGAAGCTTTGGCGGGGGCGGGAGGCGAGGTGGCCCGGTTGGCTGCGGGGCTGCATGTGGTGCCGGAATTTCTCGGCAACCGGGCGCCCCATGCCGACCCCTATACCCGCGCGCTGATCGCCGGGCTGGGGATGGAGGATGACCTGGACACCTTGGTCGCGCTTTACGTCGCGGGGATTTGCGGGCTGGGCTACGGGCTGCGCCAGATCCTCGAGGTGCAGGCGAAACGCGGCGCCTCGGTCGCGACGATCGTGATCAGCGGCGGGGCGGGGCGGTCGGATCTGGTGCGCCAGATCCTGGCCGATGCGACCGGCGTGCCGGTGGCCGCGCCCGAGACCGAGGAACCGGTGCTGCTCGGCTCGGCGATCCTTGCCGCGGTGGCCGCGGGGGTGGCGCCCGATGTGGCGACGGCCATGGCGCAGATGTCGCGCATTGCGCGCCGTTATCCGCCCGGGGGAGAGGCCCTGCGCGCCTATCACGACGCCCGTTTCGCGCTTTTCGAGAAGTTTCAGGCCCTTGCGCGCGATGCCGCGCTGCGGGAGGCATGATGGACGCCCCTCTGCGCGCGCTGTTGTGGGACATGGACGGCACGCTTCTGGACAGCGAGCCGGTGCATCGGTTGTCCTTCGTCGATGCGGCGCGGGCCTGCGGGCTGGCGCTGCCCGCGGATTTCCACGAGGGCCTGATCGGCAAAAGCGAGGATGCGATCCACCGCATTCTGGTGGCCGAGCACGGGCTTTTGCTGCCGCTGGCCGACTGGTCCGAAAGCCGCTTCGCCGCCTATCTGGCCCGCATCGAAGAGGTGCATCCCTTTCAGATCGCCACCGATCTTTGGGCGCGGGCCGAAGCCGCGGGGCTTTGCCAGGCGATCGTGTCGAACTCGCCCGCGGGGATCGTGCGGGCGAACCTGACCCGGCTGGGTCTTCCCCCCGGCTCGGCGCGCACGGTCAGCCGTGACGATGTGCGCCGCGGTAAGCCCGATCCCGAGCCCTATTCTCTCGCGCTGGCGCAGCTTGGCCTGCCGCCCGAGACGGTGGCGGTGGTCGAGGACAGCGCCGCGGGATTGGCCTCGGCCCGGGCGGCGGGCCTCGCTGTTTACATGATGCCCTGGTTCGAGGGGCCGCCGGGCGGGTGGCAGCCTTTCGCGGCACTGGCGCAGCGCCTGCCGGGCTGAGGAATTTCGCGGGCCGGCGACGGAATTCCGGCGCTTGCGCGTTCATATTGCAAGATCAGCATGAAAGGGATCTGCAATGAAACGCGTTCTGACACTTGCGGCGATCATGGCGCTTTGCGGCGCGACCCTGCCCGCGTTGGCGCAGCAGGCGGGAGGTGCGGCGGTGTCGCCGGGCCAGGAATTCATGACGCAATGGGATATGGACAGCGACGGCAAGGTGACGCTGGACGAGGCCCGCAGCCATCGCGCCGATATCTTCACCATGTTCGACAGCGACAGCGACGGCAGCTTCTCGGCCGAGGAATTGGCGGGGATCGACGCCTTCAAGCTGGCGCAACTGGATGCCGGGATGGGGCCGGGGCATCAACGGCCCGAAGGCCTGCAGCCCGGACAGGGCATGGGCCGCGGGATGGGCCAAGGTCAGGGCATGGGCCAAGGTATGGGCATGGGGCAAGGCATGGGCGCTGGTCAGGGCTTCTTTGCCCCGGCGCAGGCGCAGATGATGGCCTTTGACGGCGATCGCGACGGGCGGGTGACGCAGGCCGAATTCGTGGCGGGGACCGATCGCTGGTTCGCCCTGCGCGAGCGCACCGGCGACGGCGTCGTGACCGAGGCGGATTTCGGGCCGGGCGCCCGCTTCTGAGGCGCTGACGCCGGTCCGGGCCGCCGATCCGGCCAGGCGGCGCGGCCATGCTACGCGGACTGGCGCGCGGGGTCTTGACAGGCCGCGCGCCCGGCCGCACCAACGCATGACCCTGCCGCCGGACCGCCGATGACCGCCCTTGACCGCCTGTTCTCTGAAGCCTTCCGCATCTTCTTCTTTCTGGCGGGGCTGTGCGCCATGGCCGCGATGGCGCTTTGGGGCTGGTGGCTGTGGCAAAATCTTCTTGGCGCGGGCTTCGATCTGCCGAACGATCTGGCGCCGAGCCAGTGGCATGCGCATGAGCTGGTCTTTGGCTTCGGCATGGCGGCGACGGCGGGGTTTTTCCTGACCGCGGCGCCGAACTGGACCGGGCGGCCGGTGGCGGGGCCGGGGTTCTTTGCCGCGATGGCGGGGCTTTGGCTCGCCGGGCGGGGGGCGGTTCTGGGCTGGGGCACGGTGCCGCCGGTTTGGGCCGCGGCGGTGGTGATCGCCTTTCTGGCGCTCTTGACCGAGCGGATGGCGCGGCAGCTGATCCGCCGTCCGGCCTCGCAGGAGGGGCTGTTTCTGGCGCTGCTTGCCCTGATGACACTGGCCGAGGCGCGGGTGCTGCTCGATTGGCTTGGCCTGCCCTTTGGCGATGCGGCGGCGGGGCTGCGTGGCGGCATCGCGGCGCTGATCGCGCTGATCGTGGCGCTGGGCGGGCGGATCACGCCCAGCTTCACCCGCAATGCGCTTGTGCGTGCGGGGGCGGCCCCCGAGACGCTGCCGCAGTCCCGGCCCTGGCTGGATCGTATCGCCACCGCGGCCGCCTGTCTGGCTGCGGTGCTGGCGGTTCTGGCGCTGCCAGAGCGCTGGGCGGGGGCGGCGCAGCTGGCCCTGGGCGCGGCGCAGCTGGCCCGGATGGCGGGCTGGCGCAGCCTGTCGGTCTGGCGCAACCCGCTGCTTGCGGCGCTGCATCTGGCGATGCTGGGCACCGGGGTCGGCGCGCTGATGCAGGGGGCGGCGGCCTTCGGTCTGGGTGCCGAGATCGGCGCGCTGCATCTCAGCGCCGTGGCGGGGGTTGGGGGCATGATCCTGGCCGTGATGAGCCGCGCGACCCTGGCGCAGACCGGCCGTGCGCTGGTGGCGCCGTGGCCGGTGGCGCTGGCCTATGTCCTGCTGCCCGCGGCGGCGGCGGCGCGCTGGGCGGCGGCCGCGCTGCCCGAGATCTATGCCCCCGCGGTGCTGGTGGCGGCAGGGCTCTGGACGCTGGCTTTCGGGCTGTTTCTGGCAAGCTACGCGCCCGCCTTTTTCGGACCGCGCGAAACCCCTTGATCCGGGGCGGATGTCTTGCCCCCCGTCCGGAGTGCGGCCGGGCGCCTCCGGGCGGTCATGCGAAAGGCCGGGGTTTCCCCCGGCCTTCTGTCGCGCTTGCGCGCCGTCGTTCAGCGGTTCGGCACCGGAACATAGGGGCGCTGCACATGGCCGGTGTAAAGCTGGCGCGGACGGCCGATCTTGCCGGTCGGATCGCCCAGCATTTCCTTCCATTGCGAAATCCAGCCCACCGTGCGCGAGAGCGCGAAGATCGGCGTGAACATCGCGGTGGGGAAGCCCATCGCTTCCAGAATGATCCCCGAATAGAAGTCGACATTCGGGTAAAGCTTCTTCGAGACGAAATATTCGTCCTCGAGCGCGATCCGTTCCAGTTCCTTGGCGACTTGCAGGATCGGGTTGTCATGCACGCCCAGAAGATCCAGCACCTCGTCGGCCGATTCCTTCATCACCTTGGCGCGCGGATCGAAGTTCTTGTAGACGCGGTGGCCAAAGCCCATCAGGCGGAACGGGTCGTTCTTGTCCTTGGCTTTCGCGATATATTCCGGAATCCGGTCGACCGAGCCGATTTCGCGCAGCATTTCCAGACAGGCCTGGTTCGCCCCGCCATGCGCCGGCCCCCAAAGGCAGGCGATCCCGGCGGCGACGCAGGCAAAGGGGTTCGCACCCGAAGAGCCCGCCAGACGCACCGTCGAGGTGGAGGCGTTCTGTTCATGATCGGCATGCAGCATCATGATCCGGTCCATGGCCTTGGCCAGTTCCGGTTTCACCACATAGGGTTCGGCCGGGACCGAGAAGCACATGTGCAGGAAGTTCGCGGCGTAATCCAGATCGTTGCGCGGATAGACGAAGGGCTGGCCGATCGAATATTTGTAGGCCATGGCCGCGATCGTCGGCAGTTTCGCGATCATCCGCATCGCGGCGACCTCACGCTGCCACGGGTCGTTGATGTCGAGAGAGTCGTGATAGAAGGCCGACATCGCGCCCACGACACCCACCATCGTCGCCATCGGGTGGCTGTCGCGACGGAAGCCGCGGAAGAACATGTGGATCTGTTCGTGCAGCATCGTGTGCCGGGTGATCCGGAATTCGAAATCGGTCATCTGCTTTTCGGTCGGCAGTTCGCCGTTCAGAAGCAGGTAGCAGACTTCCAGATAATGCGACTTCTCGGCCAGTTCCTCGATCGGATAGCCGCGATACAGAAGCTCGCCCTTGTCGCCGTCGATATAGGTGATTTCCGATTCGCAGGCGGCGGTCGAGGTGAAGCCGGGGTCGAAGGTGAAGACATCCGCCTGTGCATAAAGCTTTCGGATATCAAGCACATCCGGCCCGACCGAGGGCGACAGCACCGGAAGGTCATAGGTCTTGCCATCCAGCGTCAGCGTGGCAATGCGTTTCGTTTCAGCCATGGGATCCCTCTCCATTCGTCCGGCGGGCCACGCCGGTGCATCCTTCCCGGTCCCGCAGTCCGGTTCCCGACGAACCGGGTGCGGGACGGGCGGCCGGGCCTCAGGCCGCCTGATCGCTCAGCCGGGCCAAGACTTCCTCGCGGCCCAGCACTTCCATCATGTCGAAGACCGAGGGCGTCGCCGCCCGTCCGGCCAAGGCTGCCCGCAGCGGCGCCGCGATCTTGCCAAGGCCCAACCCATGCGCCTCGGCCACGCGGCCGACCACCGCTTCCAGCTCCTCACGCGTCCAACTAGCATTTTGCAGCTGCGGCGTCAATTCTCTCAGTATACCACGGGATACCGGATCAAGCGCGGCCAGCGCCTTTTCATCCATTTCGACGGGGCGCGAGATCAGCGCAAAGCGTGCCTTTTCAAGAAGTTGCCCGAAGGTTTTTGCACTAGTCTTGACCAGTGACAAAGCCTTCAGCAAATCTGCAGATTGTTTGGCGCTCAGCGCAGGTTGACCTGCGGCTTCCAGATAGCCCGCGATCTGCGCGATCAGGCTGTCGTCGGCGATCTTGCCCATGTGCTGGCCGCAGATGTTTTCGAGCTTCTTGAAATCCAGCCGCGAGGGGGCGCGGTTGATTCCCTCCAGCTCGAACCATTCCATCGCCTGAGCGTCGGTGAAAACCTCGTCGTCGCCATGGCTCCAGCCCAGCCGTGCCAGATAATTGCGCATCCCCGCCGCGGGGTAGCCCATCGCCTGATATTCTTCCAAGCCCACCGCGCCGTGGCGTTTCGACAGTTTCTTGCCGTCGGGGCCGTGGATCAGCGGAATATGCGCGAAAGTCGGCACCTCCCAGCCCATGGCGTTATAGACCTGCACCTGCCGCGCGGCATTGGTCAGGTGATCGTCGCCGCGGATCACATGGGTCACGCCCATGTCGTGATCGTCCACCACGACCGCCAGCATGTAGGTCGGCGTTCCGTCCGAGCGCAGACAGACCATGTCGTCAAGCTGGTCGTTGCGGAAGGTCACATCGCCCTGCACCTTGTCGGCGATCACCGTGACGCCTTCGCGCGGGGCCTTGAGCCGGATCGCATAGGGCGCATCGGGGTGCGTCGCGGGGTTTGCATCGCGCCAGGGCGACTGAAAAAGGGTCGAGCGCCCCTCGGCCCGGGCGGCCTCGCGGAAGGCTTCGATTTCCTCCTGGGTCGAGAAGCACTTGTAGGCCGCGCCGCGGGCCAGCATCTCGCGCGCCACCTCGGCATGGCGGGGTGCACGGTCGAACTGGCTGATCACCTCGCCGTCGTAATCGAGCCCGAGCCAGTCGAGCCCCTTCAGGATCGCCGCCGTGGCCTCGGGGGTGGAGCGGGCGCGGTCGGTATCCTCGATCCGCAACAGGAAGGTGCCGCCATGGCCGCGGGCGTAAAGCCAGTTGAAGAGCGCGGTCCGCGCGCCACCGATATGCAGGTAGCCGGTGGGCGAGGGGGCGAAACGGGTGACGATCTTTTGCGACATTGCGGCCTTTCTTGCGGGCTCCGGATCTGCCGGAGGCCGCGTTTTAACCATTTGGAAACCATGATGCCCGTAGGCTTGCTTGAGGGTTTCTCTAATGCAGGAACGGGCGACAGGACAAGTGGCGCAGGGGATGGCAGGGCATGCGGAGCCGATCCGCCCGCATCTTGCGGGGGTCAGACGGGCTTTGGCGCGGGCCATGGGCGGCTGGGCCGATCCGGTTGCGGCGCTCGATCGCGCGCAGCTTGACTGGGTGCTTTGGGCGCCTTTGGGGCTGGGCACGGGGGTCGGGCTGTATTTTCTGGCCCCGGTCGAGCCGGGGGCGCCGGTTCTGGCCGCGGCCTGTGCGGTGATCCTGGCCGCGGTGCTGCTGTGGCTGCGCGGCCCGGGCTTCCTGCATCTGCCCGCGATGCTGTGCCTGATGGCGGCGCTCGGGCTTCTTGCGGCCAGTGGACGGGCGCATTCCGTCGCGGCCCCGGTGCTGCCCTTCCATTACTACGGCCCGGTCGAGGGGCGGATCGTCGGTATCGACCGCTCGGCGCGCGACGTGATCCGGCTGACGCTCGATCAGGTGCGGCTTGCCCGGGTCGCGCCCGGGGCCCGGCCCGCCCGGGTGCGCATCGCGTTGCATGGCGACCGTGCGGGGCTGGCGCCGGAACCGGGCCTGCGCATCGCCACGACCGCCCATCTGAGCCCTCCGGCGCCGCCGATCGCCCCCGGCGCCTGGGATTTTCGCCGCAACGCCTGGTTTTCCGGTCTGGGGGCGCTGGGCTATACGCGCAGCCCGGTGGTGGTGCTGGCCCCGCCCGCGCCCGATTGGGCGCTGGCCGCGCATCGGGCGCGGATGCGCCTGTCGGCGGCGATGCAGGAACGGATCGGCGGGCAGGCGGGGGCGGTGGCGGCGGCCTTGATGACGGGGGATCGTTCGGGCATTTCCGAGGCGACGAATGCGACGATGCGGGCCTCGAACCTTTACCACATCGTCTCGATTTCCGGGCTGCACATGGGGATGCTGGCCGGGTTCGTCTTTGGGGCCTTGCGCTGGGGGCTGGCGCTCGTCGGGCCCTTCGCGTTGATCTGGCCGACAAAAAAGATCGCGGCGGCGGCGGCGTTGCTGGCCTCGACGCTTTATCTGTGGGTTTCGGGCGGCGATATCGCCACGCAGCGCGCCTTCCTCATGACGGCGGTGATGCTGACGGCGATCCTGCTCGACCGGCGCGCGTTAAGCCTGCATACGGTGGCGCTCGCGGCGATGTTCCTGCTCGTCTTGTGGCCCGAGGCGCTGACCGGCCCCGGCTTTCAGATGTCCTTTGCCGCCACCGTGGCGCTGATCCTGATGGCGGCGCCCTGGTCGGCGCATCACCACCGCCTGCCCTGGCTGGCGCGCCCGGTGGTGATGTTGGTGCTGACCTCGCTCATCGCGGGGCTGGCGACGGCGCCGATTGCCGCGGCGCATTTCGGGCGGATGGCGCATTATGGCATTCTGGCCAATCTCTTGGCCGTGCCGGTGATGGGGATCGTGGTGATGCCCGCGGGCGTTCTGGCCGCGGTGCTGGCGCCGCTGGGTCTGGCCGGGCCCGCGCTGTGGCTGATGGGGCTGGGGACCGACTGGGTGCTGGCGGTGGCCGAATTCGTCGCGGGGTTGACGGGCGCGCAAAGCTACATCGCCGCGCCGCCCGGCTGGGTGTTGCCGGTGCTGGCCTTGGCTTCTGCGGCGGCGGTGCTCTCGCGCGCGGCGTTTCGCAGCGCCATGGTCGTGCTGGTCCTTGCGGCCTTTGCGGGCTGGGCGCTGTCCAGCCGCCCGGCGCTGCTGATCGCCCCCGATGGCGCGCTGGTCGGGCTCATGACGCCCGACGGGCGGGCGCTGTCGAAAGCCGCGCCCAGTTTCACCGCCGAGGGCTGGCTCGAGGCCGATGGCGATGCTGCGACCCCGAAAGAGGCCGCGGCACGGGCCGGGTTTCGTGGCCAGAAGGGGCTGCGGCGGGCGGATTGGCAGGGCAGGGCGCTGGTGCATCTGACCGGCAAGGCGGCGCTGGACAATCTGGCAACCGCCTGCCGGGACGGGGCCCTGGTCGTGCTCGACACCGCCGCGCCGAAGGGTTTCGGGGGCGATTGCCGCCTTTACGACACCCGCGCTCTGGCCCGCAGCGGGGCGCTGTCCTTCGATGCGGCGGGGCAAAGGCGCAGCGCCGAGGCCGAGGCGGGCCGCAGGCTCTGGACCGATCCGCCGCGCCGCAGGACGCCCGAAGGCGGTCAGTAGCTGCGGATCAGCCCGACCAGACGGCCCTGCACCTTCACCTGATCGTCGCGCAGCAACCGCGTCTCATAAGCCGGGTTCGCGGCTTCCAGCGCGATCATCCCGCCGCGCCGGTAATAGCGTTTCAGCGTCGCCTCCAGATCCTCGACAAGCGCCACGACGATATCGCCATTCTCGGCCGTGGGCTGGCTGCGGATGACCACGATATCGCCATCGTTGATCCCCGCCTCGATCATGGAATCGCCTTTGACTTCAAGGGCATAATGCTCACCCTGGCCCGAGAGCATCGAGCCCGGAACGGTGACGTGATGCGCCACTTCGGCAATCGCCTCGATCGGCACACCGGCCGCGATCCGCCCCATCATCGGAATGTCGAGCGCCGCCGCCGCCACCGGCATCGCGCCCCGCGGCGGGTCGATCCGGCTGCCCGGGATCACCGTCGGCGTGAAGCCCGGTTGCGGCTGCAGCAAGGCCCGTTCGGCCTCGGCCGCGCGTTCCATCGACTCGGGCAGCTTGACGATTTCCAGCGCCCGGGCGCGATGCGCGAGACGGCGGATGAAGCCGCGTTCTTCCAGCGCCGTGATCAGCCGGTGGATCCCCGATTTCGAGCGCAGATCCAGCGCATCCTTCATTTCGTCGAAAGAGGGCGGAACCCCGTCCCGCGCCATGCGTTTCTGGATGAAATCCAAGAGTTCCAATTGCTTGTGTGTCAGCATCCGGTGTCCCCCGCTCGCGTCCTCGTCCGACGTTCCGCAAGTGTTCTAACCCCGTTCCCGTTTCGTGTCAATGACACCCCCGGTCTTGGCGTTAATGCGCTGGCAAGGTCTGTGGCGGTTTCAGGGCGCCGCGCGATAGGGGCCGGATTTGCCGCCGTCTTTCGACAAAAGCCGTATCCCCTCGATATGCATGGATTTTTCGGCGGCTTTCAGCATGTCGTAAAGCGTCAGCGCCGCCCCTGAAACAGCGGTCAGCGCCTCCATCTCGACCCCGGTCGGGCCGGTCGTCTTCACCGTGGCCTGAATGCGCACCCCGGGAAGCGCCGGATCGGGGGTCAGCTCGACCGAGACCTTGGACAGCGCCAAGGGATGACAGAGCGGGATCAGATCGGCGGTCTTTTTCGCCGCCATGATCCCCGCCACGCGCGCAATCCCCAGCACATCGCCCTTTTCCGCCGTGCCCGACAGCACCAGCGCCAGCGTTTCGGGCGCCATCACGATCACCCCCTCGGCCACGGCCACGCGGGTCGTCGGCGCCTTGTCCGACACATCGACCATATGCGCTTTGCCCGCGGCGTCGAAATGGGTCAGCATGCCAGAAGTGCCCGGGTGGCGGCGGCGACATCGGCCTGACGCATCAGGCTTTCGCCGATCAGGAACCGCCGCGCGCCGACCGCGGCCATTGCCGCCATGTCCTCGGGGGTGAAGATGCCGCTTTCGCAGACAAGCTCCCGCCCCTCGGCCAGGATCGTCGGCGCCAGCGCACGGGTCACATCCAGCGTCACCTCGAAAGTCTTCAGATTGCGGTTGTTCACCCCAAGCAGCGGAGATTTCAGGCATTTCAGCGCCCGGTCCAACTCGGCGCCGTCATGCACCTCGATCAGCACATCCATGCCCCAGCCGGTCGCGGCCTCTTCCAGCTCGACCGCCAGCGCATCCTCGACCGAGGCCATGATGATCAGGATGCAATCGGCGCCCCAGGCGCGGGCCTCGGCGACCTGATAGGGGTCGTAAAGGAAATCCTTGCGCAAAGCGGGCAGGGCACAGGCGCCCCGCGCCGCGACGAGGTATTCGGGGGCGCCCTGAAAGCTTGGGCCATCGGTCAGCACCGACAGGCAGGCCGCGCCGCCCTCTTCATAGGCGCGCGCGAGCGCAGGTGGATCGAAATCGGGCCGGATCAGCCCTTTCGAGGGCGAGGCTTTCTTGATTTCCGCAATCAGCCCATAGCCTTGTGCGGCCTTCTGGCGCAAAGCCTCGGCAAAGCCGCGACAGGGCGTCTGCGCACGGGCCTGCGCCTCAAGATCGGCCATAGCCACGCGGGTCTTCGCCGCCGCCACTTCCTCAAGCTTGTAGGCCTTGATCCGGTCGAGGATATTCGTCATGCGCCCAGAACCTCGCGCAAGGCCACCAGCCGCGCCTTGGCCGCGCCCGAGGCCAGGCTTTCCGCCGCCATCTCGGCCCCGGTCTTCAGATCCCCCGCCTTGCCCGCCACCACCAGCGCCGCGGCGGCGTTCAGCACCACCGCATCGTGATAAGCGCCCTTGCGGCCATCAAGCAAGTCATTGAATGCACGGGCATTCTCGGCCGGTTCGCCACCGATGATCGCCTCGAACGGGTGGGTGGGCAGACCGGCTTCCTCGGGGTGGACCTCGAATTCCGAAATCTCGCCATTGCGCAAAGCCGCAACCCAGCTGACGCCGCAGATCGAGAGCTCATCGGTGCCGTCCGAGCCATGCACAAGCCAGGCGGCTTCCGAGCCGAGCGCCTTCAGCACCTCGGCCATCGGCCGGATCCAGGCGCGCGAAAACGCCCCGGTCAGCTGCCGCTTCACGCCCCCCGGATTGGTCAGCGGCCCGAGCAGGTTGAAGACCGTGCGCGTGCCCAGTTCCACCCGGGTCGGGCCGATATGCTTCATCGCCGGATGGTGCATCGGCGCCATCAGAAAGGTGATCCCGGCATGGGAAAGCGCCTTTTCGGCGGCTTCGGGCCCCTTCATCACATCGAGCCCCAGCGCCGTCAGCGCATCCGCCGCGCCCGACTTGGACGACAGATTCCGGTTGCCGTGCTTGGCCACCGGCACGCCTGCGCCTGCCACCACAAAGGCCGTCGCGGTCGAGATGTTCAGGGTCCCCTTGCCGTCGCCGCCGGTGCCCACGATGTCCATCGCCCCCTCGGGCGCTGTGATCCGGTGCATCTTCGAGCGCATCACAGAAGCCGCGGCGGCGATTTCATCCACGGTCTCGCCGCGGGTGCGCAACGCCATCAGCAACCCGCCCATCTGCGCCGGGGTCGCCGCGCCCTCGAAAAAGATCTCGAAGGCCGTCTCGGCCTCGGCACGGGTCAGCGGGCGGTCGGCGGCCAGGCCGATCAGGGGCTTGAGTTCGCTCATGCGCTCACCTTCACTTTCGCTTCCGTCAGGAAATTGCGCAGCATCGCATGGCCATGCTCCGAGGCGATGGATTCGGGGTGGAATTGCACCCCCTCGATCAGTTTTTCGCGGTGGCGCAGCCCCATGATCATGCCGCTCTCCAGTTCCGCGGTGACTTCAAGGCAGGCGGGCAGGCTGTCCCGCTCCACGATCAGCGAATGATAGCGGGTGGCCTGAAACGGGCTTGGCAGACCGGCGAAGACGCCCTTGCCTTGGTGATGGATCGTGCCCATCTTGCCATGCACGATTTCCCCCGCGCGGATCACGCGGCCCCCGAACGCCTCGCCGATCGTCTGATGGCCAAGGCAGACCCCCATCAGCGGCACGCCCGCCTCGGCCGCGGCCAAGGTCAGCGGAATGCAGATCCCCGCCTGCGCCGGATCGCAGGGGCCGGGGCTCAGCACGATGGCCTCGGCGCCCAGACCCATCGCTTCCTGCACATCCATCGCGTCGTTGCGCACCACCTTCACATCCGCGCCAAGCGCGCCGAAATAATGCACCAGATTCCAGGTGAAGCTGTCGTAGTTGTCGATGAGCAGAAGCATGCGCAATTCCTTCTGGCCGCCCGCATTCTGGGGGTGAACCGGGTCAGGCGTCGCGGTATAGATGTTCAGAGCAAGCGGCCGGGGTCAAGCCTTCAGGGCCGCGATGAAGGCGCGCAGAAAGCGGCAAGGCAAAGAGGGGCAGCAATGGCGGGCGGGCTGATCAAGGGAATGGCGGCGGGGGCGATCGTCTCTGGGCTGGGGCTTGCCGGGGTCTCGCTGCTTCTGCCGCTGCCCGCGCCCGTCCCGGCCGAAGCGGTGGCGCTGCCCGAGACGTCGGATTTCGCCCGCCCCGGGGAAGAACGGCCGCCCGTGGCGCCCGCCGCAAGCCCCGCCCCCGAAGAGCCCGCCGCGTCGCCCGCCGCCCCCGCCCGGACGCCGGTGAATGAACCCGCCGCGCTGCCCGCGACCGAACCGCCCGCAAGGCCCGAAACCGCGGTCACGCCGCCGATGATCGCGCCGCCGCCGCAAACGCCTGCGGTGGCGCTTGAAACCCCGCCCCTTTCCGAGCCCACCATGCCGGTGCCGCCACCGGGCGAGGCCGCGGCCCCCGACCTGCCTCCGGCCGAGATCGCCCCCGCGCCCGGCAGCGGCGGCGAGATCACCTTGATGCCCGATGGCGCGCTGGTGCCGCAAAGCCCCGACCGGCCGCGGGTGATCGCGCCGGGCGACAGCGCGGGCTTCGCCGCGGCCGAGGGCACGAAGGTGAACCGGCTGCCGCAGGTCGGCTCGAAGCCGCAGGGCAGTTCGGTGCCGCCCTCGGGCAAGCCGACCGAGCCCTTCGGCAAGGCCGAGCCTGCGCCCGCCGACCCGGGTCCCGCAACTCCGCCCGAGGCGACGGGCCCGGCGCTGGAGCGCTTTGCCGCCGCCTTTGCCGAAAAGCCGGGCAAACCCTATCTGACGGTGCTGCTGGTCGATGTCGGCACCGCGGCGGGCGGGCTTGATGCACAGACGATCGCGGCGCTGGGCCCCTGGGTGACGGTGGTTCTTGACCCCTCGGCCCCCGGAGTGACCGAGGCGGCCGAGGCCTATCGCGCCGCCGGGCTGGAAGTGACGATGCTGGCCGGGTCCCTGCCCGCGGGGGCAACGCCGCAGGATCTGGAAGTGGCGCTGGCCGCCTGGCAGCGCGCGGTGCCGCAGGCGGTGGCGCTGGTCGAGCCCGAAACGCCCGTGCTGCAGGGCAGCGCGCGGCTGGTGGCGCAGGCGGAAAAGGCGCTTGCCGCCGAGGGTCTGGGCTATGTGATGCAGCCGGGCGGCATCGGCGCCCCGGCAAGCGCCGCCACGCCGCGCGCGGGCATCTTCCGCGTGCTCGATGCGCGGCGCGACAAGGCGGCGGTGATCACCCGCACGCTCGGCCGCGCCGCCTTTGAAGCGGGCAAGGAGGGCGCGACGGTCGTCATGCTCTCGGCCTGGCCCGAGTCGGTGGCCGGTCTGACCGCCTGGGCCGCCGAGGAGGGGGCGAATTACAACCTCACACCGCTTTCCGCGCTGATCCGGGCGCAGAAGACCAAGTAAGCGCCGCGCCCGGCCCGGCCCCCTGCAAGAGCGTATTTGCACCAAGAAGAAACGGCAGGGGTTTCTTCTTGGTGCAAATACGCAACTTTCCGCAGGTCGTCCCGGGTGCAACCGCCGGATTTGCGTATTTCGACCAAGAAAAAGCCCTCCCCGCAGGGAAGGCTGTTTTTTCTTGGCGCAAATACGCCCTTCGCGCGGGCGGGCTTACAGGTTGCCGCGTCGCACGAACAGCCCCGCATCCTCCGCCGCGCGGCGCAGGGCCTTGGATTTGTTTACGGTTTCCTGGAACTCGGCCTCGGGGTCGCTGTCATAGACGACGCCGCCGCCCGCCTGGATGTAAAGCGTCCGGTCCTTCACCACCGCGGTGCGCAGCGCGATGCACATGTCCATCTCGCCATTGGCCGCGAAATAGCCCACGCCGCCGCCATAGATGCCGCGCTTTTCCGGTTCCAGCTCGTCGATGATCTCCATCGCCCGCACCTTCGGCGCCCCCGAAACCGTGCCCGCAGGCAGACCGGCGAGCAGGGCCGACAGCGCATCCTCGCCATCCGCCAGCTCCCCCACCACGTTCGAGACGATGTGCATGACGTGGGAATAGCGCTCGATCACGAATTTCTCGGTCGGCCGGACGGTGCCGATTTTCGCCACCCGGCCGACATCGTTGCGGCCAAGGTCCAGCAGCATCAGATGTTCGGCCAGTTCCTTCTTGTCGGCCAGAAGATCGGCTTCCAGCGCCTTGTCTTCCTCGGGCGTTGCGCCGCGCGGGCGGGTGCCTGCGATCGGGCGGATCGTCACCTCGCCGTCGCGCAACCGCACCAGGATCTCGGGGCTGGCGCCGACGATCTGGAAGCCGCCGAAATTGAGGAAGAACATGAAGGGCGAGGGGTTGGTGCGCCGCAACGAGCGGTAGAGCGCAAAGGGCGGCAGCGGGAAATCCGCCGACCAGCGCTGCGCCGGCACGACCTGAAAGATGTCGCCCGCGCGGATGTAGTCTTTCGCCTTTTCCACCGCGGCCTTGTAGCCTTCGGGGGTGAAGTTGGACCGCAGCGGGCCGACCTGCGCCGCCTCGCCCATCTCGCGGCCCTGCGCCGGGCTGCGGTCCAGATCGCGCAACGCATCCATCACCCGTTCGGCCGCCTGCGCATAGGCCGCCCGCGCCGAAAGACCCGAGCCCTGAAAGGCCGGTGCGCACAGGATGACATCGCCCTTGACCCCATCCAGCACCGCCACGACCGAGGGCCGCATCAGCACCGCATCGGGCACGCCGAGCGGGTCGGGGTTCACATTCGGCAGATGTTCCACCAGCCGGATCGTGTCATAGCCGAGATAGCCGAAGAGCCCCGCCGCCGCGGCGGGCAGGTCTTTGGGCATGTCGATGCGGCTTTCGGCGATCAGCGCGCGCAGGCTCTCGAACGGGTGGCCGGGCAGGTCTTCGAAGCGATCCTCGAACCGGGCCTGCCGGTTGATCCGCGCCGCGGTGCCGCGACATTCCCAGATCACGTCGGGCTTCATGCCGATGATCGAATAGCGCCCGCGGACCTCGCCGCCGGTCACCGATTCCAGCATGAAGCTGTTCTTCTGCGCGTCAGCCAGCTTCAGCATCAGCGAGACCGGCGTGTCCAGATCGGCCGCCAGCCGCGCATAGACAAGCTGGTTGCGGCCCGCGGCCCAGGCGGCTTCGAAGGCGTCATAACCGGGGAAAAGCGCGACCATCGGGGCCTCCGTCACTGAAACTGCGCTTGCACGGCAGCGATCATCGCGCTGTCGAGGGTGATCCCGGCCTCGGCCTGCGCGGCGCGGGCATAAAAGGCCGCCAGATCGGCGCCGATCATCTGCCCCAGACGGGTTTCGAAGGTCTTGCGCAGCTGCACCAGATCGGGGTCGGTCATGTCGGCCGGTTGCACCGCGCGCACGACCAGAACAAAGACCTTCTCGCCCTCGGTCAGCACCGCGCTTTCGCCCGCGGCCGTGGCAAAGGCGGTGTCCGAAAGCCGCTGCGGCGCGCCTTCGACAAAGCCGCCGCGCTGCAGCGCCGGGGCCTGTTTCTCGGCCAGACCGGCCTCCGCCAGCGTCTTGCCCGCTTTCACCGCCGCACCCGCCGCCTCGGCCTTGGCCTGTTTCGCCTTGACCATCTCGGCCGCGCGCCAGCTGGCCGCCACCTTGTCGCGCACCTGATCGAAGGGGATCGGCGCCGCCGCCGTCACCCCATCCAGCCGCAGCGCAAAGACGCCGCCATCGTCCAGGGTCAGCAGTTCGGGAAAATCATCGGCCGAGACCTTGGCCGCCGCCGTGCGGAAATCGTCATAGGCGGCGATGCCCTCGCGGGTGTCGGCCGCCATCGAGATCTTGCCCGGCTGCATCTTCGTTTCCTTGACCATGTCCTCAAGCGTCGCGCCCGAGGCCAGACGGTCCTCCAGATCCGAGACCATGTCGCCGATCATCCGCCGCGCCTTGTCCATCGCCAGTTCTGCCGCGATATCGTCACGCGCCTCTTCGAAGGTCGTGGTTTCGCTGGGCGTGATGCCGTCGAACTTGAACAGGGCGGGGCCAAGGTCGGTCTCATAGGGGCCGATGACGCCGGGAATGGTCTGGGCGAAGATGGCCTCGCCCGCCGCGCCGCCGATCTCGTCTTGCGACACCTCGCCAAGGTCGATGTCCGCCGCGCTCAGCCCGCGCGCCTCGGCCAGATCGGTCAGGCTGGCTTCGCCCGCCTCGATCTGCGCCATGCCCGCCTGCGCTTCGGCCATGGTCGGAAAGACCAGCTTCAGCAGCTTGCGGCGTTCGGGCTGCACATATTCCGCCTTGCGCTCGTCATAGGTGGCGCGCAGCTGCGACTCGTCGATGGTGACGCTGTCCTTGAGCATCTCCGCCGTCAGCCAGACATAGGAAATCTCGCGGCTTTCGGGCCGGGTGAATTCGGCCGGATGCGCGTCATAATAGGCTTTCAGCGCCGCCTCGTCGGGGGCGGGCAGGCTGATCCCGGTTTCGGGGATCTCGGCAAAGGCGATGTCGCGGGTTTCGCCCAGATAGGCGATGTAGCTGTCGAGGAAGGCCGCCGGGGCCGGGGCGCCGCCCGCCACCGCGCCCTGCAGGATCGAGCGCGCGATATCGGCGCGCAGCCGGGTTTCGAATTCGGTTTCGCTCAGGCCCTCGCGGCGCAGCACCTCGCGGTAGGTTTCGCGATCGAAGCTGCCGGTGGCGCCCTGAAACGGCCGGGCAGAGCGGATCTGCCGGCTCACCTCGGCGTCGCCCACCGAAAGCTCCAGCATCCGGGCCTGTTCGCTCAGCGCCGCGGCATTGAACAGCTGCGCCTGCACCGCCTGATCCAGCCCCATCGCGCGCACCTCGTCCATGCCGGGCGCACGTCCCATCTGCGCCGCCACGGCGTTGATCTCCTGACGCAGCGCCCGGGAATAGTCGCGCGCGGTGATCTCGCTGTCGCCCACCGCGCCGATGCTTTGAGCGCCGCCCGAGAAATTGCCGACCTGATAGCCGCCAAGCCCCAGAATGATCATCGCCAGAAGCACCCAGACCGTCACGCTCTTGCCAGAGCTGCGCAGCATCGTCGACATCGGACCTCCCGGGGTTTTCTGGTCTTTTGCGGTGTTTAGGGCTTTGGGCGCGAGGCCGCAAGCGTCACGGGGTCAGGGCGGCAAGCCGTCTCATCAATTCCGCGATCCCCGTGGTGTCGATATTGGCGAAAGCGATGCGCAACTGGCGCGCGCCGGCCGGGTCGGTCGCGGGCATGAACATCGTGCCGGGCAAAAGCAGGACCGAGGCCTCGGTGACAAGGCGCTTCGCGAAGTCGGGCGCGGGCAGGGGCGAGGGATGCGCGACATAGGCGAAATAGGCGCCGCAGCCCAGCGTTGTCCAGCCGGGCAGGGCGGCCAGCCCCGCGGTCATCGCGGCGCGGCGGGCCAGGATCTCGGCGCGCTCGCCCGCGACCCATTGTGCAAGTTTGCGCATCCCCCAAAGCGCCGCGATCTGGCCCAGCTGGCCCGGGCAGATCGCAACGGTATCGAGAAATTTCTCCACCTCGGCCAGCCGCGCGGGGCTGGCGATCATCGCGCCGACGCGGTGGCCGGTCAGACGATAGGCCTTGGAAAAGGAATAAAGCTGGATCAGCGTGTCGTCCCAGTCGGGATCGGTGAAAAGATCATGCGGGGCGCCCGTGCGGGCGTCGAAATCGCGGTAGGTCTCGTCCAGGATCAGCGCAAGGCCATGACGGCGGGCCAGATCAGCAAAGGCGCGCACCAGCGCGGCCGGGTATTCGACCCCGCCCGGGTTGTTCGGCGTGACCAGCACGATGGCGCGGGTGGCGGGCGTGATCAGCGCCGCCGCGTGATCCGGGTCGGGCAGCAGCCCCGGCCCGGTCGGCAGCGCAACAGCGCGCACCCCCGCCATGTCGAGCCACATTTTATGGTTGAAATACCAAGGCGTTGGCAAAAGAACTTCATCGCCCGCCCCGGCCAGCGTCGCAACGGCCGCACAGAAGGCCTGATTGCAGCCCTGGGTGATCGCCACCTGCGCGGGGGGGATCGCCCCGCCATAGGCCACGGACCATTGTGCCGCCACCTCGGCGCGCAGATCGCCGTTGCCCAGCACCGGGCCGTAAAGATGCGCAGCGGGATCATCCAGCGCCGCCGCGGCGATCGCCTGCCGCAGCGCGAGCGGCGGCGGATCGATCGGCGCGGCTTGGCTGACGTTGATCAGCGGGCGCTCGGGCGGGAAGGTCACGCCCTCGATCCAGCGCCGCGCCTCCATCACCGGGGGGGCAAAGGTATTGCCAAGCGCGGGGTTCAGGGGATGGATCATGGCGGCCTCCGGTCGATGTCGCGCCACCCTTCCATCCGCCCGCGCCCTTGGCAAGGGGAGGACGCCTGCGGCGGGCGCGTATTTGAGCCAAGAAAAAACTGGCTGCTTTTTCTTGGTCCAAATACGCCCTTTGCGCGGGTGGGGCGGGGCTCAGTCGGTGCCGCGATAGGGCTGGACGTATTGCAGCGCCATGTCCCAGGGGAAGAAGATCCAGGTATCTTGCGACACTTCGGTGATGAAGGTGTCCACCTGTTCGCGGCCCTTCGGTTTCGCATAGACGGTGGCGAAATGCGCCTTGGGATACAGGCGGCGCACCAGTTCCAGCGTCTTGCCAGAGTCCACCAGATCGTCGATCACCAGAATGCCTTCGCCGTCCGCGCCCATCAGATCGGCCTGCGGCGCCTTGATCACCACCGGATCGGATTGGGTCTGGTGGTTGTAGCCCTTGACCGAGATCGTGTCGATGATGCGGATGTTCAGCTCGCGCGCGATGATCGCGGCGGGGACCATGCCGCCGCGGGTGATGCCGACGATCGCCTTCCAGGCGCCTGCGTCGGGCCCCTTGCCGTCCAGCCGCCAGGCCAGCGCCCGCGCATCGCGGTGCAGCTGGTCCCAGCTGACGTGAAAGCCCTTTTCATGCGGCAAACGTTCGGCCATGGATGCCTCCTCAGGTCAGGGCAAGCTTCAGGCCCATCAGCCCCAGAAGCCCGCCGAAAATGCGGTCGATCAGCGTCTTCAGCCCCAGATAGGCGGCCCGCGTCCGGTCAAGCGAAAAGATCCGTGCCACCAGCACGTTCCAGACCGTGTCGTTGAAGAAGATGATGCCCAAAATGACGCCGTAAGCCCAGAAGGGCACCACCGGCGGCAGGAAGGTCAGGAATACCGTGCCGAAGAAGACGGCCGGTTTCGGATTGGCGAGCTGCGCCGCGATGCCGCGCCAGACTTGCCCCAAAGCGGTGCGTTTCGCGTCATCCTCGGGCAGCTCCATCGACATCGGCTCGGCCGAATGGCGCCACATCTTGTAGGCAAGGTAGAGCAGATAGCCCGCCCCCGCGAATTTCAGCGCGACAAGCAGGGTGGGGGCGATCTTGAACAGGATCGCCAGCCCGAACATCGCCGCGACCGCCCAGATGCAGGCGCCAAGGCCGATGCCGACGGCCAGCCAGGCGCCACGCGCGAAGCCCTCGCGCAGCGAGGTCCGGGCGGCCAGCAGCACCGCCGGACCCGGAGAGATCGCCGCCGCAAGCGAGATCATGTAGATGCCCAGAAGGGCGGCGAAGCTCATCTCAGTCCTTGCGCCCCGTCACCACGTCGATATCGGGCGCATCCACCGCCTTCATGCCGACGACATGATAGCCCGCATCGACATGCAGGTTCTCGCCCGTGGTGCCCGAACCGAGATCCGAGAGCAGGTAAAGCGCGGCCTTGCCCACCTCTTCCTGGGTCACGTTGCGGCGCAGCGGGCTGTTCAGTTCGTTCCACTTCATGATGTAGCGGAAATCGCCGATGCCGCTCGCCGCCAGCGTCTTGATCGGCCCGGCCGAGATCGCGTTGCAGCGGATGCCAAGCTTGCCCAGATCCTCGGCGATGTATTTCACCGAAGCTTCCAGCGCCGCCTTGGCCACGCCCATCACGTTGTAATGCGGCATCACCTGTTCGGCGCCGTAATAGGTCAGCGTCAGAAGCGAGCCGCCCGCAGGCATCATCGCGGCCGCGCGGGCGCAGACGGCGGTGAAGGAATAGACCGAAATGTCCATCGTCATGGTGAAGTTGCTGCGCGAGGTGTCGACATAACGGCCGCGCAGCTCGTTCTTGTCACTGAACCCGATGGCATGGACGACGAAATCCAGCGTCCCCCAGGCGTCCTTGAGACCCGCGAAAAGCGCATCCATGCTCTCTTCGTTCGCCACGTCGCATTCGAACAGAAGCGGCGTGCCAAGGCTGGCGGCCAGAGGCTCCACCCGCTTTTTCAGCGCCTCGCCCTGATAGGAAAACGCCAGTTCGGCGCCCGCATCGCCAAGCGCCTTGGCAATGCCCCAAGCGATCGACTTGTCGTTGGCAAGACCCATGATCAGGCCCCGTTTTCCCGCCATCAAGCCTGCCGTCATCTGGATTCTCCTGCTTGCCTCTGGAAAGTGCGCCAGCATTAGGCGAAGATCGGCAGCGCATCAAGGCGGGTTGACGTCGGGGCAGCGGCGCTTTGGCGTCGCATCCGGCTGGGAAGGCCCGGGGGGAAGGAACCAACATGAGCGATCGCAACGGCATCTTCGCGGGCGAGGACCCGTTTGCCCTGGCGCAATCCTGGCTTGCCGAGGCCGAAAAGACCGAGATCAACGACCCCAACGCCATCGCGCTGGGCACCGTCGATGCCGAGGGGTTGCCCAATGTGCGCATGGTGCTGCTGAAGGAAATCGAGGCGCAGGACGCGCCCTCGGGCGGGGCCTTCGTCTTTTACACCAATTACGGGTCGGCGAAATCGGCCGAGATCGGCGCCACCGGCAAGGCCGCCTTCGTGATGCACTGGAAAAGCCTGCGCCGGCAGATCCGCGTGCGCGGTCTGGTCTCGCGCGAGGAGGGGGCGCAGGCGGATGCCTATTACGCCTCGCGCTCGCTCAAGTCGCGGCTGGGCGCCTGGGCCTCGCGGCAAAGCGAACCGCTTGCCTCGCGCACGGCGCTGATGGCCGAGGTGGCGAAGGTGACGGCGCTGCAGGGCACCGCGCCCGCCCGGCCGCCCTTCTGGGGCGGTTTCCGCATCGTGCCGCTGGAAATCGAGTTCTGGGCCGATGGCGCCTTCCGGCTGCACGACCGCTTCCGCTGGCGCCGCGCCGCGCCCGATGCGGCATGGGAGATCACCCGGCTGAACCCCTGATCCTTACGCAGCGTCAGCCTGTTTTTTCGTCTAAAATTGCCTGCATTTCGCGCTTCGCCAATGGCATCCTGCCCAAAAAGACAAGCCAAATCAGCTTGAAACCGGTTGCGAACCTGTGACAACTGAGGGGCGGCGCAGTGGCGGACGTCCACAGTCCCGGCGCATCAGAAAATGGACGGCAGCGGATGGTTGACGAAGCGGGCGCGACGCGTGAAGTCGCGGGGCGGGTGAAGTGGTTTGACGCGGGCAAGGGGTTCGGGTTCATCCTCGATGGCGAGGGCGGGCCGGACATTCTGCTTCATGCCAATGTGCTGCGCAATTTCGGACAAAGTTCGGTGGCGGACAATGCCGGCATCCGGGTTCTGGTGCAGGCGACGCCGCGCGGCGCGCAGGCGGTCGAGGTGCTCGATATCTCGCCGCCCGAGACCGACACCCGGCTGGCCCCGATTGAGGATCTGGGCGAGACCGACCCCGAGGTGATCGCGGCGCTGCCGCTGGAACCGGCGCGGGTGAAGTGGTTCGACAAGGGCAAGGGATTTGGCTTTGCAAATGTCTTCGGACGGCCCGAAGATGTGTTCATCCATGTCGAGGTGCTGCGCCGCTCGGGCTTTGCCGATCTGGCGCCGGGAGAGGCGGTATGTCTGCGGGTGATCGAGGGGCGGCGCGGCCGGATGGCGGCGCAGGTCACAAGCTGGGAAACGGCGCTGCGGGCGCGCTGATCCTGTGTCTCGGGCTGGCGGGGGTCCCCGCGCTGGCCGAGGATTGCAGCCGGGCGGCGTTCGACACCGCCCGCGCCACCGGCGGGGAGGCGGTGCTTTGCATCGCGCGGCCGGGCGGGGCGGTCCGGATTTCCGTTGAAATCGCCGATACCGAAGCCGAGCGGTCGCGCGGGCTGATGGGCCGCAGCCATCTGGCGCCCGGCAGCGGGATGGTCTTTGTCTATCCGACGCCGCGGGTGGTGGGGTTCTGGATGCATGACACGCCGTTGCCGCTTGACATGATCTTCATCGACGCGGCCGGGCGCATTCTGTCCATCCACGCGAATGCGCAGCCCTTTGACGAGACGCCGATCTGGTCGGGCGGGCCGGTGCAGCATGTGCTGGAGATTGCGGGCGGGCAGGCGGCGGCGCTGGGGCTGGCCCCCGGACAGCGCGTGGCACCGCTTGATTAGGCATTTCCCCTTTTCAGCGCTCTGCTGTGCCGCTATTGAAGGCGCCATCGGGGCGTAGCGCAGCCTGGTAGCGCGTCTGTTTTGGGTACAGAAGGTCGTGAGTTCGAATCTCGCCGCCCCGACCACTCCCATGATCCGGGTTCCGGTCCCTTGGGGCGCGTCCCCCGGCGAAGGGGGGCGCCGCCCGAGGCCAGTCGTTCAGCCCTTGGCGGCCTTCACCTGGGCGCGGCGCTGGTGCAGCACCGGTTCCGTATAGCCCGAGGACTGGATGCGGGCCAGAAACACCAGATCGCAGGCGGCCTGAAACGCCAGCCCGTCGAAATTCGGCGCCATCGGCTGATAGGCCGGATCGCCCGCATTCTGCCGATCGACCACCGCCGCCATCTTGCGAAAGGCCTTCATCACCTGCGGCTCGCCGACGATGCCGTGATGCAGCCAGTTCGCCAGCGCCTGAGAGCTGATCCGCAGCGTCGCGCGGTCTTCCATCAGGCCGACGTCATGAATGTCGGGCACCTTGGAACAGCCGATGCCCTGATCGACCCAGCGCACCACATAGCCCAGAATCCCCTGCGCGTTGTTCTCGATTTCCGCGGTGATCTCGGCCTCGGAATAGGTGCGCCCGACGGCCAGCGGGATCGTCAGCAGATCAAAGAGTCGCAGCGGCCGTTGCAGCTGTGCGATCTCGCGTTGGCGCGCCTTCACATCGACGCGGTGGTAATGCGTCGCGTGCAGCGTGGCCGCGGTGGGCGAGGGCACCCAGGCGCAATTCGCCCCGGCCATCGGATGGGCGATCTTCTGCGCCAGCATCTGCCCCATATTGTCCGGCGCGGCCCACATCCCCTTGCCGATCTGCGCCTTGCCCGGCAGGCCGAGCCGCAGGCCGATATCGACGTTGCGATCCTCGTAAGCGGAAATCCAGGGCTGCGATTTCATCTCGGCCTTGGTCACCATCGGCCCGGCTTCCATCGAGGTGAAGATCTCGTCCCCGGTCCGGTCAAGGAACCCCGAGTTGATGAAGGCAAGCCGATCCTTGGCGGCGCGGATGCATTCCTTGAGGTTCGCCGAGGTCCGGCGTTCCTCGTCCATGATGCCGAGCTTCACCGTATTGGCGGGCAGGCCCAGGACTTCCTCGACATGGGCGAAGCTGGCGCAGGTGAAGGCGACTTCCTCGGGGCCGTGCAGCTTCGGCTTGACCACATAGACCGAGCCGGTGGTGGAATTGGCGCCGCGCTTCAGATCATGCAGCGCGCAAAGCGTGGTGATCATCGCATCCATCAGCCCCTCGGGCGCCTCGGCGCCGCTGCGGGTCAGGATCGCGGGGGTGGTCATCAGCGGCCCGACATTGCGCACGAGCATCAGCGCCCGGCCCTTGAGTGTGACGTGGCCCCCCTCGGGCGCGGTGAAGGTCAGATCGGGGGCAAGGGCGCGGGTGAAACTGCGGCTGCCCTTCGTCACCGTTTCCGTCAGATCGCCGCGCATCAAGCCCAGCCAGTTGCGATAGGCCAGAACCTTGTCGGCGGCATCGACGGTGGCCACCGAATCCTCGCAATCCATGATCGAGGACAGCGCCGATTCCAGCACCAGATCGGCCAGCCCCAGCGGATCGGTGGCGCCGATCGGATGGGCGCGGTCGAGCTTCAGGATCAGATGCAAGCCGTTGTTGCGCAACAAGATCTCGGTGGGTGCCTCGGCCGCGCCGCGAAAGCCCGCGAATTGCGCGGGGTCTTTCAGCCCGGTTTCCTCGCCCGCGACCTCGGCGAAAAGCCCGCCGTCTTGCAGCCAAAGCCGCGTCGCCTGCGCCCAGGGCCCGGCGACAAGCGGGCAGGCGGCATCGAGGAACTCCTTCGCCCAAGCGATCACCTTCGCGCCGCGGACGGGGTCGTAACCGGGCGCCATGGGCGGCGCTCCCAAAGCATCGGTGCCGTAAAGCGCGTCATAAAGGCTGCCCCAACGCGCATTCGCGGCATTGAGCGCATAGCGCGCATTGGTGATCGGCACGACCAGCTGCGGGCCGCAGACCTGGGCGATCTCGGGATCGGTCGGGCCGGTTTCGATGCTGAAATCGGCGCCCTCGGGGACCAGATAGCCGATTTCCTCCAGAAAGGCGCGATAGGCGGTGGCGTCATGGCCCTGACTGCGGTGGTGCAGGTGCCAGGCGTCGATCTGCGCCTGCAGCTGGTCGCGCTTGTCCAGCAGCGCCCGGTTTTGCGGCCCGAAATCGTGGATCAGTGCCGAAAACCCCGCCCAGAATCGCGCCGGATCGACCCCCGTCCCGGGCAGCGCCTGCGTTTCGATGAAGGCCGCCAGTTCGGCCGCAACCTGCAGCCCCTCGCGTTCCACGCGTTCCGTCATCGGCTCCTCCCAAGCTTTGGCCGGTATCTTGGCCCTGATGCCGCCCCTGTCCAGCGAAAATCGCATCGGCCCCGGCACTCGGCGATGCCTTGCCGGGGGGGCGGGAAGCGCCTAGCTTGCACGAAAGCCCAGTGCAAGCCCAGCGTGAGGAAAGTCATGGACGGCGTCACCCTTTTGTCGGATTACAATCCCTATCCCTTTGAGATCGCGTCCGTTTCTTTGATCTTCCGGCTGGATCCGGCGGCCACCCGTGTCCTTGCGACGCTGGAGGTGACGCCACGGCAGCCGGGTGCCGACATGGTGTTGCAGGGCGAAGATCTGCGGCTGATCTCACTTTCCCTTGACGGGCGGGCGCTGGCCCCGGGCGACTATCATCTGGACGAAACGGGGCTCATCCTGCCCGCCGCCGTGCTGCCCGCAGGCCCGTTCCGGCTGCAAACCGAGGTCGAGATCGCCCCCGCCGCGAATACCGCGCTCGAGGGGCTTTACATGTCGAACGGCCTTTATTGCACCCAATGCGAGGCCGAGGGGTTCCGCCACATCACCTTTTATCCCGACCGCCCCGATGTGATGAGCCGCTTTCATGTCCGCATCGAGTCGGACCTGCCGGTGCTTTTGTCGAACGGCAACCCCGTCGGGCAAGGGCCGGGCTGGGCGGAATGGGACGATCCCTGGCCAAAGCCCGCTTATCTGTTCGCGCTGGTGGCGGGGGATCTGCGCGCGAACTCGGGCAGCTTCACCACGCGCTCGGGGCGCAAGGTCGATCTGAACATCTGGGTGCGCCCGGGCGATGAAACGCGCTGCGATTTCGCGCTGGGGCGCTCGCGCGCTCGATGGCATGGGACGAGGAGGCTTACGGGCGCGAATATGATCTGGATCTCTTCAACATCGTCGCGGTCGATGATTTCAACATGGGGGCGATGGAAAACAAGGGGTTGAACATCTTCAACTCGAAGCTGGTCCTGGCAAGCCCCGAAACCGCGACCGACACCGATTACGAACGCATCGAGGCAGTGATCGCGCATGAATATTTCCACAACTGGACCGGCAACCGCATCACCTGCCGCGACTGGTTCCAGCTGTGCCTGAAGGAAGGCCTGACGGTCTATCGCGACCAAAGCTTCACCCGCGACGTGCGGCTGGGCGGGCTGAAGCGGATCGAGGATGTGGCGGCCCTGCGCGCGCGCCAGTTCCGCGAGGATGCGGGGCCGCTTGCCCATCCGCCGCGGCCCGACCGCTACAAGGAAATCAACAACTTCTACACCGCGACCGTCTATGAAAAGGGCGCCGAGGTGGTGGGCATGCTGGCGACGCTGCTGGGCCCAGAGGGCTACCGGGCGGCGCTCGATCTCTATTTCGAGCGCCACGACGGGCAGGCCTGCACGATCGAGGACTGGATCAGGGTTTTCGAGGATACCTCGGGGCGCGATCTGAGCCAGTTCAAGCTCTGGTATACCCAGGCGGGCACGCCGAAACTGACGGTCAGCGAGGCTTACGAGAACGGCACCTATACGCTGGACGTCCGCCAGACGACCCCGCCCACCCCGGGCGAGACGGAAAAGCCGCCGCGCCACATTCCGCTGGCGGTGGGGCTTCTGTCGCCCAATGGCGACGAGGTGGTGCCGACGACGGTGCTGGAACTGACCGCGGCGCGGCAAAGCTTCCGCTTCGAGGGGCTGTCGGCGCGGCCGGTGCCCTCGCTCCTGCGCGGCTTTTCGGCGCCGGTGATCCTGGAACGGGCGACGACGCCCGCGGAACAGGCGTTCCTGCTGGCCCATGACACCGACCCCTTCAACCGCTGGGAGGCCGGGCGGACGCTGGCGCGCCAGACCTTGATGGCGATGGCGCGCGGCGAGGGGGCGCAGCTTGATTACCTCGATGCGGTGGGGCGGCTGATTGCGGATGAAGAGGCCGATCCGGGCTTCCGCGCCGCCTGCCTGCGCCTGCCGGGCGAGGACGAGATCGCCGCGGCGCTTTTTGCGCAGGGCGACACCCCCGACCCCGAGGCGATCCGGGGCGGGCGGCGCAAGCTGATGAAGATGCTCGCCACCCGTCACGGCGCGGCGCTGAGCCGGGTCTATGACAGCTGCGCGGTCGCGTGCCCCTACAGCCCCGACGCGGGGCCCGCCGGGCGCCGTGCGCTGCGGCTGGCCACGCTGGCGTTGCTCACGACCGAGGATGGCGGCGCCCGGGCGGCGGCGCTGTTTGCCGAGGCCACGAACATGACCGAAAGCATCGGCGCGCTGAATGCGCTGGTGGCCGAGGGCAAGGGGCAGGGGCAACTGGCGGCTTTCGCCGCGCGCTGGGCCGCCGATCCGCTGGTGATGGACAAATGGCGCATGGCGCAGGGGGCGCTGACCCCGCCCGAGACGGCGGCGGAAACCGTGGCCCGGCTGGCGGCGTCCCCCGCGTTCGACTGGAAGAACCCGAACCGCTTCCGCAGCCTGCTGGGGGGCTTTGCCGCGAACCATGCGGGCTTTCACCGCGTCGACGGCGCGGGCTATGCGCTTTACGCCGACTGGCTGATCCGGCTCGATCCGCTCAACCCGCAGACCGCGGCGCGGATGTCGACCGCGTTTGAGACCTGGCGGCGCTATGATGCCGCCCGGCAGCGCCACGCGAAAGCCGCGCTTGACCGGATTGCTGCCACCCCCGGCCTCAGCCGCGACCTTGGCGAGATGGTCGGGCGGCTTGCAGGCTGAGCGCGCCGGGGCGCTGCCCCGGACCCCGGCGTATTTGCACCAAGAAAAAACACATCGGCTTTTTCTTGGATCAAATACGCTCTTTCGACCTCAGACCCGTCGCGCGGGCGGGCCATCTTGCCCCGCGCCGCGCCCTGCCCTAGAAGGGCTCAAGCCGAGAAAGGGAACCCGCAATGCTTGACCACCTTGCCTTCACCGCCCCCGAACCGAAAGTCATTGCCGGCGCGAAAAGCGACTGGGAGCTGGTGATCGGGATGGAGGTGCACGCGCAGGTGGCCTCGAACGCGAAACTGTTCTCGGGCGCCTCGACCGCGTTCGGCAATGAACCGAATGCCAACGTCGCTTTCGTGGACGCCGCGATGCCGGGCATGTTGCCGGTGATCAACGAGTTCTGCGTCGCGCAGGCGGTGCGCACGGGGCTCGCGCTGAAGGCCGGGATCAACCTGCGCTCGGCCTTTGACCGCAAGAACTACTTCTACCCCGACCTGCCGCAGGGCTATCAGATTTCGCAGCTTTACCACCCGATCGTGGGCGAGGGCGAGATCATCGTCGACATGGGCCCGGGTGTGGCGCGCAAGGTGCGGATCGAGCGGATTCACCTGGAACAGGACGCGGGCAAGTCGATCCATGACATGGACCCGACCATGTCCTTTGTCGATTTCAACCGCACCGGTGTGGCGCTGATGGAAATCGTCAGCCGCCCCGACATTCGTGGCCCGGAAGAAGCCGCCGCCTATATCGCGAAGCTGCGGCAGATCCTGCGCTATATCGGCACCTGCGACGGCAACATGCAAAACGGCAACCTGCGCGCCGATGTGAACGTGTCGGTCTGCCGCCCCGGGCAATACGAGAAATATCAGGCGACGCAGGACTTCAGCCATCTGGGCACGCGCTGCGAGATCAAGAACATGAACTCGATGCGCTTCATCCAGCAAGCCATTGATTACGAAGCCCGCCGCCAGATTGCGATTCTGGAAGATGGCGGGTCGATCGTGCAGGAAACCCGGCTTTACGATCCGGACAAGGGCGAGACCCGCTCGATGCGCTCCAAGGAAGAGGCGCATGATTACCGCTATTTCCCCTGCCCGGACCTGCTGCCTTTGGAAATCGAACAAGCTTGGGTCGATGACATCGGCGCCACCATGCCGGAACTGCCGGATGAAAAGAAGGCCCGCTTTGTCAAGGATCTGGGGCTGTCGGAATATGACGCCTCGGTGCTGACGGCGGAAGTGGCGGATGCCGAATATTTCGAAGCCGTGGTGACTGTGGCCGAAGATGGCAAGCTGGCCGCGAACTGGGTGATCAACGAGCTCTTCGGCCGTCTGAAGAAGGAAGGCCACGAGATCGGCCAGAGCCCGGTCAGCCCGGCGCAGCTGGGGGGGATCATCAAGCTGATCCGCTCGGGCGAGATTTCGGGCAAGATTGCCAAGGATCTCTTCGAGATCGTCTATACCGAGGGCGGCGATCCGGCCGCGATCGTCGAGGCGCGCGGCATGAAGCAGGTGACGGACCTCGGCGCGATCGAGGCGGCGGTCGATGAGATCATCGCCGCGAACCCGGCGCAGGTGGAAAAGGCCAAGGCCAATCCGAAGCTGGCGGGCTGGTTCGTCGGGCAGGTGATCAAGGCGTCTGGCGGCAAGGCCAACCCCGCCGCGGTGAACGAGATCGTGGCGAAGAAGCTCGGGCTTTAAGCGCGCAAGGCGCCCCGCGGGGGGCGCCGCTTTCCGCTGCCCCCGCCTGCGCAAAGGGGTCAGAGGTCTTCGGGCCGCGGCGCACTTTTGCGGCGCAAGCGGCGGCCCAGCGCCCTTGCCCCGCCGCCGACCCGGGTGCCGATCCCCGAAACCGCTGCCGCGCCCGCGCCGCCGATCCCCGCAACCGCCGCCGCCGCCCCCTGTCCAAGGCGCTGCGCGATCTGCCCGGTCGTGCGCCGCAGCGAGGGCTCGGTCTCAAGGCGCAAGATCCGGTCGATCTCTGCCAGCGCCTGATCCTCGGTCACGTCCATCCGGCCCTCGACCTGCACGATCTCGCGCAGCATCGCCAGAATGTCCTCCCGGATCGCCTGGGCGTTGCAATCCTCGTTTTCGCGCAGGAAGCGGCCCAGAACCGCCGCCGCCTCGGGCAGGGCGATCCGCTGCGCATGCCCGGCAATCAGCCGGACCGCCTTTTCCGCATAGGGCGGATCAATGCCCCAGTCCGACACGAACCGCGCCACGATCCTGTCGCGCTTGGCGGGGGGCAGCCTGCCCTCCACCTCGGCCAGCTTCACCGCCAGCGTGCCGATCAGATCGACCAGCGTCGCGCCCAGCAGGTCGATGGGGGTGTTGATGAAGGCGGGCACCTTGGCCACCCGCTTGTCGCCATATTGCCCCACCAGCCGCAGCACGCCGTAATAAGCCCCCGCCGAGGCGACCCCGGCCGCGATCACCCAGCCGATCGGCGTGGCCGCGCCAAAGCCGAGCAAAGCCGCAAGGCCCGAGGGCAGAAAGGCGGCCAGCCCCGAGGGGGCAAAGAAGGCCGCGGCCACCACCGGCAGTTTCGCCGCCGCCGCCCCGGTCGCCGCGACCCCGCCCAGATCCCACAGCTTTTGCAGCGCCTTGCCGTAGCGGATCGCGCGATAGGCATCCTCGCCGATGCCCAGCCGCAGCCGGAACCGCAGATCGTCACCGACGACGCGCTCCAGCCCGGCAAAGTCTCTGGCTTCGTCCCTTTCGCCTGTCATCGCGCCCCGCGTGCTGCCCCGGTTCGGAATTTAGGGACGCCGTCGGGGCTTTCAACGGCTTCGGGGCCGAGGAGGGGCGCAAAGAAATGGGCGCCTTGCGGCGCCCAGTCTGCCCTTCCCTTGTTATGGAAGTGCTCTCAGATCGCCGAGCTGTGCCCGGCTTTCGAGAGGTCATAGGCATCGAAGTGACGCGCGATCATCCGCGTCAGCGGGCGGCCCTGTTCGGGGATTTCCAGCCCCGCTTCGGTCACCACCACCATGTCTTCGAATTTCGCAACGCAAGCGGCGAATTCGGCATCGAGAACCGCCGGATCGGCGCCCCATTGGTCGACAAGTTCCGCCTTGTCGGCCTTGAAGTCGCACATCAGCATCTCGATCAGACGGCCGCGCATCAGGTCTTCCTTCGAGAAGACAAAGCCGCGGTGGGTCGAGAACTTGCCCTCGCGGATCGCCGCCGTATAGGTGCCGGTCGGGCTTTCGTTCTGCGCAAAGCCCTGCGGGAAGCGCGAGATCGACGAGGCGCCGAGCCCCACCAGCGCTTCCGCCTGATCGTCGGTATAGCCCTGGAAGTTGCGGCGCAGCTTGCCCGCCTTGAGCGCGGTGGCCAGCCCGTCATGCGGCAGTGCGAAGTGGTCGATGCCGATCACGTCATAGCCCGCCTTGGTGAAAAGCTCGCGCGAGAGGTGGAACAGCGCCAGCCGCTCGGGCGGCGTGGGCAGGTTTTCCGCCGGAATGAGCGATTGCCGACGCGACATCCACGGCACATGGGCATAGCCGTAGAAAGCGACGCGGTCGGGTTTCAGCGACAGCACCTTTTCGACGCTCTCGGTCATCTTTTCCGGCGTCTGATGCGGCAGGCCGTAAAGGATGTCGGCGTTCAGGCTGTTGATGCCGCGGTCGCGGATCATGTCGACGACCATCTTCGTCACTTCGAAGGTTTGCTCGCGGCCGATCACCGACTGGATGAAGGGGTCAAAATCCTGAATCCCGACCGAGGCCCGGTTCATCCCCGATTGCGCCAGCGCATCCATGCGTTCGTCGTCGATCTCGTTCGGGTCGATCTCGACCGAGAATTCGCCATTCTCGCCCAGCGGCACGGCTTCGAACACCGCCGCGGCGATGGCGCGCATCGAGTCCGCCGGAAGCAGCGTCGCGGTGCCGCCGCCCCAATGCAGCCGCGACAGCTTCACGCCCGGGGCAAGGTGCGATTTCAGCATCGCAACTTCCTTGATCAGCGTCTCGGCATAGGTCTTCACCGGCGCATCGGTCTGCGTGCCCTGGTGCGGCAGGCGCAGAACCAGCACAGGCGCCGACAGAAGGGCACATGCATGTAAAGGAAATCGACGCCCCGCCGGAATCGCCTCGATCCACTCGATGAACTGCGAGGGGCCGATATCCTTGGAGAAATGGGGTGCAGTCGGGTAGCTGGTGTAGCGGGGCACCTTGGCATCGAAGAGTCCGAGCCGGGCGAGTTGCGATTCATGTTTCATGGGCGTATTGTATCCTTCACGACGCGAACAAAGTATTGTCCCAGATCAAGCAAGGCAATGTCTCACGACGACGCTCATCCCGTCTCGCTTCAGTGCGGAGACTGCCCGATCAGGCACCGGGCCGTCTGCGCAAGATGCGAGAGTTCCGAACTCGATGAACTCGAGGTGGCGAAGTATTACCGGAGCTTCGAAGCGGGTCAGACGGTGATCTGGTCGGGCGACAAGATGGACTTCGTGGCCTCGGTCGTGTCGGGCATCGCAACCCTGACCCAGACCCTGGAAGACGGCCGCACGCAGATGGTTGGTCTCCTCTTACCCTCTGATTTCGTTGGAAGACCTGGCCGCGACCGCGCCGCTTACAACGTCACGGCGACGACCGATATCCTGATGTGCTGCTTCCGCCGCAAGCCCTTCGAGGAGATGATGGAGCGCACGCCGCATATCGCGCAGCGGCTGTTGCAGATGACCCTGGACGAGCTGGACGCCGCCCGCGAATGGATGCTTTTGCTCGGTCGCAAGACCGCGCGCGAGAAGATCGCCTCGCTTCTGTCGATCGTCGCGCGCCGCGATGCGTCGATTCGTCACCGCAAGATGCGCGGCCGTCTGACCTTCGATCTGCCGCTCACGCGCGAGGCGATGGCGGATTATCTCGGCCTCACGCTCGAAACCGTCAGCCGGCAGATGTCGGCGCTCAAACGCGACGGGGTGATCGAGCTGGAGGGGAAACGTCACGTCACGGTGCCCGACATGGATCGGCTGCTGATCGAGGCGGGCGATGACAGTGACGGGGGATTGATTGCGTAACATATGTGCGCTGGCCGTCGCCTTCGGACTGCTGGCCGGGGCGGCCGTTGCCGAAGCCCGGTCGGAAACCCGCTGCGGCTGGTTCGCCAATCCGACCCCGGGAATTTCTATCTGGTCGATGCCGATGCGAATTGGTGGTTCGCCTCGCAGGGCTCGCTGGAGGTCGGCGGCTGGGAAGAGCTTGACTGGTCAGAGGCCGAATTCGGCGACGAATGGGTCGCGACGAACGGATATTATGGCTATGGCTGCGCCTGTGCCGCGGGCGACTATGGCCGCGCCGCCGAGGGCGAGGTGCTGTCGATCGCCAGCCTGAAGGCGCTGCCGCTGGCCAAATGCGAGGCCGATCCGGCCCTGCCGCCGCCGCCGCGGGACTGACCCCGCGAAGGGGGCCGGGCCCCGGATGCCGAGCCCCGGATACGGTGGGCTCCAGACCGGGCGGCCCCTGCTTACGGCGCTTTCGCGCTTTGATGGCTCAACCGCAGCCGGGCCAGCGCCTTCGTGGCGTTCGGCCTTGCGCAATTCGGTCAGCGCCACTTCCACGAAATCCATATGCGCCGCCACCGCCGCCCGCGCCGCCGCCCCGTCCCGCGCCTGAATCGCCGCGTTGATCGCCCGGTGCTGCTCCAGCAGCGCCTCGCGCGTCGAACGGTTGCGGAACATGATCTGGCGGTTGTAGAAAACGCCTTCCGACAAAAGGTCGAACATCGCCCGCATCATGTGCAGCATGATGATATTGTGACTCGCCTCGACGATCGCCATGTGGAATTGCGCATCCAGCGTCGCCTCGTCGGCCGGGTTGCGCTTGGCATGCGCCGCCTCCATCCGCGTCAGGATGGTGTCGATCACCTTCAGATCAGTGTCCGAGCCCAGCTTCGCCGCCCGTTCCGCCGCCATCCCCTCAAGGTCGCGCCGGAAGGCGAGATAGTCGAAAACCGCCTGATCGTTGCGGGCGAAAAGCCGGATCAACGCGGGCGAAAAGGCCGAGCCCAGCACCTCGGCGACGAAGATCCCCGATCCCGCGCGGGTGGTCAGCAGGCCTTCCTGTTGCAACTCGGCCACGGCTTCGCGCAGGCTGGGCCGCGACACCGCAAGGCGTTCGGACAATTCGCGTTCCGACGGCAGCCGTTCGCCCGGACGCAGCACGCCCTCGACGATCAGATTCTCGATCTGACGCACCACGGCCGAGGCAAGTTTCTCGGATTCGATCTTCTGGAATGGCATTTCTCTCTCCCGTGGTCAGAAACTATGACCAATGGAAAAGTCCGGCAATCTCAAAAGCAAAGGCTGGCTCAAAGCAAAGGCCGGGCGCGGGGCCCGGCCTTTGGCACTGTGGTCCGATCTCAGCGATTCGGGCGGATGATGAATTCGACGCGGCGGTTTTGCGCCTTGCCCGCGGGGCTCAGGTTCGAGGCGACCGGCTGTTCCTCACCGCGGCCATAGGCGACGACGCGATAGCCGGGCACGCCCGCGCCGATCAGGATATTGGCGACCGCATTGGCGCGGTCTTGCGACAGGCGCTGGTTATAGGCGGCGTCGCCGTCCGAATCGGTGTGGCCGACCACCTCGACGCGGGTGTCGGGATAGCGGTTCAGGCTGCCCGCGAGCGTGTAAAGATCGCGCTGCAGATCGGGGCGCACCGAGGCGCTGTCGACGGCAAACAGCACGTCTTGCGGCATCGTCACCACCAGATGGTCGCCCTGACGCACCACCGAAACGCCGTTGGTGTCCAGATCGCGGCGCAGCTCCTGTGCCTGCTTGTCCAGCTGGTTGCCGATGGCGCCGCCGATCAGCCCGCCGACGATCGCCCCGGCGGCGGCCTTTTCCAGCCGCTCGTCGCCGTTGCTGGTGGCGCCCAGAACGCCGCCGATCAGCGCCCCGGCGATCGCGCCGCCGCGGGTGTTCGCATTGGGATCGGCGCTGGCCGAGCCGGAATAGCCCTGATCATAGGGCTGGGTGCAGGCGGTCAGCGCGAAAAGCCCGGTGCAGGCGAGAAGGAGGGTGGAGGTCTTGGTCATGGAGCTGCCCTTGTGCTTGCGGCCCTGTTGGCCGTTCGCACCATTCTACGACAGATTTTCGACGCCGTTCCATGCCCTGTGCGGGCTTGGCGGAATTTTGCGCATCAATTTCCGGCGAGAGCGTCAGGCCCCCGCCTCGTGCTGCGCCGCCTCGCGGGCCAGAAGCGCGCGTTTCACCCTAGCCCCAGTGATAGCCGCCCAGCCCGCCCGAGGCGCGCAGCACCCGGTGGCAGGGGATCAGCGCCGCCACCGGGTTGCGCCCGACCGCCGTGCCCACGGCGCGATGGGCGCGCGGCGACCCGATGCGGGTGGCGATCCGGGCATAGGTCGTGACCTGCCCCGAGGGAATCGCCAAAAGCGCCTCCCAGACCTTGATCTGGAAGGGCGCGCCGGTGACCGAAAGCCGCGCCTCGCCGCGGCCGGTGAAGGCCGCGCCGACCCAATCGGCGATCGGCGCCGGGTCTTCGATCAGCCGCGCGCCGGGCCAGCGGCCCGCCATGTCGGCAAAGGCGGCCTCCTCGCCCAGGTCGGCGGCAAAGCCGAGCCCGCACAGCCCGCGCCCGGTGCCAAAGGCCAGCGCCGGGCCGAAGGGGCTGTCGAAGCGGCCCCAGCGGATCGTCAGCCCGCTGCCGCCGCGGGCGAATTCTCCGGGGGTCATCGCCTCCCAGCGCAGGATCAGGTCATGCAGCCGCGAGGGGGCCGAGAGCCCGGCCGCTTCGGCGACCTGATCAAGCGGCAGCGCGCGCGCCAGCAGCTCGCGCGCAAGGCCGAGCGAGAGATATTGCGTGTAGCGCTTGGGCGAGACCCCGGCCCAGGCGGAAAAGATCCGCTGGAAATGCGGCGCCGAGAGGCCGAGCCGCGCCGCCAGATCGTCAAGCGGGATCTGCAGCGGGCGGCCCGCGGCCTGCGCCGCGGCCTGCGCGGCGTCGATTTCCGCGATGGCGCGGGCGATCAGACGGTAATGGTAGCGGTCTTCAAGCGGGATCGTGTCGGACATGGGAACGCCTTTCTGGGCGTCACCTTACCGCGCTGTGACCGGAAAGACGACCCGAAAGCTGCGGGTTCGGCGGGGCAGGGGCGCTGCCCCCCGTCCTTCGGACTCCCCCCGGGATATTTGCCCCAAGGTGAAAACAGGGCCGATTTGGGGCCCGGGCGGGCCCGGTGCTGGTGCCGACGGGGCCCGGGCGGGCCCCGGGGCCGGGGTCTTCGGCGCTGCGCGGCAGGCTCCGGCGGCGGTTTCAGGCGGCTGGTTCAGGCGGCGAGGCGGCGGGCGCGGGCCAGGCGTTCGCGGCGGAACATCGCCACTTCCCAATCGTCCAGCCAGGCGCGGGCGGGATCGGCATGGCCCGCCTTGACGCGCGGCCCGACGGCGCCGCGGATGCGATCAGGCAGCAGCGACAGATAGGCGGCATCGGCATGGACCGAGCTGACCCACATCCCTCGGCCAGCACCACCTCGGTGGCGAGCAGCATGGAATAGAGCTTTGCGGCCCCGCCCCGGCCTCGGCCTTCGGCAGGGCATGGCGGGCCTTGGCGAACATCTCCGATTCGCCGAACCAGAGTTCCAGTTCGTGCCCGGCCAGCAGCACCCCGGCCCCGGGCGAGAGCAGAACATCGCGTTCGGGCAGCGCCTCGCCGAAACAGGCGGCGGCCAGAAGCAGCGGCCGGGTTTCGGGGGGGGCGCGGCGCGGCATCGTGTGCTGGCCGACCCAGAGGAGCGGCTGATAGCCGTTGTCGCGCGTCAGCACCCGATCCCCCGGGCGCAGCCAGTCGATCGGCATCGGCCTTCGGCGGTGGCAATCATCGTGCCGCCGCTCAGACAGGGCAGGGCGGCGATTTCCTCGGGGCTGGCGGCGCGGGCGGGCAGCTCGAACGGTTCGGCCTCGGCATAGTCGGTGCCGGGCGTCAGCATTTCGGAGGGCATGTAAAGGCACAGCACCCCGTCGATCTCGATCCGGTCAAGCCGGACCGCGCCGCCGCCGGGCTTTTGCAGCACCAGCGGCACATCGGCCGTCAGCGTGCCCTGCAAGACCAGATGGCCCATCGCATCGCGCAGCTCTGCCCCCGCCGCGCCATGCGTGACCTGCCACAGCATCGTGGCGGCGTCAAAATCATGGTCCAGCGACCAAAGCCCCCGCTCGGCATCGAAGCCAAGCACCGAAACCGGATACCCGTAGTCCATGTTCCCTCCTGCGCCTTCAGGTCTTGGCCCCATTCTTTCGCAACACGGCAAACGAACCGTTAACGGCGGCGGCGAATTGTCCGCAATTTGTCGAATCGGGTTAATTTCGCGCGCTTTCTCTTGCCCCGCGGCGGATCGGCGGGCAGAAGGGGGCCATGGTTGCGCAGCTTGATTACCCGACGATGAAGGAGATCTTCCGCCGTTTCGCGGAAGCCAATCCGCATCCCGAGGGCGAGCTGGAGCATGTGAACGCCTTCACCCTGCTCGTTGCCGTCGCGCTCTCGGCGCAGGCGACCGATGTGGGGGTGAACAAGGCCACCCGCGCGCTTTGGCCCGTGGCCGACACGCCGCAAAAGATGCTGGCTTTGGGCGAGGAAGGGCTGACCGCGCATATCAAGTCGATCGGGCTTTACCGCACCAAGGCGAAGAACGTGATCGCGCTGAGCCGCCTGCTGGTCGAACGCTTCGACGGGCAGGTGCCGTCCTCGCGCGCGGCGCTGGTCAGCCTGCCCGGTGTCGGGCGCAAGACGGCGAATGTGGTGCTGAACATGGGCTGGGGGCACCCGGCGCAGGCGGTCGACACCCATATCTTCCGCGTCGGCAACCGCACCGGCATCTGTCCGGGCAAGGATGTGGACGCAGTCGAGCGCGCCATCGAAGACAATGTGCCGGTGGAATTTCAGCGCCATGCGCATCACTGGCTGATCCTGCACGGGCGCTATATCTGCACCGCCCGCAAACCCCGCTGCGCCGATTGCCTGATCCGCGATCTGTGCCGTTTCGAGGAGAAGACCGCATGAAGAAATACCAGGTTGTCGGCATCGGCAACGCCATCGTCGATGTGATCGCGCAATGCGACGACGCCTTTTTGGCCGCGATGGGGATCGAAAAGGGCATCATGCAGCTGATCGACCGCGAGCGCGCCGAAAAGCTTTATGCCGCGATGGGCGACCGGACCGAGGCGCCGGGCGGCTCGGTCGGCAACACGATCGCGGGTCTGGGCAATCTGGGGCTGACGGCGGCCTTCATCGGCCGCGTCGCCGATGACACCCTGGGCCATTTCTACAAGGCCGCGCTGAATGCCGAGGGCACGGATTTCCCGAACCCGCCGGTGAAAGGCGCCGATCTGCCCTCGTCGCGCTCGATGATCTTCGTGACGCCCGATGGCGAGCGGTCGATGAACACCTATCTGGGCATCTCGGCCGAGCTTTCGACCGAGGATGTTCCGCTGGAGGTCGTTGAAAACATGGAAATCCTGTTCCTTGAGGGCTATCTGTTCGACAAGGATCACGGCAAGGCCGGGTTCCTGAAAGCGGCGCAGGGCTGCCACCGCGGCGGCGGGCGGGCGGGGATCTCGCTCTCGGACCCGTTCTGCGTTGATCGCCACCGCGACAGCTTCCGCCGTCTGGTCAGGGACGAGATGGATTTCGCGCTGGGCAACGAGCATGAATGGGCCTCGCTCTACCAGACCGATCTGGAGAGCGCGCTGAAACAGGCGGCCTCCGAATGCGGGCTGGTGGTCTGCACCCGCTCGGGCGCCGATGTGGTGGTGATCCGCGGCGCGGAACGGGTGGAAGTGCCGGTGAACCGGGTGGTGCCGGTCGATGCGACCGGGGCGGGCGATCAATTCGCGGCGGGCTTCCTTTATGGCGTCGCCACCGGGCAAAGCCTTGAAGTGGCGGGCAAGATGGGCTGCATCGCCGCGGCCGAGGTGATCAGCCATTACGGCGCGCGGCCCGAAACCGACATTCTGGCGCAGTTCAAACAGGCCGGGCTGCTCTAGATCCATGGGCCGCTCGCCCTATCTGGCGCCGGATTTCTACGGCAAGGCGCTGGCCGAGGGGCGGCACCGGGCCATCGTCGGCGGGCGCTGGGACGAGACCGGGCGGGCGCAGATGGCGGCGCTGATCGAGGTGGGGCGGATGCAGCCCCACCATCATCTGCTCGACATCGGGGCGGGGGCGTTGCGGCTGGGCTGCAAGGCCGTCGCCTATCTCGAGCTCGGGCATTACTGGGGCACCGACGCCTCGCGCGATCTGATGCTGGCGGGCTATGCGGCGGAACTGGCGGACCCCGCGCGGCTCGACCCGGCGCAGCTGATCGCGGATGACGCCTTCGCCTTTCCGGGCGTGCCCGAGGCGATCACCCATGCCATCGCCTTTGCCGTTTTCCCGCATCTGCCGAACGACTGTCTGGGGCAGGCGCTGGCGAACCTTGCCCGGTTTCCGCGGCTGGAGGTCTTTCTGTTTACGGTGTTTCTGGCGCCCGAGGTGCAGGCGGGGGCGCCCTTTCGTCAACCCGACGGCGTCGTGACCACCCGAACCGGCCGCCCCGGCATGTTCTGGAACGCGATGTGATCGCCGCCGCCGCGGGCTGGGATCTGACGAAACACGACCGGATGCTGCCACGGGGTCAGGTGCTCTTCGAGGCGCGGCGGGCGGGGGGCTGAGACGGGCCCGAGCGGACCGAGGCCATCGCCGAGGTCACAAGCAGCATTTGCCCCGAAGACCGCCGGGGCGCCAAAGCGTCCCGGCCAGCGCCCGCCCGCCCATGGCGGGCGCTTCTCGCCCGCCGGGGCAGGCGCTTGCCTCTGTTCATGCGTGGGGCAGGCGGTCTTGCGGATGCGTCTGCGCGGCGGGCGGGGAAAAGCGGTGCTTTTCCTGATCCGCCCGAAACGGGCCGTCAATCGCCCAGCTTGACGTGTACCTCGTCCAGATCGATCTCGCCCACCGGCATCTTGTTGTCGGGATTGTCGAAATCGTATTTGAACAGCTGGAAATCCTTGCGGTAGATCTCCCACACCAGATGGCGCGACAGATCGTCGAAATAGGCCGAGACCGGATGCGCCCGCTTCGGCCCGTGCCCTCGCTTTCGTTGAACTTCGGCACCGCCTTCAGATCGACCGGATAGGGCGTCTGGATGTTGTCCAGCACCACCTGCATCCCCTCGTCGAATTTCTCGGTGAAGAAGATGTGGTCATAGCGCCCGCCGTTGACGATGAAGGTCGAGATATGCCCCGACATCGCCGACCAGTGGATGTCGGGCTCCATCGGGCGGCGCCAGCGGATGGTGTCGCGCGCAAAGAGCAGAAACCGGCGGAACGAGGCCACCTGATCGAAGTCGAAGCCGTTTTCCGGGCTGCCGACGTCGATGCCGTATTTCTGCACCAGCTGCGGCACCAGCGCGCCGCGGTAGCGCTTGCCGTTCCTTTGAATCCCCGCGATCTTGTCGAAGAATGACGACAGGATCCGCGCATAGGGGTTGCGCACACAGGTGAAGGCATAGGATTTATGCGCCTTCACATTCGCTTCGATCGGCTTCTGGCTGGCGTCCTGGGACCATTTGTGCAGCCCCCGGGTGCTGTCATGGATGTCGCCGTCAAAGAACTTGCCGTGATCGGAATAGAACATGATCTGCCCGATCGAGGAGCAGGCGCATTTCGGAACGACGCGATAGACGACGCTCTCGCTCGGTCATCCAGGTGCCGGGAAACCCCATGATGTGAACCTCCAGTCGCAGTGCGCCAAGCCTGTCACACCACTCATCAAGAATTCCTTCCCTTGAAGCAAAGAACCTCTGTTTTTTCAATGTCCTTTGGCGGTATCTAGGCGAGAAAGGCAAAATCGCGGACGGCTTGTTTCCAGTATGGCAAAATCGCCTTCATTCTGTTGACCCACAAGGACCCCGAGGGGATCATCGCCCAGGCCGAGCGGCTGACCGCGGCGGGGGATTTCGTCGCGATCCATTTCGACGCCCGCGCCAGTGCCGCCGATTACGCCCGCCTGCGCGCGGCGCTGGCGACGAACCCCTCGGTCACCTTCGCGCGCAAGCGGCACAAATGCGGCTGGGGGGAATGGAGCCTTGTCGCCGCGACGCTGGAGGCGGCCCGGGCGGCGCTCGAGGCCTTTGCGCAGGCCAGCCATTTCTACATGCTCGGGCGATTGCCTGCAGATCAAGACGGCAGACTATGCGCATCGCTTTCTGGATGCCGAGGATGTCGATTACATCGAATGTTTCGATTTCTTCACCTCGGACTGGATCAAGACCGGCTTCAAGGAAGAACGGCTGATCTATCGGCACTGGTTCAACGAACGCACGCAGCCGAAGCTGTTCTACACCGCCTTCGACTGGCAGAAACGGCTGGGCCTGACGCGCCGCGTGCCGAGGATCTGCAGATGATGATCGGCTCGCAATGGTGGTGCCTGCGCCGGCAGACGATCGAGGCGGTGCTCGATTTCGCCGCCCGCCGCCGGGACGTGATGCGGTTTTCCGCACCACCTGGATTCCGGACGAGACCTTCTTTCAGACCCTCGTGCCGCATCTGATCCCCGAGGCCGAGATCCGGCGCCGCACGCTGACCTTCCTCATGTTCACCGATTACGGCATGCCGGTGACCTTCTACAACGACCATTACGACCTGCTCGTGGCGCAAGATTACCTGTTCGCGCGCAAGATCAGCCCCGATGCGACCGAGTTGAAGGACCGGCTCGGCCGCCTTTGGGGCGCGCATGACGTCAGCTTCACCGTCTCGAACGAGGGCCGGGCGCTTTTTGCCTTTCTGACCGGCCGCGGCCGCGAGGGGCGCCGGTTCGCGCCGCGGTTCTGGGAGCGCGAGGCCAGTCTGGGCCGCGACCGCACGCTGATGCTGGTGGTGTGCAAGAAATGGCATGTGGCGAAACGTCTGGTCGAGCAGATCCGCCAGCAGGCGGGTCTGGCGGCGGTGGAGTATATCTTCAACGAGGACGGCGGGCTGCCCGATCTGGGCGGGATCGAGCGGTCGGTCGAGAAGCGCAACCGGCATCGCCGCGCGCTGCTGCGGATGCTGTTCGAGTATCATCAGACTGACCGGCTGGTGGTCTGCCTCGATCCGGCGGCGATCGAGTTGATGCGGGATTTCGCCGCCGACAAATGCACGGTGCGGGTGCTGGAAATCGCCTGCGACTTTTCCGACGCCTATCTGGTCGGCCATGCCCGCCGTGTCGGGCTGGCGGGCGGCAGCACCCCGCCCGAGGTGCTGGACCGGCTCTTGCCGACGATCCGCAACGATCTGCGCCACGAAAGCGAGCAGATGCGCGACGCGGGCTTTCCGGTCTTCCTGCGGATGCGCCAATCCGCCCCGCCCGAGGAAAATGCGGCCGCGCTGGCGGATTTCCTTGGCATCGCGCGCGGGCTTGCAGATCGGATCGCGGCGACCGATTATCTGTTCATCGACTGAGGAGAAAGCGCCCGTGGCCTATGTCTATGATCCAACGAACATCTTTGCCCGCATCCTGCGCGGTGAAATCCCCAACCGCACGGTTTGGGAAACCGAACACACGCTGGCCTTCCGCGACATCGCGCCGAAAGCGCCCGATCATGTGCTGGTGATCCCCAAGGGCCCCTATGTCACCTACGATCATTTCTGCGCCGAGGCCTCCGAGGCCGAGATCGTCGATTTCACCCGCGCCGTCGCCAAGGTGGTGCGCCTGATCGGCGCCGAGGCCCATGGCGCGGGCAAGGGCTTTCGCGCCATCACCAATGCGGGCGAAAACGGCGTGCAGGAAGTGCCGCATTTCCACCTGCACATCCTCGCCGGGCGCTGCATCGGCCCGATGATCGTCACCGACTGAGGCGCTCCCGGCCCCAGCCGCGACAGGGCGTATTTGGGCCAAGAAAACCAGCCTTTGCTTTTTCTTGGTGAAAATACGCTGGGGGTCCGGGGCGAAGCCCCGGCTTTCTTCCGGGAGGGCGCGCGGAACGCTTGCGCGCTGCGGCGTTATTTCGCATAACTCCGCCCGACCCATTTGCCGCGCTCAGGAGCCAGCCATGTCGAACGCCCCCGAAATCAAGGTCGTCACCCATTGGAAGGGCGCCTGCGACGGCGGTGAAGGCGCCTTGGGCCACCCGAAAGTCTGGCTGACGATCCCGCGCGAAACCGGCGAGATCTGCTGCCCCTATTGCGGCAAGAAATTCATCATCGACCGCGCCAACGCGGTGGAGGACCACTGAGGGCGCAAGGCACCGCCCTAGCTGATCGGAATCGCCGCGTCGCCGCAGGGCAGGGCGGGTTTGCCGGTGGTGTTTTGCAGGAACTCGGGGACCCGGTTGCCGGACCACATCTCGATACGCTGGCCGCCGCTCATCTCGCCATTGCCGGTGGCGGTGCCGGTCCAGCGGTCCTGATAGGTGAAATAGACCCGGCCCTTCTGGCCATTCGTGCAGGTGACATCGGCCTGGCCCGCGCCGAACCAGTTGCGCTCTGTCCAGCGGCCGGTGCAGGCGGTGCCGTCGGACATGGCCCCCGACAGATCCCCGTTGCCGCGGCCAAAGGCGCGGCCGGCAAACCAGATGCCGTCGTCGCCGACGCAGGCCAGAACCCGGGCGCAATTGTCCGTCCCCTCGGTCATCGCGCAGGGGGCCTGCAGGGCGCTTCGGGCGGGGTCAGGAACGGGCAGGGCTGGCGTCGCGGGGCGCAGGCTCTGCGCGGCGGCGGCAAGGGGCAGGCAAAGGGCGGCTAATGCTGGCACCAGAACTCGGAACATGGCAATACCTTCGGGAAAGCACTCGGCAAAGGGAAGCACATGGGCAACGGTTTTGGCAAGGGCTGCCATCTGCATCTGATCGACGGCTCGGCCTTCATCTTTCGCGCCTATCACGCGCTGCCGCCGCTGACGCGCAAATCCGACGGCCTGCCCGTCGGTGCCGTGGCGGGCTTCACCAACATGATCTTTCGCTACATCGAAGACGCCAAGGGCGCCGATGCGCCGACCCATGCGGCGGTGATTTTCGACTACAGTTCCAAGACTTTCCGCAACGAGATCTATCCCGCCTACAAGGAAAACCGCCCCCCGGCGCCGGAGGATCTGCGACCGCAGTTTCCGCTCACCCGGGACGCCACCCGGGCCTTCAACCTCGCCTGTCTGGAGATCGAAGGGTTTGAGGCCGATGACATCATCGCCACCCTTGCCCGGCAGGCGCGCGAGGCGGGCGGGCGGGTCACCATCATTTCCTCGGACAAGGATCTGATGCAGCTTGTGGGCGATGGCGTGGTGATGCTCGATGCGATGAAGAACCTTGTCATCGGCCCTGACGAGGTCGAGGCGAAATTCGGCGTGCGTCCGGATCGGGTGATCGACGTGCAGGCCTTGGCGGGCGATTCCGTCGACAACGTGCCCGGGGCGCCCGGGATCGGCATCAAGACCGCGGCGCAACTGATTGGCGAATATGGCGATCTGGAAACGCTGCTATCCCGCGCGGGCGAGATCAAGCAGCCGAAGCGGCGCGAAACGCTGGTGAATTTCGCCGATCAGATCCGGGTTTCGAAGCGGCTGGTGACGCTGGAAGACCATGTGCCGCTCGACTTCGGGCTGGAGGCGCTTGAGGTGAAGGAGCCTGAGCCCGAGGCGCTGATCGCTTTCCTTGAGGCGATGGAGTTTCGCAGCCTGACCAAGCGCGTCGCCGAGAAATTCGGTCGCGAGGTGCCGGTGGGGCGCCAGCCGCAAAGCCCGACGCCGCCGCGCGCTGGGCCGAGGGGGCGGTGCCGCAGGCCCGCCTCGCACCGCAGGCCGAGGATGTCGCGCCGATCGACCCCACGCGCTACCTGTGTCTCACCGACGCCGCGGCGCTCCGGGACTTCTCGCCGAGGCGCAGGCAACCGGCGTGCTGGCCGTCGATACCGAGACCACCTCGCTGGACGAGATGCAGGCCGATCTGGTGGGGGTGTCCTTGTCCACCGGGCCGGGCCGGGCCTGTTATGTGCCGCTGGGCCACACCACCGGGGGCGATGATCTCTTTGGCACCACCGCGCGGGCCGCGGGGCAGATGTCGATGGAGGAGGCGCTGGCGATCCTGAAGCCGGTTCTGGAAGACCCGGCGATCCTGAAGATCGGCCAGAACATGAAATATGACTGGAAGATCTTCGCCCGGCGCGGCATTCGCGTGGCACCTTTTGACGACACGATGCTGATGTCTTACGCGATGTTCTCGGGCCTGCACGGGCACGGGATGGACGCGCTTTCCGAGGAATATCTGCACCACCGCCCGATCCCGATCAAAGAGCTGATCGGCACCGGCAAGGCGCAGCTGACCTTTGACAAGGTGGCGATCGACAAGGCCACGGCTTATGCCGCCGAGGATGCCGAGATCACCTTCCGGCTGTGGGCCGCCTTCAAGCCGCAGCTGCACCGGGCGCAGGTGACGACGGTTTACGAGACGCTCGAACGCCCGCTGGTCCCGGTTCTGGCCGAGATGGAAATGGCCGGCGTCAAGGTCGATCCCACGGTTCTTGCCCGGATGTCGAATGTCTTCGCGCAGCGCATGGCGGGGCTTGAGGAGGAAATTCAAACCCTTGCCGGGCAAAGCTTCAACGTGGGCAGCCCCAAGCAGCTGGGCGAGATCCTGTTTGACAAGCTCGGCGTGCCGGGCGGCGAAAAGGGCAAGACCGGGGCGTACGCGACCGGGGCCGATGTGCTCGAAGACATCACCACGATGGCGGATCACAAGCAGGCGGCGGAGCTGGCGGCCAAGGTGCTCGACTGGCGCCAGATCGCCAAGCTGAAATCGACCTATACCGATGCGCTGCAGACCCATGTGAACCCGGATACGGGGCGCGTGCACACCTCTTACAGCATCGCAGGGCGAACACCGGGCGGCTCGCTTCGACCGATCCGAACCTGCAAAACATCCCCGTGCGCAGCGATGAAGGCCGCCGCATCCGCGAGGCCTTCGTGGCCACGCCGGGGCATCGCATCGTCTCGCTCGACTATTCGCAAATTGAACTGCGCATCCTCGCCCATGTCGCGAACCTGCCCGAGATGAAGGCGGCTTTCGCCAAGGGCATCGACATTCACGCGATGACGGCGTCCGAGATGTTCGGCGTTCCGGTCGAGGGGATGGACCCGATGGTGCGCCGCCGCGCCAAGGCGATCAACTTCGGCGTCATCTACGGGATTTCCGGCTTCGGCCTTGCGCGCAACCTGCGCATCCCGCGCGCCGAGGCGCAGGGCTTCATCGACCGCTATTTCGAGCGCTTCCCTGGCATCCGCGCCTATATGGACGAGACCGTGGCCTTTGCCAAAGCGAACGGCTTCGTGACCACACTCTTCGGCCGCAAGATCCACACGCCCGAGATCAACGCCAAGGGGCCCGGCGCGGGCTTTGCCAAACGCGCCGCGATCAACGCGCCGATTCAGGGGGCGGCGGCCGACATCATCCGCCGTGCGATGATCCGCATGCCCGCGGCCATAGCCGATCTGCCCGCAAGGATGCTGCTTCAAGTGCATGACGAATTGATCTTCGAGGTCGCCGAAAGCGCCGTCGATCCGCTGATCGCCACGGCGCGGGCGGTGATGGAGGGCGCGGCCGATCCGGCGGTGAAGCTGTCGGTGCCGCTGGTCGTCGATGCGGGGCAGGGGGCCAGCTGGGCCGAGGCGCATTGACCCGCGCCTGCCGCGCCTTGCTGTGAAAGCCCTTGACCCGGCCCCCTTTGCCCCCTTATGGCGCCGCCATGACCGACACGCCCGACACGCCCCGATCCGACCCGCCCGCCGCCGAATGGCGCAATTTCTATGGCCGCCGCTCGGGCAAGACGATGCGGGCGAGCCAGAAGACCTACCTGTCCGAGGATCTGGCCTCGCTCACCCCCGCGGGCCTCTCGAAAGAGGAAAACCCGGGGCGTGAGACCCTCGACCCCGGCACGATCTTCGGCAATGATGCGCCGCTGTGGCTGGAGATCGGCTTTGGTGGCGGCGAGCATATGGTCCATATGGCGGCGCGCTATCCGGGGGTGAACATCCTCGGCTGCGAGCCCTTCATCAACGGTGTCGCGATGTTGCTCGGCAAGATCCGCACCGCGGGGGTGACCAACGTCGCGATCTGGCCGGGCGACGTGCGCGACGTGATGGAGGTGCTGCCTGAAGGCTGCATCGCCAGGGCCTTCCTGAATTACCCCGACCCCTGGCACAAGCGCCGCCACCACCGCCGCCGCTTCGTGACGCCGGGCTATCTGGGCGCGCTCAACCGCATCCTGGCCCCGGCGCCGAATTCCGCGTCGCCACCGACATCCCGAATTATATGGAGCAGGCGCTGATCGAGGCGCCGAAGGCCGGGTTTGACCTTGTCGCCCATTCCGGCACGCCCTGGGACGACTGGCTCTCGACCCGCTACGAGCAAAGGCGCTCCGCGAAGGCGGGTCCCCGACTACGCCACCTTCCGCAAGCCATAAGCCGCGCAAGGGCGTATTTGCGCCAAGAAAAAGCAGGGGCTTTTCGGTCGGGGCGCGGTGCGCTAACAGGGCCCTGACATTCAGGGAGGCTTTCATGTCCGCTCACGGTTCCCCCATCCGCATGACGTCGCGCAAGGGCGGCCCGCTTTCGGGCGTGGCCGCGGTGCCGGGCGACAAGTCGATCTCGCATCGGGCGCTGATCCTGGGCGCGCTGTCGGTCGGGCGGACCGAGATCACCGGGCTGCTTGAAGGGCAGGACGTGCTGGATACGGCCAAGGCGATGCAGGCCTTTGGCGCGACCGTCACCCGCACCGGCCCGGGCGCCTGGACGGTCGAGGGGGTTGGGGTCGGCGGTTTTGCCGAACCGGCCGAGGTGATCGACTGCGGCAATTCGGGCACCGGCGTGCGGCTGATCATGGGCTGCATGGCGACAAGCCCGATCACCGCGACCTTCACCGGCGATGCGAGCTTGCGCAAGCGGCCGATGGGGCGGGTGACCGATCCGCTGGCGCTGTTCGGGGCGCGGTCTTACGGGCGCGCGGGTGGGCGGCTGCCGATGACCGTCGTGGGCGCCGCCGAGCCGGTGCCGGTCACCTACACGACGCCGATGGCGTCCGCGCAGGTGAAATCGGCGGTGCTGCTGGCGGGGCTCAACGCGCCGGGGCAGACCGTGGTGATCGAAAGACGCCGACCCGCGATCACACCGAACGGATGCTGCGCGGCTTTGGCGCCGAAGTGACGGTCGAGGCCACGCCCGAGGGCAACCGGATCACGCTGCAGGGGCAACCGGAGCTGAAGGCGCAAAAGGTGGCGGTGCCGCGTGACCCGTCCTCGGCGGCCTTCCCGGTCTGCGCGGCGCTGCTGGTGCCGGGCTCGGACATCCTTGTGCCGGGCGTCAGCCAGAACCCGACGCGCAACGGGCTCTTCCTGACCCTGCGCGAGATGGGCGCCGATATCGAATTTCTGAACGAACGCGAGGAGGGGGGCGAACCCGTTGCCGATCTGCGCGTGCGTCACTCCGCGCTCAGCGGCATCGCGGTGCCGCCCGAGCGCGCCGCCGCCCAGATCGACGAATATCCGGTGCTGGCCGCTTTGGCCGCCTGCGCCACCGGCACCACCGTGATGCGCGGCGTGCACGAGTTGCGGGTGAAGGAAAGCGACCGCATCGCGGCGATGGCGCGCGGGCTTGAAGCCTGCGGCGTCCGGGTCGAGGAAGACGAGGACACGCTGATCGTGCATGGGCTTGGCGCCGATGGGGTGCCCGGCGGCGCCACCGTCGCCACCCATATCGACCACCGTATCGCGATGAGCTTTCTGGTGCTCGGCCTTGTCAGCCAAAAGCCGATCGCGGTCGATGACGGCTCGCCGATCGCCACCTCCTTCCCGGTCTTCGAGGATCTGATGCGCGATCTTGGCGCCAGCATCACCCGGGACTGAGGTCGAAAGGGCGTATTTGCACCAAGAAGAAGCCCATGGTTTTTTCTTGGTCCAAATACGCAAATTGCAACGTTGAAGCCCCGTGCGAGGTTCAAGATGATGTTCACCGTGGCCATCGACGGGCCCGCCGCAGCGGGCAAGGGCACGATTTCCCGCGCCGTGGCCGAACGTTTCGGCTTTGCGCATCTGGATACCGGGGCGCTTTATCGCGCCGTGGGCGTCAAGGGCGGCGATCCGGTGGCCGCCGCGCGCGGGCTGACGCCCGAGGATCTGGCGCGGCCCGATCTGCGCACGCTCGAAGCCGGGCAGGCGGCCTCGAAGGTCGCCGTCATCCCCGAGGTGCGGCAGGCGCTTTTGGACTTTCAACGCGACTTTGCCCGGCGCGCGGGCGGTGCGGTGCTGGATGGGCGCGACATCGGCACCGTCATCTGTCCCGCGGCCGAGGTGAAGCTCTTCGTCACCGCCAGCCCCGAGGTGCGGGCGCATCGGCGCTGGCTGGAGGTCGGCGGCGACGAAGCGCAGGTGCTGGCCGAGGTGAAGGAGCGCGACGCCCGCGACATGACCGGGCCGATGCGCCGCTCAAACCCGCCGCGGATACGGTGGTGATCGACACGTCAAGCCTGAGCATCGAGGAAGCGATCGCGGCCGCCTGCGCGGTGGTATCCGAACGGCTGTGCAGATAAGCGCAGAAGCTTTCGTTGCGCCGCGCGGCTGTGCGCATATCTTGGCGCCATACGCTCAACCGCGAAAGGATGCCCCGATGCTGCTTGATACGCTCAACTGGCGCTATGCGACGAAGAAGATGGACCCGGCCAAGGCCGTTTCCGAAGACAAGGTCGAAAAGATCGTGACCGCGGCGCAGATGGCGCCGACCTCCTCGGGGCTGCAGCCCTTTGAAATTCTGGTGATCACCAACAAGGAGCTGCGCGCGAAGATCTCGGCCGCGGCCTTTGGTCAGACCCAGATCGTGGACGGCTCGCATCTGATCGTCTTTGCCGCCTGGGACAATTACACCGCCGAGCGCATCGATGCCGTCGTCGATCTGCATGTTGCCGAACGCGGCATCCCGCGCGAGATGCTGGCGGGCTATTATGACAATCTGAAGGCCAATTACCTTGCCCGCAGCGAAGAGGTGAACGCCGCCCATGCCGCGCATCAGGCCTATATCGCCTTCGGCATCGCGCTGGCGCAGGCGGCCGAGCTTGAGGTTGATGCCACCCCGATGGAGGGGTTCGATCCGGCCGCGGTCGATGAAATCCTGGGCCTGCGGGAAAAGGGGCTGCGGTCGGTCACGCTGATGCCGCTGGGCTACCGCGCCACCGAGGGCGACTGGCTCGCCGGCATGAAGAAGGTGCGCAAGCCGCTGTCGGAGCTGGTGACGCGGATCGACTGATCCGGCCGTCTGACGCCGATTTTCACCCCGTCCGGGTTTCCGGGCGGGGTTTTTGTGTCATCCGCTTTTCTTTCGCTCAACCCTGTGGTGTGGTGCTGCAGGGAAGCTTGAGCGGGGGCGGGCATGACCGAGGCTGACGGCACTCTCTGGAAAGACGATCTGCTGGGCTATTCCGGCATCGCCGAGACCTTCACCCATCTGATCCAGTCGATCGAGTATCGCGAAGACAGCCTTGAGAAGGGCAAGGTGATCTCGATCGAGGCCGGGTTCGGTCAGGGCAAGACCTTCCTGCGCGAGAATTGGGCAAAACACCTGCGCGCGCAGGGCGAGGTGGTGATCGAGATCGACGCCCAGCAATCCGACCATTCCGGCGAGCCGGTGATCACCTTTCTGGGCGCGCTTCTGGCGCAGATGCCGCGCGCGACGAAGGCGAAGGGGCAGGTTGTCAAGGAACAAGGGCTGAAACTTGCCAAGGCGGCAGGTCGGGTCGCGGTGCAGGTGGTGGCGCGCAATGCGATGGAAGAGGTCGTCGATCTGGCTGCCGGATGGGTGGGCAGCAAGGCAGAGGGCGTGAAGGCGCTGGAAGAGTCTGTCTCAGAACTTGGCGAGGGATGACGAAATATGGCGAGCAGCTGGTCCGCACCCAGCTTGCCGCCGAACATGCCCGGGAAAGGAATTGCCGCAGCAGATCGCCACGATCCGCGATGCGCTGACCAAGGGGCGAAGACGAAACGGGTTGTGGTGCTGATCGACGAATTGGACCGCTGCCACCCGGATTACACGATTGCCTTCCTTGAGGCGATGAAGCTGGTGTTCAACGCCGAGGGCTTCGTCTTTTGCCTGTTCGTCAATGCCGATTATCTGGAAAGCCTTGCCCATCACCGCTTCGGCACGAAGGATGCGGGCGAGAGGTATCTGGAGAAGTTCGTCGATATAAGGTTGAAGCTGGAGCCTTCGAAGCAAGACGTGAAAACGGCCACGCGGGCGCTTGCGATGCAACTGCCGCTTGCCATCCCTTTCGGGATGGGCCCGCCTTCTCGGTGCAACATGCCGCAACGCTGGCGGGCGAGATTGCCGCCAGCAGTGATCTTTCCTTTCGTCAGATCAAGCGGGTGTTGGGGAAGGTAGAACTCACGTTGCGGTGTTATCGGGATCGCCCGATTGATTGTTCGTTACTTGTGTTTTTGGCGTTTCAGGCGGTGATGAAAAAAGCAGACGGAACGCGCCGCCTCGACGCAAGCCTTCTCCAGAGAGCGGGTCTAACGCCAGAATTTGCACTCAAGCTCTTGGAGGACATCGAGAGCGATTCTGACGAGCAAGCTAGTCGCGCAATTGCTCAGTGTAACAGCTTTTTTTCGAAGTTTTGCCCGGAATTGCTGCGCCTGCCCAGTGACCGTTTCAAATTCGAAGCGGTAATGTATAGCGGCGCTCCGGGCTGGGAGAGGGTTCTGCATGGCCTTGCCCCCCGTTACATCCCCGACCATCAGGCCATGCTCAAGGCCGTGCATCGGCTGATGGTCCAGTGATCCCCGAAAACCCTTGCCCCGCAGGTGATTCCCGGCTATGGGGGCCACGTCCGAGAGGGGGCAGGCGCAGGTCTGCCCCCTTCGGCATAGGCAACGAAAGACCGGCGGAGCCAACCGCATGGCCAGAAAACCCATATAAAGGAAACTAGACCGCATGTGCGCCAAAGCTAGCATGGAAGAATTCGAAGCCCTGCTGAAGGAAAGCTTCGAGATCGACACCCCCCAGGAAGGGTCTGTCGTCAAGGGCAAGGTCATCGCCATCGAGGCGGGCCAGGCCATCATCGACGTCGGCTACAAGATGGAAGGCCGCGTTGATCTGAAAGAATTCGCGAATCCCGGTGAAGCTCCCTCGATCGCCGTTGGCGACGAGGTCGAAGTTTACCTCGATCGCGTCGAAAACGCCCGTGGCGAAGCCGTCATCTCGCGCGAGAAAGCCCGTCGCGAAGAAGCCTGGGACCGTCTGGAAAAAGCCTATGCCAGCGAAGAGCGCGTCGATGGCGCCATCTTCGGTCGCGTCAAGGGCGGCTTCACCGTCGATCTGGGCGGCGCCGTGGCCTTCCTGCCGGGCTCGCAAGTCGACGTCCGTCCGGTGCGCGATGCCGGCCCGCTCATGGGTCTCAAGCAGCCGTTCCAGATCCTCAAGATGGACCGTCGCCGTGGCAACATCGTCGTGTCGCGTCGCGCCATCCTTGAAGAATCGCGTGCCGAACAGCGCGCCGAAGTCATCGGCAACCTGACCGAAGGTCAGATCGTCGACGGCGTCGTCAAGAACATCACCGAATACGGTGCGTTTGTGGATCTGGGCGGCGTGGACGGCCTGCTCCATGTCACCGACATGGCCTGGCGCCGCGTCAACCACCCGTCGGAGATCCTCACGATCGGCGAGACCGTCAAGGTCCAGGTCGTCAAGATCAACAAGGACACCCACCGCATCAGCCTCGGCATGAAGCAGCTGCTGAACGACCCGTGGGATTCGGTGGAAACCAAATTCGCTCTGGGCTCGGTCCACAAGGGCCGCGTCACCAACATCACCGATTACGGCGCCTTCGTGGAGCTGGAAGCCGGTGTCGAAGGTCTGGTGCACGTCTCGGAAATGTCCTGGACCAAGAAGAACGTCCACCCCGGCAAGATCGTTTCGACCTCGCAGGAAGTCGACGTCATGGTGCTGGAAATCGACACCGCGAAACGTCGCGTTTCGCTCGGCCTCAAGCAATGCCTGCGCAACCCGTGGGAAGCCTTTGCCGATGCCCATCCGGTCGGCAGCGTGATCGAGGGTGAAGTCAAGAACATCACCGAATTCGGTCTGTTCATCGGCCTTGAAAACGACATCGACGGCATGGTCCACCTGTCCGACCTGTCGTGGGAAAAGCGCGGCGAAGAGGCGATCCAGGATTACCGCAAGGGCGACGTCGTCCGCGCGGCGGTCACCGAAGTCGACACCGACAAGGAACGCATCTCGCTCTCGATCAAGGCGCTCGATGCCGACACCTTCTCGGATGCGGTTGATGGCGTGAAACGGGGCTCGGTCATCACCGTGAACGTCACCGCGATCGAAGACGGCGGCATCGAGGTCGAATACAACGGCATGAAGTCCTTCATCCGCCGTTCGGATCTGGCCCGCGACCGTGCCGACCAGCGCCCCGAGCGCTTCCAGGTCGGTGACCACGTCGATGTGCGCGTCGTCAACATCGACAGCAAGACCCGCAAGCTGGGCGTGTCGATCAAGGCGCGCGAAATCGCCGAGGAAAAGGAAGCCGTGGAACAATACGGCTCGTCCGACTCGGGCGCTTCGCTCGGCGACATCCTGGGCGCCGCGCTCAAGAGCCGCGAATAAGTCACCCCGCAAGGGATGCGAAAGGCCCCGCTTCGGCGGGGCCTTTTGTCTTGCGCGATTCGCCGCAGGCGTGTTTTCGGGGCAGGCAAGGGGCTTTCCGCAGGGTAAGCCGATGGGGGACTGCGTCCGAGCGCCGCAGAACCGTCCCGAAAGCGGGGTGGCATGCGATAATTTCCCGCCTTTCCAAGCCATTGCTGTTTGTGTCGCGGCAAATTCCCCCTATAGTCGGTGCAAGAACCAGTCCGGGTCGAGCCGGATGACGGGGGAGATGACGCATGATCCGCTCTGAATTGATCGCCAAGATCGCCGAAGAGAATCCGCATCTGTTTCAGCGCGACGTTGAGAAGATCGTGAACACGATCTTCGACGAGATCATCGAGGCGATGGCCCGCGGTGATCGGGTCGAGCTGCGCGGCTTTGGCGCCTTTTCGGTGAAGAAACGGGACGCTAGAACCGGGCGTAACCCGCGCACCGGCACATCGGTCGCGGTCGATGAAAAACACGTGCCCTTCTTCAAGACCGGCAAGCTTCTGCGCGACCGGCTGAACGGGGTAGAGGAGTAAGACCCGATGTTCCGCGCGATCCGCTACCTGTTCCTGGCCTGCCTCATCCTTGTTCTGGTGACGCTGGCGATGTCCAACCGCGAGGTGGTGACGCTGAGCCTGCTCACCGCCGAGGTCGAGGCCTTTGTCGGCTTCAACCTGCATCTGCCGGTGCCGCTGTTCTTCGTCTTCTTCGGCGGCATGGTGCTGGGGCTGGCGGTGGGCTTCGTGTGGGAATATCTGCGCGAGCATCGTTTCCGCGCGACCGCGCGCAAGGCGACGAAACAGGCGGCCAATCTGGAACGCGAACTGGGCCGTCTGAAGGAAAAGACGCAAGGTCCGAAGGACGAGGTTCTGGCGCTGCTCGACAAGCCGCGCGCCTGAGGGCGCCGTGGTCACCGTCGCCGTCAACCGTGGCCGCCCCGGCGGGGTGCGCTGCAAGATCTGCGGGCTGAGAACACCGGCCGATGTGGAGGCTGCCGCGCAGGCGGGGGCGGGCTACATCGGCCTTGTGTTTTTCCCCCGCTCGCCCCGGCATCTGGAGATCACTGCCGCCCGCGATCTGGCGCTGGCCGCGCCGGTCGGGCTGGCCAAGGTCGGGCTGGTGGTCGATGCCGACGATGCGACCTTGCAGGCGATCACCGATGCGGTGCCGCTCGACATGCTGCAACTTCATGGCAAGGAAAGCCCGCCCGCGTGGCCGAGGTGAAGGCCCGCTTCGGTCTGCCGGTGATGAAGGCCGTGGGCGTGGCCGAGGAAGCCGATCTGGCGGCGATTGCCGATTATGAAGCCGTGGCGGATCAGATCCTTGTCGATGCGAAAGCGCCCAAGGGCGCGGCACTGCCGGGGGGAAATGGTCTGGCTTTCGACTGGCGGCTGATTGCGGGCCGGGTCTGGGCCAAGCCATGGATGCTGGCAGGTGGGCTGACGCCCGAGAATGTGACCGAGGCGGTGCGGCTGACCGGGGCGGCTCAGGTCGATGTGTCTTCGGGGTGGAAACCGCGCCTGGGGTCAGGACGCCGCCCGGATCGCTGCCTTGTCGCGGCGGCGCAGGGGTAGGGTGGGGGTTTCACCCCCACACCCCCGGCGTATTTGTGCCAAGAAAAAACAGGAACTTTACCCCGCGGGGGGGGCGCGCTATCTGCTGGGGGCGCGCGACGGACAAAGGGGATGGCGATGGCGGAAGATCGGCTCAACAGTTTCATGACGGCTCCGGACGAGAGCGGCCGTTTCGGCATTCATGGCGGGCGCTTCGTGTCGGAAACGCTGATGCCGCTGATCCTTGAACTTGAGGCGCAGTATGAGCACGCCAAGACCGACCCGAGCTTCTGGGCCGAGATGGAAGCGCTGTGGAAGCATTACGTCGGCCGTCCCTCGCCCTTGTATTTCGCGCCGCGGATGACCGAGGAGCTGGGCGGGGCGAAGGTCTATCTCAAGCGCGAGGAGCTGAACCACACCGGCGCGCACAAGATCAACAACGTGCTGGGGCAGATCCTGCTCGCCCGGCGGATGGGCAAGACCCGGATCATCGCCGAGACCGGCGCGGGCCAGCATGGCGTGGCGACCGCCACCGTCTGCGCGAAGTTCGGGCTGCAATGCATTGTTTACATGGGCGCGACCGATGTCGAGCGGCAGGCGCCGAACGTATTCCGGATGAAGTTGCTCGGCGCCGAGGTGGTGCCGGTGACTTCTGGCCGCGGCACGCTGAAGGATGCGATGAACGACGCTTTGCGCGACTGGGTGACGAATGTCCGCGACACCTTCTATTGCATCGGCACGGTGGCGGGCCCTGCGCCCTATCCGGCGATGGTGCGCGATTTCCAGTCGATCATCGGCCGCGAAACCCGCTGGCAGCTGGAGGAACAAGAGGGCGCGGGCCGTCTGCCCGACACGATCATCGCCTGTGTGGGCGGGGGCTCGAACGCCATGGGGCTCTTCCATCCGTTCCTGGATGACCCGTCGGTGCGGATCATCGGGGTCGAGGCCGGGGGCCTTGGCGTCGATGACCGGATGCAGCATTGCGCGTCCTTGACCGGCGGGCGGCCCGGCGTTTTGCATGGCAACCGCACTTATCTGCTGCAGGATGCGGACGGGCAGATCCTGGAAGGCCATTCGATCTCGGCGGGCCTCGACTATCCGGGCATCGGGCCGGAGCATTCGTGGCTTCATGACATCAAGCGCGCCGAATATGTGTCGATCACCGATGCCGAGGCGCTGGAGGCGTTCCAGTTCTGCTGCCGCACCGAGGGGATCATTCCGGCGCTGGAAAGCAGTCATGCGCTGGCCCATGTGATGAAACTCGCGCCGACCCTGCCGAAAGAGCACATCATCGTGGTGAACCTCTCGGGCCGCGGCGACAAGGACATCTTCACCGTGGCGAAGCATCTGGGCGTCGAGATGAAAGTCTGAGCGCAGCTATCGCACCGGCGGTTCGGGCAGGGGGCGGGGCCGACCGGGCCACCGCCCCCTGCTTTTGCGCAAAGCCCCGAATTTCGCCCATACACCAAGGTTTATGCGCGAAAATACAGGCCCTCGGGGCGCTGTTTATACCTTTCGCTGAATTGCCTTTCCCGTCGGGGCGGGCGAAGCTCGGCGTGTCATGTCCCCCAGACGTGGCAGGCCTTCCGGGATCGGGCCTTGCCCGCCCGGTCGGCCGCGTTTGAATGACTCGATGCCGAACCTGACCGGGCCGCCACTCACGATGCGATCGGGTCCGTTGTCGAGCCCCTTGAACCGGGTTACTGCACCCGCCACGGCGCGCCCGCGCCTTGGCAGCCTCTTGCGCGCCCGGCCTTTGGTCCGGGCGCGCCCTTTCGGGAGCGAAATCATGCGATCACGCTTGCTGCGCCTTGGTTCTGCCCTGCCGTTGGCGCTGGGGGGCGCGCTTTGGGCCGCGCCCGTGGCCCGGGCCGAAACCCCGGAGGAGATCGTGGCGCAGATGCAGGCCGAGGGCTTCCGGTCGATCGAGGTGTCCACCACCTGGCTGCGCCGCATCCGCATCGTCGGCGAGGGGCAGTCGGGGGCGCGCGAAGTGGTGATCGACCCGCGCAACGGCGAGGTTCTGCGCGATTTCACCGCGCCTGCGACCGCGGGGGGCCGTCCGGGGGCGGCACCGCCGCCGCCGCGGCCCGCGGCGCCGCAGGCCCTGACCGGCCGCATCCCGGCGGCGATCTGCGCCGCGACCCTCCCGGCGGGCCGGGGGCACGCTGGCCCGGGAGGGTCGGGTGGGAATGGTGGCCCGGGCGGGCCAGGGAACGGTGGCCCGGGCGGGCCGGGGGGACGGGAAGGGCCCGGCGGTCCGGCCGGGCCGGGCGGATCCTGACGCCGATGGCCCTGACCGATCCGACCGACCTGCCTGCCCCGAAGTCGCCGCGGCGCCCGCGCTGGCTGACCTTGCGCGTCGCGCTGCTGCCGCTGTTCCTCGTGCAGGCGGTGGCGGCGCTTTTCTTCGTGTCCGACATCGTCTTTGCGCTGCTGGGAATCGAGGTCGCCCCGATCAACTGGAAACTGCGCGAGGCGCTGGAAATCTCGGCCGCGCTGGGGCTGGTGCTGGGGCTGATCTTCGGCGCGCAGGCGCTGCTTTCGGCCCGGCACGAGGCGGAGGTGGCGACCGAGAAATTGCGCCGGGCCTCGACCGCCTTTGCCGAATTGCTGGCCGAGCGTTTCGCGGAATGGCGGCTGACCGCGGCCGAGCGGGAAGTGGCGCTGTTCGCGATCAAGGGCTGACGCTGGCCGAGATTGCCGGGCTGCGCGCCACCTCGGAAGGCACGGTGAAGGCGCAGACCGCCGCGATCTATCGCAAGGCCGGGGTCTCGACGCGCAGCCAACTGGTCAGCATCTTCATCGAGGATCTGATGGACGAGCCCACCGCCCGCTTCACCGAGATCCGTCCGGCCCGGTGCCCGCGCCCGGACGCGCGGCGCAGGCCGGGCGCTGAGGGGCCTATTTCTCGTTGCGGTGTTTCTTCTGGTCTTCTTTTCGACCCGCTCGGCGCCCATCAGCTGCATCAATTCGGTGACATCGCGGCGCATCAGCCGGGAAACCACTGCGCGGCGGCGCCCGCCGTCTCGGCCAGATCCTGCAGCCGGGCATCGTCTTCGGCATGGGCGAGCGCGGTCAGCCGATCGACGAGCGGGGCGATCTCGCGCCGGTGCCGTTCCGCCAGACCGGCGCGCAACAGCGCCCAGGGGTTCGGATCGGCGGTGAAGAAATCGCGCCGCAGCCCGGGCTTGCGGCTGACCTGCACCAGACCGGCCTGACGCAATTCCTTGAGCGCGACCGAGACATTCGAGCGCGACAGCCCAAGCCCCGTCGCCAGATCCTCGGCCGAGGGGGTGTCGGTGGCCCGCCAGATCACGGCCAGGCATTGCCCGGCGGCGCGGCTGAGCCCGAAGGCGCTGGCCAGATCGGCGAAAAGCTGCGTCAGATCCGAGGGGGCAGGCGCGGTCATGGGGCCTGTTCGGTCGCCGGAACGGCGGGTCAGTCGCCGGGGCGGCGGGTCAGGTGCACGGCGCTACGTTGCCGCCAAGCCGTGCCGGGCGCAAGCGTGATCGGCGGGAAATCGGCATGGCGGGGCGCATCGGGCCAGAGCTGCGGCTCCAGCGCCACCCCGGCATGGGCGGCATAGGGTGCGCCCATCAGCCCGGGAAGGGCGCGGAAGTGAGCGCGCGGCCGTCATAGACCTGCAGCCCGGGCGCGTCGCTGTGCAGATCAAGGCTCACGCCCTTTGCGCCCGTCAGCCGCGCGACCGGGCGCACGCCCTGCCCGAGAGGCAGAAATTGTGATCGACCGGGGCAGGTCGGGCAGCGGGCGGGGTGCCGCAGATCCAGGTTCAGCGTCTCGACCGGCACCGGGGCCAGCGGCAGGTTTTCGGCATCGGTGGGCAGGATCTGATCCGCCGCGACCGAGAGGCTGTGCCCGCCGTCGTCGCCGTGCCGTCGAGGTTCCAATAGGGTGATGGGCCAGGTTCATCAGCGTCAGTGCATCGGTTTCGGCCGTCAGCGTGATCTCCAGCGTCGCCGGGGCGCCAGCCGATAGGTGGCGCGGATCCCCGGTTGCCGGGCAGCCCGCCGCGCCATGCGCCAGATCAAGGCGCAGCGTCACGGCTTCGGCGCGGACCGCTTCGATCTGCCAGACCCGCTGCGAAATCCCTCGGCGCCCGAATGCAGCAGGTTCGCGCCGTCATTGGGCTGGGCTTGCCAAAGGCGCCCGTCGAGCGTCACCTGCGCCCGCCACAGCCGGTTTGCCACCGGCCCGACCACCGCGCCGCACCAATGCAGGCGCTGTTCGTAAGCCGAGAGCAGGTCCGAGCCCAGCACCAGCGGCCGGGCGTGCCCGCCAGCCGCAGATCCTGCAGCGTCGCCCCGAAGGTCAGGACGCGCGCGGTCAGCTCGCCCGCGCGCAGCGTGATCGCCTCGACCGTCTGGCCGGCGGCGGTGGTGCCGAAACGGCGGATGTCGGATGTCATGGGGCCTCCCGCTTTCGCGATACTCCAGCACGGAAGGCCCGGAAGAACAAGGGATTACGGCGCGAGACAGTCGCGCATCGCCTGGCCAAGGCCCTTCAGCACCGCGTCGTAAAGCCCGGGCCCATAGGGCAGGGTCGAGCCCTCGGGGTCAAGCGCCGCGCCGCGTTTCACCGGCGTTCCTCCAGCAGCATCGCGACCTGTTTCGGGTCGTGGTTCGCCCGGGAAGGCGCAGACGACGCCCTTGGCACTCAGGCTGTCGCGCAGATCGCGCAGATGCGCGGCGCCCGGATCGGCCGCATCGCCCATCGAGACCGAGCCCGCCGAGGTCAGCCCGTAATGGGCGGTGAAATAGCCATAGGCATCGTGGAAGGTGACGAAGGGGCGGCCCTTCAGCGGCGCCAGATCCGCCATCAGCTGCGCATCCAGCGTTGCGAGCCGCAGCCGCGCCTGCGCCGCATTCGCAATATAGGTCGCGCCATGTTCGGGTCGCGCCGCGCCAGTTCCGAGCCGATCAGCGTCAGCCATGTCCCGGCATTCACCGGCGACAGCCAGGCATGCGGGTCAAGCCCTTCGTGGTGGTGGTCTTCGCCCTCTTCCGCGTGGTCGTGCGCGTCGTGATCGTGGTCTTCATGGGCGTGGTCATGGTCATGGCCGCCGACATGCGGCTTGCCGCCGAAATCCTGCAGCAGCGTTCCGGGCGCATCGAGCAGCGCCAAAGCCTTGCCCGGACCCTGCAGCCCGTCGATCGCCCGATCCAGCCAGGGCGTCATCTCGGGGCCGATCCAGAGCACCAGATCGGCCTCTTGCAGCGCCGCGGCCTGGCTGGGTTTCAGCTGATAGGAATGCGCATTCCCCTGTTCGAGCAGCACCGAAGGGCTGCCCAGATCGCCCATCACCTGCGCGACAAGCGATTGCACCGGCGGGATGTCGGTCACCACCTTGGGCACCTCGGCGAGTGAAGGGCTGGCAAGGGCGGACAAAAGCAGGGCGGTCAGGGCGGGGCGTTTCATGGGGGTCCTCGGCAAGGCTTGCGGGTCGGGAAGCGGTTCTCTATGTTATGAGATAACAAGTCAAGCAAAATGTGATAGAGTAACATGAGCGGCAAGACCGATCCCGGCTGCGCCTTTGCGCATCATGACCACGCCCATTGCGCGGACGACACCTTGGCGCGGGCCGAGGCGGAAGCCGCACGGCGGGGGCTGCGCTTCACCCCGGTGCGCAAGCGGGTGCTGCAGATCCTGCTCGAAGCCCATCGGGCGATGGGCGCCTATGAGGTGCTCGACCGGCTCTCGGCCGAGGGGTTCGGCAACCAGCCGCCGGTGGCCTATCGGGCGCTGGAATTCTTGGTCGAGGCGGGTCTGGCGCATCGGGTGCAGGGGCTCAATGCCTTTGCCGCCTGCATGCATCCGGGCGAGGTTCATGCGCCGGTGTTCCTGATCTGCCGCGACTGCGATGCGGTGGCCGAGGCGCAGGCGGCGCCGGTGCGGGCGGCTTTGGATCAGGTCGCGGGCGGGCTTGGCTTTGCCATCGAGCGCGCCAGTTTCGAGGCGGTGGGCCTGTGCCCCGCCTGCCGCGCCCGGGCCGGGGTGGCGAAATGATCCCCTTGATTACGGCGGAAAATCTTTCGGTGCGGCATGGCGAGGCGGTGGTGCTGACGGGGGGTCGATTTCACCCTGGCCCCGGGCGAGATCGTCACCGTCGTGGGGCCGAACGGCTCGGGGAAATCGACGCTGATCCGGGCGCTGATCGGGCTGGAACCGGCGGCGACGGGGGCGGGTCATGCGCGCGCCCGGGCTGCGCATCGGCTATGTGCCGCAAAAGCTGCATATCGACGCGGGCTTGCCGATGACGGTGCGCCGCTTCCTGTCTTTGCCCAAACGCGTCAGCGATGCTGCGGCCGCGGCGGTGCTGGCCCGGGTTGGCGTGCCGGGGCTGGCGCGGCGCTGGCGCGGCTCGGGCGGGCAGTTCCAGCGCGTGCTGCTGGCCCGCGCGCTCTTGGGCGATCCGCAGGTGCTGATCCTGACGAGCCGACGCAGGGCTCGATCAGCCCGGCACGGCGGCCTTTACCGGCTGATCGCCGAGGTCCGGGCCGAGACCGGCGCCGCGGTGCTGATGGTCAGCCACGATCTGCATGTGGTCATGGCGGCCCGGACCGGGTCGTCTGCCTCAACGGCCATGTCTGCTGCGCGGGCACGCCCAAGGTGGTCTCGGCCGCGCCGGAATATCGCGCGCTCTTCGGTTTGGGCACCGGCGGGCCTCGCGCTTTATCGCCATGTGCATGACCATGATCATGAACATGACGAGGGCCACGGCCACGACCCCGCCGCGCCGCACCGGGCGCATCCGCACGCGCACGGGACGCATGTGCATGGACCGGAGTGCCGTCACGATGCTTGACGATTTCCTGACCCGCGCGGCTTTGGGGGCGTCGGGCTGACGCTGGCGACGGGGCCCTTGGGCGCGTTCGTGATCTGGCGCCGCATGGCCTATTTCGGCGATGCCACGGCCCATGCCGCCATCCTGGTGGCGCTGGCCTATGGCTTTGGCGTGTCGGTCTATGCGGGCACGCTCGCCGTGGCGCTGGCAATGGCGCTGACGGTGGCCAGCCTGTCCGGGCGCGGCCATGCGATGGACACTGTTCTGGGGGCTCGCCCATTCGGCGCTGGCTTTCGGGCTGGTCGCGGCCTCGTTCCTGTCCGGGCTGCGGGTCGATCTGTCGGCCTTTCTTTTCGGCGACATCCTGGCCGTCAGCCGCACCGATCTGGCGGTGATCTGGGGCGGTTCGGCGCTGGTGGCGGCGGTGCTGGCCTGGCGCTGGCAGGGACTGCTGACGGCGACGGTGAACGAGGAACTGGCGCAGGCCCGGGGCTTGATCCGCGGCGCGAACGGCTGGTGCTGGTGCTGGCGCTGGCGCTGACGGTGGCGGTGGCGATCAAGATCGTCGGCGCGCTGCTGATCGCGGCGCTGCTGATCGTGCCCGCGGCCGCGGCCCGGCAACTGGCGCGCGGCCCCGAGGCGATGGCGCTCGGCGCCACCGCGATCGGCGCTCTGGCGGTTCTGGGCGGGTTGCAGGCCTCGCTGGCCTTCGACACGCCCGCCGGTCCCTCGATCGTCGCGGTGGCGGCGGGGATCTTTGCGCTGACGCTGATGGTGCGGCGCAGGGGCTGACCGGGGCAGGGGGCGCCCTCTTTGGCTGCGCCAAAATTCACCCCCCGGGATATTTGCGCCAAGGTGAAAGGGCAAACGGCTCTGCTTTCACCTTGGGGAAAATATCCCGGGGGGGGCGCAGCCGGGGGGCAGAGCCCCCCTCTCCCCTGGTTTTGGGGGCTCAGATCGTTTCGAGCGACGAGGCGCGCAAGAGCCGTTTCACATCGGCGCGCGTGCACAGATCGGTGGCGGGCGTCATCACCGCCGCTGCCGCCGCCGCCGCGCCCCAGCGCAGCGCCCGGGCAGGCTCAGGCCGCGGCCAAGGCTGAGGGTGAAGGCGGCCACGAAACTGTCGCCCGCGCCGACCTTCGACACCACCCTGTCGGGCACGGCCTGCGCCACCCAGCGCTCGGACTCGGTCGCGAGCACATTGCCATCGGCTCCGCGGGCCACGACGACCGCGCGGGCGATGCCGCGCCGGACCAGGTCCTGCGCGAAATCGGCGCTGTCGGCGCGGTCGGGCAGGGCGCGGCCCGCCAGTTCCTCGGCTTCAAGATCATCCATCCGCAGCACGTCGACGGGTTTTGCCCCGGCGGTGAGCAGCTGGTGCAGCGCCTTGCCCGAGGTGTCCAGAAAGAACCGCGCCCGGGTGCGGGCGATCTTCGTGGCCAGCCGCGCCGGAAAATCGTCGGGCACGCCCGGCGGCTGGCTGCCCGAGAGCACGACGATGCCGTTTTCCGGCGCCGCTTTCGCGATCCGGTCGAGCACCTTCGTCACGTCGCTTGCGGACCAGGTCGGGCCGGGCATGACGAAGCGGTATTGTTCGCCCGTCGTCGCATCGGTGACGGTCAGGCTTTGGCGCGTTTCGCCGGGCGCGGGGAAGGGGGCGAGGCCGATCCCCTGCTCGGCCAGCAGATGCATGACCTTGTCGCCCATGGGCCCGCCCAGCGCCACGAAAGCGGTGGAATGCCCGCCCAAGGCCGAGATCGCCCGGCTGACATTCAGCCCGCCGCCGCCCGGATCGGTCTCGGGGCGGGTGCAGCGCAGCTTGCGTTCGGGGGCGACCTGATCGGCGTGGATCGAAAGATCGACGGTGGGATTCAGGGTGACGGTCAGAATGGCAGTCATGCCGGGCCTTTCTTGCGGCCCGCGCGGGCCGGTTTCGGGTCTTTGGCGCTAACATTGCAGGTTCGCGCGCGGGGGGGAAGGGCGGAAACCGGTCTTTAACGCATTGGTGGTGTGATCCGCGTCACATCCTGAGGAGGAGAAACATGATTCCGGATCTGTCCGACCCGCGCTGGAAGCGGGTCCTTACCAGCAATTCCGATCTCTCGTCGGCCTCGCTGGCCACGCGCATCCTGATCTCGCGGCTGCGTCGCGAAGTGGCAGACGCGCCGGCGGCCCTGGCCGGAAAAGTCGGGGAATTGCGGGACTTTGTGGCGAAGAACCCCTTTGCCCTGGCCGATGCGGCGAAATTCTGAACGGAGACGACCGATGAAGAACGAAATGCTCACGGTCGCGGAAGCGGCCAAACGGATCGAAGCGGGCGACGTGATGGCGATCGCGGGCGACGATCGCTTCTGGCGCAGCTGCGCGCGGGCCTGGATCGGTGGCACCACCGTCTATTTCGTCACCGAAGACGGCGGCGCGGTGGTGCGCGACAAGCTTTTCTGCACCACCTTCCCCAAGGCCAGTGGCGCCACGCCGCGCCATCTGTGGGTGGACGAGCTGCCCCGCATCGCCGAGGGCTACAAGCCCGGTGGCGTGACCATGATCATGATCCCGGCCTTTTCCGTCGCGCATTCGCAATTCGCGGTGGACGGGCAGACCTGGCCGGGCCTGTTCGATCAGCCGCTGGCGGGCTGGATCACCGGCGTGCATCTGGATGACATCGGCAAGAAGGCGCCCAAGGTCTTTGACGGTGCCACCGGCAAGGGCCATGACGAAGGCGCGGTGCTTTTGCATGTCGCCCTGCCCGAGGGGGTGTCGGTCGATCTCGACATTCTCAACATCTTCGCGCAGGGCAATGATGCGAAACTGACCTTCACCTTCGCCGAGGGCGGATTTGCGGCGAAGACCGCGACGGTGAACGGGGCCGAGGTCGATCTGGCCCGCTACATCACCGACAACGGCCTTGATACCCGGCTGCCGCTGGTGGCGAATTACGCGGGCGCGCTGGTCAATGTCTCGATCCAGTCGGTCGATGTCGCGGCGGGCGAGGTGAAATTCTATGCGCCGGTCGTGGCCGGGGTGGAATATCGCATGGCGAATGCGCTGGGCTCCTATGCCCAGGCCTTTGCGCAGGGCGCGGGCGCGGCGGGCTCTGGGCAGTATTCGTGCAACTGCATCCTGAACTACCTTTACGGCGAGCTGGAAGGCCAGCGCACCGGCGGCTTCACCGGCCCGGTCACCTTCGGCGAAATCGCCTATATCCTGCTCAACCAGACGCTGGTGCGGATGGAGATCACCGACGCCGCCTGAGAATGCGGACAGGGCGGGGCGGTCCGGCAGGGCTGCCCCGGTCACTCCCACCAGCGGTCGATGCGGGCGATATCGTCATCCGACCAGCCGAAATGATGCGCCAGCTCGTGCACGAAGACATGCGCGACAAGTCTATCCAGCGCGACATCGCCCCGCCCGACCCATTCATCGAGGATCGGACGGCGGAAGAGCCAAATCACATCCGGCCCGCTGGGGTCGAAGACCGATTTTTCGGTCAGCGGCACGCCCTCGTAAAGCCCGGTCAGCTCGAACGGGTCCTCGATCCCCATCTCGTCAAGCACCGCCTCGGCGGCGAAATCCTCCACCCGCAGCACGACGGCGGCGGCGGGGCGCGGAACGCCCGGGCAGGGTGGCGCGGGCGGCTTCGGCCATCGCTTCGATTTCGGCAAGGCTCGGCGCCTCGCGGCCTTTCCAGAGGGTCATGGTCACGGCTCCTTCATCCCTGCGGGGCAGGCTTTCCTTGCCAGATATGGACAAAAGCTCCAGCCTGTGAAAGAGCAGACCGTCAACAGGAGAGCCCGATGACCGTCGTTACCCGCTTCGCCCTCGCCGACCGGCTATATCCATGTCGGCAACCTGCGCACCGCGCTGATGAACTACCTTGTCGCCCGCAAGGCCGGCGGCACCTTCATCCTGCGCATCGACGATACCGACCAGGAACGCTCGAAGCAGGAATATGTGGATGCGCTGAAGGCGGATCTGGAATGGCTCGGCCTGACCTGGGACCGCGAGGAACGCCAGTCGCTGCGCTTTGACCGCTACGAGGCGGCGGCGGAAAGCCTGCGCGGGGTGGGGCGGTTTTACGAATGCTTCGAAAGCCCGACCGAGCTTGACCTGAAGCGCAAGAAATTGCTGAACATGCACAAGCCCCCGGTCTATGACCGCGCGGCGCTGAAGCTGTCGGCCGAGGACAAGGCCCGGCTGCGCGAGGAGGGCCGCGACGGCTACTGGCGCTTCCTGCTGAACCAGACCCGGATCGAATGGCACGATGGCATCATCGGCGACATTTCGATCGACGCGGCCTCGGTCTCGGACCCGGTCCTGATCAAGGCCGACGGGCAGGTGCTGTATACCTTTGCGTCGTCCGTCGACGATATCCAGATGGGCGTGACCCATATCGTGCGCGGCGCCGACCATGTGACGAACACCGCGACGCAGATCCAGATCATGGAGGCGCTGGGCGGCACGCCGCCGAGCTTCGCGCACCATTCGCTCCTGACCGGCGCCAAGGGCGAGGAGTTGTCGAAGCGGCTTGGCACGCTGTCGATCCGCGATCTGCGGGCGAATGGCATCGCCCCCGAGGCGCTGCTGTCGCTGATGGCGCGGCTTGGGTCCAGCCAGCCGGTCGAGCTGCGGATGAGCCTGGACGAGATCGCCGAGGGCTTCGATCTGAGCCAGTTCGGGGCGGCGCCGACGAAATTCGACCCGAGGATCTGATCCGCTGACGCGCGCGCAACCAGCATCTGCCCTTTGAAAAGGTCGAGGACGAGATCCGCAAGCTGGGCATTCCGCCGCATCTGGCGCGGGATTTCTGGGCGGTGGCCTCGAAGAACATCGACAAGCTCTCGGACCTTGCCCATTGGGCCGAGCTGGTGATCGAAGGCGCCGAGGCGGTGATTGACCCGGAAGATGCCGAATTCGTCGCGGTGGCGCTGGCGCTTTTGCCCGACATGCCCTTTGCCAAGGACAGCTGGGCGAGCTGGACCGCGGCGGTGAAAGAGGCCACCGGGCGCAAGGGCAAGGGGCTCTTCATGCCGCTCAGGAAGGCGCTGACGGGGCAGGCGCATGGGCCGGAGATGGCGGACCTCATGCCGCTGATGCAGAAGGTGCGCGCCAAGGTCTGAGCGGAGGGGCTCTGCCCCGCACCCCGGATATTTGTGGCAAGATGAAAACGGGGCCGGTTTTCCGGCCCTTTTGCTGTCCGGGCGAGAGGGTGTCGGATTTTCTCGAAAGCGTCGGATTTGTTTTTCCTCTTGCCAGAGTGTCGCAGGACGGGCTAGATCAGGGGCGTCAGGATCGGGAGACACTGCAAGGTCAGGGCCGAAGGAGCAACCGCCCCGGTAAACTCTCAGGCAAAAGGACCGTTCTGACGAAGAACTCTGGAGAGTGACCCCGCCCGGGACGTTCGGGAAGGTCCGCCGAAGGGATAACGATCTCAGGCGCCGACAGGCAGGGACAGGGGGGGCATCGAGCGGGCGAAAGCCCAGGGATTCGGTGCCGGGTTTCCGGCTTGGGGGATGCGATGGCCGGGGATACGGGCTTGAAGCGCACGGCGCTTTTCAATCTGCATGGGGAATTGGGGGCGAAGATGGTCCCCTTTGCGGGCTGGGACATGCCCGTGCAATATCCGATGGGGGTGCTGAAAGAGCATCTGCACACCCGCGCCGCCGCCGGGCTGTTCGACGTGGGGCAGGTGATCCTGCCCGCGGGCGCCGTTGCGGCGCTCGAGGCGTTGGTGCCGGTCGATATTGCGGGGCTGGGGCTCAATCGGCAGCGCTATGCGGTGTTCACCAATGCCGCGGGCGGATTCTGGACGATCTGATGGTGGCGAACCGCGGCGATCACCTGTTTCTGGTCGTCAATGCCGCGATGGCCGAGGCCGACATCGCCCATCTGCGCGCCCATGTGCCCGGTGTGACCGTGGTCGAGGGCCGCGGCCTGCTGGCGCTGCAAGGCCCGCTGGCGGAAACCGCTTTGGCGCGGCTGGTCCCCGGCGTTGCCGCGATGCGCTTCATGGAGACCGCGACGTTCCTGTGGGAGGGGGCCGATCTGTGGGTGTCCCGCTCTGGCTACACCGGCGAGGATGGCTTTGAAATTTCCGTGCCCGAAAGCGTGATCGAGGGCTTTGCCCGCGCGCTTCTGGCGATGCCCGAGGTGGCGCCCATTGGCCTTGGCGCGCGCGATAGCCTGCGGCTTGAAGCCGGGATGCCGCTTTACGGCCATGACATCGACACCGAAACCACGCCGGTCGAGGCGGGTCTGACCTGGCGATCCAGAAGGCCCGTCGCACGGCGGCGCGCGAAGGCGGGTTCCCGGTGCCGCGCGCATTCTGCGTGAATTGACCGAAGGCGCCCCCCGCAAACGCATGGGCCTGCGCCCCGAGGGTCGGGCGCCGATGCGCGAAGGCGTTGACATCTATGCCGAAGCCGAGGGTGGCGAAGCCATTGGCCGGGTCACCTCGGGCGGTTTTGGCCCCTCGGTCGATGCGCCCGTCGCGATGGCCTATCTGCCCGCGGATCTGGCCCCCGGCGCCACCGTTTACGGCGAGGTCCGCGGCAAGCGCCTGCCCGCCCGCGTTACCGACCTGCCTTTCCACCCCACCAGCTACAAGCGATAGGAGCACCCGATGGCGATCCGTTACACCCCCGAACACGAATGGCTGCGCGTCGAGGGCGACCTTGTCGTCGTCGGCATCACCGAACATGCCAGCGAACAGCTGGGCGATGTCGTCTTTGTCGAACTGCCCGAGGTCGGCCGCAAGGTCGAAAAGGGCGACGAGGTCTCGGTGATTGAATCGGTCAAGGCCGCCTCCGACATTCTGGCGCCGCTTGCGGGCGAGATTGTCGAAGTGAACGAAGCCCTGCCCGACACTCCGGCGCTGGTCAATGAAAAGCCGATGGAGGCCTGGTTCTTCAAGATGAAGGTCGCCGATCTGGCCGCGGTCGAGGACTACATGTCCGCGGGCGCCTATGAGGATTTCATCGGATAAATCGAGCAAGATCATGAGCTTCACCCCCACCGATTACGACCCTTACGATTTCGCCAACCGCCGCCACATCGGGCCGAGCCCGTCCGAGATGGCGGAGATGCTCAAGGTGGTGGGGGTGCCGACCCTCGACGCGCTGATCGACGAGACGGTGCCGCAGGCGATCCGGCAGGCCAAGCCGCTGTCCTGGCCGCCGATGACCGAGCACGAGCTGCACGACAAGCTGCGCGAGGTGCAAAAGAAGAATGCCGTGATGACCTCGCTCATTGGGCAGGGCTATTACGGCACCGCGACGCCGCCCGCGATCCAGCGCAACGTGCTGGAAAACCCGGCCTGGTATACCGCCTACACGCCCTATCAGCCGGAAATCGCGCAGGGCCGGCTGGAGGCTTTGCTGAACTATCAGACCATGGTCGCCGATCTGACCGGGCTGCCGGTGGCGAATGCCAGCCTGCTTGATGAATCGACCGCCGCGGCCGAGGCGATGATGATGGCCGAACGCGCGGCCAAGTCGAAGGCGCGGGCGTTCTTTGTCGATCTCAACCTGCATCCGCAGACGGTGGCGGTGCTGGAAACCCGGGCCGCGCCGTTCGGCATCGAGATCGTCAAGGGCCAGCCCGACGAGCTGGTGCCCGATGCGGTCTTTGGGGCGATTTTCCAATATCCGGGCACCTATGGCCATGTCCGCGACTTCACCGATTACATCGCGATGCTGCATGAAGCGGGGCGATTGCGGTGGTGGCGACGGATCTTCTGGCGCTTTGCCTGCTCAAGGAACCGGGGCCATGGGCGCCGATATTGCGGTGGGGTCCGCGCAGCGCTTTGGCGTGCCGATGGGCTTTGGCGGCCCGCATGCGGCCTTCATGTCCTGCCGCGACAGTCTGAAACGCACGATGCCGGGGCGGATCGTCGGCGTGTCGATCGACGCGCGGGGCAACAAGGCCTATCGGCTGTCGCTGCAAACGCGCGAGCAGCATATCCGGCGCGAAAAGGCGACTTCGAACGTCTGCACGGCGCAGGCGCTTTTGGCCGTGATCGCCAGTTTCTATGCGGTTTTCCACGGGCCGAAGGGGCTGCGCGCGATTGCCGAACGGGTGCATCTGAACGCGGTCCGCGTGCGCGATGCGCTGGTCGCCGCCGGGGCGGATGTGGCGCCGCAGGCGTTTTTCGACACGATCACCGTGCGGGTGGGCGTGGGGCAGCAGGGCATCATGGCCGCCGCGCGTCAGCACGGGATCAACCTGCGCAAGGTGGGCGAGGGGCGCGTCGGCATCTCGATTGACGAGCTGACCGATGAAGACGTGCTGGTGCGGCTTCTGGACAGTTTCGGCATCAAGACCGTGCCGCCGATGGGGCAAGCCCTTGGCTTCCCGGCGGAAATGCTGGGAAACCGACTATCTTACGCATCCGGTCTTTCAGATGAACCGCGCCGAGTCGGAAATGATGCGCTATATGCGGCGGCTGTCGGACCGCGATCTGGCGCTCGACCGGGCGATGATCCCGCTCGGCTCCTGCACGATGAAGCTGAATGCCGCGGCGGAAATGGCGCCGCTGACCTGGCATCGCTACAACTCGCTGCACCCGTTCGTTCCGGCCGATCAGGCGGGCGGCTATGCCGAGATGATCGCGGATCTGACGGCGAAGCTGTGCGAGATCACCGGCTATGACGCGTTTTCGATGCAGCCCAATTCCGGCGCGCAGGGCGAATATGCCGGGCTGATGACGATTGCCGCCTATCACCGGGCGCGGGGAGAGGGCAACGCGATATCTGCCTGATCCCGGTCTCGGCGCATGGCACCAACCCGGCCTCGGCGGCGATGGCGGGGATGAAGGTCGTGGTGGTGAAATCGGCGCCGAATGGTGACGTCGATCTGGAAGATTTCGCCGACAAGGCGGCGCAGGCGGGGGATCGGCTCGCGGCCTGCATGATCACTTACCCCTCGACCCATGGGGTGTTCGAGGAAACGGTGAAGGAGATCTGCGCGATCACCCATCGCTTTGGCGGGCAGGTCTATATGGACGGCGCGAACATGAATGCGCTCGTGGGGCTGGTGAAGCCGGGCGAATGCGGCTCGGACGTGAGCCACCTCAACCTGCACAAGACCTTTGCGATTCCGCATGGCGGCGGCGGGCCGGGCATGGGGCCGATCGGCGTCAAGGCGCATCTGGCGCCCTATCTGCCCGGCCATGTGGAGACCGACGGGCGCGAGGGGCGGTCTCGGCTGCGCCCTATGGATCGGCGTCGATCCTTTGATTTCATGGGCCTATTGTCTGATGATGGGGGCGAGGGGCTGGCGCAGGCGACGCGGGTGGCGATCCTCAATGCCAACTACATCGCGGCGCGGCTGAAGGCCGACTATCCGATCCTCTTCATGGGCAACCGCGGCCGGGTGGCGCATGAATGCATCCTTGACACCCGCCCCTTTGCCGAAGTGGGTGTGACCGTGGATGACATCGCCAAGCGTCTAATCGACAACGGTTTCCATGCGCCGACGATGTCTTGCCGGTGGCCGGGACGCTGATGGTCGAGCCGACGGAAAGCGAGACCAAGGCCGAGATCGACCGCTTCATCACCGCGATGCTGGCGATCCGCGAAGAGGTCCGCGACGTGGCCGAGGGCCGGATCGCCGCCGAGGACAGCCTCCATCACGCGCCCCATACGGTCGAGGATCTGGTGGCCGGGTGGGACCGGAAATACAGCCGCGAGCAGGGCTGTTTCCGCCGGGCGCCTTCCGGGTGGACAAGTATTGGCCGCCGGTGGGGCGGGTCGACAACGTCTATGGCGACCGCAATCTGGTCTGCACCTGCCCGCCGGTGGAGGCTTGGGCGGCGGAGTAAAACGAGCGGTTCGGGCGGAAAAGGAAAGGCACTGCCTTTCCCCGCCCGTAGCGAAACGGCTTTAACAAGACCGCTTGCCCCAAGCGCAACAGAGGCCGGCGACCGTCCCGGCGCGAAGCGCCCGCCATGGGCGGCGGGCGCTGGCCGGCGGCCTTTGGGCCGCGGCCTGACACGGGATATGGCGTTCCGTGGCGAAGGCGATGGCCTTCGCCAATCTTGTTTCAGAACCTTTCGACGATCACCGAGCCGACCGAATAGCCCGCCCCGAAGGAGCAGATCAGCCCGGTCTCGCCCGGTTTCAGGTCGTCCGAGAACCGGTCAAAGGCGATGATCGACCCTGCCGACGAGGTATTGGCGAATTCCTGCAAGATGTTGGGCTGTTCCCCGGGCGCCGGATCCCGCCCCAGCACCTTGCGGCCGATGAAATCGTTCATCGTCTTGTTCGCCTGATGCAGCCAGAGCCGCGTCAGATCGCTCGCCGCCACACCCTCGGCCTCAAGGTGATGCAGGATATGCGCCGAAACCAGCGGCAGCACTTCCTTGAAGACCTTGCGGCCCTCCTGCATGAATTGCATGTCGCGCCGGTCGGCCAGCCCATCGGGCCGGGTGCGGCGCAGAAATCCGTTGTTGTTGCGGATGTTGTTCGAAAACTCGGTCGCGCATTTCACGGAACGGATGGCGAAGCCCTGCGCCGCGTCCTCCTGCCGCTCGATCAGCACCGCCGTCGCCACATCGCCGAAGATGAAATGGCAATCGCGGTCGCGCCATTCCAGATGCCCCGAGGTGATTTCCGGGTTCACCACCAGCGCACGCCGCACCGAGCCCGCGCGGATCATGTCAGCCGCCGCCTGAATCCCGAACGTGGCCGAGGAACAGGCGACGTTCATGTCGAAGGCAAAGCCGGTCGCGCCCAGAAGCTGTTGAATTTCAATCGCAATGGCCGGATAGGCGCGTTCCATGTTCGAGGCGGCGCAGATCACCAGATCGACCTCGGCGCCCGTCCGCCCGGCTTTCGCCAGCGCCTTTTGACAGGCATCCACGGCCATTTCCGCCATGATCCCCGGTTCGTCGTCACTGCGTTGGCGCAGCGCCGGATACATCCGGTCCGTCCAGAACGCCCGTGCGATCCATCACATAGCGGTTCTCGATCCCCGAGGCTTTCAGGATGAACTCGGACGAGGAATGTTCGATCGGGCTCATCTCGCCTTCGGCGATCTGGTCCGAATGCGCGGCGTTGAACCGGTCGGCATAGGCGTTGAAGGCGGCGACAAGGTCATCGTTCGAAATCGCATCGGGCGGCACGAAGACGCCGGTTGCGGTGATGGCTGGCTGATACATGAAGGCTCCCCGGTCGGGGTCAAATTCTGCCGGGCCGCGGCTGTCGTCAAGCCTTCAAACGGGGTTTGGCAGCGGCGTGCCGTCACGGAAGGCGCGCAGATTTTCGACGGCCATCAGCCCCATCGCATCGCGGACCTCCTCGGTCGCGGTGCCCAGATGCGGCAGCAGCGTGACGTTTTCAAGCCCGATCAGGGCCGGGGACGAGCGGCTCGCGTTCATAGACATCAAGACCGGCGCCGCCGATCCGGCCCGCGGTCAGGGCCGCGATCAGCGCGGCTTCATCGACCACATCGCCGCGGGCGACATTGATCAGATGCGCGTGCGGGGGCATCAGCGCCAGTTCCGCCGCGCCGATCAGGTGCCGCGTTTCGGGCGTTGCGGGCACGGCCAGAACGACGAAATCCGATTGCGCCAGCAGATCGGGCAGGGGCAGGGGCTGGCGGGAAATCAAGCGCCTTCGGGCTGCGCGACGCATAGCTGACCGGCATGCCAAAGCCGAAATGGGCGCGTTTCGCGACCGCCTGACCGATCCGCCCCATGCCGATCACGCCCAGCCGCTTGCGTCACATGCGCGCCCAGCATCTGCGTGGGCGCCCAGCCGGTCCAGTGCCCCGCCCGCAGCATCCGCTCGCCTTCGGACGCGCGGCGTGCCGACATCAGCAACAGCGTCATCGCGATATCGGCCGTGGCATCGGTGACGGCGCCGGGGGTGTTCGTCACCAAAAGGCCCGCGGCCTTCGCCGCCGCCACGTCGATATGGTTCACGCCGACGCCGAAATTTGCCAAGAGTTTCGCGCGGATCGGGCCGGTGAAGGCCTCGGCCCGCAAGGCATCGCCCAAAGTCGGCAAGAGCGCGTCATAGGCGGCCAGCGCGTCCCGCGCCCGGGCAGGGGCATCGGCGTCAATGGTGCGAAATTCGGCATCGAATTCCGCGCGCAAGATCGCCGCGACCGGGGCGTCAGCGCCCGCGTGACCAGAACCCGCATCAGAACATCTTCCCGCCCAAGGGCACGTCCTGACCGGGCCGATCAGCACCACGGCGCCGGTTTCGTCGGGCAGGCCCAGCACCAGCGCCCGGAGCGGAACGGCCCGATCTGGCGCGGCGGGAAGTTGACGACGCCCAGAACCTGCCGCCCCATCAGCGTTTCCGGCGTGTAATGCACCGTCACCTGCGCCGAGGATTTCTTCACGCCCACCTCGGGGCCGTAATCGACCCAGAGCTTGAAGGCGGGTTTGCGCGCTTCGGGGAAGGGCTGCACGTCGATGATGCGGCCCACCCGGATATCGACCTTGGCGAAGTCGTCGTAGCTGATTTCGGTCATTGGCCCAGCTCCCGCCCGCGGTCGGCCGCGGCCTGACGGCGCGCTGCAACAGCCCCGGAAAGCCGGTTTCGGGGTCCATCAGATGGGCGAGCGCCGCCGCCGTCGTGCCGCCCGGCGAGGTGACGTTCACCCGCAGCTGCGCCGGGCTTTCCGCAGCGTCTTCCGCCAGTTGCCCGGCACCGCCCACGGTGGCCTTTGCCAGTTTCATCGCCAGATCCGCGGGCAGCCCTCGGCTCGGCGGCCGCGGCCAGCGCCTCGATCAGATGAAAGACGTAAGCGGGGCCCGAGCCCGAAACCGCCGTGACCGCATCCATCTGATGCTCGCCCTCGCCGCACCACCTGACCGACGGCAGCAAGAAGCCCTCGGCCAGATCCAGATGCGCGGGCTGGCCGTCGCATTGCCGCAGATTGCGGTGATGCCGCGGCCAATCGCGGCGGGCGTTCGGCATCGCCCGCACGAGCGTCGAAGCGCGCAGAATCGCTGCATATTTTGCCAAAGTCGTGCCCGCGGCGACGGTGACGAACAGCGTCCCGCCGCCGCCCATCGCCTGCAGGCCCGGCAGCGCCCGGCCATCATCTGCGGCTTCACCGCCAGAACCACGGCGGGCGCCGCGGAAGATCCCCGTTCAGCGCCACGCCCGAAGCCTTCAGCCAATCGCTTGGAAACGGTTCGACCACATGCACGGATGCGGGCGAAAGCCCTGCCGCAGCCAGCCCGACAGCAGCGCCGAGCCCATCTTGCCGCAGCCCAGAAGCACCAGCCCGCGGGCCTCGATATCGGAAAAATCCATCGCAATCCGATAGCCCGCATCGACATGCAGGTTCTCGCCCGTGGTGCCCGAACCGAGATCCGAGAGCAGGTAAAGCGCGGCCTTGCCCACCTCTTCCTGGGTCACGTTGCGGCGCAGCGGGCTGTTCAGTTCGTTCCACTTCATGATGTAGCGGAAATCGCCGATGCCGCTCGCCGCCAGCGTCTTGATCGGCCCGGCCGAGATCGCGTTGCAGCGGATGCCAAGCTTGCCCAGATCCTCGGCGATGTATTTCACCGAAGCTTCCAGCGCCGCCTTGGCCACGCCCATCACGTTGTAATGCGGCATCACCTGTTCGGCGCCGTAATAGGTCAGCGTCAGAAGCGAGCCGCCCGCAGGCATCATCGCGGCCGCGCGGGCGCAGACGGCGGTGAAGGAATAGACCGAAATGTCCATCGTCATGGTGAAGTTGCTGCGCGAGGTGTCGACATAACGGCCGCGCAGCTCGTTCTTGTCACTGAACCCGATGGCATGGACGACGAAATCCAGCGTCCCCCAGGCGTCCTTGAGACCCGCGAAAAGCGCATCCATGCTCTCTTCGTTCGCCACGTCGCATTCGAACAGAAGCGGCGTGCCAAGGCTGGCGGCCAGAGGCTCCACCCGCTTTTTCAGCGCCTCCCTGATAGGAAAACGCCAGTTCGGCGCCCGCATCGCCAAGCGCCTTGGCAATGCCCCAAGCGATCGACTTGTCGTTGGCAAGACCCATGATCAGGCCCCGTTTTCCCGCCATCAAGCCTGCCGTCATCTGGATTCTCCTGCTTGCCTCTGGAAAGTGCGCCAGCATTAGGCGAAGATCGGCAGCGCATCAAGGCGGGTTGACGTCGGGGCAGCGGCGCGTCGCATCCGGCTGGGAAGGCCGGGGAAGGAACCAACATGAGCGATCGCAACGGCATCTTCGCGGGCGAGGACCCGTTTGCCCTGGCGCAATCCTGGCTTGCCGAGGCCGAAAAGACCGAGATCAACGACCCCAACGCCATCGCGCTGGGCACCGTCGATGCCGAGGGGTTGCCCAATGTGCGCATGGTGCTGCTGAAGGAAATCGAGGCGCAGGACGCGCCCTCGGGCGGGGCCTTCGTCTTTTACACCAATTACGGGTCGGCGAAATCGGCCGAGATCGGCGCCACCGGCAAGGCCGCCTTCGTGATGCACTGGAAAAGCCTGCGCCGGCAGATCCGCGTGCGCGGTCTGGTCTCGCGCGAGGAGGGGGCGCAGGCGGATGCCTATTACGCCTCGCGCTCGCTCAAGTCGCGGCTGGGCGCCTGGGCCTCGCGGCAAAGCGAACCGCTTGCCTCGCGCACGGCGCTGATGGCCGAGGTGGCGAAGGTGACGGCGCTGCAGGGCACGCCCGCCCGGCCGCCCTTCTGGGGCGGTTTCCGCATCGTGCCGCTGGAAATCGAGTTCTGGGCCGATGGCGCCTTCCGGCTGCACGACCGCTTCCGCTGGCGCCGCGCCGCGCCCGATGCGGCATGGGAGATCACCCGGCTGAACCCCTGATCCTTACGCAGCGTCAGCCTGTTTTTTCGTCTAAAATTGCCTGCATTTCGCGCTTCGCCAATGGCATCCTGCCCAAAAAGACAAGCCAAATCAGCTTGAAACCGGTTGCGAACCTGTGACAACTGAGGGGCGGCGCAGTGGCGGACGTCCACAGTCCCGGCGCATCAGAAAATGGACGGCAGCGGATGGTTGACGAAGCGGGCGCGACGTGAAGTCGCGGGGCGGGTGAAGTGGTTTGACGCGGGCAAGGGGTTCGGGTTCATCCTCGATGGCGAGGGCGGGCCGGACATTCTGCTTCATGCCAATGTGCTGCGCAATTTCGGACAAAGTTCGGTGGCGGACAATGCCGGCATCCGGGTTCTGGTGCAGGCGACGCGCGCGGCGCGCAGGCGGTCGAGGTGCTCGATATCTCGCCGCCCGAGACCGACACCCGGCTGGCCCCGATTGAGGATCTGGGCGAGACCGACCCCGAGGTGATCGCGGCGCTGCCGCTGGAACCGGCGCGGGTGAAGTGGTTCGACAAGGGCAAGGGATTTGGCTTTGCAAATGTCTTCGGACGGCCCGAAGATGTGTTCATCCATGTCGAGGTGCGCCGCTCGGGCTTTGCCGATCTGGCGCCGGGAGAGCGGTATGTCTGCGGGTGATCGAGGGGCGGCGCGGCCGGATGGCGGCGCAGGTCACAAGCTGGGAAACGGCGCTGCGGGCGCGCTGATCCTGTGTCTCGGGCTGGCGGGGGTCCCCGCGCTGGCCGAGGATTGCAGCCGGGCGGCGTTCGACACCGCCCGCGCCACCGGCGGGGAGGCGGTGCTTTGCATCGCGCGGCCGGGCGGGGCGGTCCGGATTTCCGTTGAAATCGCCGATACCGAAGCCGAGCGGTCGCGCGGGCTGATGGGCCGCAGCCATCTGGCGCCCGGCAGCGGGATGGTCTTTGTCTATCCGACGCCGCGGGTGGTGGGGTTCTGGATGCATGACACGCCGTTGCCGCTTGACATGATCTTCATCGACGCGGCCGGGCGCATTCTGTCCATCCACGCGAATGCGCAGCCCTTTGACGAGACGCCGATCTGGTCGGGCGGGCCGGTGCAGCATGTGCTGGAGATTGCGGGCGGGCAGGCGGCGGCGCTGGGGCTGGCCCCCGGACAGCGCGTGGCACCGCTTGATTAGGCATTTCCCCTTTTCAGCGCTCTGCTGTGCCGCTATTGAAGGCGCCATCGGGGCGTAGCGCAGCCTGGTAGCGCGTCTGTTTTGGGTACAGAAGGTCGTGAGTTCGAATCTCGCCGCCCCGACCACTCCCATGATCCGGGTTCCGGTCCCGGGGCGCGTCCCCGGCGAAGGGGCGCCGCCCGAGGCCAGTCGTTCAGCCCTTGGCGGCCTTCACTGGGCGCGGCGCTGGTGCAGCACCGGTTCCGTATAGCCAGGACTGGATGCGGGCCAGAAACACCAGATCGCAGGCGGCCTGAAACGCCAGCCCGTCGAAATTCGGCGCCATCGGCTGATAGGCCGGATCGCCCGCATTCTGCCGATCGACCACCGCCGCCATCTTGCGAAAGGCCTTCATCACCTGCGGCTCGCCGACGATGCCGTGATGCAGCCAGTTCGCCAGCGCCTGAGAGCTGATCCGCAGCGTCGCGCGGTCTTCCATCAGGCCGACGTCATGAATGTCGGGCACCTTGGAACAGCCGATGCCTGATCGACCCAGCGCACCACAGCCCAGAATCCTGCGCGTTGTTCTCGATTTCCGCGGTGATCTCGGCCTCGGAATAGGTGCGCCCGACGGCCAGCGGGATCGTCAGCAGATCAAAGAGTCGCAGCGGCCGTTGCAGCTGTGCGATCTCGCGTTGGCGCGCCTTCACATCGACGCGGTGGTAATGCGTCGCGTGCAGCGTGGCCGCGGTGGGCGAGGGCACCCAGGCGCAATTCGCCCCGGCCATCGGATGGGCGATCTTCTGCGCCAGCATCTGCCCCATATTGTCCGGCGCGGCCCACATCCCCTTGCCGATCTGCGCCTTGCCCGGCAGGCCGAGCCGCAGGCCGATATCGACGTTGCGATCCTCGTAAGCGGAAATCCAGGGCTGCGATTTCATCTCGGCCTTGGTCACCATCGGCCCGGCTTCCATCGAGGTGAAGATCTCGTCCCCGGTCCGGTCAAGGAACCCCGAGTTGATGAAGGCAAGCCGATCCTTGGCGGCGCGGATGCATTCCTTGAGGTTCGCCGAGGTCCGGCGTTCCTCGTCCATGATGCCGAGCTTCACCGTATTGGCGGGCAGGCCCGGACTTCCTCGACATGGGCGAAGCTGGCGCAGGTGAAGGCGACTTCCTCGGGCCGTGCAGCTTCGGCTTGACCATAGACCGAGCCGGTGGTGGAATTGGCGCCGCGCTTCAGATCATGCAGCGCGCAAAGCGTGGTGATCATCGCATCCATCAGCCCCTCGGGCGCCTCGGCGCCGCTGCGGGTCAGGATCGCGGGGGTGGTCATCAGCGGCCCGACATTGCGCACGAGCATCAGCGCCCGGCCCTTGAGTGTGACGTGGCCCCCCTCGGGCGCGGTGAAGGTCAGATCGGGGGCAAGGGCGCGGGTGAAACTGCGGCTGCCCTTCGTCACCGTTTCCGTCAGATCGCCGCGCATCAAGCCCAGCCAGTTGCGATAGGCCAGAACCTTGTCGGCGGCATCGACGGTGGCCACCGAATCCTCGCAATCCATGATCGAGGACAGCGCCGATTCCAGCACCAGATCGGCCAGCCCCAGCGGATCGGTGGCGCCGATCGGATGGGCGCGGTCGAGCTTCAGGATCAGATGCAAGCCGTTGTTGCGCAACAAGATCTCGGTGGGTGCCTCGGCCGCGCCGCGAAAGCCCGCGAATTGCGCGGGGTCTTTCAGCCCGGTTTCTCGCCCGCGACCTCGGCGAAAAGCCCGCCGTCTTGCAGCCAAAGCCGCGTCGCCTGCGCCCAGGGCCCGGCGACAAGCGGGCAGGCGGCATCGAGGAACTCCTTCGCCCAAGCGATCACCTTCGCGCCGCGGACGGGGTCGTAACCGGGCGCCATGGGCGGCGCTCCCAAAGCATCGGTGCCGTAAAGCGCGTCATAAAGGCTGCCCCAACGCGCATTCGCGGCATTGAGCGCATAGCGCGCATTGGTGATCGGCACGACCAGCTGCGGGCCGCAGACCTGGGCGATCTCGGGATCGGTCGGGCCGGTTTCGATGCTGAAATCGGCGCCCTCGGGGACCAGATAGCCGATTTCCTCCAGAAAGGCGCGATAGGCGGTGGCGTCATGGCCCTGACTGCGGTGGTGCAGGTGCCAGGCGTCGATCTGCGCCTGCAGCTGGTCGCGCTTGTCCAGCAGCGCCCGGTTTTGCGGCCCGAAATCGTGGATCAGTGCCGAAAACCCCGCCCAGAATCGCGCCGGATCGACCCCCGTCCCGGGCAGCGCCTGCGTTTCGATGAAGGCCGCCAGTTCGGCCGCAACCTGCAGCCCCTCGCGTTCCACGCGTTCCGTCATCGGCTCCTCCCAAGCTTTGGCCGGTATCTTGGCCCTGATGCCGCCCCTGTCCAGCGAAAATCGCATCGGCCCCGGCACTCGGCGATGCCTTGCCGGGGCGGAAGCGCCTAGCTTGCACGAAAGCCCAGTGCAAGCCCAGCGTGAGGAAAGTCATGGACGGCGTCACCCTTTTGTCGGATTACAATCCCTATCCCTTTGAGATCGCGTCCGTTTCTTTGATCTTCCGGCTGGATCCGGCGGCCACCCGTGTCCTTGCGACGCTGGAGGTGACGCCACGGCAGCCGGGTGCCGACATGGTGTTGCAGGGCGAAGATCTGCGGCTGATCTCACTTTCCCTTGACGGGCGGGCGCTGGCCCCGGGCGACTATCATCTGGACGAAACGGGGCTCATCCTGCCCGCCGCCGTGCTGCCCGCAGGCCCGTTCCGGCTGCAAACCGAGGTCGAGATCGCCCCCGCCGCGAATACCGCGCTCGAGGGGCTTTACATGTCGAACGGCCTTTATTGCACCCAATGCGAGGCCGAGGGTTCCGCCACATCACCTTTATCCCGACCGCCCCGATGTGATGAGCCGCTTTCATGTCCGCATCGAGTCGGACCTGCCGGTGCTTTTGTCGAACGGCAACCCCGTCGGGCAAGGGCCGGGCTGGGCGGAATGGGACGATCCCTGGCCAAAGCCCGCTTATCTGTTCGCGCTGGTGGCGGGGGATCTGCGCGCGAACTCGGGCAGCTTCACCACGCGCTCGGGGCGCAAGGTCGATCTGAACATCTGGGTGCGCCCGGGCGATGAAACGCGCTGCGATTTCGCGCTGGGGGCGCTCGCGCGCTCGATGGCATGGGACGAGGAGGCTTACGGGCGCGAATATGATCTGGATCTCTTCAACATCGTCGCGGTCGATGATTTCAACATGGGGGCGATGGAAAACAAGGGGTTGAACATCTTCAACTCGAAGCTGGTCCTGGCAAGCCCCGAAACCGCGACCGACACCGATTACGAACGCATCGAGGCAGTGATCGCGCATGAATATTTCCACAACTGGACCGGCAACCGCATCACCTGCCGCGACTGGTTCCAGCTGTGCCTGAAGGAAGGCCTGACGGTCTATCGCGACCAAAGCTTCACCCGCGACGTGCGGCTGGGCGGGCTGAAGCGGATCGAGGATGTGGCGGCCCTGCGCGCGCGCCAGTTCCGCGAGGATGCGGGGCCGCTTGCCCATCCGCCGCGGCCCGACCGCTACAAGGAAATCAACAACTTCTACACCGCGACCGTCTATGAAAGGGCGCCGAGGTGGTGGGCATGCTGGCGACGCTGCTGGGCCCAGAGGGCTACCGGGCGGCGCTCGATCTCTATTTCGAGCGCCACGACGGGCAGGCCTGCACGATCGAGGACTGGATCAGGGTTTTCGAGGATACCTCGGGGCGCGATCTGAGCCAGTTCAAGCTCTGGTATACCCAGGCGGGCACGCCGAAACTGACGGTCAGCGAGGCTTACGAGAACGGCACCTATACGCTGGACGTCCGCCAGACGACCCCGCCCACCCCGGGCGAGACGGAAAAGCCGCCGCGCCACATTCCGCTGGCGGTGGGGCTTCTGTCGCCCAATGGCGACGAGGTGGTGCCGACGACGGTGCTGGAACTGACCGCGGCGCGGCAAAGCTTCCGCTTCGAGGGGCTGTCGGCGCGGCCGGTGCCCTCGCTCCTGCGCGGCTTTTCGGCGCCGGTGATCCTGGAACGGGCGACGACGCCCGCGGAACAGGCGTTCCTGCTGGCCCATGACACCGACCCCTTCAACCGCTGGGAGGCCGGGCGGACGCTGGCGCGCCAGACCTTGATGGCGATGGCGCGCGGCGAGGGGGCGCAGCTTGATTACCTCGATGCGGTGGGGCGGCTGATTGCGGATGAAGAGGCCGATCCGGGCTTCCGCGCCGCCTGCCTGCGCCTGCCGGGCGAGGACGAGATCGCCGCGGCGCTTTTTGCGCAGGGCGACACCCCCGACCCCGAGGCGATCCGGGGCGGGCGGCGCAAGCTGATGAAGATGCTCGCCACCCGTCACGGCGCGGCGCTGAGCCGGGTCTATGACAGCTGCGCGGTCGCGTGCCCCTACAGCCCCGACGCGGGGCCGCCGGGCGCCGTGCGCTGCGGCTGGCCACGCTGGCGTTGCTCACGACCGAGGATGGCGGCGCCCGGGCGGCGGCGCTGTTTGCCGAGGCCACGAACATGACCGAAAGCATCGGCGCGCTGAATGCGCTGGTGGCCGAGGGCAAGGGGCAGGGGCAACTGGCGGCTTTCGCCGCGCGCTGGGCCGCCGATCCGCTGGTGATGGACAAATGGCGCATGGCGCAGGGGGCGCTGACCCCGCCCGAGACGGCGGCGGAAACCGTGGCCCGGCTGGCGGCGTCCCCCGCGTTCGACTGGAAGAACCCGAACCGCTTCCGCAGCCTGCTGGGGGGCTTTGCCGCGAACCATGCGGGCTTTCACCGCGTCGACGGCGCGGGCTATGCGCTTTACGCCGACTGGCTGATCCGGCTCGATCCGCTCAACCCGCAGACCGCGGCGCGGATGTCGACCGCGTTTGAGACCTGGCGGCGCTATGATGCCGCCCGGCAGCGCCACGCGAAAGCCGCGCTTGACCGGATTGCTGCCACCCCCGGCCTCAGCCGCGACCTTGGCGAGATGGTCGGGCGGCTTGCAGGCTGAGCGCGCCGGGGCGCTGCCCCGGACCCCGGCGTATTTGCACCAAGAAAAAACACATCGGCTTTTTCTTGGATCAAATACGCTCTTTCGACCTCAGACCCGTCGCGCGGGCGGGCCATCTTGCCCCGCGCCGCGCCCTGCCCTAGAAGGGCTCTGCCGAGAAAGGGAACCCGCAATGCTTGACCACCTTGCCTTCACCGCCCCCGAACCGAAAGTCATTGCCGGCGCGAAAAGCGACTGGGAGCTGGTGATCGGGATGGAGGTGCACGCGCAGGTGGCCTCGAACGCGAAACTGTTCTCGGGCGCCTCGACCGCGTTCGGCAATGAACCGAATGCCAACGTCGCTTTCGTGGACGCCGCGATGCCGGGCATGTTGCCGGTGATCAACGAGTTCTGCGTCGCGCAGGCGGTGCGCACGGGGCTCGCGCTGAAGGCCGGGATCAACCTGCGCTCGGCCTTTGACCGCAAGAACTACTTCTACCCCGACCTGCCGCAGGGCTATCAGATTTCGCAGCTTTACCACCCGATCGTGGGCGAGGGCGAGATCATCGTCGACATGGGCCCGGGTGTGGCGCGCAAGGTGCGGATCGAGCGGATTCACCGGAACAGGACGCGGGCAAGTCGATCCATGACATGGACCCGACCATGTCCTTTGTCGATTTCAACCGCACCGGTGTGGCGCTGATGGAAATCGTCAGCCGCCCCGACATTCGTGGCCCGGAAGAAGCCGCCGCCTATATCGCGAAGCTGCGGCAGATCCTGCGCTATATCGGCACCTGCGACGGCAACATGCAAAACGGCAACCTGCGCGCCGATGTGAACGTGTCGGTCTGCCGCCCGGGCAATACGAGAAATATCAGGCGACGCAGGACTTCAGCCATCTGGGCACGCGCTGCGAGATCAAGAACATGAACTCGATGCGCTTCATCCAGCAAGCCATTGATTACGAAGCCCGCCGCCAGATTGCGATTCTGGAAGATGGCGGGTCGATCGTGCAGGAAACCCGGCTTTACGATCCGGACAAGGGCGAGACCCGCTCGATGCGCTCCAAGGAAGAGGCGCATGATTACCGCTATTTCCTGCCCGGACCTGCTGCCTTTGGAAATCGAACAAGCTTGGGTCGATGACATCGGCGCCACCATGCCGGAACTGCCGGATGAAAAGAAGGCCCGCTTTGTCAAGGATCTGGGGCTGTCGGAATATGACGCCTCGGTGCTGACGGCGGAAGTGGCGGATGCCGAATATTTCGAAGCCGTGGTGACTGTGGCCGAAGATGGCAAGCTGGCCGCGAACTGGGTGATCAACGAGCTCTTCGGCCGTCTGAAGAAGGAAGGCCACGAGATCGGCCAGAGCCCGGTCAGCCCGGCGCAGCTGGGGGGGATCATCAAGCTGATCCGCTCGGGCGAGATTTCGGGCAAGATTGCCAAGGATCTCTTCGAGATCGTCTATACCGAGGGCGGCGATCCGGCCGCGATCGTCGAGGCGCGCGGCATGAAGCAGGTGACGGACCTCGGCGCGATCGAGGCGGCGGTCGATGAGATCATCGCCGCGAACCCGGCGCAGGTGGAAAGGCCAAGGCCAATCCGAAGCTGGCGGGCTGGTTCGTCGGGCAGGTGATCAAGGCGTCTGGCGGCAAGGCCAACCCCGCCGCGGTGAACGAGATCGTGGCGAAGAAGCTCGGGCTTTAAGCGCGCAAGGCGCCCGCGGGCGCCGCTTTCCGCTGCCCCGCCTGCGCAAAGGGGTCAGAGGTCTTCGGGCCGCGGCGCACTTTTGCGGCGCAAGCGGCGGCCCAGCGCCCTTGCCCCGCCGCCGACCCGGGTGCCGATCCCGAAACCGCTGCCGCGCCCGCGCCGATCCCCGCAACCGCCGCCGCCGCCCCTGTCCAAGGCGCTGCGCGATCTGCCCGGTCGTGCGCCGCAGCGAGGGCTCGGTCTCAAGGCGCAAGATCCGGTCGATCTCTGCCAGCGCCTGATCCTCGGTCACGTCCATCCGGCCCTCGACCTGCACGATCTCGCGCAGCATCGCCAGAATGTCCTCCCGGATCGCCTGGGCGTTGCAATCCTCGTTTTCGCGCAGGAAGCGGCCCAGAACCGCCGCCGCCTCGGGCAGGGCGATCCGCTGCGCATGCCCGGCAATCAGCCGGACCGCCTTTTCCGCATAGGGCGGATCAATGCCCCAGTCCGACACGAACCGCGCCACGATCCTGTCGCGCTTGGCGGGGGGGCAGCCTGCCCTCCACCTCGGCCAGCTTCACCGCCAGCGTGCCGATCAGATCGACCAGCGTCGCGCCCAGCAGGTCGATGGGGGTGTTGATGAAGGCGGGCACCTTGGCCACCCGCTTGTCGCCATATTGCCCCACCAGCCGCAGCACGCCGTAATAAGCCCCCCGCCGAGGCGACCCCGGCCGCGATCACCCAGCCGATCGGCGTGGCCGCGCCAAAGCCGAGCAAAGCCGCAAGGCCCGAGGGCAGAAAGGCGGCCAGCCCCGAGGGGGCAAAGAAGGCCGCGGCCACCACCGGCAGTTTCGCCGCCGCCGCCCCGGTCGCCGCGACCCCGCCCAGATCCCACAGCTTTTGCAGCGCCTTGCCGTAGCGGATCGCGCGATAGGCATCCTCGCCGATGCCCAGCCGCAGCCGGAACCGCAGATCGTCACCGACGACGCGCTCCAGCCCGGCAAAGTCTCTGGCTTCGTCCCTTTCGCCTGTCATCGCGCCCCGCGTGCTGCCCCCGGTTCGGAATTTAGGGACGCCGTCGGGGGCTTTCAACGGCTTCGGGGCCGAGGAGGGGGCGCAAAGAAATGGGCGCCTTGCGGCGCCCAGTCTGCCCTTCCCTTGTTATGGAAGTGCTCTCAGATCGCCGAGCTGTGCCCGGCTTTCGAGAGGTCATAGGCATCGAAGTGACGCGCGATCATCCGCGTCAGCGGGCGGCCCTGTTCGGGGATTTCCAGCCCCGCTTCGGTCACCACCACCATGTCTTCGAATTTCGCAACGCAAGCGGCGAATTCGGCATCGAGAACCGCCGGATCGGCGCCCCATTGGTCGACAAGTTCCGCCTTGTCGGCCTTGAAGTCGCACATCAGCATCTCGATCAGACGGCCGCGCATCAGGTCTTCCTTCGAGAAGACAAAGCCGCGGTGGGTCGAGAACTTGCCCTCGCGGATCGCCGCCGTATAGGTGCCGGTCGGGCTTTCGTTCTGCGCAAAGCCCTGCGGGAAGCGCGAGATCGACGAGGCGCCGAGCCCCACCAGCGCTTCCGCCTGATCGTCGGTATAGCCCTGGAAGTTGCGGCGCAGCTTGCCCGCCTTGAGCGCGGTGGCCAGCCCGTCATGCGGCAGTGCGAAGTGGTCGATGCCGATCACGTCATAGCCCGCCTTGGTGAAAAGCTCGCGCGAGAGGTGGAACAGCGCCAGCCGCTCGGGCGGCGTGGGCAGGTTTTCCGCCGGAATGAGCGATTGCCGACGCGACATCCACGGCACATGGGCATAGCCGTAGAAAGCGACGCGGTCGGGTTTCAGCGACAGCACCTTTTCGACGCTCTCGGTCATCTTTTCCGGCGTCTGATGCGGCAGGCCGTAAAGGATGTCGGCGTTCAGGCTGTTGATGCCGCGGTCGCGGATCATGTCGACGACCATCTTCGTCACTTCGAAGGTTTGCTCGCGGCCGATCACCGACTGGATGAAGGGGTCAAAATCCTGAATCCCGACCGAGGCCCGGTTCATCCCCGATTGCGCCAGCGCATCCATGCGTTCGTCGTCGATCTCGTTCGGGTCGATCTCGACCGAGAATTCGCCATTCTCGCCCAGCGGCACGGCTTCGAACACCGCCGCGGCGATGGCGCGCATCGAGTCCGCCGGAAGCAGCGTCGCGGTGCCGCCGCCCCAATGCAGCCGCGACAGCTTCACGCCCGGGGCAAGGTGCGATTTCAGCATCGCAACTTCCTTGATCAGCGTCTCGGCATAGGTCTTCACCGGCGCATCGGTCTGCGTGCCCTGGGTGCGGCAGGCGCAGAACCAGCACAGGCGCCGACAGAAGGGCACATGCATGTAAAGGGGAAATCGACGCCCCCGCCGGAATCGCCTCGATCCACTCGATGAACTGCGAGGGGCCGATATCCTTGGAGAAATGGGGTGCAGTCGGGTAGCTGGTGTAGCGGGGCACCTTGGCATCGAAGAGTCCGAGCCGGGCGAGTTGCGATTCATGTTTCATGGGCGTATTGTATCCTTCACGACGCGAACAAAGTATTGTCCCAGATCAAGCAAGGCAATGTCTCACGACGACGCTCATCCCGTCTCGCTTCAGTGCGGAGACTGCCCGATCAGGCACCGGGCCGTCTGCGCAAGATGCGAGTTCCGAACTCGATGAACTCGAGGTGGCGAAGTATTACCGGAGCTTCGAAGCGGGTCAGACGGTGATCTGGTCGGGCGACAAGATGGACTTCGTGGCCTCGGTCGTGTCGGGCATCGCAACCCTGACCCAGACCCTGGAAGACGGCCGCACGCAGATGGTTGGTCTCCTCTTACCCTCTGATTTCGTTGGAAGACTGGCCGCGACCGCGCCGCTTACAACGTCACGGCGACGACCGATATCCTGATGTGCTGCTTCCGCCGCAAGCCCTTCGAGGAGATGATGGAGCGCACGCCGCATATCGCGCAGCGGCTGTTGCAGATGACCCTGGACGAGCTGGACGCCGCCCGCGAATGGATGCTTTTGCTCGGTCGCAAGACCGCGCGCGAGAAGATCGCCTCGCTTCTGTCGATCGTCGCGCGCCGCGATGCGTCGATTCGTCACCGCAAGATGCGCGGCCGTCTGACCTTCGATCTGCCGCTCACGCGCGAGGCGATGGCGGATTATCTCGGCCTCACGCTCGAAACCGTCAGCCGGCAGATGTCGGCGCTCAAACGCGACGGGGTGATCGAGCTGGAGGAAACGTCACGTCACGGTGCCCGACATGGATCGGCTGCTGATCGAGGCGGGCGATGACAGTGACGGGGATTGATTGCGTAACATATGTGCGCTGGCCGTCGCCTTCGGACTGCTGGCCGGGGCGGCCGTTGCCGAAGCCCGGTCGGAAACCCGCTGCGGCTGGTTCGCCAATCCGACCCCGGGAATTTCTATCTGGTCGATGCCGATGCGAATTGGTGGTTCGCCTCGCAGGGCTCGCTGGAGGTCGGCGGCTGGGAAGAGCTTGACTGGTCAGAGGCCGAATTCGGCGACGAATGGGTCGCGACGAACGGATATTATGGCTATGGCTGCGCCTGTGCCGCGGGCGACTATGGCCGCGCCGCCGAGGGCGAGGTGCTGTCGATCGCCAGCCTGAAGGCGCTGCCGCTGGCCAAATGCGAGGCCGATCCGGCCCTGCCGCCGCCGCCGCGGGACTGACCCCGCGAAGGGGCCGGGCCCCGGATGCCGAGCCCCGGATACGGTGGGCTCCAGACCGGGCGGCCCCTGCTTACGGCGCTTTCGCGCTTTGATGGCTCAACCGCAGCCGGGCCAGCGCCTCGTGGCGTTCGGCCTTGCGCAATTCGGTCAGCGCCACTTCCACGAAATCCATATGCGCCGCCACCGCCGCCCGCGCCGCCGCCCCGTCCCGCGCCTGAATCGCCGCGTTGATCGCCCGGTGCTGCTCCAGCAGCGCCTCGCGCGTCGAACGGTTGCGGAACATGATCTGGCGGTTGTAGAAAACGCCTTCCGACAAAGGTCGAACATCGCCCGCATCATGTGCAGCATGATGATATTGTGACTCGCCTCGACGATCGCCATGTGGAATTGCGCATCCAGCGTCGCCTCGTCGGCCGGGTTGCGCTTGGCATGCGCCGCCTCCATCCGCGTCAGGATGGTGTCGATCACCTTCAGATCAGTGTCCGAGCCCAGCTTCGCCGCCCGTTCCGCCGCCATCCCCTCAAGGTCGCGCCGGAAGGCGAGATAGTCGAAAACCGCCTGATCGTTGCGGGCGAAAAGCCGGATCAACGCGGGCGAAAGGCCGAGCCCAGCACCTCGGCGACGAAGATCCCCGATCCCGCGCGGGTGGTCAGCAGGCCTTCCTGTTGCAACTCGGCCACGGCTTCGCGCAGGCTGGGCCGCGACACCGCAAGGCGTTCGGACAATTCGCGTTCCGACGGCAGCCGTTCGCCCGGACGCAGCACGCCCTCGACGATCAGATTCTCGATCTGACGCACCACGGCCGAGGCAAGTTTCTCGGATTCGATCTTCTGGAATGGCATTTCTCTCTCCCGTGGTCAGAAACTATGACCAATGGAAAAGTCCGGCAATCTCAAAAGCAAAGGCTGGCTCAAAAGCAAAGGCCGGGCGCGGGGCCCGGCCTTTTTGGCACTGTGGTCCGATCTCAGCGATTCGGGCGGATGATGAATTCGACGCGGCGGTTTTGCGCCTTGCCCGCGGGGCTCAGGTTCGAGGCGACCGGCTGTTCCTCACCGCGGCCATAGGCGACGACGCGATAGCCGGGCACGCCCGCGCCGATCAGGATATTGGCGACCGCATTGGCGCGGTCTTGCGACAGGCGCTGGTTATAGGCGGCGTCGCCGTCCGAATCGGTGTGGCCGACCACCTCGACGCGGGTGTCGGGATAGCGGTTCAGGCTGCCCGCGAGCGTGTAAAGATCGCGCTGCAGATCGGGGCGCACCGAGGCGCTGTCGACGGCAAACAGCACGTCTTGCGGCATCGTCACCACCAGATGGTCGCCCTGACGCACCACCGAAACGCCGTTGGTGTCCAGATCGCGGCGCAGCTCCTGTGCCTGCTTGTCCAGCTGGTTGCCGATGGCGCCGCCGATCAGCCCGCCGACGATCGCCCCGGCGGCGGCCTTTTCCAGCCGCTCGTCGCCGTTGCTGGTGGCGCCCAGAACGCCGCCGATCAGCGCCCCGGCGATCGCGCCGCCGCGGGTGTTCGCATTGGGATCGGCGCTGGCCGAGCCGGAATAGCCCTGATCATAGGGCTGGGTGCAGGCGGTCAGCGCGAAAAGCCCGGTGCAGGCGAGAAGGAGGGTGGAGGTCTTGGTCATGGAGCTGCCCTTGTGCTTGCGGCCCTGTTGGCCGTTCGCACCATTCTACGACAGATTTTCGACGCCGTTCCATGCCCTGTGCGGGCTTGGCGGAATTTTGCGCATCAATTTCCGGCGAGCGTCAGGCCCCGCCTCGTGCTGCGCCGCCTCGCGGGCCAGAAGCGCGCGTTTCACCTAGCCCCAGTGATAGCCGCCCAGCCCGCCCGGGCGCGCAGCACCCGTGGCAGGGGATCAGCGCCGCCACCGGGTTGCGCCCGACCGCCGTGCCCACGGCGCGATGGGCGCGCGGCGACCTGCGGGTGGCGATCCGGGCATAGGTCGTGACCTGCCCCGAGGGAATCGCCAAAAGCGCCTCCCAGACCTTGATCTGGAAGGGCGCGCCGGTGACCGAAAGCCGCGCCTCGCCGCGGCCGGTGAAGGCCGCGCCGACCCAATCGGCGATCGGCGCCGGGTCTTCGATCAGCCGCGCGCCGGGCCAGCGGCCCGCCATGTCGGCAAAGGCGGCCTCCTCGCCCAGGTCGGCGGCAAAGCCGAGCCCGCACAGCCCGCGCCCGGTGCCAAAGGCCAGCGCCGGGCCGAAGGGGCTGTCGAAGCGGCCCCAGCGGATCGTCAGCCCGCTGCCGCCGCGGGCGAATTCTCCGGGGGTCATCGCCTCCCAGCGCAGGATCAGGTCATGCAGCCGCGAGGGGCCGAGAGCCCGGCCGCTTCGGCGACCTGATCAAGCGGCAGCGCGCGCGCAGCTCGCGCGCAAGGCCGAGCGAGAGATATTGCGTGTAGCGCTTGGGCGAGACCCCGGCCCAGGCGGAAAAGATCCGCTGGAAATGCGGCGCCGAGAGGCCGAGCCGCGCCGCCAGATCGTCAAGCGGGATCTGCAGCGGGCGGCCCGCGGCCTGCGCCGCGGCCTGCGCGGCGTCGATTTCCGCGATGGCGCGGGCGATCAGACGGTAATGGTAGCGGTCTTCAAGCGGGATCGTGTCGGACATGGGAACGCCTTTCTGGGCGTCACCTTACCGCGCTGTGACCGGAAAAGACGACCCGAAAGCTGCGGGTTCGGCGGGGCAGGGGGGCGCTGCCCCCCGTCCTTCGGACTCCCCCCGGGATATTTGCCCCAAGGTGAAAACAGGGCCGATTTGGGGCCCGGGCGGGCCCGGTGCTGGTGCCGACGGGGCCCGGGCGGGCCCCGGGGCCGGGGTCTTCGGCGCTGCGCGGCAGGCTCCGGCGGCGGTTTCAGGCGGCTGGTTCAGGCGGCGAGGCGGCGGGCGCGGGCCAGGCGTTCGCGGCGGAACATCGCCACTTCCCAATCGTCCAGCCAGGCGCGGGCGGGATCGGCATGGCCCGCCTTGACGCGCGGCCCGACGGCGCCGCGGATGCGATCAGGCAGCAGCGACAGATAGGCGGCATCGGCATGGACCGAGCTGACCCACATCCCCTCGGCCAGCACCACCTCGGGGGTGGCGAGCAGCATGGAATAGAGCTTTTGCGGCCCCGCCCCGGCCTCGGCCTTCGGCAGGGCATGGCGGGCCTTGGCGAACATCTCCGATTCGCCGAACCAGAGTTCCAGTTCGTGCCCGGCCAGCAGCACCCCGGCCCCGGGCGAGAGCAGAACATCGCGTTCGGGCAGCGCCTCGCCGAAACAGGCGGCGGCCAGAAGCAGCGGCCGGGTTTCGGGGGGGGCGCGGCGCGGCATCGTGTGCTGGCCGACCCAGAGGAGCGGCTGATAGCCGTTGTCGCGCGTCAGCACCCGATCCCCCGGGCGCAGCCAGTCGATCGGCATCGGGCCTTCGGCGGTGGCAATCATCGTGCCGCCGCTCAGACAGGGCAGGGCGGCGATTTCCTCGGGGCTGGCGGCGCGGGCGGGCAGCTCGAACGGTTCGGCCTCGGCATAGTCGGTGCCGGGCGTCAGCATTTCGGAGGGCATGTAAAGGCACAGCACCCCGTCGATCTCGATCCGGTCAAGCCGGACCGCGCCGCCGCCGGGCTTTGCAGCACCAGCGGCACATCGGCCGTCAGCGTGCCCTGCAAGACCAGATGGCCCATCGCATCGCGCAGCTCTGCCCCCGCCGCGCCATGCGTGACCTGCCACAGCATCGTGGCGGCGTCAAAATCATGGTCCAGCGACCAAAGCCCCGCTCGGCATCGAAGCCAAGCACCGAAACCGGATACCCGTAGTCCATGTTCCTCCTGCGCCTTCAGGTCTTGGCCCCATTCTTTCGCAACACGGCAAACGAACCGTTAACGGCGGCGGCGAATTGTCCGCAATTTGTCGATCGGGTTAATTTCGCGCGCTTTCTCTTGCCCCGCGGCGGATCGGCGGGCAGAAGGGGGCCATGGTTGCGCAGCTTGATTACCCGACGATGAAGGAGATCTTCCGCCGTTTCGCGGAAGCCAATCCGCATCCCGAGGGCGAGCTGGAGCATGTGAACGCCTTCACCCTGCTCGTTGCCGTCGCGCTCTCGGCGCAGGCGACCGATGTGGGGGTGAACAAGGCCACCCGCGCGCTTTGGCCCGTGGCCGACACGCCGCAAAAGATGCTGGCTTTGGGCGAGGAAGGGCTGACCGCGCATATCAAGTCGATCGGGCTTTACCGCACCAAGGCGAAGAACGTGATCGCGCTGAGCCGCCTGCTGGTCGAACGCTTCGACGGGCAGGTGCCGTCCTCGCGCGCGGCGCTGGTCAGCCTGCCCGGTGTCGGGCGCAAGACGGCGAATGTGGTGCTGAACATGGGCTGGGGGCACCCGGCGCAGGCGGTCGACACCCATATCTTCCGCGTCGGCAACCGCACCGGCATCTGTCCGGGCAAGGATGTGGACGCAGTCGAGCGCGCCATCGAAGACAATGTGCCGGTGGAATTTCAGCGCCATGCGCATCACTGGCTGATCCTGCACGGGCGCTATATCTGCACCGCCCGCAAACCCCGCTGCGCCGATTGCCTGATCCGCGATCTGTGCCGTTTCGAGGAGAAGACCGCATGAAGAAATACCAGGTTGTCGGCATCGGCAACGCCATCGTCGATGTGATCGCGCAATGCGACGACGCCTTTTTGGCCGCGATGGGGATCGAAAAGGGCATCATGCAGCTGATCGACCGCGAGCGCGCCGAAAAGCTTTATGCCGCGATGGGCGACCGGACCGAGGCGCCGGGCGGCTCGGTCGGCAACACGATCGCGGGTCTGGGCAATCTGGGGCTGACGGCGGCCTTCATCGGCCGCGTCGCCGATGACACCCTGGGCCATTTCTACAAGGCCGCGCTGAATGCCGAGGGCACGGATTTCCCGAACCCGCCGGTGAAAGGCGCCGATCTGCCCTCGTCGCGCTCGATGATCTTCGTGACGCCCGATGGCGAGCGGTCGATGAACACCTATCTGGGCATCTCGGCCGAGCTTTCGACCGAGGATGTTCCGCTGGAGGTCGTTGAAAACATGGAAATCCTGTTCCTTGAGGGCTATCTGTTCGACAAGGATCACGGCAAGGCCGGGTTCCTGAAAGCGGCGCAGGGCTGCCACCGCGGCGGCGGGCGGGCGGGGATCTCGCTCTCGGACCCGTTCTGCGTTGATCGCCACCGCGACAGCTTCCGCCGTCTGGTCAGGGACGAGATGGATTTCGCGCTGGGCAACGAGCATGAATGGGCCTCGCTCTACCAGACCGATCTGGAGAGCGCGCTGAAACAGGCGGCCTCCGAATGCGGGCTGGTGGTCTGCACCCGCTCGGGCGCCGATGTGGTGGTGATCCGCGGCGCGGAACGGGTGGAAGTGCCGGTGAACCGGGTGGTGCCGGTCGATGCGACCGGGGCGGGCGATCAATTCGCGGCGGGCTTCCTTTATGGCGTCGCCACCGGGCAAAGCCTTGAAGTGGCGGGCAAGATGGGCTGCATCGCCGCGGCCGAGGTGATCAGCCATTACGGCGCGCGGCCCGAAACCGACATTCTGGCGCAGTTCAAACAGGCCGGGCTGCTCTAGATCCATGGGCCGCTCGCCCTATCTGGCGCCGGATTTCTACGGCAAGGCGCTGGCCGAGGGGCGGCACCGGGCCATCGTCGGCGGGCGCTGGGACGAGACCGGGCGGGCGCAGATGGCGGCGCTGATCGAGGTGGGGCGGATGCAGCCCCACCATCATCTGCTCGACATCGGGGCGGGGCGTTGCGGCTGGGCTGCAAGGCCGTCGCCTATCTCGAGCTCGGGCATTACTGGGGCACCGACGCCTCGCGCGATCTGATGCTGGCGGGCTATGCGGCGGAACTGGCGGACCCGCGCGGCTCGACCCGGCGCAGCTGATCGCGGATGACGCCTTCGCCTTTCCGGGCGTGCCCGAGGCGATCACCCATGCCATCGCCTTTGCCGTTTTCCCGCATCTGCCGAACGACTGTCTGGGGCAGGCGCTGGCGAACCTTGCCCGGTTTCCGCGGCTGGAGGTCTTTCTGTTTACGGTGTTTCTGGCGCCCGAGGTGCAGGCGGGGGCGCCCTTTCGTCAACCCGACGGCGTCGTGACCCACCCGAACCGGCCGCCCCGGCATGTTCTGGAACGCGATGTGATCGCCGCCGCCGCGGGCTGGGATCTGACGAAACACGACCGGATGCTGCCACGGGGTCAGGTGCTCTTCGAGGCGCGGCGGGCGGGGGGCTGAGACGGGCCCGAGCGGACCGAGGCCATCGCCGAGGTCACAAGCAGCATTTGCCCCGAAGACCGCCGGGGCGCCAAAGCGTCCCGGCCAGCGCCCGCCCCGCCCATGGCGGGCGCTTCTCGCCCGCCGGGGCAGGCGCTTGCCTCTGTTCATGCGTGGGGCAGGCGGTCTTGCGGATGCGTCTGCGCGGCGGGCGGGGAAAAGCGGTGCTTTTCCTGATCCGCCCGAAACGGGCCGTCAATCGCCCAGCTTGACGTGTACCTCGTCCAGATCGATCTCGCCCACCGGCATCTTGTTGTCGGGATTGTCGAAATCGTATTTGAACAGCTGGAAATCCTTGCGGTAGATCTCCCACACCAGATGGCGCGACAGATCGTCGAAATAGGCCGAGACCGGATGCGCCCGCTTCGGCCCGTGCCCCTCGCTTTCGTTGAACTTCGGCACCGCCTTCAGATCGACCGGATAGGGCGTCTGGATGTTGTCCAGCACCACCTGCATCCCCTCGTCGAATTTCTCGGTGAAGAAGATGTGGTCATAGCGCCCGCCGTTGACGATGAAGGTCGAGATATGCCCCGACATCGCCGACCAGTGGATGTCGGGCTCCATCGGGCGGCGCCAGCGGATGGTGTCGCGCGCAAAGAGCAGAAACCGGCGGAACGAGGCCACCTGATCGAAGTCGAAGCCGTTTTCCGGGCTGCCGACGTCGATGCCGTATTTCTGCACCAGCTGCGGCACCAGCGCGCCGCGGTAGCGCTTGCCGTTCCTTTGAATCCCCGCGATCTTGTCGAAGAATGACGACAGGATCCGCGCATAGGGGTTGCGCACACAGGTGAAGGCATAGGATTTATGCGCCTTCACATTCGCTTCGATCGGCTTCTGGCTGGCGTCCTGGGACCATTTGTGCAGCCCCCGGGTGCTGTCATGGATGTCGCCGTCAAAGAACTTGCCGTGATCGGAATAGAACATGATCTGCCCGATCGAGGAGCAGGCGCATTTCGGAACGACGCGATAGACGACGCTCTCGCTCTCGGTCATCCAGGTGCCGGGAAACCCCATGATGTGAACCTCCAGTCGCAGTGCGCCAAGCCTGTCACACCACTCATCAAGAATTCCTTCCCTTGAAGCAAAGAACCTCTGTTTTTTCAATGTCCTTTGGCGGTATCTAGGCGAGAAAGGCAAAATCGCGGACGGCTTGTTTCCAGTATGGCAAAAATCGCCTTCATTCTGTTGACCCACAAGGACCCCGAGGGGATCATCGCCCAGGCCGAGCGGCTGACCGCGGCGGGGGATTTCGTCGCGATCCATTTCGACGCCCGCGCCAGTGCCGCCGATTACGCCCGCCTGCGCGCGGCGCTGGCGACGAACCCCTCGGTCACCTTCGCGCGCAAGCGGCACAAATGCGGCTGGGGGGAATGGAGCCTTGTCGCCGCGACGCTGGAGGCGGCCCGGGCGGCGCTCGAGGCCTTTGCGCAGGCCAGCCATTTCTACATGCTCTCGGGCGATTGCCTGCAGATCAAGACGGCAGACTATGCGCATCGCTTTCTGGATGCCGAGGATGTCGATTACATCGAATGTTTCGATTTCTTCACCTCGGACTGGATCAAGACCGGCTTCAAGGAAGAACGGCTGATCTATCGGCACTGGTTCAACGAACGCACGCAGCCGAAGCTGTTCTACACCGCCTTCGACTGGCAGAAACGGCTGGGCCTGACGCGCCGCGTGCCCGAGGATCTGCAGATGATGATCGGCTCGCAATGGTGGTGCCTGCGCCGGCAGACGATCGAGGCGGTGCTCGATTTCGCCGCCCGCCGCCGGGACGTGATGCGGTTTTTCCGCACCACCTGGATTCCGGACGAGACCTTCTTTCAGACCCTCGTGCCGCATCTGATCCCCGAGGCCGAGATCCGGCGCCGCACGCTGACCTTCCTCATGTTCACCGATTACGGCATGCCGGTGACCTTCTACAACGACCATTACGACCTGCTCGTGGCGCAAGATTACCTGTTCGCGCGCAAGATCAGCCCCGATGCGACCGAGTTGAAGGACCGGCTCGGCCGCCTTTGGGGCGCGCATGACGTCAGCTTCACCGTCTCGAACGAGGGCCGGGCGCTTTTGCCTTTCTGACCGGCCGCGGCCGCGAGGCGCCGGTTCGCGCCGCGGTTCTGGGAGCGCGAGGCCAGTCTGGGCCGCGACCGCACGCTGATGCTGGTGGTGTGCAAGAAATGGCATGTGGCGAAACGTCTGGTCGAGCAGATCCGCCAGCAGGCGGGTCTGGCGGCGGTGGAGTATATCTTCAACGAGGACGGCGGGCTGCCCGATCTGGGCGGGATCGAGCGGTCGGTCGAGAAGCGCAACCGGCATCGCCGCGCGCTGCTGCGGATGCTGTTCGAGTATCATCAGACTGACCGGCTGGTGGTCTGCCTCGATCCGGCGGCGATCGAGTTGATGCGGATTTCGCCGCCGACAAATGCACGGTGCGGGTGCTGGAAATCGCCTGCGACTTTTCCGACGCCTATCTGGTCGGCCATGCCCGCCGTGTCGGGCTGGCGGGCGGCAGCACCCCGCCCGAGGTGCTGGACCGGCTCTTGCCGACGATCCGCAACGATCTGCGCCACGAAAGCGAGCAGATGCGCGACGCGGGCTTTCCGGTCTTCCTGCGGATGCGCCAATCCGCCCCGCCCGAGGAAAATGCGGCCGCGCTGGCGGATTTCCTTGGCATCGCGCGCGGGCTTGCAGATCGGATCGCGGCGACCGATTATCTGTTCATCGACTGAGGAGAAAGCGCCCGTGGCCTATGTCTATGATCCAACGAACATCTTTGCCCGCATCCTGCGCGGTGAAATCCCCAACCGCACGGTTTGGGAAACCGAACACACGCTGGCCTTCCGCGACATCGCGCCGAAAGCGCCCGATCATGTGCTGGTGATCCCCAAGGGCCCCTATGTCACCTACGATCATTTCTGCGCCGAGGCCTCCGAGGCCGAGATCGTCGATTTCACCCGCGCCGTCGCCAAGGTGGTGCGCCTGATCGGCGCCGAGGCCCATGGCGCGGGCAAGGGCTTTCGCGCCATCACCAATGCGGGCGAAAACGGCGTGCAGGAAGTGCCGCATTTCCACCTGCACATCCTCGCCGGGCGCTGCATCGGCCCGATGATCGTCACCGACTGAGGCGCTCCCGGCCCCAGCCGCGACAGGGCGTATTTGGGCCAAGAAAAAACCAGCCTTTGCTTTTTCTTGGTGAAAATACGCTGGGGGGTCCGGGGGGCGAAGCCCCCCGGCTTTCTTCCGGGGAGGGCGCGCGCGGAACGCTTGCGCGCTGCGGCGTTATTTCGCATAACTCCGCCCGACCCATTTGCCGCGCTCAGGAGCCAGCCATGTCGAACGCCCCCGAAATCAAGGTCGTCACCCATTGGAAGGGCGCCTGCGACGGCGGTGAAGGCGCCTTGGGCCACCCGAAAGTCTGGCTGACGATCCCGCGCGAAACCGGCGAGATCTGCTGCCCCTATTGCGGCAAGAAATTCATCATCGACCGCGCCAACGCGGTGGAGGACCACTGAGGGCGCAAGGCACCGCCCCTAGCTGATCGGAATCGCCGCGTCGCCGCAGGGCAGGGCGGGTTTGCCGGTGGTGTTTTGCAGGAACTCGGGGACCCGGTTGCCGGACCACATCTCGATACGCTGGCCGCCGCTCATCTCGCCATTGCCGGTGGCGGTGCCGGTCCAGCGGTCCTGATAGGTGAAATAGACCCGGCCCTTCTGGCCATTCGTGCAGGTGACATCGGCCTGGCCCGCGCCGAACCAGTTGCGCTCTGTCCAGCGGCCGGTGCAGGCGGTGCCGTCGGACATGGCCCCCGACAGATCCCCGTTGCCGCGGCCAAAGGCGCGGCCGGCAAACCAGATGCCGTCGTCGCCGACGCAGGCCAGAACCCGGGCGCAATTGTCCGTCCCCTCGGTCATCGCGCAGGGGGCCTGCAGGGCGCTTCGGGCGGGGTCAGGAACGGGCAGGGCTGGCGTCGCGGGGCGCAGGCTCTGCGCGGCGGCGGCAAGGGCAGGCAAAGGGCGGCTAATGCTGGCACCAGAACTCGGAACATGGCAATACCTTCGGGAAAGCACTCGGCAAAGGGAAGCACATGGGCAACGGTTTTGGCAAGGGCTGCCATCTGCATCTGATCGACGGCTCGGCCTTCATCTTTCGCGCCTATCACGCGCTGCCGCCGCTGACGCGCAAATCCGACGGCCTGCCCGTCGGTGCCGTGGCGGGCTTCACCAACATGATCTTTCGCTACATCGAAGACGCCAAGGGCGCCGATGCGCCGACCCATGCGGCGGTGATTTTCGACTACAGTTCCAAGACTTTCCGCAACGAGATCTATCCCGCCTACAAGGAAAACCGCCCCCCGGCGCCGGAGGATCTGCGACCGCAGTTTCCGCTCACCCGGGACGCCACCCGGGCCTTCAACCTCGCCTGTCTGGAGATCGAAGGGTTTGAGGCCGATGACATCATCGCCACCCTTGCCCGGCAGGCGCGCGAGGCGGGCGGGCGGGTCACCATCATTTCCTCGGACAAGGATCTGATGCAGCTTGTGGGCGATGGCGTGGTGATGCTCGATGCGATGAAGAACCTTGTCATCGGCCCTGACGAGGTCGAGGCGAAATTCGGCGTGCGTCCGGATCGGGTGATCGACGTGCAGGCCTTGGCGGGCGATTCCGTCGACAACGTGCCCGGGGCGCCCGGGATCGGCATCAAGACCGCGGCGCAACTGATTGGCGAATATGGCGATCTGGAAACGCTGCTATCCCGCGCGGGCGAGATCAAGCAGCCGAAGCGGCGCGAAACGCTGGTGAATTTCGCCGATCAGATCCGGGTTTCGAAGCGGCTGGTGACGCTGGAAGACCATGTGCCGCTCGACTTCGGGCTGGAGGCGCTTGAGGTGAAGGAGCCCGAGCCCGAGGCGCTGATCGCTTTCCTTGAGGCGATGGAGTTTCGCAGCCTGACCAAGCGCGTCGCCGAGAAATTCGGTCGCGAGGTGCCGGTGGGGGCGCCAGCCGCAAAGCCCGACGCCGCCGCGCGCTGGGCCGAGGGGGCGGTGCCGCAGGCCCGCCTCGCACCGCAGGCCGAGGATGTCGCGCCGATCGACCCCACGCGCTACCTGTGTCTCACCGACGCCGCGGCGCTCCGGGACTTCCTCGCCGAGGCGCAGGCAACCGGCGTGCTGGCCGTCGATACCGAGACCACCTCGCTGGACGAGATGCAGGCCGATCTGGTGGGGGTGTCCTTGTCCACCGGGCCGGGCCGGGCCTGTTATGTGCCGCTGGGCCACACCACCGGGGGCGATGATCTCTTTGGCACCACCGCGCGGGCCGCGGGGCAGATGTCGATGGAGGAGGCGCTGGCGATCCTGAAGCCGGTTCTGGAAGACCCGGCGATCCTGAAGATCGGCCAGAACATGAAATATGACTGGAAGATCTTCGCCCGGCGCGGCATTCGCGTGGCACCTTTTGACGACACGATGCTGATGTCTTACGCGATGTTCTCGGGCCTGCACGGGCACGGGATGGACGCGCTTTCCGAGGAATATCTGCACCACCGCCCGATCCCGATCAAAGAGCTGATCGGCACCGGCAAGGCGCAGCTGACCTTTGACAAGGTGGCGATCGACAAGGCCACGGCTTATGCCGCCGAGGATGCCGAGATCACCTTCCGGCTGTGGGCCGCCTTCAAGCCGCAGCTGCACCGGGCGCAGGTGACGACGGTTTACGAGACGCTCGAACGCCCGCTGGTCCCGGTTCTGGCCGAGATGGAAATGGCCGGCGTCAAGGTCGATCCCACGGTTCTTGCCCGGATGTCGAATGTCTTCGCGCAGCGCATGGCGGGGCTTGAGGAGGAAATTCAAACCCTTGCCGGGCAAAGCTTCAACGTGGGCAGCCCCAAGCAGCTGGGCGAGATCCTGTTTGACAAGCTCGGCGTGCCGGGCGGCGAAAAGGGCAAGACCGGGGCGTACGCGACCGGGGCCGATGTGCTCGAAGACATCACCACGATGGCGGATCACAAGCAGGCGGCGGAGCTGGCGGCCAAGGTGCTCGACTGGCGCCAGATCGCCAAGCTGAAATCGACCTATACCGATGCGCTGCAGACCCATGTGAACCCGGATACGGGGCGCGTGCACACCTCTTACAGCATCGCAGGGCGAACACCGGGCGGCTCGCTTCGACCGATCCGAACCTGCAAAACATCCCCGTGCGCAGCGATGAAGGCCGCCGCATCCGCGAGGCCTTCGTGGCCACGCCGGGGCATCGCATCGTCTCGCTCGACTATTCGCAAATTGAACTGCGCATCCTCGCCCATGTCGCGAACCTGCCCGAGATGAAGGCGGCTTTCGCCAAGGGCATCGACATTCACGCGATGACGGCGTCCGAGATGTTCGGCGTTCCGGTCGAGGGGATGGACCCGATGGTGCGCCGCCGCGCCAAGGCGATCAACTTCGGCGTCATCTACGGGATTTCCGGCTTCGGCCTTGCGCGCAACCTGCGCATCCCGCGCGCCGAGGCGCAGGGCTTCATCGACCGCTATTTCGAGCGCTTCCCTGGCATCCGCGCCTATATGGACGAGACCGTGGCCTTTGCCAAAGCGAACGGCTTCGTGACCACACTCTTCGGCCGCAAGATCCACACGCCCGAGATCAACGCCAAGGGGCCCGGCGCGGGCTTTGCCAAACGCGCCGCGATCAACGCGCCGATTCAGGGGGCGGCGGCCGACATCATCCGCCGTGCGATGATCCGCATGCCCGCGGCCATAGCCGATCTGCCCGCAAGGATGCTGCTTCAAGTGCATGACGAATTGATCTTCGAGGTCGCCGAAAGCGCCGTCGATCCGCTGATCGCCACGGCGCGGGCGGTGATGGAGGGCGCGGCCGATCCGGCGGTGAAGCTGTCGGTGCCGCTGGTCGTCGATGCGGGGCAGGGGCCAGCTGGGCCGAGGCGCATTGACCCGCGCCTGCCGCGCCTTGCTGTGAAAGCCCTTGACCCGGCCCCTTTGCCCCTTATGGCGCCGCCATGACCGACACGCCCGACACGCCCCGATCCGACCCGCCCGCCGCCGAATGGCGCAATTTCTATGGCCGCCGCTCGGGCAAGACGATGCGGGCGAGCCAGAAGACCTACCTGTCCGAGGATCTGGCCTCGCTCACCCCGCGGGCCTCTCGAAAGAGGAAAACCCGGGGCGTGAGACCCTCGACCCCGGCACGATCTTCGGCAATGATGCGCCGCTGTGGCTGGAGATCGGCTTTGGTGGCGGCGAGCATATGGTCCATATGGCGGCGCGCTATCCGGGGGTGAACATCCTCGGCTGCGAGCCCTTCATCAACGGTGTCGCGATGTTGCTCGGCAAGATCCGCACCGCGGGGGTGACCAACGTCGCGATCTGGCCGGGCGACGTGCGCGACGTGATGGAGGTGCTGCCTGAAGGCTGCATCGCCAGGGCCTTCCTGAATTACCCCGACCCCTGGCACAAGCGCCGCCACCACCGCCGCCGCTTCGTGACGCCGGGCTATCTGGGCGCGCTCAACCGCATCCTGGCCCCGGCGCCGAATTCCGCGTCGCCACCGACATCCCGAATTATATGGAGCAGGCGCTGATCGAGGCGCCGAAGGCCGGGTTTGACCTTGTCGCCCATTCCGGCACGCCCTGGGACGACTGGCTCTCGACCCGCTACGAGCAAAGGCGCTCCGCGAAGGCGGGTCCCCGACTACGCCACCTTCCGCAAGCCATAAGCCGCGCAAGGGCGTATTTGCGCCAAGAAAAGCAGGGCTTTTCGGTCGGGGCGCGGTGCGCTAACAGGGCCCTGACATTCAGGGAGGCTTTCATGTCCGCTCACGGTTCCCCCATCCGCATGACGTCGCGCAAGGGCGGCCCGCTTTCGGGCGTGGCCGCGGTGCCGGGCGACAAGTCGATCTCGCATCGGGCGCTGATCCTGGGCGCGCTGTCGGTCGGGCGGACCGAGATCACCGGGCTGCTTGAAGGGCAGGACGTGCTGGATACGGCCAAGGCGATGCAGGCCTTTGGCGCGACCGTCACCCGCACCGGCCCGGGCGCCTGGACGGTCGAGGGGGTTGGGGTCGGCGGTTTTGCCGAACCGGCCGAGGTGATCGACTGCGGCAATTCGGGCACCGGCGTGCGGCTGATCATGGGCTGCATGGCGACAAGCCCGATCACCGCGACCTTCACCGGCGATGCGAGCTTGCGCAAGCGGCCGATGGGGCGGGTGACCGATCCGCTGGCGCTGTTCGGGGCGCGGTCTTACGGGCGCGCGGGTGGGCGGCTGCCGATGACCGTCGTGGGCGCCGCCGAGCCGGTGCCGGTCACCTACACGACGCCGATGGCGTCCGCGCAGGTGAAATCGGCGGTGCTGCTGGCGGGGCTCAACGCGCCGGGGCAGACCGTGGTGATCGAAAGACGCCGACCCGCGATCACACCGAACGGATGCTGCGCGGCTTTGGCGCCGAAGTGACGGTCGAGGCCACGCCCGAGGGCAACCGGATCACGCTGCAGGGGCAACCGGAGCTGAAGGCGCAAAAGGTGGCGGTGCCGCGTGACCCGTCCTCGGCGGCCTTCCCGGTCTGCGCGGCGCTGCTGGTGCCGGGCTCGGACATCCTTGTGCCGGGCGTCAGCCAGAACCCGACGCGCAACGGGCTCTTCCTGACCCTGCGCGAGATGGGCGCCGATATCGAATTTCTGAACGAACGCGAGGAGGGGGGCGAACCCGTTGCCGATCTGCGCGTGCGTCACTCCGCGCTCAGCGGCATCGCGGTGCCGCCCGAGCGCGCCGCCGCCCAGATCGACGAATATCCGGTGCTGGCCGCTTTGGCCGCCTGCGCCACCGGCACCACCGTGATGCGCGGCGTGCACGAGTTGCGGGTGAAGGAAAGCGACCGCATCGCGGCGATGGCGCGCGGGCTTGAAGCCTGCGGCGTCCGGGTCGAGGAAGACGAGGACACGCTGATCGTGCATGGGCTTGGCGCCGATGGGGTGCCCGGCGGCGCCACCGTCGCCACCCATATCGACCACCGTATCGCGATGAGCTTTCTGGTGCTCGGCCTTGTCAGCCAAAAGCCGATCGCGGTCGATGACGGCTCGCCGATCGCCACCTCCTTCCCGGTCTTCGAGGATCTGATGCGCGATCTTGGCGCCAGCATCACCCGGGACTGAGGTCGAAAGGGCGTATTTGCACCAAGAAGAAGCCCATGGTTTTTTCTTGGTCCAAATACGCAAATTGCAACGTTGAAGCCCCGTGCGAGGTTCAAGATGATGTTCACCGTGGCCATCGACGGGCCCGCCGCAGCGGGCAAGGGCACGATTTCCCGCGCCGTGGCCGAACGTTTCGGCTTTGCGCATCTGGATACCGGGGCGCTTTATCGCGCCGTGGGCGTCAAGGGCGGCGATCCGGTGGCCGCCGCGCGCGGGCTGACGCCCGAGGATCTGGCGCGGCCCGATCTGCGCACGCTCGAAGCCGGGCAGGCGGCCTCGAAGGTCGCCGTCATCCCCGAGGTGCGGCAGGCGCTTTTGGACTTTCAACGCGACTTTGCCCGGCGCGCGGGCGGTGCGGTGCTGGATGGGCGCGACATCGGCACCGTCATCTGTCCCGCGGCCGAGGTGAAGCTCTTCGTCACCGCCAGCCCCGAGGTGCGGGCGCATCGGCGCTGGCTGGAGGTCGGCGGCGACGAAGCGCAGGTGCTGGCCGAGGTGAAGGAGCGCGACGCCCGCGACATGACCCGGGCCGATGCGCCGCTCAAACCCGCCGCGGATACGGTGGTGATCGACACGTCAAGCCTGAGCATCGAGGAAGCGATCGCGGCCGCCTGCGCGGTGGTATCCGAACGGCTGTGCAGATAAGCGCAGAAGCTTTCGTTGCGCCGCGCGGCTGTGCGCATATCTTGGCGCCATACGCTCAACCGCGAAAGGATGCCCCGATGCTGCTTGATACGCTCAACTGGCGCTATGCGACGAAGAAGATGGACCCGGCCAAGGCCGTTTCCGAAGACAAGGTCGAAAAGATCGTGACCGCGGCGCAGATGGCGCCGACCTCCTCGGGGCTGCAGCCCTTTGAAATTCTGGTGATCACCAACAAGGAGCTGCGCGCGAAGATCTCGGCCGCGGCCTTTGGTCAGACCCAGATCGTGGACGGCTCGCATCTGATCGTCTTTGCCGCCTGGGACAATTACACCGCCGAGCGCATCGATGCCGTCGTCGATCTGCATGTTGCCGAACGCGGCATCCCGCGCGAGATGCTGGCGGGCTATTATGACAATCTGAAGGCCAATTACCTTGCCCGCAGCGAAGAGGTGAACGCCGCCCATGCCGCGCATCAGGCCTATATCGCCTTCGGCATCGCGCTGGCGCAGGCGGCCGAGCTTGAGGTTGATGCCACCCCGATGGAGGGTTCGATCCGGCCGCGGTCGATGAAATCCTGGGCCTGCGGGAAAAGGGGCTGCGGTCGGTCACGCTGATGCCGCTGGGCTACCGCGCCACCGAGGGCGACTGGCTCGCCGGCATGAAGAAGGTGCGCAAGCCGCTGTCGGAGCTGGTGACGCGGATCGACTGATCCGGCCGTCTGACGCCGATTTTCACCCCGTCCGGGTTTCCGGGCGGGGTTTTGTGTCATCCGCTTTTCTTTCGCTCAACCCTGTGGTGTGGTGCTGCAGGGAAGCTTGAGCGGGGGCGGGCATGACCGAGGCTGACGGCACTCTCTGGAAAGACGATCTGCTGGGCTATTCCGGCATCGCCGAGACCTTCACCCATCTGATCCAGTCGATCGAGTATCGCGAAGACAGCCTTGAGAAGGGCAAGGTGATCTCGATCGAGGCCGGGTTCGGTCAGGGCAAGACCTTCCTGCGCGAGAATTGGGCAAAACACCTGCGCGCGCAGGGCGAGGTGGTGATCGAGATCGACGCCCAGCAATCCGACCATTCCGGCGAGCCGGTGATCACCTTTCTGGGCGCGCTTCTGGCGCAGATGCCGCGCGCGACGAAGGCGAAGGGGCAGGTTGTCAAGGAACAAGGGCTGAAACTTGCCAAGGCGGCAGGTCGGGTCGCGGTGCAGGTGGTGGCGCGCAATGCGATGGAAGAGGTCGTCGATCTGGCTGCCGGATGGGTGGGCAGCAAGGCAGAGGGCGTGAAGGCGCTGGAAGAGTCTGTCTCAGAACTTGGCGAGGGGATGACGAAATATGGCGAGCAGCTGGTCCGCACCCAGCTTGCCGCCGAACATGCCCGGGAAAAGGAATTGCCGCAGCAGATCGCCACGATCCGCGATGCGCTGACCAAGGGGGCGAAGACGAAACGGGTTGTGGTGCTGATCGACGAATTGGACCGCTGCCACCCGGATTACACGATTGCCTTCCTTGAGGCGATGAAGCTGGTGTTCAACGCCGAGGGCTTCGTCTTTTGCCTGTTCGTCAATGCCGATTATCTGGAAAGCCTTGCCCATCACCGCTTCGGCACGAAGGATGCGGGCGAGAGGTATCTGGAGAAGTTCGTCGATATAAGGTTGAAGCTGGAGCCTTCGAAGCAAGACGTGAAAACGGCCACGCGGGCGCTTGCGATGCAACTGCCGCTTGCCATCCCTTTCGGGGATGGGCCCGCCTTCTCGGTGCAACATGCCGCAACGCTGGCGGGCGAGATTGCCGCCAGCAGTGATCTTTCCTTTCGTCAGATCAAGCGGGTGTTGGGGAAGGTAGAACTCACGTTGCGGTGTTATCGGGATCGCCCGATTGATTGTTCGTTACTTGTGTTTTTGGCGTTTCAGGCGGTGATGAAAAAAGCAGACGGAACGCGCCGCCTCGACGCAAGCCTTCTCCAGAGAGCGGGTCTAACGCCAGAATTTGCACTCAAGCTCTTGGAGGACATCGAGAGCGATTCTGACGAGCAAGCTAGTCGCGCAATTGCTCAGTGTAACAGCTTTTTTTCGAAGTTTTGCCCGGAATTGCTGCGCCTGCCCAGTGACCGTTTCAAATTCGAAGCGGTAATGTATAGCGGCGCTCCGGGCTGGGAGAGGGTTCTGCATGGCCTTGCCCCCCGTTACATCCCCGACCATCAGGCCATGCTCAAGGCCGTGCATCGGCTGATGGTCCAGTGATCCCCGAAAACCCTTGCCCCGCAGGTGATTCCCGGCTATGGGGGCCACGTCCGAGAGGGGGCAGGCGCAGGTCTGCCCCCTTCGGCATAGGCAACGAAAGACCGGCGGAGCCAACCGCATGGCCAGAAAACCCATATAAAGGAAACTAGACCGCATGTGCGCCAAAGCTAGCATGGAAGAATTCGAAGCCCTGCTGAAGGAAAGCTTCGAGATCGACACCCCCCAGGAAGGGTCTGTCGTCAAGGGCAAGGTCATCGCCATCGAGGCGGGCCAGGCCATCATCGACGTCGGCTACAAGATGGAAGGCCGCGTTGATCTGAAAGAATTCGCGAATCCCGGTGAAGCTCCCTCGATCGCCGTTGGCGACGAGGTCGAAGTTTACCTCGATCGCGTCGAAAACGCCCGTGGCGAAGCCGTCATCTCGCGCGAGAAAGCCCGTCGCGAAGAAGCCTGGGACCGTCTGGAAAAAGCCTATGCCAGCGAAGAGCGCGTCGATGGCGCCATCTTCGGTCGCGTCAAGGGCGGCTTCACCGTCGATCTGGGCGGCGCCGTGGCCTTCCTGCCGGGCTCGCAAGTCGACGTCCGTCCGGTGCGCGATGCCGGCCCGCTCATGGGTCTCAAGCAGCCGTTCCAGATCCTCAAGATGGACCGTCGCCGTGGCAACATCGTCGTGTCGCGTCGCGCCATCCTTGAAGAATCGCGTGCCGAACAGCGCGCCGAAGTCATCGGCAACCTGACCGAAGGTCAGATCGTCGACGGCGTCGTCAAGAACATCACCGAATACGGTGCGTTTGTGGATCTGGGCGGCGTGGACGGCCTGCTCCATGTCACCGACATGGCCTGGCGCCGCGTCAACCACCCGTCGGAGATCCTCACGATCGGCGAGACCGTCAAGGTCCAGGTCGTCAAGATCAACAAGGACACCCACCGCATCAGCCTCGGCATGAAGCAGCTGCTGAACGACCCGTGGGATTCGGTGGAAACCAAATTCGCTCTGGGCTCGGTCCACAAGGGCCGCGTCACCAACATCACCGATTACGGCGCCTTCGTGGAGCTGGAAGCCGGTGTCGAAGGTCTGGTGCACGTCTCGGAAATGTCCTGGACCAAGAAGAACGTCCACCCCGGCAAGATCGTTTCGACCTCGCAGGAAGTCGACGTCATGGTGCTGGAAATCGACACCGCGAAACGTCGCGTTTCGCTCGGCCTCAAGCAATGCCTGCGCAACCCGTGGGAAGCCTTTGCCGATGCCCATCCGGTCGGCAGCGTGATCGAGGGTGAAGTCAAGAACATCACCGAATTCGGTCTGTTCATCGGCCTTGAAAACGACATCGACGGCATGGTCCACCTGTCCGACCTGTCGTGGGAAAAGCGCGGCGAAGAGGCGATCCAGGATTACCGCAAGGGCGACGTCGTCCGCGCGGCGGTCACCGAAGTCGACACCGACAAGGAACGCATCTCGCTCTCGATCAAGGCGCTCGATGCCGACACCTTCTCGGATGCGGTTGATGGCGTGAAACGGGGCTCGGTCATCACCGTGAACGTCACCGCGATCGAAGACGGCGGCATCGAGGTCGAATACAACGGCATGAAGTCCTTCATCCGCCGTTCGGATCTGGCCCGCGACCGTGCCGACCAGCGCCCCGAGCGCTTCCAGGTCGGTGACCACGTCGATGTGCGCGTCGTCAACATCGACAGCAAGACCCGCAAGCTGGGCGTGTCGATCAAGGCGCGCGAAATCGCCGAGGAAAGGAAGCCGTGGAACAATACGGCTCGTCCGACTCGGGCGCTTCGCTCGGCGACATCCTGGCGCCGCGCTCAAGAGCCGCGAATAAGTCACCCCGCAAGGGATGCGAAAGGCCCCGCTTCGGCGGGGCCTTTTGTCTTGCGCGATTCGCCGCAGGCGTGTTTTCGGGGCAGGCAAGGGGCTTTCCGCAGGGTAAGCCGATGGGGGACTGCGTCCGAGCGCCGCAGAACCGTCCCGAAAGCGGGGTGGCATGCGATAATTTCCCGCCTTTCCAAGCCATTGCTGTTTGTGTCGCGGCAAATTCCCCCTATAGTCGGTGCAAGAACCAGTCCGGGTCGAGCCGGATGACGGGGGAGATGACGCATGATCCGCTCTGAATTGATCGCCAAGATCGCCGAAGAGAATCCGCATCTGTTTCAGCGCGACGTTGAGAAGATCGTGAACACGATCTTCGACGAGATCATCGAGGCGATGGCCCGCGGTGATCGGGTCGAGCTGCGCGGCTTTGGCGCCTTTTCGGTGAAGAAACGGGACGCTAGAACCGGGCGTAACCCGCGCACCGGCACATCGGTCGCGGTCGATGAAAAACACGTGCCCTTCTTCAAGACCGGCAAGCTTCTGCGCGACCGGCTGAACGGGGTAGAGGAGTAAGACCCGATGTTCCGCGCGATCCGCTACCTGTTCCTGGCCTGCCTCATCCTTGTTCTGGTGACGCTGGCGATGTCCAACCGCGAGGTGGTGACGCTGAGCCTGCTCACCGCCGAGGTCGAGGCCTTTGTCGGCTTCAACCTGCATCTGCCGGTGCCGCTGTTCTTCGTCTTCTTCGGCGGCATGGTGCTGGGGCTGGCGGTGGGCTTCGTGTGGGAATATCTGCGCGAGCATCGTTTCCGCGCGACCGCGCGCAAGGCGACGAAACAGGCGGCCAATCTGGAACGCGAACTGGGCCGTCTGAAGGAAAAGACGCAAGGTCCGAAGGACGAGGTTCTGGCGCTGCTCGACAAGCCGCGCGCCTGAGGGCGCCGTGGTCACCGTCGCCGTCAACCGTGGCCGCCCCGGCGGGGTGCGCTGCAAGATCTGCGGGCTGAGAACACCGGCCGATGTGGAGGCTGCCGCGCAGGCGGGGGCGGGCTACATCGGCCTTGTGTTTTCCCCGCTCGCCCCGGCATCTGGAGATCACTGCCGCCCGCGATCTGGCGCTGGCCGCGCCGGTCGGGCTGGCCAAGGTCGGGCTGGTGGTCGATGCCGACGATGCGACCTTGCAGGCGATCACCGATGCGGTGCCGCTCGACATGCTGCAACTTCATGGCAAGGAAAGCCCGCCCGCGTGGCCGAGGTGAAGGCCCGCTTCGGTCTGCCGGTGATGAAGGCCGTGGGCGTGGCCGAGGAAGCCGATCTGGCGGCGATTGCCGATTATGAAGCCGTGGCGGATCAGATCCTTGTCGATGCGAAAGCGCCCAAGGGCGCGGCACTGCCGGGGGGAAATGGTCTGGCTTTCGACTGGCGGCTGATTGCGGGCCGGGTCTGGGCCAAGCCATGGATGCTGGCAGGTGGGCTGACGCCCGAGAATGTGACCGAGGCGGTGCGGCTGACCGGGGCGGCTCAGGTCGATGTGTCTTCGGGGGTGGAAACCGCGCCTGGGGTCAAGGACGCCGCCCGGATCGCTGCCTTTGTCGCGGCGGCGCAGGGGTAGGGTTGGGGTTTCACCCCCACACCCCCGGCGTATTTGTGCCAAGAAAAAACAGGAACTTTACCCCGCGGGGGGGGCGCGCTATCTGCTGGGGGCGCGCGACGGACAAAGGGGATGGCGATGGCGGAAGATCGGCTCAACAGTTTCATGACGGCTCCGGACGAGAGCGGCCGTTTCGGCATTCATGGCGGGCGCTTCGTGTCGGAAACGCTGATGCCGCTGATCCTTGAACTTGAGGCGCAGTATGAGCACGCCAAGACCGACCCGAGCTTCTGGGCCGAGATGGAAGCGCTGTGGAAGCATTACGTCGGCCGTCCCTCGCCCTTGTATTTCGCGCCGCGGATGACCGAGGAGCTGGGCGGGGCGAAGGTCTATCTCAAGCGCGAGGAGCTGAACCACACCGGCGCGCACAAGATCAACAACGTGCTGGGGCAGATCCTGCTCGCCCGGCGGATGGGCAAGACCCGGATCATCGCCGAGACCGGCGCGGGCCAGCATGGCGTGGCGACCGCCACCGTCTGCGCGAAGTTCGGGCTGCAATGCATTGTTTACATGGGCGCGACCGATGTCGAGCGGCAGGCGCCGAACGTATTCCGGATGAAGTTGCTCGGCGCCGAGGTGGTGCCGGTGACTTCTGGCCGCGGCACGCTGAAGGATGCGATGAACGACGCTTTGCGCGACTGGGTGACGAATGTCCGCGACACCTTCTATTGCATCGGCACGGTGGCGGGCCCTGCGCCCTATCCGGCGATGGTGCGCGATTTCCAGTCGATCATCGGCCGCGAAACCCGCTGGCAGCTGGAGGAACAAGAGGGCGCGGGCCGTCTGCCCGACACGATCATCGCCTGTGTGGGCGGGGCTCGAACGCCATGGGGCTCTTCCATCCGTTCCTGGATGACCCGTCGGTGCGGATCATCGGGGTCGAGGCCGGGGGCCTTGGCGTCGATGACCGGATGCAGCATTGCGCGTCCTTGACCGGCGGGCGGCCCGGCGTTTTGCATGGCAACCGCACTTATCTGCTGCAGGATGCGGACGGGCAGATCCTGGAAGGCCATTCGATCTCGGCGGGCCTCGACTATCCGGGCATCGGGCCGGAGCATTCGTGGCTTCATGACATCAAGCGCGCCGAATATGTGTCGATCACCGATGCCGAGGCGCTGGAGGCGTTCCAGTTCTGCTGCCGCACCGAGGGGATCATTCCGGCGCTGGAAAGCAGTCATGCGCTGGCCCATGTGATGAAACTCGCGCCGACCCTGCCGAAAGAGCACATCATCGTGGTGAACCTCTCGGGCCGCGGCGACAAGGACATCTTCACCGTGGCGAAGCATCTGGGCGTCGAGATGAAAGTCTGAGCGCAGCTATCGCACCGGCGGTTCGGGCAGGGGCGGGGCCGACCGGGCCACCGCCCCTGCTTTGCGCAAAGCCCCGAATTTCGCCCATACACCAAGGTTTATGCGCGAAAATACAGGCCCTCGGGGCGCTGTTTATACCTTTCGCTGAATTGCCTTTCCCGTCGGGGCGGGCGAAGCTCGGCGTGTCATGTCCCCCAGACGTGGCAGGCCTTCCGGGATCGGGCCCTTGCCCGCCCGGTCGGCCGCGTTTGAATGACTCGATGCCGAACCTGACCGGGCCGCCACTCACGATGCGATCGGGTCCGTTGTCGAGCCCCTTGAACCGGGTTACTGCACCCGCCACGGCGCGCCCGCGCCTTGGCAGCCTCTTGCGCGCCCGGCCTTTGGTCCGGGCGCGCCCTTTCGGGAGCGAAATCATGCGATCACGCTTGCTGCGCCTTGGTTCTGCCCTGCCGTTGGCGCTGGGGGGCGCGCTTTGGGCCGCGCCCGTGGCCCGGGCCGAAACCCCGGAGGAGATCGTGGCGCAGATGCAGGCCGAGGGCTTCCGGTCGATCGAGGTGTCCACCACCTGGCTGCGCCGCATCCGCATCGTCGGCGAGGGCAGTCGGGGGCGCGCGAAGTGGTGATCGACCCGCGCAACGGCGAGGTTCTGCGCGATTTCACCGCGCCTGCGACCGCGGGGGGCCGTCCGGGGGCGGCACCGCCGCCGCCGCGGCCCGCGGGCGCCGCAGGCCCTGACCGGCCGCATCCCGGCGGCGATCCGCGCCGCGACCCTCCCGGCGGGCCGGGGGCACGCTGGCCCGGGAGGGTCGGGTGGGAATGGTGGCCCGGGCGGGCCAGGGAACGGTGGCCCGGGCGGGCCGGGGGGACGGGAAGGGCCCGGCGGTCCGGCCGGGCCGGGCGGATCCTGACGCCGATGGCCCTGACCGATCCGACCGACCTGCCTGCCCCGAAGTCGCCGCGGCGCCCGCGCTGGCTGACCTTGCGCGTCGCGCTGCTGCCGCTGTTCCTCGTGCAGGCGGTGGCGGCGCTTTTCTTCGTGTCCGACATCGTCTTTGCGCTGCTGGGAATCGAGGTCGCCCCGATCAACTGGAAACTGCGCGAGGCGCTGGAAATCTCGGCCGCGCTGGGGCTGGTGCTGGGGCTGATCTTCGGCGCGCAGGCGCTGCTTTCGGCCCGGCACGAGGCGGAGGTGGCGACCGAGAAATTGCGCCGGGCCTCGACCGCCTTTGCCGAATTGCTGGCCGAGCGTTTCGCGGAATGGCGGCTGACCGCGGCCGAGCGGGAAGTGGCGCTGTTCGCGATCAAGGGGCTGACGCTGGCCGAGATTGCCGGGCTGCGCGCCACCTCGGAAGGCACGGTGAAGGCGCAGACCGCCGCGATCTATCGCAAGGCCGGGGTCTCGACGCGCAGCCAACTGGTCAGCATCTTCATCGAGGATCTGATGGACGAGCCCACCGCCCGCTTCACCGAGATCCGTCCGGCCCGGTGCCCGCGCCCGGACGCGCGGCGCAGGCCGGGCGCTGAGGGGGCCTATTTCTCGTTGCGGTGTTTCTTCTTGGTCTTCTTTTCGACCCGCTCGGCGCCCATCAGCTGCATCAATTCGGTGACATCGCGGCGCATCAGCCGGGAAAACCACTGCGCGGCGGCGCCCGCCGTCTCGGCCAGATCCTGCAGCCGGGCATCGTCTTCGGCATGGGCGAGCGCGGTCAGCCGATCGACGAGCGGGGCGATCTCGCGCCGGTGCCGTTCCGCCAGACCGGCGCGCAACAGCGCCCAGGGGTTCGGATCGGCGGTGAAGAAATCGCGCCGCAGCCCGGGCTTGCGGCTGACCTGCACCAGACCGGCCTGACGCAATTCCTTGAGCGCGACCGAGACATTCGAGCGCGACAGCCCAAGCCCCGTCGCCAGATCCTCGGCCGAGGGGGTGTCGGTGGCCCGCCAGATCACGGCCAGGCATTGCCCGGCGGCGCGGCTGAGCCCGAAGGCGCTGGCCAGATCGGCGAAAAGCTGCGTCAGATCCGAGGGGGCAGGCGCGGTCATGGGGCCTCGTTCGGTCGCCGGAACGGCGGGGTCAGTCGCCGGGGCGGCGGGTCAGGTGCACGGCGCTACGTTGCCGCCAAGCCGTGCCGGGCGCAAGCGTGATCGGCGGGAAATCGGCATGGCGGGGCGCATCGGGCCAGAGCTGCGGCTCCAGCGCCACCCCGGCATGGGCGGCATAGGGTGCGCCCATCAGCCCGGGGAAGGGCGCGGAAGTGAGCGCGCGGCCGTCATAGACCTGCAGCCCGGGCGCGTCGCTGTGCAGATCAAGGCTCACGCCCTTTGCGCCCGTCAGCCGCGCGACCGGGCGCACGCCCTTGCCCGAGAGGCAGAAATTGTGATCGACCGGGGGCAGGTCGGGCAGCGGGCGGGGGTGCCGCAGATCCAGGTTCAGCGTCTCGACCGGCACCGGGGCCAGCGGCAGGTTTTCGGCATCGGTGGGCAGGATCTGATCCGCCGCGACCGAGAGGCTGTGCCCCGCCGTCGTCGCCGTGCCGTCGAGGTTCCAATAGGGGTGATGGGCCAGGTTCATCAGCGTCAGTGCATCGGTTTCGGCCGTCAGCGTGATCTCCAGCGTCGCCGGGGGCGCCAGCCGATAGGTGGCGCGGATCCCCCGGTTGCCGGGCAGCCCCGCCGCGCCATGCGCCAGATCAAGGCGCAGCGTCACGGCTTCGGCGCGGACCGCTTCGATCTGCCAGACCCGCTGCGAAATCCCCTCGGCGCCCGAATGCAGCAGGTTCGCGCCGTCATTGGGCTGGGCTTGCCAAAGGCGCCCGTCGAGCGTCACCTGCGCCCGCCACAGCCGGTTTGCCACCGGCCCGACCACCGCGCCGCACCAATGCAGGCGCTGTTCGTAAGCCGAGAGCAGGTCCGAGCCCAGCACCAGCGGCCAGGGCGTGCCCGCCAGCCGCAGATCCTGCAGCGTCGCCCCGAAGGTCAGGACGCGCGCGGTCAGCTCGCCCGCGCGCAGCGTGATCGCCTCGACCGTCTGGCCGGCGGCGGTGGTGCCGAAACGGCGGATGTCGGATGTCATGGGGCCTCCCGCTTTCGCGATACTCCAGCACGGAAGGCCCGGAAGAACAAGGGATTACGGCGCGAGACAGTCGCGCATCGCCTGGCCAAGGCCCTTCAGCACCGCGTCGTAAAGCCCGGGCCCATAGGGCAGGGTCGAGCCCTCGGGGTCAAGCGCCGCGCCGCGTTTCACCGGCGTTCCCTCCAGCAGCATCGCGACCTGTTTCGGGTCGTGGTTCGCCTCGGGGGAAGGCGCAGACGACGCCCTTGGCACTCAGGCTGTCGCGCAGATCGCGCAGATGCGCGGCGCCCGGATCGGCCGCATCGCCCATCGAGACCGAGCCCGCCGAGGTCAGCCCGTAATGGGCGGTGAAATAGCCATAGGCATCGTGGAAGGTGACGAAGGGGCGGCCCTTCAGCGGCGCCAGATCCGCCATCAGCTGCGCATCCAGCGTTGCGAGCCGCAGCCGCGCCTGCGCCGCATTCGCAATATAGGTCGCGCCATGTTCGGGGTCGCGCCGCGCCAGTTCCGAGCCGATCAGCGTCAGCCATGTCCCGGCATTCACCGGCGACAGCCAGGCATGCGGGTCAAGCCCTTCGTGGTGGTGGTCTTCGCCCTCTTCCGCGTGGTCGTGCGCGTCGTGATCGTGGTCTTCATGGGCGTGGTCATGGTCATGGCCGCCGACATGCGGCTTGCCGCCGAAATCCTGCAGCAGCGTTCCGGGCGCATCGAGCAGCGCCAAAGCCTTGCCCGGACCCTGCAGCCCGTCGATCGCCCGATCCAGCCAGGGCGTCATCTCGGGGCCGATCCAGAGCACCAGATCGGCCTCTTGCAGCGCCGCGGCCTGGCTGGGTTTCAGCTGATAGGAATGCGCATTCCCCTGTTCGAGCAGCACCGAAGGGCTGCCCAGATCGCCCATCACCTGCGCGACAAGCGATTGCACCGGCGGGATGTCGGTCACCACCTTGGGCACCTCGGCGAGTGAAGGGCTGGCAAGGGCGGACAAAAGCAGGGCGGTCAGGGCGGGGCGTTTCATGGGGGTCCTCGGCAAGGCTTGCGGGTCGGGAAGCGGTTCTCTATGTTATGAGATAACAAGTCAAGCAAAATGTGATAGAGTAACATGAGCGGCAAGACCGATCCCGGCTGCGCCTTTGCGCATCATGACCACGCCCATTGCGCGGACGACACCTTGGCGCGGGCCGGGCGGAAGCCGCACGGCGGGGCTGCGCTTCACCCCGGTGCGCAAGCGGGTGCTGCAGATCCTGCTCGAAGCCCATCGGGCGATGGGCGCCTATGAGGTGCTCGACCGGCTCTCGGCCGAGGGTTCGGCAACCAGCCGCCGGTGGCCTATCGGGCGCTGGAATTCTTGGTCGAGGCGGGTCTGGCGCATCGGGTGCAGGGGCTCAATGCCTTTGCCGCCTGCATGCATCCGGGCGAGGTTCATGCGCCGGTGTTCCTGATCTGCCGCGACTGCGATGCGGTGGCCGGGCGCAGGCGGCGCCGGTGCGGGCGGCTTTGGATCAGGTCGCGGGCGGGCTTGGCTTTGCCATCGAGCGCGCCAGTTTCGAGGCGGTGGGCCTGTGCCCCGCCTGCCGCGCCCGGGCCGGGGTGGCGAAATGATCCCCTTGATTACGGCGGAAAATCTTTCGGTGCGGCATGGCGAGGCGGTGGTGCTGACGGGGGTCGATTTCACCCTGGCCCCGGGCGAGATCGTCACCGTCGTGGGGCCGAACGGCTCGGGGAAATCGACGCTGATCCGGGCGCTGATCGGGCTGGAACCGGCGGCGACGGGGCGGGTCATGCGCGCGCCCGGGCTGCGCATCGGCTATGTGCCGCAAAAGCTGCATATCGACGCGGGCTTGCCGATGACGGTGCGCCGCTTCCTGTCTTTGCCCAAACGCGTCAGCGATGCTGCGGCCGCGGCGGTGCTGGCCCGGGTTGGCGTGCCGGGGCTGGGGGCGCGGCCGCTGGCGCGGCTCTCGGGCGGGCAGTTCCAGCGCGTGCTGCTGGCCCGCGCGCTCTTGGGCGATCCGCAGGTGCTGATCCTTGACGAGCCGACGCAGGGGCTCGATCAGCCCGGCACGGCGGCCTTTTACCGGCTGATCGCCGAGGTCCGGGCCGAGACCGGCGCCGCGGTGCTGATGGTCAGCCACGATCTGCATGTGGTCATGGCGGCCTCGGACCGGGTCGTCTGCCTCAACGGCCATGTCTGCTGCGCGGGCACGCCCAAGGTGGTCTCGGCCGCGCCGGAATATCGCGCGCTCTTCGGTTTGGGCACCGGCGGGCCTTCGCGCTTTATCGCCATGTGCATGACCATGATCATGAACATGACGAGGGCCACGGCCACGACCCCGCCGCGCCGCACCGGGCGCATCCGCACGCGCACGGGACGCATGTGCATGGACCGGAGTGCCGTCACGATGCTTGACGATTTCCTGACCCGCGCGGCTTTGGGGGCGTCGGGCTGACGCTGGCGACGGGGCCCTTGGGCGCGTTCGTGATCTGGCGCCGCATGGCCTATTTCGGCGATGCCACGGCCCATGCCGCCATCCGGGGTGGCGCTGGCCTATGGCTTTGGCGTGTCGGTCTATGCGGGCACGCTCGCCGTGGCGCTGGCAATGGCGCTGACGGTGGCCAGCCTGTCCGGGCGCGGCCATGCGATGGACACTGTTCTGGGGGTGCTCGCCCATTCGGCGCTGGCTTTCGGGCTGGTCGCGGCCTCGTTCCTGTCCGGGCTGCGGGTCGATCTGTCGGCCTTTCTTTTCGGCGACATCCTGGCCGTCAGCCGCACCGATCTGGCGGTGATCTGGGGCGGTTCGGCGCTGGTGGCGGCGGTGCTGGCCTGGCGCTGGCAGGGACTGCTGACGGCGACGGTGAACGAGGAACTGGCGCAGGCCTCGGGGCTTGATCCGCGGCGCGAACGGCTGGTGCTGGTGCTGGCGCTGGCGCTGACGGTGGCGGTGGCGATCAAGATCGTCGGCGCGCTGCTGATCGCGGCGCTGCTGATCGTGCCCGCGGCCGCGGCCCGGCAACTGGCGCGCGGCCCCGAGGCGATGGCGCTCGGCGCCACCGCGATCGGCGCTCTGGCGGTTCTGGGCGGGTTGCAGGCCTCGCTGGCCTTCGACACGCCCGCCGGTCCCTCGATCGTCGCGGTGGCGGCGGGGATCTTTGCGCTGACGCTGATGGTGCGGCGCAGGGGCTGACCGGGGCAGGGGGGCGCTGCCCCCCTCTTTTGGCTGCGCCAAAATTCACCCCCCGGGATATTTGCGCCAAGGTGAAAGGGCAAACGGCTCTGCTTTCACCTTGGGGAAAATATCCCGGGGGGGGCGCAGCCGGGGGGCAGAGCCCCCCTCTCCCCTGGTTTTGGGGGGCTCAGATCGTTTCGAGCGACGAGGCGCGCAAGAGCCGTTTCACATCGGCGCGCGTGCACAGATCGGTGGCGGGCGTCATCACCGCCGCTGCCGCCGCCGCCGCGCCCCAGCGCAGCGCCTCGGGCAGGCTCAGGCCGCGGCCAAGGCTGAGGGTGAAGGCGGCCACGAAACTGTCGCCCGCGCCGACCTTCGACACCACCCTGTCGGGCACGGCCTGCGCCACCCAGCGCTCGGACTCGGTCGCGAGCACATTGCCATCGGCTCCGCGGGCCACGACGACCGCGCGGGCGATGCCGCGCCGGACCAGGTCCTGCGCGAAATCGGCGCTGTCGGCGCGGTCGGGCAGGGCGCGGCCCGCCAGTTCCTCGGCTTCAAGATCATCCATCCGCAGCACGTCGACGGGTTTTGCCCCGGCGGTGAGCAGCTGGTGCAGCGCCTTGCCCGAGGTGTCCAGAAAGAACCGCGCCCGGGTGCGGGCGATCTTCGTGGCCAGCCGCGCCGGAAAATCGTCGGGCACGCCCGGCGGCTGGCTGCCCGAGAGCACGACGATGCCGTTTTCCGGCGCCGCTTTCGCGATCCGGTCGAGCACCTTCGTCACGTCGCTTGCGGACCAGGTCGGGCCGGGCATGACGAAGCGGTATTGTTCGCCCGTCGTCGCATCGGTGACGGTCAGGCTTTGGCGCGTTTCGCCGGGCGCGGGGAAGGGGCGAGGCCGATCCCTGCTCGGCCAGCAGATGCATGACCTTGTCGCCCATGGGCCCGCCCAGCGCCACGAAAGCGGTGGAATGCCCGCCCAAGGCCGAGATCGCCCGGCTGACATTCAGCCCGCCGCCGCCCGGATCGGTCTCGGGGCGGGTGCAGCGCAGCTTGCGTTCGGGGGCGACCTGATCGGCGTGGATCGAAAGATCGACGGTGGGATTCAGGGTGACGGTCAGAATGGCAGTCATGCCGGGCCTTTCTTGCGGCCCGCGCGGGCCGGTTTCGGGTCTTTGGCGCTAACATTGCAGGTTCGCGCGCGGGGGGGAAGGGCGGAAACCGGTCTTTAACGCATTGGTGGTGTGATCCGCGTCACATCCTGAGGAGGAGAAACATGATTCCGGATCTGTCCGACCCGCGCTGGAAGCGGGTCCTTACCAGCAATTCCGATCTCTCGTCGGCCTCGCTGGCCACGCGCATCCTGATCTCGCGGCTGCGTCGCGAAGTGGCAGACGCGCCGGCGGCCCTGGCCGGAAAAGTCGGGGAATTGCGGGACTTTGTGGCGAAGAACCCCTTTGCCCTGGCCGATGCGGCGAAATTCTGAACGGAGACGACCGATGAAGAACGAAATGCTCACGGTCGCGGAAGCGGCCAAACGGATCGAAGCGGGCGACGTGATGGCGATCGCGGGCGACGAATCGCTTCTGGCGCAGCTGCCGCGCGGGGCCTGGATCGGTGGCACCACCGTCTATTTCGTCACCGAAGACGGCGGCGCGGTGGTGCGCGACAAGCTTTTCTGCACCACCTTCCCCAAGGCCAGTGGCGCCACGCCGCGCCATCTGTGGGTGGACGAGCTGCCCCGCATCGCCGAGGGCTACAAGCCCGGTGGCGTGACCATGATCATGATCCCGGCCTTTTCCGTCGCGCATTCGCAATTCGCGGTGGACGGGCAGACCTGGCCGGGCCTGTTCGATCAGCCGCTGGCGGGCTGGATCACCGGCGTGCATCTGGATGACATCGGCAAGAAGGCGCCCAAGGTCTTTGACGGTGCCACCGGCAAGGGCCATGACGAAGGCGCGGTGCTTTGCATGTCGCCCTGCCCGAGGGTGTCGGTCGATCTCGACATTCTCAACATCTTCGCGCAGGGCAATGATGCGAAACTGACCTTCACCTTCGCCGAGGGCGGATTTGCGGCGAAGACCGCGACGGTGAACGGGGCCGAGGTCGATCTGGCCCGCTACATCACCGACAACGGCCTTGATACCCGGCTGCCGCTGGTGGCGAATTACGCGGGCGCGCTGGTCAATGTCTCGATCCAGTCGGTCGATGTCGCGGCGGGCGAGGTGAAATTCTATGCGCCGGTCGTGGCCGGGGTGGAATATCGCATGGCGAATGCGCTGGGCTCCTATGCCCAGGCCTTTGCGCAGGGCGCGGGCGCGGCGGGCTCTGGGCAGTATTCGTGCAACTGCATCCTGAACTACCTTTACGGCGAGCTGGAAGGCCAGCGCACCGGCGGCTTCACCGGCCCGGTCACCTTCGGCGAAATCGCCTATATCCTGCTCAACCAGACGCTGGTGCGGATGGAGATCACCGACGCCGCCTGAGAATGCGGACAGGGCGGGGCGGTCCGGCAGGGCTGCCCCGGTCACTCCCACCAGCGGTCGATGCGGGCGATATCGTCATCCGACCAGCCGAAATGATGCGCCAGCTCGTGCACGAAGACATGCGCGACAAGTCTATCCAGCGCGACATCGCCCCGCCCGACCCATTCATCGAGGATCGGACGGCGGAAGAGCCAAATCACATCCGGCCCGCTGGGGTCGAAGACCGATTTTTCGGTCAGCGGCACGCCCTCGTAAAGCCCGGTCAGCTCGAACGGGTCCTCGATCCCCATCTCGTCAAGCACCGCCTCGGCGGCGAAATCCTCCACCCGCAGCACGACGGCGGCGGCGGGGGCGCGGAACGCCTCGGGCAGGGTGGCGCGGGCGGCTTCGGCCATCGCTTCGATTTCGGCAAGGCTCGGCGCCTCGCGGCCTTTCCAGAGGGTCATGGTCACGGCTCCTTCATCCCTGCGGGGGCAGGCTTTCCCTTGCCAGATATGGACAAAAGCTCCAGCCTGTGAAAGAGCAGACCGTCAACAGGAGAGCCCGATGACCGTCGTTACCCGCTTCGCCCCCTCGCCGACCGGCTATATCCATGTCGGCAACCTGCGCACCGCGCTGATGAACTACCTTGTCGCCCGCAAGGCCGGCGGCACCTTCATCCTGCGCATCGACGATACCGACCAGGAACGCTCGAAGCAGGAATATGTGGATGCGCTGAAGGCGGATCTGGAATGGCTCGGCCTGACCTGGGACCGCGAGGAACGCCAGTCGCTGCGCTTTGACCGCTACGAGGCGGCGGCGGAAAGCCTGCGCGGGGTGGGGCGGTTTTACGAATGCTTCGAAAGCCCGACCGAGCTTGACCTGAAGCGCAAGAAATTGCTGAACATGCACAAGCCCCCGGTCTATGACCGCGCGGCGCTGAAGCTGTCGGCCGAGGACAAGGCCCGGCTGCGCGAGGAGGGCCGCGACGGCTACTGGCGCTTCCTGCTGAACCAGACCCGGATCGAATGGCACGATGGCATCATCGGCGACATTTCGATCGACGCGGCCTCGGTCTCGGACCCGGTCCTGATCAAGGCCGACGGGCAGGTGCTGTATACCTTTGCGTCGTCCGTCGACGATATCCAGATGGGCGTGACCCATATCGTGCGCGGCGCCGACCATGTGACGAACACCGCGACGCAGATCCAGATCATGGAGGCGCTGGGCGGCACGCCGCCGAGCTTCGCGCACCATTCGCTCCTGACCGGCGCCAAGGGCGAGGAGTTGTCGAAGCGGCTTGGCACGCTGTCGATCCGCGATCTGCGGGCGAATGGCATCGCCCCCGAGGCGCTGCTGTCGCTGATGGCGCGGCTTGGGTCCAGCCAGCCGGTCGAGCTGCGGATGAGCCTGGACGAGATCGCCGAGGGCTTCGATCTGAGCCAGTTCGGGGCGGCGCCGACGAAATTCGACCCCGAGGATCTGATCCCGCTGACGCGCGCGCGCAACCAGCATCTGCCCTTTGAAAAGGTCGAGGACGAGATCCGCAAGCTGGGCATTCCGCCGCATCTGGCGCGGGATTTCTGGGCGGTGGCCTCGAAGAACATCGACAAGCTCTCGGACCTTGCCCATTGGGCCGAGCTGGTGATCGAAGGCGCCGAGGCGGTGATTGACCCGGAAGATGCCGAATTCGTCGCGGTGGCGCTGGCGCTTTTGCCCGACATGCCCTTTGCCAAGGACAGCTGGGCGAGCTGGACCGCGGCGGTGAAAGAGGCCACCGGGCGCAAGGGCAAGGGGCTCTTCATGCCGCTCAGGAAGGCGCTGACGGGGCAGGCGCATGGGCCGGAGATGGCGGACCTCATGCCGCTGATGCAGAAGGTGCGCGCCAAGGTCTGAGGGCGGAGCGGGGCTCTGCCCCGCACCCCGGGATATTTGTGGCAAGATGAAAACGGGGGCCGGTTTTCCGGCCCTTTTTTGCTGTCCGGGCGAGAGGGTGTCGGATTTTCTCTCGAAAGCGTCGGATTTGTTTTTCCCTCTTGCCAGAGTGTCGCAGGACGGGCTAGATCAGGGGCGTCAGGATCGGGAGACACTGGCCGCAAGGTCAGGGCCGAAGGAGCAACCGCCCCGGTAAACTCTCAGGCAAAAGGACCGTTCTGACGAAGAACTCTGGAGAGTGACCCCGCCCGGGACGTTCGGGAAGGTCCGCCGAAGGGATAACGATCTCAGGCGCCGACAGGCAGGGACAGGGGGGGGGCATCGAGCGGGCGAAAGCCCAGGGATTCGGTGCCGGGTTTCCGGCTTGGGGGATGCGATGGCCGGGGATACGGGCTTGAAGCGCACGGCGCTTTTCAATCTGCATGGGGAATTGGGGGCGAAGATGGTCCCCTTTGCGGGCTGGGACATGCCCGTGCAATATCCGATGGGGGTGCTGAAAGAGCATCTGCACACCCCGCGCCGCCGCCGGGCTGTTCGACGTGAGCCACATGGGGCAGGTGATCCTGCCCGCGGGCGCCGTTGCGGCGCTCGAGGCGTTGGTGCCGGTCGATATTGCGGGGCTGGGGCTCAATCGGCAGCGCTATGCGGTGTTCACCAATGCCGCGGGCGGGATTCTGGACGATCTGATGGTGGCGAACCGCGGCGATCACCTGTTTCTGGTCGTCAATGCCGCGATGGCCGAGGCCGACATCGCCCATCTGCGCGCCCATGTGCCCGGTGTGACCGTGGTCGAGGGCCGCGGCCTGCTGGCGCTGCAAGGCCCGCTGGCGGAAACCGCTTTGGCGCGGCTGGTCCCCGGCGTTGCCGCGATGCGCTTCATGGAGACCGCGACGTTCCTGTGGGAGGGGGCCGATCTGTGGGTGTCCCGCTCTGGCTACACCGGCGAGGATGGCTTTGAAATTTCCGTGCCCGAAAGCGTGATCGAGGGCTTTGCCCGCGCGCTTCTGGCGATGCCCGAGGTGGCGCCCATTGGCCTTGGCGCGCGCGATAGCCTGCGGCTTGAAGCCGGGATGCCGCTTTACGGCCATGACATCGACACCGAAACCACGCCGGTCGAGGCGGGTCTGACCTGGGCGATCCAGAAGGCCCGTCGCACGGGCGGCGCGCGCGAAGGCGGGTTCCCGGGGTGCCGCGCGCATTCTGCGTGAATTGACCGAAGGCGCCCCCCGCAAACGCATGGGCCTGCGCCCCGAGGGTCGGGCGCCGATGCGCGAAGGCGTTGACATCTATGCCGAAGCCGAGGGTGGCGAAGCCATTGGCCGGGTCACCTCGGGCGGTTTTGGCCCCTCGGTCGATGCGCCCGTCGCGATGGCCTATCTGCCCGCGGATCTGGCCCCCGGCGCCACCGTTTACGGCGAGGTCCGCGGCAAGCGCCTGCCCGCCCGCGTTACCGACCTGCCTTTCCACCCCACCAGCTACAAGCGATAGGAGCACCCGATGGCGATCCGTTACACCCCCCGAACACGAATGGCTGCGCGTCGAGGGCGACCTTGTCGTCGTCGGCATCACCGAACATGCCAGCGAACAGCTGGGCGATGTCGTCTTTGTCGAACTGCCCGAGGTCGGCCGCAAGGTCGAAAAGGGCGACGAGGTCTCGGTGATTGAATCGGTCAAGGCCGCCTCCGACATTCTGGCGCCGCTTGCGGGCGAGATTGTCGAAGTGAACGAAGCCCTGCCCGACACTCCGGCGCTGGTCAATGAAAAGCCGATGGAGGCCTGGTTCTTCAAGATGAAGGTCGCCGATCTGGCCGCGGTCGAGGACTACATGTCCGCGGGCGCCTATGAGGATTTCATCGGATAAATCGAGCAAGATCATGAGCTTCACCCCCACCGATTACGACCCTTACGATTTCGCCAACCGCCGCCACATCGGGCCGAGCCCGTCCGAGATGGCGGAGATGCTCAAGGTGGTGGGGGTGCCGACCCTCGACGCGCTGATCGACGAGACGGTGCCGCAGGCGATCCGGCAGGCCAAGCCGCTGTCCTGGCCGCCGATGACCGAGCACGAGCTGCACGACAAGCTGCGCGAGGTGCAAAAGAAGAATGCCGTGATGACCTCGCTCATTGGGCAGGGCTATTACGGCACCGCGACGCCGCCCGCGATCCAGCGCAACGTGCTGGAAAACCCGGCCTGGTATACCGCCTACACGCCCTATCAGCCGGAAATCGCGCAGGGCCGGCTGGAGGCTTTGCTGAACTATCAGACCATGGTCGCCGATCTGACCGGGCTGCCGGTGGCGAATGCCAGCCTGCTTGATGAATCGACCGCCGCGGCCGGGCGATGATGATGGCCGAACGCGCGGCCAAGTCGAAGGCGCGGGCGTTCTTTGTCGATCTCAACCTGCATCCGCAGACGGTGGCGGTGCTGGAAACCCGGGCCGCGCCGTTCGGCATCGAGATCGTCAAGGGCCAGCCCGACGAGCTGGTGCCCGATGCGGTCTTTGGGGCGATTTTCCAATATCCGGGCACCTATGGCCATGTCCGCGACTTCACCGATTACATCGCGATGCTGCATGAAGCGGGGGCGATTGCGGTGGTGGCGACGGATCTTCTGGCGCTTTGCCTGCTCAAGGAACCGGGGCCATGGGCGCCGATATTGCGGTGGGGTCCGCGCAGCGCTTTGGCGTGCCGATGGGCTTTGGCGGCCCGCATGCGGCCTTCATGTCCTGCCGCGACAGTCTGAAACGCACGATGCCGGGGCGGATCGTCGGCGTGTCGATCGACGCGCGGGGCAACAAGGCCTATCGGCTGTCGCTGCAAACGCGCGAGCAGCATATCCGGCGCGAAAAGGCGACTTCGAACGTCTGCACGGCGCAGGCGCTTTTGGCCGTGATCGCCAGTTTCTATGCGGTTTTCCACGGGCCGAAGGGGCTGCGCGCGATTGCCGAACGGGTGCATCTGAACGCGGTCCGCGTGCGCGATGCGCTGGTCGCCGCCGGGGCGGATGTGGCGCCGCAGGCGTTTTTCGACACGATCACCGTGCGGGTGGGCGTGGGGCAGCAGGGCATCATGGCCGCCGCGCGTCAGCACGGGATCAACCTGCGCAAGGTGGGCGAGGGGCGCGTCGGCATCTCGATTGACGAGCTGACCGATGAAGACGTGCTGGTGCGGCTTCTGGACAGTTTCGGCATCAAGACCGTGCCGCCGATGGGGCAAGCCCTTGGCTTCCCGGCGGAAATGCTGCGGAAACCGACTATCTTACGCATCCGGTCTTTCAGATGAACCGCGCCGAGTCGGAAATGATGCGCTATATGCGGCGGCTGTCGGACCGCGATCTGGCGCTCGACCGGGCGATGATCCCGCTCGGCTCCTGCACGATGAAGCTGAATGCCGCGGCGGAAATGGCGCCGCTGACCTGGCATCGCTACAACTCGCTGCACCCGTTCGTTCCGGCCGATCAGGCGGGCGGCTATGCCGAGATGATCGCGGATCTGACGGCGAAGCTGTGCGAGATCACCGGCTATGACGCGTTTTCGATGCAGCCCAATTCCGGCGCGCAGGGCGAATATGCCGGGCTGATGACGATTGCCGCCTATCACCGGGCGCGGGGAGAGGGGCAACGCGATATCTGCCTGATCCCGGTCTCGGCGCATGGCACCAACCCGGCCTCGGCGGCGATGGCGGGGATGAAGGTCGTGGTGGTGAAATCGGCGCCGAATGGTGACGTCGATCTGGAAGATTTCGCCGACAAGGCGGCGCAGGCGGGGGATCGGCTCGCGGCCTGCATGATCACTTACCCCTCGACCCATGGGGTGTTCGAGGAAACGGTGAAGGAGATCTGCGCGATCACCCATCGCTTTGGCGGGCAGGTCTATATGGACGGCGCGAACATGAATGCGCTCGTGGGGCTGGTGAAGCCGGGCGAATGCGGCTCGGACGTGAGCCACCTCAACCTGCACAAGACCTTTGCGATTCCGCATGGCGGCGGCGGGCCGGGCATGGGGCCGATCGGCGTCAAGGCGCATCTGGCGCCCTATCTGCCCGGCCATGTGGAGACCGACGGGCGCGAGGGGGCGGTCTCGGCTGCGCCCTATGGATCGGCGTCGATCCTTTGATTTCATGGGCCTATTGTCTGATGATGGGGGCGAGGGGCTGGCGCAGGCGACGCGGGTGGCGATCCTCAATGCCAACTACATCGCGGCGCGGCTGAAGGCCGACTATCCGATCCTCTTCATGGGCAACCGCGGCCGGGTGGCGCATGAATGCATCCTTGACACCCGCCCCTTTGCCGAAGTGGGTGTGACCGTGGATGACATCGCCAAGCGTCTAATCGACAACGGTTTCCATGCGCCGACGATGTCTTGGCCGGTGGCCGGGACGCTGATGGTCGAGCCGACGGAAAGCGAGACCAAGGCCGAGATCGACCGCTTCATCACCGCGATGCTGGCGATCCGCGAAGAGGTCCGCGACGTGGCCGAGGGCCGGATCGCCGCCGAGGACAGCCCGCTCCATCACGCGCCCCATACGGTCGAGGATCTGGTGGCCGGGTGGGACCGGAAATACAGCCGCGAGCAGGGCTGTTTCCCGCCGGGCGCCTTCCGGGTGGACAAGTATTGGCCGCCGGTGGGGCGGGTCGACAACGTCTATGGCGACCGCAATCTGGTCTGCACCTGCCCGCCGGTGGAGGCTTGGGCGGCGGAGTAAAACGAGCGGTTCGGGCGGAAAAGGAAAGGCACTGCCTTTCCCCGCCCGTAGCGAAACGGCTTTAACAAGACCGCTTGCCCCAAGCGCAACAGAGGCCGGCGACCGTCCCGGCGGGCGAGAAGCGCCCGCCATGGGCGGGGCGGGCGCTGGCCGGCGGCCTTTGGGCCGCGGCCTGACACGGGGATATGGCGTTCCGTGGCGAAGGCGATGGCCTTCGCCAATCTTGTTTCAGAACCTTTCGACGATCACCGAGCCGACCGAATAGCCCGCCCCGAAGGAGCAGATCAGCCCGGTCTCGCCCGGTTTCAGGTCGTCCGAGAACCGGTCAAAGGCGATGATCGACCCTGCCGACGAGGTATTGGCGAATTCCTGCAAGATGTTGGGCTGTTCCCCGGGCGCCGGATCCCGCCCCAGCACCTTGCGGCCGATGAAATCGTTCATCGTCTTGTTCGCCTGATGCAGCCAGAGCCGCGTCAGATCGCTCGCCGCCACACCCTCGGCCTCAAGGTGATGCAGGATATGCGCCGAAACCAGCGGCAGCACTTCCTTGAAGACCTTGCGGCCCTCCTGCATGAATTGCATGTCGCGCCGGTCGGCCAGCCCATCGGGCCGGGTGCGGCGCAGAAATCCGTTGTTGTTGCGGATGTTGTTCGAAAACTCGGTCGCGCATTTCACGGAACGGATGGCGAAGCCCTGCGCCGCGTCCTCCTGCCGCTCGATCAGCACCGCCGTCGCCACATCGCCGAAGATGAAATGGCAATCGCGGTCGCGCCATTCCAGATGCCCCGAGGTGATTTCCGGGTTCACCACCAGCGCACGCCGCACCGAGCCCGCGCGGATCATGTCAGCCGCCGCCTGAATCCCGAACGTGGCCGAGGAACAGGCGACGTTCATGTCGAAGGCAAAGCCGGTCGCGCCCAGAAGCTGTTGAATTTCAATCGCAATGGCCGGATAGGCGCGTTCCATGTTCGAGGCGGCGCAGATCACCAGATCGACCTCGGCGCCCGTCCGCCCGGCTTTCGCCAGCGCCTTTTGACAGGCATCCACGGCCATTTCCGCCATGATCCCCGGTTCGTCGTCACTGCGTTGGCGCAGCGCCGGATACATCCGGTCCGGGTCCAGAACGCCCGTGCGATCCATCACATAGCGGTTCTCGATCCCCGAGGCTTTCAGGATGAACTCGGACGAGGAATGTTCGATCGGGCTCATCTCGCCTTCGGCGATCTGGTCCGAATGCGCGGCGTTGAACCGGTCGGCATAGGCGTTGAAGGCGGCGACAAGGTCATCGTTCGAAATCGCATCGGGCGGCACGAAGACGCCGGTTGCGGTGATGGCTGGCTGATACATGAAGGCTCCCCCAGGGTCGGGGTCAAATTCTGCCGGGCCGCGGCTGTCGTCAAGCCTTCAAACGGGGTTTGGCAGCGGCGTGCCGTCACGGAAGGCGCGCAGATTTTCGACGGCCATCAGCCCCATCGCATCGCGGACCTCCTCGGTCGCGGTGCCCAGATGCGGCAGCAGCGTGACGTTTTCAAGCCCGATCAGGGCCGGGGGGACGAGCGGCTCGCGTTCATAGACATCAAGACCGGCGCCGCCGATCCGGCCCGCGGTCAGGGCCGCGATCAGCGCGGCTTCATCGACCACATCGCCGCGGGCGACATTGATCAGATGCGCGTGCGGGGGCATCAGCGCCAGTTCCGCCGCGCCGATCAGGTGCCGCGTTTCGGGCGTTGCGGGCACGGCCAGAACGACGAAATCCGATTGCGCCAGCAGATCGGGCAGGGGCAGGGGGCTGGCCGGGAAATCAAGCGCCTTCGGGCTGCGCGACGCATAGCTGACCGGCATGCCAAAGCCGAAATGGGCGCGTTTCGCGACCGCCTGACCGATCCGCCCCATGCCGATCACGCCCAGCCGCTTGCCCGTCACATGCGCGCCCAGCATCTGCGTGGGCGCCCAGCCGGTCCAGTGCCCGCCCGCAGCATCCGCTCGCCTTCGGACGCGCGGCGTGCCGACATCAGCAACAGCGTCATCGCGATATCGGCCGTGGCATCGGTGACGGCGCCGGGGGTGTTCGTCACCAAAAGGCCCGCGGCCTTCGCCGCCGCCACGTCGATATGGTTCACGCCGACGCCGAAATTTGCCAAGAGTTTCGCGCGGATCGGGCCGGTGAAGGCCTCGGCCCGCAAGGCATCGCCCAAAGTCGGCAAGAGCGCGTCATAGGCGGCCAGCGCGTCCCGCGCCTCGGGCAGGGGCATCGGCGCGTCAATGGTGCGAAATTCGGCATCGAATTCCGCGCGCAAGATCGCCGCGACCCGGGGCGTCAGCGCCCGCGTGACCAGAACCCGCATCAGAACATCTTCCCGCCCAAGGGCACGTCCTGACCCGGGCCGATCAGCACCACGGCGCCGGTTTCGTCGGGCAGGCCCAGCACCAGCGCCTCGGAGCGGAACGGCCCGATCTGGCGCGGCGGGAAGTTGACGACGCCCAGAACCTGCCGCCCCATCAGCGTTTCCGGCGTGTAATGCACCGTCACCTGCGCCGAGGATTTCTTCACGCCCACCTCGGGGCCGTAATCGACCCAGAGCTTGAAGGCGGGTTTGCGCGCTTCGGGGAAGGGCTGCACGTCGATGATGCGGCCCACCCGGATATCGACCTTGGCGAAGTCGTCGTAGCTGATTTCGGTCATTGGCCCAGCTCCCGCCCGCGGTCGGCCGCGGCCTTGACGGCGCGCTGCAACAGCCCCGGAAAGCCGGTTTCGGGGTCCATCAGATGGGCGAGCGCCGCCGCCGTCGTGCCGCCCGGCGAGGTGACGTTCACCCGCAGCTGCGCCGGGCTTTCCGCAGCGTCTTCCGCCAGTTGCCCGGCACCGCCCACGGTGGCCTTTGCCAGTTTCATCGCCAGATCCGCGGGCAGCCCCTCGGCCTCGGCGGCCGCGGCCAGCGCCTCGATCAGATGAAAGACGTAAGCGGGGCCCGAGCCCGAAACCGCCGTGACCGCATCCATCTGATGCTCGCCCTCAAGCCGCACCACCTGACCGACGGCAGCAAGAAGCCCCTCGGCCAGATCCAGATGCGCGGGGCTGGCCGTCGCATTGCCGCAGATTGCGGTGATGCCGCGGCCAATCGCGGCGGGCGTGTTCGGCATCGCCCGCACGACCGGCGTCGAAGCGCGCAGAATCGCTGCATATTTTGCCAAAGTCGTGCCCGCGGCGACGGTGACGAACAGCGTCTCGCCGCCGCCCATCGCCTGCAGGCCCGGCAGCGCCTCGGCCATCATCTGCGGCTTCACCGCCACCAGAACCACGGCGGGCGCCGCGGGAAGATCCCCGTTCAGCGCCACGCCCGAAGCCTTCAGCCAATCGCTTGGAAACGGTTCGACCACATGCACGGATGCGGGCGAAAGCCCCTGCCGCAGCCAGCCCGACAGCAGCGCCGAGCCCATCTTGCCGCAGCCCAGAAGCACCAGCCCGCGGGCCTCGATATCGGAAAAATCCATCGCAATCCCCCTTTTGGGCGGGAGATTAGGCGCGACCGTAAGCCTCGGCAATGGCGACTTTCATCGCCGCCTCGGGCGTGTCATTGCCCCAGGTGGTCAGCTGCATCGCCGGGTAGAAGCGTTCCGACACCGTGAGCGCCGAGCGGATCATGCGGTCGATCTGCTCATGCGCGGCGATCTGCCCGCCCGCCAGAACCAGGCCATAGCGCCAGACCATCAGCTTTTGCGCCGCCCAATAGGTGAAGGCCCCGGTCCAGCATTGATCGTTGATCGCATTGAGAAGCTCGTAAAGCGCGGCTTCGCGGTCCTTCGGCGGGTCGATCTCGAAGGTGGAGATCAGCCGCAGCGTCTCTTCGCTGTCCGACCAGGCCAGCGTGATCGCATAGGACCGCCACTGCCCCTCGACCGTCATCGCGATCTGGTCATGGGCGACGCGGTCGAAGTCCCAGTCATAGGCAAGCGCGACGCTTTCGACCACATCGATCGGATGCAGGTCGGAGCCGTCCAGGAAATCTTCGCTCAGTGCCATGCGCGTCCCTGCTTGCCTGTGTGCCTGGTGAACAGCCCCCCAAGGATTCGCGGGGGCCACTACGAGCGGCAGTTTCTTCTGCCGTCCCTACAAGATATCGTGGGGCCTGCAGCTCTCCCTGTAAAGCAGATTATCGTGGATAAGTCGTGAACGGCGCGGATTTACGGGGATAATTCCGATGCTTGCGGGGGGGCGGCGGGGCAATTCGCGCTTTATCGGCGCGCGGCCTTGGCTTATGGCGGATGCAAACGGAGGGCCCCATGTCGTTCAACAGCTTCGGTCACATCTTCCGCGTCACCACCTGGGGCGAAAGCCACGGGCCTGCGCTCGGCGCCACGGTCGACGGCTGCCCGCCCGGCATCGCGATTTCCGAAGAATTCATCCAGGTGTTTCTGGACCGCCGCCGCCCGGGCCAGTCGGCGATGACGACGCAGCGGCAGGAACCGGACCGGGTGCGGATCCTTTCCGGCACCTATGAGGGCGCACGACCGGCACGCCGATTCAGCTGATGATCGAGAACACCGACCAGCGCAGCAAGGATTACGGCGAGATCGCGCGGCAGTTCCGCCCGGGCCATGCCGACATCACCTATCACCAGAAATACGGGCTGCGCGATCCGCGCGGCGGCGGGCGGTCTTCGGCGCGGGAAACCGCGGCGCGGGTGGCGGCGGGCGGTGTCGCGCAGGCGGTGCTGCAGGCGCTGGTGCCCGGGCTGACGATCACCGGTTACATGGTGCAGATGGGCGAAAAGCATCTGGACCGGGCGCGGTTCGACGCGGCGGAAATCCTGCGCAACCCGTTCTTTCTGCCCGATGCTGCGGCGGTGGCCGAGTGGACCGACTATCTGGCCGCGATCCGCAAGGATCAGAACTCGGTCGGTGCCGCGATCGAGGTGGTGGCGACGGGCTGCCCCCCCGGCCTTGGCGCGCCGATCTATGCCAAGATGGACAGCGATCTGGCGGCGGCGATGATGACGATCAACGCCGTGAAGGGCGTCGAGATCGGCGAGGGGATGGCGGCGGCGGCGCTTCTGGGCACCGACAATGCCGACGAGATCGTGATGGGGCCGAATGGGCCGGAATATCTGAGCAATCACGCGGGGGGCATTCTGGGCGGCATCACCACCGGCCAGCCGATCGTGGTGCGGATGTCGGTCAAGCCGACCTCCTCGATCCTGACGCCGCGCCGCTCGATCACCACCGCGGGCGAAGCGGTCGAGGTGGTGACGAAGGGCCGTCACGATCCTTGTGTGGGTATCCGCGCCGTGCCGGTGGCCGAAGCGATGATGGCCTGCGTGATCCTCGATCACCTGCTTCTGGACCGCGCCCAGACCGGCGGCGTTCGGGGCAAGATCGGCTGAGGTTCAGCCGATCCAGCCCTCGACGATACAGAGATCGGCTTCGGACACCGGCGTGCGCAGCGCCAGCGCGTGCTGGTATTCCGGGCTCAGGTAACAGGCGCGGGCGGCGGCAAGGCTGGGGAATTCGATGACGATGGTGCGCGGGCGCAGATCGCCCTCCACCACCTCCATCGCGCCACCGCGGACAAGGAAGCGCGCCCCGTATTTCGCAAAGGCGGCGGCATTGGCGGTGCGGTAGGCCTGATAGGCCTGCGGATCGTCCACGCTGACGTGCCCGACCCAGTAACCCTTGGGTGTCTCGCTCATCTTCCCCTCCCGCTTTCGGTCAGCCTGCGGGGCAGGGGGGGATTTTGCAAGCGCCTTCGCCCGCGACCTTTCAGCCGCGCGCGGCCTTTTCCGCAAGGCCCGAGACTCCCGCGCGGCGGTCAAGCTCGGCCAGAACCTCCTCCACCGTCACGTCGCGCGCGGCCAGCATCACGACAAGGTGGTAGAGCACGTCGGCGGCCTCATAGACCAGATTTTCGCGGTCGTTCTTGACGGCGGCGATGATTGCCTCGACCGCTTCCTCGCCGAATTTCTCGGCGCATTTCTCCGGCCTTTGGCGAAAAGCTTCGCGGTCCAGGAACTGTCGGGATCGGCGCCCTTGCGGGCTTCGACGGTGGCGGCCAGACGGGCAAGCGCGGTCATGAGGTGGCTCCTTGGGCGGCGGCGATGCGGGCGCGCAGCGCGTCGATGAAGTCGGTTTGGGCGGCGGGGCTGGCAAAGGCGCTGCCGGGCACCGGAAAGAACATGAGCGGCGTGGTGCAGATCGCAAGGCCGTCGTCGAGCGAGACGATGTCGTGCAGGCCGCTCCAGTAGAAGAGCTGCTCCGACTGCAGTGTGCTGATTTTCAGCCCGGCCTCGGTGATCTCGACGGAGGTGCGTCCCTGCCTCAGGCTGCGATGGGCGCGCCCGGCGCGGATCATCGCCTGCGCGCGTCGCCCCGCGATCATCAGGGGCACGAAGCCCGCCCCCCAGACCCCGCTGACGGCAAGGCTCGGCGCAAGCGATCCCCATGGCAGGACCGCGAGCAGGGCGACACCGCTCAGGCTGTAGATCAAAAAGATCAGTGTAAACTGCCGCACCCAGAACGGCAGCCGCGCCCGGGTGATCGCCTTGCTGGCGGCCAGCATGTCGTAGCCGCCCAGATCAAAGCTGACCGTGGCGGGTGCGGTCATGCAAGCCTCATCGGGATGCCGGCGGCGGCCATATGGGCCTTGGCCTCGCCGATCGTGTAGGTGCCGAAATGGAAGATCGAGGCGGCAAGCACCGCGGAAGCGTGGCCCTCGGTCACGCCTTCGACAAGGTGATCAAGCGTGCCGACGCCGCCGCTGGCGATCACCGGGATTTTCACCGCATCGGCGATGGCGCGGGTGAGCGGCAGGTTGAACCCGGCTTTCGTGCCGTCACGGTCCATCGAGGTGAGCAGGATCTCGCCTGCGCCCTTCGCCTCGACGTGCCGGGCGAACGCGACCGCGTCGATGCCGGTGGATTTGCGCCCGCCATGGGTAAAGATCTCCCAGCGGCCCGGTTCCACGGTCTTGGCATCGATGGCGACAACGATGCACTGGCTGCCGAAGCGATCGGCGGCTTCGGCCACCACATCGGGATTGGCGACGGCGGCGGAGTTGAAGCTGACCTTGTCGGCCCCGCCAGAAGCAGCGCGCGGACGTCCTCATGCGTGCGCACGCCGCCGCCGACGGTCAGCGGCATGAAGCATTGTTCGGCGGTGCGGGTCACCAGATCGAACATCGTGCCGCGGTTTTCATGCGTGGCGTGGATGTCGAGGAAACACAGCTCGTCGGCGCCTGCCGCGTCATAGGCCTTGGCGGCCTCGACCGGGTCGCCCGCGTCGATCAGATTGACGAAGTTCACGCCTTTCACCACGCGGCCATCGGCCACGTCGAGGCAGGGAATGATGCGCGTCTTGAGCATGGGGCACTCCTTTGGCGCCTTTCTAGCGGGCGTCTTGCGGCTTGGAAAGCGTCGAGCGGGGCTCTGCCCCGCACCCCGGGATATTTGTGGCAAGATGAAACCCAAGCCCTTTCATCTTGCCACAAATATCCCGGGGGGAGTCCCGCAGGGACGGGGGGCAGCGCCCCCCTTACGCCTTCAGCGCCGCAAGCGCCGCTTGCAGATCAAGCGCGCCGTCATAGATCGCCCGGCCCGAGATCGCCCCGGCAATGACGCCGGTATCGCGCAGCGCGAGCAGATCGGGCAGCGAGGAGACGCCTCCGCTGGCGATCACCGGGATGGTGACGGCGCGGGCCAGGGCCTCGGTCGCCTCGATATTCGGGCCGGTCATCGCGCCGTCGCGCAGGATGTCGGTGTAGATGATCGCGGCCACGCCCGCATCCTCGAAGCTTTTGGCCAGATCGGTCACCAGCACGTCTGTTTCCGTGGCCCAGCCCTTGGTCGCGACCTTGCCATTGCGGGCGTCGATCCCCACCGCGACCTGCCCCGGGAAGGCCTTGGCTGCTTCGCGCACGAGGGCCGGGTTTTCCACCGCCACCGTGCCGAGGATCACCCGCGCAAGGCCCTTTTCGAGCCAGCGCTCGATCGTGGCCATGTCGCGGATGCCGCCGCCGAGTTGCGCGGGAACCTTGATGCGGGCCAGGATCGCCTCGACCGCGGCGCCATTCACCGGCTCGCCCGCGAAGGCGCCGTTGAGGTCCACGAGGTGAACCCATGCGCAGCCCGCGGCCTCGAACTTGGCCGCCTGCGCCGCCGGGTCGGTGCCGAAGACCGTGGCCTTGTCCATTTCGCCGTGCAAAAGCCGCACGCAGTTGCCGTCCTTGAGGTCGATTGCCGGATAGAGGATCATGGGCTGGCTCCTTGTCGCTGCCCGCCTCTTGCCAGCTTGCCAAGGCCGGGTCAACGCCACGTCAGGCTTGCCGGGAATCGGGCGCTGTGTCGCAATGACGCGCAGGGAAACCGGGAGGAGACAAAGATGAAGACGACCCTGATGGCGGCGGTGCTGAGCCTTGTGGCCGGTGCCGCGCTGGCCGATCCGATCGAGGGGCTGTGGCAGACCCAGCCCGACGACGGCGCCTATGCGCATGTGAAGATCGCGCCTTGCGGTCCGGCCTTTTGCGGCACGATCGTGAAATCCTTCAAGGAGGGGGCCGAATATGCCTCGCCCAATGTCGGCAAGAAGATCGTGATCGACATGGTCCCCGCCGGCGCGGGCGCCTATGCGGGCAAGGTCTGGCGGCCGGCCAATGACAAGATCTATGTCGGCAAGGCCGCGGTTTCGGGCGCGTCGATGAAGCTCTCGGGCTGCGTCGCGGGCGGGCTGATCTGCAAGGCGCAATCCTGGACCAAGCTCGACTGATCCGGCCTTGCAAAGGTGAAACGGCGCCCCGAGGGGCGCCGCTTCCTGTTACATGAGTGGTCGTTCGTCGTTTCTGTCGTTCAATGCGCCATAAGCACCGGCACCTCGGCCATTTCCAGCATGTTGCGGGTGGCGCCGCCCAGGATCGCCTCGCGGAAGCGCGAGTGACCATAGGCGCCCATCACCACCATCTCGGACGAGGTGTCGCGGACATGGCGGTTGATCACATCCGAGATCCGCGGCAGCGTCTTGGCCAGAACCGACACTTCGACCTTCACGCCATGCCGCGCCAACCATTGGCTCAGCTGTCCGCCCGGATCGGACCGTTCCGGTCCATGCGCGGGCGGGTCGATCACCGTGATATCCACCAGCGTCGCCGCCTTCAGCAGCGGCAGCGCCTTGCGGATCGCGTTCATCGCCTCGTTCGACTGGTTCCAGGCCACCACCACGCGGCCGGGCGCAAGCGCGGGCACCGGCGCATCGGGCATGATCATCACCGGCGATTGCCCCTCGAAGAGCGCGGCCTCGACCGCGGCTTCCAGTTCCTGGCCGCGGCCCTTGCCATAGGGATGCCCCATCACGACCAGGTCGGCAAAGCGGGCGCGCAGCCCCACCACGGTCGCGATCGCGCCGATCTGCGCCACCACGGCCTCGGTGCTCCAGCGGATTTCCTCGCCCGCCAGACGCTCGCGCATCGCCCGTTCCAGCTCGCGCGCCTCATCCTGGGCGCGGTCCAGAACCTCCTGCTGCACGAAGGCCGTGGCCCCCGCGTAGTAATAGCCGGTCTGGGTCCGATCGACGCCCATGCAAAGCACTTCCAGATGGGCATCCTCGGCACGAGCGACGGCAACCGCCGACTCGATCTGCAGCCGGGCCTGTGAGACATCCGTCACAATCGTCAAAACTGTTTTATAGGCCATGAGACCCTCCACGTGCCGATTCTGTCCTTAAATTAACGGATTCAACACAGTTACGCCTTGACGCGGATCAAGCTTTCAAGTGGACACCGTGACACGGTGCGACGAACCGCCGCACCCTCTTGTCAAGAGTTTGATCAAGGTCAAGGCGGGTGTCATACCCTGCAGTCACAAAGAACAAGAGAGACTTCCTGCTCCGGTCAGATCGACCGGGACGGGATTGAAAACGCGAAGGGACGCAAAAACATGTGGGATTACGTCAAGCTGATCGCGCTTGGCGTCGTGGTGGCTATTGCCGCTTACGCCGCCAGTCAGGCGCGAGATTTGCCGTATATGGTGAACATGGTCGAGGTCGCGCTGGCGGCCGTGATCGCGTTCATCTGGGTGCTGCGCACCATGGGGGACCCGAAACCCTCCAAAGACGAGTATTTCGACGGCGTGATCCGCGCCGGCGTGATCGCAACCACGTTCTGGGGCATTGTCGGCTTTCTCGTCGCCGTCATCATCGCCTTCCAGCTCGCCTTTCCGCAACTGAACGTCGAATTCGGCAACGGCATGTTCAACTTCGGGCGCCTGCGTCCGCTGCACACCTCGGCCGTGATCTTCGCCTTCGGCGGCAACGCCCTGATCGCCTCGGCCTTCTATGTCGTGCAGCGCACCTCGGCCGCGCGTCTCTTCGGCGGCACCGCTCTGGGCTGGTTCGTGTTCTGGGGCTGGCAGCTGATCATCGTCACCGCCGCGACCTCCTATGTTCTGGGCGGCTCGCAGGGCAAGGAATATGCCGAGCTGAACTGGCATCTCGACATCCTCGTGACGATCGTCTGGGTGGCCTATCTGATCGCCTTCCTCGGCACGATCTTCAAGCGCAAGGAACCCCATATCTACGTGGCGAACTGGTTCTACCTGTCCTTCATCGTCACCATCGCCATGCTGCACCTGATCAACAACCTGGCGCTTCCGGTCTCGATCTTCGGCACGAAATCGGTGCAGCTGACCGCGGGCGTGCAGGATGCGATGACGCAATGGTGGTATGGCCACAATGCCGTGGGCTTCTTCCTGACCGCGGGCTTCCTGGGCATGATGTATTACTTCGTGCCGAAACAGGCCGAGCGTCCCGTCTATTCCTACAAGCTCTCGATCGTGCACTTCTGGGCGCTGATCTTCCTCTACATCTGGGCCGGTCCGCACCACCTGCACTATACCGCGCTGCCTGACTGGGCTTCGACGCTGGGCATGGTGATGTCGGTGATCCTGTGGATGCCGTCCTGGGGTGGCATGATCAACGGCCTGATGACGCTTTCGGGCGCCTGGGACAAGCTGCGCACCGATCCGGTGATCCGGATGATGGTGGTCTCGATCGGCTTTACGGCATGTCGACCTTTGAAGGGCCGATGATGTCGATCAAGGCGGTCAACTCGCTCTCGCACTACACCGACTGGACCATCGGTCACGTCCATTCCGGCGCGCTGGGCTGGAACGGCATGATCACCTTCGGCATGCTCTACTTCCTGACGCCGAAACTCTGGGGCCGTTCGGGGCTTTACTCGCTCAAGCTGGTGTCCTGGCACTTCTGGCTCGCCACGATCGGCATCGTGCTCTATGCCTCGGCGATGTGGGTCACGGGGATCATGGAAGGCCTGATGTGGCGTGAAGTCGATGCGCAGGGCTTCCTTGTGAACGCTTTCGCCGACACCGTGGCCGCGAAATTCCCGATGTATGTGGTGCGTGGGACCGGGGGCGTTCTGTATCTGACCGGCGGTCTGATCATGGCCTACAACCTCTGGGCCACCGTTGCGAAGCAGCCGAAAACGGCGCCGAGCAGTGTCGCGGTTCCGGCGGAATAAGGAGAGACGCAGATGGCAATTCTGGACAAACACCACGTTCTGGAAAAGAACGCGACGCTGCTGCTGATCTTCTCGTTCCTTGTCGTCACCATCGGCGGCATCGTGGAAATCGCACCGCTCTTCTACCTTGAGAACACGATCGAAAAGGTGGAGGGCATGCGTCCCTACACGCCGCTGGAACTGACCGGCCGCGACATCTACATCCGCGAGGGCTGCTATGTCTGCCACTCGCAGATGATCCGTCCGATGCGCGACGAGGTCGAACGTTACGGCCACTACTCGCTGGCGGCGGAATCGATGTATGACCGCCCGTTCCAGTGGGGCTCGAAGCGGACGGGGCCCGACCTTGCCCGCGTCGGCGGCCGCTATTCGGACGCGTGGCATGTCGAACACCTGATCAACCCGCAGTCGGTCGTGCCGGAATCGGTGATGCCGAGCTACAGCTATCTGGCCAAGGTGCCGCTTGACAGCACCTGGATCGAGGATCGCGTCGGCACCGAGGCCTTCGTGGGCGTGCCCTACAGTTCGGAGATGATCGCCTCCGCCAAGGCCGACTTCGTGGCCCAGGCGGATCCGAACGCCGACAGCACCACGCTGCTGGCGGGCTATGGGGAAAAGGTCAACATCCGCAACTTCGACGGCCAGCCCGGGCTGACCGAGATGGATGCGCTGGTGGCCTATCTGCAGGTGCTCGGCACGATGGTCGACTTCTCGACCTTCCAACCCGTGGCAAGTCGCTAAAGGAGCTGGGGATGGACTATCATATCTTGCGTGAATTCGCCGACAGCTGGGCAGCGCTTGCGCTTTTGCTCATCTTCATCGGGGCAGTGGTCTGGTCGTTCCGGCCCGGCTCGTCCAGGGTTCACGACGATATCGCCAACATCCCTTTCCGGCATGAAGACAAACCCGCCGATCGCGGCCAGGGCTGAGACCTTGGCCACGACGACGGCGCCACGCGGTAAGGAGGCGTGGACATGAGCAAAAAACCGACGACCAAGAAAGAGGTGCAGACCACGGGTCACCAGTGGGACGGCATCGAGGAACTGAATACCCCGCTGCCGCGCTGGTGGCTGTGGACCTTCTACGCCACCATCGTCTGGGGTGTGGCCTATTCGATCGCGATGCCGGCCTGGCCGATCTTCGCTTCGGGGGCGACGCCTGGGCTGCTGGGCGCATCGACGCGGGCCGATGTCGAAAAGGACATCACCAAATTCGCCGAGATGAACAAGGCGGTGGAAGAAAAGCTGGTGGCGACGGATCTGACCGCGATCGCGGCCGATCCGGAGCTGGTGACCTATACCCGCAATGCGGGCGCCGCGGTCTTCCGCACCTGGTGCGCGCAGTGTCACGGTGCGGGGGCGGGCGGCAACACCGGCTTCCCCAGCCTTCTGGACACCGACTGGCTGCATGGCGGGTCTATCGAGACGATCTACACCAACATCAAGCACGGCATCCGCGATCCGCAGGATCCGGACACCTTGCCGGTGGCGAACATGCCGGCGCATCTGACCGATGAGATCCTCGAACCGGCGCAGATCGAAGAGGTGGTGCAATATGTGCTGACCCTGTCGGGGCAACCCGCGGATGCGACCAAGGCGGCCGCAGGTCAGCAGGTGTTCGTCGACAACTGCACCGTCTGCCACGGCGAAGACGCCAAGGGCATGGTGGAGACCGGCGCGCCGAACCTGACCGACGACATCTGGCTTTATGGCAGCGATGTCGCCACGCTCACCCAGACCATCCAATACGGTCGCGGCGGCGTGATGCCTTCGTGGAGCTATGCCTCCACCGGCACCGCGCGTCTGAGCGAAGCCCAGATCCGCGCCGTGGCGTCTTATGTCCACAGCCTGGGCGGTGGTCAGTAAGCGCGAAACCTGATCCCGGGGGGAGCCTGCCCCCCGGGTAGCACCGACGCCCCGTCCTGTTCGCGCGTTTCCTGGGGCGTCGGTGTGTTTCCACATATCTGCCCCCGGGCTTTGCCGTTCAAGGGGACATAGTGTCTGACACCCCCGTTTCGGGCCCCGTTTCGGGGGAAGGCCTGCCTAAAAAGCTGCATTCGCGAAATATCTTTTGGATGCAGTTGCAAACCGCGCCCGATCCTGCTCAACCGGTTCAGGACCGAGCCCAGCCAACGGAGTCACCCGTGAGCTCAACCGAACCGAATGCCGACGCGCCGCTTTACGCTGCGCGCGAACCTGTTTTCCCAAGCGCATCAACGGCACGTTCCGCAACCTGAAATGGGTGCTGATGGCGCTGATGCTGGGCATCTATTACATCACGCCCTGGATCCGCTGGGACCGCGGCGCGGCGCTGCCCGATCAGGCGGTGCTGCTCGACCTTGCCAACCGGCGCTTCTTCTTCTTCGGGCTCGAAATCTGGCCGCATGAATTCTATTTCGTTGCGGGCCTTCTGATCATGGCGGGTCTTGGCCTCTTTCTCTTCACCTCGGCGCTGGGCCGGGTCTGGTGCGGCTATGCCTGCCCGCAGACGGTCTGGACCGACCTTTACATTCTGGTCGAACGCTGGGTCGAGGGCGACCGCAACAACCGCATCCGCCTGCACCGTCAGGCCTGGAATGCCGAGAAGATCCGCAAGCGGCTGATCAAATGGGGGCTTTGGCTGTTCATCGGTCTGGCCACCGGGGGGGCGTGGGTGTTCTATTTCACCGATGCGCCGACGCTGCTTTCCGATCTTCTCACCGGCGACGCCTCGCCGATCGCTTACACCACCATCGCCATCGCCACCGCCACGACCTTTGCCTTTGGCGGCTTTGCGCGCGAACAGATGTGCATCTATGCCTGCCCCCTGGCCGCGCATTCAGGCCGCGATGATGGACGAGGACACGATCACCATCGCCTATCGCGAATGGCGCGGCGAGCCCCGGGGCAAGCTGCTCAAGGGCGAGAAACTGGCCGAGGGGGCAGGGCGATTGCATCGACTGCATGGCCTGCTTCAACGTCTGCCCGATGGGGATCGACATTCGCAACGGCCAGCAGCTTGAATGCATCACCTGCGGGCTGTGCATCGACGCCTGCAACGAGATGATGGACAAGATCGGCAAGCCGCGCGGCCTGGTGGGCTACATGGCGCTGAAGGACGAGGCGAACGAACGCGCCGGCAACAAGGTCACCAGCATCTGGAAACACGCGCTGCGCCCGCGCACGCTGCTTTACTTCACGCTCTGGTCGGGCTTCGGCGTCGCGCTTGTGGTGGGGCTGTTCCTGCGCTCGCCGCTGGATTTCAACGTCACGCCGAACCGTGATCCGCTGTTCGTGACGCAATCGGATGGCACGATCCGCAACATCTACACGCTGCGAATCCGCAACAAGCACGGCTCTGACGAAATCTTCCGCATCTCGGCCACGACCGAGGATTACGAGGAAACCCAGGCGCTGAAACTGACGCTGGAGGGGGTCGAGGCCGATGCGATCACCGTTCCGGCTGACCAGCTTTACAACCAGCGTCTGTATCTCGATGCGGCGCCGGGCTCGAAACTGGCCACGGGCAAGCGCACCGAGATCCAGATCTGGGTCGAACAGGTGGGCGAGGACGAGCCGGTATCGGACAAGGTCGATACGGTCTTCAACGGAAAGGGCAAGTGAGATGGCAAAACCGCTGACCGGACGCAAGGTGCTGCTGATGTTCGTGGCCTTCTTTGGCGTGATCATCGCGGTGAACGTGACGATGGCGGTGCAGGCGGTGAAGACCTTCCCGGGGCTCGAGGTGGCCAATTCCTATGTCGCCTCGCAGACCTTCGATGCCGACCGCGCCGAGCAGGAAAGGCTGGGCTGGACGGTGAAGCCCGCCTTCGCCAATGGCGTGCTGACGCTGGATATCCGCGACCGGCAGGGCCAGCCCGCCCCGGTCGCGGAATTGGCGGTGCTTCTGGGCCGCACCACCATGGCGGCCCAGGATCAGCGCCCGGAGCTGATCTTTGCCAATGGCCTTTATTCGGCGCCGGTCAGCCTTGCCCCGGGGGCCTGGCTGATCCATCTTGAAGCCCGCTCCCAGGACGGGGCGCTGTTCCGCCAGCGCCTCGATTTCTTCATCGAAGGCTGAGTGCCGATGACCGCTGCCCCTCTTGCCTCGGTGGCCGCCGCCGCCCAGGCCCCCGAAGATCACCTGTCCGCCTCGGCCTGCCCGGCCTGCCTTGCCGCCCCTTCGGCGGAAGACCTGGCAAAATCGGGCGACATAAGGGGGGCGCGGATCATGCTGTCGCTGCCCACCGCCCATTGCGCGGTCTGTATCACCGATGTCGAACGCGAGATGGAGGCGCAGCCGGGCGTGCGCTCGGCCCGGGTCAACCTGACGCTCAAGCGCGTCTCGGTCGACGCCGAGGCGGGCGTGACCGCCGACAGCCTGATCGAGGCTTTGGGCAAGATCGGCTACGAGGCCTATGAGCTGGACCCCGGCATGCTCTCGGCCACCGAAACCGACAAGCGCGGACGCGATCTTCTGATGCGCATCGGCGTCGCCGGTTTCGCGATGATGAACATCATGCTTCTGTCGATCGCGGTCTGGTCGGGGGCCGAGGCCGCGACGCGCGACATGTTCCACTGGATTTCCGCCGCCATCGCGCTGCCCACCGTGGTCTTCGTCGGCCAGCCCTTCTTCGCCTCCGCCTGGGGCGGGCTGAAACACGGCCGCGTCAACATGGATGTGCCGATCTCGCTGGCGCTGATCCTCGCCTCGGGGATCTCGATCTTCGAGACGATGAACCACGGCCATCACGCCTATTTCGACGCGGCGGTGATGCTGTCCTTTTTCCTGCTCGTCGGGCGCTATCTGGATTACCGCACCCGCGCCGTGGCGCGCTCCGCGGCCGAGGAACTGGCGGCGCTTGAAGTGCCCCGGGCGACGCTTCTGCGCGACGGTGTCGAAACCGTCGTGCCGGTGGCCGATCTGAAGCCGGGCGATCTGATCCGGGTGCGTCCGGGCGGCCGCATCCCCGCCGATGGCGCGGTGACGGCGGGGACCTCGGAAACCGACCGCTCGCTGCTGACCGGGGAAACCCTGCCGGTCTATGTGGGCCCTGGCACGATGCTCTCGGCGGGCGAGGTGAACCTGACCGGGCCTTTGACGCTGCGCGTCACCGCCGCGGGCAAGGACAGCTCGCTGCACCGGATGGCGGATCTGGTGGCGATGGCCGAAAGCGCCAAGACCCGCTACACGACCTTGGCCGAACGCGCCGCGCGGGCCTATTCGCCGCTCGTCCATGCGCTGTCGTTTTCCGCTTTCGGCTACTGGATGTGGGCGACGGGGGGCGATTTGCGCTTTGCCGTCAATATCTCGGCCGCCGTGCTGATCATCACCTGCCCCTGCGCCTTGGGGCTGGCCGTGCCTGCCGTGATCACCGCGGCGTCGGGCAAGCTTTTCCGCAAGGGGCTTTTGATCAAGGACGGCACCGCGCTCGAACGTCTGGCCGAGGTGGATACGGTGGTCTTCGACAAGACCGGCACGCTGACCATGGGCACGCCGGTTCTGGAGGGGCTCGAGACGATCGAGGAAGAAACCCTGGCCGTCGCCGCGGCGCTGGCGGCGGCTTCCTCGCATCCCTTGGCCAAGGCGCTGGTGGCCGCGGCCGAGGCGCGCGACATCCGCCCCGTCGCGCTTGATGATCTTCGCGAAGTGCCCGGCTTCGGCATCGAGGGGCGGCTGGGCCGCCTGTCCCTGCGGCTGGGCCGGGCCGATTGGGTGGGGGCCGCGCCCTGCGACAGCACCGCCACCCATCTGCGGCTGGGCGAGGCCGCGCCGGTCACCTTCCGCTTCACCGATCAGCTGCGCGCGGGCGCGGCGGAGGCGGTGGCGCTTTTGACCGCGCAGGGCAAGCGGGTGCTGATGGTCTCGGGCGATGTCGAAACCGCGGTGGCGGCGCTGGCGGGCAAGCTTGGCATCACCGAATGGCATTCGGGCGCGCTGCCCGCCCAAAAGGCCGCGCTGGTCGCCGATCTGATGGGGCAGGGCGCGCGGGTGCTGATGGTGGGCGACGGGCTGAACGACACCGCGGCGCTGGCGGCGGCGCATGTCTCGATCTCGCCCGCCTCGGCGCTGGATGCGGCGCGCACGGCTTCGGATATCGTGCTTCTGGGCGCCGATCTGGCGCCGGTGGGCGATGCGCTGCGCATCGCCGGACAGGCGCGGCGGCGGATCAAGGAGAATTTCGTGATCTCCGCCGCCTATAACATCGTTGCCGTGCCGCTCGCGCTGGTGGGCCTTGCCACGCCCCTTGCGGCGGCCTTGGCGATGTCCACCTCGTCGATTACTGTGTCGCTGAACTCGATGCGGCTGAAATAGCCCGAAGCGGAGCCCAAGATGTCGGTCCTGACCTATCTGATCCCGATCTCGCTGTTTCTGGGCGGTTTCGGCCTTGTGGCCTTCCTGTGGTCGCTGCGCAACCGGCAGTATGACGACCCGAAGGGCGATGCCGAACGCATCCTCTCGGGCAAATACGACGACCGGCCGAAAAGCTGATACCGCGGAAAGGGGCGTATTTGCGCCAGAAAAGCCCGGACCTCTTTGCAGGGATCCGGGCTTTTTCTTGGTCCAAATACGCTCTTGTCGCGGGCGGTTACGGCCCGATCACCGAACAATCGACCGCGCGGGCGGCAAGGCGGGCGCAGGCCAGATCGGCATCGCCGCGGCTGAGGCCCACAAAGAGCGCGTCATAGCCCGATTTTCGCGTCGCGACCTTGCGCAGCCCCTGCGCCAGCGCGGTGCTTTCCATCAGCGCCGTCTTCAGCAGCACCTGTTCCGCCGCGTATTGCGAGGGATATTTGCCAAGGCTGATCCCCCAGTTCCGCCCGCCCGAGGAAGAGGCCCGCGCGACGACCTCGCGCTTGCCCTCGGGCATCGGCGCGGGGGGCGTCAGCGCGGCCAGAATCACCGTGTCATTGCGCGGCACCTGCGCCGCCGATCCCATCGCCAGCGTCTCGGGCTGGGCGGTGGCGGTCTGGATGAAGACCGGGCCCGAGGGATCGGTGTCGCCCTGCGACTCGACGGTTTCGTCGGCGGGGGCGATCATCGCCAGCGTCTCCGGTTGCGGTGCGGTGACCTGCACCAGCTCGGCGACGGCCTCGGCCACCGGCTCAGAGGCTGGTTCTGCGGCGGGTTTTTCGGCAGGGCGTGTGGCAGGGTCGGCGGCGGCGAGCTGCACCGGTTCGGGCTCGGGCGCCGCGGCGGCCGCGGGGCGGGCCGTCGGGCGCGGGCTGCGCTTGAGGCCCGCGGCCTCGGCCAGCTGGTCGGGCGCCCCGGCCCGGGCGGCGACGGTGGCGGCACCTGCGGCGGCGGCGGCCAGTTTCACCGCCTCATCGTCGCCCTCTTCGGCCTCCTGCGCGGCCTCGACCTGCGGCCCGGCAATCTCGCTTTCGGCACTGGCCATCAGCATCGGCGGCTCGGGTTTTTGCGTATTGACCCGGTTGGGCGCGCGTTCAAAGCCCAGATCCAGCAGTTCGGCCATTTTCGAGTTGCGCGCCGCGGGCGAGGTGCCGCCGAAGATCGTGGCGATGATGCGCTTGTTGCCGCGCTGCGCCGAGGCGGTCAGGTTGAAGCCCGCGGGCACGGTATAGCCGGTCTTGATGCCGTCGGCGCCGTCATAGGCGTCCAGAAAACGGCGGTTGGTATTGGCCACATGCGCCATGCCGGCATCCGCGGTCCGGCGCGAGAACAGGTTGTAATATTGGGGGAAATCGTAAAGCAGATGGCGGCCGAGCAGCGACATGTCATGGGCGGTGGACAGATGCCCCTCACGCGTCAGGCCGTTGGCGTTCTTGAAGGTGGTGTTCTTCATGCCAAGCGCCTTGGCGGTGCGGTTCATCCGGGCGGCGAATTTCGCCTCGTCGCCGCTCAGATGGTCGCCGATCGCCGCGGCGGCGTCATTGGCCGATTTGATCGCGGCGGCGCGGATCAGATAGCGCAGGGCGATCTTCTGCCCCTTGCGCAGACCCAGACGCGAGGGCGCCTGACCGGCGGCATGGGCGGTGACCGTCACCATCGTGTCAAGGCTCGCCTCGCCCGACTCGATCGCCTGAAAGGCGATGTAAAGCGTCATCATCTTGGTCAGCGAAGCCGGGTGCAGCCGCGTATCGGCGTTCTTTTCATAAAGAACCTCGCCGGTGCGCGCATCCATCACATAGGCCGCAAACGGTGCCGCCCAAAGCGCCACCGGCATGAGCGTCAGGAGTAGTGCCAAAAGACCCGAACGGCCCCAGTGCGTCAGCCTGGTCACGATAACTGCCCTTACTGCCTCTTTTTGCCCCGTTGTCGTCAGGGGCTTGGGCGCAAGTTAGCACGGCTTCCCGGCGGTGAAAACCGCCAAGATTCAAAGGCTTTGACTGCGTCCTTCGTGCAACGGGAGGCTGAGTTGCGTCAAGATGTTGTGGCTGGCTGCGGTTGATCTGCAAAGGATTGTGGCAACTTGCCGCAGATCAGCTGCGGGTTGCGCCCTCGATCCGCTCGATCAGCCCCGCCAGCCCGCCCAGATCGGGCAGTTCGGCAAAGCGCGGATGGGCGCCGGGTGGGCTTGCATGTTCCAGCGCCCAGGTCATTTCGTGCGGCACATGCACCCCCCAGCCGCCCGCTTCGAGCATCGGCAGCACGTCGGATTTCAGCGAATTGCCCACCATCAGCGCCTGATCCGCGCCGCTGCCATGGCGGGCGAAGACCGCGCGATAGGTGGTGGCGCGCTTGTCCGAAACGATCTCGACCGCATCGAACAGATCGCCCAGCCCCGATTGCGCGAGCTTGCGTTCCTGATCGAGCAGATCGCCCTTGGTCACCAGCACCAGCCGGTAGCGGCCCGAGAGCGCCTCGACCGCCTCGCGGGCATGGGGCAGGATCTCGATCGGATGGGCCAGCATCTCGCGCCCGGCGGCCAGAATCTCGCCGATCACCGCGGCGGGCACGCGGCCCTCGGACACTTCGATCGCGGTTTCGATCATCGAGAGCGTGAAGCCCTTGACGCCAAAGCCATAGGCGCCGACGTTGCGACGTTCGGCGGCCAGCAGCCGGTCTTCCAGCTGCGCGGGTTCGGCGTGATCGGCCAGAAGGTCGTGAAACCGCGCCTGGGTCAGGCGGAAGAACCGCTCGTTGTGCCAAAGCGTGTCATCGGCATCAAAGCCGATCGTGGTCAGCGTCATCGCGGCTCTCCTTGCGGCGCCAACCTGACGCGGGGGCGTGCGGTTGGCAAGATCTGCCGCACTGGCTTTTCTTGCCGCACAATGTTCCTATATTGCTCCTCATGTTCACGATTCCCTGTGATCATGGACGTTTGACACCGATTCGAGACTGCGGAGGATTGCCCGTGCTTCACCCCCTATACCTCAGCGCCCCCCGCGCCGGAGACGGCGAGGGTGATGGCGAGGGCGAAGCCGGCATCGCCGTCAAGACCGCGCCCAAGACCGCCCGGCCGCCGATGTACAAGGTCATGCTGCTGAACGACGATTACACGCCGATGGAATTCGTCGTGCATATCCTTGAGCGGTTCTTCGGCATGAACCATGCGCAGGCCTTTGAAATCATGCTGACCGTGCACAAGAAGGGGCTGGCCGTCGTCGGCGTCTATTCCTTCGAGGTGGCCGAGACCAAGGTGGCGCAGGTGATGGATTTTTCCCGCCGTCATCAGCACCCGCTGCAATGCACCATGGAAAAGGAGTGAGGGGGGCACCCCTCCGATCTGATGTCCCATCCCCGTCTGATGCTGGCGCTTGAGGCGCCGCAAGCCCTGCCGCCCGAGGGGCGGATCGTCGTCTATCGCCCGACCGCCGAGACGGATCTCTCCGATCTGCCAAAGGACCGGCTGCAGTTGGTGCAGGGCTTCCGGCCCGATCATGACGCGCTGGCCGGGCGCGGCTTCGCCGTTGCCGCCGCGACCGAGGAGGGCGGTTTCGCCGCCGCCGTCGTCTTCGTGCCGCGCGCCAAGGCCGAGGCGCGGGCGCTTCTGGCCGAGGCTTGCGCCCGCGTCGTGCCGGGCGGGCCGATCTGGGTCGACGGGCTGAAGACCGACGGCATCGATTCCCTCGTCAAGGATCTGCGCGCCCTTGTGCCGATCTCGGACCCGATCGCCAAGGCGCATGGCAAGATCTTTTCCTTTGCCGCCACGCCGGGCGCGCTGGCGGGCTGGGAGGCGCGGCCGCTGCAGCCCGCCCCCGGCTTCACCACGCTGCCCGGGGTGTTTTCGGCCGATGGCATCGACCGCGGCTCGGCGCTGCTGGCCGCCTGCCTGCCCGAGACGCTGCCCGCCCGCGTTGTCGATCTGGGCGCGGGCTGGGGCTGGCTTGCGGCGCAGGTGCTGGCGCGCAAGGGGGTGGAAGCCGTCGATCTGATCGAGGCGGATCATGCCGCGCTGGACTGCGCGCAACGCAACCTGGCCGATCCGCGGGCGCGGTTTCACTGGGCCGATGCGACCCGGGTGAAACTGGACAGCCGGCCGCTGGCCGTGGTGATGAACCCACCCTTTCACACCAGCCGCGCCGCCGATCCCGCTTTGGGTGTGGCCTTCATCCGCGCCGCGGCGGGGCTGTTGTCGCTCTCGGGGACGCTTTGGATGGTGGCGAACCGGCATCTGCCCTATGACGCCGTGCTGCGCGACTGTTTCCACGAGGTCGAGGAAATCACCCCGCCGGGTGGTCGCGACGGCGCCTTTCGGGTGATCCGGGCCGAGCGTCCGATCGCGCATGCGACGAAACCGGCCAAGCCCGCGGCCGAGCCTGCCGCGCGCCGCGTGGTGCGGCGGCGGCGCTGAGAACGGGGCAGGGAAGGGGGCCTATTCCTCGGGATAGGCTGCCTTGCAGGCGCGGATGGCGGCATTGGCGGCCGGGGTCAGGGATTTGATCTTCGCCCGCAGCCCGTCGCGCTTGCGCCGTTCCGAGACCGGGTCGATCGCCACTTCGCGGGTGACGGTGTAATCCTCAAGGCACATGCGCTGCTTTTCGATCACGGTTCCGTTCGGCCGGGTGATCACATCGGTGCCGCAGTGTTCCCAGCGCGTCATCGGCACCTGATAATCCTCATAGGCATAGCCGCGCGCCAGATTGCCTTCGATCTCTTCCAGCATGCCCTGCAGATGACGGATCTCGCGGGTTTCGCGGTTGATGCATTGCTCCTGCGGCGTGCCGCAGGCGGCCAGAGACAGAACACCGAACACGATCAGCTTGCGCATGGAACCCTCCGTTTGGGCCATACTTGCGCCCGGCGCGCGGAAAGGCAACCGGGAGGGCGCTGCCCCGGCTGCGCCGCCCCGGGATATTTGACCCAAGGTGAAAGGGGATATTTGCCGTGACGCCAGAACGGGGCTTTCCTTTGGGGATTGGGCGTATGGGCTGCGCTTTGATCGTAGCGAAAGCCCCCCCATATGACCGACTTCCCCCATCTTCCCACGGCGCTGGCCGAGGCTCTGTCCGCGCGGGGCTATGATGCCCTGACGCCCGTTCAGGACGCGGTGACGCGCCCCGAGCTGGCCGGACGGGACCTGCTGGTCTCGGCGCAGACGGGGTCGGGCAAGACGGTGGCCTTCGGGCTGGCGATCTCGGCGGAACTTCTGGGCGAGACCGGGATTTCGCCCTATCCGGATCTGCCCCGCGCGCTGGTTGTCGCGCCGACGCGCGAGCTGGCCGTGCAGGTCAGCCGCGAGCTGAGCTGGCTTTACGAAAAGGCGGGGGCGGTGATCACCGGCGCCGTCGGCGGCATGGATGCCCGGGCCGAGCGCCGGGCGCTGGAACGCGGCGCGCATATCGTTGTGGGCACGCCCGGGCGGATTTGCGATCACATCCGCCGCGGTGCGCTGGATCTGTCGGCGCTCTCGGCGGTCGTCTTGGACGAGGCCGACGAGATGCTCGACATGGGCTTTCGCGAAGATCTGGAATTCATTCTGGAATCCGCGCCCGAGGGGCGCCGGACGCTGATGTTTTCGGCGACCGTGCCGCGCGAGATCGAGCGGCTGGCGCAGACCTTCCAGCGTGACGCGGAGCGGATTTCGACGGTGTCGTCGCGCGAGAGCCATGCCGATATCGACTATCGCGGCGTGCTGGTGGACCGCTCCGACCGTGAAAATGCCATCGTCAACCTGCTGCGCCTGCACGAGGCCGAACGCGCCATCGTCTTCTGCTCGACCCGGGCGGCGGTGACGCATCTGACCGGCAAGCTTCTGAACCGGGGCTTTTCGGTCGTGGCGCTGTCGGGGGAGCTGACGCAGGACGAACGCTCGCGCGCGCTGCAGATGATGCGCGACGGCCGGGCGCGGGTCTGCATCGCGACCGATGTGGCCGCGCGCGGCATCGACCTGCCGGGGCTGGAGCTGGTGATTCACGCCGATCTGCCGATGAACCGCGAGGGGCTGTTGCACCGCTCGGGCCGCACCGGCCGGGCCGGGCGCAAGGGGCTCTCGGCCATTGTCGTGCCGCTGAACGTGCGCGCCAAGGCGGAACGGCTTTTGCGCGAGGCGCAGGTCTCGGTGACCTGGGAAGGGGCGCCGACGCCCGAAGATATTCTGGCCCGCGATCAGGAACGTCTTTTGACGGAACCGGCGCTGGTCGAGCCCGCGACGGCCGAGGAATTCGACGCCATCGCCCGGCTTTTGGAAACGCATGAGCCGAAGCAGCTGGCCGCCGCCGTGCTGCGCCATTTCCGCGCCGCCCGCACCGCGCCCGAGGATGTGATCCCGGTCAGCGTGGGCGAGGGGCCGAAACCCCGCGCGCGCGAGGAATTCGGGGCCGCGCGCTGGTATCGGCTCTCGATGGGCCACGACCAATGGGTGGACCCGAAATGGCTTTTGCCGATGCTCTGCCGCGCGGGCGATCTGACCCGGCGCGACATCGGGATGATCCGGGTGATGCAGCAAGAGACCTTCGTGCAGATCCATGAATCGATGGCGGATCGGTTCGAGGCGGGTCTGGGCGCCGACCGGGTGATGGAGGGCAAATGCACGGTCGAAAATCTGCCGGGCATGCCCGAGGGGCTTGATCGTCCGGCGCCGAAGCCCGACCGCTGGACGAAGACCGGCGACCGCAAACCCTATGAGAAGAAACCCTATGCGCCGCGTGGCAGCTATGGCGACAAGCCCGCGCCGAAGCCGCATCGCAAGGGCCCGCCGCGCGAAGAAGGCGCCGAGCGGTTCGAGAAAGCCGAGCGTCCCGCCCGCAAGCCCGTGGGCGACGCCGCCGCGCCGAAACCCCGCAAAGCCGCCCCCTTGGCGCGCGAAGGCGGCCATGGCGCCGCCGCGAAAGAGGGCAAACCGGCGCCGAAATATGGCGCGAAAAGCTTTGGCAAGCCCGGCGCGAAACCCGCGGGCAAGCCCGGTCCGAAAAAACCGCGCAGCTTCTGAACCGCCGCGCCACAGATGCAAAGGGGGCCTCGCGGCCCCCTTTTTCCTGGTCCAAATACGCCCTTGCGCGCTCAGCCCTTGCGGATGGTTTCCATCAGCAGGGTGACATTGTCCGGGTTCGCCTCCGGCGTGATGCCATGGCCGAGGTTGAAGATATGCGGCCCGTTCTTGAACGCGGCGACGACCTTTTTCGTCGCGTCGACAAGCTCTTGCCCGCCGGTCACCATGTAGGACGGGTCAAGGTTGCCCTGCACGCAGGTCTTGCCCTTCTGCACGTTTTCGGCCGCCCAGTCCGGCGAGACCGAATTGTCGATGGCGACGCAATCCGCCCCGGTCTTTTCGGCAAAGCCGATGTAGCCCTGGCCCGCCTCGCGCGGGAAGGCGATGACCGGCAGGCCGGGGAAGCGGCGCTTCATCTCGGCGGTGATGACGCGGGCGGGCTCGACCGCGAAATCCTCGAAATCCTGACCCTTGAGCGAGCCGGCCCAGCTGTCGAAGAGCTTGACCACTTCGCAGCCCGCCTCGACCTGTTTCGACAGGTATTCGATCGTCGCCACGGTCACCGCATCGATCAGCGCCGAGAAGGCCGCCCGGTCGGTGTCCTTGAACTTGTGCGCCGCCGCCTGATCCTTCGAGCCGCGGCCCGCGATCATGTAGGTGGCGACGGTCCAGGGCATGCCCGCAAAGCCGATGAAGGTGGTTTCCTTCGGCAGCTCACGCGCGAGGATCTTGCAGGTCTCATAGACCGGGGCAAGCTTCTCGTGGATGTCGTCCTTGCCCTTCAGGGCCTTGACGCCCTCCATGGACGTCACGGTCGACATCCGCGGGCCTTCCCCGGTTTCAAACCACAGATCCAGCCCCAGCGCCTGCGGCAGCAGCAGGATGTCGGCAAACAGGATCGCGGCGTCAAAACCATAGCGGCGGATCGGCTGCAGCGTCACTTCCGCCGCCAGATCGGGCGTGTAGCACAGCGAGAGGAAATCGCCCGCCTGCGCGCGGGTGGCACGGTATTCGGGCAGATAACGGCCCGCCTGCCGCATCAGCCACACCGGCGGCGTGGGAAGAACTTCGCCCTTCAGGGCGCGCAGGATCGTCTTGTCGGTCATTGGGGGCCTCCTTACTTGCTTCCTTTCAGCGTCCCCTGCGGCTGAATGTCAAGCGTTGTTGACACTTGTAAAGCTTGCGCGGGCAATCTGACGCGGTTATGCCAAGCGCATGGAACAGATGCCCTCGCCCAACGCCCCGCTGAAGATCGGCACCCGCGGCAGCCCTCTGGCGCTCGCGCAAGCCTTTGAGACCCGTTCGCGGCTCATGGCCGCCTTCGATCTGCCCGAAGAGGCCTTCGAGATCGTCGTGATCAAGACCTCGGGCGACAATGCGGCGCTGATCGCCGCCGACAAGCCTTTGAAAGAGGTGGGGGGCAAGGGCCTTTTCACCAAGGAAATCGAAGAGGCGATGCTGGCGGGTTCGATCGACATCGCCGTGCATTCGATGAAGGACATGCCGACGCTTCAGCCCGAGGGGCTGATCCTCGACTGCTACCTGCCGCGCGAAGACACCCGCGACGCCTTTGTCTCGATGAAATACAACTCGCTCGCCGAGCTGCCCGAGGGCGCGGTGGTGGGCACCTCCTCGCTGCGTCGTCGGGCCCAGCTGGCCGCGCGCCGCCCCGACCTGAAAATGGTCGAATTCCGCGGCAACGTGCAGACGCGGATGAAGAAACTGGGCGAAGGCGTGGCCGATGCCACCTTCCTTGCGCTCGCCGGCCTGAACCGTCTGGGCATGTCCGAGGTCGCGAAATCCGCGATCGAGCCCGAAGACATGCTGCCCGCCGTGGCGCAGGGCTGCATCGGGATCGAACGCCGCGAGGCCGACACCCGCGCCAAGATGCTGCTCGATGCGATCCATCACGCGCCCTCGGGGCTGCGTCTGGCCTGCGAGCGCAGCTTCCTGCTGACGCTGGACGGCTCGTGTGAAACCCCGATCGGCGGTCTTTCGGTGCTGGAAGGCGACCAGATCTGGCTGCGCGGCGAGATCCTGCGTCCCGATGGCTCGGAAACCATCACCGGCGAGATCCGCGGTCCGGCCGCCGATGGCGTGGCGCTGGGGGCGGAACTGGCGAAACAGCTGCTCGCCAAGGCGCCCGCGGATTTCTTCTGCTGGCGCTGAGCCTGCCGCAGCCGCGCAAAGGGCGTATTTAGGCCAAGAAAAAGCGGCATGTTTTTTCTTGGTGCAAATACGCAACGGCGCGGCCAGAGCCCCGGGCGATCCGATGGATCTTCTTGAGCAACTGAGCGAAATTCTCGGCCCTGCGCAGGTTCTGCGCGGGGCCGAAGCCTTGGCTTATGGCCGCGAATGGACCGGGCATTATGCCTGGGAACCTTTGGCCGTCCTGCGCCCCGGCACGACCGAAGAGGTGGCCGCGGTCCTGCGTCTGGCGCATCAGACCGGAACGCCTGTCGTGCCCGTCGGCGGCAATACCGGGCTGAACGGCGGCACCTATGCGCCCGGCGCGCTGATGCTGTCGCTCGCCCGCATGAGCCGCATCCGCGATCTGAACCCCGCCGCGCGGACGGTGGTGGCCGAGGCCGGGGTGGTGCTCGAAACCCTGCAGGATCTTGCCGCCGCGCAGGGGCTGGCCTTTCCGCTGAGCTTTGGCGCCAAGGGCTCGGCGATGGTGGGCGGGTTCCTGTCGACCAATGCGGGCGGCTCGAATGTGCTGCGCTACGGCTCGGCCCGGACCCTGTGTCTGGGGCTTGAAGTGGTTCTGGCCGATGGCCGGATCTGGCATGGGCTGACGGGCCTGCACAAGGACAACACCGGCTACGATCTGCGCGATCTGCTGATCGGGGCCGAGGGGACTTTGGGGATCATCACCGCCGCGGTGCTGAAACTGGTCCCCGCGCCCACGGCTTACGCAACGGCGCTGGTCGGGCTTGACAGCCTGTCCGAGGCGCTTGCGCTGCTCAACACCGTGCAATCCGGCACCGGCGGCGCGGTCGAGGCGTTCGAATTCATGCCGGATCGCTACATGGCACGGCTTGCCCGGCTGAAACCGGCGCTCGCCTGTCCCTATGCCCCTCGCCCGGTCAATGTGCTGATCGAGACCGCGACGACCGTGCCCGGCGCCGATCCCGGTGCCGCGCTGGAGACCCTGCTGGGCGCGGCGCTGGAGGCGGGGCAGGTGACCGAAGCGGTGATCGCGCAATCCGCCGCGCAGCGTCGCAAGCTGTGGGAAATGCGCGAATCGGCGGCCGAGATCACCTTCACCACGCCGGACATTGTCGATTGCGACATCGCCCTGCCGCTGGACCGGCTGGAGACATTCCTCGCCCGGATGACGCCTGCGCTGGCCGATCTCGATCCCGGCGCCGAGGAGTTGGTGATCGCGCATCTGGGCGACGGCAACATCCATTACACCGCTTACCCCGCGCGCCCCGATCCCGCGCTGGCGCAGGCGATCCGTGCCCGGGTCAGCGCCGAGGCGGTCACTCTGGGCGGCAGTTTTTCCGCCGAACATGGGGTGGGGATATCGAAACGCGCGACGATGGCGGCGCACAAGGACCCGGTGGCGCTGGCGATGATGGCCGCGATCAAGGCGGCGCTGGACCCCAAGGGCATCCTCAACCCCGGCAAGGTGCTGCCGTAGGGGGTTGAGAATCGCGGCGCCCGGGCGCATCAGGCCGCCATGTCCCTTGCCGCCCCCTTTCGCCCGATCCTGCGCGACCGCACGCTGATGCTGGCCGCCTGTCTCTTGGTCCTCTTCGGCGCCCATGCCGCGACGATCGCGCCCTATGTGTCCTCGCTTGCGGTCAAGGTCTTCGGCCTCTCGGATCATGCCTTTTCGGCGCTGCTGATCGCGGCCTCGCTCGTCGCCGTCGCCACCTCGGTCGGCTTCGGCATTCTGGCCGATCAACGCGCCAACCGCCGCGCCATCGCGCTGATGACGGTCACGGCGCTGACGCTGGGCACGGCGCTGATGGCGCTTGCCCCCGCCACCCCCGCCTTCGTGCTGGCCCATGCGCTTTTGCTGCCGATCTCCAGCGCGATCTTCGGGCAGATCTTCGCGCTGGCCCGTCTGGCCGCCACCACCCAGCCCGAGGCCGACCGGCCCGCCGTGCTTTCCACCTTGCGCGCGCTTTTTCGCGCTGCCCTGGGTCGTCGTGCTGCCGATCTGGTCGGTGGTGTTTCAGGGCGCGACGCCGCTCACCGCGGTCTATCCGGTCTGCCTTGTGCTGGCGCTTGCCATGCTGGCGCTGACCGCGAAGCTTTGGGCCGCGCGACGGCGCAACCCATTGGGAAGACGTGCCCTCCGGCCTCTCGTTCCGCGAGGCGCTGACCGAAATCGGCCATCCGCAGGTGCTGATCCGGGTTTTGGCGCTGGGCACGATCAACGGCGCGGTGATGCTTTACATGGTCGTCGTCGGGCTGGTTTTCGCCGCCATTCCCTTTCGCGGCGCCGCCGACACCGCGCTTTATGCGGGGATCATGGCCGGGCTCGAAGTGCCCTTCATGCTGGCGCTGCCCTTCCTTGTCGGTCGGGTCCGCCAGACCTGGCTGATCGCGCTGGGCACGTTTCTCTACGCCGTCCATCTGGCGGGCATCCCGCTTCTGGCCGAGACCCCGGCCGTCTGGGCGCTGACCCTTTCCGGTGCGATCGGCGGCGCCATCGTGCTGACGCAGCCGATGGCCTATCTGCAGGAGCTGATGGCCGAGCGCCCCGGCGCGGGCGCCTCGCTGATGGCGCTGCAGAAACTGGCCGGAGACGCCTTTTCCGCCGCCTGCTTCGCCCTTGGCACCAGCCTTGGCGGCTATGGTCTTGCAGCTTTCCTCGGCGCGGCCCTGTCCCTCATCGGTGCCGCGCTGCTGATCGCGCTTGACCGAAACCGCTGACTTTTTCTTGGTCCAAATACGCCCTTTGCTGACCGCAGTTTCAGGGCGCAGGTCTCACAAGGTCAAGCACCTCCAGCACCTTCGGTCCGAGCGCTTCGACAATCAGCCCAACCCCCCTGGCCGAGGGGTGGATGTTGTCGTCCTGCATCAGCCCCTCGGACGCGCGCGCCTCGGGTGTCTGTGCGGCGATCGGCGCCATCAGATCGGGAACGACAACCGCCCCGTATTTCGCCCCCAGCTCGGGCCAGATCGCATCGTAACCGGCCTGCCAATCCGGGCCGTAATTGCCGGGCGCCTTCAGCCCGATCAGCGCCACCGGCAGCCCCCGCGCCGTGACCTCGGCGAGCATCGCGTCCAGATTATCCCGGGCCTGTGCGGGCGGCTGACCGCGCAGCATGTCATTGCCCGACAGCGCGATCATCACCGCATCGACCTCGGGCGTCAAAGACCAGCCCAGCCGCGCCCGCCCGCCCGAGGTGGTGTCCCCCGACACGCCCGCATTGATCACCGTCACCTCGGCCCCCTTGGCGCGCAACCAGCTTTCCAGCTGCGGCACCAGCCCCTGACCTTGGTCCAGCCCGTAGCCCTGGGTCAGGCTGTCGCCCACCGCCAGAAGCGTCACCGGCTCGGCCGCGGCCGCGCCGCCGATGCCAAGCGCGAAAATCCCCGCAAGCCCCGCCTTGCCCAGACGCGCCCGCACCCCATATCCGCTTGAACACATACGCAGACAGGCCCGCATGACCGACATCGTTCTCTCCCTTTCCGACGCGCGACTGACTTTGGCCGGAAACGCAGGCCCCGTCGAGATCCTGCGCGGCATCACGCTAGAGATCGCGCGCGGCGAAAGCGTGGGGCTCGTGGGGCCATCGGGGTCGGGCAAGTCGTCGCTCCTGATGCTGATGGGCGGGCTGGAACGCGCCACCGGAGGGCAGGTCATGGCGCTGGGCCGCGATCTGACCGCGATGGGCGAGGATGATCTGGCCCGTTTCCGCCGTGGCAACATGGGGATCGTGTTCCAGTCTTTCCACCTTGTCCCCACGATGACGGCGCTGGAAAACGTCGCCCTGCCACTTCAGATCGCCGGGGTGGGGGATGCGCTGGCCCGGGCCGAGGCCGAGCTGGCCCGGGTGGGGCTTGGCCATCGGCGCGGCCATTACCCGTCGGAAATGTCGGGGGGCGAGCAGCAGCGCGTGGCGCTGGCCCGCGCCGTCGCCCCGCGTCCGGCGATCTTGCTGGCCGACGAGCCCACCGGCAATCTGGATGCGGCGAATGGCGCCGCGATCATCGAGCTTCTGTTCACCTTGCAGGCGGAAACCGGGGCGACGCTGGTGTTCGTGACCCATGCTGCCGATCTGGCGGCGCGCTGCAGCCGTCTGGTGCGTCTGGCCGACGGGCGGCTGGCATGAGGCTTGCGCTTTCCATCGCCCGCGCCGAATTGCGCAGCGGGATCAAGGGGTTTCGGATCTTTCTTCTGTGCCTGATGCTGGGCGTCGCGGCGATTGCTGCGGTGGGCCTTGTGCGCGAGGCGATCCGGCAGGGGCTGTCGGATCAGGGTGCGGTGCTTCTGGGCGGGCAGGCGCAGCTTGATTTCACCTATCGCCGTGCGACGCCGTCCGAGCGCGACTGGATCGTCGCGCAGGCGGCCAAAGTGTCGGAGGTGGTCGAGCTGCGCTCGATGGCGAGCACGGGCGACGGCGCCGAAACCGCGCTGACCCAGCTCAAGGGGGTTGACGCCAACTGGCCCCTTGTCGGGCAGGTGGTGCTGGACCCGCCGGTGGGGGTGCAGGCGCTGGCGGGGCAGGGCGGTCTGCCGGGCGCCTTCCTTGACCCGGTTCTGGCCGACCGGCTGGGGCTGCAGCCGGGAGACCGGTTCAAGCTGGGCGGGCAGGATTTCGTTCTGATGGCGCGGCTTGTGACCGAGCCCGACGCGGGCAGCGCGGGGCTGGCCTTTGGCGCGCGCTCGGTCGTGGCGCTTTCGGCGCTGGAGCGCACGCCGCTTCTGGACCCCGGCTCGCTTTACGAAACGAAATACCGCCTGACCCTGCCCGAGGGGCAAAGCCTGCCGCAGCTCAAATCCGCCGCGCTCGCCCGGTTCGAGGGCGCCGGGATGCGCTGGAGCGATGAACGCCGCGCCGCCCCCTCGGTCGAGCGGTTCACCGACCGGCTGGGCTCCTTTCTGGTGCTGGTGGGGCTGGCGGGGCTGGCCGTGGGCGGGGTGGGCATCTTTGCCACGGTGCAGGCCTGGATCGCGCGCAAGGCCGGCACCATCGCCACGCTTCGGGCGCTCGGGGCTTCGGGCGCGACGATCCGCGGCGCGTTCCTGATCCAGCTCGCCGCGCTGACGGTTTTCGGCGTTCTGGCCGGGCTGGCGCTGGCTGCGGCGCTGGTGCTGGGGGCAAGCGGGCCGATTGCCGCCGCCATGCCGGTGCCGGTCGAGGTCGCCCTTGCCCCCCGGCCGCTGCTGGAAGCCGCGATCTATGGCGCGCTGACGGCGGCGATCTTTGCGCTTTGGCCGCTGTCGCGGCTCTCCGAGCTGCGCGCCGCCACGCTTTACCGCGAGGCGCAATCGCCCCGCAGCGGTCTGCCGGGCCGCGGGATGCTGGCGGTGATCGGCGCGCTGACGGCGGCGCTGGTCGGGACGGCGGTGGCCTTTTCGGGCCTGCCCGCGCTGACGCTGGGCACTTTGGGCGGCGTGGCGGCGGCGCTGGCGCTTCTGGCGCTCGCCGCGGCGGGTATCCGCCGTCTGGCCCGCCGCCTTGGCCCGCGCAGCGCGCGGTTTCCGGCGCTGCATGCGGCGCTGGCGGCGATCGGCGCGGCGCGGTCCGAGGCCACGGCGGTCATTCTGGCGCTGGGGCTTGGGCTTTCGGTTCTGGCGGCGGTCGGGCAGGTCGAAAGCGGGCTGCGCGGCGCCATCGCGAAAGACCTGCCGAAACTGGCACCGGCCTTTTTCCTGATGGATATTCCCCCGCCTGAGCGCCCGGCGCTGGTGGCGCGGATGCAGGATTTCGCGGGCGTGTCGCGGGTCGATACCGTGCCGATGCTGCGCGGCATCCTGACGAAGATCAACGGGCAAGACGCGCGCAAGGTCGCGGGCGAACATTGGGTGCTGCGCGGCGACCGCGGCGTGACCTTTGCCGAAACCCCGCGCGAGGCGCTGACCGCGGGGCAATGGTGGCCCAAGGATTACGCCGGTCCGCCGCTGGTCAGCGTCTCGGCCGAGGAGGCCGAGGAGCTGGGGCTGAAACTGGGCGACCGGCTGACGGTGAACATTCTGGGCCGCGATATCGAGGCCGAGATCGCCTCGTTCCGCGCGGTCGATTTTTCCACCATGGGGATCGGCTTCGTGCTGACCTTTTCGCCCAATGCGCTGGCCGGGGCGCCCCATACCGAGCTGGCGACGATCTACGCGCCCCCGGCGGACGAGGCGGGGATTCTGCGCGAGCTGTCCAGGGATTTTCCCACCGTCACCGCCATTCCGGTGCGCGAGGCGATGGGGCGGGTCAGCGACGCGCTCGCCTCGATCGCGCAGGCGGTGGCGCTGGCGGCCTCGGTCACGCTTCTGACCGGCTTCACCGTGCTTCTGGGCGCGGCGGCAGCGGGCGAGGAGGCCCGGGCCCGCGAAGCCGCGCTGCTCAAGGTGCTGGGCGCGACGCGCGGGCTGATCCTGCGGTCCTTTGCGCTGCGGGCGCTGATCCTGGGCGCGGCGGCGGGGGCGATTGCGGTGGCGGTGGGGGCGCTGGCCGGTTGGGCGGTGCTGACGCTGGTGATGGAGACCGGTTTCCGCTTCGATCCGGTTTCGGCCGGGCTCATCGTCGCGGGGGGGATGGCGGCGGTTCTGGCGGCGGGCACGCTGTTTGCGGTGCGTCCGCTGGCGGTGCGGCCCGCCCGGGTGCTGCGGGCGGCCGAATAGAAAACCCCGCCGGAACGGTCCGGCGGGGGCATTTCGGTCGGGACAGGATCAGGCGCGCAGGCCGGTTTCTTCCAGAATGCCGCGGCGCTTGGCTTCGTAGTAATAGCCCTTGGAGTACCACGACACCGCCCGGGCCTCGCTGCCATCGGCGCACATCCAGGCGCCGCGCAGGTATTTCACCGCATATTTCAGGTTCGTATCCGCATCGAGCAGGTCCGACGGCGATCCGTCAAAGCCCATCGTGCCCGCGGTCCGCGGATGGATCTGCATCAGCCCGTAATAGGGGCCGTTGCGCGCGCCCGGATTGTAGCCGCTTTCGCGCTGAACGATGCGGTGCACCAGGCTGCGCGGCACGTCGTAATGATCGGCCCAGCGGTTGATCTTGGCGCGCATCTCGGGGCTTTCGCCGGGTTTCAGCAGCCCCTCGGGCGGGGTCTTCGAGGATTGACGGCCCGCACCACAGGCCGAAAGCGCCAGCGTGGCACCAAAACTCAGAAGCAGGGATCGGCGGGACAGCATGTGGCCTCCAGTCGCTCACGGGTTCGTTTCAGCGGTGATACTGGCGCGTGAGGGATCGGGCAAAGGAATTTTCCACGTCCCGGCGACAATGGGCGGAGCCTTGCCGATGCTCAGCCCGCGCGGCGCAGGCGCAGCGCGTTGGTGACGACGAAAACCGAGGACAGCGACATCGCCGCCGCGGCCAGCATCGGCGAGAGGCCAGGGCCGCCAAAGGGCACCAGCACCCCCATCGCGACCGGGATCAGCGCGGTGTTATAGGCAAAGGCCCAGAACAGGTTTTGCCGGATGTTGCGCATCACCGCGCGCGACAGCGTGACCGCACGGGCCGCCCCGCGCGGATCGGCGCCGACGATCACCACCTCGGCCGCCTCGATTGCGACATCGGTGCCGGACCCCAGCGCCAGCCCCACATCGGCCGCCGCAAGGGCAGGGGCGTCGTTGATGCCATCGCCGACGAAGGCCACGGCGCCCTCGCGTTTCATCTCCTCCAGCGCCGCGACCTTGCCCGCGGGCAGCACGCCCGCGATGATCCGCGAAATGCCCAACTGCCGCCCGACCGCCGCGGCGGTGGCCGCCACATCGCCCGAGATCATCGCGACGGCGACGCCTTCGCGCGCCAGTGCCGCGACGGCGTCAGTGGCATGGGGTTTCGGCGGGTCAGAGAGTGCCAGCACCGCGGCGGGGGTGCCGTCGAGCGCCACAAGAACCGGGGTTTTGCCATCGCGGGCAAAGGCTTCGGCCGCGGCCAGCAGCGGGGCGGGGTCGATGCCCGCCTCGCTCAGCGCGGCCCCATTGCCAAGCAGGATCTGCCGCCCCTCGACCTCGGCCGAAAGACCGCGGCCGGGCGTTGCCACCACCTTGCGGGCGCGGGCTGGCATGATCCCGCGGGCCTCGGCCGCCTGCACGACGGCACGGGCAAGAGGGTGTTCCGACCGCGCCTCGGCCCCGGCGGCAAGGCGCAAAAGATCCGCTTCGGTCTGGCCCGGGACAAGGAAAGATCGGTCAGCGCCGGGCGCCCTCGGTCAGCGTGCCGGTCTTGTCGAAGGCGAGCGTTTTCACCGCGGCCAGCCGTTGCAGCGCATCGCCGCGGCGGAACAAAAGGCCCAGCTCCGCCCCCCGCCCGGTGCCGACGAGGATCGAGACCGGCGTGGCCAGCCCCATCGCGCAGGGGCAGGCGATGATCATCACCGAAATCGCCGCGACAAGGGATGGCGCCAGCCCCTGTCCCAGCGCGAACCAGACCGCAACGGTCAGGGTGGAGAGCGCCATCACCACCGGCACGAAGACCCGGGTGACGCGGTCCACCAGCGCCTGCACCGGCAGTTTCTGGCCCTGCGCGGCTTCGACCAGCGCGATGATGCGCGACAGAACCGTATCGGCCCCGGTCGCGGTGACGCGGAACACCAGCGCCGATGTGCCGTTCACCGTGCCGCCGGTCACGGGCTGGCCCGGGGTTTTCTCGACCGGGACGGGCTCGCCCGTCAGCATGCTTTCGTCAATGAATCCATGGCCTTCGGTGACGATCCCGTCCACCGCCACACGCCCGCCCGGGGCCAGGTCCACCAGATCGCCGGGGGCGAGTTCCTCCACCGGCAGCTCGACCGTGCCGCCCGGTCGGAGCACCCGCGCCGTGGCCGGTCGCAGCGCCACAAGCCGCGAGATCGCTTCGCCCGCCTGCCCCTTGGCCCGGGCCTCCAGCCAGCGGCCGAGCAGGATCAGCGTCACGATCACCGCCGCCGCCTCGAAATAGACGTCAAAGGTGCCGGGCGGCAGGATCTGCGGCACCAGCACGACCAGCGCCGAATAGCCCCAGGCGGCCAAGGCGCCAAGCGCGACAAGCGAATTCATCTCGGGCGCGAGACGCGCGAGCGCGGGCAGGCCCAGGCGCAGGAAGACCCGGCCCGGAAAGGCCAGAACCAGGGTGGTGAAGAGGAATTGCACAGTCTGCATCCCGTCCTCGCCGATCAGACGGGCCAGGCTGTGATGCAGCGGCGGGTAAAGATGCGGCCCCATCGCCAGAAAGAAGACCGGCGCGGTGAGCAGCGCTGAGAGCAGGACCTGACGTTTCAGCCGCGCGGCCTCTGCCGCCTGCCGCTCGGCCACCGGGGCGGGGGCGGGTGTGGCGCTGATCACCCGGGCCTGCACGTCGATGCCCACCAGCCGCCGCAGCAGTTCCGAAGGCGCCACCATGCCCTGCGCATAGGTGACGCGGGCGGTGCCTTCCGGCGCCACCGCGACCGAGAGCACCCCGGGCGCCGCCTGCAGCGCGGCCGCAACCTGCCCGGGATCGGCGGTCCCGAACGCCAGACAGGTCTCGGCCTGCGCAATCGGATAGCCCGCCCGTGCCAGCGCCTCGGCCAAAGCCTCCGCCCGTGCGGGCGCCTCGAACTCGACCCGGACCGACCGCGCCATCAGATTGGCCGCGGCCAGCGTCACCCCCGCTTCGGCCTGCAAGGCGCGTTCCACCCGCCCGGTGCAGGCGCCGCAATGCATCCCCTCGACGATGAAGCTGGTGCTGGCCATGGCGCTCTCCTTTGCCCTTCAGTTGCGCCGCGCGGCGGCAAGGTCAAGCGCTGAAATATTCGAGAACTTGAATTTGATGCGCGGCGATGCTATCTGGGGGAGAATGAAATCCCCAACCGGAGTTTCCCGATGACCCTTGACCGCGCCGTTCTTGTCTTTGCCGGGATCATGGTCCTGCTCAGCGTCGTGCTGACCTGGACCGTGTCGGCTTATTTCCTGTGGTTCACCGTCTTCATCGGCGTGAACCTGATCCAGTCGGCCTTCACCGGCTTCTGCCCCGCCGCCATCGTTCTGGGCAAACTCGGCTTCCAGACCGGCTGCGCCTTCGAGGCGAAGTAAGCCTCGGGCCCTTCTTTTATCTTGCTACAAATATCCCGGGGGTGCGGGGGCAGCGCCCCCGCCCGGGTCGCCTCAGGCGAAAGCCCGAGGCGAAATCCCTCACGGCTTCCAGCTCAGGAAATTCGAGATGATCCGCAGCCCGGTGCGCTGCGATTTCTCCGGGTGGAACTGCGTGCCGACGATATTGTCGCGCCCGACAATCGCGGTGATCGCCCCCGCATAATCTGCATGCGCCAGCCGGTGCGCGGAGTTTTCCACGACGAAATGATAGGAATGCACGAAATAGGCGTGATCGCCGGTCGCGATACCGTCGAGCACCGGATGGGCGTGATCCAGAACCAGATCGTTCCAGCCCATATGCGGCACCTTGAGAGACGCATCCGCAGGCGCGATCCGCACCACCTCGCCGCCGATCCAGCCAAAGCCGGGGGTGGGCTCGAACTCCAGCCCACGCGTCGCCAGCATCTGCATGCCGATGCAGATCCCCATGAAGGGCACGGCGCGGCGGGTGACGGCCTCGTCCACCGCCTCGAACAGCCCGGTGTGGCGAATGAGCGCCGCGCGACAGGACGGAAAGGCCCCGTCGCCCGGTAGCACGATCCGGTCGGCGCGGGCCACCACATCGGGCTCCGAGGTCACGACGACCGTGCCATGCCCGGCCTCGCGCGCCATCCGCTCGAAGGCCTTTTGCGCCGAATGCAGGTTGCCAGAGTCGTAATCGACCAGAACCGTCAGGCTCATCAGAGCGCCCCTTTCGTCGAGGGCAGGATCCCCGCCATCCGCGCATCGGGCTCGACCGCGCTGCGCAGCGCGCGCGCGACCGCCTTGAAGGCCGCCTCGGCGATGTGGTGGCTGTTCACCCCATGCACGCGGTCGACATGCAGCGTGATCCCGCCATGGGTCGAGAGCGCCTGAAAGAATTCCCGCACCAGCTCCGTGTCAAAAGTGCCGATCTTCTGCGTCGGAAAATCGACGTTCCAGACCAGAAACGGCCGCGCCGACAGATCGAGCGCCGAGGCCACCTGCGCATCGTCCATGGCGAGCACGAAATGCCCGTAGCGCCGAATGCCGCGCTTGTCGCCCAAGGCCGCGGTCAGGGCCTGGCCCAGCGCAATGCCGGTATCCTCGACCGTGTGGTGATCGTCGATATGCAGATCGCCCTTGGCCGTCACTTCCAGGTCGATCAGCGAATGCCGCGAGAGCTGATCCAGCATGTGATCGAAAAAGCCGACGCCGGTTTGGTTGGTGTAAACCCCGGTGCCGTCAAGGTTCACCGTCACCGAGATCTCGGTCTCGGCGGTCTTGCGATGGATCGTGGCTGTCCGCATCGGCTGCTCCTGCTGGTTTCAGCGCCTTATAGGGCGGGCAGGGGCGGATGTTAAGCGGCCCGACTGCGCCATGGCCGGAAAAGACGAAACCCTCCCCGAGGGGAGGGTTTTTCGTCTGGAGCGGGCGATGAGATTCGAACTCACGACCCTAACCTTGGCAAGGTTATGCTCTACCCCTGAGCTACGCCCGCATCCTTGGCGATGGCCTTGCGGCCTGAGGTGTGGTCTTGCGACCGGGTTCCGATTGGAGCGGGCGATGAGATTCGAACTCACGACCCTAACCTTGGCAAGGTTATGCTCTACCCCTGAGCTACGCCCGCGCTGCCTTTCGGTGAGGGGGGATTTATGAAATCGCGCCGGGGCCTGCAAGAGGAAAATGCACGGCGCGCGCGGAAAAAAGAAAGGGGGGCTCTGCCCCCCGTCCCTGCGGGACGCCCCCCGGGATATTTGCCCCAAGGTGAAAACAGCACCGGGCTGCGTTTCACCTTGGCCGAAATATCCCGGGGGGTGAATTTTCCGAAGGAAAAGAGGGGGGCAGCGCCCCCCTCCTTCACTCCAACTCGATCAGCAGGTCTTTCGCGTCGATCTGCGCGCCCGCGCTGACATGCAGGGCCTTCACCGTGGCCTCGCGGTCGGCATGCAGGCCGGTTTCCATCTTCATCGCCTCGATCGTCAGCATCAGATCGCCCGGACGCAGCTTCTGCCCCACCGTCACCGCCACCGCGGCGATCGAGCCCGGCATCGGCGCGCCGACATGGCCCGGATTGGCCGGATCGGCCTTGGGCTTGGCCTTGGTCGCGGCCTTGACCTGACGGTTCGGCACCCGCACCGCGCGGGGCTGGCCGTTGAGTTCGAAGAACACCTTGGCGTCGCCCGTCTCGTCGGTCTCGCCCACCGTCTGCAGCCGGATTTCCAGCGTCTTGCCCGGGTCGATCTCGGCCGAGATTTCCGAGCCCGGGGCCATGCCGTAGAAGAAGACCGGCGTCGGCAGGGTCCGCACCGGGCCATAGACCCGATGCCGCCCCATGTAATCAAGGAAGACCTTGGGATACATCAGATAGCCCGCGAGATCCTCGTCATCGACGGCGCGGCCCTCCATGTCGGCCGAGAGCTTCGCGCGCACCGCTTCCAGATCGACCGGGGGCAGATGCTTGCCGGGGCGTTCCGTGCTGGGGGCCTCGCCCTTGAGCACCTTGGCCACGATCGCCTCGGGCCAGCCGCCGGGCGGTTGGCCCAAGTTGCCGCGCAGCATGTCCACCACCGAGTCGGGGAAGGCCATGTCCTTGGCCGGGTTCAGCACGTCTTCGCGGGTCAGGTTCTGCGCCACCATCATCAGCGCCATGTCGCCCACGACTTTCGACGACGGCGTGACCTTGACGATATCGCCGAAGATCTGGTTCGCATCGGCGTAGGCCTGGGCCACCTCGTGCCAGCGTTCCTCAAGGCCAAGGCTGCGCGCCTGCGCCTTCAGGTTGGTGAACTGGCCGCCCGGCATTTCATGCAGATAGACTTCCGAGGCCGGGGCTTCGAGACCGCTTTCAAAGGCGGCATATTGATGGCGCACGCCCTCCCAGTAGTTCGAAAGTTCGCGGATCGCGGCGATATCAAGGCCGGTGTCGCGCTCGGTATGGGCCATGGCTTCCACGATCGAGCCAAGGCAGGGCTGCGAGGTGCCACCACTGAAGGCATCCATCGCCGCATCGATGGCATCCACGCCCGCATCGGCCGCGGCCAGAACCGTGGCGCCCGCGATGCCGCTGGTGTCATGGGTGTGGAAGTGGATCGGCAGGCCGACTTCTTCCTTCAGCGCCTTGACCAGCGCGCGGGCGGCGGCGGGTTTCAACAGCCCGGCCATGTCTTTCAGGCCCAGAACATGGGCGCCCGCGGCCTCCAGTTCCTTGGCCATGCCGACATAGTATTTCAGGTCGTATTTCGCCCGCTCGGGGTTCAGGATGTCGCCGGTGTAGCAGATCGTGCCTTCGCAGATCTTGTTCGCCTCCACCACCGCATCCATCGCCACGCGCATGTTCTCGACCCAGTTCAGGCTGTCGAAGACGCGGAAGACATCAACGCCCGATTTCGCCGCCTGGGCCACGAAGAATTGCACCACATTGTCGGGGTAATTGGTGTAGCCGACCCCGTTCGAGGCGCGCAACAGCATCTGCGTCAGGATGTTGGGCATGCGGGTGCGGATGTCGCGCAGCCGCTGCCACGGGCATTCCTGCAAGAAGCGATAGGCCACGTCAAAGGTCGCCCCGCCCCAGCATTCGACCGAGAAGAGCCCGGGCAGGTTTGCCGCATAGACCGGCGCCGCCTTGATCATGTCGATCGAGCGCATCCGGGTGGCCAGAAGCGACTGATGGCCGTCGCGCATCGTCGTGTCGGTGATGAGCAACTTCTTCTGGTCGCGCATCCAGTCCGCCACCGCCTTCGGGCCGTCGCGGTCGAGCCTGTCGCGGGTGCCGGGCACGACCGGGCCGCGCAGGGCGGGCAGGCGGGGCGGTTTCGCCTCGGCTGCGGGTTTCGGGCGGCCCGCGGTCTCGGGGTGGCCGTTCACCGAAATGTCGGCGATATAGGTGAGGATCTTTGTCGCCCGGTCGCGGCGCTTCTTGAAGGCAAAGAGATCCGGCGTCGTGTCGATGAACTTCGTCGTGTAGCTCATGTTCTCGAAGGTCGGATGCTTGAGCAGGTTGATGACGAAGTCGATGTTGGTGGACACGCCGCGGATGCGGAATTCGCGCAACGCCCGGTCCATCCGCTTGATCGCCTGTTCCGGGGTCTGGGCCCAGGCGGTGACCTTCACCAGAAGGCTGTCGTAATAACGGGTGATCACCCCGCCCGCATAGGCCGTGCCGCCATCCAGACGAATGCCCATGCCGGTGGCCGAGCGATAGGCGGTCAGGCGGCCATAATCGGGGATGAAGTTGTTCTGCGGGTCTTCGGTCGTCACCCGGCATTGCAGCGCATGGCCGTTCAGCTTCACATCGGCCTGCGAGGCAACCCCGGTCGCTTCGGCGAGCGTCGCGCCCTCGGCGATGCGGATCTGGCTTTGCACGATGTCGATGCCGGTGACCTGTTCGGTGACCGTATGTTCGACCTGCACGCGCGGGTTCACCTCGATGAAGTAGAACTTGCTCGTGTCCATATCCATCAGGAATTCGACCGTGCCCGCGTTCTGATAGCCGACCGCATTGCCGATTTTCAGCGCCAGCGCGCAGACCTCGGCGCGTTGGGCCTCGGTCAGATAGGGGGCCGGGGCGCGTTCGACGACCTTCTGGTTGCGCCGCTGCACGGTGCAGTCGCGCTCAAACAGATGATAAAGCCCGCCGTGGCTGTCGCCGAGCAATTGCACTTCCACATGGCGGGCGCGCAGGATCATCTTTTCCAGATAACCCTCGCCATTGCCAAAGGCGGCTTCGGCCTCGCGGCGGCCCTCGCGGACCTTTTCAATCAGCTCGTCGGGGCCAAGGATCGGCCGCATGCCGCGCCCGCCGCCGCCCCAGCTGGCCTTCAGCATCAAGGGATAGCCGATCTCGGCCGCCTCGCGCTTGATCGCGTCGAAGTCATCGCCCAGAACTTCGGTGGCCGGAATGACCGGCACGCCCGCCGCCATCGCCACCTTGCGCGCCGAGGCCTTGTCGCCCAAAGCCCGCATCGTGGCGGCTTTCGGGCCGATGAAGGTGATCCTCGCGGTCGCAAGCCTCGACGAATTCAGGGTTTTCCGACAGAAGGCCATAGCCCGGGTGGATCGCGTCGGCGCCCGAGTCTTTCGCCACGCGGATGATCTCGTCGATGCTCAGATAGGCGCCCACGGGCGAAAGCCCCGCGCCGATGCGGTAAGCCTCGTCGGATTTGAACCGGTGCAGGCTGAGCTTGTCTTCCTCGGCATAGACGGCGACCGTCTTCTTGCCCAGTTCATTCGCAGCGCGCAGAACGCGGATGGCAATCTCGCCGCGGTTTGCGACCAGAATCTTTTCGAACATCTGAGATCTCCCCGAAAACGCAGCCCGCAAAGCGGGAGGTCAGGGCGAAACCTAACGGCGCCGCAACGCGGCGCAAGGCAAAATTGCGAAATCGGGCAAATTAACTGGCCAATTTCGCTGGTTTTGCAAAGGCCGCGTCACTTCCAGCAGGCGATCTGCGTGGTGAAGCCCTGCGCCAGCGTCAGGATGTCTTCGGCCGCCAGCGTGCCGCCCGGCTCTGCGGCCAAGGGCGCGAAGCCCTGCGCCGCCAGCACCGGCACCAGCGCCGTGGCCTGCACCGCCACCGTCATCTCGGGCGGCAAAAGCTGTGCCGTCGCGCCCTCTTGCGGCAGCACCACGCCCAGAACCGCGCCCGCGCCATCGAGCACCGGGCCGCCGACATCGCCCGGCAGCGTCTTCACCGCCAGCCGCGCCCGGTCGGGCTCGCCCGCAAGGCCGGTCAGATCGGACAGCGTGCCGAAGCTGACGACCGGGGCCGAGAGCGCCTCGGGATAGGAGAACCCCGCCACCGCCAGCGCCGCGCCGCGCCCGGCGGTGACGGTTTCGAACTGCGCCACGGCGGGCGGGGCAAGGGGCGCGAGAGGTTGCAAAACGGCAATGCCAAGCCCTTGATCGGCAAAGGCGATCTTCGCCGGGGCGCCCTCGATCGTGACCTTGCCGCAACGATCCAGCCCCGCGGCCGCGGTCAGCACTGCGCCTTTGGCGTCGATGAAGAGCCCCGAGCGGGCAAATTCCGGGTGCCGCACGTCCAGCCCCGAGATCAGATCGGCGCGCCCCACCGCCATCGGCTGACCGAGCGTCGGGTCCAGCGCGGTCTCGCCCAGCGGCTTGAAGCTGGCCTTCATCGCCGCCAGCACGCGCGCCATCCGCGGCGCGTCATTGGCCGGATAGACCAGCGTGAAGCCCTTGATCAGCCCTTGGAGAGCCGGGCCTCGGTCACCGAATGGATCTGCGCATCCTCGCCCACCAGCGAAAAGCCGGATTTGTCGCGGCTGCGCGGGCCGGTGGTGGGCACGATCTCCAGCGTGGCCATCGCATCGTAAAGCCCGTAAAGCGTGTTCTGGTCGCCCGGTTCGGAAATCAAGAGCACCCGCACGCCGGAATTGCCCTTGGCGCGGTAATGCACGAAGGGCGGGTCGTAATGGTCGAATTCGACCAGTCCCAGCGGCAGGTCGATGGCGATCCCGGCCTTGGCTTCCTCGACCGGCGTGATCCCCAGCGCCGATTTCTCGGTCATCACCGCGCCCAGAAGCTCTGTCAGCTCGGCCGATTTCAGCACGCCCGTGGGCTCATGGCCGTGGCTGTCTTGCCAGGTGGCGATCGCGGTGCGGGTGCCCCGCCCGAAAGCGCCATCAATGCCGCCGGTGTAAACGCCCACCCATTCAAGGGCTTCCTGAATCTTCATCCGCCCCTCGCGGCCCATCGCCTCTTCGGCGCGGCGGGCATCGGCGAGGGTTTCGACCGCGGGCGGGGCGGGTTCTGCGATGGGTTCTGCGATGGGGGCAGCCGGGGCGGGGGCCGGGGCTGGCGCCGCTGCCGGTTCCTGTGTCGGCTCCGGTGTCGGGGCGGCAAGCGCCGCGCCCACGGGCCAGAACTGGCCCTGAAAGCGGCTGCTTTCGGCCACATAGCTGTCGGCCGGGATCGCGCCCGCGGCGCGCATCTGCCGCAGCGCCTCGGCCGCGGCTTCGGGACTGTCATAGGGGCCCAGCGCGACGCCATACCAGCCGCCCGCAAGGGCGAAACCGGCGGCCTCGGGGAAGCTTTCCGACAGCGCCCGCAGCCGCGTTTCGGCCTGACCCAGCGTTGGCAGCGCCTCGATCTGCACCCAGGCCGTTTCCGCCGCCGCCAGACCGGGCACCACACTGGCCCAGACCGTCAGCGTCATCCCCAGCACGCCCGCGCGCAGCGCCGACCGTTTCCCCGCCCCCATATTGTCCCCCGCAATCTTTCCGTCACATATTCGGCGCAAAGTAACAGGATGCGCGCCCGCGTCACCCCCCAATCGCCGCATTTTCCGCCCCGCAAGGCGGCATCCGGTTGACCCTGTGCCGCCCCTTGCCTAGAGAGGGGGCGTTTCGCTTTCAAGGTCGGTGACATGGAAAAACCTGCTGCGCCCCGCTCGTTTCAGGAGATCATCCTGCGGCTGATGACCTATTGGTCCTCCAAGGGCTGCGCGGTCTTGCAGCCCTATGACATGGAGGTTGGCGCGGGCACCTTCCACCCGGCCACCACGCTTCGCAGCCTGGGCAGCCAGCCCTGGGCGGCGGCCTATGTGCAGCCCTCGCGCCGGCCGACCGATGGCCGCTATGGCGAAAACCCGAACCGGTTGCAGCACTATTATCAATATCAGGTGCTGATCAAACCGAGCCCGCCCGATCTGCAGGCGCTGTATCTGGGCTCGCTCGAAGCGATCGGGATTGATCTGGGCCTGCATGACATCCGCTTTGTCGAAGATGACTGGGAAAGCCCGACGCTCGGCGCCTGGGGTCTGGGCTGGGAGGTCTGGTGCGACGGCATGGAAGTGTCGCAATTCACCTATTTCCAGCAGGTCGGCGGGCATGATTGCAAGCCGGTCTCGGGCGAGTTGACCTATGGTCTGGAACGTCTGGCCATGTATGTGCTGGGCATCGACCATGTCATGGACATGCCCTTCAACGACCCCGCTTCGCCGATCCCGCTGAAATACGGCGATATTTTCCGGCAGACCGAGGAGGAATATTCCCGCCACAATTTCGACGGCGCGAATACCGAGGTGCTGTTGCAGCACTTCCTGGATGCCGAGGCCGAATGCGAACGGCTTCTGGCCTTCCCGGCCGAGGACCCGAATTCCGGCAAGCGCATCGTGATGGCGCATCCGGCCTATGACCAGTGCATCAAGGCCAGCCACCTCTTCAACCTGCTCGATGCGCGCGGCGTGATTTCGGTCACCGAACGGCAGGCCTATATCGGCCGCGTCCGCGCCTTGGCGAAGAAATGTGCCGATGCCTTTGTCACCACCACCGCGGGCGGCTGGCGGCCGGAGGCGCAGGCGTGACACCGCTTCTGCCTGTCGCGGCGACGCTGGCGCTGGTTTCGGCCGCCGTGCCCGCCGAGGTTGCGTTGACGGCGATCGAAACCGGCCAGCCCGAGCCGATCCTGACCGAGGACTGGCAGGCGGGGCCGGGGCGCTGGGCTGTTTCCGCACGCCGCTTTCGCTCGCGCTTTGACCGAGACCTTCGCGCTTTACGATGCCGCCGCGCCCGGCCCGCCGCAGGCGCCGCCCTGTTTCGATGCCGCGCGGATCGGGGCCGATCTGGCCTCGGGCGTGGCGGTGGCCTTCCTTGGGGCGCGCAACATCACCCCCGGCGTCGATCGCGTCGTCGCCGTCTATCCCGATGGCCGGGCCTATGTCTGGCAGCAACCGAATGACCTTGCGGGGAAAAACTGACATGCCCGAACTGCTGATCGAACTTTTCTCGGAAGAAATCCCGGCGCGCATGCAGGGCTTCGCCCGCGACACCCTGCGCAAGATGATCACCGACGGTCTGGTCGAGGCCGGTCTGACCTATGGCCATGCGCAGGCGTTTTCGACCCCGCGCCGTCTGGTGCTGGTGCTGGATGGGCTGTCGACCGAAAGCCCGACGCTCCGCGAAGAACGCAAGGGCCCGGCCGTCACCGCGCCCGAGGCGGCGGTGCAGGGCTTCTTGCGCTCCACGGGCCTCACGCTCGATCAACTGGAAAAGCGCGACGACAAGAAGGGCCAGGTCTGGTTCGCGGTGATCGAAAAGCCCGGCCGCGCCGCGCCCGAAATCGTCGCCGAGGTGCTGGAAAAGACGATCCGCAGCTTCCCCTGGCCGAAGTCGATGCGCTGGGGCAATGGCACGCTGAAATGGGTGCGCCCGCTGCATTCGATCCTGTGCCTTCTGTCGGACGACACCGGGGCTTCGGTGGTCGATCTGGACGTGGACGGCATCAAGGCGGGCGCCACCACGGCCGGGCATCGCTTCATGGCGCCCGATCGGTTCACGGTGACCGGCTTTGACGACTACGCCGCCAAGCTGAAAGCGGCCAAGGTGGTGCTGGACAGTGCCGAGCGCGAGGCGATGATCTGGCACGACGCGACGCAGCTGGCCTTCGCGCAGGGGCTGGAGCTGGTCGAGGACAAGGGCCTTTTGACCGAGGTCGCGGGGCTGGTCGAATTCCCGGTCGCGCTGATGGGGGCGATTGCGGAAGACTTCCTGCATCTGCCGCCCGAGGTGCTGCAAACCTCGATGCGGGAACATCAGAAGTTCTTCTCGGTCAAGAACCCGAAAACCGGCCGGATCGAGGGTTTTGTCACCGTGGCGAACCGCGAGACCGCGGATCACGGCGCGACGATCCTCAAGGGCAACCTGAAGGTGCTGTCGGCGCGGCTGTCGGATGCGCGGTTCTTCTGGGAACACGACCTGCGGGTGGTGAAGACCGAGGGCTGGAGGGTATGGGCGCGGGGCTGGCGAATGTCACCTTCCACAACAAGCTGGGCAGCCAGAAGGCCCGGATCGACCGCATCGCCGCGCTGGCGCGCGAGATTGCGCCGCTTGTGGGCGCCGACCCGGATCAGGCCGAAAAAGCCGCGCTGGTGGTGAAATCCGATCTGCGCTCGGCGATGGTCGGCGAATTCCCGGAACTGCAGGGGCTGATGGGCAGCTATTACGCCCGCGCGCAGGGGCTGTCGGACGAGATTGCCAATGCCTGCAAGGGCCATTACTCGCCGCTCGGCCCGTCCGATGCCGTGCCGTCCGAGCCGGTGACGGTGGCGGTGGCGCTCGCCGACAAGATCGACACGCTGACGGGCTTTTGGGCCATCGACGAGAAACCCACGGGCTCGAAAGACCCCTTCGCGCTGCGCCGCGCCGCGCTGGGTGTGATCCGGCTGGTGCTGGGGAATGGGCTGAGGATGGGGCTTGTGAAACGTTTCACGTCAGCCTTGGTCGCGTCGCGTCAGTTCTCTGTCTACGCTGCGGTGCCTACGGGAGGCCACGACACGCTCTTGGACGGTAATAAGACTGCAAAAGTCCTATCCAAACGGATTGAGAGCGCTTCAGAGCTACAGGCGGCATTCGACAACAAATGGGAGGTGTTCGTAGAGTTTGGCGGCACCGAGCATGTTGATTTTGATTTGGGCAATCTCGCGAAGCATATAGCGGAATCCGATGCTCTGAAGCTGACTTCCGACCTCCTCTCCTTCTTCCATGACCGTCTCAAGGTCTTCCTGAAGGACGAGGGCATCCGTCACGATGTCATCGACGCCGTTCTTGCCATGCCCGGCAATGACGACCTGACGCTTGTCGTGAAACGGGCCGAGGCGCTGAGCGCCTTCCTCAAGACCGAGGATGGCACCAACCTCATCCAGGGCTTCAAACGCGCGAACAACATCCTGACCAGGCCGAGGCCAAGGATGGCGTCGAATACAGCTTCGGCGCCGATGTGAAATTCGCCGAAGCCGAGGAAGAGAAAACCCTTTTCGCCGCCCTCGACGCCGCCGAAGCGGCACTGGCCCCGGCGATGGCCTCGGAGGATTTCGCCACGGCCATGGCCGAAATGGCGAAACTGCGTGCCCCCATCGACGCCTTCTTCACCGCGGTGCAGATCAACGCCGAAAACCCGATCGTGCGGCGCAACCGGTTGAACCTGCTCTCGCGCATTCGCCAGATCTGCCAAAGCGTCGCCGATCTGACGAAACTCGACGGCTGATATCATCTTGCCGAAAATATCCCCGCCGGAGGCTCCTCCGGCGGACACGGAACCAAGGTCTGACGGCCGCGCCCCAAGGTCACGCTTGCGCCCGTCACAATTCGGCCTATCCTGCTGACGTCAGGGAATTGCCGCAATGCAGAAAATCGCCGACTTCTCCGAGTTCGTGGAACTCTCTCCCGCTGCGCCGGTGCAGGCCACCCGGCACGGCTGGCGGGCGAAATGTCTGCAACGGCTGATCCGGCTTGATTTGCCGGTGCCGACGACGGTCGCCCTGCCGGTCGAAACCGTGCGCGCCATCGCCGCCGGGCAGATGCCCGACACCGGCCGCATCGCCGCCGTCTTCGGCCATGATTTCCTTGTCTCGGTCCGATCCAGCCCTGAAAATCCCGAATGGGGCGGGCCGGGCACGGTCTTGAATGTCGGCATGAACGACGCGATGCATGCGCGGCTGTGCGACAGTCACGGGCGCGAGGCGGCCGATGCGCTTTATCTGCGCTTCGTGCAAAGCTACGCCACCCATGTGGCGCGGCTTGACCCCGACATGTTCCACGCAGGCCCCGGCGAGGGCGCGCTGGCCGCCGCGCTGTCCGCCTATCACGCCGAAACCGACGAGCCTTTTCCGCAAGATCCGGCCCGGCAACTGGCCGAGGTGCTGCGCTCGATGGCGCGGGCCTGGGAAGGCACGACGGCGCGGCTGCTGCGTCAGGCCAAGGGGGCGCCGCCCGATGCGGTGCTGGGCCTTCTGGTGCAGCGCATGGCTTTGGGGATCGGGCCGGGGATTTCCGGCTCGGGCACGATGCAGTTTGTGGACAGCGTGACCGGCGCGCCGCGGATCACCGGGCGGTTTCGTGGCCAGTCGCAGGGGCGCGCGCTGTCCGATGACACGCTGTTTTTGACCCGCGATCCGCGCGGGCTCTCGCTTGAGGAACTGGCGCCCGAGATTTTCGCGGTGCTGCGCAGCCATGGCGCCACCTGCCGGACGCGGCTGCGCGAGGAAATGCAGCTGGAATTCGCCATCGAGGGCGGGCGGATTTCGGTGATCGACGCGGTGCGGGTGGCGCGCTCGGCCCGGGCGACGGTGAAGATCGCGGTGGCTCTGGCCGAGGAGGGGATCATCACCCGCGAAGACGCGCTGTTGCGCGTCGAACCGCGGGCGCTGACGGAACTTTTGCATTATCAAGTGGATCCGCGCGCGCCGCGCGACCGCTTTGCCCGCGGCATCGCCGCCAGCCCCGGCGCTGCCGTGGGCCGCATCGTCTTTACCGCCGCGGCCGCGCAGGCCAGTGCCGCGCGGGGCGAGCCCTGCATTCTGGTGCGCCGCGAAACCGGGCCCGAGGACATCCGCGGCATGCATGCGGCCGTGGCCGTGCTGACCGAACGCGGCGGCATGACCTCGCACGCCGCGGTGATCGCCCGCGGTCTGGGGCTGCCCTGCATCGTCGGCTGCACCGAGGTGCAGATCAATGCTCGTGACCGCTCGCTTCGCGGCCCCGACGGGCGCACCTTTCTGGAAGGCGAGCTGATCACCGTCGATGGCAGCAATGGCGAGGTGCTGGCGGGCGCGGCCGAGATGCTGGAACCGGCGCTCGATGACGGGTTCCGCACGCTGCTGCGCTGGGCCGAGACGGTCTGCGACATCGGCATTCGGGCGAATGCCGACACGCCCGACGACGCCCGCACCGCGCGGATGTTCGACGCCGACGGCATCGGGCTGTGCCGGACCGAGCATATGTTCTTTGACGAAGACCGCCTGACGGTGATGCGCGAGATGATCTTTGCCGATACGCCGAACGACCGGCGGGTGGCGCTGGATCGTCTGCTGCCGATGCAACGCGCCGATTTCATTGCGCTTTTCGACATCATGGCGGGGCAGCCCGTCTGCATCCGGCTGTTCGACCCGCCGCTGCACGAATTCTTGCCGCATGACCGCGAAGGCCTGCGCGAACTGGCCGAGGCGCTGGACCGGCCGCTTTCGGAAGTCACCCGCCGGGTCGAGGCGCTTTCGGAATTCAACCCGATGCTGGGGATGCGCGGCGTGCGTCTGGGCGTCACCGTGCCGGAAATCTACGACATGCAGGCCCGCGCGATCTTTGAGGCGACCGTCGAGGCCAGCCGCCGCGGCGCCCCGGTGGTGCCCGAGGTGATGATCCCGCTTGTGTCCGCCGCGCGCGAGGTCGAGATCGTCAAGACCCGGATCGACGCCGTCGCCAGTGCCGTGCGCACCGAGATGAAGGCGGATTTCGATTACCGGCTGGGGGTGATGGTGGAAACGCCGCGCGCCGCGCTGCGGGCGGGCGAGATCGCGGAACATGCGCATTTCCTGTCCTTCGGTACCAACGACCTGACGCAGATGACCTATGGCCTCTCGCGTGACGATGCGGGGCGGTTCATGTCGGCTTATGTCAATCAGCATGTCTATGCCGAAGACCCGTTCCACATTCTGGATGTCGAAGGGGTGGGGGAACTTCTGCTCATGGGGGCCTCGCGCGGGAAGGCGGCGCGGCGCGATGTGACGATCTCGGTCTGTGGGGAACATGGCGGCAACCCCGAATCAATCGCCTTCTGCCGGGCCGCCGGATTCGATTATGTGTCCTGTTCACCTTTCCGGGTGCCGGTGGCCCGCCTTGCAGGCGCACATTTCGCGCTTCTGGCGCCGCGGAATCGATTCTGACGCAAAATGTTGCGTGAATTTAGGGTTAACGGAACAAAAGCTCTGGCGTTTTCTTTCCGTTACCTTTAGTCGCATTCAGTAACCCGAGGGGTGAGTCGGGTTGCTGATTTGCGCGGATTTCCGCCGCTTTTGCGGTGGAAATGGTTCGCGCGCTTTCGCTTGGTGGACATTTCCCCCGTTGCTGGTCTATGCCCGTGCCGTCGCGGCCCTGGGCCGGGGCGATTGTCCTTATCGAAAGAAGACCATGTCAGTGCTGAAAAGCTGGACGGGGGGGATGCTCATCCTCCTGGCCCTCGCCGGAGGCTCGCGTGCCGAAACGACGGTAAGCCAGTCGAACGATCCCACGGCGGTTGCCGAACAGGGGCTGATGCAGCTTCTGTTTCAGGAACGGGTGGGTTTGCGGTCGGTTCCCCCCGACCGGGTGGCCGCCATCACCGCCGCGCCAACGGTGCGCGCCTGGCCCTGGAACCGCGAACCGGTGACCGAGGCGCCGGTCGAAATCACCGAAAGCTGGCTGGCGGCGCAACCCCGGGCGCATGGGGACGCGCAATTCCAATGCCTTGCGCAGACGATCTATCACGAGGCCCGCGGCGAAAGCCTGCAAGGTCAGGTGGCGGTGGCCGAGGTGGTGCTGAACCGGATGGATGATCCGCGCTTTCCGAAAACCATCTGCGGTGTTGTCGGGCAGGGCGGGCGCGGCGGCTGTGCCTTCAGCTGGACCTGCGACGGGCGGCCCGACGAGGCCAAGGACCGCGCCGCCTGGGATCAGGCCGCCAGAATCGCCCGCGCGATGATCGACGGCGCACCGCGGCGGCTGACCGATGGCGCCACCTTCTTCCACACCCATGGCGTGCGCCCGACCTGGACGCGCAGCTATCAGCGCACGGCCCGGATCGGCGCCCATACCTTCTACCGGCGTCCGCTGCAGACCGCGGCAATCCGTTAAGGTCGCAACCGCGGTCGGGAATGACGTTTCGGGGTGGGCTTCGGTCCGCCCCCTTTCTATATCTGGGGGCGAAAGGTGGCCTTCATGCACTCCGACACATCCCTTGCCTTCGCCCATCCCGAGGAGCGCGCGCTGGCCTCGGCGCCCGCCGATCCGCGCGACCGGATCAGCCTGCGCGATCATGTGGTGCTGGCCGATATCGGCGCCTTTCAGCAGGAACGCGGCCATGGCCAGCGGCTGAATTTCAACGTCGTGGTCGAGGTGACGCCGGAAACGGCGCCGCTCGACGATGATGTGGACCGCATCCTGTCTTATGACCGCATCACCGAGGCGATCGCGGCGGAACTGGCGGCCGAGCGGCTCAACCTGCTGGAAACGCTGGCCGAACGGGTGGCGGAACGGATTTTGGCGCAGCCGCGCGCGATGCGGGTTTTCGTGCGGATCGAGAAGCTGGACCGCGGCCCCGGCGCGCTGGGGGTGGAAATCGTGCGTGCCCGCGCCTCGGTGCCGGTGAAGGCGCTCGACGAGGAGGCGACGCTGCATCCGGTCGTGGCCTGTCTTTCGAATGACGTGATCGCGGCGCCGGATCTGTCGGCGCGGCTCGATGGTCTGGCGGCCTCGGGCATGCCGGTGATCCTGACGGTGGGGATGCCCGCCGTGGCCCCGCCCGAGACCGGGCACCGGCCGACGCAGCGGCGCATCGACCTGCTCGCCATCGAGCAGAACGCCTGGGTGCTGGCGGCGCGGGATCCGCGCTGCGTGGTGGTGGCGACGCGGACCGAGATCGACTGGGCGATGCGGCGGGGGCAGATGCTGGTCTGGGCGCCCTCGAAAATCGTTCTCGATGCGGTGGATGGCCCCAAGGGGCCGGTGCGCGAGGCCGGAACCCTGAGCCTGTGGCTGGCCGAGCAGCTGGCGGCGACGCGGCTGGAGCTTCACGGCGATGTTTCAGCTCCGGCGGGAAGCCGCGTGCCGGTGGTTGCGGTCGCGCGTTAAGCGCCGCTTCATCTTGCCAAGCGGCGGCGCTTTGGCGAAGAGAGACGCATGAAAGTCTACTATCGCCCGATTGCCCAGACCGATGCCGTCCGTCCCGCGGGGGCTGTGCCCTTGGCCGGGGGCTGGTGCTGGTTCTCCCATGCCGAGGCGCTGACGCGCGCGGGCGCGCAAGGGCTTGTTCCGGCGTCCGAAATCCCGCCCGCGCGGCTCGACCGTCTGACCGCGCCGCGCCCGGCCTTGGCCGGGATCGGCTTTGACCGCCCCTCGGTCATGGGCATCCTGAACGTGACCCCCGACAGCTTTTCCGATGGCGGCCGGTTCGACGCGCCCGAGGCGGCTTTGGCCCAGGCCCGGGCGCTGGCGGCGGCGGGGGCGGATCTGCTGGACATCGGTGGGGAATCGACCCGCCCCGGGGCCGCGGAAGTGGCTGTTTCCGAAGAAATTTCCCGCACCGCCCCGGTGATTGCCGCGCTGCGGGCGCAGGGCTTCGCGCGGCCGATCTCGATCGACACCCGCAAGGCGGCGGTGGCCGCGGCGGCGGTGGCGGCGGGGGCGGGGCTGGTGAATGACGTCTCGGCGATGCTCTTTGATCCGGCGATGGCGGCGACGGTGGCGGGCTCGGGCGCGGCGCTTTGCCTGATGCATGCGCAGGGCACGCCCGCGACGATGCAGGCCGAGCCGCGCTATGACGATGTTTTGCTGGATGTTTACGACCATCTGGAGGCGCGTCTGGCCGAGGCCGAGGCGGCGGGGATCGACCGTGCCCGGGTGCTGCTCGATCCCGGGATCGGTTTTGGCAAGACCGTCGCGCATAATCTGACGCTCTTGCGGGGGCTGTCGCTTTTTCACGGCCTTGGCTGTCCGATCCTGCTGGGCGTCTCGCGCAAACGCTTCATCGGCACCATCGGCGGGGTCGAGAGGGCCGATGCCCGCGCGCCCGGCACGCTGGCCGTGACGCTTTCGGGGCTTGCGCAGGGGGTGCAGATGCACCGGGTTCACGATGTCGCCGAGATCGCCCAAGGCATCCGGCTTTTTGATGCCATCACAAGGGGTTACACGCCATGACGCGGAAACTTTTCGGCACCGACGGGGTGCGGGGCGAGGCCAATACCTGGCCGATGACGGCGGAAATGGCGCTGAAACTGGGCGCGGCGGCGGGGCGGTATTTCCGCCGCGACGGCCGCAACGGGCATCGGGTGGTGATCGGCAAGGACACGCGGCTGTCGGGCTACATGCTGGAAAATGCGCTGACGGCGGGGCTGACCTCGACCGGGATGAACGTGCTGCTTCTGGGCCCGGTGCCGACGCCCGCCGTGGGGTATCTCACGCGGTCGATGCGGGCGGATCTGGGGATCATGATCTCTGCCAGCCACAACCCGGCAAAAGACAATGGAATCAAGTTCTTCGGCCCCGATGGCTTCAAGCTGTCGGACGAAGCCGAGCTGGAGATCGAGGCGCTGGTGGCGGGGGAGATCCGTCTTGCGCAGCCGATGAATATCGGGCGCGCGAAGCGGATCGACGACGGGCTGGGGCGCTATGTCGAATATGCCAAGACCACCTTTCCGGCGCGCGACCGGCTGGCGGGGCTGAAGGTGGTGATCGATTGCGCCCATGGCGCCGCCTACAAGGCCGCGCCGCAGGTGCTGTGGGAGCTGGGCTGCGAGGTGATCGAGATCGGCACCAAGCCCAACGGTCTGAATATCAACGAAAAATGTGGCTCGACCCATACCGCCGCCGCGGCCGAGGCGGTGGTGGCGCATGGCGCGGATCTGGGCATCAGCCTTGATGGCGACGCCGACCGGGTGATGATCCTGGACGAGAACGGTCTGGTGGCGGACGGCGATCAGATCATGGCCCTCTTTGCGGCGCGTTGGGCCGAGGCGGGGCTTTTGCGCGGGGGCGCGCTGGTCGCCACGGTGATGTCGAACCTGGGTCTGGAACGCTTCCTGACCGGGCGCGGGCTGGCTCTGGAACGCACCGCGGTCGGCGACCGCTATGTGGTCGAGCGGATGCGGGCAGGCGGTTTCAACCTGGGCGGCGAGCAATCGGGCCATATCGTGATGACCGATTACGCGACGACGGGCGACGGGCTGATGGCTGGGCTGCAGTTTCTGGCCGCGATGGCCGAGACCGGAAAGCGCGCTTCAGAGCTGACGCGGCAATTCCAGACCGTGCCGCAGATGTTGAAAAACGTAAAGTTCAAGGCGGGTCAGGCACCACTTGAGAACGAAAATGTTCGAAAAGTGATCGCGGAGGCCGAGAGCCGGATTGCCGCTCAGGGCCGCATCCTGATCCGCAAATCGGGGACCGAGCCGCTCATCCGGGTGATGGCGGAATGCGAAGATGCGGGTCTTCTGGCGGAAACGGTCGAGGGGATCGTGGCGGCGGTGGAACAGGCCACCGCCTGAGCGTTACAGCGTGACGGCGGCGTAAAGCCCGCAAACGGCGATCCCTGCCGTCACCACCAGCCCCGCGACGGGGTAGCCACCGTGTCGGCCAAGGCGCAAAAGCGCCTGCAGCACGCCCAGCGTCCACAGCGCGTAAAGCCCCGCGGCGATGCGGAAGAACGGTGTCAGCGCCCCCGGCGCCTGCGCGTATAGCAAACCCCCGATCAGCACCACGGCGGGCACGACGAACAGCAGCACGCCGAAAAGCCCAAGCCAGAATGTGTCGCCAAATCCAAGCCTTGCACTGACAAGATCGGCGAACCAGCCGGGGGTGAAGATCTTGGCGCGCTCGCGGGCCAGCGCCTCAAGCTGCTTTGGGGTCAATTCGCTCATCGGGCTCTCCTTTGCGGGAACCCTGACCGAAAAAGGGGCGCCCCGCAAGGCGCCCCCTGAAGTCCTGTCGCGCCGATCAGTTGCGCGAACGATCGACCATCTTGCCCTTGGCGATCCAGGGCATCATCGCGCGCAGTTTCGCGCCGACTTGCTCGATCTGGTGTTCGTCGTTGATGCGACGGGTGGCCTTGAAGAAAGGCTGGCCGACGGCGTTTTCCTGCATGAAATCACGCACGAATTTGCCGGTCTGGATGTCGGTCAGCACGGCTTTCATCCGGGCTTTCGTCTCGTCATAGGGCAGGATGCGCGGGCCCGAGACATATTCGCCATATTCGGCGGTGTTCGAGATCGAGTAGTTCATGTTCGCGATGCCGCCTTCGTAGATCAGGTCCACGATCAGCTTCACTTCGTGCAGGCATTCGAAATAGGCCATTTCCGGCTCGTAACCGGCTTCGACCAGGGTTTCAAAGCCCATGCGGATCAGCTCGACCAGACCGCCGCAGAGCACGGCCTGTTCGCCGAACAGGTCGGTTTCGCATTCCTGACGGAAGTTGGTCTCGATGATCCCCGAACGGCCGCCGCCGATGGCCGAGCAGTAGGACAGCGCGATGTCCTGCGCCTTGCCGGTCGCGTCATTGTGGACGGCAAACAGGCAGGGCACGCCGCCGCCCTTGGTGTATTCGCCGCGCACGGTGTGGCCCGGGCCTTTCGGCGCCATCATGATCACGTCGATGCCCGGCTTCGGCTCGATCAGGCCGAAATGCACGTTCAGGCCGTGGGCAAAGGCGATCGCAGCACCCTCGCGCAGGTTGTCATGGACGTATTTCTTGTAGGTCTCGGCCTGCAGCTCGTCGGGCATGGTGAACATGATCACGTCGCACCAGGCGGCGGCTTCGGCGATCCCCATCACCTTCAGCCCTTCGCCTTCGGCTTTCTTCGCCGAGGGCGAACCCTCGCGCAGCGCGACGACGACGTTCTTGGCGCCCGAATCGCGCAGGTTCAGCGCATGGGCATGGCCCTGCGAGCCGTAGCCCAGAATGGCGACCTTTTTGTCCTTGATCAGGTTCACATCGCAGTCGCGATCATAAAACACGCGCATGGCGTTCCTCCAGTTGTGATGGCGGCAGGATAGGCTATTTGTGGCGATTGCGCATTCAAACTTCGTGGAATATGGCTATTCCGAATAAAGATCATTCGTCAAATGACGGAAGATGGGAAAAATCATGCAGGTGGATGACATCGACCGCCGGATCTTGCGGCAGATGCAGGCCGACCCCGGGCTGCCCCGTGCAGAACTGGCCGCGCGCGCCGGGGTGACGGCGGCAAGCCTGTGGCGGCGGCTCGAACGGCTGCGCGAAGGCGGCGTGATCCGCGCCGAGGAGGCGGTGATCGACTGGCGCAAACTGGGCTGGGAGATCGAGGTTTCGGTCCGTTTCACGCTGGACAAGACCCAGCCTGGCTTCTTCGACGAATTCCTGGAGGCCGCGCGGAAAGTGCCGGAAGTCATTGAAATTCAGACATTCCTTGGTCAGGTCGATGTGCGGCTGAACGTCATTGCCCGCGACATGGCGCATTATCAGGAGATCTACCGCGAACGCATCCTGGCGCTGCCGCATATCGCCGACACCGATGCGCTGATGCTGATTTCGACGCTGAAGGACACGGCGGAGCTGCCGCTGTGATCGCGCTCGATGACATCGACCGGGCGTTCCTGCGGGCTTTGGCACAAGATGCGACGCTTGGGGCGGGCGAGCTTGGCCGTCGTTTCGGGCTGTCGCAACCTGCGGCTTGGCGCCGAGTGAAGCGGCTCGAGGAGGCGGGGGTGATCGCCGGGCGGCGGTTGGTACTGGACCGCCAAGCCTTGGGTTTTGGCGTCACCGTCTTTCTGGGCATCAAGCTGGCCACCAAGGGCCGGATTTCCTTTGAGGATTTCGAGCGCGCCGTGCAGGCGATCCCCGAGGTGCAGGTGGTGCAGCACGTCCTTGGCCGCTTCGATTACCGGCTGCGGGTTGGCGCCCGCGACATCGCCGATTTCGAGCGCGTGCTGCGGCGGCGGATCATGACCCTGCCCGGGGTCGGGCAGATCGAAGCCAACGTGATGCTGTCGGAAGAACGCCGCCCGGGACCGCTGGGCTGATTTTCGCGGCGATGAATTTGCGGGCAGGGTGGCGCGAATTTATGCGCCGCCGGGCTGGCCGCGATCTTGCTGGCGCGGCAGCCCCCGCCTGACATGGACGCGCGGGCGCGGCGGGCGTTTGCTGACCCCATGTTCGACTCTGCGCGCCCCCCTCGTTTCCAGCGCAGCCATGGCCAGGCGTCCGTGGCTTTCGCGGGCGCGCGTCTGACGGGGCTTGCGCAGCGCGGCTCGGCCAAGGCGCTGCTGCCGCATGTGCGAGGCGTGCCGGAGGTGGTGTTTTTGAACACCTCGGGCGGGCTGACGGCGGGGGATACGCTGCACTATGGGCTCGACCTCTCGGGCGGGGCGCGGGGGGTGGCAACGACGCAGGCGGCCGAGCGCGCCTATCGCGCCTATCGCGCCGAGGGGGAGGCCGCCCGGGTGACGGTGGCGCATCGGGTGGGGCAGGGCGGCTGGCTTGACTGGCTGCCGCAGGAAACCATCCTGTTCGACCGCGCTCGGTTGCACCGCGAGACCACGGTGGATCTGGCCGAAGATGCCGGATGCCTGCTTCTGGAAGCGGTGGTGCTGGGCCGCGCCGCGATGGGCGAGACCGTGCAGGAATTGCACTTTTCCGACATGCGTCGGATCAACAGGGCAGGAAAGCCAGTCTTTCTGGAGCCCCTGTTGCTGAATTCGAACATCATCGCCAAGGGGGCACGGGGCGCGCTGCTTGGGCCTGCGCGCGCCTTTGCGACGCTGGTTCTCTGCGCGCGGGGTGCCGAAGATGCGGTGGGCCCGGCCCGCGCCGCGCTGACGGTGCCCGGCGTTCAGGCCGCGGCCTCCGGCTTTGACGGCAAATGTGTGGTGCGCCTGCTGGCCGAGGATGGCTGGCCCCTGCGCAAACAGATCCTGCAACTGATGGGCGCTTTGCGACGGGGCGCGCCCCCGCCGCGCGTCTGGCAAACCTGAGGGGACAAGATGAACCTGAGCCCGCGTGAAAAGGAAAAGCTGCTCGTCAGCCTGGCGGCCATGGTGGCGCGCAACCGGCTGGCGCGGGGGGTGAAGCTGAACCACCCGGAAGCCATTGCGATCATTAGCGATTTCGTCGTCGAAGGGGCGCGCGAGGGCCGCAGCGTCGCCGATCTGATGGAGGCGGGCGCCCATGTCATCACCCGCGAGCAGTGCATGGAGGGGATCGCCGAGATGATCCACTCGATCCAGGTCGAGGCGACCTTCCCCGACGGCACCAAGCTTGTCACCGTCCACCATCCGATCCGCTGAGGTAAGCCCATGATACCAGGTGAAATCTTCCCCGCCGAGGGCGATATCGAACTGAATGCGGGCGCCGCGGCGATCACGCTCATGGTGGCCAATACCGGCGATCGCCCGGTGCAGGTGGGCTCGCATTACCATTTTGCCGAAACGAACCCGGGGCTTGCCTTTGATCGCGCGGCCGCCCGCGGCTATCGCCTTGATATTGCGGCGGGAACGGCTGTGCGTTTCGAACCTGGCCAGAGCCGCGAAGTGCAACTTGTGCCGCTGGCCGGTGCCCGTCGCGTCTTTGGCTTCAATGCCAAAGTGATGGGAGAGCTCTGATGCCGCGTCTCATGTCCCGCGCCACCTATGCCGACATGTTTGGCCCGACGACCGGCGACAAGGTCCGCCTTGCCGATACCGATCTGATCATCGAGGTTGAAAAAGACCTCACAACCTACGGAGAAGAGGTGAAATTCGGCGGCGGCAAGGTGATCCGCGACGGCATGGGGCAAAGCCAGATCCCGCGGTCGGGCGGCGCGATGGACACCGTCATCACCAATGCGCTGATCGTCGATCATACCGGCATCTACAAGGCGGATGTCGGTCTGCGCGATGGCCGCATCGCGGGGATCGGCAAGGCGGGCAACCCCGACACCCAGCCCGGCGTGACGCTCATCATCGGCCCCGGCACCGAAGTCATTGCGGGCGAAGGGAAAATCCTGACCGCGGGCGGGATCGACACGCATATCCACTTCATTTGCCCGCAACAGATCGAGGATGCGCTGGCCTCCGGCATCACCACGATGCTGGGCGGCGGCACCGGCCCGGCGCATGGGACGCTGGCCACCACCTGCACCCCGGGGCCGTGGCATATCTCGCGGATGCTGCAAAGCTTCGAGGCCTTCCCGATGAACCTCGCCCTGGCCGGAAAGGGCAATGCAAGCCTGCCCGAAGGTCTGGTCGAACAGGTCAAGGCGGGCGCTTGCGCGTTGAAATTGCACGAGGATTGGGGAACGACCCCGGCCGCGATCGACTGCTGTCTGACGGTTGCCGAGGACATGGACGTGCAGGTGATGATCCACACCGACACGCTGAATGAATCGGGCTTTGTCGAGAACACGCTGGCGGCTTTCAAGGGGCGCACCATCCATGCCTTCCATACCGAGGGGGCCGGGGGCGGCCATGCGCCGGACATCCTGAAAGTCGTGTCTTCGCAGAATGTTATCCCCTCGTCGACGAACCCGACCCGGCCCTATACGAAGAACACGGTCGAGGAACATCTCGACATGCTGATGGTCTGCCACCACCTTGACAACAAGGTGCCCGAGGATGTGGCCTTTGCCGAAAGCCGGATCCGCAAGGAGACGATCGCGGCCGAGGATATCTTGCACGACATGGGCGCGATGGCGGTGATTTCGTCCGACAGTCAGGCCATGGGGCGGGTCGGCGAAGTGATCATCCGCTGCTGGCAAACCGCTGATAAAATGAGAAAACAGCGTGGGCGGCTGGCCGAGGAAACCGGCGCGAACGACAATTTCCGGGTGCGGCGCTACATCGCGAAATACACGATCAACCCTGCGATCACGCATGGGCTCTCTGACCATGTCGGCTCGGTCGAGGTGGGCAAACGCGCCGATCTGGTGCTCTGGCATCCGGCGTTTTTCGGCGCCAAGCCCGAGATGGTGCTGATGGGCGGGATGATCGTGGCGGCGCAGATGGGCGATCCGAACGGCTCGATTCCCGCGCAACCCTTCTACACCCGGCCGATGTTCGGTGCCTTTGGCAAGGCCCTGTCGCACAGCGCCGTCACCTTCGTTTCCGCCGCGGCCGAGGCCGAGGGCGTGGCCGAAAAACTGGGGCTGTCAAAGCAGGTGCTGGCGGTCAAGGGCACGCGGACGATCGGCAAGGCCTCGATGCGGCTGAACACCGCCACACCGCAGATCGAGGTGGACCCGGAGACCTACGAAGTGCGGGCCGATGGCGAGATCCTGACCTGCGAACCGGCGGAAACCCTGCCGCTGGCGCAGCGTTACTTCCTGTATTGACGGCTCAATGCGGCTGCTGTCCGGCAAAACGCCCCGCAGGCGCGACGCTCTGCGGGGTGGGCGCAGGCTGATTGGTCCCCGCCTCCGGGGTCGCGGGGCCCTTGCGGGTCGCGCGCAGCACGCGGGTCACCTTTTCCCGGGTATAGGCGGGGTCCAGCCGGATCGCCTCGGGCAGAAGCCGCGGATCGAAGATGCGCTGGCGGTTCGTCACCAGCTCGACCTTGTGGACGCGGCCGATCTTCGGCATCGCCGCATCGCGCAACAAAATCTCGCGCAGCGCCCCTTCGCGGGCGCGCAGCCGGGCGATTTCGGCCCGGATTTCGGCCAGTTCATCGGCAGGGGGTTTGAGCTGCATCCGTCACTCCCGTTCTGGGTTTCGTCCTCGCCATGCTGCCAAGTCATGTTTAAGAAAGCTCTAAATCGCGGAGGAAAATCATGTCGTTGATGCTTCGGGCCAGCCGGGTGCTGCCGGCGGGCGGCTGGACGGGGGCGGCCGATCATGTCGCGCTGGACTATGAGGGGCGGTTCTTGCGCCGCAAGCGGCTGGTGGCGGCCTCGGGCGCGGAATTTCTGGTTGACCTGCCCGAGGTGACGAACCTGCGCGGCGGCGAGGCCTTTGCGCTCGACGACGGGCGGCTGATCGAGGTGCGCTGCGGGCTGGAACCGGTGCTGGTCGTCACGGGTGATCTGACCCGGCTCGCCTGGCATATCGGCAACCGCCACACGCCCTGCCAGATCGAGCCCGACCGGCTGGTGATCCGCGACGATCATGTGCTTGAAACGATGCTGCGCGGTCTTGGGGCGCGGGTGGAAAAGCGGATGGAGCCCTTTCGTCCCGAAAGCGGCGCCTATGGCATGGGCCGGACCATGGGGCATGACCACGGTCCCTTCCATGTCCACGCCTGAGTTGGACCTGCTCGCCCTTGTGCAATGGCTCTCGCCCGCCTTTCCGACCGGGGCTTTCGCCTATAGCCACGGGCTGGAACAGGCGGTCGTCGCGGGCGAGGTCCGGTCCGAGGCGGCGCTGTGCGACTGGCTCGCCGATATCCTGGAACATGGGGCGGGCTGGAACGATGCGGTGCTTCTGGCCTGCGGTCTGCGGGGCGAGGATCTGGCGGATCTGTCCGATCTGGCGCGGGCTTTGGCGGGCACGGCGGAGCGGCTGCGGGAGACCGAGGAACAGGGGGCGGCCTTTGCGCAGGCGCGGGCGCAAATGACCGGAACTTGCACAAATGCGATGCCGCTGCCTTTGGCGGTTGCGGCTGCGGCCAAGGAAACAAGCCTGCCGCCGGAACAGGTCATTGCCCTTTTCCAACATGCCTTCGCATCGAACCTTGTCATGATCGGTGTGCGGTTCATCCCCTTGGGGCAGGCGGCGGGGCAAAGGGTTCTGGCGGCGCTGCATCCCGTCATCGCGCGGCTTGCCGCCCGCGCCGCAACGGCCACGCCCGCCGATCTGGCGCAATCCGCCTTTCGCGCCGAGATCGCCTCGGCCGCGCATGAAACGCTTGATGTAAGGATCTTCAAGACATGACGAATGGACCTTTGCGCGTCGGCATCGGCGGCCCGGTCGGCGCGGGCAAGACGACGCTGACCGAACAGCTGTGCCGGGCGCTGGCGGGGCGGCTTTCAATGGCGGTGGTGACGAATGACATCTACACCCGCGAGGATGCCGAGGCGCTGATGCGCGCCCAGGTGCTGCCCGCCGACCGCATCCGCGGCGTCGAGACCGGGGGGTGTCCGCATACGGCGATCCGCGAGGATGCCTCGATCAACCTCGCCGCCATTGCCGATCTGACCCGCCTGCACCCCGATCTTGATCTGATCCTGATCGAGTCGGGCGGCGACAATCTGGCCGCCACCTTCAGCCCGGAGCTGGCGGATCTGACGATCTATGTGATCGACACCGCCGCCGGGCAGGACATTCCGCGCAAGCGCGGCCCGGGGGTGACGCGATCGGACCTGCTTGTGGTGAACAAGACCGATCTGGCGCCGCATGTGGGGGTCGATCCGGTGCTGCTGGAAGCGGACACGCAACGCGCCCGCGGGTCGCGGCCCTATGTGATGGCGCAGCTGCGCCGCGGCGTCGGCATCGACGCCATCGTCGCTTTCCTGATCCGGGAAGGCGGTCTTGAACAAGCGCCCGCCCCGGCCTGATGCGCAAGAGTCGCGCCAAACCCGTTCCCAAAACGCCCGGTTCTTGCGCAAAGGCCGGGCGTTTGCCTGTCTTGTGCACAATTCTGCGCCTTGGCCCCTTTCCTGCTTGACCCGTTCTTGCCGCGCCGCAGCGCCCCGGTTTTGCTGATCCCGCGGGCCCTGACCCGCCACGAAGCAACCCGCGCCCACCTCCCGGGCCGCGCGATCAAGGAACAGGGGAAAACATGATTACTCGGCGCAATCTGCTGATGACCGCTGCGGCGGCCGGTGCCATGTCGATGACGGGGCGCATCGCCTTTGCCGCGGGCGAGACGATCAAGGTGGGGGTGCTGCATTCGCTTTCGGGCACGATGGCGATTTCGGAAACGACGCTGAAGGACACGGTCCTGATGCTGATCGAGGCGCAGAACAAGAAGGGCGGCGTGCTGGGCAAGCAGCTCGAGGCCGTGGTGGTCGATCCGGCGTCTGACTGGCCGCTCTTTGCGGAAAAGGCGCGCGAGCTGCTGACCGTCGACAAGGTCGATGTGATGTTCGGCTGCTGGACCTCGGTTTCGCGCAAATCGGTGCTGCCGGTGATCGAGGAGCTGAACGGGCTTCTCTTCTATCCGGTGCAATACGAGGGCGAGGAAAGCTCGAAGAACGTCTTTTACACCGGCGCCGCGCCGAACCAGCAGGCGATCCCGGCGACGGATTATTTCCTGAACGAACTCGGCGTGCAGAAATTCGCGCTTCTGGGCACCGATTACGTCTATCCGCGCACCACGAACAACATTCTGGAAGCGTATCTCAAGTCGAAGGGCATCCCGGCCGAGGATATTTTCGTCAACTACACGCCGTTCGGCCAGTCGGACTGGTCGAAGATCGTCGCCGACGTGAAGGCGCTGGGGGCGGACGGCAAGAAGGTCGGCGTGATCTCGACGATCAACGGCGATGCGAATATCGGGTTCTACAAGGAGCTGGCGGCTTCGGGGATCACCGCCGATGACATTCCGGTCGTCGCCTTCTCGGTCGGCGAGGAGGAGCTTTCGGGCCTCGGCGCTGGGGATCTGAAGAACCTGGTCGGCCAGCTGGCCGCCTGGAACTACTTCCAAAGCGCCGAGACGCCCGAAAACAAGGCCTTCATCGAGGCCTGGCACAAGTTCATCGGCAATGACGAGCGCACGACGAACGACCCGATGGAGGCCACCTATATCGGCTTCAACATGTGGGTGAATGCGGTCACGGCGGCGGGCACGACCGAGGTCGACAAGGTCAGTGCCGCGATGATCGGGCAGAAATTCCCGAACCTGACCGGGACGATGTCGGAAATGCTGCCCAACCACCATCTGACGAAGCCGGTGCTGATCGGCGAAATCAAGGAAGACGGTCAGTTCGACATCATCAGCCAGACCGAGCCGGTGCCGGGCGATGCCTGGACCGATTTCCTGCCCGAATCGGCCGTGCTGACCTCGGATTGGAAAGATCTGAACTGCGGCATGTACAACACCGAAACGAAGACCTGCGTGCAGCTGAAATCGAACTACTGATCTGATTTCAAACGAAAACCGAGGGGGCGAGACGCCCCCTCCCGCAGCCCGGATTTTCCCATGCGCAGCCTTTTTCTGGCGTTGGTGGCAAGCCTTGCGCTGGCTTTGCCCGCCGCCGCCCAAGACGCCGCACCACCCGTTCCCGTTGCCACCGTGCAGATCGGCCTTGCCGCCGTCATTGCCGAAAACGCCGCCGCCATCGCCAAGCCCTCGCGCCAGAGCATCGGTCCGGTGATCGCCGCGCTGGGGCAGGCGGGGGAGGGCGCGCCCGATTTCCTGCAGGCCTGGGCCGACAAGAAACTGGGCGCGCGCAAGGCGGATGGCGCGATCTTCCGGGTGACGAAAACGGCCGATGGCTATGCGCTCGCCGATCCCGCCACGGGCGCCGACCGGGGCACGGCCGCGAAAGCCGAGATTGCCGAGATCAAGCCGAATGCCGGGGTCCGCGGCCTCATTGCTTCGGCGCTCATTCAGTTTCAACTGTCAGACCCCGATCCGAAGCAGCGCCTTGCCGCGCTGACGACACTCGCCCGCGACAGCGCGGCCGAGCATCTGGCGCCCTTGGCCGCCTCGATTGACGCGGAAACCGACCCGGCGATCAAGGCGCAAAAGGAACGGCTGCTGGGCCTGCTGACGATCCGTTTCGGCACCACCCCCGCCGCCCGCATCGCCGCGATCGAAAGCTTCGGCGCCGATCTCGGCCTCGATTTTCGCGCCGCCCTGAACCCGATCCTCGCCACCTCGCGGCAGGTCTTTGACGCCGCGCCCACGGGAAATGTCGCGGCGCTCCTGACCCCCGGCAAGCCCGGCTTCTCCGAGGCCGAGGCCTATGATCTGCTTGTAGATCAGGGGCTTGCGCCAAAGCGTCTGTCGCCCGCCGATCTGCGCGCGGCGCTTGAAGCCCATCTCGAAAACGGTGCCGTCGGCGGCGTGCCAGTGGCTGAGCTTGACGATCCCGCCAAACGCGAGGCCGCCTATGCGGCGCTGGAAGCCGCAGGCCGGGTGCCCGCCGGTGCCACCCCGGCCGAGGTGACCGCCGCCGTCGCCGCGCATCGTTTCGCCGACATCTTCGCCGAACCGGACCCGGCCGTCACCGAGGCTGCAAAAGCCGCGCTGCAATCGGTTTCGCTCAAGGTCTCCGCGATGCAGGGCGCGGATCTGACACTGGACGCGCTCTCGCTCGCCTCGATCTATTTCCTTGCGGCCATCGGCCTTGCGATCACCTTCGGGGTGATGCGGGTGATCAATATGGCGCATGGCGAATTCATCACCATGGGCGCCTATACCGGCTATGTGGTGCAGCAATTCATCTCCGACTACACGATCTCGATTGTGGTCGCGCTGCCCTTGGCCTTTGCCGTCACCTTCGCCGCCGGTGTGGCGATGGAGCGGCTGGTGATCCGCCATCTGGCCCGCCGCCCGCTCGAAACGCTGCTCGCCACCTTCGGGATCTCGATCGCGCTGCAGCAGCTTTTCAAGAACATCTTCGGCACCCAGGCCCGGCCGCTGACCGCCCCCGAATGGCTCGACGGCGCCTGGGTGCTGAACGACATCGTCTCGATCAGCTATATCCGCATCGCCATCTTCGTGCTGGCGCTGGCCTTCCTCGGCCTCTTCCTTCTGGTGATGAAACGCACCCGCCTCGGCCTTGAAGTCCGCGCGGTGACGCAAAACCCCTCGATGGCCGCCTCGATGGGGATCAACCCCGACCGCATCACCATGCTGACCTTTGGCCTTGGCTCGGGCATCGCCGGGATCGCGGGCGTCGCCATCGGGCTGTTCGCCAAGGTCACCTCCGAACTTGGCGCCGATTACATCGTGCAAAGCTTCATGACCGTGGTCGTCGGCGGCGTCGGCAACATCTGGGGCACGCTGGCGGGCGCCACCCTCGTCGGCGGTCTGCAAAAGGGGATCGAGGCGCTCAACCCCGCCAACACGCTCGCCGCCCAGACCTGGATGATCCTCTTCATCATCATCTTCATCCAGTTCCGCCCGCGCGGCATCATCGCGCTGCGCGGCCGCGCCGCCGGAGATTGAGCCCATGATCCCCGCCGCCCTTTCACCTTGGTTCAAATATCCCGCGGGGGTCCGGGGGCGCGAAGCCCCCGGCGCCGCCAGCTCCCGGAGACCCCAATGAAACAAGGGTTCCTGTCCAAAAATCCCTCGGTTCTGATTTTCCTCAGCCTTCTGGCGCTGTTCACCCTCACCGTGACCGTGCTGTCGAATGCCTACGGGCTCGACCTCGTCTCGACCTCGATGGTGAAGACGCTCGGCAAGACGCTCTGCCTGTGCCTGATCGCCCTCGCCATGGATCTGGTCTGGGGCTACATGGGGATCCTGTCGCTTGGCCATTTCGCCTTTTTTGGCCTTGGCGGCTACATGATCGGCATGTGGCTGATGGCGGCGCGCAGCCGCGAGATCGTGCTGGCCTCGGGCAGCAGCCTGCCGATGACCCCGCAAGAGATGAACGACGCCATCGCGGCGCAGATCTTCGGCGTCGTCGGCGCCTCGGAACTCCCCGCGATCTGGGCCTTCGCGGGATCGCTTCCGGCGCAGCTGGCGTTGGTGGTGCTCGTCCCCGGGCTTCTGGCGCTGGGCTTTGGCTGGCTCGCCTTCCGCTCGCGCGTGACCGGAGTTTACCTCTCGATCCTGACCCAGGCGATGACCCTCGCCTTGGCGCTGTATCTGTTCCAGAACGACAGCGGCCTGCGCGGCAACAACGGCCTGTCGGGGCTGCAGAATATCCCTGGGCTCGACTGGGCCGGACAGGATCGGCTCTCGGTCTGGTTCCTCTGGGCCTCCGCGCTCGCGCTTGGCCTTGGCTATCTCGCCTGCGCCTTCACCGTTTCGGGCAAATTCGGCTCGGTGATGCGCGCGATCCGCGACGACGAGGCGCGGGTGCGGTTTCTGGGCTATCCGGTCGAGGGCTACAAGCTCTTCGTCTTCACCCTGACCGCGCTGATCGCCGCCGTGGCCGGGGCGCTTTACTACCCGCAAGCCGGGATCATCAACCCGGCCGAGGTGGCGCCGATCGCCTCGATCTACCTTGCGGTCTGGGTGGCGATCGGGGGCAGGGGGCGGCTTTGGGGCGCGGTGATCGGCGCGGCCTTCGTCTCGCTCGTGTCGACCTGGTTCACCGGGGGCCGCGCGCCCGATCTGAACCTCGGCTTTTACACGGTGAAATGGGTCGATTGGTGGCAGGTGCTGCTGGGCCTCTCCTTCGTCCTTGTCACGCTTTTCGCGCCCAAGGGGCTCTCGGGCCTCGTCGATCTTCTCTCCGGTCTGCGCCCGCCCCGCCGCGGCGGCGCGCCCATGGGCCCGAATGATGGCGCGCTGATGGAACAGGAGGCCCGGCAATGACCGAACTGCTTGAAGTCTCCGGCATTTCCGTCACCTTCGACGGCTTCCGGGCGATCAATAACCTCAGTTTCTCCATCGGGCCGGCCGAATTGCGCGCGGTGATCGGCCCGAATGGCGCGGGCAAAACCACCTTCATGGACATCGTCACCGGCAAGACCCGCCCCGACGAGGGCCGGGTGCTCTGGGGTGAACGCTCGATCGACCTTCTGAAGCTCGACGAGGCGCAGATCGCCCGGCAGGGCGTGGGCCGCAAGTTCCAGCGCCCGACGGTGTTCGAGGATCAGACCGTGGCGGAAAACCTGATGATGGCGCTGAAGGCGCAGCGCAGCCCCTGGCGCGTGCTGGTCTGGACGCCGAAAGCCGCCGATCATGCGCGGGTCGCGGCGCTGGCCGAACAGGTGGGGCTTGGGGACGCGCTGGCGCGCAAATCCGGGGAATTGTCGCACGGGCAGAAACAATGGCTGGAAATCGGCATGCTTCTGGCGCAGGAACCGCGGCTTTTGCTGGTTGATGAACCGGCGGCGGGGATGACCTTGGCGGAACGCGAGCAGACCACCGCGCTGCTGGTGGAACTGGCCAAGACCCATGCCGTCGTGGTGGTCGAGCATGACATGGATTTCGTGCGTCGGCTGAATTGCAAGGTCACCGTGCTGCATGAAGGCGCGGTTCTGGCCGAAGGCTCGCTCGATCATGTGACGGCGAACCAGCAGGTCATCGACGTTTATCTGGGGCGCTGAAGATGCTGAAAACCGAAGGACTTACGCTGCATTATGGCGGTTCGCAGATCCTGCATGGCGTCGATATCGCGGCACGGGCGGGCGAGGTGACCTGCATCATGGGCACGAACGGGGTCGGCAAGACCTCGCTTCTGAAGGCGATTGCGGGCACGCATCCGCGTTCGGGCGGGACGCTGACGCTCGACGGGCAGGCGGTCGGCCGCGTGCCGCCGCAGGCGATGGCGCGGCGCGGCCTTGCCTATGTGCCGCAGGGGCGGATGATCTTTCCGCTGCTGACGGTGCGGGAAAACATGGAAACCGCCTTTGCCGTGCTGCCGCGAGCGGAACGGGTCATCCCCGACGAGATCTATGATCTGTTTCCGATCCTGAAAGAGTTCCTCAATCGCCGCGGCGGTGACCTTTCGGGCGGCCAGCAGCAGCAACTGGCGATCGCGCGGGCGATGCTGATGAAGCCGAAACTGCTGCTGCTCGATGAACCGACCGAGGGGATTCAACCCAACATCATCGCCCAGATCGGCCGGGTGATCCGATATCTGCGCGAGACCAAGGGGATGGCGATCGTGCTGGTCGAACAGTATTTCGACTTCGCGCATGATCTGGGGGACCGGTTTTACGTTCTCAAACGCGGCGCCGTGGCGATGGAGGGCACGAAGGACAGCCTCTCCCGCGAAACCCTGCGCGCCGTCGTCAGCGTTTAGGCAAGGGGGCGCTGCCCCCTCGGCTTCGCCTCACCCCCGGGATATTTGCACCAAGGTGAAAGCGCATCCGGGCCTTGTTTCACCTTGGCTCAAATATCCCGGGGGGTGAATTGGCCGAGAGGCCAAGAGGGGGGCAGCGCCCCCCTTTTCGGGGCGGGCCGCAGGGCCGCAAGCCCCTCAGCGCATCCCCAATCCGGCCCGCATCAGGGTCTTGCGCACCGGCTTGAACGCATAAAGCGCGCCCAAAGCCGCCGCGCGCAGATCGCGCAGGGGACGCGGTTCCACCATCGAGGCGCGGTTGAGGAAGTCGATCCCCACCTCGCGCGCCTTCACCTCGGGCCAGCGGCGGCGGGTGTAGGCGCTCAGCATCGCCGGGCCGCCCAGATGGGCCGGGTCTTTCTCGGCCAGATCGAGCAGGCAGCGCAGATCGGCCAGGCTCATGTTCAGCCCCTGCGCGCCAATGGGCGGGATCACATGCGCGGCCTCGGCGATCAGCGCCACGCGCTCGGCCGAGAAGCTGCAGGCGATCTGCGTGATCATCGGCCAGAGCGCGCGGCGGGTGACCAGAGTCAGCGGGCCCAGTACCCCGGTCGAGCGTTCCGTCATCTCGCGTTCGAATTCGGCCACCGGCAGGGCGGCCAGACGCTCGGCCTCCGGGCCGCGTTCCATCCAGACGATCGCGGAAGAGGGTTTGCCGTCGCGGTCGGGCAGGGGCACCAGCGTGAAGGGGCCGCCGGTGCGGTGCACCTCGGTCGAGACATTGCCATGCGGGCTGGGGTGGGTGACCGCGCAAACCAGCGCCTTTTGGCCGTAATGCGTTGTTTTCGTGCCGATCCCCGCCGCTTCGCGGACAAAGGAATGGCGCCCGTCGGCGCCGATCACCAGCTTCGCCGTGACCAGCGTCCCATCCGAGAGCCGCACCTCGGCGCCGCTTTCGCGGGTCACAAGACCCACCGTCGCCACGCCGGGGCGGAACTCGACCTGCGGGATTTCGGCCAGACGCGCCACCATTTCCCGGCGCAACAGCCAGTTCGGGAAGTTCCAGCCAAAGGGCTCGTCCGAGATGTCGGCGGCGTCGAAATCGCGCACGATCCGCGCCTCGGGCCGGGCGCCGCCCGCGTCGATGATCCGCATCACCTGCAGCGGCGCCGCATGCGGCGCCAGCCGCGCCCAAAGCCCGGCGCGCTCCAGCACCGCGCGGGAGGGATGCAGGAAGGCCGTCGTGCGCATGTCGGCCCCGGCATCGGTTTCCGCGGTCACCGGCGGTTCGGGATCGACGCAAAGCGTGGTGAAGCCGGCGGTGCCGAAAGCGGCGGCGGCGGTCAATCCGGCGACGCCGCCGCCCGAAATCAGGATATCGGTCGAAAGGCGCGGCGGGGCGGCGGTCTCGGTCATGGCACTCTCCCTGAGCTTTGGGCTCAAGATGGCGCAACCGCGACCGGTTTCAACCGTCTGCGGGCCAAATCGGCCGCATTCAGCCGCGGGCCGAGATCGCCATCGTCACCATGACCACGGCGGTCAGGCCGACGAAGCAGGTGATCAGCCCGCCAAGGCCGCCGATCAGGTAAGAGGCGACGATCACCGCAAAGATCGCGATGGCGATCAGATAGAGGGTGAGGGCGGTGCCAGTGTCATTCGAAGGTTGCGTGGTGCTCATGGGCGTTCCTTTCCCGGGGGAAGGGGTGAGTCGGACGCCGGGAAATTCCCTCGACTGCAAGCAAGAAACGAGCCAGCAAATGGTCACTGAGACAAAAGGCCCGGGCTGCGACCCGGGCCTTGGTGCGGTGCGAGTTGGAGGGGCTCAGCCACCCGCGGTCATCACGACAAGCAGCGCCAGCATGAACCAGGTGGCGCCGACGCCGAACAGGATCAATCCGCCAAGGCCCATGGTGGCCACGGCAAAGGCGATGATCCCGATCACCACAACCGCGATCAGATACATGGCGAGGGTGTAGTCCTTTTTGGCGGGATGCGCGTGATCGGCCGCCGAATGCAGTGCAGAGGTCATGGTCATGAGGCTGTCTCCCAAGGCCATCCGCTGACGGCCGCTTCGCATACGTTTGTATACAAGGCCGGGAGTCGCGTCAAGTTGCCGCGGCGGAGAGGGTTAGAATTCTTTTAACCGGACCTGTCCCGGGGGCGAGACAGTCGCGGCCTCAGCGGTGCCGGGGCGCGTGCAACCGGCGCAGGAAGCGCGTCAGGTCGTCGGTGTGGTGCTGGATATGGGGGGCGGGCTCGGGCTTGGGGGCCACATGCACGGTGCGCATGCCAAGCTGATGCGGCACGGCCAGATTGCGCGGATCATCCTCGAACATCGCGGCGCGGGCCGGATCGACCCCGGCGCGGCCGAAGACCGTGGCAAAGGCGCGGGCGGCCGGTTTCGGGTGATACTGCGCGTCCTCGACCCCGAAGATACCGTCGAAAAGCCCGTCAAGTCCCCGTGCGGCAAGCACTTTTTCGGCATAGGGGGCAGAGCCGTTGGTGAAGACGATCTTCTGGCCGGGCAGGGCGGCAATCGCCGCGCGCAGATCGGGATCGGGCGTCAGCACCGAAAAGTCGATGTCATGCACATCTTCCAGATAGGGCGTCGGATCGACGCCATGCAGCTGCATCAGCCCGGCGAGCGTGGTGCCATGGCTGCGCCAATACTGATCGCGCAGCCGGTCCGCCTCCTGTTGCCCGACACCAAGCGCGCGCATGACATAGGCGGTCATCCGCACTTCGATCTGATCGAAGAGCCGCGCCGAGGGCGGATAAAGCGTGTGATCGAGGTCGAAGACCCAGTGACAGACGTGGGAAAAGGCGGATGCGGGCATGATCTCACACAGGAAGCGTCGGGCAAGTAGGGCAATGCGTCGGATTTGCAACTGTGGCGGCTTGTCACGGCGCAAGGCTGCGCCTAATCTGCCCCCCGCTCCGAGTCCGCATACTGCGGCATACAATGGGAGCGCGGAATTGGAAAGGTCGGGAATTCGATGCAGAAGGACGCCTACACGCTCATTCTCGAGGCGATCGATGCCGGTCTTTACCGACCGGGGGACCGGCTGGTCGAATCGGAGCTGGCAGAGCGTTTCGGCGTGTCGCGCACGCCGGTGCGCGAGGCGATGCAGCGGCTGGAGACGCAGGCGATGCTGGCGCGCGACGGGCGTTCGCTGATCGTCGCCTCGCTCGATCACAACCAGCTGGCCGAGCTTTATGTGGTGCGGGCGGAACTGGAGGCGCTGGCGGCGCGGCTGGCGGCGAAACATGCCGCGCCCGAGGAAATCCGGGTGCTGCAGGAGATGATCGACCTGGACCGGGCGCAGCAGGATGACCCGATTGCGCTGGCGCGGGCGAACAAGCGCTTTCACCGGCAGCTGCATCTGGCCTCGCACAACCGCTATCTGGTGCAGCAGCTTGACCTTGTGCATCGCTCGATGGCGCTTCTGGCGACGACCTCGCTGGCCGCCGAGGGGCCGGGGGCCAAGGCGCTCGACGAGCATCAGGCGATTGTCGATGCGATTGGCGCGGGCGATGCCGAGGCGGCGGCGGGGGCGTTGCGCCATCACATTTCGCAGGCTTTCGAGACCCGGCTGAAGCTGGATGCCGAGGCGCGGACCGAGCAGCCCTGAGCCGGCTCAGTCGATCAGCGGCGCCAGCGGCGTGCGGATCGGCGTGGCGGGGCCGGGCGTGGCGGCGACGATGGCGGGCACCAGATCCGAGCGCAGCGCCGGGGCGGAGATGTGGTTGAGCCCGTCAAAGACGCCATGCACGGTCTTGTCCCAGTAAAAAGGCTTGGTGATCACCTCGTAGATCGCCTTCCAGCCCGCCAGCGCGCCCAAGGGGAAATACAGGTTCAGCGTCGGCACCCAGGGGATCAGATGGCGGTGGTCCTTGCCCCGCACCGCCCAGGCGCCGACGGTGATGTTGACGATCTCGGTCAGCACGAAGGTGAACAGAAGCAGGTTTTCCAGCCCTTCCGACATGATCGCCGAAATCGGATGCCAGATCCCGAACAGGATCAGCCAGCAGGTCCACAGAAGCGGCGCCAGCAGATATTGCGAGAGCGCGCCGAGGATCAGGATCTGCACGCCGAAGAAGCGTTTCGGGCCAAGATCGCGCCAGAGCCGGGCCGGGTTGCGCATATGCACGGCCCAGGTCATCGCATAGCCCTTGAGCCAGCGCGAGCGCTGCTTGACCCAGGGCACGGCGCGGCAATTGGCTTCCTCGTGCGTCACGGCCGGGATCAGCTCGGTCCGGTAGCCCGCCCGCGCCAGACGAATGCCCAGATCGGCATCTTCGGTGACATTATGGGCATCCCAGCCGCCCAGTTCCTCCAGCGGGCCGCGGCGGAAGAACAGCGTCGTGCCGCCAAGGGGAACGACAAGGCCAAGCCGGGCAAGGCCGGGCAGCATGGCGCGGAACCAGGCCGCATATTCGATGGTGAAACAACGGGCCAGCCAGTTCGTGCGCGGGTTGTAGTAGTCAAGGATGCCCTGCAGGCAGGCGACTTCGGGCGGGCTTTCGGCAAAGCGGCGGGCGACGATATGCAGCTGTTCGGGCTCGGGCATGTCCTCGGCGTCATAGACCCCGATCACCGAGCCGCGGCAGAAGTTCAGCGCATAGTTCAGCGCCCGCGGCTTGGTCTGGATCGGCCCCGCGGGCACGGTGACGACGCGCATCCAGCGCGGCAGATCGGCGCCCGAAAGCGCCTCGCGCGTGGTCAGGTCGGTCTGTTCGACGACGAGCAGGATATCAAGCAATTCGCGCGGCCAGTTCAGCCGCGACAGCCGCGCGACGAGCCGGCTGGCGATGTCGCGTTCCTTGTAAAGCGGGACCATGATCGAGATGATCGGCAGCCGCTGCATCGGCGCGGGGCGCAGCGCCCGCAGCGCGGCACCGGCCCGCGCGCGGCGCTGCGCCAGCATTTCGGCGATCCAGGCGACAAGCTTCAGCCCCATCGTCGCGTAAAGCGTGACCATCGCCCAGAGGAACAGCACCGCAAAGACCACCACCGGGGCGAGGATCAACCCCGCGACCGAGACGGCGGTGATCGCAAAGACCAGCCAGGCCGCCAGTTTCTCGTTGCGGGTGCGGCAGGAGCGGTCGGGGTCGACCTTGATTTCGGCCCGGCGGATCAGCGCGGTCTGCCGCCGTGCCAGAAGCGCCGCATGCACGTCGCGTTCGGGCGCCAGCGCCATCCGGTAGGGGCCGTATTCGGGCTGCAATTCGGTGGCAAGACGGGTGAAATGCTCGGGCCGGGCGGTGGCGATCAGGGTGATGCCGCCAATCCGCCGCCAGGGCACCATCGCTTCCTTCAGGCACAGTTCGGGCCCGAGCCTGTCGATCAGGCGCGGGTCGGGCGGCTCGGCCAGCAGGTCGATCACCGCCGCATTGGACTGTTTCGACAAGGCCGCCATCAGATCGGTTTCGCGCACCCAGCCATGGGTCAGCAGGATATCGCCCAGACGCACATCCTGCCGGTTGCGCAGCGCCAGCGCCTTGAGCAGGTCGCCCGGCTGCACCGCCCCCATTTCCAGCAGGATCTGCCCAAGCTGCAGCCGCTGCGGCGGGCTTTGCGGCCGGGTCTGCGGCGGCGGTGTCGCGGGCCCGGGGCTGGTGTCGGTCCGCGGGCCGGGACGGTCGGCAGCGGGTGCATCCAGCGCCGCGGTGACGGCGTCCGGCCTTACCCTGAGTTGTGTGGACTGTCGCATTTCGCCCCCAAGCAGATTGCGGGGCCACAGTTTCGCCTTTGTGGTTAATGTGAGGTTAAGCACAGCCCGCGCTGAAGCGGATTCCACGAGTCATTTTTTCGGCCGCCCGAAGGCGGCCGGAACACAGCACGAACGTCTGTGGATAACCTGGCTCAGGCGGCGCGGCGGGCGGCCATGGCAGCGGCGAAACGCTCGAACAGATAGAGGCTGTCTTGCGGCCCCGGGCTGGCTTCGGGGTGATATTGCACCGAGAAGACGGGGCGATTCTCGACCGCGATGCCGCAGTTCGAGCCGTCGAACAGGCTGACGTGGGTTTCCTTGACGCCCGCGGGCAGGGTCTGGGCATCGACGGCGAAGCCGTGGTTCATCGAGGTGATCTCGACCTTGCCGGTGGTGATGTCCTTGACCGGATGGTTCGCGCCGTGATGGCCGTGGTTCATCTTGATCGTCTTCGCGCCAAGGGCCAGCGCCAGCATCTGATGGCCAAGGCAGATCCCGAAGAGTGGCAGATCGGTCGCCAGCACGCCCTGAATCATCGGCACGGCATAGGCGCCGGTGGCGGCCGGATCGCCCGGGCCGTTCGAGAGGAACACACCCTCGGGGTTCAGCGCCAGCACCTCCTCGGCGGTGGCGGTGGCGGGCAGAACCGTCACGTCACAACCGGCCGAGGCGAGGCAGCGCAGGATGTTGCGTTTCGCGCCATAATCAATGGCGACGACCTTGAAGCCGGGGCCCTCGCGGCGGGTGTAGCCCTCGGGCCAGGCCCAGCGCTGTTCGTCCCAGGTGTAGCTTTGCGCGCAGGTGACGTCTTTCGCCAGATCAAGGCCGACAAGGCCCTTCCAGTCGCGGGCCTTTTTCACCAGCGCTTCGATGTCGAAGACGCCTTCGGGGTTGTGGGCGATCGCCACATGGGGGGCGCCCTGTTGCCGGATCGCCCGGGTCAGGCGCCGCGTGTCGATGCCGCCGACGCCGATCCGGCCGCGCTTTTGCAGCCAGCCGACCAGATTTTCCACAGACCGCCAGTTCGAGGGCTCGGTCGGGTCCCATTTCACCACCAGACCCGCGGCGACGGGTTCGGCGGTTTCGTCATCCTCGGGGGTGACGCCGACATTGCCGACATGGGGGAAGGTGAAGGTGACGACCTGACCGGCGTAGGAGGGGTCGGTCATGATTTCCTGATAGCCGGTCATCGCGGTGTTGAAGACCAGTTCGGCGACCGTCTCGCCGGTGGCGCCGAAGCCGCGGCCGTAGAAGAGCTGTCCGTCTGCGGTGGCGATGAGCGCGGTGGGTTTTTCCGACGACTGGGGGCTCATGGGCATGGCGCGACTCTCCGGGGCAAAATTCGGCCGAACCTACGGGGAGGGGCAGGTTTGGTCAAGGCCCGCGGGCGGGAATAAGATGTCTTTGAAAATCAATTGGTTGAGAATGGTTTGGCCGGGCAGGGGGGCGCTGCCCCCCGTCCTTCGGACTCCCCCCGGGATATTTGCACCAAGGTGAAAGGGCGGCCGGACCTAAGCCGTGACCGGGGTGCAAAGCTCGACCAGCGTGCCCTCGGGGCTGCGGACGTAAGCGGTGGTCTGGCCCCAGTCCATGCGTTCGACGTCTTGCACGCGCGTCGCGCCCGCGGCGAGCGCCCGGGCAAGGGCGGCGGCGACGTCGTCGGTTTCGAAGGCCAGCTCGAAAGAGGGCAGGGCGGGGGGCGTCGTGGCGACCTTTTTGCCGATCTCGGCCATCAGCGAAATCGCGGTGAAGCAGAGCTTCGTTTCGCCGGTGACCATTTCGCCAAAGGTGCCGCTTTCGTGCAGGAAGCCGCGCTCAAGCCCGAAGGCCCTGGCGTAGAAGTCCATCGTGGCGGGGACATCGGGGACATAAAGGATGACATAGCGCAGCTGCATCGGGACCCTCCGGTTGATGCGCGCAGGCTACGCCGCCTTGCCGCTTTGGCCAAATGAAAAGGCCCGGTCGGGGATGCCGACCGGGCCCGGATGCGCGGAGGCGCGGATTATTGCGCGACCGAAGCCAGATAGGCCGCGACGTCTTCGCCGCCCTTGGCGAGTTTGAACGCCATTTGCGACTTGGCCTTGTTGTCGCCGGTCTTTTCCTTGAGGAATTTCGTCGGATCTTTCACATATTCCGCGATCTCTTCCTCGGTCCAAGTGAAGCCGGTGGCGCCGAGTTCGATGATCCCGTCCTTGTATTTGAAGTCCGGATAGGAGGCGGCGACGCGGCCGACGACGCCATAGAGGTTCGGGCCGACCTTGGCGCCCTTGACGATCTCGGTCCCGTCGGGGGCAGTGATCGAATGGCAGGTCTTGCACTTGTTGAATTCTTTTTCACCCTTGGCGGCGTCGCCCGCGAAAGCGGGGGCGGCGAGCACGAGCGCGGCGAGCGTGGCGGCAGTGAGGCTGATCTTCATCGCTGGTTCCTTGGTCTGTTTGCTTGCCCGGTCTCTGGCCGGGGCCAAGGGGCAGATTCCTTACCCGTTCCACGCTTTACCACAAGGCAAAAGGTCGCGCATATCCCTTTGTTTCAATTCCATGACCTTGAGGGCAAGAATCCGGCCGCAAAGTGAATGCCAGATGAAACAGGGCTGCGCCCGGGGCCTCAGCCGCCGCAGCGGGGCGCGAAATCGGTGGCAAACCGCGCCCGCAGCGCCAGATCCAGATCGGCCATCGTCACCGGCAGGCCCAGATCGACCAGCGAGGTCACGCCGTGATCGCGGATGCCGCAGGGCACGATGCCGGAGAAATGGCCCAGATCGGGATCGACATTGATCGCAAGCCCGTGAAAGCTGATCCAGCGGCGCAGCTTCACCCCGATGGCGGCGATCTTGTCCTCGCGCAGCGTGCCATCGGCCAGGGCGGGCTTGTCGGGGCGCGCGACCCAGACGCCGACGCGGCCCGGGCGGATCTCGCCCTTGACGTTGAACTCGGCCAGCGCGCCGATCACCCAATGTTCCAGCGCCTGCACGAAGCAGCGCACGTCGCGGCCGCGCTTGTTCAGATCCAGCATGACATAAACGACGCGCTGCCCGGGGCCGTGATAGGTATATTGCCCACCCCGGCCCGCGACATGGACCGGAAAGCGGTCGGGATCGGTCAGATCCTCGGGCCGGGCCGAGGTGCCCGCGGTGTAAAGGGCGGGATGTTCCAGCAGCCAGATCGCCTCGGGGGCGGTGCCCGCGGCGATCGCCGCCACCCGCGTCTCCATGAAGGCAAGCGCCTGATCATAGGGCACAAGGCCGTCCGAGGTGATCCATTCGGGCATGGGCGTGTCTCCTGTCCTGTCGAGTTAAAGCAATAAAATTCTTGCCTCAAGGATGATTCGGGCGAAGACTTGCTCAGGTTTGATCCGGCCCGAGGGAGTGGGCCGCTTTGGGACGGGTTTCCGCCCCGCATTGGAGGAAGTCATGAAAGGTCGTCGTCTCATTGCCGGGCTTGTGGCGCTCGGGGTCGGGGTCAATACCGGGGCGCCGGCCCTCGCCAACAGCGGGGATGTCCTTGGCGGTCTGATTGTCGGCGGCATTCTGGGGGCGGCCATCGCCAATGACCAGAACCACCGCCGCGCCGCGCCCGTGCACCGCGCCACCCCGCAAAAACCCGCCGTTTCCAGCGCGCAGCGCGAGCAGAACCGCGAAGTGCAGACGGCGCTGAACTATTTCGGCTATCCGGTGGGCACGCCCGACGGCTCGATCGGGCCGAAGTCGCGCGCCGCGATCTCGCAATATCAGGCGCTTCTGGGCTTTCCCGCCACCGGCCAGCTGGCCGAGATGGAGCGGCAGATCCTGGTGACAGGCTATAACCGCGCGATGATCGGCGGGCCGCAGGTGCAGCAGATCATCGCCACCAGCCCGCAGGGCATCCGCGGCGTGCTGCTGGCGCAGCGCGATCAGACGCTGGGCACCGCCACCGCGGGGGCCGCGCCTGCGGCCATGCCGGGCGGCTCGATCGGCGGGTTGCCGCCCGAGGTTTCTTCGGCCGTTTATGAAATCGCCCGCAACGCCAATGTCGATCCGATGTTGCTGCTGCAGCGCGCGGGTTTCGTGACGATGACCGATCTGAACAATGACGGGCGCACCGATTACATGCTGGATACCTCGGTGTCGGGCTCGGGGTTCTGGTGCAACGGTCCGGCCTGCACGGTGCAGATCTTTGCCTCGACGCCGCAGGGCTATCAGCGCAACGATTTCCAGGTGGCCGGGGCGACGCCCGCGATGTTCTCCTGCACGCATGGCGCCTGCGAGGTGAAGCCGGGCGGTGCGCCGTCGACGATGGCCGCGCAGCCCATGCCGGTCGCGCCTGCGCCCGTGCTGCCGTCCTTGCCCGCGCCGGTGCCGGTGGCCCAGCCCGCCGCGCCCGCGCCCACCCTGGCGATGCCGAATTTCGCCGCCGCGATGACGCCGCCGAAGCTGACGCTGGCCAGCTATTGCAATGCCGTTTCGGCGAAAGCCGGGGCGAATGGCGCGCCGCAGACCGTGGCCGCGATGAGCGATCCGGCCCAGGCTTTGGGCGAGCAGTTCTGTGCCGTTTCGGCCGCGGCCAAGGCCGATGGCGCGGCGCTGGCGGCGCAGATCCCGGGTTTCACCCCCGAACAGATCGCCGCGCAATGCAAGGGCTTTGCCGCCGCGCTGAAGGATCAGGTCGACAAGATCGCCGCCACGCCGCGCGATGACATGGTGGCCGGGGTGCAGGGCTGGCTGAAGACCGCGGGCATGCCCGAGGCGCAGCTGGCCGCGACCTCCAAGGTCTGTCTGGGCGTCGGCTATCAGACCGACGATGCCGAGATGGCGCTGGCCTCGGCGCTGGTGCTGACCGGCACCGGCAACATGGTCTATGCCGAGATGATCGGCCATCATCTGGTCTCGGGGGTCGGGATCGAGGCCCGTCCCGATCGGGCGCTGGAGTGGTATGATGTGGGCGTGAATGCGCTGTCGGTCGGTCAGACGCCGGTCTTCCTGCCCGAGCAGGGCGACCGCGGCGCGCTGATCAAGAAGGCCGCGATGGCGCTGAACGGCCGGGCCGAGGCGCTGCCGATGCTGCCCGTTCCGGTTGGCGCGCCTGCGCCTGCCGCCTCCGGGACGGCAACGGTTTCGACGAAATCGGCCTCGGTCGGCGGTCTGGCGGGCTTTGCCGGGGCGGCGGCCTCGCTGGTTTCGACCGGGGCGGCGATGCTGCCCGCCAAGGGCGGCGCCACCGCCGCGCCCTGAGCGCCGGGGGAACGAAAACACGCGGGGGCGCTTCGGCGCCCCTTTCTTGTTCCGCTTTCGCAATCCCCGGGCAGAGATTTTTCAAAACCCGCAAATTGGGGCTTTTCATTCGCCGCGGGCTCGGCTAAATCGCCCCTCACCAAGCCAGAACATGCGGTTGTGGCGGAATTGGTAGACGCGCAGCGTTGAGGTCGCTGTGGGGTAACTCCCGTGAAAGTTCGAGTCTTTTCAACCGCACCACTGGCCGGATGGCCGCAAGCCCGGAGCGCAAGCCCCGGGCTTCGTCTTTTCCGGGCCGGGCGCTGGGCGCGGCGCAGAATCAGCGCGCAGGCGCGGGGCTGATTCGGCCCGCGGCGACGGCGGTTCGGGGCCTTGCGGCGGGGCAGACCGCCCGGAAGGCCTGTCACGACGCCCGGGCGAAGTTTTTCCGGCGCTGCCAAATTGATCGGAGGCTCTGCGCGAACTGGTCGCACATCACCCGCGATTTGACGCATTCTGACGGTTTTGTGACCGAAGCGGCGGCGCCGGGAACGGCTTTCACCCGAATGGGAAAACACGGTTGAAATCCGGGGGCGGCGCTGTTTTAGTCAGCCCCACGGGAGCTAACGAACCAGAAAAACCACGGGGAGCCCGCATTGACTGCGACAACGACCGACGAAGGATTCGTCGTCTTCGACCATGTGCAGAAAAGCTATGACGGCGAGACGCTCGTCGTCAAAGACCTGAACCTGTCGATTGCGAAGGGCGAATTCCTGACCATGCTCGGGCCTTCGGGGTCCGGCAAGACCACCTGCCTGATGATGCTTGCGGGCTTCGAGACGGCCACCAACGGGCGCATCCTGCTCGATGGCACCAACATCAACGAACTGCCGCCGCACAAGCGTGGCATCGGCATGGTGTTCCAGAATTACGCGCTGTTTCCGCATATGACGGTGGCGGAAAACCTGTCCTTCCCGCTCGAGGTTCGCGGCATGGGCAAGGCCGAGCGCGAGGCCAAGGTGATGCGCGCGCTCGACATGGTGCAGATGGGCAAATTCGCCAGCCGCCGTCCGGCGCAGATGTCGGGCGGGCAGCAGCAGCGCGTGGCGCTGGCGCGCGCGCTGGTCTTCGATCCGGCGCTGGTCTTGATGGACGAACCGCTCGGCGCGCTTGACAAGCAGCTGCGCGAACACATGCAGTTCGAAATCAAGCACCTGCATGACAGTCTGGGGCTGACCGTGGTCTATGTGACCCATGATCAGGGCGAGGCGCTGACGATGTCGGACCGCGTGGCCGTGTTCAACGATGGCCGCATCCAGCAGCTGGCCCCGCCCGACGAACTTTACGAACGGCCAAGGAACAGCTTCGTCGCGGGCTTCATCGGCGAGAACAACAAGCTGCCCGGCACGGTCGAGGAGCTGGACGGCGAAAAATGCCTCGTGCGGCTGGCGACGGGCGAGATCATCGACGCGACGCCGGTCAACATCCGCCACAAGGGACAGGAGACGCTGGTCTCGATCCGCCCCGAGCGGGTGGAATTCAAACCCGAGATGATGCCGCCCGGCGCCCATATGATCGACGCCGAAGTGCTGGAAGTGATCTACATGGGCGACATCTTCCGCACCCGGATGAAGGTTGCGGGCAGCACGGATTTCGTGATGAAATCGCGCAACACGATCGGGCAGACCAAGCTGCATCCCGGTCAGCACGTCAAGATCGGCTGGCATCCGGCCGATGCGCGCGCGCTCGATCCGATGTAGGATCGGGCCCACGGGACGAGATCCGGTGCGGCGAGCCCGCCGCATCAGCCGCAAAGCGGGGAGACATCCGCAGGCGGAGCCACCAACAGAGCAATCAACAAGGGAGTAACCTCATGAAGAAACTTCTGATCGTCACCACGGCGCTGGTCGGCGTTTCGGCCGCCGCGCAGGCGCAGGAACTCAATGTCGTGTCCTGGGGCGGGTCCTATACGGTCAGCCAGGTCGAGGCCTATCACAAGCCCTTCACCGCGATGACCGGCGTCAAGATCAACTCGATCGACGCCGACAACCCGGCCACCCCGCTCAAGGCGCAGGCCGAGGCTGGCAACGTCTCGATCGACCTTGCCGACGTCGAACTGTCGGACGCGATCAAGATGTGCGACGAGGGCCTGCTGGAAACCATCGACCCGGCGATCCTGCCGCCCGCCCCCGATGGCACCCCCGCGACCGAGGATTTCGTGCCGGGCGCGATTCAGGATTGCGCCGTGGCCAGCATCGTCTGGGCGACCGTGATCGCCTATGACAAGACCAAGGTCGGCGACACCCCGCCCACCACCGTGGCCGATTTCTTCGACACCGCGAAATATCCGGGCAAGCGCGGCATGCTGAAAGCCGCCAAGCGCACGCTGGAACTGGCGCTTTACGCCGATGGTGTCGCGCCCGACCAGATCTATGAAGTGCTCGGCACCGACGAGGGCGTGAAACGCGCTCTGGCGAAGCTCGACACGATCAAGGGCGACATCGTCTGGTGGGAAGCCGGGGCGCAGCCGCCGCAACTGCTGGCCGATGGCGAAGTGGTGATGACGAACGGCTACAACGGCCGCTTCTTCGCCGCCGAAGTCGCCGAGGGCAAGCCCTTCGGCACCGTCTGGGACGGCTCCTACATGGATTATGACCTGTGGGTGATCCCGAAAGGCGCGCCGCATCTGGAAGACGCGAAGAAATTCCTCGCCTTCTCGACCGACACCCAGCGTCTGGCCGATCAGGCGAAGTGGATCTCCTATGGTCCGGCGCGGAAATCCTCGAACGCGCTGGTCGGGCTTTATCAGGACGGCAAGACCGAAATGGCGCCCTACATGCCGACCAATCCGGAAAACATGAAGTCGCCGATCTGGACCGACCCGACCTTCTGGGCCGACCACGACACCGAGCTGAACGAAAAGTTCAACGCCTGGCTGGCCAGCTGATCGCCTGATCTCAGTGTTTCAGGACGGGGGCAACCCCGTCCTGTCCTTGCCGCCGACCGCAGCCCGCTGCGGTGGGGCAGTGTTCCATGACCGGGGAACCGAATGACCGACGCAACCGCCGACACTTCCGCCGCGCCCGCTTCCCGCGCGCTCCTGACCACCGCCGATGGCCGCCCGCTCAAGGCGGCGCTGGCCGCCTCGCTGGCGCTGCGCCGCCGCCGGGCCTTCCTGCTTGTTGCGCCGCTCTTTCTGTTCATCCTGATCAGCTTCATCGTGCCGATCGGGCAGATGCTGCTGAAATCGGTCTATAACGACGACTTTTCCAGAAATGCCCCGGCGCTGGTGGCCTGGTTCGACAGCCATCCCAAGGGCAGCCCGATCGACGAAAGCGCCTGGGCGGCGCTGCATGCCGATCTGGTGGCGATGAAACAGGCCAAGACCGCCGGTCAGGCCGGGACACGGATCAATTACGACATTTCCGGTTCGCGCTCGCTGTTCACCTCGGCGGCGCGCTCGGTCGAGAAGATGCAGCCGCCCTATGCCGAGGCCTTTGCCGAACTTGACAAGAAGAACAAGGACATCAAGTGGAGCGATCCGAACCTGTGGCGGGCGATGCGCTCGGCCGCTTCGCCGCTGACACTGGATTTCTATCTGGCGGCGAATGATCTCAAGCGCGACGAGACCGGGGCGATCACCGCCGTCCCCGAGGGGCAGGCGGTCTACAAGAAACTGCTGCTGCGCACGCTGACGCTATCGCTGGAAATCACCGCCATCTGCCTGCTGCTTGGCTTCCCAATTGCCTATCTGCTGGCGACGCTGCCGATGCGCAAGGCGATGCTTTTGATGATCTTCGTGCTGCTTCCCTTCTGGACCTCGCTTCTGGTGCGCACGACGGCCTGGATGGTGCTCTTGCAACAACAGGGCGTGCTGAACGATCTGATGGTCTGGCTCGGTGTGATCGACGACAAGGGCCGCATCCAGATGATCTACAACCAGATGGGCACGATCATTGCGATGACCCATATCCTGCTGCCCTTCACCATCTTGCCGCTTTATTCGGTGATGAAGACGATCCCGCCCAGCTATGTGCGCGCGGCGCGCAGCCTCGGCGCCACCTCCTGGACGGCCTTCCGCCGGGTCTATATCCCGCAGACGCTGCCGGGCGTGGGGGCGGGGGGGCTTCTGGTTTTCATCCTGGCGATGGGCTATTACATCACCCCGGCGCTCGTTGGCGGCGCGGATGGTCAGATGATCTCGAACCTGATCGCCTTCCACATGCAGAAATCGCTGAACTGGTCGCTTGCCGCCGCGCTGGCCGCGCAACTGCTCGCCGTCGTGCTGATCTTCTTCTGGATCTACGACCGCCTGGTGGGCATCGACAAGATGAAGCTCGGCTGAGAGGACGAACGACATGGCCCTTCCCGTTTATGCCACCCCGCTCGAGAAACTCTGGCACTACAGCTATCTGGGGATTTGCGCGCTGATCTTGCTGTTCCTGATCGCGCCGGTGCTGATCGTGATCCCGCTCAGCTTCAACGCCGAGCCCTATTTCACCTTCACCGAAAAGATGATGACGCTCGACCCTTCGGGCTATTCGCTGCGCTGGTATGACAACCTGATCACCTTCGGCATGCAGAACCCCGATGCGCCGCGCGATGCCGCCTTCTGGTGGGATTTCTGGGAAAACGCCACCTGGGTGCAGGTGACGAAGAATTCGGTGATCATCGGGGTCTTTGCCACGATCATTTCGGCCGGGCTGGGCACCGTCGCCGCGCTGGGCCTGACCCGGCCGGAGATGCCCTGGCGCAAGCCGATCACCGCGGTGCTGATCTCGCCGATGATCGTGCCGATCATCATTTCGGCCACCGGCATGTTCTTCTTCTACTCGATGCAATGGATGCCGATACTGACCGAGGAGGGGGTGGGTTTCGGCCGTCTGGCGGGCACCTATGCGGGCATCATCCTGGCCCATGCGGCGCTGGGCATTCCCTTTGTCATCATCACCGTGACGGCGACGCTGTCGGGCTTCGATCAGTCGCTGGTGCGGGCGGCGGCCTCTCTCGGCGCCAATCCGCGGACGGCGTTTTTCCGGGTGCAGATGCCGCTGATCATGCCGGGCGTGGTCTCGGGGGGGCTTTTCGCCTTCACCACCTCGTTCGACGAGGTTGTGGCGGTGCTCTTCATCGCCGCGAACGACCAGCAGACGATCCCGCGGCAGATGTGGAACGGCATCCGCGAACAGATCAGCCCGGCGATCCTGGCGGTGGCGACGCTGCTGGTGGTGATCTCGGTGGCGCTGCTGACCGTGGTCGAGCTGCTGCGCCGCCGCTCGGAACGGCTGCGCGGCGTGACGCCCAGCTGAGACGCGGGCCCCTTGACAAACGGCAAGGGGGGGCTGTCTGCCCCCCTCTTTTGCTGCGCAAAATTCACCCCCCGAGGATATTTGGACCAAGGTGAAACCAGAAGGGCAGGGGCTGCGCCTCCCCTTTCACCTTGGTCCAAATATCCCGGGGGGAGTCCCGCAGGGACGGGGGGCAGAGCCCCCCTTTTTGGCTTACGGCAGGATCGCCAGCCAGATCCAGATCGACAGGATCGAAAGCGCGGTGGCAATCAGCACGCTCGAGGCCGCCACGCGCTGCGCCGTGCCGTAAAGGTTCGCGAAGAGATAGGCGTTCACGCCGGGCGCCATCGCCGCCGTCAGCACCGCAGAGCGCAGCCCGGCCGTGGGCACGTCAAAGACGCCATGCGCCAGCCCATAGGCGATGCCCGGATGCACGACGAGCGACAGGCCGGTGACCATGGCGATGGCACGGAAGTCGCCCTCGGGTCGGTAGCGCAGCAGCACCCCGCCCAGCCCGAAGAGCGCCGCGGGCAGGGCGGCCTTGGCGATCATGTCCATCGCCGCCATCAGCGGCCCGGGCACCGGCTGGCCCGTCAGCGCCGAAAGGCCCTGCAGCGCGAAACCGCAGAGGATCCCGATGACGAGCGGCGTGCGCAAAATGCCCACGAGCGCATTCCACCCCACGCGCGAGAGCCCCGCGCCGGTGCCATGCGAGCGCACCCATTCCATCGCCACGATCCCCACCGTGTAGAAAAACGGCGAGTGAAACGAGATGATCGCGAAATTTCCCGCCAGCGCCTCGGGGCCATAGGCGCGCTCGGTGATCGGCACGCCGAGCAGCAGCGAGTTCGAGAACATGCAGGCAAAGCCGATCGCCACCGCATCGGGGCCGGTCCGCTTCAGCCAGAGCCGCGCCGCAAGGCTGCCGATGCCGAAACAGCTAAGCGCCCCCGCGTAGAAGGACAGCATCGGCCCGGGGTCGTAGCTGGCGGAGAGATCCAGCGTCGCGATCGAGCGGGCCAGCAGCACCGGCACGGCGAAATTCTGCGCGAAACGCATCAGCCCCTCGACCGCCGGGGCGCTGAAAAGCCCTTTCCAGGCGACCAGATAGCCAAAGCCGATCACCAGAAAGACCGGCAGGATGACGTCGATCAGCGCCGACATCAGCAGGGGAGTTCCAGCACCATCCCATCAAAGGCGGCGCGGACATGGGCGGGGGTTTCGCGCTCCAGATCCGAATGGTCAAGGTCGATATGCATGTTCGTCAGCACCGCCTCGCGCGGGCGGGCGCGTGCGATCCACTCAAGCGACAGCGCCAGATGCGCATGGCTGGGGTGGGGTTTGCGGCGCAGCGCATCCAGCACCCAGATGTCGAGATCCTGCAGGCAGTCCCAGGCGTCGTCGGGAATGGCCGAGACATCGGGCAGATAGGCCAGACCGCCGATCCGAAAGCCGAGCGCCGGGATATTGCCGTGCTCGACCCGGAACGGGACCAGCGTGACCGATCCGCCCGCGCCGGTCACGGTGAAGGGGCCCTCGATCGTGCGCAGGTCGCAAATCGGCGGATAGGCGCTGCCCGCGGGCTGCACGAAGGCATAGCCGAAGCGGTTGATCAGCGCCTCGGTCGTCGGCGCATCGGCCCAGACCGGCAGGCGCGCATGCATGTTGAAGGTGATCTGCCGGATGTCATCGAGCCCGTGCATGTGATCGGCATGGGGATGGGTGAAGGCCACGGCATCAAGCGTTGCCACTTCGGCGCGCAGCAGTTGCTCGCGCAGATCGGGCGAGGTGTCGATGAGCACGCGGGTGATGCCCGCGGCGCCGAGCCGCTCGATCAGCAGCGAGCAGCGCGTGCGGCGGTTCTTCGGGTTTGTCGGATCGCATTCGCCCCAATGGCCGCCGATGCGCGGCACGCCGCCCGAGGAGCCGCAGCCAAGGATGGTGAAGCGCAGCCGGTCAGCCATGGCGAGCCTTTGCGAAAAGACGGTCGAAATTCGCGGTGGTGGCGGCAGCGAAGTCGGGCAGGGACAGGCCGAAGACCTCGGCGCCGATCTTCGCGGTATGGGCGGTATAGGCGGGCTCGTTCCGGCGGCCGCGGAAGGGCGGGGGCGCCAGATAGGGCGCGTCGGTTTCCAGGAGGATCCGGTCCAAGGGCGCCGCCTTGAAGATGTCGCGGATTTCCTGGCTTTTGGGGAAGGTGGCAACGCCCGACATCGACAGATAGCAGCCCAGTTCCAGCGTCACCTGCGCGAGCTCCGGCCCGGACGAAAAGCAATGCATCACGCAGCCAAAGGGTTTGCGGGCCATCCCCTCGGTCAGGATCGCGGCCATGTCGTCATCGGCGGCGCGGGAATGGATGATCAGCGGCAGGCCGGTTTCCTGCGCCGCCTCGATATGAAGGCGCAGCGAAACCTTTTGGATTTCAGCGCTTTCGGCGGTGTAGTGGTAGTCGAGCCCGGTTTCGCCTAGCCCTACAAACTTCGGATGCGCGGCAAGCTGGACCAGCTCCTCGATGGTGGCGAGGGGTTCCTCGGCGGCGCTCATCGGATGGGTGCCCGCGGCCCAGAAGACGCCCTCGTAGCTTTCCGCAATCGCGCGCACCTGCGGCACGCTGCGCAGGCGGGTGCAGATCGTCACCATCCGGCTCACCCCGGCGGCATGGGCGCGGGCGACGACCTCGGGCAGTTCCTCGGCGAAATCGGGGAAATCAAGGTGACAATGGCTGTCGACAAGAAGCGGAAGCGGCGCGGTCAAGGGACTCTCCTGCCGCCTAAGGCGCGGCGTTGATGGCCAGAACCATATCCATGACCAGCGTCGCCGGGTCAAGGTTGACCGCCTTGCCATGCCGCGCCCGCGCGCCCAGATCCTGATGCAGCCCGGCCCATTTCTGCGCCGCCGCGCCATCGGGGCAAAGCCGCGTCAGAAGCGCGGCCTCGCCCGGGGCGGCTTCGGGCTGCGGTGCGCCGGTCAGACCGGCGCGGGCCAGACGGGCAAGGAACAGATCCATCAGACCCAGCATCAGATCGAACCGCGCCTCGTTGCCGCGCCCGGTCATGCCCTCGGCCAAAGCCCAGGCCTTTTGCCGGTCGATCCGCGGCAGGCCGGTCATCAGCCCGATGAGCGCCCGGTAAGCCTCCAGCCCGTCGAGATTGATCAGCCGGATCGCCTCGCCCACCGAGCCACCGGCAAGGGCCGAGAGGGCGAGGGTATCCTCGGTCTCGGCCCCCGCGCCCTGCAGGGCTTGCGCCAGATCCTCGGGGCCAAGCGCCGAGAGCCGCAATTCGCGGCAGCGCGAGCGGATCGTGGGCAAAAGCCGCGCAGGCTGGTGCGTGACCAGCAGGAAGGTGACCAAGGGCGGCGGCTCTTCGAGCAGCTTCAACAGCGCATTGGCGCCTGCCGTCGCCAGTTCGTCGGCCGCATCGACAATGACCACGCGCCGCCCGCCATCGGCCGCCGACAGATGCAGGAACGAGGTCAGCTTGCGCACCTCGACCACGCGGATATCTTCCGACAGCGCGGTTTCCTTGTCATTCGGCCCGCGCTTGAGATGGAACAGCCGCGGCTCGGCCCCCGCCATGATCCGGCGGCAGACCGGGTGTTCGGGGTCGGACTCCAGACTGCGCGGCGGTGCGGGGGCGCCGAAAAGCCCGCCGCCCTCATCGAGCGGCTGGCTGAGCAGGAACCGTGCCAGCCGCCAGGCCAGCGTTGCCTTGCCCACGCCGCGCGGGCCGGTCAGCATCCAGGCGTGATGCAGCCGATGCGAGGTGAAGGCGCTCAGGAAATCGGCCTCGGCCTTCTCCTGCCCGTAAAGATGCAGGGTCTGGCGCGGGTGGGGGGCGCCTTCGACTTGTGTCGGATCGGGCAGCTCGTCGCGGCTCATGCGCGGGCCTGCAGCGCGGCAAGGGTCAGTGCCAGCACCTCGGCCGCGACGGTTTCGGGGGTGCGATCCCCCTCTATCACCTTGAAACGGCTGGAAAATTCCTGCGCAAGGGCCCGAAAGCCGTCGCGCATCCGGGCCTGCATCTGCAGCCCCATATCCTCGAACCGTTCCTCGTGGCCCTGCCGCCCCTTGGCACGCGCAAGGCCCACTTCGGGGTCGATGTCGATCAGAAAGGTCAGGTCGGGTTCGCGCCCGATCATCAGCCGGTGCAGCTCATCGACCAGCGCCCGCAGATCGCCGCGCGAGAGCCCCTGATACATCCGTGTGCTGTCGGCGAAGCGGTCGCAGATCACCACCTGGCCCGCGGCCAGCGCCGGTTCGATGGTGCGTTCCAGATGGTCGCGCCGGGCGGCGGTGAAGAGCAGGATCTCGGTTTTCGCCGACCAGCGGTCGGGATCGCCCTGCAACACCAGGGCGCGGATTTCCTCGGCCCCGGGGCTGCCGCCCGGCTCGCGGGTGCGCAGCACATCGCGGCCAAGCCCGGCCAAAGCCTCGGCCAAAAGCCGCGCCTGGGTGGATTTGCCCGAGCCGTCGATGCCCTCGAAGGTGATGAACATCGGCTCAGCTGCTGGAGGCCAGCCGGCTGGCCCGCGCGATCAGCCGATTGGCCGCGGCGCTGAAGCGCACCGCAAAGCCGCCCTCGGCCACGTCGGTTTCGGCCACCAGCGGCACGCTGCGCAGACCAAGCCCGGGCACGGTGATTTCCAGCCGCCCCAGTTCGGTTCCGGCCCTGACCGGTGCGGTGATCGGCCCGGTGAAGACCGCCTCGGCCTTCACCCCTTCGGCGGCACCGGCCGGGATCAGCATCGAGACATCGCCCGCAGGCACCAGCCCGACGCGGTCCTCGGCGCCCAGCCAGACCGGCGCCTCGGCCAGCCGCGTGCCCTTTTGCGCCACCGTCTTCATCACGAATTGCCGAAACGCCCAGTTCGCCACCGCCTCGGCCTCCGACGCGCGGTCGGCCTCGGACGCGAGCCCCGAGATCACGAAGACGATCCGCCGATCGCCCATCACCGCCGAGCCGACAAGGCCGTAGCCCGCCTCTTCGGTGTGCCCCGTCTTCAGACCGTCGGCCTGCCAGTCGGCGGCGGCGATCTTCAAAAGCGGGTTGCGGTTGTGCGCATTCGCCGGGGCGCGGTTCTTGTAATTGAACTGCGTCTCGGCAAAGAGCGGATAATATTGCGGAAATTGCGTGATCAGCCGCACCGCCAGAATGCCCAGATCATGCATCGACATGCGCTGTTCGGGATGCGGCCAGCCCGAGGCATTGGCAAAGGTCGAATGCGTCATGCCCAGCATCTTCGCCCGTTCGGTCATCGCCCTGGCAAAGGCTTCCTCGGACCCGGCCAGCCCCTCGGCCACGACGACGCAGGCATCGTTGCCGGAATTGATCACCACGCCCTGCATCAGCTCCTGCACCGTGGGGCGGTCCATTTCATTGAGGAACATGGTCGAGCCGCCCATCTGCTTGGCCCGGGTCGAGACGGCAAAGGTAGTGTCAGGCGTCACCCGGCCTTCGGACAGCGCCTCGAACAGCATGTTCAGCGTCATCAGCTTCGACATCGAGGCGGGCGGCACCGGGATATCGGCGTCCTTTTCCAGAAGCACCGTCTGCGTGGTCAGGTCATAGACCCAGGCGGTGCGGGCGCGGGTGTCGAAGGCCGCGGCGGGCAGGGCGGTCAGCACGGCAAGGGCGCACAGGGCGATCAGGCGGAAAAGCGGCATCGGCGCGGCGTCCTCATTTCGAAACGGCATAGGCGTCGGGATAGCCGAGGCCCTTGATCCTGGCGAGCAGCGCCGCCCTGTCGGCGGCCGAGGCGGCCGGTCCGGCGACGACGCGCCAGAAGGTCTTGCCCTTGGCGGTCTCGGTGCGGATGGCGCTGGCGATGCCGGCTGTCTTCAGTTGCGCGGCGGCGCGTTTGGCGTTCGCCTCCTGCGAGAAGATGCCGATCTGCACGAAGCCCTTGCCCGTCGCGGCGGGTTTCGCCGGGGCGGCGGCGGGCGGTTTCGGCGGCGTGCCCGCGGCGGCGATGGCGGCCCCGGCCGCGGCGGCAATCTCGGCCGGGGGGCTTGGCCCCCGGTGTGGCGGCGGCGGGGGCGGCCCCCGGTTTCGGCGGCGTGCCCGGTTTGGCGGGCGGGCTGGCCAGCGGCGTTGCGGCGATATCCTCGGCCGGGGGCAGGGCGCCCTTGGCGGGGGGCGGCGGCGGCCGGATCGGGCTGTTCCTCGCGCCGCAGCGCCACGACCGAAAGCTTCGTCGGCGCGCCTGCCAGCATGTCCAGCGCGGCGGCGGCATCCGAGGAGACCTGCAGCTTCGGCCCCGGGTTTTCCCGTTCGCGGCGGAACAGCGCGCCGATGACGAATTTGCCATTGGCGGGGTTGCGGATGATCACCCGCTCGGGGTCCTTGACGGTCGGATGGGCGACCCAGACGCCGCCGAGCGAGGGGCGCCCGTCCCACAACCCCTCGTCATTCGCGGAGAAGACTTCGGGGGCTTCGACATCGCGCTCGACGATGCGCGCCGAGGTCGAGGCGGGCGCGGCACCGTCTTTCGGGGCCTCGGCCGGGTCGGCGCCCTCTCCCGTCAACTGGCATCCTGCCACTGTCAGCGCCGCTCCCAGCGCCAAGACCCACCGCATCGATCCCGTCATGCCCGTCTGCCCCTGCCTGTTCGTTCCGCCGGATCCGGCCGCAGGCCGCCCCTCCCGGCGTTTCGCACCGACTGTAGCGGGTTCGAGGCGGCAAGAAAAGCGCGCGCGGGCGACGGCGGCGGATTTCGTCGGCGGGATGCTTTCAGAATCGCGTGAGAGCGGTTAGGGCAGAGCGACGGAAGTGTGGCCGAGTGGTTTAAGGCTCTGGTCTTGAAAACCAGCGAGGGGGAGACCCCTCCGTGGGTTCGAATCCCACCGCTTCCGCCAGCCCAACTCAAAATCTCCGCCACGATCCATTGATTGTATTGCCAAAAATGGCTTTACGGTCGGCAACACGATCGCACCAACTGATGCTTGCTGCCCATTTTGCTGTCCATTTTGCTGCCCACGATGGGGCAAAGGTGTCACCCGACAAAAACACCCGGTACATCGGACAAAAACCGGGAACAGCTGGGAACACCCGGGAACAGGCGATATTGCATCGTAAAAACAGGGTGTTGCGCTGTGTCAGCGTGGCACTGAAACGCTCGAACTTTGCACTTTATGAAGCGGGGCGGTTTCGCTCGAACGTCGTGAGCGGCCCCTGAGCCGCCGTTTTGCCAGGAAGCACCGATCTTCGTGAGGCAGTGAAAAACCCTTATTTAACTGGCCTTCAACATCATGTCGCCTGCCATCAGTCCCTGCGAACTTTGCACTTTCGCCGAGGAATTCGCGTCGAGTGCAAAGTTAATTTAAATCAATTGGTTATGCGAAATTTTTGCATCTGACCCGGCTCTACCTACACACTATTTGCCATCTCGGCTTGTATCGCGAGCTATGCGCCCACCGCATAGCCTTGCGGTGGGCGCGGATCATTCGAGGATCATCGTCCCATCAACTGAACCCATAACGTGCCTTGAGGTAGGAGGTCACGATTCCAAGATGGGCCGTGTCATCTGTGATCAGTCCATTGAAAATCATGATCTCTGCGGCGGGGATCCAGAGACCAGCTGTGACGGTGTACGGGACCCGGATCGAGGCATCCGTATTGGGCACGGCGTCGCCCTGCTGTGCTGTGCCCCACCCAGAGGTCGACATCACCCCAGCCTTGCTGTTGGCCTGCGCCAGCAGTTTGTCCGCTGCCGAGTCATACCCGCCGACAACGAGGAATGGTCCGTTCGCCAGCGTGACCCCAGTTCCACGACCACCGCCCATGCTGTACGCAGCGATATTGGGCTCGATCATGATGCCCGTGGCCTGGCTCATGGTTTTGAACAGGTAACGAGTCGCGGTGATGGTTGCATCGCCCACCCATCCGACGGCTACCGCCGACCAGGAGCCGCCAACCGGCATGAAACCACTCCCGGCCGCGGCATAATAGTAGTTTGACCCGTCGCCGCGCACCACCATCTGATTGTTGAAATTGGCGTCTGCTTGTACCAACGGCGATCCAAACCTAGACAATGCCAAACCAGATTTTCGGCAGTACCACTTCGAGCCGTCATCGGTCATGCCTTCATCCGCCCGCAACCAGCGCGCAAGCATGGGATGGTTGTTGATTTTGCGCTCGACAGGATCGATCACGATTGGATCCAGACCATCGCTGTCAGGGTTATCGTAGCTCAGGAATTTGATGCGGGTGCCCATGGTTCGTCCTCTGGTCAGATTGTCGGAAGCGAAATCGATTGCGTGCAAGCCCAGTGGTAGATGGGCTTGCCGGTCAGGCTGTCGGTGTCGATCGCTGTCGCCGACCGGATGGCCGAGCGCAGGCCCTGCTGGGATCCGTGCTGGCTACCGGTCGCCCGACAGCCAACATGCACGCGCGGCCGGCGGCCGGTGGGCACCGAGGCCAGGGTCACGTCGAGCTGCCAGCCATCGCTGCCGTTCACGGCGATGCCCGTCACGGCGGGAGGCGCGGAGCTCCCGTCCGTGAAATCGACGCCGCGGCCCGCGCCGAGCCCGGTGACGTTGATCAGCGTATCGTCGGACTCGAGGCCGAGAGGCTTATTGTAAAGGAGGTGGATCACAGGAGCCGTGCCGTCCCACCAGGCGTCGACACACTGAAGCGGATTTTCTCCCCAGGCGAACAGATCCTGCACCACGAAATTCCCGAGGTATGTCCCCAGCTCGCGGTAGCCAGTCGTCGAAAGGTGTACCCCGTCGGTCGATCCTGGATAGGATCCCAGTGGACCGAAGCAGCGCACCATCGGGTTGCGCCGCGCCGCTTCGAGTGCCGCCTTCGCGGTCACCGGATTTTGCAACCCTGCACCCGTCGGAAAGCCGATCTGATAAGTATAGGCCGGGATACGTTCGGCCTGGCCGGTGATCCAGCGAGCATCGGCCTCGAAGTCCTCCTGGTACTGCCCGAGGATGCGAATCCAGCTTTCGAGGTTACCCGTTGTGCGGAACTCCGCATAATTGTCGCTCTCTCCATGCATCACCACCAGTCCGCCGACAATCAGGCGCCGCCCCTGCGCGGCCGAGATGTCGCGGCAATCCCGGATGTAGCTCATGGCGTTGGCCCAGACGGGTGTGCCGCGCTTGATGCCGCCGTTATTGTATCTGCTGTCCCAGTAACGGTTCGATCCCGCCGCGGCGACACCGAAGATCAGGCGCGGTTTGAAGCCAAGGTCGGCGTTGATGCGTCGCAGCATCGCGTCGGCCATGCCGCTGCAAACAGTCTCTTTCAGGCTCGTCCCAGTGTTGACCTCATACAGATCAGCGTAGGTCGAAAAGGTGTTGCCATTGGCCCTCACGCCGCTGCTGAGTCCGGCCATCAGCGCATATCCGGGGTGTTGCGGCGCTGTCGTGATGATCGAGGTCGATCCGCCGTCATGTCCTTGAGGATAGCTCTGCCCGAGCAACATGAACAGCACGTCCACCATCTCGCTCGTGGCGTAAAGCGAGAGTCCGGTCAGATACTGAAAGCTGTAGGCCCTCGGCGCGCCAGAGGCGGGCTTGCCGATGGAGACCAGAACACCATTTTGGGCCTCGTACTTCGTGCCATCAAGCGTCGTCAAACTGACAGGACGGCCGAATTTGTCGCAAACGATTTCGGAAGCAGCGCTGATCAGCGGATAGGTCAAGGCACCGCTGAACACCTCGCGCACCACGCCAGCATGTGCTTCGAACGTCTGCGCATCAACGGTCGTGCCCCGCTCGAATCGTCCAGACTTGTCGAGGGTGATGTCTCGCCAGAAGCGGTCACTCCATGAGATCTGCGGATAATCGAACCCTGCCTCGGCCCAGACGATCTCCTGTGTCTGCGTGACGGTCGGTCGATCTGCCAACGGGCTCTGCCCAGTATCGACCCAGGCGCTGCCGGAATATTGCCAGACATGCATGGTCGTCAGCACCAGCGCCGTCTGGCCTGCCGTCATGCCGGTGATTGCGGCAAGGGCCGTCGCATCTATGGGTCTATAGTCCCAGGTGCCGGCAGACACCGTCGCATCACGCGCCGCTTCGGCGAGGCCCTGGGCGAGTTGCGCGGCCGACACACTGGGGGCGATCAGATCATTTGCGCTTTGCGCGGCGATCGAGGCGGCTTTTTGCGCCAGCTGAACCGCGGTCTGGGGCGACATGTCACCCGCGCCTATAAGGATCCATGACCCAGCGTCGGTGGGACCTGACTTGCCATAAATCGAAAACGTTCCGGCCTCATAGACCGTGCCGAACGTGCCTTGTGGCCACGCAAGGTCAGACATGAGTTCCGCGGCCGTCTCGTATTTGGGACCGTTCGTTGCCGTGAGGGCAGCCGCCAGAGACTCCAGAGTGACGCGGCCCAGCGTTCCGTCTTTGTGTGCAAGCAGATCGCTGATGGTCGCGAGTTGGGGCAGGTCGGTGGTGGTATAGCCGTTGGACATCAGACAATCTCCAAGATGTAAGGCCCGCTGATCGGGCCGGGCACACCGTCGGCGGTCTGCGGCTCGATCCAGACGTGATGGGTGCCCGCCGACAGGCAGGCGGTGGTTTCGAGGTAGACGGCCACGTCGTCGATCGAGCCGTCGAAATCGGCGCTCGCGCGCAGCGCCACCGTGTCGTTGCCGGTGGCGGCCTGGATGCGGTCGCGGGCCAGACAGTTTGCGCTGACCGCGGTGCCGGGGCGGTCAGACCCGCCCAGCAGCCGCGCCTGGACCGATCCGGCAGATCGGTCGCTGACCTGATAGCCGATCCGGTAGTACTTTCCGGACGCCGTCGAAATCGGCTGCGACAGATCCCCGGCCTCGCCCGCCGTGTGGGTTGCCTCGCCGAAGGAGATCGCCCAGCCCGGGCCCGGCGTCCAGGCGGCTGCGCTGCTCATCGCCCCGCCGCTGATCAGGTTGGTGCGGGTGGTGTCGCCCAGCGTCGTCGAATAGCTCTGCTGCGGCACGACGGCGATCGGGGCGCCGACGGCATCGGTCTCGCGGTCGAGCAGATTGGTCGTCGATCGATAGACCTGCACCCGGGCCGTTGCTGCATCGTCGCCGGTCGCAAACTGGATCAGGGCACCCCCGAGCAGCGTCGTGATCGAGATCGAGGCATCATCGAGGGCGGCGGGCAGATCGGCATCGCCCGCGCCGACGACGATTGCGATCGTGGCCGACCACGGACCGGCGATGCCCGTCGCGCTGATGCCCTGCGCCCGCAGCTCCACCGGTTGCCCGACGCCATAGACGTCGAGATTGCCGCCGCCATTGGCCATGGATCGGGCTGAGGTCATTCATCGATCTGCCTCCGAGATGATCTGCACAGGGCGTTCAAAGGGGCTTTGAACGTGGCGCCAATGGCCGGTGAAACGGTGCGCCCAGGGGCCGCGGCGATAGTCCTCCAGCACCGCATGGGTCTGGCCGATATGGATCATCAGCCCATGTCGGATCACGATGCCAAGGTGGGTGGACAGGCGGCCACGCCGGAAGACCGCCAGATCAAAGGCGAGCGCCGGGCCGGTGACCGGCACCCAGAGCGGCGAGGTCTTGGCGCCATCGATCAGCGCGGCAATCTCGCCATGCTCCTCGACCGAACCATAGCCCAGGTACTCGGGCAGCGTGATCCCCAGCTCCTCGCGGTAGATCACGCAAGCGAGGCCCCAGCAGTCCGCGCCCTCGGCCGAGCGGCCGTGATCCAGGTTGGGGATGCCGATATAGCGGTTCGACCAGGTCATGATCACCGCCACAGTCCGGGAAATTTCTGACGGGTCATGCGACCAGCCGGGAAATGCTCCAGCTCGATCTCGTCGCGCGAGAGCGAGAGCATGATCTCGGCCGAGGTGCCTTCGGCGGAGCTGAGCAGCATCCCGTGCCACTCAGCCTCGATCAGGTTCGGCGTCGCCGCCTCGACCACGGCGATCGCGACGGTCGCCATGTCGGCGTAGGACCGCAGCACCTCGACAAGCCGCGAGTCGAGGTTTTCGAGGACGATCTGCGCCTGGGCGGGGGCATCTTCCGCGTCGTCTGGCAGCACCGCCGAGGCGATGATCCAGAGATACGGATCGGTGGCCGGATCGGCGCCGCGCCAGGTGGAGCGGGTGCCGTAGATCCGCGGCTCGTCCGAAATCATCTCGGTGTTGTCGGTGCTCAGCCGGATCGGCGCATCGAGATCCTGGTGGGTGATCTCGATCAGCACCACGTCGAACTCGGCCGAGACCGGATCAATCTGCGCCTGGCGCGCGTTGAGGGAGAGACGACGGCTCATGGCATCACCACCACGCCGAATTGCTTGCGAAACTCGATGCCCTGCAGGGTCTCGATCGGCGGCGCGTCGCCCCAGGCGCACAGCCAGCGCGCCGACGTGAGGAGCGGCGCCCCTCCGGGCCCGAGCAGCGGCGTGCCGTCGGTTGCCAGCAGAGGCCAGCCGTGCCGCGTCGGGTCGGGCATCCAGAAGAGCGAGGCGCCCTGGGCGCAGGCGTCGGTGTAGAAGGCGTCGAACAGCGAACGCTGATGCGCCGTCAGGATCACGGACATCGTGACCATCTGCGCCACCGCCGAGAACCGACGGCGATATCCGGGCGGGCCACTCTCGAACCCGCGCTTGCGGCGGGCATCCTGCGGCTGCAGCTGATAGCTGGAGCGCTCGGGCCGGGGCAGATCGCTGGGCCAGGAGGGATAGCTCATCGCGAGATCCCCGCCGGATTGACGTTGTAGAAGTCGCGCATTGCCCGCCGCCCGCGCCCGCCGGGCGTCGTCAGGCCGTCTCCGACGAGATCTGAAAAGATGTAGCGTGCCTGCCGCTGGCCTCGGCCATCGGTGGCTTCCTGCACCTCGATATTCATTTGGCGACCGGTATTGTTGACGATCTGCGGCTGCAGCATGACAACCGGCGCCTGGGCCGAACTGGCCGGAGCCCCACCAGTCAGGATCCGCCGCGTCAGGTCGGCGGGGACGATTGTGCTCGGGCCGGTATACTCGAGCTCGGGGCCGTTCGTAAGCGCCCGGCCATCGCCCTCGTTGTTTGAGGGGCGATGTCATCCGAGATGACGCCCGTAACAACGGAGGCGTCGATGGATAGCGACATACAAACTTACGTAAGTTCTCACAGTGATGATCCTGGATACGCTGGTCGTATCGACATCGTGACGGGGCCGACCGGTCGCCGTCGCTGGCCCGAGCATGTGAAGGCGGCAATGGTGCTCGAGACGTTTCGGGACGGGGTGACGGTGGCCGACGTGGCCCGGCGTCATGGGGTTTCGGCGCCGCAATTGCATGCCTGGCGTCGGGCCGCGCGCGAGGGCTTTGCCGATGCCGGAGGATGATGCCCTCGGGCTCGTGCCGATCATGGTGAGCGGGGGCGCCGTGCCGGGCGATCAACCCGGGACCAGCCTTCAGCTGGAGATCGTCGGGGTGCGGATCCTCGTGCCGACCGGCTTCGACGCGGCGCATCTTGGGCGGGTGGTTGCGGCATTGCGGGAGACATCGTCGTGATCCTGCCGGGCGGGATCACTCGCGCCTATCTGGCGACGCGGCCGGTGGACTTCCGCAAAGGTCACGCGGGGCTCGCGCTGGTCGTGCAGAACGTGCTCGGCCACGATCCCTACAATGGCGCGGTGTATCTGTTCCGCTCGAAGCGCGGCGATCAGCTGAAGTGCCTGGTCTGGGACCAGACCGGTCTGATCCTGATCTACAAGAAGCTCGAGGGCGGTGCCTTTGCCTGGCCGAAGCCGGCGGATGGGGTCATTAGGCTGTCCCCGGCGCAATTCGCCGCTCTGTTCGAGGGCGTCGATTGGCGGGCTGTCCGGGCCGAGCGCAGGCAGAGGCCGCGGCTGGCAGGGTGAGCCGCGACAGGGTGACTCGGGCCGTGTTTTATGGCGTCCTTGCGGGGTGTTGTGGGGTAGTCTCGGGCCATGGCATCACGCAGCACCAGCACGGCCCGGGTGGCAGATCTTGAACGGCGTCTGGCCGAGGCCGAAGCCGCGCGGGCTGCCGCCGAGACCGCGCGGATCGAGGCGGAAACACGTCTTGCCGCAGTCGAGGAGGCGCGCGCGGCTGGAACGCCTGCTCTCGCAGATGCGCCGCGATGCTTTCGGCGCGAAGTCCGAGAAGGGCGATCCGGACCAGCATCACCTGCCATTCGAAGATGTCGAGGCTGCGGCCGGGATGCTGGCGGCGGCCAGCGAAGCGGCCGAGAAGGTGATCGGCCCCCGGAAGGCGCCAGCTGCTCCGCCGCAGCGTAACAAGGGCAATCTTCCCGCGCATCTGCCCCGGATCGAGCAGGTCATCGAACCGGAGAGCATCCTTTGCCCCTGCGGCTGCGGCGCGATGCAAAGGGTTGGCGAAAGCCGGACGGAGCGGCTCGATGTGATCCCGGCGCAATTCCGCGTGCTGGTGACGGTGCGCCCGAAATATGTCTGCCGGACCTGCGCGGGCGCGCAGCATGCCCAGGCTCCGGCGCCGGAATGGCTGGTGCCGCGCGGCCTGCCGACCGAGGCGCTGGTGGCGCATTGCATGGTCGCCAAATTCGGCGATTACCTGCCGTTTTACCGTCAGGCCGACATCTATCGCCGCCAGGGGCTCGATCTTGACCGCACGATGCTGGCGGAATGGTCCGGGCGGGCGGCACAGCTTCTGGCGCCGGTGATCGACGCGATGATGACAGAGTTGCGCCGCAGCGACCGGTTGCAGATGGATGAGACCACCGTGCCGGTGCTGGCGCCGGGCACCGGGAGGTGCGCACCGACTGGCTCTGGGTGGTGCTGCGCGATCAGCGTGGCTGGGGTGGCGGCGATCCCCCGATCGTGGTCTTTCATCACGCGCGCAGTCGCGCAGGCAAGGTCGCGCAAGAGATCCTCAAGGGTTCTCCGGCGGCACGCTGCTGGTCGATGGCCACGGCGGCTATGACCAGCTGGCCGATCCGAAAAAGACCGCAAAGCCATGGGACATCGCCTATTGCTGGACGCATTGGCGGCGCCGCTTCGTCAAGTTCGCCAAGGATACGCCGTCGGAAATCTGCGACGAGATGGTCGAGCGCATTGCGCAGCTTTACGCCATCGAAAGGAAATCCGCGGCCGTGACCCGGCCACGCGCGTGAAAATCCGGCAGAGGTTCTCCAGGCCGATCGTCGAGGCCCTGCGGCCCTGGCTCGAGGGCTGCCTGCAGCAGCTCTCCTCGACGAACGAACTCGCGCGGCACATCCGATACGGGCTCAAACGTTGGGCGGGCTGACCCGGTTCCTTGCGGACGGTCGGCTCGAAATGGACACCAACGGCGTCGAAAACGCGATCCGTCCGATTCCGCTGACGAGGAAAAACGCGCTCTTCGCGGGCTCCGACGACGGGGCGAAAACCTGGGCCCGCATCGCCTCACTGATCGGCACCTGCCGCCTCAATGGCATAAACCCCGAGGCCTATATCGCCGCCACGCTCCGCAAGATCCTCGACCAGCACATGCAAAGCGATATCGCCGCGCTCATGCCCTGGAACTTCCGAGAATAGTCAAGCCGCAAGGCAAAGGGCGATGAGCGGGCGCTTACGGCCGTTCTCGCCGACAACGCGCAGCCCGCCAGCGTGATTGCCGCCGCCCGCAAAACCGGGGATGCCCAGCCCACTCATGATCCCAGAAAACAGCGTGCCCCAGAAACCGCCGCCCCCGCCGCCTTGCACCGCGCTGCCCAGCGCCTGGCCGAACTTGTCGAATCCGGTGCCCATGGTGCCCAGCTGGCCGGTGGCAAGCGTCGTGGTGGTGCCGAACTTCGCCATCGCCTGTTCGGCGGCGCCAAGACGGTTTGCCCAGCCGTCCGAGCCCATCGGGTTCGCGGCGCTCCAGCCCCTCGGACGTTCGAAGCCTGCAAAGGCCCCGGTGGCTTCGGTAACGTTCTTGGAGGCCATCAGCCGCTGATAGGCGCCGTTTTCGGACGTCATCAGCTCTTTCCAAGCGAAGTCGAGCTGGGCTTGGACGTTGCCGAGGTTCTGCTTGCCGCCGATAGCCCCGAACAGCGCGCCCTTCCGGTCATTGTGCTGGAAAAGACCATAGGCCTGTCCGGCATCACCCACCGCCAGCGGGTTGAAGGCGCTTTCCTGGCTGATGTTGCCCATGATCCCGGCGATTTGATGCGGTTTGAGCCCCTTGCCGCTGAAATAGCTCCAGACCTGCTTTTGCACGTCGGCCGAGCCCTGCAGCCCGCCCATGCCTCCGGCGGCGCCGATGCCACCGGCGAGACTGCCCACACCCGCTCCGCCGATGATCACCGTGGCCGCGGTCACGTTTATGCTGGCTACAGTGCGCATCGCCGCTGCTGCGGCTTGGCTCGGATCGACCTGGGTCCCCTTGCCCGTGTAGCGATCCCAGATGCCCTGCAGCCCTCCGACATCGCCCATCGTCGCGTAATCGGTGCCGAAAATCGCATTCTTGAGCGGATTGGTGATTGCCAGTTCTTCGAACATGGACCCGATTTCGGAGGCGAGGTTTTCGAAGGCACCGCCGACGTCACCTTCCTTCAACGCGTCGAAGATCCCGTCGATCGCACTTTCACCGGCCTGCCGCACGCTGTCCCAGGCATCGCTGACCTGCGCCGAGATGTTGGTGGTGAGACCAGTGACCGCGTTTTGCACCCCAGCGAGCGAGGTTGCCCCGCGCCCGGCCGCGGCCATCATGTTCGACATCGCGGCCGAGGTGTCGAGTGCCGCCACGCTGGCCTCGGCAAGGCTCTTGCCCACGCCGGCCGCGCCGACCCCCAATACGGCAAGCCCGTCGCGACCTTGACCCGCCTGCGCCCCGAGATCGCGCGCCGCGCCGGTCAGCGCCTGCACATCGCCCTTCGCCTGCCCGAGTTCGCGCCGCGCCTGGTCGGCGACGACGCGCAGCATGATTTCGAGCTGGGTCTGCGTGGACATGCCTTAATCCCGGTTGAGTTCCGTGGCCGCCCCCGCCTCGATCGTGCGGAAATCGGCCCATTCGTCAGGGCTGAGAGTTATGCCCGCGAGCGCGAGGCCAAGCGACCGGATCGCCTTTCCCATGGCGTCGTACATCGCATCGCCCAAGGCGCGCGGATCGGTCGAGGCCGAAATCGCGTTGATCATGATGTTGCCGACATGCGCGCCGATAACCCGGCCGATAAACGCTGGCGCGTGGCCGTCTGCAACCAGTCGGAGCATTTCGATCTGTGCCGAGAGCATCGACTCGAAGAACCGGTTCTGCGCCTCGTAGCCCTGCCGCTGGAGGTCGCTAGTGGCCGAGGCCATCACCCTTGCATGACCCTCGTCGCGCATGTGCCGCATCTGCCTTTCGATTTCGGCGAAGTCGAAGTGAACGTATCCCATGCCACCCTCATCAGCTCGTCATTGGTCAGGCGTTGCGGCGGTTTGGTCATTGCCACCCCCGCCGTGCATGGCCGGTGCCGAACAGCAGCCAATCGGCCGAGATCTTCAGCCCGACACAGATCGCGGCGATGGCGCGGGCGCCGGGCATGTTCTTGCCCGCGAGATAGCCCTCGATCGACGGCTGGGGCATTTCGCACCGGCGCGCAGCCTCGGCGATCGTGATGTTGCTGAGCTCGATTGCCGCCCGCAGCCGTTCGGGCAGTGCGTCGATGCCGAGTTTTGCGAACATCACGCGCCCTCCTTCTGGTTGCGAGCGCAGGCGTTGCAGGCCTTGAACATCCGGACACGATGGTTGTTCGTCGCCGCGAACTTCTTCGCCTTGCGGCGCCAGTCGAGACAGGTGTCCGAGGGGATGGTGCCCATGGCCGGGCAGACGACGGTGTCGCCCATCCAGGCGCCGCGCACCGCTTCCTCGACCGCCGCCATGTTGCCAGCGTAACTCTTGCGCAGGACGTTGCTGACGAGGCCTGCGGAATAGCCCAGCCGCTCGGCCGCCTTGCGTTGCGTGCCCTCGTCGCACTGGCGCGCCAGCACGGCGATCCAGTCGGGCAGCGGTTTGCCCCAAGCCTTCTCGGCGGTGTCGACGAAGGACATCAGTGCGCCCCCCGCTGATAGACCTTGCCGGTGTTCGGGTCGAAGACCTGCTTGACGCGCTGGATCTGCGGCGGCTTCGGGCCGTCGTTGCGGATCAACCGATAGGTCGCGATCCGCCCCTTGACCGGATCGGCCTTTTGCACGACGCGCAAAAACCCAGTGGCGAGCAGCATCCCGCAAAAGCCCTTCACCGTTTCCTCGGTCACCGATACCGTCGGCGTGGTCGAATGAAGGGCGATGTCGCGATAGGTGAATTGCGACAGCGCCCGCATCGACCGCCACATGTTCAAGGTGCCTGCGCCCTGGGTCACGGCGGTACCGTCGCGCCGCACGCGCGGGGCATGCACCCCACCATCCTTGCGCAGGATGAAGCGCGGCGGAGTGTCGACGGTCTGCGCCAGATACTCGGCCGCCACGAGGCAGGCGAAATAGTCCGACGTCGTCTTGCGATGCGCCCCAGTGCGATCGACGACATCCGTGACGGTGAAATGGCCTTCAAGATCCTCGCCTGCCAGAACCCGGATCGCATCCCAGATCGTCTGGCGCGGGTTCGTCATGCCTTCCTGCTGCATGGTATCGACGCGCTTTCTCATTTCAGCCCCCGCGGGCGCGGCGGTTCGCCGGTAAAGAAGCTGCCTTGCCCCCAGTCGGCCGAGGTGACGGTCTGCGTGCCGTTGCGCCGCGCGAGCAGCGAGATCTCGTTCAGGTTCACGCAGATCCGCCGGATCGAGTTGCGTGACTCGGTCAGCAGGCGCTGTTTCAGGGCGTCTTCGATCTCGACACCGGGGCAGTAGATCTCCTGCAGGAGCGTCACATCGGTGATCGTGCCCGGCTCGGCCGCCACCCAGGCCAGCATCCGGCCATGCACCCGCTCCCAGCGCATCAGCTTGCGCGGCAGGTCTTCCTCGCCGATCAGGATGATGCTGGCCTCGGATTTCTCGTAGATGTCGCGCACGAGCTCGATCAGGCCGCGGGCGACGATATGGTCGGCCTCGTCGATCAAGAGCGGGCGGCCGGTGGCGCTGATCTCGCGGTAGATCGCGCGCACCATCTGATCGATGCGGCCCGAGGGTTCGATGCCGATCTCGAGCGAGATCGCTTCGCACAGGCTCTTCTTCGACCAGGTGCTTTCCGCCTGGATGTAATAGGCGCCGAAGGTGTTCATCGCATAGGTGGCGGCCGAGCTCTTTCCGTAGCCGCTCGGCCCGTAGAAGACCGCCATGCCCGGCAGCGTCGGCGCCCGCGAGATCACGCGGTCAACGAGCTGCACCATGGCCACCACGTTGCGCAGGGGCGCGACGCTGTTGAACTGCCTGTTGCTCTCTGTCATGTTCTTCCTCACTTCACTTCACTGCTCGCCGCCGCGGGGCCTGCACGCTCCCGGCGGCACCTTCCCTCAGCCGAACATCCGTCGACCGTGGATTTCGAAAATCCGCTTCGCCCCCCGGTAATCGGGGTGCTGCTGATAGCTGCGCAGCCAGGCCGCATCGGCCTCGCTGATCTGCTCCCCGGCCGCGATCGCCTCTTCGAGGTCGATGGCCCGGCGGAAATGGTCCTGCATCTGGTCTTGCTGGATCAGGCGGCGCTGCGCGGGCAGGCGCACCACCTCGGCCAGCTGTGTCGCGACAACCACCGGGTCGTAGGCGGTGGGAGCGGCCGGGGTGGCCCCGTCGAGCGCCGCCTTCGCCGCGTCGAGCGCAGGCGTCGTGAACGGGGTCGCGGGGCGCTCGATATAGGCGAGGTTCGCCGCCCGCTTTTCGCCCTGGCGGATCAGCGCATCCGAGAAATCCCGCGGCTTGATCTTGCGCATCTCGCCTTTGATCCGGTCGGTTTCTTCCTTGAGAAGCGCCTTCTGCGCGGCCTTGACGCGCATCGCGACCTCCACCGGATCCTCGCCCGCCAGGTGCGGGCAGATCGCGTCGCCGAGGTAGGTTTCACCGTCGAGCGAGAAGACGATGGCCCGGCCGAGGTCGCAGGGGTCCATCCGGACGAGCACTTCGCTGCCGACCGGCGCGGCACTGGTCTGGTAGTGCTCGGAGCCGATCTTCAGCCCTTGCTTGCCCACCGTGCGAACCCCATCGCGGCCCGCGATCGGGGCGAGGAGGATGTCGAGCGCCGTCGGATGCTCCAGGCGGCGCAGCTCTCTGAGGCGGGCGGCTCGACCTCTCACACGGTTCTGGCGCCCGAGGTGCTGCATATGCGTCTGGGCGTCGATCCGGTGGCCCCTTGGACCGGACAGGCGCCGCTGCGGCGGGCGAGCCTGACCGCGAGTCTGCTGCATGAGATCGAGACCGCGCTTCGGGATACCTGGCGGGATGCGCCGGTGGGCTCTCAGATCGCGCACATGCCCGAGGGCAGCGCATCCGACATGGCGGCGATGCGATCGGCGTTCAAAGGGCGGCGTGGTTCGGCGCTGGTTGTCGAAGGGGTGGCGCAGGCTGTCGGGGCCGGGATGCACCCCAACGTGGGCAAGGCGCCGGATCAACTGACCCCGGATCTGCAACGGGCGATGCCTGCGGAATTGCTGGACGCAGCACGGGGCGCGATCTTCGCGGCCTATGGCGTCCTGCCCGCCATGTTCTCGCCTGCGGCGCAAGGGCCGCTTGTGCGCGAGGCGCAGCGCCACCTTGCCCAGATCATCATGCAGCCCATTGCCATGCTCTTGGCCGAGGAAGCTTCGGAAAAGCTGGGCGGGGCCGTCAAGGTGGACGTGGTGCGCCCGATGCAGGCCTTCGACGCGGGCGGCAAAGCGCGGGCGCTGGCGACGATGGTGCAGGCTCTCGCCCAGGCGAAAGAGGCCGGGATCGAGGGGGCGACCCTCAACGACGCGCTGTCCTTCATCGACTGGGCCGACTGACATGCTCCAGCTTCCTGCGCATATGATCAACCGAAAGGAACGTCGGGCGCGCGATGCCCGCCGCGGGCGCATGGGCGAGGCGCGCTATAACGCCTTGGCCAAGGAACTGGCCCGCGTGATCCGGCTGGCGTTTCAGGCAGGCGCGACGGGCAGTCTGTGGGGCCTCGAAGGGCCTCTGCGGGCAGGCATCCGCTCCGATCTGTGCTTGCAGGGGTGGGGGTGGTGTGCCGCCGATCTTCTGGCGCGGGAGGTGCTGGAAGACGCCTTCCGCATCGCCGGGGCGATGATCCGCCCGACATGGAACGAAGGACAACCCGAATGGACAATCGAGGCCGGAACCCTGATCGAGCGGACCCGCTGCGTTCGCTGTCACAAGCCCTTGCCCGAGGGGCATCACAAATACTGCGGGGACATCTGCGGGAGTGCGCATCGGGCCTACACCCGGCGCGCGGGTATGGCGACCGAGGCGACGGCATACGACCTTGCGACCCAGCGGACCTAGACCGGCGTTGCGAGCATTGTGGGCACCCGCTCCCCGAGAAAGCACCGCCCTATCAGAAGTATTGCTGCAAGCGGTGCAGGGTTGATTCGCTGCTGGCGCTGGAAGCGGAAGCCCGGCGCGAGGCGAAGCGCGGCAAGTGCTGCAAAAGCTGCGGAAAGCCATTGCCCGAAAATTCGCGGGTGTCCCGCATGTTTTGCCCCGGAGACAAGTGCAAGAACGACGATGCCGGGCGGGATGCCAAAGCGGCGCGGATCGAGGCGAAGCGGGGCAGAACCTGCGCGCATTGCGGCGGGCCGGTGGCTGTGACCAAGAGGGCTGTGGCACGCTTCTGTTCGGTGCTGTGCCAACGAGAGGCAAGAAACGCGCGGCGGCGGGGCACGGGTTGATCTGTTCCCCCGGTGTTCCCCCAAAGCAAAACCCCGCCGATCGGGCGGGGCATTTTTTGCTTGCAAGCCATTGATTTTACAACGTGCCGACTGAGGGACTTGAACCCCCGACCCCCTGATTACAAATCAGACGCTCTACCAGCTGAGCTAAGCCGGCCACAGCGGCTACCTAACCGCCCCGGCCCGCTTTTTCAAGCGGAATGAGGGGGCGTTGCGCGATGTCGCAAGCCCGTCCGGGCGCGGTCCCGCGATCAGCGCAACAACAGGCCCGCCCAGGCGGCGAGGATGACCAGAACCAGCCCCGGCACGACGCGCAGGGCAAAGCCGCGCCCGCCGCTGATCGCCGCCACGAGGATCTTCGTCGCAGTGTTCGCGCTCAGCCCCGCGAGGATCGGCACCGCCGCCGCCTCGGGGGCAACCTTGCCCGCCGCAACCAGCGTCGCCACCGAAATCGCCGAGGCATGGGTATCGACCATCCCCGCCGCCGTCGCCGCCAGAAGCACGCCGGACCCGCCGAAATGTGCCTGCAACCCGGCCGCGGTGACCAGCACCAGCGCCAGCACGGTGCCGAAGATCAGCGCCGTCTTCAGGCTGAAGGCGCTGCCGGGGCCGGGGGCCTCGGGCGCGGGATGGCGCATCGCCGCCAGCGTCAGCACCAGACCATAGGCCACGGCGGCGACACCGGCAAAGACCAGCGGCAGGATCATCTGGCGCAGGCTCGGCAGGCTGACCGCGGCCAGCACCAGCGCCATCTGCAAGATGGTCGCCACGGTCGAGAGCACCGCCCCCGCGACGCAGGCGGCCCGCATTTCGGGTGATTGCAGCGCCCGCGCCCCCATCGCGCCGATCGTCGCGGTGCTGGAGACGAACCCCGAGAGCGCCCCCCGACAGCGGCAGCCCGAACCGCGCCCCGAAGAGCCGCACCGCCAGATAGCCCGCCGCGCCGATCGCCATGACCAGCACGATCACGATGCCCAAGGAATGCGGGTTCAGCGCCAGCCAGGGCCCCATCGGCCGATCCGGCACCAGCGGCAGGATGACCAGCGTCGCCGCTGCAAAGATCAGCGCATCGTCAAGTTCATCCTTTGAGATCAGCGTGGTGACCAAGGCGTGCAGCCAGGCCTTGAGATGCAGCAGCACCGTCACCGTGACGGCAATCGCCGCCGCCATCTGCGGCGCGGGGATGCAGAGCCCGCCGAGCAGCACCGTCAGCAGCAGCACGATTTCCGTGGTCAGCCCCCGGATCCTGATGCGGCCGCTTGCCGTAAGACACCGCCGCAAGCCCCGCGACCGAGGCCGCGACGACGGCCAGAAGCACAACCCCACCCAGACTGAAGGCCACAGCCCCGGCAGTCGAGGCGATGGCAAAGGTGCGCAGCCCCGCCGGTGACCGCGTCGGTCCCTCGCCCTTGCGGCGTTCGCGCTCGGTGCCGATCAGCGCGCCGACGGCGATGGCGCTGACCAGATTCAGGACGGGCGGAACCGTGATCGGCAGGGTGTCCATGCGGGCCTCCGGAGCAATTGGCCCATGACAGCACAGTCCGCCGCCCGGCGCGAGAAGGGGAATGGCCCCCGACCGCGACAGTCCGGCTTTGCGCCCTGGCGGTTGCCGGTCAGTCCCGCGCCAGCCTGCGCGCGGCGATCCAGCTTGCGGCGGCCATCGCGCCCGCTGTGGCCAGGCAAAGCGGCAGCCCGCCGATCTGGTAGCTGAGCCCCGACAAAAGCGTGCCGATCAGCCGCCCCGCCGCATTGGCCATGTAGTAAAAGCCGACATCGCGGGTGATCCGCTTGGCGTCGCCAAAGGCCAGGATCAGGTAGGAATGGACCGAGGAATTGATGGCAAAGACGAAGCCGAAGGCGAGCAGCCCGATGAGGATCGTGGCGGTCAGCCAGGGCGCGGGGGCCGGGGCGATCAACACGGCGAGGGAAAGCGCGAAGGGGATCGGCACAAGATAGCCCGCCCAGGTGATGGCTTTTGCGGTGATCGCCGCCTCGGGCTGGGATTTCGCGCCCAGAAGCCGGGGCGCAAAGGCCTGCACCGCGCCATAGGCGATGATCCAGAGCGCCATGAAGCCGCCGGTGAGAAAGAACGCCTCGCGTCGGCCCTCGGCCGTGCCATCGGAGAGAACCGCCTGAAAATACACCGGAAGGCCGACGACGAACCAGACATCGCGGGCGCCAAACAGGAACATTCGGGCCAGCGAGAGCCGGTTTACCTGCGGGTTTTGCGACCGCCAGCCGCCCCAGGCCTCTTCGGATTTCATCCGCCCGGGCAGGCCCGCGGGCAAAAAGGCCACGACCGCGATCAGGATCAGGGCAAGCAGCCCCGCCATGCCCCAGATCGCCGGTTTGAAGCCGAAAAGCGCCAGCAAAGCCGCGCCAAGGAAGAAGCCGAGCCCCTTCACCGCGTTCTTTGAGCCGGTCAGCGCCGCCACCCAACGGAAAAGCCCGCCGTCTCCGCTGGGGGCGAGCAGCTTCACCGCCGATTTTGACGACATCTTCGCCAGATCCTTGGCCACGCCCGAGACGCCCTGCACCGCCATCACGAAAGCGACCGAGGTGGGGATCGACCAACTCGGATCGAGTTGGGCAAGGGCGACAAGGGCCGCCACCTGCAGCCCAAGCCCGCCGTAGAGCGTGGCGGCAAGGCCGAAGCGCGCCGCCAGCCAGCCCGCGCCAAGGTTGGTGGCGATCCCCGCGATTTCATAAAGCAGGAAGAGCCAGGCGAGTTGCAACGCGCTGAAGCCAAGCCCGTTGAAGTGCAAAAGCACCAGCATCCGCAGGGCGCCATCGCTGAGCATGAAGGCCCAATAGGCGGCGGTGACGGCGGCATAGGCGCGGATCGGATTTTCGGACATCGGGTCTCCGGTCTGGCGGCGCCGGGGGGCTGTCTGCCCCCCGCACCCCCCGAGGATATTTGAACCAAGGTGAAAGGAATATTAGAGGCTTAGGGCGATGATCGGAGAGGCGGCAAACATGGCCGCATTCGGTGTCATGCCGGGCGTAAAACTTCACAGAAGGCCCCATGGCCCGGATCGACCAGCCGCCGCACGAGTTTTCCCATCCGGCCAAGGCCGTTGATCGCGATTTTCGCCATGGTCATTCCCCCTCGGGCGTGGCGCCGATCGCATCGACGCGGGTTTGCAGGGCCAGGCGGTCGAGCGTGTCGAAGGGCAGATCGACAAAGGCCGCGATCCGGCGGCGCAGCGCACCATAGGTTTGGGCGAAGACGAGCGCTTTTTCCGCCTCGGTCCCCGTGGCCTTCACCGGGTCGGGCAGGCCCCAATGGCCGGTGATCGGCTGGCCGGGCCAGGGCGGGCACTCCTCCGCCGCGGCGGTGTCGCAGACGGTGAAGACGAACTCCATCCGCGGCGCGGCGGGGCCCTGAAACTCCGACAGATGTTTGGCGCGCAGGCCCGCGGTGTCGTGGCCGTTGCGGGCCAGAACCTCGAGCGCAAAGGGGTTGATCGCGGTTCCGGGCCGTGTGCCCGCCGAATGGGCGATGAACTTGCCCTTGCCCAGATCGCGCAACAGCGCCTCGGAAAAGATCGAACGGGCGGAGTTGCCCGAGCAGATGAAAAGCACGTTGAACGGCGTATCGGGCATGGCATTTGCCTTTTCAGGAAGAGCTTTGGGCATGAGGTCGGGACGGGCCCGGCCCAGATCGAGGGCGAGATAGCCGATCAGGGATTCGGTTTTGTGAAGGTCGACGGCGTAGAAGAGCGACCGCCCCTCGCGGCGCACCTGCACCAGCCCGCAGGCGCTCAGATCCGCCAGATGATGCGAGAGGGTGTTTTGCTTGAGCCCCAGCGCGGCTGCGATTTCCGTGGGCCGCACGCCTTGCGGCGCAAAGCGCATCAGAAGCCGGAACACGGCAAGGCGGCCGGGATGGCCAAGGCAGGCGAAGCTGAGGGCGGCGGATTGTTCCATGATGCAGGAATTATGGATTTCAGGGCGGATGTCCAGTGAAGCTTTCATGACAGCCCGGCCTTGCCGGGGCTTTGAGGTCGGGTGCCGGTCCGGAAATGTAACGGTGGGATGAAGTTTTCATGACAACCTTGGGTTGTTAAGTCTTGATCAAACAGATTGCCCAAGACTGCCCGCCGCAGGGCAACGGAAAGGTGCGGCATGGCGACCATTCGATCACGTTTCGGCAAGATCGGACTGCAGGTGGGGCTTTGCGCCGCGCTGTTCGCGGCGATGCTCACCGTGCTGGGCTGGATCTCGCATGCGGGGCTTTCGGGGTTTCGCGCGCAAACGCGCGACATGGCAGAGCAGCGGATCCCCGACCTGCGCGGCACGAACCTGCTCGTGGCCGAGATTTCCGCCTTGCCGCAAGGCTTTGCGCAGCTGCTGCAGGCCGCGGACCCAGCCAGTGTCCGCGCGGCCCAGGACAGGCTTGCCGCCCGGATCGACGGCTTTGCACGCATCGCCCAGGCGGCGGACCAGACGGCAGATCGGACCGCGGACCTGCCGCAACTGCCCGGGCTGCTGGCGAAGCTGCGCGACACCCTTGATGCGCTGGCCACGGCGATTGCGGCGCGTATGACGGCCGAGGCGGAACTGGCGCAGGCGCTCCGAGAGATCGACGCGGTTCTGGCCACCGTGGTGACCGGGTTCAACGCCTATGAGCCGAAAGATGTCATTCGCCTGCGCTCGGAGATCATCCGCATCCTGACCGAAAACGATCCCACCGCCTTCGGACCGCGGGCGCGGAAATTTGCGGAAGCCGCCGAGAATGTGGCGCGCTCGGTGCCGGAGGCGCGGGAAGACGGGCGCAGGCGGCTTCTGGCGCTGGCCGCGCCGGAGACCAGTCTGGTGTCCCTGCGCAAAAGGGTTCTGGCGGAAACGGCCCGGACCGCCGCGCTGTCGGCGCAGGCGCTTGGCACGACCGAGGAGATCACGAAAGAGGTGACCCGGGGCGGGCTTTGGGTGCTCGACGGTGTCGCCGCCGATATCCGCCAGCTTGACGGGGATGCCGAGCGGACGAACCGCCGCTTCACGCTGCTGCTGTCGCTGGCCGCGGCGGCGCTGGGGCTTGTCGTTCTGGCCCTGCAGGGGCTGGTGGTGCGGCCCTTGCGCAGGCTTGCGGGGCGGACCCGCAGCCTTGCCTCGGGCGATCATCGGGCGCTTGACGGCATGCGTCGCCGCGGCGGCGAGATCGGCGAGATGCAGCAGGCGCTTTTGATCTTTCGTGACACGCTTGTCGAAAACGACCGGCTGGCCGAGGCTGCCCGGCAGGCCGCCGCGGCGCGGGAGGCCGAGCATCTGGCCCGGATCGCGCAGGAACGGGCGGAGGAACGGGCCGAGGCGATGCGCGCGGCACAGCGGCACGAAGCCGAGCGCGCGGCCGAGGCCGAGCGCAAGCAGCGCGAAGACGGCCTTGCGGCCGAACGCGCCGCGCGGCTGGACGAACAGCAGCAGATCGTTGCCGCGCTGGAGACCGGGCTGCGCCGTTTGGCCGCGGGCGATCTGACGGCGCAGATCCACAGCCCTTTCCCGCCCGATTACGAAAGCCTGCGGGCCAATTTCAATGCGGCGCTGACCGGGCTGGCCGAGCTTGTCGAAACGATCGAGCACAGCACGGCGGGGATTTTGGTCACCTCGACGGCGCTGGATCAGGGGGCGGCCGAGATGACGGTTCAGGCGGCACAGGCCGCGGCCTCGCTGGAGGAGACCGCCGCGGCGATGACCGAACTGGCGGGCGCGTCGCGCACCGGGGCGGCGCGGGCCGCCGAGACCGCGCAAAGCGCCGAGCGGATGCGGCGCGACATCGCGCGCGCGCAGGAGACGGTGGGCCGGGTGGTGACGGCGATGGGGCGGATCACCGACTCTTCGGATGCGATTGCCCGGATCCTTTCAGTGATCGACGATATTTCGTTTCAGACCAATCTTCTGGCGCTGAATGCCGGGGTCGAGGCCGCCCGCGCCGGGGAGGCCGGACGCGGCTTTGCCGTCGTCGCGTCAGAGGTCCGCGATCTTGCCCAGCGGACCACCCTTGCCGCGGCCGAGATCGGGGGTCTGATCACCGAGGCACGCGACAATGTGGGGGCAGGGGAGAGGCTCGTGGGCGAGGCCGAACAGGGCCTTGCCGCCGCGGTGACGGTGATCGAGGCGATCGTGCGCCATGTGCAGGAGCTGGCGCAGGTCAGCCGGGAGCAATCGGCCAGCATCGGCGAGGTGACGGCGGCGACCGAGGTGCTGGATCTGGCGACCCAGAAGAACGCCGAGGGGATCGAGCGGGCCGCGGCCTCGGGGCGCGATCTTCTGCGCGCGGCGCAGCGGCTGTCGCAGGCCATCGCGCGGTTCGAACGGGCCTCTGACCGGGGCGGGACGGCGGCGCAGGCCGCCTGAACCGGCCGGGGCGCGCTTGCGGCGCAAAGGTTGCCGCAAGCGCGCCCCGACCCTGTTTTCAGCCTTGGTTTGGGCTTCAGTCCCGGCTCTGGCGTGCCGGTTCCGGGGCAAGGCGCAGCACCGCATAGCCCACCAGCGCCGACACGAGCGAGCCCGCCAGCACCCCCAGCCGCACCGCATTCATCTGTGCATCGGTCTCGAAATTCAGCGATCCGATGAACAGCGACATGGTGAAACCGATCCCGGCCAGCGCCGCGATGCCGTAAAGCTGCAGCCAGCTTGCCCCCTCGGGCAGGCGCGCGAAGCCAAGCTTCACCAGCGCGAAGGTGGCGCCGAACACCCCCAGCTGCTTGCCGACCACAAGGCCCAGCGCAATCGCCAGCGGCAGCGGCGCCGCCAGATCGGCAAGGCCAAGGCCGGTCAGCGTCACCCCGGCATTGGCCAGCGCGAAGATCGGCACGATCAGGAAGGCCACATAGGGCGCCAGCCCATGTTCCAGCGCATGCAGCGGCGAGGCGCCGTGACGGTCGCGGATCGGCAGGAAAAACGCCGTGATCACCCCCGCCAGCGTCGCATGCACCCCCGATTTCAGCACCAGCACCCACAGCACCGCGCCCAGGATCAGCGTCGGCGCGATCCGATGCGCGCCCATCCAGAGCCGCAGCGCCATCAGCGCCAGGGGGATCAGCGCCAGCGCCAGATAGACCGGCTTCAGCGTCGCCGTATAGAACAGCGCGATCACCAGAATGGCGCCCAGATCGTCGAGAATCGCCAGCGTCAGCAGGAACAGCTTCAGCGCCGGCGGCACCCTTTTGCCCAAAAGCGCGACGACGCCCACCGCAAAGGCGATATCGGTCGCCGTCGGGATCGCCCAGCCGGTCCGGTGCACCGGGTCGGACCAGGTGAAGGCCAGATAGATCAGCGCCGGAACCAGCATGCCGCCCAGCGCCGCCACCCCGGGCAGCACCACATTCGAGGGCGTCTTCAGCCGCCCCTCGCGCAGCTCGTGCTTCAGCTCCAGCCCGACCAGCAGGAAGAAGATCGCCATCAGCCCGTCGTTGATCCACAGGATCAAAGGCTTCGACAGCCCCGTCTCGCCCAGCGCGATGGTGAATTTCAGATGCAGGATCTGCGCATAAAGCCCCGCCAGATCGGTGTTCGCCACGATCAGCGCCACCACCGTCGCCAGCATCAGCATGATGCCACCGGCGGCCTCATGCGCGAAAAGTTTCTCGATCCGACCCAGCACGGTCCCTCCTGTCCCTGTTTTCCTGTCCGAAATGGGGTTTTCTGGCCGAGGTTCAAGAAAAATCGACCTGTTCGGGCGTCGTTTCCGGCTGTCGGGCCGCGATTGCATCTGTCCGCGGGCTCGGCCATGGTGCGCGAAAGGAGTGCCCCGATGATCCGCCCCGCCACCCTGGCCGATGTTCCGGCCGTGCTTGCGTTCTGGAATCCGCTGATCGAAACCACCGCGGTGGGCTTTTCGCCGACCCCGCATACGGTCGAGAGCCTCGGCGCGATGCTTGCGGCGCGCCAGGCCGAGGGCCGCGGCTTTTTCGTGGCCGAGATCGCGGGGCAGGTGGCGGGATTTGCCAGCTACGACCAGTTCCGCAAGGGGCTGGGCTATGCGCGGTCGATGGAACACACGATCATTCTGGCGCCCGCGGCGCGGGGGCAGGGCGTCGGCCGGGCGCTGATGGCGGCGATCGAGGATCACGCCCGCGCCCGCGGCGCGCATCTGATGGTGGCGGGGGTGTCGGCGGAAAATCCCGCCGGTCTCGCCTTTCATGCCGCGGTGGGCTATGCCGAGGCCGGGCGGATTTCCGAAGCCGGATACAAATTTGGCCGTTTCATCGACCTTGTGCTGATGCAAAAGCGGCTCTGAGGGGGTAGACTGGCCGCATGGACAAGCCGCTTTCCCTTTGGGCCCGCATCGGCGAGGCGCTTTCGTCCCTCGCCCGGGGCGAGGGGCTTTCGGCGGTGTTCGACCATCTGAAAACCCCGCCCGAACGCACCGTGGCCTTCACCATCGCGGTGATTGCGCTCGGCGCCAAGATGGCCAAGGCCGATGGCCGCGTCACCCGCGACGAGGTGACGGCCTTTCGCCGCGTCTTCGTGATCGCGCCCGAGGAAGAACAGAATGCCGCCCGCGTCTTCGACATGGCGCGCACCGATGTGGCGGGCTTTGACGCCTATGCCCGCAAGATCGCGGCGATGTTCGGCCCGGGCGCGCCGGTGCTGCAGGATCTGCTGGAGGGGCTCTTCACCATCGCGCTGGCCGATGGCGAATATCACGACAACGAGGATGCCTTCCTGCACGAGGTGGCGGCGATCTTCGGGCTCGACGAGGCCTGTTTCCGCTCGATCCGCGCGAGCTATGTGGCCGATGCCGCGCCCGACCCGTGGTCGGTGCTGGAGCTGGCGCCGGGGTCCGATCTGGCGGCGGCGCGGGCGCGCTGGAAGGCGATGGTGCGCGAGGCCCACCCCGATCGCGCGCTGGCGCGCGGCCTGCCGCCCGAGGCGGTGAAACTGGCCGAGGAACGGGTGATCGCGCTGAACCGGGCCTGGGCGGAAATCTCGGCCGGGGTGAAACAGGCGGCGCTGTGATGCGGATTGCCACCTATAATGTCGAATGGTTCACCTCGCTCTTCGACCGGCGCGGCCGGATTCTGGACGACCGCGAAAATTCCGCGCGCTACGGGGTGACGCGGGCGGAGCAGCTGGGGGCGCTGGGCATCGTGTTTTCCGCGGTGGATGCCGATTGCTTCCTGATCGTCGAGGCGCCCGACAACAACACCCGGCACAAGACCGTGCCGATGCTGGAGGCCTTTGCGGCGAAATTCGGCTTGCGCCAGCGCCGCGCGCTTCTGGGCTTCGAAAACGAGACGCAGCAGGAAATCGCCCTGCTCTATGATCCCGAGGTGCTGCAGGCCTGGCACGACCCGGCCGAAGGCAGCGCCGAGGCGCCGCGCTTCGATCTGTCGTTGCAGATCGACCTTGATATCGACGACCGGCTGGACACGGTGACCTTTTCGAAACCGCCGCTCGAGGTGCAGATCGAGGTTCTGGCCGGGCCGGGGGCGGGGCGGCGGCTGCGGCTGATCGGCGTGCATATCAAGTCGAAGGCGCCGCATGGGGCGAATGATCCCGCCGCCGAGGTGCGGCTGGCGATCGAGAACCGCCGCAAGCAGCTGGCGCAATGTCTGTGGCTGCGCCGCCGCGTCGATGCGGTTCTGGAGGCGGGCGAAAGCCTGATCGTGCTGGGCGATTTCAACGACGGGCCGGGGCTTGACGAATACGAAGAGCTGTTCGGCCGGTCGGGGCTGGAGATCGTGCTGGGCACCGGCGGGCCGCCCGCGCGGCAGCTGCATGACCCGCATGCCCGGCTGCCGCGCGGCAAGGCGACGGCGCTGCCCGCCTCGGCGCGGTTCTTCATCCCCGAGCCGCCGCCGGGGGCCTATCTGTCGGCGATGCTGGATTATATCGCGCTCTCGCCCGATCTGTGCGCACATGCACCGAAATGGCGGATCTGGCATCCGTTTGACGATCCGGGCTGTTATCGGGTGGCGGAACTGCGCGAGGCCTTGCTGCAGGCCTCGGATCATTTTCCGGTCACGGTGGATTTGGCGCTGTGATCGGGGTAGGATGGCGGCATGACACAGCGTTCTCTTCTTGCCGGATCGGTGGTGGCCGCCCTTCTCCTTGGCGGCTTTTTCGCTTGGGCTGAGGAGACACCGTCCCCGCCGCCCGAGCCCGAGCTTCCCGCGCCCAGCCCGCGCGATGACATGGCGGCGGGCAAGTCGCTGGTCGAGCGCGGCGCCGAGATGTTCCTGCGCGGCCTGTTCGAGGAAATGGCGCCCGAACTGGACGAGATGCAGAAGGGCTTGGGTGAAGCGGCCGAGCAGCTGGGGCCGCGGCTGCGCGAACTTCTGGCGCTGGTCGATGACATGCGCAACTATCAGGCGCCCGAGCGGCTGCCGAATGGGGATATCGTGATCCGCCGGGTGCCGGGCGCGCCGAAGCCGCCGCCGCTGCCTGCGCCCGATGATCGGGCCAAACCGCCGGGGCCGGGGCCGGTGACGGATCTCTGATCGCCCGGATCAGCCCGGCAGCACCACCATCGGCGTGGCCTTCATCGCCGCGGCGAGCGAGGCGAAGCGGGCCTCGGCCACTTCACCGAAAAGCCCCGCGCCGCGTTTCGTCAGCCGCAGCTCGATCGCATTCGTCGTTTCGTTGTAGCTCAGCTCTCCGGCATCGCCCGGGTCCTGGATCGAGAACATCGCGCCAAAGCGCATCGCCTTGCCCAGGATCTCGGCCTCGCGCAGCTGTTCGGGCGAGAGCAGAGTGAACAGCGGCTCGAACCGGCTGCCCGCGCGCGAATTCTTGTAGCGGTGCAAGAGCGACACCCCCAGAAACACCCGTTCGGGATGGCTCAGCGCCGCCATATTGGCGCGGGTGACATTGTCGAAACAGGCCTCGGCGCGGTAATCGGGATGGGTGCGCCAGGTGGTGTCGTGCAAAAGACAGGCCGCCCGGATCAGCCGGTAGCGCTTGGGCGAGACCTCGCCGAAGAGCGGCTGGATGAAGGCATGCAGCCGTTTGCCGAAGCCCGGCAGCCGCGACATCGTGCGTTCGGCATGACGGCAGGCCTCGATCAGGGGATCGCGCGCCCGCAGCTTGTCGGGCATCTTTTCATAAAGCAGCCCCTCGCGGATGCCATAAGAGGAAACGTCGATTTCCTTGGGCTGGAAGGTCTCGATCAGCTCGCGCAGCACCATGGAGGCCAGCGGCACCAGCTCCATCCGCGCTTCCGAGGTGCCGGTCTTCGCCCGCAGCGCCGCCGTGTCCTGCTTGGCGACCCAATCCAGCGTTTTCAAAAGGTTCTCCGGGTCCATCCGGTATTCGTGCAAGACCAGAAGCGGGTAGTTGCGCCGCTCCATGTCGAGCCGCGCAATCGCCCGCCACGAGCCGCCGACCAGATAAAGCCGCTCATGGCCCAGCCCCACCGCCGCGGCCAGCTTGGCGATATGCTCGCGGATATGGGCGGTCAGCTCCTTGCGCCCGCCCTTGACCTGCTGCAGCCGGAACGGCCCAAGCGGAGAGGTCGCCCGGGCGCCGACCTTGCCGCCGCCCAGAACCGCGAGTTCCATCGAGTTGCCGCCGATGTCGCAGATGATCCCCTGCGCCTCGGGCCAGCCCACCAGCACGCCCTGCGCCGAGAGCCGCGCCTCCTCGGCGCCGTCGATCACATGCAGCCGCAGCCCGGTTTCCTGCTCCACCTGGCGCTGGAATTCCGGCCCGTCCTTGGCCTCGCGCACGGCGGCGGTGGCCACGCAGGTCAGCGGACCGATCTCCATCCCCTTGGCGAGCAATGCAAAACGCTTCAGCGCCGAAAGCGCCCGGGCCCGGCCCTTGGGATAAAGCATCCCGGTTTCGGCCAGCCCCTGACCCAGCCCCGCCATCACCTTTTCGTTGTAGAAATAGGCGGGCGAGCGGGCGGCGCCGTCAAAGACCACCATCCGCACCGAGTTCGAGCCGACATCGACGACGCCGACGCGGGACAGCGCCCGTGCGGAGGGGTCGTCGAACAGCTCGCGCCCGAACGGATCCCAGTCTTCGTTGTCCGATTGCGGGGCAACGGTCTTTGCGATCATCGGGCAGCCTGCTGAGTCGTTACGGTGTGAGCGGTATCACGCTATCGTGTCGAGGGGGGAATGGGCAAGGGCAGGAACGTCCTTGGCCCCCGCCGAGCCGCGCCCGGACAGCGAGGGATTTTCCATGAAATAGCGGTGACAGGAAAAAAGCTCTTTCCCTTCAGGCAGATGGCGGGTGTAGTGGCCATCGGGGCCCAGTAACCAGCTTTGCGCGGTATCGGCCATGTTCGCGGTCATGATCTGCCCCACGATCTGCGCCTTCACCGTTTCGTTCTTCGCCTCGACCAGCGTTTCGACCCGCCGCGTCAGGTTGCGCCCCATCCAGTCGGCCGAGGACATGAAAACCCGCGCCTGATCCGAGGGCAGGCCGTGGCCATTGCCGAAACAGACGATGCGCGAATGTTCCAAAAACCGCCCGACAATGGATTTGACGCGGATGTTTTCCGACAGGCCCTTGATGCCCGGCCGCACGCCGCAGATGCCGCGAGTGACGATCGAGATCTTCACCCCGGCATTCGAGGCGGCATAAAGCGCGTCGATCACCTCGGGGTCGATCAGGCTGTTCATCTTGGCCCAGATCTCGGCCGGACGCCCGGCTTTCGCATGCTCGATCTCGGCGGCGATCAGTTCCAGAAGCCGCGGCTTGAGCGTGATCGGCGAGATCGCAAGGTTTTCCAGCCCCTCGGGCTGCACATAGCCCGAGAGATAATTGAAGACCTTGGTGGCATCGCGGCCCAGCTGGGCATCGCAGGTGAAGAAGCTGAGGTCGGTATAGATCCGCGCGGTGATCGGGTGATAGTTGCCGGTGCCGTAATGGGTATAGGTCACCAGCGTATCGCCCTCGCGCCGCACGACGGTCGAGATTTTCGCATGCGTTTTCAAGTGCATGAAGCCGTAAACGACATGCGCGCCCGCGCGTTCCAGCCGCCGCGACTGACGGATGTTCGCCGCCTCGTCGAAGCGCGCCTTCAGCTCCACGAGCGCGGTGACCGACTTGCCCGCCTCGGCCGCCTCGCACAAAGCATCGACCACGGGGCTGTCCTTGGAGGTGCGGTAGAGCGTCTGCTTGATCGCCAGCACGTTCGGGTCATGCGCCGCCTGATTGAGGAAGCGGATCACCAGATCGAAGGTTTCATAGGGATGATGCAGCAGGATATCTTTCTGCCGGATCGCCGCGAACATGTCGCCCGCGTGATCCTCGACCCGTTCGGGCACGCGCGGGGAAAACGGCGGCCAGAGCAGGTCGGGGCGGGTGTTCAAGACCAGCTGCGACAGATCGGCGATGCCCAGAAGTCCCTTGACCTCGACCACCGCATCGGGGGCGACCTGCAATTCGTCCATGATCAGACGGCGCAGCGCCTCGGGCGCGCCCGCGGTGATCTTGAGCCGGATCACCTGACCGCGGCGGCGCCGTTTCAGCGCGGTTTCGAACTCGCGCACCAGATCTTCGGCCTCGTCCTCGACTTCCAGATCGCTGTCGCGCAGCACCCGGAAGGCGCAATGGCCGGTGTCGGCATAGCCGGGGAAGAGCATGCCCAGATGCAGCAAAAGCAGCTCTTCCAGCGGCAGGAAGCGGGCCTCGCCCGGCAGGCGCACGAAACGGGCGATCTGCTGCGGGATCGGAAGCAGCGCCTGCATCCGGCGCCTGTCGCTTTCGCGTTCCAGTTCCAGCGCCAGACAGAAGCCGGTGTTCGGAATGAAGGGGAAGGGGTGCGCCGGGTCGATGGCGAGCGGCGACAGCACCGGAAAGACATTGGCAAGGAAATATTCCGCCAGAAAGGCGCGGTCGCGGGCGTTGATCTTGGTGCGGGTGAGCAGATGAAGGCCCTCGCCCTCCATCTCGCGGCGCAGCCGGTTCCAGGTGGTCTGCTGCGTCTCCATCAGCTTGCGCGCATCGGCATTGATCAGCACCAGCTGTTCGGCGGGCGTCAGCCCGTCATCCGAGGGCAGGCTGTTGCGTTCGCGCACCAGCTCCATCAGCCCGGCCACGCGGACGGTGTAGAATTCGTCCAGGTTGTTGGCCGAGATCGACAGGAAGCGCAGCCGTTCCAGAAGCGGCACGCGCGGATTTTCCGCCTCTTCCAGAACCCGCCAGTTGAAGGCGAGCCAGCTCAATTCACGGTTGAAGAAGCGCTTCGGTCCGGTGCGTTCCTCGTCCGGGATGGTGACAGGGGCGGGGTAGGGGGCGGAGAGGAAATCTGCAAGTGTCATGGAGCGCTTATGCTTTTCGATTGTGACGGCGCGATGACAGTTTGGCCTCAGCCTTGCAGCCTGTCCAGCACTTCGGCGGCCATTGCACGGGTAATTGCGCGCCCCTCGGCCAGGGCGCGCGCATCCAGCGCCGCGACCAGCGCCCGCGCCAGCCCGAGCGAGCGTTCCATCCGCAAGACCAGCCAGCCGATCAGGCTGTGCGGCACCGTCAGCTGCCGGTCGGCAAAAAGCTTGACCAGAACGGCGGCCAGAAGCGCCTCGTCAGGCGGGGCGATGCGGACCGATTGCGTCGCATCCAGCCGGCTTTTCAGATCGGGCAGCGCCACGCCCCAGTCCCGCGGCGGGGCAGGGGCGGTGATCAGGCAGCGCCCGCCCTCGGCCGCGGTCAGGTTGAGCAGGTGAAACAGCGCCTGTTCCGCCGCCGCCTGCCCGGCCAGATGCTGGGCATCCTCGATCACCACGGCGCGCGTGGCGGTCAGATCTGCCACGGTCGCGGGCGTCAGATCGGCGGCGGCGCGGATCACCGCCCCGCGCTCCGAGGCCCAGATCGCGGCGAGATGGCTTTTGCCCGCGCCCTCGGGGCCCAGAAGCAGCATCCGCCCCTGTGCCCAGCTGTCGGGCGCATCGAGCAGGCTCAGCGCCAGCGCATTGGCGGGGGCGACGAAGAAATCCTCGCGCCCCTCGGCGACGCGCACCGGCAGCGGCAGGGGCAATTGGCGGGTCATCTTACGCCTTGTCCTCGGTCGCATCCGAAAGCGTCGTCGGCGCGTCTTCAAGCCCGGCCAGACCGCGGTAAAGCCGCCCCTGCAGGTAGTGCTCGATGGCAAAGCGGATCAGCACGCCGATCATCGCCGAGACCGGCACCGCCACCAGCATGCCGACAAAGCCGAAAAGCGTGCCAAAGGCCGAGAGCGCGAAGATCAGCCACAGCGGATGCAGGCCCACGGAATTGCCGACCAGCCGCGGGGTGATCACGTTGCCCTCAAGGAACTGGCCGATGGCGAAGATCCCGGCGACAAGGCCGATCGACATCCAGTCGCCCCAGAACTGAAACAGCGCCAGCCCGATGGCCAGCGCGCCCCCCACCAGCGCGCCGACATAGGGAATGAAGGTCAGTGCCCCGGCGATGGCGCCTGCAAGCAGCCCGAAGCTCAGCCCCGCCGCCATCAGCGCGGCGGCATAGAACGCGCCCAGAATCAGGCAGACCGACACTTGCCCGCGCACGAAGCCCGACAGCACCCGGTCGATGTCGCGCCCCAGACGGCGGATGGTGGGGGCGTGGTCCAGCGGCAAAAGCGCGTCGATCTGCGCCACCATCCGGTCCCAGTCGAGCAGCATGTAAAAGGTCACGACCGGCACGACGACCAGAAAGACCACCGCATTGACCAGCGTCATCGCCGAGGACAAAAGCCCCTGCGCCAGCTCTCCGCCCCGCGCCTTGACCGCATTGCCAAGGCTTGTCAGCGATTCATTGATGATCGAGCCATGTTCCATGATCGAGGGGAAGGTGGTGGTCAGGAACCCCTGCAGCCTTGTGGCGATGGCGGGGGCGGTCTCGACCAGACCGATGAGCTGGCGCACCAGAAGCGGCGCGACGGCCAGCGCGAGGATCACCAGCCCCAGCGTCGCGATCAGCGCGATAGTGGCGGTGGCCAGCGCCCGGCTCAGCCCGAGCCGTTCGAGCCGGTCGGCCAGCGGGTCGAGGAAATAGGCGATGGCGCCGCCGACGAGGAAGGGCAGGATGACATCCCCCAGCTTCCACAGCGCCAGCGCCAGCACGGCCGCGCTGAGACCCCAGATGGTGATTTGGCTGCGAACCGGCAGGGCCATGCGCCTCTCCTTGCGATACAGGCCGCAAAATCGGGGTTTTAGGCTGCGGTTGCAAGTGCCGATGGCGTGAAAACGCGCCCGCCTCAGGCGCCGACGTCGGGAGCGATCGTCATTTCGGCGGTGCCGGGGCCGGGGTAGCGAAAGGCGATCCGCAGCAGCGGCGGTGGCGACATCCGTTCCAGCTTGCGGAACTTCACCGCAAAGCCGAGGTTTTCCAGATGCGCCATCATCTCGGCGCCATGTTCGGGCGTGCCGCCGATCTGGCGCAGCTCGATGATGCGGATGCCGCGCAGATGGTGGCGCAGCAGCGCATGGTCGGTTTCGATCAGGAAGGGCGCTTCGGTCATGGCGGCAGCATGGCAAGGGATTGGCCTGAGGCCAAATGAAATTTTCCGTCCGGCGGGCGGATGGGGGGAATTCGCCGATCAGCCGGGGGGCATGTCCAGCCAAACCGCGCCCTCGCGCCAGCCGCCGCGGATCAGCTGCCCGGGCGTGGCGATTTCGGGATGGCTCTCGGCCCAGTCGCGATAGCGGTCGTTCGTCACGATCCGCGCCCCCATGTCGCGCGCGGCGGCCAGAAGCGTGCGATCGGCGGGCTCGCCCTTCGGCACGACAAGCACCTGATCCTCGGGCAGGCCAAGCGCCCGCGCCATGTGGCGGTCGTCGCGATAGCGCCCCACAAGCTTGTAGCCGACATTGGCATCGAAGATCACCCCGGGCCGGAAGCCTGCGGCCGCGACCACCCGGACGACCTCCTGCACCGGGGTCAGGCTGGGCGTGCCGTCGCACCAGTGCATCACGTTCGAGCCGTCGATCAAAAGGACCGGACGACGGTCCCGGCGCAGGAAGGCGAAAAGCCGCAGCAGGGCGAAGACGACCAGCAGCAGAACAATCAGCGGCAGAAGATCAATAAACAGCGACATGGCGGCGATCTTGCCACAGCCTCCGCACCTTGCAAGCCCCGCAATGTCGCGGGCGGCCTTGCGGCCCCGGGGGCGGGGTCGCAAGACCGTCTTGCGGCGTTACTCGGCCGGTTCGGGCACCCGCAGCGGTGTCACCTCGCAGGCATATTCGGCATCGCCGACAAGAAATTGCGCCTTGCCGACCCATTGCGCATTCACCCGCAAGATCGCGGTGAAACAGGTCAGATGCGCGCTGGGCGGCCCGCCCCGCGTCGACTCGACCACGCGGCCATGCACCATCGCCACGCGCGCGGTCGGGTCCTTTTGCAGATCGTGATAGCCGCCATTCACGGCGCCCTTGAAGTCTTGCGGGAATTGCGTCCCTTCCAGCCGGGCGCCGCTGACATTGCCCGAAATCTCCTGATCGGCGGCATTGATGCACAGCGCCAGCTGGGCCGAGGCCCCGCCAACGGCATGTTCCTTCCTCAGCTCCAGCGTGACGAGATAGAGACCCATCGACATGGTTTCGACCTTTCCTGAACAGGCGGTGTGAAGGTATCGAAGTCTGCCCGGCGGTCGGCGACCGTCCGAGGTCTTGGCATCGCGCGGCGCAACCCTTGCGCGATTAAATGCAACCATAAGGCGAATCACCCGGGGCCGCCAGCGGGTTTTTCCGCCCCGGATGCGCGCCCGCCTCCTCTTGCCCCGCCCCATCTTGCCCCGCGACGGCGTTTCCTCTACCCACTTGCGCAAAGAAACCCTGTGCCGAGGCTTGCCCATGCGCCTTTCCCGCTACTTCCTCCCCGTTCTCAAGGAAAACCCCGCCGAGGCGCAGATCGTCTCGCACCGGCTCATGCTGCGCGCGGGGATGATCAAGCAACAGGCGGCGGGGATCTATTCCTGGCTGCCCCTGGGCTTCAAGGTCCTCAAGCGCATCGAGCAGATCGTGCATGAAGAACAGATCCGCGCCGGGCATATTCCGCTTCTGATGCCGACGCTGCAACCGGCGGATCTGTGGCGCGAGAGCGGCCGCTACGACGATTACGGTCAGGAAATGCTGCGCATCAAGGACCGGCACGAGCGCGAGATGCTCTACGGCCCGACGAACGAGGAGATGATCACCGACATCTTCCGCGCGCATGTGTCGTCCTACAAAGACCTGCCGCTGACGCTCTATCACATCCAGTGGAAGTTCCGCGACGAGGTCCGCCCGCGCTTCGGCGTCATGCGCGGCCGCGAATTCTACATGAAAGACGGCTACAACTTCGACCTGACCCGCGAAGATGCGCTGCATGCCTATAACCGCCACATGGTCAGCTATCTGCGCACCTATGAACGGATGGGGCTGACCGCCATTCCGATGCGCGCCGCCTCGGGCCCGATCGGCGGTGACAACACGCATGAATTCCTTGTCCTCGCCCAGACCGGCGAATCCGAGGTGTTCTATGACGCCAAGGTGCCCGAGCTGAAACTGGGCAAGCGCGACGTCGATTACGACGACCGCGATCAGGTGGCGGCGATCTGTCAGGAATTCACCACGCTTTACGCCCGCACCGACGAAACCCACGACGAGGCGGTGTTCAACGAAATCCCCGAAGAGCGCCGCTGCGTCGGCCGCGGCATCGAGGTGGGGCAGATCTTCTATTTCGGCACGAAATATTCCGAGGCGATGGGCGCCACCGTCGTCACCCCCGATGGCTCGCGCGTGCCGGTCGAGATGGGCTCGCACGGCATCGGCGTGAGCCGCCTTCTGGGCGCGCTGATCGAGGCGAACCATGACGAACGCGGCATCATCTGGCCCGAGGGCGTGACGCCCTTCCATGTCGGCATCGTCAACCTGAAACAGGGCGACGCGGCGACCGATGCGGCCTGTGCCGGGATCTACAAGGCGCTGGTGGCGAAGGGGCTCGAGCCCCTTTACGACGACCGCGACGAACGCGCGGGGGCGAAATTCGCCACGATGGATCTGATCGGCCTGCCCTGGCGGATCACCGTCGGCCCGCGCGGTCTGGCGAATGGCATGGTGGAACTCACCTCGCGCCGGAGCGGCGAAAGCGAGGAAATGTCGGCCGAAGCGGCGGTCGATCGCATCGCGCAGATCTACGCCGAAATGTGAGCCCTTCGGGGCGCCGAAGCGGTTGAAAAGAGGGCCCGCGCCACAAGGACGCGGGCCCTTTCTTCACGGACAAGGCACGGGGACTTGAGCGAACGTGTTTCGAAGTTCCCGGCCAAAACATTGAACTTGTTTGGAAAAAGGAAGATCTGTCTGGCATCAAGCCTCTTTGCTGAAGGATGAGACAGATGAAAAAGCTCAGTGTTGCGATCGCCGCGATGGCAAGCCTTGCCGCCCCCGCCTTTGCCGGTGGCCTGACGCCCCCGGTGGTCGAAAGCGAACCGGCGATCGCCGCGACCCCGGCGCCCGCGCCGGTGCAGTCCTGGGCGGGCTTCTACGCCGGCGTCACCGGTGGCGCGGCCACGAGCGGCGGCGTCAGCTACGCGCCCGCCGGCACCGCCTTCGGGATCGGCCGCGGCAGCTACGGCGTGATGGGCGGCTACAACCTGCAAAATGGCGCGCTGGTCTACGGCGGTGAGATCGCGGCCCAGGCGACCGATTTCAACCTCGAGGGCGCGCCGGGCAGCTTCGACACCATGATCGACCTGAAGGCCCGCGCCGGGATGGCCTATGGCAAGGTGCTGCCCTATGCCTTCGTCGGCTATTCGCGCGGCGACTGGAAGAACGGTAACACGCTGACCAATGGCGCCGCCGATGGCATGAACTACGGTCTGGGCGTCGATTATGCGGTGAGCGACACGTGGTCGGTCGGTGCCGAACTGATCCGCCGCGAGCTGAGCACCGATTTCGACGGCGGGAATGGCAGCGTCGACACCAACTTCAACACCGCGCAGCTGCGCGCGAGCTTCCGGTTCTGAGCCGGAGCGCTTGCGAAACACCGGGGAGGAGGGGGGCTCTGCCCCCCGTCCTTTCAGGACTCCCCCCGGGATATTTGGACCAAGGTGAAAGGGCCGTGTTTCACCTTGGTCCAAATATCCCGGGGGGTGAATTGGCCAAAGGCCAAGAGGGGGGCAGCGCCCCCCTCTTTTGCCTGTGCAAAAGCGCCGCGGTTGACACGCCTGCCGCCCCGGCGCATACCCGGCGCATCATAACCCGCAGCCGGGCGCTTTGTAGCCGCCAAACCGACGAGGAGGACGCATGTCCCAGATCTCCCTTTCCTTTCCCGATGGTGCCAAACGCGATTACCCCGCAGGGGTGACGGCGGCCGAAGTGGCGGCCTCGATCTCGCCCTCGCTGGCCAAGGCCGCGATCTCGGCGCAACTCGATGGCGCGCATTGGGATCTGCAATGGCCGATCAAGCGCGACGCGCGCATCTCCATCAACACGATGAAGGACCCGGTTCCGGCGCTGGAACTGATCCGCCACGATCTGGCCCATATCATGGCCCGCGCCGTGCAGGAGATCTGGCCGGATGTGAAGGTGACGATCGGCCCGGTCCGCGATGCGGGCTGGTTTTACGATTTCGACCGCGCCGAGCCCTTCACCCCCGAGGATCTGGGCCAGATCGAAGCGCGGATGAAGCAGATCATCAACGCGCGCGAGCCGGTGAAGACCGAGGTCTGGTCGCGCGAAGATGCCATCGCGCATTACGAAAAGACGGGCGAGCCCTACAAGGTGGAGCTGGTCAACCGCATCCCCGAGGGGGAAGATCTGCGGATGTATTGGCACGGGAGCTGGCAGGATCTCTGCCGCGGCCCGCATTTGCAACATACCGGGCAGGTGCCCGCCGACGCCTTCAAGCTGACCCATGTCGCGGGCGCCTATTGGCTGGGCGACAGCACGCGCCCGATGCTGCAGCGCATCTACGGCATCGCCTTTCGCACCCGCGATGACCTGAAAGCCCATCTGACCATGCTGGAGGAGGCCGCGAAGCGCGACCACCGCAAGCTCGGCCGCGAGATGGACCTCTATCACATGCAGGAGGAAGCGCCGGGTCAGGTGTTCTGGCATCCGAACGGCTGGACGATCTACACCACGCTGCAAGATTACATGCGCCGCCGCCAGCGTGCCGACGGCTATGTCGAGGTGAACACGCCGCAGGTGGTGAACCGCAAGCTCTGGGAGGCCTCGGGGCATTGGGAAAACTACCGCGAGAACATGTTCATCGTCGAGGTTGACGAGGAAGGCGCGCGGGAAAAGGTGATCAACGCGCTCAAACCGATGAACTGCCCCTGCCATGTGCAGATCTTCAACGTCGGGCTGAAATCCTACCGCGATCTGCCGCTTCGGATGGCGGAATTCGGGTCCTGCGCGCGCTATGAACCCTCGGGCGCGCTGCATGGCATCATGCGGGTGCGCGGCTTCACCCAGGACGATGCGCATATCTTCTGCATGCCCGATCAGATCGAGGCGGAAACGAAGAAATTCATCGAGTTCCTGTCGGCGGTCTATGCCGATCTGGGCTTTGACAAATGGCGTATCAAGCTCTCGACCCGGCCGGAAAAGCGCATCGGCTCCGAGGAAAGCTGGGATCACGCCGAAGCGGCGCTGGCCAATGCCGTCACCGCGGCCGGGCATGACTACGAGATTTTCCCGGGCGAGGGCGCCTTCTATGGGCCGAAGCTGGAATTCGTGCTGACCGATGCGATCGGGCGCGACTGGCAATGCGGCACGCTGCAGGTGGACCCGAACCTGCCCGAGCGGCTTGACGCGAGTTACATCGGCCCCGACGGCGCGAAACATCGCCCGATCATGCTGCACCGCGCCTGTCTGGGCAGTTTCGAGCGTTTCATCGGCATCCTGATCGAATCGCATGCGGGCAAGCTGCCGCTGTGGCTGGCGCCGCGGCAGGTCGTTGTGGCCTCGATCACCTCGGAAGCCGATGATTACGTGGAAGACGTCGCGGCCGCGCTGATCGCGGCGGGGATTCGCGCCGAATGCGACACCCGCAACGAGAAGATCAATTACAAGGTCCGCGAACACAGCCTGGGCAAGGTGCCCTATATCTTCGCCATCGGCGCCAAGGAGGTCGAGACCCGCACGGTTTCGGTCCGCCGTCTGGGCGATACGCGCACCGAAACCGTGGCGCTGGACGCGATCGTCGCCGCGCTGAAGGCCGAGGCGACGCCGCCCGATCTGCGCTGAGACCGACCGGATCTTTCGACCCGAACGCCGAACGCCGCGAGCCCTTTCGCGGCGTTTTGCTTTGCGCGGGCCGGGGCCGGGCTGTGACCACCCGCCGCTGTTCCAGCCCCCGTTTTTGCTTTGTTCCGGGCTGAAGCCCTGTCCGCAACATCCTGAAATTATTCTACCTTCAACCTTGGGGTGCGAAAATGTCGCAGGTTTTGAAATCAGCCCCTGCGGCGCTTTGGCCGTTGATTTTTGGTCTGTCTATGGCACGCTTCCCCCCGCGTGAACTTGGACTTTCCTACCGCTCCCTTTTCGGGGCAGCCGGAAGACCCTGGAAGACCTGGCTGCACGTCCCGGTGCAATGTCGCCCCGGGCCAATACGAGGAGAGAGATATGGCTACCGGAACCGTGAAATGGTTCAACACCACCAAGGGCTATGGCTTCATCGCCCCCGATGGGGGTGGCAAGGACGTGTTCGTCCACATCTCGGCGGTGGAACGCGCCGGGCTGAAGTCGCTCAGCGACAACCAGAAGATCAGCTTTGAAATGATCTCGGGGCGCGACGGCCGCTCGTCGGCGGGCGATCTGAAACTTCTCTGAACGACGCTCCTGCCGTCGAGAAGGCCCGCGGCGCCCACGCGGGCTTTTTTCCTTTCCGCGGGCCGCTCAGTCCTGCAGATCGCCAACGCTCAGGCCCAGCGAGGCCGCCAGCGCGACCAGTTCCAGCCGGCTCGGACTGTGGCGCCGCGCTTCGATCGCGGTGATGATCTCGGGCGTGACGCCCGATTCCCGCGCCAGATCGGCCACGCTCATCCGCGCCGCCCGTCGCCAGGCCATCAGGGGCGAGGCCCCCGCACTGATCCATGCGAGTTGCGTCCAGAAGCTTTGCGACTGGGAACGGATTTCCTCGCGCGGGAATTCTACCCGCGGCTTCGGAATTGCGGTCATGACGTCCTGCCTGTATCTCGCCTCTTCCCCATGGGAAAAGTAGCGCGAAACGCCGCGCCAGCCTATCATCCTGAAGTTATAAGACGCGGCAACTTTGAGCTTATTTCGACGCGTTAGAGGGAAGAACGCGTCAGGAATGCGCCTTTTGCGCGGCAGCGTCCCAGCCCAGCGTCAGCCCGTTGCCCCGGATCACCGGCCGTTTCATCAAGGTCGGATGGGCGCGCAACAGGGCTTCGATCGGCGCGGCGCGCTCGGTTTCCGAAAGGCCGCGCCAGGTGGTCGAGCTGCGGTTGATCAGCTTGTCGCCGAAGGCCGCGACGAATTCCGCAATCTCTTCGGGGGTCAGCGGCGTCTTGCGGACATCGCGCAGCACCGGGGCCTTGCCCGCCGCGCTCAGCGCCGCCAGCGCCTTTTGCACCGTGCCGCAGGTCTTGATGCCGTAAACGATCATTTCGCCTCCACCAGTTGGCCGTCCGTCAGCCGCAGCACCCGGTCCATCCGCGCGGCAAGCTCCAGGTTGTGCGTCGCGATCAGCGCCGAAAGCCCGGTCGCGCGCACAAGCTCCATCAGCGCCGAAAACACCGTTTCCGACGTGGCGGGATCAAGGTTGCCGGTGGGCTCATCCGCCAGCAGCAGGGCAGGGCGGTTCGCCAGCGCCCGGCAAAAGGCCACGCGTTGCTGCTCCCCGCCCGACAGCGCCGAGGGCCGGTGCCCGGCGCGCTCCTTCAGCCCGACCCGGGCCAGCAGCTCCTCGGCCCGCGCCTCGGCCACCTTGCGCGAGGTGCCATTGGCCAGCTGCGGCAGGACGATGTTTTCCAGCGCGGTGAATTCGGGCAGCAGGTGGTGGAACTGATAGACGAAGCCCAAGGCCTCGCGCCGCGCGGCGGTGCGGGCGGCGTCCTTCGCCCCGGTCATGTCCTGTCCGTTCACGATCACCCGCCCGGAATCGGGGGTGTCGAGCAGCCCGGCAATGTGCAGAAGCGTCGATTTCCCCGCCCCCGAAGGCGCGACAAGCGCCACCACCTGCCCGCGCGGAATTGTCAAATTCGCACCTTTCAGAACCGAAATCTGGTTCAGCCTGCCGCGATTATAGCACTTTTCCAACATCTCCAGCTTCAGCACGTCATTCATAGCGCAGCGCCTCCACCGGGTTCAGCCGCGCCGCCCGGCGGGCCGGAAAGATCGTCACCACGAAGCTGAGCCCCAGCGCCAGAAGCACGGCCTTGGCCACGTCCCAGGGCAGGAGTTTTGCGGGCAGTTCATAGATGCCGCGGATCGAGGGGTCCCAGGCGCCGCCGCCGCTGACCCAGTTCACCGCCTCCATCACATGGCTGATGTTGAGCGCGAACAGCACGCCAAGCCCCACCCCCAGCGCCGTGCCGATCGTGCCGGTGAAGGCCCCGCACAGGAAAAACACCCGCATCACCGATCCCTCGGTCAGCCCCATCGTGCGCAGAATGCCGATGTCGCGGCCCTTGTTCTTCACCAGCATGATCAGCCCCGAGGTGATGTTCATCGTCGCTATCAGGACCAGCACGGACAGGATGACGAACATCACATTGTCCTCCATCGTCAGCGCGCGCAGGAACGCGCCCGAGGCATCGCGCCAGCTCCAAAGCATCGTGCCTGCGCCGCCCGCCGCGATCAGCTGCGGTGTCAGGTCATCGACATGTTCGGGGTCTTTCACCATCACCTCGATCTCGTCGGCGCCTCCCTCGCGGTTGAAGAAGCTTTGGGCCTCGGCAAAGGGCATGTAGATGCGGGTGCGGTCGATGTCCCAGCGCCCGGCGGTGAAGATGTAAACGACGGTATAGGCATTCACCCGCGGCGAGACGCCGAAGGGCGTCTTGACCCCGTTCGGAGAGATCAGCTTGACCGTGTCGCCCGCCGAAACGCCCAGTTCGCGCGCCAGTTCAGAGCCCATGGCGATGCCCCGACCGAAGCTTTCGATCTCGCCGTCGATCTGGGTCGAATGTGCGACGCGGGGAACGGTCATCAGGTTTTCATATGAAATTCCATAGACTTCCGCGACGTTTGAACGATCGTTCATCGTCGCCATCACTTGGCCGCGAATGAGCGGCGCGGCCCGGGTGACGCCTGGCACCTGCGCCAGCCGCGCGGCGCGGGCGTCGTAATCGGGCATCAGGCTGGAAAAGATGCCCGTCTCGGGGGCCACTTCCATCGGCGCGGAATAGACCGTGACATGGGCGTTCGAGCCCAGGATCGTGTCGACGAATTCGGCGCGAAAGCCCGCGCGCACGGCGAGTGTGATGATCAGCGCCGCGACGCCCAGCATGATGCCGATCAGGCTGATCCAGGTCATCACGCTGACGCCGCCCTCGGCGCGGCGGGCGCGCAGATAGCGCCAGGCGATGAGGAATTCGAAGCCGGAAAACGGCGCGGTGCGAGTGGCCATGAAGCGCTCCCAAAAGTCGGGGCAAGCTGGCCCTTGGGCGGGCAAAGGTCAAGCCACGATGCGTAACGACCTTGTGGGCGATGCCCCCGGAACAGCGGGGGTTCGGCAGAGGCATGCGGGGGAAGGGTGAGAGGCTGGACATCGACCCAAGCGGGGCTCGTTGCGGCTGCTTCCTTCCGGACCTGACCGGGTTGGCGAGGCGCTCGCCCGCGCCAACCTCTCAAGGGCTCATATAAGGGCGGATGCGATGGCTTGCAAGCGGGCTGTGCGTCCCTGTGCGTCGCGGTTTCGGGCGGATCAGGAAAAGCACCGCTTTTCCCCGCCCGATGCGCAGCGACCGCCGCACGACCGCATCCCCAGGCGCAAGAGAGGCCAGCGCCTGCCCCGGCGGGCGAGAAGCGCCCGCCATGGGCGGGGCGGGCGCTGGCCGGGACGCTTTGGCGTCCCGGCGGTCAGGGGGCCGATGTGGCGCGTGACCTCGGCGATGGCCTCGGTCAGGTCTTCCCGCTCAAAGCGCGATCGGCACCAGCACCTCGGGCTCGATCACCTGCACGCCGGGCAGGCCCGCGGCCAGCACCGCGGCGGATTGCTCCAGAAGCGGGAAGGTGCGGTAATGACACGGCACCACCACCTTGAATTCGAAGTATTTCTTCGCGGCCCAGGCGGCGGCCTTCATGTCCATGGTGAAATGCCCGCCACAGGACAGGATCCCGATGTCGGGGCGGAAATATTCGCCCATCCAGCCCATCTCGGCGGAAATCCCGGTGTCGCCCGAGAGATAGATCATGTGACCTTCCCCCCGCGATCATGTAGCCCCGACTCGGTGCCCGCATAGACCGGGCCGTTCGGGCCGCTCATCGACGACGAATGCGAGGCGGGCACCATCGTCACCTTCGCGCCATTGAGACTCACCGTGCCGCCCTTGTTGAAGCCGACGCCCGCGATCCCCTCGGCCGCTTCCCAATGGCTGATCGTGTCATAGATGCCGACAACCGGAACGCCCAATTCCCGCGCCAGCGCCAAAGTGTCGGCGGAATGATCGCCATGGCCATGCGTCAGCAGGATATGCGTCGCCCCCGCCAGCGCCTCGGCCCGTCGCGCCATCGGGAACATCGGATTGCCGCTCAGCCAGGGGTCGATCAGGATCACCTCGCCCTCGATCTGAAGCCGGAACCCGGAATGCCCGAACCATGTCAGTTTCATGCCGCTCCTCCCATTTTCCGCGCAAAGTCTAGCGCAGGCGCGCCCAAAGGGAAGCGGCGCTTGAATCACCCGCCCCCGGACGCTAAACCCGGCCCAAGTCAACCGGAGCAACCCATGTCCATCGACATCGACACCGCCCGCAAGGTGGCGCATCTGGCGCGGATCCGCGTGCCCGAATCCGACCTGCCGAAACTGGCCGAGCAGCTCTCGGGCATCCTCACCTTCATGGAACAGCTGAACGAAGTGAACGTGGACGGCATCGAGCCGATGACCTCGGTCACGCCGATGCGGCTGAAACGGCGCACCGATGTGGTCACGGACGGCAACTATCCCGAAGCCGTGCTGAAAAACGCCCCCGATGCCCGCGAGGGCTTCTTTGCCGTGCCGAAGGTGGTCGAATGAGCCTGAACAAACTGACGATCGCCGCCGCCCGCGATGCGCTGAAGGCGGGCGAAGTGACCTCGGTCGAGATCACCGAGGCCTGTCTGGCCGAGATCGACGCCGCAGGCGCGCTGAATGCGTTTTGCGCGAAGACCCCCGAGATCGCGCTGGCGCAGGCGAAAGCCGCCGATGCCCGGATCAAGGCGGGCGATGCCCCGGCGATGTGCGGGATTCCTTTGGGCATCAAGGACTTGTTTTGCACCAAGGGGGTGGCGTCGCAGGCCGCCTCGCGCATCCTTGAAGGTTTCAAGCCGGAATATGAATCGACCGTGACGCAGAACCTTTGGGATGCGGGCGCGGTGATGCTGGGCAAGCTGTCCATGGACGAATTCGCCATGGGCTCCTCGAACGAGACCGCCTGCTATGGTCCCGTGGTCAGCCCGTGGAAGGTCGATGACCGGCAGCTGACGCCGGGGGGGTCTTCGGGGGGCTCGGCCGCAGCCGTCGCCGCCGATCTGTGCCTGGCCGCGACCGGCACCGACACCGGCGGCTCGATCCGCCAGCCCGCCGCCTTCACCGGCATCGTCGGCATCAAGCCGACCTATGGCCGCGTCAGCCGCTGGGGCGTGGTGGCCTTTGCGTCGAGCCTTGATCAGGCCGGGCCGATGACGAAATCGGTGCGCGATGCGGCGATCATGCTTGGCACCATGGCCTCGAACGACGCCAAGGATTCGACCTGCGCCGATATTCCGGTGCCCGATTTCGAAGCGGCGCTGACGGGCGACATCCGCGGCAAGAAGATCGGCATTCCGCGTGAATACCGCATGGAGGGCATGCCCGCCGAGATCGAAAAGCTCTGGTCTGACGGTGCGGCGATGCTGAAGGATGCGGGGGCCGAGATCGTCGAGATCAGCCTGCCGCATACGAAATACGCGCTGCCCGCCTATTACGTCATCGCCCCGGCCGAGGCGTCGTCGAACCTCGCGCGCTATGATGGTGTCCGCTACGGCCACCGCGCGACACTCTCGGCGGGCGAGGGCATCGTCGACATGTATGAAAAGACCCGCGCCGAGGGCTTCGGCCCCGAGGTGCAGCGGCGCATCATGATCGGCACCTATGTGCTCTCGGCGGGCTTCTACGACGCCTATTACAACCGCGCGCGGCGGGTGCGGGCGCTGATCAAGCAGGATTTCGATCAGGCCTTTGCCGCCGGGATCGATTCGATCCTGACGCCTGCGACGCCGTCCTCGGCCTTTGGGCTCGGCGAGATGAAAGACGCCGATCCGGTCGAGATGTATCTCAACGACGTCTTCACCGTGACCGTCAACCTCGCCGGTCTGCCCGGCATTTCGGTGCCGGTGGGGCTGGATGCCAAGGGCCTGCCGATGGGGCTGCAGCTGATCGGCCGCCCCTGGGAAGAGGGCGATCTGCTCAATCAGGCGCTGGTGCTGGAAACGGCCGCGGGCTTTGCCGCGAAACCGGCGAAATGGTGGTAAGGAGACGGCGATGCGCAAGGCGGTCGGGTTCGTTCTGACGGGGCTGGTGCTGGCGGCTTGCGAGCCCTCGGTGCCGAATTCGGCGGCGGGGGTGGGCTTTGGCGATTACCAAAGCTACCTGCAGCAACGCGAAGCCGCCCTGCAGGGCGCGCCGATGACCACGACCACGCTGCCCGCCCCCCGGGCAGCCGGGCGCGCCGCTCAGCGCCACCACGCCCGCCGCGCCTTCGACCGCCGCTTACGGCAACCGTGCCGCGCTGGATGCGGCGGCCGCCGCCGCGCCGCAGGGCACGATCGGCGCCGAGGCGCTGGCGGCGCTGCGGGCCACCGCGCCCTCGGGGCCCGGCCCCGCGCCGGTCAATCCGACGACGGGCGAATATGTCGGCGTGAACGGCCAGCCGCGCGCCCCCCGGCCTGCCGATGGATGCGATGTCGCATTATGATGGCACCCGACCGGCCCCGGTCACCGACATGACGACGGCGGGGGCCGCGGGGCCGAACCTTGCCGCCTATGCTTTGGCCGCGACCAACACGCTTGGCCAGAAGGTCTATGAGCGCAACGGCTTCAAGATGACCGCGACCGACAAGGCCTGCGCGAAATTCGTCTCGCCCGATCTGGCGCAGCGCGCGTTTCTGGAAAAGGGCGGCCCGGTCAAGGACCCGGGCAACCTTGATCCCGATGGCGACGGCTTCGCCTGCAGCTGGGACCCGCGGCCCTTCCAGGCGGCGCGTCCGTGACCGGAACCCCCGCCTCTCCGAATTTCGGAGAGCGGCGCGGCGGTGCGCAGCCCGAGCTGATCGTTTTGCATTACACCGGCATGGCGAGCTGCGCCGCGGCGCGCGACCGGCTCTGCGACCCGGCGGCCGAGGTCTCGGCGCATTGGCTGATCGCCGAGGATGGCCGGGTGGAAGCCCTTGTTCCGGAACGCTTTCGCGCCTGGCACGCCGGGGCGGGCGGCTGGATGGGGCAAGAGGATGTGAATTCCCGCTCGATCGGGATCGAACTGGCCAACACGGGTGACGCGCCCTTTCCGGAACCGCAAATGGCGGCCTTGGAGCGGCTCTTGCCCGAGATCTTCGCGCGCTGGGGCCTTGGCCCCGAGGCGGTGATCGCCCATTCCGACTGTGCGCCCGGGCGCAAGATCGACCCCGGCCCGCGGTTCGACTGGGCCCGGCTCGCCCGGCAGGATCTGGCGATCTGGCCCGCGCCCGCAGGCCGTGTGCCGCCCGTCACGCCCGAGGCCTTTATGGCACTTGCCGAAACCTTCGGCTACCCCGAGGCGCCCTTCGAGGTGCTGCTCGCCGCGTTTCGGCTGCGTTTCCGGCCGCGCCACGAGGGCCCGCTTGAGGCCACCGATATCGCGATGATCAACGATCTCGCCTTGCGCTTCGGCTCGGATGGCGGCGCCTGGCGGTCCAGCTGAGGAGGGGGGCTCTGCCCCCCGGCTGCGCCTCCCCCCGGGATATTTTCGGCAAGATAAAAGCCGAAACGGGGATCCTTGTTTATCTTGCTCCAAATATCCCGGGGGTATGGGGGCAGCGCCCCCATTGACCTTTGCCCGGGGCGCGGCGTATCAGGGCCGGGCGCGGAAGACCGGATGACCGCGGCGGCCCATAGCTCCGTTTTTCGGATAGCTGGGCGGCCGAGGAAAGTCCGGACTCCATGAAGCAACGGTGCCGGGTAACGCCCGGCGGGGGCAACCCCAAGGAAAGCGCCACAGAGAACAGACCGCCCCGCTTGCGGGGTAAGGGTGAAACGGTGGGGTAAGAGCCCACCGCGGGACTGGCAACAGGACCGGCACGGCAAGCCCCACCGGGAGCAACGCCGAATAGGGATGCCGCGCCGCAACCGGAAACGGGGGACGGCAGGGGAGCTTCGCCCCGAGGTGTCCGGGTTGGCGGCTTGAGGCTGCGGGTGACCGCAGACCCAGAGGAATGGTCATCCAGGGGGCAACCCCGGACAAAATCCGGCTTACAGGTCTTCCGCGCATCCTTCGCCCTTGCACCGGGGCGGCGAGGCTCCGACATTGGGGGAACCCCAGAACGGAGGACATCATGGGCTATACGATCGACCGCGTCCTGACCGGCGTCAGCTTCGAGGAGGCCGAGGCGCGCACCCGCGCCGCGTTGGCCGAGGCCGGTTTCGGCGTGATCACCGAAATCGACGTCGCCGCGACTATGAAAAAGAAGCTCGACCGCGACATGGCGGCCTACAAGGTCCTTGGCGCCTGCCATCCGGGCCATGCCTTTGCCGCCATCGAAGCCTCGCCGCGAATCGGGGCGATGCTGCCGTGCAACGTGATGCTGCGCGCGGTCGAGGGCGGCGTGGAAGTCTCTGCCGTCGATCCGGTGGCCTCTTTCGCCGCGGTCGAGGAGGCGGGGGCGCGTAAGGTGGCCGAGGAAGTCCGCGCGATCTATGCGGCGATGATGGACAAGCTTTGAGCGTCCGGGCGCGCGGGCGCCCGAATGCGTTGGATACCACCAGATCGGGAGGAACGGGATGAGTTTCGTCAAGACATTGGCCACGCTGGCCGTGGGATTTGCGGCGGCCAAGGGCGTGCAGCGCTTTCAGCAGATGGGCGGCCTTGAGGGCATGAAGGGGGCTTTGCGCGACGCCGGCAAGCCCGGTGGCATGGCCGAGCAGATGGGCGACTGGGCCGCGAAGATGGGGGTTCCGGGCGGCAAGGAGACGGTCAGCCAGATGCTGGCCAATTTCGGCGCCCAGGCGGCCACGGCGACCGAGGCGGCGCAGTCGAATCTGGGGACGATGTTCGGGTCGATGAGCGCGGCGGCGGGGGCCGGGGCGAAGGGCCTGGGCGAGATGATGAGCACGGCGCTGGCCGATCCGGCGGTGGCGGCGGGGGCCGAGGCGCATGCCAAGCTGATGATCCGCGCGATGATTCAGGCCGCCAAGGCCGATGGCACGATCGACGCGGCGGAAAAGGCGCAGATCCTGGCGCAGCTGGGCGAGGCGAGCGCCGAGGAGGTGGCCTTCGTTCAGGCCGAGCTTGACGCGCCGATCGACATTGCGGGGCTTGTCGCGGATGTCCACGAAGCCGCGCGGGTGCAGGTCTATTCCGCGGCGCTGATGGCGATCACCGTCGATACCGAGGCGGAAAGGAGCTATCTGAGCAGCCTTTCGGCCGCTTTGGCGCTGGACCCCGAGACGGTGGCGCAGGTGCATCTGGGCATGGGCAAGCCCGCGCCGTGATCTTGGCGCTGGGGCTGCGAAAAAACGCGCCTGCGCGTGCCTTTGCGGTTGACTCCGCGCGGCGGCTGACTAAAAGGCAGGCTTCAAGGATTTCGCGGATGCAGGCGCATCCGACACTGGGAGACTGAGAATGGCGAAGCCGACGACGATCAAGATCCGTCTGAACTCGACGGCGGGCACCGGGCACTTCTATGTGACCAAGAAGAATGCCCGCACCATGACCGAGAAGATGACGGTGAACAAATACGACCCGGTCGTGCGCAAGCACGTCGAGTACAAGGAAGGCAAGATCAAGTAAGATCCTGTCGCCTGCAAGGGTCAAGGCCGTCCTTCGGGGCGGCCTTTTGCATTTCGGGTCAAAGCGCCAGCAGCGTCAGCACGAAAACGCCCGCAAAGACCGCCCCGGCCAGGGTCCAGAGCACCGGGCGCAGCTCCGGCGGGACAAGGGCGAAGGGCGGCGGCTGGTCGGGGCGATGCGAGGGCTGCGGATCGGGCGGGCGCTTGCGATCCCCGCGCGGGTCGGGCGCATCGGCGGCTTCCGCCTCGGGGGCGGGTTTCGCGCCGGGATGCGCGGGCAGGACCGGGGGCGGATGCGGCGCATGCGGGTCGAACCCCTCGTCGGGGACCGAAAGCATCGGCGCGGGCGGATCGTCGGATTTCGGATCGGGGCGGCGATGCGCCCCGGGCAGGGCGCGGGTGGCCGCCTGTTGCGCCAGAACCGCCTGCAGGGCGGTGGGGTCGACCTGCATCTGGGCCGCCACCAGCGACATCGGCGTGGCGGCGCTGCCCTGCGGGGCGGTGGCGGCGGTCGCCAGCGCCTCGGCCGAGAGCGCGGTGGCACGCGCCAGCAGCGTTGCCGCGGGGTCGGCCGTGGCCGTGGCGGGGGCGCCCGGCAGCGGCATCCCGGCCGCGGGGCCCGGGCGGGATTGCGGGGCCGGGGCCGTCGTCGGCAAGTCCGGCAGGTCCGGCAGATCGGGCAGGGGGAGGGTCGCGCCGCGGTGCGCATCGGCGCCCTGCGGCAGCGGCAGGGACTGCGTCCCCGCGGGCAGCGGGCTTGGGGTGGTGAGCGGAGGCAGGGGCGTCAGCATCGGCAAGCCTCGGGCAACGGCGATGCCCGAGGATGACAGGGATTGGTGAACGGGGGGTTAATCGCGGCCGGGCAGCGCCTCGGGCACGGGGCGCGGCGGGCGCGGCGGCGCGGGCACCCGGAACACGGCGCAGTAAAGCGCAGGCGCAAAGACCAGCGTGACCAGCGTTCCGGCGATGATGCCGCCCATCATCGCAAAGGCCATCGGCGCCCAGAACACCTCGCGCGAGATCGGGATCAGCGCCAGCGACGCCGCCGCGGCGGTGAGCAGGATCGGCCGGGCCCGGCTGTCTGACGCCTCGAAGACCGCGTCCCAGCGGCTTTTTCCGGCGCCGATCAGCACCTCGACCTCGGCCATCAGGATCAGCGAATTGCGGATCAGGATGCCGACCAGCGCCAGCACGCCCAGAATCGCCACGAATCCCAGCGGTTGCCCCGAAGGCAGCATGGCCGCGACGACGCCGATCAGGCCCAAGGGCGCCACCGCCAGCACGATGAACATCAGCCGGAAGCTTTGCATCTGCACCATCACAAGGGTGAGGATGATCAGCACCATCAAGGGCACGACGGCGACGATCGGCGCCTGGCTTTCGCCGCTGCTTTCGGCGACGCCACCGGGCTCGATCGTGGTTCCGGCGGGCAGCCGCGCCATCTGTTCGGCAATCGCCGGGGCCAGATCGCGGGTGACGGTGGCGGGCTGGTTCGCCCCCACCACCGCGGCCTTGACCGTGATCGTCGGCACCCGGTTGCGGGCATGCAGCACCGGCGGCTCCATCTGCCAATCCAGCGTCGCGAAGCTGAGCAGCGGCACCGGCACCCCCGAGGGCGAGGGCAGTTGCAGCGAGGCGAGCGAGCCCACCCGCGAGCGGTCCGCCGCCGCGCCGCGCGCCACCACATCGACCAGCGTCTGGCCGTCGCGCAATTCGGTGATGGTCACGCCCTCGAACAGCGTCTGCAGCGCCTGCGCCACATCCTTTTGCGTCAGGCCCAGTTGCCGCAGCCGCTCCTGATCCAGCACGACGCGGGCGACCCGCACCGGCTCGCCCTCGTCCAGCGTGATGTTCGACAGCCGCGGATCCTGCGCCAGCCGCTCGGCCAGCTTCTGCGCCTCGGTCAGCAAAAGCCCGCGATCCGGGCCCATCAGCCGGTATTGCACTGGCTTGCCGACCGGCGGGCCCAGCTCGATCAGCTTCGAAAACACATCGACCCCGGGCAGTTTCGCGGCATGCTCGGCCAAGGCCTGCCGCAGGGCGTTGCGCTCTTCGAGCCCCTTCGTCATCACGACGATCTGCCCGATGAAGGGCACCGGCGTCGGCGCATCGAGCGACAGCAGGAACCGCGGCGAGGAGCGGCCGACATAGGTTGTCCAATAGGCGGCCTCGGGGCGGGTGGCCAGCCAGCGGTCCAGTTCCGCCATCGCGCCGTCGGTGGCGGCTATCGCCGAATTCTGCCGCATCGTCACGTCGATCAGCAGTTCGGGCCGGTCCGAGGCGGGGAAGAACTGCTGCTCGATATGGCGCATGCCGTAAAGCGAGGTGCCGAACAGCGCGACGGTGAGCACGATGGTCAGCCAGCGCGCCCGCATCGCGCCCCGCAAGAGCAGATGGAAGCCGCGGCGCAGCCGGCCGGGGCGGGCGTCGTGATGGGGCATTGCCGCGGGAAGCAGGCTCGCCCCGATCAAGGGTGCGAAGAGCACCGCGACGACCCAGCTCAGCATCAGCGAAATTGCGATGACGTAGAACAGCGAGAGCGTGTATTCCCCCGCCTGGCTGGAATTGAGCCCGATCGGAATGAAACCCGCGACGGTCACAAGCGTGCCCGAGAGCATCGGAAAGGCGATCGAGGTCCAGGCATGCGAGGCGGCCTTGGCGATCGTGTCCCCGGCCTCCAGCCGCGCGATCATCGTTTCGATGGCGATCATCGCATCATCGACCAGAAGCCCCAGCGCGATGATGAGCGCGCCCAGCGAAATCCGCTGCAGCGTCACCCCCATCGCGTCCAGAATGACGAAGGTCAGCGCCAGAACCAGCGGGATCGACAGGGTCACGACCAGCCCCGCCCGCCAGCCGAGCGAGATGAAGGAGACCAGAAGCACGATGGCCACCGCCTCGGCCAGCGCGCGCAGGAAGTGGTTCACCGACTGCTCGACCACCTGCGGCTGATCGGCGACCTTGTGCAGGGTGATGCCGACCGGCAATTCGGTGGCCACCCGGTCCATCAGCGCGCTCAGCTCGGCGCCGAAATCGAGGATGTTGGCGCCCTGTTTCATGCCGATGATCAGCCCCACCGCGGGCTGGCCGTTGAAGCGAAACAGGCTGTCGGGCGGATCGGCAAAGCCCGCGCGGACGGTCGCCACATCGGACAGCCGAAAGAAGATCTCGCCCACGCGCAGGGGGGCTGCGGCCAGTTCGGCGGCATCGGCAAAGCGGCCCGACATCCGTACGGCCACCAGCTCATCCGCGGTCCGGATCACGCCCGAGGGCACGATGGCGTTCTGCGCGGCCAGCGTGCCCAGCACCTGCGCCTGATCCAGCCCCAAGGCGGCCAGCTTGCGGGCGGAAAATTCCACATGCACCACGGGATCTTGCGTGCCGATCAGCTCGACCTTGCCCGCCGCCTTCAGCGTCAGCACCGCCGAGCGGACCTTTTCCACCCGGTCCTTGACCTCTTGCGGGGAAAAGCCGTCGGCGGTGAAGGCATAGATCGAGCCATAGACATCGCCGAAGCTGTCGTTGAAATGAAAGCCCGCGAATTCCGCCGGGAAATCGGGGCGGATGTCGGCCATCATGTTGCGCACCTTCTGCCAGGTGCGCGTCACCGCCTCGCCCCTTGTTTCGGGGGTCAGTTCCAGCTGCACCACGGCGCGGCCCGGAAAGGTCTCCGAACGGGTGAACTTCAGGTTCGGCAGTTCCTGCAGCTTCTTCTCGATCCGGTCGGTGACCTGTTCGCGCGTCTCCTCGGCGGTGGCGCCGGGCAGGATCGCAGTCACGATCATGATCTTGATGGTGAAGGAGGGGTCTTCCTCGCGGCCCAGGTTGCGATAGGCCAGCACCCCCGCCAGAAGCGAGACGAGGATCAGATACCACACCATCGAGCGATGCCGCAAAGCCCAGTCGGACAGGTTGAACTTCATGGCGATACCCTTGGTCCGAGAGCCTGGCCCGGCGTGATGGAGCGGATGCCGCGGATCACCACCTCGTCGCCCGGCGCAAGGCCCGAGGTGATCACCACGCGGTCGTCAAGGCGCTGGCCAAGCCGCACCGGCACCGCTTCGGCGCGCCGGTCTGGGCCGATGCGCCAGACCTGCGGCGGGTCGGTGTCGGTCAGGAGAGCGGCCAGCGGCAGGGTCAGAAGCGGCGCCTCGGGCAGATCGAGCCGGGCGGTGACCAGCGTGCCCAGACGAAAGCCCGGCCCGCCGCCGTCGAGCGCGATGCGCAGCCGATGCGCCCGGGTCGAGGCATCGGCGACGGGCTCGATCAGCCGCAAGCGCCCCGCCACGGTCAGCGCGCCGTCGCCGCGGGTTTCGATGGTGAAGCGGGCGTCCTTGGGCAGCACCGCCAGCATGTCTTCGGGTACGTCGATCACCGCCTCGCGCCCGGCGGCGGTGGCCAGACGCAGAACCGGCGTGCCGGGGGTGACGACCGTGCCCGGCTCTGCCAGGATCTGGCTGACGACCCCCGCGGCGGGGGCGGTCAGGCGGCCGAAACGGGCCGCGTCGCGGGCGCGGGTCAGATCGGCGCGGGCCGAGGAGACGGCGGCGCGGGCGGCGGTGGCCCGGGCCTCGGCGGCTTCGAGCGTGGCTTAGGGCGCAACCCCGCGGCGGTGCAATTCCTGTGCCCGCCCAAGGCTTTGCGCGGCGAAATCGGCATCGGCCCGGGCCGCGCGCAGACCGGCTTCGGCGGCGGCGACATCCTCGGCCAGCGTCACCTGATCGAGCGTCGCCAGCACTTGCCCCGCGATGACGGCATCGCCTGCAACCACCGGCCGGGTCTCGATCCGGCCCGCGGTCTGAAAGCCGAGCGTGGTTTCCACCTCGGCCGCGATCACGCCGGGAAAATCGCGCGAGGCGACGGCCGAGCCGGTGACGCGTTCCGACACCACCGGCCGCGGCGCGGGGTCGGCCAGCGCCGGGGTCAGGGTCAGCAGGGTCAGCAGCAGGGCCAGAACCGGGCGGGTCATGGTGTCGTCTCCGTCGCGATCACGGCGCGGCCCGGGTAAAGCAGATGCGCGCCGCGCGCCACCACCAGCGCGCCTTCCGACAGGCCCTCGGCCACGTCGATGCTGCGGTCGGTGTAGCGCGACACCCGCACCGCGCGCAGCTCGGCGCGGCGGGTGGCGGGATCGACGGTCCAGACCGCCGGGCCGCCGTCTTTCGTCACCAGAACCGTCCAGGGCAGCGCCATAGCCGAGCCGAGCGGCAGATCGACGACGGCGACGATGGCGGTTCCAAGGCCGGGGGGGGGGGCGCCCTCGGCCAGCCGGCCCTTGACCCGCACGGTGCCGGTGGCCCCCGCGACAAGGGGGGCGATTTCGGTGACCACGGCCTGTAGCGGCGGGCCCGCGCCATCGACCGGGCGCAGGGTCACGCTGCGGTCGCGAAAACGATCGAGCGCGGGAAAGTCGGGGACGTAAAGCACGGCTTCGCGGGCGCCGTCGCGAGCGATGGTCAGCACGGTCTGCGCCGCGCCGACGATCTGGCCGGGCTCGGCGGCGCGGGCGGTGACGATGCCCGCGGCGGGGGCGGTCAGCGTGCAATCGTCCAGACCCTGCCGGGCCTTGGCCAGCGCCGCCTGGGCCTGATCCTCGGCCGAGCGGGCAGAGAGCGCGGCTTCGGTCGCGGCATCGAGCGCGGCTTGGGTGGCGGCGCCGCGCTGGGTCAGCTCCGCGGCCCGGGCCAGCGCCTGTTCGGCCTGTTTGAGCAGCGCTGCCGCCGCCTCGGCCTGGGCGCGGGCGCCACGCAGCGCGGCGGCGGCCTGGGTCGGGTCCAGCTCGGCCAGAACCTGCCCGGCCGCGACCTGATCGCCCACCTGCACCTTCAGCGCCACGATCCGCCCGCCGGTGCGAAAGCCCACCGGCACCGCCTCGGCCGGTTCGATGCTGCCCGACAGCTCGAAATGCAGAAAGACCGGGGCGGTATGGGCGGTGACGAGTTCGACCGCCAGGGGCGTCTCGGCCCCCAGCGGGTGCGCCAGGGCCAGCAGCCCGGCCGTCACGGCGGCGGGCAGGGCAATGCGGTGCGGCGCCTTCTTGCGCATTCTGTCTTCCTTCGCAGCGGGCCGAGCCGTCGGCGCCGTCCGATTCGCGACGGTCTTGCCGGTCGGTCGCGCGATCATAGGACAGGAAAGCTGCCAAGGAAGGGTTGATGCGCCTTGCCCGGCCCTGTCGTTGCGGCAAACGAAAGGCGCCCCCGCAGGGGCGCCTCAGGCCGGGCGGTCCGGGCTTATTTCGCCGCGTAGATCTGATCGAAAAGACCGCCATCGCCGAAATGCTCGGGCTGCGCTTTCCCCCAGCCGCCGAAATGGGCGATATCCACCAGCTCCAGTTTCGGAAACCGCGCCACATCGGCCGGGTCGGCCTTCGACGCATCCCAGGCGCGGTAGAAGTTCTTGTAGGCGATCGCCTGACCCTCGGGGCTGTAAAGGAAGTCGAGATAGGCCGTGGCCAGTTCCCGCTGATCGTCATTGGCGATATTGCCTTCGACCAGCGCCACGGGCGGCTCGGCCAGGATCGAGACCGAGGGGACGACGATGTCGAACTGATCCTCGCCCAGTTCCTTCAGCGACAGGTAAGCCTCGTTTTCCCAGGCCAGCAGCACATCGCCGATGCCGCGCTGGGCAAAGGTCGTCGTCGCCCCGCGCGCGCCGCTGTCCAGCACCGGCACATGGGCGAACAGGTCATGCAGGAAGGCCTTCGGGTCCCGGCCGTTCTTTTCCGCCCAGGCCCAGGCGGCGAGATAGTTCCACCGCGCCCCGCCCGAGGTCTTCGGGTTCGGCGTGATCACCTCGATGCCGTCCTTGACCAGATCGCCCCAGTCGGTGATCCCCTTCGGGTTGCCCTCGCGCACCAGAAAGACGATGGTCGAGGTATAGGGCGCGGAATTGTGCGGCAGCTTGCTTTGCCAGTCCGCGGGCAGCTTGCCCGCCTTGGCGATCTTGTCGATGTCGGAGGCCAGCGCCAGCGTCACCACCTGCGCGGTCAGCCCCTCGATCACCGCGCGGGCCTGCGCGCCCGAGCCGCCATGCGAGGTCTCGATCTGCGGCGCGTCATGGCCCGCGGCGGTCCAGTGTTCGGCAAAGGCGGCGTTGACCTCGCGGTAAAGTTCGCGCGTCGGGTCGTAGCTGACATTGAGCAGGGTTTCGGCCTGCAGTTGCGGTGCGCCGCCAAGGCCCGCCAGCAAGAGCGCGAGCAGGGCGGTGGTGGTGCGGGCGATGCGGGCGATCGGCCAGCCGGTCAGGCGGCGCGCGCCATCGGCGATGGTGATGCGGCCGTCGGCATGATCGGCGGTCTTGACGCCCTGGGCGGTGATGTGGCGGGAGAGGGAAATCGTGGTCAGCATGGGAGATCCGATCAGAAAGAGCTGTGAAGACGGGGGCGGGCGGGGCCGTGGCCCAGATGGCGCGGCCCGAGGCAGGTCATTGGGCAGGTCATGGTTCCGGACAAGGAGGCGGGCAGGCGGGTGGTCTGAACGTGGCGGATCATCGGCGTCTCCTTTTCGGCGGGTGACGATGTGGATGCCCTAAATATCCACCGTTTTGGTCGTTATTTACAAGAGATAATCACGTTTCATTTTGTCGTGATTATGGAATTTCATTCCCCGCCGCGCGCCCGCGACTCGGCCCCGACTCGGGGGTGTTGCGGGCGCAGGCCGTCACGGTTCAAGGCGCTGGCGCGGTCCGGTTCGGCCGGGGAGGGCGGAGATCGCGCTTCAGACATGAAAAGGGGGCCGGTTTCCCGGCCCCAAGTCAGCGATGAGAGAGTTCAGGGACGTCCGCCCGACCGGGGGATCACTTGGTCAGGATCAGCTTTCCCTGCCGCGTGATACGCAGCGTATAGGTTTGTCCGTCGAGATCGATCTGCGCCAGGTTGCCGCCCCTGGTCAGAATGCGCGCATCATGCGCGGGAAGGACCGCGGTGGCGGTGCCCGACAGCGGCAGGCTCATGTTCATGCGCGCCCCTCCCGACGGTCGAGCAGCGCCTCGCAGCATTGCGCGTGATCAAAGCCGGAACTGAGCGCGGCAATCAGATCGGTCAGGGAAAACGAAGCCGAGGCCCGGTCGTCGCGTGGCGGCGCGGCCGGACGGAAGCGATGGAGAAGAGCGCGGGTCATGGCGTGATCCTTGGCGGAATGTGGTGAACCATGAGGTAAACCTGACAGATTTGATTGGGTATGTAAAGACCGAATCTTTTACTCGGAAAAGCGCTGCGCCGAGCGCGGTCGAAAGGGCTTGGCAATCCGGCCCGCAGCCGGTTGTCTGGGCCGGGGATGATGACCGGGGAGGGGCGGATGCGGATCGGGATTCTGGGGACGGGCACGATTGCCAGTGCGGTGGTGCGCGGGATTGCCGGGGACGGCCATGCGATCATCGTTTCGGAGCGCGGGGCGGCCCATGCCGCGGCGCTGGCGCGCGACTTTGCCTGCGTGCGGATCGCGCCCAATCAGGCGGTGCTGGACGCGTCCGAGGTGGTGATTGTCGGGCTGGTCGGCGCGACCGCCGCAGCCCTGCTGCCCGGCCTGCGGTTTCGCCCCGGGCAACGGGTGATCTCGCTGATGGCGGGGGTGGGGCTGGGGCAGCTGGCCGGTTGGGTGGCCCCGGCCCGGGCCGAGGCGGTGATGCTGCCCTATCCGGCCATTGCCCGCGGCGGCTCGCCGATTCTTGTCTGCGGCGCGACGGAGCTGATCGAGACCCTGTTCGGGGCGCGCAACCGCATTCATGCGCTCGCCTCCGAGGCAGAGTTGCCGCTGTGGCTTTCGGCGCAGGCGGTGCTGTCGCCGGTGGCGCTGATGCTGGCCGAAACGACACGCTGGCTGGCCGGGCGCGGCGCCGATCCGGTGGCGGCCGAGGCCTTCCTGGGCGATCTGGTCAGAAGCAGCCTTGCCGCGGACCGGCTTGACGATCTTCTGGCCGCGCTTGACACCGAGGGGGGCTACAACCAGCGCCTGCGCCAGCACATGATGCAGGCGGGGCTGCCGGCGGCGCTGGCGGAGGGCCTGACGCGGCTGTCGCAAGACCCCTGAGCCGCGCGCCCGCAGGACAGATGGCGCAAAAGAAAAAGGGGGCCGAAGCCCCCTTTTGGATGGTTGATAACCGGATCAGACGGCTTTCTTCAGCGCCTCGACCAGATCGGTGCGCTCCCAGCTGAAGCCGCCATCGGCTTCCGGCGCGCGGCCGAAATGGCCATAGGCCGAGGTGCGCGCATAGATCGGGCGGTTCAGATCCAGCTGCGTGCGGATGCCGCGCGGGGTCAGATCCATGCATTCGGAGACGATCCGCTCGATTTCCGCATCCGGCAGCTCGCCCGTGCCATAGGTGTCGGCATAGATCGAGAGGGGCTTGGCCACGCCGATCGCATAGGACACCTGAATGAGGCAGCGCTTCGCCAGACCCGCGGCCACCACGTTCTTCGCCAGATAGCGCGCGGCATAGGCGGCCGAGCGGTCCACCTTGGTCGGGTCCTTGCCCGAGAAGGCCCCGCCGCCATGCGGCGCAGCCCCGCCATAGGTGTCAACGATGATCTTGCGGCCGGTCAGACCGGCGTCGCCATCCGGCCCGCCGATCACAAAGGTCCCGGTCGGGTTCACCCACCATTCGGTCTTCTCGTCGATCCAGCCCGCGGGCAGCACCGCGCGGATATGCGGTTCCACGATCGCCCGGATGTCATCCGAGGTCTGGCTTTCATATTTGTGCTGCGTCGAGAGCACGATCGAGGTGACGCCAACGGGCTTACCGTCTTCGTAACGCACCGAAAGCTGCGATTTCGCATCCGGGCCCAGCGTCGGCTCGGCGCCCGATTTGCGCACCTCGGCCAGACGGCGCAGGATCGCATGGGCATACTGGATCGGCGCGGGCATCAGTTCCGGCGTCTCGTCGGTCGCATAGCCGAACATGATGCCCTGATCGCCCGCCCCGTCCTTGTCGACGCCTTGGCTGATATGCGCCGATTGCGGGTGCAGGTAATTGGCAAAGTTCAGCGTCGCCCAGTGGAAGGCGTCCTGTTCATAGCCGATATCCTTGACGCAATCGCGCACGATCCCGTCGATGCGGCCCATGAACTCGGCCAGTTTGGCCTTGTCCGACAGGCCCACTTCCCCACCGACAACCACCTGATTGGTGGTGGCGAAGGTCTCGCAGGCGACGCGGGCATTCGGCTCTTCGGCAAGGAAGGCATCCAGAACGGCATCGGAGATGCGGTCGCAGACCTTGTCGGGGTGACCCTCCGAGACGGACTCGGAAGTGAAGACATAGTTAGAACGTGACATGGGGAAGTGCTCCATTGATGTGTTCCCACCCCGCCAGGAAGCCGTTGGAGTGGTGGGGGGACGCTATCCCCCGATTCTGCGCCGGTCAACGCGCGATTTGCGCCCAAGCCCCCAAACAAGGGCAACTGCGGCGATAAGACCTGCAAGCCAGGGCCCATCGCCCATCCGGGCATAGGGCGGCGCGGCGAGCGAGCCGGGTAGGGGCGCGTCGATCACGCCCTGTTCTCCCATGCCCAGGCTTTCCACCACGCGGCCCCGCGCGTCGATCAGCGCCGAGATGCCGGTATTGGCGGACCGGGCCAGCGGCAGGCCGAATTCGATCGCCCGAAACCGCGCCTGCACCAGATGCTGCACCGGGCCTGACAATTCGCCGAACCAGGCGTCGTTGGTGATCTGCAACAGCCAGTCGGGGCGGCGCTCGGCGTGCATGTCCTGCGGGAAGACCGCCTCGTAGCAGATGAGCGGTTGCACAAGGCCGAGAGGGCCCAGATCGAGAAGCTTGCGCGCCGTGCCCGCGGAATAGCCGTTGCCTTCGCGCGCGGCAAAGGCGGTGATGCCGAAGCGCGAAAGCTCATCACCAAAGGGGATGTATTCGCCAAAGGGCACCAGATGCACCTTGTCATAGACCGGGCCGATCTTGCCCCCGGCCTCGATCATCGCCAGCGAATTGAAATAGCGCAGGCCTTCCTCGCGCTGGATCCCCACCGCGACTGGCACGCCGCGGGCCGCCTCGGCGATCATCGTCAGGCCGTCGCCCGCGCGATCGAGCAGAAAGGGCACCGCGGTTTCGGGCCACAGGATCAGATCGGGCGCAGGCTTGCCCGGGGCAGGTGGGGCGGCGGTCAGATCGAGATGGCGAAAGAAGAACTCCTCGGCATAGTCCGGGCGCCATTTCAGATCCTGCGGCGCATTGGGCTGCACGATGCGCAGATTGACCGGCGTCGCGCGGGGCGGCACCGGCTGCGCCAGTTGCCAGCTGCCCGCGCCCCAAAGCCCCGCGATGACAGCGGCCGAGACCCCCGCCGCAGGCAGCCGCCAGTTCGCCCGGGGCATCAGCCAGGGCAGCACGGCCAGCCCCAGCGTCAGCGCGCCAAGCCCCATCGCGCCGACAAGGGCCGCGCCCTGCGACAGCGGCGTGTCGATCCAGATATGGCCGAACAGCACCCAGGGCAGCCCGGTAAAGATGTAGCTGCGCACCAGATCGGCGCCGAACAGCCCGACCGCGACGCCTGCCGCGCGCGAGACCGAAGCCCCGCCCAGACGCGCGCCAAGGCTCATGCCCAAGGCCCAGAAAAGCCCCATGCCCAAGGCCATGAAGATCAGCGCGAAAGGCGCCATCCAGCCGTAAATCTCTGGCTCGACGAAGAAAGGCTCGACGATCCAGAACATGGCGAGCGCCGCATAGCCGGTGCCCGCCGCAAGCCCCACCCGAAAGGGCGAGGTCGCCTGCCCCATCGCGATCAGAAGCGACAGCGCCACCAGCGCGACCCCCCAAAGCCCGAAGGGCGCCTGACCCAGCGCCACCCCCGCCCCGAGGATCGCGGCCAGACCCCAGACAAGGATCTTGACCGCGGGATTGTAAAGCGGGGGCACGCGCATGAAAGGTCCGTTCCGTTATTCGGCGGCGACGCCCGGCAGCCGCACCCGCAGCCGCTTGACCCGGCGCGGATCGGCATCGACCACTTCGAATTCGACGCCGTTATCGGCCACGATCACCTCGCCGCGCGCGGGCACGCGGTCGATCTGCATGAAGACAAGCCCGCCCAAGGTGTCGATCTCGGCGCCTTCTTCGGCATCGGCCAGTTTCATGCCGATCTCGGCCTCGAAATCCTCCAGCGGCACGCGGGCCTGCACCAGCCATTGGCCGGGCTTTTCCAGCTTCCAAAGGCCGTCTTCTTCCTCGTCGTGCTCGTCCTCGATCTCGCCGATCACCTGTTCGATCAGGTCTTCCAGCGTCACAAGCCCATCGACCCCGCCATATTCGTCGATGACCAAAGCCATATGGATGCGCTGCACCTGCATCTTTTGCAACAGCACGCCGATGGGCATCGACGGCGGCACATAAAGCAGCGGCCGCAACAGCTTGCGCAAGGAAAACCGGCCCGCGGCACCGCCAAAACCATGCGCCAGCGCCAGATCCTTGAGCAGCACCAGCCCCATCGGACTGTCCAAAGTGTCCTTGAACACCGGCAGGCGCGAATAGCCCTGGGTGCGGAAGACTTCGACCAGTTCCTCGCGGGTGGTGGTGACCGGCACGGCGATGATTTCGGCCTTGGGCACGGCGACGTCGCCGACCCGCATCTTGCGCAGGTTGCCAAGGCCCGGCAGGCCCGCAGGCGTCACGGTGGCGGCGGACTGCGCCTCGTCGGGGGGTGTCTCGCCCGGGCTGGCGCCAAGGGCGCCCAATATGCGCCCGAAAAAGCCCCTCGGCTGAGGGTCGTTGCTACTCTCGCCGGCTTCGGGGTCCGAAGCGGGCGCGGCGGCGGCGGAATTGCTTCCGTCTGCGACTTGTCCCATCTGTCCTTTCCAAATGCGCCCCCGCGGGGCTAGATCTCGTAGGGATTTGCGATCCCCAGAGCGGCCAAGATACGCACTTCGATGCTTTCCATCAACTGCGCGTCAGCGTCGCGGATGTGGTCATAGCCCAGAAGATGCAAAACGCCATGTATCACAAGATGCGTGACATGATCGTGAACGGATTTGCCCGCTTCTTCCGCCTCGCGCGCGCAGGTCTGAAAGGCGATCGCGATATCGCCAAGCCCATCACGTTCCCCCGGCACGAAGGGCTCGGGGAACCAGGGCTCGTCGCCGTCTTCCTCGGCCGCCAGATCCTGCGCGGGCCAGGACAGGACGTTGGTGGGCGTGGGCTTGCCGCGAAATTCGGCGTTCAGCTCCGCGATGCGGGCATCATCGCAACCGATCAGGCTGATTTCCCAGGCGTCCGGGTCCAGTTCCTGATCCAGCAGCACGGCGCGGGCCACGCGTTCCGACAGCCCGGCAAGGTCAATCCCCTGCCAGGCCGCTTCCTCGATCAGACATTCAACCAGCGGTTCCTTCATCCGCCCGTTCATAAGCGCCAATGATCCGCGCCACAAGCGGGTGACGCACGACATCCTCGGCGGTGAAATAGTTGAAGGAAATCCCCTTCACGCCGGCCAGGATGCGTTCGGCATCGGCAAGCCCCGAAGCCGTGCCGCGCGGCAGGTCGATCTGCGTGCGATCCCCGGTGATCACCATGCGCGAGCCCTGACCCAGACGCGTCAAAAACATCTTCATCTGCATCGTCGTGGCATTCTGCGCCTCGTCCAGCACCACAAAGGCATTCGACAGCGTCCGCCCCCGCATGAAGGCCAAGGGCGCGATTTCGATGCGTTTTTCCTCCATCAGCTTGGCCATCTGCTTGGCGGGCAGAAAGTCGTTCAGCGCGTCGTAAAGCGGCTGCATGTAGGGATCGACCTTGTCCTTCATGTCGCCCGGCAGAAAGCCCAGACGCTCGCCCGCCTCGACCGCGGGACGGCTGAGGATGATCTTGTCCACCAGCCCGCCGATCAGCATCGTCACGCCCACGGCCACCGCGAGATAGGTTTTCCCGGTGCCCGCCGGACCGATGCCGAAGGCCATTTCGTTTTCAAAGAGCGCCCGCACATAGGCCTTTTGCGCATCCGTGCGCGGCTCGACCTGTTTCTTGCGGGTGCGGATCTCGTATTTTCCGGCCGCGAACATCTCCAGCTGTTCATCGACCGAGACCCCGTCATGGCCCAGATCCGACATCCGGATCGCCGCGTCGATCTCGCCCGCGTCGATGGGCTTGCCCGCCTCCAGCCGGGCGTAAAGAGCGTTCAGCACCCCCCCGGCCAGCCCCTGCGCCTCGGGCGTGCCGACCACCGCCAGCTGATTGCCGCGGCGCAGGATATGCACCGACAGCTTGTGCTCGATCTGCGCCAGGTTGCGGTCGAATTCGCCGCACAGGTCGATCAGCAACCGGTTGTCGGGATATTCAAGAAGCGTCTCGTAAGCGTCCTGCGTGCGGGGCGGGGGGGTGATCGCGCTGAAGCCCAATAACGTCTCCCTGGGTTGAGGTGGGGCGTGTCAAAGATATGGTGCACCCCACCCCTGTTTCACGCAAGCGCTGGTTTGCCCGAAATCCGCGCCGGGGCAAAAAATTCATCTGCCCGACATGAAAGCGGCCGTGCGGGGCGCCGCACGGCCAAATTGCCCGAATTTTGGGCAGATGCTGATTTCCCGATCAGAGGTAATCGGGAATCGGCGAGCCTTCCTTGAACGGGCCGACGGCGGTATTGGGCGGGGCGGCACCCGAGCAGATCGGCTTGCCGTAATCATCGACGCGGGCGGTCAGATACCCTTCGACGCCGTCGTCGATGATCCAGTGATCGCAGCCCTCGGGATCGACCCAGACCCCGGCCTTGAGCGTGCTCAGGGGGTGGGAATTGATGCCGCGGTCGATCGACTTGTCGGGACCATAGCTGTTGTCGCAGGCCGCCAGCGCCAGCGCCGCGACGCCAAGAAGCAGGAGTTTCGTGCCGTTCATGGTGGTGCCCCTCACTTCACGCAGATCACTTCGACGCGGCGGTTTTGCGCCATGCCCGCGGCGGTGGCATTCGTCGCCTTCGGCATCCGCTCGCCATACCAGTTCACCGCCAGCACCGGGGCGCCGACCTGTTGCGCCACGCCCGCCACGGCCTCGGCGCGGCCTTTCGACAGGCGCATGTTATATTCATCCGAGGCGCGGCTGTCGGTGTGGCCGGTGATGATGAAGCTGCGCGCCTGCGCGGATTGGAAGAACTGCTGCAGCGCGCTGCGCCCCGAGGCGGTCAGCTTGGTGCTGTCGGTGGCGAAAAGCGTGTCGGTCTGCAGCACGCCGCAGACATTGCGGTGGCAGACCGGGCGGCCGTCGCGGGTCTTGCGCGCGTCCATGTAGCCTTCGGTGCCGTCATCCATCGCCCAATGTTCGCAGCCGTCGGGGTCGATCCAGATCGCCGGGAGATAGGTCTCGGACTTCTGCTGCGCCGCGACCGGGCCGACCGAGGCCGCCAGCGCCAAGGCTGCCGCGGCAAAGACCGCCGCCGCCGGTTTCAATCCTCGGGTCAATCTTGTCATCCCCCAAGCCTCCTCGAATGGACCCGCCCCGGCCGGGCCAGAGCGTTAACGAATTTGGCCCACAGTAACAAAACCTTGAGACAAGGAAAGGGCTTTCACCCCGTTATTGTGACGCAACCGGGAACAAACCGGGGCGCAATTTGCACGAATTGGGACAATTTCGGGGCAAAGGCCGAAAGTCCCGCGACAAGGCGAAGGGTTTTCCGCGCTGCCCCAGCGGGTCAGAGAAGTGCGCCCGCCAGCGAGTTCGGCGCCGAGGCGGTGATTCTCACCTGCGCAAGCGTGCCCGGGCCGATGCCTTCGGCGCTCACATGCACCGCATGCAGGTGATCGGACTTGCCCACCCATTGCCCCGGCAGCCGACCCGGCTTTTCAAACAGCACGCCGACCGTGCGCCCCACCATCGCCTCCTGCGCGGCCTTTTGCTGCGCGGTGATCAGCGCCTGCAATTCCTGCAGCCGTGCATCGGCGATCTCGGCCGCGACCGGGTCGCGCCCGGCCGCAGGCGTGCCCGGACGCGGCGAATATTTGAACGAAAACGCCGCGCCAAAGCCCACGGCGCGGATCAGATCCAGACTGGCCTGATGGTCGGCCTCGGTCTCGCCCGGAAAGCCCACGATGAAATCCGACGAGATCAGGATATCGGGCCGCGCCGCGCGGATACGCTCGATCAGCCGCAGGTAGTCTTCGGCGGTGTGTTTGCGGTTCATCGCCTTCAGGACCGGGTCCGACCCCGATTGCACCGGCAGATGCAGATAGGGCATCAGCTTCGGTTCCGCGCCATGCGCCGCGATCAGATCCTCGGCCATGTCGTTGGGGTGGCTCGTGGTGTAACGGATGCGGTCGAGCCCGTCGACCCGCGCCAGTTCCCGCACCAGACGGCCAAGGCCCCAGACCCCGTCGGGCCCCGCGCCGTGATAGCCATTCACGTTCTGGCCCAGCAGCGTGATTTCCTTCACCCCCTTGGCGACCAGCTTTTCGGCTTCCGTCAGGATGCGCGCAACGGGGCGCGAGATTTCGGCGCCGCGCGTATAGGGCACGACGCAAAAGGCGCAGAACTTGTCGCAGCCCTCCTGCACGGTCAGAAAGGCGGTGGGGCGCGCTTGCACCGGGCGTTCGGGCAGCTTGTCGAACTTGTCCTCGGCCGGGAATTCGGTGTCCACGGGGCGCTCGCCCCGCGCGACGGCCGCCACCATCTCGGGCAGGCGGTGGTAGTTCTGGCTGCCCACGACCAGATCGACAAGCGGCATGCGGCGCATGATCTCTTCGCCCTCGGCCTGCGCGACGCAGCCCGCGACGCCGATGGTCAGGCCCGGCTTCGCCTCCTTGAAGGGGCGCAGCCGGCCCAGATCGGAATAGACCTTTTCGGCAGCCTTTTCGCGGATGTGGCAGGTGTTGAGCAGCACCATGTCGGCCTCGGCCGGATCGTCGGTCAGGGTATAGCCCTGCACGCCCATCGCCTCGGCCATGCGCTCGCTGTCATAGACGTTCATCTGACAGCCATAGGTCTTGATATGCAGCTTTTTCGGCGCGTCGGTCATGGGGGCCTCCCGGGGTTGGCGCCCGATACCGCAAACGGGCCGATGCCGCAAGTTTTGCGGGCTTGCGGGGCGGGATTTCGCGCGACAGGATGGCGGTCATTGCCGTCCCCCTTGCGTGGAGGTCCGATGCTGACCCCGGAAGAGTTATTGAAAGCCGACACGCCGCCCCGTTTCGAAATTTCGGTGGATAACCTGCGCATCCGCGACCGCGACGTGGGGCCCGCGCGCATTCCGGTCAGCTATGACGCGGACTGGATCCCGGTCTTTCATCTGGGGGCGTTCGTCGAGTGGGGGGAGGCTTTCAATGTCGACGGCAACACCGACTTCAGTTTCGAGTGCGGCGGATACATCACCAAGCTGTTTTTGAAACGCTGCACCTTCCCTTTCCATGGCGAACCAAGCACAGTGGAAGCCCGGGCAAAGCGAATACCGATCCACCTTGGACAGGCGGCTATCTCTGCGGGCTTTTCCTCTGTCCTGCTGTCACCGCCCGAGTTCCTCTCCCGCACTATCCGTCTTGTCACGCCCGAGAATGTAACCTTCAAGATCGTCCCATCCGGGGTTGTGGGAAAACCCTGCCTGATTTCCTCCACGCTTGAGACAGGCTCAGACGATGTGGTTTCAGACATGGGGTGCCTTCACGTTTTCCTGACCTTCGTCAAAGGGAGCCATTGCGGGGTTGGCAATCTGATCGCGCATGACGCCACCGGCGCCGTCGCGTTCAGCTTGTTGGGCTTCACGCCGAACGACTCTGGCAAGATCGAACCGAACTGGCTTGATCGGTGCCTGCAGCAGGACTTGCCAACGATTTTCCTGGCCTTCAGCAGTGCTCATGCTGACGACCTCACCAGACGCGCACTGCGTCAGGGGATAGAATATTATCGTGCGTCGAATGTTCTGCGATCGGCCTCGATCGAAATGGCGATCATCGCGGCCCACACCGCGCTTGAGGCGCTGGTGAACTACATTCTGGAACATCGCGCCGGGTGGTCGAAAAGCCTGATGGCCGAAAAGGGGATCAAGTTCAGCGACAAGATGCGCGCGGCGGCAACCTTCCTGCGCGTCGACTGTGACCTGCTCGAACAAAGCCCGGAACTGAGAGGACTCTCCCGATCACAAAACAACAAGGATGCCTTCGACCTGATCTCGTTCATCCGCAACAAGCTTGTGCATCAGGACGCGGCCTACCAGCCGCAGGGGCTGCAGATGCACGAAGCCTGGCTTCTTGCACAATGGCTGGTCGAGGTGCTGATTTTCGGCATCATCGGCTACCGGGGCAAGATCCGGGATCGGCGCATTTACAAGGGCTGTGGCGGCACGATGGAGCTTCCCTTCACGACCTGACGGCAAGGCCGCGCTTGCATTCCCCCGCACCTTCCGCAAATCTGCGCAAAAAGGGGCAGACAGGCATGGAATACGCGTCCCAGACCGCCTTCCTGAGCGTGGCGACAGAGGTTCTGGCCGGGGGGCCGGTGGCGGTGCTCTTGATCGAGGATCTGGTGGAGGTCGACAGCACGATCCGCCACCATCTGAAGCTCGGCTTTCGCACGCTGATCCTTTGCGCCCCTCCGGCGCTGGTGCTGCCGGGGGATCTTGCGCCACTTGTTCACCGCATTCCCTGGGTCGCGCATGGCCCCGGGGCCTTTCTGGACGCGCTCAATCCGCTGATTGCCGCCGCGCCCGCGGGAACCTGGTTCTATTACGGGTTCAACGCCGAATATCTGTTCTTTCCCTTCTGCGAGACCCGCTCGGTGCGCGAGTTGCTGGCCTTCCACACCGAGGAACGCCGGTTCGGCATGCTGACCTATGTGGTCGATCTTTACGCGGCCGATCTGGAAAAGAACCCCGACGGGGTCAATCTGGCCGAGGCGATGCTGGACCGCAGCGGCTATTATGCGCTGGGCCGCCCCGATCCCGCGAACCACAACCACCCGCGCGAACGGCAGCTGGATTTCTTTGGCGGGCTGCGCTGGCGCTTTGACGAACACATCCCCGCGGCGCGGCGCAAGATCGACCGGATCGCGCTGTTTCGCACCGCACCGGGGCTGGAGCTGCGGGCCGATCACACGCTTTCGGACGAGGAGCGCAACACCTATGCCTGCCCGTGGCACCACAACCTGACGGCGGCGGTGGTCTCGTTCCGGGTGGCCAAAGCGCTCAAGCGCAATCCGGGCTCGACCTATGACATCCCGACGTTCCGGTGGCACAATTCGGTGCCCTTCGAGTGGTCAAGCCGCCAGCTGCTGGATCTGGGCCTGATGGAACCGGGGCAGTGGTTCTGACGGGCAGGGGAGGTTGTGGTGTGCCACTCAAACTTGCCGCAATGACAACGAAACGCCGCAAAATTGACACTTGCAGCTTCCGCAAGTGCGATTCGGGGCTTCCTCGAGCGGCATCCCCCGGTTTTGAAGCGGTTTTGGCAAGATTGCCCCCCTAATCCTCAGGGATTGAGGACCCGGCGGTTTCAGGGCAAAGCAAGGAAGCCAGAATTGCCAGCCGGATCATGCCCTCAGCGCTTCCCCGCCTCACACTCAGGTTCGACCCCGCGCCCGGCGAAGCGCCGGCCTCATATCTGTCGCGCCTCGCCATGCGGAATGGCGCCAACCTAGAGAGCTTTGCCGTCCTGATCGGGATCGACCTGTCCGATCTGATCGACGGCGCGCCCCACGCGATCGAGGGGCTTGCGCAGATCGCGGACACGGATCCTCGCCCCCTCCGATCTGCCAGTTTTTCGCGCGTGAGCACCCGCAGCTTCGAGCGCAACGGCAATGTCTTTCCACGCCATGCCGTGCGCAGCCCCGCCACGCGGATCTGCCCCGATTGCCTGCGTGAAGATGCCCGAGGTTCTGGCCTGCCGCATCAGATCGGCATGGCCTTTCGCTCGAATTGGCAGGTTCCCTTCCTCCGAGCCTGCCCCCGCCACAACCGCGCTCTTGTCGAGGTCTGGACCGACAGCGACCGGACCAAGCGCCACGATTTCGCAACGCGGATCGGCCTCTTCATGCCGCAGGTGATAACCGGCGCCCTGGACACGCCCTGCCCCAGAGTTTCAGGTCTTCTTTGATTTGCTGAAGTCGCGTCCGAAGCCGAACCAGACCTTGATTTCGCGACTACAAGAGCTTAACGACTACGGTTTTTTTGGCGGCGCAACATCCGCACCGGGCCTCTTGGACGTGCATCGCCCGACATTGATCCGAATTCATCAGAGCACCAACGAAATGCTTCAAAACGCTTTCTCTTCGTTCGTGCTCTACAGTCTTTACAAGGACATGTTTCGACGTGGTGTCCAGCAACGCTTGACCCATGCGATCATTTTCGATGAGGCGCACAGGGCAGCGAAGTTGAAGCTGATCCCACGTTTCGCAAAGGAGTGCAGGAAGTACGGACTCGCGTTTGCGTTGGCCTCGCAAGGGGTACGTGATTTTGATCCAGCATTGTTCGAGGCAGTCGGAAGCTATCTGATACTCCGCACAACCGATGCCGACGCCAAAGCGCTGGCCCGAATTGCTGCCTCCAGCCAAGACCAGCAAAGGATTGCCGGGCGCATCAAGGAATTGCCACCCTACTCGGCGTATTTTTTCGGTCCGGGTGCGACTAGATCTGTCTCGGTGCGCCTGGCTCCGGTGGGGAGTCCTCCCCGTGGCTAAGGGGATGTGAAAGTAGAATTTTCTCAGTAAGATGGACGAGGAGTTTCCGATGAAGAAGGGCCGTTTCACTGAAGCCCCGGAAGGTCACGGCGGAGCTGGTTGCCGTGGGAGCGCTGAATGCCGAAACGCAGCACGCCCCTTTGCGCCTGAGCTTCCCGGCCCGTCTGGCAAGCGACGGGATGCCGGGGTTATTTCCGGACAGATAAGCCGACAGATCGCTCTCACCGTCACCATTTTCGGTCCCGAACCGCCGTTTGGAGCCATCGCAGAGGGCGGGAAGCAGATGTTCGCTGCGGGCGCGATAGACCTGGCAGGCCGATGAGCAAGCGGTCGTTCTCGGTGGGTACGATGAAACACTATTGGATAAAAAGCAACGGACGCTCAGCGCGTTGCAATCTGCCTACCAGCAACTCATATGGTTGGAGAACCAAGGGGGGTAGTTAAGCATGGCCGTCACGATCACAAAGCAGGCTGAAGCATATCTTGAAGCTCTAGCAAAGGCGCTCGAGATTCCGTCCGCGCGCTACGAACAGGCTGAAAAGAGCTATAAATCACTCGGCGATTGGCTGCATCGAGACGCGTCCAGTGTCAGGGATCATAATCCCGAAATCTTTGTACAGGGTTCCTTTCGGCTCGGCACCGTCATCAGGCCAATGTCTGACGATGAAGAGTATGATGTGGACTGCGCCTGCTCGCTCACGGGTCTGAGCAAGTCGGACCTGTCGCAGCACGATCTGAAGCAAATGCTGGGTGAGGAGATCAAGTTCTACCGTGACAGCAAGGGCATCAAGAAACCTGTGCATGAAGGCCGACGGTGCTGGCGCCTTGAATACGCTGATGGCGCGCAGTTTCATATGGACATTGTGCCTTGCATTCCGAACGCAGAGGACCAGCGCCTGCTGCTCGAGGCCCGTAGTCTCGATGCAACCTACGCCGACACGGCCATCGCCATCACGGACAATGAGGAAGCGGAGTATGACGTCATCACGGACGATTGGCCGCGCTCCAATCCGCGTGGCTATGCGGAGTGGTTCAAATCGCGAATGGGCGATGTCTTCCTTCGGAGGCGAGAGCAAATCTTGGAAGAGATGCGTGCTGAGGGTATAACCGCTAGTGTCGAAGACATCCCGACATACCGCGTTCGCACGCCGCTGCAGTCCGCCATCATGATTTTGAAGCGGCACCGTGACACCATGTTCGCGGACGATCCCACCGACAAACCAATTTCGATCATTATCTCCTCGCTTGCCGCACACGCCTACCAGGGCGAAGAAACGATTGGGTATGCTCTGCTATCGATCCTGAGCCGGATGGAAGAGGCTATCGAGCACGACGGCACGAAATACGTCATCAAGAACCCAACGGACGCGCTCGAGAATTTCGCGGACAAGTGGGAGGAGCATCCGGAGCGAGCTGGCGCGTTTTTCGCGTGGTTGGAGGGGGTGGGCCTGCCGTCGAACGTTCTCCAGCCTGGCTCAGCCTTCGAATTCGGGATAAGGTCCGTTCAAAAAAAGAAAATCACGCAGCGCCTCGACGTACGCAAACAGCGCTTCGTCGTTTTCGAATTCGATGTCCGTTCTGCGCGCGTAATCGTCAGCGGTCAGAGACCGGTTTTCCAAGACATAATCGAAATTCCTACGCAGGCGCTCAGACCATTCGCTCGACCACCCGAGTTCTTCTTTCAATTTGTCCGGGCCATACACGTTCGCCCCGCAATAAAGGAACATGTCATCCAGCCAAGCCTGGGTCCGCAGGTCGAGAGATTTCATTGTCGCGCTTCCATCGGATACATCGTGACCAGCACAGGCTCGCCGCCAATCCCGGCCAATGCCGCCAAAAAAGTCATTCCGGAAATGGTCCGCGTTGGAAAAGAAAGTCGAACATCGCCCGAAGGTAGCCGTACATCTCTTCGTCATTGTCAAAATGGAACCCGATATCCTTTTCGTATTCGTCGGCAGTCAACGGCCTGTACCGCAAGACCGCCTCGAAGCGTTCCCGGAATCGGCGCGAGTCATCAGGGTCAATCTCGAGACCCGCCTTCAAGGCGTCGGGATCGTAGGTCTCCGGCCCACAAAGCAGGAACATAGTCCTTTTCCAACTGTCTAGGCTGACCATTTTCTACCTCGTGATCGGGTACATGGTGACGAGCGCAGGTTCACTGCCCGGCACATGGCGGAATACAGCCAGCAGGTTGCCACGATCGAAATCCGCGCTGATGGCGCCTCCGCCGGCAGTCCTGACTCCCTCTACGAGGCGCAGGTAGTCCGGGCCAAGCGCGTCCTCCAAAGGAAGAACGACGAGGAAGCTGCCGCGCTGATATGCCGGTTCGAATTGCGCAGCGTCTCGAGCCGCGCGATATTCGGGCGTTCGCCGCACGAAGCGCTCGGCGGCAACAAATGCCTCAGGCGACGTGATACGGCTGGCAATCGGTGGCGCGCGGTGCGGTCTCCCGGTCACGCCGTCTCTCGAAGTCCCGGTCATCGGATCTATGCCGAGCGACACGCGGTCGATCAGCATCTGTCGAGTGACCGCGCCTTCGTGACGCTGCGGGCCGTGCCCCTGCGTTGCCAACTCGGCAAATCTGCGCGCGACGAAGCTGTCGACCGTGGCGCTCCGCATGGCGATCATGCCGTCGATGCGCAGGGCAGCCGAGCGCAAGCCGACGATTGCTGCCCGCGGTGAGAACCGTGCTACCCCTACCCCAAGCCGTGCGAGCGTCGTCGTAAGGGCCACGCCCCCGAGCGTTGTCGCTGCGTCCAGATAGGCGACGTCGCGATAGGCCTTGAGCAATGCGTCTTCCGAGGCGAGCCCGAGACGGAATTCGAGGTCGAGCAGACGCAGGTCCGCGTGTCTGGCGTCGAAATAGTCGACGAAGGCTTCGCTCAGTTGGCGGACGGTCTCGGCGTCGAGATCGGCGAGCGCTCGAATGGCGCTGGCCAGGCTTTCGCGCATGGCGAGGCGCTCGGCCTCCTCCTCAGGCGTGATCACACCGAACAGGCGCCGGTAACCAAGCCACGAAAAGCGGAACAGATTGTAGACCGAAATCGCACCGCCTGCTGCTGCATCTGCCGCTGCGTCGGTGAGCCCGTCGGCTTGCGCCTGGGCTATCCTCTCGCTGAGGTCTGGAGATGTCGGGAAATCTGTGAGCAGGATCGTTCCGTCGACGATCGCCGGTTCGGCGACGCATCGGCAGTTGTAGCCGTGACCGGGCGGACCATCGGGGAATTCGTCTTGCCAGGAATAGACCCTGTCATCGCGTTCGGCGTGCGCCGCGCGGACCTTCTCATCGTCCTGCGTCCGCCAGACAAAATGGGTCACGCCCAACCGTCGCTGGCGCCATTCGTTGATCTGGGTCAGAAATCGACGCGCGAGCCAATCGGAAAGTGTCGAAACATCGGCGTCAGCAACGCTCGGGTCAGTGGTTGCCATGATCGCTGAAGCCTGTTCCGAAAAGTCAGCCCGCTCGCGGGAAATCTCGGTCTCTACGTCTTCGACAGTCGGATCAGCGACGATGCCTGCACGCGCGAACGCTCCCGTCAAGGCGGACCAATTCTCTGCCGCAAGCTCGCGCAGCCGCTGTTCAAATGCATCCGTGACGGTACTGTCCAGTCGCGCCTGCTTTAGCTCCATCGCAGGTTCAATCGCACGAAGGCCGAGGACAATGGTCGCGTGGCCGCCGTGTCGTACGAACTGGTTGAAGCTGACAAATGAACTCATGGTTCCCCCTGCAGATGTCGGGGAACCTACCTCACTTTGGGCCTGGAAGAGTTAACGAACCGTTCGGTCCCAGAGAAGGTTGGATTTGGGTGGCGTTCGGTCGTGCTTGGCGGAGTGAGGTGCCCCTAGTTTATTGACACTGACCTGCCCCCAGCGATAGCCGGTCATGTCTCGAAGGTGGTGGAAATTGCCTGCGCGCGTTCTCCGAGCGTTTCAAGGTTCGCTTTCTCAAGCCGCGAGGTCAAGGGGCATCGGCTCGAGGGGCTGTGACAGGGTTTCCCAACCGTCGACCTTGCGCATCTGGATCTGTCCCGCCGCGAGCATGGCCCAGAGCAGCATCGGCACGGTTTGCGCGCAGGGCAGCACGGTCTGGGTCTTGATGCGGCGGCGGAATTCCTCGTTCAAGCGTTCGATCGCGTTGGTTGTGCGTGCCGATTTCCATTGCGACGGGTCAAGCCGGGTGAAGGTGAACAGGCGTTCGCCCGCTTCTTCGAGGCTCTCGGCCACCGCCCGGCATTTGAGCCGCCATTTCCGCACGAACGCCTTGCGGCGCGCTTCGATCTCGGCGGCGCTGTCGGCGTAGACCATGTCGCGATAGTCCTCGGTCAACTCGTCGTGGAGGTGCTTGGGGGCATGGGCCAGCAGGTTGCGATGTTTGTGGACCGTGCAACGCTGGATGGCGAGTTCCTCACCCCACAGCGCCACGAGCCAATCGTCGGGAAAACGGTCCACCGGACCGTTTTCTGACCCTCCTCATACTTCAAGCCCCGGTGCGCCATCGACGATGACGAATTCGGGCCGCTTCAGGCCCCGTGCATCGAGATCGGCGAGGAACTGGCCCCAGGGTCGAGGCCGGTCCGGCAAAGCCGGACGCAAGGCCCCGGTGGGGCGTTGCGAGGTCGAAGACGGGCTTTCGCCGCCCGTTCAGCGGGAAAACGCCCCACTGGGGCGTTTTCTGAACCGCTTCACTCTGAATTGCGAGCAGCACCTTTTGCCCATCGCGGCGCACCCCGAGGGCCGCCAGCACCGAGATATTCGTCGCCTTCTTGTCCAGGCGCGTCCGAACCACAGTGCCATCAAGGATCAACCGCACGATGTCCTCATCGGCCAGGCTGCGCGCCGACCACGCCTCCCAATCCACCTTCACCTTTCGGCCCGGGTGCGGCTGACCACGTCCTTGCTCACGGCGCCCTCGAACAGGCTGACCAGCGCCCGCTTCACCCGACGGGTGTTGGTGCCCGCAAGGTAGACCGCCGCGATCAGAGCTTCTGCCTTCGCCGGGGAAACGCCCCACTGGGGCCTTTCCTGTTCCGGCTCAGTTCGTCAGTCGACGGTAGCGCGGCAACGCCTTCGACCGCCATTCCGTGACCTTGCCGTCTTCGGCCTCGATCCGCGCGCGCGGCACCCGCAAGGTTTCGGTGCCGAAAGTTCCGGTCAGCTGGCGGTCGCGGTGCCCGTGACGATAGCCTTTCGCGGCACCTTCGGATCGGCCATAGCGCATGCGGCCGAGAAAATCGGCCAACTCCTCTTCGAACATCGTCTCGATCATGGCCCGGACGCTCGCGCGCAGGCGATCCTCGATCGGGTCGTAGCCCGCAGCGTCAGACAGTAGCGAAAGCGCGGGGTTCCCGGTAATCTCGGTCATGGCGTTCGGGCCTTCCTTCGGACCGCTGGCAGTCAGGCCCTCACTCTCCCTGGCGGTTGGCGCCGCCGGCTGGGTGGTTGCAGTTCACCCGGAGATTACGCCGCCTTCAAATTTCCACCAATTCCGAGACACAACCCGATAGCCGGCTCGGGATTTTTCTGCACCACACCATAAACGGCCGCTTCGGGGCAACCGCACCGCCGCATGAAGCCCGTTTCGATCGGCAGCAGAGGGCCGACGTTACTCCGTCAGATCATCCAGACTCACGCCAAGCGCATCGGCCAAGGTGCGCAATGTTGCGACCGAGCCCTGCTTTCGGCCGGTCTCGATCTCGGCCACGGTGACCCGCTTCACGCCCGATTTTTCGGCCAGTGCAGCCTGGGTCAGGCCGCGCAGATCGCGGTAGACGCGCAGGGCGCTTTCGCCATTCAGAAGGCGGTTCGCATACTCTGCCGGGATCAATTCGTCCTCTCCCGCCGCGAGCCGAGCCTTGGCGCGGTCATAGCTTTGCAGGTCGGCCAGATCCTCCGCGGCAGCCCGCAGGCGGTCATATTCTTCGCGCGGGATCGTCACCATCTCGTTCATGTCAAACCCTTTCAGTCGTAGACGCCGCCCCGCGGCCCGATATCGAGAACGGCCAGAACATTGCCTTGATCATCCATGATCACCCGCCAATCCCCGACCCTCAGCCGGATACCCTCCCGGCCCTTCAAGGGCTTCACGTTATTGGCCTGCGCGCTTGGGTCCTGCGCATAGGCTTCGATCTTGGCGCGGATCAGCGCAGCGGTATTCGAGGGCATCCGCCGCAATGCCTTGATCGCTGCTTTGGTGTAGCTGATCTGCTTCATGATGTAGCTCTAGGCGACATTTCGGCGGAAGTCAAGCTAAATGTCGCCCTGCGCGACAAGCTTGGCCGGCAAGCGCCGGCCAGGCAAAGGTCATAGATCAATCCCCTCCGACAGCGTCAGCGCATCTTCCAGATCGACGCCCAGATACCGAACCCTGCTGTCCATCTTGGTGTGGCCCAAGAGCAGCTGCACGGCGCGCAGATTTCCTGTCTTCTTGTAGATCTGCGCAACCTTCGTGCGCCGCATCGAATGCGTGCCATAGGCACTGGGCTCGCCGAAGGGCCCGCGGCTGTCGTTTCGACCCACGCCCCCGCGAAGGGGGCGACTGCGCCAACGCCAATTGCCGACAGCGCGGCGGGTGTTTCGACCCACGCCCCCGCGAAGGGGGCGACCGGTATGACCTGCGAAAGGTCGCTTTTGACCGCTGGTTTCGACCCACGCCCCCGCGAAGGGGGCGACCTCCTTTCAGAGGGGGCAGGGGTGCTTTCACTGCTGTTTCGACCCACGCCCCCGCGAAGGGGGCGACAATCTGACCACATAGCGCCACGCCCGGCGCCGGAGGTTTCGACCCACGCCCCCGCGAAGGGGGCGACTATGTGTCCATGATTCCGACAAAACCTTTCACCTGTTTCGACCCACGCCCCCGCGAAGGGGGCGACTCAAGCGCGGTTTTCACCACTTTTGCAGCATCGCTTGGTTTCGACCCACGCCCCCGCGAAGGGGGCGACTCAAGGTTCGCGCCACCCGTTTTCAGATAGTCCTGTTTCGACCCACGCCCCCGCGAAGGGGGCGACCTGCTGCAGCCCTTCCGCGATGTAGGGCAGACCGTTTCGACCCACGCCCCCGCGAAGGGGGCGACTTGCCCGCGCTCCGAGGCGTAGTTGATCGGCGCCGTTTCGACCCACGCCCCCGCGAAGGGGGCGACACCTGCCGCCCCGTTTCTTCCGCGAGACGGTGGCAGTTTCGACCCACGCCCCCGCGAAGGGGGCGACGCGGGACTGCGAAAAGGGCTGGCTGACCCTCGCGGGTTTCGACCCACGCCCCCGCGAAGGGGGCGACAGAATACTCGACTGACAACGGATCATCGTGGACTGTTTCGACCCACGCCCCCGCGAAGGGGGCGACCCCCATATGGGCGGTGCCGGTAAGCTGCACCTGCATGTTTCGACCCACGCCCCCGCGAAGGGGGCGACTAGAGCTGCAGCGCCTCAGGGCCAGACAGGCGCCGGTTTCGACCCACGCCCCCGCGAAGGGGGCGACCATCTGATGCTGGGTCAAAATCCCCAGACCGGCCGTTTCGACCCACGCCCCCGCGAAGGGGGCGACCCCTCATGGTGCGTAATACCTGCCGCCAATTGGCGGTTTCGACCCACGCCCCCGCGAAGGGGGCGACGTCACCCGCACCTGCAGCGGCAACCGCACGTCCTTGTTTCGACCCACGCCCCCGCGAAGGGGGCGACCGCGGGCGGTATAGACCGGATTGCTCCCGAGCGCGCTGTTTCGACCCACGCCCCCGCGAAGGGGGCGACCCTCGGCATTCGCGGCGGGGCTTTCGAACCCGCCAGTTTCGACCCACGCCCCCGCGAAGGGGGCGACCTACAACGCGGCCGCGCGGATCATCGAGCGTATGGTTTCGACCCACGCCCCCGCGAAGGGGGCGACCCAGCTCAGCGTTCAAGGCCGCCTCGGCGTCCCGTTTCGACCCACGCCCCCGCGAAGGGGGCGACAAGACAGCCCGCCGATGGACAGATCTGGGTCTTGCCCGTTTCGACCCACGCCCCCGCGAAGGGGGCGACGCGCACCGTCAGGCCCCACGCTTGTTCGGGCTGTTTCGACCCACGCCCCCGCGAAGGGGGCGACGCGGCCATCGCAAGCGCGGTGATCGACGGATACGTTTCGACCCACGCCCCCGCGAAGGGGGCGACTTCCCGGCACCGTTCAGGTCCGCATCGGTCCAGCGGTTTCGACCCACGCCCCCGCGAAGGGGGCGACCGTAATCAATAAAATCATTTAAACCTTTTTCAAGTTTCGACCCACGCCCCCGCGAAGGGGGCGACCATCATCGACACGATCAGCGGGCCGGGGTCGAGCGGTTTCGACCCACGCCCCCGCGAAGGGGGCGACCGGTCGAAGATCGCCGAGGAGCTGCGAGAGGCCGCGTTTCGACCCACGCCCCCGCGAAGGGGGCGACGGCCCTTATGTAACCCCTTTCGCCGACTGGTCTAATCCGGAAGCCATTGCGAACCCGATGTCAGAATGACGCACCGCTTCTCCGCTCGGACGCTGCCACGCGCGTCTTTCTTCACGATTTCAAAGAACCGCAAGGCTGCGAACCGGCCCGGAAATCGATGCACGCTTGCGGTTCGCAGCCTTACAGAACCAGCGGACCGTTCAGATCCAGCGCAGGCTTGGCACCCACATGCTCGACTTTGCGTTCCCAGTTCGCGCCGAGGTAATAGAATCTCAAACTGTCGAACTCCGGCCGGATGATCGCCTCCAGCCGGGCCTTCAGTTTCACCCATTGGCCCGGATCGACCTCGATCTCGAAGACCGAAAATTGCACCCGCTGGCCGAAATCCTCGCAGGCCTTGGCCACCCGACGCAGGCGCTTCTTGCCGCCCTCTTCAAGCGTGTTCACGTCGTAGGTGACCAGAACCAGCATCTCAACTCCAGAACCAGGGCGGATAGGCGTCGATATCGCCGCGCAGATGGCGCGCCAGCATTTGCGCCTGCAGGAAGGGCACCAGACCGAAGGGGGCCTTTTCCTGCAAGAACGGATGCAGCCGCTCCTCGCGCTTGCGCTCTTGCCAGGCGGTCAGCACGGTGCGGCGCGCCTCATCGGTCAACAGCACCGCGCCGCCCTCCATCTGCCGGAAATCGCCCGCCCGCAGCTGGCGGCGGTTGACCAGCGACAGCGCCAGCCGGTCGGCCAGGGGGGCGCGCAATTCCTCCATCAGATCAAGGGCAAGGCTGGGGCGGCCGGGGCGGTCGCGGTGCAGGAAGCCCACCGCCGGATCCAGCCCCACCGCCTCGCAGGCCGAGCGGCAGTCATGCGTCAAAAGCGTGTAAAGAAACGACAAAAGCGCATTCATCGGATCAAGCGGCGGGCGGCGGGACCGGAGCGTCCAGCGCAATTCGGCATCGGGCGCGCGGATCAGATGATCGAAGACGGCGAAGTAAAGATTGGCCGCCTCGCCCTCGGAGCCGCGCATTTCCTCGACCGTGCTGTCGGCCAATTGCACCCGGCGCAGGATCTGCGCCATGCGCTCGCAGCTGGCCTCAAGTGTCGCGCGCGCAGGCGGTTCCATCTCCGCGCCATAGTCGCGCAGGGCCCGGCGCAGCACCGCGCGCTGGTTCGACACCTTGCCCAGAACGAAGGACCGGACGATCTCCTCGGGCGTATCGGCGCGGCGGTATTGTTCGCGACGCAGCAGCACATTGCCCGAAACCGGGCCCTCGACGCGGGCCTGAAACCGGCCGTTGCGGCCCAGCAGCACGAGGGTGATGCCGCGTTCCGCACAGGCGGCGATCAGCGCGGGCGTCAGCAGCACCGGCCCGAACACCACGACCGAGGCGAGCATGTGCAACGGCACCCGGGTCTTGTCGGCGCCCTCGATCTCGGCCACGAGGGTCTCGCCCTCCAGCCGCAGCGCCGCCCCTTCGGTGGTGACATAGACGGTGTTCAGCAGCTTCTTCATCGCGCCTCCAACAGCCGGGCCAGGGTCTGGTCGCGCCAGCGTTTGACCGGCCGGGCGACGGTGTCGGGGCGGCAGAGGTCGAGAAGCGAACAGGCCCGGCAGCGGCTGCGCTGCGGGGTCGGCGGCGGGGTGACACCGCTGGCGAAGACGGCGGCAAGCTCGGCCACGGTGGCTTCGGTCAGGGCGCGCAGTTCGGCATCGAAGGGCACGGTGACACGCCGCTTCGTCTGGGCATAGTAAAGCGCGCCCTCGGGCACCGGCTGGCCGGTCATCTCCTCCAGACACAGCGCCTGGGCGCAAAGCTGCGCCTCGTCGGCGCGGTGCAGTTTCGGCTTGCCGCGCTTGTATTCGACCGGAAAGGGGCGCTCGCCGCCGCCGGGCAGGGGGCGGAATTCGACCAGATCGGCCACCCCCGAAAGGTTCAGCCGCGCCGAGCCCAGCGGCAAAGACAGCACCCGCCGCCCGTTCCGGCCCCCACGGCTGCCACCCTTGTCGGCCAGCGCATGCAGTACATCCCCTTGCGCGGTAAAGATATTCTCTTCCCAAAGCCGTTCGAGATGGATCAGCGCCGCCTGCCGCAGGCAGTAAACCGCATGCTGCACCGCCGAGAGGGGGATCGTCTCCACCTCGGCGGGCAGCGCGGCCATCAGAGCAGCTCGCGGATCTCGACGCCCGCGGGCAGGCCGTCGCGGTCGATCTCGATGCGGTAATCGGCGAATTTCCGCGCCGGAGCCAGATTGCCAAGGCCGCGGTCATCCAGATCCCGGAACGCGCCATCCACGTTGCGGCCGATCCGGACGCGGTCGAACAGCACATGCGCCGGCGCATTCCCAAGCGCGTTTTCATGCGCAAAGACGATCAGCTTGCGCGTCGTCATTTCCCCGCGCGCGGCGGAACGGTCATGTTCGAACATGTTCGCCAGCGCCTCGAAAAGCAGATCGAGATCGGCCTCGGAAAAGCCGGTGCGCTCGGCGAACTTGGCCGAGATGAAGCCATGCGCGACGTAAAGCCCATAGGGCACGATATGCTTGCGCCCCATGGTGCGGTTGTCGGTGCGGGCGTCAGCATCCTCGCCCTCGGCGCGTTTGGTCTGTTCCGCCTCGTTCGTCGCGGCCATCCGGGTGATCGAGATTTCCACCGGCAGGATCGGCTCGACCGAGCGGGCGAAGGTCATCTGCACCGGCCCCTTGACCTGACCGCAGTTGATGCCGGTGGACATCACCGCGCCAAAGGTCCGCACGTCGAAGAAATTCGCGCACATCCAGTCGCGCAGCGCCCGGGCTTCGTCGTCGCCCCTGGGGTTGAGCTTCTTCGCCTCCTGCGCCTCTTTCAGCGCCTTGGGGTCCTCGGCGCGTTTGGCGACATAGGCTTCGCGGTGCTTCTCGTTCAGGATCGCGCCTTCCTGCACATAGATGTGGTGGCCCGCTTCGCCGCTGCGGGCCAGCTCGACATAGTTGCGCAGCTTGCGTTTGAGGCTGACATCGGTCACCAGCCCGTGGCTCGTTTCGGGATCAAGCCGCGGCAGGTTGCCCGCGTCCGGGTCGCCGTTCGGGTTGCCGTTCGTGACATCGAAGATCAGCACGAAATCGTGGCGGCGCGACAGGATGGTCATTGGGAATGCTCCTCGGAATGGGGCTCTTGCCCGGGATCGGCAGGTTTGCGGAAGCTGGCCTGGTGGTAATATCCCAGCGCGAATTTCGCCTGCGATTCCTGCGACAGGGAGGACGGGAAAGGATCGGCGCCGATCTCCAGCAAATTGGTGATCTGCTGCAGCTCGTCCTGAAGGTAATGCGCGAAGGCGGGTTTTTCCTTGCGGATCTTGGCCAGGTGGTTGAACGCATTGGCCGCAAGCGACCCGAAGACGCGCGCCGGGGTGGCGCAGGCCGAGCCATAGAACTTGTCGCGGATCGTCGCGTTCACGCCCCTGCCAAGCGCGGCTTTCTGGATGTTTTCATAGGCCGCAAACAGGCGACCCAAGACATAGCCCGTGTCTTTGGATGCGGGATCAAGTGCCACCGGGGCCTCCTTTGCGTGGAAATTGCGGATCAGGACGGATTTGAGCAGCGCCGCACGCAGCGCATTGATCTCGCCATCGGCGCGGATGCGCATCAGCGTGGCCGAAAGCAGCGTCAGCGGGTAGGGGGTGCCGGTCAGGATCGCGCGCATCCAGTCCCCGGCGATCAGCGGCGGCACGTTTTCGCGTTTGCCCTGCACGGCCAGTTCGACCAGATAGCGCCAGAGCGGCGGCCAGCCCTCGTGCGGGGGGGGGCTCAAGGCGCATGTCTTCGACGAAATGCTGATAATGCCGGGTCAGCGTGCCGAAGCTGTTTTCCCACCAGAACCGCACCGACAGCCGCGCCGCATTGGGGGCAAGGCCCAGAACGCAGAAGCGCACCCCCTGATCAAGCTGCGGCGCGACTTCGGAAAGCGGCTCGCCGCGCCGGATGCGGTCGAGCTGCGCGCCGATGCGGTCGGTGGCGATCCGTTCCGCGGCGCCCGGATCGAAAAATCCGCCAAAGAAGGTCTCGGCCAGGGCGGCGGTCTCGGCCTCGGCGGCATCGGCCCAGAACACCGTCGAGGCATCGCCGATCTGCAGGCGGTGCCCGCTGTCCTTTTCCAGAAAGCGGTTCAGCGCGGTAGTATAGGCGAAGGCCGCGGCCTCCGACACCGGGGCGTTGTCGCCCTGTTCATGGCCGTAGGATTCATAGGCATCCGCGTTGAAGGTCACGATCGCCGCCCCCGCGACCTGCGCCCCCCAGACCCCCTTGATCGGCGGATGGGTGCGCGCGATCGCGGACCTTGCCCCCGAGACAAGGCAGACGGCCTCTGCCGCGGCCTTGCCTTCGACGGCGGTCCAACGGGCCCTTTCGGTCTCCCAGATCGCCCGCAAGGCCTTGGCATCATGCAGGAAATGATCGCGGTAGCTGTCGGCGCAGGCAAAGACGATCCCTTCGGTCGGCAACTTCTCCGGATCGAAATGTCGCGACAGGGCTTCGGGCGACCAGCTGCGCAGGAAGGCGCAGAAGCTTCTCACCTCGGGATCGTCCGAGGGCTCCAGATAGTCCAGATGCTTGTCACGAAAGGCTGCGAACCTCTGATCCGACGGGTCGGACAATGTCCCGGCCCCAAGCGCGTAATTGACATTGTCCCACAGGAAATTCGGCCGCGGCGTCTGGCCCGAGCGTTTCGGGCAAGCCGGAACCGCCAGCATGCGCGGGCTGCGCTTCTTGTCCGTATCGCGCAGGTCGATCACCTCGGCCACGGCGCCCTCCGGGGTCAAGACCACGCAAAAGCCGATCTTCTCGGTCGAATAGCCATAGGGCGGCGCATCGGGCAGCCGGTCATAGGCGCGCACAAGCGAGGCCAGCATGCTCATCGCAGCACCTCCGCCGAGCCGGGGGCGGGCACTTCCATCACGCCCTCGACCAGCCTTGCGCGAAAGAACATCGAGGGGCGGCCGGGCGCGGCATGGTCGATATCCCACAGCATCAGCCCCAGATCGCGCGGGGTGCCAAAGCCCAGATCCGCCGTTTCCGCCGCGGGGTTGCGCGGGGGCAGGGGGGCCCCGGGGGCGATCAGCGCGACCTGCGCGGCAAATTCGCGGGTGCCAAGGCAGGGCTGGTGAAAACACTGCCCGCGTTCGGCGCGGCGGTTGAAGATATCCAGATGCTTGCCCTCGTTGTCCTCGGCGCCGGCCTTGTCGGTCAGGGTGAAATGCGCCTCGATCACATAGGCGGGCGCGACGAGCACGGTCGAGGCGCGTTGCTGGCGGTCTTCATCGACCAGAAGCTGAACCCCGCCCAGATCGCCCCGGTTCATCGCCTGCCGGATCGTCCCGGTGGGCGCCTTGTGCCCCACCTCGTTGCGGCGGATCGACTGGAAGCGGATCGGTTCAAGCACATGGATGCGGTCGATGACCCAGCGGATGGCGGGCTTCCAGTGGATCGCCTCAAGAATGCCGCGCGCGGCCGAGGGGGTCATCACGTCATAGCTGACGCGCTCCACCTTCAATTCGGGGCGGGTGAAAAGCCCGTTGTGACCCCGGACATGCAGCCGAATACCATAAGACATGGATCACCTCAAATTTCCACCAGCTTACCCCTTGGGTTGAGTCGCGCAAAGCGGAAGATCATGCGGGCGAGGCCGCGTCAGGATCTGCCGCCTCAAACAAAGCTCTGATCGGCGCTCAGATACTCGGCCTGTTCCCACCACAGGCCGAAATCCTCGCGGTAAAGCGCGGGGTCGGTCAGCACGAAAAACGCATCGCCGCGCAGGTCAGGCGCCCTGAACTCCCCCTTGCCATTTGCCCGCAGCGTGTCGCGCGCCTTTTGCGGGATCTGCACCGTGAAAGGTTGCAACGCGCGGGCCAGGGTGCCGGACTTTTCCCAGTCGTCCCAAAGCTTGCCGACCCAGCCCTGCGCCTCCGGCTCGCGCGCGATGATCACCGGCACCATCGGGCTGTCGATCATCCGGTAGGCCTCGGCCACGCTGCGAAAGGCGAAATTCGTGCTGCGGCCGTCAAAGGTGAACCTGTCCCGCAGCCCCTGCGGGTCAAGCCGCTTCGGCCCGGCCTGCCAGTAGACCTTTTCGAACCAGTCGCGGATGGCGGCGGGGGCCAGCAGGTCGTCGAACTGTTCCGCCACCCCGCGCATCGCCTTGGCAAGCTGCGCCACATCCCCCGGCGGGGCATTGTCCGGCGCGGAAAACACCGTCAGCACCGAGGTCTCGACCGGCCTTTTCCCCTCGCGGTTCACCCGCCCCGCGGCCTGAATGACCGAATCCAGCCCCGCCTCGGCCCGCCAGCCACAGGGGAAATCAAGGTCCACCCCGGCCTCGATCAGGCTGGTGGCGATCAGCCGACAGGGCGCGCCGTCCTTGAGACGGGTCTTGATGCTCTCGATGATCTTGCGCCGATGCGCGGGATATTGCCGCGTCGTCAGATGGATCAGCCCCTCCAGCCCGGCCGCCCCGGCGGCCTGATACAGCGCCAGCGCATGTTTGCGGCTGTTGACGATCACAAAGCCCTGCGGCCGTTGCGCCAGCGCCGCGATCAGCGCACCATCCTCCATCGCGCCCCCCTGCACGATCCGCGCCCGCCGCAGCTGCCCGGCCAGCGCCTCCGGATCGGGCGCCAGTTCCCGCCCCGCCAGATCCAGTCCGCCGTCGCGCAAATGCCTGCTGTCAAAGGCCGGTTGCGTCGCGGTGCACAGCACCACCGTGCAGCCATATTGCGCGCAAAGCGTGTCGATCATCGCCAGCGTCGGCGCCAGCAGAGTGCGCGGCAGGCATTGCGCCTCGTCCAGCACGATCACCGATCCGGCGATATTGTGCAGCTTGCGCGCACGGGCGGGGCGCGCGGCGAACAGGCTTTCGAAAAGCTGCACATTCGTCGTGACGACAAGCGGCGCGGCCCAATCCTCCATCGCCTGCCGGATCTTGTCGCGGCTGCCGGGCCGCAGCTGCTCCGTCTCAAGGGCGCCGTGATGTTCCAGCACCCGTTCCGGCCCCAGAACCTCGCCGAAGACCTTGACGGTCTGGTCGATGATCGAGGTGTAGGGGATGGCATGGATGATCCGCCGGTGCCCGTGGCGGGCCGCGTGATCGAGCGCAAAGCCCAGCGAGGCAAGGGTCTTGCCCCCGCCGGTCGGCACGGAGAGGGTGAACAGGCCGGGGGGCATCGCGGCCTTGGCCCGAACATGGCAAAGGATGTCGGCGCGCAGCCGGTTCAGCCCGGTCGTGGCGTCGAACCCGGCCATATGCGCGTTGAAACGCGCCTGCAGATCGGGCAGCAGCTCTTGCAGCCCGGGCCAGTCGCGGTCGCGCGCGCGCCCCTCGAGCGCGTCATAAAACGCCTCTGTGTCGCGGAAATCGGCATCGACCAGACAGGAAAACACCATCCGCACCGCGACCGACAGGTCGAACCCGGCCTTGCTCCGGTCCCGGCGCACCCGGGCGGCCAGCTCTGCCGCGACCGCGCCGAAATCGGCGGGCAGATGGGTCGTCCACTCCGGGTCGAGCACCGCCCCCGGCCGGCCGATCCGCTGCCTCAGACAGCTGTTGTCCGCGCCGGTGTCGGTGTCGGGCAGCCCCGCATGGTGGCCGAGGATCGCCTGCGCCAAGGCCTCGGCCGCGAATTGCGGGCAGCCCGAGGCCGGGTCAAGCAGCACCCGCCCGCCCGCGGTGGAGTGATCGACGACCGGCCCCGGCGCGCCCCGCAACACCCGGTCGAAGGCGGGATCGTATTTGCCCAGATCGTGCAGCCGCCCGGCCAGCGCCGCCGCCGCACCAAGGCGCAGCGGCACGCCCCTTGCGCGGGCCAGCCCTTCGACCGCCTGCAGATGATCGGGCAGGCTTTGCCAGTCGGACCGGTCGTCGCGCGTTCCCGAATGGGCATAATGGGTCATCTCGGTCCTTGCTCCCTGCGGCCATGGCGTCCCGCGCCCATTTCACACCCGGCCGGGATTCGTCTCAAGCCGCCCGGTGCCGCAGACCCCGCGCCGACAGGGCGCGCGTAACCGCCTTTACGGCAGGTGATGCAGCACCAGCGGGCGGCCGCCCTGTGTGGAAACCGCGATCTCGGTCTCGTAAAGCGCGGACAGGTGCGGGCCGGTCAGCACCTGCGCGGGTGGGCCCGCAGCCACCACCGCGCCCGCCTTCATCGCCACCACATGATCGGCCCAGGCGGCGGCAAAGTTCAGATCATGCAGCACGATCAGCACCGATCCGCCCGCATCGCGCAGCCGCGCCAGATGCGCCATCAGCGCGCGGGCATGGGCCAGATCGAGGTTGTTCAGGGGCTCGTCGAGGATCAGCCAGGGCGTTTCCTGCGCCGCCGCCATCGCCAGATGCGCCCTTTGCGCCTGCCCGCCCGAAAGCGTGTCCAGAAAGCGATGGGCGAGCGGTTCCAGATCGAAATCGCGCAGCGCCCGGGTGATCGCGGCCTGATCGGCGGGCCCCGGACGGCCATGGCAATGCGGCCAGCGCCCAAAGGCCACCAACTCGCGCACCCGCAGCCGCGAGGCCAGCCCGGTGTGTTGCCCCAGAAAGGCCAGCTCGCGCGCCAGCCGCCCGCCCGGGGTCGCGGCGACATCGAGCCCGTTCACCCGCACCGTGCCGGGCGGCGGCGTCTCGATCCGCGCGATCAGCCGCGAGAGCGTCGATTTTCCCGCCCCGTTCGGCCCGATCAGCGCGGTGATCTGCCCCGCGGGCAGGGTCAGCGTCGTCGGCGCCAGAATCTGCACCCCGCCCACGGCGAAAGACAGGTCCAAAACCTCGATCATCGGATTTTTCCCCGCATCAGAAGGATCAGGAACAAGAGCCCGCCGCCGCAGTCCAGCACGACGCTGAGCGTGGCTTTCAGGCCCAGAACCCGCTCGAACGCCCATTGCCCGCCAATGAGCCCGATCAGCGCAAGCCCCGCCGCCAGAAGCAAAAGCCGCCGATGCGACGCCCCGGGCGCAAAGCTGTGCGCCAGCCCCGCGACGATCAGCCCGAAGAAGGCGATCGGCCCGACCAGCGCCGTCGCCGTCGCGGTCAGCACGGCGACCAGCGCCAAGGTGCCCAGCACCATCGCCCGATGCGGCAGGCCAAGCGACAGCGCCCGGTCCCGCCCCAAAGCCAGCACGTCCAGCCGCGGCCCCAGCCAAAGCGCCAGCGCCATCGCGGGCAGGGCAAGGGCGGCGGCGTAAAGCAGCGTCTCGACCGAGGGGCGGGAGAAATTGGCGAAACTCACCGATTGCACGACGGCATTGGCATTCGGGTCAAGCACCCGCATCACCAGCACCGATCCGGCGCGAAAGAGGATGCCGAGGATCACCCCGCTCAGGATCGTGCGGCCGATGTCGGCCCCCCGCGCGCGGCCCAGAAGCGTGCCGAACAGCGCCGCGGCAAGCCCCGCCATCAGCGCGGTTTCGATCAGGAATTTCGGCCCCGCAGGCAAGGCGGCAAAGCCCGAGATGCCAAGGACGGCCAGCGACAGGCTTTGCACCAGCAGATAAAGCGCATCAAACCCCATGATCGAGGGCGTCAGGATCCGGTTTTGCGCCACGGTCTGAAACAGCACCGTCGCCATCGCCACCGAGGCCGCCACAAGGGCGAGCGCCGCGAGTTTTCCCGCCCGCAGTCCCAGCACGAAGCCCGTGTTGCCCGAAAGCCCCTGAAAGAGCCACAGCCCGGTAACCAGCGCCAAAAGCGCGGCAAGGGTTGCCCAAAGCCTAAGCCCCATCGCGGTCGCCTCGCCACAAAAGCCACAGGAAGGCCAGCGCCCCCACCACGCCCAGAAGGGTTCCGGCCGGGATTTCATAGGGATGGATCAGCACCCGCCCAAGGATATCGCAGCCCAGCACCAGCCCCGCGCCGCCCAAAGCCACCACCGGCAGCGCGGCGCGCAGATTGTCGCCCATCGCCCGCGTCACCAGATTGGGCACGATCAGCCCGACAAAGGGAAACATGCCCACCGTCACCACCACCATCGCCGTGACCAGCGCCACCACCGCAAGGCCAAGGCGCAGCACGGCGCGGGGGTTCAGGCCAAGCGCCGTGGCGGCCTCGGGCCCAAGGCCGAGGATCGCGAAGCGGTCGGCGGCAAACCAGGCCAGCGCCACCGCCGCGCCCGCGATCCAGAGCATCTCGTAACGCCCCGCAATGACACCGGAAAATTCCCCCGACATCAGCCAGATCGAGACATAGGGGAGAAGGTCGGTTTCCCAGCCGACAAAGGTCACCCCCGCGCCCAGCACGCCCGAGAGGATCAGACCGGAAAGCGGCACCAGATAGATCTCGCGCGGGGGCAGGCGGCGGATCAGCGCGGCGAAGAGCACCGCGCCGACAAGGGCCGAAACCGCGGCCACGCCCATCTTGAGCCAGATCGGCGCGGCCGGGGCGAGGAGCGTGATCGCCAGAAGCCCCGCCGCCGCCGCCTCGGGCGTGCCGGCCGTGGCGGGCTCGACAAAGCGGTTGCGCACGATCTGCTGCATCACCACCCCCGCCACCGCCAGCGCCGCCCCGGTCAGAATCGCCGCCGCCGTGCGCGGCAGACGCGAGACCGAGAGCAACAGCCCCACCCGGCCGTCCAGACTGGCCGCGCCGATGCAAAGGCTGGCAAGGGCCAGCAGGCCAAGGGCGCCAAGCGCAAGGATCAGCGGGCGCGGCATCGGCGATCAGCCTTTCAGCGCGGCCAGAAGTTCGGCCAGATTTTCCATCAGCGCCTGATAGCCGCCGCCCGCGATGTAAAGATTGGCGGCGTTCAGCGTCACCACCTGCCCGGCCTTGGCGGCCTTGGTCCCCGCCACCAGCGGGTTGTCGAGCGTTTCCAGCGCCGCGGGCCCCTCGGCCCCGGTGGCGGCGCCGCGATCGACGACAATCAGCCAGTCGGGATCGACCTCGGCGATGAATTCAAACGAGATCGCATCGCCATGCACCTCGGGCTTCAGCGCGGGATAAGCCTCGGGCAGGCCGACCGTGTCATGCAGCCAGCCAAAGCGCGAGCCGCGGCCATAGGCGGAAATTTTCGGCCCGTTCGTCAGCACGATCAGCGCATCGCCCTTGCCCTGCGCCGCCGCCTGCACCGCGGCGATGCGGGCATCAAGCGCCGCTGCCAGTTCGGCCGCCTTCGCCTCCTTGCCGAAAAGCGCGCCATAGGCGGCCAGCCGCGCCCGGGCGTCGCCGACCACATCTGCGGAAATCGTCATGTCGAGCGTCGGCGCCACCTGTGCCACCGCGTCGAATTGCGCCGCCGAGCGCGCCCCCACCACGATCAGATCGGGGGCAAGGGCCGACAGCGCTTCTAGGTCCGGCTCGAACAGCGTGCCGATCGGCGCGGCGGCTTTCGGGTCAAGATAACGGACGTAAAGCTTCTCGGGCAGGCCCGCGGCGGGCACCCCCAGCGCGGCCAGCGTATCGGCGGCGGCGACATCATAGACCGCGACCGAGGCGGGCCGCGCGGGCAGGCTGACCGGGCCGCGGGCGGTGGCGATCGTCACCGGATCGGCCAGGGCGGGAAGGGCGGCCAGCGTCAGCGCCGCCGCAAGTGCAAAGCGTTTCATCGGGTCTCTCCGGGTTGGGCGTGGCTGAAACTGGCTTCGCGCCGGATCGGATATCCCCTTGTCCGGGGATTGACCAGCGGGTAGCCTACAAAAAAACTAAGGATATACGCATGTTTGTCACCACCGCCCGTTTCGTCACCCCGCATGCCGCGAAATACATCGCGCAGCTGTGCAAGCATTTCGCCCACAAGGTTCCGGCAGATTGGGACGCGGCGCAGGGTCGGGCGGCGCTGCCCTCGGGCCCGGTGACGCTGCGGGCCGAGGACGGGGCGCTTCTGGTGCGGATCACCGCCGAGGATGCCAAGGCGATGATCCAGTCGCGGTTTGTGGTCGACAGCCATCTGGTGACCTTTGCCCATCGCGAGGGGTTTACCGGCCTGCATTGGCAGATCGAGGCGGGGCCGGGCGAGACCGGCTGAGATCAGCGCCACAGAAAACCGACCGCGGCGGCCAGAAAACCGGGGACAGAGCCGCCGTGACCCTGACCGGGCACCTCTTGCAGCCGGGTGCCCAGATCCTGCGCCAGCCGCTCGGCCCGGCCCGCCATGTCGCGTTCGGCGAGCCGCGCGACCCGCTCGGGGGGCGACCCCGGCGGCCCGGGCCGCAGCGGGGCGCTCCAGCGCGCCGATCGTCAGCAGAACCGCCGGGCGCGGCCCGGGCGGCGGCGCATAGGCCCCCGGATCGGTCCAGAGCGAGGGGCTGCCCGCCGCGACATGGCTGAAAAGATCGGGCCGGGCGAACCCCCGCCCGCAGCGCAAAGGCGCCGCCATAGGAATGGCCCAGAACCATCCGATGCGCCGGATCGACGGGCAGGACGGCCTCGACCCGCGGCAGGATCGTGTCGGTCAGCAAAGCCAGCGTGGCATCGGCCCCGGGCGCCTCGATCAGATCGGGGCCGCGCCGGGCAAGGTCGATCAGCCCCGGCCCGGGCCAGCCGATGCCCACCACCACCGTGGGCCGCACCGGCCCCGCCGCCTGCGCCGATCCCTGCAGCACCAGCGCCTCGCGCAGGGTGGCGAAACTCCAGCCCGCATCAAGGGCATAAAGGATGCCGTAACCCTCGGGCGGGGGCGGCGCCTCGGGCCAGCCCACCACCACCGCAAGCGGCCCTTGCGGCCCGGAGACCGTGAACCGGGCGGTGCGATCGAGCACCAGCGCCGGTCCCAGATCCTGCGGCACAGCAGGGATCTCGGCTTGCGCGCCGGTCCCGCCCAGAAGCGGCAGGGCCAGCATCAGCGCCAGCACCCGCCGCATCAGAACCGCCGCGTCAGCGCCAGCGAGACGCTGCGCGGCTCGCCGCGGAAGTTGAACACGCTGGTGCCGCCGACGCGGGAATAATAGTCCTTGTCGAAGGCGTTCGAGATCGTCAGCCGCAGATCGGTGGTGTCATCCAGCGCGCGTTTGGCGGTCAGATCGACGACGCCATAGCCCGGCGCCCGGATCGTGCTTGCCCCCGAGACGGAATAAAAGTCCGACATCGCCCGCCATTGCCCGCCAAAGGACCAGCCCGCAAGGCGCCCCTCGGTCACGTCATATTCCGCCGACAGCTTCAGCAGGTGGCGCGGCGTATAGGTGGAAAAGACGTTCCCCGCCGTGGTCCCGTTGCGATATTCCGAGTCCGACCAGGTGTAGCCCGCCGCCAGATGCAGATTGTCGCCGATCTCGCCGGCCGCCTCGATCTCGAAGCCGCGGACCCGCACCTCGCCCGCGGCCACCGAATAGGTCGTGCCCGGCACCGACTGGGCGCGGTTCACCTGATCCAGCTGGAAGAGCGCCGCCGAAACGGCCAGCCCCGTGGCCAGATCCGCCTTGGCGCCGATCTCGATCTGCTGCCCCTTCAGCGGATCGAGCACCTTGCCCGAGGCATCGAGCGCGGTCTGGGTCTGGAAGATCTCGGTGTAGCTCGCGTAAAGCGTGGTATCGGGGCGGATGTCCCAGGTCACCCCGACAAAGGGCGTCAGATGCGCATCCTCGCCCACATGCGAAGTCGCGCCGCTGGCCGAGACCGCATCGACATCGACCCAGCTCAGCCGCGCGCCGCCCAGAAGCGTCAGCGCCGAGAGCGGCTTCAGCCGCAGCTGCGCATAGGCGCCTTTCTGGTCGGTTTCGGTGGTGGCGGCATTGCCATAGACCACCGCCGGCGCAGCCAGAGCCGAGGTGTCCCAGCTGTCCAGATCCCAGCTGCCGGTGAAGGCGCCCGAGGCCGCGCGCAGCGTGGTTTCGGCGCGCTGGGCATCAAGCCCGAGGATCGCCAGCCCCTCCCAGCCGCCCAGCGCGAAGGGCAGTTCGGCATGGGCGTCGAAGGCCAGCGTGTCATGGGTGAAATCCCGCGCGATCCAGGACAGCTGCGACACGGTATTGTCGGCCGCCGCCGGTGATCCGGTATAGGCATACAGGAAATCGCCCGTCTGATGCGACCGGCGCAGGCTGGTCTTGACCCGGGCGCCAGTGTCGAAACGGTGCTCGATCGCCGCGACGCCATCGGTCACGTCATTGTCGAACCGGTTCCAGTCGGCCGCCGTGGTGGTGGCGGGGTCGAGCCAGAGCAGGCTGCCATCGGCATGGCTGGGCAGGCCGTTGTAGGGGGCAATGTCGCGACGCATGTTCGAAATCGAAAAGGTCGCGGTGGTGGTGGGCGTGATGTCCCAGGCCAGCGCGCCATAAAGCTGATCGACGCCGTTTTCCTGCTTGTCGATGAAGCCGTCGCCCTGCGCATGGGCGGCCACCACCCGCCCGCGCAGGCTGCCCGCGGCGTTCAGCGCGCCGCCGTAATCCAGCTCGATCCGCTTTTGCCCCGCCGAGGTGAGCGCGGTGGTGACATAGCCGCCCGGCTCGGTCCGGCTGGCCTGCTTGAGCCGCATGTTCACCGACCCCGCGGGCGAACCCGTGCCGATGAAGAGCCCCGAGGGGCCCTTGAGCACCTCGATGTGATCGACGATCGACAGGTCGGGCTGGGTGCCATAGATCGAGCTGACCGGGGCGGGCAGGCCGTCGTAATACAGATAATCGAACTCGAAGCCGCGCGAAAACAGCGACGAGCGGCCGACGTCATTGGACAGCACCAGAAGCCCGGGGATGTTTTCCACCGCCGTTTCCAGCGCGGTGTAGCCGCCGTCCTCGATCTGCTTGCGCGTCACCACCGAGGTCGATTGCGGCACTTCGCGCGGGGTCATCGCGGCCTTTTCGCCCACCGAGATCAGCCCGCTTCTGTAGCTGTTCGAGCCCTCGGTTTCGTAGCTTGCCCCCTCGACCGTGATCGCCTCGAGCGTGGTCGTGTCTTCGGCCCGGGCGGTGGTGGCGGCAAGCCCCGGCATCCCAAGCGCGCTGCTCAGCGCCAGCGCCATGCGGATCGTCAGTTTCGGCATTCGGTTCCTCGTTCTTTATATCTGATAATTTTAGTAGTATATTGCGCGGACCACCCGGGCCCCGCCACGGCCCGGGCTTGCGAAAACTGTCAACCTGCTTGCGAAAACCGTCAGACTGGGGCCGCGATGAACCGACCGATCCTGTTGCAAGACATCGCCGCGGGGGCGCATCTGTCCGGCGAGGATTTCGGCGCCACGATTCGCCCCGAGCGGGTGGCGCTCTGCGGCGTGCGGGTGGCGGGGGCTCTGCCCTCGGGGCTGCGGCTGCACACGCTTGATGCCGCCGCCGCGACCGATTTCGAAACCCGCATCCTGCGCGCGCCGGGGGTTGTGGTGCATGTGATCCTGGCCGGCACCGCCGAGGCCTATATCGGCCCGCATCGGCTGCGGCTGGGGCGGGTGGGCGATGCGCCGGTGCGGCTGGCCTTTTTACGCGCTGCGCCGGGATGCGCCCTTCCTGCGCCGGGCGCGGGCGGGGGCGCATCTGCGCAAGGTCAGCATCGACATCGGCTGGGACTGGTTGGCCGAACGCGGGATCGGCGCCGAGATGGTTCTGGGCGCATCCGATTTCTGCCAGCAGGACTGGCCCGCCAGCGCCGCCGAAATCGCCATGGCCGAGCAGCTTCTGGCGCTGGACGAGGCCGGGGCGGGGGGGGCTTGCCGCCCTCTGCCATGGTGACGCGCGAGGCGATGGTGTTTGGCCTCGTCGCCGGGCTGATCGAGCGTCTGTCGCGCGCGGCAAGCCCGCTGCGTCCGGCCGAAAGCGACCGGCTGCGGCGGCTGGAGGAACGGGCGCTGCGGCCCGGCCCCGTGCCCGATCTGGCGCAGATCGCGCAGGAGGCGGGGCTGAGCCTGTCCTCGCTGCAGCGGCTGTTTCGGCGCGCCCATGGCACCTCGGCCAAAGAGCGCATCCGGGCGCTGCGGATGGAGCGCGCCGAGGCGGCGCTGCGCGCGGGGGCCAGCGTCGCCGAGGCGGCGCATGTGGCGGGAATCGTCTCGGTCGAGAGTTTCTCCACCGCCTTCAAGCGCCATCGGGGCCTCTCGCCCTCGGCGGTGATCCCGTCGGGTCCGCCCCGGGCTGTCGCGGTTGATCAGCCGGGCGGGGCGGGCTGAGCCGCCCAGCCCGGCTGATTGAGCCCGGCCCGCGGCTTGGTCAGGCGACGGCTTCGCACAGGCGCCGTTCCAGCGCGTCAAAGGCCGCGATCTGCGCCGGGATCATCTGGCGGCTGGCGTCGCGGCCCAGATAGACCTTGAACATGCAGCTGCCCTCGGTGTCGTAAAACTGCACCGAGCGGGTTTCGCTGCCGAAAAGCTGGCGCCGCACGAAGGCGACACAAGTGCAGGCGTCGATTTTCAGGTGGCCGCCGATCGGCTTGCCCTTGAAATTATACATCCCCTGCGCCACCGTGCCGCCCTGCAGCGGCGCTTTCGCCTCTAGGATCACCGGGCCGGTGTTGACGACAAGGGTGATCTCGCCCCAGCCCGCCATCGCGTCCAGAACCTCGACCATCCGCGCGCCGGGCAGGGCGGTCACCTCGCCCGCGGGCAGCGCGGCCAGCACCGCAAGCGGCGTGGCATTGGCCGCCCGGGCAATGTCTTCCAGCGCCGCATGGGGGGTGGCGGCCAGGGCTTCGGCAATCGTCTGGGTCATCTTCGTCTCCGTCAGCTTCGGGAAAGGTCGGGGTGTTGGGCGAGCCAGCCCAGAAGGCGGGTGGTCATCGGCACCTGCCAGAACCGCCCGGCGCGGCTCAGCCGGTAAAAGCGGTGCTGCGGCGCCCAGAGCCCGGCCGCCTGCCATTGCGCCAGAAGCGGCGCGAAATGATCGGTCAGGCTTTGGGCGGGGCTGGGGATCAGGGTCTTCAACGCGGTTTCGGCGCGGGCAAGATCGAGCAGGCCGCGCTCCATCCCCGCCTTGATCGCCTGGGCGACGGGGGCACTGGCCGATTGCCGCATCATCCCCGCGACAAGCCCGGTGCCCGCCGCCGCCTGCCCGGAATAGCGCGCCAGATCGGGGGTCAGCCGAAAGCTCAGATCGTCCAGAAAGCCGCCCGCGCCCGCGCCGAAGGCCAGACAATCCGCCCCGCTCTTCACCGCCAGATTATAGACCGAGCGTTCGCGCAGGCTGCCCTGCCAATGCGAGGTGGAGATCGGCACCCAGCCCATTTCCTCGGCCGCCGCCTCGCCCGCGGCGAAGAAATGGCCCAGCCGGTCGGGGGCGGCCACCTGTTTCTTGCCCTTCTCGATCGCGGTCAGAAGCGGCGTGCCGGGGATCAGGTTCAGCGCGTAAAGGTCAAGCCCGTCAAGCCCCAGATCGGCGCAGATCCGCACATCGGCGGCGACATCCTCGGGGCTTTGGCCGGGCAGGCCGAACATCAGATCAACGATCACCGCGCCCTGATCGAGCGCCACAAGCTCTTGCAGCGCTTGCAGGATTTCGGCGCGGCTGGCCTTGCGGCCCAAGGGGCGGCGGATCGCGTCCGAGAAGCTTTGCACGCCAAGCGAAATCCGCGTCACCCCGGCGTCAAAGGCCGCGCGGGCCTTCTCCGTGCCAAAGGAATGGATGCGGCCTTCAAGGGTGATTTCGCAATCGGGCGCGAGCGGCAGATGGCGGCGGATGGCGCGCACCAGCCGGGCGATATCGGGGGCGGCAAGCGCCGTGGGCGTGCCGCCGCCCAGATAGACCGCCTGCAGCGGCGGGCCGTCCTGCGCCGGGAGCCGGGCAAAACCCGCCAGCTGCGCGATCAGCGCATCGACATAGGCCGTGCCCAGATCGGCCCGCCAGGGGTTCTGGTAAAAGCCGCAAAACAGGCAGTGGTTTTCGCAAAACGGGATATGGACATAGGCCACGGCGCGGCGGCTGCGCGGGGTGGCCATCAGCCGGTCCCATTCGGCGGCCAGCTGCGCCGCGGACACCGGCGCCATCGGCCCGCCCGGATGCGCGCCGCCCTTGCGCGGAAAGGCGCAGGAGAGCGGATCCTCGCCCAGCCGGGCAAAGAAGCTTTCCAGCGGCGGCGGCCCCTGCAGGGCGGCGGGATGCACGAGCGCCGCGGTCATGCGCGGCCCCTTGCGGCAAGACGGGAAACGGGCAGCGGGGAAACGGGCAGAGAGGGAACTGCGGGCATGTCGGGCCTTTCACCGAGGTCAATTCACCGGGGTCAACACCTGGGAAACACCTGGCGACATGCTGGGCAGGGGGCCCGGGATCGGGCTTGCGGCAGAGAAAATATTTCTGAGTGATTTTGTCAAGAGGCGAGGTCGCCCCCGCCGCCCGACTGCGACAAGAGGGCGCCTCAGCCCGCGCGGGTCTTGCACTGGATCGAGGTGAAGCCCTCGAACCGCGGCGCGCCCGCATGCAGCTTGCGCCCCTCGCCCGCGCGGGCATGGGCGGCGCGGAACTGCTCCGACCGGGTCCAGACGTGAAAATCGGTCTCGCTTTCCCAGACCGTATGCGAGGCGTAAAGCCGGGTGCCATCCTCGGCCTCGGGGCCGCGCAGCATGTGGAATTCCACGAAGCCGGGCAGTTCCTGCAGCCGCGAATCGCGGCCCAGCCACAGCGCCTCGAACTCGGCGGCGTTTTCCAGGGGGACGGTGAAGCGGTTCATCGCAAGAAACATCGGGGGCCTTTCCGGATCGGGGTCGAACGGGGCCAGTCTAGGCGGCAAATCAATACTTGACAAGATTTGTAAATTAATCGACTTCTGCCGCCAGATACCGACCTGCCAGCGCATCGCCAGCAAAGCCGAGTTTGTCTTTGACTGGGAGAACACCATGCGCTTCGCGTCGCGGCATCTGGCCGCCTGTCTGCTTTGCTCCACCGCGCTCAGCCTGCCGCTTGCGGCAGAGGAGCCCGCGGCCACCACCTATCTGGGTCAGATCGTGATCGGCTATGCCGAGGATGGCACCCCGATTCTGGCGGGGGAAAACGCCACCCATCTGGACGGCGAAGACCTGCGCGGCGCCACGAGCGGCGCCGATCTGGACGGGCTTTTGCGCCGCCAGACCTCGGTTTTCACGCAACAGGATCCGGGCAATCCGGGGGTGTCGGTCAATATCCGCGGCTTCGAGGGCTCGGGCCGGGTGGCGATGTCGCTTGATGGCGTGCCGCAGACCTTCCGGCTGACCGGGCATGCCGCGCAGGGCTATGTTTTCGTGGATGAAAACCTGCTTGCCGGGATCGACATCACGCGCGGTCCGGTGACCGGGCTGGGCGGGTCGGGCATTGCCGGTTCGGCGAATTTCCGCACGCTCGAGGTCGAGGACGTGCTGAAGGACGGGCAGACGCGGGGCGGGCTGGTGCGGCTTGACTACGGCTCGAACGGCGATACCGGCTCGGGGATGGCCGCGGCGGCGATGAAGGCGGGGCGGTTCGATGCGCTGGCCGCGATCAGCCGTCATGCGGGCGCGAGCTACGAGGACGGCGACGGCATCGAGGTCGCCAATACCGGGACCGACATTTCCTCGGCGCTGCTGAAGCTTGGCTATGACCTGACCGAGACGCAGCGGCTGACCTTTTCGCTGATGCGCTACGAGACGGATTTCTTTGCCACGAGCTATTTCCAGCATCTGACGAATGATGTGGCGAAGATCGGCTATCATTACGCGCCGGGCTCGGCGCTGGTGGATCTGCGGGTGAATGCCTATGTCGCCAAGACCGAGACCGAGTGGCTGCGTGGCAGCTCTCCCTTTGCCTCGTCGGTGGGGCGCATCATGTCGACCACGACCAGCGGGCTTGACGTGACGAACACGTCCGAGCTGAGCCTTGGCGCCTGGCGGCTGACCAGCGTGAACGGGATCGAGGCCGCGCAGGATCGGCTGGGCGGCACCAAGGGCGGGGTGAACCCGACCACGGGCAAGGCGCGTCGGCTGTCGGCTTTCACGGAAAACGCCTTCGTCAATGGCAAATGGGAGATCACCGCGGGGCTGCGCGCCAATTCCTACCGGCTGGACGGAGAGGCCTCGCAAGGCAGGATCGACATCAGCAATAGCTCGCTCGATCCGAAGCTGACACTGGCCTATCAGGCGACGGACTGGCTGCAGCCCTATGTGACGCTGTCGCGGGCGATGCGCTCGCCGACGCTGCAGGAAACCATGTTGGGCGGCAGCCATCCGGGCGGCGGCATCGGCATGATCGCCAACCCGCGGCTGGAGGCCGAGACGGAAGAGGGCGTCGAGCTGGGCTTCACCCTGGACCGCGAGGGGCTTTTTGCGCAGGGCGACCGGCTGAGCGGGCGGGTGAACTATTACAACATGGATGTGGAAAACTACGTCGTCACCTCCATGGCCTTCACCAATGCCTTTGGCCAGACCGGGGCGGCCTTCGTCAACGTGCCGGGCACGACCGAGACCGAGGGGGTGGAGATCGAGCTGGATTATGCCCACCGCGCCTTCGATCTGGGCGTGAGCTACACGCATAATTCGAGCCACCTGCCCAGCCAGACCCCGGGCCTTGGCGCGGGGCAATATCTGCCCGATGACACCGTCTCCGTGCGGCTCTCGCGTGATTTCATGGCGGATCGGCTGACGCTCGGGGCGCAATACACCCATGTTTCGGGTGGGCTTTTCACCGACGCCTATACGTCCACGCCCTATCAAAAGGACGACAGCTACGAGCTGGTCGATCTTTTCGCCAGCTATGACCTGACCGAGGATGCGGTGATCTACGCCAAGGTCACCAACGTCTTTGACGAGGTCTATGCGCCCTGGCTGTCGGCCAATGCCTCTGAAAACGGGCAGGGCCGGACCCTGCATCTGGGCACCTCTCTGCGGTTCTGAGTTGCGGTTCCGAACGGCGGTTTCGATCTAATCATGGAAGGAATGAGCATGGGCAGCCTCAGCCCCGAAGACATCCGCAAGGTCCGGGCGCAAGACCCGCGTCGGCATGCGCGCGACATGGCCGCCTATCTGGGCATCGCCGAAGCCGAGATCTGCGCCGCGCTGGTGGGCTTTGGCGCCACCCGCATCGCCGCCCATCCCGATGCGCTGATCCCGCGGCTGAAGGCCTTCGGGCCGCTGATGGCGCTGACCCGCAACGACGCCTGCGTGATCGAAAAGGTCGGCATCTATGATGACTACCGCCCGGGCCCGCATGCGGCGCTGGTGGTGAACGAGGCCATCGACCTGCGGCTTTTCCCTGCGCAATGGGTGCATGCCTTCGCGCTGGAGGAAGAGACGGAAAAGGGGGTGAAACGCGCGCTGCAGATCTTTGATGCGGCGGGCGATGCTGTGCACAAGATCCACCTGCGCCCCGACAGCGATGCGACGGGCTGGCAAGCGCTGGTCGACGATCTGCGGCTGGCCGATCAGGGCACGGTGCTGCCGCTTGTGCCGCGCATCCCGCCCGAGGTGGCAAAGGCCGATCCCGCGAAGCTGGCCGAGCTGTGCGCGGGCTGGGAAGCGCTCGAAGACACACATCAATTCCTGCGCCTTTGCGCGAAGCTGAAGATGAACCGGCTGGGCGCCTATCGGCTGGCGGGGGCGCCTTTCGTGCGCCGTCTGGCGCCCGGATCGGTGGAGCGGCTGCTCTATCGCGCGGTCGAGGCCGAGGTGCCGATGATGATCTTTGTCGGCAACCGCGGCTGCATCGAGATCCACACCGGGCCGGTGGCGCAGGCGGGGGATGCCGGGCCCTGGCTCACCCTGTTCGATCACGGCTTCGATCTGCATCTGCGCATGGATGCGATTGCGGAAATCTATGCGGTGGTGAAGAACACCGCCCGCGGCCCGGCGCATTCGGTCGAGTTCTTCGATGATCGCGGCGCGCTGATCGCGCAGGTTTTCGGCGTCTTGCGGGCGGGCGATCTGGCGGTGGCGCAGTGGAATGCGCTGGTGGCCGAGCTGCCCGATGCGCAGCTGATGGAGGCGGCGCAATGATCCGGCTCTTTTGGGCGCTGGCGCTGGCGATGCTGCCCGCGGGGCTGGCGGCGCAAGACCGTGTCCTCTCGATCGGTGGCGGCGTGAGCGAGGTGGTCTTTGCGCTCGGCGAGGAGGGGCGGCTGGTCGGGCGCGACACCACCACGACCTTTCCGCCGCAGGCGCAGGCGCTGCCCGATGTGGGCTACATGCGCCAGCTCTCGCCCGAGGGGGTGCTGTCGGTCAGCCCCGATCTGATCTTGCTGACCGAAGGCGCGGGCCCGCCCGAGACGCTGGAAACCCTGCGCGGCGCGGGGGTGGCGATGGCGACGATCCCCGAAGGGCACAGCCCCGCGGCGGTTCTGGCCAAGGTGCGGGCCGTCGCCGCGGCGCTGGGCGTGGCGGACAAGGGCAGGGCGCTGGCGGCGCGGATCGAGGCCGAGATGACGGAGGCGCTGGCCACCGTGGCGCGTCAGACCGGGCCGAAGCCGCGGGTGCTGTTCATCCTGTCCGACACGGGCGGGCGGCTGACCGGGGCGGGGACGGGCACCTCGGCTCAGGCGATGATCGCGCTGGCGGGGGGCGAAAACGCGCTCTCGGGCTTTGCGGGCTACAAGGCGCTCGGCGACGAGGCGATCGCGGCCGCCGCGCCCGAGGTGATCTTGATGATGGCGCGCAATCCGGCGGCCGAGCCGGGCGGTCCTGGCGCGGCCGAGGTGACGACCCATCCCGCGCTGGCGGCGACGCCCGCGGGGCGGGCCGGGCGGGTGGTGCGGCTGGAGGGGATGTTCCTTCTGGGCTTTGGTCCGCGCACGCCGCAGGCGATCACCGCGCTGCATGCCGCGCTTTACCCCGCCGCACCGGTTTCCGGGGCGCCGTAAGATGACCGATGTCCTTGGCGCCCGCAGCGCGTTCAAACGTCCCGATCCGGCCCCGCAGGCGCCGCGGCTGCCGGGGGCCGGGGTGGCGCTTGCGCTGGTCGGGCTTTTGCTGGTGGCGGCGGCAGCCAGCCTGAGCCTTGGCGCCTCGGGGCTGGTGCCCTGGGCGCCGCTTGCCCGCGATCTGAGCCCGGCCGAATGGGCGATCTTGCTGGATATCCGGCTGCCCCGGCTGCTTCTGGGGGCGCTGGTGGGGGCGGGGCTGGCGGTCTCGGGCGCGCTGATGCAGGGGCTCTTTCGCAATCCGCTGGCCGATCCGGGGCTGGTGGGCGTTGGCGCGGGGGCGGGGCTTGGCGCGGTGATCGCCATCGTTCTGGGCGGGCTTTTGCCGCTCGCCCTGCGCGATCTGGCGGGGATCTATCTGGTGCCGATCCTGGCCTTTGCGGGCGGCTGGGTGGCGGTGGTGGTGCTCTACCGCATCGCCAGCCTGCGCGGCCACACCTCGATGGCGACGATGCTGCTGGCCGGGATCGTGCTGGGGGCGCTGGCGGGTGCGGTGACCGGCATCCTGATTTATCTGGCCGATGATGCGCAGCTGCGCGACCTGACCTTCTGGGGGCTGGGCTCGCTCTCTGGGGCGAACTGGCTGAAGCTGGCGGCCGCGGCGCCGATCCTTTTGGCGGGGCTCGCGCTCGCGCCTTTTCTGGCGCGCGGGCTCGATGCGATGGCGCTGGGCGAGGCGGTGGCCCGTCACATGGGCGTTCCGGTCGAGCGGATCAAGCGCGGCACGATCCTCGCCGTGGCGGCGATGACCGGGGCGGCGGTGGCGGTCTCGGGCGGGATCGGCTTTCTGGGCATCGTCGTGCCGCATATCCTGCGGCTGGCGGTCGGCCCCGGACATCGGCTGTTGCTGCCGCTTTCGGCTTTGTTCGGGGCGGCGCTGCTGATCGGCGCCGATACCGTGGCGCGGCTGGCCGTCGCCCCGGCAGAGCTGCCCATCGGCATCATCATGGCGCTGATCGGCGCGCCGGTTTTCCTGTGGATTTTGCTGGCCCGCCGGGCCGTTCTGGAGATCTGAGCCATGCTCTTGGCCCGCAATGTCTGCGCCGCGCTGGGTGGCCGCGCCGTGCTGCACGACGTCGATTTCGAGGCCCGCCCGGGGCAGATCACCGCCATCGTCGGGCCGAACGGCTCTGGCAAGACGACGCTTTTGCGGCGTCTGACGGGCGATCTGGCCGGGGCGGGGGCGATCTGTCTGGAGGGCGAGCGGCTGGCGGATCTGCCGCCGCGGCTGCTGGCGCAGCGCCGGGCGGTGCTGCCGCAGGCCACGGCGGTCGGTTTTCCCTTCACCCTGCGCGAGGTGGTGGCGATGGGCCATCAGGCCGGGGCCAGCGCCGCCGATCCGGGCGTGGTCGAGGCGGCGCTGGCCGAGGTCGACCTTTTGCCCCGCATCGACGGTTTCTTTCACGACCTGTCGGGGGGCGAACAGGCGCGGGGGCATCTGGCCCGGGTCCGTGCGCAGGTCTGGGCGCCGCTGCGCGAGGGCCGCCCGGCCTGGCTGTTCGTCGATGAACCGGTGGCGGCGCTCGACATCGGCCATCAGCTGCAGGTGATGGCGGTGCTGCGCCGCTTTGCCGATGCGGGCGGCGGCGTCGTGGCGGTGATGCATGATCTGAACCTGACCGCGATGCATGCCGAGGCGATGGTGCTGATGGAGGCGGGCCGGGTCTCGGCGGCGGGCAAACCGGCCGAGGTGATGACCGCGCCGCTTCTGTCGCGCGCCTATCGCTGTCAGCTGTGCATCAACACCGCGCCGGCCAAGGGCGTCTGGCTGCTGCCGCAGGCGGCCTCGCTCGGGCAGGGCCTTGGCGCGGCGCAATAGGGTGCGGCGCAAAAGGGGGGGCGACACCGCCCGCCCCGCGCGGGGCAACCCCCTGCGCTTATTGCATCATTTCCTTCGTCGCCGACAGCTTCACGCCTTCGTAATCGCGCACCACCCGGTCGATGTCCCATTGCAGACGGGTCAGGAAGACGATGTCGCCATCATGATCCGTCGCGATATGCTGCTTGTTCACATTGACCAGCTTCTCGACCAGATCCTTTGGCCCCTGCACCCAGCGCGCCGAGGTGAATTGCGAGGATTCAAACCGCACCGGAATGCCGTATTCGATCTCGATCCGGCTGGCCAGAACGTCGAATTGCAGCGCGCCGACGACGCCGACGATGAAGCCCGAGCCGATCATCGGCTTGAAGACCTTGGCCGCGCCTTCCTCGGCGAATTGCATCAGCGCCTTTTCCAGATGCTTGCCCTTCATCGGATCGGTCGAGCGCACCGCCTGCAGCAGTTCCGGCGCGAAGGACGGAATGCCGGTGAAGCGCAGCTTTTCCCCCTCGGTCAGCGCGTCGCCGATGCGCAATTGCCCGTGGTTCGGAATGCCGATGATGTCGCCCGCCCAGGCCTCTTCGGCCAGTTCGCGGTCGGCGGCCAGAAACAGAACCGGGTTCGAAACCGCCATCGGCTTGCCCGAACGCACATGCAAAAGCTTCATGCCGCGCTCGAAATGCCCGGACGCCAGACGCACGAAAGCCACGCGGTCGCGGTGCTTCGGGTCCATGTTCGCCTGCACCTTGAAGACAAAGCCGGTGACCGGGGTTTCGTCCGAGGAAATCTGCCGCTCGGCGGCGCGCTGGGGTTGCGGCTCGGGGCCATATTCGCCCATGCCGTCCATCAACTCCTTGACACCGAACGAGTTGATCGCCGAGCCGAACCAGATCGGCGTCATGTGGCCCTCAAGGAAACTTTGCCGATCAAAAGCGGGCAGCAGCTCGCGCGCCATCGCCACTTCCTCGCGCAGCTTGGCCAGCAGATCGGCGGGCACATGATCGGCCAGCTTCGGATCGTCGAGCCCGTCGATCTTGATGCTTTCGGCGACGCGGTTGCGGTCGGCGCGGTCCATCAACTCAAGCCGGTCGTGCAGGATGTCGTAGCAGCCGACGAAGTCGCGCCCCATCCCGATCGGCCAGGACGCCGGGGCCACGTCGATCGCCAGATTTTCCTGAATCTCGTCGATGATCTCGAAGGTGTCGCGGCTTTCGCGGTCCATCTTGTTGCAAAAGGTCAGGATCGGCAGATCGCGCAGCCGGCAGACCTCGAACAGCTTGCGGGTCTGGCTTTCCACCCCCTTCGCCCCGTCGATCACCATGATCGCGGCGTCAACCGCGGTCAGCGTGCGATAGGTGTCCTCGGAAAAGTCCGAGTGGCCGGGGGTGTCGACCAGATTGAAGCGATACTGACGGAAATCGAAGCTCATCGCCGAGGCCGAAACCGAGATGCCCCGTTCCTGTTCCAGCTTCATGAAGTCCGAGCGCGTGCGCCGCGCCTCGCCCTTGGCGCGGACTTGCCCCGCCATCTGGATCGCGCCCCCGAACAGCAGGAATTTTTCCGTCAGCGTCGTTTTCCCGGCGTCGGGGTGCGAGATGATCGCAAAGGTCCGGCGGCGGGCGATTTCGGGCGGGAGGGGGGCACGGTTGCTCATGCGCGGCCTTTACCGCAAGGCGGGATGGCGGGCAAGACGGACGGATTTTTCGCGCCTGGGCTGCGGCAAATTGATCCGGATCATGGCGGGTTGCGTAGAATCGTTCCAATCTCTGCGAAGCGCCGGGCGGGTTTCGTGGGGGGGCCTGTTTTCGGCGGACAGGGGTCGTTTACGCGCCCGACCCCGATCGGGACAGGAGGCTGCCATGGCAAGGGTCGATCCCGCTGCCGGGTCCTTGAATGTGCGCGAAACGGTTCTGTGCCCCTATTGCGGGGTGCCGCTGTTCACCGCCAGGGACCGTGAAAAACACCTGGACTTGAAGCTCTGCCGTCACGAGGGCGAAGGGGCTTGGGATTGTGCCGATTGCACCGATCCGCATGCGCGCCCGGAAGACCGCTGCAGCTGCGGTCGCGCCGCGGGCTAGCTCAGTCCTTCTTGCGAAACAGCGCCGCGCGCCCGACCCGGTCGAGCATCTCGCGCCCGGCCTCGGTGCCGAAATGCGGCGTGTGGCTCAGATCGGGCAGGCGGGCCTTGATTTCAGAGGACAATTCCTCGGGCATCAGGTTCAGCGTCGCCTCGGACACCTGCAGGCTTTCGACCGGCACGCCTTCGGCATAGACGATCTCGTGGCGGTCGAAGACCAGCGCGAAATAATCGACATAGCCGCCCTCGCGGCGCCAGACATGTTCGCCATCGACCAGATGCTTGGCCTGAACAAGGATTTCGGCGGTGTCGCCCAGCCGCTTTTCGCCGCGCCGATAGAGGAACACCCGGTGATGCGGCGCGACGACGAGATCGCTTTCATTACCAAGCGTGCCCGCCGAAATCACCACCGGCGCGAAAGAGCCAAGCGCCCGCAGCGTCGCCCGCGCCACCAGCCGCACCGGCTGCGGTCCGCTGTCGCGCGTGAGCACCCGGTCGCCCGGCGCCAGCGTCTCGATCGGGCGCTGCGCGCCCCCCGCCATGGTGATCAGCGTTCCGGTGGTGAAGGCGATGCAGACAAGGTCGGAAAGCCGCACATCGCCCGGATCGTCGGTGGCTTCCAGCAGCGTGTAATCGACCCGCGGCGCGATCGGCGACAGCGGCAGGGCATAAAGGATCTGCGTTTCCTCGTGCCGGATCAACAGCATGTCGACCGTGTCGCCATCGGGGGCGATGAACACATGCCGCGCCATCAGGGCGATTCGGTCCCCCGCGGCGCCCAGTTCGGAGCCCGCGCAGATGCGCTGCCCGGTGTCGGGATCGGCGGCGATCAGCAGCCGCAGGGGCCGGGCATCGCGTTCCAGCTGATAGACATCGCCGGGCTGGCACAGCGCGGCCAGATCAAGCCCGTCGCCCTGATTGGCGCCCGAGGTCACCCAGATCAGATCGGCCTCATAGACATGGACGACCTGAGGCGGCAGGGAACGCGGGGCGGTCATGGCGGGTCCGGGGCACGAAGGGTTGGGCGAGGATCGCAGCATCTGTTGCAAATTCGGTTAATGCCCGCGCCCCCCGCACGTCAAGGCGCCGCTGGGGCTGGACGGGGGGCAGGGGGGCGCTGCCCCCCTCTGGCCTGTCGGCCATTCACCCCCCGGGATATTTCGGCCAAGGTGAAACGAAACCCGGGGTGCTGCTTTCACCTTGGTGCAAATATCCCGGGGGGAGTCCGCTTGCGGACGGGGGGCAGCGCCCCCCCCCCCTTATTCCGCCTGTCGCGCCGCGCGCCCGCCGCGGCGCTGGGCCAGACGCGGGGCGCGGGCGGGCAGATCGGCCATCACCGCGCGGCGCTCTTCGGGGTTCATCCGCGACCAGCGGCCGATTTCATCCAGAGTGCGCAGACAGCCGATGCAAAGCCGCTCGGTCGGGTGGATCTGGCAGATCTTCACGCAGGGCGTGTCGATTTCCGCCCGTTTCCAGATCCCGTCGGTGTTTTCCGGCCTGTTCTCAGCCATGCCCGCGCCCCAGATGCGCAAGGCGGTCGAGCGCGCCTTGCAGAATGAACCCCGCCGCGACGTGATCGACCAGTTCGGCCCGGCGCTTGCGCGACAGATCGGCCTCGAGCATGGCCCGTTCGGCGGCCACGGTCGAAAGCCGCTCGTCCCAGAAGGTTATGGGCGTCGGCGTCAGTTTTTCAAGGTTGCGCGCGAAAGCCCGTGTCGATTGCGCCCGCGGCCCCTCGGTCCCGTCCATGTTCACCGGCAGCCCCAGCACCAGCCCGACGATCTGGCGCTCGGCGACGATCTTCAGAAGCTCCGCCGCATCAAGGGTGAATTTCTCGCGCCGGATCGTGCGCAAGGGCGTGGCGATGCCGCGCAACGTGTCCGAGACCGAGACCCCGATCGTCTTCGTGCCCAGATCCAGCCCGGCGAGCGCCCCCACCCGCGGCAGCAGGCCCGCAAAGGCGGGAATATCGGCGCAGATCATGGCGCGGCCCCGGGCTGGTCGGGCGATTTCGCCGCGGCCGCCTCGATCCGCGCCAGATCCTCGGCGCGGCCGGTGAATTTCGTGCGCGCCTCGGCGGTGATCGCCGCGGCGCGCTCGGTTTCGCCCAGCACCAGCAGCGCGGAAATCAGCCGCGCCCACTCCTCGGAGGAGCCGCCCTCGTTGGCCAGCCGCGCGTTCAGATTGTCCACCATGCCGCGGATCATCGCCTGCCGGTCTTCCGGGGTCATGTCCTCGGCCGCCTGCATCTGCTCGGCCGTGGGGCCCGGGGGCACGGGCAGCGGCGGCGTGTATTCCTGCTCGCCCGCCAGAAAGGCCAGCGCCTCGATGTCGCGCGCGATCACCCCCACCCAGGGCGCGTCTGGCGGCGAGACCCGCAGCGCCGCATCCCACAGCCGGAAGGCGCGGTCGGGGCGGTCGTTCTGCCCCATCATCATGCCGATATAAAAGAGCGCCAGCCCGTCTTGCGGGTCAAGCTCCAGCGCCCGGGCAAAGGCCGCCTCGGCCTCGGCCGTCACCAGCCCGCCCGCGGCAATGGTCAGATATTCGCCCAGCCGGGTGTGATCGGCGGCGCTGGCCTGATCGCCCTTGAGCGCGATCAGCCGCCGCTGCGCCTCCCATCCGGCGCGGGAATTGCCCAAAGCCATCTCGTTTTCCGCCAGAAGCGCCAACCCCTGCGGGTCGTTCGGCCGCTCGGCCACCGCCTTGCGCAGCCGCTCCATCAATTCGAGAAATTTCGGATCGGGCGCGGGAACCGGGCGGCCTGCGGCTGTGGCCGCCGCTTCGACCGCCTTGCGATCGGCCGCGGCCGTCTGTTCCGCCGCCGCCTGATCGGGGCGGGCCTTGTAAAGCGTGTCGGCCTCGGCCAGGCGCTTGGCCAGCGGCGCATCGGGCAGCCCCGCCGCGCCGAGCCGGTCATAGATCACGAAGGTTGCCGAAAGCGCCGCGACCGTCAGCGCTGCCGCCACCAGCGTGCCGCCGCGCGGCGCCTCGGCCGCGGCCGGTTCCGCCTGCGCCGCCCGGTCCGCCTCCAGCAGCCGGCGCGAGATTTCCACCCGCGTGCGCGCCGCCTCCTCGGCGCCCAGCACGCCGCGGGCAAGGTCGCGCTCCACCTCGGCCAGTTGGGCGCGGTAAACCTGCAGATCCTGCGCCGCGGCGGGCAGGGATGCGCCGCGCGGGCGGATCAGCGTCAGGGCAAGGGCAAAGGCGATGGCGGCAACAAGCGTCGCGCAGATGATCCAGAACAGCATGCGGTCTCCTATCCTGCATCTCCCATAAGGCTTTTGCCCCCCTTTTGAACAGACACAACCGCGCAAGGCGGCCCTTCACGGCTCCGTGTTGGGCCTGTCGGGCACGATGTCGCTTTTTGCTGCCGATTGCCGCATGGGGGGGGCTTTCGGCGCTTGGCCCGGTTCATCTAAGGTGAAACAGCCAGACTCGGGGCGCGCGCAGCCTGTGGCACCCCCAACCCGAAGCGAGAGAGGGCCGATGAGACGCTATTCGATCTTCGCCGTGGCGCGCGAGGCGCTGCGCTACCACAGCGGTTGGGAAAAGGCCTGGGCCTCGCCCGAGCCGAAGAAACGCTACGATGTGATTGTCGTCGGCGCGGGCGGCCACGGGTTGGCCACGGCCTATTATCTGGGCAAGGTGCATGGCATCAAGAATGTGGCGATCATCGAAAAGGGCTGGCTCGGCGGGGGCAACACCGGGCGCAACACCACGATCATCCGCTCGAATTACCTGCAGGACCCGTCAGCCGCGATCTATGAAAAGGCGCGCTCGCTTTATGAAGGGCTGAGCCAGGATCTGAACTACAACGTCATGTTCTCGCCCCGCGGGCTCTTGATGCTGGCGCAGTCGGAACATGAAATGCGCGGCTACAAGCGCACGGTTTACGCGAACAACCTGCAAAATGTCGAAACCCGCTGGATCGAGCCGAAGGAAGTCAAGAAGCTCGTCCCGATCCTGAACATCGCGGGCCCGCGTTATCCGGTTCTGGGCGCGCTTTATCAGGAAAAGGGCGGCACCGCGCGGCATGACGCCGTGGCCTGGGGCTATGCGCGGGCGTGTTCCGACATGGGCATGGATCTGCTGCAGAACACCGAAGTCACCGGCGTGCGCACGGCCGAGGGCAAGGTCGTCGGCGTCGACACCACCCGCGGGTCGATCGACTGCGGCAAGCTGGCCATCGTCGTCGCCGGTCATTCGAGCGTGCTCGCGGGCATGGCGGGCTTCCGTCTGCCGATCGAATCGATGGCGCTGCAGGCCTGGGTGTCCGAACCGATCAAGCCCACCATCGACGTCGTGGTGATGGCGAACCTTGTGCACGGCTACATGTCGCAATCCGACAAGGGCGAGTTGGTGATCGGCGGTGGCACCGACGGCTTCAACAACTATTCGCAGCGCGGCTCCTGGCACCATGTCGAGGAAACCACCCGCGCCCTGATCGAGACCTTCCCGGTGATCTCGCGGCTGAAGATGCTGCGGCAATGGGGCGGCATCGTCGACATGACGGGCGACCGCTCGCCGATCCTGTCGAAAACGCCCGTCGAGGGCATCTTCGTCAACTGCGGCTGGGGCACCGGCGGCTTCAAGGCGATCCCGGGCTCGGGCTTTGCGATGGCGGAACTGGTGGCCAAGGGCTACTCGCCGCTCGCCGCCGAATTCGGCCTGCACCGCTTCAAGGAAGGCCAGTTCATCGACGAAAGCGTGGCGGCGGGGGTGGCGCATTGATGACCGCGCCCGCCTCTTCCCCGGCACTGACGCTGGTCTTTCTGGACAGCGCCATGGTGCTCTCGAAACGCCCCTTCGCCGATTGGCGCGCGGTGCAGGACCATTACCCGGATTACAAGACGAACCTGACACCCGACCAACCGGCGCATCTGGTCGACTATCTCGCCTGCGACTACCCGGACATGCCCGGGGCCACCGGCCGCGCCTGGTCCGAGGTCGTCGCCGCCTTCGTCGCCTCCGACGCGCTCGATCTCACCCTGTCGCGCGACGACACCTGGGTTTGCACATGCTGACCGCGCCCCTTTCACCTTGGTCCAAATATCCCGCGGGGGTCCGGGGGCGCGAAGCCCCCGGCGCCTGCCCAGCCAAAGGCCTGCTGACATGCTGACACTGACCTGCCCCTGCTGCGGCGTCACCGTCGAGGAAACCGAACTGGCCCCCGGCGGCGAGGCGCATCTGAAGCGCTTCGGCCCGGGCTCCTCGGATGCCGATTTCGAAACCTACATGTTCGCTCGGAAAAACCCCAAGGGCGTGCATTTCGAGCGCTGGCGCCATGCCTATGGCTGCGGCAAGTGGTTTTTGGCCGCGCGCTGCACCGCCACCTGGGAGGTTTTCGGCACCTATCCGGCGCAGACCTCCGAACCGCCCGCCGAGCTGATCGCCAAAATCAAACAGAAACGACCGGGCTGGGAGGGCTGGAAATGAGCCATCGTCTGTCGTCGGGCGGCCGTCTGATCGACCGCTCGAAACCGCTTTCGTTCAAGTTCAACCGCGCCAAGGCCAAGGGCTTTGCCGGTGACACGCTCGCCTCGGCGCTCTTGGGCTCCGGCCGCACGCTGCTGGGGCGCTCGTTCAAATACCACCGCCCGCGCGGCCTTGTCGCCTCGGGCGCCGAGGAGCCGAACGTGCTGGTCAATCTGGGCCGCGGCAACCGCCACGAGCCCGACCAGCGCGCCACCACCACGGAACTGTTCGAGGGCGCCTGGGCCACCTCGCAAAACCACTGGCCAAGCCTTGGCTTCGACATCGGCGCGGTGAACGATTTCGCCTACAAGCTGATGCCCGCGGGCTTTTACTACAAGACCTTCATGCATTCGCTTGAAGCCTGGCACGGCATTTTCGAGCCGATCATCCGCCGCGCCGCGGGTCTGGGCAAGGCGCCGAAAAAGCCCGACCCGGATCGCTACGAACAGGCCTATGCCTATTGCGACGTGCTGGTTGCGGGCGGTGGCGTCGCCGGTCTTGCCGCGGCGCTGAAGGCGGGCCGCGAGGGCAAGCGGGTGATCCTGGCCGAACAGACCGCGCATTGGGGCGGCCGCGCCCCCGTCGATGGCGGTCTGATCGACGGCCAGACCCCCGAGGTCTGGATCAAGAACGCCCTGCAAGCCCTTGGCGCGATGGAAAATGTCCGCCTGATGACCCGCACGATGGTGGCGGGGCTGCATGACCATGGCTATGCGATCCTGTATGAGCGCGTCGCCGATCACACCCCGGGCGACGGCCGCCCGCGCCATCGTCTGTGGCGCACCCGCGCCGGGATCACCCAGGTCGCGACCGGCGCGATCGAGCGGCCGCTGGCCTTTGCGGGCAATGACGTTCCGGGCGTGATGCTCGCCTCTGCCGTGCGCGATTACATCGTGAACTGGGCCGTGGCGCCGGGCAAACGCTTGGTCATCGTGACGAACAACGACGACGCCTATCGCACCGCGCTTTGCGCGCTCGATGCGGGGCTTGACGTGGCGGCGGTCGTCGACGCCCGCCCGGCGCCGATGGGCGCGCTTGTCGCGGCGGTGCGCGAGCGTGGCGTCAAGGTGCTGGAGGGCCGGGCCGTGGCCAAGGTCAAGGGATCGAAAGCCGTGAAGGCGGTCGAGATCGCCAGCCACGCGGGCGAGGGCGGCGCGGTCGAGGTGATCGACTGCGATTGCGTCGCGATGTCGGGCGGCTGGTCGCCGGTCGTGCATCTTTATTCCCATGCGGGCGGCAAGGTGCTTTGGGACGCGGCGGCGGTGATGTTCCGCCCCGATGCCACGAAGCCGCCGACCGGGGACAAGGGCCAGCCGATTGCCGTGGCCATCGGCGCCGCGAACGGCCATCTGACGCTGGACGCGATCTGCGCCGAGGCCGGGATGGTCGGCACTGTCGAAGCCGAAACGCCGCTGATGCCGGTCTGGGTGATGCCCGCCAAGGCCTCGGAAGCGTTGAAATTCAAGGCCTTCCTTGACTATCAGAACGATGTGAAAGTGTCCGACGTGCAGCTGGCCGCGCGCGAAGGTTACGCCTCGGTCGAACATACCAAGCGCTACACCACCTTGGGCATGGCCACCGATCAGGGCAAGCTGAGCAACATCAACGGTCTGGCGATCCTGTCGGAAGCGTTGGGGCAGGAAATTCCGCAGACCGGCACCACCACCTTCCGCCCGCCCTACACGCCGATTTCCTTTGGCGCGATCGCGGGCGAGGCGCGGGGCGAGATCTTCCAGCCCCTGCGCAAGACGCCGATGCACGACTGGCACGAAGCCAAGGGCGCGCATTGGGAGCCGGTGGGCCTCTGGCGCCGCCCCTACACTTACCCGCGCAAGGGCGAAAAGCACCGCGAGTCGGTCAACCGCGAGATCGTCAACACCCGGACGAATGTCGGGCTGCTTGATGCCTCGACGCTGGGCAAGATCGTGGTCAAGGGGCCGGATGCGGGCCGCTTCCTTGACATGATGTATACCAACCTCATGTCCACGCTGCCGGTGGGCAAGTGCCGCTACGGGCTGATGTGCTCGGACAACGGTTTCCTGATCGATGATGGCGTCGTCGTGCGTCTGTCCGAGGATACGTGGCTGTGCCACACCACCTCGGGCGGCGCGGACCGGATCCATGGTCACATGGAAGACTGGCTGCAATGCGAATGGTGGGACTGGAAAGTCTATACCGCCAACCTGACCGAGCAATATGCACAGGTCGCGGTTGTCGGCCCGAAGGCGCGGAAATTGCTGGAAAAGCTGGGCGGGATGGATGTCTCGAAAGAGGCGCTGCCCTTCATGACCTATCAGGAAGGCACTTTGGGCGGCTTCCCGGCGCGGGTGTTCCGGATCTCGTTCTCGGGCGAGTTGTCCTATGAAATCGCGGTCCCCGCGAACATGGGGCTGGCGTTCTGGGAGGCGCTGCACGCGGCGGGCGCGGAATTCGGCGTCATGCCTTACGGCACCGAAGCTTTGCATGTGATGCGGGCCGAAAAGGGCTTCATCATGATCGGCGACGAGACCGACGGCACCGTCATTCCGCAGGATCTGGGCCTTGGCTGGGCGATCAGCAAGAAGAAGGCGGATTATCTGGGCAAGCGCGCGCAGGAGCGCAAGCACATGACCGACCCGGACCGCTGGACGCTCGTTGGCCTTGAAACGCTCGACGGTTCGGTTCTGCCCGATGGCGTCTATGCCATCGACGAGGGCGTGAACGAGAACGGCCAGCGCAAGGTGCAGGGCCGCGTGACCTCGACCTATTATTCGCCGATGCTGAAGAAGGGCATCGCCATGGGGCTGGTCAAGCATGGCCCCGCGCGCATGGGCGAGGTGCTCGAATTCCCGGCCGATGCGGGCAAGGTCATTCAGGCGCGGATCGTCGATCCGGTGTTCTACGACAAGGCAGGGGAGAAAGCCGATGTCTGAAGCGGTTTCTGCACTGAACGGCGAAAGCCATGTCGGTTTCGCCACCGTGACCGAGGCGGGGCTGTCGGGCATGGTGACGCTGCGCGCCGATCTGTCGCTGACGGCGACGCGGATCGCGCTGGCCGGGCAGGGGCTGAAACTGCCCGGGCCGCGCGAGATCGTCGCGGGCGAGAAGGGCCGCTTCACCGCCTGGATGAGCCCCGACGAGCTGTTGGTGCTCTGTTCCTATGAGGATGCGCCCGGCGTTGCGGCGGGGCTCGCGCATTCGCTGCACACCGAACATGCGCTGGTGACGAATGTCTCGGACGCGCGGGCGCGCTTCACCATTGCGGGGGCGAAGGCCGATCAGGTGCTGATGAAGCTCTGCCCGGTCGATTTCGCCGCGCTCAAACCCGGCGAGATGCGCCGCACCCGCGCCGCGCAGGTCGCCGCCGCGATCTGGCGCTCGGGCCCCGAGGAGCTGAGCCTTGTCTGCTTCCGCTCGGTCGCGGGTTATGTGATGGGGCTGCTCGAGGTCTCCTCGCGGCAGGGCGGCGAGCTGTTCTAAGACAGAGGGCGTGGCGGTCCGGGGACGGACCGCCACGCTTCGATTGAAGATCAGATGACCAACACGCTCCCTGCGTCGAGCGTATCCAGAGCGATGTTTTGCAGAAGCACGGTGGTGCCGTCGTCAAAAACAAACTCTGTAGACTTGTTGTCCTCCGTGGCGTGTGCGTACATCCGGATCACGTCGTCGCCATCTTGCGCTCCGCTGGCAAGGTCGGCCGTGAAAACAAGGACGTCGTTGGTCTTAAGGAAACCTTGGTGGGTGAAATCCCGAACCGTATCGATGCCGCCACCTGCCTCGAAGATGAACTGATCGTTTCCCGCACCGCCGATCAACAGGTCACGCCCGGCACCGCCAACGAGCGTGTCGTTCCCGCCACCGCCGTTCAGCGTGTCGTTGCCGCCGCCCGAGCGGAACAGGTTGCCGCCGTCATCGCCGATCAGACTGTCCGCGCCCGATCCGGTTTCGATATTCTCGACATTCCTGATCGTGTCCGATCCGAGCACGGCCGAGGTCACCGTGCCCGCCGCGAGATTGACCGAGACGGCGCGATTGACGATGAACTGGGCCAGATCGGTGTCTGCTCCCCCGTCAATCGTGTCGTTGCCCCTCCCGCCGATCAGGTTATCTTCGTGCGCCCCGCCATCGATAACATCATTGCCTGAGCCGCCGATGAGCATGTCGTAGCCCCCTTCACCGCGGAGGGTATCGTTGCCTGCGCCCCCATCCAGAGAGTCGCCCCAATAGCCCTGATTGTTGTGGTCGTTTCCTCCCACTAGGAGATTTCCGGCGCTGTTCCCGATAATCGTGTCGTTGCCGCCAGCGACGCTCACGTTTTCGATGCCAGTCAAAATCTGGCGGCCAGCCCCCGTGGACTGTTCGGTGGTCTGTCGGAGATCAATGTAGTAGTCGATGGTACTAAATTCATACACCGCAGTGTCACGGCCAGTGCCGCCGTTCACGACATAGGCTGCGTCCGCATGCAGCAGATCATCTCCGTGATCGCCGAAAAGACGGCCACCTCCCCCGTGGGCCTCGAGAGTGTCGTTCCCGTTTCCACCGTGCAAGGTGTTGAGGCCGAGACCGCCATCGAGCAGGTCGTTGCCGTCCTCTCCGTTCAGCAGGTCATCGTCGCCGCCTCCATCAATCTGATCGTCGCCAGCTCCGCCCGAGAGCGTGTCGTTATCACCTTCGCCGTAAAGCACGTCATCGCCTGCCCCGCCGAACAGACGGTCGTTATCATATCCGCCATACAGGCTGTCATTGCCGTCTCCGCCAAACAACGTATCGTTGCCGTAGTAGCCCCATATCGCATTGTCGCCGTCGTTTCCGGTCAGCCGGTGCCAGAGGATTGGGCCACCTGACTGCGGGAAAAGATTGACATCGGCCGAGCCGGTCAACTCCGCGCGTTGAATGCCGCTGCCCAGCTCGGTTGTCGCAGAACTGCGCAGAAGGCTGTCGTTAATCAGCGAAATCACCGCATCGCCGTCGGAAATCTGCACCCGAGCTGCGACACGGACGTCGCCGTATTCAATGATCAAGTCCTGCATCGCAAAGGCGACGTTGGGGATCGAAAAGGTGCCTCTGGCATTGGTTGTGGTGCTGTGTGTGCCGACGTGAACCGTGACGTCCGCGATGCCTTCGCCCGGATCCCGGACCAGATTGTGGTTCCGATCCCGAAAAACGAAGCCCGTAATATTTCCTGCCATGAGAGGCTCCCTTAAAAACGCAACAGCGCTGATACTGCCGAAGGTTGTGTCAAATGCGTGGCGACTGCCTTGAATAAGCGTTAAAATGCAACCGATGACAAGGGGACGCGCCGATGCTGCGCGACGCCGCTTTTGGACGTTGTCACTTGGTTGGCTTTGCGCGATGAAGGGGCAAAGCGGGAGATCCAGCATGGACTATTCGAAATCCGGGGGCGCGCGGCCCGACAAGAACAACCCGCGTCATTCCGAGCACAATGCCAAGGGTTCGGCGAAGAACCCCTTTGGCAAGGGCGCGGCGAAGGACGATCTGATCGCGCGGATGAAGGCCGCCGCCGAGGCGCGCAAGGAGGCGGCCAAGAAGCCCTGATGTGCGGATCGGGCAGGGGGGCTGTGCGGGAAATTTGCCCGTCAACCCTTGACCTTGGCGCCTTCAGTGCTTCAATTGGTCGCAACAGAACCCGAAAAAAGGATCGCTCAAATGGCTTTCGAACTTCCCGCCCTTCCCTATGCGCATGATGCCCTGGCCGCGCTTGGCATGTCGAAGGAGACGCTCGAATATCACCACGACCTGCACCACAAGGCCTATGTCGACAACGGCAACAAGCTGATCGCGGGCACCGAGTGGGAAGGCAAATCGGTCGAGGAGATCATCAAGGGCACCTATTGCGCGGGCGCCGTGGCGCAATCGGGGATCTTCAACAACGCCTCGCAGCACTGGAACCATGCGCAGTTCTGGGAAATGATGGGACCGGGCGAAGACAAGAAGATGCCGGGCGATCTGGAAAAGGCGCTGGTGGAAAGCTTCGGTTCGGTCGCGAAGTTCAAGGAGGATTTCGCCGCCGCGGGGGCTGCGCAATTCGGCTCGGGCTGGGCCTGGCTGGTGAAGGACACCGACGGCGCTCTGAAGATCACCAAGACGGAAAACGGCGTCAATCCGCTGTGCTTCGGGCAGACCGCGCTTCTGGGCTGCGATGTCTGGGAGCACAGCTATTACATCGACTTCCGCAACAAGCGCCCGGTTTACCTCACGAACTTCCTCGACAAGCTGGTGAACTGGGAAAACGTCGCCTCGCGTCTGTGAGGCTGATTGACGGATGAAGAAACCGGCCCCTGCGGGGGCCGGTTTTGTTTTGCGACCCGCGGTTTCGGGCGGATCAGAAAAGGCATCGCCTTTTCCCGCCCGCTGCGACCCCGGTGCGGCCAGGACCGTTTCCGCAAGCGCATCAGAGGCCGGCGCCCAGCCCCGGCGGGCGAGAAGCGCCCGCCATGGGCGGGGCGGGCGCTGGCCGAGGGCCTTTGGGCCCCCGGCGGCCCCGGGGCATCTGCGTCGCGTGGCCTCGGCGATGGCCTCGGCCAATGCGGTCGCCCCTCAGAGCTTCTCGAAGCGGCAGGTGAAATGCCGCATCAGCTTCGGCTCCTTGACGATGCGGTAGCCGCGCAGGCTGTCCTTCGTCGCCGCCAGCTCCTCGAAAGCCTCGACGATGTAATCGGCATGGCTTTGGGTATAGGTCCGGCGCGGGAAGGCGAGCCGCACCAGATCCATCGCCGCCGGTTTCTCGGACCCATCCGGCTGACGGCCGAACATCGCCGTGCCGATCTCGCAGGACCGGACGCCTGCAAGCTCATACAAAGCCACCGCCAGCGCCTGCCCCGGATATTCGAGCGGCGGAATATGTGACAGCCAGGCCCGCGCGTCGATGAAGACCGCGTGCCCGCCCGCCGGTTTCACCACCGGAACCCCCATCGCATCGAGCCGCTCGACGATATATTGATGCGTGCGGATGCGGTAGCGCAGGTAATCCTCGTCCACGATCTCGACCAGACCCTGCGCCAGCGCGTCAAGGTCGCGGCCCGCAAGCCCGCCATAGGTCGGAAAGCCCTCGGTCCGGATCAGATGGCCGCGCGCCTCCTCGGCCAGATCGTCATCGTTCAGCGCCAGCCAGCCGCCGATATTGCCAAAGGCGTCCTTCTTCGCCGACATCGTCATGCCATCGGCCACCGCAAAGCAATCGCGCACGATCTCGGGGATCGAGCGATCGGTCTGACCCTCCTCGCGGGTCTTGATGAACCAGGCGTTTTCGGCAAAGCGGCAGCCATCAATGACGAAAGGCTTGCCCCAGCGATGCGCCAGATCGGCCACGGCGCGGATATTGGCAAGGCTGACGGGCTGGCCGCCGCCCGCATTGTTGGTGATGGTGATCATCACCAAAGGCACTTCGGCGTGATGCGCCTCAAGGTAAGCTTCAAGCCGCGCCAGATCCATGTTGCCCTTGAACGGATGCAGGCTTTGCGGGTCCTTGCCTTCCGCAATCACCAGATCGTCGCCAATGGCGCCCGAGGCCTCGATATTGCCGCGGGTGGTGTCGAAATGGGTGTTGGACGGAATGCGACGGCCCTTGCCCCCGAAGATCGAGAACAGGATCGCTTCCGCCGCGCGGCCCTGATGCGTCGGGATGATGTGCTTGAAGGGCATCAGGTTTTGCACCGCGGCCTCGAAGCGGAAGAAGCTCGGGCTGCCGGCATAGCTTTCGTCGCCGCGCATCACCGCCGCCCATTGCAAGGACGACATCGCGCCGGTGCCGCTGTCGGTCAGAAGGTCGATCAGCACGTCATCCGAGTGCAGGCCGAAGAGGTTGTATCCGGCCTCGCGGGCCAGCCGTTCGCGCTCGGGGCGCGAGGTGAGACGGATCGGCTCGACCGATTTGATGCGGAAAGGTTCGATGATGGTTTTCATCACGGGGCTCCTGTCGATGGCCCCATATACCCGTGGCAACCGTCGCACGATGGGGCCGCAGCGTCGCGGTTGCCCGGAGACCCGGACCGCGCTCGACGCCCAAAGAGGTTGCAAGTCCGAATTTCGCATCCCGCGTCGGTTCCGTCAAGTCAGGCGGTGGGATCGGGATTGACGGCACCGGCGCGGCGGGGTTCTGTGGCCGCCTTGGCGCAGGGGAGACGGGCATGACGGACACCACGAAGGGCTTTTTCGCGATGGTGGCCGCCTGCTGTGTCTGGGGCCTGTCGGGGATCTATTACAAGGCGCTCTCCGAGGTGCCGCCGCTGGAGGTGCTCGCCCATCGCACGCTCTGGTCGGTGCTGTTTCTGGGCGCGGTGGTGGCGGTGCAGGGACAGCGCGCCGTGCTGGCGCAGGCACTCACCGGGCGCAGCCTGCGGGTTCTGGCGGCGGCGGCGGTGGTGATTTCGCTCAACTGGTTCGGCTTCATCTGGTCGGTTCAGAACGGCCGCGCGGTAGAGGCGTCGCTGGGCTATTACATCTTCCCGCTGGTCGCGGTGGCGCTGGGCATGGTGTTTTACGGCGAGCGGATGGGGCGCGCGCAGGCGGTTGCGGTGATGATTGCCGCGGCGGCGGTGGGCTGGCTCACCTGGGCGCTGGGCGCCGCGCCCTGGATCGCGCTGATGCTGGCCACCACCTTCGGGCTTTACGGCTTGCTGAAAAAGGGGCTGTCCGTGCCCTCGGTCGTCTCGGTCCTGGCCGAGGTGGTGCTCTTGGCGCCGCTCGCCCTGCTGCTGCTGGCGGCGGCGCATTTCGGTTGGTTCGGCCTTGCGCCGGGCTCGGGCCGGTTCGGCAGCGATGTCGGGTCTTCGCTGATGCTGGCCTTTTCCGGGGTGATGACGGGCGGGCCCTTGATGCTGTTTTCCTATGCCGCGCAACGGGTGCGGATGGCGACCATGGGCCTTGTGCAATATCTCAACCCGACGCTGCAATTCGGCGTGGCGGTCGCGGTTTTTTGCCGAACCCTTCACCCGCGCCCATGCCATCGCCTTCGCGCTGATCTGGGGGGCGCTCGCGCTTTACTCCGCCGCGGCGCTGCGGGGGCGGGGGTAGCAGGGGGGCGCTGCCCCCCTCTTTTCCTGCGGAAAATTCACCCCCCGGGATATTTCGGCCAAGGTGAAACGAAACCGGGGTCTGCTTTCACCTTGGTGCAAATATCCCGGGGGAGCCCGCAGGGACGGGGGGCAGAGCCCCCCCCTTGCGCCGCTTGTGGCCCTCAGCCGAAAGCGGTTTCGAGCGCCGCTTCCAGCGCCGCCACCGTCGCCACGGTCATCACGCCGTCAAGCAGGTTCTGCCCGGCAAAACCCTCGGCCACGACATGGGCGTTCAGCGCCAGAAGCGGGTCCCAGTAGCCTTCGGTGTTCAAAAGCAGGATCGGCTTTTCATGCAGGCCGAGCTGGCGCCAGGTCAGCACCTCGTAGAATTCGTCAAGGCTGCCCGCGCCACCCGGCAGCACCACCACCGCATCCGAATTCATGAACATCACCTTCTTGCGTTCATGCATGTTCTCGGTGACGACGAAGGTGGTCAGATCGCGCTTGCCGACTTCAAGGCGGAACAGATGTTCGGGGATCACCCCGAAGGTCGCCGCGCCCGCCGCTTGCGCCGCCCGCGCCACCTCGCCCATCAGGCCCACATCCCCCGCGCCATAGACCAGCCGCCAGCCGCGGGCGGCCAGCATCCGGCCGGTGGCCCGGGCGGCTTCGGCATAGGCGGGGCGGGCGCCGGGACGCGAGCCGCAGAAGACACAGACCGAGGGGGCGGATTTGGCGGACATGAGGCGGGCTTTCGTGCTGGAAATCGCTGCGCAAGGTGTTGCTTTCCGCAGGGATACCGGGTCAGATGGTCGCAAGCAAGCGGCGCGAAAGCCCGGTCCGCAGGGCCGGACAGAGGGAAAGACAGCATGGCCGAGGGCAGGAAGACGGCGGCGGGGGTCGTGATGGGCGGCGGGGTGGCCGTGGCGGTGGTGGCCGCCGTTGCGGCGCTCTGGTCGCTGGGGCAGGGCGCGCCCGAGCCGGTGCCGTCCCCGGCATCCCCGGCCGCCACGCCTGCGCCCCCGGCTGCGGTTGACCCGGTGCCCGCCGCGGTTGCGCCATCTCCCGCCCCGGCCACGCCCGCGCAGGAGCCATCGCCCGCCCCGGCCGCGGCCCCCGAAGGGGCCCCCGAAACGGCCCCCCAAACTGCCCGCGAAACGGCCGATCCCGTCTCCTCGGCAGATGCCGAAGCGGAGCCCGCCGCGGTGGCCCGCTTCGACACCTTGCGCGTCACCCCCGCCGGGGCCTTGACGCTGGCGGGCGATGTCGCGCCCGGGGCCAGGGTGGAGCTGCTTCTGGAGGGCGTGGTGATCGACACTGTCACCGCGAATGCGCAGGGCGATTTTGCCGCCGTCACCTCGGCCGCGCCCTCGGCCGAACCGCGCACCTTGCAGCTGCGGGTGACCGGCGCCGATGGGGTGGCGCGGCTTTCCGAGGAGAGCCTGACCGTCGCGCCAAGTCCGCTTGCCGTGGCGCAGGCCGCCACCGCCAAGGGCGCCGCGCCCGACACCGTCGCCGCCGCGGTCGAGGCGGCGCAGGCGCTGGCCGAAACGCCGCTCCTGACCGGGGCGGATGGCACGGCGCGGCTGCTGGCGGGGGTCTCCGAGACGCTGGTGATCGACACGCTGGCGCTTTCGGACGATGGAACCGTGACGATCTCCGGCCGCGGCGCGCCGAAAGGGGCGCTCTTGCGTGCCTATGTCGACAATGCCGAAGTGGGGCTGGTGCAGGGCGCGGCCGATGGCCGCTTCGCCATGCGCCTGCCTGCGGCGGCGCCCGGGCCGCATGTCCTGCGCGTCGATGCGCTGGATGCCGCGGGCAAGGTGCTCGCCCGCGCCGAACAGCGGTTCGAAGGCCTCGCCCCGCCGCCTGAACCGGCCCTTGCGGCCCCGGCCGCGCCCGCGGCGGAGGGCGCCGCCGCCCGCAGCCGCATGGTGACCGTCGCCCCCGGCGGCACGCTTTGGGCGATTGCCAGCGCGCGTTATGGCGATCCGCTGCTTTACGTGCAGATCTTCGAAGCGAACCGCGGCCAGATCCGCGACCCCGACCTGATCTATCCGGGTCAGGTCTTCACCCTGCCCGAATGAGCCGGGCAGGGGGGCAAATGCGCGCGGGGGCTGGACAATCGCGCCCGACCCCCTAGGTTGCCCGCACGGTCGGGGCATCGCCCCGGCTTCCCGGACACATGAGACTTCGGAAGGAGGGGCCATGCCGCCCTCTCAGATCACGCAGGCAGGCAAGCTTGACCGCTCGGAGCGGGCGCGCGGCTGGAGCACGATACGGGCGGTGGCGCCCTATCTGTGGCCCGAGGGGCACGGATGGGTGAAGCAGCGCGTGGTGCTGGCGATGGCGTTCCTGGTCGCGGCCAAGGTGATCGCGGTGCTGACGCCCTTTCTTTACAAGGCGGCGGTGGACGGCCTTGCGGGCGAGGCGCGCGACGAGACCTGGCTTCTGGGCTTTGGCGCCATCGCGCTGACCGTGGCTTACGGGCTCGCCCGGCTGATGTCGGTGGGCTTTGGCGAGCTGCGCGATGCGGTCTTCGTGCGCGTGGCGCAGCGGGCGCTGCGGGCGCTGGCGCTGGAAACCTTCCAGCACATCCATGCGCTGTCGCTGCGCTATCACATCACCCGCAAGACCGGGGGGCTGTCGCGCATCGTCGAGCGCGGCGTGAAGGGCGTCGATTTCCTGCTCCGCTTCATGCTCTTTTCGGTCGGGCCGCTGATCCTGGAACTGACGCTGGTCACGCTGATCTTCGCCTTCCTGTTTGACTGGCGCTATGCGCTCGTCGTCGTCGGCACGATCTGGACCTATGTCACCTTCACCTTCCGCGTCACCGAATGGCGCGTGGCGATCCGCAAGAAGATGAACGATGCCGATACGGCGGCGAACCAGAAGGCGATCGACAGCCTTCTGAACTTCGAGACGGTGAAATATTTCAGCGCCGAGAAGCGCGAGGCGGCGCGTTACGACGCCTCGATGGAACGCTACGAGGGCGCGGCGGTGAAGACCGGCCAAAGCCTGGCCGCGCTGAACGCCGGGCAGACGCTGATCATCACCGCGGGGCTGGTCGCCGTGATGGTGATGGCGGCGATGGAGGTGCAGGCGGGCACGCTGACGGTGGGCGATTTCGTCATGGTGCAGGCCTACATGATCCAGATCACCATGCCGCTGAGCTTCCTTGGCACGGTCTACCGCGAGATCCGCCAGGCGCTGGTGGACATGGGCGAGATGTTCGATCTGCTGCACCAACCGGCCGAGATCACCGACAAGCCGGGGGCGAAGCCGCTGGCGGTTTCTGGGGGCGCGATTGCCTTCAAGGGCGTCGATTTCGCCTATTCCCCGGAGCGTCCGATCCTGAAGGGGGTCGATCTGGCGGTGGCCGCCGGGCAAAAGGTGGCGCTGGTCGGGCCTTCGGGCTCGGGCAAATCCACCATCGGGCGGCTTCTTTTCCGGTTCTACGAGGTGACGGGCGGCGCGATCACCATTGACGGGCAGGATATCCGGGATGTGACGCAGGAAAGCCTGCATGCGGCGATCGGGGTGGTGCCGCAGGACACCGTGCTCTTCAACGACACGATCCGCTACAACATCGCCTATGGCCGCGCCGAGGCCACGCAGGCCGAGATCGAGGCGGCGGCGCGGGCGGCGAAGATCCATGATTTCGTGATGTCCCTGCCCGAGGGCTACGACACCCAGGTGGGCGAGCGCGGGCTGAAGCTGTCGGGCGGCGAAAAGCAGCGGGTGGGCATTGCGCGCACGCTGTTGAAGAACCCGCCGATCCTGCTTCTGGACGAGGCGACCTCGGCGCTCGACACGCAAACCGAGCGCGACATTCAGGAAAGTCTCGATGCGATGGGGCGCGGGCGCACGGTGATCGTGATCGCGCACCGGCTTTCGACGATTGCGGATGCCGACCGGATCGTGGTGCTGGAGGCGGGCGAGATCGTCGAGGAAGGCACGCACGAGGCGCTTTTTGGCGCGCGCGGGCCGCTATGCGGCGATGTGGGCGGCGCAATCGGCCGAAGAGGCGGCCGAGGCGGCGGAATAAGGCAGGGGGGCGCTGCCCCCCTCTGGCCTCTCGGCCATTCACCCCCCGGGATATTTCGGCCAAGGTGAAACGAAACCCGCGCTGCTTTCACCTTGGGACAAATATCCCGGGGGGAGTCCCGCAGGGACGGGGGGCAGAGCCCCCCTTCTTTTTCGTGACGGCGGCAATGGTTGCCCGGCCTTGGCAATGGGGCGACCTTGCGTATAGATAGGCCAAAGACGAGGAGCCCGCGCGTGGATCAGACCGACAGTTTCATCGACGAAGTCACCGAGGAAGTCCGCCGCGACCGGCTGTTTGCGGCGTTTCGCAAATATGGCTGGATCGGGGTTGTCGCAATCCTTGGCCTGGTGGGCGGCTCGGCCTATGTCGAATGGGACAAGACCCAGGCCCGCGCCCGGGCCGAGGCCTTCGGCGATGGTCTTCTGGCGGCGCTCGAGACCGAGAACCCCGCCGAGGCGGTGGCGACCTTGCCCGCCACGGGGCCGCAGGTCGGGGTGGTCCTGCTTCTGACCGCGGCACAGGCGGCCGAGGATGGCCGGGCCGAGGCGGCGCTGGCCGATCTGCGCGCGATGGCTGCCGATGCGGCCCTGCCCGACAGTCTGCGCCAGCTGGCGCGGCTCAAGGCGGTGCTGGTGGCCGGTGCGGCGATGGGCGCCGAAGAGCGCGCGGCGGAGCTCGACGCGCTGGCGGCGCCCGGGGCGCCGTTCCGGTTGCTGGCGATGGAACAACAGGCGCTGGCGGCGGTGTCGGCGGGCGACAAGGCCGGGGCCATCGCCCGGGCGCGCGAGATTCTGGCTGAAGACGGCGTCACCTCGGGCTTGCAACAGCGCGCGACAGAGCTGATTGTGGCGCTGGGTGGCGATCCGGCCGCGCCATGAGGCGCCGGTTTCGCGAAAAAGACATGAAGGCAGGGGGGTTGCGGTGAAGCTGAGGTCGTCGATCGCCGTTCTGGGCGTCGCCATGGTGCTGGCCGCCTGCGAGAAGGAAGTGCATCTTGAAGGCGAACGGCTTGATCCGCGCGCGGTGCTGGAGGGCGCGGAGGTCGCCGCCGCGCCGGTGAACGAGAGCCGCCCGGTCAGCCTGCCGCGTCCGGTGGCCAATGCCGACTGGCCGCAGCGGGCGGGCAGCGCCCGGCATGATCTGGTCAATGCCGCGCTGGGCAATGCCCAGACGCTGGTCTGGTCGGCGCCGGTCGGGCAGGGGCAGTCGCAGCGCTATCGAATCGCCGCCGCCCCGGTGGTCGCGGGCGGGCGTGTCTTCACGCTGGACAGCCGGGCCCGGCTGACCGCGACCGGCACCAATGGCGCGACGCTTTGGGCCACCGAGATCGTCCGTCCGGGCGATCGAGCCGATGACGCCTCGGGCGCGGGGCTCGCGGTCGAGGGCGGGCGGGTCTTTGCCACCACCGGCTTTGCCGAGCTGGTCGCGGTTGACGCCGCCTCGGGCAAGGTGATCTGGCGGCAGGATTTCGACGCGGGCGTCGGCGGGGCCCCCGCAGTGGCCGATGGCGTCGTTTATGCTTTGGCGCGCGACGGCTCGGCCTGGGCGATCGACGCGGCGGATGGCAAGGTGATCTGGCAGGTGGCGGGCACCCCCGCGGTGGCGGGGATGTCGGGGGTTTCCGCCCCGGCGATTGCGGGCAAGCTGGTGATCTTCCCCTTTGCCACCGGGCAGATGCTGGCGGTGGACCGGGCGAGCGGCGTTCCGGCCTGGCAGGCGCAGGTGGCGGGTGGCCGCCCCGGGCGCGGCTATGCGATCGTCTCGGATCTGACCGGCGATCCGGTGGTGATGGGCGGCACGGTCTATGCCGGGTCTTCGGCGGGCAAGCTTGGCGCCTTCGACGCGACCACGGGGGAGACCCGCTGGACCGCGGGCGAGGGCGCCGTGAGCCCGGTTCAGGTGGCGGGCAATGCGGTCTTCCTGATTTCCGATCAGGCGCAGCTGGTGCGGCTGGATGCGGCGACGGGCGCGACGGTCTGGGCGCAGGATCTGCCCTATTACGTCAAGGACAAGATCAAGCGCCAGCGCGAGATCCACGTCAACCTTGGCCCCGTTCTGGCGGGCAACCGGCTCTTCGTCGTCTCCTCGGACGGGCTGTTGCGCAGCTTCGATCCGGCCTCGGGGGCGCTTCTCGGTCAGGCTGACCTGCCGGGGGGGGCTGCCACCGATGCCATCGTCGCCGGGCAGACGCTTTACGTGGTTTCGCGCAAGGGGCAGCTGCTCGCCTTCCGGTGAGGGCTTTTCGTCGCGGGAAAAGCGGTGTAAGGGGGCGGTTTCGCGGCGGGCTTCCGGCCGCCACAGGAGCATGCCATGAGTTTCACCCTTGCCATCGTGGGCCGCCCGAATGTGGGCAAATCGACGCTGTTCAACCGGCTCGTCGGCAAGCGGCTGGCCTTGGTGGATGACACGCCCGGCGTGACCCGCGATCTGCGCGAGGGCGACGCGCGGCTCGGTGATCTGCGCTTCGTGGTGATCGACTCGGCCGGGCTTGAACTGGCCGAGGATGACAGCCTGCAGGGCCGGATGCGGCGGCTGACCGAACGCGCGGTCGAGGAAGCGGACATCTGCCTGTTCCTGATCGACGCGCGGGTGGGCGTGACCCCGGCCGACGAGATCTTCGCCGAGATTCTGCGCAAGAAGAACGCCCATGTGATCCTTGCGGCGAACAAGGCCGAGGGCAATGCGGGCGCGGCCGGCGCGCTGGAGGCCTGGAGCCTTGGTCTGGGCGAGCCGATCGCGCTTTCGGCCGAACACGGGCAGGGGCTCGATGATCTTTATGACATCCTGCAGCCGCTGGCCGACGGGTTTGCCGCGAAGAACGTCGCGCAGATGCCCGAGGTGGATGTGGATCTGCCCGAGGATCTGGAAGACGAAGACGCGCCCATTCGCATGCCGACCGAGGCGCGGCCCTTGCAACTGGCGGTCATCGGCCGCCCGAATGCCGGGAAATCGACGCTGATCAACAAGATCCTGGGCGAGGATCGGCTGCTGACCGGCCCCGAAGCGGGCATAACCCGCGATGCGATTTCGGTGACGAAGACCTTCATGGGCACGCCGATGCGGATCTGGGACACGGCGGGGATGCGCAAGAAGGCGCGGGTCTCGGACAAGCTCGAGAAGCTTTCGGTCGCCGATGGTCTGCGCGCGGTGCGTTTTGCCGAGGTCGTGGTGGTGCTGCTGGATGTGAACATCCCCTTCGAGGTGCAGGATCTGCGGATTGCGGATTTTGCCGAGACCGAGGGGCGGGCCGTGGTCGTCGCGGCGAACAAGTGGGATCTGGAAGAAGAGAAGACCGAGAAGCTGAAGGAGCTGCGCGAGAATTTCGAGCGGCTGCTGCCGCAGCTGCGCGGTGCGCCTTTGGTGACGGTTTCGGCCAAGACCGGCAAGGGGCTTGACCGGCTGCACAATGCGATCCTGAAGGCCTATGAGGTCTGGAACCGGCGGATTTCGACGGCGAAGCTGAACAACTGGCTGGGCGCGATGACCGAGGCGCATCCGCCGCCCGCGCCGGGCGGGCGCCGGATCAAGCTGCGCTACATCACCCAGGCGAAGACCCGGCCGCCGGGATTCGTGATCAAGGCGACCCATACCGACCAGATCCCGGAAAGCTACAGCCGCTATCTGGTGAACGGGCTGCGCGCCGATTTCGACATGCCGGGCACGCCCATTCGGCTTTACTTCCGCGATCAGGGCAGCACAAACCCTTACAAGGAACGCAAGAAGTCGATCCCCTCGCGGCTGACGAAGCACGTCGATGCGAAGAAACACGCCGCGCGCAAGGACCGGCGCCTGCCCTCGAAACCGAAGGGCTGATTTCGCCCCGGGCAAGGCCCGAGGCGACCCGCGGGGGGCTGCGCCCCCCGCACCCCCGCTTTGCGTATTTGGCCAAGGAAAAGCCTCGGCCGTTCGGTTGGGGGAGACCGTGGTTCCTTTCACCTTGGGGCAAATATCCCGGGGGGCCGAGGCATTGCCTCGGCGGGGCGGAGCCCCCGGCGGGTCGCCTCGGCTTCAGCCGGGGCGAAATCCCCCCTCGCAACGGGCCAAGGCGGGGAATGCCCGAAATTCCTTGACAGCCCCGCCTTCCCTCCGCATAAGCGCGAGGCCCGGCGGTGAGTCTGCTCTCCGCCCGGGTATCATTTGCAACACCACCCGATGGGGTGCGCTGTCCGAGGCGGGGAAACCCGGCAACACTGCAGGGGCCGAAAGCTCCGGGGGCCACAGGACGCGGCTGAAAAAAGGGAAGAACGCATGTTTGCGGTCCTCAAGACTGGCGGCAAGCAATACAAGGTTCAGGCGGGCGACGTGCTGCGCGTGGAACTGATTGCCGCCGTGGCTGGTGAAAAAGTCCAGTTCAACGAGATCCTGATGGTCGGCGGCGAGGCCGTGACCGTTGGCGCCCCCACCGTGGCCGGTGCCGCCGTGGTCGCCGAAGTCATCGACACCATCAAGGCCGACAAGGTCATCACCTTCCACAAGCGCCGCCGGAAGCATTCGTCGCAGCGCACCCGTGGCCACCGTCAGCAACTGACGCTGCTGCGCGTGACCGAGGTTCTCGCCTCGGGCGCCGAAACCTCGGGCGTGAAGGAAGCCGTGGGCACCGCCGAAGCCCGTCGTGCCGCCCATGGCGCGGCCGCCCCGGCCGAAGCCCCCGCGAAACCGAAGCGTGCGAAAAAAGCCGCTGCAGCTCAGGAGTAATCCCCCATGGCACACAAGAAAGCTGGCGGTTCTTCCCGTAACGGCCGCGACTCTGCCGGTCGTCGCCTTGGCGTGAAACTCTACGGTGGCCAGGCGGCCATTCCGGGCAACATCATCATCCGTCAGCGCGGCACCACCTGGTGGCCGGGCGAAGGCGTCATGATGGGCCGGGATCACACGCTCTTTGCCGTCGTCGAAGGCAAGGTGACCTACAAGAAGGGCCTCAAGGGCCGCACTTTCGTTTCGGTTCTCCCGGTCGCGGAGGCCGCCGAGTAAGCCGAACCGGAACCCGGATCAGTTTGGGGGGGATCGGCCAAGGGCCGGTCCCCCTTTTCGTTGCGCGTGTCGCGACCGTCGGGCCATCGCGGGGAGGGCGGTGGGCCAACGGGTCGCAGTTGAAAACAGTCGGGGGGATGCCCAAGTCCCGTCACACGGCTGTCGATTTTCAAGGTTAAAGGGCCAAAACGGCCAGCGTTTGAGGAGAACGCGATGTTTCAGACGACCATATCCAACCAGCCGGTGATCGAGGCCGAGCGGTTCATCCTGCGCCCCTTGCGTCGCTCCGACGCCGGGTTGATTTCCATGTATACCGCCGACAAGCGCCTGGCCGAAGGCACCCGCGCGATTCCGCATCCGCTGCCGCCGGGCACGACCGAGAATTTCATCGCCCGCGCCATGGCCGAGACCCGCAGCGAGGATGTCTGGGCGCTGGACGGCTCGGCGCATGGTCTGGCCGAGGTGCTGGGGCTCGTCTCGCTCACCCGCCACGAGGGCGCGCAATCCGAGGTCGGCTTCTGGGTCGGCCCGGGGTTCTGGAACACCGGCTTCGCTTCGGAGGCGGTGGCGGCGCTGATCGCGGCCAATCCGCATCGCGCCCGCACGCTGATCGCCGAGGTGTTTCAGGACAGCCCCGGCTCGGCCCGCGTCCTGACCCACAATGGCTTCGCCTATCTGGGCGACGCCGAGGCCTGGTCGCTGGCGCGCGGGGCGCGCGTGCCGACCTGGACCTATGTCAAGAAACTCGGGTGAGCCTGCCCGCGCATCTGCTGACAGACCGGCTGGCGCTGCGCCCGCTTGCGGCGGAAGACGAGGCCGCCTGCGTTGCGGCGCTCTCGGACTTAGAGGTGGTGCGCTGGCTTGCTCCCGTGCCCTGGCCCTACGGGGCCGGGGAGTTCCGCGCCTTTCTGGCCGATCCCGTGCCCGCGGCGCGCTGGGTGATCTGCCGCGAGGGCGTTTTCCTTGGCATGATCGGGCTTGATCACCAGTTCGGCTATTGGCTGGCGCGTCCGGCCTGGGGGCAGGGCTTTGCCCGCGAGGCCGCCCGGGCGGTTCTGGTCGCCCATTTCGCCGATCCCGCCGCCGAACCGGTGCATGCGGGCTATTTCGAGGGCAATGCCCGCTCGGCCCGGGTGCTCGCGAACCTCGGCTTTCACGAGATCGGCCGCTCTCTCGTGTGCATTCGCTTGCGCTCGATGCGGTGCTGCCGCATGTGGAACTGAGATTGAGCCGCGCCGCTTTTGACGCCGCCTGTGCGGGGTGAACCGGGCGGGGAGGGCGCTGCCCTCCCCGAACCCCACCCGGGATATTTGGGGCAAGATAAAAGCATGCCCCTTTATCTTGCCCCAAATATCCCGGGGGTTTGGGGGCAGAGCCCCCATGCTTCGCTTGCAGATTGGCGCGCGCGCGCGCGTAATCAGACGCCTTGCGAAAGGGGCGACTGCGATGAAATTTCTCGACCTTGCGAAAGTCTATATCCGCTCGGGCGGCGGTGGCGGCGGTTGCGTCAGCTTCCGGCGCGAGAAATTCGTCGAATTCGGCGGCCCCGATGGTGGCGATGGCGGCAAGGGCGGCTCGGTCTATGCCGAGGCGGTCGAGGGGCTCAACACGCTCATCGACTTCCGCTATCAGCAGCATTTCTTCGCCCAGTCCGGCCAGCATGGCATGGGCAGCCAGTGCACCGGCAAGGATGGCGCGGACATCGTCCTCAAGGTTCCGGTCGGCACCGAGATCATCGACGAGGACGAGGAAACGGTGATCGCCGATCTGACGGTGCCGGGGCAACGCGTGCTTCTGGCCAAGGGCGGCAATGGAGGCTGGGGCAACCAGCGTTTCAAGACGGCCACGAACCGCGCCCCCGCCCATGCGAACCCGGGGCAGGAGGGGGTCGAGCGCACGCTCTGGCTGCGGCTCAAGCTGATTGCGGATGCCGGGCTTCTGGGGCTGCCGAATGCGGGCAAGTCGACCTTCCTCGCCGCCGTGTCGAATGCGCGGCCGAAGATTGCGGATTACCCTTTCACCACGCTGGTGCCGAACCTGGGCGTGGTCGGGATCGACGGCAAGGAATTCGTCATGGCCGATATTCCGGGGCTGATCGAGGGCGCCTCGGAAGGTCGGGGCCTTGGCGATCAGTTCCTGGGCCATGTCGAGCGTTGCTCGGTGCTGTTGCATCTGGTCGATGGCACGTCGAGCACGATCACCAAGGATTATCGCACCATCATCGGCGAGCTAGAGGCCTATTCCGAGGAGCTGTTCGAAAAGCCGCGGATCACCGTGCTGAACAAGGCCGATGCGCTGGATGCAAAGACCCTGTCAAGCCGCAAGCGCGCTTTGGAGAAGGCCTCCGAAGGGCCGGTTCTGGTGATGTCGGGCGTGTCGAAAAAGGGCGTGGCCGAGGTGCTGCGCGCGCTTTGGGCCGAGATCGAGGACGACCGCAAGGGCATGGAAGAGGTGGCGCCGTGGCAGCCGTGACGCCGCAGGTTTCGGCCGCAAAGCGGCTGGTGGTGAAGATCGGCTCGGCGCTGCTCGTCGGGGCCGAGGGGCTCAAGACTGACTGGCTGACGGCGCTGGCGCTGGATGTGGTCGCCGCGAAGAAGCGCGGCGCCGATGTGGTGCTGGTCTCCTCGGGCTCGATCGCGCTGGGGCGGCGGGTGCTGGGCCTGCCGCTTGGGCCCTTGCCGCTCGAACAATCGCAGGCTGCGGCGGCGGTGGGTCAGATCCGTCTGGCCCGCGCCTATGAGGAAATCCTTGCGCCGCATGGGGTCACCACGGCGCAGGTTCTGGTGACGCTGGAAGATACCGACGACCGCCGCCGCTATCTGAATTCCCGCGCGACGATGGAGACGCTGCTCTCGATGGGCGTCGTGCCGATCGTGAACGAGAATGACACCGTCGCCACCGACGAAATCCGCTTTGGCGACAACGACCGGCTGGCGGCGCAGATCGCCGTCACCGTGGGCGCCGATCAGCTGATCCTGCTGTCTGACGTCGACGGTTTTTATTCCGCGAACCCGAAGGAAGACCCGAGCGCGGTGCGTTTCGAACTGGTCGAGCACATCACCCCCGAGATCGAGGCGATGGCGGGCGATCCGATTTCCGGCCTGTCGAAAGGCGGCATGAAGACGAAGCTTCTGGCGGCGAAGACCGCGGTGGCGGGGGGCTGCGCCATGGCGATCATGGAGGGCTCGGCCCTGCGGCCGCTGACCGCTTTGGCCGAGGGGGCGAATTGCACCTGGTTCCTGCCCGAGGGCGACCCGCAGGCGGCGCGCAAGCGCTGGATCGCGGCGATGAAACCGCGCGGCGAGGTGATCGTGGATGCGGGCGCGGTGGGGGCGCTGTCGCAGGGCAGCTCGCTTCTGCCCGCCGGGGTGACCAAGGTCACCGGCCGTTTTGGCCGCGGCGAGCCGGTGACCATTGCCGGGCCCGACGGCGCCGCGCTCGGCAAGGGTCTGGTGCGCTACACCGCCGAGGAAGCCCGCACCATCGCCGGGCACCGCTCGGGCGAGATCGAGGCGCTTTTGGGCTATCCGGGCCGCGCCGCGCTCGTGCATCGCGATGACATGGTGATCGGCTGAGGCGGGGCAGGGGGCGCTGCCCCCTCGGGCTTCGCCCTCACCCCCGGGATATTTGTCCCAAGGTGAAAGGGCACGCGAAAAGGGCGCCCGATCCGAGCGCCCTTTGCTTTTATCTTGCCTCAAATATCCCACGGGGGTGCGGGGGTGTGAAACCCCCGCTGCCGCCCGGTCAGCCCGCAATGCGGTCCAGAATTCGCGCCCAGCTGCGGATGCCCTTGTGGAAGCTTTCCAGATCGTATTTCTCGTTCGGGCTGTGGATCTGGTCGTCGTCCTTGCCGAAACCGATCAGCATCGCATCCATGCCAAGGATGTCCTTGAAATAGCCCGCAATCGGGATCGAGCCGCCGCAGCCGACGAAGGCCGCGGGCACGCCCCATTCCTCGGTCAGCGCGGCGCGGGCGGCGTCAAACGCCGGGTCGTCGATCGCCATCACCGAGGCGGGCGAGCCGTTTGGCGCCTTCCAGTCAAGCCGGACATCGGGGGGCAGCTGCGCCTCGATCCAGGATTTGAACGCGGCAAGGATCTTCTCGGGGTCCTGGTGCGAGACCAGACGGAAGCTGACCTTCGCGCTGGCTTCGGCGGGCAGCACGGTCTTGAAGCCCGCGCCGGTATAGCCGCCCCAGATGCCGTTGATTTCCGCCGTGGGCCGCGACCAGATCTGTTCGAGCGGTGTGCGGTCCACTTCGCCCGCGGGGGTGGTCAGACCGACCCCGCCGAGGAAGGCCGCGTGATCGAAGCCGAGCGATTGCCACTGTGACCGCACCGCTTCGGGGAGTTCCGCCACATCGTCGTAAAAGCCCGGCACGGTGACGCGGCCCTGATCGTCGTGCAGCTTTCCGAGGATGCGCGTGAGCACCCGGATCGGGTTGATCGCCGCGCCGCCGAAGCTGCCCGAATGCAGGTCCTTGTCGGCCGCCTTCAGGGTGAATTCGATCTTCGCCAGACCGCGCAGCATCGTCACCACCGCGGGCACCTTGTCGGCGAAAAGCCCGGTGTCGCAAATGAGCGCGAGCGAGGCCTCGCCCAGCTCCTCGGCATTGTCCTTCATGAACGGTATGAGCGAGGGGGAACCCGACTCTTCCTCGCCCTCGAAGAAGATCGTCAGATTGCCGGGCAGGGAGCCATGCACCTCTTTCCAGGCCCGGCAGGCCTCCAGGAAGGTCATCAGCTGGCCCTTGTCATCGGCGGCGCCGCGGCCGCGGATCACCACGCCCCGGGGCGTTTCCTCGAGTTGCGGATCGAAGGGGTCGCGATCCCAAAGCTCAAGCGGGTCAACGGGTTGCACGTCGTAATGCCCGTAGAACAGGATGTGCCGGCCGGGGCCCGCATGGCGTGCCACCACCATCGGATGGCCCGGCGTGGGCCGCGCCGAGGCGGTGAAGCCCAGCGATTTCAGCTCCTGCACAAGCCAGGCGGCGGCGCGGGCGCAATCGCCCTCAAAGGCGGGGTCGGTCGAGATCGAGGCGATGCGCAAAAGGTCAATCAACCTGTCGCAGGCGTCGGGCAGAGTGTCGTCGATACGGGCAAGAACGGCGTCGAGTGTCATTGAAGGGCCTCCATGGCCCAAGCCTAGCAGCGGTTCCCGGGCATGGCCAGAGCCCGGGGACGCGGGGGGCGGGCAGGGCGCGGGGCCGCATCGGGCGCGCAAGAAAATGATGCACCGGGATGCGACAATTTAGAACTCCCATTTTTTGGGCGATGCGCGTAAACCTGTGCGCGCCGGACAGGGCCGCAGAGCCGACCCGGCGATCCACAACCAAGTGCTTAAAGCCAGGGGTGACAGACATGGACTACAATCTCGCGCTCGAAAAAGCGATCCAGAAGCTGCATGACGAGGGACGCTACCGCACGTTCATCGACATCGAACGCGAGAAGGGCGCCTTCCCCAAGGCGCAGTGGAACCGCCCCGATGGCGGCAAGCAGGACATCACCGTCTGGTGTGGCAACGACTATCTGGGCATGGGGCAGCACCCGGCCGTTCTGGCCGCCATGCATGAGGCGCTGGAAGCTGTTGGGGCCGGTTCGGGTGGCACCCGCAACATCTCGGGCACCACGGCCTATCACCGCCGTCTGGAAGCCGAGATTGCCGATCTGCACCAGAAAGAAGCGGCGCTGGTCTTTTCGTCGGCCTATATCGCCAACGACGCGACGCTTTCGACCCTGCGCGTGCTCTTCCCCGGCCTGATCATCTATTCCGACAGCCTGAACCACGCCTCGATGATCGAGGGGATCAAGCGCAATGCCGGGCCGAAGCGGATCTTCCGTCACAATGACGTCGCCCACCTGCGCGAGCTGATCAGTGCCGATGATCCGGCCGCGCCGAAGCTGATCGCCTTCGAATCGATCTATTCGATGGATGGCGACTTCGGCCCGATCGCCGAGATCTGCGATATCGCCGAGGAATTCGGCGCGCTGACCTATATCGATGAAGTCCATGCCGTCGGCATGTATGGCCCCCGCGGCGCGGGCGTGGCCGAGCGGGACGGGCTGATGCACCGGATCGACATCTTCAACGGCACGCTGGCGAAAGCCTATGGCGTCTTCGGCGGCTATATCGCGGCTTCGGCGCGGATGGTCGATGCCGTGCGCTCCTATGCGCCGGGCTTCATCTTCTCGACCTCGCTGCCGCCTGCGATCGCCGCGGGGGCGCAGGCCTCGATCGCCTTCCTGAAAACCGCCGAGGGGCAGAAGCTGCGCGATGCGCAACAGATGCACGCCAAGGTTCTCAAGATGCGGCTGAAGGCGCTCGGCATGCCGATCATCGACCATGGCAGCCACATCGTTCCGGTGGTCATCGGCGATCCCGTGCACACCAAGGCGGTGTCGGACATGCTGCTGTCGGATTACGGCGTTTACGTGCAGCCGATCAACTATCCGACCGTGCCGCGCGGGACGGAGCGTCTGCGCTTCACCCCCTCGCCGGTGCATGATCTGAAGCAGATCGACGGGCTGGTTCATGCCATGGATCTGCTCTGGGCGCGCTGTGCGCTGAATCGCGCCGAGGCCTCTGCCTGAGCCATTCTGCGGATGCACCGCCCTCGGGATTATGCTAGGGATTCGTCAAGAATTCGGGACCGACAGGTTCGAATCGGACAAACCACACCGAGGGCGGGACAGGCAGATGATCAGGTGGAAGGGCAAACCTTCGACGCAGGTTGAGGCCGCGCAAAAAGGCTTTGACGACTTCGACATGAAGCTTGGCGACATGCTTCGCGGCGAACGTGCGACCCTGGCGAAATCGCTGCTTGATGTGCAGCGCGAGCTGCGCATCAAGGCGGTCTATATCGCCGCCATCGAGAATTGCGATCCGACCGCCTTCGAAAGCCCGTCCTTCATCGCGGGCTTCGTGCGGTCCTATGCGCGCTATCTGGGGCTGGACCCCGATTGGGCCTTTGACCGCTTCTGCAAGGAATCGGGCTTTACCCCCACGCATGGTCTGGCCGCTGCCGCCTCGGGGCCGAAAGCGCCGCGGCGCACCGCCGATCTGGCCAGTTCGCTCGCCAATCCCAATGCCTCCTTCATCCCGAAACAGGCGCCGATCTGGACCAAGATCGACCCGCGTGCCGTGGGTTCGCTCGCCGTCGTGGTGATGGTCGCGGGTGGCATCGGCTATGGCGCCTGGTCGGTGCTGCAGGAAGTGCAGCGCGTGCAATTGACCCCGGTCGAACAGGCCCCGGGTGTCGTGGCCGAGATCGACCCGCTGCAATCGGTGCTGCCGGTGCAGACTGCGACCGCCGCCGATGTGGTGCCCAGTGCCCCGACCGAGGAGGCCTTTGACCGGCTTTATCGCCCCGCCGCGCTGGATACGCCTGTGCTGATCGCCCGCGACGGCCCGATTGCCGCCATCGACCCGCGCGAGGCGGGCGTGCTGCCCGGTCAGGCGCAGGCGATGGGGATGCAGCTGGCCGAGGCCGGACCGGCGCCGGGTCTTCCCGGTCAGATGCCGGTGGTGCAGACGCTGGGCGAAGGTGCCCCCGAAGTCGAGGTTCTGGCGGTGCGGCCCTCCTGGGTGCGGATCACCGCCTCCGACGGCTCGGTGATCTTCGAAAAGGTGATGGATGCGGGCGAGCGTTTCGCCGTGCCGAAGCTGGAAGAGCCGCCGAAGCTGCGCACCGGGGAATCGGGCGCGATCTATTTTGCGGTGAACGGGGTTGCGCATGGGCCTGCGGGCTCGAAGGGCGCGGTGTCGAAGAATGTCGAGCTGTCAGCGCAAGCCCTGGGCACGGCCTATGCCGTGGCCGACATGGCCGCCGATGGCGATCTGGCGAAGATGATCGCGGTGGCCGATGCCTCCTCGGTCGTGCCGGGCGCCGAGACGCCCGAGCAGTAACAGTCTTTCGAACGCGACAAAGCGGCCGTTGCCCTTGGGCGACGGCTGACCTATTTGTGGGACAGCTGAACGGAGGCTTTCCCATGTCGCTCAATCCCCATCGTCCGTGGCGGAACATCACCCGCCGTCCCTCGCGCAAGATCTGGGTCGGCAAGGTGCCGGTGGGCGGCGATGCGCCGATCTCGGTGCAGACGATGACGAACACCATCACCTCGGATGTCAAGGCGACGCTGGGGCAGGTGCTGCGCGCCGCCGAAGTGGGTGCCGACATCGTCCGCGTCTCGGCCCCCGACGAGGCGGCGACGGCGGCGCTGAAGGAAATCTGCCGCGAAAGCCCGGTGCCGATCGTGGCCGACATCCATTTCCACTACAAGCGCGCGATCGAGGCGGCCGAGGCGGGCGCGGCCTGTCTGCGCATCAACCCGGGCAATATCGGCGATGCGACCCGCGTGCGCGAGGTGATCAAGGCCGCCAAGGATCACGGCTGCTCGATGCGGATCGGGGTGAATGCCGGTTCGCTGGAAAAGCACCTGCTCGACAAATATGGCGAGCCTTGCCCCGAGGCGATGCTGGAAAGCGGCATGGATCACATCAAGATCCTGCAAGACAATGATTTCCACGAATTCAAGATTTCGGTGAAGGCCTCGGACGTGTTCCTCGCCGCGGCCGCCTATACCGCGCTCGCCGAGGCCACCGATGCGCCGATCCATCTGGGCATCACCGAAGCGGGCGGCCTGATGGCGGGCACGGTGAAATCGGCCGTGGGTCTGGGTAATCTGCTGTGGGCGGGGATCGGCGACACGATCCGCGTCAGCCTTTCCGCCGATCCGGTCGAGGAAGTTAAGGTCGGCTATGAGATCCTGAAATCTTTGGGCCTGCGGGCACGCGGCGTGCAGATCATCTCCTGCCCCAGCTGCGCGCGGCAGGGGTTTGATGTGATCAAGACGGTGGATGCGCTGGAAAAACGCCTTGAGCATATCAAGACGCCGATGTCGCTGTCGATCATCGGCTGCGTGGTGAACGGCCCCGGCGAGGCGCTGATGACCGATATCGGTTTCACCGGCGGCGGGGCGGGGTCCGGCATGGTCTATCTGGCGGGCAAGCAAAGCCACCGGATGTCGAACGACCAGATGATCGAGGAAATCGTCCGTCTGGTCGAAGACCGCGCGGCACAGATCGCGGCGGCAGAGCAGGCGGCGGAATAACCCCCGCCTGAGCGGAATTCACGGCGCGTCCCTTGCGGGGCGCGCCGGTGCGTTTCAGACGAGCGCGCCGTCCACCAGACGGGTCTTGCCGCCCAGATAGGGGTGCAGCACGGCGGGCAGGGTGACGGAGCCGTCCTCTTGCTGGCCGTTTTCCAGCACCGCGATCAGGCAGCGCCCGACGGCCAGACCCGAGCCGTTCAGCGTGGCGACGAAGTCCGGTTTGCCGCCCGCGGCGGGCTTGTAGCGCCCGTTCATGCGGCGGGCCTGAAACTGCCCGCAGGTCGAGACCGAGGAGATTTCGCGGAAGGTGTTCTGCCCGGGCAGCCAGACCTCAAGGTCATAGGTCTTTTGCGAGCCGAACCCCATGTCGCCGGTGCACAGAACGATGCGGCGATAGGGCAGGCCGAGCGCCTCCAGCACCGCCTCGGCGCAGCCGGTCATGCGTTCATGTTCGGCAATCGCATCCTCGGGGCGGCAGATCGTCACCATCTCGACCTTTTCGAACTGGTGCTGGCGCAGCATCCCCGCGGTGTCCTTGCCTGCCGAACCCGCTTCCGAGCGGAAGCAATTGGTATGCGCGGTCATCCGGCAGGGCAGGGCGGCCTCGTCCCAGATCTCGTTCGCGATGAAGTTCGTCAGCGTCACCTCGGCGGTCGGGATCATCCACCAGCCGTCCGTGGTCTTGTAGCTGTCCTCGGCGAATTTCGGCAGCTGCCCGGTGCCCTGCATCGCCTCGGCGCGGACCAGAACCGGGGTGATCGCCTCGGTCAGGCCATGCGTGTCGACATGCAGATCGAGCATGAATTGCGCCAAAGCGCGATGCACCCGGGCAACGCCATTGCGCAGCACGACGAAGCGGGCGCCCGAAAGCTTTGCCGCGGTTTCGAAATCCATCGCCTTGCCCACGGCGGAAAGCTGGTAATGTTCAAGGGGTTTGAAGGCGAAGCTCGGGATCGTGCCCCAGCGTTTCACCTCGACATTGCCCGCCTCGTCGGCGCCTTCGGGCACCTCGGGCAGCGGTGCGTTCGGAATGAGCATCAGCCGGTCGCGCAGCTCGCCATCCAGCCGCCCGGCCTCGGCCTGCATCGCGGCCACTTCGGATTTCTTTTCCGCCACGAGGGCACGCAGCCGTTCGAATTCGGCTTCGTCGCCCTTGGCCTTGGCCGCGCCCACTTCTTTCGCGGCGGCATTTTGTGCCGCCTGCGCGGTCTCGGCCGCCAGGATCGCGGCGCGGCGGCGTTCGTCCAGCGCCAGCACCTCGGCCGAAAGCGGCGGCAGGCTGCGGCGGGCCAGATCGGCGTCGAATTGGGCGGGGTTGTCGCGGATCGCGCGGATGTCGTGCATGGGGCTCACCTGTCGCAAGGGGTTGGCTTCGCGTTTAGCACAATTGCGACCCGAGAAAAGCCCCGGCGCGACCGCTGTTTCGGGCGAAAAGGGAAAGGCACTGCCTTTCCCCGCCCGCAAACTCCCGGTTGCGGCAAGGCCGTTTCAACCCATGCGACAGAGGGCAGCGCCCGCCATGGGCGGGGCGGGCGCTGCCCGAGGGCCTTTGGGCCCTCGGGGTTCATGGGGCCAATGTCCGGCATGGCCAAGGCGATGGCCTTGGCCAAAGTGATTTACGGTTTGACACATTCAAAACGCGGAATGTAAAAGGGATCAAGTGATCGCCAAAGGGAGATGCCGCGATGAAAGCTTTCGTCCTGCTCATGGCGCTTTTTGCGCTGGGGCTGCCGCGACTGGCCCTTGCCGAAAGTGCCTTTGCCGTCGCGCCGACCGAGGTGACCGACTGGAAGACCGTCTATGGCCAGATCGAGGCCAAGGACATGATCCCGGCGCGGGCGCGGCTGGGCGGAACGCTGGTGGCGCTGAGCGTGTCGGAGGGCGATCTGGTCACCGCGGGGCAGGAACTCGGCAAGGTCGTCGATGCGAAGATCGCCTTTCAGATCAACGCGATCGACGCGCAGATTTCGGCGCTGGAAAGCCAGCTTGCGAATGCGCAGAACGATCTGACCCGGGGCGAGGCGCTGAAGGCGCGCGGGGTGATGACGGCGCAGGCCTATGACGCGCTGAAGACGCAGGTCAGCGTCTTGGGCCAGCAGATCGAGGCGCAAAAGGCCTCGCGGCAGGTGACGGAGCAGCAGGCGACCGAAGGCGCGGTGCTGGCGCCGATCGCGGGGGCGGGTGCTGGAGGTGCCGGTGGCCAAGGGTGCGGTGGTGATGGCGGGGGGAAACCGTGGCGACGGTGGGCGGCGGCGGGGTGTTCCTGCGGCTGTCGGTGCCCGAGCGTTTCGCCGCGACGCTGCACGAGGGCGATGCGATCGCCATCGAAACCGGCGCCCGTTCGGTGGCCGGCAAGCTGGCCAAGGTCTATCCGACGATTGCCGGCGGGCGCGTGAATGCCGACGTCGAAGTGCCTGATCTGAAATCGGATTTTGTGGGCGAACGGGTGCTGGTCAAGCTGCCCTTGGCGCGTCGTCAGGCCTTCATGGTGCCCGCAAGCCTGCTGCACACCCGCTCGGGGCTCGACTTCCTGCGGCTGCGGGGCGCTGATGGGGTGATCGAGCGTGCCGTGGTTCCGGGGCCCGGGCAGAGGATCAACGGGGTCGAGATGGTCGAGATCCTGTCCGGGCTTTCGGGCGGCGAAGAGGTGATCGGCGATGAATGATCCGCATGAGGACGATCTGCCGACGGCGGGCCTTGGCCTTGCGGGGCGGCTGACCAAGGGCTTCATCGGCTCGGCGCTGACGCCCTTGTTCGTGCTGGCGGCGCTGGCGGTGGGGCTGGTGGCACTGGGGGCACTCCCGCGCGAGGAAGAGCCGCAGATCTCGGTTCCCATGGTCGATATCCACCTGCAGGCGCCCGGCCTGAAGGCGGAAGATGCGATGAAGCTTGTGACCGAGCCGATGGAGACGATCATCACCTCGATCAACGAGGTGGAGCATGTCTACAGCCAGACCAGCGACGATGCTTCGCTGGTGATGGCGCGGTTCATCGTTGGCACTTCGTCCGATGCGGCGATCCTGCGGGTGCATGAAAAGGTCAAGGCGAACCTCGACCGCATCCCCAAGGGCATCCCCGAGCCGATCATTGTCGGGCGCGGCATCGACGATGTGGCGATCATGTCGCTGACACTCTCGGCCCGGCCCGGAACCGGGATCGGCGCGGGCGATCTGACCCGGATCGCGCGCGAATTGCAGACCGAGGTGACGAAGATCGAAAACGTCGGCCTGACCTATATCGTCGGTGAAGCGCGCGAGGTGATCCGCATCGCCCCCGACCCGGAGCGGCTGGCGCTTTACGGCATCACGCTGCAGCAATTGTCCAACAAGGTCGAGCAGGCGAACCGCAGCTTCACCACCGGCAAGCTTCGGGACAAGGGCCAGCAGATCGACCTTGTGGCGGGCAAGACGCTGACCGCCCCGGCCGAGATCGCGGGGCTTTTGCTGACTGCCCGCGATGGCCGCCCGGTCTATGTCGCCGATGTGGCCGATGTGGCCTACGTGCCCGACACGTCGGAGCAGATCGTGGCGAATGTCACCCGTGACGGCGACAGGCTGGAGCGCACCCCCGCGGTGACGCTTGCCATCGCCAAGCGGGCGGGGGCGAATGCGGTGATCGTGGGCGAAAAGATCCACGAGCGGCTGGAGGAGCTGGAGGGCAGCCTGATCCCCGCCAGCGTCGATCTGGCCTTCACCCGCGATTATGGCGAGACGGCGAATGAAAAGGCCAATGAGCTGCTGTTCCATCTGGGGCTGGCCACCATTTCCATCATCGCGCTGGTGTTCTTTGCCATCGGCTGGCGCGAAAGCATCGTCGTGGCCATCGTCATTCCGGTGACGATCCTTTTGACGCTCTTCGCCGCCAATGCGATGGGCTTCACGCTGAACCGGGTCAGCCTGTTCGCGCTGATCTTTTCCATCGGGATTCTGGTCGACGACGCCATCGTGGTGATTGAAAACATCGCCCGGCACTGGGCGATGCCGGGGCCGGGGTCGCGGGTGAAAAAGGCGATCGAGGCGGTGGCCGAAGTGGGCAACCCCACCATCGTCGCCACGCTGACCGTGGTGGCGGCGCTTCTGCCGATGCTGGCGGTGGCCGGGCTGATGGGGCCCTACATGTCGCCCATCCCCTCGGTCGCCTCGGCGGCGATGGTGTTTTCGTTCTTCGTCGCTGTCATCATCACCCCCTGGCTGATGGTGAAGATCGCGGGCCGGGCCGACATGTCGGCGCATGACGGCGGCGCCCATGCCCATGGCGGCAAGCTTGGCGCGATCTATGCCCGCGTCGCGCGGCCGGTTTTGGCCACGAAACGCGCGTCCTGGGCGTTTTTGCTGGCCACCATCGTTCTTTCCTTCGGCTCGCTCGGCCTGCTTTACACCCAGGATGTCACGGTCAAGCTTCTGCCCTTTGACAACAAATCCGAACTGAGCGTGGTGATCGACCTGCCCGAGGGCTCCTCGGTCGAGGCGACGGATGCGGTCGCCCAGCAGGTGGCGGCGGCGGTGACGCGCCTGCCCGAGGTGGTGTCGGTGCAGACCCATGCGGGCACGGCCTCGCCCTTCAACTTCAACGGCTTGGTGCGCCATTACTATCTGCGCGGCCGCCCGTGGGAGGGGGACGTGCAGATCAACCTCGCGGGCAAGGACGCGCGCGACCGCACCAGCCACGAAATCGCGCTTCAGGTCCGCCAGATCGTGACGCAGCTCGCCCTGCCCGCGGGCACGGTGCTGAAGACGGTGGAACCGCCGCCCGGGCCGCCCGTCATCGCCACGCTTCTGGCCGAGGTCTACGGGCCGGATGCCGAAACCCGGCGCGCGGCGGCGGGGCAGATCGAACAGGCGTTCCGGTCCGTGCCCTTCATCGTCGATGTGGACACGAGCTTTGGCGAACAGGCGCGCCGGCTGCGCGCGGTGATCGATCCCGACAATCTGGAATTCTACGCGGTCGAGGAAAGCGATGTCTTTGACACGCTTGGCCTTTTGAACAGCCAGACCACGGTCGGTTATTCGCATCGCGGCGCCGAGCGGATGCCGCTGCCGATCGTGATGGAACGGGCCAAGGGCGCGAAGGTGATGGATGCGGCGACGCTCTCGACCCCCATTCCCGCCAATGTCCTGCCCGGCGCGCGCGGTGTGGTGGAACTCGGCGATGTCGTCACGGTGACGCCCGAGATGGCCAGTTTCCCGATCTTCCGCCACAACGGCCGCGCCGCCGAGATGGTGACAGCCGAGCTTGCGGGCACGTTCGAGGCGCCGCTTTACGGCATGCTGGCCGTTGGGGACGCGATCGAGGCGATGGACTGGGCCCCGGGCACGAAGCCAGAAATCAGCCTGCATGGCCAGCCCGAGGACGAAAGCCATGTGACGCTTTTGTGGGACGGCGAATGGGAGGTGACCTGGGTGACCTTCCGCGACATGGGGGGCGCCTTTGGCATCGCGCTGGTGGGCATCTACATTCTGGTGGTGGCGCAATTCGGCTCGTTCCGGCTGCCGCTGGTGGTGCTGACGCCGGTGCCGCTGACCTTCCTGGGCATCATGCTCGGTCACATGATGTTTGCGGCGCCGTTTTCCGCCACCTCGATGATCGGCTTCATCGCGCTGGCGGGGATCATCGTGCGCAACTCGATCCTGCTCGTCGATTTCATCCGCCACGCCGACCGCACGGGAAAGACCGAGATCGAGATCCTGATCGAGGCGGGCGCGATCCGCTTCAAGCCGATCCTGCTGACGGCGGTGGCGGCGATGATCGGGGCGGCGGTGATCCTGTTCGATCCGATCTTTCAGGGGCTCGCCATTTCGCTTCTGTTCGGGCTGCTCAGCTCGACGCTGCTGACGGTTCTGGTGATCCCGGCGATCTATCGCATCTTCAAGACCTGAGCCCCCCGGCAAGGCTCCCGGCAAGGGTCCCGACAAGGCCTGCAGGCGCCCCCGACCCCCGGGGGCGCCTGTCTTTCCTGACTGCGACACTCTGACATTTCCCGCAAAAGACATGCGACGGAATGTCGCATACGATTTTTGCGCCGACTCTCGCGCAAAGGCGTAACGTGGTCTTGTCGCACGCAGGCGATGTCATGATGGAGGCTTGATAGATATGAAGAATCTTGATCCGGTTTCTGTCTTGACGCTGATGCTTCAGGCCGCTGCCCTGCGGTGACAGGCTGACGCCTGACCGGTTTGCACAGGTCTCAAGGTTCGAAAAGACGGCGCGTCAATGGCGCATGGGGCGTTCCATGCAGGCGTGAGGGTAGTTGATTCGGCCGGACAGCAAATGCGGTGAAAGCTCGGCAATGCCGTCTGCGGCTTGGCGAAAAGACAGTTTTCCGGATACGTCCGACACAGGGGGCCGATCCCGGCGGCGGGGTCGGCCTTTTCCTTTTGCGGTGTCTTTTGGCGGCCTCCTTGGCGGCCGCTTGGCGCCTCAGGCGCCCGAGCAGAATTGTTCGTAGACCGTCTGCACCACGCGGGCGGCGCGCGGATCGGAGAGCGAATAATAGATCGTCTTGCCCTCGCGTCGGCTTTGTACCAGACCCTCCAGCCGCAGCCGCGCCAGTTGCTGGCTGACCGCCGCCTGCCGCGTCTCCAGCCGGGTTTCAAGTTCGGTCACCGATTTCTCGCCCGAGGCCAGATAGCACATGATCATCAGCCGCCCCTCATGGGCCAGCGCCTTGAGCAGATTGGCCGCCGCCCGCGCCCGCGTCGCCATCTCCTCGGCGTCAAGCGCGGCACAGCGCTCGTCGGTTTCGGCGGCGGTCTCGGGGTCGAATTCGTCTTGCGGGTCTTGGGCAGTATCCATCGCCAAGGTGGCTTCCTCGTCGTCGCAGATCAGGGGTCAAGCCTGCGCCATACCACGGCCACGGCGCGGAATCGAGAGAAGCTTCGCGGCCGGTTCCGGGCTGCGCGCCGGTCCGCTCAGGCTTCGAGCGGATCGCGGGCGGCCCGGGTTTCCCGCAGCCGACGCAGACGAAGCCCCGCCTCGCGCAGCGCCACGAACAGGATGAGGCCAATCGCAAGCGCGTCGAAACCGGGGAAGTCCATCTGATCCCTGCCTTTGCTGTGGGTCCGGACCCGTGGTGCGGCATGATTGTGGCGCAATCGCGGCGGGGCCGGGGAAAAACAGCGTCATGCGGCGCGGGCAGGGGGCTTGACCGGGGCGACGGGCCGCGGCTTTGTGGGGCAAAGCCGCCCCGGCCGGGGCGCCGACCCTGCGAGAGCCCATGCTGCACGCCTACAGACCCCTGCCGCGCGGCCTTGCCCGCCTTGGCCAGCAAAGCCCGACCGAGATCGGCGCCGATCTGGAACAGGCCCTCTGGATCGACCTGTACCGCCCGCTCGACAGCCAGGTGGCGGCGGTGGCGGCGCTGGGGGTCGAGGTGCCGACGCTGGCCGACATGGAAGAGATCGAGATCTCGAACCGGCTCTACCGCGAGGAGGGGGTGGATGTGATGACCGTGGTCCTGCCCGGTCACACGCCCGCGGGCGAGCATATTTCGGGGCCGGTCAGCTTCATCCTGTCGCCCGCGCGACTGGTGACGGTGCGCCATCATGCGCCGCGCAGTTTCGCCACCTATCCCGACCGGGCCGAGCGCACGACGGCGGGCTGCCGCACGCCCGAGCGGATCTTTCTGGGGTTGATCGAGGAAATCGTCGCGCGGCAGGCCGATCTTCTGGAAGGATCGGGGCGAGCGCTGGACCAGGTCTCGGCGCGGGTGCTGGGCGAGGCGCGCGCGGCCGAGCTGAAGGCGGCCCTGGGCGCGGTGGGCAAGCAGGGGGAGTTGCTGGGGCATATCCGGCTGGCGCTTCTGACGCTGGAGCGGGCGCTGTCGTTTTACGACCAGACGCTTGCCGCCCATGCGCAGGGCGCCGAGCTGCGCCCGCTGGCCAAGGCGCTGATGCGCGACATCACGGCGCTGGCGGTGCATAATGATTACCTGTCCTCGCGGGTGTCGCTGACCGTCGATGCGACGCTGGGCATGATCAACCTGGCGCAGAACAACACGGTGCGGATCCTGTCGGTGGTGACGGCGCTGTTCCTGCCGCCGACGCTGATCGCCTCTGCCTATGGGATGAACTTTGCCAACATGCCGGAGCTGAACCAGCCCTGGGGCTATCCTTTCGCGCTGGCGCTGATGGTGGCCTCGGCGCTTCTGTCCTGGGCCTTCTTCAAGTGGAAGGACTGGCTTTAGGGATTGCGCCCGCGCTGGCTTGGGCGCCCGGAACGCGGGGGGCTGCCGCCCCCCGCACCCCCCGCTGACGGGGGACGATGTCCCCCGCGCCCCCTTGCGTATTTTTGCCAAGAAAAAGACCGGTGCCGCTTTTTCTTGGTGCAAATACGCACCTTGCGACAGCGCGGCCGGGGCTAGCGTTCAAGGATCATCCGACGGCCGTCGAACTGCACCTTGCCGAAGCGGGTCAGGTAGCTCATGCCCAGAAGCGAGCCGTCCATGGCGCCGCGATTGACCACCGCCGGCACGTCGCGGTCGGTGAAGGGGCCGACGCTCAGGCTGTCAAGCCGCACCGGCGCCGTTGCCACCTCGCCATTCGCGGTGAAGGCGCGGCCGATATAGGCGAGATTGCCGGTGTCGATCCCGGCCTGTTCCGCATCCGCGCGGCTCAGCACGATCTGCGAGGCGCCGGTGTCGATGACGAAGTCGATGGCGGCGCCGTTCACCTCGGCCTGCAGGTAATAATGCCCGTCGGCGCGCAGCGGCAGCTCGATCCGGCCCGATTGCGTCACCGTCTGCGCAGGCAGGATCGCGGCGCGGACATCGGGCCAGATCCCCGCCACGGCGGCGATGCCGAGAAAGATCAGCGCCCAGATCATCAGCTGTTGCAGCGCCTGACCGGGGCGGCGGCGCAGCGCCGCGACCAGATAGCCGCCGATCGCCAGAAGCAGCAGAAGATAGTAGATCACGCGGGGAATATCGGGGTCCATGGTGCCTCCTGCCCCCGATGTAGGGGCACGAGGCCCCCCTGTCACCCCCCGAGCGGTGCGGCGATGATCCCCGCCCCGCGCAGCCCGTCCAGAATGAACTGCACCGCCAGCGCCGCCAGAAGCATCCCCAGAAGCCGCGTCACCACCATCGTGCCGGTCCGCCCCAGCGCGCGCTCGAGCGGCGTCGAGAGCAGGAACAGCACGAAAACGCATGCCAGAACCGCCGCCATCACCGCCAGCACCGCCGCCAGATGCAGCCCGCCCGTGCCCGAGCCCGCCAGAAGGATCATCGTCGCCATCGCGCCTGGCCCCGCCAGCAGCGGCGTGGCCAGCGGAAAGACCGACGGATCGGGGGCATGGGGCTCGGCCGATTGGCCCTCGCGGCGCTGGGTGCGGCGCTCGAACAGCATGTCCAGCGCGGTCAGGAACAAAAGCACCCCGCCCGCGATGCGGAAGGCGGGCATCGAAATGCCGATGCCGCGCAACAGCGCATCGCCGAAAAGCCCGAAGGCGGTCAGCAGGATGGCGGCAATGACGAGCGCCCGGATGCCCACCGTGCGGCGCATCTGGGCGCTCATCCCCTGGGTCAGCGCCAGAAACAGCGGCACGAGGCCGATCGGATCGACCACGACGAAAAGGGTGACGAAGGCGGTGATGAATTCGGGCGTGCTCATGGCCGGACCCTATCGCTTTGCGCCCGGCCGCGCCAGTAGGGCCTGGGGGAGGGCCTCAGACCGCCGCGTCTTCCTCGGGCTCGGGGGGCATCACCGCGCGGATCTTCGCAGCCAGCGTGCGTGCCCCCGTGCCGATGCGGGTATCTGCATGCGCCTCGGCCAGACGCAGCAGATGGCGCAGCGCCGCCATTTCCTCATGCGTCAGCACCAAGGGCGGCAGCGCCAGCGGGCGACGCAGGATATAGCCCACGCCGCGCTCGCCCTCGATCGGCACGCCGTAATCGACAAGCGTGGCCATGTCGCGCCAGATCGTGCGTTCCGACACCCCGAGTCGCGCCGCCAGATCGCGCGCCCGCAGCAGCGCGCCCTCGCGCAAAAGCAGCAGGATCTGTTCGAACCTTTCGTTGCGTGTCATCGCGCCCTCCGGCCTCCGGTATCGCACATCCGGGGGCAACTGACAAATAACTGTCAGTAATCGCGCGACAGGGCGGGGGCTGCGGCGGGATTGAACCTTGTCAGCCGGGCGGGCTGCGGGAAAGATCGGCGCAAACCCCGTGATAGGAGAACTGAGATGCAAATGGGTCCCTGGCAGCTGCTGCTGATCGCCGTCGTCGTGCTGGTGCTGTTTGGCCGCGGCAAGGTGTCCTCGCTGATGGGCGAAGTGGGCAAGGGCATCACCGCTTTCAAGAAAGGCGTGAGCGAAGGCGCGAAAGAGGTCGAAGAGGCGGTCGAAGAGCCCAAGACCTCCGACAAGGACAAGGTCTGATCCCTGACCAAAGGCGGATAGCGCATGTTCGACATCGGCTGGAGCGAGCTTCTGCTCATCGGCATCGTCGCCCTCATCGTGGTGGGTCCAAAGGACCTGCCGCGGATGTTTCAGGCGCTGGGGCGGCTGACGGCCAAGGCCCGGCGGCTGGGCCGGGACTTCACCGCGGCGATGGAAGAGGCGGCCCGGGACACCGGCGTGAAGGAGGCGGCGGACAGTCTGACCGACCTGAAATCGCTGACCACGAAGAAGGGGCTTGGCATCGACGCGCTGGAACGCGCGACCGAGCGGTTCGAGAAATGGGAGCCGAAGCGGCCCGGGCAGACGGCGGCGGCGCTTGCGCCCGACCCCGAGCTTGAGGCCGATCTGGACGCGGCCGACCTGGCGCCCGAGCCCGAGCTTGCGCCGAAACCGGCCCCGAAACCTGCCGCCAAACGCGCCGAAGGGCCGGGAGGGGCGGCATGACGGCCGATCACATCGACGAAACCGCGGCGCCCCTGATCGAGCATCTGGCGGAGCTGCGCACCCGCATTCTTTATGCGCTTGCCGCCTATGTGGTGGCGGTGGTGCTGTGCTACATTGTCTGGCACCCGATCTTCACCTTCCTGACCCATCCGATCTGCGACGCGCTGGCGACCCGTGGACAGGCGTGCCAGCTGTCGCTGATCAAGCTGCAGGAGGGTTTCTTTGTCGCGATCAACATCGCGATGCTGGGCGGTTTCGCGCTGGCCTTCCCGATGATCGGCTTCCAGCTTTGGCGCTTTGTCGCGCCCGGGCTTTACCGCAATGAAAAGCGGGCCTTCCTGCCGTTCCTTGTGGCCTCGCCGCTGATGTTCTTCGCGGGCGCGGCCTTTTGCTACTACATCATCCTGCCGATGGCCTTCAGCTTCTTTCTGGGCTTCCAGATGGGCGATGTCGTGGCGGGGGCGGATGCGGCCGATCCGGCCAACCAGATGGCGGTGATCGGCTTTGCCGGGTCGATGGAGGAATATCTCAAGCTCACGACGAAATTCGTCATGGCCTTCGGGATCTGCTTCCAGATGCCGGTGGCGCTGACGCTGATGGGCAAGGCGGGGCTGGTCTCGGCCGAGGCGCTGGCCTCGGTGCGCAAATATGCGGTGGTGGCGATGCTGGCGGTCTCGGCCTTCGTGACCCCGCCCGACGTGATGTCGCAAGTCATCATGTTCGTGGTGATCTATCCGCTTTACGAGGGCTCGATCTTCCTGGTCCGCCGGATCGAGAAGAAGCGCGAGGCGCAGATGCGCGCCGAAGGCACCTGGATCGACGACGAGGACGACGACGCATGACCGATCCGATGATGCGGCCCCTGACCCGGATTGCCGCGGCGCTGGAACGCCTTGCCCCCGCGCCCGCGCCCGCCCCCGATCTTGCGGGGGTGGAGGCGTTTTTGTGGCACACCGCGCCCGACCGGCTGGAGCCGGTGGCCGAGGTGTCGCGCGTCGATCTGGGCCTTTTGCGCGGCATTGACCGGGCGCGGGACACGCTTTTGGCGAACACGCTCCAATTCGCCCGCGGCGCTGCGGCGAACAATGCGCTGCTCTGGGGCGCGCGGGGGATGGGGAAATCCTCGCTCGTCAAGGCGGTGCATGCCGAGGTGCTGCGGCAGGGGCTGGCGCTGAAACTGGTCGAACTCTCGCGCGAGGATCTGCCCTCGGTCGGCCGGCTGCTGACCCTGTTGCGCGCCGCGCCCGAGACCCGCTTCGTGCTGTTCTGCGATGACCTGAGCTTCAGCCACGACGACCAGCATTACAAATCGCTGAAAGCCGTGCTGGATGGCGGCATTGCCGGGCGGCCCGCGAATGTGATCTTTTACGCCACCTCGAACCGGCGCCATCTGATGCCGCGCGACATGATCGAAAACGAACGCTCGACCGCGATCAACCCCTCCGAAGCGGTCGAGGAAAAGGTTTCGCTCTCCGACCGCTTCGGGCTGTGGCTGGGCTTTCATCCCTGCGATCAGGACGAATATTTCGCGATGATCGAGGGCTATGTGGCCGCCCATGGTCTGCAGATCGACCCCGACATGCTGCGCGCCGAGGCGGTGGAATGGTATCGCACCCGGGGGTCGCGTTCGGGTCGGGTGGCGTGGCAGTTCTTCACCGATCTGGCCGGGCGCCACGGGCTGGCGCTGTAAAAGGGGGGCTCTGCCCCGCCGAGGCGATGCCTCGGCTCCCCGGGATATTTTCGGCAAGATAAATGAAAAAGGCGTCCGGAAACGGGCGCCTTTTCGATCTCGTCTTTATCTTGCCACAAATATCCCGGGGGGTCCGGGGGGCAGCGCCCCCCCCGGCCTGCCTATAACAGCAGCAGAACGATGATCTGCGGCGCCAGAATCCGCATGCACATCACCAGCGGATAGACCGAGGCATAACCGACCGAGGCGGCGGCCGAGTTCGACATGCCATTGGCAAAGGCGAGCGCGGGCGGGTCGGTCATCGAGCCCGCCAGCACGCCCGAGAGGCTCAGATAGTTCACCCGATAGAGGGCGCGGGCGATGAAGCCCACGATCATCAGCGGCACGAGGGTGATCACCATGCCGTAAAGCATCCATTCGAGCCCCGGCCCGTTGATCAGCGTCTGCACGAATTGCCCGCCCGCCTTCAGCCCGACGGCCGAGAGGAACAGCACGATCCCCAATTCGCGCAGCGCATGGTTGGCGACGGGCGGCATGAAGAAGACGAAAGGACCGAGGAAACCGACCCGCGACAGCAGGATCGCCACGACGAGCGGCCCCCCCGCCAGACCCAGTTTCAGCGGCGCGGGCAGGCCCGGAAAGGCGATCGGGATCGAGCCGAGGATCACGCCCAGCAGGATGCCGAAGAAGACGCCCGAAAACTGCACCAGATCGAGGCTTTTCACCTGATCGCCGAAGAGCGGCTTCACCGCCTCGATATCGGCCGGGGCGCCGACCACGGTCAGGATGTCGCCGAACTGCAGCGACAGATCGGGTTCGACCGGCAGCTGCGTGCCCGCCCGGGTGACGCGCGAGATCGAGACCGAGCGCTCTTCAAGCCCCAGATCGCGGATATGTTTGCCCAGCGCCTTTTGCGCCGTCACCGCGACGCGCTGCCAGCTCAGCTGCGTGCCCTTGGTCGAGGTGAGCGAGACATCCACCTCCTCGCCGAGGATCAGCACCATCGCATGAAGCTTGTCGGCCGGACCGACCAGATGCAGCACATCGCCCATGTGCAGCGCCATCGAGCGCAGGGGATGCATCAGCACCTCGCCGCGCTTGAGCCGCGACACCACCACGCCCTGATCGTAAAGATCGGGCACTTCGCCCAGCTCCAGCCCCTCAAGGTTGGGGTTGCGCACCACCACATTCAGCGCGGGCAACTCCTTCGAGCCGCCCTTGGCGCGGGTGGCCTCGAATTCCGCCTCTTCGCGCTCGATGCGGATCGCCAGCACCTGCCGCACCGCGATCATCGTCAGCAAGATGCCGATGATGCCGAACGGATAGGCCACGGCATAGCCGAGCGAGGCTTCGGAAATCACCTCGGAGGGGATGCCGGAATCCTTCAGCACCTGCGTTGCCGCGCCCAGCCCCGGGGTGTTGGTCACCGCCCCGGACATCAGCCCGACGAGTGCGGGCACCGGAATGTCGGCCAGAAAATGCAGCGCCACCGTGGTGGCCACGCCCAGAATGACGATCGAGGCGGCAATCAGGTTGAACTGCAACCCGGCCTTTTGCAGCGAGGCGAAAAAGCCCGGCCCGACCTGGATGCCGATCGTGAAGACGAAGATGATCAGGCCGAATTCGCGCACGAATTCCAGCATTTCCGGCGCCAGATGCAGGCCCGCGACCGAGGTCCAGTGACCGACGAACAACCCGGCGAAGAGCACGCCCCCGATGCCCAGCCCGATGCCGCGCCAGTTCAGCCCGCCCAGAAGCAACCCCAGCGCGCCCGACAGCGCCAGCGCCGCCGTGGCCAGACCCACCGGCGAAATCGTGTTGAGGAAATCCAATACAGCCATGGCCAGCCCTTCTTGTCGGGGCGCCCTCACCCCGCGGCAAATTGCGCTTCCCGGCCCGAGAGGTCAAGTTCTTGTTACCGGCCGGAAAAGGGGCAAAGGCCTGCCGCGGCGCAACCGGCGGCAAGGCCGGGCCGGATCATTCCAGATAGGGCATCGGATCGACCGAATCGTAGCCCTTGCGGACCTCGAAATGCAAAAAGCCGGTGTTGCCCGCGCGGACCTTGGCGATGCTCTGGCCGCGGCTCACCCGGTCGCCCTTGGCCACGGTGATGCCGTCGATATTGGCGTAGACGGTAAGCAGCCCGCCCTCGTGGCGCAAAACCAGGATCGGCACCTGTTCGGTGTCCTTGGTGATCGCGGCGACGGTGCCCGCATCGGCGGCCTTGACCGCGGTTCCGGCACTGGCGCGGATGTCCACCCCGTCATTCTTGCCCTTGGCATAGGGGCGGATGATCGCGCCCGGCACCGGCATGACGAATTTCGAACTGCCCGAGGCGGCGGTGCGCGTCGCGCCCAGATCGGGCGCGGCCGAGGTGTCCACCGGGTCCGAGGCCTTGGGCGGCACCTCTTTGGGCAGCGGTTTCGCCGCCGAGGGCGGCTCGGGCGTGGGCGAGCCTTCGCCCGGCTCGGTCAGGGCGGCGGTGGCCGGGGGCGGCGCGGCGCCGGTCGCGGGCGGGATCATCAGCATCTGGCCTTCGCGCACGCTCAGATCGGCGGGCAGGCCGTTCCAGTCCGCCACCGATTTCGCCGGGACATTGTAATAGCGCGCGATCGAATAGGCGGTCTCGCCGCGGGCGACGCGGTGGCGGACCGGCTCGGCCCCGGTCTGGGCGGGGGCGGCGGGTTTCGCCACCGGGCTGGCGCTGGGCGTGGCCGGACGGGCTGCGGCGGCAGGGGCAGCGGGGGCCGGGGCGGGCTGGCTGACGGCGGCGCGGTCGATCGCGCCCGCGGCCAGCGAGGTGATGTCGATCCGCTCGGCGCCGCCGGGGCTGGCGGGGGCCGCGGCCGGTTCGCTGACGCGTTTAGGCAGGGCCAGCACCTCGCCCTTGCCAAGCGGCGTGTTCGGGGCCAGCGCGTTGTAGCGCGCCAGTTCCGCCGCATCGAGCCCCAGCCGCGACGCGACCGAGCCGACGCTGTCGCCCTGCCGCGCCACGGCGACCTGATAATTCGGATAGGAAATCACCCCGCGCGCATCGGGGGCGGGGCGGGCGGCGGTGGCCTGGCGCACGGCCTCGGTGGTGTCGAAGCCGGTCTTGCCAAAATGGCGCAGGTCGGCATCGAAACTGCCGTCCTTGCCGCAACCGGCCAGGGCGGCCAGCGCGACGCCGGTCATCAGCACCCGGCCAATGCGACGGAAATCGGGGCGGCAGGAAAGGGGGGCTTGCATCGCTCGTCCTCGTTCGGTCTGTCGTTCTTCGCGTCGTTCGGTTCGTCTTGCGCCGGGCCGGGTCAGTCGCTTGCCATGCCCTCGACCAGCGGCACGAAGCGCACCGGACGCAACTCCTCGTAATCGAAGCCGGTTTCCAGCCGCGTCACCCGGATCAGGCTTTGCACGGTGTCGGACTGCCCCACGGGCAACACCATGATACCGCCGATCTTCAGCTGCGACAACAGCGGCCCGGGCGGGTCCTCGGCGGCGGCGGTGACCAAAATCCGGTCAAAGGGCGCCTGATCGGGCAACCCGCGCGAGCCATCGGTGGCCAGCGCGACGATATTGGGCAAGGACAGCGCCTCGAAGACCGCCTGCGCCTCGCGCACCAGACGGCGGTGGCGGTCGACCGTATAGACGCGGCGGCACAAAAGCGAGAGCACCGCGGCCTGATAGCCCGAGCCGGTGCCGATCTCCAGCACCCGGTCGCGCGGGCCCACGGACAGCGCCTGCGTCATCAGGCCCACGACCGAGGGCTGCGAAATCGTCTGCCCGCAGGCGATGGGCAGCGGCATGTCCTCATAGGCGCGTTCGGCAAAGATGCCGCGCACGAAGGCGCCGCGGTCGATGCGTTCCATCGCCGAGAGGATGCGGGCCTCGGTCACGCCCTTCGAGCGCAGCGCGTAAAGGAACTGCATCTTGATCTGCGCGGCCTCGTCTTCGGTCATGCGAGCCGCGCCTCGAGATCGGCGAGCACGTCATGCGCGGTCAGATCGGCGCGCATCGGCGTGACCGAGATATGGCCCTCAAGGTTCACCATCGCATCGGTGCCGGGCGCGGTGGCGCCATGCTGCGGACCGCCCTTGATCCACAAAAACCGCCGGCCATTGGGCGAAACCGCGGGCTCGACGGTGAAGAAACTGTCGCTCCGGTAGCCCTGCGCCGCGACGCGCGTGCCCTTGACCGCGGCGGCGGGGACGGGCGGGAAGTTGACGTTGTAAAAGACCCGATAGGGGCCGTCGTCCCAGATGCCGTTTTCCCAGATCTTGCGCACCAGCGCCGGGCCATGCAGGCGGGCGGCCTCGAACGGGTCCATCCCGGGGCCAAGGCAGGCCGGGCCCAGGAACTGGCTCAGCGCGATCGCCGGAATGCCCTGCAGCGCGGCTTCCATCGCCCCGCCAAGGGTGCCGGAATAAAGCGCATTCTCGGCCGAGTTGTTGCCGCGGTTGACCCCCGACAGCACCAGATCGGGGCGCCCGTCGGTCAGCACGTCGTAAAGCCCGGCCAGCACGCAATCGGCCGGGCTGCCCTCGGCGGCGAAGCGGCGCGGTCCCAGCTCGGCAATCGACATCGGCCGGTTGTAGCTGATCGCATGGCCGACGCCCGATTGCTCGAAGGCGGGGGCGACGGTCCAGACCTCGCCCGCCGGGCCCGCCAGCTCGGCCGCGATCGCTTCGAGCACCGCAAGCCCCGGCGCGTTGATGCCGTCGTCATTGGTGATCAGAATGCGCATGCGACCCTCGTTGCCCGGTTTGTGTCTGATTAGCCGCTGCGCCGCACGGGAACAAGCAAGGTGCTGCAGTTGGCGCGCAGGTGTGCCCTTGCGGACCCGGTTTCACAGCGTCGGGCGGGGCAGGGGGCGCTGCCCCCTCTTGGCCTCTCGGCCAATTCACCCCCGGGATATTTGGACCAAGGTGAAAGCAGCCCCGGGGTTCGGTTCACCTTGGCGCAAATATCCCGGGGGGAGCGTCAGCGGGGGGCAGAGCCCCCCTCTGTCAGATCTCGGCAAGGAGCCGCTTCGCCTCGACGCGGCAATCGATCAGGGGCGCGCGGTCTTCCGAGGGGAAGAAGCGCGCCCGCACCGCGGTGGCCATCGGGCGCGGGGAAAGAATGCGCACCTTCGGGCCGATCTTCGCCGTTTCCGCGGCATAGCTGCGGGCGAGCGCCATCTGCGCCGCCTTCGTCGCGCCGTAAGAGCCGAAATAGGGCTGGCCCGCCCGGTCATCCTCGAAGAAGACCGCCGTGCCCTCCCCCGCGCGCAAAAGCGGGTCAATCAGCGGGATCAGCGTCGCGGTGCCGGTCAGGTTCGTCGCCACCGATTTTTCCATGTCTTCGGCGTCGGAATGGGCGGCGGGCGAGAGCGGCGCGGCATGGACTGCCGTATGAACCCAAAGCTGCAAGCCCCCCCAGCGGCCCAGAATGCCGTTCGCCAGCGTTTCCATTTCCTCGGGCTTGGTGATGTCCAAAGGCGCCAGCGTCGCCGAGCCGCCCTTGGCCTGGATGAGGTCATCAAGCGATTCCAGCCCGCCCACGGTGCGCGCCACCGCCATGATGTGCCAGCCCTCGGCCGCCAGTTCCTCGGCGATGGCAAAGCCGAGCCCGCGCGAGGCGCCGGTCACGAGGGCGAGTTTCTTGAAGGCTGTTCCGGTCATCGCGCAACTCCTGAGCGTTTCGCGCGGGTTTTAGGCGCCAGCACGCCGCGGCGCAAGGGGCGCATTGGCGCGGGCGGGCGGCGGCGGTGCGCCCGATCGCCGCTTTTCGACCCGGGCCTTTGACGGGCGCGCCGCTGTTCACGAGAAATCGCCCGGCCTCGGCTTGCGCCCGGCGCGGTTTGGCGGTTCTGTAGGGCCAGCCCCAGACAAGGTTCCGGAATGACCGAGCTGACGACCGAAACCGACCCGCATCCCGACCTGTTCGGGCAATTGGCCGATCTGGGCCGGATCGTGCGCACCGTGCGCAGCGGGCGGCGCATCCTGTGGCTGGTGGGCGGTCTGGTCGCGGTGATCGGGGTGACGGCGGCGGCGCAGATCCTGCTCAATGCCTGGAACCAGCCTTTTTACGATGCGTTGACGCGCAAGGATTTTCCGGCCTTCGTGGTGCAGCTTGGCGTTTTCGCGGTGCTGGCGGGGGGGCCTTTGGCGCTGAATGTCGGGCAGCTGTGGCTCGATCAGACGCTGAAGCTGACGCTGCGCCGGGGCATCTTCGCGGCGCTTTTGCACGACTGGACGCGGCCCGGTCAGGCGCTGCGGCTGTCGCGGGCGGGGCGGATCGGCGAGAACCCGGATCAGCGGCTGCAGGCCGATGTCGATGCGCTGGCCGATCTGACGGTGGCGCTGGGGGTGGGGCTGTTTCAGGCCGGGCTGCTGCTGTTCTCCTTTATCGGCGTGCTGTGGCAGCATTCGCACGGGCTGGCGCTGCCGATTGCGGGACGCGAGGTGGAGATCCCCGGCTTCATGGTCTGGTGCGCGCTTTTCTATGCCGGGCTGGCCTCCTGGCTGAGCTGGCGCGTCGGCCGCCCCCTGGTCGCGATGAGCGCCGAACGCGCCGCGCGCGAGGCCGATTTCCGCTTCGAGATCGTCCGCGTCAGCGAAGCGGCCGAGGCGATCACGCTGGAACGCGGCGAGCGGGTCGAGGCGCGGCGGATCAAGGCGGCTTTCGGGCGGCTGGTCGAGGTGATCCATGGCGTGATCCGCGCCACGGTCGGGCTGACCTGGGTCACGGCGGGCTCGGGCTGGTTCAACACGGTGGCGCCGATCCTTGCGGCGGCGCCGTTCTATTTCAGCACCGACATGACGATTGGCGAGCTGATGCTGGTGGTCGGCGCCTTCAACCAGGTGCAGGGCGCCTTGCGCTGGTTCATCAACAATTTCGCGGGCATCGCGAATTGGCGGGCGATCTTGCACCGGGTGATCAGCTTTCACCGGGCCTTGCGCGATCTGGCGCAGCAGGATTGCGCGGGCGGCCCCGGGCGCATTCGGCGCGAGACCTCGGGCGGCGAGGTCGAGATTGCGGGGCTGTCGATCCTGACCCCCTATGTGTCGGTGCGGCTCTCGCAAGACCCGATCCGGCTGGCGCCGGGCGAGCGGCTCTTGCTCAAGGGCACGTCGGGGTCGGGCAAGACGATCCTCTTTCGCACGCTGGCGGGGCTGTGGGATCGCGGCGCGGGGCGCCTTGCGATGCCCGCGCAGCCCGGCGCGGTGATGTATCTGCCCACGCGCGCCTATGTGCCGCCGGGGCGGCTTGTCGACGTGCTGGGCTATCCGCATACGGCGGCGCATTTCTCCCGCGCCGAGGTCGAGGCGGCGCTGGCGGCGGTGGGGCTTGGCCATCTGACGGCCAGCCTTGACGTGGACGAGCATTGGGAAAAGCTGCTCTCGGAAAGCGAAAAGCACTGCGTGAGTTTTGCGCGGGTGATCCTGAACCGGCCGCAATGGCTGGTGATGGATGACACGCTGCCGCAGCTTGACCCCGAGGCGCGGGCGCGGATCGTGACGCTGCTCAAGGGGCCGCTGGCGCATCTGGGTCTGATCGACATCGGCAATGGCGGCACGCCGCATGGGGTCTTTACCCGCACGGTCGAGATTCTGGCGGGCGAGGGCGTGGCCCTTTAGCCCAGATGCGGGCTTGCAAAGCCAAGGCGGCGCAGGCCGGTCCTGACCTCGGGGGCGGACATGAAAAGCCGCCACAAAAGGCCCGTGCGGGCGTTTTCGATCATGCCTATGATCGGGCCCTGATCAATCGCCAGATGGCTTGACGCGACCCAGCCGCGCGTGTCGTCAAAGGCGTCACGCAGGCCGTAGGGGCCCCAAAGCTCGGGGCGCGCGGCCATGGCGCGGGCGGCCGCAAGGCTCGCGCGCGGAAGATATGGCAGTGCCGACAGCGCCGCGGTGGGGGCGATCACGCCCTTGTCGTTCGCGGGGGAAAAGGCGCTGTAGCCATCGGGGCCATCGCAGGCGGTCAGCCCCCAGAACGGGCCGTAACCCACGAATTTGCCGGGGTTTTCCACGCAATGGGCATGGTTGATCCGGGTTTGGGCGCGGTTTTGCGCGAAATAGTCGATGCCGTCTTCGATCAGCCCGCGCGGGTCCAGGCCCAGAAAGGAATAGTGGCTGAAGAACAGGGGGCCGCCCTGCGCCGGGCCGAGCGGCAGGCGGATGCGGTGGTAGCTTTTCCCGTTGCGAAAGCCGGGGCTTTGCTTCCAGCCTTCCGTATAGGCGGCCGGGTCGATCGGATGGGTGGGCGAGCCCGCGCCAAGGACGAAGGCAATGAGCCCCTCGTGCCAGCCCATGAGGGCCAGTTTTCCAAAGCCGTGATTGGGGCTCCAGTGCCAGTGCAGCCGGTCGGGGGTGGGGCAGAAGCCCGCCCAGTCGACCGCCCACCACAGCGCCTGAATGCGCGCGGCCAAGGCGGGGGCAAAGGGCGCAAGCCATTGCCGCAGCGTCAAAAGCCCCATCATCAGGAAGGCGGTTTCGACAATGTCGCCGCCGTCGTCATGGGGCGAAAAGGCGATGGTGGCGCCGGTCGCGCCGTGCATCCAATGCGGAAAGGCGCCGCGATGGCGGGGGGCGGCTTCCAGATGCGCCACCGTCCGGTCGATCTGCGCCAGCACTGTTTCGCGGGCGATGAACCCGCGCTCGGCGCCCACGATCAGCGCCATCAGGCCAAAGCCGGTGCCGCCCGTTGTCACCGTGTCCAGCCAGCCGTCGTCGCCGTATCTTTCCCGCGCCATCCCGCTGACGGGATGGGCAAATTCGGTGAAATAGCGCAGCGTTTCGGACTGGATGCGATCCAGAAGGGCCGCCGTCCTCATTTCGTCCACCGGATGGAAATCTCTTGCGTGTCAAGCGCATGCGGGCCGATGTTCAGGCGAAACTCGCCACCCTCCCAGTCGCGGCGCATCTGCGCCAGATCGGGGCCGCGATCATATTCCAGATCCTGCGCGGTCAGCCGGAACCGCGCGGTGCCCGTTTCCCCGGGGGCGAGCGTGAGGCGCGCAAAGCCCTTCAGCTCGCGCAGCGGCCGCGAGATTTCGGCGACCGGATCGCGCAGGTAAAGCTGCACGGTTTCGGTGCCCGTCCGCGTGCCGGTGTTGGTGATCTCGATGGTCACATCCAGCACGGCCTCGGCGCCTTGCAACTCGGTCGCGCCGGGCTGCGGTGGACCATAGGCGAAGCTTGTGTAGCCAAGCCCGAAGCCCGCCGGGAAAAGCGGCAGATGCGGGCTTTCCAGAATGCAGGCGGTGGTGAATTTGCGAAACACATGCCGCCCGGTCGCGTCGGTTTCATCGTCGCCCATCACATCGACGCCGATCCCGTCTTGCGGCCGACCCGAGGGCAGATCCTCGATGCGCAGGGGCAGTTGGCCCACATGGCGGGGCAGCGAGATCGAAAGCCGCCCCTCGGGCGCGCGGTCGCCGAAGAGGATTTCGGCGATGGCCGGGCCCCCCTCGGCGCCCGGCTGGCCGGTCCAGATCAGCGCATCGGAAGCCGCCGCCTCCTCGGTCAGCGCCAAGGGGCGGCCGGAAATCACCAGCAGGATCAGCGGGATGCCGCGGTCTTTTGCGATCTGCGCCATCTCGCGGACAAGCCTTGGCTGCGCGCCGGGAAGGGTGATGTCAACCCGGGTCGAGCTTTCGCCGGAATGTTCCTTCGCCTCGCCCAAGGCCAGCACGATCGCATCGGCTTGGCTTGCCACCGCGCGGGCTTCGGCCAGCATCTCGTCACGCGAGCGGCTTTCCGGCGGGACCGAGGGCATGGCGCGGTTGTGCACATTCAGCCGCGCCGCCAGCGCCGGGTCTTCGACGATGGAACAGCCCTTGGCGATCAGAACCTCGGTTTCGGGGCCCGCGACGGCGGCCAGCCCCTCGGCCAGGGTCACGCTGTCCATCGGGTTCACGTCGATGGCCCAGCTGCCCTGCAGGTCGATCCGATCCTCGGCCAAAGGCCCGATCACCGCAAACGTGGCCCCGCGGGCCAGCGGCAGGGCGCCCGTATTCTTCAAAAGAACCAAGGACTTCGCCGCAGCCTCGCGGACCAATGCGATGTGCTCGGGGCAACGGACCACTTTCGCCCGCGCCGCTTCATCCAGCCCCATGAAGGGATCGGCGAAAAGCCCCAGCCGTTCCTTGGCGCGCAAAACCTGACGACAGCGGGCGGTGATTTCGTCTTCCGTCACCGGGCCCCAAGGACGAGCGTCGGGGGCGGTCTTGCCCTCCTCGACCAGCGCCGCCAGATGATGCAGGAAGGCGCCCGAGACCAGATCGACGGCCACCCCGGCCTTGAAGGCGAGATAGGCGGCCTCGCGCGCGTCGGCGGCGATGCCGTGGTGGATCAGCTCGGGGTCGATGGCGGTGAAATCGGTGACGATCATGCCGTCAAAACCGAAGCGATCGCGCAGGATGTCTTGCAAGAGCACCCGATGCGCGGTGGCGGGAATGTCGTTGATCGCGGAAAACGCGACCATCACCGCACCGGCCCCCGCGGCCACGCCCGCCTGAAACGGCGCCATGATCCGCATCAGCGTGGCGGGGCTGGCCTCCACCGCCGCATAATCGCGCCCGGCGATGGACAGGCCATAGCCCGCGAAATGCTTCAGCGTCGCCATCATCCGGTCGGGCCGGGCCATGTCGCCATCCGCGCCCTGATAGCCCGTCACGATGGCCCGCGCGATGGCGGCGCACAGATGCGGCAGCTCGCCATGGCCCTCGGCGATGCGGCCCCAGCGCGCGTCGTAGGAAATGTCCAGCATCGGCGCCCAGGTGAGGGAGACGCCATCCGCCCGGGCCTCGCGCGCGGTCATTTGCGCGATGCGGGTGATCAGGTCCAGATCCCAGGAACAGGACAGCGCCAGCGGGATCGGGCCGCAGGTGATGTAGCGTTGCAGGCTGTCGCGGGCGAAGAACAGCGGGATGCCATGCGGGCTTTCCTCAAGCGCCATGCGCTGCAGCACCCGCCGCTCGGCGATATTGGCCCCCGCCGAGGTGCCGCACAGATGGCCGCGGCGGATCAGCGTTTCGGTATCGGCCCCCGCGGCGGCGCCGGTGGTGGGCAGGCCCGCGGCATGGGGAAAGTTGAGCTGGCCGATCTTGTCGGCCAGGCTCATCCTGCCCAGAAGATCATCCAGAAAACCCTTGTCTTCCGTGGACTTGCGCATGGTCTGACCCCCGGTTGCCTGAGGCCAGATTACTCCCCGGCAGGGGGGGCGCAAGGGGAAAGGTCAGGCGCGGGCGGGCAGGCGTTCGCGGGCGGTGCGGGCGGAAACTTCCTGCAGCCCATGCACCAGCGAGATCCCCATGAAGCCGTGATAGAGGATCGAGCCGCCCAGAATATGCAGGATATAGATCCAGCCCGCCGAGAAGCCGCCGATCACCAGCACGACGAGCGAGGCCAGCGCCGAGATCAAGAGCGACAGCAGCATCGCCCGGCCATTCGGTCCGCGGCGGCGCGCGACGATGGCGCGGCGTTCCAGTTCCGCGGCGCCAAAGAGCAGACCAAGCGAGAGCAGCATGTAAAGAACGATGACATAGAACATCGGGGGGCCTTTCGGGATCGTGGCAACAGGCTAGCAGAACCGCTGCGGGCTCGCAACGCGGCGGGTTAGCCGCGCAGCACCACGCCCACGGCTTTCGCATCGGGGTAGACATCGGGTTTCTTCGAGGAAATCGCGGCATGGGCCACGCCCTCGAGCCCGTGCACGAAGGCATGGATGCGCGAGACCAGTTCTTCCTGCGTGTCGATCCGGGCGCCGTTGAAGGAGCGGATGAATTCCGCCACCCGGTCGTAATCGAAAAACCGCCCTTCCTGCCAATCGGTGCCGGTCACGGTGATCTCGGCCGAGACGAGGACGCGCTGCATGCGCGCGCGCTCAAAGTCATGGATGCCCAGAAACATCGTGATTTCAAGCTCTTCCAGACGGATGATCAGATCAGCCATGCACATGTCCCTCTTTCACCAGAAAGGCCACGTCGCGCGGCAACTGCCACAGCGTCTGGCCACCATCGACTGCGATCACCTCGCCCGTCACGCCCTTTGCCTCCCAGAAGTAAAGCGCCGTGCGCAGCAGATCGGCCGGTTGCACCTGAATCCCCAAGGGGTTGATGCGGCTTGATTTCTCGAAATTCTCCGGGGTCTGCTTGCCGGAAATCAGCGTGATCGCCGGGGCGATGCCATTGACCCGCGGGCAGCCGCCAAAGCGCATCGCCAGCATCTCGGTCGCGGCGTGAAGGGCGGCTTTCGAGAGCGTGTAGGAAAAGAAATCCGGGTTCAGCGCCAGCACCTTGTTGTCCAGCATGTTGAGGATCAGCGCATCGCCGCCGCCCATGTCCTGCGCCGCCATCCGCGCTGCGAGCGCGAGCGGCGCCTTCAGGTTGACGGCGAAATGCGCATCCATCTTCGCGTCCGAAAGCGTGAAGATGTCGTCATTCATGAAGTTCGAGGCGTTGTTCAACAGCACATCGACCCGGCCGAGCCAAGCTTCGGCCGCATCGAAGACCCGCTGCACGGACGCGGCGTCGGACAGATCGCCCTGCACCACACGGCAGATCTCGCCCGCGCGGTTCAGCTCTGCTGCCAGCGCCTCGGCCTCGGTCGCGGAGGCGTTGTAATGCAGCATCACGCGAAAGCCGCGCGCGGCGAAACCGCGGGCCATTTCCGCGCCGATGCGCTTGGCGCCGCCGGTGATCAGAATGCCGGGCATGGGGTCTCCTTTCGTCCTTTGGCCTATCTAGGGCGCGGGGGCCGAAAGAAAAAGGCCCCGAGGTTTCCCCCGGGGCCGGATCTTGCGGTGCAAGGGCTCAGATCTTGCCGTTGCGCTGCTGGATCATCATGAAGGTGTCGTAGTTGTATTCGGCGACCTGCGTCCAGATGTAGTGGTCGGCCCGGAAGGCCACCATCGAGTCGTAGATCTTCTTGAAGCCCGGGTTGGTCGCGGTCATCTCGGCATAGACGTCTTGCGCGGCGTTGAAGCAGGCTTCCAGGATCTCCTGGCTGAAGGGGCGCAGCTGCGCGCCATTGGCCACGAGCGACTTCAGCGCCGTCGGGTTCTTGGCGTCGTATTTCTGCAGCATGTCGGCATCTTCGGCCTGACAGCAGGTGCGCAGAAGCGCCTGATAGGCTTTCGGCAGGCCTTCGTAGGCGGCCTTGTTGAACATGAAGTGGACGGTCGGGCCACCTTCCCACCAGCCGGGATAGTAGTAATAGGGCGCGACCTTGTAGAAGCCGAGCTTCTCGTCGTCATAGGGGCCCACCCATTCGGTCGCATCGAGCGTGCCCTTTTCCAGCGCCGGATAGATGTCGCCGCCCGCCACCTGCTGCGGCACGAGACCGAGCTTCTCCATCACCTTGCCGGCAAAGCCGCCGACCCGCATCTTGAGCCCCGAAAGATCGGCCACGGTGTTGATTTCCTTGCGGAACCAGCCGCCCATCTGGGCGCCGGTGTTGCCGCCCGGGAAGCCGATCAGGCCCTGGGTCGCCAGGAATTCGTTGTAAAGGTCGATGCCGCCGCCGTGGTATTGCCAGGCGTTCATGCCGCGCGCCGACAGCCCGAAGGGCACGGCCGCGCCCAAAGCCCAGGCCGGGTCCTTGCCCCAGTAGTAATAGCCGACGGTGTGGCAGGCCTCGACCGTGCCCGCGGCGGCGGCGTCAGCGGCCTGCAGGCCGGGGACGATCTCGGCGGCGGCGAAGACCTGGATCTGGAAATTGCCGTCGGTGGCTTCCGAAACCATCTTCGAGAGCACCTCGGCGCCGCCATAGATGGTGTCGAGCGATTTCGGGAAGGACGAGGTCAGCCGCCACGTCACTTTCGGCGTCGATTGCGCCAGCGCCGGCGTGGCCAGCGTGGTGGCCGCTGCGCCGCCGATCGCGGCCTTGGTCAGAAATGAACGACGATCCATTGGGTTCTCCTCCCGTTTGTTTCCGTCTGGTTCTGTCATGCCGACCGGGTTCCGGCCCGGGCGGTCCGGCGCTCAAACTGGCATCGCGGACCGGTTCTGTCCAGACGTCGCGCAGGAAAATTGCGCGAACCGGTCCGAAAACATGACCAGATGAACGCGGGTTCGCGTCTGGGTGGAACATCCTGCGCGGAACTGCCGCATCTGCGGGCAATCGGGGCGGCGTTTGCCCTAGCGCATGTCGGGAAGCTGGATTCGCGCGACCTGTTCGGCGATCGGATCGACCGAAAGCGGATGGGTTTCGCCCGAATGATCCTCGGGGTCGCCCAGCGCTTGCCAGCGCCCGGCCTTGAAGATTTCGAGCGCCGAGAATTTCGCCTTGTAGCCCATCTTGCGCGAGCCGGGCACCCAATAGCCCAGATAGACGTAAGGCAGCCCCGCGCGTTTGGCGATGGCGACATGGTCAAGGATCAGATGCGTGCCAAGGCTCAGGTCGATCTGGTCAGGGTCGTAGAAACTGTAGACCATGCTCACGCCGTCATCGAGCACATCGGTCAGACAGACCGCGGTCAGCGGGCGCGGTCCGGCATCGACCCGGCCATCGCGATATTCGATCACCCGGGTCTTGACCGGCGTCTCCTCGATCATCGCGGCGAATTCGAAAATGTCCATGTCGGCCATGCCGCCATCGGCATGCCGCGCGTCAAGGTAGCGGCGAAAGAGCGTGAACTGCTCCTCGGTCGCCCAGGGGCTGGTGGCGGTGCGCTTGAGATGGGTGTTGCGGTTGAGCACCTTGCGCTGCGTCCGGGTGGGCACGAAATCGGCGACGCGGATGCGCGCCGACAGGCAGGCCGAGCAATCGGCGCAGGAGGGGCGGTAAAGCACGTTCTGCGAGCGCCGGAAGCCCTGGCGCGAGAGCGCATTGTTCAGTTTCTCGGCGCCTTCGCCTTGCAGCGCGGTGAACAGCTTGCGCTCCGACCGCCCGTCCAGATAGGGGCAGGGCTGCGGGGCGGTCACGTAGAATTGCGGTGCAAGCGGAAGCGAATGGCGCATGAGAGACGGGGGCTGACGCGTCCAGGGGCGGCAGACGCGAGGGTGAGGCTATCAAAGCCCGGGCCGCGCGCCAAGGATTTCCTTCGAAAGCGCGGCATTGACCCCGCCCGCGGGACGCGGGCAGGGCCTTTGGGGCGCGGTGGCGGTCATTTCGCGGCGTCTTGCGGCTCCGCAGGGACCGGGGCGGCCGCGGCGGCGCGGGCGCGTTCGTCCATGTATTGGTCGAATTCGGCCTTGTCGCGGGCCTCGCGCAGGCGGATCAGGAAGGATTCGAATTCTTCCTGTTCGCGTTCAAGCCGGGCCAGCATGTCGGCGCGATAGGCGTCGAAAGCGGCATTGCCGGTCGGGCGCATGGCGTGGAAGGCATAGCCGCGGCCGAAGCGGGGCACGAAACCGGCGCGGGCGCGGCAGGTGCGGCCGCTGAAGCGGCCGGTCATCAGGATGAAGCCCAGCACCAGAAGACCGAGCGGGCCGGCGAAGATGAACGAGCCGATCATCACCACGATCCAGCTCATCGGGCCGCGCTCGTCAAGCCAGGTGAGGGTGCGGGCGATCGTGCCGGGGCGCTCGGGGGCGGGGGCGGCGGTGGTATAGGTCATGGAACCCTCCGGGGTTGGATGTGAAGTCTTTTCACATTGAGGAAGATGGGAAGCGGGGGGCGGCCTTCAAGAGGGGATGTGAAACTTATTTACATCCCTGGCCGGGAGAGATTTCGCCGCGGGCTGGGCCGCGGCGACCCGGCGGGGGGCGCTGCCCCCCGCACCCCCCGGGATATTTTCGCCAAGGTGAAAGGGTAGGGGGACTTGCCCCCCATTGACCCGGCCCCTGCGGCGGATAGTCTGGCGCCATGAGCCTTGCATCCCGCCTGACCCGCACGCCGATCCCCTTTGACCCTGCCCGTGGCGCCGATGTCGCCGCCCGCTACGGCGATTTTCCGCCCGAAATCCGGGGGCTTGTCGCGGGGACGGCGGGCTGTTCGCCCTATCTGGCCGGGCTTCTGGAGCGCGAGGCGGAGTGGCTTGGCGCTGCGCTGTCGGGCGATCTGCAGGCGGCGTTCGAGGCCGAGATCGCCCGGCTGCAGGCGGTCGAGCTTGAGGCGCTGGGGGCCGAGTTGCGCCGGGCGAAGCGGCGGGTGGCGGTGCTGACGGCGCTGGCAGATCTGGGGGGCGTCTGGCCGCTGGAACGGGTCACTTTGGCGCTGACGCAGCTTGCCGACACGGCTGTCGATCTGGCTTTGCGCCGTCTTGTCGCCGACGAGATCCGCCGGGGCAAGCTGCCGGGCAAGGGCCCGGACGACGCCGCCCGCGCGGGCGGCATGGTGGCTTTGGCGATGGGCAAAATGGGGGCGTTCGAGCTCAATTATTCCTCGGATATCGACCTGATCTGTCTTTTCGACGAGACCCAGTTCGCCCCCGATGACCGGATGGAGGCGCGGGCGGCGTTTATCCGGGTGACGCGGAAAATGTCGGCCTTGATCAATGACATCACCTCCGAGGGTTACGTCTTTCGCACAGATCTGCGGCTGCGCCCTGATGCTTCGGTCACGCCCGTCTGCATCTCGATGGGGGCGGCGGAGCTTTATTACGAGGCGGAGGGGCGGACCTGGGAGCGCGCCGCCTATATCAAGGCGCGGCCCTGTGCGGGCGACATCGCGGCGGGCGAGCGGTTTCTGAAGGCGCTGACCCCCTTTGTCTGGCGCAAGCATCTGGATTTCGCCGCGATTCAGGATGCCCATGACATGCGGCTGCGCATTCGCGCCCACAAGGGTCTGGGCGGCGCGATCGAGGTGGCCGGGCACAATCTGAAGCTGGGTCAGGGCGGCATCCGCGAGATCGAATTCTTCACCCAGACAAGGCAGCTGATCGCGGGCGGGCGTGACCCCGATCTGCGCGACCGCACCACCGTGGGGGGCTTGGCGAAACTGGCCGTCAAGGGCTGGGTGCCTGCCGATGTGGCGCGCGAACTGGCCGATCACTACCGCGAGCATCGCGAGATCGAGCACCGCATCCAGATGGTGAACGATGCGCAGACGCAGCTGATGCCGACCACGCCCGAGGGGATCGACCGGATCGCGCGGATGATGGGGGCGGGCGATACCGCGGCCTGGGCGGCGCGGCTGAAGGATCGGCTGACCCGGGTCGAGGCGCTGACGGGGGCGTTCTTTGCCCCCGGCGCGGTGGCCGAGCGCCCCGATCTTGGCCCCGAGGCCGAGGCGATCGTCGAGGCTTGGGCGCATTATCCGGCGCTGCGCTCGGACCGGGCGCAGGCGATCTTCCGGCGCATCGAACCCGAGATCCTGAAGCGGATGGACCGCGCCGCAAGCCCCGAAGAGGCGCTGCGCCAGTTTGACGGCTTCCTTGCGCGGCTGCCCGCGGGGGTGCAGCTCTTTTCACTGTTCGAGGCGAATCCCTCGCTGATTGATCTGATCGTCGATATCTGCGCCACCGCGCCCGGGCTTGCCGCGCATCTGAGCCGCAATCCCGGCGTTTTCGATGCGGTGATCGGCGGGTCGTTCTTTGCCGTCTGGCCCGGCGCCGAGGCTTTGGCCGAGAGCTTTCGCGCGACGCTGGCGGCGGTGCCGGATTACGAGAAAAAGCTGGATGCGGCGCGGCGTTGGGCCAAGGAATTCCGCTTTCGCGTCGGCGTGCATCATCTGCGCGGGCTGATCGACGCGGCCGAGGCGGCGCGGTTTTATGCCGATATCGCGGGCACGGCCGTCACCGGGCTCTGGCCCGAGGTGGTGGCGGAATTCGCGCGTCGGCATGGCCCGCCGCCCGGGCGGGGGGCGGTGGTGCTGGGGATGGGGTCGCTGGGCGCCGAGCGGCTCAATGCGGCTTCGGATCTCGATCTGATCATGATCTATGACGCGCAGGGCGTCGAGCAGTCGGAAGGGCAGAAGCCTTTGGCGACGCGGCAATATTTCGCGCGCCTGACACAGGCCTTCATCACCGCGCTGACCGCGCCGATGCCCGAGGGGCGGCTTTACGAGGTCGATATGCGGCTGCGCCCCTCGGGGCGGGGCGGGCCGGTGGCGGTCTCGCTCGAAAGTTTCCGCGACTATCAGATGAGCGAGGCCTGGACCTGGGAACATCTGGCGCTGACGCGGGCGCGGGTGCTGGCGGGGGATGCCAGCCTTGGCGCCGATGTCGAGGCGGTGCGGCTGGCGGTGCTGGCCGAAAAGGGCGGCGATCCGAAGGTGATGCCGGATCTGGCCGAGATGCGGGCGCGGATCTTTGCCGCCAAGGCCCCCGATGGCGCCTGGGAGGCGAAGATCGGCCCCGGGCGGCTGCAGGACATCGAGCTTCTGGCGCAAAGCTTCGCGCTGCGCGCGGGCGAGCCCGCCCGCAAGGTCGAGGCGCAGCTGCGCATCGGCCCGCGCCGGGGCTATGTCACCAAGGAGGCGGGCGAGACGCTGGCCTCGGCCTATCGGTTCCTGTGGCGGCTGCAGGCGGGGGGGCGGCTTCTGACCGACCGCCCGCTGGATCTGCAGGCGCTGGGCGAGGGGGGGCGGGCGTTTTTGCTGCGCGAAGCCGGGGAGGAGAACCTCGACACCCTTGCCGAACGGCTGGAGCGCACCACATCCGAGGTGGCGGCCATCGTCGAGACGGCGCTGCACTGAAAAGGAACAGGCGTGATGGATCTGAAACTGGCCGACCCCAAGGGGCTCATTCGCGAAAGCTACCGCATCGAGGGGATCGGGCTGGTTGAATGCCGCTCGATCTTTCTGGATTGGGCGCTGAGCCTGGCGCCCGGCACCGATCAGACCGGGGCGATGCGGGCGGTTTTGACACGCTATGGCGCGGATGCGGGCCATCCGATGTCGCAGGTGCTGGCCGAGGGGCTGACCCGCGCGGAAACCCCGCCCGCCCGGCGCGGCGGCCGGGCAGGTCGGATGTCGGCCTGATCAGCCGAGCGTCGCGCGCGAGAGCGCCGCGGCCTCGGTCGCCAGCGCCTCGATCGCGGCCCAGTTGCCCGCGCTCATCATGCCCTGCGGCGCCACCCAGGACCCGCCGACGCACATGACGTTCGGCAGCGTCAGGTAATCGCGGGCATTCTTCAGGCTGACCCCGCCGGTGGGGCAGAAGGACACTTTCGGCAGCGGCCCGCCCATGGCTTTCAGCGCGGCCGCGCCGCCCGAGGTCTCGGCGGGGAAGAATTTCAGCATGTCATAGCCCAGTTCCAGCGCCCGCATCACTTCCGACGCGGTGACGGCGCCGGGAAGAAGGGGCAGGCCCTCGTCCTCGCAGGCTTTGACAAGGCTTTCGGTCAGGCCCGGGGCGACGCCGAATTGCGCGCCCGCGGCCTTGGCGGCCTTCACATCGGCGGGGGTCAAAAGCGTGCCCGCACCGACGACGCCGCCTTCGACATCGACCATGGCGCGGATCGCATCGAGCGCGCAGGCGCTGCGCAGGGTCACCTCGAGCGCCTTCAGCCCGCCCGCCACCAGCGCCTTGGCCAGCGGTTGCGCATGGGCCAGGTCCTGCACCACGATCACGGGCACGATGGGGGCAAGCGCGCAGAATTCACGCGCTTTCGCGGATTGGGCGGTGGGGGTCATGAGGGGCCTCCTGAGGGGATTGAAACTGGCTAAGTGCGTATTTTTGCCAAGAAAAAGCTGCGGTCTTTTTCTTGGCCCAAATACGCCTCTGCCGTCACACTATCACGGACGCGCCGGAGGTGGCAGGGCCGGTGTTGCGGCGGAACGTCTCGAACAACTCGCGGCCGAGCCCCGTGCGATTGGCGCTCAGATCGGGGGGGACGGGGGTGCGGGTCTCGAACCCTTCGGTCAGGCAGCTGAGTGTGCCGGTGTCGGCATCGAGCCGGATCAGATCGCCGTCGATGAGTTTGGCGAGCGGTCCGCTACAGGCAGCTTCGGGGCTGACATGGATCGCGGCGGGGACCTTGCCCGATGCGCCCGACATCCGGCCATCGGTGACCAGCGCGACGCGCAAGCCGCGGTCTTGCAGCACCGAAAGCGTGGGGGTGAGCGAGTGCAGTTCCGGCATGCCGTTTGCCTGCGGTCCCTGAAAGCGCACGACGACCACGGTGTCACTGGTGAATTCGCCGCGCTTGAAGGCCTCCTTCACCGCGTCCTGGCTTTCGAAGATGCGGGCCGGGGCCTCGATCACATGGCGGTCAGGGGCGACGGCCGAGACCTTGATCACGCCGCGACCGAGGTTCCCCGCGAGCTGCTTCAGCCCGCCCGTCGCCGCGAAAGGATCGGCGGCGGGGCGCAGGATGCGGTCATTGAGGCTCTCCTCCGGCCCCTCGACCCAGGTCAGGCTGCCCTCGATCAGCTTCGGTTCCCGTGTGTAGCGCGCAAGGCCGGGTCCCGCGACGGTGTTCACATCGGCATGCAGAAGCCCCGCGCGCAGCAGGTGGCGGATCAGGAATTGCAGCCCGCCCGCGGCGTGGAAGGCGTTCACATCGGCCAGCCCGTTCGGATAGACCTTGGCCATCAGGGGCACGGTGGCGGAAATCTCGTCGAAGTCTTCCAGATCCAGCTCGATCCCGGCCGCGCGGGCCATCGCGGGCAGGTGCAGCACAAGATTGGTCGAGCCGCCCGTGGCCATCAGCCCGACCAGACCGTTGACGAAGGCGCGCTCGTCCAGAAGATGCCCGACCGGCAGCGCGTTTTCCCCCAGCGCAGTGATTGCCGCCACACGCTGCGCGCCCGCCACCGTCAGCGCATCGCGCAAGGGCGTGTGCGGGTTGACGAAGCTTGCGCCCGGCAGATGCAGGCCCATCACCTCCATCAGCATCTGATTGGTGTTCGCGGTGCCGTAAAAGGTGCAGGTGCCCGGCCCGTGATAAGAGGCCATCTCGGCCGCCATCAGTTGCTCGCGCCCCACTTCGCCCGTGGCAAACTGTTGCCGCACCTTGGCTTTTTCGTCATTCGGCAGGCCCGCCGTCATCGGCCCCGCGGGCAGGAAGATCGCGGGCAGGTGGCCGAAGGTCGCTGCCGCCATCACAAGGCCCGGCACGATCTTGTCGCAGACGCCCAGAAAGATCGCCGCGTCAAAGGTGTCATGCGAGAGCGCAACTCCGGCCGCCAGCGCGATCACCTCGCGCGAGAAAAGCGACAGCTCCATCCCCGCCCGGCCCTGCGTGACACCATCGCACATCGCAGGCACCCCGCCCGCCACCTGCGCGGTGGCGCCGATCTCGCGCAAAGCCGCCTTGATCTGCGCGGGGTAATCCGCATAGGGCGCATGGGCGGACAGCATGTCGTTATAAGCGGTGACGATGCCGATATTCGGTCCGCGTCCCTCGGAAAGCGGCGCCTTGTCCGGCCCCATCGCGGCATAGGCATGGGCCTGATTGCCGCAGGTCAGATGCGCCCGCGCCGGACCCGCGGCCGCGGCGGAGGCGATCCGCGCCAGATAGTCGCCCCGCCGCGCGGCCGAGCGGGCGCGGATGCGGTCGGTCACCCGGGCAATCGTGGCGTTCAGCGGTGCGGCAGTCTCGGTCATGGTCGGATCCAGCTTTGGCGAAGGCTCGGGATGCTTTTGATATATTTAGTTAGCGCTAACAAATCAATCCTGCTTTCCCTTTTCTGCGGAGCAGGGGGCAAGGTCCAGCCGATTTCGCGGAAAATCCGAATGGTGTGGCGCGGATGAAGCAAAACCGCGCCGATGCGGGCTTTGCGCGGCGCGAAACTCGGGATAGAGGGGGCGCACCATCCTTTAGCAGCAGGCCCGCCATGACCGAAGAAGAAGCGCCGAAGTCCCGTCCCGTCGTGCGGCTGCGCCCCAAGGCCGAGGCCCGCGCGATCCGGCACGGCTTTCCCTGGGTCTATGCCGACGAGCTGGTGACCGACCGGCGCACGCAGGGCCTCGCCCCGGGCGTGATCGCGACGCTGGAAGATGCCGAACGCCGGGTGCTGGGCACGGTCACGGTGAACCCGCGCTCGAAGATCATCGCCCGGATGCTCGATCGCGACGCCGAGGCCGTGATCGACCGCGACTGGATCGCGGCGCGCCTTTCGCGCGCTTTGGATTTGCGGTCGCGGCTGTTCGAACGGCCCTTTTACAGGCTGGTGCATGCCGAGGCCGACGGCCTGCCCGGCGTCATCATCGACCGTTTCGGCGATGTGGCGGTGGTGCAGCCGAACGCCGCCTGGGCCGAGGCGCTGATCGACGATCTTTGCGCGGCCCTTGTCGCGGTGACCGGGGTGAAGACGGTGATCAAGAACGGCTCCGGCCGCTCGCGCGGGCTTGAAGGTCTGCCTGAGGAAACCGTGGTGCTGTGCGGCGCGATCAATGGCCCGGTGCCGGTCGAAATGAACGGCGCCACCTATATGGCCGACGTGCTGGGCGGGCAGAAGACCGGGCTTTTCTTCGATCAGCGCCCGAACCACGCATTCGCCGCGCGGCTGGCGCGGGGGGCGCGGGTGCTGGACGTCTTCTCCCATGTCGGCGGTTTCGCGCTGGCCTGCCTGGCCGGTGGGGCGGAAAGCGCTTTGGCCGTCGATGCCTCGGCTGCTGCGCTGGAGCTTGCGACGCAGGGCGCCGCGGCGATGGGGCAGGGTGCGCGTTTCGCCACCCGTCAGGGCGATGCCTTCGCGACGCTGGAGGCGCTGGCGACCGAGGGGGCGCAGTTCGATCTGGTGATCTGCGATCCGCCCGCCTTCGCGCCGAACAAACAGGCGCTGGATGCCGGTCTGCGCGCCTATGAACGCATCGCGCGGCTGGCGGCGCCGCTGGCGGCGCCCGGCGGCTATATCGTGCTTTGCTCCTGCTCCCACGCCGCGGATCTGGTGGCGTTCCGCAATGCCTCGGCCCGCGGTCTGGGCCGTGGCGGACGGCGGGCGCAGCTTCTTCACACCGGCTTTGCCGGGCCCGATCACCCGATGCTGCCGCAACTGGCCGAATCGGCGTACCTGAAATCGCTGGTCTTCCGGCTGGATTGATGCGCGCCGCCCCCGGCAAGGTTTTGCTCGACGCCTGCGTGCTTTACCCGACGGTCTTGCGCGAAATCCTGACCGGCTGCGCGGCCGAGGGGCTGTATCAGCCCCTCTGGTCTGACCGCATCATGGAGGAATGGGCCCGGGCGGCGGCGCGGCTCTCGGCGGGCGACGAGGCCTATGCGCGGGGCGAGATTGCGACCCTCAAGGCCCGCTTTCCAAGGGCCAGCGTTGCCCCCCGCCCGGGGCTCGAATCGCGGCTGCATCTGCCCGATGAAAACGACATCCATGTGCTTGCCGCCGCCATATCTGGCGGGGCCGAGGCGATCGTGACGCAAAACCGGGCCGATTTTCCCCGCGGTGTGCTGGCCGCCGAGGGGCTCAAGCGTCTTGATGCCGATGGCTTCCTGTGGGCGCTGGCCGCCGATCACCCCGCCCAGGTCGCGGCCGTGGTCGTGCGTGTCCGCGCCAAGGCCGAGGCTTTGTCCGCTCAGCCCTGGCCCACCCGGGCGCTGTTGAAAAAGGCCAAACTCTTTCGCCTGGCCCGTGCGCTCGAAACCGCCTGAACGCGTCCCCTTCTTGCCAAACCGCTTTGAGATCGCCCGACACCGGGCTAGACTTGCGCCATGCGCCAAGGTAGAAATGGCCCGTGTTACCGCTAACATGTGCAACGCAGGATGGCGCCATCGCAGAAAGGGGCCAGTCATGCCAAGAATCGGAGCCAGCCCCATGGTGTCGCGCGTCATTCCGGTGGACCTTTTCGACCTCGTGGTCTTCGGCGCCACGGGCGATCTTGCGCAGCGCAAGATCCTGCCCGGGCTTTACCGCCGCTTTCATGCCGGCCAGATGCCCGAGGGCGCGCGGATCATCGGCGCCGCCCGTTCCGACATGGACGCGGAAGGCTTCCGGGTGCAGGTGACGAAGGCGATCGCCGATTTCGTCGATCCGGCGAAACATGATGACGAGACGATCGCCGCCTTTCTGCAAAGCCTTGACTATGTCTCGGTCGATGCGACGGGCGAGGGCGGCTGGGAGGCGCTGAAGGAAAAGGTCGATCCCGCCCGGATCAATGCGTTCTATTTCTCGGTGGCGCCGATGCTGTTTGGCCCGCTGGCCGACCGGCTCAAGGCGCATGGCATCGCCGGGGATCAATCGCGAATCGTCGTCGAAAAGCCCTTCGGCCGCGATCTGGCCTCGGCCCGGGCCTTGAACGCCACCTTGGCCGCGCATTTCGAGGAAAGCCAGATCTACCGGATCGACCATTATCTGGGCAAGGAGACGGTGCAGAACCTGATGGCGGTGCGCTTCGCCAATATCCTGTTCGAGCCCCTTTGGAACGCGCAATACATCGACCATGTGCAGATCACCGTGGCCGAAACCGTGGGGGTCGGCGGGCGCGGCAGCTATTACGACAAGTCGGGTGCGATGCGGGACATGGTGCAAAACCACCTGATGCAGCTGTTGTGCCTGATCGCGATGGAGCCGCCCTATCACTTCGACCCCGATGCGGTGCGCGACGAAAAGGTGAAGGTTATCCGTGCCTTGCAGCCCGTTCCTGCGGCCGACATCGTGCGCGGGCAATATCTGGGCGTGAAGGCCGGGGCGGGGCGGGCCGAGCAGCCGGGCTATCTGGCCGACAGCGAAAACCCCGACAGCCGGACCGAAAGCTATATCGCGCTGAAGGTGCAGGTGGCGAACTGGCGCTGGCAGGGCACGCCCTTTTATCTGCGCACCGGCAAGCGGCTGCGCGGCCGGGCCAGCGAAATCGCCATCACCTTCAAGGCGCCGCCGCATTCGATCTTCGACCAAGAGGAAGCCAGCTGGCGCGAAAACGTGCTTGTCATCCGGCTGCAACCGGATGAGGGCATGAATCTGAAAGTGATGATCAAGGAACCGGGTCCGGGGGGGATGCGTCTGGTGCAGGTGCCGCTTGACATGTCTTTTGCCGAGGCTTTGGGCGAGGATGGCGCCGACATTCCCGACGCTTATGAACGGCTGATCATGGATGTGATCCGCGGCAACCAGACGCTCTTCATGCGCGGCGACGAGGTCGAGGCCGCCTGGGCCTGGACCGATCCGATCATCGCGGGCTGGGAAGCCCGGGGCGACCGGCCGCGGCCCTATGACGCCGGGTCTTCGGGCCCGGAAGATGCGCTGATGCTGATGCACCGCGACGGCCGTCGCTGGCGGGAGATCCGCGAATGACCCTGATCGAATATCCCGACCGGGAATTGATGATGCTGGCCTTGGCCGACAAGATCGCCAGCCAGCTGCGCCGCGCTTTGGAGGTCGAGGAGCGGGTGACGCTTTGCGTGCCCGGCGGCACGACGCCCGGTCCGGTCTTCGATATCCTTTCGGGCCTCGATCTCGACTGGGCGCGGGTCTGGGTGCTGCTGAACGACGAACGCTGGGTGGATGAGACCAGCCCGCGCTCGAACACCGCGCTGCTGCGTGCCCGGCTGCTGCGGGGCGCGGCGGCTTTGGCGCATCTGGTGCCGCTTTACGCCCCCGCCGAGACGCCGGAAGAACGGCTGGACGACCTTTCCCGGGGCGTCCGCTCCGCGCTGCCGCTGACGGTGTTGCTTCTGGGCATGGGGGCGGACATGCACACGGCCTCTCTCTTCCCCGGCGCTGACCGTCTGGCCGAGGCGCTGGCCCCCGATGCCCCCCCGGTGATGGCGCTGCGCGCCGATGCTGCGGGCGAGCCGCGGATCACGCTGACCGCGCCCGTCCTGCGCGCGGCCATGCATTGCCATCTTCTGATCACCGGTGCAGAAAAGCGCGCAGCACTCGAGCGTGCCGCGAGCCTTCCCGAAACCGAGGCCCCGGTGCGCATCGTCCTTTCCAACGCCACCATCCATTGGGCCCCCTGATGAACCGTTTCGATGACCTTCTTGCCCATGCCGCGACCGTCAAGGACCGGCATATCCTCGATCTTTTCGCCGCCGATCCAGAGCGCGCCGCCCATTTCAGTGCCGAATTCGGGTCCTGGTTCTTCGATTTCTCGAAAACCAACATCGACGCCGCGGGGCTGAAGCTGCTCGTCGATCTGGCGGAAAAGACCGGCGTTGCCGCGCGGCGTGACGCGATGTTCGCGGGCGAGAAGATCAACGAGACCGAGGGCCGCGCGGTGCTGCACGCCGCCTGGCGCAACATCTACGACCCCTATTGCGTCGATGGCGAGGACGTGATGCCCGCGCTGCGCGACACCATCGGCCGGATGCAGGATTTCGCCGACGCCGTGCGGGAAGGCCGCTTCACCGGGCAGGGCGGGCGCATCACCGATGTGGTCAATATCGGCATCGGCGGGTCTGACCTTGGACCGGTGATGGCCTCGATTGCCTGTTCGTCCTTCGCCGACGGGCCGCGGCTGCATTTCATCTCGAACGTCGATGGCGCCCATGCGCATGACGTTCTGTCGGGGCTCGATCCCGAAACGACGCTGGTGATCGTGGCGTCCAAGACCTTCACCACGATCGAGACGATGACCAATGCCGAAACCGCCCGCGCCTGGATGGCGGCGAAGGTCGCGGACCCGGCGGCGCAATTCGCCGCGATCTCGACCGCGACCGACAAGACGGCCGCTTTCGGCATCCCGGCCGAGCGCGTCTTCGGCTTTGAGGATTGGGTCGGCGGGCGCTATTCGGTCTGGTCGCCGATTGGGCTGAGCCTGATGATCGGCATCGGCCCCGGTTATTTCGCGGAATTCCACGCCGGGGCCGCCGCGATGGACCGCCATTTCCGGCAGGCGCCGCTGGCCGAAAACCTGCCTGTGCTCTTGGCGCTGGTCGGGATCTGGCACAATCAGGTGCTCGGCCATGCCACCCGCGCCGTGCTGCCCTATGAACAGCGCCTTGCGCGGCTGCCCGCCTATCTGCAGCAGCTGGAGATGGAGAGCAACGGCAAGCGCGTTTCGATGGACGGCGCCGATCTGCCCTATCACTCGGGCCCGGTGGTCTGGGGCGAGCCCGGCACGAACGGCCAGCACGCGTTTTACCAGCTGATCCACCAGGGCACCCGGGTCGTGCCCTGCGAATTCCTCCTCGCCGCGCGGGGGCGCGAGCCCTATCTGGAACACCAGCACCTGCTTCTGGTGGCGAATTGCCTTGCGCAATCCGAGGCGCTTTTGCGCGGGCGGTCTTTGGAAGAAGCCACCGCGATCATGGCGAAAAAGGGTCTGACCGGCGCGGAACTGGACCGACAAGCCCGCCACCGCGTCTTCCCGGGCAACCGCCCTTCGACGACGCTGCTGATCGAGATCCTGACCCCCTTCACGCTGGGCGGCATCGTCGCGCTTTACGAACATCGGGTGTTTGTCGAGGGCGTGATCCTTGGCATCAACAGCTTCGACCAATGGGGGGTCGAACTCGGAAAGGAACTTGCGCTGGCTCTGGCCCCGGTGCTGGAGGGCACATCCGAGGGCGCGGGCAAGGACGGCTCGACCCTCGGGCTGGCAGCGCGCATCCGCGCGGCGCGCGCCTGAACAAAGGCGGGGGGGCGCTGCCCCCCGGTCCGCAAGCGGACTCCCCCCGGGATATTTAGGCCAAGGTGAAAGGGCAAACGGGGCTGCTTTCACCTTGGCGCAAATATCCCGGGGGGTGAATTGCCGAAGGCAAGAGGGGGGCAGCGCCCCCCTCGGGTCGCCGCGCAGCGCGCGCGGCGAAATCCCTTAGCGGGTGTCTTTCGGGCGCAGCATCAGCCAGATCAGCGCCGCGCCGGCGAGCGTCAGGAACGGCAGCATGGCGAGGTTCACCGCCTGCCAGCCCGCCACCGCATCGCCCGAGCTGCAGTTCATCAGCCCGCCCGAGCTGAGCGAGGCCAGAAACACCCCGCCGAAGACGACGAAATCATTCATCCCCTGCACCGTGCCGCGTTCCTCGGGGGCATGGGCCGCCGTCAGCATCGCGGTCGAGCCGATGAAGCCGAAGTTCCAGCCCAGCCCCAGCAGCACCAGCGCCAGGAAGAATTGCTCGAGGTTCACCCCGGTCAGCGCCACCGCCCCCGAAACGGCCAGAATGACGAGACCGATGCCCACGATCACCTCGCGCCCGAAGCGGGCGATCAGATGGCCGGTGAAGAACGAGGGCAGATACATCGCCAGCACATGCGCCGAAACGATATCGGCCGCATTCGTTGTCGTATGGCCACAGCCGACCACGGCCAAGGGGGTCGAGGTCATCACGAGGTTCATCAGCGCATAGGAAACCATGCCGCAGACCATCGCCACCAGGATCACCGGATCGCGCAGCAGCTGCGCCCGTGTCCGGCCCGCCGCCTGTCCCTTCACCCGGCGGCCCGGCGCGGGGATGCGCAGGAAGGCAAAGAGCAGCGGCCCCGCCAGGTTTATCGCGATGATCGCCAGATAGGTCGCCTGAAACGGCACCACCAGCGCCTGCGCCGTCAACTTCACCAGCTGCGGCCCCAGCACCGCCGCCGCCAGGCCCCCGGCCAGCACCCAGGAAATCGCCTTGCTCTGGTGTTCGGGCGCGATGCCGTCGGTTGCGGCGAAGCGGTAAAAGCCCTGCGCCGACATGTAGATGCCCGCCAGCAGCGAGCCAAGGCAGAAGAGCGGGAAAGAGCCGATGGCCAGCGCATGGGCGGAAATCGCCGCGCCGATGCCCCCCGCGGTGGTGGCCAGAATGAACCCCGCGCGCCGCCCGTGCACGGCCATGAAGGACGACATCGGCTGCGCCGTCAGCACGGAACCCAGCACGATCAGCGAGAGCGGCAGCGTCGCCAGACAGGGGTTCGTGGCCAGCGACTTTCCCGCCAGCCCGCCCACGGTGAAGATCATCGACATTTGCGCGCCCAGAAAGGCCTGGGCCGCGACCAGCACGATCAGGTTGCGAAGCGGCAGCGGCGGGGCAGGGGCGGCACTCTCGGTCATGGCCAAGGCCTATCCTGCGCCGGTCGGGCTGGCAAGCTTTCGAGGCTGGCGGCAGGCGCGAAAACCGGGCAGGCTGGGCGCATGGTCGGACGCATCATCACCACCGAAGACGATATCGCCGAGGGCGCGGCCTGGCTCGCCGCGACCGAGCCACGCTTTGCCCGCGCGCTGGCGCGGACCGGCCCCTGGCCGCTGCGCCGCCGCGAAGACGGGTTCGAAGCCCTGCGCGATGCGATCCTGGGGCAGCAGGTCTCCACCGCCGCGGCGCGCGCGATCCGCGGCAAGCTGGTGGAAGCGGGCTTCGGCGCCGCCCCCGCTTTGGCCGAGGCTTCCGAGGACGATCTGCGGTCCTGCGGACTTTCGCGGCAAAAGGTGCGCTATCTGCAGGCGCTTGCCCGTTCGGGGATCGACTTTCCGGCGCTGCGGACCCTGCCCGACGCGCAGGTGATCGACACGCTTCTGCCCCTGCCCGGCATCGGGCGCTGGACGGTCGAGATGTATCTGATGTTCGCCCTTGGCCGCGCCGATGTCTTTGCCGTCGACGATCTGGCCTTGGCCGAGGCGGCGCGGCTCTTGTTTGACCTGCCCGAACGGCCGAAGCCGCGGGCTTTTGGCACGCTTTCTGCCCCCTGGTCGCCCTGGCGGGCGGTTGCCGCGCGCGGGCTTTGGGCCTATTACGCGGCGATGAAGGATCGTGAAGGAGTGGCGCCATGACGCGGGAAATGAAGGTGGGACGGGTCGAGGCCCGGTCGGGCAAGGCGACCTCGGCGGTGATCTTCCTGCATGGCTATGGCGCCGACGGCGATGACCTGCTGGGTCTGGCCGAGCCGCTGGCTCCGCATCTGCCGAACACGCTGTTCCTCGCCCCCGACGCGCCCGAGGAATGCGTCACCAATCCCTTTGGTCGGCAATGGTTCCCGATCCCCTGGCTTGACGGCTCCGCCCCCGAAGAGGCCGCGGCGGGGCTGGCGCGCTCGTCCGAAGATCTGAACGCCTTCCTCGATCAGGTGATGACCTCCGAGGGGCTGGCGGCGTCGCAGATCGCGCTGGTCGGCTTTTCGCAGGGCACGATGATGGCGCTGCAGGTGGCGCCGCGGCGTGCGCAGGCTTTGGCCGGGGTCGTCGGCTTTTCCGGTCGGCTTTTGCGCGCCGATGTGCTGGCCGCCGAGACGGTGACGAAACCGCCGATGCTGCTGCTGCATGGCGATGTCGATCAGATCGTGCCCTTCGGCGATCTGAAACAGGCGGCCGATGCGCTGACGGCCGCGGGCTTCGACATTCGCACCCATGTGATGCGCGGCACCGGGCATGGCATCTCGCCCGACGGGCTGGGGCAGGCGCTGGCCTTCCTGCGCGCGCATCTGCCCGCCTGAGTCGCCGCCCGCCTGCCCGATTTCCGGGCAACCCGTCACATCGCCGTTGCAAAGGCATGCAATGCCTGTGCGCATCGGCACTCTGTGCAGATCGCGGGCCTTGTCCTGAGGCGAACGCGAGATATAGTCGGGATGTGGCAGAGGCGGGGGCTTCTCCGCCGTGCTGTCCGCTCTGGGCAAGGCGGGGGATGAAGGATGCGGCGATCGACTTCGGGGGGGCAAGGGCGAAGTCCGGGCAGGGACCGGCGGGCGCGGATTTCTTCCGATGGCGGCTTTGCCTGCCTTTGCGCGCCGGGCGTGCCGACCCCGATGGCGGCGAAAGATCTGGATCATACCTTGCGAAAGCGCGTGCATTCCACGCGCTTTTTTCTTTGCGCGCAAGACCTTGCCGAAAGGGGGCGGGGATGAATGCGGCAATTGGCAATCTGCGCACGCTGGTGCTGAATGCCGACATGCAGCCGCTTTCCTGGGCGCCGCTCTCGGCCTGGAGCTGGCAACAGGGGCTGGTGGCGGTGCTGCAAGACCGCGTCATTCAGGTGAAGACCTACGAGGGGCTGCGGGTCTCCTCGGCCAATGCCAGTTTCGAGATCCCGGCGGTGGTGGCGCTCAAGACCTATCGGCGGCGCAAGAAGGTGCCCTACACGCGGTTCAACGTGTTCTTGCGCGACGAATTCCGCTGCCAGTATTGCGGCAAGCGCTTTGCGGTGTCGGAACTGACCTTTGACCATGTGATCCCGCGGGCGCGGGCGGGGGGCAGCCGCTGGACGAATATCGTCACCGCCTGCGGGCCCGACAATCTGCGCAAGGGCTGCCGCACCCCGAAAGAGGCGGGGATGCGGCTTCTGCGCGCCCCTTTCGAACCGAGCCCGCGCCAGTTGGACGACATCGCGCGGCGTTTGCCGATGGCAAAGGACGGGCTGCATCAGACCTGGCTCGACTTTCTTTACTGGGACAGCGAGCTGGAAGACTGACCCCGGCAGGCGGCGCAGGGCGGAAAGGCGCTCTGCTTGGCCCCGGGGCGGATCGGATGTCCCGCGGCGGGCGGTTGCGGCCGGGCGCTAGCGTGACGCGCTGCTGGGCGCCATCGCCGCCGCAAGGGCCGCGTTCATCTGCGCGGCGGTGGCGCGAAAGGCCGCCAGATGCGGCGCGACCTCGGCCGCAAGCCCCCCCGCCCGGCTCTCGCCAAGCGCGCTGCGCAGGCTTTCGGCATAGGCCGGGATCTGCTGCCAGTCCGCCACCGTCGTTTCGGTGATCTCGACGTGAAATTGCAGCCCCCAGGCGTGGCGGCCCCAGCGGATCGCCTGCACGCCGCAGGCCGCATTCCCGGCCAGAACCTCCGCGCCGTCGGGCAGGGTCACGATCTCGGCGCCGTGCCATTGAAAGGTCAAGAGCCGCGCGGGCAGGGTGCCGAAGAGCGCATCCCTCGCCCCGGCCGCGGTGCGGGTGACCTCGCACAGACCCACCTCGGGCGCGGCCATCGGCCCGACCCGCCCGCCAAGCGCCTCGGCCAGCAGCTGATGGCCGAGACAAATGCCCCAGTATGGCCGCCCGAGATCCACGACCCAAGCCCGGATCGCCGCCAGTTCCGCCCGCATCCAGGGCAGGTCGTCCTTGTGCCACAGATCCTGCGGCCCGCCCATCGCCACCAAGAGATCGAAGCCCTCAAGCGGCGGGATCGGCGCGCCTTCATCCAGCTCGACCGTGGTCATCTCATGCCCTGCCGCGGCCCAAAGATCGCGCAGGGTGCCGGGGTGTTCAACGGCAAGGTGCTGGAAAACAAGAATCTTCATCGGGTCTCCGGGGCTTTCAGGCACGCACGAGGCGCAGGGATGGGGGGGCTGGCGCGGTGTCAAGCCGCCCTCTGTCAAGCCGCAACACCCGGTCGGCCAGACGCTGCGCCTCGGCGGGGTCGTGGCTGGTCATCAGCGTCGTGGCGCCGAAATGGTCATGCAGGCGGCGCAATTCGGTTTGCAGACGGGCGCGGGTGTCGGGGTCGAGCGCGGACAGCGGCTCGTCGAGAAGCAGCAGTTTCGGGCGCCGCGCCAGCGCCCGCACCAGCGCGAGGCGTTGCTTCTGCCCGCCCGAAAGCTGCGCCGGAAAGGCTGCGGCCAGCCCCGAAAGCCCGGCCAGATCGAGCATCTCGGCGACGCGTTCCGCCCGGTCGCGCCGGGGCAGGTCGTGCAGCGCAAAGCCGATCTGCCCCGCCACCGTCAGGTTCGGAAACAGCGCATAATCCTGAAACACGAAGCCCAGCGGCCGGGCGCGCACCGGCAGGGATGTCCCGCGCAAGGTGTCGCTCCAGACCTGCCCGGCCATCGCGACGGTGCCGCGCGCGGGCCGCGCCAGCCCCGCGATCAGCCGCAACAGCGTCGTCTTGCCCGCCCCCGAAGGCCCCGTCAGCACCACAAACTCCCCCGCCGCCACGCTCAGCGCGACATCAAGCTGAAACGGACCCTCCGGCCCCGCAAGCGGCGTTTCAAGCGTGACGGCAAGAGGGGTAGCACTTGGCACGGTGTTTGTCCTGCGGTGGCGCGGGGGGAGTTGACCTGATCGCTATTAGGTTGGACTACATAGCGAGAGGCGGCGCTTGTCCAGCCCGCAAAACCGACAGGAGTTTCCCATGCGCAAAAGTCTTGCCATCTCGGCCGTGTTCCTCTGTGCCGCCACCGCCACGCTGGCCGAAGATCTGGTGATCGGCGCGGGGGCGGGCTATCGCCGCCCGATCGCCGAGGCCATCGCAGCCTATGAGGCGCAAAGCGGCAAATCCGTGGGCGAGGTCTATGGCAATATGGGCCAGGTGCTGGGGCAAGCGCGCGAAAGCGGCAAGATGGCGATGGTCTGTGGTGACAAGGCGGTGCTGGCCAAGGCCGAGGGGCTGACATTCGAACGCTTCCTGCCGATGGGCACGGGCAAGCTGGTCGTCGCCTTCCGCAAGGGGATCAGCCTTGCCGATGCGGCCGAACTGGCCGGGGACGGTATCGCGAAAGTCGGCATTCCTGACGAAAAATCAGCGATTTACGGCAAGGCCGGGCGGCAATATCTCGACCATGCCGGGCTGGCCGCGCAGGTCGATCCGAAGCTTGTCACGGTGGCGACGGTGCCGCAGGTGACGGCCTATCTGAGCACCGGCGATGTCGATGCGGGCTTTCTGAACATCACCGATGCGATCGGCGCCAAGGGGGATCTGGGCGGCTGGGTCGCGGTCGATCCGGGCCTTTATGCGCCGATCGAGATCAGTTGCGGCGTGCTTGATGCCTCGGCCGAGGGGTTTGCGGCGTTTCTGGCCACGCCGCCCGCGCAGGAGATCCTGCACCGTTACGGGCTCTAGGCGGTGGAGACGGTCGCCGCCGTGCTCGGCGATCCGGGGCTGGCCTTTCCACTGGGGCTGAGCCTGCGGATCATGGCGGCGACGCTGGCCGTTCATGCGACGCTGGGGGTGGCGCTGGGCTGGGCGCTCTCGAAGCGGCGCTGGCCCGGGCGCAGCCTGGTCGACATTGCGGTGACGCTGCCGATGGTCTTTCCGCCGATCGTGCTGGGCTTTGCTCTGCTGATGCTTCTGGGGCGTCGCGGCCTTGGCGGCTGGATCGAGGCAAGCTTCGGTGCAGGCTTCATTTTTTCTCAGGCGGGGGTGCTGCTGGCCTCGGTCATCGTCGGGCTGCCGCTGGTCGTGAAACCGGTCGAGGCGGCGATTTCCGCGCTGCCCCGGAACTTGGCCGAGGCGGCGCGCACCCTTGGCCATGGCGAGATCTCGATCTTTGCGCGCGTCATCCTGCCCAATATCGCGGGCGCCTTGGGGGCGGGGCTCTTGATGGCCACGGCGCGATCTTTGGGCGAGGTGGGCGTCACGCTGATGCTGGGCGGCAATATCCTTGGCCGCACCAACACGATCTCGCTCGAGATCTACAACGCGGTCACGGTGGGCGAATTTCGCCGCGCGCTGGTGCTTTCGGCGGCGCTCGGGCTCTTTTCGACGCTGGTGCTGATCGTGCTGCGCCGCCGCCCGGCGCCGCTTTCCTGAGCCCTTCCCAAAGCGCCTTCCGAGGGCGCAGGCTTGCCCGAATACTGGGCAGGCCCGGTGTTCTTTCCCGCATTCCTGCACGGCTGGCGGCGCGGGGCTTGGATCTGCGCCCTTTTGCAGCGCAGCCTTCGATATGTGGAATCACTATATAACGGAGGCGGTCATGGTCGGCGAGGATCAGCTCGAGGCGCTTGAGCTTGGGCAGACAAGCCCCGAGGACGAATTCGGCCAATGTTTCACCGGGGAATGCCGGGTGAACCTGTTGCCGACGCTTTACCGGCTGAATGCGGTGATCTCGCAAGCGCCCGATCTGGGCGAGAGTCTGGGCATGATTCTGAAGATGATGCGCAGCGAAATGCGGATGGAGCGCGGCAGCGTTGCGCTGATGGATCGCCGCCGCGGGCAGGTCTTCATCCACCAAAGCTTCGGCCTGACGCCGGAGGAGGAAAGCCGGGGCGTCTATGCGATGGGCGAGGGCATCACCGGCAAGGTGGCCGAGACGGGCCGGGTGATCATCGCGCCGCGGCTGCACGAGAGCCCCGATTTCCTCGATCGCACCGGGGCGCATGCGGGGGAATCCCGGCGCAAGGTCGCCTTCGTCTGTGTGCCGATCATGCTGGGGCAGCGGGTGTTGGGCACGATCGGCGGTGAACGCAGCTACATCAACCAGCGGCTTTTGAAGCAGGATGCCGAGTTTCTGGCCGCGATCGCGCTGATGATCGCGCCGACGGTCGAGCTTTACCTGATCGCCAATGTCGAGAAGCTGGAGCTGGAGCGCGAGAACCGCGAGCTGCGCGATGCCCTGCGCGAGCGCTTCAAGCCTGGCAATATCATCGGCAATTCCAAGGCGATGATGGCCGATGTCTATGATCTGATCGGCAAGGTCTCGAAAACCCGGGCGACGGTGCTGATCTTGGGCGAAAGCGGGGTCGGCAAGGAACTGGTGGCCTCGGCCATTCATTATTCCTCGGACCGGGCGGGCAAGCCCTTCGTGCGGTTCAACTGCGCGGCGATCCCCGAGACGCTCGCGGAAAGCCTGCTCTTCGGCCATGAAAAGGGGGCGTTTACCGGGGCTTTGGCGCTGCGCAAGGGGCTGTTCGAGCAGGCCGATGGCGGCACGCTGTTTCTGGACGAGTTGGGCGAACTCAGCCCCTCGGTGCAGGCGAAGCTGTTGCGCGTGCTGCAGGATCGCACGCTGGAACGGGTCGGCGGTACGACCCCGGTGCAGGTCGATGTGCGGGTGATTGCGGCGACGAACCGGGAACTGGTGCGGATGGTGGCCGAGGGGCGCTTCCGCGAGGATCTGTTCTATCGCCTCAACGTCGTGCCGATCACCGTGCCGCCCCTGCGCGAGCGCGGTTCGGACATCATCCTGCTGGCCGATCATTTCGTCGCCAAGGCCTGCAAGGCGATGGAGAAATCGGTCAAGCGGATTTCGACCCCGGCGCTGAACATGCTGATGGCCTATCATTGGCCGGGCAATGTGCGGGAACTCGAAAACGTCATCGAGCGGGCGGTGATCCTGTCAGATGATGCGGTGATCCACGCCTGGAACCTGCCGCCTTCGTTGCAGACGGCGAAGGAAAGCGGCACGACCTTGGGCGTGGGGCTGGAGGAAAAGGTGCGCCTCGTCGAGACCGAGATGATCATCGAGGCGCTGAAGACGACGCAGGGCAATATCGGGCAGGCGGCGGAGGTGCTGCAGGTCTCGCGCCGCGTGTTGGGGCTGCGGATGGGGCGGCTGGGCATCGACCCGCACCGCTATCGCGCCTCGGCCTGATGGCGGCCTTGACCGAGGCCATTGCCGAGGTCACGCGGACCCTGTCCCCAAGACCGCCGGGGCGCCAAAGCGTCCCGGCCAGCGCCCGCCCCGCCATTGGCGGGCGCGTCTCGCCCGCCGGGGCTGGCGCCGGCCTTTGTTGTGCCCGGTGCAAACGGTCTTTTCATCTGCGCGGCGAAACGGGCGGGGAAAGGCAGTGCCTTTCCTTTTCCGCCCGATCCTGCCCGGCGTTCGGAGGGCCATTTACCGAACGGTAATCGGTTACATAACGGTAAGGAATTCCGGTCGGGCGGCGGGGCAGGGTGGGCCGTAAAATATCTTTTTATATCAGGGCACTGACAGTCAATTTCCACCCGAAAATCACCTTGGCACGAGGGCTGCTCTTTAAGGTTCAGACGGCAGCGAAACGCCGTCGCAAGACATCCCTTCCCAAGGAGCGACCCATGACCCGCAAGATCGCCATTTACGGCAAAGGTGGTATCGGCAAATCGACGACCACCCAGAACACCGCCGCAGCCCTTGCCTATTTCCACGAAAAGAACGTCTTCATCCACGGCTGCGACCCCAAGGCCGACAGCACCCGTCTGATCCTCGGCGGTCTGCCGCAGGCCACCGTGATGGACACCTTGCGCATCGAGGGCGCCGAGCGTGTCACCGTCGACAAGGTGGTGAAGACCGGCTTCAAGGACATCCGCTGCGTGGAATCGGGCGGGCCGGAGCCGGGCGTGGGCTGCGCCGGGCGTGGCGTCATCATCGCCATCGACCTGATGGAAGAAAACGAGGCCTATAGCGAAGACCTTGATTTCCTGTTCTTCGACGTGCTGGGCGACGTGGTTTGCGGCGGCTTCGCCATGCCCATCCGCGACGGCAAGGCCGAGGAAGTCTATATCGTCGCCTCGGGCGAGATGATGGCGATCTATGCCGCCAACAACATCTGCAAGGGTCTGGCGAAATATGCCCGGCAATCCGGCGTGCGTCTGGGCGGGATCATCTGCAACAGCCGCAACGTGGATGGCGAGAAAGAGTTCCTTGATGAATTCACCAAGGCCATCGGCTCGAAGATGATCCACTTCGTGCCGCGCGACAACATCGTGCAGAAGGCCGAGTTCAACAAGCAGACCGTGACCGAATTCCAGCCCGAGGCCAATCAGGCGCAGGAATATCGCGAACTGGGCCGCAAGATCATCGAGAACGAGGATTTCGTGATCCCGAAGCCGCTCGCCATGGATGAACTCGAAGCCATGGTCGTCAAATACGGCCTGATGGACTGACGCACCGGGGCGCCGCGCCCGGCGCCCTTTCCCCGAATTTCCATGGAGTTAGGCCGATGCCCTACCATGAGTTTGAAGTCTCGAAATGCATCCCCGAGCGGCGCGAGCACGCGGTGATGAAGGCGGCGGGCGAGGATCTGACCTCCTGCCTGCCGAAAGGCTACCTGAACACGATCCCCGGCACGATTTCCGAACGCGGCTGCGCCTATTGCGGCGCGAAACACGTGATCGGCACGCCGATGAAGGACGTGATCCACATTTCGCACGGGCCGAACGGCTGCACCTACGACACCTGGCAGACGAAGCGCTACATCTCGGACAACGACAACTTCCAGCTGAAATACACCTTCGCCACCGACGTGAAGGAAAAGCACGTCGTCTTCGGCGCGGAAGGGCTGCTGAAAAAGTCGATGCACGAGGCGTTCGACGCCTTCCCGAACATCAAGCGCATGACGGTCTATCAGACCTGCACCACGGCGCTGATCGGCGATGACGTCGACGCCATCGCCAAGGAAGTGATGGCGGAACGCGGCGATGTCGACGTGTTCGTCTGCAACTCGCCGGGCTTCGCGGGGCCGAGCCAATCGGGCGGCCACCACAAGATCAACATCGCCTGGCTCAATCAGAAGGTCGGCACGGTCGAGCCGGAATACCTCGGCGAACACGTCATCAACTACGTGGGCGAATACAACATCCAGGGCGATCAGGAGGTGATGATCGACTATTTCAATCGCATCGGCATCCATGTCCTGTCGACCTTCACCGGCAACGGCAGCTATGACAGCCTGCGGATGATGCACCGCGCGCAACTGAACGTGCTCGAATGCGCGCGCTCGGCCGAATACATCTGCGACGAGCTGCGCGTGCGCTACGGCATTCCCCGGCTCGACATCGACGGCTTCGGCTTCGAGCCGCTCGCCAATTCGCTGCGCAAGGTCGCGCTGTTCTTCGGCATCGAAGACAAGGCCGAGGCGCTGATCGCCGAGGAATATGCGAAGTGGAAACCGCAACTCGACTGGTACAAGGAACGGCTGCAGGGCAAGAAAGTGTGCCTCTGGCCGGGCGGCTCGAAGCTCTGGCACTGGGCGCATGCGATCGAAGAGGAAATGGGCCTCAAGGTCGTCTCGGTCTACACCAAGTTCGGCCATCAGGGCGACATGGAAAAGGGTGTCTCGCGTTGCGGTGAAGGTGCGCTCGCCATCGACGATCCGAACGAGCTTGAATCGGTCGAGGCGATCGAAATGCTCAAGCCCGACATCATCTTCACCGGCAAGCGCCCGGGCGAATTCGTCAAGAAACACGGCGTGCCCTATCTGAACGCCCATGCCTATCACAACGGCCCCTACAAGGGCTTCGAAGGCTGGGTGCGCTTCGCCCGCGACATCTACAACGCGATCTATGCGCCGATGCGCCAATTGGCGGCGATCGACATCTCGGCCCCGGATGCGCCGATCACCTCGGGCTTCCGCACCGCGAAGATGAACGCCGATCTGACCGTCTCGGACGCGGTGAAGTTCAGCGAGGTGCTGCACGAATACACCGGCAAATACGATTCCATCGCCGAAGTCCGCGCCCGCAACCTGGCCTATGCCGCCGAGCAGAAAGCGCTCCGCGACGCCGCCCAACCTGCCGCCGAGTGAGGGGGACACCATGACCGACACCGTCGAAAAGATCGCCCCGCTCGTCGATTACATCATGAAGAACTGCCTGTGGCAGTTCAACTCGCGCGGCTGGGACCGGCTGAAGCAGAACGCCGGGATCCTCAGCCAGACCTGCGAGATCCTGTGCGGCGAAGAGCCTGTGCATGAAACCGCGATGGACCGCTGCTACTGGGTCGATGCGGTGATCCTGTCGCGCGCCTTCAAGACCCGGTTTCCCTGGCTGATGGCCATGACCAAGCCCGAGATCAAGAGCCTGTTCAAGGCGTTGCACGAAAAGATCGACCACCTCACCGTTCACGGCTCGCTCAATACCGAGCTGACCGTCCCGCATTATTGAAAGGATCAGACCCATGACTTGCCAGGTCACCCAGAAGGCGCGGGAAGGCACGATCAACCCGATCTTCACCTGTCAGCCCGCAGGCGCACAATTCGCCTCGATCGGGATCAAGGACTGTATCGGCATCGTTCACGGCGGCCAGGGCTGCGTGATGTTCGTGCGTCTGCTGATCTCGCAGCACATGAAGGAAAGCTTCGAGATCGCCTCGTCGTCGGTCCATGAAGACGGCGCGGTCTTCGGCGCGCTCGACCGTGTCGAAACCGCGGTCGAGGTGCTCTTGACCCGCTACCCCGATGTGAAGGTGGTGCCGATCATCACCACCTGCTCGACCGAGATCATCGGTGACGATGTGGACGGGCTTTTGTCGAAGCTGGAAGATGAACTTCTGCCGACCAAATTCCCCGGCCGCGAAGTGCATCTGCTGACCGTGCATTGCCCCAGCTTCGTCGGCTCGATGATCACCGGCTATGACAAGGCGGTGCATGATTTCGTGAAGAAATTCGCGACGAAAGACGAGCCCAGCGACAAGATCAACCTGATCACCGGCTGGGTGAACCCGGGCGATGTGAAGGAGCTGAAGCACCTTCTCGAGGTGATGGAGGTCAAGGCGAACGTGCTGTTTGAAGTCGAAAGCTTCGACAGCCCGTTGATGCCGGATCTTGAGCATCACTCGCACGGCTCGACCACCATCGACGATCTGCGCGACACCGCGAACGCCAAGGGCACCATCGCACTGAACCGCTACGAGGGGATGAAGGCGGCCGATTACTTGAAGAAGAAGTTCAAGGTTCCCTCGGTGATCGGGCCGACCCCGGTCGGCATCCGCAACACCGATGCCTTCCTGAAATCGGTCTCGGAAATGACCGGCCAGCCGATCCCGGCGCAGCTGGTCAGGGAACGCGGCCTTGCGCTCGATGCCATCGCCGACATCGGCCACATGTTTCTGGCTGACAAGCGGGTGGCGATCTATGCGAACCCGGATCTGGCCATCGGCCTGACCGAGTTCTGTCTTGACCTCGAAATGAAGCCGAAACTGCTGCTTCTGGGCGATGACAACTCGGGGTATGTGAAAGACCCCCGCGTGCTGGCGCTGCAGGAAAACGCCCCCGATCTGGAAATCGTCACGAACGCCGATTTCTGGGATCTGGAAAGCCGCATCCAGCAGGGGCTCGAACTCGATCTGATCCTTGGCCATTCGAAAGGCCGGTTCATCTCGATCGACTACAAGGTGCCGATGGTGCGCGTGGGCTTTCCGACCTACGACCGCGCCGGGATGTATCGCCATCCGGTGCTGGGCTACGGCGGCGCGATGTTCCTGGCCGAGACGATGGCCAACACGCTTTTCGCCGACATGGAGGCGAAGAAAAACAAGGAATGGATCCTCAACGTGTGGTGACGGCATCGCCGCGCAACCTGCCGGGCCGTCGCGGCGGCCCGGCCTTTTCCTTCGGAGGTTCCCATGCAGATTGCCCTTCATCTGGACGCGGCGGGCCAACCCGCTTCCCTGAACACCCCCGGTCGGCTTTTCCTTTACGAAGGCAGCGGCACCGACTGGACATTGGTCGAAGACTGGCCGCTCGAATTGCCGCGCGAGGGCGGAATTCCCGCCCTGCGCGCCGCCGTCGAGCGGATGGTTTTCGCGCTGGCCCCCTGCACCGTGCTGATCTCGGCCGAGGTCCGCGGCTATGTCTATTCGCTGTTGCAGGAACAATACGGCTTCAGCGTCTGGCGCTCGACCGGGCCCGTTGAAGCCATGCTCGCCTCGGTCTGCGCGGGCGAGGAGGAACGCGCGCAACAGGCCGCCTGCTGCGACACCAAACCCGAGGGCGGCTGCGGCGGCTGCGGCGGCAAGGTCGCAGCGATCAGCCCGCCGCCCGCGGTGCAGGCAGAAAACCGCCCCGACGGCAGCCGCTTTGTCGATCTGGCCGCAGCGTTGGCCTCGGATGCGCGGCACAACTCGCGCTCGGTCCTTGGCCCGATCCTGATGGCCGAGCCGTTCCGCCCGCTGACGATCCGCATGGATCACCCGCCGCGCTGGTTCGCCCGGGCGGTGCAGGCTGGCGGATTGCACAGCACCGAAGAGCGCCGCGACGGCGCGCTTTTCGTCACCCTCACGCTGGAACCGGAGCCTGTGCGATGAAGAAAGTGCTTGTTTTTGCTTACGGTCTAGATCTGCATCCCGAGGAAATCGGCAAGCTCTGCCCCTCGGCCAAGCCGCTCACCCGGGCCAGTGCGCGGGGTTGGCGGATCGGCTTTTTCGGTCATTCGCGGGTCTGGGACGGGGCCGAGGAAAGCCTGATCCCCGATCCCGACGCCCATGTGCCCGGCGTGATCTACAGCCTTGCGCCGTCGGAGGCCGAGATGCTCGAAGCCGCCCGGGGCGTGAAGCTGAACGGCACCGGGCGTTATTTCCATACCCCGATCGACGTCGTGACCGAAGACGGCACGGCCCTTGGCGCGGTGGCGCTGATCAAGACCGAACGGCGGGCGGAAAAGCCGCCGAGCCGCCCCTATCGTGACCGCATCGCCGAAGGCGCGCGGCTGCACGGGCTTGACCCCGATTACATCGCGGCGCTGCGCGCGCTGCCCGCCACCGAGCCCGCCTATCCGGTGCCGATGGCGATCACCCTGCCGATCTTTGCTGGCTCCTGCTGTTGAAAGGAAAGACGATGACCGACACCCAAGCGCCCACCGAGCGCACCCGCCTGAAGCGCTACCACTGGCTGGCCGCCTATGACCGCGCCACCATCGACGCGATCATCGACGCCGCGCTGGTGTGCCAGATCGGCTATGTGGTCGAGGGCGCGCCGATCGTGACGCCGACCTGCCACTGGCGGATGGGCGATTACGTCTATTGGCACGGCTCTTCCGCCAGCCGGATGCTGCGCACGCAGGAAAGCGGCGTGCCGGTCTGCTTCTCGGTCACCCATCTGGACGGCGTGGCGTTTTCCCGCGCCGCCTTTGATCACAACATCCTCTATCGGTCCGTCATGGCCTTCGGCAAAACCGAACTGGTCGAGGGCGAGGAGAAAAAGACCGCGCTTGAAGCCTTTGTCACCCGTCTGGCACCGGGGCTCTGGGGCTATGCCCGCCCGCCGACCGAGCAGGAATGGAAGGCGTCAAAGGTGATCCGGATGAAGCTCGACGAGGTTTCGGCCAAGGTCGCCGCAGGCCTGCCCGAGGAGGACGAGGCCGACATGGCGCTGGACCTTTGGGCCGGGCATGTGCCGGTGCGGATGGTCACAGACGCCCCGGTGCCCGATCCGAAACTGCGCAAGGGCATCGCGATGCCCGGTTTCGTCGCCGCCTTCCGGCTTTGACAGCGGCGCGGTCGCGCGCTCAGGCGACGTCGGCGCAGTCGAGACGGTCCAGCAGGGCGGGGATCTCGCGGGCGGGAACCGGCTTGCTGAACAGGAATCCCTGCACCTCGGCGCAGCCCTCGCGGTCCAGCGCGGCCAGCTGCGCCTCGGTCTCGACCCCCTCGGCGGTCGAGACCATGCCCAGGCTCAGGCACATCCCCGTCACCGCCCGCACGATCGCCGCGCTTTGCCGCGAGCTGCCCAGCCCGGCGGTGAAGGCGCGGTCGATCTTGACCTTGTCGAAGGGAAAGCGCTGCAGGTTGCGCAAGGACGAATAGCCGGCGCCGAAATCATCCATCGCGATGCGCAGCCCCATCCCCTTGAGCCGCTCCAGCGTCGCCAGGGTCGCCCGGGTCTCCTTCATCATCACCGTTTCGGTGATTTCCAGCTCCAGCCGGTTCGCCGCGAGCCCGGTGCGCCGCAGCGCCGCGGTGATCGCCTCGGCCAGCCCGATATGCGCCAGCTGCACCGGCGACAGATTGACCGCCACCCGCAGGCTGCCCGGCCAGAGCACCGCCGCCGCGCAGGCCTCGGCCAGCACCCATTCGCCGATCGGCACGATCAGCCCCATTTCCTCGGCCAGCGGAATGAAGGTCTCGGGCGAGACCCAGCCGCGGTCCGGGTGGTGCCAGCGCAACAGCGCCTCGAAACAGGAAACGCGGCGCGTTCTCATGTCGATGATCGGCTGGAAGAACAGCTCGAAATCCCGTGCCGCCCAAGCCCGGCGCAGATCGCTTTCCAGCGCCCGGCGCAGCTGCATCCTTGTGTCGCTTTCCGGCTCGAAGAACCGCAGACAGCCCGAGCCGTCGGCCTTGGCCCGATAGAGCGCCACATCGGCCGCCTTCACCAGCGCCTTCGCGCTCAGCCCGTCCGAGGGCGCCGTGGCAATGCCGACGCTGGCGCCGATGGCGACGGCGCGGCCATCCAGATCGAAGCTGGTCTCGACCGCGGCGATCAGCCGTTCCGCCAGCGCCACCGCCGCCTGCGGCGCATCGGTTTCGGTCAAGAGGATGGCGAATTCGTCGCCCCCGAGCCGCGCCAGCGTGTCGGCCGCGCTGACCTCGGCCTGCAGCCGTGCGGCCACCGCGCATAAAAGCGCATCCCCCGCCGGATGGCCGAGCGTGTCGTTCACCTCCTTGAACCGGTCCAGATCGACCAGCAGCACCGCGCAGCCCTGACCGCGCCGCACCCGCCCCAGCGCCGCCTCGAGCCGGTCCAGAAACAGCGCCCGGTTCGGCAGCCCGGTCAGCCCGTCGTGATGCGCCAGATGGGCGATGCGTTCGACCGCCTCGAACCGGTCGGTGACGTCAAAGGACATGCCGCTGATCTTCAGCGGCCGTCCCTCGGCGTCGCGTTCGATCCGGCCGAAGGCCTCGATCCAGCGCGGCCCGCGCCCGCCCGTCAGCGCGACGCGATATTGCACCGAAAGATCGCGCTGCCCGGCGGAACCCAGCGCCCGCCGCACCAGATCTTCCACGCCCGCGCGGTCCTCGGGATGCAGGCAGTCGAGCCATTGCGCCAGGCTGACCGAGGGCGCCGCGGCAGGCAGCCCGTGCTGCTGCAGGTAGCGTTCGGAACATTCGGAGCTGTCCTCGACGCAGTTCCACTGCCACGATCCCGCCCGCGCCGCCTCCAGTGCGAAGCGCAGCTTTTCCTCGCTTTGGCGCAACGCGTCGAAGACCTGCATGCTTTGGGTGATGTCGCGCAGGATCGTCGAGACGCCGATGATCGCCCCCGCGGGGTCGCGGATCGGCGACAGCGTCACCGACACGTCAAGGATCTGGCCGTCGCGGGCGCGAAACCGGGTGCGGAATTGCTCGATCGCCGCGCCGCGCCGCAGCCTGTCGAGCAGATCGGGGCCGATCGGGGTGACGGCCGCGCACAGATCCTGAATCGGCCGTCCGACCATGTCGGAAGCCAGATAGCCCAGCATCCGTTCCGCGCCGCGGTTCCAGCTGGTCACGATACCGTCCAGCGTCTGCGTCAGGATGGCATCGTTGGAATATTCGACCACGGCGGCGTTCAGCCGCTCGATCCGGTCGGCGCGGCGATGCTCGACCAGGGCCACCCGTTGCGCGCGCACGAACAGCTCCGCCACCGCAAGCGGAAAGGCCGAGGCCAGAACATAGATGATCTGCGCGATGTCATGGCCCGGACCGGCCTCGGGCACGAACAGGAAATGGATCTGCAGCGCCGAAAGCAGCACCACGGCCAGCCCGATCTCGAGGCGCAACAGCACCGCCGCCAGCGTCACCGTGGGCAGAAGCGGCAGATAGTTCAGCTCTGCCCCGAGCGCATGCAGCCCCTCGCGGATCAGCGTTCCGACCGCCAGCAGCCCCAGCCCGACAAGCACCTGCCGCCCCAGCGTCGCCCGCGCCCGCCAGCTCATCACCCGCGTCCAGCCGCCGTAAAGCGCCTTCGGAAGCGCCGACGGGCTTTCCGGGGTTTCGTCGGGAAACGGCGGAAACGGTGCGGTCATGGCCCCTCGGAACACGGTCGACGCAAGGATACGAAAGCCGTCCGGACAGCGGGCAGCCGCCGAAGGATACAGGGATTTCGGAAAATGCAAAGCGGCTGCGCCGTCGCGGCGGCCCTGTTAACCACGCCGCTGATTTCACGGCATGGGCAAGTCATCGTTAATCCGCGCTCGTTACCCTGCGCGCAGCTTTAGGGACGCGGCGGCAAACAGGAACACCTGCGGTGAGCACGACGTTCAACGTCATCTCGCTTGGAACCTGGTCGGATCTGGATCCGACCGAGGGCAATTCGGTTGCGGAAAACGCGACCGAGCTTGCGGGGCACACCTTCGGCAGCCTGAATGATCCGCTGTGCAACCATGTGCAGGTGCTCTCGGCGGGCAGCTATGCGGGCGGCTATGACCCCGCCACCTCGGCGACCTGCTACGACACCAACAATTTCGCCACCAACGACACGTTTTACATCAATGGCGGGGCGCTGCACACTTTTGACAGCGTCATGCCCTTTACGGCCACCGTCACCTATGTCGACGGCACGACCGCCAGCCTGACCCAGATCTCGGTGTTTCAGGATACGGCCGGCAATCTTTATCTGGCGCCCCGCGCCGGTTATGACGCCGACCAGATCACGCTCGAGGCTGGGGCGATCCGCGCGATCACGCTCAACAGCTATATCGTGCCGACGGGGTCGGGCTGGAACCTTGGCGCAAACCGGGATCCCTGGGACGGGATCCTCACCCATACCGGCCAGGTCGAGGGCACGAGCGGCGCCGATTCCATGGGGGTCGGCCATGCCGATGGCGGCGGCGATCTGATCGACGGCGCCGATGGCGAGGCCGACACGATCCGCGCCGGGCTTGGCAATGACACCGTTGCTGCCGGGGCGGGCAACGATGTCGTGCTGGGCGGCGAGGGCGACGATTCGGTCGATCTGGGCGCGGGCAACGACACGTTCGGGAACAATGCCGACTGGAGCACCGAAGCCGGCAACGATTCGGTGCGCGGCGGGTCCGGCAACGACCTGATCCTGGGCGGCGGCGGCAACGACACGCTGCATGGCGATGACGGCGCCGACACGATCTCGGGCGCCTGGGGCAACGACCTGCTTTACGGCGATGCGGGCAATGATCTGTTCATCATCACCGACGGCCACGAGGGCGACACGATCGACGGTGGCGCCGACAGCGACACGATCGGATTTTACAACTATCTGCTGGGCACCGGGGTCAGCGTCACCTACACCGGCTCGGGCGCGGGCAACTGGAGCTATTCCCCCACCGATCACGGCAGTTTCTCGGCGATCGAGGCGATTTCGGGCACCGATCACGCCGATACGATCAATGCCGCCGCCGATGCCGCGGGGGCGATGCTTTACGGCAACGGCGGCGCCGACAGTATCACCGGCGGCAGCGGCGCCGACACGATCGACGGCGGCAGCGGCGCCGATATCATCGCGGGCGGGGCGGGGGCGGACCGGATCGTCCTCGGCCCGGGTTTCGGCAATGACACGATCAACGGCGGCAGCCTGAACGATGCCGCGGGCGACTGGCTGGATGCCTCGGGGCTGGGCGGCGGCGTCACGCTGACGCTGACCGGGGCCGAGGCGGGGACGCTTTCGGATGGCGCTTCGAGCGCCAGTTTCACCGAGATCGAGCGGATCACCCTGGGGGCCGGGGCCGATCTGGTCAATGCCTCCGGCGCCGCGGGCGGGGTCAATGTCGATGCGGGCGACGGCGCCGACACGCTGACGGGCGGGGCGGGGGCGGATACGTTTTCGGCCGGGCTTGGCAACGACAGCGTCGCGGGCGGCGGGGGCGATGACGTGCTGGCGGGCGGCGCGGGGGCCGACACGATCGACGGTGGCGCCGGGGCCGACACGATCCTTGCGGGCAATGACGACGACAGCGTCGCGGGCGGCGACGGCGATGACGTGATCTCGGGCGGATCGGGCAATGACACGCTCGATGGCGGCGCGGGCGATGATTACCTGACCGGCGATCCGGGCAACAACCGCCTGATCGGCGGCGCCGGGAACGACACGCTCGATCTGGTGGCGGGGATGGGGGCCGACACCATCGTTCTGGGCGACGGCGCGGGGTCCGATGTGGTCGATGGCTTCGATCTGACCCGGACCGGGCCGGGCGGGCCCACGGTCGATCAGCTGGACGTGGCCGATCTGACCGATCTCGATGGCAATCCGGTCACCGCCAAGGATGTCACGATCACCGACGACGGCGCGGGCAATGCGGTGCTGACCTTTCCCAATGGCGAAAGCGTGACGCTTGCGGGGGTCGATCCGGCGGTGCTGAATGCCGACCGCTTCGCCACGCTGCATGCGATGGGCATTCCCTGTTTCGTCGCGGGCGGGCGGATCGACACGCCGCGCGGTCCCGTCGCGGTCGAGGATTTGCGGGTGGGCGATCTGGTCACGGTGCGGGACGGGCCGCCGCTGCCGGTGCTCTGGACGGCGGCGCGGCAGGTTGGCGCGGCGCAGATGCGGGCCGATCCGCGGCTCTTGCCGGTCGAGATCCGGGCCGGGGCGCTGGGCAATGCGGGTCCGGTGCGGGTTTCGGCGCAGCATTGCCTGTGTCTGGGCGATACGGGCGCGCGGCTGGTGCGGGCCCGGCATCTGGCCGAAAGCGGCTGGGGCGGGGCGCGGGTGATGGCGGGGCGGCGGGGCTGCAGCTATCATCACCTGCTGCTGCCGCGCCATGCGCTGGTGCGGCTGGACGGGCTTTGGGCGGAAAGCTTCTGGCCCGGCCCGGCGGGCTTTGCCGCGCTGGCCCCCGCGGCGCGGCAGCGGCTGTTGCGGGCCTTTCCCGCCCTTGCCGCCGCGCTTTACGGCGCCTTGCCGGTCGAGGCGGTCTATTCCCCGCGCGCCCGCCCCGTGGCCCTGCGCCGCGAGGTCGGCGCCTTGCTGGCGCGGCTGCCGGCGCTTGTGCCCGGATCGGCGGCCTAGACCGGTCTCTTCGTCGCCGGGTCAGAGAGCGGATTGACCTTGCCGCGGAATTTGATCATATTTTCCCAAGGGGCCCGATGGCCCGGCAGCGCCGCCCCGGCGCGCCCCCCCCGGCGCGATCTGCCGCGCGGCGGCACCCAGACCGGAAAGGACAGAGGATGTTCGAAAATCACCTTCCCACCGCGGAATTGCAGGCGCTGGACGCCGCCCATCACATGCATCCGTTCACCGATGGCGACGGGCTGGCGAAGAAAGGCGCGCGGATCATCACCAAGGCGAAAGGCGTCTGGGTGACCGACAGCGAAGGTGCCGAGATCCTTGACGGAATGGCCGGGCTCTGGTGCGTCAATGTCGGCTATGGCCGCGAAGAGCTGGTCGAGGCGGCGGCGCGGCAGATGCGCCAGCTGCCGTTTTACAACACCTTTTTCCAGACCTCGCATATCCCGGCGATCCAGCTGGCCAAGCGTCTGGCGGAACTCGCGCCGGGCGATCTGAACCATGTCTTCTTCAACGGTTCGGGCTCGGATTCGAACGACACCAACATCCGCATGGTGCGGCGCTACTGGCAGGCGCTGGAAAAGCCCGAAAAGAATGTGATCATTTCGCGCTGGAACGGCTATCACGGCTCGACCATGGGCGCGGCGAGCCTGGGCGGGATGAAGGGGATGCATGCGCAGGGCGGGCTGCCGATCCCGGGCATCGTGCATATCGACCAGCCCGACTGGTGGTCCGAGGGCGGCGAGATGACCCCCGAGGATTTCGGTCTGGCCCGCGCCCGCCAGCTTGAGGACAAGATCCTTGAAATCGGCGCCGAAAACGTTGCCGCCTTCATCGGCGAGCCGGTGCAGGGCGCGGGCGGCGTGATCATTCCGCCCGCGACCTACTGGCCGGAAATCCAGCGCATCTGCCGCCAATATGACATCCTGCTGATCGCCGACGAGGTCATCACCGGCTTTGGCCGCACCGGCAACTGGTTCGGCTGCCAGACCTTCGGGATCACGCCCGATATCATGACCGTCGCCAAGGGGATGACCTCGGGCTATATTCCGATGGGTGCCTCGATCGTCTCGGACAAGGTCGCCGCGGTGATCAACGGCTCGGATGAATTCGCGCATGGCTACACCTATTCGGGCCATCCGGTCGCCGCCGCCGTCGCGCTGGAAAATCTGCGGCTGCTGGACGAGGAGGGGATCGTCGCCAAGGTCGCGGCCGAGACCGCGCCGTATCTGAAGGCGAAATGGGAAAGCCTGACCGCGCATCCGCTGGTGGGCGAGGCGAAGATCGTCGGGCTGATGGGCTCGATCGCGCTGACGCCGAACAAGGCGACGCGGGCGAAGTTTGCGTCGAAATCGGGGACTGTGGGCTATATCTGCCGCGAGCGCTGCTTTGCCAACAACCTCGTCATGCGCCATGTCGGCGATCGCATGATCATCTCGCCGCCCTTGGTCATCACCCCCGCGGAAATCGACATCTTGATCGAGCGGGCGTTGAAATCGCTGGATGAAACGCTGGAACGGATCAATGCCGAGGGGCTGAACCAAAGCGCCTGACGTGACCTGACGCGGCCCGGCGCCTCAGCCGGGATGCGCCGCCGCCAAAAGCTCGCGGACGTTTTCCATGCCTTGCAGGATATCGCGCCGGATCGCCTCGGCCACGCCCGCCGGGTCATTCGCCCGCATCGCCGCCAGCGCCGCCTGATGCATGTCGGGCAGGTTCGAGGTGCCAAAGCGCCCGCACATCACCCGCAAGGCCGGGGCCGAGCGCAGCCACAAGGCCTCGACCACGGGCAGGATCACCTCGGTCCCCGCCAGCGCATAAAGCGTCATGTGAAAGCGGTGGTTCTGCACCATGTAGTGATGCGTGTTGCCCGTGGCGATGGCGGCGGTATGGGCGGCGTCGATCGCCGCCAGCGTCTCGATATCGGCCGCGCTTGCCCGCATGGCGCCCTGACGTGCCAGTTCGGGTTCCAGCGCATTGCGGGCAAAGATCAGCTCATCGACCTGCGCCACGCTCAGCACCGGCACGGTGACGCGGCGGTTGTCGTGAAACTGCAACGCCCCTTCCGAGGTCAGTCGCCGGATCGCCTCGCGCACCGGGGTCACGCCCGCATCCAGCCGCGCCACCAGCCCCTGAATCGTCACCGGATGACCGGGCGCCAGATCGCCCGACAGGATCAGATCGCGGATGCCGCGATAGACGCGCAGATGCGCAGGTTCTTTGGCGACAAGGCTCTCCACCGGCGTTCCTTCGGGCTGCTGACGGCCCAGAGTAACCGCTTTGTCCACGCCGCGAAAGATGATCAAATTCAGCCGCCGGTGTGGTTCATGCCACGGGGCATCGCGCCCGCGACGCTGCAGGGGCCGTAGCCGAAGGCATGGCCCGCGGGTTTTCGCGCGATGGCGGCGCGGATTTCGCGGGCGAGCGTTTCGCCCTCGACCCCCGCGCGCAGCACGGGGCGCAGGTCGGTGGCGCCTTCCTGACCCAGACAGGTGTAAAGCTCGCCCTTGCAGGTCAGTCGCACCCGGTTGCAACTGTTGCAGAAATTGTGGCTGAGGGCCGAGATGAAGCCGATCCGCTGCCCGGTCTCGGCCAATGTCACATAGCGCGCGGGGCCGCCCGTCGAGAGCTGCGAGTCGATCAGCCGGAACCGGGTTTCCAGCTGCGCGCGCAGCTCATCAAGCGGCCAGAACTGCGCAAGCCGGGTGCCCGCCGGGATCTCGCCCATCGGCATCAGCTCGATGAAGGTCAGATCGCAGTGATGCGCCGCCGCCCAGTCGGTCAGGGCGAAAATCTCGTCGTCGTTCACGCCCCGCAGCGCCATCGCATTGAGCTTCACCCGCAGCCCGGCGGCCTGCGCGGCGGCAATGCCGTCAAACACCTGCTCAATCCGGCCAAGGCGCGTCAGCCGGGTGTATTTCGCCCCGTCGAGCGTATCGAGCGAGACATTCACCCGCTTCACCCCGCAGCCGGCCAGCGCCTGCGCATGGCGGGCAAGCTGGGTGCCGTTCGTCGTCAGGGTCAATTCGTCCAGCCGCCCGGCCCGCAGATGCGCCCCCATCGCGGCGAAAAAGCCCAGGATGCCGCGCCGCACCAGCGGCTCGCCGCCGGTCACCCGCAGCTTGCGCACGCCAAGCGAGACGAAGGCCGAGCAGAGCCGGTCAAGCTCCTCAAGGCTCAGCACCTGATGGCGCGGCAGGAAGGTCACGTCTTCCTTCATGCAATAGGAACAGCGCAGATCGCAGCGGTCGGTGACCGACACCCGCAGGTAGCGCACATCGCGGCCGAAGCCATCGCAAAGAGCGGCGTGCATCTTGCCCCCTCAGTTCGCGGTCTTGAGATAGCTGTCGATCGCCGCGGCATTGACCGGTTTTGGCGCCGGGATCGTGCCCTCGGCCTGCAGCCGGTCCACGACCTCGCGATAGGCGGTCAGGTAATCGTCGGGCAGATCATGGGCGATGCCCTGATGGCAGTCGATGCAGGTCATCCCCTCGTCCAGCGCGCGCTGATGGTTCTCGGCGGCGCGGTTTTCCTGCAGCGTGAAATCCATGTAGACAAGGCTGTGGCAGTTGCGGCAGGCCTGAGAGTCATTCGCCTTCATCCGTTCCCATTCGTGCTTGGCCAGTTCCAGGCGGCGATCGACGAACTTGTCGCGGGTCCAGATCGAGCCGGTGACGAAATGGCCCCACAGCTCTTTCGAGGCCTGCACCTTGCGGATCATCTTCGGCCCCCATTCCTTGGGCACATGGCAGTCGGGGCAGGTCGCCCGCACGCCCGAGGAATTGTTCTGGTGCACAGAGCCTTGATATTCCGCGTAAACATTCTCGCGCATCTCGTGGCAGGAGATGCAGAAGGTCTCTGTGTTGGTCATTTCCAGCGCGGTGTGAAAGCCGCCCCAGAACAGGATCCCGCTGCCGAAGCCCGCGATCAGAAGCATGCCCAGAGAGATGGCGGCGGGCGGGCTCCAGAGCGCGGACCACAGGCGGCGGATCAGACCGGAGCGGGCAGGATCGGGGCGGGGGGCGTTGGTGTCGGACATGATATGGTTCCTCGTCCCGGCTTATTCGTCCGAACCCTTGAACAGGTTGTCGACCAGCGCGGGGGCATCGACCTGCGGCACATGGCATTGGTTGCAAAACCAGCGCCGCGGCGCGATCGCATCGGTTTGCACGCCGTCGCGGGTGGTGTAATGGGTCATCGACAGCGTCGGCGCGCGGCGTTCGGCGGCGTTTTTCCAGTCGTGGCAGGCCAGACATTCGTTGGCATGCAGGTCGATCTGATATTTGTCGATCGTATGCGGGATGATCGGCGGTTGCAGCCGGTAGTTGCGATCCTTGCGGCCTTCCTGCTGGTGATAGACCGGGTTCACCGAGACCGCGCTGTCAGGGTCGGCGCCGCGCAGCGACAGGACGGGGGCGGTTGCGGGGGCGGATTGCGCGGTGGCAAAGCCCAGCGGCGCGGCGCCCGCCGCCGCCAGCAGGGCACTGAACAGAATGACTTTTTTCATGGCTGGGTCTCCGTAAGTCTCGATCCGGGGGCGACGCGTCCGGGCACCGGGGTGGCGTCGAGGCGATGGGTGAAGCGAAAGACGTCAAGGTCGCAGACGTCGATGCAGCGGCCGCAATTGGTGCAGTCGGGCGACAGGATCAGCGGCGTCTGCCCGGTCGCGCCGCGCAGCGCCGGGCTCAGCACCTGCGGCTCGGGGCAGACGGCGAAGCAATCCATGCAATCGTCGCAGGCGGCGCGGTTTCGGGCGGTGACGCGCAGCAGCGCCTTGCGGCCCAGCTGGCCGTAAAAGGCGCCGACCGGGCACAGATGGCCGCACCAGCCCTGCCGCGAGACGAAAAGATCGAACAGGAAGACGGCCAGGACAAAGGTCCAGCCAAAGCCGATGCCGAACACAAGACCGCGATGCAAGAGGCTGATCGGATTGACGAATTCCCAAGCCACCGTGCCGGTCGCGGCCGAAACCGCCAGCACCGTGGCCAAAATCCACAGCCGCGTGGCCCGGGCGGGCTGCCAGCCCTTGGGCAGGTTCAGCCGCCGATGCGCCCAGGACGCGGCATCGGTCACCGGGTTGATCGGGCAGACCCAGGAACAATAGACCCGCCCGCCGATCAGCGCATAGGTGACGGTGACGATCGCCGCGCCGATCAGCGCGGTCAGGGCGGGGAGATGCCCGGCGACCAGCGATTGCAGCGCCACGAAAGGATCGGTCAGCGGCAGCACATCAAGCGTCATCGACCCGGCCAGATTGCCCTTGGCGATCCAGAGGCCAAGCCATGGACCCGAAAGGAACAGCATCAGAAAGGCTGCCTGCGACAGCCGCCGGGCGATCAGCCATTTGCGGGCGGCCAACCGGCCTTTGGGGGTGCTCATGGTTTTCCCCCCGGAAGTTTGAAGGCGGGGGCGAAATCGGAGGCGCCCTCGGGGGCAAACCCCCCCGGCGCGGCCAGATTGTCGGTGCCGGGGCCGGGCAGGCGGTCGGGCAGATCGACGATGCCCTCGACCACCGGGGCGCCTTTCTGCTCCATCTCCTCCCAGCCCAGCCGGTAGTGATCCGAGGCCTCGCCGCGGGCGAGAGCCAGCGGCAGGACCTTGATCGTGGCCTCGGGCAGGACGCAGCTTTTCTCGCATTTGCCGCAGCCGGTGCAGAACTCGGCATGGACCACGGGCAGAAAGATCGCATGATGGCCCGAGCGCGGATTGTGCCGCATTTCCAAGGTGATCGCCTGATCAATCACGGGGCAGACGCGATAGCAGACGTCGCAGCGCAGCCCGAGCGCATTCAGGCAATGTTCTTCATCGACCAGCACCGCGACGCCCATTTTCGCCGCGCCGATGTCGGTCAGGCCGGGGTCCAGCGCCCCGGTCGGGCAGGCGGCGACGCAGGGAATGTCCTCGCACATCTCGCAGGGGATCTCGCGGGCGGTGAAAAACGGCGTGCCGGTTGCCACATCCTCGCCCGGCACGGCCAGGCTCAGCGTGTCATAGGGGCAGGCGCGCACGCAAAGCCCGCAGCGCGAGCAGGCGGCCAGAAAATCCGCCTCGGCCAGCGCGCCCGGGGGCCGCAGCGCCGTTGCGGGCAGGGCCGAGGCCCGGCTGACAAACGACCCCAAAAGCGTGCCCGCCACCGCGCAGCCCGCCGCCATCCGGGCCGTTTCCGTCAGGAAACGGCGCCGGTCGATCGGCTTGGCTGTCCCGGGGGCGGGCATGGGTTTCTCCTTATCTCACAGGGGTTTGGATCAGATGCGCTCGACCTTGACGGCGCATTTCTTGTAGTCGGTTTCCTTGGAAATCGGGCAGGTCGCATCCAGGGTCAGCTGGTTGATCAGCTGCCCCTCGTCGAACCAGGGCACGAAGACCAGACCCTTCGGCGGCTTGTTGCGGCCGCGCGTTTCGATCCGGCTGACCATCTCGCCCCGGCGCGAGGAAATCTTTACCTCTTGCCCGCGCTTCAGCCCGCGGGCCGCCGCGTCGTCGGGGTGCATGAACACCACCGCTGCCGGGAAGGCCTTGTGCAGTTCCGGCACCCGGCGCGTCATCGAGCCCGAGTGCCAGTGTTCCAGTACCCGGCCCGTGGACAGCCACAGGTCGAATTCCGCATCGGGGGTTTCGGGCGGCGCTTCATAGGGGGCGAAGATGATCTTCGCCTTGCCGTCCTTGTTGCCGTAGAATTTCACCCCCTCGCCGGGCTTCACATAGGGGTCATAGCCCTCGCGGAAGCGGTAGAGCGTTTCCTTGCCGTCAACCACCGGCCAGCGCAGGCCGCGCGCCTGATGATAGGTGTCAAAGGGGGCAAGGTCGTGGCCATGGCCGCGCCCGAAGCTCGCATATTCCTCGAACAGACCCTTTTGCAGGTAAAAGCCGAAGTGGTTTGACTCGTCGTTGTCGAAGCCCTTGTAGGTGTCGGACAGCGGGAATTTGTTCACCACGCCATTGGCGAAGAGCACGTCATAGAGCGTCTTGCCGCGCAGCTCCGGTTTCTGCGCGATCAGCTCTTCCGGCCAGACCTCCTCGACTTTGAAGCGCTTGGAAAACTCCACCAGCTGCCACAGATCCGACTTCGCCTCGCCCGGCGCCACCACCTGCTGGCGCCAGAATTGCGTGCGCCGCTCGGCATTGCCGTAAGCGCCCTCTTTCTCCACCCACATCGCGGTGGGCAGGATCAGGTCGGCCGCCATCGCGGTCACCGTCGGATAGGGATCTGAAACAACAATGAAATTCAACGGGTTGCGATAGCCGGGCCAGGTCTCTTCGTTCATGTTGGCGGCGGCTTGCATGTTGTTGGTGCATTGCACCCAATAGGCGTTGATCTTGCCGTCCTTCAAAAGCCGGTTTTGCAACACCGCATGGGCGCCGACCTTTTCGTTGATCGTGCCCGCGGGCAGGCCCCAAAGCTCTTCGGAATGCTTGCGGTGATCTTCGTTCGTCACCACCATGTCGGCGGGCAGCCGGTGCGAGAAGGTCCCCACCTCGCGCGCCGTGCCGCAGGCCGAGGGCTGCCCGGTCAGCGAGAAGGGCGAGTTGCCCGGCTCCGAGATTTTGCCAACCAGCAGGTGGATGTTGTAGCACAGCGAATTCGCCCAAGAGCCGCGCGTGTGCTGGTTGAAGCCCATGGTCCAGAGGCTCATCACCTTGCGGCTCGGATCGGCATATTGTTCGGCCAGCTTGAGCAGGCTGTCGGCAGGCACGCCCGAGAGTTCCGAAACGTATTCAACGGTATAGGGCGCAACGGCGGCCTTGAAGGTCTCGAAGTCGATCGGGTCCATCTTGCCGGTGGTCTTCTGATCGACGCCTTCTTCCAGCGCATGGGTCGGGCGCAGGCCATAGCCGATGTCGGTCTGGGTCTTGGAAAACACCGTATGGGCGTTGACGAACTCCCAGTTCACCCGGTTGGTCTGGATGATGTAGTTCGCGATGAAGTTCAGGATCGCAAGGTCGGTCTGCGGCTTGAACACCATCCCGTTGTCGGCGAGTTCAAAGCTGCGGTGTTCATAGGTCGAAAGCACATGCACCTCGGCCCCCGGTTTCGTCAGCCTTGTGTCGGTCAGGCGCGACCACAGGATCGGGTGCATCTCGGCCATGTTCGAGCCCCAAAGCACAAACGTATCGGCCTGTTCGAAATCGTCATAGCAGCCCATCGGCTCGTCGATGCCGAAAGTGCGCATGAAGCCCGCCACGGCCGAGGCCATGCAGTGCCGCGCATTCGGATCAAGGTTGTTCGAGCGGAACCCGGCCTTCATCAGCTTGGCCGCGGCGTAGCCCTCCCAGATCGTCCACTGGCCCGAGCCGAACATGCCGATGCCGTCCGGGCCCTTCTCTTTCAGCGTGGCCTTCCATTTCTCGGCCATGATGTCGAAGGCTTCATCCCAGCTGATCGGGGTAAACTCGCCTTCCTTGTCATAGACGCCATTCGTCTTGCGCAGCATCGGTTGGGTCAGGCGGTCCTTGCCATACATGATCTTCGACAGGAAATAGCCCTTGATGCAGTTCAGCCCCCGGTTCACCGCGGCTTCCGGGTCGCCCTGCGTGGCAACGACGCGGCCGTCTTTCGTGCCCACCAGCACCGAACAGCCGGTGCCGCAAAAGCGGCAGGCGGCCTTGTCCCAGCGGATGTCGGCATCGGCGGTTTGCGCGGGGGCGGCCAGCGGAATGCCCGCGGCGGCGGCGGTCGCGGCGGCGGCAGTGGCCTTGAGCAGGCTGCGGCGAGAGGGGGTCAGCGTCATGGCGGGTCTCCGAAATCAGGCGGCGGTGGCGGCGGGCGCAGCATCATCGCGCGCCTCGAAATGGTGGTAGGTCAGCGTCACGCCCAGCACGCCCGGGATCTGGTGCAGGTCCATGATGATGTCGGCGGCGCGGCACTCTGCGGTGTCCTCGACGGTGACGACAAGGCGGCCGCGATCTTCGGCATGGACCTCGCAGCCGGGGGTGGCGGCGATGGCATCGCGGGCGGCGGGGGCAAGGGCGGGGGCGGTCTGGATCAGACAGCCACAGATGTTGTGCATGATGCAGGCTCCGCTGTGTGGATGGGCGAAAGGGTCAGGGCCCCTGTCGGGCAGGGCGCGATGCAGGCGCCGCAGCCGGTGCAGGCGGCGGGGTCGATGGCGGGTGTGGCGCGGCCGCCGAGGGCGGGGCGAAACCGGATCGCGGCGGCGTCGCAGTGATCTTCGCAGATCCGGCAGCCGGTGCCCGCGCCCGACAGGCAGCCCGCGCCCTGCGTGACGCGCCACGGGAAGGGTCGATCCGCGACAAGCGCGCCGCTGGGGCAGGCCGCGGTGCAGGCGCCGCAAAAGCTGCAGCCGCCCGCGCGCGGGTCAAGCACCGGAAAGCCATCGCCGTCGCGCAGCAAGATCCCCTCGGGGCAGGCCCGGGCGCAGTCGCCGCATTGCGTGCACAGGGCTTCGAACCCGGCCCCCGCTCCGGGCGGGCGGGGCAGGTCTTCTGCCCTGACGCGGCCCCGCAGCAGGGCGCGGCGGCTCAGCCCCCCGGGTCGAGGATCTGACATGGCTGGAGAGGGGCGCAGTCCCGACGACATTTCGGCCTCGTTGCTCGATGTCGTCATCATCACGCCGCGGTGATCGGGCGCCTTGACTTTGGTTAGGCCGGGCCTGTTTTCCCGCAGCCGCGGCTTTCGTCCGCGCCCCTTGCGTGTCATAACGCCGCCAAGGAGAGTGCCGCCGATGAAACCCGATGCCGACCGGATCGCCCGGAAATCCCTGCTTCTGGGAAATGTGCCCAGACCGGCGCAGGATCTGATCCTGACCACGGCGCGCGAGCGCAGCTTCGATCGCGGCGCGACGATCTTTTTGCAGGGCGAACCGGCCAGCGCCGTCTATGTGGTGATCGAGGGCTGGGTGAAGCTATACCGCGTCGCGCCGAACGGGTCCGAGGCGGTGGTGGGCGTCTTCACCCGCGGCGACAGTTTCGGCGAGGCGGTGGCCTTCACCGGCGACGCCTATCCGGTCTCGGCAGAGGCCGCGACCGATGTCGTTCTGGTGCGGATCGAGACCGCCGAAATCCTGCGTCTGATCGAGCGGCAACCGGGCCTTGCGGTGTCGCTTCTGGCGGCGACCTTCGCGCATCTGCACCGGCTGGTGGGGCAGATCGAGCAGCTCAAGGCGCGTTCGGGGGCGCAACGGGTGGCGGAATTCCTGCTGGAACATGTGAGCGAGGAGCGCGGCCCCTGTGCCGTCGTGCTGCCCTATGACAAGGTGCTGATCGCCGGGCGTCTTGGGATGAAGCCCGAAAGCCTGAGCCGCGCCTTTGCGCGGTTGCGCGAAAAGGGCGTGCAGGTGCGCCAGTCGGTGGCCGAAATCGAGGAGGTCGCGGTCTTGCGCGACTATGTCGAGGAAGACCCGGGCCAGTCCTGGGCGCGCTAGGCCGGGATCGACCGTCGCGCCCCCATCCCGGCCCGGGGGGGCGCATGCCGTCAGGCGGGTCTGCGCGGGCCCAGAAGTGCGGGGGCAAGGGCCAGCAGGATCAGCACGAAGGCCAGCGCCCAGAGCGTCGCGGCCAGGATCGTGCCGGGGTAATAAAGCGCCAGCGGCCCGACGGCGGCGGCCCAGCGGATCAGCGCGGCGAGCGGGATCAGCGCATAGGCCAGCGCGACCGGGAAGGGGGCGATCAGCGGGCGGCCGGTGTGGCCGAGCGTGGCGCGGCTCATCACCGCGACGACCATCGTGCCGATGCCGCCCACGGCGGAAAAATGCATCGCGCCGATCTCGGAGCCGATGCCGAAGGCGGCCAGCCCCTGCAACAGCGCGCCAAGGCCCACCAGCGCCATCGCCCCGTGCAGCACCGCCAGAATCGGGTCGTGCCGCACCGCCCAGCCCTGCCAGCGGCTGACCCGGATCAGCTGCGCCGCGCCCAGTGTCAGCGCCGCCACGCCGATCAGCGGATCGGGCAGGCCCAGGGTGATGGCGAGCGCGGCGGTGATCGCCGCAGCGATGACCGTCCGCTCGACCCGGGGCAGGCTGACGGGCAGGCCCGGGGCCTTGGCCCGGCCCAGATCCGGGGCGGCGCCCGCCTGCATCGCCCGACGCGCCAGCGCATTGCGGGTGAAGGCCGGGGTGATGCGCCCGCCAACGATGACGATCAGCGCGATCAGCCCGGCCAGAGCCCCGCGCAGCCCGGCCGGGGCATCGCCCAGGGGCCAGCCCAGCAGGTCCAGCATCACCCGCAGCTCGGCCAGCCAGATCAGCCCGACCAGCGCCAGCACCAGCAGATTGGCCGGTTTCGGCGCGGCCCGCAGCATCCGCCAGATCCGCCCGGCGAGGACCGGCAGGAAGGCCAGCGCCAGCGCGGCGGCGAGCGGCCCGGGCACAAGCCCCCAAAGCCACAGGCCCAGCCGCCCCGCCAGCCAAAGCGCCCCGGCGGCGATCAGGAACCGCGGCCCGGCCGGGGGGGCGCCGGTCCAGTTCGGCACCGCCGTCAGCAGGAACCCCGCGGCGGCGGCAGCCCCGAAGCCGAAGATCATCTCGTGCCCGTGCCACCACTGCGGCGGCACCCCGGCGGGCAGGTCCATCATGCCGCCCAGGGCATGCACGGCCAGCCAAAGCCCCCAGACCAGCATCGCCAGCGCGCCCCAAAGCGCGGCCAGCAGGAAAAACAGGCGGAACCCTTCCGAGAACAGGCGGGCGAGGGCGGTCATGGCAGGTCCTTTCGCGACGGTCCGCCGATCCTCGGGCGAAACCGCCCTTCGCCCCTTGATGAAAGTCAAGACCCTTGCCGCGACAGGCGGGCTTCAGGACGCAAAGGGCAAGAGCGTCGCCAGACCATAGGCGGCAGCCCCCCCCAAAGTCGCCAGCACGACCGAGCGGCGCAGCCCCCAAAGCCCCAGAACCGCCGCGGTTCCTGCGAAGAACGGGACCGGGTCAAGCGCGGGATCTTGCAGCATCGGCAGCACCGAGGCGGTGAAGAGCGTGGCAATCGCCGCCGGGCCGGTGGCGGCAAAGAAGCGCCGCAGCGGGCCCTCGGGGGCGGTCCGGCCCGCATGCAGTTTCGTCGGCACAACGCGAAAGGCCCAGGTGGCGAGCCCGGTCAGCGCGGCCAGGGCCAGAAGTTCGGTTCTCATGCGGGGCTCCTGTGCAGGGTGCCGGTGGCCGCGCCCGCGGCGATGCCCGCCAGAATGCCCAGCGTCGGGCTGAAAGCCAGGCTGACGGCGGCGGCGGCGCCGATCGCCACCGCGACGGTCGGCAGCTGCCGCCGCTCGAGGATCGAGAGCAGCAACGCCAGAAACAGCGCGGGCAGCATGAAGCCCAGTGCAGCATCGAGCGCAGGCCAATCGGCCAGCGCCTCGCCGCCAAGCACCGCGCCAAGCGCCGTGCCCGCGATCCAGGACAGATAGGCGCCAAGGCCCAGACCGCCGACGAAGCGTTCGGAAAAGCCCTGCCCGCGGGCCAGCGCGCCGAGGCTTGCGGCAAAGACCTCGTCGGTCAGGCACCAGCCCCAGGCCCAGGAAAACCGCGTCCGCGCCGCCGCCCCGGCCCGTTCCAGCAGCGCCGGGCCATAGATCACATGGCGCAGGTTCATCGCCGCCAGCGTGGCGACCGAGACCAGCACCGGCGCGCCGCTGCCGACCAGCGCCAGCGCCAGAAACTGCGCCGCCCCGGCAAAGATCACGATCGAGAACATCACCGCCTCGGCCGGGCTCAGCCCCGCCCGGACGGCCGCGACCCCGAAGGAAAAGGCGATGGGAACATAGCCGAGGATCAGCGGCAGGGCGGCCAGAAGTCCGTCGCGGAACCGGGGGGCTGTGGCGGTCATCGGCACCTCATTGCGGGGCATCCATCATCACGGCCAGCAGCGCCGGGGCGCCGATCGCCTCGTAAAGATGGGCGACATCGCCCGGAAAACGGAAGTAATCGCCGGGGCCCAGCAGCTCGGGCGCGGTTTCGGGGCCCAGCCGGACCCGCCCCGACAGCACCAGCGCATGTTCCAGCGTGCCGCGCGGATGCGCTTCGGCATGGCGGACCGATCCGGGCAGAAGCCGCAACCGATACAGATCGCGGCGCCGGTCCGGCGGGGCGCGGTCGAGCAGCACGGCGCTGAAATCGGCCCGGGTGGCGTCCACCGCCGTGCCCTCCTCGGCGCGGATCAGCGTGCGCCGGTCCGAAGCGGTCTCGAACAGCGCCGAAAACGGCAGGCCAAGCGCCGTGGCAATCGCCCAGAGCGTCTCCACATTCGGATTGCCCTTGCCCGCTTCCAGTTGCGAGAGCGTCGATTTCGCCAGCCCGGCGCGGGCGGCCAGCGCCGACAGGCTCAGCCCCGCCGCCTCACGTTCGCGGCAGATCGCACGGGCAATCAGGACATTGGGGGTCATCGGGCCTCCGGCATCGGGCCCGTTCATTGTATCGAACGTCGTTCGCCGTGGCAACCGCCTTGCGCGAAACGCCCCGCCCGCTCAGCGCCCGGCGATCAGGATCACCGCGGCGTAATGGGTGGCGGCGGCGGCGATGACATGGCCATGCCAGATCGCACGCGAAAACGGCAGCCGCTTCAGCTTGTAAAACACCGTGCCGGTCAGATAGACGGCGCCGCCGATGCCCAGAAGGATCAGCACGGCCAGCGGCAAGCGCTCGATCAGCGGCCAGATCGCGGTCAGGCCCAAAAGCCCCATGATCAGGTAAAGCCAGAAGCCGAAGCGCTCGGCGGCGTGAAAGAAGCCCAGCTTCATCACCATGCCGATCAGCGCCAAGGCCCAGATCGTCACGGTCAGCGCGATGCCGACCTTGCCGCCCAGCCCGATCAGCGCCATCGGCGTATAGGTGCCCGCGATCAGAAGGTAGATTGCGGCATGGTCGAAACGGCGCAGCACCGCGCGGGCGGGGGCGTAAAGCGTCAGGTTGTAGCCCGCCGAAAACCCGAACGAGGCGATCAGCCCCACGGCATAGACGACAAGCGGCCAGATCTTCGGCCCAAGCCCCGCCATCGCCGCCCAGACCAGCAGCGCCGAAACCGCGGCCACGGCAAAGGTGACGCCCAGCACATGCATCACGCCATCGGCGAAATGCTCGCGGAACGAATGGGCCAGCTCATGTCGTGTCATCGCAACCTCCGGGGAATGTCGCTTTCTAACACCCGGCCGGGCCAAGCCAAAGGCTGACGCCGCGTCAGCTGCAGGCCGGGCAGGGGGGCGCTGCCCCCCGTCCTGCGGACTCCCCCCGGGATATTTGGTCCAAGGTGAAACAGCGCCCTTTCACCTTGGTGCAAATATCCCGGGGTGCGGGGCAGAGCCCCGCTCAGCCGAAGATCACCAGATCGGCGGCGCGGTTTTCGGTCGCCAGCAGCCGCCCGTTCGGCAGGTCGTTTTCCTCGGTCCGGCGCGTGGCTTCCGCCAGCGGCAGGGCGGCCCAGCGCGCCATGAGGCGGCGGCGCAGCTCGGTCTCGGGCACAGCAAGCCGGACCGAGAGATCGAAAAGCGGCGCCAGATCGCGCCAGCCCGGGCGGGTCAGCAGCAGGTAATTGCCCTCGACCAGGATCACCTGCGCCGCGGCGGGGATCACCGCGCCTGCGGGCAGGACGGCGTCAAGGCTGCGGTCAAAGATCGGCACCGGGCAATCCGCCGTGGCGGTTTTCACCTGTGCCAGACAGCCGGCAAGGCCCGCGACATCGAAGGTGTCGGGATTGCCCTTGAGGGCGCGCAGGCCCTGCGCGTCAAGCCAGTCATTGTCGCGATGAAACCCGTCCATCGGCAGGATCGCGGCGCGGCCGGGGCTGCGGGAATTCAGCGCCTCGGCCAGTTCCGCCGCCAGATGCGACTTGCCCGAGCCGGGCGCGCCCACCAGCGCCACCAGAACGCGCTCCTCGCCCAGTTGCCCGATGTGACCGGCCAGATCGGCACGGTCCACCCGCAGCTCGGAGCCCATGGAGGCCCCCACATCGCCCATCGGGCCGTTGGAATCGCCGAGCCAGAATTCCGCCATCAGCCCATCGCCGCAACAAGACGGCCCAGCGCCGCCACCGGGTCTTCGGCGGTCCAGATTTCCTCGCCCACGGCGAAGAAATCCGTCACCGGGGCAAAGTCGCGCACCAGATCCTCGGTCAGTGCGCCTTCGGCGACCACCGGAACCTCGATCACCTCGGACCACCATTGGAAGAGGTCGCGCTCGGCCCGGGCGCCGGTGCCAAGGCCGGTTTCGCCGACCGGGCCAAAGCAGACGTAATCCGCCCCGGCCTCGCCCGCGGTCATGCCGTCATGCTGCGAGGCGGCGCAAAAGGCGCCGACGATCGCCTCCTGCCCCAACTCCTTGCGGGCATAGCGCACGGTGCGGGCGCCATCGGTCAGATGCACGCCGTCCAGCCCGTGCCGTTCCACCAGCGCGATGTGGTTCTCGATCACCAGCGCGACGTCGAACTCATGCGCCACTTGACGCACCGCATCGGCCGCGCGCATCACCTTGTCCTCGTCCTTCGTCGCCAGACCCAGACGCAGACAGGCAATCTCATGTGCGCCCAGCACGCGCGCCAGCAGCTGCGGGAAGACATCGAGATCGAAGCTGGGCGGGGTGGCCAGATAAAGCTGCGGGCGATCCTCGGACATGATGGCTCCTTTCGGGTTTCGCGCCTTCTAGCGCAGGCGGCCCCGCCTTGCCAGCGGCTTTGCGCTTCTGTATCGGGGGGCATGACTTCGCATCTGCCCCCCGTCTTCATCCTGATCCGTCCGCAGATGGGCGAGAATATCGGTGCCGCCGCCCGGGCGATGCTGAATTTCTCGCTGTCGACCCTGCGGCTTGTCGATCCGCGCGACGGCTGGCCGAACCCGAAGGCGGTCGCCATGGCCTCGGGCGCGGCGGGCAAGGTGCTGGACCATGCGGGCGTCTTTGCCACCACGGCCGAGGCGATTGCCGATTGCGATTTCGTCTTTGCGACGACCGCGCGCGGGCGCGAGCTGACGAAGCCCATTTACACCCCCGAGGCCGCGATGGCCGAGGCGCGGGCGCGGATCGCCGCCGGTCAGCGCGTCGGCGTGATGTTCGGCCCCGAGCGCACCGGGCTGGAAAACGACGACATCATCCGGGCGAATGCAATCATCACCGTGCCGGTGAACCCCGACTTCTTCTCGCTCAACCTCGCGCAGGCGGTGCTGCTGACGGCTTACGAATTCGCCCGTCAGGGCAGCGACGCCCCCCGCGATCGCCCCCGGCCTTGGCGGGGGCCGAGATGGCCACGGCGCTGGAAATCGAGAAGCTCGGCGATCATTACGAGGAACGGCTTGAGGCGGCCGGGTTCTTCTTTCCCGAGGGCAAGGCGGCGATGATGAAGCGCAACCTGCGCAACATGTGGAGCCGGTTCGGGCTGACACGCGCCGATGTGCAGACACTGCACGGGATGCTGCGCCAGCTCTTGCGCAACCGCGACTGATCCGCCGGGGGCGCGACATTTGCGCCAAGGACCGCTTTGGCGCCTGCCGCCTTTGCCGAAAAACCCTGCCTGCCCCGAGGGTTGCAGGGCGATCCGCACCGCGCCACCGCCCGGGCAAGTGCCAATCCCCTTGCCCCCGCGCGCCCCGCGCCCTAGTGTCGCGCGAAAGCGACAGGAGGCCCGCATGGGGATGAAACCCGTCAAGAACCGCTCGCGCGCGATCTTCGAGGAGGTGGGTGTCGAGACCCCGAAACAGATGCCGGTGGCGCCGAAAGGCGGCATGATCGACGCGCGGCCCAAGGGGGCACGCAAGGCGGTGCTGCTCTGGATGGTGTCGCTGATCGTGCTCGCCGTGCTGCAACTGGGGCTGGATGCGACGCCGGGCTTCGGCATTGCCGAGCTTGATCTGGTGCAGCCCTACACCGGGCTGGCGCTCTTTGCTGTCTGGGCGCTTGGCGCGCTGGGGCTGGCTGTCAGTCGCCGCCTGCCGCCGGGCTGGGGGATGCGCGTCGCCGGTCTGGGGCTGGGCTGCCTGCTGCTGGCGGCTTCCGACCCCGCGCCGATGTCCCAGCTTTCCAAGGCCTTGTCGCCCGAACCTGTGGCCGAGGTGCTGCCGCAAACGGGCGCGCTGCCGCCGCTGCAACTCTTGCCCGCCACGCCGCCGACGCCTGCGCCCGTGGTGGCCCCCCCCCGACCCCGCAGGAGCGGGTGGCACAGGCCGCCGATCTGGTCGTGGCACAGATCGAACGGGCGCAGACGACCCTTGGCGCTGCCCCCCTTTGCCACGCTGCGCCTTGGGCTGGCCTTCGCGCTGGCGGGCTTTGCCTTCTGGTATGCGCTCCTGGCCGCGCGGACCGAGGCGGCGCTGATCTCGGCCCGCCGTCAGGCGGAACCGGGGCTCGTCGGGCTGGCGACGGGGCTGATGCATCTGAGCTTCCTGCAGCTGCTGGTGGGCGGGCTCGTGACCGGCGTTGGCGCCGGGGCGGTCTTCACCGACTGGCCGATGATGGGCGGTGTCTGGCTGCCGCCCGACATGCTCGCGCTGCAGCCGATCTGGCGCAATGCGCTGGAAAATCAGGCGCTTTTGCAGTTCAGCCACCGGGCGCTTGGCTATCTGCTTGTGGCGCTTGCACTTTTCGCGCTGATCCGGGCGCGCCGGTCGGTGCATGGCGTCACCCGCACGGCCTTTGTTCTGGCCACGGTCTGGATGGTTCTGCAGGCGGTGCTGGGCGTCGTGACGCTGCTGCATGGCGATCCGCTGGCGCTGCGGCTGGCGCATCTGGGCGGGGCGCTGGTGCTGTGGCTCTTTCTCATCCGCGCGCGTTTCCTTGCGCGCTATCCGCGCGTGCAATCCATCCGGGGGATCAAATGACAGCTCTGGCCGACCTGAAAGCCTTTCTGCGCGATACCGAGGCCTTGACCTGCGTGGCCGAGCGTCTGGGCTGGGATCAGGAAACGATGATGCCGCGCGGCGCCGCCGAACAGCGGGCCGAGGAGCTGGCAGCGCTGGAAACGGTGCTGCATGCGCGCCGCACCGATCCGCGGCTCGAAGACTGGCTGGCCCGCGCCGAGGCGAAGACCGAGGCCGAGGCCCGGCTGCTGGATCTGGCCGGGCGCAATTACAACCGCGCGACGCGGATTCCGGCACGGCTGGCCACAGAACTGGCCCGCCTCACCTCGCTTGCCCAGGGCGTCTGGGCCGAGGCGCGGGCCGCCGAAGACCCGGCCGCCTTCCTGCCGACGCTGGCGCAGATGGTGGCGCTGAAGCGCGAGGAGGCCGCCTGCCTGTCGGAAGGCGATCTTTACGATGCGCTGCTGGATGATTACGAACCGGGCGCCACGCATCGCGCGCTTGGCGCGATGTTCGACCGGATGCGCCCGCGTTTGGTCAGCCTGCGCGAAAAGGTGCTGGGATCGGAGCATCAGCCGCCCGCGCTGAACCATGTCTTCCCCGAGGCGACGCAACTGCGCATCGCCCGGATCTGCGCCTCGGCCTTCGGCTATGACTGGACGGCGGGGCGGCTGGATCTGGTCGTGCATCCGTTCTGCTCGGGCTCGGGGCGGGATGTGCGCATCACCACGCGGGTCTGCGAAAGCGATCCGTTCAACTGCCTTTACTCGACCATCCACGAGGTCGGCCATGCCTGCTACGAACAGGGGATCGCGGCCGATTATGCGCTGACGCCGCTGGGCCGCGGGGTCTCGATGGGGGTGCATGAAAGCCAGAGCCGGATCTATGAAAACCAGCTTGGCCGCTCGGCCGCCTTCACCGGCTGGCTTTATCAGCGCATGGTCGATGCTTTCGGCGATTTCGGCGTCGCGGATGCGCAGGCCTTCCATGCGGTGGTGAACCGGGTGAACCCGGGCTTCATCCGCACGGAAGCCGACGAGCTGCATTACAATCTGCACATCATGCTGCGCTTCGATCTGGAACGGCAGCTGATCACCGGCAAGCTGGAGGTCGCCGATCTGGAAGCGGCCTGGAATGCGCGGTTCCTGGCCGATTTCGGCGTCGCGGTCGAAAAGCCCTCGCAGGGTTTCTTGCAGGATGTGCATTGGTCCGCGGGCCTCTTTGGCTATTTCCCGACCTATACTCTGGGCAATGTCTATGCGGGTTGCCTGAACAGCGCGATGCGCGCGGCGGTGCCCGGGATCGACGCGGCTTTGGCCGAGGGCACGGCGAAACCCGCGACCGACTGGCTGCGCGAAACCCTGCAACGCCATGGCGGGCTGCGCCCCCCGCGCGAGACGATCGTCACCGCCTGCGGGTTTGAGCCCACGGAAGAGCCGCTTCTGGACTATCTCGAAAGCAAATACGCGGCGATCTACCGGCTGTGAGGGGAAGGGGCGCTGCCCCCGCCGAGGCGATGCCTCGGCCCCCCGGGATATTTGGACCAAGGTGAAAGGGGCCCCGGGTTTCGTTTCACCTTGGCCGAAATATCCCGGGGGGAGTCCCGCAGGGACGGGGGGCAGCGCCCCCCTCCTTACGCCACCGAGGTGAAGCGGTTCACCGGCGTGTCGATCACGCTTTTTGATGGCGGCGTCTGTGCGAAGCGCTCGGCCAGGGTCAGGGGCCCAGCGGTGATGCGGAAGTAATCATAGGCGCCGGGGCGGTCGAAGGCGCACAGATACTGGAAATGCAGCCGGAAGAAGCGCCAGCGCAATTGCTTCCAGCGCGCGGGCGAGAGCGTCCGCGTGAAGGCGGCCGAGAGGATCAGCGGCTGGATCTGACCCGCCGGGCCGACGCCCGAGACCTTGACCGGATCGCAGAGCGCAAAGGCGCAGCCGTCGCCCGGGGCGGTGACATCGACCCAGGTCAGCTCGGTTCGCGCGCACAGATAGGCCAGATCGCCGCGCAGCCGGCTCGCCTTGGGCAGGAAGCTGACCATCGGCACGACATGGCCCAGCGACAGGAAGCCCAGCCGCGGTCCCGTCGCAGGCACCCGGCCCGCGCGGATCAGATCGGCCAGAACCGAGATCGCCAGATGCGCGCCCGACGAATGGCCGACGACGAGCACCTCGTCCCAGTCTTCGGTCAGCGCCTGGGCAATGGTGTCGCCAAAAGCCGCCATCCGGGTTTCAAGCGCCTGCGGATTGGCGCCGCCCCAGCGCGCGGTGAAGGCGTAGTCGTGCATCAGGTAATAGGCGTAGAAGGTGCCATCGTGCTTGCGAAACCAGCGCAGAACGGCCCAGGTGACGAGGCCGCAGAGCGCAAGGCCCAGCGCCCAATCGAAGCGGAAATCCGGCAGCGGCCAGAGGATCAGCCCGGCCAGCGCCGCCCCCGCGCCAAGCCCCGCCAGCGCCTGCAGGATCAGTGCGAAGATCGGGTAAAGCGCCGCGATCACCGGCCCCTTCCTGAGCCGCATCAGCCGGAAAAGCGCGCCTGAGCCGATATAGGCCCAGGCGGTGCGCACAAGCTGCAGATAGGTCGCGGGGATCGTGGCCGCCATGCTGTCGCGCACGATATCGGCCCAGATCAGCACCTCCACATCGGCCTCGACCGGCTGCCCGTCCTGGGTCGCGCTGACATGCCAGCCATAGGGGCCGCCCGCGCGTTTCGGTGCCAGCGCCAGCGCATAGCCCGAGAGTGCCGCCTGCGCCGTGCCCTCTGTGCGGTACAGTTCGCGGTAGCGGCGGGGGTGGATCGGGTCGTAGCCGGGGATATAGAACACCCGGCGCTTGCGGACGGTCTGGGTCATCGGTCGTGGTCCTGCGCGTTGCCTGCCCCGGTCATAGCGGAAAAATCGTCCCCGCGCTGTGACTTACGCCGCAGTCCAGCGATCTGCATTGGCGCGGATGGCCGCCATGCGCCGCGCCGTCTCGGGGTGCGAGGAGGCCCAGGCGGGCGCTGTGCCCGCCCCCGCGCCCACCAGCCGGTCGAGCCGGGAAAACAGGCTCAGCTGCGGCTCGGCGCCGATCCCCGCCTTGATCAGCAGCGCCGTGGCAAAGGCATCGGCCTCGTATTCGTCGCGCTGGCTCAGCCGCGCGGCGAGCGCCGTGGTGATCAGATTGGCGATCCAGACCCCGGCAAAGGGCACGATCCGGCCCAGCACGCCCACGAGCAGCAGCTGCAGCAGGTTCTGACCGGTGAAGTCGATCATCCGCCGCCGCGCATGGCCGCTGGCCACATGGCCGATCTCATGGGCGATGACCGAGGCCAGTTCCTCGGCGGTGACCTGCCCGCTGCGGTAAAGGGCCAGAAAACCCTCGGTCAGGAAGACCCTTCCGTCGGGGGCGGCAAGGCCGTTCACCTTCGGGTCATCGAGCACGAAGACGGGCAGGGCAGAGACATTCAGCGCCGCGCGCAGCCGATCGAGCACCGGGGCAAGGCCGGGCTCCGCCAGCGGCACCGAGCGGGCCGAAAGCTGGCGCAACAGGTTGCGCGAGGAGAAATGCCACATCGCAAGCGCGGCAAGGATCGTCAGCAGGATGGGCAGAAGGCGCAGGAGCATGGGGCCAAGATGGGGGCCGGGGCCGCCCGGGTCAATCCCCGGTGGCGGGGCGGCGCAGCGCGCGGATCAGCCACAGCCCGAGCAGCAGCGCCACCACCCCCGTCGCCATCAGGCCCAGCGCATTGCCCGCCAGATCGGCCGCGGCCTGAAGATTGGCGCCGAAGGTGATGCCCAGCCCCACATAGACCGCAACCCAGACCGCCTCGCCCGCGATATCGGCCAGGGTGAAGCGCAAAGGCCCGTAGCCCGAGGCCCCCGCCGCCAGGTTCACCCAGGGGCCCAGCGCCGAAAACAGCCAGCGCGTCAGGAACACCGCCACCGCGCCGTTCTTCGCCAGGCTGTCGAGCGCCGCCGCGACCAGCCCCGCCCGTTTCGTGCCCGGCGCGGGCAGAAGATGCGCCGCACGCCGCCCGACCCAATAGCCCAGCTGATCGCCCAGAAGGGCGCCGACAAAGGCCGCGCCCGCCACCGGCGCCAGCGCCAGATCGCCCGAGCCGACGAAAGCCCCCGCCGCGATCATCGTCAGCGACGAGGGGATCGGCAGGGCAAGGCAGCTGAGGAAGGTCGCGAGCCCCACCAGCCAGACCCCGTAAAGCGGCAGCTGCGCCAAGATCCAGTCGGTCATGGGGCCGATCCGGGCGGGGTATCCGGCAAGCCCGCTTCAAGCCTTGCGATCAGATCGGCCACCGGGACACCCAGCTTTTCCGCGATCGCCTCGAGCGTCGGGCGGTCGTCCTCCACCAGCTTGCGCGCATCCGCGATGCCAAGGATCGCATCGACCGCCTGCACCTCGACATGCCAGCTGCGCGCGATATAGCCCGGCGTCATCCAGCCCTCGGGCGCCTGCCGGTGATGCGCGGGATCGGCCCAGTAAAGTGCCCGGCTGATCATCCGCCCGCCAAAGAACCCGGCCAGCGCCAGCGCGACCAGAAACGCCACCAGCGCCAGCCGCTGTTCCGCCCAAAGCCGCCTGAGCGCGCTCATCCCAGCACCTTCATCGCCCGGGTGATGCCCTCGAGCGTCAGCGGAAACATCCGCCCTTCAAAGGCCGCGTTGATCATCGCGATCGACTGCGTGTAGCCCCAGTGCCGTTCGGGCACCGGGTTGAGCCAGACATGCCCCGGCCATTGGCTGCGCGCGCGGTCAAGCCAGACCGATCCGGCCTCGGCGTTCCAATGTTCGTTGGCGCCGCCGACATGGCTGATCTCATAGGGCGACATCGAGGCATCGCCCACGAAAATGCATTTGTAATCGGGCCCATAGCGGTGAAGCACTTCCCAGGTCGGGGTCACCTCGTCCCAGCGGCGGCGGTTGTCGCGCCAGACCCCTTCGTAAAGGCAATTGTGGAAGTAATAGTGTTCAAGATGCTTGAATTCGCTGCGGGCGGCGGAAAAGAGTTCCTCGACCAGCTGCACATGCGCATCCATCGAGCCGCCCGCATCCAGAAACAGCACCACCTTGACCGCATTGTGCCGCTCGGGCCGGGTCTTCACGTCGATATAGCCGCTTTCGGCGCTGGCGCGGATCGTGCCGGGCAGGTCAAGCTCCTCGGCCGCGCCGTGCCGGGCCCAGCTTCGCAGCCGTTTCAGGGCCACCTTGATGTTGCGGGTGCCCAGTTCCACCCGGTCGTCGAAATCGCGAAATTCCCGCTTGTCCCAGACCTTGACCGCGCGCTGATGACGGCTTTCGGCTTGTCCGATCCGCACCCCTTCGGGGTTGTAACCGTAAGCGCCAAAGGGCGAGGTCCCCGCCGTGCCGATCCATTTGTTGCCGCCCTGATGGCGTTCGTGCTGCTCTTTCAGCCGCTCGCGCAGGGTTTCCATCAGCTTCTCGAACCCGCCCAAAGCTTCGATCTGCGCCTTTTCCTCGGGGGTCAGGTGCTTTTCCGCCAGCTTGCGCAGCCAGTCTTCGGGCAGGTTCAGCGCCTCCAGCACCGCTTCGGCCGGGATCGCCTCCAGGCCGTGGAAGCTGTCGGCAAAGGCCCGGTCGAAGCGGTCAAGGTGGCGTTCGTCCTTCACCATCGCCGCGCGGGCGAAATAGTAGAAGCCGTCGATGTCATAAAGACAAAGACCCGCCGCAAGCCCTTCGAGGAACGAAAGATATTCGCGCGGGCTGACCGGAACGCCATGCCGGCGCAGGCTGTCGAAGAATGGCAGGAACATCGTTAACCCCCCGCGCCGCTGCCAAGGCGCGGGGGCCGCCGCGCCTCAGTTGAACCGAGCCCCGGCCCGCGCCAGCGCCGCCACCTCGGCAGCCCGGGCCCGCACGGCGGCATCCGAGCCGAAACCGTAACGCGCCCATTGCGCCGAGTCGAGCCGCGCCTGCCGTGCCTGCGCCGGATTGCCCAGCGTTTCATAGGCCTCGGCGCGGATCAGATACAGCGTCGCCATCAGCGCGGCGTTTTCCCCCGACAGCGCCTGCGGGATCGCCCGGTTCACCAGCGCGATCGCATCCGAGGCCCGCCCCGAAGACAGTGCAAAGGCCGCCAGCTGCATGTCGACATGGGCCGACTGGATGCCCGCGCCCGGGGTGGCGCGGTAGATCGCGCCCGCATTGGCAAAGGCCGTCAGCGCGGTGTCGGGATCGTCATAGACGCTGAGCCGACCAAGCGCGAACCAGCCAAAGGCGGCGCGGGAATCGCGCCAGCCCTGCGCGGCCGCGATCTGGATCGCGGTCGTCGCCCCGGCCTTGCGCGTGGCCTGCGCACCCGGGCCGATGGCGCGTTCCAGCGCATTGACGAAGGCGCGGGGCGTGGGATCGTCGCGCAGGCCGGTCACCTTGCCGCCGCCGGGGTTGATCCGGGCGAAGATGGCGGGCAGTTTCGCCTGCACCTCGGGGGCGGTCATGCCCGAGTGCAGCTCCCGCGCATAGACGGCGCGCAGCTGCATCATGTCGTAGCGGGTCAGCACGGCGTGGAAATTGTCGTCGTTCCAGACCGAATCCGACAGCCGATACAGATCGTTGAGCGGGCCGAGCGCCTGGCTCGTTTCTTCATGCAGGCAGTCGCGCAATTCCTGTGGCGTCGCCTCGGCCGGGATGAAGACGGTGGCGGCGGTGCGGCGCTGCACCTTGGTCCAGTCGCCCGCGGCGCTGCGGCGGGTGGCGCGATACTCGGCCCAGGTGGCGGCATTGGGCACGACGAAACAGGCGGCATTGGGGACTTCGCGGCGCATTTCGGCGCGGGGCACGAAGGCGATGGTGATGCGGTTGGCGGCGCCCGAGGCGGTCGAGATCGGGATCTGCGCCTCGCGGTTCAGCCGCTGCACCAGCCGGTTCAGCTCGGTCGGGGCCGAGGGCGGCACGGCGCCTTGCAGCGTCACGCTGATCGGGCCTTCGAAGCGCGAGAATTGCGGGATCGCCCGGCCCGATTCCAGCGCGAAGTTCAGCTCCATGAAATCGCGCGCCAGCACGCTGTTGGCGGGCAGAACCCCGGCGCGCGGGGGGGCGCTGTCCAGCCCGATCGTCGGATCGGCCAGCGGCATGTCAAGCGCGGCGGTCGAGGCGCGCGAGGCGGGCACGTTCTTCGCCACCGGCACGGCAGAGCAGCCTGCCAGCGCGGTGGCAAGGCTCAGCCCGGTCAGGCCGACAAGAGCACGAGAGACCCGAAGCGCAAAGGAACGCTCGGGCCGGGCCGTTCCCGCGGTGGCAGCCGCAGAAACCGCACGAAGCGGCAGACAGTTCAAACGCATGGCAGTGCGTATCCCAGGTTGTGGTGCCAGCTTAGGCACAGGGCTTAATTGCGACCAGTAATTCTTTGGTTTCCATTGGGATATTTCTGCGGCACGACCAGATATAGTGTCATGATAGCAACAAATATACGCCTTATTGTGGTCACATTCCGGATTTCCGGGCTTGATCTGGGCCGGATCTGGAAACGCAGCGTCCTGGAAATAGCGAATCGCGTCGGGATTGTGGCGGCCGGGGGGCCGACTCGTTTCCCGCCGAGAAACATCGGGCGTGTAAACACTTTCTTAATTATTATGTCGAATGTCGCGGCGCGGATCGGGGCCGGCGGGGGCGGGGGCGGCATTGGCGCCGCCACGCCCGGCAATCGGGCGCGATTATGCGCGGGGCCGGAAACGAAACGCCCCGGCCGGGGCCGGGGCGCTGTCGGGGGTGCGAATCGTCGGGGCTCAGCGGGCGCGACGGCGCCCACCGCGCGAGGCCGAAGCGGCCGCGGCCGAGGCCTCGGCAAAGCTTGCGCCCTCTTTCATCGCCTCGAGCACTTTCGAAAGCCGGATCCAGTCCATCGCATTGTCGTCGTGGTTCATCAGCAGGTTGGCGGCGCGAATGGCCTCCATCTCCTGGCTGCGGACCGGGTTCATGATGGCGCTGGTCATCCCCGCGCCAATCGCCATCGGCAGGAAGGCCGCGTTGACGCCATGCCGGTTCGGCAGGCCAAAGCTGATGTTCGACGCGCCGCAAGTGGTGTTCACGCCCAGCTCCGTCCGCAGCCGGTTCACCAGCGTGAAGACCTGCCGCCCCGCCGAGGCCATGGCGCCCACCGGCATCACCAGCGGGTCGACGACGATGTCATGCGCCGGAATGCCGAAATCGGCGGCGCGTTCGACGATCTTCTTCGCCACGGCAAAGCGCACGTCGGGGTCTTCGGAAATCCCGGTGTCGTCGTTCGAGATCGCCACCACCGGCACATTGTATTTCTTCACCAGCGGCAGCACGCGTTCGAGCCGCTCTTCCTCGCCGGTCACGGAATTCAGCAGCGGACGCCCCTCGCAGGCGGCGAGGCCCGCTTCCAAAGCGGCCGGAACCGAGCTGTCGATGCAGAGCGGCACATCGGTGATCGCCTGCACCCGGGTGATCAGATCGCGCATCAGGGGCGGCTCGACGAAGTTGTTGTCGGCATAGCGCGGATCTTCGGCCATCTTGTTCGAAAAGACCGCGCCCGAGTTGATATCCAGCACCGTCGCCCCGCAGGCCACCTGTTCCAGCGCGTCCCTCTCGACGGTGGTGAAATCGCCCAGCTCCAGCTCGGCCGCCAGTTTCTTGCGGCCGGTCGGGTTGATCCGCTCGCCGATGACGCAGAAGGGCTCGTCGAAGCCGATCACCACGGTCTTCGATTTGCTTTCCAGAACGGTACGGGTCATGCCTCAGCCTTTCGTTTTGTCCGCGATCCAGGTCGCATTGGTCTTGATACCGCCGAGCGGGAAGAAATGCACCGCCTCGATGCCGAAATCGGGATGCTTGGCCTTGTGGCGGGCCAGATCCATCAGAAGATCGGTGGGCTCGAAGGGGGTCAGCAGCTTCGTCACGTCCTTGGCGCGTTTTTGCAGCACTTTCAGCGAGGGCCCGACACCGCAGGAAATCGCGAACTTGAGCAGCGTCTGCAGCTTCGCCGGGCCCGCGATGCCGATATGCACCGGCATCTTGATGCCCTCGGCGGCCAGACGGTCGACCCATTGGATGATCGGCCCGGCTTCAAAGGCGAATTGCGTCACGATGGCCGTGTCGGCATCGGTGCTGTCGGCGAATTTCTGTTTCAGCTTAAGCGCTTGCATGACGATCTTGTCGGTGCCGTCGGTGTCGATGTCGCGGTTGCCCTCGGGGTGACCGGCGAAATGCAGCCGCTCGAAGCCCGCGAAAGCGCCGGTTTCGACCAGCTGCATCGCATTGTCGAGATCACCGACCGGGGTCTTGACGCCGCCACCCAGAAGCAGCGCCTGTTTCACCCCGGCCTCGCCCTTGTAGCGGGCGACCCAGTCGCGCAGCTGCAAGGCGTCGCGGATGATCCGGGCGGGGAAATGCGGCATCGGCTCGAAACCCTCGTCGCGCAGACGTTTCGCCGTGGCGACCATCTCCTCGATCGGCGTGCCCTCGATATGGGCGACATAGACGCGGGTGCCCGCGGGCAGAAGGGCGCGGAAATCTTCGATCTTTTCGGCGGTGCGCGGCATCACCTCCATCGAGAAACCGTCAAGGAAGGCGGTCAGCGTGCCGTTGGTGGGGGTCTCGGCCTCGCGGCGGAAGTTCAAAAGCGCCATCAGATCTCTCCGTCAGGGGGGCGGGCCTGGTCCCAGCCATCATTGCCAATCAACCGCACAAGTTCCGCGGTGTCGTAGTCGGAGAGAACCCGGGCCAGCTCGGCCTCGGCCGCCTCGGCGTCAGAGCCGTCGCGGGTGCCGATCACCACCTTGCGCCATTCGGCCAAGTAAGCGTCGCTGTCCTTCGCGCCGATCTTCATCGCGCAGCGGTCAATCGCCTGCTCGAAGCGTTCGGGCAAAGGTTTCTTGACGGCCTTGCGACCGGTCCCGGCAATGATCTGCGCCGGGATGTCGCGCCAGAAGACGATCGTGATCTCAGCCATTTCGTGATTCCCTCTGAGATCTGGATACGCCCGTTTGCGACGCGCCCGGTGACGGATTTCGACATGTTGCGCCAGATTGGCGACAACCGTGCCGCTTCCTTACCCCTGCTGCGCCCATCCGTGCATCTTCAAAAGATGCATCAAGATGATGAGGCGCGCTCAAGGCCCCGCCCGGTCGCCGGAGATCACGCGGCACAGCCTCCGGCGGGGATATTTGCAGCAAGATAAATCCCCCCCCTTTATCTTGCCTCAAATATCCCGGGGGGAGGCCGCAGGCCCGGGGGGCAGCGCCCCCCGCCTTGCTTCGGCTTTTGCGCGTCACGAAGATGTCATCGGGCGCTTGAACCTTCGGCCCCCCCGCGCTACCTAGGGGGTAACTTGAAATCGGAGGGCGTAAGATGGCGCCCAGGCGTCCTCGGGCTGCGGGCGCGATCCCGAAACTGGTCGAACGCGCCGCATCCCACCCCGCCGAGCCGGGCGAGCTTTATGCTGCGCTCGATCTCGGCACCAACAGTTGCCGGATGCTGATTGCCCGACCGAAGGGCGATCAGTTTCAGGTCGTGGACAGCTTTTCCAAGGCGGTCCAACTCGGTCAGGGGCTGGAAGCCTCGGGCCGGTTGTCGCGCTCGTCGATGGCGCGCACCGTGCAGGCCTTGCAGATCTGTCGGCGCAAGATCGAGACGCATGGCGTCAAGCGCATGCGGCTGGTTGCCACCGAGGCCTGCCGCCGCGCGGGCAATGCGCGCGATTTCATCCGCTATGTCCGGCGCGAGACCGGCCTGCCGCTCGAAATCATCCCGCCCGAGGAAGAGGCGCGGCTGGCCGTGATCTCCTGCGCTTCGCTCGTCAATCCGCGCAGCGAACAGGTGCTGGTGGTCGATATCGGCGGCGGCTCGACCGAGCTTGTCTGGATCGACATTTCCAAGGTGCCGCCCTCGGACCGGCCGCGCTCGATCATGCGGCTTTCGGGCGGCTTCGATCAGCCCGAGGGCGACATTCCGCAGGCCCGCGTGGTGGACTGGATTTCCGTTCCGCTGGGCGTTGCCACGCTCAAGGACCAGTTCGGCGATGTCGAGGATGACGCCGCGCGGTTCGCGCTGATGTCCTGGTTCTTCGAGGAAAAACTGGCCGATTTCAGCCCCTATGCCTCGGGCATGCCGCAGGAGGGGTTTCAGGTCATCGGCACCTCGGGCACCGTGACCACGGTGGCCGCCTGTCATCTGAACCTGAAGCGCTATGACCGCAACCGGGTCGACGGGCTGACGATGACCTCGACCGAGATTGACGCGGTGATCCGCTCGTTTTTGAACCTCGGCCCCGAGGGGCGCCGCGCCGATCCGCGCATCGGGCGCGACCGGCACACGCTGATCATGTCGGGGGCGGCGATCTTGCAGGCGCTGATGCGGGTCTGGCCGACCGACCGGATGTCGGTGGCGGACCGCGGCCTGCGCGAGGGGTTGCTTTACGCGCAGATGGCCGAAGATGGCGTGATCGAAGAAATGAAGCCGATCGAGGGAGAGATGAAATGACGAAACCCCCCAGCGGCAAATCGGGCGGTGCGGGCTCCGGCAAGAACACCTCGGGGCGCGGGCAGCGCGACCTGCGGGTGCGGGTGAAGACGGCGAAGGGGCGCAAGCTCTCTTCGACGCTCTGGCTCGAACGCCAGCTGAACGACCCCTATGTGGTGCGCGCCAAGAAAGAGGGCTATCGCGGCCGCGCCGCCTACAAGATCCTGGAACTCGATGACAAGTTTCGTTTCCTCGTGCCGGGGGCGCGGGTGGTCGACCTTGGCTGCGCGCCGGGGGGCTGGTGTCAGGTGGCGGTCGCCCGGGTGAATGCGCTGGGCGAGAAATCCGGCAAGAAGGTCGGCACCGTTCTGGGCGTTGACCTGCAGGAGGTGGCGGCGATTGCCGGGGCCGAGCTGCATCAGCTCGATTTTCTGGAAGACGGTGCCGACGAAAAGGTGAAAGCCTGGCTGGGCGGCCGCGCCGATGTGGTGATGTCGGACATGGCCGCCGCCGCTTCGGGCAACCAGCAGGTGGATCACCTCCGCATCATCACCCTGTGCGAACACGCGGCCTATTTCGCCTTCGACGTGCTGGAGCTGGGCGGCACCTTTGTCGCCAAGGTGCTGGCGGGCGGGGCCGAACAGGGGCTGATGACGGTCTTGAAGAAGAATTTCGAGAAGGTGGTGAACATGAAACCGCCGTCCAGCCGCAAGGACAGCTCGGAAAAATTCGTTGTCGCCACGGGCTTTCGCGGCAAGCGCCACGAAGAGGGGCAGGCCGAGCCCGCCGCGGACTGAGCCTCTCAGACCAAGGTCGTAGGCCGCCTCTCTTGCGTCGGGCGGCAAAGCGCCTATCCTGCGGAAAGCACCGAAAAGAGGGGAGGCTTTCCGATGCGTCTTTCTGCCCCCACGCGCAATCATGCCGAGATCGTGCAATCGGTCGTCGCCTCGTCCGCGGCCGGGGCGCGGCCGGGCTTTGCCGCAAGCTGGCGGCGCTCGATGCTGCATCACAAGCTTGATCCGGCCCGGGCCCGGGTCGCCGACCGGCTGACCGCCGCCGATATCGCCGCCCGGCGCGAGGCGGCGGGGCTGTTGCTGCGCGTGGCGACCCCGGTGCTGGACCGGCTCGCCCGGGCCGCCTGCGAGGCGGGCTGTGCGGTCTTCCTGTCGGATGCTGAGGGACTGGTGCTGGAGGAACGGATGCGCGACGCCGACCGGCGGGCCTTTCACGGATCGAACCTGGCCCCGGGCTCGGACTGGTCCGAAGGGCGCGAGGGCACGAACGGCATCGGCACCTGTCTGGCCGAGGGGCGGCCCGTCACCGTCTGGCGCGACCAGCATTTCCGCGCCACGAACACCGGGCTGACCTGCATGGGCTCGCCGGTCTTCGGCGCCCGGGGCGAGCTGGCCGGGGTGATCGACGTCAGCTCCGCGCGCGAGGACATGACCGAGGGCTATGCCCGTCTGGTCGCGCTGACGGTGCAGGATGCGGCGAGCCGGATCGAGGCGGATCTGTTTCGCGCCTCGTTTGAGGGGGCGCGCATCCTCTCGACCGGCTCGGCCGAGGAGAGCCCGCAGGGGGTGGTGCTTCTGGCGCTTGACCGCGACGATCTGGTGATCGGGGCGACGCGGGCGGCGCGGCGCCAGTTGGGATTGGACGAGGCGCAGATGGGCCGGGTGCCCGCCACCGATCTGTTCGGGGGCAAGCGCGACGAGGGCCAGGGCGCGCTCGCCGAGGCGCAGCGCGCCGAGATGGTGCGGGCGCTGGCGCGCACGGGCGGCAATGTCTCTGCCGCGGCGCGCGATCTGGGGATCGGCCGCGCCACCTTCTATCGCAAGGCCAAGGCGCTTGGTCTGACAGTCTGACGGTGGCAGGGGCAGGGGGGCGCTGCCCCCCTCTTGCCCGTGCCGGGCAATTCACCCCCCGGGATATTTGCACCAAGGTGAAAGGACAGGCAGGAGGGCGCCCGGAAACGGAGCGCCTTTTGCTCTTTCACCTTGGCCGAAATATCCCGGGGGGTGAGGCGCAGCCGAGGGGGGCAGAGCCCCCCTTTCCCCGCCTGCGACCCTGCGCCGCCTTTACGACTTTTGCGATGCTGCAGCTGCACCTGTCTCGGCTCTGAAACAGATGGGGCATGAGTGCAGAACAAAGCCGCTATGCAAGAATCGCAAAGAAGCGCAGTCTTTTCCCATCGACACCCCGGGGAGGGGGTCAGACCATCAGGGAGGAAAAGATGGCCAACGACATGCCGCACGACTTCAAGGGGGTGATGGTGTCGCCCTTCAAGCCGCGCTACGACAACTTCATTGGCGGCAAGTGGACGCCGCCGGTGGGCGGCAAGTATTTCGACAACATCACGCCGATCACCGGCGAGAAGATCTGCGAAGTTGCCGCCTCGACCGCCGCTGACGTCGAGCTGGCGCTCGATGCCGCCCATGCCGCGAAAGGCGACTGGGGCACCACCTCGGCCGCGCATCGTTCGAACGTCCTTCTGAAGATCGCCGACCGGCTGGAACAGAACCTCGACCTGCTCGCCGCCGCCGAAACCTGGGACAATGGCAAGCCGATCCGCGAAACCACCGCCGCCGACATTCCGCTGTCGGTTGACCACTTCCGCTATTTCGCGGGGGTGCTGCGCGGGCAGGAAGGCTCGATGTCGGAAATCGACAATGACACCGTGGCTTACCACTATCACGAGCCGCTCGGCGTCGTCGGACAGATCATCCCGTGGAACTTCTCGATCCTGATGGCGGCGTGGAAACTGGCCCCGGCGCTGGCGGCGGGCAACTGCATCGTGCTGAAACCGGCCGAACAGACCCCCTCGGCGATCATGGTGCTGATCGACGTCATCAAGGACCTGCTGCCGCCCGGCGTTCTGAACATCGTCAACGGCATGGGACCCGATGTCGGCGCGCCGCTCGCCCGCTCGAACCGGATTGCCAAGATCGCCTTCACCGGCTCGACCGAGACCGGCCGCAAGATCATGCAATATGCGACCGAAAACCTGATCCCGGTCACGCTGGAACTGGGCGGCAAGTCGCCGAACATCTTCTTCTCGGATGTCATGGCCAAGGATGACGCCTTCCTTGACAAGGCGGTCGAGGGCTTCGTGCTTTTCGCCTTCAACCAGGGCGAGGTCTGCACCTGCCCGTCGCGCGCGCTCATTCAGGAGGACATCTACGAAGAGTTCATCGCCCGCGCCATTGCCCGGGTGAAGGCGATCAAGCAGGGCGACCCGCGGTTGATGGAGACGATGGTCGGTGCGCAGGCGTCGCAAGAACAGCAGGACAAGATCCTGTCCTATCTGAAAATCGGCCGCGAGGAAGGGGCGCAGGTCCTGTGCGGCGGCGATGCGGCGAGCCTTGGCGGTGAGTTGTCGAACGGCTTCTATATCCAGCCGACGATCCTCAAGGGTCACAACAAGATGCGGGTTTTCCAGGAGGAAATCTTCGGGCCGGTCGTCTCGGTGACCACCTTCAAGGACGAAGACGAAGCCCTGCACATCGCCAATGACACGATGTATGGCCTGGGCGCCGGCGTCTGGTCGCGCGACATCAACACCTGCTATCGCTTTGGCCGCCACATCCAGGCCGGGCGCGTCTGGGTGAACAACTACCACGCCTATCCGGCCCATGCGGCCTTTGGCGGCTACAAGCAATCGGGCATCGGGCGCGAAACCCACAAGATGATGCTTGATCACTACCAGCAGACCAAGAACATGCTGGTCAGCTACAACCCGAACAAGCTGGGCTTCTTCTGATCCCTCCCGCCCGGCCCGGGCCGCGTTTCGACGCGGCCCGACTGTCGTGTCTCAGGATTTCGCCGTGTCGTATTTCGCGGCTTTCTTCATCGACTTGGCGTGATTGGCAATCCAGTCCATCAGCGCCAGAAGCACCCCCGAGATCACGAAGACCAGATGGATCACCACCATCCAGGTGATCTTCTCGCCGGAATATTTGTCGATATCCATGAAGACCTTGAGCAGGTGAATCCCGGAAATCGCCACGATCGAGGCGACCAGCTTCAGCTTCAGCGTCGAGAAATCGACCTCGCTTTGCCAATCGGGCCGGTCCTCGTGTTCATGGGTGTCCATGCGCGAGACGAAATTCTCGTAGCCCGAGAAGATCACGATCAACAGCAGGTTCGCCGCCAGGCTGAGGTCGATCAGCGACAGCGCCCCCATCACCGCGTGATCCACCGTCAGTTGCGGAATTTCGAGCGCGAAGTGGTAAAGTTCCAGCACGAAGGCCCAAAGCAGGATCGCCAGCGTGCCCACCAGCCCCAGATACATCGGCGCCATCAGCCAGCGACTGGCAAACAGCACCCGTTCGATTGCGCGTTCCATGAAATCTCCCTGCAAATCGGTCCCTGCCTAGATAAGAGAAGCCGCAGCAGGCGCAAGGGGCGGTGCGGGACGGCTCAGCCGCCCTTGCGGAAGGCAGAGGGCGTCTTGCCGACCTTGGCCTGAAAGGCGCGGGTGAAATAGGCGGGGCTGGTGAAGCCCAGTGCGGCGGCGATGTCTTTCACCGGGGTTCCGGTCTCGCTCAGCAGGCGCCGCGCCTCATAAAGGCGGCGGTCCTGCAACAGGTCCGAGGCGGCGCGCCCGCAGCTGACCCGGCACGACCGCGTCAGATGGGTGGCCGTCACGCCCAGCTGCGCGGCATACTCGGCCACGCCCAGACCCGAGCGGAAATCGCGTTCCAGAACCGCGGCATAGCGGGTGACCAGCTTGCGCGCCGCTTCCGAGGCGCGCGGCTCGGCCGCCTGCGAGGTGCCCTGACGCTCGATGATCACGCCCAAAAGGCCCAGATAATGCAGCGCCGCCCGATCCCCCCCGGGACGGGTGCTTTCCAGCTCGCGCAGCACCGATTCAATCAGCCCCGAGATTTCCGCCTGCACCGGGGGTTCGCGCACCCGCAGATATTGCGCCGCATGCGGCAGCGTCAGATCGGAATTCTGCCCGAAAAAGACCGCCATGCCGGTGGTCTGGCTCGACACTTCAAAGCCGTGCATCACCCCCGCGGGCAGGAAGGCGGCGGTATAGGGGCCATAGCCGCGCGTGACGCCGCCCATGGTGATGCGGCCCTGACCACGGGTGAACCACAGGAAACAGGGTTCGGACAGCGCCCGCATCGCCTCCACCCGCCAGCGCCCGCCCTGCGCCAGCCGCGCGATCGGCACGATCCGCGGCACCGAGGGCGGCTCGGGCAAAAGCGACTTCGGCCGCGGCGGCTTGGCCGCCAGCGACGCGGCAGAGGCGCCCGGTCGCATGGTCTTGGCGAAGGGCGCAAGCGGAGGGGTCTTGAACAGGGTCACGAAAGCTTCCGGGGCAGCGGGGGTCGTCGCAAGAATAGGGAAGATGCCCTTGTTAATCCAACGAAAAACACGGGCGCGCCGAAATTGGCGCGGCCCGGTTTCAGCCCCGCAGGATGTTGTGCCAGCCCCCCATCCGGCCACGAAACCATGTGCGCTGGCGCTTCGCATATTGCCGCGAGGCGGCCTTGGCGCGCTCGGTCGCGGTGGCCAGGTCGATCTCGCCGCGCAGATGCGTGACCAGTTCGGGGGCGCCGATCGCCTTGGCCCACAGCGCGGAAGCGTCCCACTGGGGCAGGACGGTGCGGACTTCGTCAAGCGCGCCCGACTCAAGCATCGTCTCGAAGCGGCGGTCGATCCGGGCGGCCAGAAGGTCGCGCTCGGGCGAGAGCAGAAGCGCCGTCGCCTCGGCTAGCGGCAGCAGCGGCGGCGGCGTCTCGTGCTGCCAGGCGGCCAGACCGCGGCCGGTGGCCTGCAGCACCTCCCACGCCCGCTGCACCCGCATCGGATTGCGCGGATCGACGCGGGCGGCGCTGGCGGGGTCCAGCTCGGCCAGCATCCCCGCAGAACCTTCGGCCGCGCGGCGCTGGTCGGCCCTCGCGCGAATCTCGGGCGGGGTGGCGGGGATTTCGGCCAGCCCCTCGGTCAGCGCGGAGAGATAAAGTCCGGTGCCGCCCACGATGATCGGGCGCGGCCCGGTGCCCGCGCGAAAGGCAGCAAGGATCGGGCCGATCTCGCGCAGCCAGGCGCCGACGGAATACTCCTCGCCCGGGGCGCGGTGGCCGTAAAGCGCATGGGGCGCGCGGGCTTCTTCGTCCGCGGAAGGCCGGGCCGAGAGCACGCGCCAGCACGACCAGACCTGCAACGCATCGGCATTCACCACCACGCCGCCGGATTTTTCAGCGATTTCAAGCGCCAGAGCGGATTTGCCCGAGGCCGTCGCCCCCGCGATCAGCACCGGGCGGTCAGCGGGCAGGGCGGCAAGGTCGAACACGGCGGTGATCCTGAAGCTGCGGTGGAGGTTGATCCCGGACGCCATTTGCGACATTTTGCGCCCCGATGACAACCAGTGACCGCCAAGGAGCCGCGATGACCGAAGCCAACGAACCGATCGTGAAATACAAACGCGTGCTTCTGAAGATCTCGGGCGAGGCGCTGATGGGCGATCAGGGCTATGGCCTGCACCCGCCGACCGTCGAGCGCATCGCCCGCGAGATCAAATCGGTCCGCGATCTGGGCGTGGAGATCTGCATGGTGATCGGCGGCGGCAACATCTTCCGCGGCCTTGCGGGCTCGGCGCAGGGGATGGAGCGCACGACGGCCGATTACATGGGGATGCTGGCCACGGTGATGAATGCGCTGGCCATGCAGGGCGCGCTCGAATCGATGGGGGTCTTTACCCGGGTGATCAGCGCGATTCCGATGGATCAGGTCTGCGAACCCTACATCCGCCGCCGCGCCGTGCGGCATCTGGAGAAAAAGCGCGTCTGCATCTTTGCCGCGGGCACCGGCAACCCCTATTTCACCACCGACACGGCCGCGACGCTGCGCGCCAACGAAATGTCCTGCGAGGCGATCTTCAAGGGCACCAAGGTCGATGGCGTCTATGACATGGACCCGAAGAAACACGCCCATGCGAAGCGCTACGACACCGTCAGCTATGACGAGGTGCTGCAGAAAAATCTGGGCGTCATGGATGCCTCGGCGATCGCGCTGGCGCGGGACAACAACTTGCCGATCATCGTCTTTTCGCTCGATGAGCCGGGCGGGTTCCGCACCATTCTGGCGGGGCAGGGCACCTATACCCGCGTGCAGGGCTGAGACCGGCCCGATGTGACGCAACGGAACGGGTGTGCGCGCTTGGCCTCTATCCAAGCGCCCCTTGCGCCGTTATGAAGACCAAAACGGAAAAGAACGGGGGAACCCATGTCCGACGACTTCGAAATCGACACCGACGACCTCGAACGCCGCATGGAGGGCGCGATGCATGCGCTCAAGCATGAATTCGGCACGCTGCGCACGGGCCGCGCCTCGGCCTCGATGGTCGAGCCGATCATGGTCGATGCCTATGGTTCGCTGGTGCCGATCAACCAGGTCGGCACCATCAACGTGCCCGAGCCGCGGATGGTCACCGTGAACGTCTGGGACAAGGGCATGATCAACAAGGTCGAAAAGGCCATTCGCGATTCGGGGCTGGGGATCAACCCGCAGACGAACGGCCCGATCATCATGCTGCCGATCCCCGAGCTGAACGAGGAACGCCGCCGCGAGCTGACCAAGGTCGCCGCGCAATATGCCGAACATGCCCGCGTCGCCATCCGCAACGTGCGCCGCGACGGCATGGACCAGATCAAGAAGGCGAAGGGGAACGGCATGTCGGAAGACGACGTGAAGTTCTGGGAAGGCGAGATCGAAGAGCTGACGAAAAAGCACATCGGTCTGGTCGACAAGGCGCTTGAAGCCAAGCAGGCGGAAATCATGCACGTCTGAGACGTGCGGAAAGGCTGATGATGACCGCGACCGAGCCCCGACCCGCGCCCTCTGGCGGTGGTGGCGTGACCGATTACGGTGTGCCGCATGTCGCGATCATCATGGATGGCAATGGCCGCTGGGCCAAGCAGCGCGGCTGGCCGCGGCTGGTCGGTCACAGAAAGGGCGCGGAACGGGTCAAGGAGATCGTCCGCGCCTGCCCCGATCTGGGGGTGAAATGGCTGACCATCTATGCCTTTTCGACCGAGAACTGGAAGCGCTCGACCGAGGAAGTCCTTGGTTTGATGGCGCTTTTCGCCCGCTACATCCAGCGCGAGGCCGATGCGATGTCGGCCGAGGGGGTGCGGATGCGCTTCATCGGCGACCGCGGGCCGCTCGATGGCAAGCTGCGCGGGCTGATGGACGGGATCGAGGCGCGCACGGCGATGAATGCGCGGCTGAACCTGACCGTGGCGATCAACTACGGCGGGCGTGATGAATTGCGCCGGGCGGCGGTGTCGATCGCGCAGGAGGTGGCGGCCGGGCGGCTGGCCCCCGAAGCGATCACCGAGGCGGTCTTTGCGGGCCATCTTGACACCGCGGCGATCCCCGATCCGGATCTGGTGATCCGCACCTCGGGCGAGACGCGGACGTCGAATTTCCTGCCCTGGCAGGCGGCCTATGCGGAATATGACTTCACGCCGACGCTTTGGCCGGATTTCAACCCGGCGGCGCTGGCGGCGATCCTTGCGCAATTTTCCAGCCGCGAGCGGCGTTTCGGCGGGGTGAAGGGATGAGCGGCAACTGGTCGGATCTGCGCGCGCGCACGGCATCGGGGCTGACGATGGTGGCGGCGGGGGCGCTGGCGATCTGGCTGGGGGGGCTGCCCTTCATCGCGCTGGCGGTGCTCGTCACCGGGCTGATGATCTGGGAACTGGCGATGATGACCCGCCCCGAGGGGGGGGCGTCCTGGCCCGCGGCTGCGCTGGGGCTGGTGGCGGCGGGGGCGCTTTTCGCGGTGGTCTGGCTGCATCTGTGGCAGCTGATGCCGCTTCTGATCCTGCCCGCGGCACTGGGCAGCTTTGCCACGCCGCGCCGCGACCGGACGATTTTCGCCGCCTATGCGATCTTGATCCTGCTGGCGGGCTATGCGCTGGTCGCGCTGCGTCTGGGGGTCGGGCCGGGGGTGATCCTGTGGCTGGTCTGCGTCGTCGTCGCCTCGGATGTGGGCGGCTATTTCGTTGGCCGGGCCCTGGGCGGGCCGAAATTCTGGCCGCGGGTCTCGCCGAAGAAGACCTGGTCGGGCACGGTGGCGGGCTGGTTCGGCGCGGCGGCGGTGGGCGGGCTTTTCGCCGCAGCGGGCGCGGGCGGGCTTGCGCTTGTCTGGCTTTCGCCGATTGTGGCGCTTGCCGGGCAGATGGGCGACATCGCGGAAAGCGCGATCAAGCGGCGGATGGGGGTGAAAGATTCCTCGGCCCTGATCCCCGGTCACGGCGGAGTGCTGGACCGGTTCGACGCGCTGATCGGCGCGGCTCTGGTGGTGCTTTTGCTCGTGCCCTTGATGCCGCAAACGCTTTTCGGAGGCTAAGTCATGCGACGCATTACGGTTTTCGGGTCCACCGGCTCGATCGGGGTCAATACGCTTGACCTGATCGCCCGCCGCCCCGAGGCCTTTCAGGTGGTGGCCCTGTCTGGCGGGCGCAACATCAAGCTTCTGGCCGAACAGGCGCGGGCCTTCCGGGCCGAGGTTGCGGTGACAGCGCATGAAGACTGCCTGCCGGCGCTGCGCGAGGCTTTGGCCGGAACCGGGATCGAGGCGACCGCCGGGAAAGAGGCGCTGATCGAGGCGGCCTTGCGTCCGGCCGACTGGATCATGTCGGCCATCGTCGGTGCCGCGGGTCTGGCGCCGGGCTTTGCCGCGCTGAGCCAGGGCACGACGCTGGCGCTGGCGAACAAGGAATCGCTCGTCACCGCCGGGCCGCTGCTTCTGGCCGAGGCGGCGAGACACAACGCCCGCCTGCTGCCGGTCGACAGCGAGCATTCGGCGGTCTTTCAGGCGCTGGTGGGCGAAGAGATGGCGGCGGTCGAACGCGTCATCATCACCGCCTCGGGCGGGGCGTTCCGTGATTGGCCGATCGAGAAGCTGGCCCATGCGACGGTGGCGCAGGCCTCGACCCATCCGAACTGGGCGATGGGGCAACGGATCACTATCGACAGCGCCTCGATGTTCAACAAGGCCTTGGAACTGATTGAAACCAGGGAATATTTCGGTGTGCGGCCGGAGCAGATCGAGGTTCTGGTGCACCCCGAGAGCCTTGTGCACGCGCTGGTCGGCTTCAAGGATGGCGCGCTGATGGCGCATCTGGGCGCGCCCGACATGCGCCATGCCATCGGCTATGCGCTGAACTGGCCCGAACGGGCCGAGCTGCCGGTGGCGCGGCTTGATCTGGCGAAGATCGGTGCGCTGACCTTCCGGGCGCCCGACGAGGACCGCTTCCCGGCGCTGCGTCTGGCGCGCGAGGTGATGGCGATGGGCGGCACCGCGGGGGCGGCCTTCAACGCCGCCAAGGAAGCCGCGCTTGACGCCTTCATCGGCGAGGAGATCGGCTTTCTGGCGATGAGCCGTCTGGTCGAAGCCGTGCTTTCGGAAATGACCGCGCGGCATGGTCTTGGAAAACCGCTCGAGAGCCTCGATATGGTGATGGACACCGATGCCACCGCGCGGGCGCTTGCGCGCAGCCTTGTGCCGACAGTAAGGACCTGACCTTTGGACTTCCTTCCCGACTTCGTTTCGCTGATCCAGACTGCGCTGGCCTTTGTCGTGGCCCTTTCGATCATCGTGACGGTGCATGAATACGGCCATTACATCGTGGGGCGGCTGTGCGGCATCAAGGCCGAGGCTTTCTCGATCGGCTTTGGGCCAAAGCTGATCAGCCGGGTCGACAAGCATGGCACGGTCTGGAAGATTTCCCTTTTCCCGCTTGGGGGTTACGTCAAGTTTCTGGGCGATGCCAACGCCACCTCGGCCGGGGTGGACGAGGAAACCATGGCCCGTCTGAACGCCGAGGAACGCCGCCATTCCATGCATGGCGCGCCCCTTTGGGCGCGGGCGGCGACGGTTGCGGCGGGGCCGGTCTTCAACTTCATCCTGTCGATCCTGGTCTTTGCCGGGGCGATGGCCTGGGAGGGCAAGCCCGCCGTGCCGCCGCAGGTGGCGGAACTGGTGGCGCTGCCCGGCGGTTCGGGCGATCTGCGGCCGGGCGACCGGCTTCTGGCCATCGAAGGCGTGGCGCTGCCCGATTACGCGGGGCTGCGCGACGTGGTGACGCCGGAACAGCCCTTCCTCAGCTACCGGGTGCTGCGCGAGGGCACCGACATGGTGATCGAGGGGCCGCAACTGGCGCCGCCGCGGGCCGCACAGGTGCTGCCGCAATCGGCCGCCGATGCGGCGGGCATCCGGGCGGGCGATGTGATCACCGCGATCGACGGCCAGCCGATCTGGCGCTTTGACGATCTGGTGAAGACGGTGACGGCGGGCAAGGGCGCGCCCCTGACGCTCGATCTGTGGCGTCCGGCGGCAGAGGGCCCGGGCGGGCAGACGCTGTCTGTCACGCTGACGCCGAAGATCGTCGACATGCCGCGCCCCGATGGCAGTTTTGTCAGCGATTACAAGATCGGCCTGATCGCGGGCACGGGCTTTACCCCGGTGACCGCCCATATCGGCCCGGTCGAGGCGCTGGCGGGCGGGGCGAAACAGACCTGGGGGGCGATCACCGCCTCGGTCTCGGCGATCCAGCATATCGTGCTGGGCAAGATTTCCAGCTGCAACCTGCGCGGCGCCATCGGCATCGCCGAGGGCTCGGGCGCGGCGGCCAAGGCCGGGGTGGCGGATTTCATCTGGTTCATCGCCATGCTCTCGACCGCGGTGGGGTTCCTGAACCTCTTCCCGATCCCGGTGCTGGATGGCGGCCATCTGATGTTCCACCTGTGGGAAGGCGTCACCGGCAAGCCGCCGTCGGACCGGGTGATGAGCCTGATGGTCTCGGTCGGGCTGGCGCTGGTGCTGTCGCTGATGGCCTTTGGCCTGTGGAACGATCTGGTCTGCTGAGGTCTGCCGCGCGGGTTTTTCGCAAAAGCGCCGCAATCGGCCCAAATTCGGCCGCAATGAACGCGTAACCTTGTCCCGCAAGGACGAGGAGACCCGATCATGCAAGCGATTCTGACCGAAGGATACCGGAGCTTTTCGCTCGTTTTCGACCTTGCAGCCGATCGCATTCTGGTGCCGGTGGCGCTTTTCGTGGCGCTGGCGGGGGCGGTGGTGATCGGGGTCGAGGTTTCGGCGCTGCTGGCCCCGGTCGATGCTGCGCCTTACACGCTCTGACCGATCTACCATATCTCGCGCTTTCCTTCTGCCCGAACGCGTTCAGTCGCTTTGACAAGGGCGGTCTTTCTCGCTAGTCACGTCAGAGAACTGCGCAAAGCGACCTGACGGGGAGAGTGCGATGACGATCCGGCTGCAACTTGCCAAGAGCACGGCGAAAACCCGTCTGGGCACGCTCGCGACCAGCACTTTCCTTGCCCTTGCAATACCTTGCGCCTTTGTGGCCGCGCCCGTGCTGGCGCAGGACTACGCCTTTCAAAGCGTGAAGATCGAGGGCAATGACCGGGTCGAACCGGCCACGATCCTCAGCTATGCCGGAATCGCCAAGGGCGCCCGGGTCAGCGCCGGCGGGCTCAACGACGCCTTCCAGCGGCTGCAGAACTCGGGCCTCTTTGAGACCGTCGAACTGGTGCCGCAGGGCGGAACGCTGGTGATCCGGGTCAAGGAATATCCGACCGTCAACGTCGTCGATTTCGAGGGCAACAAGATCCTCAAGGACGAGAAACTGGCCGAGATCGTCAAGACCCAGCCGCGCAAGGTGTTCTCTCCCGCGACGCTGGAGGCCGATGCCGCGGCGTTGGCCGAGGGCTATGCCACCTCGGGCCGTCTGGCCGCCCGCGTCGATCCCAAGGTGATCAAGCGCGACGGCAACCGCGTCGATGTCGTCTTCGAGATCAAGGAGGGTTCGCCCTCCGAGGTCAACCGCATCACCTTCACCGGCAACCGCTCCTTCTCGGACCGGCGTCTGCGCGACGTGCTTGGCACGAAACAGGCGGGCATCCTGCACCGGCTGATCCAGCGCGACACCTTCGTGCCCGAGCGCGTCCAGCTTGACCGGCAGATGCTGATCGACTTCTACCATTCGCGCGGCTACCCCGATGTGGAAGTGACCGGCGTGTCCTCGGAAATGACCCGCGACCGCGAAGGTTTCTTCATGACCTTCAACATCCGCGAAGGTCAGCAATACAAGTTCGGCCAGATCACCACCGTGTCGGAAATCCCCGAACTGGACGTCAGGGAGTTCGAGGCGCTGGCGAAGATCCGCTCGGGCCGGGTCTATTCGCCCGCCGATGTCGATTATGCCGTGACCCGGATGGAGGAAGTGGCGCTGCGCAAGGGCGTCAATTTCGTCCGCGTCGATCCGCGCATCACCCGCGATCCGCGCACGCAGACGCTGAACATCGAATTCGCGCTGGTGCGGGGCGAGCGGCTTTTTGTCGAACGCATCGACATCGAGGGCAACACGACCACGCTTGACAGCGTCGTCCGGCGCGAGTTCAACACGGTCGAAGGCGACCCCTTCAACCCGCGCGAAATCAAGAATGCCGCCGAACGCATCCGCGCGCTTGGCTTCTTCTCCAAGGCCGATGTCGGCACGAAACAGGGCACCGGCCCCGATCAGGTGATCGTCGGCGTCGATGTCGAGGAACAGCCGACCGGCTCGCTGTCCTTCGGCGCGAGCTATGGCGCCTCGGCCGGGTTCGGGCTGAACGCCTCGCTTGAAGAATCGAACTTCCTGGGCCGCGGGCAATATCTGGGGATTTCGATCGGCACCACCTCGGACAACCAGCAGAACTCGATCGACTTCATCGAGCCGCATCTGCTGGGCCGCGATCTGAAGGGGCGCTTCCACATCTGGTACAACACCTCGGAAAGTGACAATTCCGATTACAACACCAAGATGATGGGGATTTCGCCCTCGCTTGAATTCCCGCTCGCGCGCAATGCGCGGCTGGAGGCGCGCTATACTTTCATGCGCAATGAATTGTCCAATGTCACGTCGCGCGCGGAGGCCATTGCGGCCGGCGGGGCCACTGCGAGTGACTGGTCTTCACCGATCCTCGTTCGCGAGGAAGGCACCCGCACCAGCATGGGCCCGGGCTATACCTACACCTTGGACACCCGCCGCACCGGCATCGACCCGCGCACCGGCTTCACCTTCCGCTTCAGCCAGGATCTTTACGGTCTGGGCGGCGATGTCGAGGCGCTGAAGACCACGGCGCTTATGCGCGCCGAACGCAAGGTCTGGAACGAAGACGTCACGCTGCGCGCCGAGCTGGAAGGCGGGGCGATCGCGGCGCGGGGCGACACCAGCCTGACGATCCTTGACCGCTTCTCGGGCAACAACAAGGTCCGCGGCTTCGAGGGGAATGGCTACGGCCCGCGCGATACCCTGGCTGGCAACGAAGACGCCCTTGGCGGCAAGTATTACGCTGCGCTGCGTCTGGAAACCGAATTCCCGCTGGGCCTGCCCGAGGAATACGGCATCCATGGCGGTCTGTTCTGGGATACCGGCTCGGTCTGGGGGCTTGACGACACCCGCGGCGCCAACGGTGGCACTGTTGATGACGACATGAACCTGCGCTCCTCGGTCGGTTTCTCGGTGTTCTGGGATTCCGCGCTTGGGCCGCTGCGGCTGAACTTCATGACGGCGCTGAAAAAGGAAGATTACGACGAGGAGCAGAACTTCGATCTGACCATCGCGACGAAGTTCTGAGCCGATGCGGATGGCGCGCCGCCTGCGAAACGCCGGGCCGGGGGGGATCCCCGGCCTTTTGCGCCTCTGCCTTCTGGCGCTTGGCCTGATGCTGGCAGCGCCGCCCGCTTCGGCGCAGGAGGCCCCGCCCGCGGTGCCGGTCCTGACGCTTGATTTCGAACGGCTCTTTGCCGAAACCCTCTGGGGGCAGCGCATCAGCGCCGATATGGCGCGCGAGTCTGCCGCGCTGAACACCGAAAACACCCGGATCGCCGAAGACCTGATCGCCGAGGAAAAGAGCCTGACCGAGCGTCGGGCCAAGCTGACGCCCGAGGTCTTCCGCGCCGAGGCCACGGCCTTTGACCAGCGCGCGACGGGGATCCGCTCGGCGCAGAAGGCCAAGGCGCAGGCGCTGACGCAAAGCTATGATGCGGCGCGGCAGGCCTTTTATCTGGCCTCGGGGCCGCTGATCGACGAGGTTCTGGCCAGCCGCGGCGCGGTGATGGTGCTCGACCGGCGCGCGATCATCCGCGGTCTGGATGCGGCCGACATCACCGAGGATCTGGCGCGGCTGATGGATGCGCGGCTGGGCGCCGGGCCGGGGCCGCAAGATCAGGACGGCGGCGGCGAATAGCCGCCCGGGCGGCCCCGTCCTTGCCAAGCGGGCGCGGCAAGGGTAGCAACGGCCAAAGGCCGCCGTTCCCGCAGCATGGCCCGTTTTGGAAGGATCGAAGATGACCGAACCCGCCCCCTATACCAGCGCCGATCTGAGCCTGATCAAGCGGATCATCCCGCACCGCTATCCTTTCCTGATGATCGACAAGGTGCGCGACATCGTGCCCTTTGAAAGCGCGACCGGGATCAAATGCGTGACGAACAACGAACCGCAATTCACCGGCCATTTCCCCGAGGAACCGGTGATGCCGGGCGTGATGATCGTCGAAGCCATGGCGCAGACCGCGGCGGTGGTCGTGGGCATTTCGATGAATGTGATCGACAAGCCCTTGGGCACCTATTTCATGGCGATAGACGCCTGCAAGTTCCGCCGCAAGGTGGTGCCGGGCGACGTGCTGGAAATGAAGGTCACGGTCAAGCGCGGCGGCGGCAAGGTGTGGAAATTCCTGGGCGAATCCTTTGTCGAGGGGCAACTGGCCGCGACCGCCGAATTCACCGCGATGATGGATCTGAAGGGCTGACCATGGGCGTTGACGCAACGGCCCGCCTGCATGCCTCCTCGGTGATCGAGCCGGGGGCGGTGATCGGCCCGGGCTGCGTGATCGGTCCCTTTTGCCACATCGGCCCCGAGGTGGTGCTGGCCGAGGGGGTGGAGCTGAAAAGCCATGTGGTGATCGCGGGCGCGACCGAGATCGGCGCGGGCACCGTGGTCTTTCCCTTTGCCTCGCTTGGTCAGATCCCGCAGGATCTAAAATTCCGGGGCGAAAAGACCCGGCTGGTGATCGGCGCGCGCAACCGCATCCGCGAATATGTGACGATGAACTGCGGCACCGAGGGCGGCGGCGGCGTGACCCGGGTCGGTGACGATGGTCTGTTCATGGCGAATTGTCACGTCGCCCATGATGTGCAGATCGGCAACCGGGTCATTTTGGTGAATTCGGTCGCCATCGCGGGCCATTGCGTCATTGAAGATGATGTGATCGTCGGCGGGCTGTCGGGCGTGCATCAATGGGTGCGCATCGGGCATGGCGCGATCATCGGCGCCTTGTCCATGGTGGCCTCGGATGTGATCCCGCATGCGCTGGTGGCGGGGCCGCGCGCCGGGCTTGAGGGGCTGAACCTTGTCGGGCTGAAACGCCGCGGTGTGGAACGTTCGGAAATTTCAGCATTGCGCGAACTTTACATGGCGCTTGGCGAAGGCAACTTCCGCGAACAGGCCCGCAAACTCTCGGAAGAGGGGACCGACAGCGCCCATGTCCGCGAAGTGCTTGATTTCATTCTCGGTCCCTCGGACCGCAGTTTCCTGACGCCACGATGAGCGTGGGATCTGAAACCGCGCTGATCGCGGGCGGCGGCGCTTTGCCGGGGCTTCTGGTTCAGGCCGCGCCCGGGATGCTCGTTTGCGCGCTCGAAGGCCAGCCCGCGCCGGGGGGATCGGTGCTGCCCTTCCGCATCGAGCGGCTGGTGCCGTTCCTCGACACTTTGGCGGATCGCGGCATCAAGCGCGTCTGTTTTGCCGGCGCGATGCAACGGCCGAAGCTGGAGCCCGAACTCTTCGACGCCCGCACGGCGTCGCTGGTGCCGCGGCTCGTCGGTGCGATGCAGGCGGGCGATGATGCGACGCTGCGCGCGGTGATCGCGCTTTTCGAGGAATGGGAGTTCGAGGTGATCGGCGCCGACGCCATCGCCCCGGATCTTGTCCCCGGCGACGGGCTTTTGTGCGGCACGGTCGGCGATCAGGACCAGCTCGATGCTGCGCGTGCAGCGGAGATCGTCGCGGCCTTGGGCGCGGTCGATGTCGGGCAGGGGGCGGTTGTCGCGCGCGGGCTTTGCCTCGGCGTCGAGGCGCTTCCGGGCACCGATGCGCTGCTGGATTTCGTCGCCGCCCATCGCGGGCTGGTGCCGCTGCCGAAGGCGGGCGTCTTCTTCAAGGCGCCGAAACCCGGTCAGGATCGGCGCATCGACCTGCCCGCGCTGGGGCCCCAGACGGTGGCCAAGGTCGCCGCCGCCGGTCTTTGCGGCATCGTTTTCGAAGCGGGCGGGGTGCTGCTTCTGGACCGCGCCGCGACGCTTGCGGCGGCCGAAGCGGCGGGGATCTTCCTTTGGGGGCGCTCTCCGTGAAGCTCTTCCTCGTCGCCGGTGAAGCCTCTGGCGACAAGCTTGGCGCGGCACTGATGGCGGCGCTGATCGACCTTGTTCCCGGTGTGACTTTCGCGGGCATCGGCGGGCCGCAGATGGAAGCCCTTGGCCTGAAAAGCCTTTTTCCGATGGAAGAGCTGTCGGTGATGGGCATTCTGGAAGTGCTGCCGAAATATCGCCAGCTGAAGCGCCGCATTGCCGAGACGGCTCAGGCGGTGCTGGAGACGGCGCCGGATGCGCTGATTACCATCGACAGCCCGGATTTCTGCCTGCGCGTGGCGCGGATCGTGAAAGCCGCGCGACCGGCGCAAAAGACCGTGCATTACGTCGCCCCCTCGGTCTGGGCCTGGCGGCCCGGGCGCGCGGCGAAGATGGCCGAGGTGATCGACCATGTTCTGGCGCTGCTGCCCTTTGAGCCGCCCTATATGACCGCCGCGGGGATGAGTTGCGATTTCGTCGGCCATCCGGTCGTGGCCGAGCCGCGCGCGACCGAAGCCGAGGCCACCGCGCTGCGCCAGACGCTGATGATCGGGGCGGATCAGCCGGTGCTGCTCTGTCTGCCCGGCTCGCGGCGCGGCGAGGTGAAGCGGCTGATGCCGCGTTTTGCGGCCACTGTTGCTGCGCTGCGGCGTGATTTGCCCGGCCTGCGCGTGCTTATTCCCACCGTGCGCGGGGTCGCGCCTTTGGTGCGCAAGATGGCCTGCAATTGGGACGAGGTGCCGAATGTGATTTCGGACCCGGCCGAGAAACGCGCGGCCTTTGCCACGGCCAATCTGGCGCTGGCGGCCTCGGGCACGGTCAGTCTGGAGCTGGCGGCGAACCGGGTGCCGATGGTGATCGGCTACCGGATGAACTGGCTGACCTGGCATATCACGAAGCGCGCGATGCTGATCGACACGGTGACGCTGGTCAATCTGGTCTCCGAGACCCGCGCCGTGCCGGAATTTCTGGGCCCGGCCTGTCGGGCAAGGCCGATGGCGCGGGCGCTGCAGGATTTGTGGCAAGATCCGCAACGGCGCGCGGCGCAGGTTGCTGCAATGGAAACGACGATGCTGCGGCTGGGCGAGGGCGGCGCAGCCCCCCGGGCCTGCGCGCCGCGCGCTCGGTTCTGGCCTTCCTTCAAAGGGGCTGAAGCACGACCCCCTTCGGCCTGCAATTTGCTGCGCAGCAATTTCGCCATTTCAAGGGCTTGCGGCGTGTCGCCATGCAGGCAGACGGTGTCGATCCGCGCCGGGATGCGGTGCCCGCTGGCGGAGAGGATCGCACCCGCCCGCAGCATCGCCAGAATCCGCGCGGCGGCCTCCTCGGCGTCGTGTAGAACGGCGCCCGGAAGCGACCGATCGACCAGCGTTGCATCGTCATTGTAAGCGCGGTCGGCGAAAATCTCGCCTGCCCAATCGGCGTTCAGATCCCGCGCCGCAGCCTCTTGCGCGGTGGCCGAAAGCACCATCAGCTTCAGATCTGGCACGACGGAAAGTGCTGCCGCGTAGCAGATGCGGGCCAGATCGGCATCTTCCGAGGTGATGTTGGACAGCGCCCCGTGCAGCTTGAAATGACGCAATTTCAATACCTTGGCCTGCGCCACGGCGGCCATGGCCCCGGTCTGATACGCGATCAGATCGACCAGTTCGGGTTTCGAAAGCACCATCCGCGTGCGGCCGAAATTCGCGCGGTCATCAAAGCCCGGATGCACGCCGATGCCGACGCCCTTTTCGGCCGCCAGCGCCATCACCCGGGCCATTTCCAGCGGCCCGCCCGCATGCAGCCCGCAGCAGATATTGGCCGAGGTCACAACCTCAAGCAGCGCCGCATCCGCGCCCGCGCCTTCGCCCATGTCGGAATTGAGATCAAGTTTCATGCGTCTTCCTCGTCGCCGCGGATCATGCCCGAGATCAGTTGATAGGCCAAAAGATCGGGAATGTCGCGCGGATCGCGGGTCAGCGGGCGAAGCAGACGGCGGATCTGCGCGAGCCACAGCGCCTCGGGCGGCGAGGCGGTCTCTGCCACGTCCAGCGGGATTTCAACCAGCCTCAGGGCGGTTCCGGGGCCGGCCTGCGCGGCGCGCGGCAGATCAAGCGGGATCACCGTTCCAAGGCGGGGATAGCCACCGATGGTCTGGCAATCGGCCAGCAACACAACCACTTGTCCCGTCCCGGTCATCTGGATGTCGCCCGGGCCGATGAAATCCGAGAGCAACCCCGCGGTTTCGGTGCCAAAGGCGGCGCCGTCTTGCAGCAGCGCCAGCCCCTGACGGCTGGCCGGACCGGCCTGAAAGCGGGTCGCAAAGACGCGGGCCCGCGTCTCGGCGTCGAAAAGCGCGGTCTGCGGCCCCGCGATCACCCGCAGCGCGCCGCCGGTGAAACGGTCGTCGGGGGGCAGGCGCTGCGGCGCGGCATCGGGGGTCGGATCGGCGCCAAAGGGCAGGCGCAGGCCCGCGTGAACCGGCGTGCCCAGCCCCGCCGCGGCAAGGGTGGCGCGGGCGCCGAGCGTTTCGGGCGTCAAAAGCCCACCCGCGAGCGACAGATAGCCGTAAACGCCGCTCTCGCCGGGGCGCAGATCCAGCAGTTCGCCGGGCGCGAGCGGATGGGAGGCATTCCAGATCAAGGGCTTGCCATCGCGGCTCGCCTGCATCGGCGCACCGGTCAGCGCGATCCGGGTGTGGGCGGTGACGCGAAACCGCCCGCCCGTCAGCGGCAGTTCCAGCGCGGCTTGCGGGTGGGATTGGCCGAAAAGCGCGGCCGCTTCCCACAGCGCGCGGCGGTCCGCGGCGCCTCCGGTTGAAAGCCCAAGGGCTGTAAAGCCCGGCCGCCCCAGATCCTGCACGGAAATTCCGGGACCGGCAGAAATCACTTCCAGATATCCCGTCATTTCGGAAAACTCCGAATTGCACCCCCCAAAGGATCGCCTTTTGCGATCAGTTCGGCGATGTTTTCGGCACTTGTCGGGGTGAAGCGCAGAAAATCGCCCGGGCGCAGCAGGAACGGCTCCGCGGCCAAGGCCGCAAAAGGGCGAAAGGCGGTGCGGCCAAGCGCCCGCCAGCCGGTGGGCGAGGGGGCGGCGAACAGCACGATCTGCCGCAGCGCGGTGGTGATCGTCCCCGCCGCGACCCGCGGCGTCAGCGCGGGCAGGCGGGGCATCTGCCAATGCGCGGGCAGGGTGCCAAGGTAGGGCTGGCCGGGCGCGAAACCCAGCGCCAGAACCCGCAGATCTGTGGCGCAAAGCTCTGAAATCAGGGCGCTTTCGCTGCGACCAGCCAGGGCCGCGGCTTCGGCCAGATCGGTCCCCCAAGCGCCGCCGAAACAGGCGGGCACGAGCCAATGCTGCGCCGCAGTGTCCACGGGGGCCGCATGGTCGAGCCGGTCGCGCAAGCTGCCGATGATCGCCGCGCGCGTCGTTTCCAGCCGATCAAAACGCAGCAGGACCGAGCCCAGACCCGGTGCAACCTCGGTCTGCCCGGGCAGCGGATCGGCCGAAAGCGCCGCCGCAAGCCGCTGCGCCGCGGTATTCGCAGCCTCCGACCAGGTGGTGGCAAAGCGCACCAGCACGCCGTCCAGGCCAAGCGGCAGGATCTCGGGGCAAGTCATTCGGCATCCAGCGCCAGCACGTCGACCGCCTGCCGCGTTTCGGCCCGCCCGGCCGAGCGCAGCGCGCCGCGGATCGGCGCCACATCGTCGTAATCGCGCCCGATCGCGACGGTGACGAAATCCACCCCGGCGGCCTGATCATTCGTCGGATCGAACTCGATCCAGCCCATTTCGCGCCCGACCCAGGCCCGCACCCAGGCGTGCATCGCATCCGCGCCTTCCAGCCGCGGTTGCCCCGGCGGCGGAAAAGTGCGCAGGAAACCAGAGACATAGCCCGCAGGAATGCCGATGCCGCGCAGCCCCGCAATCATCACATGGGTGAAATCCTGACAGACGCCGCGGCCGCGCGCAAAGGCCTCGCGCGGGGGGGTGTCGACCGTCGTCGCCTCGGCGTCGAAGGTCATGTGCTTGTGCAGCGCATGGCCGACGGCGGCAACGGCGGTGGCGGCGGTCATCGTGCGATTGGTCGCGGCGCGGGCAAAGGCGGTGATCTCGGGGCAGGGCACGACGCGGGGCGAGGCGCCAAGGAAGTGATGCGGGGCCTTCGGATCAAGCGTCATCTCGGCCGCGACCTCGGCGCCAAGCGCCAGAAGCGAGGGCGAGAGGTCGAGCGGCGCGGGCGGGGTCAGCCGTTCGATCCTTGCGGAAAGCTCGAAGCGCACATCGGCGACGGGGCGGTGCCAGACCACCGAGGTCACCGCATTGCCGAAGAAATCGAGCCCCTCGCGGCGTTCATCCGGGGCCGGGTCCAGCGTCAGCCGCCGCGTCAGCACGCGCTGCGCGCCGGGAATGTCGGGCGGAAGCAGCCGCGCCAGATTGCGCAGATGGTCCGAGGGCGCGGCGTAATCGTAGTCGATGGCCAGTTTGATCTCGTAGCGCATGACCTACCCCAGATAGCTTTGCGTGACGAGGTTCGACATCTGCGCCACCTCTCCGCGCAGGGTGATCAGCCGATGCGTGGTGATCTCCTCGGGCGCGGCGACGGAAAGCAGGCTTTCGACCGGCACGATGGCGCGCGACAGTGCGGCCAGCCGCCCGTTCTCGCGCGCATGCGGCAGATCGGCGGCGAGCGCCCGCATCCGCGCGATCTGAAACAGGATCGAGCGCGGGTTGTCGCCATCCAGCGCCAGCAGATCCACCACCGTCTCGCGCGAGCGTTCCATGCGGTAGCGGCGCTGGTGGGTGATCACGCTGTCGGCCACCTCGATGGCGATATCGAGACAGCCCGAGGGTGCCTTGGCATCGGCAAAGGTGGCCAGAAGGGCGGCGAGCGCATCGGTGCGTTCGAGCGCGCGGCCAAAGGACAGGAAGGTCCAGCCGGAAAAACGATACATGTTTTCATGCACAAGGCCGGAAAAGCCGGTGATCTTGCGCAGCAGCACGGACATCGCCCGGGCGGCATCATCGCCCGGTTTCGCGGTCTGGCTCATGGATCTTGCGGTGCGGGCAAGGTCGGCCAGCGCCGCCCAGCCATCGGTGGAAAAGCGGTCGCGGACCTTTGCGGCGCAGCCGCGGGCGGCCTCGATCCGGTCGATCAGCGCACCGGGCACCGGCTGGGTCGTGGTGATGCCGTAACCGCCAAGGAAGCTGCGCAACAGCCGCAGCCGGGCGTCTTCGGCATTGTCGGTGGCGGCCAGACGCAGGTGATAGGCGCGGATGAGCCGGATCGCGTCTTCGGTGCGTTCGACATAGCGGCCGAGCCAGTAGAGATTGTCGGCCGAACGCGCGGGCAGGATGCCGGGACTGGCCCGGCGCACGCCCTTGTCCGGCCGCGGCAGCAGGCTTTCCTGACGCACCGGGCGGTCGGCCACAACCCAGACATCGGCCACCGCCCCGCCGCGCTGCATCGCCAGCGCGGTCGTGTCGCCCGAGCGGCCGATGCGGGCATAGCCGCCCTTCATGAAGGTCCAGTTGCCCTGCGCATCGCGGGCGGCAAAGACCCGCACCGTCATCGGGCGCGGCTCGATCCGGTTCGCGCCGGTGCCGCTGTCGACCCAGGCGGGGGTGGTGGAGAGCGTCACGGCCTCCTGTCCCACCAGCATCTGCCCCTCGGCCTCCAGCCAGTCGGAAATCGAGGCCCGCGCCGTGCCGCGCAAGGTGCCGCCCAGCGCCGTTGCCGCGCCCAGATCAAAGGGCAGATCGCAGGCATAGGCCGAGCCGATCATCATCCGCTCGGCATGGTCGCGCACGAAGGCGCGTTCGGTGGCCCCGCCACACCACCAGGTCGCGATATTGGGGATTTTCAGCGGCTGGCCACGCAAAACCTCGCAGATGCGCGGCAAAAAGGCCATCATCGCCCGCATCTCCATCACGCCGGAGCCCAGCGCATTCACCAGCGCCAGATTGCCCGCCCGGATCGCCTCGACCAGACCCGGGGTGCCGATCTGGCTGGTGGCATCCAGTTCCACCGGATCGGCAAAGGCCGCGTCGATGCGCCGCCACAGCACGCCAAGCGGCTGCGGCCCCTCGATCGTGCGGACCATCGCCTGGCCGTCCTGCACCAGCAGATCCTCGCCTTCAAGCAGCATCAGGCCCAGATAGCGGGCGATATAGGTGTGCTCGTAATAGGTGTCGTTCGAGGGGCCCGGCGTCAGGATCGCGGCCGCCCGTTCGCGTCCGCCCGATTGCGCCAGCCGCTCCAGCGCGGCGCGGAAGGTACCGAAGAAGCCCGCCAGACGGTGAATATGGGCGCGCGGGAAGCGTTCGGGGAAGATGCGGCCCGTGGCCATGCGGTTTTCCAGCGCGAAGCCCGCGCCCGAGGGCGCCTGCGTGCGATCCCCCAGCACGAACCAGCGCCCATCCGGGGCGCGGCCGATCTCAAAGGCCAGCACATGCAGGAAATGGCCGCCGCGCGGGGGAATGCCGACCATCGGGCGCAGCCATTGCCGCGAGCCCGCAATCAGTTCCGCGGGCAGGTGGCCTTCGCTGACCAGCCGCCCGGGGCCGTAAAGATCGGCCATCACCGCTTCCAGAAGGTCCGCGCGTTGCGTCAGCCCGGCGCAGATCGTCTCCCATTCGCTTTCATGCAGGATGACCGGAATATGCGAGAGCGGCCATTCCCGTTCCGCCAAGGGGTCATTCGAATAGTGCCGGAAGAAGACGCCGGCATCGCGCAGATATTGATCGGCCCGTTCAAAGCGCGCGGTGATCTCGGCGGGGGAAAGCTTCGCAAAGCGCTCGACGAAGCGGCGCCAGACCGGGCGCATCTGGCCTGCCGCATCGAACAATTCATCCGCCACCCCGGGCGAGAGCCGGTAGCTGGCGAAAAGGTCATTCGCGGGATGGGGCGGGGGCGTCTGGGTCATGGGGCACCGGGGCTTGAGCCTCACTCAAGCCCGATGGGACGGCGCAGGTCAAGGGTCAGCGGAAATTCCGGGTGCGGCGTCTCGGGGGCGGGGGCATAGGCGCCGGGGCTGTGGCCCATCGGCTCGAAGCGGGCCAGACGCCGCGCCTCGGCCTCGTAGGCGTTGACCGGGAAGGTGTCGTAATTGCGCCCGCCCGGATGGGCGACGTGCCAGGTGCAGCCCGCCAGGGCCCGCCCCGACCAGCGGTCGTAGATGTCAAACACAAGGGGCGTGTTCACCGGCAGCGTCGGGTGCAGCGCGGCGGGCGGCTGCCAGGCCTTGAAGCGCACCCCCGCGACCGAGGTTCCCGTCGTGCCCGTGCGCGTCATCGGGACGGGTCTGCGGTTGCACATCACGGTATAGCGGTCCTGATGCAGGCTTGTCAGCTTCACCTGCAGCCGCTCGACCGAGCTGTCGGTATAGCGCACGGTGCCGCCGATGGCGCCGGTTTCCCCCAGCACATGCCAGGGCTCCAGCGCCTGACGCAGTTCCAGATGCACGCCTTCGGCCTCGATCTGGCCGCAGAAGGGGAAGCGGAATTCCGATTGCGCCTCGAACCAGACCGGGTCGAAATCGAACCCATGCGCGCGCAGATCGGAAAGCAGGGCGAGCAGATCCTCCCACAGGTAATGCGGCAGCATGAAGCGGTCATGCAGCACCGTGCCCCAGCGCACGGGGCGGCCGGTGACGGGGGCGTTCCAGCACCGCGCGATCAGCGCCCGGATCAGCAGTTGCTGCGCCAAGGACATGCGCGGATGCGGCGGCATCTCGAAGCCGCGGAACTCGACCAGACCCAGACGGCCGGTGGGGCCATCGGGGGAATAAAGCTTGTCGATGCAGATTTCCGCGCGATGGGTGTTGCCGGTGACGTCGATCAGCATGTTGCGCAGCAGCCGGTCGATCAGCCACGGCGGCGGCAGGTTGCCCCCGTTCACCGGATCGCCGATCTGGGCGAGCGCGATTTCAAGCTCGTAAAGCGTGTCATGCCGCGCCTCGTCGATCCGCGGCGCCTGGCTTGTCGGCCCGATGAAGAGGCCCGAGAAGAGGTAGGACAGGCAGGGATGGCGCTGCCATATCAGGATCAGCGATTTGAGCAGATCGGGGCGGCGCAGGAACGGGCTGTCATTCGGCGTTGCCCCGCCCACGACGACATGGTTGCCGCCGCCCGTGCCGGTGTGGCGCCCGTCGATCATGAACTTGTCGGCGCCAAGGCGCGAGAGCCGCGCCTCGGCATAGATCGCCTCGGTGGTGGCGACGCAATCCTCCCAGTTGTGGGCGGGGTGGATGTTCACCTCGATCACGCCCGGATCGGGGGCGACGCGGATCACATTGAGCCGCGGGTCATGCGGCGGCGCGTAGCCCTCGATATGGATGGGCAGGTTCAGCTCCGCCGCCGTCGCCTCGGCGCTGGCGATCAGGTCCAGGTAATCTTCCAGCGTGTCGCAGGGCGGCATGAAAAGGCACAGCCGCCCGTCGCGCGGCTCGATCGCAATCGCCGTGCGCACCGCGCCCGTGGTCGGATCGGTGCCCTGCGCCAAAAGCGCCCCCCGCTCGGTCGGGTCCCGCTCGCTGCGGGTGGCTTTCTGCTGATGCTCGGGGCTGACCGCAGGCATAAAGGCCGCCTGTTCAAGGGCTTCCTCGGCGGCCAGCCGGTCGATCTCGGCCTGAATCTTCGCGCGCCGTTCGGCAATGGCGGCGCTGAAATCCGGCAGCGGCCCGACCTCGACCGTGGGATCGGCCGGGTAGGAATAGGGATAGGCCGCGGGAGGAACATAGGGCAGCGCGCCCAAGGGCAGGCGGAACCCCACCGGACTGTCGCCCGGCACCAGGAACAGATGCCCGCGCCGCGGTTTCCACAGCTCGGAGCGCCAGCGCCGCCCCTCGGCCCGGCCTTGCCAGGGCTGGATCGGCAGCACGAAGCCCGAGGGCTCGGTCAGACCGCGACTGAAGACGCGGGCGAAACGGGCGCGGTCCTCGGGGTTCTTCAGCTTCGGGTTTTCCGGGCTGACATTCGGCGGCAGGTTCGCTTCCTTCAGGATCCATTCGCCCGGATCTTCATAGGCGGGCTGGGCAAAGATCGGATCAAGCCCCAGATGCGTGGCAAAGCTTTCCATGAAGCGCCCGGCCTCGGCGGGGCCGACCCCCGTGGCTGCGGCTTCGCGCGCGATCAGATCGGGGTTTTGCCAGACCGGCACGCCATCGTGGCGCCAATAGAGGGAAAAGGTCCAGCGCGGCAGGCTTTCGCCCGGATACCACTTGCCCTGCCCGTAATGCAGAAAGCCCCCGGGCGCGAAGCGGGCCTGCAAGCGCCGGATCAGATCATCGGCCAAGGCGCGCTTTTGCGGCCCGACGGCCTCGGTGTTCCATTCCGGCGTCTCGAAATCATCGACCGAAACAAAGGTCGGCTCGCCCCCCATCGTCAGCCGCACATCCCCCGCTTGCAAAGCGTCATCGACCTTGTGGCCAAGCGCATTCAGCCGGTCCCAGGCTTCGTCGGAAAAGGGCTTGGTGATGCGCGGATGTTCCGCCACCCGCTTCACCTGCATGTCAAAGGCAAAGGTCGTCTCGGGCGTGCCCGCGGCGGTGAAGCCCCCGGCGATCGGCGCGGCATTGCGGTAATGCGGGGTGGCCGCCAAGGGGATATGGCTTTCCCCCGCCAAAAGCCCCGAGGTCGGATCGAGCCCCACCCAGCCCGCGCCGGGCAGGAACACCTCGACCCAGGCGTGCAGATCGGTGAAATCGACCTCGGTCCCCGAGGGGCCATCGAGCGCCTTCACATCGGGGGCAAGCTGGATCAGATAGCCCGAAACGAAGCGCGCGGCAAAGCCCAGATGCCGCAGCACCTGCACCAGCAGCCAGGATGAATCCCGGCACGAGCCCGAGGCCAGCGTCAGGGTTTCATCGGGCGTCTGCACGCCGGGCTCCATCCGGATCGTGTAGCGGATTTCCCGCGCGATCCGGGCGTTCAGCGCCACCAGAAAATCGACGGTGCGGGTCTGGGTGAAGTCGATCGTGCCGATGAACCGCGCCAGATGCGGCCCCTCGGGCTCGGGCGTGCGGTAGATCGACAGATCGTCGCGCAGATCCTCGGGGTAGTCGAAAGGCCAATGCTCGGCGGTTTCCTCAAGGAAGAAGTCAAACGGGTTGTAAACGGTCATGTCGGCGACCAGATCGACCTCGATCTTCAGCTCGGTCACCGGCTCGGGAAAGACGAAGCGGGCCAGCCAGTTGCCATAGGGGTCCTGCTGGTGATTGACGAAATGCCCGCCCGGGCTGACCTTGAGCGAATGCGAAATCACCCGCGTGCGCGAATGCGGGGCGGGGCGCAGCCGGATGATCTGCGGCCCCAATGTCACCGGGCGGTCGTAAACATAATGCGTCAGGTGATGGATGGATGCGTGGATCGCCATGGTCTTCCCCCGTTTTGCCCCGACTGTAGAAAGGCGGGCGGCGGATGCCACGGGAAACCGGCCCGGGCCGCGGCGGGGGCGGTGATTTTCGGGCATCTGCCTGAAATTTGGGCGCCACGCGTCTTGCACCAAGGTCGAATAGGCAGGCTGTCCCGGCTCAAGCACAGTGACGTGATGATCCGGTTTTTGCTTCTTTTGCTTGTCGTTGCGACCCCGCTTTGCGCGGGCCCGCTGACGCGCGATCAGCTGTCGGCGATGATCCTTGCGCCTTACGAACTGGGGGTGCCGGTGAATGACAAGGGGGTGTGGACGCTTTTGAATTCCGGCGGCGGCGAGGCGGGATTCGTCTTTCAGACCGAGCCGCTGGCGCCCTTGCCCGGGTTTTCCGGCGCGCCCATCGACCTTCTGGTGGTGCTCGATCGCGAGGGGCGGTTTCTGGATGTCCGGCTGATTGCGCAAAACGAGCCGATCTTCGTCTCGGGTCTGGGCGAGGCGCCGTTCCGCGCTTTTCTTGAACAATATCGCGGCCATGCGATCAGCGAGCCGCTGGTCGTGGGCACCCCCTACGGCGCGGGGGGCGCGGCCTCGGACAATGTCTATCTGCAGGGCGTGACCAAGGCGACGGCCTCGGTTCGCATCGCGCATGACTCGATCCTGGCGGCGACGCTGGCGGTGGCGCGCGACAAGATGCAGGGCGTGACGGCAGGCCCCGCGCCCAGGCCCGATCCCGCGCATGACGAGGCGCTGACCTGGAAAGACCTTGTCGATCAGGGCCTTGTCGGCCGCTTGCGGGTGAGCGAGGCCGATCTGGACGCGGCCTTTGCGGGCACGAAATGGGCACAGGACGGGACCGGCGCCGACCCGGACGCCTCCTTCATCGACCTTTACGCGCTCGACCTTGGCCCGCCATCGCTCGCCCGCGCCGTGCTGGCGCCCGAGACGCTTTCCGAGATCGCCCGCTTCACCGCCCGCGCCCCCGAGGACGAATTGGTCCTGCTGATCGAGGCCGGGCGGCATGGCCTTGTCTCGGAAGACTTCACCCGCAACACCGCGCCCGACCGGCTGACGGCCACGCAGGATGGGCTGCCCTTGGTCCTGCGCGATGCCGATATCCTGCCCGAACTGGCGGCGGATCTGCCGCCGGAGCTGAGCGAGGCGACGAAGATGGTGGTGCGGCTCGACCGCCGTCTGGGCTTCGATCCGACCCGGCCGTGGGAGTTGCGCCTGCAAGCCGTGCGCGAACACGGGATGTTCCAGCCCGAGATCGGTTCCGTGCATTTTCCGCTGCGGCTGCAGACGCCCGAGCGCTTCTTCCTGCGCCCGGCGGCCCCCGAACGGCTGAGCCCTTTGGCCGAGGCCCTGCGCAACCGCGCCAATGATCTCTGGGCGCTGGGCGGGTTTCTGGCCCTTTTGATCGCGGCGCTTTTGGCGCAATCGCGGCTGGCGGGGCTGCGCGCCTTCCCCGCGGTGCGGCTGGGGATTCTGGCCGTGGTGATCGGCTTTGTCGGCTTCTGGGGGCAGGGGCAGCTCTCCATCGTCACGGTGATGGCGGTGGCGCGCGGGCTTGTCGCGGGGGGCCTTGACGTGCTGCTTTACGACCCGTTCGGGCTGATGCTCTGGGCGGCGGCGGGGATCGGCTTTCTGCTCTGGGGGCCGGGGTTCTTTTGCGGCTGGCTCTGCCCCTTTGGCGCGTTGCAGGAATTCGCCCATCACGCCGGGCGGCTTTTGCGCCTGCCGCGGATCGAGCCGCCCGCAAATCTGGCCCGGGCGCTGCTCTGGACCGGTCCGGTGGCGGTCGCGGGGCTGGTCGCGGTGGCCTTCCTTGCGCCCCGACATGCGGAAGCCGCAGCCGAACTTGAGCCCTTCAAGACCGCGATCACGCTGCATTTCGACCGCCCCTGGCCCTATGTGCTTTGGGCGGGCGGCTGGATCGCGATTTCCATGGTCTGGTTCAAGGGCTTTTGCCGCTCGCTTTGCCCCTTGGGTGCGGTGATGCGGCTGGGCGGGCTCTTGCGGCTGCGCGCCTTCATCCCGCGCCGGGCGGAGTGTGGCACGCCCTGTCAGCTGTGCAAGGTGCGCTGTGCCTATGGCGCGATCAGGCGCACAGGCGAGATTCGCTATTCCGAGTGTTTCCAGTGCCTTGACTGCGTGGCGATCCATGACGACAAAAGCCGTTGCGTGCCCTTGGTGCTGGCGGCGAAACGAAAGGGGCGGGCATGAGGCGGCGGCGGTTTTTGCAGATCATCGCCGGGGCGGCCTTGATCGGGCAGGGGGCAAGGGCCGAGACCTGGACGGGCCGGGCCTTTGGGGCCGAGCTGCGGATCACCGCGCCGGGGGCGCTTCCGCTGGCCGCGATCCGCGCCGAGATTGCCGCCATCGAGGCCACCTTTTCGCTTTACGCCGACAGCGAATTGACGCGGCTCAATGCGACCGGCCGCGGGCCCGGATCGGCGCGGCTGCGGTCCGTGCTGGCGGTGGCGAAGCGCGTGCATGACCTGACCCGCGGCGCCTTTGACCCGACGGTGCAGCCGCTTTGGCGCGCGCTGGCCGAGGGGGGCGATCCGCGGCAAGCGCGCGCGGCAGTCGGCCTGCATCGGGTGCAGATCGGGCGGGAAGTGGTGCTTGCGCGCGGGCAGGCGCTGACGCTGAACGGCATCGCGCAGGGCCATGGCGCCGAGCGCGTGGCCTGGATCTGCGCGCGCGCGGGTCTGGGCGAATGCCTGATCGACATGGGCGAGTTTCAGGCGCTGGGCGGGCCGTTCCGGCTGGGGATCGAGGATCCCGAAGCGGGTCTGGTGGCGGTGCGCTCCCTGACGGCGGGCGCGATGGCCACCTCTTCCCCCGCCGCGATGGCCTTTCCGGGCGGCAGCCATATCCTTGGCCCGCATGGACAAATTCCGCGCTGGTCCACGGTGACGGTGGAGGGGGCCAGTGCGACGCTCTGCGATGCCGCCTCGACCGCCTTCGTGCTGATGGAACGCGACGAGATCATCGAAGCCGCCCGCAGGATGCGGCTGCGCGCGGTGACGGCGGTGGATTTTCAGGGCAATTTCGAGACGCTGCTCTAGCGCGCGGGCGGCTCGAAGCTGATGCCGTGATCGGCGAAGATCTTCGCGATCCGGCCATCGGCCAGCGCCGCCGCGATCGCATCATCGACCGCATAGCCAAGGTCGCGATGCTGAAAGGACAGCGCCAGACCCAAAGTCCAGCTGGGCCGTGCGAGCCCCAGCAGCGGCGGCGTGTGCACCCCGATGCCGGGGGCAAGCCCGGCTTCCAGCTCGGCCCGCGGGCCCATCGCGGCGCTTACCTCCTGCGCGGCAAGCCCCGCCATCGCCGCGGCGGTGGTCTTGTAACGCCGCAGCTTGTCCGCCGTCGCTCCCTGTGCGAGCGAGGTCAGGAAGAAATCCGAAATCGAGTCATTCTCGACCGCGACCGGATCGTAGCGAAAGACCGCGGGCACCGGCGGCTTCTCCGGATAGCTGGCCTTGTCATAGGCAATCGCCAGCCGTTCGGTCGCATATTGGCCGGTGAAGACGACCTGATCGAAGCGGCAGGCATAGTCGACATCATAGGGCACATGTCCCATCAGATCAGACACATGCCCCCCCACCGCGGCGCCGCGATAGACGTAATTGAGCAGATCGGCATCCAGCGTCTCGCCCGGCTGCACCAGACGTATGCGCGCCACCACCCCCAGATCGGCGGCGATCAGTCGGGCGATCTCGACGTCGATTCCCTTCGGCTGCCCGCCCTCCGCCCAGGACCAGGGCCTGAAATCCTCGTAAAGCGCGACCTCGATCCAGCCCTCCTCGCGGATGCGATCCAGGCTGCGCCCGATATCCTGCGCGGGGGTGTTTTGCAGCTTCTGCTCGGGCGCCAGCCCCTCGCAGGCGGCCATCGCGGCAAGCGGCAGCAGACCGGCAAGGGCCAGCCCCAGCGCCCAGGACCGCAGCAGAGCCGGCCCGCTCATTGCGCCGCCGAGAGGCCCAGCGTCAGCAGCTCGGCCGCGTGCTTGAAGCTGGCCTTGTCCGCGCTCAGCACCTCGGCGGCGCGGCTGACCGTGCTGTCGGCCACCGGCGCGCCCGAAAAGGTCTTCACCTCGGAATTGATCTGCTCAAGCTCGGCCTTGAGCGCCGCGCCATCGGCCGTGCCCGCCTCCAGTTCGGCGACGATGGCCCGCAGCCGGTCGGTGTGGCTGTCCAGCGCCCCATCCTCGGGCCGGGTCTCGATATAGGTGCGGATCGCCCAGCCCGCCTTTTGCCCCAGCACCGGGCCAAAGGCCGGCATCTTCGTCGTGCCGTCCTGGGTGTAGCCGTGCTGGAACCGCTCGGCGAACCATTCATCGCCATATTCCTCGGCTTCCAGAAAGCGCAGATCCGGCGCCAGACCGCCCGAAACCGCGCCAAGCCCATGACAGCGCGCGCAATTCTGGTTGAAGCCGGAATCGCCGATCTTCACCGCCGCCTTCCAGACCGCTTCGCCCGCCTTCGCGGCGCGATAGGGGTTTTCGGTCAGCCATTCCTCTCCCACCTCGGGCAGGGCATCGGTGTTCACCGGCTGCGGCGCCACATCGCCATGCGCGAAGAGCGGCCCCGGAAGACCGGCGAGCAGCAGGGCCGCAAGGAAACGGCGGTTGCGGATGTCGAGCATCTCTCTCTCCCTAACGATCGGTGCTGCCAAGGTGGTAACGGCACGGGCCCGCCCGCTTCCATTCGACCTTGGTCGAGGGGGCGGGGTCTGGGGCGATCCTGCCCCAGCCGGGCCCGGGGGCGTATTGGCCATTGGTCTAATAGGAAGGGCCGGGGGGCGCGGTTAGCCTTTCGACAAGAAACGAGGGAGGACAGCATGATCACGATGACACGCCGGGCGGCGCTGGTGTGCGGTTTTGCGGCGCTGCTGGCGGCCACGGCCCCCGCGCGGGCGCAGGATCTGCCGGTGCTGACGGTTGCCGCGCTTGAAGGCGGGACGGTGAGCTGGGAACTCGACACGATCACGCATTACGGTCTTGATGCGGCGAACGGGTTCCGGCTTGAGGTGCTGCCCGTCGCGGGCAACCCGGCGGCCGAGGTGGCGCTGCAGGGCGGCGAGGCCGAGGCGATCGTGACCGATTGGGTCTGGGTGGCGCGGATGCGCGCCGCGGGCAAGGATTTCACCTTCCTGCCCTATTCGCGCGCGGTCGGCGGTCTTTTGGTCAAGCCGCAATCGGGGATCATGGATCTGGCGGATCTGAAAGGGAAAAAGATCGGCATTGCCGGGGGGCCGCTGGACAAGAGCTGGCTGATCCTGCGTGCCTATGCGCGCCAGACATACGGCATGGATCTGGCCGCCGAGACCGAGCAGGTCTTTGGCGCGCCGCCCTTGATCATGGAGGCCGCGCTCTCGGGCGAGGTCGATGCGGCGATCAACTTCTGGCATTTCGGCGCGAAGATGCAGGCGCGGGGGATGGAGACGCTGGTTTCGACCTCTGACGCGGCGGCGGCGCTGGGGCTCGATCCGGAAACGCCGCTTCTGGGCTATGTGTTCTCGGAAAAGCTTGAAGCGGACAAGCCCGCGGTGGTGGCCGGGCTGCGCGCGGCCTCGAAGGCGGCCAAGGCGTTGCTGGCCAGCGATGACGCGGCCTTCGCCCGGCTGCGGGCGCGGATGAAGGCGACATCCGATGCGCAATATCTGGCGCTGGTGGCGGGGTATCGGGCGGGGATTCCGGTCGATGCGCCGGTCGATCCGGCGGCGGCCGACAGGATGCTGAAGCTGATGGCCGATCTGGGCGGCGAGGAGCTTTTGGGCCCGGTCAAGGCATTGCCCCCGGGCACCTTCCTGTCGAACTGATGCTGACGATGGCGCGCAAGCCGCAATCCGGGGCAGGAGGGGGGATCATCGCCCCTGCCGCCCCGGTGTCGGGCGGTCGGGAATGGCGCGCGGTCGGGCGCACGGGCCTGTCGATCCTGGCGGCGCTGCTCGTCTGGGCGGGCATTGCCGCGGCTTTGGGCGATCCGTCCCATGCGCCCGGGCCGCAGCAGGTCTTGCCGCAGTTGGCCGAGGGGATCGTCTCGGGCCGGATGCTGCCCGATCTGGGCGCGACGCTTCTGCGGGTGGGGGCGTCCTTCGGGCTGGCGATGCTGGCGGGGACGGTGCTGGGTATTGTCCTTGGCCTGTCGCGGCGGGTGAACGACTGGTTCGACCCCTGGCTGACGATCTGGAACAACATTCCGGCGCTGGTGCTGATCGTGCTCTGTTACCTCTGGATCGGGCTGAACGAGACCGCGGCGATCACCGCCGTGGCGCTGAACAAGGTGCCGCTGGTGGCGGTGATCCTGCGCGAAGGCGTGCGGGCGCGCGATCCGGCGCTGTCGGAAATGGCCCGCGTCTTCGGCATGGGCTTTGTCGCGCGGCACCGTCACATCCTGATCCCGCAGCTGATGCCGCATCTGATCGCCGCCGCCCGCGCCGGGTTGGCGCTGATCTGGAAGGTCGTGCTGGTGGTGGAATTTCTGGGCCGCTCGAACGGGATCGGGTTCCGCATCCATCTGAATTTCCAGATGTTCGACATTGCGGGCGTGCTTTCCTGGGCGGCGGCTTTCGTCTGCGTGATGCTGGCCGTCGAATGGCTGATCCTCGCGCCGCTTTCGGTGCGGGCGAACCGCTGGAGGCGGGAATGATCGCGCTGGATCTGGTCGAGAAACGCTTCGGCGAGACGGTCATTCTGGGCGCGCTGAGCCTGCGCGTCGCGCCGGGCGAGGTGCTGGGGATCGCGGGGCCCTCGGGGGCGGGGAAATCGACGCTCTTGCGCATTCTGGCCGGGGTGGACACGCGGTTTCGGGGCGCGCTGCAGGGTCCGGGCCGCCGCGCGATGGTGTTTCAGGAGCCCAATCTGATGCCCTGGCGGCGCGTGCTGGACAATGTCACCCTGCCGACCGGGGTCGATGCGGCGACGGCCGAGGCCTGGTTGGCGCGCGTCGGTCTGGCGGGCTATGGCGCGCATTGGCCGGGGCAATTGTCGCTGGGTCAGGCGCGCCGGGTGGGGCTGGCGCGGGCCTTCGCGGCGCGGCCCGATCTGCTCATTCTGGATGAACCTTTCGTGTCGCTCGATCCGGGCCGGGTCGAGGAACTGCTCGATCTGACGGCCGGTCTGATCGCCGAAACGCGGCCTGCGGTGGTTCTGGCCTCGCATGCGGCGGCGGAACTCGATCGACTGGCCACGCGGCGCGCGCGGCTTGCGGGGCGTCCGGCACGGCTGAGCGAGGGGTGACCCCCTTGCTTCGGGCGGATCAGGAAAGGCATCGCCTTTCCCCGCCCGCCGTGCAACGCCCGTCGCACGACCGTTTCCCCAAGCGTGACAGAGGCCTGCGCCCAGCCCCGGCGGCGCGAATGCGCCCGCCATGGGCGGGGCGGGCGCAGGCCGAGGGCCTTTGGGGCCCTCGGCGGTCACGGGGCCGATGTTGCGCTGGGCCTCGGCGATGGCCTCGGCCAAGGCAAGTCACGCGCCCTTCGGCGGCCGTGTCCGCGCCGGTTCATAGCCCCAAAGCGCGAGCGCAAAGAACACCGCCGTGGCCCCTGCCGTCACCGCCAGCGACAGCGCATTGCCTTGCAGATAAAGGGAAAACCGGATCAGCTCCACCGCATGGGTAAAGGGGTTGAGCCGACAGATCCAGGCGAGCGCGGGCGAGGCCTCCTGCATCTTCCAGATCGGATACAGCGCCGAGGACAGGAAGAACATCGGGAAGATCACGAAATTCATCACCCCGGCAAAGTTCTCCAGCTGCCGCACCCGGGCCGAAAGCAAAAGCCCCAGCGATCCAAGCATCAGCCCCGACAGCGCCAGCGCGGGCAGGGCGGCCAGATAGCCCAGCGGCGGCAGGTGGATGCCGTAAAGCCAGCCGATGCCCAGAAAGACCGCCACCTGCACCAGCCCGACCAGCGCCCCCGCCAGCAGTTTCGCGCCGAGCAGGAACCAGCGCGGCCAAGGCGCCGTCAGCATCAGCCGCATCGTGCCGCTTTCCCGGTCATTGACCAGCGAAAGCGAGCTTTGCATCGCCGAAAAGAGCAGGATCATCCCGCAAAGCCCCGGCGCGATATAGGTTTCATAGGTGATATAGATGCGATAGGGCGGGATGATCGACATCCCCAAAGCGGCGCGAAAGCCCGCGGCAAAGACGAAAAGCCACACGAGCGGACGCACCAGCGCCGCCAGAAAGCGTTCGCGCTGGGTGAGGAACCGGGCCAGTTCCCGGGTCATGATGGCGCCCGCGGCGCGCAGGGCGCTCATGCCACGGCTCCGGTCTGGGCCAAAAACCAGTCGGGAAGCGGGGTCGTGCCCCGCAGCGCGCCGACCTGACCCGTGGCGGCGACGCGGCCGCGATGCAAAAGCACCATGTCGTCGCTGTCGCGCAATTCATCGACCAGATGCGTCGCCCAAAGCACGCTGATGCCGGTTGCGGCCAGATCATGCACATGCGTGGTGATCGCGGCGCGGGCGGGGGCATCCAGCCCCACCGTCGGCTCGTCAAGCAGCAAAAGCCGCGGCCGGTGGATCAGCGCGCGGGCGATCTCCATCCGCCGCCGGTGCCCGCCATTCAGCCGGCCGACCTTTTCCCCCGCCCGTTCGGCCATGCCAAGCCGGGTCAGGGCTTCCTCGATCCGGGCCTCGGTCTCGGCCCGGCCGAGCCCCTGCAGCGCCGCGAAATAGCGCAGGTTCGCCGCCACCGTGCGATCAAGATCATGGGTCGGCTGCTGAAAGACGACGCCGATGCCCTCCAGCGCGGCGCGGGGGCTGCGGCCCATGTCCACCCCGGCCACCGTCACCACCCCGGGACGCGGCCGAATGAGCCCGGTCAGCACCGCCATCAAGGTCGATTTGCCCGCCCCGTTCGGGCCCAGAAGCGCGCAAAACCGCCCCGCGGGCAGGGTGAAGCTGACGCCGTCCAGCGCGGGTTTCGCGCCCCAGCGGTGGGACAGCCCGGCAACGGCCAGGGCGGGCTCAGTCAATGGTGATCTCGATCCGCTGATCGGCGCCTTTCGCCCCCGGGATTTCAAGGGCATAGCGTCCCGGCTTCACCGCGACAAAGCCGATCTCCATCGTGCCCGCCTGATCGAATTCGATCGAATGCAGCCCCATCGGCCGGATTTCCAGCCCTTCGATCACCACCTCGTCGACCCAGATCGCGCGGAAGAAATCGCCCCCCGCAAGCCCGATCTCGCCCGAGCCGTCGGCGGTGATCTCGACCTCGTAATAGGCGCCCGATTTCAGCGCCCAAGGCCCGCCCAAAGGCTCGCCGACCGAAAGCATCACCTCGGGCAGCGTGTGTTTGTTCGGCCCCGCCAGCAGGCCTGCGGGGGCGTCGTCATCTTCGGCCAAGGCCGGGGTTGCCAAAGCAAGGGCGAGCAGCAGCGGGAAGAGGCGCATGGGAACTCCTTAATTCTGGGTGGGGCGGGCGGCGGCACCCCAAGGGAAGCGGCCGACCTTGATCGTGGCAAGGGGCTCGAGCGTGGCGATGTCGATCACCGTCACATCGCCCGAGACGCCGTTGGTGGTGAAAAGCCGGGTCTGATCGGGCGAGAGCGCCATGTGCCAGACGCGGCGGCCGACCATGATGTAGCGCTCGACCTGCAGGGTCTTCGCATCGACCACGGCCAGATGATTGGCCGGGCCCAAAGCCACGAAAACCCGCGTCGCATCGGGCGAGAATTTCATCCCCACGGGCTGCAGCTTTTCCGCCCGCACGCCCGGAATTTCAAAGGAAATCTTGCCCTTCTCGGTCTGCGTCGCGGTATCAAACACCGTCACCGTGCCGCCGATTTCGGAACTCACCCACAGCTCGGCGCCATCGGGGGAAAATTCCGCATGCCGCGGGCGGCTGTCGACCAGCGTATTCGCGACGATCCGATGCGTCGCGGTGTCGATCCAATGCGCCATGTTGGTGGTTTCCGAGGTCGTCACCTGCAGCTTGCCATCGGGGGAAATCCCCATCCCCTCGGGCTCGACGCCGACGTCGATCTGCGCCGCCACCGACCGGCTTTGCGTGTCGACGACGGTGGTGATCGCGTCATCCTCGTTCGCGATGTAGAGAAGCCGGTCATCTGGGGCGAGGACGAATTGCTCGGGGTCCTCGCCCGAGGGCAGGTCATGCAGGATCGCCCCGGTGTCCGGGTCCATCACCTGCACCGCGTCGCTGTCCGAGGCGCAGATGTAAAGCCGCTTGAAATCGCGCGAAAAGGTGACGCCGCGCGGCCGTTCGCCGGTGGGATAGGTGGCCTTGACGGCGAGCGTCGCCACGTCGATCACGCTCACCGTGTCGTCGGATTCGTTCGTCACCCAGATTTCATCGGCAAGGGCGGGCGTGGCCAGAAGGGTTGTCAGCAAAAGGGCGCGGATCATGGATTGGCTCCGAAGGCTTTGCACAGGGTTTCGGGGCGGTCGGTGCCCAGCGTGTCAAGTTCGTTCGTCTGGTGCAGGAAGCCCTCAAGCGGGGCCATCGCCACCACGGCGCGGTCTGTCACCAAGGGCATCGGCTGGCGCATCTGCCCGTCCCAGGGGCGGAAGCTGACCGGCTGGCCCAGAAAGGCGGCGATGCGGGCCTTGTCCGAGATCAGGAAGCTGCGCAGCGTTTCGGGATCGGCCGTGCCCGCCCGGGTGCGCGCGTCGGAAATCGCGGCGATCGCCACCCATGCGGAAAAATCCTCGTCCTGCATCGGGCGGCCCGCGGCCTCGCGAAAGCGCAGCTGCAGTTGCGCGGCGCCGTAATCCTCGACCACCTCGGTCCAGCCTTTCGCACTCAGCCCCTCGGAGCCCGCGACGGGGCGCGGGGCCCAGGTGTTGAAGGGGATGTAGCGGGCGAAATCGCCGCGTTCGTCGGCCACAAGCAGCACATCATGTTCGGGCAGGTCTTGCGTGAAGAGCGGCACCTCGGCCGCGCCGGAGCGGCGCATGTCGGCACTCAGCGGCCAGTCCTTTTCCCCCGCAAGCGACAGGCCGAATTTCGTCAGGCTGGCTTTCAGCGCCGCGGCGAAAGCCTGGTCCTCGGGCTGCGGGCCGGTGATCAGCGCCAGATCGGTCCAGCGTTTCGCCCGCAATTGCTGCGCCAGCGCATCGGTGCGCATCGCGGTCGTGGGCAGCGTGTGCAGCACATTCGCCCGGCAGTCTTCGGCGCGCAGCTGCGGCTCGGGGGCGGCAGTGTTGAAGATCAGCGCCCCCCGCGCCTCGGGCAGATCGGCGAGCGCCAGCAGATCGGCGGCGGGCGCGCGGACGATCAGCACCCGGGCGCCCTCGGAGAGGGTCTTTTTCGCGGCGGTCAGGAAGTCTTCCTCGGGTGCCACGATGGTTTCGTGCAACTGCCAGTCGATCTTGAGGAATTTTCCCGTCGTCGCGATATCGGCCAGGCTGAGCCGGGCGCCGCCAAGGCCAAGATCGGCCGGATCGCCCGCAAGGTTCGACAGCACCGGTGGCGCCTCGATCTGCCGTTCGAGCCAGTCCAGCCGGATCGTCTCGGCGCCAAGCGGCGCGCAGGCGAGCATCAGGGCTGCGGATGCGACAAGGTTTTTCATGCTTTTCCCCCCGGGCTCAGGCTTCCCGCCCCGGCGCGCGGGCGCAATACGACCAAGGTCTAGGGCCGGGGGCGCGGGCGGGTTTCGGCGCTTTCTTCGACCAAAGTCCAATGGCGCAGTTGATGCGGATCAACCGAGGGTGCGGCAAGCGGATTAGACTGGCGCCGAATGATCAGGAGAGTTGGCCATGAAAGAAAGCTTCATCCTTGCCGCCGTGCTGGCCGTGGCCCTTGGCTCCGGCGCGCAGGCGGACCCGACCGAGCGCATCAAGATCGACGCCGGGCGGCAGTTCTTCGACGCCAACTGCCACCGCTGCCATTCGGTCGATGCCGACAAGGCCAGCTATGGGCCGCTGCTTGAGGGCGTCGTCGGGCGCCGGGCCGGGTCGTTTCCGGGCTATCCCTATTCAAAGGCGCTGGCGGCGGCGGGTTTCGTCTGGACCAAGGGGGCGATCCGCGCCTGGATCGAGGCGAATGACCAGCTCGTGCCCGGCACGAAAATGCGCCATGTCGGCATCACCGATCCGACGGTGCAGGATTTCATCGTCGAATATCTGGCCAGCCTGAAGCCCTGAGACGGGTGGCCTTGCTTCGGGTGGGGGCGCTGCCCGGGGGCCTTTGGGCCCCCGTCGGTCATGGGGCAAAGGGATCGCGGGGCCTTGGCCCCTCGCGCGCCACAGGGTCGTAAGACCAATGGACAATACCCGCCGCCCCCGCCGCTCGCCGATACTTCGCAAAGCCGTGATCAGACCTTTGCGGGGCGTGATCGGACAACAGGGAGGAGAGAAAATGAACCGTTTCGTTCTGGCCGCGGTGGTGGCCCTGACATGTTTCGGCGCCGCGCAGGCGGGGGGCGTGACCGAAGACGATCTGCGCAACGACCAGCAGACCGCGGGCGATGTGGTGACGAACGGCATGGGGCGCGATCTGCAGCGTTTCAGCCCGCTCACCACGCTCAACCGCGACAACGTCAAGAACCTGATGCCCGCCTGGGCCTTCAGCCTGGGCGGCGAAAAGCAGCGCGGTCAGGAAAGCCAGCCGATCGTCTATGACGGCATCATGTATATCACCGGGTCCTATTCGCGGCTTTACGCGATCGACATCCACACCGGCAAGGAGCTGTGGCAATACGATGCCCGCCTGCCCGAGGGCATCCTGCCCTGCTGCGACGTGATCAACCGCGGCGCGGCGATCTATGGCGACAATGTCTATTTCGGCACGCTCGATGCCCGCATCGTCGCCCTTGACCGCAAGACCGGCGACGTCAAGTGGAACAAGAAGATCGCCGATTACAAGGAAGGCTACAGCTATACCGCGGCGCCGCTGATCGTGAACGGGCTCGTCATCACCGGCAATTCGGGCGGCGAATTCGGCATCGTCGGCGAGGTGCAGGCCCGCAATGCGGAAACCGGCGAGCTGGTCTGGACCCGCCCGGTGATCGAGGGGCATATGGGCACGCTGAACGGCCAGCCCTCGACGATGACGGGCACGCTCAATGCGACCTGGCCGGGCGATCTGTGGAAGACCGGCGGCGGGGCGACCTGGCTCGGCGGCAGCTATGATGCCGACACGAACACGCTGATCTTCGGCGCGGGCAACCCGGCGCCCTGGAACAGCCACCTGCGCAATGCGGGCACGCCGGTCGAGGGCAACACGGGCGACAACCTTTACGCCGCCTCGCGTCTTGGGATCGACCCGGCGACGGGCGAGATCAAGTGGCATTTCCAGACCACCCCGCGCGAGGGCTGGGATTTCGACGGCGTGAACGAGGTCGTGGGCTTTGTCGACAAGGACGGCAACAAGCGCTACGCCACCGCCGACCGCAACGGCTTCTTCTATGTACTGAACCGCGAAGACGGCAAATTCGTCAATGCCTGGCCCTTCGTGAAGAACATCACCTGGGCCAAGGGCATCGGCCCGGATGGCCGCCCGATCTACAACGAGGAGAACCGCCCCGGCGCCCCCGATGCCGCGGCCGAAGGCGGCAAGGGCCAGCAGATCTTTGCCGTGCCGAGCTTCCTGGGCGGCAAGAACTGGATGCCGATGGCCTACAGCCAGACCACGGGCCTTTTCTATGTCCCCTCGAACGAATGGGGGATGGATATCTGGAACGAGCCGATCAATTACAAGAAGGGCGCGGCTTACTTGGGCGCGGGCTTCACCATCAAGCCGCTCTTCGAGGATTACATCGGCTCGCTGAAGGCCATCGACCCGAATACGGGCGCGGTGAAATGGGAATACAAGAACGACGCGCCGCTTTGGGGCGGGGTGATGACCACCGCGGGCAATCTTGTCTTCACCGGCAACCCCGAGGGCGAGTTCATGGCGCTCGATGCCGAAACCGGCGAGAAGCTCTGGTCGTTCCAGACCGGCTCGGGCATCGTCGGCCAGCCGATCACCTGGGAACAGGACGGCGAGCAATATGTCTCGATCATCTCGGGCTGGGGCGGTGCGGTGCCGCTTTGGGGCGGCGAAGTGGCCAAGCGCGTCAACTATCTGAATCAGGGCGGCACGGTCTGGACCTTCCGGCTGCCCAAGCAGCTCGCCGCGGCGAACTGAGGGGGGCAGAACGGCAAGGGGGCGTCCGGGGCAACCCGGGCGCCTTTTGCCTGTGCCGGGCCAATGCGACCATTGGACAATACGGGGGCGGCGCTATGATTGTTAGGGTGCAAAGACACTTATCGCCCAAGGGGCGCAGAGAGACAGGACAGGCCCGATGACCCCGGAACCCGCCGCCAGCCCGCGCCCCGATTTCCGCTCGGCGCTGATCGTCGATGATCACCCGCTGTTTTGCGATGCGCTGGCGATGACGCTGCAGGCGGTGGCCGGGATCGAGGAGATCGCCAGCGCCGACAGTCTGGAAACCGCGCTGGCCCGGGTCGAAAGCGCCGCGGGGGCACCGGCCGATGTGCTGGTGCTGGATCTGAACCTGCCCGATGTGAACGGGCTGGACGGGCTGATGCGGCTGCGTCAGGCCGCGCCCGAGATGCCGATCGTCGTCGTCTCCTCGATCGACGATCCGCGGGTGATCCGGGCGGCGATCTCGGCGGGGGCGGCGGGATTCGTGCCCAAGCATTCGCGCCGCGAGCTGTTCCGCCTGGCCTTTGCCGCCATCGCGCGCGGCGAAATCTTCGTGCCGGAATCGACCGGCGAGAGCCTGGCCACCGGCGACGGCATGAGCCCGCAGGACGAGGCGATCCGGCGGCTGAGCCTGCTGACGCGGCAACAGGCGAACATTCTGGAACAGATCTGCGCGGGCAAGATGAACAAGCAGATCGCGTTTGATCTGTCGATTGCCGAAACCACGGTCAAGGCGCATGTGACGGCGATCATGCGCAAGCTGGGCGTCTATTCCCGCACCCAGGCCGTGCTTCTGGCGCGCGAGGCGCAGATCACGGCGCCCTTGCCCGAAGGCTGGCGCAAGCCTTAGTCTGCCCGCAGAAGGTGGGACGCCACAGCGGCAGAGGGAGGAGGCTGCGATGGATCATCCCGACAGCGCCCCCTGGCGGGGGCCGGGGGCGGCGGTGCCGGTGCGTGCCGCGGTGGCGGCATCGACGCCCGGTGCGCTGGCGGCGCTCGCGCGTGCGCTGGGCCCCGGGCCCTTCGCGCAGGTGTTCCTGTTTGCCAGCCCCGAGGCCGATCTGGCGGCGCTGGCGGCCCGGGCGCCTGCGGTCTTTGCCCCGGCACGGGTCTGCGGCTGTTCCACCTCGGGCGAGATCACCGGGCGCGGCTATGACAGCGGCCAGATCGTCGCCTTTGCCCTGCCGTCCGGGGGGTTCGCGGTCGAACAGATGCTGATCGAGCGGCTCGACGGGCTGGACCCGCGGGCGCTGATTGCCGATCTGTTGCGGGCGCGGCAGGCGCTGGGGCGGCGCGCGCCCGACTGGCCGCAAGAATGCGCGGTGCTGCTGGTCGACGGGCTTTCCGGGCAGGAAGATGCGCTGGTCGCGGCGCTCTCGGGCGGGCTTGGCACGGTGCCTGTGGTGGGCGGTTCGGCGGGGGATGCGGCGCGGTTCGAACGCGCCCCGGTCTTTGCCCGCGGCGCGCTGCGCGAGAATGCCGCCGTGCTGACGCTGATCCGCTCGGCCTGGGACATGCGGCCCTTCTGTTTTGCCCATCAGCGCCCGACCGCGCGGCGCATGGTGGTGACGCGGGCCGATCCCTCGCGCCGGCTGGTGGCGCGGATCAATGACGAACCGGCGGCGCAGGAATATGCCCGCCATCTGGGCCTGGCCCCCGACCGGTTGACGCCGTTCCTGTTTGCCGCCCATCCGGTGCTGGTGCGCGCGGGCGGGCGCCATCATGTGCGCTCGATCCAGCAGGTCGAGCCCGATGGCGGGCTGACCTTCTTTGCCGCCATCGACGAGGGGCTGGTGCTGACCCTGGCCGAGCCGGTCGACATGGTGGCGCATCTGCGCGAAGAGCTGGCGGGCCTCTCCGAGACGGGGGCCCCGGCGACGATCCTGGCCTTTGACTGTTTCTTTCGGCGGCTGGAGGCCGAGGGGCGGCAGCTTGGGCGGCAGATCTCCGAACTTCTGGTCGCGCATCGGGTGTGCGGTCTGTCGACCTATGGCGAGCAGGTGGGGGCGATGCATGTGAACCAGACGATCACCGGCCTTGCCTTTTATCCGCCGGAGGCGCGCTGATGGCCCCCGTCGACAATCTGGCCGCCGCCCGCGCGCTGGTCGATCCGGCCGACAGCCCGGCGCGGCAGACCGAAAAGCTTCTGACCATCGTCGGCGCGCTGATCCGCCATGCCGAGGAAACCCCCGAGGATCGCGGCGCCGCCTGGGCGCAATTCGAACGCGCCGCGATGCTGGAAGAACAGGTCCGCGACCGCACCCGCGATCTGGAACGGGCGCTGGATCTGCTCAATGCCTCGAATGCGCGTCTGGCCGAGGCGCATCGCGAAACCGAAACCGCGCGCTCGAACCTGGCCTCGGCGATCGAGACGGTGCAGGAGGGCTTCGCGCTGTTTGACGCCAGCGATGTGCTGGTGATGTGCAATTCCCGCTTCAACGCGCTCTTGCCCGACATCCGCGCGCAGATGCAGCCGGGGCTGAGCTTCACCCGCTATGTCGAGATCGCCGCCAGTTCCCGCCATCTGGGCATGCCCGACGGGATGACGCGCAACGACTGGGTGCGGATGCGGCTGATGCGCCATCAGCAGCACCATTTCATCCTGACGCAGCAGATGGGCGAGGATCGCTGGGTGCAGGTGTCCGAACATCGCACCCGCGAGGGGGGGACGGTGATCTTGCAGACCGAGGTCACCGATTTCATCCGCCGCGAACGCGAGGCGCGGGGGCGACGGCTGGACGATCAGGCGGCGGTGCTGCGGCCGACGCTGGAACATCTGAAGATCGGTGTCTGTTTGTTCGATGTGCGGCTGCATCTGCTGGTCTGGAACGAGCGGCTGGCGGAATTCCTGACCCTGCCGCGCAACCGGCTGTGGCGGGGGATGCATTTCGACGCGCTTTTGGAACAGGTGCGCGGCCAGTTCATCTTTCCGGGCGGCCATTCGGCGCGGCACCTGTCGGATTGGGTGCGACGCGCCCGCAGGCTCGAGACCTTTCAGATCGAGGTCACCCGCGACGGCGGGCAGGTCTACGAGATCTTCGCGCAGGAATTGCCCGATGGCGGCTTTGTGGTGTCGCTGGAGGATATCACCGAGGTCCGCTCGACCTTGGCGGAACTCAGCCGGGCGAACGAGACGCTGGAAGCCCGGGTGACCGAGCGCACCTGCGAACTCGAAGACGCTTTGGCAAGTGCCGAACGGGCGAATGCCTCGCGCGCGCGCTTCGTGGCGGCGGCCAGCCATGACCTGCTGCAGCCGCTGTCGGCGGCCAAGCTTTATCTGGCGTCGCTGGGCGATGACGCGCTGACCGCGCCCGCGCGGCGGACGCTCGACAAGGCGCAAAACGCGCTGATGTCGGTCGAGGGGATTTTGGGCGCGCTCTTGGATATCTCGCGGCTCGAATCGGGGCGGGCGGCGATCGACCCTTCGGCGGTGCCGCTGGGGCCGGTGTTCCGGCAGCTGGCCGATGAATTTGCCCCGGCGGCGGCGCTGAAGGGGCTGCGGCTGCGGGTGCGCCCGACCGAGGCGGTGGTCTTCACCGACCGCGCCTATCTGCGCCGCATTCTGCAAAACCTGATCTCGAATGCGATCCGCTACACCGCCCGGGGTTCGGTTCTGGTGGCGGCGCGCCGCCGCGGCGGGCTTTGGCGGGTCGAGGTGCGCGATTCGGGTCAGGGCATCGCCGAGGAACATCAGGAACTGATCTTTCGCGAATTCCAGCGCATCGACGCCCATGCTTCAGCCTCGGAGGGGATGGGGCTTGGTCTTGCCATCGTCGAACGGGCGGCGGCGCTTCTGGGCCATCCGCTGGCGCTGCGCTCGGCGCCCGGCTGCGGCGCGACCTTTTCGCTGGATCTGGGGCAGGCGGCGCGGCCGCTGGCGCTGCCCGAACCGGGCCATGTCGGACCGCTGAGCCGCGATGCCGAGGCGCGGGATCTGGTGGTGCTGCTGGTCGAGAACGACCCCGATCTGTCCCGCGCGATGGTGCAGCTGCTGGAGAAATGGGGGGTCAGCGTGCTGGATGTCCCCTCGGGCGAAGAGGCGCTGGAGCTGATCGCGGCCACGGGGCTGGTGCCCGACCGCTGTCTGATCGACTATCAACTGGGCGCGGGGATGAGCGGGCTGGACTGTCTGGCGGCCTTGCGGGGGCGGCTGGGCCCGGTGCCTGCGCTGATCGTCACCGCCGACCGCAGCGAGGCGCTGGGCGCCGAGGCCCGGGCGCTGGGCGTTTCGGTGCTGCAAAAACCGACCCCGACCGAGGCCTTGGCGGAGTTCCTGTTCGGCGCGGGATCGACCCTCGCGCCCCCTAGGCCTTGACGATCCAGCCGCCGCCGAAGATCCGGCTGCCCGCGGTTTCGTAAAAGACGCAGGCCTGTCCGGGGCTGACGCCTTCCTCGGGCTCGATCAGTTCGACCTCGGCCGTGGTGGCCGAGAGCGGGCGCACCAGCGCCGGACGCGGCGCCCGGGTCGAGCGGATGCGCACCGAGACCTCCCATTCCGGGCGGCTGTCAAAAGGCGCATCGCCCAGCCAGTTGATCTCGGCCACCCGCAGAAGCCGCGTCGCCAGCGCCTCCTTGGGGCCGACGATGACCCGGCGCGTGTCGGGGTCAAGCTTCACCACATAAAGCGGATGATCGCCCAGCCCCCCGATTCCCAGACCGCGGCGCTGCCCGATCGTGTAGTGGATCACGCCTTTGTGATGTCCAAGCACCTTCCCCGACAGATCGACGATCTCGCCCGGATCGGCGGCCCCGGGGCGCAACTTCTCGATCACGCTCGCATAATTGCCGTTCGGCACGAAGCAGATGTCCTGGCTGTCGGGCTTGTCGGCGACAACGAGACCGAATCTGGCCGCAAGTTTACGCGTTTCGGCTTTCGAGGGCAGATGGCCCAGCGGGAATCGCAGGAACGCCAGTTGCTCGGGCGTGGTCGAGAACAGGAAGTAACTTTGATCGCGCATCGGATCGGCGGCGCTGTGCAGCTCCGGCCCCTGCGCGCCGATCTTGCGCTGGATGTAATGGCCCGTCGCCATGCAATCGGCATCGAGATCGCGGGCGGTTTCCAGCAGATCCTTGAACTTCACCCGCTCGTTGCAGCGGATGCAGGGCACGGGCGTCGCCCCGGCCAGATAGGCATCGGCGAATTCCTCGATCACGGCCTCGCGAAAAGTGTTTTCGTAATCAAGGACATAGTGGGGAAAGTTCATCGCCTCCGCGACGCGGCGGGCGTCGTGAATGTCCTGCCCCGCGCAGCAGGCGCCCTTTTTCGCAAGCGCCGCGCCGTGATCGTAAAGCTGCAAGGTCACGCCGATGACATCGTAGCCTTCCTCCTTCAGCATCGCGGCGACGACCGAACTGTCGACGCCGCCCGACATGGCGACGACCACGCGGGTGTCGGCGGGCGCTTTCGGCAGGCCCAGCGAATTCAGGGGAAGATCTTTCGGCATCGCAACAGTCCTTTAACCAGACCCGCAGGAATATAGGAAAATGCGATCTACTCTCAACCCTTGGCTAAACCCAGCGTTAAGGCCCGCCGCGCATTCTGCCCCCATGAAGACGAGGGGGTGAGCCCATGTATCTGAAAAAAGTCGACGGACCGCGCGCAGTGACCCTGCCCGATGGCACGATTCTGACCCGTGCCGATCTGCCGCCGAAAGAAACGCGTCGTTGGGTGGCGTCGCGCAAGGCAATCATCGTGCATGCGGTGACGCATGGCCTCATTGGCCGTTCGGAAGTACTTGAACGTTACGGCTTATCGGAGGAAGAATTCGATATCTGGGCCGAAGCGGTCCGCAAACACGGCATTGCCGGGCTGAAAGTGACGGCTATCCAGAAGTATAGACAACTTTAAGTTGCAAATGAACAGAATCCTGCGACAGTAACTACGTGTTAACCATTTGGTGCCAAGTTCGAAGGTGATCGAGGGATTAATGCGGAGAACCCAGGATGCGGATTTTGTTGGTGGAGGACGACCCGACGACCTCTCGCAGCATCGAGCTGATGCTGACCCATGCCAACCTCAATGTCTACTGCACCGATCTCGGTGAAGAAGGCATCGACCTTGCGAAGCTTTACGATTACGATCTGATCCTGCTCGATCTCAACCTTCCCGACATGAACGGGCTCGAGGTGCTGCGACAGCTGCGTCTGGCGCGGGTCGACACGCCGATCCTGATTCTCACCGGTGCCGATGACACCGAGAACAAGATCAAGGGCTTCGGCTTTGGCGCCGACGATTACATGACGAAGCCCTTCCATCGCGAAGAGCTGGTGGCCCGGATCCATGCGATCATCCGCCGCTCCAAGGGGCATTCGCAGTCGATCATCCGCACCGGCAAGATCTCGGTCAACCTTGACGCCAAGACGGTGGAAGTGGGCGGCAAGCCCGTGCATCTGACCGGCAAGGAATATCAGATGCTGGAGCTTCTGAGCCTGCGCAAGGGCACGACGCTGACCAAGGAGATGTTCCTGAACCACCTTTATGGCGGCATGGACGAGCCGGAACTGAAGATCATCGACGTCTTCATCTGCAAGCTGCGCAAGAAGCTGGCCGAAGTCACCGGCGGCGAAAACTACATCGAAACCGTCTGGGGCCGGGGCTATGTGCTGCGCGACCCGGATCAGGGCGATCTCGACCGCCGCATGGTCGTTGGCGCCTGACCTCTTCTCGCTGGACGCTCCCGGCGGCTGCCCCTAAATCTGGGGCAGCCGGAGGGAGACGAAGATGAGTGCAGAGCCTTTTGCTGATCTGGACAGCCTGACCCGCGCCGAAGCAGAGGCGGAACTTCCTGCGCTTGCCGCCCGGATCGAGGCGGCCAATGCCGCCTATCACACCCATGACGCCCCCGAGATCTCCGATGCCGAGTATGACGCGCTGAAGCGGCGTCTGACGGCGATCGAGACGCGCTTTCCCGATCTTGCCCGCCCCGACAGCCCGACGGTGAAAGTCGGGGCCGCCCTGGCCGAGGGCTTCGGCAAGGTCGCGCATGAGATTCGCATGCTCAGTCTGGAAAACGCCTTTCTGGACGCGGATGTGGCGGATTTCGACGGACGGATGCGCAGCTATCTGGGCCTTGGCCCCGAGGTGTCCTTGCCCTGCACCGCGGAACCGAAGATCGACGGGCTCTCGCTCTCGCTGCGCTACGAAGACGGGCTGCTGGTGCAGGCCGCGACCCGGGGCGATGGCGAGACGGGCGAGAATGTCACCGAAAACGCCCGCACCATTGCCGACATTCCGCAGCGCCTGACCGGCGCGCCCGCCGTGCTGGAAGTCCGCGGCGAGGTTTACATGAGCCATGCCGATTTCGCGGCGCTGAATGCGCGGCAGGCGGAGCGGGGCGACAAGACCTTTGCCAATCCGCGCAATGCCGCCGCGGGCTCGCTGCGCCAGCTCGATGCCCGGATCACCGCCTCCAGGCCGTTGAAGTTCTTTGCCTATTCCTGGGGGGCTCTGTCCGAACCGCTGGCCGACACGCAATTTGGCGCGATCGAACGGCTCAAGGATCTCTGCTTCAAGACCAATCCGCTGACCCGCCTTTGCGCCGATACGGCCGAAATGCTGGCCCAGTATCGCGCGATCGAGGCGCAGCGGGCGGTGCTCGGCTATGACATCGACGGGGTGGTTTACAAGGTGAACGATCTGGCGTTGCAGGCGCGGCTCGGCTTTCGCTCGACCACGCCGCGTTGGGCGATCGCGCATAAATTTCCCGCCGAACTGGCCTGGACCCGGCTGGAAAAGATCGAGATTCAAGTCGGCCGCACCGGGGCGCTGTCGCCCGTCGCGCGGCTCGCGCCGGTCACCGTGGGCGGCGTCGTCGTCTCGAATGCGACGCTGCACAATGAAGATTACATCGCCGGGCGCTCCTCGAAAGGCGAGGTGCTCCGCGACGGCAAGGACATCCGCGAGGGCGACTGGGTGCAGGTCTATCGCGCCGGGGACGTGATCCCCAAGGTCGCCGATGTCGATCTGTCGCGCCGCGATCCTGCGGCGCAACCTTTTGTTTTCCCGCATCTTTGCCCCGAATGCGGCGCCGAGGCCCTGCGCGAGGAGGGCGATGCCGTGCGCCGCTGCTCCGGCGGTCTGATCTGCCCGGCGCAGGCGGTGGAGAAGCTGAAACATTTCGTCTCGCGCGCCGCCTTCGACATCGAGGGGCTGGGCGCCAAGCAGATCGAGGCCTTTTACAAGGATGGCTGGATCCGCGAACCGGCCGAGATCTTCACCCTGCAGGCGCGCTTCGGTGCGGGTCTGCAACAGCTGAAGAACCGCGAGGGCTGGGGCGAGAAATCCGCGCAAAACCTGTTTCAGGCCATTGAGGAAAAACGAAAAATCCCACTCGCCCGGCTGATCTTCGCGCTTGGCATCCGCCATGTCGGGGAAAGCTCGGCCGCGCTTCTGGCGACGCATTACCTGAGCTGGGAGCGGTTCGCGGCGGCGATGCAGGCCGCCGTTCCCGGGTCGCCCGACTGGCAGGAGCTGCTCAGCATCGACGGCGTTGGCGAGACTTTGGCCGCCTCGGTGACCGCGGCCTTTCATCCTGGCCCCGAACGCGCCGCGATCGACCGGCTTGCCGCCCATCTGACCGTCGAGCCCGCCACGCCGCGCGCAACCGACAGCCCGGTGGCCGGTCTGACCGTCGTCTTCACCGGCACGCTGGAGCGCATGACCCGGGCCGAGGCGAAAGCCCGGGCCGAGGCGCTTGGCGCCAAGGTCGCGGGCTCGGTCTCGGCCAAGACCGACATTCTGGTGGCCGGTCCGGGGGCGGGGTCGAAAGCGACGAAGGCGGCCGCGCTTGGGGTCCGGGTCATCGACGAAGAGGCCTGGCTGCGCCTCATCGGGGCGGCATGACGGGGCGGCCTGCCGTTCTGTTTCCGCTTTTCGCCTCGGCCGAGACTTTGCCCGGCGTCGGGGCGAAGACGGCGAAGGCTTTGGAAAACCTGGGAATTACCCGCCCGCGCGATGTGCTTTTCACGCTGCCCTCGGCTGTGGTCGACCGCCGTCCGGTGCAGACGATCCGTGATGTCACGCCGCCGCTGACGCTGACGGTCGAGGTCGAGGTGCTGACCCATCTGGCGGCGCGCAACCGCGCGGGCCCGTCGCGGGTGCTGGTGCGCGACGGCGCGGGGGTGGAATTCGCGCTCGTCTTCTTTCACGCGCGCGGCGATTATCTGGACAAGATCCTGCCCAAGGGGGCGCGGCGGCTGGTCTCGGGGCGGCTGGAACTCTTTGACGGCACGGCGCAGATGGTCCACCCGGATCATGTTCTGGCGCCCGACGAGGCGGCGAGCCTGCCGCGATTCGAGCCGGTCTATCCGCTGACCGCCGGGGTGACGCAGCGGGTCATGGCGAAGGCGGCCGAGGGGGCGCTGGCGCGGTTGCCCGATCTGCCCGAATGGATCGACGCGGCGCTGAAGGCCCGCGAAAGCTGGCCCGACTGGGCTGCGGCGCTGCGCGCGGCCCATGCGCCGCAGGCGCAGTCCGACACCGCGGCCACCGCGCCGGCGCGGCAACGCCTGGCCTATGACGAGCTTTTCGCGCATCAGATGACCTTGGCGCTCGCCCGTCGTCAGGCCCGCCACCCCAAGGGGCGGATCACCGAAGGCACCGGGGAATTGACCGGCAAGGTGCTGAAATCACTTCCGTTTCAGCCCACTGGCGCGCAGCTGCGCGCCAGTCGCGAGATTGCGGCCGACATGGCGACGCCCAGCCGGATGAACCGGCTTTTGCAAGGCGATGTCGGCGCGGGCAAGACGCTGGTGGCCTTTCTGGCGCTTTTGACCGCGGTCGAGGCGGGCGGGCAGGGCGTCTTGATGGCGCCGACGGAAATTCTGGCGCGGCAGCATTTCGAGGGGCTGGGCACGCTCGCCACGGCGGCAGGCGTCCGGATGGCGGTTCTGACCGGCCGCGACAAGGGGGCGGAACGGGCGCGCAAGCTGACGGATCTGGTCGAGGGGCGGATCCAGATCTTGCTGGGCACCCATGCGGTCTTTCAGAAAGACGTGGTTTTTCAGGATCTTCGGCTGGTCATCATCGACGAGCAGCACCGTTTTGGCGTGGCACAACGGATGGAGCTGGGCGCCAAGGGCGAGATGGCGGATGTGCTGGTGATGACGGCGACGCCGATCCCGCGCTCGCTGGCGCTGGCGCAATATGGCGACATGGACGTGAGCCTGCTCGACGAAAAACCGCCGGGGCGGTTGCCGGTGACGACGGCGCTGATCTCGACCGCGCGGATCGGCGAGGTGGTGGCGCATCTGGCCCGCGCCGTGGCCGAGGGGCGGCAGGCCTATTGGGTCTGTCCGCTGGTCGAGGAAAGCGAACGCGTCGATCTGGCCTCGGCCGAGGAGCGCTTCGCGCATCTGCGCATGGTGCTGGGCGAGGGCACCGTCGGGCTGGTGCATGGGCAGCTGCCGCCCGCCGAAAAGGACGCCGCGATGGCGGATTTCGTGGCGGGAAAGACCCGGGTTCTGGTGGCGACGACGGTGATCGAGGTGGGGGTGAACGTGCCCGATGCCTCGATCATGGTGATCGAGCGGGCCGAGACCTTTGGTCTGGCGCAGCTGCACCAGCTGCGGGGCCGGGTCGGGCGGGGCGCGGCGAAATCGACCTGTCTGATGCTTTATCAGGCGCCGCTGAGCGAAAGCGGCGAGCGGCGGCTGTCGATCCTGCGCGACAGCGAGGACGGATTTCGCATTGCGGAAGAAGACCTTGCGATGCGCGGCGCGGGCGATGTGATCGGCACGGCGCAATCGGGCCTGCCGCGCTTTCGCATCGCCGATCTGGAACGGCAGGCCGGGCTGATGGCGCTGGCGCAAAGCGATGCGCGGGTGCTGCTGGCGATGGACCCGGGGCTGGAAAGCCCGCGCGGGCAGGCGGCCCGGGTGCTGATGTGGCTCACCGAACAGGATCGGGCGATCCGGTTGATCGACGTCGGTTAAGAGTTCTTAAAATGTTCTTGACGCAAGTCGCAGAACATGAGAACAAAAGAGCAACAGGAAGGAGACCTGAGATGCAGAACCGTCCGACCCCGTTCGTTGCCCGTGAAACCGCCGAGATGGCGCAAGACATGATCGGGGCGCTGTCGCTTTGCGTCACTTTCCTGGCCGTGCTGTACCTGCCCGGCCTTTTTTGACCGTCACTGCCTCGCGCTTTCGCGCCCCTGACGTCACGTCAAGGCCGCCTGTCCCCAAGGGCTTTGCCCGGAAAGCGCTTCCTGCGCCGCCATCCCCGGATGGCGGCGTTTTTTCACATCCGATAGGCCAGCCGCAGCCCGCCCCAATGCCGTCCCGAAACGAAGATCGGCGCCGAAAGATCCTTCATCAGCACGATATTGCCGCCGCCCATGTCGCGGCGGTAGATCTGCAGCAGGAAAGGCGCGGTCGATTGCCCGGCGCGCAGCCCGACGCGGTCGTTGAAGATACGCCGGTTGCGGCAGTTGGCGGCGTTCCAGACCGGGTCCGCGCCTTGCGGCTGCGAGAATTTGCGATTGTGCGTCGGCAGATAGCCGTTGCGATCGACCGCGGCGCAAAACACGATCTCCGGCGAGAGGCCCAGCACGCGTTCCTGCACCTCGGGCAGGACGGCATCGGTGAAGCCGGTGAAGGGCGCCATCATCTGCTGCGGATCGGTGCCCGCGATCGGCGTGTAGCGCTGATCAAACAGCGTCGCCACGCTGGTGCGGCCCGCGGCAATCCCCGCTTCGAAGAGCTGCCCCACCTCTTCGGCGGCGGCTTTCACCGCCTCGATGAACCGGTTGTCGGAGAGTTCCCCGCCCAGTTCCACCGCTTCCTGCACGATGGTTTCGCCCGCCACGATCAGCGTGCGGGTCTTTTGCGTTGCCGCGTGCACCTCGGTCGAGGTGTCCTGCATCCCCGTGGCCATGCGCCGGAACGCGGGCCCGAAGGAGGCATTGGCGCTGTTCACCTCGGCTGCGCGGGTGGCGATTTCGGTGACGGCGGCCCGGGTCTGGGTCAGCCCGCCGAGCATCCGGCCAAGCGCCGCATCGGTGCCCGAAGCGCCGGTCAGCACCGCATCGGCATCGGTCGAAATCGCCCCGGCTTCGTCATGCAGCGCCCGCAGCGAGGTGGTCAGCCCGCCCACCGCGCCCCCGATCCCCTCGGAGGCGGCGGCGGTCTTGCGCGACAGTTCGTTGATCGCCTCGGCCACGACGGCAAAGCCGCGCCCGGCATCCCCCGCCCGCGCGGCTTCAATTTTTGCGTTGATCGCCAATATGTTGACCTGCATCGCCACGGATTTGATGCCGGCGTTTTCCGCCTGCACCCGGGTCAGGGTCTCGTTCAGCTCCTCCATCCGCGCGATGGCCGAGCGCACCCAGCTGGCGATCGTCTGCGCATGGGCCGAGGTTTCGCGCAGCTGCGCCGCCGTCTCCTCGACCATGCCAAGCGTGGCATCGGCGCTGGCGCCCACGCGCTGCGCACCGTCCAGCACGCGGGCATTGGCGTCCTGCACCGTTTCGGCCGCCGTCTGCGCGGTGCGCAGCAGCGACAGTTGCGAATCGGCGAGCTTTTCGAGCGCTTCCAGCGCGCCCGCAACCTCGGCCACATCGCGGCCAAGGTCGATCGCATCGGTGGCGATGCGGGTGATGCGGCCTTCCGAGGAGGGCGGCAGGGCAGGAGAGGCGGCAAGGTGATTCATGAAAGGTCCGGTTCAGCGACGGCACATCGTCGCATCTCGGCCTTGCACAAGCGTTAACTGCGCCGGTCAAACTGCCGTCAAAGCGGCCAATGTTGCCTCGGGGGCGAGCAGGATCGAGGCATGGCGGTTGGGGTAGTCGCGCGCCGCCGTCAAGACCGCATAATCGCCAAAGGGCGCGGCGGGCACCGGCCCGCCTTTCAGCATCGCCACCAGCGCCTCGCACAGCGCGGCCACCTCTTCCTGCGTGCGCCCGATCACGGCTGCGCCGAAAATCGCGGCCGAGGCCTGCCCCAGCGCACAGGCATGGACGGTCTGCGAAAAGGCGGCGATGCGCCCCCCCTCGAGCCGCAGGGCGACGGTGACGGTCGAGCCGCAGAGCGGCGCGCGTTTCGTGGCCCGCTGTGCGGGATCGGGCAGGGGGTCGGTGTGCGGGATCGCGGCCGCCAGCGCCAGCACGCGATCGGCATAGAGTTTGAAAAGATCGGCGTCGCTCATGGCTTTTCCCCGCAGGCTGCGCAGGTTAGATAGACCGGGACGCGCAGGGAGGAAAGCATGGGTTTCGATCCGCAAAGCCTGAAATATGATGCGAATGGCCTGATCCCGGCGATTGCGCAGGAGGCGGGCACGGGCGAGGTGCTGATGCTGGCCTGGATGAATGCCGAAAGTCTGGCGCGGACGCTGGCGACGGGGCAGGTCACCTATTGGAGCCGCTCGCGGCAGGCGTTCTGGGCCAAGGGCGAAAGCTCGGGCCATGTGCAAAAGCTGGTCGAGTTGCGGCTGGATTGCGACCGCGATTGCCTGTTGCTTCTGGTCGAGCAGATCGGCCCGGCCTGTCACACCAACCGCCGGTCGTGTTTCTATACTGCGGTGCGCGGGGGCGAAGAGGTCGAGATTCTGACGCCGATGGCCGATTGACCCGGGCCGGGGCGCTGCCCCGGACCCCGGCGTATTTGGGCCAAGAAAAATCAAAGGCCGATCAGGCGGCGGATGTCTTCGGGGCTGGCGCCCTCGGACCGGTATTTTGCGAGCGCGCGGGCGTCGTCGCGTTTGGCCAGCCGCTTGCCCGCCGCGTCGCGGATCAGGTCGTGGTGGTGGTAGCGGGGCACGGGCAGGCCAAACAGGCATTGCAGCGTGACATGGATGCAGGTCGCCTCGAACAGATCCGCGCCGCGGGTGACATGGGTGACGCCCTGATGCGCATCATCAAGCACCACGGCGAGGTGGTAGGAGGTCCCCATCTCGCGCCGGGCAAGGACGACATCGCCGATCTCGCGGATCATCGTTTCGGGGGTCACGGCGTGGCGGCCGCGATGGAGGGGGCCGGTTTCTTCGAAGCTGGTCTCGGTCGCGGCAAGGTCCATGCGCAGGCGCAGCGCGGTTTCGGGCAGTTTCTGGCCGGGGCGGGGCGCGCCCTTTTCGCGGCAGGTGCCGGGATAGAGGAGGCCGTCGGGGCCAAGGGGGGCGCCCTCCTGCGGGGCCGAGGCGGCCTGTTCGATGTCGCGTCTGCTGCAGGTGCAGCTGTAGATCAGCCCGCTTTGCCACAGCCTTTCAAGGGCGTCGCGATAGGCGGGCAGGCGGTCGGACTGCCGCAGCACCGGCCCGTCCCAGGTGAGGCCAAGCCAGCGCAGATCGTCCATAAGCTGCGCCTCCCACTGCGGTTTCGCGCGGGCGCGGTCGATATCCTCGATGCGCAGCAGGAACCGCCCGCCCGCCGCCCGCGCCATGTCATGGGCGAGGATCGCCGCATAGGCATGGCCCAGATGCAGCGGGCCGGTGGGCGAGGGGGCAAAGCGGGTGATCACGCCTGACCGGCGAGCCAGGCGGTGAAGATCTCCTTGGCGCGGTCAGTGTAGCCCTTGTAGCGGTCCTTGCGGCCGCGCCGTCCGCCGCGCGCGTCGTCAAGTGGCGGGAAGAGGCCGAAATTCACGTTCATCGGCTGGAAGGTTTTCGCCACCGCGCCGCCGGTGATGTGATGCACAAGCGATCCCATCGCGGTTTCGGGGCCGGGCGCGGGCAGGCTGGCGCCGCGGATCTCGGCCGCGGCCATCCGCCCCGCCAAAAGCCCCATCGCGGCGCTTTCGACATAGCCCTCGACCCCGGTGACCTGGCCCGCAAAGCGCAGGTTCGGGCGCGCGCGCAGCCGCATCTGGTCATCGAGCAGCGTCGGCGAGTTCAAAAACGTGTTGCGGTGAATGCCGCCCAGACGCGCGAAGGAGGCTTGCTCCAGCCCCGGAATCATCCGGAAAACAGCGGTTTGCGCGCCATACTTCATCTTGGTCTGAAAGCCGACGATGTTGTAGAGCGTGCCCAGCGCATTGTCGCGGCGCAGCTGCACCACCGCGTAGGCCTTGGTCGCCGGGTCATGCGCATTCGTCAGCCCGACCGGCTTCATCGGCCCGTGGCGGAGCGTCTCGCGGCCGCGTTCCGCCATCACCTCGATCGGCAGGCAGCCGTCGAAATAGCTGGCCGTTTCGCCTTCGTGGAACTCGGTCTTTTCGGCTGCCAGCAGCGCGTCGATGAAGGCCTCATACTGATCCTTGGTCATCGGGCAGTTGATATAGGCGGTTCGTTCTTCCTCGGTCTCGCCCTTGTCATAGCGGCTTTGCCGCCAGGCGACCGACATGTCGATGGTCTCGGCATGCACGATCGGCGCGATCGCGTCAAAGAAGGCCAGGCTTTCCGCCCCGGTCACCGCCCGGATGCTTTCGGCCAGCGCGCCCGAGGTCAGCGGCCCGGTGGCGATGATCCAATGCCCGTCGGTGGGCAATTCGGTGATCTCTTCTTCCGACACCGAAATCAGCGGATGCGCCCGCAAGGCCGCGGTGACGGCGCCCGAAAAGGCCTCGCGGTCGACGGCCAGCGCCCCGCCCGCGGGCAGGGCATGGCGGTCGGCCGTGGCCATGATCAGCCCGCCCGCCGCCCGCATTTCCCAATGCAGCAAGCCCACGGCATTGCGTTCGTCGTCATCCGAGCGGAAGGAATTCGAGCAGACCATTTCCGCGAAATCGCCCGAGCGATGCGCAAAGGTGCCCACGCGCGGGCGCATTTCATGCAGCACCACGGGCACGCCCGCCTGTGCCGCCTGCCATGCCGCTTCCGAGCCGGCCAGACCGGCGCCGATGATGTGAAGTGTGTCCATGCCGCCTGATACCGCCCCGGGGGGCCGCGTGCAATCAGATCAGCGCGATCCGCTCGCGCCGTTCGGCATCGGGGAAGGGCCGGTAAAGCCCGACCGAGTAAGAGGCGATCATCGCATGCATCAGCTCGTAATGCCGCATCTCCCCCTCGGTGAATTGCGCGACCGAACGGAAGGCCTTTTCCAGCGCCGCCATGCTTTCGAACTCGACTTCCAGAATGAAGCCGGTATGCGGCCCCGAGGCCAGCCCCATCTTGCGCCGCATCAGCCGCCAGCCGCCGATCAGGCCTTCCTGCTTCAGCTCGCTCATCCATTGTTCGACCGAGGCGGCAAAGGCCAGCGCCTTGGCATCGCTCTTCAGCTCGATCATGCAGTGGTAAAGATCCATGCTTTTCTCCCTCGGGTCAGGGCAGGAAAGCATGGATTTCTTGAGATTGGCTTAAGCGGCTCAGTCGCCGATGATCGCCTGCGACAGCCCGCGCTTGCCGAAGGTCACGCCATTGCCGCCCATCAGGAGCTTGACGCCCAGACCCACGGTCAGTTCCCGATCCATCCGGTTGCCATCGACCAGCCCGAGCGAGCCGTCGATCTTCACCCCCGAGGGCATCGCATAGCCTATGGTCGCATCCAGCGCCTGCGTATCGGCGCCGTGATCTGCATCGACCGTCTTCAGCCGCCCGCCCAGCGACAGGGCATCGCTCATCGCATAGCGGCCATCCAGCCCGAAGATCGTCGCGTCATTGCCGTCATTCTTCAGCAGCGTCGCATTGCCCTCGACCGTCAGCAGACCGAAATCCCGTGTGGCTTCAAGGCCGTAATGCTCCATATGGTTGCCGCCGACCCATTCGTGACCCAGAAAGCCGCCGACCGCGAAGCCGTCGTTCACATGGCCGATGGCATGCAGGGTGACGTTGGTGGCTTCCTTGTCGCTGTTGGTGAAATGGTGCTGCGCCACATCCAGCTGGGCGGAAAAGCCGGGGGTGAAGCCATAGTCCACCGCACCTTCCAGCGCGATGTTGTTCTTGTGCCGCTCCTGGCCCTCGATCAGCCCGGACCAGGTGAAGCCCAGTTCCGCGCCGCGCACCGAGCCCTCGGCCAGGACGGTCGCGGGAAGCAGCGCCGCAACCAGCGCCAGCGGGACAATCTTCTGCATCTTCAACCTCATGGAGTTTGTTCTTGGTCTTGTCTTACGCTTCGGCCTCGTCATCGCCCGGATCGGCAACGCGGGCGACCGAAACGACCTCTTCCTCGGCCCCGGTGTTGAACACCTTCACCCCCCCGGCCGCGCGGGAGCGGAAGGAAATCCCCGCCACCGGGCAGCGGATCGACTGGCCGGTCGAGGTGGCCAGCATCACCTGATCGGTGGGCTCGACCGGGAAGGAGGCCACCAGCGCCCCGCCGCGCATCGACTTTTCAAAGGCGGTGACGCCCTGACCGCCGCGACCGCGCACCGGGTAGCTGTGGCTTGAGGAAATCTTGCCCAGCCCCTTGGCGGTGATCGTCAGGATCAGATCCTGCGCCGCCAGCATTTCGGCATAACGGGCATCCGACAACACGCCTTCGCCGGTTTCGGCGTCGTCCTCGGCATCGCGTTCGGTCTCGGCCTCGTCCTCGGTCTCGCCGCCCAGCTCCGCGCGGTAGCGCTTGACGAAGGCTTCGCGTTCCCAGGGCTCGGCCTCGAAATGGCGAATGACCGACATCGAGACGACCTTGTCGCCCTCGGCCAGCCGCACGCCGCGCACGCCGGTCGAGGAGCGGCCCTTGAAGATCCGCACCTCGGGCACCGGGAAGCGGATGGCCCGGCCCGAGGCCGTCACCAGCATGATGTCGTCGTCTTCGTGGCACATCCGGGTATCGACCAGCGTCACCCCTTCGGGGAGTTCCATCGCGCGCTTGCCGTTCCGCATCACCTTGGCGAAATCCGACAAAGCGTTGCGGCGCACGTCGCCGTCTGAGGTGGCAAAGAAGACCTGGAAATCGTCCCAGGTTTCCTCGGGCTCATCGACCGGCATCAGCGAGGCGACGGTGACGCCTTGCGGGATCGGCAGGATATTGACGATTGCCTTGCCTTTGGACGTCCGCCCGGCCAAGGGCAGGCGCCAGCATTTCAGGCTGTAGACCATGCCGTCGGTGGTGAAGAACAAAAGCTGGGTGTGGGTGTTGGCGACGAACAGCGTGGTGACGACATCGTCTTCCTTGGTCGCCATCGAGGAAAGCCCCTTGCCGCCGCGCCGCTGCGCGCGGAATTCGGCCAAAGGCGTGCGCTTGATGTAGCCGCCCGAGGTGATGGTCACCACCATATCCTCGCGCTCGATCAGGTCTTCGTCGTCGAGATCCCCGGCCCAGTCCACGATCTCGGTGCGGCGCGGCACGGCATGGGCGGCGCGGACCTCGCGCAGCTCGGTTGCGATGATCTCCATGATCCGCTCGCGGCTCGCCAGAATCGCCAGATAATCCCGGATCTTGCCCGCCAGTTCCGCCAGCTCGTCGGTGACTTCCTGCACCCCCATCGCGGTCAGGCGCTGCAGCCGCAGATCCAGAATGGCGCGGGCCTGAATTTCCGACAGGTTGTAGGTGCCGTCGTCATTCACCGGATGCAGCGGGTCATCAATCAGCCGCAGATATTCGACGATCTCATGGGCGGGCCAGCGCCGTGCCATCAGCCGGTCACGCGCCTCGGCCGGGTCTTTCGAAGACCGGATCGTGGCGACCACCTCATCGACGTTCGAGACGGCCACGGCCAGACCACACAGGATATGGCTGCGCTCGCGTGCCTTGCGCAGCTCGTAAGCCGTGCGCCGCGCCACAACTTCCTCGCGGAAGGTGATGAAATGGCTCAGGAAATCACGCAACGTCAGCTGTTCGGGGCGGCCGCCGTTCAGCGCCAGCATGTTGCAGCCAAACGAGGTTTGCAGCGGCGTGAAGCGATAAAGCTGGTTCAGCACCACATCGGCGGTGGCGTCGCGCTTGAGTTCGATCACCACCCGCACGCCGACGCGGTCGGATTCGTCGGCGATGCCGGAAATCCCCTCCAGCTTCTTTTCGCGCACCAGATCGGCCATCTTCTCGATCATCGTCGCCTTGTTCACCTGATAGGGGATCTCGTCGATGATGATGGCGAAACGGTCCTTGCGGATTTCCTCGATCCGGGTTTTCGCCCGGATGATGACGGAGCCACGACCCTCCAGATAGGCCTTGCGGGCGCCGCCGCGGCCCATGATCTGCGCCCCGGTCGGGAAATCGGGCCCGGGCACATAGTCCATCAGCGCTTCCGAACTCAGATCCGGGTTTTCGATCAGCGCCAGCGTCGCGTCGATCACCTCGCCCAGATTGTGCGGCGGGATGTTCGTGGCCATGCCGACGGCAATGCCGCCCGCGCCATTGACCAGCATGTTCGGGAAACGCGCCGGAAGAACCGTGGGCTCGCGGTCCTTGCCGTCGTAGTTGTCCTGAAAATCGACCGTGTCTTTCTCGATATCGGCGAGCAGGAACGAGGCGGGCTTGTCCATCCGCACTTCGGTGTAGCGCATCGCCGCGGCGCTGTCGCCGTCCATCGAGCCGAAGTTGCCCTGCCCATCCAGCAACGGCAGCGACATCGAGAAGTCCTGCGCCATCCGCACCAGCGCGTCATAGATCGCGGCGTCGCCATGCGGGTGGTATTTCCCCATCACATCGCCCACCGGACGCGCCGACTTGCGATAGGGCTTGTCATGGGTGTTGCCGGTTTCATGCATCGCATAAAGGATGCGCCGGTGCACGGGCTTGAGCCCGTCGCGCAGATCGGGAATGGCGCGCGACACGATCACGCTCATCGCGTAATCGAGATAGGCGGTCTTCATTTCCTCGGCGATGGAAACCACCGGGCCCGCATGGTGGGCACGTTTCGGGGTGTCGCCGGAGGGGTCCGTGGGGTCGATGATCTCGGTCACGCGGGGCTTCTTCTGCCAGATTTTGTTGTGCAGCCTTATATCGCAACCCATGGCTTGGGTGCAACGGCGAATGGCCGCGCCGGGGGCAAAGGTCGGATTTTGCGTATTTGGACCAGGAAAAACCGGCTGCTTTTTCTTGGCTCAAATACGCCCTTGCGCGCTCAGCGCCGGGCGCGACGATCGGTCAGGAAGGCCGCGATCCAGAGCCCCGCGAAGCCAAGCGAAAAGAGCGCGTTCAGGTTCGGCATGGTGATGCCCATGATCTGCCAGGCGATCTCGTCACAGCGGATCAGCGGCGCGGCAGAGATCTGCGCCATCAGATCCTGCGCCGAAAGGCTGGCGATCGGGTTCGAGGTGCAGCTGTCGGGACCGGCGAAGATGTGGCGCTCGACCCCCGAATGATAGAGGCCGAAGGCCGCGGTGGTCAGGGCCGCCAGCGCGCCGAAACCGGCAAAGGCCATCGGCAGGCGCAACAGGATCATCAGCACGCCCAGCACCGCGGCGACCAGATGCGGCCAGCGCTGCAGGATGCACAGATCGCAAGGCGGCACGCCCAGCGCCTGAAACACCAGCGCCGCGATCAGCACTGCGGCCGATCCGGCCGCGGCCAGCGCGATCAGCACGCGCGGGGTCAGCACCGACAGCATTCTCAGGCTCCTTTCAGCACAAGCCAGGCGGCCGCCAGCACCAGCAGCAGCCCGGCGACAACCCAGGCCAGGCGGCGCTCGATGAAGGTGGTGATCCTTTCGCCGAATCGCGCCAGAAGCCAGGCCAGCCCGTAAAACCGCGCCGAGCGCGCGACGATGGCCGAGGCGATGAACAGCACCGGATCGAAGCTGAGCACCCCCGCAAGGATCGTCACCACCTTCATCGGCGGGATATGCGCCAGCCCCGAGGTGATCAGCATGATCAGGATCGCCCAGGTGCCCGCGCCGTCGCGCAGGGCTTCAAAGGTGCCGATCTTGCCCGTGGCCTCAAGGAAGGGGCGCGCGAGCAGGTCAAAGGCGTAATGGCCGATGCACCAGCCGAAGATGCCCCCCAGCACCGAGGTGACCGAGGCGATCAGCGCATAGCGCCAGATCTTGTCGGGCCGCGCGAGCCCCATCGGCACGAACAGCACATCGGCCGGGATCGGAAAGAACGAGCTTTCGACGAAAGAGATGGTGCCCAGCGCCCATTCCGCGCGCCGATGCCCGGCCAGGCCGATGGTCCAGCGGTAAAGTCGGTCGAACATGGGCCCCCGCGGCTTGTTCCGGTCTTCATGCCGTGCATCGCAAGGCGGGGCGGCGGCGTCAAGGCGCAGCGCGAGGTTTTCCGGATCGCGCGGCCAAAGCCGCCCCTGATCCTTGCGCGACGGGGTCGGTTTGCTCTTGTCAGCGGCGGTTTGCGGGGCTAGATGCGAGGGGCTGGCCCGAGTGGCGGAATGGTAGACGCAGGGGATTCAAAATCCTCCGCCGCAAGGTATGCGAGTTCGAGTCTCGCCTCGGGCACCAGCTTGAAATCCAAGGAAAAATCTGGCTGCGCCTGCTGTGCTGTTGCGCCCTTGCGCCGCTGGTTCCCACAGGCAGTTCCCACGTTCCTGGTTTCGTCCTCCTTTGTTCAAGCGGCTTTTCCGCCGCGATCTGAGCGGGTTTGATTCGCCCCCGCGGCTTGGGCGGGCCGTTTCCGCCCGGGGTGCTGTTGGTGGCCCGTGACAGGAAAGGCCCGAGGTGACCCCGGACCTTCAGGTTCAGCCGCCTGTCCTGCGGTGAAACCCCGCCTGCGCGGGGAACTGACGTTTGACCGCACATTTGGCGCGAGGGTGCGTCAGGTCCGCTTGGTCCCGGTTCAGTGCTGAAACCCATTCCTCGCTTTGCGGGTCGCCACTCCCCCAAGAGGCCAGGACTCCTTGAGACTTTCAGAGCTTCCGGTCTGCCCCGGTCTTTCGAAACACGAATTCCGGCAGGATCGTCTCCCAGTCTTCGCGCTTGATATAGGTCCGATATTGCTCTTCGTTGTCCGCCTTGCGCCAGCGTACCACCGCGCCGACCTTGCCCGACACCATTGACGTGCCCTCAGGCGGGGCCCAGGTCCCGGCCATCCGGCCCAGTACGCGGCCCTTTTCGTCAAGGATCAGCCATCTCCCCTCGCGCATGGCCAGCGTCACCGGATCGTCCACCTTGGCCCCCGCAATGGCGGCCAAGGTCGGGTTCGTCTCGGGCAGCCGCCCGGCATAGGAGAGATCCACCGCCCCCATCTCGGGAAGCTGATACTGGTCGGGCTCGGGCAGATCGCGGCGCGCTGGCACCTCGATCTTGCGCAGCATTTCGCAGTCGCTGTCAGCCGCGACAAAGGCATGCGCGCCCTGCGTCACCACCGCAAGGCTGCGGCGCGCGCGGGTCATGGCGACGTAGAACAGCCGACGCGGGGCCTCGCCGTCTTCACCCTTGGAGAGCACCTGCCAGCCGCCGTTCAGGATCACCACATGGTCGAACTCAAGGCCCTTGGCGCGATGCGCGGTCAAAAGCAGCAGCCCCCGTTGCGCGCTGCGAATGTCCTGCGCCCATTCGGCCAACCATTCGACCGCATCGGGCACCGGGATCGTTTTGTTGCCCAGTTCCCGCGCCAGATCGGCGATGCCCTCGGCGATCAGATCGACCCATCGGGTCGAGGGCTGAGCGTTCAGCGCATCAAGGATGTCCTGAATGCCCAGCATCATGGCCGGGCGTCGGCGCAACCCCGCCACAAGGCGCTGCATCTCGCGCAGCCGCCAGATGTTGGGGAGCTTTTCATTCGCCATCTCGACCGGCAGGCCAAGTTTTTCGGCATAGGCACGCACCGGGCCAAGCCGGCGCCAATCGCGCGAGATGATCGCGCAGCGCGCCCAGCTGAACCCGGGATCAAGCCGCGCGATCCGCACCAGCTCGTCCACCGCGGCCACCGCCTGCGCCGTGTCGTCGCCTGCAACATCGAGAAACTGCACCCGCCCCTGACCGACCGGGTCATAGCCCGCCATCACGCCCCCGCCCGGGTCAAGGCTGCGCATCTTGTCCACGGTGATCGGATGGCCCGCCTTCATCCGGCCGCGCGCGGGGGCGATGACCTGATTGGCCGCATCCACGATATGCCGGGTCGAGCGGTAATTCTCGGTCAGGAATTTCGGCTTGGCGCGGTAATCCTCCTCGAACTGCCGGATGAAGGAAATCGAGGCGCCGGTGAAGGCGTAGATGTTCTGGTCATCGTCGCCCACCGCAAAAAGGCTCAGCCGCTGGTCGGGATCGTCAAGCGAACGCCCGGCCACGGCGGCAATCAGCGCATATTCGCCGGGACCGATGTCTTGATATTCATCGACCAAGATCCAGCGATAGCCTTGGATCAGCGCCTCGCGCTGCGCCTCGGCCTCGGATCGGCTCAGCCCCTCGCCGGTGATTTGGCGCACGGCTTCCATCAGCACCGCGTCGAAATCGCGGGTCTCGGCTGCCGTGCCCGCGAAACTCGCCCCCACCAGCCGCATCGCCAGCGCATGACAGGTCGAAACGGTGACGCGGGCGGCATCCTCGCCCACCAGATGGCGCAGCCGGGCGCGGATCTCGGCGGCGGCATGGCGGTTGTAGGTCAAGACCAGAATGCCGCGCGGGTCTTCGCGCTTGACCCTTAAAAGGTAAGCGATGCGATGCACCAGCACCCGCGTCTTGCCCGAGCCGGGACCGGCCAGCACCAGCACGTTGGTTTCCTCGCGGTCGTCGGCGACGATCTCCTGCTGCACCGGATTGGAGAGGTCGTCGACGATCTGCTTCCACGCGCGGCCGGTGGTCTGGCGCCGCAATTCGACACTGCGGCCCGGCATCCAGCGTTGCACGAACCGGTCCTGATCGAGGGCGAAATAGTCCTCGGAAAGCCGCACCGCCTCGTCGATCTGCGCCAGCCCCTTTTCGGCATAGGCCGCCATCACATGGGTTTGCAGCGTCTGTTCGCGGTAATGTTCCTCAAGCGGCAGGAAATCCTTTTTCGTGAACCCCGCCCGCCCGGGGTTGAGATGGATCGTCATCGCCGAGCGGAAGACCGTCAGCCCCTTGCCCAGCGTCAGCACCTGCTGCTCGTGCAGCCACAGAAGCGCCCGTTCCATCAGCTTGGTCATGTCCTTGACGCCCGCAGCCGCGATCAGCGCATCGCCATTCAGCGCCGCAAGCAGATCGCCGATCGTTGTGTCGACCTGAAGATCCTTGCCGCTGGTGCCTGCGGGCACCTTGGCGATCAGGAAATCGAGGAGTTTCTCGGCCGCCATCCAGCGCAGCGCGGCGGTCTGCTCGACCACGCGCCATGAGCGTTGCAGCACCACCTCCAGCGTTTTCGACGAAAGCTTCTTGAGCCGGATGTTGCCCGTGCCGCCGTCGCTGTCGCGCCCGTCGCGCGCGATGCTGCGCAAGAGCCGGTCGATCCCATGCGGGCTGGCATCTTCATGGCCATCCCCGCGCAAAAGCTGGCTTGCCGCCGCCAGATCGAGGGGGGCGCCATCGCCGACATCGGCCTCGGGCGCCATCTCGCGCATTCGCCCGATCAGCGCCTTTTCCAGCCGGATTGCCTGGGTCAGGCGCTGGCGCGAGTGGTTCTTGACCGCCACATGCACCGAAACGGTGATCGCAATGTCGTTGCGCGCGATGCCAAGGATTTCCAGATCGGCCATCGCCTTGGCCAGCGCGCGATGTGTCAGCCCGCTGATGCCGGTCAACTCGTCGGTGGTGATGCCCTGATCGGGGGGCGTGTTCATCACATGGCGCACGATCGACAAAAGCTGGCGGCGCCGGGCCTCGGTGATCTCGGCGCCCTTCAGCCGCGCCTCCGCCTCGGTCAGCGTGCGCACCAGAAGCGAGGAGGGAAACACCTGCACCCGGTTTTCCTCGCGCGCAAGAAGGGCGGCCTCTTCAAGCCAGGACACGGCGGTTTTCACCCGAGTGTCATCGGTCGCGCTGTCGCGGGTGAAGTCGTGGTCCTTTTCCTCGCGCACGATCTCGCCCGCCGTCGCCACCACCGTGCCGCTGTTGCGGGAATGCTCGTCGATCCGGCGCAGGGCTTTCAGGATCGCGCCGATCTCGTGTTGCGCAAGGCGCGAGCGGGCCGTCAGGGTGAACTGCCGCTCGACATCGTCGGAATGATAAAGCAGCACGCAATTTGCAGGGGCCCGGTCGCGACCCGCCCGGCCCGCCTCTTGCAGGTAGTTTTCAAGCGAGCCGGGGATGTCGGCATGGACCACCAGCCGAATGTCGGGCTTGTCGATCCCCATCCCGAAGGCATTGGTGGCGGCAATCACCCGCAGATCGCCGATGCGAAAGCGTTCCTGCACCGTCTGCTTGTCGTCGGGCGTCAGGCCCGCGTGGAAATGCTCGGCGGCCAGCCCCTGTTGTTTCAGAAAGGCCGCTACCCGCTCGGTCTCGGCGCGGGTTGCGCAATAGACCACGGCGCCGGATTTTTCGCTCTCGGGCAGGTGTTCGGCAATCACGCTCAGGATGTCGCCCAGCTTCGCGCCCTTGCTGGTCGCGCGCACGGCGAAGGTGAGGTTCGTGCGCGTCGCCCCGCCATCGAAGAGCGCCAGATCGACGCCCAGACGGTCGCGGAAATGCGCGGTGATGTCGCGCACCACCTCGGGCTTCGCCGTCGCGGTCAGGCACAGCACCGGCGCGGGCGGGGCGTCGCCGGTGAACTCGCGGATGAAGCGGCCGATGTAGCGATAGTCGGGGCGGAAATCATGCCCCCATTTCGAGACGCAATGCGCCTCGTCGAGCACCCAAAGCCCGACCTCGCGTTGCTTCAACACAGAGCGGACCGAGACCGAGCGCAATTGTTCGGGCGAAATCAGCAAGATCGCCGCCTGGCCCAGCCGGACCCGGTCCAGCGCATCCTGCCGTTCGGGCATCGAAAGCATGCCGTTGACGGTGACCGCCGCGGAAATCCCCGCCCGCTCCATCCCCTGCACCTGATCGGCCATCAGCGCGACGAGGGGCGAGATCACCACGCTGAGCGCCCCGGTCTTGTCATAAAGGCTGAGCGCGGGCACCTGATAGCAGACCGATTTGCCGGTGCCGGTGGGCAGGATGCCCAGCACATGCGCATGGCCCATGGTTTCGGCCACGATGGCCTCTTGCAGGGGCCGCCCCGCGCTGTCGGCGGGCTCTGGCCGAAAGCCCGGAAAGCCGAACCATTTCTTCAGCGCCCCCACCGGGGTGTTGCGCTCGGCACACCAGAGGCAGGCGGGATCGCCGCAGGCCGTGTCGCGCAGATCGCGCACGATCAGCGCCGCTTGCGGAAAGGCCGCCCGGACCCAGGGCGGCATCACCGAGTCCCCGCCCGCCACCGAGATCCAGGCCAGCGCATAGGCCATCGGCCAACCCGTTTGCGGGTCCGACAGCGTCTCAATCACCGGCCCGATCCGCGCGCCGCAGGCCTTGCCCGACAGCAGCGACCGGATCGCCGCCAGCGCCGTGGTCCGGTCGGGCGCGGGGGCCTTGCGAACTTCGGTGAACACCGCGTCGAACCCTTCGGAGCGGTCGGTTCGCGTGGTCAGATGATGATAGGCGAGCAGGGTGTCGGGCGAGGCTGCGTTGAGGTCTGTCAGCGCGGTGATCTGGTTTGCCAGCACCTCGAACACCAACCGCGCGTCCTGTTCAGGGTCGTTCACATGCCCCGCCTGCAAGCGCCCGTCGTGATAGTGTTTCACCAGATGATGATAGGGGTTGCGCGGAAAGGCCAAGGGGTTGAGCCAGAGCGTGTCAATGGGCGCTGCCATCTTGCCCGACAGCCGGGGCCGGGCCGCCAGCAGATGTTCCAGATCGTGGCGCAGGATATTGTGGCCAAGGATGTGCTGCGATTTGCCCAGCGCCGCCTCGAGCGCCTCCAGCCCCCGGCCAAGCCCCCCCTTCGGCGCCACAACGGGGTGCGCATCGGCGAACCGCACCGCCGCCATGTCGAAAATCTTGCCCGTTTTCGGATCGACCTCAAGATCCACCGAAAGACACCGCTCCAGGAGAGGCGTCTTGTCCTCTCCCCGCCGCCGTATGAAATTCAGGAATGCCATCAAGCCCGTGCAACAAAAACGGTTGCCCGAGACTAAAGCGCCGAAACCGGCCCCGCAATATCTGCAGACAGGGTTTTGCCGCTGCCAGGTGCCGCAGGGCGGTCAGCGCCCGCGGGTCGCAAACGGCATCGCGGGCATCGTCTTCAACGTCTCCTCGCGGATGTCGGCAAGGATCTCGCGCTTGATCGCCACGAACTCCGGATCGGCGACGATGTCGTAATCGCGCGGCCGGGCCAGCGGCACCGGGATCTCGCGCTTGATCCGGCCGGGGCGGCTGGCCAGAACCACGACGCGATCGGCCAGATAGACCGCCTCGTCGACGTCATGGGTGACGAACAGCACCGTGACCTTGTGATCTTCCCAGACCTGCAACAGCAATTCCTGCATCATGCCGCGGGTCTGCGCGTCAAGCGCGCCGAAGGGCTCGTCCATCAACAGGATCTGCGGCCGGTAAACGAGCGCGCGCGCAATCGCCACGCGCTGGCGCATGCCGCCCGAAAGCTGCCTTGGATAGGCATTCTCGAAGCCGCGCAGGCCGACGGCATTGACGAAATGCGCGACCCGCTCGGTCTTTTCCGCGCGCGAGAGCCGGGATTTTTCCAAAGCAAAGCGGATGTTGCCCGCGACGGTCAGCCATTCGAACAGGCTGTAGCCCTGAAACACGAAGCCGCGGTCGCGCCCGGGGCCGGTGACCGGAACCCCGCCGATCCGCACCTCGCCTCGGCTGGCTTCCTCGAGCCCGCCGACAATGTTCAGAAGCGTGGATTTCCCGCAGCCCGAGCTGCCGACGATCGAGACGAATTCATTGGGCGCAATCGACAGGCTCACGCTTTCGACCGCGACCACCGGCTTGCCGTCAACGTCGAAGGTCTTGCCCAGATCGGTCAGTTGCAAAAACGCGCTCATCGGGACCTCTGCCGGTTCCAGGCGAAAAGCACCCGCCCGGTGTATTTGAAGAAGACATCGGTCAGAAAGCCCAAGAACCCGATGAAAAGCGTGCCGAACAGGATCGTCTCGGTCGCAAGGTAGCGTTGCGCATCCATGATCCGCCGCCCCAGCCCCTCGTTCGCGGCAACGAGTTCCGCGACAACGAGATAGGTCCAGGTCCAGCCGATGGTGATGCGCAACGTGTCCCAGATCCCGGGCGCGGCAGCGGGCAGGATGATCCGGATCAGGATTTCGCGGTTGGAAAAGCCCAGCGTCTGGCCCGCGCGGATCAGGTTCATGTCGATGGTTTTCACATTGTCCATCACCATCAGCACCTGCTGGAAAAAGGTGCCCAGAAACAGGATCAGGATCTTTTGCCCGTCGCCGATCCCCGCCCAGAGGATCGAGAGCGGAATGAGCGCGACGACCGGCATGTAGCGGATCGTCGAGACAAAGGGCTCAAGCGCCCCCTCGATCAGCCGGAAATTGCCCATCAAGATGCCGACCGGCACCGCCAGAACCGTGGCCGTCAGCCAGCCCGCACAGATGCGATAAAAGCTGACCGAGGCATCGGCCCACAGGATCCCTTCGCGCGCTTGCCGGATGCCCTCGGCCAGCACCTCGCCCGGGCCGGGCAGGAAGAGCGGCTTCACAAGGCCGAATTCGGTGACAAGGGCCCAGATCAGCAGCAGCACGGCGGGGAAAAGCACCCCCGCCGTGGTGAAGAGCCAGTGCGGAATGTCCTTGCGCAGGCGCAGATAGCGGCCCGGGGCGGCGGAGCGTTTGTCGGAAACAGGCATCGGTCTTTGCGGGTTGGGGGCCTGCGACGCGCGCAGGCCCGTGGATCACTTGCCCGCCACCTTGAGCACCGGGGCGGTCACCATCACATCCCCGATCGCCGGGATCTTGCTGATCTCCTCGGGGTTCGAGGTTTGCATGATCTCGGCAATCTCGCGCAGCGTGGCGGGGAATTCGCCCTGCACCAGCGCCGCATTCTCGGCCGCGTCGTAAAGCTTCACGCCCTTGAAGGCCGGGGTGAATTCCTCCATCGGGCTGCCGACCGCCTTGGCGATCATCGCGCCGCCTTCCTCGGGGTTTTCGCGGATGAAGACGACGGCATCGTCCCAGGCCTGGATCATCCCCTCGACCAGCGCGGGATTGGCGGCGATCCAGTCGCCCCGCGCGGTCAGCACGTCGGAAATCAGACCGGGCTTTTCGGCGGCGTCATAGATCACCTTGTAGGAGGCATCCTTGCCCAGCGCGGCCGAGATATAGGGTTCATAGGTCACCGCGGCCTCGACCTGACCCGCCAGCAGCGCCAGCCCGGCCTCCGAGGCGCCCATCGGCACATGTTCGATATCGGCCAGGCTCATGCCATTGACCTTGAGCGCGTAGTTCATCAGCAGATCCGAGGTGGCGCCGCTTTCAAAGGCGACCTTCTTGCCCTTCAGCCCGGCGACATCGGCGATGCCTTCGCCCGCCAGGATCGCATCGGCCGTGGTGGAGACGTCCATCACCAGAAAGGCTTTCTGATCAACGCCATGGTTGAAGCTGGCAATTGCCGTGTTGGTCGCGGCCGCCACGACATCCAGATTGCCCGAGGCCAGCGCCGCGGTCATGTCCTGATCCCAGTTGAAATTCGACAGCTCGACCTCGACACCATGCGCGGCAAAGAAGCCCTTTTCCTCGGCCACCCAGAGCGGGCCATAGCCAAGCCAGGGTTGCAGGCCGATCTTCACCGGATCGGCAAGCGTCGCGGTGACGCTGCCCGCAAGCAGCAGGGTCGCAAGGGTCGTGAGTTTCAGCATGGGTATCTCCGCTGTCGGATGGGCGTTTGTCGGATCGGCGCTGCGCCTGTGATACGCTCAGTGCGGCGGCGCCGACAAGGGCAGACGTCCGCTCAGGCCAGAAACGCGGCTTGCACGAGGCGCCGGGTGTAGTCCTGTTGCGGTGCCTCGATCACCGCGGCGGCGGGGCCTTCCTCGACCAGCGCGCCCGATTTCAGCACCATGATCCGGTCGGAAAGCGCGCGCACCACCGCCAGATCGTGGCTGATGAAGAGATAGCTCAGCCCGTGTTCCGCCTGCAGCCGCCGCAACAGATCGACGATCTGTTTTTGCACCTGCCGATCCAGCGCCGAGGTGGGTTCATCCAGCACGATGATGCTGGGCTTGAGCACCAGCGCCCGGGCAATGGCGATGCGCTGGCGCTGGCCGCCGGAAAATTCATGCGGGTAGCGGTTGCGCAAGCCTGGGTCGAACTGACATTCGGCCAGCGCCTCGGCCGCGGCCCGGTCGCGTGCGGCGGCGCTCATGTCCGGGTGATGCACCAAAAGGCCCTCGGCCACGATCTGCCCGGCGGTCATCCGCGGCGAGAGACTGCCGAAAGGGTCCTGCATCACCACCTGCATGTCACGGCGCAGCGGCAGAAGGGCGCGCGGCGACAGATCCTCGATCGCGCGGCCATGCAGCCGGATCGACCCGGTCGCGGGCAAAAGCCGCAGGATCGCGCGGGCCAGCGTGCTTTTGCCCGAGCCGGATTCCCCCACGATGCCAATGGTTTCGCCCCGCCGCAGGGTCAGCGAAAGCCCGTTCACCGCGCGAAACCCGGGCTCGGCGGGCTGAAAGAGCCGCCGTCGCCGCCCGAAAGTCACGGCGGCCTCGCGCACCTCCAGCACCACCGGGGCATCGGCGGCGACGGGGGGCTTGCGCCCCTCGGGCTCGGCGTCGATCAGCGCGCGGGTATAGGCGTTTTGCGGCGCGGTGAAGACCGCTTCGACCGCGCCTTCCTCGACCTTCTCGCCGCGGCGCATCACCACCACCCGGTCGGCGATGCGCCGCACCACATGCAGATCGTGGGTGATGAAGAGGATCGCCATCCCCAGCCGCTCCTGCAGATCGCGCAGAAGCGTCAGGATCTCGGCCTGGATCGTGACATCGAGCGCGGTGGTCGGCTCGTCGGCGATCAGCAGTTCCGGGTTGTTCGAGATTGCCATCGCGATCATCACCCGCTGGCGCTGCCCGCCCGAAAGTTCGTGCGGGAAAGACCGCATCCGCCGCTCGGGCTCGGGGATCTGCACCAGATGCAAGAGCTCGATGGCGCGGGCATGGGCGGCCTTGCGCGACAGGCCCTGATGGCGGCAAAGCGGCTCGATCAGCTGCGCGCCGATGGGAAAAAGCGGGTCGAGCGAGGTCATCGGTTCCTGAAAGATCATCGCGATGCGCTCGCCGCGGATGCGGTTCAGCGCCCGGCGCGGCAGGCCGATCAGGTTCATGCCGTGGAATTCGGCGGTGCCGCTGATCTGGCCGTTTTGCGCCAGAAGCCCCATCACCCCCATCATGATCTGGCTCTTGCCCGAGCCGGATTCCCCAACGACGGCAACGGTTTCGCCCCGCTTGATCGCGAACGAGACGCCCTTGACCGCCTCGACCGCGCCGTCAAGCGTGGCAAAGCGCACATGGATGTCGCGCAGCTCCAGAATGGGTGTGGTCATCTCAGCGGTCCCTTGGGTCGAGGGCATCGCGCAGCCCGTCGCCAATGAAGTTCAGCGCGAAAAGGGTGGAAATCAGGAAGAGCGCCGGGAAGGCCAGCAGCCAGTTCGCATGCGGGATGTTCTTCGCGCCCTGCGAGATCAGCACCCCCCAGGAGGACATCGGCTCCTGCACGCCAAGGCCGAGATAGGACAGGAAGCTTTCCATGATGATGACGGTGGGCACCAGAAGCGTCATGTAGATGATCACCGGGCCCAGCAGGTTCGGCAGGATGTGACGGCGCAGGATGCCCGCGCGGCTGACGCCCAAGGCCTCGGCCGCCTGCACGAATTCGAGCCGTTTCAAGGCCAGCGTTTGCCCGCGCACGATCCGCGCCATGTCGAGCCACATCACCGCGCCGACGGCGAGGAAGGTCAGCAGGAAATTGCGCCCGAAGAAGACGACGAGCATGATCACGAAGAAGATGAAGGGCAGGGAATAGAGGATGTCGACGACGCGCATCATCGCCTCGTCGACCTTGCCGCCGATGAAGCCCGAGGTGGCGCCGTAAAGCACCCCGATCACCACGGCGACCAGCCCGGCCAACAGCCCGATGGCAAGCGACACCCGACCGGCGACGAGCGTGCGGGCCAGCAGATCGCGGCCCGTCGCATCGGTGCCGAAGAAGAACCATTTCCGTTCCACCGTGGCGGTCAGCGTCGCCGTGGTCGGATCGGCCCCGGGGGTGATCTGGCTGCCCTCGAACAGATCGGAGCGGTCGAAGTAACGGGCGGAGCGCGCATCGACGCCCCGCGGCGCGGCAAGGGTCGCGGTGATCTCGGCCCCCGTTTGCTGCCAATCCCGGATCTCGACCCGGGCGCGTTTGGCCACTTGGTCCAGCGCGGGGGCGATCATCTCGGGCGTCGGATAGGCGGAAAGCCGCGGCGGCACCTTGGTGTAGCTTTGATGGATCGTCGTGAAATCGTTCGGCACGACAAAAGGCCCGATCCCGCAGCAAAGCGCCATCAGGAGCAGGTAAAGCGCCGAGAGGCTGGCGGCCCGGTTCGCGCGCAGCCGCGCCCAGGCGTCGGACCAGAGCGAGCGGCCGGGGGCAAGGGGGGCAGTCTCAGTCATGGCGCACCCGCGGATCGACGATGGCGTAAAGCAGATCGACGATCAGGTTGAAAAGAATGGTGAAAGCGGCCAGCACGACGACCGTGCCCATGACGACGGTGTAATCGCGCGCCAGCGCCGCCTCGACGAAATAGCGCCCGATGCCGGGGATGCCGAAGACGGTCTCGACGATCACCGATCCGGTCAGAAGCGAGGCCGCCGCCGGTCCGGCATAGGAGATGATCGGCATCACCGCCGAGCGCAGCGCATGGCGCCCGACGACCGAGAATTCCGACAGACCCATCGCCCGGCAGGTGCGGATGTGATGGGCGCGCAAAGCCTCGATCATCGCGCCGCGCATCAACCGGGCGACGACGGCGAGTTGCGGCAGCATCAAGGTCAGCACCGGGCCGATCTTGTTCACTAGCGCCCCGCCGCCCCAGCCCGCGACCGGCACGAGGCTGAGCGAAAGCGCGAAGGTCAGCTGATACAGCGGCGCGATGACAAAGGTCGGGATGGTGCTGCCCGCCGTGGCGGTGGCGACGACGAGGTAATCCAGCCCGCGGTTCTGGTTCAGCGCCGCGATGATGCCCAGAACCGAGCCGATCGTCAGCGCCAGCAAAAGCGCCAGCGTGCCGATCTGGATCGAGATCGGCAGGGCGGTCGCGAACATCTCGGTCACGGTGAAATCGGGCCGCGTGTAGCTTGGCCCCAGATCGCCATGCAGCAGGTTCGAGAGATAGTGCAGATACTGGCTCCAGAGCGGCTGATCGAGCTGATAGACGCGCTTGAGATTCTCGATCACCGCGGGGTTGAGCCCCTTTTCCTGATTGAACGGGCCGCCGGGGGCGACGCGCATCAGGAAGAAGGAAATCGTGACGATCAGAAAGAGCGTCGGGATCGCGGTCAGCAGACGTCGCAGGATGAAACGTGTCATGGTCCCGGCCTTGTGCAGGAAACCCCGGCCAGACGGAAGCCCGGCCGGGGCGGGGATCATTGGGCCGGGGCGAGGAAGCGGCTCGGATGCACGTCAAGGCTGTTCGCCTGCCAGCCCGCGAGCTTGTCCGAGACAAGGCCGCGATAGCTGTAGAACATCAGCGGCATCACGCAGTGATCCTCGATCACGCCTTTGGTTTCGGCTTTCGCCAGCAGCTCCATGCGCTTGGCCGCATCGGGTTCGACCGCGGCTTGCTGCAGCATCGCGTCGTAATCGGCGTTGGAATAGAGCGAATAGTTGTTCCCCGCGCCGGTGGTGCAGAGCGACAGGAAGTTTTCCGGGTCTTTGTAATCGGCAAACCACGCCGCCCGGGCCACGTCGAAATCGCCCTTTTGTTCCAGATGCGCGTAATGGGCGGCGATATCAAGGTTGACCATCGTCACCGCGATCCCCATCGGTTTGAGCAGTTCCTGCAGCGCCACCGCGGTATTGGCGTTGTTTTCATTGGTGTTGAAGCGGATTTCCATCTTCAGCGGGTTCGCCTCGGTGTAGCCATGCTTTTCCAGAATGGCGCGGGCCTGATCCTCGCGGTCGATCTGGCTCAGCCCCGCCCAATCGGGCGGCGTGACCGCATAGCCCGCGATGCCCGGCGGCACCAGCGTAGTGGCGGGGATCATCGTGTTTTGCCAGACTTCCTCGGCCAGATAATCGCGGTCGATCGCCATCGAGACCGCCTTGCGGATCTCCAGCTCCGACCACGGCGCCTTGTCGAGCTTGAAGCCATAGTAATAGGTGGCAAGCGTCGGGCCGATCTTGACCCTCTCGCCCAGCGTTTCCTTCAGCGCCGCGGTCTGCTCGGCCGGGAAATCAAGCATCATGTCCAGCTCGCCCGCCTCGAAGCGGCGCACGGCGGCGGTGGCATCCTCGGTCGGGTAGAAATTCACCCGGTCAAAGGCGACTTGCGCGGCGTCGTAGAACTTCGGGTTCTTCACCAGCGAGATGTGATCGTTCGGCACGAAACTGTCGAGCGTGTAGGCGCCGTTCGAGACCAGATTGCCGGGCTTGGTGAAATCGGCGCCGAATTTTTCGACATCGGCGCGCTGCAGCGGATAGGTCGCCTGATGCGTCAGCATTTCAAGGAAATAGGGGGTCGGCGCCTTCAGCGTGACTTCCAGCGTCGTCGCATCGACAGCCCGCACGCCCAGATCGGTGGCCGGTTTCTCGCCCTTGGTGATCGCCTCGGCGTTCAGCACCGGCGCCAGCATATAGGCATATTCCGCCGCGGTGGCGGGCGACACGACGCGCTGCCAGGACCAGACGAAATCCGCGGCGGTGACGGGCGTGCCATCCGACCAGAGCGCACCGGGACGCAGCTTGAAGGTCCAGACCTTGCCATCCTCCGACACGCTCCAGCTTTCCGCCGCGCCCGGGATCAGATTGGCCGCACCGTCATGCATGGTCAGCCCCATGAAAAGATCGCGCATCAGGTTCGCCTCGGGAATGGTCGAATTCTTGTGCGGATCAAGCGTTTCCGGATCGCCGTTGTTGCCGCGGTTGAGCACGGTTTCGGCCATCGCGCTGCCCGCCATCAGGGCGATCAGCGAGGCGGCGGTGAGCATTGTCTTGAACGGAAGGGTCATGGGTGGCGTTCCTCTGTGGACTTTTGGGAGGGCAGGGAGGACCCGTCTTGATGCGGGTCTTGATCGGAAAGGGCAGCGGCCGCGCGCACCATCGCATCGGCGATGCCGGGTTCGGTGCCGGAATGCCCGGCATCGGGAACAAGGGTCAGGGTGGCCTCCGGCCAGGCCTTTGCCAGCGCAAGCGCGGTGGCGGCCGGGGTGACGAGATCGTAGCGGCCTTGAATGATGTGGCAGGGCAGGGCGCGCAGGGCGGCCGAGGCGCGGACCTGATCCAGTAGCCAGCCATCACTCGGAAAGAAACAGCCGTTGGCGAAGTAATGGCATTCGATCCGGGCAAAGGCCTCGGTTTGCGCCGGGTCTTCGGGGGCGGAGGGGCGCGGGATCAGCCGCAGCGCGGCCTCTTCCCATGCTGCCCAGGCTTGCGCCGCGGCACGTCGTTCAGGCCCGGCGGGGCCGGTCAGGCGGCGGTGATAGGCGGTGATCATCGCGCCCTGTTCCGCAGCCGGGATCGCGGCGCGATAGGCGGCAAAGGCCTCGGGCAGGATCATCCCGGCGCCGTGCTGGTAAAACCAGTCGAGTTCCACCCGCCGCCCGGTGAAGATGCCGCGCAGGATCATGCCGGTGATCCGCTCGGGATGGGCGACGCCATAGGCCAGCGCCAGCGTCGAGCCCCAGGAGCCGCCGACGATCTGCCAGCGCTCGATGCCCAGATGATCCCGCAGCGCCTCGATATCGGCGACCAGATCGGCGGTGGTGTTTTCCCTCAGCTCGCCCGGCGGCGTCGATTGCCCCGCCCCGCGCTGATCGGCCAGCACAATCCGATAGCGCGCGGGATCATGGCTGCGGCGCAAAAACGGCGCGATGCCCGCCCCCGGCCCGCCATGCAGGATCAGGACCGGCTGGCCCGCGGGATTACCGCACTCCTCATAGTGGATTTCATGCCGGTCGGACACGCGCAGCCGCCCGGTTTGACGCGGCGTGATCTCGGGGAAAAGCGGCCGCAGCGATGGGGTCATGCGCCCGAACCGCTCAGGGCGTCGAACAGGAACCGGCCGATGCGCGGGAAGGCATCGGGCACCTCGTTGGCCAGACGCTCGCCCTGCGTCATCAGAACGAAGATCAGCGGCCTTTGCCCCGGCGCGGCGAGCCGGATCATGTCATGCTTGAACCACGAGGCCTTGGGGTCGCCGGTCCAGAGATTGTGCCCGGCCTTCGACCAGATCCGCACCCCCGCAGGCATCTGCCCGCCCAGATATTCCGAGAGCTGGTAGTTCGGATTTGCGGCCTCACGCCCCTGCGGATCGCGCGCCAAAAGCGCCTGCGCCCGGGTCTGCGCGCCGGGCGACAGCGGCAGGCTGCCATCAAAGATCGCCGCCATCAGCCGCGCCGTGGCCAGCGGCGTGAGCAGGTTCAGATAGCCGCCCCGCTGCGCGGCAAATTGCGCCTCGCGGCCATAGCGGGTGTCATCCATCAGCTTTTGCGTCAGATTGCAGCCCGCCATCTCGGGCCAGCCCAGACGGTCGAACCAGCGGTTCAGCCCCTCGCGCGCGGTGATCCAGTCGGCCAGCGCATTGCCATCGAGAAGCGTGTCGCCCGTGGTCCCGGTCAACAGGTCGATCACGTAATTCGTCGCCGTGTTCGAAGACCACAGGATCATGTCGCGCATCGCCCGGTCGAGTTCGGGATGTGGCGTCAAGCCCCCCGCGTCCAGCGCCGCCAGCGCATGCACCAGATGGAAGCTCTTCACCAGCGAACAGGGATAGCAGCGCCAGTCACCGCGATGGGCATGGCCGCTCGGGCGGCCCGTGCCCTCCTCGCGCAGGGCGACGACGGCATGATTGTCCGGCCGCAGCCCGTCGGCCGCAAACCGCACCGGCAGCTCTGCCACCACCTGCGCCGCGCGGCGCGACCAGTCGTTGTCGGGGTCGAAGAACACCGAATCCGCTCCTGTCTTTCTGCGTCCGGATCAGGCTAGATCGCGATGTACAATCGCGATAATGAGAAATCATGGGGTCTCAATCGGATATCTGATAATGGATCTGGCGGAAATCGAGCTTTTCGGCACGCTGATGCGGGTCGGCACCACGATCGAGACGGCCCGCGTGCTGGGTGTCTCGCAGCCGGCGGTCAGCGACCGGCTGAAGCGGCTGGAAAGCCGTCTGGGCTTCTTGCTGTTTCAGCGCCGGGGCAACCGGCTCGAACCCTCGGCCGAGGCGCTGGAGCTTTACGCGCAGACCGGCGCCGTCTTTGCCGCGCAAAAGGACATCCGCGCGCGGATCGAGACGATCCGCGGCGATCAGAGCCGCCCGGTGACGATTTCGGCCACGCCCGCGGTGGTGGAGGGGTATCTCGCGCCGCGGCTGGCGCGGGCGGGCTATCGCGGCTGGGCGCGGTCCTTGCGGCTGTGGGTGGGCGAGCCCGAAGACGACGTCGGCCGCGGCCGCGCCGATATCGGCATGCAGCTGGCCGTGCCGCCCCGCCCCGATCTGGCCGAGGAGACGCTGTGCGATGTGGCGCTGGTCGCCGTGATGCCGCCCGATCATCCGCTGGCCGCGCGGCCCACGCTGGTCATTGCCGATTTCCGCGATCAGCCTTTGGTCGGCTTCGATCCGGACTGGTCGCCGATGGGCGCAGTGATCCGCCGGGCCTTCCGGGCCGAGGGGCTGCCCTATCGGCTGGCCTGTCAGGTGCCCTACAGTTCGACCGTTTGCCACATGATCACCGCTTGCGGCGGGATCGGCATCATCGACGCGATGACGGCCGAAAGCCTGCTGACGAGGGGGTCTTGTCACCCGCCCGATCACGCGCGTGCCGCTGCTGCCGCTGCGCGCCTTTTATCGCCGCGACACGCCCTTGCGCGCCCGGGCGCAGGAGCTTTTGCGGGCGCTGGCCGCCTGCTGAGCCCGGGTCGCGTCTTCAGCAGGCGGCCGCGGCGGGGCCGGTCTCAGAACCGGCGCAGCCGATAGGGGGCGGGATCGACGATCGGCGTGGCCCCGGTGGCCAGATCGGCGGCCAGATGCCCCGCCGCCGGGCCGGTGCCGAAGCCGTGGCCGGAAAAGCCGGTGGCCAGGATCAGCCCGGGCAGCGCGGCCACGGTGTCGATCACCGGATCGCTGTCGGGGGGTGACGTCGATCATCCCGGCCCAGGCGGCGGCGATGCGGGCCTGATCGAAGACGGGCCAGGCCTTGCGCAGCGCCGCCATCGCCTCGGCGTTCAGTGCGGGATTGACGTCGGGGTCCATGATCCGGCAGCGCTCGAAGGGCGTGATATCGCTGTCTTTCCAGCGCCTTGCCGACAGAAGCTCATGCAGGAAATGCCGCCCCAAACCCACCTGCGTCGCGCCTTTCTGCGCGCGCAGAACCGGCAGGTAGCGCAGCCCCAGCCGCAGGTGATCGGGGGTCAAGGGCGCATCCAGCCGCCCGCGCTGGGTGATGGTGAAGCCGCCATCCTGACGCTTGCGGAAGGAGAAATCCGGCCCGCCCACGGCGGTGTCGCAAGGCCCCTCCATCGGCGCCGTGCGCAGGACCGAGCAGATGAGCGGCAGCGTCGGCAGGAAAATCCCAAGGTTGCCGAGGAACCGCCGCGACCAGAGCCCGGCGGCCAGGATCACCTTTTCGCAGCCGATCTCGCCGCGTTCGGTGATGACGCCCGAGACTTGGCCGCCCTTGGTTACAAGGCTGCGCACGGCGCAATTCTCGACGATCTGACCGCCCTTGGCCAGCACGGCCCGCGCCAGCGCCGCACAGGCGAGCGAGGGTTCCGCCCGCCCGTCCGAGGGGGTATGCACGCCGCCGAGCCAATCGCCCTTGCCGCCGGGCACAAGGCGGTCAATGTCCTTGGGCGAGACGAGGCTCGATCCCAGATCCAGCGGTGCGACAGCCTTCAGCCAATCCTCGTAAATCCCCATCTGCTTTTGCGACCGGGTGACAAACAGGATCCCCGCGGCGCGATAGCCGCAATCGGCGCCGATCCGCGCGGGCATGTCGGCCCAAAGCCGGTCAGCGGCCTGTGCGAGCGGCACATCGGCGGGCGCGCGCGAGGTTTTCCGCACCCAGCCCAGATTGCGCCCCGATTGCTCGGCGCCGATGCGGCCCTTTTCCAGCACCGTCACCGGGATGCCGCGCTCGGTCAGCGTCAGCGCGGCCGAGAGGCCCACGATGCCCGCGCCGATCACGACAACGGTGGTTTGCGCCGGAATGTCGGGGGTGGAGGGCGGAAGATTGGCAAGCGGTTCCATGGCTTACACCCCCAGCCGGATCACTTCGGCGCCCTGCGACGCGCCGCGAAAGGCGGTCACCTCGATTTCCACCTTGTAGACGGTCGAGCCCAAGGGCGGGCAGGTCACGGTCAGCGCCGGATCGACGCCGCGGAAGACCTCGGCGAAGATCGCCATCACCGCGGGCGTGTCGGCGGGCTCCTGAATGAAGACGTGGGCGGCGATGACGTCGCCCAGACCCGAGCCCACGGCCGCAAGCGCGCGGGCGATATTGGCGAAGACCTGATGGGTCTGGTCGGCCACGTCTTCGGGGATCAGTTTTGTCTCGGGATTGCGCCCGGCGGTGTTCGAGACCTGGATCCAGTCGCCCACGGCGACCAGACGGGAATAGCTGCTTTTGTCCTCCAGCACCGCGCCGGATTTCAGCTTCACGATCTTTGTCATTGATTTTCCTGAAGGTTCGGGGGGCCTGCGCCCCCCTTGTGTCAGCGCAGGACGGGTTCTTCCCAAAGGTTCAGCTTCACGCCGATGCCGCGTTCGACCGCGTTGCGGTAAAGCACCGTGCCCCAGGCGACGTCTTCGACCGGCATGCCGCCCACCGACATGATGATGATTTCCTGATCATTCCGGCGGCCCGGCGCGTCGCCCGCGACGATGGCGCCAAGGTCTTCCAGATCGTCATGGGAGAGTTTGCCCTCGGCGATCATGTCCATGAACTTCACGCCGATGACGGGGATGGTGTTGTGCGCGGGCTTTGGCACCTCTTCATACCAGGCCTCGTAAAGGCCGGTGTTATCAAGGACTTTCCGCACATCGGGGGCCTGCATCCCCTCGTCGATGTTGCACACCGCGGGCATCGCCATGAAGGCGCCGGGCTTCACCCACTCGCGCTTCACCATCGGATAGGTCGAGGGATCGCCCGTCTCGCCCGAGTTGCAATAGGAAAACAGGTCCGAGCCGCGCACGACCTCTTCGATGCTGTCCACCACGGTCACGCTGGTGATCTGCGGATAGGTCTCGGCCACCCAGGCAAGGAAGTTCTGCAGGCTTTTTTCACCGCGCCCCTTCACCTTCAGCGTGTCGATTTTCGGACAGGCGACCATGAAGGCGGCCAAAGTCGTTTTCGCCATCACGCCCGGCCCCAGGATACCGACGATCTTCGAGTTGGGCCGCGCCAGATGCCGCGCGCCCACCCCGGGCACCGCCCCGGTGCGATAGGCCGACAGAAGGTTCGCCGACATATGGGCCAAGGGCGCCCCGGTCTCGGTGTCGTTCAAGGTGAACATCAGGATCGAGCGCGGCAGGCCCTTGTCCCGGTTCGCGATATTCGAGCCATACCACTTCATCCCGGTGGTGCAGAACCGGCCGCCCAGATAAGCGGGCATCGCCATGAAGCGGCGGTCCGCGGTGGGTTTCGGCATCGTCGGGAAGGGGCTTTCAGCCGGAAAGACCACCATCGCGCCGTGGCTGTCATTGTTCGGCCCGGCCATGCGGTAATCGCCCGTGTGCAGCAGGCCGAACATCTCCTCCATGCAATCGACGCAAGCGGCCATGTCGGTGACGCCCGCCTTGATCATGTCGGGTTCGGAAAGGTACAGAAAGTCGATACGCGTTTCGGCGTTCATGGGATTTCTCACTTTTGGGGAAGGGATGCCCTGCCGCGTGGCAGGGCGGGAAACTCAGTCGAAGGCGCGGCCCAGGCGGGCGTAAAGCTCGGGCTGGCTGCGCTTGATCCGCAGCGCAAGGGCCGAGCCCGAGGCCGCGACACAGACGACGATCACCGGGAAGGCCTGCACCACCGGGCTTTCGGACCCGGTCAGCATCGAGAGGTTCGACCAGACAAGGCCAAAGGCGGTCATCAGGCCAAGCGTCGCCAGAACCGGCGCGACAAGGGTGACAAGGGGCGAGCGGCCAAAGCTGTCACGGCGGAAGAAGGCGATGACGGCGACCGAGACCATGATCTGCACCGCGACGATCGAAAGCACCGCAAGCGCCGACATCCAGGAAAAGACGACGCCGTAGGGGTCGGCGCCGATCAGCGCGAAGAGGCCCAGGATCGTCGCCACCAGCGCCGCCTGCACCAGCCCCGCCACATGCGGCGAGCCGTGATCGTCATGGACCTTCGTCACATGCGAGGACAGCAACCCCTCATGCCCCAGCGCGTAGAAATAGCGGTTGAGCGTGTTGTGGAAGGACAGCAGGCAGGCGAAGAGGCTGGTGATGAGGAGGATATTGGCCAGTTTCACCACCCAGCCGCCCAGAAGCGCCTCCATCGGGGCGAAATAGAACCCCTCAAGCGAGGCGCTTGCCGCTTCCTGAGCCTTGTCGGGGCCGTAATATTGCACGATGGCCCAGGTGGAAAAGGCATAGAAGGCGGTGATCAGGATCACCGCGATATAGGTGGCGCGGGGAATGGTGCGGTCGGGGTTCGAGGCTTCCTCGCCGAAGATCGCGGTGGCTTCAAACCCGACGTAAGAGCCCAGCACGAAGACCATGGTGACGCCAAGGCCGGGGCCGAAGACATCCGAAAGCCGGAAGCCCGAGACCGAGATCCCGGCCTCGCCGCCGCCATGGGCGAGGATCGCGATATCAAGGACAAGAAGGATCACGAGTTCCGCAATCATGCACAGGCCGAGGATCACCCCAGAGACCGCGATGTGACGCCGCCCCAGAAGCACGACGATGGCGAGCCCCGCAAAGGCCCAGACCCACCAGGGCAGATCGAGGCCGAGCGAGGCGGCAAAGCCCGAGACGAAGACGGCAAAGAGTGCGAAGACCGAGATCTGGATGGCGAAATAAGCGAGAAGGGCCGTCAGCGCGCCGCCGATCCCCGCCGGGCTGCCCAGACCGCGGGTGATATAGGCGTAAAACGCCCCGGCGCCGCTCACATGCCGGGTCATCGCGGTGAAGCCGACGGAAAACAGCAGGTAAAGGATCCCCGCCAGGATGAAGGCGCCCGGCACCCCCGCGCCATTGCCGAAGGCAAAGGCGGGCGGGGTGGCGCCGACGACGGCGGTCATCGGCGCGGCGGCCGCGACGACAAAGAAGATGATATGCGCAAGCCCTATCGAATTGGCCTGCAGGCGGTTTGCGCCCGGTTGGTTTTCCATTCTACCGATCCCTGTTTCGGTTTCTTTGACTCCGGTCTGCAGGTCCCCCGGCAAGAGCGGCCATTGCAATCCGCGCCAAAAATCCGATAGTTTGCGCCAAAGCCCCCCTCTGGGGGAAAAATGAGGAAAAATGTCCACGATCAGCACCCCGCTGCCCGGAATGCTGTCTGTCAGGGCCCTGATTTTTGGGCCCATTCTGGAATACTTTGCCGATGATCCGGGCAAGTTGAAAACTCTGCTTTCCCGCGAACAGCTCTCGCCCGAGGTGCTGGCCGACCCTTACGAAGCGATTCCCTTGCAAAGTTATCTCTCGATTTTCGAGGCTGCGGCGGAATTGGCGGGGGATCCGCTCTTTGGCGCACGCTTGGGCTTCGGGATGCGGCCGGGCAATCTGGCGCCCATCGGCTTGCGCGCGGTGCAGGCGGGCACGATCCGCGGGGCGCTCGCCGCCTTTGCGCGCTGGTCGGGGGCGTTGCAAAGCGCCACGCAATCCAGCCTGACCGAGGAGGAGGACCAGCTTGTCTTCACCTATCGGTTGACGGCGCCGGTGCTGATCGCCTCACGGCAGGATACGGAATTCAGCTTGGCGGCGGTCTGTCGGCTGATCCGCGGCGCCTTCGATCCGCGCTGGCGGCCGCTGGAGATCCGCTTCACCCATCCGCCGATTGCCGAGAAACCGCGGCTCGAGGCGCTCTTCCGCGCGCCGGTGCGGCATTCCCAGCCCGTCAATGCCATCGTCTTTTCCGCCGCCGAGGCCGACCGGGTGCATCGCGCCGAAGACCCCGACATGATCGCGCTGATCGAGCGGCATCTGCAGGATCTGACCGCCGATGCGGGCCGGTCCGAAAGCCTTGCGACGCAGGTCGAGGCGCTGATCGACCTCTATCTGGGCGTGCGGCCGATCGACCTGCCCACGATTGCGGCGGCGCTGCGGATGGCGCCGCGCAGCCTGCAGCGGCGGCTCGCCGCCGAGGGGCACAGCCTGAGCGGCCTTCTGCGCCAGCAACGGCAACGCCGGGCCGAGGTGCTGCTGCGCGAGCGCGGCCTGTCGGTCGAGGCGGTGGCGCAGGCGCTGGGTTATGCCGATGGCACGGTGTTCTGGCGGGCCTGGCGCCACTGGACGGGGGCGCCGCCCAGCCGCGGTCCCGAGGCCGCCTGAGCGGCGGCCGCGTCCTGCGCAAGGCTTTATCCCCGGACCGTTCCGAAGACGGTCCGATCAGAGGAGGCCGGTTGCGGGGGGGCTCAGCGCTCGTTGTCGATGGCGGCTTCGTCGCACAGGATCTCGATGCGCGCGGACATCTGTTCCAGATGCTGCCGCGCCGCATCCTCCAGCGCCGGGGCAGGGGCGGGCGCCTCGGGCTGCCGCGCGCCTTCGGTGAAATGCTTGCGGAAGAGCCGCATCACATGCGAGACCCCCGCCTCGGTCACTTCGCGGCGATCCTCGGCGTAATAGCGCCCCTGCACATGCGGGCTGGTGATGATCTCGTAGGACGGGAAATACACGCAATCGGCAAAGGCCCGGGTCGCCTTTTCGGCGGCAAGGCGCAGCACCGCCTTTGACCAGGTGGTCGAAACCAGCACATGGCGGGGCTCGTAGGTGGCGTTGAGCGGCACCGGCGAGACGGTCAGGATGACCTTCACCCGGGGGTTCTTGTCCCGGATGAACTCCAGCGCGGCAGCCAGATCGGCATAGGTCTCGGTCTCGTCGAAATTCACGAAGCCGACGGTCTCGGGGTCATAGGTGCCACCGGCCACCCCCGGCGCGATCGGATAGACGGCGCCGTCGCGCCGATCGGCCCATCCCTCGGTCAGGCCCAGGGTGAAGACGAAGATGTCCATCTGTTCGATGGCGCGCCGCACCGCCGCGAAATGCACCGCGCGGTCGGCCTCCAGCTCGGCTGCGGACAGGAAGCCCCCGGGCTGGATCTGCGGCCGGAACGGATCGACAACGCCGGGCGCGCCCTTCGGCGCAGGCCAGCAGGCGACCTGCGGCGTGAACAGGCCATAGGCCCGATGCAGCAGTTGCAGCAATTGCCGGGCCGTATAGACATTTCCGTAACGGGCGGAAAACACGCCATATTGATGCGCCCGCGCCACTTTGGGGCGGATGATCGGATGCACCGTTTCGGTGATCAGATGATTGAAACCGGCATCGGCCATGGTGCGCGCGACATGCTGGGCAAAACAGCTGCCCGCCGTCACGATCCGATCCTAATTGCTGATGCGGAAGGGCGGATCAGAGACCGGATCGAGCAGGGCGGGATCGGCGACCCCCGGCTCTTTCTTCCAGAATTGCGCGTTCGGCAGTCCGGCATAGGGTTGACGCATCAGACCGCTCCTTCGGCGCAAAGCTCTTGCGCCACCTTGCTCAGGCTCTCCAGCACCCGCGCCCCGTAGGCCGCGTTGCCATGGGTGGGGTCGATCCCCCAGAAATCGGCGACCATGAAGCCCTCGGCATCGACGCTGTCGGGCGGGGGCTCCACGAAGCGCGCCTTGCAGCTGTGCGCGATCCGGCGCAAGGCGGCGGTCTGGGCGGCATAAAGCTGAAGACGCAGGGGTTTCGGCGCCGGGCCCTGGCCCAGCCGGTCGGCGAACAGGCGCGGATGGGCCACGATATGATCCCAGTCGCCGATCGGCGGCGGCGCGTTCAGATAAAGCCGCGCGGCCCGGGGAAAGGTGTCGTAAATGGCCTTGACCTGCTCTGGCTTGAAGGTTTCGACCAGATGATCGACCATGAGATGGAACGGAATGAAGCTGCGCGTGGGATCGTTCAGCCCCGGCGCCCCGGTCGTTTCGGCGCCCAGCGAGAACGGCTTCGGACTTTCGACGATGCCGTAGATATTGTGCTGATTGCCCTTCACGCAGAGGCAGACCACATCGGGGTCGGTCAGCGGCGTCTGCGCCTTGACCCAATCGGAAATCTCCGCGGCCGACATGTCATCGCTGTTGTTCGTCTGGCGCAGGTTCAGGCATTTGACCGCCCCGTCGGACTGCAATTTGAGCGCGGCCACAAGACATTCGATGTGGCTGTTTCCGATGACCAGAATGCTGGGACGATCATTCATGCGCAAAATACTCCGTTCATGCGGAAAGCTTACGGCAGGCGACTCTGCCGCGCAAGGCTCTTGGTCGGAGGCGGGGGCATGCCTTCCGGCGGAAAACCCGCCCGGCGGCGCCTGTCGCCGGGGGGAGTGCGCATCGGGGGCAGGGGGCGCGGCGCGGCCTAGATCACCGCGAAATCCTGCGCCGTCAGCGCCAGACCGCTGCTCAGCGTGGCGACAAGCACGCGGGCACCGGCCCCGGAGCCATCGGCATCATACCACAAGGCCCCCGTGTCGGTTTCGTAGATGATCCGGTCACTCGCATCCGCGGCGCGGCCCGTGGTATTCGCAACGAAGGCCGAGCCCTGCAGCGGGCCCGCGGACAGTCCGGTGAAGACGTCAAGCTCGAACTGGATCCAGTCCTCGGTCACGGTGAAGTCGGTGATCCGATCCGCGGTGCTCGTGTAAGCCCGGGTGTCAAAGACGAAAATGTCGGCGCCCGCGCCACCGGTCAGCACATCCGCGCCGCCGCGTCCGGCCAGACGATTGTCCCCGGCATTGCCGACAAGCCGGTTCGCCAGGCTGTTCCCGATGGCCTCGGTATCGCCCGTGCCGGTCAGGGAGAGGGTCTCGATGAATTGACGGCCGCCCCCCGCGAGCGAGAAGCTGACCGAACTCCGCACCGTGTCGATCCCGCCCAGATCCGTTTGCGGACCGCCAAAATGGCCTTCGCTGACAACATCAAGCCCCGAGTTCACCACATAGACATCGTTGCCCGCGCCACCATAAAGCGCGTCGATCCCGGTCGAGCCCGAAAGCGTGTCATCGCCCGCGCCGCCCAGCAGCGTGTCGCCCCCGGTCCCGGCAAGCAGCAGGTCGTTGCCGCCGTCGCCGAGGATCGTGTCATGGCCGGCGTCGCCGTTCACCGTGTCGTTGCCCTCGCCGCCCGAAATCAGGTCGTCGCCGGTCCCGCCGGAAACCTCATCCGCGCCAGCGTCTGCCGCAATGGTATCCGCGCCGCCGCCGCCAAGAATATGGTTGTTTCCGCTGCCGCCGCGAATGCTGTCGGCTCCGGTGCCGCCGGTGAACGACCCCGCGCGGCCCAGTTGCGTCACGATCGTCATGCTCGAAAGGGCAATGGTCTCGACGCCGCCCCCCGCCGTCCTGAAGCGCAATGCCTCGACATCCTGCAAGGTCAGTTCGGGCAGCAGGTACAACTCGGACGAGAACACCGCCCGGGCGCTTCCGGCGCTGCGAACCCCTTCGAAAAGCGCGGTGAATTCCGCCCGCGTGATGCCGCGGTGCAGGGTATAGGAGGCGTCATACCACAAGAGGCCCGACAGATCGAGCGTATCGGTTCCCGTTCCGCCCGCAAAGGTGAAGGTGTTCACGGGGATGACCCAGCCGTCCTCTGTCGTGGTCCCGGTCAGGGCGACCAGATCGGCGCCGGTGCCGCCCTGCGCCACGCCGTTGCGCGCCCCGAAGACGATCCGCTCGAAATCGCTGTATTGCGCAGCCCATACCCGGGCGCTTTCCCAAAGGTTGAAGCCCGAAATGCTGCCGCTGCCAAGGTTGAGCAGGACATAGTCCATTCCGCCCTCGTACCCGTAGCCGGAGATCGTCAGCGTGTCGCTGCCAAGGCCGCCGTTCAGCGTGACCATGGCGATGCTTGTCGTGGGCGTGCCGTCCTCGTAGACGCCCGTGAACATGTCCTCGACATCCAGCGTCACGCGGTCGTTGCCGCCCTGCAGGGTGATCGCGGCCCGCGCAATGGCGCCGTCGATGAGGCCGGTTGCCGCGGTGTCGAAGCTGTCCGCCCCGGCGGTTCCGGTGACGGTGAGGATATTTCTGCCATCGAAGTCGATCGGGGCATTGATGTCGAGCACGATAGCCCCGCGGCCGTCGCGGATCTCCAGACCCTCGATGCCAAGCCCGGTGATCTGTGTCGGATCGTAATCCCCGCCCGAGCTTGCGGTCATCTGCCAGACCTGCCAGGCAATCGACGCCGCCGCGCCCAGATCGGTGGGGAAGGTGCCGGTCAGCGCGATCTGCATCTCGCCGATCTGCAGCGAGATGGCGCTGTCGGTGACGTTCAGGGCGAAAATCGTCGCATTCGTGCCCGAGGCGCTGGTGGCGGCGCTGATCCCGGTCAGGCCGTAAGCCGAAAGCGCGTTGAACAGCTGCGTGCGCATGGTGTTGCCAAGCGAGGCCAGCGTCTCCATGTCGAGATAGGACAGCATCGCCCCCAGATCGGTGAGATCCTGAAAGCTCTGGGGCAGGGCGCCCTGCAGCGTGAAGGTTTCCTGCCCGCTCGTCATCGTGTAATGGTCGGTGGCAAAGTTGATCTGGCACAGCGTCGTCGCGCCAAGGCGCAGGGTCAAGGCGGTGAAAACCCCGGTCGCGAGGCCCTCGTCGATCGCGGTCATCAGCGCGTCGAAACTGCCGACCGGCCCGAAACCCGCCCCGGTGAGGGAGAGCGAATACCGCAAGGCCGCGGGGGTAAGGGAGGGCACGCTGATCCGCACCTCTGTCGAGGTCAGTTCATCAACGCGCATCCGATACGCCGAAAGCGCCTCATCGAAACCCGAAATCCAGTCGAGATAGAGGTTCGAGGGCGTCAGCTCGCCCGCCTCGATCTGGTCTTCGACACGGGCGACAAGACCAAAGAGGGCTGTCGAAAAGGAAACTGCGACCAAAGGAAAATCCTCCAAGAACCTTCGAACCAAATCCGTCACGGATCGGCGCCACTATAGGTGCAAAATCCCGTGCCGCAATCCGCGCGTGGCATGATCTTGCTTGCGCCCTGCGGGTGGCGCGCTTCTAAAGGGGTGTTTCGAACGCATGGGAGTGCGCCCGCCGCATGTTCTTTTCCGTCCTGTCCCGGGGATGCCGGGTCCTTTTCCTTGTGCTTGCGGCCTTTCCGGCCTCTGCGGAGCCGCGGATCTTTCTTGTTCTGGGCGAAAGTCGGGATGGCCAGATCGGCGGGGCCCTGTCCGCGACGCTGGCGCAGTTTTGTGGCCCGTCGCGATGCGGCGAGACCTGGGCGCAGGCGCATGCCCGGGCCGCGAAAAGCGCGCAGGGCGAGGTCTTTGGGTTCGAGGATGCGCTGCCATGGTATCGCCGGAGCAGTCGCCGGATCGGCCTTGGGCTGCAGGCCGACCGGGAGCTTTCGGAAAGCCTGGCCGCGACCTTCACGGTCTCGGCGGCCTTTGGCCAAAGCCGCTACGCCTTTCCGCAGGGGTTCACGCGGGTTCTGTCCGAGCCCGGGACGGTCGGCTTCAAGACCCTCGAAATTGATCCGACGCTGGGGCTCGAATGGCACGCCCCCGTGCCGCGCAGTGACCGTTTCACGCTCCGGACGCGGCTTGGCATCGGCCATGAGATCGCCTTCATCCGGACCCGCGTCGACAATCCGGTGCTGCGCGTTCGCAGCAACGCGACCCTGCACGCCAATTTCCTGGAGTTGGGCGCGGCACTGAGCATGCCGCCAAGCCATGACGGCGCAATCGGTCTGGAGCTTGCCTTCGCGGCGCGCGGATATTCCGGCGAGCGGCTGACGCTGACGACCGAGCTTCGCTTCCGACGCTGAGCGGCGGGGCGGCAGGGGGAGCCCCTGAACGCCCCCCTTGGATGATCCGATGCCCCCCCGATCGCCGGTCGCGGGTCTTTATGGACAGGCCATTTTGCGTCTTCGCAGGTCATTGCGCCTCTCCCCTCCGCCCTGTAGCGTCGCGCCGTTCAGACGGGGCGGATGGCATGCAACTGGGGCTGGAGCGGCTCTTTGACAGCGGCACCTTGGCGCGGGGCATGGTTTCTTGGCGCGAGGGGCGGGTGCTCGAGACCCGGGCCGACGACGACGGGCGCTTCACGGCGCGGGTGACCGGATCGCATCGGGAAACCTACAGCTTGCGTCTCAGGCTGACGTTCAGCGATGATCTGCGCCTGACACGGATCGACGGGGCCTGCAGCTGTCCGGTCGGGCAACGGTGCAAGCATATGGTGGCGGCGCTGTTGGCCTGGCAGATCGAGGTGGCGACCGATGCCGCCCCTTTGCCCGGAATTCCCCGGCCCAAGCCGCCCGCCCCCGCCCAGCTACCTTGGCCCCTGGCACAATGGCTCGACGGGGTGGCGCAGGCGCTCGATCACCCCGAACCCGCCGCCGACACCTATCCCCCGACCGTGCGGGATCGGCTGGTCTATGTGCTTGATCTCTCGAACGGAGTACTTGCGGTCACGGTGATGAAGGCCACGATCGGCGCGCAGGGAAAGGTCTCGGACCGGGCCACGCGCTATGATGTCGAGCGGTTGCGGCGCCCCGAGACCCGACCGCAATTCGTCCGCCGCACCGATCTGGAGCTTCTGCGCGATCTCGAGGCGGCGCGGGTGCCGGTCAACGGGTCTGTTCTGGGCCATCGTTGGGGCGCTCCCCAGCCGCGTTTCCTTTCGGACGATCCAACCGATCTGGCACCGCTCCTGCGCCGCATCGCCGCCACCGGCCGGGCGCGCTGGGGCGAGCGCAACGGCCCCTTTCTGCACGAGGGTCCGGCGCGGTCCGGGCAGTTCCGCTGGCACAGCCTGCCCGGGGGCGCGCAGGAGTTGCGGCTGATCGAGGACGTCACCGGCGCGGCCCTGATCGCCCTGCCGCTCACGCCACCCCTCTGGCTCGATCCGGCGACCGGGGCCTTTGGCGATCTGCACACGCCCCATGCCACGGCAGCGCTGCGCCACCTGGCCCGCGCGCCGCGGATCGCCCCCGAACATGCGGCCGAGGCGGCCCACCGGCTTGGCCTTGCCGCCCCGGGCCTGCCTGCGCCACAGGCGATCGGGGTCGAGACCCGGCAGGGCCGCGCCCCGGTGCCGGTGCTGCGGCTGATCGGCCTGCGGGGCCAAAAACAGATCGGCGAGGCCTGGCGGCGCGAGACCATCCCCGTCGTCGCCCCGGCGCTGCGGCTGGGCTTCGACTATGACGGCCATGTCGTTCCGGCCCATCCCGCCACCCCGTTGCGCTTTGACGAGGCCGGCAAGGTCGTCACGCTCCTGCGCGACACAGCCGCAGAGGCGGCGGCGCTGGATCGGCTGCGCGGTCTGGGCGCGCTTCTCCCCGCGCAGATCGAGCGGCACAGCTTTGGCAAACAGGCCGGGCCGCTCGACCGGATCTTCGTCGAAGACGAATGGGACCAAGACCGGGTCAGCTTTTCCGAGGCGCTGCCCCGCGCGCTGCTGTTTCAGGCCGAGACGCTGCCTGCGCTGCGGGCCTCGGGTTGGCGCATCGAACAGGACGACAGCTGGCCCTGTACGCTGGTGGATGCCCCGGCCGAGATCACGGCGCATCTTGACCCGTCTCTGGGCAGCCCGGCGGGGTCGGGGTTCTTCGATTTCGGGCTCTCGCTTTTCGTCGAGGACGAACGTGTCGATCTTGCGCCCTTGATCGCGCAGCTGCTGGCCCGGCTGCCGAAAAACCTCAGCGAAGAGGACATTGCCGCCCCGGATTTTGCGGCCCTTGTCGCGGCGACCCCGGTCTTTGTCGCGCTGGCCGATGGGCGGCATGCGCGGGTGCAGACCGACCAGCTCGTGGGGCTGATGCGGGTGCTACTGCCCAGCCTCGGGCTGATCGCCCGCGTCCATCCCGCCGAGGCCGGGCAGGTCGCGCAGCTGGCCGAGGCGCTGGCGGGCCACGGCATTCCGTTCCACGGCGGCGAGAGCCTTTTGCAGCTTGGCCGACGCCTGAACGCGCTTGTCGACCCGCAGGCGATCACGCCCCCCGTCGCCCTGCGCGCCGTGCTGCGCCCCTATCAGGCGACCGGCTACGGCTGGCTGGCGGCGCTGGCCGACACCGGTTTTGGCGGGCTTCTGGCCGATGACATGGGGCTGGGCAAGACGCTCGAGGCCCTGGCCCTGTTGGCGCGCCACCATCTGGACCGCAAGGCCGAGGGGCCGAGCCTTCTGATCGTGCCGACCAGCCTTGCCCGGGCCTGGGCGCGGCAGGCGGCGCAATTCACCCCCGATCTGAAGGTGCTGGTGCTGCACGGCCCCGACCGCAAGACCCGGTTCGACGCCATCGACCGCGCCGATCTGGTGATCTCAACCTATCCGCTCTTGCACCGCGACCACGCGGTTCTCACGGCGCGGACCTGGGAAATCGTCGTGCTCGACGAGGCGCAGGCGGTGAAGAACCCGGCCTCGAACGCCGCCAAACGCATCCGCGAGCTGCGCGGCCGGATGCGGCTGGCGCTGACCGGCACGCCGGTTGAAAACAGCCTGAGCGATCTCTGGACGCTGTTCGATTGGCTGGTGCCGGGGCTTCTGGGCGATCGCAAGCGGTTCAAGGCCGAGGTTCAGGGCCCGATCGAAAAGGCGGGCGACGCGCTGGCGCAGGCGCGGCTGAACCGGCGCATCCGGCCGTTCCTGCTCCGCCGCACCAAGGACGAGGTCGCCCTCGATCTGCCGCCCAAGACCGAGATCACCGAATTCGTGACGCTGGGTGCAAAGCAGCAGGCGCTTTATGAGACGGTCCGGGTGGCGATGGACGCCCGTGTGCGCGAGGCGATTGCCGCCCGCGGCCTCGAAGGGGCGCAGATCACCATTCTCGACGCGCTGTTGAAGATGCGGCAGGCCTGTTGCGATCCGGGCCTGCTCAAGGACGGGGCGCGGGTGGTTGAAAGCGCCAAGCGCGACCGGCTGCTCGAGATGCTCGAGGCCCTGATGGCGGAGGGGCGGCGGGTGCTGGTGTTCTCGCAATTCGTCGAGATGCTGCGGCTGATCGAGGCCGATGTGCAGGCGCGCGGCTGGCCCTATGCCTGGCTCAGCGGCGAGACCCTCGACCGCGAGGGCGCGATCGAGAGGTTTCAGGGTGGTGCTGCGCCGATTTTCCTGATCAGCCTGAAGGCGGGCGGGGTCGGGCTGACGCTGACGGCGGCGGATACGGTGATCCTTTACGACCCCTGGTGGAACCCGGCGGTGGAGCGCCAGGCGATGGACCGGGCGCATCGGATCGGGCAGACGAAATCGGTTTTCGTCTATCGGCTGGTGGCCGAAGGCACGGTCGAAGAGGCGATCCTGGCGCTGCAGGCCCGCAAACAAGCCCTCGCCGATGCTCTGTTCGAGGGCAAGGCCGGGGATCGGCTCGCCCTCGACGACGCAACCCTCACCGAGCTTTTCCGCCCGATCGGCGGGGCTGGGTGAGGGGAAGCGAAGCAGGAATTCGGCGCATTGCGCTGCCGCCCCCTCGGCGCGGATCGGGGCGTCGAATGTCTTCGAACTCGCGGTGGCGATCAGCTTCTTTGGTTTCCCCTCGGGCGCGGCGCGGGCCTCAGCAGCAATTCCCCGAGCCGCAGCCGCCGCCGCCCTCGGTGATGGCGGCGGCGGTGCCGGTGATCGGAAAGCCCCGGGCGACCCAGCGCGCCAGCCCGTGTTTCATGTTCGTCACCTTCGTATAGCCCTGATACATCAGGAAATAGGTGGCCTTCAGGCTGCGATCGCCATTGGCACAGGCCAAGATCACCTCGCGATCGCGCGGGATTTCGGCAAAGCGGGCCTCGAATTGGCTCAGCGGCAGAGGCATCACCGCGCAGCCCGCAAAACCGCAGGCCGCCACCTCGTCGGCCTCGCGCACGTCCACGAGCAGCGCCCCCTCGGCCAAGAGCTTTTGCGACGCGGTCGGGCAGGCTTCGCGCGCCTCGGGCAGGTCTTTTTGTTCGGTCATCATCGTCTCCTCATGCCAGCCAAGCCAAGATTTGCGCGCGGCTCGGCACCGAGCCCTTGTGAACGACCTTCTCGCCCACCACCACGGCGGGCGTCGTCATCACGCCATAGCCGACGATCTGGCGCATCTCCTCGACCTTGACGATCTCGACCTTCTTGCCCGCCTCGGCCGCCACCTGCGTGATCAGATCGGCGGTGGCCTTGCACTTGGCGCAGCCCGTGCCCAGCACCTTGATGTCCATGGCTTGTCCTTTCAGAACAGAACGTTGAAGAGATAGCCCACCGCCAGAATGCCGCTGCCCACCACGGCGACGAAAACCGCGATCAGCCGCAGGCTGAGGACCTGTTTCAGGATGATCATCTCGGGCAGGCTCAGCGCGATCACCGACATCATGAAGGCGAGAACCGTGCCCAAAGCGGCCCCCTTGCCCAGAAGCGCCTCGACGATCGGGATCACGCCTGCGGCATTGGTATACATGGGAATGCCGATCACAACGGCGGCGGGCACCGACCACCAGGCCTCCGCCCCCATGATCCGCGCCATCAGATCTTGCGGCACATAGCCGTGGATCAACGCCCCCAAGCCGATCCCGGCCAAAATCCACAGCCAGACCCGGCCGACGATCTCGCGCAGCGCCGCAAATCCCAGACGGTAGCGGTCCACCATGCTCAGCCGGTCGCCCTCGAAATCCGCGGGGGCAGAGGCGCCGGAATGGATGTCACGCACCCAATCCTGCAGCCAGCCCTCCAGATGCAGCCGCCCGATCACCCAGCCCGAGACGATGGCGACGGCCAGCCCGAAGCCGAAATAGACCGCCGCCACCTGCCAGCCGACCAGACCGAAAAGCAGCAACAAGGCGACCTCGTTCACCATCGGCGCCGAGATCAGGAAGGAAAAGGTGACGCCCAAGGGCACCCCGGCCGAGACAAAGCCGATGAACAGCGGCACCGCCGAGCAGGAGCAGAACGGCGTCACCACCCCAAGCCCAGCCGCGAGCACATTGCCCACCCCCTCGCGCCGCCCGGCCAGAAGGGCGCGGGTGCGTTCGGGCGCAAACCAGCTGCGCACCACCCCCATGGCAAAGACGATCAGCGCCAGCAGCATCATCACCTTGGGCACGTCATACAGGAAGAACGCGATGGCTTCGCCGGTGGCGCTGTGACGGTCCACCGGGATCAGCGCGGTGAGCCGCTCGGACAGGGGCGCAAGCTGGCGATAGAGCGCCCCCCAAAGCACAAGCCCCGCCGCGAGGCCGAGATGCCAGAGCCAGTCCGGGGCCGGACGGGTGGAAAGGGGGTGATCGCTCATGCGGCGTTCCTTTCGCCGGTTCGGGCCGCGTCCAGAACGGCGGTCAGCACGGCGCGGATTTCGGGCGGCATCTCGGGGTTCAGCCGGTAGCGCACCCATTGCGCGTCGCGCCGGTCCACCACCAGCCCCGCAAGTTTCAGCGCCTGCATATGCCGCGACATCCGGCTTTGCGTGGCGTCAAGCGCCGCCATCAGCTCGCAGACGCAATGCTCGCGCCCATCGGCCAGACGGATCATCGCAGCCAGACGGGTCGGCTCGGCCAGGGCGGTGAGAACGGGAAGAATCATCGGACACCTTTTGCGCTTTGACGCATATTCGTGCCGGCGCATCCCATGCGTCAAGGCGCATGGGGTCGCGGGTCAGCCCGCGCCAAGGTTGGTGGCGATGCCCGCGACTTCGTCGAGCCGGAAGGGCCAACAGGCGGCATAAACGCGGATCGGGTTTTCGGAGATCAGGGCTCCTGCCCGGGCCGCCGGGGGGTGTCTGCCCCGTTCGATGGGGCAGCCTTCCACCGGAAGGCTGCTCGATCCCATCTCACCCCCGAGGATATTTGCACCAAGGTGAAAAGAATATCAGAGGCTTGCGGCGACCATCCGGGTGATGTCGGCCATCCGGCAGACATAGCCCCATTCGTTGTCATACCAAGCGTAAAGCTTGAGCATCGTGCCGTTCACCACCATCGTCGAGGGCCCGTCGATGATCGCCGAGCGCGGGTCGTTGGTGAAATCCGACGACACCAGCGGCCGGGTCTCGAAGCCGAGGATGCCCTTGAGCGGCCCCTCGGCGGCGGTCTTCAGCAGGGCGTTCACTTCCTCGACCGTGGTCGGACGCTCAAGCTCAAAGACGCAATCGGTGAGGGACGCATTGAGCAGCGGCACCCGGACGGCATGGCCGTTGAGCCGCCCCTTAAGCTCCGGGTAGATCAGCGTGATCGCCGTGGCCGAGCCGGTGGTGGTCGGGATCAGGTTCATCAGCGCCGAGCGGGCGCGGCGCAGATCCTTGGCGGGGCGGTCGACGATGGTTTGCGTGTTCGTCACGTCATGCAGGGTGGTGATGGATCCGTGTTTGATCCCAAGGGCTTCGTGGATCACCTTCACCACCGGCGCCAGGCAGTTGGTGGTGCAGGATGCCGCCGTGATCAGCCGCTGGCTGCCATCGTAAAGCCCATGGTTGACGCCATAGACGAGGTTCAGCGCGCCCGCGTCCTTGACCGGGGCCGAGACGACGACCTTGCGCACGCCTGCATCGAAGTATGGGGCGAGTTTGGCGGCCGTCTTGAAATGGCCGGTGCAGTCGATCACCAGATCGATGCTCCTCTCGGCCAGCGGCAGGGCTTCGAGCGTCTTTTCCCGCGTCAGGGGGATGCGGTTGCCAGCAATCACCAGCGCGCCTTCGGTGGCGGCAACGGGCGTCGGCCAGCGGCCATGCACCGTGTCGAATTCCAACAGCAGCGCATGGGTTTCCGCATCGCCCACCGCGTCGTTCAAAAGCACGATCTCGGCCCCGTGGCCCAGATCGACCAGCCGCCGCAGCACGAGTTTTCCCATCCGGCCAAGGCCGTTGATTGCAATTCTCGCCATGGTCATTCCTTTTCAAGCGTGGCGCCGATCGCGTCGACGCGGGTTTGCAGGGCCAGGCGGTCGAGCGTGTCGAAGGGCAGGTCGACAAAGGCGGCGATGCGGCGACGCAACGCCCCATAGGTTTGGGCGAAGACGAGCGCCTTTTCCGCCTCGGTCCCCGTGGCCTTCACCGGATCGGGCAGGCCCCAATGGCCGGTGATCGGCTGGCCGGGCCAGGGCGGACACTCCTCGGCGGCGGCGGTGTCGCAGACGGTGAAGACGAAATCCATCTGCGGGGCGGCGGGGCCCTGAAATTCCGACAGATGTTTGGCGCGCAGGCCCTCGGTGTCATGGCCGTTGCGGGCCAGAACCTCGAGCGCGAAGGGGTTGATCGCGGTTCCGGGCCTTGTGCCGGCGGAATGGGCGATGAACTTGCCCGCCCCCAGATCGCGCAACAGCGCCTCGGCAAAGATCGAGCGGGCGGAGTTGCCCGAGCAGATGAAGAGCGCGCGAAAGGGAGTGTCGGGCATGAGATTTGCCTTTTCAGGAAGGGCTTTGGGCAGCAGATCGGGACGGGCCCGGCCCAGATCGAGGGCGAGATAGCCGATCAGGGATTCGGTTTTGTGAAGGTCGACGGCGTAGAAAAGCGACCGCCCTTGCCGGGTGACCGTGACCAGCCCGCAGGCGCTCAGATCCGCCAGATGATGCGAGAGGGTGTTTGGCTTGATCCCCAGTGCGCTGGCGATTTCCGTGGGCCGCACGCCTTGCGGCGCAAAGCGCATCAGAAGCCGGAACACGGCAAGGCGGCCGGGATGGCCAAGGCAGGCGAAGCTGAGGGCGGCTGATTGTTCCATGATGCAGGAATTATGGATTTCAGGGCGGATGTCCAGTGAAGCTTTCATGACAGCCCAGCCTTGCGCCGCGCGCGACGGCTTTCGGCCCGCGGCACCACGCCGCAGAGACCCGAGTTGACGGCTCAACTCGGCGAGGCGCAGAACCGAAAGGAGATTTCTGAAGAAATGCCGCAGCCGTTTCCGGTGCCTTGCCCTTGCCGCACGGTCTTTGCGCACAATCCCATTCGCCGGAGTGTTCCCATGACGTGCGTCGCCCTTGATGATCCCCGCGTTTCTCAGGTCACGAATGCGGGGTCGGCCGCTCCCCAGACGCTTTCGGGCGGCGAAGAGCGTGACACGATTCATGGCGGCGGCGGGCCGGACCTGATCCATGGCAACGGCGGCGACGATGCCCTTTATGGCCACGATGGCAACGATCTCCTTTATGGCGACGCCGGCAACGACTGGATCAGCGGCGGAGAGGGGGCCAACATTCTTTACGGCGGCGATGGCGACGATCATCTGGAAGGATATTCGCCCGGCGACAGCCTTTACGGCGGAGCGGGCAACGATACGCTGGACGCCTATCCCTTCGAGGTCGGCACGGCGGGCAATGACACGACCACGGTCGGCGCAGTGCTGGATGGCGGCGACGGGAACGACCGTATCTACGGCGGATATGGCCGCGACACGATTTACGGCGGCGCGGGCGATGACACATTGCAGGGCTGGTGCGACAACGATCTGCTCATCGGCGGCGATGGCAATGATCGGTTCGAATTCTGCACGGGCGACGATACGTTTCCAAGCACCTACCGCACGGACATCGGCGGCTCCGATACCATGATGGGCGGCAGCGGCGACGACAGCTTCTACATCTATGTCCATTGGTTCGCGGGTCAGACGCTCAGCGCGTTCGGGGATGACGGACAGGACATTGTCAAGCTGGTGGGGATGAACGCGGGGCTGCGGGTCGATCTGCAGGCGCAGACCGTGACAGGTATCGACGGCCTGACCCTTCTGATATCGGGGATCGACGGCTTCATCGCGTCGGATTTCAACGACACGCTGATCGGTTTTGATGCGGAAAGCACGGTCCCCGGCAGTGCCTATACGAACATGCTGGACGGCGGGTATGGCAACGACCTCATCGACGGCCGGGGCGGCAGCGACAGTCTTTGCGGGGGCGTGGGGGAGGATACGGTTCTTGGCGGGCTCGGCAATGACCTGCTGGACGGCGACTATGGCCGCGACCTCCTGCGCGGCGATGACGGCAATGACACGCTTGACGGCGGCGCGGGTGTCGACACGCTTCTGGGCGGGTTTGGCAACGACCTGCTCGAAGGGGGATATCATGACGATTCCCTGAGCGGCGATGATGGCAATGACACGCTTTCGGGCGGTGACGGTGTCGATACGCTGGTGGGCGGCATCGGTGCCGACCAGCTTTCGGGCGGTGCGGGCAACGACCTTCTGGACGCGGGCAGTGGCGACGACACGCTGCGCGGCGACGCCGGCAACGACCTGCTGAAAGACACCGAGGGCGGGAACCTGTTCCTGGGGGGCGAGGGCGACGATACGATCCTTGGCGGGATCGGCGCGGACAGGGCCCTTGGCGGCGCGGGCGCGGATTCGATCAGCGGCGGCGCGGGCGATGACACGATCGTCCTGACGGCGGGTTTTGGCGCGGACAGTCTTGATGGCGGCAGCGGGGCCGAAAGCTCTGGCGACACGCTGGATGCCAGCAGCCTGACAGAAGACATCACCATCGCCCCGACCGTGCAGGGCGCAGAGAGGGTGCTGGAATTCTTCGTCTCCTCTCTGGATCGCGCCTCTTTCCACGATTTCGAGCTTGTGATCCTTGGATCGGGCCACGACAGCGTCACCGGCAGCGCGGGCAACGACGCGTTTTTCGGGGGGGCGGGCAACGACCGGCTTTTCGGGGGAACGGGCGACGACACGCTGCGCGGCGACACCGGCAACGACATGCTCTTGGGCGATGCGGGCAACGACAGCCTGACGGGCGGGGCCGATGCGGATCTGTTCCTGATCGGCTCTGACGCAGGCAGCGACACGATCCTTGGCGGCAGCGGCGCCGACACGCTGAGCTTTGTCACGGCCTCGGGCGGGGTCAGTATCACCTTCGACGGCTCTGGCGCGGGAAGGTGGACCTTTGGCGCGGGGCGGGGCGCAGGCAATTTCGGCGAGATCGAGCGGGTCGTGGGCTCCTATTCTGCCGATGAATTCGACGCCTCGGTCAGTGTCGCGGCAATCCGGCTGGAGGGCGGCGCAGGCAATGACACGATCAGCGGCGGCGGCGGCGCGGAAAGGCTGGAGGGGAATGACGACGACGACAGGATATATGGCGGGTCGGGCAATGACACGCTGCGCGGCGGTGATGGCGACGACTGGATGTTTGCGGGCGGCGTTTTCATCGGCGCCGATCCGGGCAATGACGATCTGCAGGGCGATGACGGCAATGACACGCTGCAGGGCGACCGGGGCGATGACCGGCTCTGGGGCGGCACGGGCGATGATGAGCTTGCGGGCGGCGGCGGCAATGACCGGCTTTGGGGCGGCGCGGGGGAGGACAGGCTTGCGGGCGATGCGGGCGACGACACCCTGCAGGGGGGCGACGGCTCCGATCTGTTCCTGATCGGCAGCGGCGACGGCACGGATAGTCTTGTCGGGGGCGAAGGCGGCACCGATCTCGACACGCTGCGCTTTGCGAGTTCCGAGGGCGGGGTGACGGTGACTCTGGACGGGGCCGGGGCGGGCCGCTGGCATCTGGGCGCGGGAGCCTCGGGCAGGTTCAGCGAAATCGAACGGATCGAGGGCACCGCGGCGGCGGATGTGCTGGAGGGGGCCGCCGCGACGGAAGCGGTCACGCTGCTTGGCGGCACCGGGGATGACCGGGTGACCGGCTCTGCCTTTGCAGATTCGCTGGAGGGCGGCGCGGGTGCTGACACGCTCTCGGGCGGTGCGGGCGATGACGATCTGAGCGGCGGCGACGGGCAGGACCTGCTGATGGGCGATGCGGGCAACGACGTGATCCGTGGCGGCGACGCGGGCGGCTCGACGCTGTCGGGGGGTGCGGGCAACGATACGCTGACCAGCGGCGCAGGCGGCGACTGGCTGGACGGTGGCGCGGGCGACGATGTCTTCACCCAGCCCTTCGGCTTCGACACGCTGCGCGGCGGCGAGGGGCTCGACATGATGCAGATCGCGCAGTTCCCCGGCATGTTCGGGCATGAGATCAGATGGCTGATGCTGGATGAGGCCGCCAGCATCGAGGTTCTGAGCACCCATGCCGATGTCCTGGGCAGCGATCTCGATGACATGTTCACCCTGACCGGAGTGCAGAGCTATGCCGCTTTGGCGCGGTTCCAGCTTTATGCGGGCGATGACACCTTCCTTGGCGCGCAGGCGGCCGAGACGGTCTTCGGCGGGGCGGGCAATGACACCCTGGCGGGGAATGGCGGCAACGACGCCCTGTCGGGCGGTGAGGGGCGGGACACGCTGACCGGCGGCGATGGCAATGATACGCTGGAGGGCGGGGCGGGCAGTGACACCTATATCACCGATGGCGGCGATACGATCACCGAGGCGGCGGGCGCGGGCACCGATACCGTGCGCAGCTCGGTCAGCTACAGGCTGGGCGCCAACCTTGAAAATCTGGTGTTGACCGGGACGGCGGCGATCAATGGCACCGGCAACGGCCTTGCCAACAGCCTGACCGGCAATGGCGCGGCAAACACGTTGAACGGCGGCACGGGTGCCGATACGCTGGCGGGCGGGGCGGGCGACGACATCTATGTGACCGACGGCGGCGACACGATCCTTGAGGCGGCTGGCGCGGGCACCGACACCGTGCGCAGCTCGGTCAGCCTGACGCTGGGGGCGAACCTTGAAACCCTGGTGCTGACCGGGGTGGCGGCGATCAACGGCACCGGCAACGGCCTGGCCAACAGCCTGACCGGCAACAGCGCGGCCAACACGCTGAACGGCGGCACCGGCGCCGACACGCTGGCGGGCGGGGCGGGCAGTGACACGTTCCTGTTCGACACGGCCCTCTCGGCGCGCAATGCGGATCGCCTCACCGATTTCTCGGGTGTCGACGATACGATCCAGCTCGAGAATGCCGTCTTCACCGGGCTGACGGAGGGCGCCCTCGCGGCCAGCGCCTTCACGTCGAACACGAGCGGATTGGCAACGGATGCGCTGGACCGGCTCATCTACGAGACCGACACCGGGCGCCTTTACTTTGACGCCGACGGCACGGGGGCGGGTCACCGCGTGCTCTTTGCGGTGCTGGACCCCGGATTGACCCTCACGGCCGCCGATTTCATCGTCGTGTGATGATTGGCGGCGCTCGGCAGAAGGCGGGATGGCGGGCGCCCGATGTGGTGCGGGGGGCGGGGCGACGAGCGGCTTGGAGGCGAGTGCCCGTGGGGTCGCGGCCTTGCACAGGCGCGTTACTGCTGCGCCGAGGGCGCTCTCGATTTGCCGGTTTTTCTCATGCGCCCTCCAGCCCGTTCGGCACAAGGGGGGCGTGCATCCAGTGCGTCTCGCTTTGCACATGGCTCGCGCGGGCCCTTGCGCTCGCCGCTGTTCTTTCGGGGGGCGGCCAGCGGGGCAGGTGGTTATCAGTTGCTTAAGACGTAAAAGCGGATAGTGTGACACAAGGTTCGTGTCAGTGCCGGTATTTCAAAATGACTTCAGCGATTGCGCTTAACCTGTCGGAAGAGTCATTTTCCGACGTGAATACCCCCAATGAAGTGAATTTCGAGTGTTCCTTGCTCGATATTTCAAGATCTTCGGCGGTGGAATATTCTGTCCCGGGTTTTTTCGAACTGACTGCGACGGCCGTCGTGGAAGCCCATGTCGATCTTTACGCCGAATTGACGCTGCCGCAAAACAGCTTCGACGGCAGCCTGTTGCTCGCCCAGGGGGGCTGGAGCGCAAGCGAGACCGTCGCGGGAGGTGATGTCGAATTCTACACCGACGGCTGCTTTTTCGGCGAGGCCATAACAACCGCGGCGCTTGATCTCAGCACCTTGGCTTTTCATACCGGATTGCGGGTCGATCTGGCGGCGGGTCTGACCGGGATTGCGGTGGATACGCCGGTGACCTCCCCCGTCGCGCTGCCCGATCTTGTCATCGGCACCGAGGGGGCTCAGGATCTTGATCTTTTCGGCTTCGATCTGGCCGCACCCGAGGGGCAGCATTTCACCTCCATCATCGACAGGTTGCAAGACGACCTGAACGACCTTGATGTCGAGGGGTTCATGGAGGGCAGCTGGCAGGTGCCGCAGGTGCCGCTGGATATCGACTGGAATCTGGGGGCGATCGGCTTCGAGGCCACGACGCAAACAACGGCCACAACGGGCGATCGGGCAGATTTCACCGTTCTGGACAGCTCTGGCGAAGGCTTTCTGTCGGCCACGCTCGATCTGGATGATCTGGCCGCGCAGTATCTGCTTCCCGTTGTGTCCAATCCCGCGAACCCGCTGTTGAGCCTGTTCGAATACGACTGGTCGACGACCGAGCTGGATCGCACCCGCATCGGCAATGCCGTGAACAATCTGCAAGACTGGCTGGACCTCGAAGACATCACGTTCCTTGCGACGCTGATCGATCTTGGGGTGACTGTCGGTCTTGAACTGGTGCAGCAAACCAGTTTCACCCAGACGTCTTCGACGGTGACGATCAGCGAAGGTGGCACCACGCTGGCGACGGGGGAGATGGGAACCACGCTGCGCTTTGACGGGCTCGATACCGAAGGCAGCGCGACCTATGACGCCACCTATACGGTCGAAGGCGATCTGACCACGCGCTATGGCTTTGTTTTCTATATCGACGTTCCGGTGACCCTGCTGGACGTGCGGTTCTGGCAGGGCGATCTGGAATTCGCGGTGGATGGCCATGGCTTTACCGAACCGGACATCCCCGACGACGCCTGGGGCTTCACCGGCTATGAAAATACCTTTCGGCTGGCGCAAAGCAGTTTCGTCGCGATTCCGGGCTTTGCCTTCACGAATGCCGTGGAGTTCGTGTCCGATGCGCAGGAATTCACCGTGGATTTCGTCGAAGCGCCCGATCCCGAGAATCCCTACACCGTCGTGACCCCGCCCGGTGTCCCCGATCCGACGATTGGCGTTCCCGCAAGCTGCATTCTGCGCGGCACCGGGGAGGCCGATACGCTGACCGGTTCCTCCTGTGCCAATGTGATCTTCGGCTACGCTGGCAATGACCTGCTCGACGGTGGCGCGGGCAATGACACGCTTGATGCGGGGACCGGGAACGACACGATTTTCTGCGGTGCGGGCAGTGACGTGGTGAATTTCACCGCCGGTGGTTATGCTGGTTGGCAATCTCCCCTGAGCTTCGCCGCCTATGATGCGAATGGCAATGTGCTTTCGCTGGAAGACTTTTTCGCCGACGTGCGCGGGTACATGTCCACCGGATCGCTCCAATTCGTCTGCGGCGGTTCGGCCCTGACGGTCCATGAGGTAGAGGCTCTCAATATCGACCTGCGCGGGTCGACATACTACGACCCTTGGAGCGAACCAATCTACAATTGGCTCGATCTTTGGAACCTTGGCGGCACCCGCACCATCGGCAGCGAAAATCAATACGAACGCTTCCTTGCCAACTGGTCCGACCAGACCGTCGCGATCGACTGGGACGTCACGCACACGGCCCTGAGCCTGCTCGCCAATGGTGTGACAGTCGGCAACCTTGATGCGCTTTATATCGCGACCGGCAGTGGCAATGACAGGTTGAGCGGCGGTGACTTCGATGACCACATCGAGTCCGGAGCGGGCGACGATGTTCTGACCGGGCGTGGCGGCAATGACCTGCTCGACGGCGGCGCGGGCGATGACACGCTTGATGCGGGGACGGGGAGCGACACGGTCTTCGGCGGTGCGGGCAGTGACGTGGTGAATTTCACCGCCGGTGGTTATGCTGGTTGGCAATCTCCCCTGAGCTTCGCCGCCTATGATGCGAATGGCAATGTGCTTTCGCTGGAAGACTTTTTCGCCGACGTGCGCGGGTACATGTCCACAGGATCGCTCCAATTCGTCTGCGGCGGTTCGGCCCTGACGGTCCATGAGGTAGAGGCTCTCAATATCGACCTGCGCGGGTCGACATACTACGACCCTTGGAGCGAACCAATCTACAATTGGCTCGATCTTTGGAACCTTGGCGGCACCCGCACCATCGGCAGCGAAAATCAATACGAACGCTTCCTTGCCAACTGGTCCGACCAGACCGTCGCGATCGACTGGGACGTCACGCACACGGCCCTGAGCCTGCTCGCCAATGGTGTGACAGTCGGCAACCTTGATGCGCTTTATATCGCGACCGGCAGTGGCAATGACAGGTTGAGCGGCGGTGACTTCGATGACCACATCGAGTCCGGAGCGGGCGACGATGTTCTGACCGGGCGTGGCGGCAATGACCTGCTCGACGGCGGCGCGGGCGATGACACGCTTGATGCGGGGACGGGGAGCGACACGGTCTTCGGCGGTGCGGGCAGTGACGTGGTGAATTTCACCGCCGGTGGTTATGCTGGTTGGCAATCTCCCCTGAGCTTCGCCGCCTATGATGCGAATGGCAATGTGCTTTCGCTGGAAGACTTTTCGCCGACGTGCGCGGGTACATGTCCACAGGATCGCTCCAATTCGTCTGCGGCGGTTCGGCCCTGACGGTCCATGAGGTAGAGGCTCTCAATATCGACCTGCGCGGGTCGACATACTACGACCCTTGGAGCGAACCAATCTACAATTGGCTCGATCTTTGGAACCTTGGCGGCACCCGCACCATCGGCAGCGAAAATCAATACGAACGCTTCCTTGCCAACTGGTCCGACCAGACCGTCGCGATCGACTGGGACGTCACGCACACGGCCCTGAGCCTGCTCGCCAATGGTGTGACAGTCGGCAACCTTGATGCGCTTTATATCGCGACCGGCAGTGGCAATGACAGGTTGAGCGGCGGTGACTTCGATGACCACATCGAGTCCGGAGCGGGCGACGATGTTCTGACCGGGCGTGGCGGCAATGACCTGCTCGACGGCGGCGCGGGCGATGACACGCTTGATGCGGGGACGGGGAGCGACACGGTCTTCGGCGGTGCGGGCAGTGACGTGGTGAATTTCACCGCCGGTGGTTATGCTGGTTGGCAATCTCCCCTGAGCTTCGCCGCCTATGATGCGAATGGCAATGTGCTTTCGCTGGAAGACTTTTCGCCGACGTGCGCGGGTACATGTCCACCGGATCGCTCCAATTCGTCTGCGGCGGTTCGGCCCTGACGGTCCATGAGGTAGAGGCTCTCAATATCGACCTGCGCGGGTCGACATACTACGACCCTTGGAGCGAACCAATCTACAATTGGCTCGATCTTTGGAACCTTGGCGGCACCCGCACCATCGGCAGCGAAAATCAATACGAACGCTTCCTTGCCAACTGGTCCGACCAGACCGTCGCGATAAATTGGGATATGGGGCGCGAATTCTGGAAGACGCTGGCCAATGGTGTGACCGTCGGCAATCTTGATGCGCTTTACATCGCCCTGGGCTCGGGGAATGACAGCCTGACCGGGGCGGGCTTCGATGACCGCATCGATGGCGGCGCGGGCGATGACTTTCTTGCCGGAGGCGGGGGCAACGACACCGTTCTGGGCGGTGATGGCGCCGATTTCCTGACCGGAGAAGATGGTGACGACCTGATCGAAGGCGGTATTGGTGACGATTTCGTCGGGGCCGGAAACGGGAACGATACCTATATCTTCGAAGAAGGCTTCGGGGCCGACAGCCTGCAAGATCTCGATGGCGGCACGCTTGTCTTCACCGGGCACAGTTTCGATGACCTTCGGCTGACCCGCGATGGCTCCACGCTGGTGATGTCCTTTGCCAACAGCACCGACGAGGTGCGCATCACCAACTATTTCACCTCGGGGGGAAGCTGGACCTTCACCTTTGATGGTGCGGGCCACGCGCTTGACACCTCGAACCTTGCCGATTTCTGGGATGGCCTGGGCCGCAATGTCTCGCGCGTCGGTTCTGATGCGGCGCAGGCCTGGCACCTGTTCCCGATTGGCGAATTCGTTCTGCTGCAAGGCGGAGACGATGTCGTCTACGCCTCGGCGGGAAGCGATCTGATCGACGGAGGCGAGGGCACCGATCTTGTCAGCTATGCGGAGTCGACGCGGGGCGTGCGGGTGTGGCTGGATGGCACGGAATGTTCCGGCGGGCTGGCCGAGGGCGATCGTTTGCGCAACGTCGAAGCGGTTCAGGGCAGCGCGCGGGCCGATTTCCTGACCGGCGCCGCGCTTGGCGAGGTTCTGGCGGCCGGGGCGGGCAATGACCGGCTGGATGGCGGGGCCGGGGCGGATAGCTTGTTGGGCGGCGCGGGGAACGACATCTATGTTGTGGATGCCCTTGGCGATATCGCCGCCGAAACGACAACCTTGAGAAGCGGAATCGATGCGGGCGGACGGGACACCGTGATGGCCAGCGTCGATCATACCCTGCGGGAGTATCTGGAGGTCCTGGTTCTGACCGGATCTGCCGCGATTGACGGCACCGGCAATGCGCTGGCCAACAGCCTGACCGGTAACCGCGGGGCGAACACGCTGAACGGGGGCAGGGGTGCAGATACGCTTGCCGGGGGGCTTGGCAATGACACCTATGTCACCGACGGCGGTGACACGATCACCGAGGCGGCGGCCGCGGGCACCGACACCGTGCGCAGCTCGGTCAGCCTGACGCTGGGCGCCAATCTGGAAAACCTGGTGCTGACCGGATCGGGCGCGCTCAATGGCACCGGCAATGCGCTGGCCAACAGCCTGACCGGCACCCGCGGGGCGAACACGCTGAACGGGGGCGGGGGCGCGGATACGCTTGCCGGGGGGCTTGGCGATGACACCTATGTCACCGATGGCGGCGACAGGATCCTTGAGGTGGCCAGCGCGGGCACCGACACCGTGCGCAGTTCGGTCAGCCTGACGCTGGGGGCCAACCTCGAAAATCTGGTGCTGACCGGATCTGCCGCGATCAACGGCACCGGCAACACGCTGGCCAACAGCCTGACCGGCAACCGCGGGGCGAACCTGCTGAACGGGGGCTGGGGCGCAGACACCTTGACGGGCGGTGCCGGGCAAGACGCATTCTTGTTCAACACGGCTCTGGCCGGGGGCAATGTCGATCGCATCACCGATTTTTCGGTCATCGACGACCAGATCCGGCTTGAGAATGCGGTTTTCGTCGGAGTGTCCGCGGGGGCCCTTGCCGCCAGCGCCTTCACCGCGAACAGGAGCGGGCTTGCAACCGATGCCTTGGACCGGGTGATCTATGAGACGGACACGGGGCGGCTTTATTTCGACGCCGACGGGACGGGGGCAAGCCAGCGCGTGCTTTTCGCGGTGCTGGAGACCGGACTTGCGATGACGGCGGCCGATTTCCTCGTCGTGTGACAGGTCGCGGCGGGGCGGTCCGCGGCGGATCGCCCTCGGCAGACCCGGGGCCTTCGGCAAGGGAGATCTTGGAGACGAATATGGGATTTGCCGCGCGGTTCTTTGTCCTGTTGATCTGTCTTCTGTGCCCGGTCCTTGCCGCGGCAGAGGCGCCGAAGAAGGCCCTGCAACTGACAATCGACCAGGGTCTTTCGCAAAGCACGGTGGGCTCCGTTTACATTGCGCAAGACGGGCGCATCTGGTTTGCGACCGGCGACGGCATCAGCATCCATGATGGCCAGGGGTTCGACTATCTTTACCGCAACGCCCAGAGCCGGGACGGGCTGCAAGGCAACTATACCCGCACGCTTTTCGAGGATCGCGATGGCCAGATCTGGGTCGGAACCTATGGGGGCGGCATTTCGGTCTTCGGGCAGGATGCGCGCTTTCTGTTCGGCTTTCAGAAAGAGCACGGAGAGATCCCGGCCATCGACATCTATGACTTTGCGCAGGATGATCAGGGCGCGATCTGGGTGGCCAGTGAGGCCGGCACGTTTCGGCTGACCAAAGGCGCAAACGGATATGCGCTGGACATGGCCGGGCTGCCCGAGCTTCTGGCCCATGCGTCCGCCCGGAATGTGCATGTCGCCCGAAGCGGCCAGATCTATGTCGCGACGGCAGAGGAGGGCTTGCTGCGTTTCGACCCGGCGGCCAATTCCCTGACCCAATATACCCCCGAGACCTCTGACTTTCCCGCCCGTGCCGTCCACAGTCTGATCGAGCTTGCGACCGGGACATTGTGGATCGGGACGGAAGATGCCGGGGTGGTCCGCTTTTCCCCGCAGGAGGGCCGTTTTGACACCCCCATAACGCTGCCCGACCCGAATATTCCGGCGCTTTTGCAGGCGAGCGATGGCCGGTTCTGGTTTGGCAGCGATGCCAATGGCGTGTTCGTTTACGACCCGAAAAACGGCGCCGTCGAGAACTACCGCTTCCGCGAGGGACAGCCCTTCCGTCTGAGCAGCAACTCCATCCTCGCCTTGGCCGAGGATGGGATGGGCCGGATCTGGATCGGCACTGCCGATGGCGGCGCAAGTTCCGTTTCCGTCTTTCGGGATTCGTTCGAGACCTATTATCCTGATTCAGCGGGCATTTTAGGGCCGGTCTCCGGGGTGATCTGGTCCATCGAAGATGGCACCAGGGGCGATCTGTGGATCGGGACGAAGCGCGGTCTTTCCCGCTTCTGGCAAAGCGAGCATCGCTTCGAGACCATTGATCTTGGCGACGGCCCAAAGGACGTTCGCGCCATCTTGCGGCGTGGCGAGACGCTTTTGCTGGCGGTGCGGGATCGCGGCCTGGTCGCGTTCGATCCCGAAACGCTTGCGCTGCGGGATGTGACGGATGCCGAGGGGAAGAACCTCTTTGACGGGGTCTACATCCGGCTGCTGGTGCAGGCCCGCGACGGGACATTGTGGGTGGGAACCCATTCCGGGGTGTTCCACCTTGATGGCGCCTTGAACCTGCTGCGGCATTTCAAGGCGGACGGGGCGTCCGGTGCGCTGCCCCATGCCCGCACCCGGGCGATTTACGAAGCGGCCGATGGCACGATCTGGATCGGCAGCAGCGGCGGCCTGAGCCGCTATGACCCGAAAACGGAGCGTTTCTTCACCTGGTCCGGACCGGACTTCTTGCCGGATGACGATGTTCGGGCGGTGTTTCAGGCGACCCCCACGACCGTCTATGCGGCGACACAGGGCGGGTTTTCCATCCTTGATCTTGCGCGCGGCACGGCGCGCTTCGTGCAGCGTCAGCACGGTTTGCCGAACGAGACGCTTTACGCCTTGTTGCCCGACGGCAAGGGCGCAATCTGGATCACGACGAACAACGGTCTGGCCCGGTTCGATCTTGCCACCGAGGAGATCCGCGTTTACCGCGCGCGGGATGGTTTGCAGGGCGCGGAGTTCAATTTCAACGCGCACAAGGTTCTGGCCGATGGCCGGATCGTCGTCGGCGGCATCAACGGCTTTTCGATGTTCGATCCAGAGCAGATCACCACGAACACCCTTCCGCCGCGTCTCGTGCTCTATGGGGGGGACGAGCTTCGCCGGAACCCGCCCGACGGAAGGACGGCAAGCGCCAACGCGCCAGAGACCCTGAGCCTGAAATTCGGGGTCCATCACTATGATGAACCGGGCGAGAACCGCCTGCGGTGGCGCCTTGAGCCGGTGGACCGCGACTGGAACGTGGCGAGGGGGGTGTCGCATCCGATCTTGCGTGAAAACCTGCCTGCCGGAGACTACACGCTTCGCGCGGTGGGGCTCAGCCCTGCGGGTGTGGAAAGTCCGGAACTCACGCTGCGCTTCCGGGTTGCCCCGAGCCCCTGGGTGCGCTGGTATGCGCTGGCAGGCTATGGCCTGCTTGCCGCCCTGGCGGTGGCGGCGCTCTTGTCGCTGCGCACGGCCCAGGTGCGCAAGCGAAACGCCGAACTTGAAGCGCAGGTCGCGGAAAAGACCCGCGAGCTTCAGGCCAGCAACGCCGCGCTGCAAGCGGCCGCCCAGGAGCGTGCAAACTTCTACTGCCGCACGGCCCATGAAATCCGCACCCCTTTGTCGCTCATCCGCGCGCCACTGCAGAACATCCTGCAAGGCAAGGCGCTTTCCGCACGGGATCGGCATGATGCCGAACTGATTGACCGGGCCACGCAGCGCCTTGTGCAGATCACCGACGAAATGGCCGCCGTCTCCCAAGGAAAGGCGAAGATCCGCAGCGGGCAGGCGAGCGTGGACATTGCCGCCTTTCTGGAACCGATCCTGACCCTCTACCGCGAAAGCGCCGAAACCAAGGGCGCAAGGCTTGTCACGGCATCCCTTCCCCGCATGGCGGTGACGTTCGATCCTGCCGCGGCAGAAACCATCTTGCACAACATGCTTTCCAACGCGGTGAAAAACACCCCGTCGGGCGGCACCATCACCTTCTCTTGCGCGGTCCGGGCCGAGCGTCTCGATCTGGCGATCCGCAATGACGGGCCGGGCTTGCCGCCAGCGGCGCTTCGGAACCTGATGGACTATGCGACACGAGACGACCTTCCCCCCGCACAGCGCGGGATCGAGCTGATCGGGACCAGCGTGCGCGCCGCCGGGGGCAGTCTCGAGGCGACGGCAGAGGAAGCCGCGCTGCTTGTGTGCCTGCCCGCCCATTCGACCGGCGAAGAGGACAGGGCGAAAACACCCGCGACCGGCCGAGAGCGCATTCTTGTGGTTGAAGACGACCGGGACCTGCGGGAATACCTGTCCGAATTGTTGTCCCCCCTTGCGGAAGTTCAGACCGTGGCGTCTTTGGGGGCGGCCCGCCGCGCGGTCGAGGGGCAGATAGTCCATCTGGTCCTTTGCGACGTGAATTTGCCCGACGGCTGCGGGCTTGATTTCGGAAAGCGCCTCAAGGAAGAGATCGAGACCTCGCATATTCCGCTTGTGTTTCTGACTGCGCGCAGTGACGAGCCTTCTTATTTGAAAGGTCTCGACGTCTGGGCAGATGATTATCTGACCAAGCCGTTTCAGCCCTCCGAACTCCTTGCGAAAATTCGCATTCGCCTGCGCGCGGTGACCCGGATGCGCGAATATCTGGTCAAGCAGATCGCCCGAGATTTTCCGGGTGCCGAAGATAATCCGACCCTGCCGCCCGCAGATGCGCGCTTCGTGGAACGCTTTCAGGCTTTTCTGGACGCACAGATCGGCAATCCCGCGGCAAGCATCGAAGAGGCCGCGGCGCATTGCGGGGTAAGTAAACGCGCCTTGCAGAGAAAGCTTGATGCCCTTTACGGACAGAGTTTCTCCACACTCCTGATCACGGCACGCATGGCGCGGGCCGCGGAACTGATCCGGGAAGGAACAAAGATATCCGAGGTCGCCGCGGTCTGCGGCTATACGAATCATTCGGGTTTTTCGCGCGCGTTCCGTGACGTGCATGGATCAAGCCCCACCGAGTTCCGAAAGGCCATTGAAGACGGCTGTGCCGTTGGTGCCAATGAAGATGCTCTCCGCGCCAAACTCGAGGTGTGATGACCGATCCGCGAAGGCGGCCCTACCATGTTTGTCCTGAACCTCGGAAGGTTTGACGGATTGCGCTGCGGTATCGTGAGTAATCGTGACCAATGGGATCGGGGTGACCAGTGAGACCGGGCGCAATCACCGGGACAGCGTTCGAGGGGACCGCGTTCGAGAGATCCCTTAACCTCATAAGTGGAGACTTCTTAATATGCCTCAGCTTGCGACTTCTTTCCGGCATCCTGTTGGGGACGGTTCTGTCACGCGCGCACGCGATGGCGACGGCTATTATACCTCTCAAGGTCATGGCTCCTATTATGCGGGTCATGGCTATCATTTGGGCGAGGATTGGAACGGGGATGGTGGCGGAAACACCGATCTGCGCGATCCGGTTTATGCCGCGGCGAATGGCAGGGTCGTTTTTGCCGGCAATGGCGGAACGGGTTGGGGAAATGTCGTCATCATTCAGCACACGATGCCGGACGGTTCGACGGTCAGCACGCTTTATGGGCATCTTGACCGGATCAACGTTTCGGCTGGCGACGTTACGATTGGCCAGCAGATCGGGACGATTGGAACGGGGGGCGGTCTCTATGCCGCGCATCTGCATTTTGAAGTCTACCTTGGCAGTATGAGCCGTCCAGGTGATGGGTACAGCTCTTCGCCCGACCCCTATCCTTTCACGGACGGTTATGTGAACCCGACGCGGTTCATCGATAGCCACAGGACCATCGTGACGGATATTCCCGGCTCCTCTGCCACGACGGCGGTGCTGACCCTCGGAGAGTTGCAGCGATCTTCCATCGAAACGGTGGGTGACTCGGACTGGTTCAAGGTTTATCTGGTTGCGGGGCAGAGCTATTCCTTTGCGGTGCGCGGCAATGAATTTAATAACGGCAACCTCAACGATCCGAAAATCCGGCTGCGCGGGCCAGACGAAACGATCCTGATCACGCGTGATAATGGCGGTGGCGATCGCGACGCCCGGATCACGGGGTTCACCGCAACCGAGAGCGGTTATTATTACGTCACGGCCTATAGCGCCGATGGCGGCACCGGCAGCTACACGATCCGGGCCATTCAATCGACGACCACCTCCGACATTGCGGGCAGCACCGCGACGACTTCGACGCTCGCGCCCGGTGGCAGCGCCTCTTCGACGATCGCCACTTCGGGGGATCAGGACTGGTTCCGGATCAGCCTGACGGCGGGTCAGACCTATACCTTCACCCAGAATGCCGCCAGCGGCTCCGACCTTGACTGCTATCTGCGGTTGCTGAACAGCTCCGGGACGCAACTTACCTACAGTGATGATGATGGCCCGGGGAATAACTCGCTGATCACCTTCACCGCGACGTCGAGTGGCACCTATTACCTGAGCGCGCAGGGCTACAACACGAGCACCGGCGGCTACACCATCAGCGTCAGCTCTGGCGGCGCGACCGATACCACGGCGCCGCGGCTTTCGTCGTCGTCCCCCTCCGACAATGCGCCCGCCGTCGCGGTCGGTGCGAACCTGGTCCTGAACTTCAACGAAGCTGTGCGGGCGGGCTCGGGCACGATCGACATCTATACCAGCAGCGGCACTTTGTGGCGCTCGATTTCGGTCACGGATAGCTCGCAGGTCACCTTCTCCGGCTCGACGGTGACGATCAACCCGTCTGTCGATATGGCGGCCGGAACCAGTTACTATGTCAGGATGGGGGCCGGCGTCATCCGTGACACGGCCGGCAATGGTTTTGCGGGCTTCAGCAACAACTCGGATCTGAACTTCACCACCGCAACATCGGGCACGACCGACATTCCCGACACCTCGGCCACGACTGCGGTTCTGACCGTCGGGGGCTCGCAGAGTTCTTCCGTCGACAGGTCGGGGGAATCGGACTGGTTCAGGGTCTATCTCGTTGCGGGGCAAACCTATTCCTTTGCGGTGCGCGGCAACGAAAGCGGCAATGGCAACCTCAACGATCCGATGATCCGGCTGCGGTCGCCGAACGAGACGATCCTGATCACGGATGATAACGGCGGCGGCGTGCGCGATGCCCGGATCACGGGGTTCACCGCGACCCAGACCGGCTACCATTTCATCTCGGCCTATAGCGCCGACAGTGGCACCGGCAGCTACACGGTCAGCGCCATTCAATCGACGACCACGACCGACATTGCGGGCAGCACCGCGACGACCTCGACGCTGTCGCCCGGTGGCAGCACCTCTTCGACGATCGCCACTTCGGGGGATCAGGACTGGTTCCGGATCAGCCTGACCGGGGGTCAGACCTATACCTTTGCCCAGAATGCCGCCAGCGGCTCCAGCCTTGACTGCTATCTGCGGCTGCTGAACAGCTCCGGGACGCAACTTACCTACAGTGATGATGATGGCCCGGGGAATAACTCGCTGATCACCTTCACCGCGACGTCGAGCGGGACCTATTACCTGAGCGCGCAGGGCTACGACACGAGCACCGGCGGCTACACCATCAGCGTCAGCTCCGGCAGCGCGGCAAGAGCGACCTCCGCGTCGGTCGGTCTTTCGGAGGCGTCGTCAGCCGATCTCCTGTCCGGCGGTTCGGGAAGCCCTGCTCTCTGGGGCGGGCGCGGCGGCGATCTGTTGCGCGGTGACTTTGGCGACGCGGGCCTTGAGGAAGGCAGTGGAAGCGATGTCTTCGCGTTCCTCTTCGGCTTTGGATCGGATCGGACCATCGGTTCGGACGACCCAGAGGGCAGCCTGCATCTTTTCCCGGCCCGTTCGGCCGGGGGGATGACGGCACAGCAAATTGCGGAGAGCGTTGCAGCGGCGCATTCGGGCGCGAACGCGTTCGAGCTTGGCGACGGGCACAGGATCGCCCTGAATGACGTTGGCACCCTTGCCGCGCTGGCAGACGATCTGGTCTTCGCCTGAGGAGACGCTCGGGCCGTGCCGCGTGCCGCGCCCCGATGGAAATCCCCCGGTCGGGCATGGATTTCCCTCTAGATTTGACCCGTGCCCCCCGCGCGACGCGTGCGGGGGGCGCCGCTGCACATCCGGGCGAGTTATGATCGGCGGACCTCAAACCGCGCTTCGGCGGCAAAACCGCGGCTTTGGCCGGGCAGGGGAGAGGTCAGCCGCAGCGTCCCCCCGGCGCGGGTCAGGATCGTCTGCACGATGGCCAGCCCAAGCCCCGCGCCGCCGCGCACCGCCCCCGGGGCGCGTTCGAATCGTGCGCCGATCCGCGCCAGATCCTCGGGCGCAACCGGATCGCAATCATTCTCGACCCGCAAGAGCCCCGGTTCCAGCCAGAGCCGCACCTCCGATCCATGGCGCAGCGCGTTCGAGACCAGATTGCGCACCAGAATTCCGAACAGATCCGGGTCAAGATCGGAGAGCACCGGCGCCTCGGGCAGGTCCATCGTCACCCTGGCCCCGCCCGCCAGACGCATCGCATCTTCGGTGACGATCCGCACCACCGGGCGCAGATCCTGCACCATGTCCCGGCGCAGCCGACCGCCCTCGGCGCGGGCAAGGCTCATCAGCCCTTCGGAAAGCCGGGTCAGCCGCTTCAGCACGGTTTCGATGTCGCTCGCCCGGGCGATCACCGCGGGATCGGTGGTCTCGGCGCGCAGCCGTTGCGCCTGGGCGATGGCACCGGCCAGAGGCGTGCGCAATTCATGCGCGGCATTGGCGGCAAAGCTGCGCTCGGCCTGAAAGGCTTCGTCAAGCCGGGTGAGCAGCGCGTTCAGCGTCTGGGCCAGCGGCTGCACCTCGGCGGGCAGGTCGGTCGCGTCAACCGGCGTCAGATCGGCCGCCCCGCGCCGCGCGAGCCGCAGCCGGAACTGCCGCAGCGGCGCGAAACCCCAGCGGATCAGCCCGGCAATCCCGGCAAGTGTCAGCGGCAGCACCAGCGCGATCGGCGCCAGAAGGCCCATCCGCACCTCGAAGGCCATGCGTTTCCTGTGCACCATCGGCTCGGCCACCGAGATCCGCACCGTGCCCTGCAGGGCCTCGTCATTGTAAAGCCGCAGCGCATGGGTGGTGCGAAAGCCGATCCCGTCCCAGGCCGGAAACAGCCCCGGATCGGCCCCATGCGAGATCAGCAGGATCGCGCCCTTGTCGTCGCGCACGATATAGCTGAAGCTGTCGTCATGCGGCCGCACCGCGGGCACCCTTTGCGTGCCGGTGACCAGATCGCCTCGGGAAAGGATGTCGGAAACGACGAGCGGCAGCACCCGATGCGCGGTTTCCTGCAGCGAGGCATCGAACATCGCATCCATCTGCAGCCGCTGCCGGTAGGCGGTGAAACTGGCCGCCGCGATCCACAGCACCGTGACCAGAAGCCCGACCGCAATCGCCAGACGCCGCTGCAGCGAGGCGGGTTTCATGGCCGCACCAGCCGGTAGCCAAGGCCGCGTTCGGTCTCGATCACGCGCGCGCCCAGCTTCTTGCGCAGCCGCGAGATATGCACTTCCAAAGTGTTCGAGCCGATCTCGTCGTCGAAGCTGTAAAGCCGGTCTTCAAGGTCGCGCTTCGGAAAGATCTGCCCGGGGCGGGACAGAAGCAGCTCGAAGAGCGCCCATTCCCGCGCCGTCAGCGCGACGGCCTTGCCCGCCCGGCGCAGATCCCGCGCGGCCAGATCAATCGTCAGCTCGCCCAGGCTGAGGATCGGATTGGGATTGCCCGCATAGCGCCGCGCGACCGAGCCGATCCGCGCCGTCAGCTCTGCCAGATCGAAGGGCTTGACCAGATAATCATCGGCCCCGGCATTCAGCCCCTCGATCCGGTCCGAGACCTGATCCAGCGCGGTCAGAATGATCACCGGCGTCGCAACCCCCTGTGTGCGCAGGGTTTTCAGAAACGGAATGCCGCGACCGTCGGGCAGCATCAGATCCAGCAGGATCAGATCATAGGCCGCCACCGCCAGCGCATCGGTGGCCTGATCCAGCCGCATCGCCCAATCGACCGAATGGCCGTCGGCCGCTACCTGATCGCGCACCGCGGCCCCCAGAATGGCGTCGTCTTCCACGATGAGGATGCGCATGGCGGGCTCCTTGTTCCCCCTTGTCCTATCCTGTGCCAAGCTGACGGGAAGCTGAAGCAGGTTTTTCGAAAGCTTCAGCTTGTCGTCAGAAACGCGGGGCAAAAGGGCCTCATCCTGATTGGAGGACACCATGACCGCTTCCCGCTTCCTGTCCGCTTGCGTCGCCTTGGCGGTGCTGGCACAGGCCCCCGCCGCCGCCGCGCATGAAAATGACTGCACCGTGCCGATGGCCGACTGGCAACCGCGCGAGGCGGTGCAGGCGCTGGTGGAACAGCAGGGCCTGACGGTGCGGCGCATCAAGATCGACGATGGCTGTTACGAAGTCGATGCGCGGGATGCGGCCGGGCAACGGGTGCGGATGCGGCTTGACCCCGGCACGCTGGTGATCTTGCGCCGCGGCAGCGACGATGACCACCACCGCCGCGGCGATGACCACGACGACGGGGACCACGACGACGGGGACCGCTCCTCCCATCACGACGACTGATCCGGGGCCCCGACCCCGGGCAGGGCGGCGGTTTTTCCTTGGTCGGAGCCGCCGCCCGCTTTCCCGAAATCGCCTCTGCCCCGGACCCGATGTCCGGGCCGGGTGACTCATGCCTGACACAACCAAAGGAAATCCCTGATGAAATCCTCTCTTCCCCTGATCGCCCTTGCGGCGCTTCTGTCTTCGACCGTGGTGGGCGCGCTTTCGGCCGCGCCGATCGACGCGCCGCTTCTGGCCGGTTCCCCCGTCGCGACCGCCGCGGCCCCGGCCGCCCAGCCGGTGCAGCTGGCCGACAACGATGATGACGATGACGACGGCTTCTTCGGCTGGTTCGGCCATCACGGGCGCCACGGCCATCACGATGATGACGACGACGATGATGATGATCACGGCCGTCGCAACTGCCCGCCCGGCGCGACCGGCTGCGGCGCCGCCCCGGCGGCGGCGGGCACCGTTGCCCCGCCTTCGAACGGGCTTTTCGCGCCGGGCGCGAAGCCGCAAGTGCAAACGAACTGAGGGGGGCCGCGATGAAACCGCTTCACACCGCGCTTGCAGTCACGACCGCGCTTGTTCCGGGGATGGCGCTGGCCACCCCGGTCACCTTCACCACGCAGATGAGCGCCTACGGCGGCGATGGCGCCTATCTCGCCTATTACGTCACCGATGCGAGCGGCGGCTATGTCGGCAGCCTTTGGATGGCGGGCGGCAAGGCGAAATATTACAGCCACCTGGGCGGCTGGTATGCCGCGACCGGCGGCAATACCGCGCAGGTTGACGGCATCACCGGGGCTTCGGTGGGGGCCGGGCGGGATCTGACGATCACCCTCGATCTGGCCGATACGCTGTTCGATCAGGGCTATGTGCTGCATGTCGATGCCTCGGTCGAGAAGATGTCGGACGTGCGCGACGAGGTCACGATCCCGCTCACCTCGGACAATCTGGGCAAGCCGGTGGCGGGGAAATACTTCGTCCAGAGCCTGACCATTTCCAAGTAACCCACTGAAATAGGAGGCATTCCCGTGCTGCGACATCTGCACCGTTGGCCCGGCCTTGTGGCGGCGCTTCTTGTTTTCGTTCTGGCGCTTTCGGGGGCGGCGCTGTCGCTTTACCCGGCGCTCGAACGGCTTGCCGTGCCGCAGGCCGAAAGCACGCTGACGGTCGCCGATCTGGCGGCACGGGTGGCCTCGGCCCATCCCGGTCTGGAACAGATCCGCCGCGCGCCTTCGGGGCGCGTGGTGGCCTGGTGGTTCGAGGGCGGCAGGCCCGGCGCGGCGGTGATCGACCCCGCGACCGGCGCCGATCTTGGCAGCCCCGATCCGCTGCCCGGATCGCGCTTCCTGACCGACCTGCACCGCGAACTGTTCGCCGGGGACACCGGGCGACTGGTCGCGGCGGCCGGCGCGGCGCTGATGCTGGCGCTGGCGATCTCGGGCCTTTGGCTCGTGGCGCGGCGGATGGGCGGCTGGAGCCGCTGGTTTGGCCGCACCCGCGGCCCCTTTGCCGGGCGGCTGCATGTGGAGCTGGCGCGGTTTGCGGTGGGCGGGCTGATCCTGTCGTCCCTCACCGCGCTCTGGATGACCGCTTCGATGTTCTCGCTTTTGCCCGATGCTGCGGCGGAACCCGCGCCCGCGCTGGCCACGGCGAATCTGCCGCGGCTGGCCTATGACCAGATCCCGGCGCTGGCCAATACGCCCGCCGCGGCGCTGAGGGAACTTTCGCTGCCCTCGCCCGAGGATCCGACCGACACGTTCAAGCTGGTGACGGCGGGCGGCGTGGCGCTGATTGATCCGGGCACCGGGGTTATGCTGTCCTCGGCCACCCCCGGCTTTTTCGAAAAGGCCACGGAAATCATGGTGATGCTGCATACGGGGCAGGGGGCCTCGGTGCTGGGTCTGCTGCTCGGTCTGATGTCCCTGTCGGTGCCGGCGCTGGCCTTGACCGGGGCGAGCCAATGGTGGGCCGGTCTGCGTGCGACCCGGCGCATCCGCCGCAATGCCCGTTCCGACAGCGCCGAAACCGTGGTGCTGGTGGCCTCGGAAGGCGGCACGACCTGGGGCTTTGCCCGCACGCTTCACGATGGCCTGACCGCCGCCGGGCAAAAGGTTCACACCGGGCCGCTCGCCACCTTCGACCCTTCCCGTTACGCCCATGCCCGCCGCTTCCTGATCCTGGCCGCCACCTATGGCGAGGGCGAGGCCCCGACCGCCGCCAAGGGCGTCCTTGACCGCATCGCGGCGCTGAAGACAGCCCCCGAAGCGCCGCTGGCAATCCTTGGTTTTGGCGACCGCTCCTTCCCGCAGTTCTGTGCCTTTGCCGAAAGCCTGCGCGAGGCTGCGGCCGCGATCGGCTGGGCGGAGCTGCTGCCGATGGCCACCGTCGACCGGCAATCCCCGCAGGATTTTGCCCGCTGGAGCCGCGATCTGGGCGCCGTCCTGACCCTGCCGCTTGATCTGACGCATCTGCCCGAACGGCCGAAGACCAGCACGCTCACCCTGATCTCGCGGCGCGATTATGGCGCCGAGGTGCAGGCGCCGACCTCGATCCTGCGCTTTGCCCTGCCGCGCCCGACGCTGTGGGAGCGGCTGACCGGGCAGGGGCTGGCCCGTTTCGAGGCGGGCGATCTGATCGGCGTGCTGCCCCGGGGATCGGACCTGCCGCGGTTTTACTCGCTCGCCTCCTCGGCGCGGGACGGCTTTCTGGAAATCTGTGTGCGCCGCCATCCGGGCGGGCTCTGTTCGGGGCAACTGACCGATCTGACCCCCGGCGCGACGATCGCGGGTTTTGTCCGCCGCAACCCCGGTTTCCGGCCGCAAAAGGGCCGCAAGCCGGTCATTCTGATCGGCGCTGGCACCGGCGTCGGGCCGCTGGCGGGGTTCCTGCGCGCCAACCGTCGTCACCGGCCGATGCATCTTTATTTCGGCGCCCGCGCGCCGCAAAGCGACCTGCTCTATGATGCCGAACTGCGCGACTGGCAGGCCGCAGGGCAGCTGACGCGCCTGAAGACCGCCTTTTCCCGCCACGGGCCGAAAACCTATGTGCAGGACGCGCTGCGCGCCGATGCGCCTGAACTGGCCCGGCTGATCCGGGCGGGGGCGCAGATCATGGTCTGCGGCGGGCGCGACATGGCCGCCGCGGTCCGCGAGGCGCTGGCCGAGATCCTGGTTCCCATCGGGCAGACGCCCGCCACCTTGAAAGCCGAGGGACGCTATGCCGAAGATGTCTACTGAGACCGCCCGTCAGGTGCTGAACGGGGCGACGATGGGCACGCGTTGGGCGCTGACGCTGCATCCTGAGCCGGGCTTCGACACCGCCCCCCTGCGCGCCGCCTGTCAGGCCGAGGTGGACCGGATCACGGCGCAGATGTCGAGCCGAACCCCCGAAAGCGATCTGATGCGCTTCAACGCCGCGCCGCTGGGGGTCTGGCAGGATCTGCCGCCCGAGCTGATGGAGGTGCTGGCCGAAGCGCTGGTCATCGGCCGCGAAAGCGGTGGCGCCTTTGAGATCGCGATGGGCGATGCCATCCGCGCCTGGGGCTTCGGCCCGGTCCCCGCCGATGAAACCGCGATCCGCGCCGCGATGGCGAAGCCGCGCCGCCCGAGCTACGAGGTGCTGGAGCTGGACCCGGCCCGCGGTCGGGCCCGCAAGCATGCCGAGATGAGCCTTGATCTGTGCGGCATTGCAAAGGGTTACGGGGTGGACCGGCTGATCGCGGCGGCCCGTGCGGCGGGGATCACCGCGGCGCTGGCGGCGATTGATGGCGAGCTGCGCGCCATCGGCAAACCTCCGGGGGACCGCGGCTGGGCGGTGGCGCTGGAACGGCCCGATTTCGGCCATCGCGCCATCCATGCGATGATCGAGATGACCGATCTCGCCATCGCCACCTCGGGCGATTACCGGCACTGGGTCCGGGTGGGCGAGCGCCGTCTGGCCCATACGATGGACCCGGCCCGGGGCGCGCCGCTGATCGGCGGTCCGGCCTCGGCCACCGTTCTGGCCGAGAGCTGCATCCGCGCCGATGCGCTGGCCAGCGCCTGCATGGTGCTCGGCGAAAGCCGCGGCAAGGCGCTCGCGGCCCGCTTCGGCGCCGAGCTGATCTGCCTGACCGAGGCCGACCGCAATCCGGCCGGGCAAAGGGCCTCGTGACGGGTGCCCCGGCGACCGGCTACGCCCGACACCTGTCAGGGCTGGGTGTCAGATGTATGCCCGGGAACGGGCTGTTAACCCGAATCGACTATCAGACTGTCCACCGAGGCTGACACGCCTCCTTCGGACGGTCATTCACCCATGGCATCTGCTGCGCCCTGGGGCCGAAGGCGACCCTTTGCCTCCGCCTATCCTTGTCAACACCCGGGCATTCCGGCAACCGAAGTCAGGTCTCATGGCACTGGTCAAACGCACCCAGATTTCCGCTCAGGCCGCCGCGAAAGCGGCCCTTGTCACAGATGAACCCCCGGCCAAGGCCCGCGGCGCCGCGCCCGTCGATGCGCAGCGCCGTCAGGCCCGCACCTTCGCGCGTCAGCAGGCCGCGGCCGAGCAGATCGCCTCGGCGACGACCGAACTGGCGACCGGCGTGGCCGAGGCCACCTCGGCCAGCGAAGAACTGAAACGCGCGATGGAGGAAATCGCCGCCGGGGCCGAAGAAGCGTCAAGCGCGGCCAGTGTCTCGCTCAAGGCGGTGCGGGAAATGTCGGCCATTCTGGTCACCTCGCGCGAGGCGGCGGGGATTTCGGTCGAAAAGACCGAGACATTGCAACGGCTTGTCGATACCACGCGCGAACAAATCGTGAATTCGATCGCCGCCATCGCGCGCGCGGCGGCGCGGCAGGAAAATTCGGTCAAGATCGCCCGCGAGCTGGAGCATCAGGCCTCGACCATCGGCGAGATCGTCAAGGCGGTGGCGCGGATCGCCGATCAGACCAACCTTCTGGCGCTGAATGCCGCGATCGAGGCGGCGCGGGCGGGCGAACATGGCAAGGGCTTTGCCGTCGTCGCCGATCAGGTGCGCACGCTGGCCGAGACCTCGGAAAAATCTGCCCGCGAAATCCAGGATCTGATCGGCAAGATCCAGGAAGAGGTGCAGGTGATCGCCGAGGGGATCAAGCAATCGGCCGAGACCGCCCGCGCCGAGGTCGAGCGCGGCGAAAAGGTCAATCACCAGCTGGTGCAGGTGCGTGACGACATGGCGACGATCGTCGAGGGCGGGCGCGACATCGCGCTGCAGGCGCGCGAATCCGAAGCCGCCGCGGGCGAGGCGCAGCGCGGCGCCGAGGATATTTCCAATTCCGCGAACACTCAGGCGGCGGCCTGCGAGGAAATCCTCTCGACGCTGGATCAGCAAAATGTCGCGCTTTCGGAGAGCGAGGCCTCTTCCGCCGTGCTGTCCGAAATCGCCGACGAGCTGCGCAACAGCGCCGATGTGCGCAAAAGCGCCGAGGAAGTGGCGGCGGCGGCCGAGGAACTGTCCTCGGCGATCGAGGAAATCAACCGCGCGGCGGCGCAGATCCTGACCGCGGTCGATCAGATCGCGGCGGGGGCGAACACGCAGGCGGCGGCGACGACGCAGGCGGCGGCAGCGGTGACGCAAATTCAGGCCGGGGCCGAAACTTCCCGCGCCCGCGCCGAACAGGCGCTGGACCGGGGCACGGCGATTTCCGGTCTTCTGGCGGACTCGCGCGCGGCGGTGGATGGCCTTGTGTCCGGCGTGCAGCAATCGGTCGAGGCGAACGGTCTCTTGCGCGAGCAGATCACCGCGCTGGCGCAGGTTTCGGGGCGGATCGACAAGATCGTCGACGCGATTTCGACCGTCGGCATCCAGACCAACATGCTGGCGGTGAACGGCTCGATCGAGGCGGCGCGGGCGGGCGAATTCGGCAAGGGCTTTGCGGTGGTGTCGACCGACATCCGCAACCTGGCCGAAGAAAGCAGCGAAAATGCATCGCGGATCAAGGACATGGTCAAGATGATCCAGGAACAGATCGGCTTCGTGCGGGTCGATCTGGACGAAATCTCGGCCGCGGCGCTGATCGAGGTGGAAAAGAACCGCGCGATGACCGCCGATATTGCCCGGGTCACCGCGGACATGGCGCAGGTGCTGGAAGGCAACCGCATCATCGCCAGCGAATCCGAGGCGATGATCTCGCGCATCACCGATGTGCAGACCGGGATCAACCAGATCGCGGCGGCGGCGGGGCAGGCGAACCAGAACTCGGCCCGCGCGGCCGCGGCGGCCAAGCAGCAGGCGCAGGGGGCCGAGGAACTCGCCATGGCGGTCGAGTCGATCGCCTCGCTCGCCGATGAACTGCAAACCGGGCTCTGAGGCGGACGGGTCATGACCGACAGCATCGACGCAGGCGGCGATCCGGCCGCCCCCCCCGCGGCCACCCCGAAACCGGCGGTGAAAGACGGCCGGTCCGGCAAGCCGAAAAAGCCCGCCGCCCGCCCCGGGGCCGAAGCGGCATCGGCTACCGGCGCTGGGATGACCGGGACGGCGCGGCAATTCGTGATCTTCTCGATCGCGGGCGAAAGTTTCGCCGTTGCGCTGGCTGCGGTGCGCGAAATCATCCGCGTGCCCGCCATCGTCAGGCTGCCGCTGGCGCCCGCCGCGCTGGAGGGGCTGGCCAATCTGCGCGGCTCGGTGCTGCCGGTGGTCAATACCCGCCGTCTGTTCGGCCTGCCCGAAGCCGCCCATGACGATGCCAACCGCGTCGTCATTCTGGACGGGGCGCGGCCGGTGGGGATCGTGGTCGATGATGTCGCCAATGTCGTCACCGTCGAGGCCGACCGGATCGAGCCGGCGGGATCGGTCACCACCACGCTGCGCTCGGATCTGCTGGACGGGGTGATCCGGTCCGAGGATGCGCGCGGCATGATCATGGTGCTGGATGCGCTGGCGCTGATTGCCCGCGAATTCGACAGTTTCGACGCGCGCAGCCCCGAAACGGCGCTGCGGCTGCAGCCGGTGGCGGCGAGTGCGACCGCCACAGGCGGCGCCGATGACCAGATGCAGCTCGTCTCGTTTGATGTGGCGGGGCAGGAATATGGGCTGGAAATCAGCTGCGTGCAGGAAATCGTTCAGGTGCCCGAGCGCATCACCAAGGTGCCGAAAGCCGCGCCCGCAGTGCTGGGCGTGATGAGCCTGCGCGAGCGGCTTTTGCCCGTGCTCTCGATGCGTGCGCTGTTCGGCATGGACCCGGCGCCTCTGGCCGATCACAACCGGGTGGTTGTCGTTTCGCTGGACGGCGGGCAAAGCGCGGTCGGTCTGGTGATGGACCGCGTGCGCGAAGTGCTGCGGGTGGCCCGCGGCCTGATCGACCCGATGCCGCCGCTGCTGGCCGCCGATGCGCAGCTGCGCGACATCAAGGCCGTGTGCCGGCTCGACAACGGCAACCGCATCGTTTCGGTGCTGTCGGCCGACAAGATCTTCGATGACGGCGCGCTGCAGGGCAGCCTTGCCGCCCTGACCGGGGAGGGACAGGACATGGCCGGTTCGCAAACCGCTTCCGCCAGTGCGGAGGAAGAACAATTCGTCGTCTTCCGTCTGATGGACGCAGAATATGGTGTCGCCATCGCCGATGTGCAGGAAATCTTGCGTCTGCCCGAGACCATCACCCGGGTGCCGCGCAGCCCCGATTTCATCGAAGGGGTGATCAACCTGCGCGGCGCGGTCATTCCGCTTGTCGATCAGCGCAGCCGCTTCGGCCTGCCCGCGCAGGCGCGCAACGACCGGCAGCGGGTCATGGTCTTCACCATCCGCGGCGTGCAGACCGGCTTCATCGTCGACAGCGTCTCGGAGGTGATGCGCATCGCCCGCGCCCGGATCGAGGCGGCCCCCGATCTGACCCAGGAACAGGCGCAGATGATCCGCCGCGTCGCCAATCTGGCCGAGCGGCAGCGGATGATCCTGCTGCTGGAAAGCGACCGGCTGCTGGATGGCGCCGAACTGGCTGCCCTGGACGCGGCCTGATCGGACAGATCATGCCCAAGGTTCTGGTGATCGACGATTCCGCGCTGATGCGCAAACGCCTGTCGCAAATGCTGCAGGCGCGGCACTGGCAGGTGGAAACGGCCCGCAACGGGGCTCAGGCGCTCGAAATGGTCGAGGCCTGCGCCCCGGATGTGATCACGCTTGACATCAACATGCCCGAGATGGACGGGCTGACCTTTCTCAGCCATCTGATGCACCGGCGCCCGACACCGGTGGTCATGGTGTCCTCGCTGACCGAGGCGGGGGCGCTGGCCACTTTCGAGGCGCTGCAGCTTGGCGCGGTCGATTTCGTCCACAAGCCCGATGGCACGGTGTCGCTGGATCTGCACCGGGTCGAGGACGAGATCTGCGCCAAGGTGGCGGCGGCGGTGCGGGCGCGGCTGCCACAACCGGGCGCCGCGCGGCGTGCGCCCCCCGTTCCGCGGGTGCGGCGACCTGCGCCCGTGCCGACCTTGGCGCCGCTTGACGGGCCGGAAAGGCTGGTGCTGGTCGGGGCTTCGACGGGCGGGCCGCGCGCGCTTGAAGATTTCGTTTCCGCGCTGCCCGGTGATTTCCCGGCCCCGGTGCTGATCTGTCAGCACATGCCCGCGGCCTTCACCGGCCCCTTTGCCAACCGGCTCGACCAGATTTCGGCGCTTGCCGTGCAGGAGGTCACCGGCCCGACCGCCCTTGCCCCCGGGCATGTCTATATCGGCCGGGGCGATGCCGATTTCGTGCTGCTGCGGCGGGCGGGCAAGCTGATGGCGACCTCGGTTCCTATTGATGCCCGGCCCTGGCATCCCTCGATCGGGCGGCTTGTCGAGAGTGCGCTGGGGCTTTTGTCGGCGGAGCGGCTGATCGGCGTGATGCTGACCGGCATGGGCGATGACGGCACGCCGGAAATGACGAAACTGCTGCGCGCGGGCGGACGCACCGTGGCGCAGGACGAGGCGAGTTCGGTCGTTTTCGGCATGCCGGCGGCGCTGATTGCCGCGGGCGGCGCCGAGGCCGTTTTGCCACCGGGGCGGATCCCGGCCCGGCTTGGCGTCTGGCTGCAACGTCCGCAGCGCAAAAGGGGGGCCTGACCATGGGACTTGTCCGCGCCGACAGCCGGATGCGCGAAACCGGGGCCGAAGATGCGACGCAGGCGCGTCGGCGCGAGGCGCAGGCGCTGGGGCAGACCCCCGGCGCCGCGGCGGAGCTTGGGCGGCGCCTGCAGTCCGAAACCAATCCCGCGATGCGCGAGGTGCTGTTTCGCGCCCTTGTCGCGCAGGGCGATCTTGTCGCCGCCCGGGTTCTGGCCGATCATCTGCGCGCCGCGGATGCGGGGCTGCGCAACAGCGCGCTGGCGGCGCTGACCGCGATGCCGGGCCCCGCCGCCGAGGTGCTGGGAGAGCTGCTGCACGATCCCGACCCCGCGCTGCGCATCTTCGGCGTGCTTCTGGCCGGGGATCTGCCGCTGTCCGGGATCGAGCTGACGCTGTTTGCGCGGCTGCAAGACGAGACCGACGCCAATGTCTGCGCCACGCTGCTCGAGGTGCTGCAGGGGCTCGGTCAGGCGCTGCCGGGGCCGTTGCGGGCCAGCACGGCGCAGCGTTTTCGCACCGATCCTTTCGTGCAGTTCCTGCTGGCGCAGGCGCCGACCCTGGGCGGCGCTTTTGCGGCGGCACAGCCATGAGCGCGCATGGTCCGCTGCCCAATGACCCGATCCCTGTCAGCCCCGAAGAGATGCAGGCCTTTCAGGATTTCTTCTATCGCAAGACCGGCATCCGGCTGGATGCGAAACGGCGCAGCTTCACCGACCGGCGCCTGGCCGAGCGCATGCGCCTGACCGGATCGCGCAGCTTCCGCGATTACTTCATGCGCGTGCGCTTTCAGCCCGGCGAGCAGGAATTGCAGCACCTGATCAACGAGATGACGGTGAACGAGACCTATTTCCTGCGCGAGGATTACCAGTTCGACTGTCTGGTGAACAACATGCTGGACGAGGTGGTGCGGGGCCGCGCGCCGGGGGATCGGCTGCGGATCTGGTCGGTGCCCTGTTCGACCGGCGAGGAACCCTATTCTCTGGCCATTTCGATCCTGGAAAACTGGGGCAGGGCGGATGCCTATGACATCGAGATCCTGGCCTCGGATGTGGACAGCCGGGTGCTGGCCAGGGCGCGCGACGGGCTTTACGAGGAACGCGCCCTGCATCGGGTGCCGCAGGCCTTGCGCAGCCGCTATTTCCACGCCGTCGCGGGCGGCAAATGGCAGGTGATCGACGAATTGCGCCAGTCGATCGACTTTTCGCTGATCAATGTCGTCGATCCGGCGCAGATGGCGCGGGTCCGGCAGATCGACGTGATCTTCTGCCGCAACCTGTTGATCTATTTCGACGAGGCCTCGCGGCGGCAAGTCGCCGAGGCGTTCTTCGACTGTCTGCGCCCGGGCGGGTTCATCTGCCTTGGCCATTCCGAAAGCATGTCGCGGATCTCGCCGCTCTTCACCCCCCGCAAGTTCCCCGATGCGCTCGTGCATCAAAAACCCCTGTCCGTTTCGTCGCTCTGAGGTCGCGCCGCCATGCCCAAACCGCACAGCAAGATCGCCAGCCTGCCGCCGCCGCGTCCGCGGATTCTGCTGATCGACGACGCCTTCACGATGCGCCGCTATTGCGCCAGCCTGCTGGCCGACGAGGGCGTCGATCTGCACGAGGCGATCAACGGCCTTGAAGCGATGGAAATCGCCTTGCAGGCGCGATTCGATCTGTTCTTTGTCGATATCAACATGCGGATGATGGACGGGCTGAGCTTTCTGCGCGCCGCCCGGGCCACGCCGGATCTGGCCGGGGTGCCTGCGGTGATCGTCAGCTCTTCGCACAGCGCCGCCGAACAGGCCCGCGCCTTTGCCGCCGGGGCGAATTTCTATCTGACGAAGCCGGTCGATCCCGATCTTTTCATCGCGGTGGCGCGGGCGCTGTGCGGGCTGGCGCCGCGCGCTGCGACCGGCCGCGACCGCCTTTCGGGGAGGGCCGCATGAGCCTGTCGCCTGATCTTGACCTCTTGCGCGACGGCTTCGTGCCCGAAATGCGCGATCTTGTGGAAACCGCCGCCGATGCGCTGTTGCGGCTTGAGGCCCATCCCGCCGATGCGGTGGCGGTGAACGACCTCTTCCGTGTCGTGCATACGATCAAGGGCACGGCGGGGATGTTCGACCTGCCGATCCTGGTCGAACTCGTCCATGCCGCCGAGGATCTGCTGGGGGCGGTGCGCGAGGGGCGGATCGCCCTCAATTCCGAGATCGTCGATGATCTGCTGGGCTGTTTCGACACGCTCTCCGGCTGGGTCGAGGCGATCGACACCGCGGGCCGACTGCCCGAGGGATCGGCCGATTTCGCCCGCATCCGCGCGCGTCGCTATCGCGGCTGGTTGGGCGCGGGGGGCGCCGCCGATACCTCCGCCACCGAAACGCCCGCCGCGCCAGATCAGCCGCTGGTGTCGGACCTGCCCGACTGGCTGGATCTGCCGCTGCGCGCGACCCTGGCCGAGGTTCTGGCCGATGCCGCGCCCGAAACCCGCTTCGCGCTGATCCGCTACAGCCCGCGCGCCGAATGTTTCTTTTCCGGCGAAGACCCGGCCTATCTGATGGCGCAGGTGCCGGGGCGGCTGTGGTTCCGCGTCGTCCCCTCGGCGCCTTGGGCTGCGCCCGAGGAGTTCGACCCCTATCACTGTCAGTTGCGGTTCGATCTGCTCAGCGCCGCACCGCGCGCCGAAATCGACCATCTGCTGCGCTATGTCGTGGCGGAAACCGAGGTGATCGAGATCGGCCGGGCGCAGATCTTCGATGGCCCCTTCGATCCGGTCACCGCGGAACTGCTGGCCACCCAGTTCCGTCTGGCCTGCGCGCCCGAGGCGGCGGTGGCGGCCATCGGCAGTGCGATCCTGGCGCTGTTTCGCGGCGCGGGCTTTCATGTGGCGCCCGACACCCTGGCCCTTGCGGTGCAAAACGCCTCTCAAAGCGGGTCGGACCTGCCGTTGCGGCGCCTGCGCGCGGTGGTGACGGGCGAGGCCTTTGCCGAGCCGGTCCCCCCGCCTTGCGCGCCGCCCGATCCCCCGACGGTGCCCGCCTCGGAGGGCGGGGCCGCCGCCGACCGGGCGCTGAAGATCGAACCGGCGAAGATCGACGGCCTTGTCGATCTGGTCGGCGAATTGGTCGTGGCCAAGAACGCGCTGCCCTTCTTGGCCAACCGCGCCGAAAACCACTTCGGCAGCCGCGAGATGGCGCGCGAGATCAAGACCCATTTCGCCGTTCTGGACCGGATCGCGCAAGAGTTGCAGGCCGCGGTGATGGGCATCCGGATGCTGCCGGTCGCGGTGGTGTTCCGCCGCTTCCCGCGCCTTGTGCGCGACATCAGCCGCAAGCTTGGCAAAAGCGTCGATCTGCGGATCGAGGGCGAGACCACCGAGGCCGACAAGGGCGTGATCGAGGCGCTGGCCGACCCTTTGCTGCATCTGATGCGCAACAGTCTGGACCACGGCATCGAGACCCCCGAGGAGCGGCGCGCGGCGGGCAAGCCCGAGACCGCGCGGCTGGTGCTGCGCGCCACGCAGGAAGGCGACAAGGTCGTCCTCCAGATCGAGGATGACGGGCGGGGCATCGACCCCGAAAAGATCCGCGCCTCGGCGCTGCGCAAGGGGCTGATTTCGCCGGAAACTGCGGCGGGGCTTTCGGAGACGGAGGCGGTCAACCTGATCTTTCTGCCGGGCTTTTCCACGGCCGAGACGGTCTCGGACCTGTCGGGGCGGGGCGTCGGCATGGATGCGGTGCGCCACACGATCGAGGGTCTGGGCGGCACGGTGCGGCTGTCCTCGGTGGTCGGGCTGGGCACCACGGTCGATCTGCATCTGCCGCTGACGCTGGCAATCTCCAAGGTGATGGCGGTGGAGATCGGCGGCCAGCTTTACGGCATTCCGATGGCGCTGACGGCGGAAACCGTGCGGATGCCCGCGCCGACGATCCGCAAGGTGAAGGGGCGCGAACTGGCGCATCTGCGCGGCGCCCTTGTGCCGATCGTGCGGCTGCGCGAGCGCTTCCTGTTGCCGCCGCGTCCCGCGGAAGAAGAGGCCGTGCTGGTGGTGCGGATCGACGGCGCCCCGGTCGGTCTGGTGGTGGATGAATTCGTGGCGGGCATGGATGTGATCATGAAGCCGATGAGCGGCCTTCTGAACGGTGTGCCCGGCTATGCGGGGACCGCGGTTCTGGGCGACGGGCGGGTGCTTTTGGTGCTCGATGTCAAGGAGTTGCTGTGATGGCGATCGTTTACGAGGGGGCGCTGGCCCGGATCGAGGGCGCCGCCACGGTCGAGGAGGCGCTCGATTTCGCCCAGTGGCTGGGCGCGACCGAGGCGCCGCAGGTGGATCTTGCCACGGCGGGCCCGATCCACAGCGCGGTTCTGCAATGCCTTCTGGCGATGCGCCCCGCGCTTGTCCATCCGCCCCCGGACGCTTTCGTCGCGGCCTGTCTGGCGTCGCTTCCGCGGACCGGTGAAAACAAGGCAATGTATTGAAGTCAAAGAGGAAGACATGAAAACCATCTTGCTTGTCGATGACAGCCCCACCATGCTGATGAGCATGGAAGCCACCCTGACCCGCGCGGGCTATGGCGTGATCAAGGCCGCCAGCGGAGAGGCCGCCCTGCAGGGCATGGCGGGCGGAAACCGCCCCAATCTGATGATCACCGACCTGCACATGGGCGGCATGAGCGGCCTCGATCTGATCCGCGAGGTGCGCAAGTCCCCGGCGGGCCGGTTCATGCCGATCCTGATGCTGACCACCGAATCCGCGCAATCGCGCAAGGAGGAGGCGAAGGCCGCCGGGGCCACCGGCTGGATCGTCAAGCCGGTCGAGCCCGATGCGCTGGTGGGGGTGGTCCGGCAGATCCTGCCGAGCGCCTGAGGGGGCCTTTGCGGCGCAATCCTTGAACAGGGGAAGACCATGACAGCGGTGTTTCATCCGTGCGTCCCTCAGGCACAGGCCTGCGCGGATCTTCTGCGGGGCGTGAGCGTCGAGACCGAGAAGAAATTCCTGCGCGCGGGCACGGCCCTGACCTCGGTCTGCGCGCGGTTCGACGCGCTCGACCAGCCGATCCAGCAGATTGCGGCTTTCGCCTCCTCGGACGGGGCGCGCGATCTGACGGAAACGATCCGGCGCAACGAGGCGGCCTTGCGCGATCTGCTGACCGATCTTGCCCGCTGCCGTCAGCCGCTTGACCAGATCTGCGGCGAGGTGCGGGCCATGCAGGGAGAGGCCGGGCGTCTTTCGGGGGTGATCCGGACCATGACCATCGTGGCGCTGAATGCCCGCGTTGCCGTGGCGCAGATCGCCGACACGACGGGCTCGATGTCGGTGTTTTCGCGCGATGCGCCCGAACTGGTGCGCATGGCCGCGCAGCGGGTCGCGGAAATCCACGCCGCGCTGGAGGCGCTGACCGCCAAGGTGGGAACGGCGCAAAGCCGCTCCGCGGGGCTGGGGGGGCTCTTTGCGGACCATGCGACCGCGGCGCTGGAGGATATCCTGTCCGGGATCACCCGGCTTGACACGCATATGTCCATGTTGACGACGCGCGGCGGCAAGCTGGCGCAAGGCGCGGCGGCGATCCGCGCGGCGGTCTCGAAGGCGCTTTTGGCGCTGCAGGCGGGGGATGCGATGCGTCAGGGGCTTGAACATGCCGATCTGGTCTTTCGGGCCACCTGCGATCCCCGGATCGGCGCGGCGCTGCGCGCGGCGGTTCTGGATCTGGGCGGGCAGCAAGCCGCCGCCGCGATCGAGCGGCATCGGCCGCATCTGCACCAGCTGGAACGCGAGCTTGCCGAGGCCACGGCAAGGACCGAGGATTTCCTGCACGAGGTGGAAGATCTGTTCCGGCCCGGGCGCACCGGGATCAAGGATCTTCTGGATGCCTATGCCCGGATCGACGGCATTCTGGACGAAGGCGCCGGGCTGCAAAGCGCCCTGGGCGAGGAGGCCCGCGCGCTGTCGATCTCGGTCGACACGGTGCAGGACATCGTCCACGATATCGGCGCGATCGAGATGCGCGTCAATCTGATCGGCATCAATGCGGTCATCGCCTGTGCGGGGCTTGGCCCGGATGGATTGCCGCTGAAGGTGATCGCGCATCAGCTGCGCGAACTGGTCGAGGAAAGCGGCGGGCGCGTGGCCGATCTGACCAGCCATCTTGATGCGATCCGGAATTCGTCCCGCGCCGTGGCGGAGCTGTTCGACCGGCAATCGACGGAAATGCAGGTCATTCGCGACGAGCTGGAAACCAAGGTCGCCTCGGGTCTTGCGGCGCTGCGCGGGTCTTTGGCCGCGACGCGCGCCGCGATTTCCGACAACCAGCGGCTGCTGGCCGAGACCTTGTCCGAAGGTCTGCGCGCCATGACCGAGCATCGCGACGAGATTGGCCGGATGGCCGAAGCGCTGAAAGCCGCAGTGCCCGAAACCGCGGCCCCGACCGCGCTGCACGTCAGCCCCGGGGAAAGCGACATTCTGGCCGAGCTGCGGTCGCTTCTGTCGATCGAGGCGGAGCGGGTCGTTCACGACGCCTGGCTTGCCCGGATCGGTCAGGAGGTGCGCCAGGACGACATCGCCCCGGCAACGGGCACGACGGGGCTTGATATCGTGCTGTTCTGAACGGGGCGGGTTGTCAAACTGCCCTTCCCGCGCTCCCGTGGTCCGATGCCGCGTTGGATCGCGGCGCGCATCCATCCGCGCGGGGCGTCGGGGCGCCTGTCGCTGCCGACAAGGGCGGTCGCAAAAGCCCTTGTTTCGCTGCGTAAACTTGCGGCAAATCAAGGATAACTGACCAAAATTCGTGCTAACATGGACGCCACACAGGTTTCACCGGGCTTTGTCAGATGACGCTGTTCTACTGGAATCCGCAACTTGAAACCGGGAATGCGCTGGTTGACGCGCAGCACAAGCATCTGTTTGAACTGACCAATCGGCTTGCCGATATCGTCGGCGGCAACGGCAGGCTTCCCGAAGTTGCGCCTTTGGTGGACGAACTCATGACCTATGCCGCCGAGCATTTCTGCGCGGAAGAAAGATTGTTCTGCAAGGCGCGGCTGAGCACGGAGGCGACGGATCGCCATATCTGCGCGCATCGCAGGTTTGTCACGCGTGTCTCGGAAATTGCCGCAAGGGACGATCTGGGGCAGGCCGAGGTCGTCTCCGAATTTCTCGAATTTCTGGTCAACTGGCTGGTGAGCCATATCATGCAGATGGACCGGCGCCTTGTTCGGGCGCTGCCGCTCCAACGCCCCTCTGATCTGGCCGAAAGTTTCCCCTCGGTGGAGCGGGTGCTGGTCTCGGCCTTGATCGAGACCGATCGGCGGTTCCGGCTGATCGCAGAGCAGGCGCCGGTCCTGATCTGGTTCAGCGGCCCTTCGGGCGTGCGCGATTTCGTCAACAAGGGCTGGAGCACCCTCTTGGGGGTGCCCGAGGGCTGGGCCGACGCGCTTGCATGGGCGGAGTTCATCCACCCCGAGGATCAGGCGCGTTACAGCGCCTGTCTGGCCCATCTGTCGGCAAGCCGAGAGCCGGGGGAAATCGAATATCGCGTACGCGACAGTGGCGGCGCCTGGTGCTGGCTGCTTGAGCGGATCATTCCCCGGCTGGACGGGGACCGCTTCATCGGTCTGATCGCCGCGGCCACCGACATCACGGTGATGAAACGGCTGACCGAAAATCTGGAACGCGAGGTGGCCGACCGGACGGAGCAGCTTGAAATCCTGGCCCGGACCGATCCGCTGACGGGGCTTTTGAACCGTCGCGCCTTCGAGGAAAGGCTGCAGTCCGAAATCGCTCTGGCCCGGTCGGGCGGGCGGCCGCTGGCGATGCTCTATGTCGATGCCGATCGTTTCAAGCGGATCAACGACGATTATGGCCATGGCGCGGGCGATGCGGTGCTGGCGGGCATTGCCGCCACCCTGCGCACGGCGGCGCGGCCGGTCGACCATCTGGCGCGGATCGGCGGCGAGGAATTCGTTTTGCTGATGCCGGGCGCCGACGAGACGACGGCCCGGAAATCGGCGCTGGAGATCCTGACGGCCATGCCGCGCGTGCGGTTTCGCACCTGCCCCGAGTCGATCACGCTCAGCATCGGGCTGACCTGCCTTGCCCCGGGCGACACCGGCGACCGCTTCATGCAGCGCGCCGATCAGGCGCTCTTGCGGGCCAAGCGCGGCGGCCGGAACCGTATTGCGGTGCTGCCGCGCGCGAAAGCGCACAAAACCTGAACCGCCTTCGCCACCGCCCCGGTCAGCTGCGCAGGCGGGCCGTGACGGGGCGCGGGCAAAGCAGGGGTTTGCCGTTTTTCGCATGGCGCGCGGCAAGCTGTCGGCCCAGCCTGCCGGGCAGGAAGGGGCGTGCCGGGGCGGGCAGGGCGGGAAGCAGGCGCAGGATTTCGGCGCGAGTCTCTGCGTTGAAGGTCTTGTCCGCCTCCGCTCCGAGATGAAGCGATTCCGAGGGCGCCCCTTCGGCAAAGATCACCTCGTGGCGGTCAAGGAGCAGATGCCAGTATTCCACGCTCTGCCCCCGGGTGTCGAGGCCGATGCCCGGCAGGCCCGCCAGCAGATGCGCCGCCACCAGCACCTCCTCTGTGCCGGCCAGCCGCCGCGCGATTGGCGATTGCACCAGAATCCGGTGCTGCGGCGACACGACCAGATCGCGCAACGGCAGCCCCCGGCCCAGCATCCCGGCCGCAATCCGCACCGGGCGCAGCTGCGGGGCCGCCGCCAGCTGCGCGGGGTCAAGACGGAAACAGCCGATCCAGCGCACCGGTTGCACCCCGCGATCGGCCGTCACCACCAGATCCCCCGCGCGCAGCGCTTCGATCGGCCGCGCGCCGCTGCGGGTCAGGATGCGGGTGCCCCGGGCGAAACAGAGCACCCGGGTATTTTCGCCGCTCAGATCGGCCGGGGTGACCGGAGTGCCGTCGGGGCTGTAAAGTTCAAGCCCGCCTGCCTGATCCAGCACCCCGTCGGCCTGATCGGCCTTCAGCCAGGCCAGCGGGTTCGGATAGGTCTGCCCCGGATTGGCGGCATTCCAGGCATCAAGGCTGGCCTGGTTGTAAAAGCCAGACAGATCAACCACATCGTTGTCCGCCTCGTCGCCATTGGCGCTGTTCGTGAGGGCGTCGAAATCGGTGATCCGGTCGGCGCCCTCTACCAGGAACAGATCGGCGCCGGTGCCGCCGGTCAGCGTGTCGGCGCCTTCGCCGCCGATCAAGGTGTCATTGCCCTCGCGGCCATGCAGAAAATCGGCGTCGTCGCCGCCATCGACCAGATCGTCGCCCAGACCGGATTCGATGATGTCCCGCCCCGCGCCGCCCTGCAACGTGTCGTTGCCGTCGTTGCCATCGAGCGAGTCATTCCCGTCACCGCCCTGAACCAGGTCGTTGCCGTCCCCGCCTTCCAGCGTGTCGTCGCCGATGCCGCCCTGCAGCAGATCGTCGTCGCCATCGCCAAAGAGCCGGTCATTGCCCGCCTCGCCCAAGAGCGTGTCGTTGCCCTCGTTGCCGCTCAGCCAGTCGTTGTCGTCGCCGCCAAGAACGCTGTCGTTGCCGATCCCGGCATGAACGCTATCGTCCCCGGTGCCGCCGTCGATCAGATCGTCGCCCGCCTGCCCGGCCAGATAATCAGTGCCGCTGCCGCCGATCAGCGTGTCATTGCCCGCGCCCCCATCAAGGGTATCGTGCCCGTCCTCGCCCAAAAGGCTGTCGGCCCCGCCGTTGCCCAGCACGATATCGTCGCCAAGCCCCGCCCGCACCGTATCGTCGCCGCTGCCGGTCTCGGCGCAGGTGATGACCTGAACATTGTCGAGACTGAAATCGTCCATCCCGGTCGCGGCATTGACGACAAAGCGCAGCGTGCCGCTGTCGGGAACGCCGTTGGGCAGGTTGACGGTCAGGGTCTGATAGCCCGTGGCGCCAAGGGCGCTGCCCTCGGCGATGGTCGCGACGGTGCCGGTGGCCCCGTTCAGATAGGTGACGGTGGCTTGCGAGCCGTCGCCGTCGGGCGTCGTGACCCGCGCATAGACGACCCCGTTGATCTGCATCTCGAAGGTGGCGTAACCGCTGGAGGGGGCCGGGTTGCCGTCGTTCCAGGCCAGATCGAAAACCACCTGCCCGGCGCCGTGGCTGCCCGGGCCAAGCGACAGCCCGCTGAGCGTCGTTGCATAAGTCAGCGTGCTGGAAGAATAATCCACATCGGCGATGTAGCGCCCGCCGCTGGTATAGCCGGTTCCGGAGGTGCTCCACCCCTGGCTGGTGTCGAAACGGCCGGTGGTGATCTGATTGACGGGGCCGTAATCGGCGCGGATCGTGTCATTGCCGCTGCCGCCAAGGATCGAGTCGTTGCCCGCGCCGGCGAAAACAAGGTCGTCCCCGGCCAGCGCATCAAGGCTGTCGGCACCGCTGCCCCCGGTCAACGTGTCGTTTCCGGCCGTTCCCGCCACGCCCCTGCGCTCCTCTCATCCCGTCGATGTCAAACGATGTGACCGTGCAATGCGGGGTCGATGATCGCAGCGATTGGCGAATAAACCGTGAACATATGGGGGCCTTGTGGCCTTGCATTGCAGGTGGTGCCACGGAAAAAGGCGGCCAAAAGGCCGCCTTCCGGGTCGTGTGTCGGGCCGGGGCCGCGGGGCTCAGCCGGTGTGTTTCGTGCTTTTGCCCGTGATCAGCGCCTCGACCGTGTAAACGAGGATCGCCGCGCCGCCCGCGCCGAGGGTCGCGACCCACAAAAGCACGATCCAGTCGATCGGCCCGCCGATGTCGCCAAAGCCCGAATGGGTCACCCATTGCACGAACACCACCGCCGCGAGCGCCCCCACCGGCATGAAAAGCTGCGCGGTGAGGAATTTGCGCGCCGACAGGTGGCGGTCGCGCAGCAGCACGTAAAGATAGGCCAGCGTGATCACCGCCGCGACCGCGACCATCGTCCAGAACAGGCCCCGGCCGAAGATCTCCTCGAAAACCGCGATCAGGGTTTGCAGCGTCAGTTCCTTCATGATCCTCTCCTCAGGCCTTGCCGCGCAGCATCGCGTTATAGGTGGGTTTGAGCGCGATTTCCTTCATCAGCCAGGAAATCCACAGTTCTTCCAGCGGCGCGATCACCCCGGGGAAAGAGGGGGTGAGGTTGTTCTTGTAATCGAATTCGACCAGCATCGCCCGGCCGATCTTCGTGATCATCGGGCAGGAGGTGTAGCCGTTGTAGATCTCGGTGCCCTGACGCCCGGCGATCTCGGAAACCAGATGATCCTCGACCACGGTGATCTGCCATTTCACGCTGGCGGCGGTCTTGCCCTTGGGCACGCCGTTGATGTCGCCCACGCCAAAGACATTGGGGTAGCGCAGGTGGCGCAAGGTGCCCTGATCGACCTCGATCCAGCCCTGATCCACCCATTTGTCGGCCCAGCTCAGCCCCGACTCGCGCACCACTTTCGGCGCGCGTTGCGGCGGGATCACATTGGTGAAATCGAAGGCGATCGCCTCGGTCTTCGCGGGCGTCACCTCCACCGTGCCATCGGCGGCAAGGCTGCGCTTTTCGGGCACCTTGAAATAGGCGGTCTTCGCGCCCGCGTCGATGCCGGTCAGGATGTGGTTCCAGCGGGTGTCGACGCCGCGATCAGTGAACAGCAGCTTCACCTTCTCGTTCACCACCGGCACCGAAAAGAGCGCCTCGTTATTCGCCGCATAGATGATCTGCGAGGCGTCGCGCGTGCCCTTGCGGCGCAGGTAGTCATCGGTGATGAACGTGTATTTCAGCGGCGCACCGGCGCATTTCATCTCGGTCGCGGGGCGCCCGAAGAGCCCGACGCCCCCCTTGGCGGTAAAGGCATCCATGGCGCGCCAGGTCGCCTCGGCGTAATCGGGGCCGGCATAGACCGCGCCGATGCCGTTCTGGCCGATCTGATCAAGCGAGAACCCCTCGATCGCCTCCCAGTCAAGCGTCAGCCCGGTGGCGACGATCAGATAATCATAGGGCAGTTTCGTGCCGCTTGCGGTGGTGACGACCTGCGCTTCGGGGTCGATCCCGGCCGCGGCCTCGGCGATCCAGGTCACGCCCTTGGGCAGCCAGTCGCCGGTGCCCGAGACCGCGTAACCGGCGGGTTTGAGCCCCGCGGCGATCAGCGTGAAGCCCGGCTGATACCAGTGCTGCTTGCGCGCATCGAGAATGGTGATCTCGGCGCCTTCGAGCCGCTCGACCAGGCGATTGGCAATGCCGGTGCCGCCGGCCCCCGGCCCCAGAATGACGATTTTCGCTTTGGTGGCAACGCTTTGCGCCTTGGCTGGTGCGGGCGCCGCAAGCCCGAGCATGGCCGCTCCTCCGGCAAGGCCCAGAAAACCCCGGCGCGACGGGCGGAAGTCCTGACGGTCGGACATGAATGTGATCCCCCTCTTTTATTCAAAAATTTGAATATCACAGAGGGCCAAGGTTTGCGACCCGAAAAGAAAGAGGATGCGATGTGTTGAGTGTGGCAAATCGCCGCAGAACTGCGGCATGATCGCACGGGCGCTGCGGCGGGGCTTGCCGGGCGCACTATCTGCCCCGGACGATCCGCAGCGCCGCAAAGGGCACGCCGATGACCGCGCCGGACCTGCCCGCGATCAGCCCTTCCACCGGCAGTTCCTCCAGCCAGTTGAACATCGAGGATCCGCCATAGGGGGCCGCATCGCCGAAGCCGATGCGGCCGCGCTGGCCTTGCAGCAGGATCGTGCCACAGGCCTCGATGTCCGACGCCACTTCGACCGAGGCCCGCCAGAGCCCGCACAGATCGGCGTCCTTGCGGCCTTCGGTCAGACGCCCGGCATAGGCGGCCAGCGTCGGCGCCAGGGGATCGAGATCGCCGAACCGTCTGAGCCGACGCGCGCTGCGCACCATTTCCCCCAGGTCGTGACGGATATAGAGCAGGCGCTTTTCGTCATCGCTCTTGCCCTCGGGCCCGAAGGGGCGGCGCCATGACGGCCAAAGCGTCTTGTCAATTTCGAAGAGCCCAAGCGGCCCGACAAGCCGCGCGCCGTATTCGTCATAGGCGCTGAAACGCCCGTCAGCATCAACGAAAACAACGGCATGTTCGGGCGAGAACATCAGTTCGTGCCATTCGGGATGGACGAAGGGGATCACCTCTGCGCCGGTGTGAATGTCGAGCGCGCCGAACATGCCCGCCCCGGAGCCGATCAGGAGTTCCGAGAGCGGCCCGATCTTTGGCATTCCGTCCAGTGGCCGGGGCGCAAACCGGCCGGTGCCGCGCGGCAAGATCCACCAGCGGCCGGGGCTGTCGCGGTCCTGCAGGCCAAAGCCCCACCAGTGAGCCTTGACCTCATCCACCTCGGGGCCGAAACGGTCAACCCCATCCCGCGCCGCGCGCCAGGGGCCGGTGAAGGCCGCCTCCTCCTGCGCCAGCAGCGAAATCACCTGCGCCGCCCCCGGATCGCACATGGCGTTGTTGGGCAAGAGCGACAGGCCCGCGGGCGTCAGGCGGGCAAGGGTGCCCGGCTGCGACCCCCTGCCATAGATATGGCTGCGCGTGATCAAGGGCCATCTGTGCCCCGGCAGATCGACAAAGGCCGCTTCGGGGCCAAGGTCGTTTTCCCGAACCCCTTCAAACGCCGCTGCGGCATCGGCGGCGGTGCGCAGCGCGCGCAGCCAGACGAAATCCGCGGGGCCGAGAAACCCGTCTTGAACGTCGAAAGCCTGCATGCAGCCGGTGGGATGGGTCAGCGCTAGACGGTCGGGCGGCGTGAAGGCAAAGCCGCTGTGATAGGCACCGTGTTTGGCGGCGCCGCGCAGCGGCAGATCCACCCAAAGGTCGCCATCGCGGATCAGATATTCGCTTTCGCGCACGAAATAGCGCAGACCGCCGGTGAAAAGCGGATAGGGCCGCGTGCCCTGCCAGACCCAGCCGGTCACGCCCTCCAGATCGGCGGATTTCAGATGCTCGAGCCGGTCGAGCAGCTTGCGCCAGATGTCCTTTTCGCTGCCCCATGTCGCCCGTTCGCCGGGTGTCTTGCGCGCCTCCGTCAGGTCTTCAGCGCCGAGGGTCGACAGCCGGACAGGCCAATCACGGGGACAGGCTGGCGCCAGCCAACCCTGGCCCGGCTCAAGCAGCGCGGTGATGAGGGCGGGCACCTCCTCGGCATGCAGGGCGACAAGCGCCTTGGCCACCGTTCCATCCGCCCGGCATGTCTCGATCAGCGGCAAGGGATCGGGGAAGGCGGCGCAAAAGGCGTCGTTCCGTTCCCGCCATGGCGCAAGGAGCACCGATTGCAGCCGCTGAAAACTGGCGGTCAAGTCGGACCCGGCCCCTGCCACGGGCTTACCCATTTGCTGCCAGCCTCGGGGTCCTCCCCGACCGCCCGCGTGACACCCGGTGACCCGGGTCCGATATCCTCAATGTCAAATCCATGGCCGCGCCCGAAGACTGCAATATGCGAAGAGCCTAGACCAAGGGCGGCATGGCCGCAATGCAATGCGCCCGGCGCGTCGTGACACCCTTGGCCCGCGGGGTTCAATGGAAATCCCGGCTGGGAAAAAGCCGCTTGGCCTGTTCGCGCGGATGCTGCGCGCGGGGCGGCTGGCGGGCGGGACGCGCGGGCGTGCGGGGGGCATCGTCGGCCTCGGGGCGGGTCTGGCCGATGGCGCCATCGAGCGGGTGGCCAAGGTCCGAAAGCCGGGACGACAGATCCTCGATCCGCTCGGCGATCAGATGCACCACGATCCCCTCGCGTTCGAGCCGCCCGGTGACGCGCAAGAGCCGCCCGCCCATCACGGCGCGGCGGAAACGCTCGTAAACCTTGGGCCAGACAACGATATTCGCGACGCCGGTTTCGTCTTCCAGGGTCAGGAAGATGACGCCAGAGGCGGTGCCGGGGCGCTGTCGGGTGATCACCAGGCCGCAAACGGAGGTGCGCCCGAGCGGCGCCGTCACCAGCCGGTCGTGGCAGGTCAAGCCGGGCAGGCCGGGGCGCAACAGCTCCATCGGATGGGCGCGCAGGGTCAGGCGCAGGGCGATGTAATCCTCGACCACCTCCTCGCCCAGATGCATCGGCGGCAGGGTCACGGCGGGCTCGATCCCGCCCTCGCCATCCAGCGGATTGGCGAAGAGGGGCAGGGGCTTCGGCGCCCGGATCGCGCGCACCGCCCAAAGCGCATCGCGCCGCGTCAGGCCAAGACCGGCGAAGGCATCCGCCTCGGCCAGACGTTCCAGAACGGCGGGCAAGAGCCCCGCGCGCAGCCACAGGCTTTCGACATCCGGGTAGCCATTGCCGCGGGCGGCGACGATCCAGCCTGCATCCTCGGCGCGAAAGCCCTTGATCTGCCGAAAGCCCAGCCGCAGCGCCAGCCGCCCATCGGCCCGCCGTTCCAGCCGGTTATCCCAGTCCGAGCGGTTCACGCAAATCGGCCGCACCTCCACCCCATGCTCGCGCACGTCCCGCACGATCTGCGCCGGGGCGTAAAACCCCATCGGCTGGGAATTGAGCAAAGCGCAGGCGAAGATCTCGGGGTGGTGGCATTTCAGCCAGGACGAGACATAGGTCAGCATCGCGAAGGCCGCGGCATGGCTTTCGGGGAAACCGTAATCGGCAAAGCCCTCGATCTGGGCGAAACAGGCCTCGGCCACGGCCAGCGGATAGCCGCGGTCCGTCATCCCCTGCACGAAACGGTCGCGATGCGCGCCGATCGTGCCCATGCGCCGGAACGAGGCGAGCGAGCGGCGCAGCTGATCGGCCTCTTCCGCGGAATAGCCCGCGCCGACGACGGCAATCTGCATCGCCTGTTCCTGAAACAGCGGCACACCCAGCGTTTTCGCGGTGACGGCGGCCAAGGCGGGGCCAAAGGGCTCGGGCGCCTCCAGCCCCTGACGGCGGCGGATGTAGGGCTTGACCATGCCGCCCTGAATCGGGCCGGGGCGGACGATCGCCACCTCGATCACCAGATCGTAGAAAGTGGCCGGTTTCATCCGCGGCAGGAAATTCATCTGCGCCCGGCTTTCGACCTGAAACACCCCCACCGCATCGGCGCGTGTCAGCATCGCATAGGTGGCCGGGTCTTCCTGCGGCACCTTGGCCAGATCCAGCCGCAGCCCCTTGTGCGCGGCCAGCAGATCGAAGCTTTTGCGCAGGCAGGTCAGCATGCCCAGGCTGAGCACATCGACCTTGAGGATGCCCAAGGCGTCAATGTCATCCTTGTCCCATTCGATGCAAGTGCGCCCTTCCATCGCGGCGTTTTCGATCGGGCAGAGCGCATCGAGCCGCCCGCGGGTAATGACGAAACCGCCGACATGCTGGCTCAGATGGCGGGGAAAACCGATGATTTCCGAAATCAGCCGGATCGTCAGCGAAAGCCGCCGGTCCTCGGGGTTCAGGCCGATCTCGCGCAGCCGCGCCGGATCGGCGCCCCGGTTCGACAGGCCCCAGATCTGCCCCGAAAGCGCCGCCGTCACATCGGCCGACAGCCCCATCACCTTGCCCACCTCGCGGATCGCGGCGCGGGTGCGGAAATGGATCACCGTGGCGCAGAGCCCGGCGCGGTCGCGGCCGTATTTCTCGTAGATCCACTGGATCACCTCTTCGCGCCGTTCATGTTCGAAATCGACGTCGATATCGGGCGGCTCGCCGCGATGGCGCGAGATGAAGCGTTCAAACACCATGCCGATCATGTCGGGGGAAACATCCGTGATCCCAAGCAGATAGCACAGGATCGAATTCGCCGCCGAGCCGCGACCCTGACACAGGATGCCGCGCGAGCGGGCGAATTGCACGATGTCCTGCACGGTCAGGAAATAGGGCGCATAGCCGAGGTCCGCGACCAGCGCGAGTTCCTTGGCCATCAGCTGATGCACCCGCTCGGACGCGCCTTGCGGATAGCGCCGCGCCAGCCCGTCGCGGGCCAGCCGTTCCAGCCGGGCCTGCGGCGGTTCCGTGTCGTCTTCGCCGGGGTAATCGTAGCTGAGTTCCGCAAGGTCAAAGGCACAACGCGCGGCAATCTCCAGCGTGCGGCGGATCGCGGCGGGGTGGTGGCGGAACAGTCGCGCCATCTCGGCCGCGCCTTTCAGGCGGCGCTCGGCATTGGGCAGGGCGCGGGTGCCGATGGCGTCGATGGTCACCCCCTCGCGCAGGCAGGTCAGCACATCGGCCAAGGGGCGGCGGGCGGCGCGGTGCATCAGCACATCGCCCACCGCCACCATCGGCGTCGAGGCCCGCAAGGCCAGATCGGCACAGCCGCGAAACCAGGCCTGATCGGTGCCGTCATAGCGTGGCGCGGCTCCCAGAAAGACATGGCCGGGGAATTGCCGGTGCAGCTTTTGCAGGGGGGGCAGTGCGCTGGCCAGATCGGGCGGCGGCAGCGCGATCAGGATCAGCCCGGCCCCGCCCGCGGCCAGATCGTCGAGGCTCAGGGCGCAGTCGCCCTTGCCCGCCCGCCGCTTGCCAAGGGTCAGCAGTTGCGAGAGCCGCTCGTAGGCCGGGCGGTCGGTGGGCAGGGCCAGAAATTCCGTCGCGCAATCGCGCAAGGCAAGCCGCGTGCCGATGATCAGCCGCGGCAGATCCGGCGCCGCGGGCCGGGGCAGCGGCTGGGCCGGGTCGAGGCTCTGGCGCGAGGAGGGATCGGTTCGGGTGGCCGAGCGGATGCGCAGCGCCTCGGTTTCCTGACGCAGGGTCTTCAGCGCCGAGAAGGCCCGCACCACCCCGGCCAGCGAATTGCGATCGGTGATCGCGATGGCCGCCAGCCCGAGTTCCGCCGCGCGGGCCACCAGTTCCTCGGGATGCGAGGCGCCAGTGAGGAAGGTGAAATTCGAGGTCACGCAAAGCTCTGCATAAGCGGCGGGATTTTGCGTATTTGGACCAGGAAAAACGCTCATGCGAATTCCCCCTGCACGAACCAGCCGGGGTTTTGCGGCGTGAAGAACAGCCAGAGCCGGCGGCCCTCGGCGGTCTCCACTCGCCAATAGTCGCGCAACCCGTGCCGCCAGTTCTCATCCTCCAGCCACCATTCGGGGGTGATCCGTTCCGGTCCGGTGGCCCGCGCGGTGGTGAGGGGCATGGCCCGCCAGCAGAACCTTGCGGGCGGGGTGGCGCCGGTTGCCATGATCGGCTCGGGTGGAAAGAGGCGCAGGGGGCGCGGGCGGGGGGCGTGAAACCCGCCTTGCGCGGCACTGAAGGCGGCGGGGGCGATCAGGAAGCCGCGTTCGGGGATGTGGCTTTCGGCGGGCAGGAAGCGGTGGATGTTCTCAAGCCCGATCCGCGTGCCGAGCCGGGTGATGAGATCGGCCAGCCGGTCGGGGCTGGCGGCATGGGCCGTGCCCAGCTGCGCGGGGGCGAGCGGCTCGACCCGGGTGGCTTCCAGCCGCAACTGGTCGATGCCGAACCCCGCATCCACCTGTGCCAGACCGCGGGCAAAAAGCGGCAGGATCCGGGCCGGGTCGCGCATCGGCGCGGCCAGACGCAATTCGACCTGTTGGCTCGCCTGATCGACGCGGCGCAGGGTTAACAACAAGTGCCTAGCCCCGGCCTGATGCGCGGAAAGCTTGGCGCAAAGCGGCGTCAGAAGCCGGGTCAGCCCCGCCATCACGTCGCTTTCCAGCCCGATCGGCTCGGGCAGGGTCATCCGGGTGGCGAAGCGCGGCGGCTCGGTCGCGGGGGTGACAGGTTCGGGGCTGTGGCCCAGCGCCTGATCGAGCCGGGTCAGCAGATCGGGGCCGAAGCGGCGGGAGAGCGGCGCGCGCGGGCTGGCGGCCAGATCGCCGATGCGGCGCAGCCCCAGCCGTTGCAGCCCGGTGACCGTGTCGGGGTCGAGCCGCAGCGCCGCAACGGGCAAGGCGAGCAGATCGGGTTCGGGCGCCTCGGGCGTCGGGTCGCCGAAATGCGCCCGCGCCCAGGCGGCGCCGCGGCTTTCCCCGCGGCCCAGCTGCGCCGTGATCCCCGCCCGGGCGAGCCGCGCGCGGATGTCGGCGCACATCGGCCCCTCGCCCCCCCACAGATGCGCTGCGCCGGTGACATCGAGCACCAGACCGTCGGCCCCCTCAAGCCCGACCCAAGGGCAATAGCGCTCCGCCCACCGCCGCAGCCCGGCCAGAAACCGGGCGTCCAGATCGGGGCGGGCGGGGCGGCTGATCAGCCCGGGGCAGAAGCTGCGGGCATCGGCCATCCGCATGCCGCGCGAGAGACCGGCGGCCTCGGCTTCGGCGTTCAGGCAAAAAATCGTCTCGGCGCTGCCAAGTCGTTGCGCCAGCGCGAAGGGGCCCTCGACCGGGCAGGCGCGCAGGGCCCGGTCAGTCGCCAGCCGGGGAAACCAGATCGAGACGATGCGCCTGTGCGTCCCAGCAAACATTCCACGCGCCCAATGTTCCCATTTTGTTCTTTATAATTTCCCACCGCATCGGAGTCGAGTCCGCCCCCGCCGCATCAAAGATCGGCGTCGCCCGCCAGCGGGTTTCGGCGGCATTCGAGCCCATGCCTTCGGGGATCAGGCACAGCCCCGTCGTGTCCCCCGCACCGGCCGCCAGCTGCAGCCGCCGCCCCTCGCGCAGATCGAGCGGGCGGGTGATTTCCAGCACGACAAGGGCAAGGCTGCCGTCCTTCAGCGCCTCCTCGGCGAGCGCCAGACTGTCGATCTGGTTTGGCGGACGGCCAAGCAGCAGCCGGGCGGGATCGAGAAAGGGCAAAAGCCCCAGGGGGTTGAGGGTCTCGGCCAGCCAGGCCTCGCGCAGCCACAGAACCGGGCCTTGCAGGCTGGCGGCGGCGCAGGCGGCAAAGACGGCGGCGGAAGGGCCGCAGACCTCGTGGACGCGGCCCGGGCGCAGCGGGAAGAAGGGAAGATCAGCGCGGGACATGCGCAGAGGGTAACGCGAAAGCCCGGGCTTTCCAACGGCGGGCAGGCGCTGGCCCCGCAAAAGCCGTGGCGGCACCGGAGCGGGGCAGCCGGAAGGGCTGCGACATCCCGCCGCAGAGCTTGAAGGTCTTGGTTAATTTTCCATTGACACAAAGCCTTCCGGCGCGGTTTATTTTCCTCAATTTCTTACGGGTGGTGCCAATTTCTTACGGGCGGTGCTGTCCGGTTCCCTTCAAGTTGTGTGGTTTCAGGGGTCATCAATGACAAACACTTTCTCGAAGAAACATTCCGGCGCAAATGGCCTTTTCGGGATGGCGGATCTTCTGTCGGACATCGGTTCCGGCATCGCCCCGCAAACGGCGGCGCCTGTGCGGGCTGCTGCGGCGGGCAAGGTGCTGACCGGGACCGCGGGCGACAATGCGCTGACCGGCGGGACGGGCGATGATACGCTGCGCGGGCTTGCGGGTGACGACACGCTGCGCGGGGGGGCGGGCAACGACCTGCTTGATGGCGGCACCGGCGCCGACATCCTGACGGGCGGCACCGGCAACGATCTGTATCTGGTTGATTCCACGCTCGATCGGGTGGTCGAGGCGGCGCGCGGGGGCAGCGACACCGTCTCCTCCTCGGTCAGCTTTACGCTGGGCAACGAGATCGAGACGCTGATCCTGACCGGAACGGCGGCGCTTTCGGGCACGGGCAATGCGCTTGACAACCTGATCGAGGGCAATGCCGGGGCCAATACGCTGCGCGGCGCGGGCGGGATGGACACGCTGCGCGGCAATGGCGGCGCCGACCTGTTCGACCTGCGCGCGGGCGAGGTGGCGGCGGGCGGCGTGATCGACGGCGGGCAGGGCGTTGACATCCTGTCGGGTCAGGCCTTCGTCGGCGCGGCCGATCTGAGCGGGCTGACCATCACCAACGTTGAATCGATCGAGGGCTTCGACGATGGCCTGACGCTGCGGGCGGCGCAGCTGAACGGGATGAGTGGCGAGATCGACGTGGGCGGCACGCTGGCGCTTTCGGATGCGGGCACGGTCGATCTGCGGGGCGCGCATGTCCTGACCGAGATGATCGCGCTGTCCGATGCCGGCAACACGCTGCTGCTTTCGGTCGGGCGCGGCCGGGCGGGCGGGCTGTTTGCGGGCACGGTGCTGGGCGGGGCGGGGGCCGACACGGTGACGCTGTCGGGCGCCAACGCGCTGCGCGGCAGCCTGCTGGACGGGCGCGGCGGCAATGACGCGCTGACCGGGGCCAGCGGCGCCGACACGCTTTATGGCGGCACCGGCGCCGACACGCTGCGCGGCGGCGCGGGCAACGACCTGCTGGCGCTGCGCGCGATCACGGAACTGGCCACGGGCGAGATCTATGACGGCGGCGCGGGCTTTGACGTGCTGACCGGCAACCGCATCTATCGCGCGGTCGATTTTGCCGCGCTCGGCACCTCGTTCCTGGCGATCGAGGCGGTGCGGGGCTTCCATGGCGGGGCCACCTTCAGCTGTGCCCAGCTGGGCGCCATCGGCCGGGAAATCGACATTGACCGCATCCGCATCGCCGATGCCGGGGCGGTCGATCTGTCGGGGATCAACCTGCTGGCGGGCGATCTTTACCTGTCGAACGGCGGCAACAGCGTGACGCTGGCGGGCGGCCTGCCGGGCGATCTGGAGGCGGGCGGTTTCGCGGGCGAGGTGCATGGCGGCGCGGGGGCGGACCGGGTGGTCCTGCTGGGCGGCTATGCGGCGGAGCTCGGCGGGGCGATCGCGGTCTGGGGCAATGACGGCAATGACACGCTGATCGGCGCGGACGAGGGCTATACGACGCTTTCGGGCGGCCATGGCGCCGACAGCGTGATCGGCGGCGCGGCGGCGGAAACCTTCCTTGTCGAAGCCGCGGACGAGCTGGCCGCGGGCGAGGTCTATGACGGCAATGGCGGCTATGACCGGGTCCTGATCCAGCAGGTCGATCCGGAAACCGGCGCGGTCGATCTGGCGGCGCTGGGCACGAGCTTTGCCGATTTCGAAATGCTGCGGATCGAGGGCGGCGCGCGGATGAGCCGGGCGCAGCTCGAGGCGTTCAGCGGCGGCAGTGCCAGCATCTGGGGCGGGCTGAGCATTGCCGATGCCGGGGCGCTTGACCTGTCGGACCTGCCGCTTATCGCCGGAGTCGTGACGCTTGCGGCCGGGGGCAACAGCCTGCGGCTGAACGATGACAGCGCGATCAGCCTGGTGGCGGGCGGGGATGGCAATGACGGCATCACCGTGGTCGCGGCGGGCGATACGGATTGGGCCGGCGCGTTCCGGATCGACGGCGGGGCGGGCAACGACACGATCACCGGCGGCGGCAATCGGGATTATCTGCTGGGGGGCGCGGGCAATGACGTGCTTGACGGCGGGGCGGGCGGCGACGTGCTTGAAGGTGGGGCAGGGCTTGACACGCTGCGCGGCGGCGCGGGCTATGACGTTTTCGAGATCGATCAAGCCGGATTGGTCAACGGTGAAATCCTTGACGGCGGCGCCGACTTCGACAGGTTGACGCTGTCGGGCAGCTCGGAAATTACCCTGACCAACTATACCATTACCGGCATCGAAGTGCTGCAAAGCAACGTCAACCTGCGCATGACCGCGGGACAGTTGATGGCCTTTAACTTGGGTGTTGACTGGGCTCCGGTGCTGACCCTGACCACCGGCGGGGTGGTCGATCTGACCGGCCAGTCCATCGAGGTCGACCAGTTGCGCCTGTCGGACACCGCCACCGATCTGCGGCTGGCGGGCAATGGCAGCCTGACCGGCGACTTCTATGGCGCCGTGATCGGCGGGGCCGGCCATGACACGATCACCGTCATCGACGGCGATGCCGCTTACGCCGGGGTTTTGATCGAGGGCGGCGGCGGCAACGACCTGATCACCGGCGGCAACGGCAATGACACGCTGACCGGCGGGGCCGGGGTCGATACGCTGCGCGGCGGGGCGGGCGATGACCGCTTTTACCTCACCGGCGCTGGCGATCTTGGCACGGGCGAGGTCTATGACGGCGGGGCGGGGGATGACTGGATCCTTGGTGTCTCGGGCGTCGGTTCGGCCACCATCGACCTGAGCGGCGCAACCCTGAGCGGCATCGAGGGGCTGGCGAATTTCGCTGCGGTGCGGCTGACCGCGGCGCAGGCCGATGCGCTGCAGGCGCTGCGGGCGGGCGCGCTGACCCTGGCCAGTGGCGGGCTGGTGGATCTGACCGACACCAATATCGAAACGGTCGAGGACATCCATCTGTCCGACACCGCGACCGATTTGCGGATTTCGGCCATCGGCGGCGAAAGCGACTACGGCTACGGCTACAGTCCGGCGTTTCATGGCCGCGTGCAGGGCGGGGCGGGCCATGACACGATCTCGGTGCTGGGCGCGGTCCCAAGCTGGGAGACCACAGAGGCCGGCGTGACGATCGACGGCGCGGGCGGCAATGACGTGATCACCGGCGGGGGCCGCAGCGACGTGCTTGTCGGTGGCGCGGGCGCCGATACGCTGACCGGCGGGGCGGGATATGACCGCTTCGTGTTGGCCTCGGGCGATCTGGCCGCGGGCGAGGTGATCGACGGCGGCGCCGACATCGACACGCTGGACGCCTCGGCGTTTGAGGGAACCACCATCGACATGACCGGGGTCACCCTGACCTCGATCGAGCAGCTGGTGGGTTTCGAGGATGTCATCTCCGATGTCGCCTCGGCGCGGGCAATTGCGCGGCTGATGACCTCTGGCACGCTGACGCTGAGCAATGGCGGCACGCTTGATCTGCAAGAGAGCATCGTGCGGCTGGGCGTTCTGCAACTCTCCGACACCGCCACCAACCTTCTGCTGAATGACGGCGGGCCGGGCGCCTATGGCAATTTCGAGCAGGGCTTCACCGGCACGGTGCAGGGCGGGGCTGGCAATGACACGATCGGCTTCGTTGCGTCGTGGGCGGCCGGATATTCCGGGTATGCCGGGGCCACGCTGGATGGCAACGGCGGTGCCGACGTGATCACCGGATCGTCGTTCCGCGACACGCTCATCGGTGGCGCGGGGGCCGACACGCTGACCGGCGGCGCCGGATATGACCGCTTCGTGCTGGTCTCGGGCGATCTGGTCGCAGGCGAGGTGATCGACGGCGGCGCTGACATCGACACGCTGGACGCCTCGGCGCTCGAGGGAGCCACCATCGACATGACCGGGGTCACCCTGACCTCGATCGAGGTGCTGGAGGGTTTCGAGGATGTCGTCTCCGATGTCGCCTCGGCGCGGGGAATTGCGCGGCTGATGACCTCGGGCACGCTGACGCTGAGCAATGGCGGCACGCTTGATCTGCAAGATAGCGTCGTGCGGCTGGGCGTTCTGCAGCTGTCCGACACCGCCACGACTGTCCTGCTGAATGACGGCGGGATGGGCGCCTATGGCGATTTCGAGCAGGGCTTCACCGGCACCGTGCAGGGCGGGGCGGGCAATGACACGATCGGCTTTGTCGCGTCGGGGGCGGCCGGATATTCCTCGTATCCCGGGGCCACGCTGGATGGCAACGGCGGTGCCGACGTGATCACCGGATCGTCGTTCAACGACACGCTCATCGGTGGCGCGGGTGCCGACACGCTGACCGGCGGCGCCGGATATGACCGCTTCGTGCTGGCCTCGGGCGATCTGGTCGCGGGCGAGGTGATCGACGGCGGCGAAGGCCGTGACACGCTGGACGGCTCTGCCTTCGGCTCGGCCACCATCGACCTGAGCGGCGTCACCCTGACCTCGATCGAGGTGCTGGAGGGCTTTGAAAACGTCGCCTCCGATCTCGCCTCGGCGGTGGCGCTGGCGGCGCAGATCTCCTCGGGCACGCTGACGCTGACCCAGGCCGGAACGCTGACCCTTGGCGCGGTGAACTGCAGCACGCTGAACCTTGCGGCGGGGACCAACAGCCTCTCGGTCGACATTTCCGATCGCGAGAATGGTACTCTGACGATCAATGGCAACAGCGGCGCCGACAGCTTTACCGGCAGTGTGGTAAGCGGTGACCTCGTGGTCTTCGATGGCGGCGCCGGTGATGATCTGTTCGACATCACTCAGCGTTGGAGCACGATCGACGTCAATGGCGGCCTTGGCAACGATACGATCTATGCCGACAACGACAATTCGGGCAGTTTCAACGGCGGCGCGGGTGACGACCTGCTGGTCGGCGGCTACAGCCTCTATACGGTCAACTTCGTCTTCGATGCCACGGCGATCGGCGGCAATGACACGATCTCGGGCTTCGGTTTTGACAACGAAATCATCGGCGGACCGAGAATCTCGATCACCGGCGGGGCCTCTGCGGTCGATTATATCGGCGATGCGGCCTTTGGCGGCTATGGCACGACCGAGGTGCGCTGGAACGGGTCGCGGCTGGAGGTCGATTACGACGGCGACAGCACGTCGGATTTCACCATCACCCTGACCGGCATGACCAGCGCGGGCATGCTGGGCGACTGGGCCTTCAACTGACCTGCCGCGCAGGGGCAGGCCGGAACCAATCCGATGCAGGAGAGACCTTGACCAGACTGCATTTCATTTCCGGCCTGCCGCGGTCGGGCTCGACCCTGCTGGCGGCGCTGCTGTCGCAAAACCCGCGCTTCCGCGCCGGCATGTCCAGCCCCGTCTTTGGTGTCTTCAATGCCACGCTGGCGGCGATGGGGGCGGGCAACGAATATGCGCCGTTCCTGAACGAGACGCAGAAACACGCGATGCTGCAGGGGGTGTTTCGCGGCTATGTCGAGGGGCTCGAGGGCCCCACGCCCGAGGTGCTGTTTGACACCAACCGGATGTGGACCTCGCGGATGCCGGCGCTGCTGCGGCTGTTTCCGGGGGCGCGGGTGATTGCCTGCGTGCGCAACCCGGCCTGGGTGCTGGATTCGATCGAACAGCTGTTGCGGCGCAATGCGCTGGACACGCCACGGCTGTTCGGCACCGAGGCCGAGCGTTCCTCGGTCTATGCCCGGGCCGATGCGCTGATGGGGCGGGGGCGGCTGATCGGCGGGGCGCATACCGCGCTCAAGGAGGCCTTTTTCGGCCCCGATGCGGGCGCGCTGCTGCTGCTGGATTATGACACGCTGGTGCGCCATCCCGCCGATGCGATGACGCTGATCTATCGCTTTCTGGGCGAGCCCCCCTTCGCGCATGATTTCGAGAATGTCAGCTATCAGGCCGAGGAATTCGACAGCTATCTGATGGCGCGGGGGCTGCATGCGGTCACCGGCCGGGTCGAGGCGAAGCCGCGCCCGACCTGCCTGCCGCCTGACCTGTTTCGTCGCTTTGCCGGGCTGGATTTCTGGACCGGGGGGCAAAGCCAAGCCTGGCGCATCGCCGCGGCCGAGACCAAGGCCTGACATTTCACCCGCGCGCCGCTCCCCGGGGAAAGTGGCGGTCACAGGGTGAAGTCGTCTTGCGGCCGAAACGCCCGGCCGCGCAGGATCGCATCGAGATCCTCGACGCTCCACCGCTCCAATGCGCCGATCCGGGTCGGCGGGGGAGGGCGCCCGCGGCGACAAGATCGCGAAACTCGGCCAGTTTCAGATCGAGCAACCGCGCCGCGGTGCGGTCGCTGGCATAAAGCAGTTGCAGGGCGGGCCTAGCCATGACCGCCCCTCCGACGCGCGCCGCCTTGCGCCGACCGCGGGCCTCGGCAGGGGGCGGTTCGGGCAGGGCGAGGGGCGGCGACTTCGACGACGGCGAGCGATCAAGCAGCGGGCGGCTGAGGCCGTCGAGGGTGTTTGCGCACAAAATCCAGCTGACGCGGCTCAGATCAATGGGCGCCTGCAGATAGGGACAGACGAAACTGGCCGCGGTCGATCGCTGCAAAAGCGGCAGGAGAGCCGCGCGGGGATCTCCGCCACTCCCCGCCTTGCCGCTGAATTTGTCGATCTTGTCGATCAGGATCATCGGGCTGGTGCGCTGCTCGGGGCTGCGGACCAGCTCATCGTTCTCGATGTCGTCAAGGAACAGCAGATCGGGCCGATAGGGTCCATGACGGCGGCCGCGGATCTTCTTCGCGGCGCCCAGTCCCTCGGCGCGGATGTTGTTGCGCGTGACGATCTCGCCCTCGCGCCACAACCGCCCCTGGCCGAAAGCGTCAGGAAAGTCGTTCTGCAGCCGGACGTTCGTCGTCAGCTCGGCCTTGATCGCCTCGATCAGCAGCGCTGCCTGCTCATAGACGTCGCAGACCACGATGATGTAGCGCTTGAGCCCGCGCATGATGCAATAAAGCGCAAAGCCCAACGACAGGTGGGTCGATTTCGAGGCCCCGCGGGGCGCGACGAAGAGATCCCGCACGCCCTTTTCCGAGGCGAGGATCTCCGGCACCCGGGCGAAGATGTGCTGGTGAAACAGGCTATGCTCGCCGCGGACATAGTGCGGCAGATAGGTTTCCATGAAGAACTGGAAGCCGTCCGCCTCGGCAACCCGACGCAGACGCTCTTTCTTGGCGGCCAGATCGGGCGCGAAAGCCTCGACGCTCAGTTCGATGTGACGGGCAAATTCGCTCGCCATTTCCGCGATGGTGTCGCGGAAGTCCTTCTTGCTGACAGCGGCCTTCAGCTGCGGCCGCCGGGTCATGACGTGTAGATCTCGGCCAGCCGCTCGCTGAAGGGCTCGATGATCTCAAGGATCGCGGCCGAATGGTGGGGGAAGTTCTCGCGCACGAAATCCAGCATCTCGCGCATGACATGCTGCGCCACGCCCAGTTCCGAGATCTTCGGCGCGAACTTCTTGGCGCTGGCGGCCATCTTCGTCATCGCGTCCGAGAGCGAGACTAGCATCGCGACCTTTTCCTTGGTCGAGTGCTCGCCGGACTTGATCTCCTCAAGGATCTCCTGCGCCTGCATCATGAAGTCTTCGACCACGGTCGAAACCACGGCCTCGACGCCTTCGCCCGCGATCACATGGGCGGTGCGCGCCTTGTCCCAATCGTCGCCCTGCTCCTTGGCGGCTTTCTTCCAGCGCCCAACCGTCGCTTCGGAAATCCCGTAAGCGGCGGCGATGGTGGCGGCGGTGAAGCGCCGAAAGACATAGTCGGACCGGGCCTTGCGGCGCACATCCTCGTTATTACGCGCCATTGAGGCCTCCCGAGATGACAAACGTGATGGCGGCGGCAAGAAGGCCGCCAAGGACAAGGCGGGTCAGCCAGGTGATCCCGGAGTGGATCGACTCGAGCGCGTCCGTGGTGCCCTTGCGCCATTCGGCCATGGTCGCCCCATCGATCTCGATCTTGCGGATCCGCTCTTCGTGGCCATCGATGCGCTTGTGGGCGCGCTCTATCGACTCGGCGACATAGGGCGGCACGGCGGGATGGCTGGGCAGCGCGGTCATTTCTGCGCCCCCGCCCATTTCGCGACCATGTCCTTGGCCGTGTGCCCGCCCATGTAGAGACCCATGTAGATCCCGGAGAGCGTCAGCAACTGGTCGATCGGCATCTGCGGCATCGCGGTCCCGAAAGCGGCATTGACGACATGCAGCACGATCACCGACCAAAGCCAGAGCGCGGCCAGCAGATACATTCCGGCCGGGCGCCAGGCGCGCATCCAGAGCGGTTCCGAGGCCTCAGCCGCGAGCTGCGCCTTCTGCAGCTCCAGCCCGGAGGCGTAGAGCGCGATCAGTTCCGGGCTGATCCTCGGCGGCCTGGTCAAGCTGATCGACCGGCACACCGACCTGATCGGCGATCGCGCCCAGGATATCACCGGCGAGCTGGCCCGCGCCGTCGCCGAATTTGCGGGCGACGATCTTCTCGACGACTTTCAGACCGGCCAATCCGGCCAGGGCAACAAGGGCGGACATCAGAGGCTCCTCAGGGCGGCGGCCAGGCGCGGCGCACGGCCTTGGAATTTTGCGGCGATCACGTCGCGGTATGCCCAAGCGAGCCACAGGCCCCAGAGGCCGACAGCCCCGGCCGCGACGCCAATCGCCCAGGGCTGGGCGGCGATCCAGTCGGTGATGTCCGAGGTGCCGGTCGGGGCCGTAGCGGTGATGCCGGTGGCAGTGGTGCTGACGCTCGCCAAGGCGACGGGCTTGGCCTTCTCGGCGGCATCGATGCGCCGCTGCAGGGTGGACAGGGTGGCGCGGCCGATCTTGCCGTCCGCGGTCAACCCGTGGTCGTTCTGAAAGCGGCGGATCTCGGCCGCGGGAATGGCCGCGGAATCGAGCCCGACCGGATAGCCGAGCTTGTTGAAGGCCGTCATCGCCGCAATCTTCTCGGCGAAATCGAGCTGCAGCACCCAGCGCGCGACACTCACCGACGGCCGCGAGGGCTCGCTCAGCACCAGCCCAAGAACGCATAGGCGGTCCAGTTGTCGCCGGTCTTTGGTGCCGTGGAAATCGGCTTCAGTTCGAACATTTCAGCCCCCAGAACACGACGGCGGTGGCCACGATCATCGCGCCCGGCGCGGCGACGGTGAGCCAGTAATGATCGCGCAGATAGTCGAGCACGAAGGTCATCATTTCCGATCTCCCTCTCTGGGCAATTCGGTGGGGATGTTGTGGCGTTTGCACCAGGCCTGCAGGGCCTCGATCACGGTGCTGATCTGCTTGGCATCGGTCATCCGGTCGATGTCGATCGGCACCGCGCCCCAGCTGGCGCCGTAGCGCGACCGGATGAAGGCGTTCAGCCCCTTCGCGCCCGCCACATTGGCAACGCCCGCCTTGTTCAGCTTGCCCCACAGGACATGGCAGTACCGGACATCCTTGCGGGCGGCGGGGGCGCGCTTTCCGCCGGTCTTCTGGAAGCTCATGCGCTTCATCTCGTCAAGAACGGCGGTTTTCTGACGGTCTGTCATCAGCTTGAGCGAGGCCTGACCGGTCACGCGCTCCAGCATGGCCCGGTAATCGTCCTCGGCCATTTTCAGCTTGTCCTTGGCGATGTTGATCACGGCGTTCAGGTTCATGACAGCCCCGCATGCGCTTTGAGGATCGTCAGCTCGATCTCTTCGGCCCCGAAGTTCGTCGGAGCCGCCTCGATGTGAAACACGGCACCCGCGCACATCGTCACCCGCAGCGCCCGAAAGCCGCTGGTATTAGGAGTGGGTCCGCAGACCCACTCCATCGCCGCGACGAACTGCGGGTTGATGTGCACCCCGAAGTCGGTCGAGATCATCATTTCAGGACACCGGCCCGGGCGCGCAGCACCTGCAGCAGCTGGGTCTGCCGCTCGATCGTCACGCCGTTCGGCGTCAGCGCAATGAAGCGCGTTTTGCACTCCCCGACCTCCTTGCCGATCTCGTCGGCCAAGACCTCCATTCGCCACCACGATCCGCTCCGGGTCGATCATGAACCCGGTCTTCAGCAGCAGCGGCCGCGCCAGGCTGGCGATCTCGCGCTCTGTCAGGATTTCCCCGAAATCGCGCCGCGCCTCGATTTCCTGACGCGACACCATCGCGGCTTGCGCCTCAAGAAACTGCGCCACGCCCCAGGCACGCGACATCCCCTGCGAAATCGCATAGCCCTCGATCGCCTTCAGGATCTCGGCACGGGCCTCCATCACCTTGCGGGCGCGGGCGGGCAGCGTGCTTGCCTTCAGCGCCGCGATCCGGCGATCATCTGCCGAGTGCTCGGCCTCCAGACGGGCTTTCAGACCGGCGGTGATCAGGCTGCCTTCATAAGCCAGACGCAGCGGCTCCGGCATCAGGCTGATATGGTATTCCATCCCGCCGCCCACTTTGCCGATGCGCTTGCGGGCCAGCTTTGGGCCAAGGTCATCCCAACCTGCACGCGAAACGTAGTCGCAAACACCTCGTTTCGTCTGCGGAAAGCAGGTCAGCCCCTTATTCTTGTCGATTTCCGCCAACTCGCGTGCCGTGAAGAAGGTCTGGGTCGTGGAAGTCGTTACGAGGTCTTTCAACGGTTCACCCTCCGACGAGCGGCCAGCGCCGCCCGGCGTGCCTGCATTTCTTCGATGTGCTCTTCGAGCAGCCGCTCTTCGATCAGCGCGGCATACTCATCCTCGATCACCGTCAGACCGAACTCGCCCGGCACGAAACCAAGCAGGTCCCGCGCTCCAGTGACCTTGACGAGCGCGATGAAGGCGTCGAGCGGGATGCGGTGCTCCTCAGATCCCTCGGAGCACCATTTGTTCAGGATCGCCTCCGACACCGGGCGGCCAAGAAACTCGGCCATGTCGCGCGCGATTTGCGCTCTCGACTGGCCACCATCGCGTGCATCACGCAGCGCATGGGTGATGATCCGAGCGATCTTGCTGTCGAGCCGCCCGCGTCCGATGCCGCCGAGCCCCCCGGCCAGGAAACACCCAGCCCAAATCGTCAGGATGATCGACGCCACGCCGATCACATCCTCGATCATCTCGATCGGCCCGAAACGTTCATCACCGCCCATGACCGGCCTCCGCCATCACGGTCACCGGCATCGCCACGCTCACCGGATGCGCCATCATCGACGCCACGGCGGCGCGCAGCAGCAGATCTTCGCTGACCGCCGCGCGGCCATCCTGCTCATGCGCTTCCGCCACCAGGAACGACTGGATCTCGCGCAGCGCCTGGGCAAGGCGCGACCGCGTCCACTGATCGGGCGGCAAGCCACCCGACAGAACGGCGATCGCCTCACCAAGATCACCGGCCGCGCGCCGGAAACCGGCCGCGGACCCGTCAAGAACGGGCGTGGGTTTGGACAAAACCGGGCTCATGCGGCCGCTCCTTTGTCCGAAAGCTGCTGCGCTTTTTTCCTTGCGATCAGGGCTTCATTCTCGGCAGAAAGAAGCGAGGATTTCCGATGAGGATAACGAGTCGGGAAAAGCTCAGCCGGGGTCACGCCGAGGAAGTCGGCAAGGGCCTTTTCGGCGGGGCGCGTGGGGCGGCACCAAACGGACCGCATCTGGCTCGGGCTCACGTCGCTAAGGATGGCGAGACCCGTCAAGGTCATGCATTTCTCCTCAAGGGCGCACTTGATCTGGGCTTTCCCAGATTTTGCTCATCTGGGAACCTCCTGGGGAAAGTCGATGTTGGCGCATCGGCTTTTTTCAGTTTCGTTTGTTGCAATCGTCGGAAGCGCGAGCCGCCGACATAGGCAAGGGATAACTCCGCAAATGGAGACGGCAAATCCAAATCTGGATGATCTTCCGCCTTCGCAACCAAATGTGGAGGAGGCGAGGCTGCGCGCTCGGGTAGCATCGGCAATTGCTGCCGGTGGGGGCGTGAAGGAAATGTTTGAAAAGACTGGCATTCCGAAAGGGACAATGGAGAAGTATGCGGCGCAGACGTCCACTGCCTCCTTTGTGAATGCCGCAAAGATCGCGGCAGCGGCGGGCGTTACGCTCGATCAGATCGCCTTCTCAGAAGGCGACATCTCCAGAAATGGAGCCGCTCAGCGGCTGCGTGATGTCATCGTCGGCATCTCCGAGAGGGGCCGAAGGGACGAACGGCCTACAGCGCCGATCATGGATTTCAACCAACCGGATTTTGTCAGATTGCCTATTTACAACGATGTGCATGCCTCGGCCGGGCCGGGCACTGTTCCCGCCTCAGAACAGGCCGACGGTGTCGTCGCCTTCACCCGCCGCTTTCTCTCCAACCAGGGCGCAAGACCGGATCATTGCTCGGTCATCTGGGCGCGTGGAACCTCGATGAAGCCGACCATCCCGGACGGCGCGCTCCTCGTCGTCGACCACAGCCAGCGCGAGGTCGAACACGGCTGCATCTACGTCTTCAACGTCTCAGACAGGCTCCTGGTCAAACGCGCCCGCTGGCGCCTCGACGGCCGCCTCGAACTCGTCTCTGACAACACCGACGAGGGCTACCCGGTCGAGACCTTCGGGGCCGAATCCGTGGACCAGCTGCGCGTCGTCGGCCGGGTTGTCTACTTCGGGCGGACACCGTGAGCGGGCTGCTACCGCTGGTTACAGAGTGACGCGATCGCCCGGGTGTCATCGAGTGTCCGTTCAATTTCAGCGTTTTGATGCTCCGTCAGATTATCGATGAAGCCTGCAGCTCCCCTCTGCGGGACTCCGGAACGTCAAACCACAGGCTGACCGCAATCCTCAGATAGTTGACCTGGTGCGCCTGCTCCACGGTCGCATCGACGGAATTCTTCGCCAGGTCTCCCGCGGCAGCGCAGAGCGCTTTTCCGTCCTGCCCATGCGCCAGCGTCGGCGCCGACGCTAGAAGTGCAACAGCCGCTGAGTATCTCATGATCGCACCATTGATTGGAGATGTGCCAGACGACGCTAACCCTCAGACATAACTATCGCAATCGGCATGAACGAGCGTCAAGACCTACCGCGGAAGCCCTCATCCTGACGACTTGCAGAGCAAAACACGGTTCCCACTTGCTGCCGGTTTATAAAACGCATTTTCAGAAGTCATTATTATTATAAATCAACGGCTTGCAAGCTTCTTTCGGCGTTTTTGGAAAGCGGGAACCGATTTCCCACTTCGCCTCATCCCTGCGATCACCCGATCATCCATCTTGGCGCTATCACGTCAGCTTTCACCGTCCGAACGCCTTTATTTGTCAAAGTGATAGCTGTTGCTCGCGGGTGATGCCTTCGCGAGCGTCATTCGACAGGATTTGCGGTCCCCATGTCGATTTTCCCCGCCATTTTCGACACCAACTTGCAATCATCAGCACCGCCTCGGCGCGCCTGAAAGCTCCATATACATCAACGTTTTCAATGCGCTTGCCATTGCGCCGCGGGGCCATCGCTCCTGTCCGGAAGGTAGTCCCCCCCCTACACCCGGATGCACGACGATGCGCTTGACCTGAAACCGCGGCCCCAGCGCCAGGGTTTCGAAATACCCCCAAGGGCGGTGATCCTTCGGGAATTGCACCGCCTGCGCCGCCTTGCGGGCCTTCAGCGCATCGACCGCCTTTTTCACGTCCTGCGCGCGGGACATGTCGGCGACCAGAACCGCATCGCTCATCGCCACGGCGATGATGTTCTTCAGGCCGATGCCGACCAGTTCCACCCCCTCGCTTTCCGAACGCAGCAGGCTGTCGCGGCACTCGATCGCGGTGGCACCGTCCGAGGTCGCAACCCCCGCGCCGTCCTGGGTCTGGGCCGCCCAGACCGCATCCCAGCCGCCAAGGTCCGACCATGCGCCGCTGAAGGGCACGGCGGCCAGGTTCGCCGCCCGCTCCATCACCGCATAATCGAGCGAGATATCGGGCGCCTTGGCCCAGGGCTCGGGGGCGAGGCGCAGAAAACCCAGATCGGCGCGGGCACTATCGACGGCGGCGCGGACCGGGGCCAGAACCTCGGGGGCATGGGCTTCGAAGGCGGCGATCATGTCGGCGGCGCGGAACAAAAAGATCCCGGCATTCCAGAGAAAATTCCCGGCCGCCAGCATCGCCTCGGCCCGGGCGAGATCGGGCTTTTCGACGAAGCGGGTCAGGGCCACCGGGGCGCCCTCGGCCCCGGGCGGCGCCGAGAGTTCCAGATAGCCATAGCCGGTTTCGGGGTGCTGCGGCGTGATGCCGAAGGTGACGATCTGGCCCGCCGCCACCGCCGCCATGCCCCGCATCACCGCTGCACGGAACGCCGCCGCGTCGGGGATGGCGTGATCGGAGGGCGCGACGAGCAGCACCGCCTCGGGGTCGGTGGCCAGCAGGTGCAGCGCCGCCGCAAGAACCGCGGGGGCGGTGTTGCGCCCCTCGGGCTCGATCAGGATCGCGCCCGGATCAAGGCCGATCTTGGCCAGTTGTTCGGTGACGATGAAGCGGAAATCGCTGTTCGTCAGCACCAGCGGCGCGGCAAATTCCGCCCCGCACAGACGCAGCGCCGAGGCCTGAAACAGCGTCTGATCCCCCAGAAGCGGCACGAATTGCTTCGGGTAACTCTTGCGTGACAGCGGCCAAAGGCGGGTGCCGGAACCGCCGCACAGAATCGTCGGATAGATCATCGACTGGCCCCCTTGGTAACACGAGGAGGGCTTCAGAATCGCTGCGGAGTTGCAATTTTCAACCTTGGGTTGATTTCACGGCCACGGCCGCCATCACCGCCCTGAGCAGATTTTCGGCATCCGTGGCGGTGTCCGCCTCGGTATAGATCCGAAACTCGGGCGCGTTGCCGGAGGGGCGCAGATGCACCACCCGGCCGCCCGAGAGCCCCATCCGCAGACCGTCGGTGCGATCAAGCGATTCCTCCCGGCCAAAGGGCGCCAGAAAGGCCGCCCTTGCCGCGGCATCGCCCGACAGATGCGCCAGAAAGGCCGCGCTCGCCTCGGTCGGCGTGTCGGTCAGCCGGTCGGCGGCGGTGACCCGGGCGGGTAGTGCCGCCACCAGATCGGCCAAGCCCAGGCCTGCGCGTTTTGCCACCACAAGCGGCGCCAGCATCGGCAAGACCGCATCGCGGGTCATCAGCGCGGGCAGGGGGCCTGCCGGTCCCGTAGCGGCAAAGCCGAGCAGGAACCCGCCATTCGCCTCGAACCCCACCACCTGCGCGGCGGGGTCTTGCGCCAGGGCCGCCTCCATCGCCGCGATGACAAAGGGCGAGCCGATCTTCGTGCGGGTGACGGTGGTAAACTCCGGCATCAACTCGACCATCGAATTCGACGAGACCGGGGTGCAGATCACCTTCGCGCCCAAGAGCCGCGCGGTGAGCACCCCCAGCACGTCGCCCGCGATCACCCTGCCCGTCGCATCGGCCAGCATCGGCCGGTCGGCGTCGCCATCTGTGGACAGCACCGCATCCAGCCGATGCGCGGCGCACCAATCGGCCAGTTGCGCCCGGGTCTCGGGATCGACCGCCTCGGTATCGACGGGAATGAACGTATCCGACCGCGCCAGCCGGATCACCGTGGCCCCCAGCGCCGCAAGGATGTCGTGCAGAACATCCCGCGCGACCGAGGAATGTTCGTAAAGCCCCAGCCGCAGCCCCGCCAGCGCCCCGGCGCCAAAGCCCGTCACCGCCCGCGAGAGATAAGCCCGGGCCGCGTCCGGGAAATGCTGCAGCGGGCCGGGGGCAGGGGCCGGAACCGCCGTTCCCAAGGCCGCCAGAATCGCCGCCTCGTCGGATTTCGCGATCTCGCCCGTGGGCAGGTAGAACTTCAGCCCGTTGCGATCGGCGGGAATGTGGCTGCCCGTCACCATCACCGCCGCCGCCCCCGCCGCCATCGCCACCTGCGCCAGCGCGGGCGTCGGCAGCGCGCCGCAATCGGTCACGGCCAGACCCGCCGCCCGCGCCGTGGCGATCACATCCGCGGCGATCCGCGGCGAGGAGGGGCGCAGATCCTGCCCGACGAAAAGCCCGGTTCCGGTCGGACAGGCAGCGACAAAGGCCGCGACATGCGCGCCGATCAGCTCCGGGGTCAGCTCGACCACCAGACCGCGCAGGCCGCTTGTGCCGAATTTCGGGGCCATCGCATGCTCCTTGATCCTGTTCGCGCCGTATCTAAGCCAGCCCGTGCGCATGTGTCGAGCCTTCGCATGACCACAATTGCGCGGACTTTCAGGACCTTCTTCGGGGCGATCCCGCCTGCGGCCTGCCGCCCCGTCGGCGCGAAAGGGGGGCCGCGCCGATTTCCCCGCCGCGACAGCGCGCGCCATCGGGGCGCCGCGGGCCGTGACGGTTGGATTCGCGCGTCGCATCGGCTATGCAGGTCTGGCTCTGCCCGGTTGCGTAACAGGTGATGTCATGCGAATCGTGTCGCTTGCGCTGGTCTCTGCGCTCCTGCTCGGGGCTTGCGATGTCACGAAGACCGACTTTCCGGTCCGCACCGAAGCCGTCCGGGCCGAGGTCGAGGAAATGTCGACGAATGTCGTCATCGTCAAGCTGACCGCGGACAATATCGACGCCTTCAACACGCCGCGCGATCTGTCGGGCAATCGTGGCTCGCTCGCCTCGGGCGGGTGGGATTATCGCGTCGGCGTCGGGGACGTGCTGGACATCACGGTCTGGGATCATCCGGAGCTGACCCAGGCGGCGGGGGCGGGGCGCTCGGTCGAGCAGGCCGGGCAGCGCGTGCAGGCCGATGGCACCTTCTTCTATCCCTATGTCGGGCAGGTGCAGGCGCGCGGCCGCACCCCCGAAACCATCCGCGACGATCTGAAAAAGCGCCTTGCCGCCTTCATCCCCGATCCGCAGGTCGAGGTCCGGGTGGCCAGCTACAAGAGCCAGTCGGTCTCGGTCACCGGCGAGGTGAACGACCCCAGCCGCCAGCCGTTGACCGATGTGCCGTTGACGCTGCTCGATGCGATCGACGCGGCGGGCGGGCTGACCTCATCCGCCGATCCGCGCCGCGTGATCATCCGCCGCGGCGGGCGCAGCCATACCGTCGACATGAAGGCCTTTCTGGAACAGGGCGTGGGCGCGAACAACCCGGTGCTGCAAAGCGGCGACGTCGTCAGCGTCGGCCGTCAGCAGGCCGAGGAAGCCTTCATGCTGGGCCAGATCGTCAAGCCCTCGACCATCGACCTGACCAAGGAAAACATCACCCTGACGCAGGCGCTGACCCGGGTCGGCGGGCTGAGCGAGGACAAGGCCGATGCCCGCGGCATCTTCGTCTTCCGCGACACGCCGATGGGGATCACCGTCTATCAGCTCGACGCCTCGAACCCGACCGCCTATCTGATCGGCACCCGCTTCGTGGTGCTGCCGCAAGACGTGATCTATGTCACCTCGGCGCCGGTCTATCGCTGGAACCGGCTGATCTCCAGCCTGTTGCCGACGATGACGGTGGTGCGCACCACCGGCGATCTTGGCGCGGGCTGAGACCGCATGTTCGGCGCGGTCCTTGTGGTCTGTGTCGGCAATATCTGCCGCTCGCCGCTGGGGGAGCGGGTGCTGGCGCGGGGGCTGCCGGGGCTTGCGGTCCGTTCGGCGGGGCTGGCCGCCCTGGTCGGGCGGGGCGCCGATGCCGAAACCGCCCGCGCCGCCGCCGAATGCGGCATTGATCTGGGTGGCCATGTGGCGCGGCAGCTGACCGAGGCGATCGGCGCCGCCCATGACCTGATCCTGGTGATGGAACCCGCGCACCGGGCCGAGATGTTTCGCCGCTTTCCGGCGCTCTCGGGGCGGGTGATGCTGTTCGATCACTGGATCGGCGGCACGGGCGTCGCCGATCCCTACCACGGCCCGGCCTCGGCGCATCGGGCGGCGCGCGACCGGATCCTGGCCGCGTCCGAGCCTTGGATTTCACGGCTTTCTGGGGTAAAATGACGCGCCATGTGCTGCCGCGCGGGGCCCGTGCGGGGCCGGTTTGTTGATGAATGATGCTTTTGCCAGCGACAGGGACACAAGATGACGAGCAGCGCGCCCCGCCTTCTTCCTGTCGGCGAAAACGACATCCAGTTGATGGAATTTCTTCGGCATCTCTGGGCGGGCAGGCTCTGGATCGTGACCATCACCGCGCTGTCGCTGATAACGGGGCTGTTCTTCCTGCTGCGGGCCGAGCCGGTCTATCGCGCCGCGGGGCTTTTGCAGATCGAGGCGCGCTCTGGCACGCTTGGCCTGCCCGAGCGGATGCAGAGCCTGATCGACGCCGATCCGGGCGCCAAGGCCTCGGGCACGGCGGAAATGGCGATCATGTCCTCGCGCAGCGTGATGGCCGCGGTGGTCGAGGAGCTGAACCTGCAGGTTTCGGCGCGGCCGCGGCCCTGGCCGGTGCTGGGGCTTTTGCCCGAGCGGATCGGCCTGCCCGATCTGTGGTTTGGCGCCTTTGCCGCCTATCGGCGCGGCACTGAATCCATTCAGGTCAGCGCATTCGACGTGCCCGAGGCGTGGATCGACCGCGACATGGTGCTGACGATCACCGCCCCGGGGCAGTTCCGGCTGGATCTGCCCGACGGGCACAGCCTGGCGGGGCCGGTCCGGCAGCGGCTGGCGCGCGCCGATCCGGCGGTGACGATCATGCTTGATGCGCTCGAAGGTCCGCCGGGGCGGCAATTCCTGATCGCGCGGCGCTCTCTGGCGGCCGAGGTGCAGCGGCTGCAGGCGCATTTCACCGTGGCGGAAACCCCCAAGGGCTCCTCGATCCTGCGGGTCAGCTATGACGATCCCTCGCCGCGCCGGGCCGAGCGGATTCTGGATGCGATCGCCCGGGCCTATGTGCGCCAGAACATCTCGCGCTCCGCCGCCGAGGCGCGCAACAGCCTGCAGTTCGTCGACCAGCAGCTGCCGCTGGCGGCGGCATCGGTGAAACAGGCGCAAGATGCGCTCAATGCCTATCGGCAGGCGCAGCAATCGGTCGATGTCGATTACGAGACCAAGACCCTGCTCGACCGCGCCACCCGGATCGAGACCGAGCTGAACGCGCTGGCGCTGAAGGAGGAGGAGCTGCAGGACCGCTACACGGTCAATCACCCGGCCTATCAGGCGCTCTTGCAAAACCGCGCCATGCTGGAGGCGCAGCTTTCCGATCTGCGAAGATCGACCGCCAACCTGCCGGAAACGCAAAAGGAAATCTTCAACCTGACGCGCAATCTGGAAGTGGCGCAACAGGTCTATGTGCAGCTTTTGAACCGGCAGCAGGAATTGCGGGTGGTGCAGGCCTCGACCGTGGGCTCGGTGCGGGTGATCGACACCGCCTATTCGAACGGGGTGATGATCGCGCCGCGCCCCGGCCGCATCCTTGGCGGGGCGCTGCTGGCGGGGCTGGTGCTGGGGGCGGGGGCGGTGCTGGGGCAGCGGCTGCGCAACCGCGGGCTGCGCGGCGCGCAGGAGATCGAAAAGCTGGGCCTGCCGGTCTTTGCCACGATCAACCATTCCCCCGACGCCGTGCATCACCGCCGCCGCAAGGGCTGGCTGCCGCTGATGGCGCTGAGCCATCCCGAGGATCTGGTGGTCGAGGCGCTGCGCAGCCTGCGCACCTCGTTGCATTTCGGCATGCTCGATGCCGAGACGCACACGATCCTGATCACCTCGGCCGCGCCGGGGGCGGGCAAGAGCTTCATCTCGGCCAATTTCGCCGTCGTCGCCGCGCAGGCCGGGCAGCGCGTCTGCCTGATCGACGCCGATCTGCGCCGGGGCTATCTGCGGCGCTATTTCGGCATCGAGAAGGGCGCGCCGGGTCTGTCGGACTATCTGGCGCAGGAACACCCGCTGGAGACGGTGCTGCAGGACGGTCCGGTGCCGGGGCTGAAGGTCATCGCCTCGGGGCGGTTTCCGCCCAACCCGTCGGAATTGCTGATGCGGGCGGAGTTCGGCGCGCTGCTGCAGCGGCTGGGGGCGGCCTTCGATCTGGTGATCGTCGACAGCCCGCCCGCGCTTGCGGTGACCGATCCGGTGGTGATCGGCCGCTGCACCGGGGCGCGGATCATCGTTGCCCGGCATCTGGAGACGATGGCAAGCGAGGTCGAGGCGGTCAAACGCGCCTTCGAAACCGCGGGCAGCAAGATCACCGGGGCGATCCTCAATGGCTACAAGGTCGCCGAGGGCCGCAAATACGGCGGCGCCAGTCAGGCCTATGATGTCCGCTACGACTACCGCACCGACCGCGACTGACCCGGGCTGCGGCGTTTTTCCCTTTCCGCGTGTGGCGCACTCTGCTTTTGGTTGACGGATCGGCCGCGGCCCCGCACATTTCCCGAAGGCCCCGGACCCGCCGCGGCATCGCCCCGCAACAGCGCAAGGACAGGATGAGGCAGCATAGTCAACTCTGGGGATGGCCGGGCCTCTCCGCCCTTGCGGCGATCTGCCTTGGCGCGGCGGCTTCGGCGCAGGACTATGGGCGCGGCTGGGGCATGAACAGTTTCGGCGTGCCGGGGCTGATCGACATGCCCGCCGCGCTTGGCCGCGAGGATGCCGAATTCGCCTTTTCGATCAGCCATTTCCGGAACCAGACCCGGAATGCGCTGACGTTCCAGATCTCCGACCGGCTCTCGGCTTCGTTCCGCTATGCGCTGCTTTACGAGGTGCGCCCGCAGCCCGGGGACAGCGTCGTGCCGCATCGCTACGACCGCAGCTTTTCGCTGCACTACCGCTTTCTGGACGAGGGGGACCATCGCCCGGCGCTGGCTTTGGGCATCAACGACATCGTCGGCACCGGCATTTATGGCGGCGAATATGTCGTTGCTTCCAAGACCTTTTCGCCGCAGTGGCGGGGCACGTTCGGCATCGGCTGGGGGCGGCTTGGCTCTTTCGGCAGTTTTTCAAATCCGCTGGGCGGCGACTTCCGGACCCGGGCACGGCACAGCAACGGTCTGGGCGGCGGCTTCGAGCCGAAAACCTGGTTTCATGGCGATGCCGCCTTTTTCGGCGGCCTCGAATGGCGCCCGACCGAGCGGCTGCGGCTGGTGGCGGAATATTCCTCGGATGACTATGCGCGCGAGGATGGTGCGGCCTTCACCCGCAGATCGCCGCTGAACTTCGGGGTGGATTATCGCAGCAGCGACCGCATGACGCTGTCGGCGCGCTATCTTTACGGCTCCGAGATCGGGCTGCAATTCAGCTATGCGCTGAACCCGAAACGGCCGCGTCACGGCTCCGGTCTGGACAAGGCGCCGCCGCCGGTGGTGCCGCGGGCCGCGCTGGCGGGGCAGGCGCCCGACCTTGTGGACGCCGATCTTCCCGCCGCGCTGCGCCGCGCGCTCGCGGCCGAGGGGCTGAGCCTGTCCGGTCTCGAACGCGACGGCGCGACGCTGCGGGTGCAGATCGACAATGCCCGCTACGCGATCGCCGCGCAGGCTTTGGGCCGCACCGCCCGGCTGCTGACCGGCCTTGCCCCGGAAGCGGTCGCGCGGTTCGATATCCGGCTGGCGGCGAACGGCATGCCGGTGACCTCGGTCGTGCTGCGCCGCGCCGATCTGGAAGAGCTGGAATTCCACCCCGTCGCCCCCGATCTGATGCGGGCGCGCAGCCGCATCACCGATGCGCCCGTGCCGCTTGCCCCGGATCCGGCGCGCTATCCCGCCTTCAGCTGGGGGCTCGACCCCTATCTGACGCCCAGCTTCTTTGATCCGGATTCGCCGCTGCGGGCCGATGCCGGGGCGGCGCTGTCGCTGCGCGTCGAGCCGATGGCGGGGCTGGTGATCGCGGGCAAGCTGCACCGCAAGCTCGTCGGCAATCTCGACAAGACGATCCGCCCCTCGACCTCGGTTCTGCCGCATGTGCGCTCGGATGGCTATCTTTACGCCAAGGGCGGCGACACTTCGGTGCCCGAACTGACCGCCGCCTGGTACTTCCGCCCGGGGCAGGATCTGTTCGGCCGGGTGACGGCGGGCTATCTTGAGACGATGTATGGCGGGGTTTCGACCGAGCTGCTCTGGAAGCCGCAAAACAGCCGTCTGGCGCTGGGGGCCGAGCTGAACTACGTCCAGCAGCGCGCCTTCGACGAGATCTTCGGCTTTGCCGATTATGCGACCGGCACCGGCCATGTCTCGGCCTATTATCAGTTCGACCGCGGCTATTACGGCCAGCTTGATGTCGGCCGTTATCTGGCGGGGGATATCGGCGCGACGCTGACGCTGGCGCGGGAATTCGACAACGGCTGGAAGATCGGCGCCTTTGCGACGCTGACCGATGTCTCGGCGCGCGACTTCGGCGAGGGCTCCTTTGACAAGGGCATCACCCTGACGATCCCGATCGACTGGATCACCGGCAAGCCCGACCGCCGCGCCATCTCGACCACGATCCGCCCGGTGCAGCGCGATGGCGGCGCCCGTCTGAACGTGCCGGGGCGGCTTTACGAAACCGTGCGCGGCCAGCAGGCCTCGACGCTTGACGCCTCCTGGGGACGGTTCTGGCGATGACGACGAAAGCGATGGCAGCCCTGGCGCTTGTTGCGGCCCTGACCGGTTGCACCCTGTCCGACCCCGCGCAACAGGCGCAACGGGCCGAGGCCGCGCGGCCCTTCCTGACCGCGCCGCTGCTGCGTGCCGATCTGCCCGCGCGCGGGGCGACGGCGGTCTTGCGGCCGCTTGGCCAGAACGGCGCGGTCACCACCTGGACCACGGTCGACAACATCACCCTGTCGTTCCGCCAGGGCATTCTGGTGGCCAGCCGGGGGCTTGGGCAGGATCTGATGGCGGCCGATCCCGAGGCGACGCGGGCGGCGCTGGCGGGCGAGGCGCCCGGGATCTACCGCCGCAAGATGCGCTATCTGACCGGCGACAACCATTCGACCTGGCTGACGGCGGGCTGCACGATGCGGCAGGCCGAGGGCACGGCGGGGCTACGCCGGTTCGAGGAAACCTGTCAGGCCCGCGACGAGAGTTTCACCAACATCTATCTGCTGGACGGGGCAGGGCGGGTGGCGCAGTCGCGGCAATGGCTGTCGCCCGGGCTCGGTTCTGTCGAGATCGGCCCGTTCCGCCTGCCTGCGGGCGTGGCCCCGCCCTGAGCGGCACCGCCGACTAGGATCGTCTGGGCAGAATCACCCGGGCATGCTATGAAAATTACAATCATAGGGAGAGTGCCATGATGAAGATCTGCAGCGCCATGCTTCTGTGTGCCCTTCCAGCAAGCCTTTCGGCGCAGGAAGTTTCTGGCGCGGTGCGTTCCGCCACGAAATCTCCGGTTGTGCCCGCGGGCGCGGCGGTATCGGTCGAGGGGGCGGCGGCCGGTGCCGCGGCCGCGGCCGGTGTCACCACCGGGGCGACGGGGTTTTTCCCGCTGCTCGGCGGTCTTGGCGCGCTGGGCGGCGTGGCGGCGGCCGGTGTGGCCGCGGTGGCGCTGGCGGGCGGCGGCGGCGGCGCGACCACCGACACGCAATAGGGCCGCCCGTTCCGGTCCCGATCCCTGTCAGGTCCCGCCGCCCCGGATTGCGGCCCGGAGCGGCGGGATCATCGGTTTGACCGGGCTCAGCAGGTCGGATAGCCCAGCCGGATCAGTTGTTCCCCGGTGACCTGATAATAGCCCGAGGTGTTGTAGCGCGCCTTTTTCATGAACCACGACCGCAGCGGCGGGTTGTAGTTCGAGGCCATCACCTCGGACCAGTAATCGAAATCCCGCGGCGGCAGCGGCACGCCGTTCAGGCTTGGGCCGTGAAAGCCGAAAATCGCCGTCGGCGCGACGCAGACATTGGGCAGGCTCAGATACATCGTGCAGGCCGACAGGCAGGTGCCGCGCAGCTCCACCCGATCCCCCGCCGCGCGCAGCCGCGAGATCTGGTCGCTGCGTTGCGTCAGATAGCCGCCGCGATCCGAGGTGACGACCATCGTCTTCGACGCCGCCAGAAACAGATAATCCGCCCGCGCCGCCGTGCCGACCGTGGCCGCCAGCGCCAGCGCCGCCATCGCCCGCGCCGCCGCCCGCTTTCCCGCCAGACTGTTCACCAGACCGCCCGCAAGGCCCCCCTTGCGCGCGGCAATACTCCATCTTTCCCGTAACCGGGACACATGTTTATGCATACGAACCACCCCTTCGGTCCCACTTCAAGCCGGGGAAGGGCCCTCACCGCCCTGTTTCCCCGACACCCGGATGCATGGAAACAACAAGGGTCTTAAGGAGTCGTTTGCAGCGCAGGCCGGAAGCAGCGCTCAATCGTCATAAAATTTCCTAAATTCCGGGCCTTCCGGATCTTGGCCCCCAACGTGCGGCCCCCAAAGCGCAGCCCTTGCGCCCGGACCGCCCGTTCTTGCGGCGGCGTTAACTTGACCTTAGAAACTTCGGGTTGTAGTGCACGAACACCCATGCTGCGCGGCACGAGTTGCGGGAGGTTTCTGACAGCATGCTTGCCTTGCTTCTTTTCCCGGTCTGCGCCCTGCTTTGGGTGATGCTGAACGCCTGGTTCGATCTGGTCGAGGATCAGCCCCCCGGCTGCGACGTGGCGGTGCCGCCGCGGGCAGACCGGCCTGACCGCGTGCCCGCCGATGCCGCCGCCCCGGCGCCTGTTGGGGCTCTGGCGCCCGGCTCGGCGCAGCTCTGAGCAGCGGCGCCGATCTGCGTCTTTGCGGCCGGGCGGGTTCGTGCTAGCACGGTCCTGTCCCCGGATCGAGACGCCCGGAGCCCTGCCGATGCATGTGCTGATGACGGTCAACACCGCCTGGAACATCTGGAATTTCCGGCGTCCCGTGGTCGCGGCCCTGCTGCGCGACGGCCATGCGGTCACCATCCTTGCCCCGCCCGACGACAGCGTTGGCAAGCTTTGCGCGCTTGGCTGCCGGGTGCTGCCGCTGCGGATGGATGTCAAGGGGATCAATCCGCTCCGCGATCTGGCGCTGATGCTGCGGCTGCGGCGGATTTTCGCCCGCGAACGGCCCGACGTGATCCTGAGTTATACGATCAAGAACAACATCTTCGGCGCGCTGGCGGCGCGGTCTCTGGGGGTGCCGTTTCTGCCCAATGTCAGCGGGCTCGGCACGGCCTTCCTGTCGGGCGGCCTGCTGCGGCATCTGGTCGAGGGGCTGTATCGGCAGGCCTTTGCCGCCGTGCCGGTGGTGTTCTTCCAGAATGCCGAGGATGCGGCGCTGTTTCAGGCGCGCGGGCTGGTGCGGGCGGCGCAGGTGCGGCTTCTGCCGGGCTCGGGGATCGACCTGCGCCATTTCGCCCCCGCGCCCTATCCCGCGACGGCGGCGCCGGTCTTTCTGCTGATCGCCCGGCTTTTGCGCGACAAGGGCGTGGTCGAATTCGTCGAGGCGGCGCGGCGGGTGCAGGCCCGCCATCCGCAGGCACGCTTCCAGCTGCTGGGCCCGGTGGCGGCCGAAAACCGCAGCGCGATCGGGGCCGCAACCTTGCAGGGCTGGATCGACGCGGGCTGGGTCGCGTATCTGGGCACCACCGAGGATGTCCGCCCCTTCATCGCCGCCGCCGCTTGCGTCGTCCTGCCCTCCTACCGCGAGGGGGCGCCGCGGACGCTGATCGAGGCGGCGGCGATGGCGCGGCCGCTGATCGCCACCGATGTTCCGGGCTGCCGGGCGGTGGTCGAACCCGGGGTCTCGGGGCTGCTGTGCCGGGCGCGCGATGCAGGCAGCCTGGCCGAGACGATGCTGCGCTTTCTGGACCTGCCAGCGGCGCAACGGGCCGCGATGGGGCAAAGCGCCCGCGCCCATATGGAACGCGCCTATGACGAGGAACGCGTGGTCGCGGCCTATCGCGCGGCCCTGGCCGAGATCGGCCTGCCCCCCGGCCGTGCCGCATGATCGCGGCTTGACGAACCGGTCTTGAAGCGGGCATCACGGTCATACCCCCCTTCGACGGCCTTGCCGCAAGGCGGTTCTTTTTGACCGGAGAAACGACGTGAACCAAAGGCGCATCCTGATCACCGGAACCGCCGGGTTCATCGGCTTTCATCTGGCGAAACTGCTGCTGGCCGAGGGCTTTCGCGTGCAGGGCTATGACGGGATGACCGATTATTACGATGTCGCCCTGAAGCGCCGCCGCCATGCGATCTTGCTGCAAGACCCGAATTTCAGCGCGGTGGAGGGGATGCTGGAGGATCAGGCCCGCTTCGATGCGCTGGCCGACGATTTCCGCCCCGATGTGATCGTGCATCTGGCCGCCCAGGCGGGGGTGCGCTACAGCCTTGAAAATCCGCGCGCCTATCTCGACAGCAATGTGATCGGCACCTTCACCGTGATGGAGGCGGCGCGGCGGCTGCAGGTCGGCCATCTGCTGATGGCCTCGACCTCCTCGGTTTACGGCGCCAATACCGAGATGCCGTTTTCCGAGACGGACAAGGCCGATGCCCAGCTGACGATCTATGCGGCGACGAAAAAGGCCAATGAAAGCATGGCCCATGCCTATGCGCATCTGTGGAACCTGCCGACCACGATGTTTCGGTTCTTCACCGTTTACGGTCCCTGGGGGCGGCCGGATCTGGCGCTTTACAAATTCGTCGATGCGATCCTCGAGGATCGTCCGATCGACATCTACAACCACGGCGAGATGTATCGCGACTTCACCTATGTCGATGACCTCGTGCGCGGCATCCGTCTGTTGATCGACGCCGTGCCGGTGCGTCCCGAAGGCGGCGTGGTGCCCGAGGGCGACAGCCTGTCGCCGGTGGCGCCGTTCCGCATCGTCAATATCGGCAATTCCGACAAGGTGCGGCTGCTGGATTTCGTCGATGCGATCGAGGCCGCCTTGGGCAAGACCGCGATCCGCAATTACATGCCGATGCAGAAGGGCGACGTGCCCGCGACCTGGGCCGATGCGACGCTGTTGCAAAGCCTGACCGGCTACCGCCCGCAGACCGATTTCCGCGACGGCATCGCGCGGTTCGTGCAATGGTATCGCGACTATTCCGGAAAGTGAGCCGCAAGGGAGGGAAGCAGTTGCTTCGCGCCCTGGTTCGCCCCGTTGCGAATGCCCTGCGCCGCATCGCTGTCCCGCTGCCCGAGCGGCTGTTCCGGCATCTGCATTTTGTCGGCCCGATCTGGTGATCCTCGGCGACAGTTTCGGCCAGGACCTGTTCAACATGATTGTCGAAAACGGCGGATTTTCGGGGTATGCTGTCACGACGCTCCCTGTTCCGGCCCGGTGCCAGTTGCATTACGGACTTGAAAGGGACGAACTGGACAGTTTCATCGCCCCCGAGGATCGTCGCCTGTGTGCGCGCGGTTTTCTCGACACGGAGGCCGTGGCAATGATTCGACAGGCCGAGGTCGTTTTCTTTGCGTCGAAGTGGCAAATGTGGTCTGCCGCCCGTTTTGCCGCATCGCTTCGCGCCATGGCATTGCCGGAGCGGACCCGCGTCTTCGTGCTGGGGCCGAAATCCTTCGCGCCGAACCGGCGGGCCTTGCTGCGCCTTCCCGCGGACCAGATCCGACAGGCGCGTTTCCCGGTTTCCCCGGAGATCCGGGCTATAAATGACACGCTTCGAACGTCTCTTGCCGCCGGGCAATTCGTCGATCTTCTGGAAAATATCTGCCCGCAGGGCTGCCCCTTATTCGATACCGAGGGGCGTCTTCTTTCTTATGACGGGGCGCATTTGACCCGTGCCGGGGCCTGCATGACCGGCGCGCAGATGCTGGAGCTGCCCATTCTTGACGGTTTTGCGCGCGACGAAAGGGGCTGTGCATGGCCGGGCATCTGACAACAGGGCAGGCCGCCCCCCCTGCGCAGCTTGCCGTCATCGGACTGGGCTATGTCGGTCTGCCGCTGGCCGTCGAATTCGGCAAGCACCGCCCGGTGATCGGCTTCGACATCGACGCCGGTCGCATTGCGGAGCTGGCGGCGGGGCGCGATCGCACGCGCGAGGTGAGCGAGGCCGAGCTGGCCGCGGCGCGGCATCTGCGCTTCAGCGCCGCGCCTGCGGCGTTGCGCGCGGCGCAGATCTTCATCGTCACCGTGCCGACCCCGATCGACGCGCACAAGCGCCCCGATCTGGGGCCGCTGCTGCGGGCCTCGGAAACCGTGGGACGGGTGCTGAAGCCGGGCGACATCGTGATCTATGAAAGCACCGTCTATCCCGGCGCCACCGAAGAGGATTGCGTGCCGGTGCTGGAACGGGTCTCGGGGCTGCGCTTCAACGTCGATTTCTTTTGCGGCTACAGCCCCGAGCGGATCAACCCCGGCGACAAGGCGCATCGGCTGAGCACGATCTGCAAGGTCACCGCCGGGTCGACCCCCGAAACCGCCGAGACGGTGGATGCGCTTTATGCCAGCATCATCACCGCCGGGACCTGGAAGGCCGAAAGCATCCGCATCGCCGAGGCCGCCAAGGTGATCGAGAACACCCAGCGCGATCTGAATATCGCGCTGGTCAACGAATTGGCGATCATCTTCAACCGGATGGGGCTCGACACCGGGGCGGTGCTGAAGGCGGCCGGGACGAAATGGAATTTTCTGCCGTTTCGTCCGGGGCTTGTGGGCGGACATTGCATCGGCGTCGATCCCTATTACCTGACCCACAAGGCCGAGGCGATGGGCTACCACCCCGATGTGATCCTGGCCGGGCGGCGGATCAACGACGGCATGGGGGCCTATGTCGCGGGCCAGCTGATCAAGGCGATGCTGAAGAAACGCATCGAGGTGAGCGGCGCGCGGGTGCTGGTTCTGGGGCTGACCTTCAAGGAAAACTGCCCCGATCTGCGCAACACCCGCGTTGTCGATCTGGTTGCCGAATTGCGCGACTACGGTGTCCTGGTCGATGTCCACGACCCGCTTGCCGATCCGGCCGAGGCGCGGCAGGCCTATGGGCTTGAGCTGCTCGCCGCGCCGCCGCCGGGCCGTTATGACGGCATCGTGCTGGCGGTGGCGCATGAGGCCTTTCGGGCCCGCGGCGCGGCGGCGCTGCGCCATCTTGGCAAGGGCACGCATGTGCTATACGACCTTAAGTTGATATTTCCAGCGGAAGACACCGACTTGAGGTTGTGATGCCGGCGCAAGCCCCCACGTCACGTCGCGCCATCCTGATCGCCGGGGGGGGCCTTCTGGTCATCCGCGGGGCGGCCATCGGCCTGACCGTTCTGGCCTCGGTGGTGCTGGCGAGAGCCATGGGGGTCGAGGGCTACGGCAGCTATGCGCTGGCGCTCAGCCTGTTGTCGCTGATCGGGATTCCGGTGCAGATGGGAATTCCGACGCTGGTGCTGCGCGAAACCTCGGGCAGCGCGGCGGTCGGGGACTGGGGGCGGATGCGCGCGGTCTGGGCCTGGGCGACGCGGCGGATCGTGCTGATGGCGCCACTGGCGCTGGTGGCGGGGCTGGGGGGGATCGCGCTTTTCGCGCCGGGCAATGCCGTTGCGGTGGCGCTGATCGGCGCGCCGCTGGTGCCGCTGATCGCGCTGGGTCTGGCGCGCGATGCGGCGCTGCGCGGGTTGCACCGGATCATGCTGGGGCAGGTGTCGGAAACGATCCTGCGCCCGGCGGCGACGCTGGTGCTGATCGCGCTGGCCTGGGGGATCGGCGGGCAGAGGGTGGGGCCGGGGCTGGCGATGGCGCTTTCGGTGCTGGCGGCGGCGATTGCCTTTGGCTTCGGGATCTGGCTTCTGGCGCGCCACCGGCCCCGCCAGCTGCGCGAGGCGGCGCCTGCGCCGGTCGATCCGGCCTGGGCGCGGGCGATCTGGCCGCTGGCCGGGCTGGTCGCGGTGCAGGGGCTGGGGCAGCATCTGGGGGTGGTCATTCTTGGCAGCTTTGCCGCCGCCACCGATGTCGCCCATTTCAAGATCGCGCAATCGGCCAATGGTCTGGCCGTCGTCGGTCTGGGGCTGGTCAGCCTGATGATCGCCCCGCGCATCGCGCATATGCAGGCGCGCGGCGAAAGGGCGGCGCTGCAGCGGCTGGTGGCGATCGGGGCGGCGCTGTCGCTTGCGGCGCTTTTGCCCGCGGTGGCGGTGCTGGTGGTCTGGGGCCAGCCGCTGCTGAGCTTTCTGTATGGTCCCGATTACCTGGCCTCCTGGCCGCTGTTGATGGTGCTTTTGGTCGGGCAATGCGTGAACGCCTTTTTCGGAACCACGATCAGCCTGCTCAACATGACCGGCAACGAGCGCTTCACCCTGCAGGGCATCGCGGTCGGCACGGCGACCAATCTGGTCGTCGCGCTGGCGCTGGTGCCCGGGGGCGGGGCGGCGGGCGGGGCGATGGGGGCGGCGATTGCCGCCAGCACCGCGATGGTGGTGTGGAACCTGATGCTCTGGCGCAGCGCCTTGCGGCGCACCGGCATCGACACCACGATCTTCGGCGTCCTGCGCAAACCGGTGACGCCATGACCGCCCCGAATTTCTTCATCATCGGCGCGCCGAAATGCGGCACCACCGCCTGGGTGCATTATCTGCAAAGCCACCCCGCCATCGGCTTTTCGCGACAAAAAGAGCCGCATTATTTCTGCACCGATTTCAAGGCTTTCCGCTGGCTGCGCCAGGAGACGGACTATCTGGCCCAGTTTCGCCACTGCACCGGCAAGGCCGCCGTGGGCGAGGCCTCGGTGCAATATCTTTATTCGCAGGAGGCGCCCGGCAATATCGCCCGCTTTGCGCCACAGGCGCGGCTGTTGCTGTTCGTGCGCGAGCCTTTGGATTTCCTGCTGTCCTACCACAACCAGCTGCTGCTGAACCTTGATGAAAACATTGCCGATTTCGCCACCGCCTGGGCCGCCTCGGGGCGGCGGGAGGGGGCCGGTCTGCCGCCGCATTGCCGCGAGCCGCGGTTTCTGGATTATCCCGCCGTGGCGCGGTTCGGCGCGCATCTGCAGCGCTGGCTGCAGGTCTTTCCGCCCGCACAGGTGATGGTGCTGGGCTTCGAGGATTGGGTCGGTGCGCCGCGCGCCAGCTATCTGCGCGTCCTGGCCTTTCTGGGCCTGCCCGACGATGGCCGCAGCGATTTCGCCCGCCTGCATGCGGGGCGGCGGCCGCGCTCGCGGATGCTGGCGCGGCTGGTGCGGCGCCCACCGCCCCCGGTGCTCTGGGCGGCGCGGGCGGTGCGGCGCGGTCTCGGGCTGGAACGGCTGGGACTGGCGCGCAAGCTGGGGCGGCTGAACGAAACACCCGGCTATCAGCGCCGCCCCGATGGGCTGGATCAAGGCCTTGCGGCCGAGATCCGCGCCGCCTTGGCCGAGGATCAGGCGCTCTTGCGCCGCCTGCGGGAGGACTGCGCATGCTGAGCCGAAGCCTCGCCCTGTGGCATCGCTGGCGGGCCCGTCTGCGGGCGGCGCTGTGGCGCGCGCAGCTGGGCCGGGCGGCGCTGGGGGCCGGGGTCGGGGTGGCGGCGGGGGGCGCGGGTGCGGCTGCGCGGCGGCGGGCGGCTGGTGATCGGGGCGGGAACGCAGATCGACCGCGATGCGCAGCTTCAGGTTCTGGCGGGGCGGCTGGAAATCGGGCCGGGCGGCCATGTCGGTCCGGGCGCGATCCTTGTGGCGCGGCACTCGATCGTGATCGGGCGCGATGTGCTGATCGCCGAATATGTCACCTTGCGCGATCAGGACCATCGGTTCGGCTTCGACCCGCCAACGGCCCGCAACGGCTTCGTGACCGCGCCGATCCGCCTGGGCGACAATGTCTGGCTGGGGGCGAAGGTGACGGTGCTGAAGGGGGTGACGATCGGCAACAATGTCATCGTCGGCGCGAATTCGGTGGTCAGCCGCGATTTGCCCGACAATGTGGTGGCGGTGGGGGCCCCGGCCCGGGTCATTCGCCGCCTTGTCGCGCCGGAGCCGCGGCGATGAAGGTCTTGCAGGTGATCGACACTCTGGGGCGTGGCGGGGCCGAGCAGGCGCTGGTGACGCTTTTGCCCGAGTTGCGCCGGCAGGGGGTCGAGGGCGCGGTGCTGGTGCGCGGCGGGCCGATGGATCTGGCCGTGCCGCTGCGCGCGGCGGGGATTGCGGTGATCCGGCTGGCGCCGCGCCATCGCTGGAACCTGATCGGCATGGCCCGCGAGATCGCCGCCCTGGCCCGGCGCGAGGGGGCGGATCTGCTGCATGCGCATCTGTATTTTCCGGCGGTGGCGACGGCGCTGCTGCGGGTCTTGCGGCTGGCGCCTCTGCGCAGTTGCGTCACCTTCCACAATCTCGCCTATGCCGGGGCGAACCGGCCCGGTCCGGGGCTTCGGGCGCGCCGCAAGCTGGCGCAGGTGCTTTATCCGCGTGGCATCGACCGCTGTCTGGCGGTCTCGGCGGCGGTGGCCGGGCATGCCCGGCAGGCGCTTGGTCTGGCCCGCGTCGATGTGCTGCCCAATCCGGTCGATGTCACGGCGCTGCGCCGCCTTATGCCCGCCGATCCGCCGGTTCCGGCCCGCGGCAGCGCGGTGCGGATCGTCCTGCCCGGGCGGATCGTGGCGGAAAAGGGCCATGAAGACCTGATCGCGGCGCTGGCGCGGCTGCGCGCCCGCGGCCTTTGCCCCGGGCTGACGATCGCGGGCGATGGCCCCTTGCGCGGGCGCGTCGCGGCGCAGGTGCGGGCGCTTGGCCTTGGCGATCGGGTCCGGTTCACCGGCGCGCTGGAACATGCGGCGCTGCTGCGGATCGTCGCCGCGGCCGATATCGTCGCCGTGCCCTCGCGCCACGAGGGCTTCGGGCTGACCGCGCTCGAGGCGATGGCGCTGGGGCGCGCGGTGGTGGCCAGCGCCGCGGGCGGCCTGCCCGAGACGCTGGGCCCGGCCGGGATCGTGGTTCCGGTGGCCGATCCCGACGCGCTTGCCGCGGCGCTTGCCCTTCTGGCGGACGATCCCGATCTGCGGGCGCGTCTGGGCGCGCTGGGCACCGCCCGCGCCGCCGCCGCCTTCGATCTGCCCGCCGTCGCCGCCCGGCTCAAGCAAGTCTATGCCGAGATCCTTGGCCCGCCCGCCAGCCCCCCCGGACCGCGGTGATCGCATGGCCCGCGTCCTTTATCTCAGCTACACCGGCCTGATGGACCCTCTGGGGCAAAGCCAGGTTCTGCAATATGTCCTGGCTCTGGCCGCGACGCATCGGATGACGGTGCTCAGCTTCGAAAAGCCCGCCAATCTGGCCGATACCGCCCGCCACGCGGCGTTGCAGGCGCGCTGCCGGGCCGCCGGGATCGACTGGCACTGGCGGGTCTGGCACGGCCGCCCGGGCCTGCCCGCCGTGCTACCCGCCGCGCTGCCCGTCGCGCTGTTCGACCTGCTTTCGGGCATGCGCGCCGCCATCCGCCTGGCCCGCGCGGGCGGGGTGCAGATCGTGCATGGCCGCAGCTATGTCGGCGCCTTGATCGGGCTGGCGGTGAAGCGGCGCACCGGGGCGCGGCTGATCTTCGACATGCGCGGCTTTTGGGCCGACGAGCGGGTGGATGGCGGCCTGTGGTCGCGCAACGCCCTGTCTTACCGGCTGTCCAAGCGCCTCGAACGGGTGCTGTTCTGCAATGCCGATCATCTCGTTTCGCTGACGCGGGCGGGGCTGCGCGAAGTCGCGGCTTTCGACTATCTGCAGGGGCGGCTGCCGCCGGTCTCGGTGATCCCGACCTGCACCAATCTGGATCTGTTCCGCCCGATGCCCGCCGCGCGCACGGGGTTCACGCTGGGCTATGTCGGCTCCTCGGGCAGCTGGTACATGTTCGACGATGTGGCGCGGGCGGTGCACCGGCTTTTCGATCTGCGCCCGGATGCGCGGTTTTTGGTGCTCAACAAGGGGGCGCATGCGCAGATCCGCCAGGATCTGCAGGCGGCGGGCGTCGACATGGCCCGGGTCGAGCTGCGCGAGGTCGCCTTTGACGATGTGGCCGGGCAGATCGCGCGGATGGATGCGGGGATCTTCTTCATCAAGCCCGCCTGGTCCAAGCGCGCCTCCTGTCCGACCCGGATGGGCGAGTTTCTGGGCTGCGGCAAGCCCTGTCTGGCCAATGCGGGCGTGGGCGATGTCGAGAGTGATTTCGCCGAGACCGGCACCGGGATCACGCTGCCGGTGGACGGGCAGGGGCGTCTGGTCACCGCGGGGCTGGATGCCGCGCTGGCGGATCTGATCGCGCTGGCCGGGCGGCACGATACCGCGGCGCGCTGCCGTGCCGCCGCCGAGGCGCGGTTTTCCCTGGCCCGGGGCGTGGCGGAATATTCCCGCATCTACGACCGTCTGGCCGCGGCGGGGCCCGCATGACCGGCCGCCCGCTTTCGGTGCTGTTCCTGACGCGCTACCCGGTCGAGGGGGCGTCAAGCCGCTATCGCGTCTTCCAGTATCTGCCGCATCTGCGCGCGCTGGGGGTCGAATGCACCGTGCAAAGCTTCATGGACGGCGCGCTTTACCGGCTCAGCCAGAAGCCGGGGCGGATCGGCGCGAAGCTGGTTGCGACGGGGTTTGCGCTGCTGCGCAGGCTTTGGGCGCTGCGGCACTGGCGGCGCTATGACAGCCTTTACCTGCAGCGCGAACTTTTCCCCTTTGGCCCGCCGCTGATCGAGCGCTGGCTGAAACGGCGCGGCGCGGTGCTGATCTTCGATTACGACGATGCGCTCTTCATCGCCAAGCCCAGCCGCTACACGCCGCTGGCGACGCTGCTGCGCGCCCCCGGCAAGACGCGCGAGATGTTCCGGCTGGCCGATTGCACGGTGGCGGGCAACGACTGGCTGCGCGATGTCGCCCGCGCCGAGGGCGGCCGCGCCGAGACCGTCGAAGTGGCCGAGGACATCACGCGCATCCCCGCCCGTGCGCCCCGCGACGCGGCGGGGCCGGTGACGATCGGCTGGCTCGGCTCGCCCTCGACGGTGAAATATCTGCATCTGATCGCCGCGCCGCTGGCCCGCATCGCCGCCCGCCATCCCGATCTGCGCTGGGAGATCATGGGCGGGGGCGCCTTTGCCATGCCCGGGGTGCCCTGGCAGCTGCAGGACTGGTCGCTTGCGGCCGAAGGCGCGGCCCTTGCGCGCTATGATATCGGGCTGATGCCCTTGCCGCTGGAAGACTGGTCGAAGGGCAAATCGGGCGGCAAGGCGCGAAGCTACATGGCGGCGGGGGTGGTGCCGGTGGTGGCGGCTCTGGGCTACAATCTGGAGCTGATCCGCCCCGGCGAGACCGGCTTTCTGTGCGCGACCGCGGCAGAATGGGAAGACACGATCGAACGGCTGCTGGTCGATCCGGCCTTGCGGGCCCGGGTGGGGCGGGCGGCCCGGGCCGAGGTCGCGGCCCGCTTTGCCCCCGCCCGGCAGGCGCAGCGGCTGTGCGGGCTGTTTCATGACATCCGCGACAGACGCAAGGAGGTCCGATGAGCGCCCCTGCCGATCCGGCCCCCCGCGGTGGTGATGGGGCTTTCGCCCACCGGGCTGCATGTCGTGCGCACGCTTGGCCGCGCCGGGGTGCCGGTCATCGGGCTGGGCGAGCCCGCGCAGCCGGGGCGGCTGTCGCGCCATCTGACGCGCTGCATCACCCTGGCCGATCCCGCCGGGCGGCTGGCCGCGCTCGAGGCGCTGGCCCCCGAAACCCCCGAGGGGGCAGCCGGGCCGGCCGGTGCTGATCCCGACCTCGGATCAGGATGTCGATTTCGTCATCACCCATGCCGAACGGCTGGCGCGGCGGTTTGCCTTTCAGCGCTCCTATCGCGACGGGCTGGCGGCGGCGATGCTGTCAAAGGACAGCTTCTATGCGCTTTGCGCGGCGCATGGCATCGCCTATCCGCGGCTGTGGAGTTGCACGCGCGATGCCTTGCCCGGGCTTGTCCCAGATCTGCGCTTTCCGGTGCTGATCAAGCCCGCGCGCATCCATGCGATCAAGCACCGGATGGGCGGCCGCAAGGGCTGGGCGCTGGCCGATGCCGGGGCGCTGCAGCGCATCCTGCCCCGGATCCCCGACGGGGCGGGCACGCTCTTGGTGCAGGAAATCGTGCCGGGGCCGGAAAGCGCGATCACGCTCTGGTGCGCCCATGTCGATGCCGCGGGCGTGCCGCGCCAGAGCTTTACCGCGCGCAAGCTGCGGCAGTTTCCGCCCGGTTTCGGCTCGGCTTCGCTGGTGCAAGGCGCGCCTGAACCCGAAACCGCGGCGATCACCGCGCGGTTTTTGCAGGCGCTGGGCTATCACGGCATCGCGGCCGCGGAATTCAAGCGCCATCCCGAGACCGGCGCGCTGGCGCTGATCGAGATCAACGTCCGTCCCTCGCTGTGGTTTGCCCTCACTTCGGCCAGCGGGCGCGATGTCGTGCTGGCGGCCTGGCGCGAGCTGGCGGGGCTGCCCGCGGCGCCCGAAATCCCGCAGCGCGACGGGCTGCGCTGGCGCCATGCGCTCAAGGATCTTGCCTCGGCGCTGTTTTACCGGCTGCACCCGGGCTTTCTGCTGCCGCCGCCCGACATCGGCTGTCTGGGCCCGGCGCGGGAACGGGTCTGGGCAGTCTTTGCTCCGGACGATCCCTTGCCCGCGCTGGGCGAGCTTGGCAGCTTTTTCACCAAGGCGCTGAAACGGCTGGCGAAATTTTCCGACAAGGGGGCAGGATGAGCGGCCATCTGATCCTGTCGCTCGATTTCGAGCTGATGTGGGGGGTGCGCGATCACCGCAGCCTGCGCGACTATGGCGATGCGGTGCTGGGGGGGCGCCGGGCGCTGCCCGCTCTGCTAGAGCGTTTCGCCCGCGCCCGCATCCGCGCCACCTGGGCGACGGTCGGGCTGCTTTTCGCCCGCGACCGCGACGAGATGCTGGACCATGTGCCCCGCCTGCGTCCGGCCTATGCCGATCCGCGGCTCTCGCCCTATCGCGACATCCTGACCGGGATCGGCCGCAACGAGACCGAGGACCCCTGGCATTTCGGCCGCTCGCTGCTCGACCGTGTGGCGCAGACCGAGGGGCAGGAAATCGGCACCCATACCTTTTCGCATTACCTCTGTCTGGAACCGGGGCCGGATCTGGCGGCTTTCGCGGCCGATCTGGGCGCGGCGCGGGCGATTGCGGCAGCGGCCGGGCATCGGCTGCGCAGCATCGTCTTTCCGCGCAACCAGATCAGCCCGGCGCATGTGCAGGAAGCCGCGGCGCAGGGGATCGCGATTTTCCGCGGCACGCCCGCAAGCTATCTGCATCGGCCGCGGGGGGCGGGCGGAACCACCGCGCTGCTGCGCGGACTAAGGTTTGCCGATGCGGTGGTGCCCCTTGCCGGGCGGGTCGATTTCGCCGCGCCGGTGCCGCGGCATGGCGGCATCGACGTGCCCGCAAGCCGCTTCCTGCGGCCGTGGAACCTGCGGCTGCCGCTTTATTCGCGGCTGCATCTGGCGCGGGTGATGCGCGAGATGACGGCGGCCGCGCGGGCGGGGCGGTGCTATCATCTGTGGTGGCATCCCCACAACATGGGCCGCGATACCGAGGCCAATCTGGCGCAGCTTGACGCGCTGCTGGCGCATTTCGCGCAGCTGCGCGACCGCTACGGCTTTGCAAGCGCCCATATGGCCGACCTGGGCGCCCCTCTGGCCCCGGCGACCGGGGGCTGAGGATGTATGTGGCGGTCTATGCCTTTCTGGTGGCGCTGGGGCTTTTCGTCTCGCGCCGCGACACCGGCCTTTGGCTCGTGGCCGCTGTGCTGGGGCTTGTGGTTTTCATCGGCACGCGCGACCATGTCGGCTGCGATTTCGGCCCCTATCTGCTGCGCTTCGAAAGCATCGACCCGAGCGTGCCCGTGCTGACCGCGCTGTCCGAGGCCGAGCCGGGGTTTCAGCTTCTGCTGCGCCTTGTCGTGGCGGTGGGGCTGGATTTCCTCTGGCTCAACCTGATTGCCGCGGCGCTGACGATGGGGATGTATTTCCTGTTCCTGCGCGCGCAATATAACCCGCTGATGATCCTCGCGCTGCTGTTTCCGGTCGTGCTGATGCAACTGAGCATGTCGGGCATCCGGCAGGGGCTGGCCACGGCGGCGCTGGCGGCGGCGACGGTGCCGTTTCTCAAGGGGCAGCGCCTTGCGACCGGCCTGTGGATCCTGTTTGGCGCCCAGTTTCACGCCTCGGTCGCGGCCTTCCTGCCGATCGCCTTTCTGGCCGGACGGCAGATTTCCACGCTGCGGCTGGGCCTGGGGGTGATGCTGGCGGGGCCGGTCGCGGCCTATCTGATCGCCGACCGGATCGAGGTCTATCAGGATCGCTATGTCGAACAGATCTATGGCGAGATGACCTCGGGCGGGGCGGGGTTCCGCTATCTTCTGGTGCTGCTTCCGACGGTGCTGTTCCTGTTTCATCACCGGCAGGTGCAGGCGGCCTTTCCGCAGCATTTCGAGTTGATGAAGCTCTTTGCGATCATCGCGCTGGCGCTGGCGCCGCTGCTGGTGCTGTCGTCGCTGGCGCTGCACCGGCTGACCTATTACGTCATGCCGATCAGCATCCTCACCTTCGTGTCGCTGTCGCATCTGATTTTTCCCCCGGCGTGGCAGATCTGGGGGCGGCTCTTGCCGGTGCTGATCCATGCGGTCTACACGATTGCCTGGCAGCTGCTGTCGGCCCATGCGCAGGCCTGTTTCCTGCCCTATCGCAGCTATCTGCTGCCGTAACCCCGGCCTGCGGCTTCAGATCTCCGGGACCGTTGCGGGACGCGGGCCAAGGCCGAAAGGGCCCAGCAGCGCCACCTTGCGGTAAAGGATCAGATAGACGGTGCTCACCAGTATGATCGAAAGCAGCGTCAGGATCGGGCTTGTGGCGCACAGCAGCATCAGCGCGGTCGAGCCAAGCGGCAGCGTCATCACCACCATCCCCGACATCGCATTGCGCATCTTCGGCACGCCCAGCCGCGCCGCCAGCCGCCGCGCCCGCGAGCGGTAGATCAGGCTGTGCAGATGCAGCCGGTCGGGCTGGCCCGGGCTTGTGCCCGCGCGCACCAGACGGCGGTGGATCGAGACGAGGGTTTCGGTCACCGGATAGGACAGCGCCAAAAGGCCGACCAGCGGGGTGATTTCCGGGTTGCGGGCGGGCAGGGCGACGGCCAGCGCCGCCAGCATGAAGCCGGTGGCATAGGCCCCGGCATCGCCCAGAAAGATCCGCCCCATCGGAAAATTGGTCAGGAAGAACCCGCCCAGCGCCCCGGCAAGGATCAGGCTGATGCCCAGAATCTGCCTGTCTCCGACCTCTGCGGCCAGGATCGCAAAGCCCGACAGGATGATGATCGACGTGCCCGAGGCGAGCCCGTTCACCCCGTCGATCAGGTTGATCGCATTGGCGATGCCGCCGATGGCGACGGCGGTGAACAGCACCGCGAAGGGTGTGACGGCGAAGATCCGGTCAAGCCCGACGATATCGACGCGGGCGATATGCTGACCGGTGAGCAGACAGAAGATCAACCCGGCGCAGATCGTGGCCAGAAACCGCAATCTGACGCCGGTGCGCTTGGTGATGTCTTCGAGCAGGCCGCAGGCGAAGGCGGGCAGGGCAGAAAGCGCCATCCCCCACCACAGGCTGCGGCTCTCCTCGGGCAGAAGCAGCCCGCCCGCGCAGGCCCCGGCCAGCAGCGCCACCCCGCCGACCCTTGGGGTCGGGAATTTGTGAAGTTTTTGCACGCCGTCATGGCTGTCATGGGTCAGATGCCCATGAAACCGCTGGGTCAGGATGATCGCCACGGCCACCGACAGGCTGGCGAACAGCGAAACGCCAAGGACTGCAGACAGGATCATCGCCTCCACCCGTTGCTTCGACTGAAAAGATGTATGCGGATGGCGCCATAAAGGGTGGATATATCCTATAGGTTGAATGAATTACAACCTAGAGGATTCATGCCTGTTTTTGCCGCGACTGTCGGATTTCGCGCAAAAGGCCCGGACGTTGCGCCATTGGCGAACCTTTCCCGGTGCAAGCTGTGCGAATTGTGGCGAGATACACAGAAACAGGACCGCTTCAGGGTGACGTCACCGGCATTTTAACGATTTGCGCCGGGTCATGACGGAATTGACGGCGAATCAAGCGTCTTTATTCGGTCGTTCGGACCCTGTCCGGGACTGTCGGCGCGGTCTGGTGGGTGATGAGAGACTCGAACTCTCCTCTGTCACCCACTCGACCCCTTGAAATACAGCAACATACCGGAATCTTGATGTTTTTCGGGTTGGCTGATACACCACCTGCACCACAGGCTGCTACACAGGCGGGTGATGAGCAAGAAGGCGGACTACATCCAAAAGCGGGGCAAGAACGGCATCTGGTATGCACGATTGCGCGTGCCGACTGACCTCGTGAAAGCCTTCGGGAAGGAGGAGTTCAGCAAGTCGCTGCGAACGAGCGACGAGCGCGTGGCGCGCAAGCAGGCACGCACGGTTATTGCCGAATGGGAGCATCAGTTTGAACAGGCCAGCCGAAAGCCTGAGTTGAGCACCGCCGATGCCGAAACCTTGGCGCGGTATTACTACCACCAGCAAGAGCAGGCCGATCTGGCAGAACGTGACAAGCGCCCGCTTGCGGCGCAGAAGGATGCTTGGATGGAAGAGGCGGTCGGTCGGCTCGCTGCTCGTCTTCGTCAAGCCGGTGCAAATGCTGATCCATTTAAGGCGCTGGATCTGTTGCTCGACGAAATCGGCAACTTGGATCTAACGGAGATAGCACAGGAGCACAGGCGTATCCGCCTGGATGAATTGCGCGCGCACCACTTTAGACGAGAATACGCCTTGATCGCGCACGAGGCCGAGCATCTGATCGAAAGTCAGTCGCTGCCGATCACGCGAGAGGACCCGCTCGATCCAGAGAACTTCTCCGAGGAGTTCATCAAGTTGTGTGATCGTCTGATGCGCGCAGAGATCGAATTGCTTAAGCGTCAAAACGAGCGCGACGAAGGAAACTTTGGCGGTGTCCCGGAAGACGCGATGCTTCGGAAGGGCAATGCCAAGCTCGACCTCACTTCGTTCGCCGACATCATCGACGAACAGGAGAAGCGCTCGCGGCGGGGCCTCGGCCGGACGAAGTCCGAGAGCACCTTTCGCAAGTATCGCACGATCACCAAGGAATTCGTAGAGTGGCGCAAGAGCCCGCGTGCCGCGACAGTGACGAAGGAAGAAGTTGAACGTTGGCGTGACGAGCTGATCGACAACGATTTCGCGACAAAGACGGTGCGCGACAAAGTCAGTTGCATCAAATCGGTGCTGAACTGGGGGCAGTCACAGTCGAGCGAGAAGCTCTTTCCTGCAGGGGTGCCTCTCGATGGCTTCGAGCTTCCTGAGCTTGAGGAACGCGACAGCGCAGAACGCACCTACACCGTCGCGCAGGCCGAGAGGGTTTTGATCGCAGCGCGGGCGCAAGATGCCAGTTATAAGCGCTGGGTGCCGTGGATGCTCGCTTATAGCGGCGCGCGCGTGAGAGAGATCCTTCAATTGACCAAGGAGGACTTCTTCCAAATCGGGCAGGACTGGTTCTATCATATTCGGCATGGCGGCGATCGCACGACGAAGACGAAAACGAGCCGGACAGTCCCTGTTCATCCTGCGCTTGTCGATGAAGGACTGATCAACTTTGTCGACAGCAGGCCCGGGGGTAAGATATTCACCAACGCGCGTATGGACGGTAACCTCCGCGACTGGATAAGGGAACAGGTCCTGCCGGAGTTGGTTTACCCGAAACCCGGCCCGAACCACGGTTTTCGTCATCTTTTCGAAGATCTCCGCTTTGGTGCGATCGAGACCGACGGTTCGAACTACATCACTGGTCGTTCGATAAAGGGCTCCGCAGCCGGTTACGGCAAATCGCAAGCGATGCTGCCTGCGTTGGCGAAGCAGATGTCGAAGTTTCCAAGGTTTCTAAGCGGATCATGACGACGTCGCGCTGGAGGTCAAGCAGAGCAGGTCACCGCGCGGCTCTCAGCTTAACCCGCGCGACCTTGCCCAACCTCACGCAGACGAAATCAAGCCGAATGTGGCTCGCTCCTTGTTCGAACTCGTGGACGACGATGCTCGGCGCGTTCTGGAAGTCTGCAAGACGAATTTTACCTTGCGCGAGCCTCGTCTTGCCGACGAGGACACGCACCCGGGAGCCGGTCATCTGGTTGCGTAGCACGAGCAGGTAGGTGCGACCCCGGTCCTCAATGTCGTCGAGGTCATAGACCTTGAGCAGCGCACCGGATCTGTCACGAAACACGCGAGACCGACCGGACGGGGCACGCTTGACCCTGATCGACCGCTGATCATCGTCCGTGCATCCATGCTTTGGCCAAGGCCAGCCGACATCGTCGAACAAGACCCGTCCACCGTGACGGCTTTGGTAGAAATACACCCGAGCCCCGCAGACCGGGCAGGACGCGTTCGGATCGAGGTAACAGTCGTGCGTCCAGCCGTGACGCGGAACCGGTTCAGTGACGCGTTCCAGGCCGTCACACAGCCCGCCACCGATGTGAAGCGGCCTGAGCACACCATCGACATAGCGAAACGCGATCTCGCCGCCGCATTTGTCACAGATTGCCACCTCGAACACCGTCCTTTTCGTGCAGCTTCACCTCAAACATCCGAAAAACAGTCCTCGTCTTAGGTTCTGAGCCGGGCCCGGGCAATAGCCGAGGCAGTGGGCAAGGTGATGTCTGACCAATCCCGCTTTGCTGCCGTTCCCCGGATGTGTATTCGTCATGCCGAGCCATAAAGTAGGCGCGTAGAATTCTACCGGCCGAGCATCAGCCTGATCGCCCACCATAGAATTCTACGCAGATCATCGGACAAGAACGCCAACACGACCATGAAGCAGAAGCGCGACAACACTTATTACCTTGAGCGCCTGCGCCGCGAACACCCGCAGATCCATGCCGATTTCCTCGCTGGGAAGTTCAAGAACATCACCGAGGCGAGAAAGGCCGCTGGTCAGATCAAGGTCAAGACGGCGCTCGAGAAGCTCGAAGAGGCGTGGACCGAGGCATCCGCGGTAGAGCGCGATACCTTCAAGATGCGCATAGGCTGCATGGCCGCCACAGGCGCTCCTGCAGTCATCTCTGCGCCGGGTGGTGAGTTGGCGGCCGTAGCGCCATCAACGCAGCCAGTGACTCGCTCCGTGAATCCTGTGGCCTATCCTGCGCCGGGGCGACCAAACAACGTCGCAACCACGCCCGTTCTGATGTCAAAACATCTGCAGCCGGGCCGCGGCCAGCTCACTGATGACGAGCGCGCCGATGTGCGAGAGATCATGGACCGGCGCGGGATGAGGGTCGGCCAGGTCATGCGTGAACTGGGTCGCAAGCCACTCGATGCGTCGCTTGGCCAAGCTTTGCATCGAGGAACGACGCTCACGGCCGATCTTCTCGACCAGCTGCGTCGTTGGATCGAAACGAACCGGAAATCCTGACCCTCAAACGGATCACGTTCGCCCGGCGGTCGGTCCCACCTTGTAGCCGTTCCCCGACATCGGACGCCATGCACGGACGCTTGCAGGTGTAGAATTCTACGGCGCTAGGGAGATTACGACCGGGCAGCAGATCGGCCTCAAAACACCCCGAAGTTGGGGTTCTTCTGCAACTCCATCAGCACCAGCTCTTCCTCGGTGGGCTCAGCAGGCGGTTTGGTGGCTTCAACGACCGGAACGGGGGTAGAGACACCTTGAACCGCAGGAAGGGCCTCCAGATCGTCGTCCATGTTGTCGATCTCGTCCTGCATCGCGATGAACTCTTCGGCTTTCCTGCGCACGTCCCTGACGCTGTTCTGCGTCCAGGGTCGTTTCCACCCGGTCAGGATACGGTGACGGTTCAGAAGATCCGCAAGCGCCTTGTGCGACAGATCACGGTAAGCAGGATCGGACCGGAGGATGTTCGCCACTCGAATGACGATGGCCTCGGATTTCTCTGACCTGGCTTTTGCAGAAGCCTGGGCCGCTTTCTTGCGAACAGACGTGTCGGAGAATTCTACGCCGTCAGCTTTCTTTGTCGACAGCGCCTCGGACGTGCCTTTGCGGATGTTGTGAACGACTTCCTCTCCGCGCGTGATCGCCCGAAGCAGGGCGGGTGCCTTCATGAAGCGTCCATCCTTCACGGAAAAGACCGGAACATCGAGCGTCTTGAGGAAGTCACGCGCGGCCTCGACGTTTCGAAACAGACGGGTCGGCTCGGGAATGATCAACAAAGCACCCTCGGCACGAGCGCGGGCGACGGCTTCGATCAGACCATCACGACGCACACCTCCAAGAGGATCTGCACCGGAAGCGGTGTCTTCGTAGATACCGAGAAGGGTAAAGCGACGGCTTGCACAGGCTTTCCTGATGCGCGCGGCCTGCTTTTCGAATTCTGTGTCATCCTGAGCTTGCTTCTCTGTAGAGAGACGGATGTAACCTACTGCTATGCTTGGACGATCTTTGCTAGTGCTCATGTTGGGTGGGGTCTTTGAGAGGGTGATGAATTACGGGGGGTTGCGGTCGGGTTTTGAGGCATCGGATCATGACCGTCGCCACAAGTGATGAATAGCATAATACGACTTTCATGGGCCCGGAGCAAGGAAGATCGGGGGTGACCCGACTTGTGCGCGCGGCATATCTGCTTGATCTGAAACTCGAATCCGTCATCTCGGTGGCCATGACGTCATAGCGTCAAGCGCGTTGCTATGGACTTCGCTGGAGCAACACTTATTTCATCCGTTGCGTTTATTTCGAATAGACGTGACGCGCGCCTTTCCCCTGTGCTACGATGCACCGAGGTGATCTGCTTCACCCGCAATACCGAGGACACGACTCATGCTCGCCCTGATGGACCAAACCCGAGCACCCTTCGTTGCTGACGAGGCCGAGGCCGTCGTCGCACGTCGTGCTGCTGACAGCCTCAAGGCCGTCGCCGAAACGCATCAAAGCGTGAAGGTGTCGATTGGCGGTCCCGATGCGAACATCGTGGTGCCGCTGCCCGCGTCGGCCGTCGCGATGTTCCATGCAGTGCTCGAGGCGATGGCGAACCGCACGCCGATCTCGCTCATCCCGCATGACGCGGAGTTGTCGACCCAGCAAGCCGCCGACTTCCTCAACGTCTCGCGTCCGTTCCTGATCCGTCAGCTCGAGGGCGGGGTTCTCGCCTATCGCAAGGTCGGTGCCCATCGCAGGGTCCGTTTTTCCGATCTGATGGCCTACGAGCGCCAGTGTCGGCAAGAGCAGTCGAAAGCGCTCGCCGAGCTGCATGATGAAGAGAAGCGCCTAGGCCTCGAATGATTTCGACCTTCACAGCCTTCTTTGATGCGAACGTCTTTTACGGCGCGAGATTGCGAAGTCTCATGCTTTACGCGGCTCAGACCAAGCTGTTTCGGGCGCGCTGGAGCGACATGGTGCATGACGAGTGGGTCCGCAACCTGTTGAAGAACCGACCGGACCTGAAGGCTTCAGACCTCGATCGCACACGCAGTTTGATGAACGCGGCCGTCGCTGATTGCCTCGTCTCCGGTTTTGGCCCGCTCATCCCTGCGATCACCCTGCCTGACCCGGATGACCGGCATGTGGTGGCTGCGGCGATTGTCGCTCGCGCGGATGTCATCGTGACCTTCAATGCAAAGGACTTTCCCGCCGAAGCACTCAGTGGGTTTCAACTGCATACGAGACATCCGGACGATTTCCTGATCGAAACCTTCAACCTTGATCCGGAAGACATGGCGCAAGCAGTGCTTGCCGACTTCCTGCATTACCGAACGCCACCGCTCACCTTCTCGTCCTATCGCGAGGGCCTCGCGAAGGCGGGTGTTCCGAACTTCGCTGGCTTGATCGAACCGCTCGAAGTGTTGCTGCCCGAGTGAACCCCGCAGCGTGAGCGGAGCATGCGGGCGGGAACCAAGGCGGAAAACGAAGACGGCTGGCGCGGCAGTCTTCCACCCTTTAGCTTCGCACTTCATCATGCAGATCGACATCAACCACCGCAGATCGACCACATAGCGCATGCCAGACCCATTGGGGCGCGCGCTGAGTCGCATCCATCATCACGCATTAGGTCATGGTGCACCCGCGCGAGATCACAGCCTGTGACCGCCCCATGCGCATTTTCATCGAACCGGAGAAACGCCGTCCTTCGCCGCGCTGTCTACATAGCTGAATAGCTGTTCAGCTGATGAGCTACAGTCATATTACGCAGCGCGGCGCAGGAAACGAGATCGAAATCACCACCTTCGGATCGAAATACGCGCCGGTGCGATCGTCATGGGCCGACGCGCTTTCATGCCGCAGAGCAGGGTTTTCGATCCGGTTTCGATGGATTTCGTTTCAGGATGCCCCATCCTGAAGTCAGCGCTTTCGGTGGAAAAAAGTTTTCCGAGGTTTTTGTCAACCTTGGGAGCGTCGAAGCCTTATTTTATTGGGGTTTCGAGGTTGAAAAGGTTGACAAGCTGACCTGAAAAGTTGACAAAAACGACGTTTTCAGCGTCGCTTGTCAACCAAAATGTTGGGTTTTGTCAACTTTGGACCTGTTTTTGTCAACCAAAATGTTACGTTGTCAACCATGCTGTCAACCTTCCAGAGCCCTCGCGCCTGAGCCCGACGACCTGCACCTTTGATCGTTGACTGCCTCGGCCTGCTCGAGACCGCATATCAACGATCATTGAGGCGGCCTGCCGGACTGCCTATGTCAAATCGCAATTTCAACGATCGTTGACGCCCACTCCAAGGTGGTGCATCCTCAACACTCATTTCAACGAACGTTGATGGCGCGATGACCGACACCCAGCGCATCACTTAGGGCTATGAACTTCACGCAACTGGTTGCTGGGCACATCGCCCATCGATATGATAACGCAAGTGCGCCGCGTTAGACAAAGAACTCTGGATTCACCCGGATGATTAACGGGTTCTGTCCCGAGCATTCCATCTGAACCACACCGACTTAACCAAAGCTGTTGCAACGCCCCGCATAACTGCCCCAATGTAACGGGGATTTGAAGTAAAGCTTACTGACGAGCAAAGAGGAGACTACAATTGAAGTGTCCGGTTCTCTCCATTCTCAACATGAAGGGTGGCGTCGGAAAGACGACAATTTCTGCACACGTAATCCGCGTCCTTTACCACAAATGGCAGAAGAAAGTCCTACTTGTTGACCTAGATGCGCAATTCAATTTGACGCAGGCAGTCGTGAAGCAAAGCGTTTATGATGGAGTATTGGCCTCAGGTGAGACTGTGTTAGCAGCTTTCGAGCCGACACCGTCAAATGACTTTTTCAAAGTCAAACATTCTGACCAGCCGCCGCCTAAAGCTTCTGAATTGGCTATAACTCTGCGACATATCGGAAGGGGCGATAAAGCACGGCTGGACCTTATCCCCGGCGCATTTGATTTGATGAAATACTCAATGATCGATGACCCCGCACAACTAAAAATGGCGGCGCAGCACTTCGCCAGATTTATTTCCCAAACTCGCGATGAATACGATTTGATTGTCTTGGATTGCAATCCAAGTAGTTCTTTTGTAACAAAGTGCGCGCTTGAAAACTCCACTAACGTCCTCTCTCCAGTGCGATCGGATAAGTTCTCGATTCTCGGCGTAGGAATGGTCGATAAACTATTTGACCACTTGGGAGTTTCAGTCAACCATATGATCCTGTTCAATGGTGTGAGAAGACACGCGCCACGATCACAAGTTGAAACTGAACTTCGGGCGCACTCGAAGTTCGGACCAAAGACATTGGTCTCTCGACTGGTAACGAGCAAGCTTCTTGCTGCTGAGCCTACCTACACGGGCTTTGCGACAGACATGGGAGGACCCTATAGCGGCATCCTTCGAGACGAAATCGGAAAAATCAGCGATGAGATCGCCGGGAAACTAGGATTTAAGTCATCATGATAAAATCTGGGCGCTACCGCATATTCGCAACGATTGCACTTCAAAGTCCCAGCGAGTCTGAGCTGAGGCGATTTCATGATGAGGTTTCGTCAATGAGCCCGAGCGCCTTCATCGAGCTTGTGCGGGACATTGAGGACGAAGTCGAAAATTCGTTGAGCCTCACAGTTGAGCGAAATACGGAGCGAAGTTCAAGGCCGTTTGAGGCGGAAAACATATTTCGCGAGCTTGACGCAATTCGAAAGAATAGGCTTCGGCTACCTGTGACGCGGTTTGCGGAACTGATGACATCAAGCATGCTCGAATCCAAGGAAGTTCATGCAGGAGATATCCCTCATTTCGACTCTCGTCGCGGGTTGCAAGCTTGGATCGAACGTCTCGTTAGAAACTTTGGAGAACAATTCGTCCTTCACGCAGCTATTCGGACCGAGAAGATCGGAGGATCATTTAAGGAATCAGACTGGAAACTGAGATGAATGAAGCAGAATACCGCGCCCTGCTCAACCGGGCACAGTCGCAATTAGCATCTAATAGTGTGATCGCGGATGCCTGTGCGAAACATTTGCGCCTTTCCCTTGCGTGGACCGCTCATTTTATGCACCTCCATAAGGGAATTCACTGTGATCTGCTGCTCCGGGGTTGCTACGGCGCTGGAGTTGAATCCGTATCATTAGTCGCCGCGGGTTTGCTACGCCCAGCGATTCTATCTCTAAGATCACACTACGAATTAAGCCTACAGTTTTTGTTTTACAGAGATCACCCAATAGAATGGCGTAACGTGTTATCGTTTCGAAATCAGCCAACCCTTCCGGGCGTCAACAAGAAATATCTTAAGGATAACTTTCCAGCATTCGATGAACGCTTTAAGGAGCTTTCCAAAAATAAGGCGAGGAGCCAAGAGGACTGCTACGACGCGCTTTCCGGTGTAGCGCATGGAACGGCCTTGCATTCGATATCTCAGGCTACGGTGCCTCAGGATTTGGTCGAGGAGAGTTCAATCCTTACGCAAGCTGAGAGCATTTTCCTGTCAACAAGTGAGTTCCTGAACGACGTCCATGTTTCGTGTTTCGACAGCAATTGGCTCTCACTTCCAAAATCCGTTAGCTGCAACCTCGTTTCTCGGTTCACGCCCGCGAGCGCTAGGGAGAAACTCCGCATGTAATGCGGGTTCGAAACCTAGTCTGAGATTGGGATTCTTGCGCGCGACTTTCGAACGGCGATAATCACGCTTTGGCGTTACTGCTTTCTAACCTGTTACGAACAAAGTGTTTCCATTCGAATTGTCAGTGTCAATTGACGCTGTGGGGCCTGAGCGCGGAGGTGCCTGCGCAGGGGCGCTGACAGCCAGGTATGGGCCGTCATGGCCATGTCGATCGGGAGTGGAGGGTTCAGACGCTCCAGACCGGCTGGCACCGGCTGCATCCCCATCACCACGACGCGTTTTTTCTAAGACTTCGGTCGTTCAGTCAGATCCCGGTCTTTCATGCGCAACTCCCACCCGACGCGCTCGGTGCGGTTCGTTACGGTCGTCTCATCAGCAACAACAGCGAGACGAACACAACCATGACGACCCCTTTCAAAACCAGCAAAGTCGCCAAGCTCATCACCGATCGCGTCGATGCGCTCGCGCATCGCAAGACCCAGAACGAGATCGCGGCCGAGGCCGGGTTTCAGAACGCGAACTTCATCTCGATCCTGAAGTCCGGGAAAAGCAAGTTACCACTCGACCGTGTGCCGTCGCTCGCGAAGGCGCTCGAGGTCGACCCGGCGTATCTGATGCGCATTGCGCTTGAACAGGCGGTGGGCGTGACGGCGGCGAAGGCGATCACCGAGATCTTCGGCACGCCCGTGACCGTGAACGAAAAGGCGTGGCTGGACGAGCTGCGTGATGCGTCGAACAACAGCGACCCTCGGATCACGGCGCGGGGGCGGAGCGCATTGCGTGGGATCTTCGGCAAATGAGCGATCTCTTCGTAAGCGCCCGGCCATCGCCCTCGTTGTTTGAGGGGCGATGTCATCCGAGATGACGCCCGTAACAACGGAGGCGTCGATGGATAGCGACATACAAACTTACGTAAGTTCTCACAGTGATGAGTATTCCTCCGGTGACGGCCGTGGTCAGGCAGCCTTGATTTCGGCTTTTTCCAGCGGCTTCCAATGCCACGGCAGCAATTCGGGCAGGCGCGAGAGCGGCAGATCTGAGATCCTGGCGATGACGTCGGCGAGCCAAGCCTGCGGGTCGATCCCGTTGAGCTTGGCGGTGCCGATCAGGGAATATATGAAGGCCGCGCGCTGCCCGCCGCGCTCGGAACCGGCGAAGAGCCAGGATTTTCTGCCCAGGGCGACCCCGCGCAGGGAGCGTTCCGCCGCGTTGTTGGTGAGGCAGACCCGGCCATCGTCAAGGAACCGGGTGAAGCCAGGCCAGTGTTCGGGCGAGAGAATAATCGATCGCCTTGGCGACCTTGGCGTGCTTCGAGAGCTGCGCGCGTTGCGCCCGAAGCCAGCGCTCCAGGGCCGCGACCAGCGGGGCCGAGCGCGCCTTGCGGGCCTCCAGACGGACGGCAGGGTCGAGGCCGGTGATCCCGCGCTCGATGTCGAACAGCGCATCGATGCGCTTCACCGCCTCGAAGGCGATTGGCGAGATTTCCTTGGCATCCTTGCCTTTGCGGATGTTCCTTCGACATCGGCCAGTTCAAAGAACTTGCGCCGCGCGTGGCTCCAACACAGAGCCGGGAGAACCGGCCCCGGCTTGCGGTCGCCGCGGTAGAGGTCGTTGTAGCCGGCATAGGCATCTGCTTGCAGGATGCCCTGCCAGCCTTTCAGATGCTCGGTCGGATGCGCGCCGCCCCGATCGCGCGAGAAGCGGAAGATCACCGCTGGCGGCGCGGTGCCGCCGAAGGGGCGGTCGTCGCGCAGATAGGTCCAGAGCCGCGCCGTCTTCGTGCCGCCGCGGGCCAGCAGCGGCACGGTGGTGTCATCGCCGTGCAGGCGTTCGGCCGCCAGGACATGCGCCGCGATCAGATCATGGAGCGGCTTGAGCAGATCGGCCACGGCCCCGACCTGATCGGCGAGCGTGGAGAGACTGAGGTCGACGCCCTCACGGGCATACCGCTCGGCCTGCCGGTTCAGCGGTTGATGCTGGCCGAATTTCTCGAACACGATCATCGCCAGCAGGCTCGGCCCGGCCCAACCGCGCGACGTCGGATGGAACGGCGCCGGCGCTTGCGAGATCTTCTCGCAGTCGCGGCAGGTGAACTTTTCCCGGACGGCCTGGATCACCTTCCACTGCCGCGGAACCACTTCGAGCGTTTCGGTGATGTCCTCGCCCATCTTAACGATGCGGTCCGAGCCGCAGCAGCTGCAGCTGGTCGGCGCTTCGATCACCACCCGCTCGCGCGGCAGATGCTCGGGGAAGGGTTTGCGCACCGGCTTCTTGCGGTCGAACGCCGCGACCTTCGTGGTCTTTTCGGCTCGAGCCGCATCCTCGGCAGCGTCGGTCACCAGCTCCTCGAGCTGCAATTCCAACTGATCGATCAGCCGGGTCGTGCGTTCGGCACTGTGACCATATTGCTCGCGCTTGAGCAGCGCGATCTCGAGCTTCAGGCCCGCGATCATCGCCTCCGAGGTCGAAACCACCGCGCGCGCCTGCGCCAGTTCGGCCTTGGTGGCCGCCAGCTCGGCGCGGAGTTTCTCGAGGTCTGAGACGGGATCGGACATGGCCGCTTTTACCATGAACGGCCACGGAAGCCAACAAATACAGGCGTTTCCGCTCCATCAGCCCATCTTCTTCGGCTTCTGGGTCCAGCGCGGATTGCGCCAGTCAATTCCGTCGAGAAGATAGCCGAGCTGCGCAGCGGATATTGCAACAGCTTCGCCCGTGGCGCTTGACGGCCAGACGAATTTCCCTGCCTCAAGGCGCTTGGCGTAAAGCGAAACGCCGATCCCGTCGAACCACAAGAGCTTCACCACATCCGCCTTGCGCCCGCGAAAGCAGAAGATCTCGCCACTGTGGGGATCCCGACCGAGCCCCTGCTGGATTTTCAGCGCGAGGCTGTTCATGCCGCACCGCATGTCGGTGACGCCACCGGCGATCCAGACCCGCGTTCCCGCTGGAAACGCGATCATGCCCGCTCCAGGATCTGCACGAACCGCGTCAGCACCCCGGCATCGACATCCGGCGGCACGATCACCCGCCGCCCATTCGAAAGGGCGATCTCGATCGGACCCGACGTGACTGCGGTGGAAACCGCTGGGGCAATCCCATCCGGAAACAACTCGACGGCCCGAAACGCGGGAACCTCCCGCCCAACTCGCCGCGCTGATACTGCCGTCGCCATTGGTAAAGCCCCGACAATGCAATGCCATACCGGCGCGCCGTCGCCCGCGCGAGCTTCGGCCCGGAAAGGCTTTCTTCGACTATTCGGATCTTCTCCGCGAGGCTGAACCGACGGCGACGCCCCGTATTCGTCACGTCCAGAATTTCCAGCATGTCATGCACCGTCCATAAAGAGCTCAATATAGACGGTCCACTAACCCCGCACCCGCGTCACTCAAAGACGGCCCTCGCCGCAGGCTTACAGTGATGATCCTGGATACGCTGGTCGTATCGACATCGTGACGGGGCCGACCGGTCGCCGTCGCTGGCCCGAGCATGTGAAGGCGGCAATGGTGCTCGAGACGTTTCGGGACGGGGTGACGGTGGCCGACGTGGCCCGGCGTCATGGGGTTTCGGCGCCGCAATTGCATGCCTGGCGTCGGGCCGCGCGCGAGGGGCTTTTGCCGATGCCGGAGGATGATGCCCTCGGGCTCGTGCCGATCATGGTGAGCGGGGGCGCCGTGCCGGGCGATCAACCCGGGACCAGCCTTCAGCTGGAGATCGTCGGGTGCGGATCCTCGTGCCGACCGGCTTCGACGCGGCGCATCTTGGGCGGGTGGTTGCGGCATTGCGGGAGACATCGTCGTGATCCTGCCGGGCGGGATCACTCGCGCCTATCTGGCGACGCGGCCGGTGGACTTCCGCAAAGGTCACGCGGGCTCGCGCTGGTCGTGCAGAACGTGCTCGGCCACGATCCCTACAATGGCGCGGTGTATCTGTTCCGCTCGAAGCGCGGCGATCAGCTGAAGTGCCTGGTCTGGGACCAGACCGGTCTGATCCTGATCTACAAGAAGCTCGAGGGCGGTGCCTTTGCCTGGCCGAAGCCGGCGGATGGGGTCATTAGGCTGTCCCCGGCGCAATTCGCCGCTCTGTTCGAGGGCGTCGATTGGCGGGCTGTCCGGGCCGAGCGCAGGCAGAGGCCGCGGCTGGCAGGGTGAGCCGCGACAGGGTGACTCGGGCCGTGTTTTATGGCGTCCTTGCGGGGTGTTGTGGGGTAGTCTCGGGCCATGGCATCACGCAGCACCAGCACGGCCCGGGTGGCAGATCTTGAACGGCGTCTGGCCGAGGCCGAAGCGTATGCGCCGTCTCTGACCCATTGAAATCGTCGGTTCCAGCCGGTCGCGTGAACGGCGATTTTCCTTCTGAAGTTTCAGAAGGAGGCCGTGATGGCGGATGGAGGCGAAGGTTTTGGTGGCCGGATCGATGTGATTTCGCGGACACGGGGTTATCGGCGTTGGCCGGATGAAGTTAAGGCGCGGATCGTGGCGGAGAGTTTTCAGCTCGGCGCACGGGTCGGCGATGTCGCGCGTCGTCATGGGGTTCTGCCGCACCAGCTGTCGGATTGGCGCCGTCAGGCGCGGGCGGGGCGTCTGGCCTTGCCGGAGGAGGCGGTGGCGGACTTCGCCGCTGCTTTCGTGCCGCTGTCGGTGGAACCGGCGGTTGACGGCGACGCGGCGGCCGCGACCGACGGCGTGAGCATCGAGATCGGCAAGGGCGTCGTGTTGCGGGTTCCCGACGGCATTCCGGGCGCCCGGGTGGCCGAACTGGTCAAAGCCCTGCGGGATCTGGCATGATCGTCGCGGGCCAGCGTCTGCCTGTCCTGATCGCGACGAAGCCTGTGGACTTCCGCTGCGGGCATCAGGCGCTCGCGCTGATGGTGCAGAGCGAGCTGAAGCTCGACCCGCATTCCGGGGTGACGGTGGTGTTCCGTTCGAAGCGCGGCGACCGGCTGAAGATCCTGGTGTGGGACGGAACCGGGATGGTGCTGGTCTACAAGGTTTTGGAACAGGGCAGCTTCGCCTGGCCGAAGGTGCAGGACGGGGTGATGCGACTTTCGCGGGCGCAGTTCGAGGCCTTGTTCGAGGGCCTCGACTGGCGCCGGGTTCTGGCACAGCGGGTGCAGGCGCCGACTGCGGCGGGATGACTCGGCGGGCAGATTTTGGGCTTGTTTTATTGGGCTTTCCTCCCGGATCGGGTAGAAAGGCGCATGTCGCAGCCTTTCGATCTCAGCCAGTTTCCGGACCTGCCGCCCGAGGTGGTGCAGGCCTTTGCGGCCCAACAGGCGGCGTTGGAAGCGGCCCGGTTCGAAGCCTCGGTGGAGCGCGCCGCACGGGAGCATGAGCAGTCGGTTGGGGCCGAGAAGGACGCCTTCATCGCCGAGCTGAAGGCGCTGCTCGCCAAGCTGGAAGGTCAGGTTCAGGATTACCGGCGCACGAAGTTCGGGCCGAAGTCGGAAAAGCTCGATCCGGCGCAGCTGGAATTGGCGCTGGAAGATCTGGAAACGGCGATTGCCGAAACGCAGGCCCATATTGCCGCCGTCGAAGACCGGATCGCCGCCAACGAACCGGATCCCGAGAAACAAACGCCGCGCCCCCCCGCGCAAGGCCCGGGGCTCTGCCCGAGAGCCTGCCGCGGGTCGAGCGGGTGATCGAGCCCGAAAGCATCATCTGTCCCTGCGGCTGTGGCGACATGGTCCGGATCGGCGAAGACAAGACCGAGCGGCTCGATTACATCCCGGCGCGCTATCAGGTGATCGCCACGATCCGCCCCCGATATGCCTGCCCGAAGGGCCGCACAGGTGTGGTGCAAGCCAAAGCTCCCGCGCATCTGCTCGAGGGGAGTTGGCCGACCGAGGCGCTGCTGGCGCAAATCGCCGTCTCCAAACATTCCGAGCACATGCCGCTGAACCGCCAGGCGGTGGTGATGGCGCGGCATGGCGTGCCGATCGACCGCTCGGTTCTGGCCGACTGGATGGGCCGCACCGGCGCGCTGATCGCCCCCGTGGTCGAGCACATGGCCAAGCGCCTGATTGCGGAAAGCACCCGTCTTTACGTTGATGAAACGACGGCCCCGGTGCTGGATCCGGGGAAAGGCAAAACCAAGACCGGCTATCTCTGGGCGGTGCTGCGCGATGATCGCGGCTGGGACGGGACGGCGCCTCCGGGGGTGGTGTTCCACTATCGCCCCGGCCGGAAGGGCACATATGCCGACGAAATCCTCGCGGGCTTCGAGGGCACGATCCAGGTCGATGCCTATGGCGCCTATACCCATCTGGCCACGCCGAAACGCGCGGGCGGCAAGCCTTTGCAGCTGGCGTTCTGCTGGGCGCACGGCCGACGCCAGTTGATCAAGGCCAAGCCAAAGACAGGCTCGCCCATCGTCGACGAGGCGCTTTTGCGCATCGCCGCGCTTTACAAGATCGAGGATGCCATCCGCGGCGCCGCGCCCGACCGACGCCGGGCGATGCGGCAGGACCTCTCCCGCCCGTTGGTGGACGCGTTCTTCCTCTGGCTCGCGGCCCAGGCCAAGCGGGTCTCGAGCAAAACCGACCTCGGCAAGGCGATGATCTACATGCTCAAGCGCGAGGATGGTTTCCGGCGTTTCCTCGACGATGGCCGGGTCGACATGGACTCGAACCTGGTCGAGAACGCCATCCGCAGCCCGGCGATGAACCGCCGCAATGCGCTCTTCGCCGGTCACGACGAGGGCGGCCGCAACTGGGCCCGCTTCGCCAGCCTGATCGGCACCTGCAAGATGAACGGTGTCGAGCCTTACGCCTATCTGCGCGATCTCTTCACCCGCCTCGCCAATGGCCACCTGGCCAGCAACATCGACGCGCTGATGCCATGGGCCTATGCCCGGGGGGCGGAAAATGAGGCCCCCTCAGATCTCGTGAAATGAACTCATCAGGGATTCCCCAGTGAGATCATTTGAGGGCGATACAAAGCCGCAACGCGCACCCGTCCGCTCGCTCCTCCGACACCCGCAAGAAAAATATCAATGGGCCGTGGCCGCCGCATACGCCGAAGCCGCGCGGGCTGCCGCCGAGACCGCGCGGATCGAGGCGGAAACACGTCTTGCCGCAGTCGAGGAGGCGCGCGCGCGGCTGGAACGCCTGCTCTCGCAGATGCGCCGCGATGCTTTCGGCGCGAAGTCCGAGAAGGGCGATCCGGACCAGCATCACCTGCCATTCGAAGATGTCGAGGCTGCGGCCGGGATGCTGGCGGCGGCCAGCGAAGCGGCCGAGAAGGTGATCGGCCCCCGGAAGGCGCCAGCTGCTCCGCCGCAGCGTAACAAGGGCAATCTTCCCGCGCATCTGCCCCGGATCGAGCAGGTCATCGAACCGGAGAGCATCCTTTGCCCCTGCGGCTGCGGCGCGATGCAAAGGGTTGGCGAAAGCCGGACGGAGCGGCTCGATGTGATCCCGGCGCAATTCCGCGTGCTGGTGACGGTGCGCCCGAAATATGTCTGCCGGACCTGCGCGGGCGCGCAGCATGCCCAGGCTCCGGCGCCGGAATGGCTGGTGCCGCGCGGCCTGCCGACCGAGGCGCTGGTGGCGCATTGCATGGTCGCCAAATTCGGCGATTACCTGCCGTTTTACCGTCAGGCCGACATCTATCGCCGCCAGGGGCTCGATCTTGACCGCACGATGCTGGCGGAATGGTCCGGGCGGGCGGCACAGCTTCTGGCGCCGGTGATCGACGCGATGATGACAGAGTTGCGCCGCAGCGACCGGTTGCAGATGGATGAGACCACCGTGCCGGTGCTGGCGCCGGGCACCGGGAGGTGCGCACCGACTGGCTCTGGGTGGTGCTGCGCGATCAGCGTGGCTGGGGTGGCGGCGATCCCCCGATCGTGGTCTTTCATCACGCGCGCAGTCGCGCAGGCAAGGTCGCGCAAGAGATCCTCAAGGGGTTCTCCGGCGGCACGCTGCTGGTCGATGGCCACGGCGGCTATGACCAGCTGATCTGGAAGACGAACATCTCGACCTCCTATGCCGCGGGTCGCTGGGCCCAGCTGAATGCCAAGGGCTTCAAGTTCCTCGTCTATCGGCACAGCCATGCCGAGCATCCCCGCCTGCAGCATCTTGCCTGGGACGGCCTGATCCTGCCGATCGACCATCCCTTCTGGCAAAGCCACTTCCCCCCGAACGGCTGGGGCTGCGGCTGTTCCGTGCGCGGCGCGATGTCCATGGCTATGGCGATCCGGCTCGGCGGCGATCCGTCGAAGAAACTCCCTTCGGACTGGGCGATGCCGGATCCGCGCACCGGCGCCCCGAAGGGCATCGACCGCGGTTGGGATCATGCGCCCGGCGCAACCGTCGCCAACACCATCACGGCGCTGGCCGAAAAGGCCGGGAAATGGCCGACCAGCTTGGCGACGAACTTCATGCATGAAGTTCCGGCCGCGACTCGAGATGCCATCGCCACCGGCTATCGCGACGCGCCGTCCACCGCCGATACCATCCGACGCTGGGTCGAGCGCGTCCTGGGCGAGCGCGGCGGGGCGCCGATCTCGCCCGATGTCCTGGTCGAGCCGCAGCGGACGCTCGGGCTCGCGACCGAAAACCTGAAGGCGCAGATCAATGGGGTCGTGCCCGAAACATTCGGCGGTGAGCCCGTCGACATGCTCATGCTGCGCGATGACGTGCTGGCCTCGATGCGACAGACGCCACCATTGCCGGGACGGCGCTGGCCGACAGCTGCCGATTTCGCCCGGCTTGGCGAGGTGATCAACCAGCCCGATTCCGTCACCATGGAAACTGTCGGCCAGCTGCCAATGGTCCGGTTCCGCAAGGCGATCCGCAATGGCGAGGTGATCGAAGCGTTCTTCAGCTTTGAGGCGGGGCGCCAGCAATTGCGCCTATGGCGCCTGATGATCAGGACCTCTGGCGCAGCGCATATACTATAAGGAGTGTCACCGTGATCTCGGTGGAAGTGAACGACAAGCAGATCACCGCCACGCTGGCCGGGATCGAGGGCAAGCTCGCGAACCAGGGCGCACTCATGGCGCAGATCGCCGAGCTGCTGCTCGACAGCACCGTCGAACGGTTTCAGACGGGCACGGCGCCCGACGGCACGCCCTGGGCGCCGAAAAGCTCGACCACGATCGCAGCTTACGAGGCCCGCAAGGAGCCCGTCTCCCTCAAACCGCTGATCGGGCCGACGAAGAGCCTGAGCGACATCAGCAACTTCGCCACCGCCTCGGGCGACGACTGGGCCCGGATCAGTTCGCGCGCCATCCAGTCGGCCGTGATGCAGTTCGGGGCCCCGCAAGGCGCCTTCGGGGCCTTCATGGGCATCGACAAGCGCGGGCGGCGGCATTTCCACTCCATCCCATGGGGCGACATCCCTGCGCGGCCTTTCCTCGGGATCTCTGCGGAAGACGAGGAGAACGTGTTGGCGGCGATCGATGAGTGGATCGCTCAGACGCGCAGTTAACGCTTAGGCAACGTGAATAATCTAAGCTGTGGCTTGGAGAGAGGAAAAATGGAACTCAAAATCGAGATTGGCAGCGACCTTTTGTTATGGATAGGCCCCAATGGTCTGGTCCAAGTGCCAATGGACAAAAAGGAACGTGCCGCGTGCAGGCACGCGCTACTTGACGCTATCGAACTGCTGGATCAAACCATAGTTAAATGGTCCACTTTTTCCACGGCAGTTGAGACGGATGCAGTTGCGATACGAAATTCACTACGTCCTGACGGTTGCCTCGCAGTTTTCGATTGCTCTCCCCCATCAGAACGACCAGCGGACAGCCAAGCGAAAGGGCTACGGCTCGTATCGTCTCGTCCGCTTGATGAGTAGAGTTTAGAATATAATCTTTAACGAGAACCACTGCGAAAGTTACGCCTTTCTCCTTCACAAGAGCGGCAGTCATCTGAGCCATTACGGCCTCCATCTGATCACAATGTGACGCGCATAAGACCCGCAATGGAGCGATTCGCAAAGATCTTTGTTGATCAGACACCTGGACTTGGAAAGAACGGCTTGCGACTCTCCATCTGGGCTTCGGTAAATTAGCAAGAGTTACTCATCTATCAGGAACCCTTGCGGCGTCTGACTCGTGCAGAAAGCCTGAAATCAACGGGCATGGAGCCTAGAAGAGGGACTTACCGAGATCGCTGTACACAAACTCAAGGTCGTCGTCAGGGATCGGTGTACCTCGTTTAGCGGTACGTTCTGCAGTGCCAACAGCGTAGTAGACAAGAAGGATTGATGGAAGTCGGAACCAAATGCGTTGACCGAGTCGTGCAGCAATCTTTTTTCCAATAAACTCATTGTCTAGCAACCAAGCTGACAAAGCATTCAAATCTACCCCGGGTCCGTACCGATCTAGTAGCTGGTCATTCAATGGGGTTTCGACGCCCGCAGGGGCAGCACCCACCAAATCTAGATATAGGGCCTGCACTGCATCATCGAGGGCCCTCAAAGGAGCCACTTGCTCGGATATCAGCGACGCTAACTTATCAAAGTAGTCTCCTGTCGCCTCAAGCAATGCCATGCTCTTAGCGGACTCCCTTCGCATCCGGGAGGTTGCCTTAATATTCGACTTATAAAGTGTGTCGTGAGTCAGTTCGCTGTGAGCGTGCTGCAGCAAAGTTCTAATCTGTATCTCACACGGCAATCCTTCTGGTATATCTTGGTCGCTGTATTCCTGTGCGCCCTTTGATCGCACCACTAAATGGCGTGATTGATATCCGAATTCATATGGCTTGGTTTCTATTTCCTCTTCATAGTCACGGGCTTTGACTGCAAACCATTTGTCGTTGGCCATGACTAGTGACTCGACAAGCCTAGTGTCTGCTTCAAGAAGTACGATCACCCTCAGCCCGACCTTATCTTCTATCTGTCCGTATGGGTCATCATAGTTCTTGTTGCGATGGAAAGCCTTCTGCAGCAGAGATTCTTCGCCTTTTAAACGAGGCTCGATGGGAACCCGGATGAAGTTATAGTTCTCTTGGCGCGAGAGTTTCCCGGAAATCAGTACATGAATACTCTGAGCGACATAGTCACCCCAGCGCTGGTAGTGCGCTTTTTCTGACCTCCATTTTGATAGAAAATCTTCTTCTCTATTTGTCATGTTTCGCCGATGAATTTTCCTCTAATCGTCACGACGGTGATCTTTTCGGGTTCATCATCGCCACTACGATCATTCGGGACAAAATCGATCTTGGCTCTGCCTTCGTTAAATGCCTCAGGCGGCGCGGAAAGCTCGATGTTGCCCTCATACTTAAATCTTCTGCGGCGTAGGCGCCCGCGGAGGTTCTCCGTGTCGCGGCGAATGGCTCGCTCGGGAAAACTCTTTGCACGCATGAACTGCTGAAACTCGTCTTGAAGCTCTTCAGGCATAAAGCGTTCGGTGAACTCCTCCACTGTGAACGTTTCAGCTTTTTCGGTCTTTAGATACGGGAAGAGTGCATCCACTACGTCGTGGCGCACCTCCCTATCAGCGATTTTCTTCGAGGCAAACTCGCGAGTCAGATTGAAGAACCGCGCGGTCTCATATGCGGCATCCTCCAAGAATCCGCAGCCAAGAAAGACTTCGTAGAAGTAGGCTGCTGCGAGTTCTCGGTTGTTCGCCGCGATCTGGTGGTCGTACACCAAGCATCGCCAAGCTTCGTCGCGACTGAGGTGACCAGCTGGACATAGAAACAGCCCGATCTTGTAGAGACGGGTCGCTTTAGTCAAAAAGAGATCCCTGACAAATTCTGTAATAATCGTCCCATCCGCTTGATGACGCATGAAACCGTCTTGCACTTCGGCCTTGATGACACCAAGCACTTTGTTGTCGTCTCGTCCGCTCACTCCCCTAAAGACGACCACGATCCCGCCAGGAATTCGTTGAGATGTTTGTGCCTCGACGAGCTTATCGGCAACGATGCCAGACAATCGCAGAAAATCTTCAGGTGTTTCCGCGGCGACGAGTTCTCGAGCGATGCCATGGAGCCTATCAGATCCGAACTTTAGGATCTTCATTTCTAAGGCCTTGCTCGAAGGTGAAAGCGCTGTTGTCACTCGCAGGGTGAATGCGTCCTGTGCGTCCTGTGATAGGTCCTCAAGTGCCGCGGCATGCGCAGCCGAACGAGCTGCCCGATCTGGCCCCCGTTGGAAAACCTCATGCACTGCGATGTCGGTAACGCGCAAGTTTTCAAGCATGTCCCCCCCTCAAATTTGCAATCGAATCACTTCATTTTAGCATTGTAGGGATTGGGTCGCAGACGTCGCTAGACTGTTAGCGACAGAAGTGCGCGGTGAGCAGAAATAGTCGCCTATGTTCATGCTAACCAGCCAAACGCCCGCGTCACGATTCATCTAAAGAAAACAACGGTTCATCTGCCCCACACCAAAAGCTCAGCCGCCTCGGTGTTCTGCCCGTTCCCTGCGATCGAGTAAGTCGTGCGGATCAGTTCGATCATCGCCCAGGAGAACATGTCGCGGATCTCGGGCACGTCGTTGATCGACAGGACGAACCGCCCCTTGATGCCACGCAGCACCTCAGCCATCCGCCCGAAATCCTCTCGGCTGAACATCGCCTTGCCGTAATCGTCCTCGCAGCCCCAGTAGGGCGGATCCAGGTAGAACAGCGTTTCAGGGCTATCATAGCGCGGGATGAACTCCGCCCAGTCCAGGCACTCGATCACCACGCCGGAGAGCCGCGTGTGCAGATCTTCGAGCATCGGCTCCAGCGTCGTGAGGTTGAAACGCCCTAGGCGATCTTTGCAGACGCCGAAGTTACGCCCGCTCACCTTGCCGCCGAAGGCGGTGCGCTGGAGGTAGAGGAACCGGGCGGCGCGTTCGAGGTCGGTCAGCGTTTCAGGGTTCGTGTCGACCAGGCGGTTGAACTCGGCACGGGTGGTGAGCTGGAAGCGCAGCACTTCGAGGAATTGCGGATAGTGCCTCTGCAGGATCCGGAACAGGTTCGACACGTCTCGGCCGCGATCGTTGATCACCTCGGCCTTCGGGCGCCGCGTGCGGCGCAGGAACACCCCTCCCATGCCCACGAAGGGCTCGCAATAGGTGGTGCAGTCGATCGCATCGATCATGGCGCAAAGGCGCTTGGCAAGGTTGCGCTTGCCGCCCAGCCAAGGGGCGACGGGGGACGTGGGCTCGACGTTCATGGTGATTTCCTCATTCTCAAATCAGAACATAACATGAACATCCGTTGCGATCGAGGGGATCAATAACCCGGCGCGGTGCGAACGGCGGCAATCTGTCGTGATTGCTTTGTGCGCGCGCCGTCGTAATCTCGGAAAATGAAGCCCTTTCAACTCATCGCCGTTCTCGCAACAGTTCTTGCCGTTTCGCCCGTCGCGGCCGAGACGATCACCGGCACGGCTTCGGTCATTGATGGCGACACACTCGACATCCACGGCACCCGCATTCGCCTGAGCGCGATGGACGCCATAGAAAGCCGCCAGCGCTGCTCCTTGCCGGGAGGCCGAGAATGGAACTGCGGGCGCGACGCGGCTTTCGCTCTTTCTGACAAGATCGGACGCGCGCCAGTGTCCTGCGCGGTGAGCGGGCATGATCGTTACGGGCGCTCGGTCGCCGTTTGCCGCCTGCGGGGCGAAGACCTTGGGGGCTGGATGGTCGAGAATGGTTGGGCCGTGGCCTACCGCCGCTATGGCGTTGAATATGTCCCGGCCGAAGACCGTGCGCGCAAAGCGCAAAGGGGCATCTGGGCAAGCCGCTTCGTGCCGCCAGCCGAGTGGAGGAAGGGGCAGCGATGACGTACCTTGGTGGCACGCTCGTCTTGGTGGGGTCGCTGCTTTCGTTTGAACCGAGCGAAACCCCTCGCACCGACCTGCTTATCTTGGCCTCATCTCCATCCTGCAGCCCAAAGAAGACATGCCCGAAAATCGGCAGTTGCGAAGAGGCTCTATGGCTTCTGGCCAATTGCTCCTGGGGCGGGAAACTGGACCGCGACCATGACGGGGTGCCCTGCGAAGACATCTGCCCGGGCGGGTAGAGCGGCGCCGGGGCAGAAACTGCCCCCCTTGACCGCGTCGGGCGATCTCGCGCAGGATGATCCCGTGGCCTGAGGCCGCGTCTCCACACACCGTTGTGGCTGAAATCGTGCCCGCCGACCTGCGATTGTCGCAGGCATGAGCACATCGAAACCCCATATCGCCCTCATGCAAGCCCAGCCTCTGCCCCACCAGGGCGAGGTGCCGGACTGGATCCATCTGATCCCGGCCGGGGCCGAGATCATGACGCAGGACCGGCGCGGGCCGTATCGGCTCGATACGAACAGCGTCGTGGCCTCGCTGGCCCCGGGCGCGAAGCTTCCCATCGACGAAAACCATGCCATCGACCTCGCAGGACCGCGGGGAGAGCCTTCGCCTGCGCGGGGTTACATCACCGAACTGCAGGCGCGGGCCGACGGCATCTGGGGCCGCGTCGACTGGACCGAGGCCGGTCGGGCGCTGATGGCCGACCGGGCTTACCTCGGGATCAGCCCGGCCGTCGTGCATGACGGCGAAAAGCTGATCATCGGCCTCGCCCGGGCCTCGCTCACCAACAAACCCAACCTGCGCGGGCTGACCGCGCTCCACCAGGAGACCAGCATGTCCCTTGCGGCTGTGGCCAAGGCGCTTGGCCTGTCCGATGATGCGGGCGAGGATCAGATCCTCGGCGCGATCGGCGAAATCAAGAAACCCAGCGCGACCGAGACCGCGCTGCAATCGAGCCTGGCCGAGATCGGCGTGGCGCTCGGCGTCACCTCGGCGGAGCCCGAGGACATCTTGGCCGCGGCGAAAGCGGGCAAGACGAGCAAGGTTTCCGAGGAGGCCTTCGTCGCGCTTCAAGCCGAGGCCGTGGCAATCTCGAACGAGCTGAACACGATCAAGGAAGCGCGGGCTCGCGATCTGGCCACGGCGTTCGTTGATGGCGCGATCCGGGACGGGCGCTGGAGCGTCAAGCATATGCGCGACCATTACATCGCCATGCACATGCAGGATCCGGCGCGGGTCGAGAAGGAGATCGGCGCGATGCCGGTGCTCAACGGTGGCGTCGTCGTGCCGCCCACGCCGCAGCCCGCCAATGGCGAGGTCGCCCTGCAATCCGCCCAGATCGAAGCCGCGAAGGCGCTCGGCATCGATCCGAAGGCTTACGCCGCCACCCTGAAAACGGAGACCCTCTGATGGCCCTCGCCGCTGACCGCAACACGCCTGCCTATGCGGGCGACCTTCGCGAGGGGCCGGTGGCCGCCGCGCAGCTGATCTACGCCGGGGCCATGGTGATGCTGAATGCCGCCGGTTACCTGGTGAAGGGGCAGACCGCCACCGGCCTGATCGGCGTCGGCCGGGCCGAGAGCCGCGTCGACAACTCGGCCGGTGCCGCCGGGGCGCTCACGCTGCGCTACAAGCCGGGCACCTACCGGTTCAAGAACTCGTCCGCGGGCGACCTGATCACGACCGCCAACATCGGCCAGGCCTGCTACGCCGTCGACGACGAAACCGTCGCGCTGACCTCCGCCACCAACACGCGCTCCCCGGCCGGGACCATCGACTCGGTCGATGCGAACGGCGTCTGGGTGCGTTTCGACGCGGCGCTGACCCGCGCCGCGCTCTCGTGATCCCCCGAAAGGACTGACCATGCTCGTCAATGCCGCTACCCTCGACGCGCTGCGCGTCGGCTTCAAGACCTCGTTTCAGAACGGGCTCGGCCAGGCGCCGAGCCAGTACGAACGTGTTGCCACCATCGTGCCCGCCAACACCAAAGAGGTGAAATATGGCTGGCTCGGCAAGATCCCGAACGTCCGCGAATGGATCGGCCCCCGCGCCGTGCAGAACCTGTCGCAGTCCGATTACTCGATCAAGGAAAAGGCCTGGGAACTGACCCTCGGCGTCGACCGCGACGACATCGAGACCGACAACCTCGGGATCTACACGCCGCTCTTCACCGAATTCGGCCGCTCGACCGGTGCGAAATGGGATCAGCTGGTGTTCGCGCAGCTCAAGGCCGGGTTCACGACCAACTGTTACGACGGGCAGTATTTCTTCGACACGGATCACCCGGTGCTCGACGCCGACGGCAACACCATCACCGTCTCGAACACGGGCGGCGGATCGGGCACGCCCTGGTTCCTTCTCGATACCACGCGGGCGCTGAAGCCGATCATCATGCAGCGCCGTCGCGACTTCGAATTCGTCTCGAAGACCAAGACCGACGATGACCACGTCTTCATGAACAAGGAATTCCTCTACGGCGCCGATGCCCGCGCCAACGTCGGCTTCGGTTTCTGGCAGATGGCCTACGGCTCGAAGCAGACGCTCGACGCGACGAACTATGCCTCCGCCCGCGCGGCGCTGATGGGCATGAAGGGCGATTACGACCGGCCGATGGGCATCACGCCCAACCTGCTCGTCGTTCCGCCCGTGCTCGAAGGGGCGGCGAACAAGCTGATGAAGAACGAGCAGATCAACGGCTCGGACAACGAGTGGAAGGGCACGGCCGAGGTGCTGGTGGTGCCGTGGCTCGCATAAGGGGCTGATCGCCGGAAGGCGGTCGGTTTCCCGAGGGGGCGGGTCAACCGCCCCCGACGATAAGCCGACAGGAGAGAGCGATGGCGCGCAGCCCCAAAACCAAGGTCGAACCCGAAGCCGTGGCCGAAGTGACGACCGCGATCGAAGCCGATGCCGTGGCGATCGAAGCCGATGCCGTGGCGATCGAAGCCGACGGCACGGACAGCGACGGCACCTGGCCGATCGAAGACGAAAGCGCCCCGGCGGCGCCCCAAGATCAGGATACCCCCCCGAGCCGCACCGAAGACAGCCTCGACACCGCCCAGGCGGAAGACCAAGCCGAGGTGCAACCCGCCGCCGGGGGCATCACGGTGACGATCACCGGCCCGAAACACGGCCGCTGGCGCGCGGGGCGTCATTTCTCGGCCGAGCCGACCGTGATCGACATCGACACGCTGACCGAGGATGAGCTCGCGGTGCTGCGGGACGATTCGATGCTGACCATCGTGGTGGGCTGACATGGGCTACACGACGCAGGCGGATCTGATCACGCGCTATGGCGAGCAGATGCTGCTCGGCTTGACCGATATCGGCATGCCCGCCGCGGGCCAGATCGACACCGACATGGTCGCGCGGGCTATTTCCGACGCGGACGCGATGATCGATGGCTATCTGCGCGAGCGCTACGTCGTTCCGCTGGCCTCGCCGCCGCCGGAAATCTCCGCGATCTCTGCTGCCATCACAATCTGGAAACTGCACAGCTTCGAGCCCGGAAAGAAGATCGAGACCGATTATCGCGATGCGCTGGCGGCGTTGAAGGACATCGCGAAAGGCCTGATCAAGCTGGACGCCGCCACCGTTGCCCCGGTCACCACCGGCGGGACCGGGGCCATGATCACCGACCGCGAGCGCCCCTTCACCGAGGCGAACATGAAGGGCTTCATCTGATGATCGAGGCGATCATCCAGAAGCTCACGGCCGAGGTGCCCGAACTGGGGCCGGTGATGGGCGCGGTGGATTTCGGCGCGCTGGTCGCGGGCGGGAAGATGCCGCAGACCACTTACAGCGCCTTCGTCCTGCCCGCCGGTCTGATCGGGCGGAGTGCCGAGGCCGCGGCGGGTGCCTTTGTGCAGACCTTCGACGAGGCGGCGAGCATCATTCTGGCGATCCGGTCATTCGAGGCGGCAGGCACCCGCGCGATCGATCCGCTGCGCGCCTTGGTGATGAAAATTTTCGAGACGCTCGGCGGTTGGACGCCGGGCGACGAGAGCGGCGCGCTCGTCCTGCGCACCGGGCGGCTGGTGAGCATGCAGGCCGGGCTCATCGTCTTCCAGATCGATTTCACCCTGACCGATCAGATGAGGATCGCACGATGACGGAACCTGTCACCCCCGCGCTGCCCACCGAGGGCGGCAGCTACATTCGCCAGCCCGATGGCTCCTTGGAACGGCAGGTCGAGCCCGAGGCGACGCCCGAAAAACCTGCCGCCGAGGCGGTCGTGCCGAAAGGCAAACCCACCGTGAAGGAGGCTTGAAATGGCCATCAACTGGAAATCCAAGGTGCTGCTGTTCAAGATCGAGACGGCCTACGGCACCGACCCGACGCCCACGGGCGCGCTCAACGCGATCCTGGCGACGCAGATCCGGCTTTCGCCGATGGAAGGTCAGGACAAGAGCCGCGAGCTTGAACTGCCCTACCACGGCGCGCAACCGACGATCCCGACCGAACTGCACATGAAGCTTGCCTTCCGGGTTGAGGCCAAGGGATCCGGCACCAAAGGCACCGCGCCGTCCTTCGGCCCGCTCCTGCGGGCGTGCGGCATGGCCGAAACGATCGTCGCCACCACATCGGTGACCTACAACCCGATCTCGAGCGGGCATGAGGCGGGCACGTTCTACCTCTGGATCGGCGGCACGCTCTACAAGATGATGGGATCGCGTGGCACGGCCACGCTGCACGTCGACAAGCAGGACATCCCCTATATCGAATTCGAATTCACCGGCCTCTTCACGGTGGCTTCGGAAGTCGTGCGGGCGACGCCGGATCTTGCCGCCCAACTGGCCAACAAGCCCAAGGTCGCCAACAGCGCCAGCACGCCGACGTTCACCATCAACGGCGTCTCGCTGGTGATGCGCTCCTTCGCCTGGCGTTTTGCGAACTCGGTCGAAACTCGTTTCCTGATCGGGTCGGAAAGCGTGCTGATCACCGACCGCGCCGATGCGATCGACGCCACGGTCGAGGCCGTGCCGCTGACCACGCTCAACCCCTATCAGCTCTCGATCGACCAGACGACGGTGGCGCTCTCGCTCGTGCATGGCACCACCGCGGGCAAGATCATGACGGTGAGCCAGCCCGCGCTGCTGCTGCAGCGGCTTACCTCGCTGGAAAACCAGCAAAACATCCTCGAATGGCCCCTGAAAGGCCTCGCCCTGCCGGTGAGCGGCAACGACCAGGGCACGATCGTCTTCACCTGACCACCCCGGAGAGAACATGTTTAAGCGCGTCAAGAACCCCGAATTCAGCCACCCGGTGAAGGTGTCCGAACCTGTCGATGGCGGCCATCGCAACAGCACCTTCACCGGCCGCTTCCGCGTCCTCACGATCGACGAGGCGAAGCCCTTCGATCTCATGACCACCGAGGGCACCACCGCCTATCTGCAGACGATCTTCGTCGGCTGGGGCGAGGATTACGTCGACGAGGACAAGGCGCCGGTGCCCTATTCGGACGTCGAGCGGGATCTGCTGATCTCGACGCCCTATGTCCGCATGGCGCTCCTCGAAACCTACAACGCGGCGCTCCTGGGCGCGAAGCGGGGAAACTGATCGAGGCCGGGCGACGCTGGGCGCGCGGGGATCTCGATGGCAACGCCCTCGACGAAGCCCAGGAAGACGCCGCGCGCTGGGGCATCGACCTGCCCGCAGATGCCTTGGCCGGACCGGCATTCGAGCTCTGGGAAGCCCATGTTCGGCCTCTTGAAGCGTTCCTAGCGGTCTGCGGCCAATGGCGAATGGTGCCCATGGGGATGCGCGGCGCGCGGTACCTGGCCCTCGACTATGCGGCGGTGGCGCCTGGCCTCGCGCTCGCGGGCATAACTCTCAGCCCTGACGAATGGGCCGATTTCCGCACGATCGAGGCGGGGGCGGCCACGGAACTCAACCGGGATTAAGGCATGTCCACGCAGACCCAGCTCGAAATCATGCTGCGCGTCGTCGCCGACCAGGCGCGGCGCGAACTCGGGCAGGCGAAGGGCGATGTGCAGGCGCTGACCGGCGCGGCGCGCGATCTCGGGGCGCAGGCGGGTCAAGGTCGCGACGGGCTTGCCGTATTGGGGGTCGGCGCGGCCGGCGCGGGCAAGAGCCTTGCCGAGGCCAGCGTGGCGGCACTCGACACCTCGGCCGCGATGTCGAACATGATGGCCGCGGCCGGGCGCGGGGCAACCTCGCTCGCTGGGGTGCAAAACGCGGTCACTGGTCTCACCACCAACATCTCGGCGCAGGTCACCGAGATGCTGGCAGCGCAACGGGAGACCGCGGCCTGGCAGTCTGAGCTCGATCAGCTGCGTGCCCGCTTCAACCCGCTCTTCGCGGCGTCGAAGCAGTATGAGATGACGCTGCGCGAGATCGCCGAGGCCGAAAAACTCGGCGCGCTGAGCGCCAACGAAGCTGCCGCAGCCCGCGACCGCGCCGCCCAGGTGCTGACGGTCATGCCCGCACAGTTCCAGGCGTTGGGCGCATCGTCGGCGGCCTCGGCTGCCCATGTCGCGAACCTGGGCTACCAGTTCAACGACATCGCGATGATGCTCGCCGCCGGGCAGAATCCGGTCATGCTGATGATGCAGCAAGGCTCTCAGGTCACGCAGGTCTTCGACCAGATGCGTGCCTCCGGCCTGTCGATCGGTACCGCCTTGCGTTCGACGTTGATGGGACTTCTGAACCCGGCCAATCTCGCAACTATGGCTGTGATCGGCATTGGCGCCGCCGCTGTGCAATGGTTTGTGGCAAGCCGCGAAAAGGCCAAGTCGTTCGAAGACGCTCTCGCAGATCTCGAAAAGGCATCCAAGGCCGTTCAAACGGCGTTGAAAGATGCGCGAACCGGAATCGGTGACCTGACTGACGAGTTTGGCGATGGCGCGTCGAAAGCCCGGGAAATGAACCTTGCGCTGCTGACGTTGGCACGGGCCGAGGCCGCGCAGGCGGTTAAGGACTCGATCACAGGGATAACGGATGCGATTGGCGATGTCTCGACCTTCGGCGTCGTCAGGTTGGACAAGCTCGAAGACAAGTTCAATTTGACGAACAAGGGTGCCGTGCGTGTCAAGGATGCACTCGATCTGTTCCGTCATGCACGCACCCTTGAAGAGCAACAACTCGCGGCCGAACGTTTGGCAAAAGCTTTGGCCGATGCCGAATACAACACCGACGGCGCCTCCGATGCCGCGCTGGCATTCGGAACGAATGTTGCCCGGGCCGCCCTCGAAGCGCTCAGAGTGAAAGGCTACACTGAGCAGGCCGACAAACTGGCCCAGTCGCTGGCAAAGGCGGGCATTGCTGATCCGTTCGAAAAGGCCGCCGATGCTGCAAAACGGCTGGCTGATGAGACTATGCGTGCCCTGCAGGTATCGCGGGAATGGGCATCAGCGACGGCTCCCGGAGTGGGCTTGCGTGGACTTGACGACGAGCGCGGTTCGCAACGCGAGGGTATTCAGAGCATCTCGAAATACCGCACTGAAATGCAACAAGCCGGCCGCGAGATCCTGCGCACGCAGGCCGAGAGCCTCGGACAGTTGCAGGTTGAGGCGAGCCTGATCGGGCAATCCGAGGAAACGCGCCGCCGGACGCTGGCGCTTTACGAGGCCGAACTGCAGATCCGCGAGCGCGGGATCAGCCCGTCAAGCGGGCTGGCGGCGGACATCCGGCAAAATGCCGTCGCGATCAAGGAATTCGAAGCGCAGATCGATCGGGTCAAGGATGGTTGGAAGGCTGTCGAGCGTGCGGGCGAGGACGCGATTGATGGCGTTTTTGATGCCCTGAACCAAGGCGACATCGGCGGCGCCTTGGAGAAAATCGCCTCCGAAATCGGCTCGATGTTCGAGGAACTGGCGATCAAGAACCCCCTGAAAAACGCGATCCTTGGCACGAACTACGCCACCCTCGGCGATGTGGGCGGGCTGCAGGGCATCTGGGACCGCTTCACTGGCAAGGGGCCCCACCAGGTTGATCCGAGCCAAGCCGCCGCGGCTGCGATGCGCACGGTGGCCAGCATGAATGTGACCGCGGCCACGGTGATCATCGGCGGAGCGGGCGTGGGCAGTCTCGCAGGTGGCATCGGCGCCGCCGGAGGCATGGGCGGGCTGCAGGGCTCGGAAGCCGTGCAAAAGCAGGTCTGGAGCTACTTCAGCGCTAAGGGCCTGAAACCCCACCAGGTCGCTGCGATCATGGGGAACGTGCAAGGGGAAAGCAGCTTCAACCCTATTGCAGGCGGTGACATCAAAAACGGCGTGCCGACCAGCTTCGGGCTGTTCCAGCACCATGGCCCACGCGCCGCCGGTTTGCTGGATGCCATCGGCGGGCGTCAGAACCTGGGCAATGTGCAGGGCCAGCTCGATTACGCCTGGCGCGAGCTAAACACGACCCATTCCGGAGCACTGGCCGCGCTTAAGGCCGCGCCGGATGTGTCGAGCGCGACTAATGCCTGGATGCGTCAGTTCGAGCGGCCCTCCGACGAGGCGATGCAAAAGAGCTGGGCAACCCGTCTCGGCGCGGCCGAACAGGCGATGGCGAAATTCGGCACCACGACGACGCTGGCCACCGGCCAGCTGGGCACGATGGGCACCGGCTTCGACAAGTTCGGCCAGGCGCTTGGCAGCGCGGTGCAGGGCGGCGGGGGCGGCGGTTTCTGGGGCACGTTGTTTTCTGGGATCATGAGCGGGCTGGGCATCCCCGGCTTTGCGGGCGGCGGCAATCACGCCGGCGGGCTGCGGATCGTGGGGGAAGACGGCCCCGAGCTCGAATATACCGGCCCGAGCACAATCGTCCCCGCCGACCTGACGCGGCGGATCCTGACTGGTGGGGCTCCGGCCGCCAGCACGACGCAGATCGACGCGCGGCCGGTGATCAACATCACCAACAATTCTTCGGTGCCGGTGCAGGGCGAAGTGCAGGAAACCACGGACAGCCGCGGTCAACGCCGGTTTGAGCTGGTGATGGCTGATGCGGTGGCCTCTGGGCTCACGGCCGGCGGCGGCCGGGCGCGGCGGACGATGCGCGATTACTACGGGGTCAATCCGGTGGGGATTGCACGATGAGCTATCCAGTCTGGCCCACCGATCTGCCCCGGCCCGAGCGCGACAGCTATCAGCTGCAGCCGCAGGATGCCCGCCGCAAGCGCGGCTTCGAGAGCGGCCCGCCCGGTTATCGGCGGCGGTTTTCGGCGGTGGCGCAGATGGTCAGCCTGTCGTTGATCCTGACGGCGCATCAACGCTCGTTGTTCGACGCCTTCTACAGCGACGCCTGCGCCCAGGGCGCTTCGCTCTTCTGGATGCCCGACCCGACGCGGGACGGCTGGCCGTTGCTCGCCACTGACGGCACGCCGCTGCTCGGGCCAGGAGGGGTGTCTCTTCTGATTTCTTCACAATGGCTTTGCGCCTTTGGAGATACGCCGCCGATCGAGACCCTTCAGGGCATCGAGTTTCGCAAACAGTTCAGCGTGGTGGTGATGCCATGAGCCGTCGTGTCTCCCTCAATGCCAGGCAGGCGCTGGTCGATCCGGTCTCGGCAGAGATCGACGTGGTGCTGATCGAGATCACCCACCCGGATCTCGATGCGCCGATCCGGCTGAGCACCGACAATACAGAGCGGATCTCGGACGAGCCGCGGATCTACGGCACGCGCTCAACCTGGCGCGGCGCCGATCCGGACACCGATCCGTATCTCTGGATCATCGCCTCGGCGGTGCTGCCTGACGATGCCGAGGACGCCCCGGCGCAAGCGCAGATCGTCCTCGAAAACCTCGACTCGCGGATGATCGAGGTGCTCCGGTCCTATACGGACATGGCGACGGTGGCGGTCGCGGTGGTCGAGGCCGCGACGCCGAACCTGATCGAGGACGAGTGGCATGGGATGCTGCTCAGCACCGCCGACGGTACTTCGGCCGAGATTACGCTGTCGCTTTCGCGCGACGAGATCGAGCTGGAGCATTTCCCGGCAGGCCGCATGACCCGTCAGAAATTCCCCGGACTGTGGCGGTGATCATGACCTGGTCGAACCGCTACATCGGCATCCCCAACCTGGATCACGGCCGCTCTGCCGAGGGCGCGGACTGCTGGGGCCTCGCTTGCGTGATCTACCGCGAGGAGCTGGGGATCACGCTGCCCGAGTACCTGGGCTATGGTTCGGTCGAGGAGCATGGCGAGATTGCCGCGCTGATCGATGGCGCCAAGACCTCGCCGCTCTGGGTGCCGGTCACCGGCCCGGCGCTCGCCTTTGATCTGGCGGTCTTCCGGCGCGGCCGCCTGTCCACCCACCTTGGCATCGTGATCCGACATGGGCTGATGATCCATATCGGCCAGACCCATGCGGTGCTGGAGGACTATCGCCGCGGCCCCTGGGCGCACCGTTTCACCGGCCATTGGCGCCACGTTCAAAGCCCCTTTGAACGCCCTGTGCAGATCATCTCGGAGGCAGATCGATGAATGACCTCAGCCCGATCCATGTCTTGGCAGCGCCGCATTTCGAGGCCGAGCGGCGGATTTCCCTCGAAATGCCGCCCGGGCTTACGGTGGCAGATATCGTCGCTCGCGCTCTATCGCAATCCGCCGCACGCCTTCGTCGTCAAGTTCAAGGACGCGGGCAACGACTACAAGGAGACCGAGCGCGTCGTCCGCTGGCCCGGCTATGATGGCGAGATCACGCTCACCGAGCAGCTGAGCCTGCCGGGCAAGGTGCATGCGGCCGAGGTCTGGCGCGAGGCGCGGCGGCGGCAGCTGGAGACGATCTATCGGCCCGACACCTACGAGGTCACCCAGGACGGTGCCGTGCGCACCGCCACCCGCGGCGATGCCATCGCTCTCAGCCATGATGTGCTGAGCCGCGTGCAGGTCGCGGCCCGGGTTAAATCGGTGCAGGGCGCGCTGGTCGAGATCGATGACGTCGTCTCGATGACAGCTGGTGAGACCTATGCCTTCCGGTTCCGCGTCTTCGAGACGAATGAGGACGCGATCGGGATCTCGGTCGTCCGCACCGTCAGGACTGCGCCGGGCGAGACGCAGATCCTGACGCTGACCGGGGTCGGGCCGATGCCGCTGGTGGGCGATCTGGTGCATTTCGGGCCCGCGGCGGTCGAGAGCTGCACCCAGATCGTGACGCGGATCGAGGCGACGCAGGACATGTGCGCGATCGTGCGCACCGTCGATGCGGCCCCCCAGATTGATACGATCCTCGCCGCGACCGAGATCCCGGCCTGGTCGAGCCGGGTCGGGTCGGAGATCGACGAAAATCTGCTGCAGCCCTCGGCCCCGCGCTTTGTCGCTGTCACCTCCGGGCTGGCGGCGACAGGTGTCGCCAACCGGGTCAGCTATGCGATCGCGCCCGGCTCCGGCGCGGTGCCGACCGCCAGTTTCGTGATCGCGCATCGCGTCACCGGCACCAGCGCATGGGCCGAGATCTCGATCCCCGCGGCAAATGGCGGCGGCAATCTCGACATGTATGCCATCGGGCAATCGGTCGATCTGCGGGCACGGGGCATCAGCGCGACGGGCATCGCCGGGCCGTGGTCGGCCACCATCGCGATCATCGTCGGCGCGGGCGATGCGGATCTGCCCGCGGCGCTCGATGATGCCTCGATCTCGATCACGACGCTGCTGGGCGGTGCGCTGATCCAGTTTGCGACCGGCGACGATGCAGCCACGGCCCGGGTGCAGGTCTACCGCTCGATGACCAATCTCCTCGACCGCGAGACCGATGCCGTGGGCGCCCCGATCGCCGTCGTGCCGCAGCAGAGCTATTCGACCACGCTGGGCGACACCACGCGCACCAACCTGATCAGCGGCGGGGCGATGAGCAGCGCGGCCGCCTGGACGCCGGGCCCGGGCTGGGCGATTGCGGCCGGTGCCGCAACCCACACGGCGGGCGATGCCGGAGATCTGTCGCAGCCGATGTCGGCAGCGTCCGGCAAGTACTACCGGATCGGCTACCAGGTCAGCGGCCGGTCTGCCGGATCTGTCCAGGCGCGGCTGCTGGGCGGGTCTGACCGCCCCGGCACGGCGGTCAGCGCAAACGGTCCGGCCCGCGACCGCATCCAGGCCGCCACCGGCAACGACACGTTCGCGCTGCGCGCCAGCGCCGATTTCGACGGCGCGATCGACGACGTGGCCGTCTACCTCGAAACCACCGCCTGCCTGTCGGCGGGCACCCATCACGTCTGGATCGAGCCGCAGACCGCCGACGGCGTGCCCGGCCCGATCAGCGGCCCCTACACACTGGAGATTGTCTGATGACCGGTTACACCACCAGCGACCTGCCCAACGCGCCCCTCGCCGACGAGGTGATCGTCAACCGCAACGGCAGCACCGGGCGGCAGCGCGTTGCGGATCTGTCCACGCAACTGGCAGGATCTGGGCCGTTGGCGGAGCAGATCGCAGCGTTGCCGACTGCGGCGGAGCTGCAGACGGTCGAGCAGCTTGCCCTGTCGGCGCGGGATATCGCCGTCCTGAACTCGGCGACCTACCCCGACGAGGCGACGGGCCGCGCTGCCGTTGCAGATGGCGCCTACTTCAAGGTGATCGGCTCGGGCGATGTCGCGTATCTCGAATACCGCCGCACGAATGCCACGACATCTGTTTTGGTCGCAACATATGCGAGCAAACAATACATCGACAGCAAGGTGGGCATCGAGCTGCTCAATTCTCGGGCGCGTGACACGGACCTCATCCACCCGAACGAGATGCTGAACGCCGACCTCAGCCAAGGCCCCATCGGGACGATCACCCCACCGACTGGGAGCGGCGGATATACATCAACAGTGCCTCAACTGCCGGGCGGTTTTGTGCTCGCAAAGACTGGGGCAGGGGGATGGCCCGAAGAACTCGCGCTGGTAGATCGTATCTGGCCTGACCTTGGCACAACGAGGGCCATTCGCGCCCGTATGATCCGCGCGACGTCAGCCGTTTTCGACGACATGCAGTTGCGTCAGATCATGCCCATTCCTGAGGAATACTGGGGCCGCTCCGACCTGAGCGTGACTGTCGTATTTGCCTATGAAAGCGAGGCGACATCTGCCGCCCCGGTGGCGCTTGTGACCACATCCGCGACGAAAACCAGTGGCTACACTGATGTTGCCACCACAAGAGTTAACGAGCATGTGGCTGGCTCCAAAACAATCGGCGTTTTCCGGGCAATGATCACGGATCCCGCCGCGCGGTTTGTTGCGGCAGGCCCTCGTCTCCACACCCAATTCGTCGCGGACCACGACGCAGTAACCTATATCGGCCCGATCGCCGTCTATTTTGACCGCCCTGATGTGGTGAGGTGGGAGCCGTCTCGCGAGATGCGAGTCAAAACCACTTTTGCAGAGGTCGAGACTGTTATTCCAGGTCTTCGCCGCCCATCGCGCGCGATGACAAACCCGATGGTCAACGCGCGTCTATTGGATGCCACAATCGGTCAGACATCGGCACCTACTGGATGGGGTGTTGCCACTGGCGGATCGGGTACCACAGGGGCCGCATGGCGTATTGCCGCCCCGCCAGCTGATCTGCCATCGGTGCTCTCCTGCAACGTGTTTGAGGTTGACCACTACAACAATGGCACTGTCCGGACTGATCGGCAGTTTTCTCAGCGCGTGGCCATCCCGGCAGTTTTCCGTGGCACCAACAAGATTTTACGGATCTTGCAACTGGTCAAGCGCAGTGCGCCGACGGTTCACTTCAGCGTTCTGGGCACATGGCGGGACGCTGATGGTGCATCTGTCGGAAGCATTTTTGCATTTCCGTCAACGGTTGCCGAGCCAGCGGCGGGCGCATGGGGTGTGTATGTCTGCGACATTCCCATGTCGCAGGCGACGGCGGCCTATATAGACCTTTTGTTCAGGACCCAGATGGACGCCGGTTCTGGTGTGGTGTCCGGGGTACAGACCTGGCAGACGCTGTTCGCGGCCTGGTTCGATGCGGGCGATTTGCGGGATTTCGACCGCAACCTCGAAGATGACATCAGGCGGATTGCCGGATCCTTGGTTGACGCTAGCTTGGGTAGTGGCATCAACCCGAATGATCGCTGGATCGGCCCAACTGGTATGGCGCATCGGGTCAAACCGGTGAAATCCATTCTTGCGCTTGGGGACAGCCAAAGTGCTGCCATGAACGGCGCCACCATTCTGGGAATCCTGAATGGGTATCAATTTGCAACTTGGGGCATCGGCGCGGAAACATCGGCGCAAATCTTAAACCGGGCACGAGGGTTTCTGCCGAACCTGGCTGGGCTGTCCTTCGGGACTTCTGGAACAAAGCGACTGCGGGCACGGCGCACAGTGCCTGCACGGATCATAGATGAGGCATATCGATCGAGCTGGCAGGCCTACTCGTCGGCGATTACTGAGCCGCGCGCCGTGGATTTCTATTCTGCTACGGGGTACATCGGCACAAGCGCGCAGCGGTTCAAGGCGACAGCAACGGTTTCTGGCGACACGCTGACTGCTTCTGGGCATCCCTTCGCCGCCGGAGATCATGTTTATTTTCTTGACAGCATAGCTCCGGCGAACGCTTACAAGGCAAAGACATATTATGTGCGCGACGTTTCAGGCAGTACGTTCAAACTGGCAGAGTTCCCAGCCGGGCCTGCAATCAGCTTTTCGGCCTTCGGCGGGACACTCACGCTGCTTGGTGATTTCTACCTGGATTGGGCCTATGTGGCAGGCCAAGATAGCAACATCACGACCGTTACCCACGCGGATACTGATGACTATGTTTGGCACATCTGCGCCGGAACGAACGATTTCAATGGATCGGCCACGGTGACTGACGTTTTCAACAACATCCGCGAAATGGTTCGACAGATCAAAGCGGCGAACGCTCGGTTTATCGTTTCTGGCATCCCAGGATTTTATGGCGCAGGTGGTGAATGGTCTATCGGCGGCGCGGCTTATGCAAAGATGATGGAGTTGAGCGGCCTGCTGGCGGTGACATGGCCTGACAACTATCTCGACATCTACGCCTACCTGCTGACCCAGGGCAACGGTGGAGAAAACGACAATGCAGATATTGCGGCTGGGCTTGTTCCGCGGTCACTGCGCGTCAGTGCTACAGACGGGCACCTCGGGACATCGACTGGACAGATTAAATGGCAAACCAAGATCGCAAACATGATGGTTGCAAAGGGTTGGTCATGACTGTTGGCAGTGGATTATCCTATCGATCATCGTCTGAGATGGCGCTGTTGGCAGATGCTCGGATGGCCGACTGAGCCTAGCGCCCACCGCAAGGCTATGCGGTGAGCGCATAGCTCACCGCAGAAGTCTTCCCGGTCGACGGAATGGTGCAACAGTCGCGGCTTGGCGCCCGGATCACGCGTAAGCACCTGATTTCGCGTAACTTTGCACTCAACGCGCCTGATTGCCTCCGAAGTGCAAAGTTCCGGCGTCTCGCGTCCCCTTCGATGCGCCGTAAAATGCCATAAAATCGATGCTTTAGGCTGTTTCTCGGCAACGGGGTCCAAGGTGCCGACGACCGCTGTCTGGACGATTATCTGCGCCCTCGTCGCAACTCGTCATGTCGTCGGAGTGCAAAGTTCGAGCGATGCCCTACGCCGCGATTTCCATCTAACACATTGTAAATGCGCGCGTTATCGCCTGTTATCGGCTATTCCCAGCTGTTCCCGGTTTTTGTCCGATGTACCGGGTGTTTTTGTCGGGTGACAGGTGGATCGGGTCGATGAGAGAAACTGCACCACAGACCATACCACGAACTGCTACACAACAGGCCGGGTGCTCTGATGTAAGTAATTGATATTAAAGGGGTTCGTGGTGGGTGATGAGAGACTCGAACTCCCGACATCCTCGGTGTAAACGAGGCGCTCTACCAACTGAGCTAATCACCCAACGCGCCGCTCTTAGCCTGTCGTGCGGGCGGACCGCAAGGGCTATCGGGCCGCTCAGGCGCCGATGCGGGCGATGTCGTAAGGCGTGTCCTGATAGATCGCATTCACCCAATTGCCGTACAGCAGATGCGCATGGCTGCGCCAGCGGTTCATCGGCAGCCGGGACGGATCGTCGTCGGGATAGTAATTCGCGGGCACGTTGATCGGCTTGCCCGCCGCCACGTCGCGGTCGTATTCGTCCTTCAGCGTCGTGCTGTCATATTCGAAATGGTTGAACACATAAAGCGCGCGGTGGCAGGGGTCCTCGACCAGACAGGGGCCGGTCTCGTCGCCCGCAATCAGCGTGCGCAGCCCCGCCCGGTCCAACTCCTCCTGCTTCATCTCGGTCCAGCGGCTCACCGGCACCAGAACGTCATCAGAGAACCCGCGCAGATAGGGCGAGGTCGGCGCCAGATTGCGATGGCGGAAGCAGCCGAACGCCTTGGCATCCAGCATGTGCTTGGCAACATTGTGGAAATGATAGGCCATCGCCATGCCGCCCCAGCACACGCCGAAGGTCGAAAAGACATGGGTCTGCGTCCAGTCGAAGACGCGCTGCAGCTCGTCCCAATAGGTCACGTCTTCAAAGGCCAGATGCTCGATCGGGGCGCCGGTGACGATCAGCCCGTCGAATTTCTCGCCCGAGGCGGCGATCTCGGCGAAGGGGCGGTAGAATTCGGCCATATGCTCGGCGGCGGTGTTCTTCGTCTGATGCTCGGTCATCCGGATCAGCTGGAAGTCGATCTGAATGGGCGTCGCGCCGATCAGCCGGGCGAACTGGTTTTCGGTCTGGATCTTCTTCGGCATCAGATTGAGCAGCCCGATCCGCAAGGGCCGGATTTCCTGTCGCGCCGCCCGCTCGGGGGTCATCACCATCACGCCTTCCTGCGACAGGATGTCGAAGGCGGGCAGCGTGGCAGGCAGCGTGATGGGCATTGTCTTTCCGATACTTGGCAGGCGATGTTCAAACAGGGATCAGGCGGGAAGCGCCGCGGCAATCAGCGATGTAAGGTCTTTCTCGTCGCGCACAAGGGCGACATCGGAGGCCTTGATCTTGACCCCCCAGTTCCGCGCCATCGCCGCATAGCGCGGCTGGCGATGCGCCAGCGCCTGATGATAGGTCCAGCGGATGAAATCATCGGGGTTCACCTCATCCTCGCGCAGGCCCCGTTCCACCCGGTATTGCAGCCATTTCTTTTCCAGAAAGGCGGGCTGGTAATACATCGGCTTCGGCGCGCGGTCGAAACGGCGCACCAGTTCCTCGGTATGCTCCTCGCTGCCCTCGATCCAGACCATCAGCAGGTGATCGGAAAGCTCTTTCAGGATCTTGTCGGTCCGGTCCTCGGGGTCGACCACCTCGCAGATCGAGCCGCCGCAGTCGCAGACGAAATGCGGCAGCCCGTAGATCGCCTGCGAGCGGTCGATGAAATAGGTCGTGTCCATCAGCGCGGCCTGTTCGGCGGCGCGGTGCTGGTTTTGCCGCACCATGTAATTCTCGAAGCTCAGCCCGCCCTTGGCCTCGGAGCCGGGCTTGCCCAGATAGGTCGAGAGCGGCGCCAGATTGTCGAAGGTGATGTTCGAGGCGATATAGACCGAGTCGGAGAGCAGCAGTTCCGCCAGAAACGGGTTTTTCATCGCCTCGCGCTTGAAGTTGTCGGCGATATATTCGCCCATGTAGCGCGTGCCGATCCGGTAATCGACCGAGTAATGGAACCAGCCCGTGGGGGCGGCGCGCAGCATGTTGGCCAGATAGGTCTTGCCCAGACCGGACATGCCGAAGAACAGCACCCGTTTGCGGCTGGCCGTCCGCCATTCGGCGCGGTTTGCGTAGATCATGCGAGCCCCCTCGTTTGGCCCGGGTTTAGCGCGCGTCGCGGGCGCCGTCACGCGGTTTTGGCCGCGAATTGGTGAGCCAAAGTCCCGCAGCCAGCACGGCAAAGCCCGAAAGCGCATGCGGCCCGAGCCGTTCGTGATAGACCAGCGCCCCCGCGACGATGGCGACGGGCGGAATGAGCAGCGTGACCAGCGAGAGATTGCCCGCCCCCGCAATCGCCAGGATGCGGTAATAGATCAGATAGGCCAGCGCCGAACAGCCCAAGGCCAGCCAGATCAGCCCGGCCCAGACCTCGGCCGTGTAATCGAAGCTTGGCACGCCCTCAAAGATCAGCATCGCGGGGGCCAGCCAGAGCGCCCCGCCGGTCAGCATGCCCGCGGCGGCGACCTCGGGGGCAAGGCCGGTGATCGCCTTTTTCGCATAGGCGCCCGCGAAACCATAGGTGATCGAGGCGCCGATGATCGCCCATTGCGCCGCCGAGGTGAGCGTGAAGCCGCCCAGCGCCGAAGGGCCGATGGCCAGGATGACGCCGGCAAAGCCGATCAGCACGCCCGCAAGGCGGCGCCGGGTCAGCGGTTCGTCGGGAAAGACCGCGGCGGCGACCAGCACGCCGAAAAGCGCGGTCGAGGCGTTGAGGATCGCGGCCAGCCCGCTGTCGATATGCTGCTGGCCCCAGACGATCAGCGAGAAGGGAATGGCATTGTTGAGCGCCCCCATGATCAGGAAGCGGATCAGAAAGCGTGGGTCCGCAGGCAGGGGCAGGCGGCGCAGCGCGACCCAGAGCCACAACAGAACGGCGCCGCCGGTGACGCGACAGGTGACGGTGGTCAGAAAGCCGGTGCCGGTCAGCGCGGCGCGGTTCGACAGGAAGGAGGTGCCCCAGATCAGGGCAAGGGCCGCCAGAAGCGCCCAGGCAAGCGGGGGGATGCGGGTCGTGGTCATGGTGGCGGCACGCTAGCCGGGGCAGGGCGGGCAGGCCACCCGGAACTTGTGCCAAGGACAATTGAAAGGCCCGCCGAAGCGGGCCTTTCGTGAATTTCGGAACGGTCGGAAGGATCAGAAGCTGATGCCGACGCGCACGCCCGCGCCCCAGCCCGAGTTGCCCGAAAAGTCGCCGTTGACGGGCAGGTTGGTGTTGGCATCGCCGATATCGACATAGCGCACGCCCAGCGTGACCTTGACGTTCTCGGTCGCCTGATAGGTGCCCGCCAGCGCGATCGAGCGGAAGCCGTCGGTCGGGCCAAGCTGGCCAGTCCGCTGCCCGCTCGAGCCTTCATAGCCCAGCACCACCGCGCCCGACCATTGGTCGTTGAACTTGCGGCCAAGGCCAAGCGTGTAGGTCGTCGTATTGGCCTTGTAGTCGACAAGCGATCCCAGCGGACCGGCCGGGCCGGGGCCATCGGGATCAATCCCCGAATAGACCAGCGGGGTGATGTCGAACTGTTTCCAGTGCACCCAGCGCACCGAGCCGAAGACCAGCGTATTCTGCGCGATGCCGGTCTGGAATTCGAGGTTGATCGACTCCGGCACGGTGGTCGAAAACGGCGTCGGCACCGGAGAGAAGTTTTCATTCGCGGTGAAGTCGTGGGTGATCTTCGAATTGTAGGTCAGCGCCACCCGGGCGGCGATTTCGGGTTTTTCCCAGGCGACGCCCACCAGATACCCGAAGTCTGTCTCGGTCGAGGAATTCATGCGGTAGCCGCCCAGACCGGGCACGCTCACGGCCGGCAGGCTGACTTCGCCACTGGTGCGCAGCGCCCGGACGCCGCCGATCACCGAGAAGTTTTGCGGCATCTTGTACCGCATCATCGCGGTCAGCGACATGTTTTCGATTTCGGCGGTGGTGCCGCGCAGCGGATAGACCGTGGTCAGGGGATAGCCCACATTCGCGCCGATGGCGTTTTCCAGCACGAAGCCGATGTCGATCTTGTCGTTCAGCGCGCGCTTGTAGCCCAGGCTGTAGGTGCCAAAGCCCCCCGTCATGTCGCCCGAATTTACTGCGCCGCCGCCGACCGTGCCCGACACATCCGGGCTGAAGCCGCCGAAGTTCAACTCGACGTAGTTTCCTTTTTCGAACAGGATCCCCACCGACTGGCTGGACCGTTCAATACCCCCCGCAGTGGCGGCTGTGGCGCCAAGGGCAAGGGCGCTGGCCGTCATCAGTATTTTTTTCATGTGATTCTCATCCCTCGAGCGTGATTTACTCTTCTCCCGAGGGTGACCCTATCACGCTGTTAAGGTGAATCAATTCGGGCTGCGGCCTTACGTCACGTCCGCGTGAGGTTACCGTAGGGTCATGTGGCGCAACTGCCACAAAGCAATGTGAACTCAACGGTTTGGATTTCGCAGCTGCGATGGGGAGCGGTGTTTTTGCGCTGCGTTGCCGCATCGGCAAGGCGGCTGCGGCACACGCAAGGGTTGAGAGGCAGCCTCAGATCAGCGACCCGATCAGCCGCCACAGACCCAGCCCGCAAAGCCACAGCAGCGACAGCCCCCCGGCAAGGCCCAGCGCCGCCCAAAGCGTCGGCCGCGGCGCCGGGATCGCGGGCGGGCGGCGCGGCTGGGGCGGGGCAGGGGGGATTTTCTTGCGCGTCATCGGGGCCTCCGGCACCCATTAACCCTGAATTAGGTAAACGGGGCTTTAATGGCGCCATGGACAGGATCGAGATCACCCCCTTTGCCGCCACCGCCGCGGCCTGGGATGCGGCGCTGGCCGCGCTTGCGCCCGCCGCTCCGGTGCAGGCGCATGCGGGCTATGGCGCGATTGCGGCGTCCTCTGGGCGCGGGCTGCGGCGGCTGCAGATCCATGCCGGTGGCAGGCTTGTCGGGCTGGCGCAGGTGCTGGGGCGGGGCGGGCTGTGGCTGTGCAGCCGCGGCCCGGTCTTTGCCGCCGACCTGCCCGAGGTGACGCGGCGGCAGGCCCTGCGGGCCCTGGCCCGGGTGCTGCCGGGGGTGCTGATCGCCACGCCCGAGATGCCGGTGGCGGGTTTCGGGCTGGTGCCGCTTGTCACCGCGCGCCATCAGGCGATCTGGGATCTGACGCCCGAGGAAGGCGCGCTGCGCGCCGGTCTGCAGGGCAAGTGGCGCAACCGTCTGGTTGCGGCGGAACGGGCGGGGCTGCGGGTCCGGGTCGAGCGCGCGGCCGGTTGGCTGATCGCGGCCGAGGCGCAGCAACGCGCGGACCGCGGCTATCGCGCCCTTCCCCCCGCTTTTGCCGAAGCCTGGGCGCAGCAGTCCCCCGGGTCGGCGCTGGTGCTCTCGGCCGGCACCGCCACGGCGCCGCGTCTGGCCGGGGTGATGGTGCTGCGCGCGGGCGCGGGGGCGAGCTACCATCTGGGTTGGTCCGGGCCCGAGGGCCGCGCGGCGGGGGCGCATAACCTCTTGCTCTGGCAGGCCGCCTTGCGGCTGCGGGGCATGGGCCTGCGGTCCTTCGATCTGGGCGACATCAATTCCGAGGCCGGGGCAGGGCTGATGCATTTCAAGCTGGGCACCGGGGCTTCGGTGCATCGTCTGGGCGCCACCTGTCTTGTGCTGCCGGGGTGACCCGCGCGGCGGTTTCGCCCTTTCCTTGCCACAGTTCTTCTGCAAGATGGGGGGCGACAGCAAGGCAAGTTGATCCCGAAACGCGTTGCATTCCAGAGCCGAGGCAGACGACACGATGGCTTCCGTTCCCCCGAAACCGACCCCGCCCGGGCTGTGGCGGCGCACCCCCCCGGCGATCTTTCCCCCCACGCTCGGCCTTGCGGCGCTGGCGCTTGGCTGGCGCAAGGGGGCCGAGGTCTTCGATCTGCCCGCAGCACTGGGCGAGGTGCTGACCGGGGCGGTGACGCTTTTGTGCGGCTTCGTTCTGCTGACCTATCTGGTCAAGGCGCTGCGCCGTCCGGCCGTGATGCTTGACGATCTGCGGATCCTGCCCGGGCGGGCGGGGCTCGCGGCGGGGGTGCTGGTGGTCTATCTGCTGGCGATGGCGATCGGGCCCTATCTGCCCGGGGCGGCGCGGACGGTTCTGGCCACGGGGGCCGCGCTGCATCTGGCGCTGACCGGGGCGATGCTTTACGTCCTTGCCACCGGCCCGGCCGAACAGCGCCGGGTCAACCCCTCTTGGCATCTTCTGTTTTCGGGCTGGATCGTGGCGGCGTTGGCCGCGGCGCAGCTGGGGCTGATGGCGGTGGCGGTCTGGCTGTTCTGGGGCGCGCTGGTGATTGCGGTGGTGATCTGGGTGCTCTCCTTGCAGCAATTCGCCCGCCAGACCGTGCCCGCGCCTTTGCGTCCGCTGCTGGCGATCCATCTGGCCCCGGCGGCGGTGATCGGCACCACCGCGGCCCATCTGGGCGGCCTGGCCCTTGCCCAGATCTTCGCGATCAGCGCGGCCGTGCTGCTGCTGGTCTTCGCGGCCCGCGGGCGCTGGCTTCTGGCCGGGGGCTTTTCGGCGCTTTGGGGGGCGCTGACCTTCCCGCTGGCGGCAACGGCGATGCTTTGGCTGACGCTTGGCGGGATCTGGCGTATCCCGGGGGGGCTGGCGCTTGTTGCCGCCACGCTGATCGTGCTGCCGATCGCGCTGCGGATCTACAAGATCTGGGCGAAAGGCGAATTGGCGCTGAAAACCGGCGCCGCCATCGCCTGAGGGCTTGCGCCGGGGGCCAAGCCGTGAAACAGGGACGTGCCAACCGTTCCCTGCCGATGGAGTCCCCCATGCAGATTCGCGAGGCCCTCACCTTCGATGATGTCCTTCTGGTTCCCGCAGCCTCAAGCGTGCTGCCCTCGGAGGCCGATGTTTCCACCCGTGTGACGCGCTCGATCCGTCTGAACATCCCGCTCCTCTCCTCGGCGATGGACACCGTGACCGAGGCGAACATGGCCATCGCCATGGCGCAGGCGGGCGGCATGGGGGTGATCCACCGCAACCTGACGGTGGAGCGCCAGGCCGCCGAAGTGCGCCGGGTGAAGCGCTTTGAATCGGGTATCGTCTACAACCCGATCACGCTGACCCCCGACCAGACGCTGGCCGATGCGAAAGCCCTGCGCGAGCGCTACAATGTCTCGGGCTTTCCGGTCGTCGATGTTGCGGGCAAGGTCGTCGGCATCGTGACGAACCGCGACATGCGCTTTGCCACCGATGACGCGACCCCGGTCCATGCGATGATGACGCGCGAGAATCTGGCGATGCTGCGCGAACCGGCCGACCGCGACGAGGCGATGAGCCTGATGAAAGCCCGCCGGATCGAGAAACTTCTGGTGGTCAATGCCGATGGCAAGCTGACCGGCCTTCTGACCCTGAAGGACAGCGAACATTCGGTGCTGCACCCGCAGGCCTGCAAGGATGACAAGGGCCGTCTGCGCGTCGCCGCCGCCTCGACCGTGGGCGATGCGGGCTATGAACGCTCGGTCGCGCTGATCGAGGCGGGCTGCGATCTGATCGTGATCGACACCGCGCATGGCCATTCCGAGGGCGTCGCGAAAGCGGTCGAGCGGATCAAGCTTTTCGCGCCCGCGGTGCAGGTCTGCGCGGGCAATGTGGCCACGGCCGAGGCGACAAAGGCGCTGATCGGCGCGGGGGCTGATGCGGTCAAGGTCGGCATCGGCCCGGGCTCGATCTGCACCACGCGGATCGTCGCGGGGGTCGGCGTGCCGCAGCTTTCGGCGATCATGGACGCCTGCTCGGGCGCGGGCGACATCCCGATCATCGCCGATGGCGGCATCAAATTCTCGGGCGATTTCGCGAAAGCCATCGCGGCGGGGGCGTCCTGCGCCATGGTGGGCTCGGCGATCGCGGGCACCGATGAATCCCCGGGCGAGGTGATCCTCTATCAGGGCCGGTCCTACAAATCCTACCGCGGCATGGGCTCGCTTGGCGCGATGGCGCGCGGCTCGGCGGATCGCTACTTCCAGAAGGATGCGGCCTCCGACAAACTCGTCCCTGAGGGGATCGAGGGTCAGGTGCCCTACAAGGGCCCGGTGGCGACGGTCATCCACCAGATGGTGGGCGGCCTGCGCGCGGCGATGGGCTACACCGGCCATGCCACCGTGGCCTCGATGCAGGGCGGCTGCCAGTTCGTCCGCATCACCGGCGCCGGGCTGAAGGAAAGCCACGTCCATGACGTGCAGATCACCCGCGAAAGCCCGAACTACCGCATCGGCTGAGACCGGGGCGCAGAGATCACAAAGGCCGGGGGGGAAACCCCGGCCTTTTGCGTTGGCCAAAAAGCCTTGCGCGCTCTTTCATCTTGCCAGAAATATCCCGGGGGGTCCGGGGGGCAGCGCCCCCCGGCGGGTCGCCGCGGGCAAAGCCGCGGCGAAATCCATCCCGGCCCTCGCAAGCCTGCTCGGGCGTTCGGTGCTGAAAACGTGTCCCCGGAGCGTTTTCCGGGCGCACCTCACCCCGCCCGGAAATGCTTGGCGAGCTTCAGCCCCCTGGCCCTGATAATTCGAGGCGATCCCGGCGCCATAAAGCCGCTCCGGCCGTTCGGCCATGCGCTCATAGACGAGCCGCCCCACCACCTGCCCATGTTCCAGCACAAAGGGCGCCTCGTGACAGCGCACCTCCAAAACGCCCTTGGAGCCTTCGCCGCCTGCCGCGCCATGGCCGAAGCCGGGATCGAAGAAGCCCGCGTAATGGACCCGGAATTCCCCCACCATCGCCAGATAGGGCGCCATCTCGGCGGCAAAATCGGGCGGGATCACCACCGCCTCGCGGCTCACCAGAATGTAGAAGGCGCCGGGGTCAAGGATGATCCGCCCTTCGCGCGTGCGCACCTCTTCCCAGAAATCCGAGGCCGGGTAATGCGCGATCCGGTCAAGGTCGATCACCCCGGCATGCGGCTTTGCCCGGTAGCCGACCAGATCGCCTTCCGCCGGGCGCAGATCGACGGAAAAGCCAAGGCCATGGTCGATCACCGCCCCGCCGCTCCCCATGCCGCTGACCAGCGGTTCGGCGGCATGCAGCGCCTTCAACTCCGGGTCGGAAAGCGCCGCCTCCCCCGCGCGAAAGCGGATCTGGTTGAGCCGCATCCCCGGCCGCACCAGCACCGAAAACGACCGCGGGCAGATCTCGGCATAAAGCGGGCCCGCGTAACCCTCGGGAATGCGGTCAAATTCCGTGCCGTCATCGGTGATCACCCGGGTCAGCAGATCCAGCCGCCCGGTCGAGCTTTTCGCATTCGAAACCGCAGTCAGACCGGCGGGCAGGGCCAGGCGCTCCATCAGCGGCACCAGATAGACGCAGCCCTTTTCCAGCACCGCACCTTCGGAAAGGCTCATCCGGTGCATCTCGAACTCGGCCAGTTTCGTCTCGACCCGCTGGCCCCGCCCCGCCAGAAACGAGGCGCGGATGCGATAGGCGACCTCGCCCAGCCGCAGATCAAGGCTGGCGGGCTGGATCTGCTCGGCGGTGACGGGACGGTCGGCGGCAATCTCGCCGCGGGCGATCATCGCGCGCAAGGCGCTGTCGGGAAGGACACCGTGCATCATCGCAGCCTCGCGGAAAATCGGTCGGTCAAAAAAGAACGCCCACTCCGGCAGGAGCAGGCGTTCTTTTGATGGTCGGGCCGGTGAGATTCGAACTCACGACCTTCCGCCCCCCAGACGGACGCGCTAACCAGGCTGCGCCACGGCCCGACGAGGGGCATATAGAGGCAATGCGCGGTCGGGTGCAAGCGGCAAAACGCATCTTTTTGCACGGGCTTGCAAGAGGGGGCCCGCGCCATCCTCAGCGCCGCGCCGGAACCGGGCGGGGCGGCTGCGCCAGACGGCTTTGCAGCCGCACCAGACGGTCATGCGCCGACAAAAGCCGCATCCGCTCGATCGGGGACAGCGCCTCGGGGGCGAAGCGCGCGATATCCTCGCGCAGCGCGCCCAGCGGATTCGCCGTCGGGTCGATCTGCCCCGCCATCGCCAGTTCCACCTGCAGCGGCGCGGTGCCGCTCAGGATCAGCGACACCACCCGGTCGAGCGGGTCGAACTCCGAGGCCGGTTCAGGTTCGGGCTCAGCTGCGGGTTCGGGCTCCGGCTCGATGGCCGTTGCGGGGATGCCCTCGGGCTCGGGCGCTGACTCCGGCTCCGGTTCGGGCTCTGGCTCGGGCTCAGGGGGCGGCGGCGCGGGTTTCGGCGGCGGCGGAATGTAATCAAAAAGCGAGCCCTGAATCGGCAGGGGCGGCGCCGGTTCGGGCTCCGGCTCCGGTTCAGGCTCGGGCGCGACCGGCGCGGGGGCGACCGGGGTCGGATAGGCCGGGCGCGGCGCGATGAATCGATAGGCGATATCCTCGAAGGGCTCTTCCGCCAGCTCGGGCGCCGGTTCGGGCGCGGGCTCAGGTTCCGTGGGCTCTTCCGGTGGTTCGGGCGCCGGTTCGGCCGCCGTTGGCTCCGGTTCAATTGCGACCTCGGGTTCGGGCTCGGGCTCCGGTTCAGGTTCCGGCTCGGGTGCCGGTCGGACCGCCGCGGCTGCCGCCGCCACCTGTGCCGCCAGCTCGGCCTCGGCCTTGGCGCGGGCGGCTTCGGCCCGGGCGATCTCGGCCTCGCGGCGCAGCCGTTGCAGTTCCAGCCGCACCGCCTCGGCTTCGCGCCGGGCCGCCTCGACGGCGGCCTGCGCCGCCTCCAGCGCTTCGGCTTCGGCCTCGGCGCGGGCCCGCTCGGCCCGGCGCTCGGCATCCAGCCGGTCGCGCTCCTCCTCGGTCAGCTCCGCCGGTTCCGCGGGGCCGATCTCGGCCGCGTCCAAGGTATCGGCCAGAGGCTCTGGAATAGGCTCGGGCAGGCCGGGGGCAGGGTCTTCTGCCGCAAGATCTTCCGCCGGGGCCGCCAGCGTCTCGGTCTCGTCCTGCGCTTCGGGAGCGGGCGGCTCGGGCGCGTCCCAGTCGGCCAGAAGCTCTTCGGGCGCGACAGCCTCTGCGCCCGCCTCTGCGACGGATTCTGCTATAACCTCCGCGACGGGGTCCGGCGCGCCAGACCCGTCCGCCGTCTCGTCATCGCCCGCCGTCGGGGCGGTTTCGGTCGTTTCGGTCGTTTCGGTCGTTTCTGTCTCGGGCTGTGCAGGCTCGGGCGTGTCCCAGCCGACGATCTCTTCCAAGGCCGCCTCGGGCGTCGGGGCGAGAGGCTCCGGTTCGGCGGTCTCTTCTTCGGCGGTCTCTTCCGACGCCACTTCAGCGGGCGCCGTATCCTCAAACCCGGCCACGTCCGGGGCTGGGGCCTCCGGCGCGGCGCTGTCTTCTGCCGGGGCGGCGTCGTCCAAGACGTCATCCACCACGTCATCCGCGCCATCGGTGGGCGCCTGCGCCGCGGTCTCTGGCGACAGCGGCACCACGCGGGCCTCCAGCACCTCGGCCCCCAGCGCCGAGACCTTCTTGGCGCCCTGCGCCTTCAGCCGCGCCTGCGCCTCCTTGATCGGCAGCGCCTCGACCTGCAGCAAGTGCTTGATGCCGAACAACAAAGCGACATCGGCGGGCCGGTAATACCGACGCCCGCCCGCCCGCTTGACCGGCTTGATCTGCGGAAACTTGCTTTCCCAGAACCGCAAGACATGGGTGGGCGTTTCGAGAAGCTCGGCCACCTCGGTAATCGTGCGGAAGGCCTCGGCTGACTTCGTCATCGCGGCGCGTTCATCTCCTGCTCGGGCTCATCCCGGGGACCGGTTCGACCGGTCCTATTTTGCGTTGCCGTCCGCGACGCGGTCCTTCATCAGATGCGAGGGCCGAAAGGACAGCACCCGACGGGGCGAAATCGGAACTTCCTCGCCCGTCTTCGGGTTGCGCCCCATGCGCGAGGATTTGTCCCGCACCGAAAAGGTGCCAAAGGACGAGATCTTCACGGTCTCGCCGCGCACCAGCGCGTCGGACATGTGCTGCAGCACGGTTTCGACCAACTGCGCGGATTCGTTGCGGCTCAGCCCGACTTCGCGGAACACGGCCTCGCTCAGATCCATGCGGGTCAGGGTTTTCTCTGACATCTCAATCCCCCCGAAGTGATATGCGTCACGATGGGGGCAAGTATTTCCCGAGTCAATATCAATGGCTTGCGCGGCAAGGTTGAGACGGCTTTTTCCGCCGTAATCGCCCGTTTACCAGCGCAGCACGACCGATCCCCAGGCCAGACCGCCGCCGATCGCCTCGGTCACGATCAGATCGCCCGGCTTGATCTGCCCCCGTTCCCGCGCCGTCGAGAGCGCCAGGGGAATCGATGCGGCAGAGGTATTGCCGTGATCGGCAACCGTCACCACCACCCGCTCCATCGGCACCTGCATGCGTTCGGCGGTGGCGGTGATGATGCGCAGGTTCGCCTGATGCGGCACGATCCAGCTGACATCCTCGGGCGTCAGCCCGGTCTTGGCCAGCGCCGCATGGGCGGTTTCGGCCAGTTTCGACACCGCATGTTTGAAGACGGCATTGCCCTGCATCCGCAGATGCCCCGACTTGCCATTGCTCGACACGCCGCCATCGACATAAAGCAGATCGCGGTAGCGGCCGTCCGAATGCAGATCGGTCGCCAGAATGCCGCGGTCCTGCGCCGTGCCCGTGCCCTCTGCCGCCTCGAGGATCAGCGCCCCCGCGCCGTCACCGAACAGAACGCAGGTGCCGCGGTCGGCCCAGTCCATGATCCGCGAAAAGGTCTCGGCGCCGATCACCAGCACCCTTTGCGCCTGACCCGACAGGATCAGCCCCTGCGCATTCGCCAGCGCGAAGACGAAACCGGCACAGACCGCCTGCACGTCATAGGCAAAGGCATTGGTGTTGCCCAGACCCGCCTGCACCATCGTCGCGACCGAGGGGAAGGTGAAATCCGGGGTCGAGGTCGCCACCACGATCGCGTCGATCTGATCGGCGGTCATCCCCGCATCGGCCAGCGCCGCGGTGGCCGCCTTGATCGCCAGCTGCGAGGTGGTTTCCCCCTCGGCCGCGAAATGGCGCCGCTCGATCCCGGTGCGGGACCTGATCCATTCATCCGTCGTATCGAGACTGCCCTCGAATTCGGCATTCTCCACCACGCGGGCGGGCAGGTAATGCCCCACGCCGCGGACCACCGCTCTGATCGTCATTTCGGGTTCTCGATTCCTGCCTCCACCGAGGCTGCATCCTGACCGTTTGCTGACGCAAGGGCAACCCGGGCCGCAAGCCGTTCGGCAAAGCCCAGCCCGGCCAGCCGCGCCGCAAGGTCGATCGCGGCCGCGACGCCCGTCGCATCGGCGCCGCCATGCGACTTGATCACGGTTCCGTTCAGGCCCAGGAACACCCCGCCATTCACCCGGCGCGGGTCGATCTTCGCCTTCAGACGCTTCAGCGCCCCCGAGGCCAGAAGCGCGCCCAGTTTCGCAAGCCAGCTTGAGGTGAAAGCCTCGCGCATCAGTTCGCCCGCGAATTTCGCCGTGCCCTCGCCGGTTTTCAGCGCGACATTGCCGGTGAACCCGTCGGTGACGATGACATCGACGCGCGATCCGGGCAGGTCGTTGCCCTCGACGAAGCCGACGAAATCATAGCCGCCCGCCGCCTGCGCCGCCGCGATCATCTCGGCCGCGGCCTTCAGCTCGGCATTGCCCTTGTGTTCCTCGGTCCCGACATTGAGCAGCCCGACCCGCGGCCGCTCCAGCCCCAGCGCGTTGCGGGCATAGGAAGAGCCCATCAGCGCATAGGTCAGCAGATCGCGGGCCTCGGCCTTCACATCCGCGCCCATGTCCAGCATGACATTGAAACCAGAGGGATTCTTGCACGGCCAGAACGAGGCGATGGCAGGCCGGTTCACCCCCGCCACCTTGCGCAGCCGCAGCATCGACACCGCCATCAGCGCGCCGGTATTGCCGCAAGAGACCGCGACCTGCGCCGCGCCGTCGCGCACCGCGTCGATGGCGGACCACATCGAGGTGTTCTTGCCCGAGCGCATCACCGCCGAGGGCTTGTCATGCATCGTCACCACGCCGCTGGCATGGCGGATCGTCACGCAAGAGCCCAGCTTGCGCGCCTTGACCAGCGGGGCCAGCTCGGCCTCGGGGCCGTGCAGCAGAAAATTCAGCTCGGGGTTGGTCTTGCGGGCCAGGACAATGCCGTCCAGCACCGCGGCGGGACCCCGGTCCCCCCCCATCGCATCTATCGACAACACGAGCGGAGCAGAAACCGGGACGCCGGAAATCGAAGCGCCGGAAAGCTCCGGCGCTCGGGCGGCTGCAGCGCGGCCGCGACTTGACGTAACGTCAGCTTCTGCCCCCACCGTGGTCGTCTCCTGTTTGAACAGTTTGACCATGGCGCGGGGACGGGCTTACGCCGCGTCGTCGTCCAGATCGACTTCGGTCGCTTGCGCAACCACTTCGCGGTCGTCGTAATGGCCACAGGCGCCGCAAACATGGTGCGGGCGCTTCAGCTCGCCGCAGTTCGGGCACGAGGCCGGGTTGGCGGCAACAAGGGCGTCATGCGCACGGCGCATGTTACGACGGGAGCGCGTGACTCGGTTCTGCGGGACGGCCATGTGTCTAACCTCGGTTCTGGGGGCGCAAGGCCCTGTTTTTCCTGGGGTTTCGTCACGGCAGCCAGTGGCGGACCGGGGGCGAACCCTGCGTTCGAATGAGGCCGGGAACATACTGCAGTTCCGCCCCGTTGCAAGCCCTTTTTGCAGCTTTTTTCGGCACCGGCGCAACAGCGTCGCAACCGGGCCGAAATGCCGCGCTCAGGACTTGTCGTCCGCCTCCCCGGTCTTGCCGCCCAGAAGGCTTTTCAGATTGGCGAAGGGACGGGTGTCCTCGTCGCGGATCGGCGCCGCGCCGGGAGGGGCGGCCTGCGCCGCGACGGGCGCGGCATCCGGCGCATGCGGGTAAAGCGGCAGCGCCAGTTCCAGCACTTCAAGCGCGACGGCGCCAAGGTCGATGCGGTCGGGCAGCGGCTCGGCATCGGTGTCCTCGGGGATCTCGATTTCCTCGCCCGTGGGTGTCTCCATCTGCGCCAGGTAGCGCCGGGTGACGGTCTCGCGCAGATCGGTGGTGACGGGCGCCAGCGTCACCACGCAGGCCTGCACGACGCGGGCGGTGAACTCCGCGTCAAGCGCCCAGTCGGACCGGCCGCTGGGCGTCAGCGTGCCCCGCAGCCGCAGGCTGTCCAGCGCCTCGAGGCCCGCCCAGGCGGCGATGGCGGCGCAGCTGGCTGCGTCGGGGGCGATGTCGAAGCGGGTCGGCTTGCGCGCGGCCAGTTCGGCAGGGCGCAGCGGGTGGCTGAAGGGCAGGGGCTCGGTCTGTGTCATCGCGGTCTCCGGGGTCGCAATCGGGGGAAGCGGTCGACGGCGCTTGAGGGCGGCCGCATCCTGTTGTAATCGGGATAGAAGGCCCGAGGTCACGAGGCAAGAGGGGGTAGGCTTGAGCAGCACGTCCGGAATTCGCCGCATGGCGCGATTGGTCACCGTTGCGGCGGTGCTGGTCGTGGCGGGCTGCACCCCGATCTATCAGAATCACGGCTATGTGCCCACCGAGGAAGAGCTGTCGCGCATCGAAGTCGGCAAAAGCTCGCGCGAGGAGGTTTCGGCGGTGATCGGCCGTCCCTCCTCGGTGGGGGTGCTGCAGGGCTCGGGCTGGTTCTATGTCGGCTCGCGCTGGAAGCATTACGGCGCGCGGGCGCCGCAGGAGATCGACCGCCAGGTGGTGGCGATCACCTTCAACGAGGGGGGCACGGTCGAAAACGTCGAGCGTTTCGGGCTGGAACGCGGCGAGGTCGTGGTGCTGTCGCGGCGCGTCACCAAAAGCAACATCAAGGGGCTGGGCCTGATCCGCGAGCTTCTGGGATCCTTCGGCCGGGTGTCGGCGGGCAAGCTGCTGGGCGACTGAGCGGCGTCTTTCGCGCAGGACGGGGCGCTCGGTCGCAGCGGAGTGTCTTTCGGCTGTCAGCTCTTTCGCTTAGGATCGGGGCGACTGATCCCGGGGGTTCCCATGTTTTCGCTCTCGAAAGGCCGCTATGCGGCGCGACTCGCGCAATCACCGGCGGATGTGCAGGCGGCGCAGGCGCTGCGCTGGCGGGCCTTCGTCTCGGCCCGCGGCCGGGGGCTTGACGCGGCCGAGGCGCTGGATGCCGATGCCTTCGACGACGCCTGCCGGCATGTGCTGGTCGAGGAGGCGGGCAGCGGGCGGCTGGTGTGCTGCTTCCGGCTGATGCCGCTGGAAAGCGGGCGCGAGCTGCACCGCAGCTATTCGGCGCAATTTTACGACCTGACGCCGCTTTCGGCCTATTCCGGGCGGATGCTGGAGATGGGGCGTTTTTGCGTCGATCCCGACTGCCGCGACCCCGACATCCTGCGGCTGGCCTGGGGGGCGGTGACGCGGCTCGTCGATGCCGAGGGAATCGGGATGCTGTTTGGCTGCTCGTCCTTCCTGACCACCGATTTCGACAGCTGCGCCGATGCCTTTGCGGTTCTGGCCGAGCGTCATCTGGCGCCGAAGCGCTGGCGGGTGCGGGTAAAGGCGCCGAAGGTGATCCGCTATGCCCGCCAGCTTCTGGGCCGCAAGGGCGATCCGAAACAGGCGATGCTGAAGATGCCGCCGCTTTTGCGGTCCTATCTGGGGATGGGGGGGCTGGGTCTCCGATCATGCGGTGGTCGACGAGGATCTGGGCACGCTGCATGTCTTCACCGGGCTTGAAATCGGCGCGATCCCGCCCGAGCGCGCCCGCGCGCTGCGGCTGGTGGCGGGGTAGGGGGGCGCTGCCCCCCTCGGGCTGCGCCCTCACCCCCCGGGATATTTGCGCCAAGGTGAAAGGGCATCCGGGCTCTGCTTTCACCTTGGTGCAAATATCCCGGGGGACGCGGCACCGCCGCGGGGGGCAGCGCCCCCTCCCCGTTGACCTTTTCGCGCCGCCCGGCTAGCGGGGGGGGACATGGCACGCGCACCTCTTCTTCAGCTTTCCTCGATCTCGCTGACCTTCGGCGGCAATCCCCTTTACGACGGGCTCGACCTGACCGTGCAGGAGGGCGACCGCGTCGCGCTTGTGGGCCGCAACGGCTCCGGCAAATCGACGCTGATGAAGGTGATGGCGGGGCTGGTCGAGCCCGATCAGGGCGCCCGCACCGTGCCCACCGGCACCCGCGTCGGCTATATGGAGCAGGAGCCGGATCTGTCGGCCTTTGCGACGCTGGGCGATTATGCCGCCTCGGGGCTGGCCGAGACCGAGCGTTACCGTATCGAGATGGTGGCCGAAGGGCTGAAATTCCGCCCCGAGGCGCCGGTTTCCACCGCCTCGGGCGGGGAACGGCGCCGGGCCGCGCTGGCCAAGCTTCTGGCCGAGGCGCCCGAGTTGATGCTGCTCGACGAACCCACCAACCACCTTGATATTCAGGCGATCGGCTGGCTGGAAGACTATCTGCGCGACACCCGCACGGCTTACGTTCTGATCAGCCACGACCGCGCCTTTCTGCGCCATCTGACGCAAGCCGTGCTGTGGATCGACCGCGGCGCGGTGCGGCGGCTTGAAAAGGGTTTCGAGCATTTCGAAGAGTGGCGCGAAACCACCTGGGCCGAGGAAGACGAGGCCCGCCACAAGCTTGACCGCAAGATCAAGGCCGAGGCGAAATGGGCGGTCGAGGGGATTTCGGCGCGCAGGAAGCGCAACATGGGCCGGGTCCGCGCGCTGCAGGATCTTCGGGCCGAGCGCGCCGGGCAGATCCGGCGCCAGGGCACGGCGGCGCTGGATCTGGAAAGCGGTCCGGTTTCGGGCAAGCGGGTGATCGAGGCGAAAGGGCTGGTGAAAAGCTTCGGCGACAAGGCGATCGTCAAGGGCTTCGATCTGCGGGTGCTGCGCGGCGACCGGGTGGCTTTCGTCGGCCCGAACGGCGTGGGCAAGACGACGCTTCTGAAGATGCTGACCGGCGAGATCGCCCCCGATGCGGGCTGCGTCACCCACGGCACCAATCTGGAGATGGCGGTTTTCGATCAGACCCGCGCGACGCTCGATTTTTCCATGACGCTCTGGGACGGGCTGGTGAACGATCCCGAGATGCGGGTGTCGGGCCGGTCCGATCAGGTAATGGTGCGCGGCCAGCCCAGACATGTCGTGGCCTATCTCAAGGATTTCCTGTTCGACGAGCAACAGGCCCGGGCGCCGATCGGCTCGCTCTCGGGCGGCGAACGCGCGCGGCTTTTGCTGGCGCGGATCATGGCCAAGCCCTCGAACCTGCTGGTTCTGGACGAGCCGACGAACGATCTGGATGTCGAAACCCTTGATCTGCTGCAAGACGTGCTGGGCGAGTATGACGGCACCGTGCTTCTGGTCAGCCACGATCGCGATTTCATCGACCGCGTCGCGACCACCACGATCGCGATGGAGGGGGACGGCCGCGCCACCGTCTATGCGGGCGGCTGGACCGATTATCAGACGCAAAGGGCGCTGACCGAGGCGCCGCCCGCGCCCGACAAGCCCGCGCCGAAAAAGACCGCCGAGGCCCCGAAAGAGACGGTGAAGAAAACCGGGCTGACCTTCACCGAAAAGCACCGGCTTGAGGCCCTGCCCGCGATCCTCGAGAAACTCGAACGCGAGATCGGCAAGCTGCACGAGCTGCTCTCCGATCCCGCTCTTTTCACCCGCGAGCCGGTGAAATTCGCCAAGGCCTCTGAAATGCTGGTCGAGCGCGAAGCGGCCCTGGCCGCGGCCGAGGAAGAATGGCTGGTGCTGGAGGAAAAGGCGTCGTCTTGACCCGTCCCTGAGGCGCAATCATCGCTGGCCCCGGCGCCGCCTCTGTGGGATGCTGGCCGTGATGCGTCCGGTTCTCTTTTCGAGGTCACGATGAAAACTCTTCCGCTGTTGCTTCTTGCCCTGGCCGCCTGCACCGAAGCCGCCCCGCCCGCCGACAAGCCCGTGGGCATGGCCAACCCGGCCTCGGCCTTTTGCGTCGAACAGGGCGGCGAGGTGCTGCTCAACGACATGACCCCGGGCGGCGATGCCACCTGCAGGCTGCCCGATGGCCGCAAGGTGGGCGAATGGGAATATTACAACGAACATCACCGCCCCGAGCCCGCGCCCGCTGACGCAGCGTAACTTTCAAACCGGCTTCCCCTTCACCTTGGCGCAAATATCCTGCGGGGGTCCGGGGGCGCAAAGCCCCCGGCCTTTTCGGCGGAGGATTGCATGACCACGGGCCCCTTGGCAGGATTGCGCATTGTCGAAATCTCGGGCCTTGGTCCGACGCCCTTCACCGCGCAGCTGATGGCCGACATGGGGGCCGAGGTGATCCGCATTGCCCGCCCCGGCGCGCAGGGGGCTGCGGCGCATGTGCTGGGGATGGCGGTCGATCCGCTGGATCGTGGCCGCGACGTGCTGGAGCTGGATCTGAAATCCCCCGCGGATCAGGCGGTTGCGCGCCGCCTGATTGCCCGCGCCGATGCGCTGATCGAGGGGATGCGCCCGGGCGCGATGGAGCGGCTGGGTCTGGGCCCCGACGCCTTTCCCGAAAACCCGCGCCTTGTCTATGGCCGGATGACCGGCTGGGGGCAGACCGGGCCGCTGGCGCAGACGGCCGGGCATGACATCAATTACATCGCGCTGTCGGGGGCGCTGGAGGCCATCGGCACGACCGAGACCCCGGTTCTGCCGCTGAACCTTGTCGGCGATTTCGGCGGCGGCGGGCTTTATCTGGCCTTCGGGATGCTGGCGGCGATCTGGCACGCCCGCGCCACCGGGCAGGGGCAGGTGGTCGATGCGGCGATCACCGATGGTGTGGCGCATCTGATGGGGATGATTTCGGGGATGGCGGGGCAGGGGCTCTGGCCCGCGCCGCGCGGCGGCAATCTGCTCGATGGCGGCGCGCCCTATTACACCACCTATCGCTGCGCCTGTGGCGGGCATTTCGCCATCGGCCCGCTGGAGGAGAAATTCTGGGCGGATTTTCAGCGCCTTGCGGGCTTTGCCCCGGGCGAGCTGCCCGACCGGAGGGACCCCGCCAACTGGCCCGCCCTGCGCGCGGCGCTGGCGGCGCGGTTTGCCGAACGCAGCCGGGCGGACTGGGAAGCGATATTTGACGGCTCGGATGCCTGCGCGACCCCGGTGCTGAGCCTGCAGGAGGCCGCCACCCATCCGCACAACCGCGCCCGCGGCACCTATCTGGCGCATGAGGGGCTGGCCCAGCCCGCCCCGGCGCCGAAGCTTTCGCGCACACCCGGCGCGATCGGGGCGGGATCGGCGCAAAACCGGATCTCGGCGGAAACGGCGCTGGCACGCTGGGGGGCGGCCTGAAAAAGGGGGCCGCAGCCCCCTTTCAACGCCGCGGCGTCATTGCTCAGCCGCGTTCGTCGGCGATGATCTGCGCCATCACCTCGGCGGGGGCATAGCCCCGCAAGAGCTGCCCGCCGACGACAAAGGCGGGCGTGCCCGCAATCGCCATCCGCTCGGCCAGCTGCGCATTCGTGCGCAGCACCGCCGTCACCTCTTCCGAATTCATCTGCGCCATCACCGCCTTGGCGTCGATCTGCGCCTCCTCGGCCAGCCGCTGCAGGCTGTCCAAGGTGATATCGCCGCGCACCGCCATCAGCGCGTCATGCACCTTTTCATAGGCCGCGTCGCCCGCCACCTGCCGCGTCGCCACCGCAAAGCGCGCCGCCAGCACCGACTGATCCGACAGGATCGGGAATTCCTTGACCACGAACCGGATCTTGGCGTCGGACTTCAGCACCTCGTCCACGACCTCATAGGCCTTCTTGCAATAGGTGCATTTGTAGTCGATGAATTCGACCATCGTCACATCGCCATCGGGATTGCCGCCGACCCAGTCGCCCGCGAAATGGAAGATGTCCTCGGCGTTCGTCTGCACAAGAACCTTGTCATTTTCGGCCTGCGCCGCCTGCTGACGTTCTTCCAGCTTGTTGATCGCCTCGACCAGAACCTCGGGGTTTTCCATCAGATAGGTCTTCACCGCCTCGCCGAAGGCGGCCTTTTCCGCGGCACTCATCGTGGACAGATCAAGCGCGGCTGCGGGTGCGCCAAGAGCGGCGGCCATCGTCAGGGCGGCAAGGGAGACGTATTTCATCGTGGTCCTTTCAGGGCCATGGCAGGTCGGCGCGAGAGTGGCCAAAGCCCGCGTCCGGTGCAAGGGAAAAGCAGACCGGCCTTGCCGGTTTCGCCATTGACCCGGGCGGCTTGCGGGCCTATGGCCGCCGCCAAACCACGGAGGAAGCGATGCGTTTTTCGAACCGGGGACAGGTCGATCCCTTCATCGTGATGGATGTGATGGAAGCCGCCCGCGCGGCCGAGGCGGCCGGTCGGCACATCATCCATATGGAGGTGGGCCAGCCCTCGACCCCTGCGCCCGCTTTGGCGCGGCAGGCGATGGCGGCGGCGCTGGAACGGGACAGTCTGGGCTATACGGTCGCGCTTGGCCTGCCCGAGCTGCGCCGGGGCATCGCCGATCTTTACAAACGCTGGTATGGCGTCGATCTGAACCCCGAGCGCGTGGTGGTGACGCCGGGCTCTTCGGGCGCTTTCATCCTGGCTTTTTCGGCGCTCTTCGATGCGGGCGACCGGGTGGCTTTGGGCGCGCCCGGCTATCCGAGCTATCGGCAGATCCTGCGCGCGATGTCGGTGACGCCGGTCGATATCCTGACCCGGGCCGAGAACCGCTTCCAGCCGGTGCCGTCCGAGATCCCCGAGGGGGTGCAGGGGCTGATCGTCGCCTCGCCCGGCAATCCGTCCGGCACGATGCTGGGCCGGGCCGAGCTTGCCGCGCTGATGACCACCGCGGCCGAGCGCGATCTGGCCTTCGTCTCCGACGAGATCTACCACGGGCTGCATTACGAGGGCCGCGCGGTTTCGGCGCTGGAAATCGGCGACGAAGCCTGTGTGATCAATTCCTTTTCGAAATATTTCAGCATGACCGGTTGGCGGCTTGGCTGGATGGTGGTTCCCGAACCCCATATCCGCACCGTCGAGCGGCTGGCACAGAACCTGTTCATCTGCCCGCCGCATGCGTCACAAATCGCGGCCCTTGCCGCGCTTGAGGCGACCGAGGAGCTGGAGGCGAACCGGGCCGTCTATGCGGCGAACCGGGCGCTGATGCTCGACCGGCTGCCGAAGGCGGGCTTCACCAAGATCGCGCCCCCGGATGGCGCCTTCTATATCTATGCCGATGTCTCCGACCTGACCAGCGACAGCCGCGCCTTTGCCGCGGAAGTGCTGGAAAAGGCGGGCGTGGCCGTCACGCCGGGGCTGGATTTCGACCCGGTGCGGGGCGCCACCACCTTGCGCTTTTCCTATGCGCGCGCGACGGCGGATATCGAGGAAGGGCTTGAGCGGCTCACCCGCTTCATGGCGTCCCGCTGAGCGGGGGATTCCCGTGCCTGCCCGCTTGCGCTATAGTGGCGAAAAACGGAGCAGGCATGGCACGGATCTTCCTCGTTCTTGCGGCGCTTTGGGCGCTCGCGGTTCCCGCATCGGCGCAGGGGCCGCAGCTTTCGGCGCTGGCCCGGCTGGAGCCCGCGCGCACAAGCGTGGCCCAGCCCTCGGCCTTCGTGACCGAGGTGACGCTGGGGCTGAGCCAGCCGGTGCCGTTTCGCGCCTTTTTGCTCGACGCCCCGCCGCGGCTCGTCGTCGATTTCCGCGAGGTGGATTTTTCCGCTGCCAATCCAAAGGATTACGCGCAAAAGGGGCTTTTGGGCGATATCCGCTGGGGGGCGTTTCGTCCGGGCTGGTCGCGCTTTGTCGCCGAGCTGACGGGGCCGGTGCGGCTGATCTCGGCCGAAGAGCGCACGGGCGCGGCGCCGACCCTGCATCTGGTGCTCGAACGGGTCGAGGCGGCCGAGTTCGTCGCCCGTGACGGCGCCGCGCAATCGGCGCTGTGGGATCTGCCGCAGCCCGCGCCGACGGCCATCCCGCATCGCCGTCAGGACGGATCGGCGCCCTTGCGGGTGGTGTTGGACCCGGGGCACGGCGGGCTTGACCCCGGGGCCGAGGCGGATGGCTATTCCGAAGCCGTGCTGGTGCTGACCTTCGCGCGCGAGCTGAAAGAGGCGCTGACCCGCGCGGGCATCGAGGTGAAGATGACGCGCGAGGAGAACCTTTTCGTGCCGCTCGATACCCGGCTGACGGTGGCACATGACTTCGAGGCCGATCTGTTCCTGTCGCTGCATGCCGATGCCCTGCCCGAGGGCGAGGCGATGGGGGCGACGGTCTATCTGTTCGACGAGACCGCCTCGGACAGCGCGGCGCAGAAACTGGCCGAGCGGCACGACCGCGCCGATCTGCTGGCCGGTGTCGATCTGGCGGGGCACGACGATGCGGTGGCGGGCGTGCTGATGGATCTGGCCCGGACCGAGACCCAGCCCCGCGCGGTGCGCTTCGGGCAGGTGCTGTCGGGCGCGATCAAGGGCGAGGGGCTGCGGATGCACCGCCATCCGGTGCAGGGGGCGGATTTCGCCGTGCTGCGCTCGCCCGACATTCCCTCGGCGCTGCTGGAACTGGGCTTCATGTCCTCGGACATCGACCGGGCGCGGCTGCATGACGAGACCTGGCGCGCGCAGATGGTGGCGGCGATCACCGCGGGGGTGCAACGCTGGGCCAAGGCCGATGCCGCCGAGGCGCGGCTCTTGCGGCAGTAACCCGCGACCAAGGTCGGGCTTTTTTTGCATTGCAGCACGCGCATGGCCGAATCGCGCCTGGCGAATGGGTGACGGTTTGTCGCGGCCATTCCCTTGTAATTGCACAAGTTTTGGGCAGCAACTTTGCGGTTGTGCAAAATGGTGTTAACATTTCGAAGGGTTTTGCAACATTTTCGACAGGTTTCGCCGGGGGGCTGACAGGGGCTGCGCAAGAATCTTTCGCTGCGCCGCCGCGAGGCTTTGCAGATCATTAACGCGGCGATACCGAGACCCGTCACTATGAGGAGGACGGGATGACACCCATTCATGAGAAGATCCTCGCCAAGCCCGAGTTCAAAGCGCTCGTGGCCCGGCGGAACCGGTTTTCGCTGACGCTGACGACGCTGATCTGCGTGGTCTATGTGGCCTATATCGGCTTTGCGATCCTGTCGCCCGCGGCCTTTGCCGCGCCGCTTCTGGGGTCCTGGAGCACCGGGCTGATCGCGGGCTTCGGCGTGCTGGCGCTGTCGTTCCTTCTGACGGGCATCTATTCGCGCCGCGCCAATGGCGAGTTCGACCGGATGCTCAAAGACGTTTTGCGCAACTGAGGCCGATGATGACCCGTTACATTCTTGCGGCGGCGCTGGCCGCCTTTGCCGGTCCTGCCCTTGCGGCGGGCGAAGCGATTCAGGGCGAGGTGCAGAAAGCGCCGACGAACTGGACCGCGATCGGCATGTTCCTGTTCTTTGTCGTCGCCACGCTGATCCTGACCGGTTGGGCGGCCAAACGCACCAAATCCACCGCCGATTTCTACACCGCGGGCGGCGGCATAACCGGCTTTCAGAACGGTCTCGCCATCGCGGGCGACTACATGTCGGCGGCGGCGTTTCTGGGCATTTCCGGCATGGTCTTTGCCAAGGGCGTCGATGGCGCGATCTATACCATCGGCTTCACCGTGGGCTGGCCCTTCATCCTGTTCCTGATCGCCGAACGGCTGCGCAATCTGGGCAAGTTCACCTTTGCCGACATCACCTCGTTCCGGCTGGAACAGACGCGCATCCGCACGCTTTCGGCGCTTGGCGCGCTGACGGTCGTTGTCTTCTACCTGATCGCGCAGATGGTGGGGGCGGGCAAGCTGATCCAGCTTTTGTTCGGTCTTCCCTATAGTTACGCGGTGATCATGGTGGGCGTGCTGATGGTGCTTTACGTCACGTTCGGCGGCATGCTGGCCACGACCTGGGTGCAGATCGTCAAGGCGGTGATGCTGCTGTCGGGGGCGACGCTGCTGGTGCTGCTCGGCCTTGCGCAATTCGGCTTCTCGCCCGAGCGGCTGATGGCCGATGCGCTGGCCAATCACGCCAAGGGCGCCGCGATCCTGCAGCCGACACCTTTGGTGACGGATTGGGTCTCGGGCGTGTCGCTGGCGCTGGCGCTGATGTTCGGCCCGGCCGGTCTGCCGCATATCCTGATGCGCTTCTTCACCGTGCCCGACGCGAAAGAGGCCCGCAAATCGGTCTTCTTCGCCACCGGCTTCATCGCCTATTTCTTCGTCCTGACGACGACGATCGGCTTCCTCGCCATCACCCTTGTCGGCAAGAACCCCGAATTCCTCGATGCCAAGGGCATCATCGGCGGCGGCAACATGGCGGCGATCCATCTGGCGCAGGCGGTCGGCGGGAACGTCTTCCTTGGCTTCATCTCGGCGGTGGCTTTCGCGACCATCCTGGCGGTGGTCTCGGGGCTGGCGCTGTCGGGGGCCTCGGCGGTCGCGCATGACCTTTACGCCAATGTGGTGAAAAAGGGCGCCGCGGCCGACAAGGCGGAGATGCGGGTCTCGCGCATCGCGACGCTGGTGCTGGGCGTGCTGGCGATCGTGCTGGGTTTGATGTTCGAGAACCAGAACATCGCCTTCATGGTGGGTCTGGCCTTCGGTCTGGCGGCTTCGGTGAACTTCCCGGTGCTGTTCCTGTCGATCTTCTGGAAGGGCATGACGACGCGCGGCGCGTTCATCGGCGGTCTGATCGGGCTGGTGGTGTCGATCGTGCTGGTGGTGCTGGGCCCGGCGGTCTGGGTCGATGTGCTCAAGTTCGAAACGCCGATCTTCCCCTGGTCGCAATATGCGCTGTTCTCGATGGCGACGACCTTCATCTCGATCTGGCTCTTCTCGGTCACCGACAAATCGGCCCGGGCGGCGCAGGACAAGGCGGGCTATGACGCGCAATTCGTGCGCTCGGAAACCGGGCTTGGCGCGGCGGGGGGCGGTGGCGCATTGAGCTTTCGCCTCGGGCCCTGCCCGAGGCGACCCGCGGGGGGCTTCGCCCCCCGCACCCCCCGAAAAAGAGGGCGTATTTCGCCAAGGAAAAGCACAGGCGCGGTGGGATTTCACCGTTTCGAAAGGCTCCGCTGCGGCGGGGCCTTTTCGTTTGGCGCCAAGGCGGTTAGGTGTGGATCAAAGGAGTGCCCATGACCCCCCGCTGCCCGCATTGCCGCCGCCATCACGCTGCTGGACGCCATTTTGGCGGGCGAGCCTGCGGAACGGGCGCTGACGAATTGGGGCCGGGCGCATCGCTTTGCCGGGTCGGGCGACCGGGCTGCCGTGCGGGACCATGTCTATGATGCGCTGCGCTGCCGCGGCAGTTTCGCCATGCTTGGCGGGGCGGGCGATGGGCGCGGGCTGATGCTGGGGATGTGTCGGGCCGCGGGGCTTGACCCCGACGCGCTTTTCACCGGCGAGGGCCATGCGCCTGCCGCGCTTGATCCGGCCGAGAGGGCGCGAGGGGCGCAGCCCGCGCCCGCGCCCGAGGATCTTCTGGCCGCCGATTGGCCAGAGTGGCTCTTGCCGCAGTTGCGCGCCGATCTGGGGGCGGATTTCGGCGCCGTTTCCGCGGCGATGCAGGCGCGGGCGCCAGTCTTCCTGCGGGTCAATCTGGCGGCGGGCAGCCTGGCGCAGGCGCAGGCGGCGCTGGCGGGCGAGGGGATCGAGACGCAGCCCCATCCGCTGGCCGCGACCGCGTTGCGGGTGGTGTCGGGGGCGCGGCGGATTGCGCCGTCGCGCGCCTATCTGCGCGGTCTGGTCGAGCTGCAGGATGTGGCGTCGCAGGCGGTTCTGGCGGGGCTTGAGCTGCCGCAAAAGGCGCGGGTGCTGGATTATTGCGCGGGCGGCGGCGGCAAGGCGCTGGCGCTCGCCGCGGCCCATCCCGGGGCGCGGATCACCGCGCATGACGTCGATGCGGGGCGGATGAAGGACATTCCGACCCGGGCGGCCCGGGCCGGGACGCGGATCGCTTTGGCCGCGCCGGGGCAGGTCAGCGGCAGTTTCGATCTGGTGATGGTCGATGCGCCCTGTTCCGGCTCCGGGACCTGGCGGCGCACGCCCGAGGCGAAATGGCGCCTCACCCCCGCGCGTCTGGCCGAACTGACGGCGCTGCAAGACGAGATCCTGGGTCGGGCCGCACGCCATGTTGCGCCGGGCGGCCAGCTTCTTTACATGACCTGTTCATTGCTGGCGGTCGAAAATGACGCGCGGATCTGCGGCTTTCTGGAGCGGGGGGGATTCGTGCTGGTGCGCCGGCGCTGCCTGAGCCCGCGCGAGGGCGGCGATGGCTTCTTCGCGGCGCTGTTGCGTCGCTCGTGAACGTAACGAGAACAGTTGTGATACATCTTTAGGTTGAAGCCGGGTTTTGTTAAGCAGGCTTTAACCCAAATGACCCGCAATGCGAGGAGACGATTCTGCGCAGGAAGACGCCAGTGGCACATCCCGATCAGCCCATGCAGCCCCTTGGCCGCTCCGCGGCCCTGATTGCGCCCGGGGCCTTGTGGTTGCTTGTCCTTGGCCTTGCGGCCGGGGTGGCCGGTTATTTCGTGCAAGACCGGGTGCTGATGACGCTTTTGCTGTCGATCTCGGGCAGTTTTCTGTGTCTTGCGGCGCTGGCGAAACTGGCGCAGCGGCATCTGGCGCGGCGGCGCACCCAGGTGGCGGGGGCGATTTCGGCCTTCATCATGCATGATGCCTCGCCCTCTTTCACCACGGATGAAGAGGGTGAGATCGGTTATCAGAACCGCGCCGCGGTCGAACGGTTCGGCTCGCGCGGGGGGCAGACGCTGACCCGGGCACTGGGGGAGATTTTCGCCAATCCCGGCGCGATGCTGACGCGGTTGCAGTCGAAGGCGGCGGCGCTTGGCGCGGCGCGCGAGGATATGGTGACGCGGCGCGGCCATGTGCGGCTGTCGGTGCATCAGATCGAGGGCGGCGGCTTTCTGTGGCGGCTGGAAGACATGGCGGAACGGCCGGTCGGCGGGCGGGGCGCGGAAAGCATTTCGCTGCCGATGCTGACGGCGTCGAAATCGGGCACGATCCTGTTCATGAACGAGGCGCTGCGGCGACTGGTGGGGGAGCGGGTGCGCACGCTCGACCGCATCTTCACCGAAGTGCCGATCCGCTCGGGCGAGGAGCAGGAGATTTCCACCATCGAGGGGCCCTTGCGCTGCATGGTGGCGCAGATCGAGGGCGCGGGCGGGCGCGACGAAATTTACCTGATGCCGGTGGCGCCGGGCCGGGCGCCCTCGACCGATCCGGTCTCGTTCGAGGCGCTGCCGGTGGCGCTGATGCGGCTGACGGTGGATGGCCGGGTGATCGAGGTAAACCGGGCCGCGCGCGGGCTTTTGGGGCAGATCCCGGCCTCGACCAGGCTGTCGGAGCTGTTCGAGGGGCTGGGCCGTCCGGTCGATGACTGGGTGGTCGATGCGGTGGCCGGGCGCACAGAGCGTCGGCCCGAAGTGCTGCGGGCGCGCCGTGGCGACCGCGAGGTCTTCCTGCAGGTGACACTGGCGCGGGTGATCGAGGAGGGTCGGCCGGGTCTGATCGCGGTGCTGTCGGATGCCACGCAGCTGAAGACGCTGGAAGGCCAGTTCGTGCAAAGCCAGAAGATGCAGGCGATCGGCCAGTTGGCGGGCGGCGTTGCGCATGATTTCAACAACTTGCTGACGGCGATTTCGGGCCATTGCGATCTCTTGATGCTGCGCCACGACAAGGGCGACCCCGATTACACCGATCTGGACCAGATCAGCCAGAACGCCAACCGGGCGGCCTCGCTGGTGGGGCAGCTTCTGGCCTTTTCGCGCAAGCAGACGCTGAAGCCGCGGATCATCGACCTGCGCGACACGCTGTCGGATCTGACGCATCTGCTGAACCGGCTGACCGGCGAAAAGGTCGTGTTGACGCTGACGCATGACCCCAATCTTGCGCCGATCCGGGCCGACAAGCGCCAGCTGGAACAGGTGATGATGAACCTGGTCGTCAATGCCCGAGACGCGATGCCCGGCGGCGGCGAAATCCGGATCGAGACGGAAAACCTGCATCTGATCGAGGATCTCAAACGCGACCGCGCCGCGGTGCCCAAGGGCAATTACGTCGTGGTCAAGGTGACCGACGAGGGGGTCGGCATTCCGGCCGACAAGCTGGGCAAGATCTTCGAACCCTTCTACACCACCAAGAAACCGGGCGAGGGGACGGGGCTTGGCCTCTCCACCGCCTATGGCATCGTCAAGCAGACCGGCGGCTATATCTTCTGCGATTCCGTGCTGGGCTCGGGGACCTGTTTCACGCTCTTCCTGCCCGCCCATGACCGGCCCTCGGAGATCGAGCAGGAACCGGCGCAGCCGACGATGGAGCTGCCGAGCATCGAGGAAAACACCAGCGCCATGGTGCTTCTGGTCGAGGATGAGGCGCCGGTGCGGGCCTTTGCCTCGCGCGCGCTGAAGCTGCGCGGCTATACGGTCTTCGAGGCCGAAAATGCCGAGGAAGCCCTGCGCATCCTGGAAGACGACCAGTTGCAGTTCGACGTCTTCGTCACCGATGTGATCATGCCCGGAATGGATGGTCCGACCTGGGTGGCCGAGGCGCTGAAAAGCCGCCCCGATACGGCCGTCGTCTTCGTCTCGGGCTATGCCGAGGACGTGTTCCGCGAGGGCCGCCCGCCGATGCCGAATTCGGTCTTTCTGCCCAAGCCCTTCTCGCTGAGCGAGTTGACCGCGACGGTGCAGAACCAGATCGCGCGGCGGGTGCGGGCCTGAGCGATCCGCTCAGGCGAGGCTGTCGTAAAGCCGGAAATCCGCGGCCATGGCGCGGTTCAGCGCGGCCTCGGTCTCGGGCTGCAGCGCCACATCCGCGGCGGGCGGCACGTTCACCCGCGACAGCGTGACGGCGCAATCCAGCCGGTCTTCCAGGAAATGCACGAAAGCGTCGATATCTTCGTAGCGAAAGATGCGATCGACCCGCGGCCGCCCGTCGGGGCCGCACAGATGCGCCGATTGCGAACCGATATCGGCATGCGGCGGCGGGGCCTTGGCCATGTAATCCTGCGCGAAGGCGTCGAAACTTTTCCCCGCCATCGGATGATCGGGGTCGTCAAGGTCGTCGCGGGTGCGGAAGCGATACCAGGAGCGCAGCCAGTCGATCGGCTCGCGCATCAGCGCCACGGTGGTGAAGGGTTCCCCCGCCTGCGCCGCAAGCCAGGGGCCAAGGACCTGGTGAAAATCGGGCGCGCTCATGTGCTTGATCGGCGCGGGGCGCTGCATCGACACGCTGGCAAGCGATTCGAGCGCCACTTCGACCGCCGTGGACCCGGCCTTGGGCGTCGCCAGAAAGACCAGTCGTTGTTCCCAGAAAATCAGCATGTTCCGGTGTCTCCCGACAGTTTCCGCCCCTGCTTACTGAAAGCCTCGGGCGGGGTAAAGCCGCACGACACGCTTTCCCTGTGCCGGTCAACCAAATCTTAACCCTGCAGGCGCAGGCTGATTGTCGAGAATTTGATTGCAATGTTCCTCAATTGTACTCATATCATGAGAACAAGAGGGGAACGAATGCGCTGCGCCGGTCGATTGCCGCGCGGCGCGCCCTGTGGGATAAGGGGACGACAGATGGCAACGACGGGCCTTTTCGAAATGAACGACAAAAGCAAGGCGGACAAGCAAAAGGCGCTGGAATCGGCGTTGGCCCAGATCGAGCGGCAGTTCGGCAAGGGCTCGATCATGAAGCTCGGCGGCGACACCCCGCCACCCGAGATCGAGGCGACCTCGACCGGCTCGCTGGGCCTTGATATCGCGCTTGGCATCGGCGGGCTGCCGAAGGGGCGGATCATCGAGATCTACGGGCCGGAAAGCTCCGGGAAAACCACGCTGACGCTGCATTGCATCGCCGAGGAGCAGAAAAAGGGCGGCGTCTGCGCCTTTGTCGATGCCGAACATGCGCTGGACCCCTATTACGCGAAGAAACTGGGCGTCAGTCTGGAAGATCTGCTGATCTCGCAGCCCGACACGGGCGAGCAGGCTCTGGAAATCGTCGATACGCTGGTGCGTTCGGGCGCGGTGAGCCTCGTCGTCGTCGACTCGGTGGCGGCGCTGACGCCCAAGGCCGAGATCGAGGGCGACATGGGCGATGCCACGGTGGGCGCGCAGGCGCGGCTGATGTCTCAGGCGATGCGCAAGCTGACGGCCTCGATCGGGCGGTCGAACTGCATGGTGATCTTCATCAACCAGATCCGCATGAAGATCGGCGTGATGTTTGGCAGCCCCGAGACAACTTCTGGCGGTAACGCCTTGAAATTCTATGCTTCCGTGCGTCTGGACATCCGCCGCATCGGCGCCATCAAGGACCGCGACGAGGTGATCGGCAACCAGACCCGGGTCAAGGTGGTGAAGAACAAGGTGGCGCCGCCCTTCCGCGAGGTCGAATTCGACATCCTTTATGGCGAGGGCATTTCCAAGGTCGGCGAGCTGGTCGATCTGGGGGTGAAGGCCGGGGTGGTGGCGAAATCGGGCGCCTGGTATTCCCATGGCGACGAGCGCATCGGCCAGGGCCGCGAGAATGCCAAGCAATTTCTGCGCGACAATCCCGACATCGCCTATGAGATCGAGGACAAGATCCGGGCCAGCCACGGGCTCGATTTCGGCGTGATGCCGACCGAGGAAGATCTGACCGAAGAGTAAGGGGCCGAAACGGCCCGCTGCCACAGGCAGCAGCACCAGAAGGGTGCGGTGCGACGGCCGGGTCTCCCCCGGCCGTTTTGCTTTCTGGACAGGGCGGTGCGGGGCCGCTAAACGGAGGGAAATCCGCAAAAAAGGCTTGCCCATGCCCAGTCTGAACGACATCCGGTCCACCTTCCTTGCCTTCTTCGAAAAGAACGGTCACCGCGTGGTGGAAAGCTCTCCGCTGGTTCCGCGCAACGACCCGACGCTGATGTTCACCAACTCGGGCATGGTGCAGTTCAAGAACTGCTTCACCGGGGTGGAAAAGCGCGATTATGTCCGCGCGACGACGGCGCAGAAATGCGTGCGTGCGGGGGGCAAGCACAATGACCTCGACAACGTCGGCTATACCGCGCGCCACCATACCTTCTTTGAAATGCTGGGGAATTTCAGCTTCGGCGATTATTTCAAGGAAAAGGCGATCACCTATGCCTGGGAATTGCTGACCAAGGATTTCGACATTCCGAAGGAAAAGCTTCTGGTCACCGTCTATCACACCGATGACGAGGCGGCGGCGATCTGGAAGAAGGTCTCGGGCCTGACCGATGAGCGCATCATCCGCATCGCCACCAAGGACAATTTCTGGCAGATGGGGCCGACCGGTCCTTGCGGCCCCTGCACCGAAATCTTCTTCGATCACGGCGATCACATCTGGGGTGGCCCGCCCGGCTCGAAGGACGAGGACGGCGACCGGTTCATCGAGATCTGGAACAACGTCTTCATGCAGAACGAGCAGTTCGAGGACGGCTCGATGGTCGAGTTGGAGATGCAGTCGATCGATACCGGCATGGGGCTGGAACGCATCGGCGCGCTGCTTCAGGGCAAGCATGACAACTACGACACCGACCTGATGCGCAGCCTGATCGAGGCTTCGGCGCATGCCACCTCGGCCGATCCGGACGGGGCGGGCAAGGTGCATCACCGCGTCATCGCCGATCACCTGCGTTCGACCTCGTTCCTGATCGCGGATGGGGTGATGCCCTCGAACGACGGGCGCGGCTATGTGCTGCGCCGGATTTTGCGTCGGGCCGCGCGTCATGCGCATATGCTGGGGGCGAAAGATCCGGTGATGCACAAGCTGGTGCCGGCGCTGGTGCGGCAGATGGGGGCGGCTTACCCGGAACTCGTCCGTGCCCAGGCGCTGATCGAGGAAACGCTGAAGCTCGAGGAAACCCGGTTCAAGGTCACGCTGGAACGGGGTCTGAAGCTGCTTGATGATGAACTCGCCGCGCTGCCCGAAGGGGCGGAGCTGCCGGGCAACGCCGCCTTCAAGCTCTACGACACCTATGGCTTCCCGCTTGACCTGACGCAGGATGCCCTGCGCGAAAAGGGCCGCACCGTCGACACCGCGGGCTTTGACGCCGCGATGGAGGAGCAAAAGGCCAAGGCCCGCGCCAGCTGGTCGGGCTCGGGCGAGGCCACAGATGCGAAACTCTGGTTCGAAATCGCCGAACGCGCGGGCGTGACCGAATTCCTCGGCTATGACACTGAAACCGCCGAGGGGCAGATCCAGGCGCTGGTGATCGAAGGCGCGGAAGTCGCCGAGGCCACGGGCGCGGTGCAGATCGTCGTCAACCAGACGCCGTTTTATGCCGAATCCGGCGGTCAGGTCGGCGATCACGGCATCATCCGCACCGACAGCGCCGAGATCCGCATCACCGACACGAAAAAGGTCGCGGGTGTCTTCATCCATATCGGTGAGGTCACCGAGGGCAAGGTGACGAAGGGCCAGCCCGCGAAGCTGGAGGTCGATCACGCGCGGCGCTCGGCCATTCGCGCGAACCACTCGGCCACGCACCTTCTGCACGAGGCGCTGCGCCGCGCGCTTGGCGATCACGTCGCGCAAAAGGGTTCGCTGAATGCCGAGGACCGGCTGCGCTTCGACTTCAGCCACGGCAAGGCGATGACGGCCGAGGAGCTGATGACGGTCGAGGCCGAGGTGAACAGCTTCATCCGGCAGAACACCCCGGTTGAAACCCGGATCATGACGCCCGACGATGCCCGCGGTCTTGGCGCGCAGGCGCTCTTTGGCGAGAAATATGGCGATGAAGTCCGCGTCGTCTCGATGGGCGAACTTCTGGGCTCGGGCAAGGGGAATGACGGGCGGACCTACAGCCTTGAACTTTGCGGCGGCACCCATGTGAAGCGCACCGGCGACATTGGCGCCTTCGTGGCGCTTGGCGAAAGCGCGTCTTCGGCGGGGGTGCGGCGCTTCGAGGCGCTGACCGGGCAGGCGGCGCTGGATTGGCTCAAGGCGCAGAATGCGCGGCTCTCGGATGTGGCGGGTCTGCTTAAAACCTCGCCCGCGGAAGTGGCCGACCGGGTCAAGGCGCTGGCCGAGGAACGTAAGGCGCTGGCCAATGAAGTGGCGCAACTGCGTCGCGAACTGGCCATGGGCGGCGGTGCGGCTGGTGGCCCGGAAGTGATCGAAATCAAGGGCTTGCGCTTCATTGCTCAGGTGGTTTCGGGGGTGTCCGGCAAGGATCTTCCGGCGCTGGTCGATGGGCTGAAGGACAAGGTCGGCTCGGGTGCCGTGCTGGTCGTGGCCGATACCGGCGGCAAGGCGGCCTGTGCGGCGGGGGTGACGGCGGACAAGACCGGCACCGTTTCCGCGGTCGAGATCGTCAAGGTCGCGGCGGCGGCTTTGGGTGGCAAGGGCGGCGGTGGCCGTCCGGACATGGCGCAGGCGGGCGGGGCTGATCCGGCGAAAGCCGACGACGCCGTGGCCGCGGTCAAAGCCATGCTGGAGGCGCTCTGATGCCCTCGGCGCTCTGGATTGCCCATGTGAAGGTGCTCGACGCCGAGGCTTACGGCAAATATGCCGCCGCCGCGGGTCCTGCGATTGCGGCGCATGGCGGGGTCTTCCTTGCCCGCGCCACCCGCTATGTGCAGATCGAAGGCAACGACCGCGCCCGCAATGTGGTGGCGCGCTTCCCCAGCCTTGAAGCCGCGGTCGCCTGCTACCACTCCGAGGCCTATCAGGCTGCTTTGTCGCATGCCAAAGGGGCCTCGGAACGCGATCTCGTGATCGTCGAGGAGAACGCCTGACTTTCGCCCCGTCCCGGTTTGCGTTACTGTAACAGCATCATGTCAACGCCAACCGGGGCGGAGCCAACCGCCTGTTTGGGGCCGGAAAATGTGCCGTTGGGCAGCCTATGTCGGGGAACCGATCTTTCTTGAGGATATCGTCTCGAAGCCGGGGCATTCGCTGATCCACCAAAGCCATTGCGCCACGCAATGCCACACGGCGATCAATGCCGACGGCTTCGGTCTCGCCTGGTATGGCGAGCGCCCCGAGCCCGGCCTTTACCGAGATGTCATGCCCGCCTGGTCGGACCCGAACCTCAAATCCCTCACGGCGCAGGTGAAATCGCCGCTTTTCCTAGCGCATGTGCGGGCCTCGACCGGCACGGCCACCAGCCGCAACAACTGTCATCCCTTCGTCGTCGGCCGCTGGAGCTTCATGCACAACGGCCAGATCGGCGGTTACAACGCCTTTCGCCGCGCGGGCGAAATGCTGATCCCCGATCACCTCTATCCTCACCGCAAGGGCGCGACCGACAGCGAGGCCTTGTTTCTGCTTGCCCTCTCCGAGGGGCTCGATGACGATCCGAAAGGCGCCTTGGAACGGGCGACGGCGCAGTTGGAAGCGCTGTCGCGCGAGCGCGGGCAGGGGCCGCATATGCGCCTGACCGCGGCCTTTTCCGACGGGCAGCGGCTTTATGCGGTGCGCTATGCGAGCGACGATCTGGCGCCGACGCTCTATCACCGCTGGTCCGACACCCGGCAGGGCCGGGCCGTCGTGTCCGAGCCGCTTGAGGATGGCGAGGGCGACTGGACCCCGGTGCCGCCCGGCTCCTTTTGCATCTTCGAAGGCGCGTCGCTGAGCATCGAACCCTTTGCCCCGCAGCCGCAGGCCGTGGCCGCCTAGGCGGTTCTGCTGTTCCCTCGCGCCTGCAATTGCGCTACTCCGCAAGGACAAAGTTGCGAGGAAGCCGATGATCCGCCTGCACAATACCAAGACCCGCCGCAAGGAAACGTTCCGCCCGCTCGATCCGCAAAATGTGCGGATGTATCTCTGCGGGCCGACCGTCTATGACCGCGCCCATCTGGGCAATGCGCGGCCGGTCGTGGTCTTTGACGTGCTCTACCGGCTGCTGCGCCATGTTTACGGCGCCGATCACGTCACTTATGTGCGCAATTTCACCGATGTCGACGACAAGATCAACGCGACGGCGCTGGCGCGCAAGGAGGCGGGCGCCCCCGGCACGCTGGAAGATCTGATCCGCGCCCGGACCGAGGAAACCATCGGCTGGTATCACGCCGACATGGACGCGCTTGGCGCGCTTCGCCCCGATCACGAGCCGCGGGCGACCGATTTCATCGGCGCGATGATCGCGATGATCGCCGATCTGATCGGCAAGGGCCACGCCTATGCCAAGGACGGCCATGTGCTCTTTCGGGTGCGCAGCTATGCCGAATATGGTGCGCTCTCGGGCCGCTCGGTCGATGACATGATCGCCGGGGCGCGGGTCGAGGTCGCGCCCTTCAAGGAAGATCCGATGGATTTCGTGCTTTGGAAGCCGTCCGACGACGATCTTCCGGGCTGGGACAGCCCATGGGGCCGCGGCCGTCCGGGCTGGCATATCGAATGCTCGGCGATGTCTTATGAACTGCTGGGCGCCAGTTTCGACATTCACGCGGGCGGAATCGACCTGCAATTCCCGCATCATGAAAACGAGATCGCGCAAAGCTGCTGCGCCCATCCCGAGGGCGGTTTTGCGAATTTCTGGCTGCACAACGAGATGTTGCAGGTCGAGGGCAAGAAGATGTCCAAGAGCTTGGGCAATTTCTTCACCGTGCGGGATTTGCTGGATCAGGGCATCCCGGGCGAGGTGATCCGGTTTGTCTTCCTGCAGACGCATTACGGCAAGCCGATGGACTGGACCGCGGAAAAGGCCGCGCAGGCCGAGGCGACGCTTCGCAAATGGCGCGCGCTGACGGCCGGGGTTGCGCCCGCGCATGAGGTGGCGCCCGGCGTGCTTGAGGCGCTGGCCGATGATCTGAACACCGCGGGCGCGCTTGCGGTGCTGCATGGGCTGACGGGCGAGCCTGCGCTGCTCAAGGGCTCGGCGCAGATGCTGGGGCTGCTCATGGACGAGATGGGCGACTGGGCGAAGGCGCCCGAGGTTGATCTGTCCGGTCTTGCCGCAAAGCTCGCCGAGCTTCGCGCAAAAGCGATGGAAACCAAGGACTTCGCTCCGGTCGATGCGCTGAAATCCGCGCTGACGGCGGCGGGGGTCGAGGTGCGGATGTCGAAAGCGGGCGTCGAGTTGCTGCCCGGGCCGGGCTTTGACGCGGCGAAGCTGGAGGGGCTGTGATGACCCGCGAACGGCTTTACCTTTACGACACCACGCTTCGCGACGGGCAGCAAACGCAGGGCGTGCAGTTTTCCGTGCCGGAAAAGATCGCGATTGCTCAGGCGCTCGATGATATCGGCGTCGATTACATCGAGGGCGGCTGGCCGGGGGCAAACCCGACCGACAGCGATTTCTTTGAGGCGCGGCCCAGAACGCGGGCGACCTTTACCGCTTTCGGCATGACGAAACGCGCGGGCCGCTCGGCCGCCAACGATGACGTGCTGGCGGCGGTGATGAATGCGGCCACGCCCGCGGTCTGTCTGGTCGGCAAGACGCATGATTACCATGTGACCGCAGCCCTTGGCATCACGCTTGAGGAAAACCTTGAAAACATTCGCGCTTCCGTCGCCCATATGGTGGCCGAAGGGCGCGAGGCGCTGTTTGACGCCGAGCATTTCTTTGATGGCTACAAGGCGAACCCGGCCTATGCGCTGGCCTGTTGCCGCACGGCCTATCAGGCTGGCGCGCGCTGGGTGATCCTGTGCGACACGAACGGCGGCACTTTGCCCGCCGAGGTCGGTACGATCACCGCAGCGGTGATCGCCGCGGGGGTGCCGGGCGATCACCTCGGCATCCATTGCCATGACGATACCGGCACGGCGGTGGCGAATTCGCTGGCCGCGATCGACGCGGGGGCGCGGCAGGTGCAGGGCACGCTGAACGGTCTGGGCGAGCGCTGCGGCAATGCCAACCTGACCTCGCTGATCCCGACGCTGCTGCTGAAAGAGCCCTACAAAAGCCGTTACGAAACAGGCGTTTCCGAGGCGAAGTTGACAGGCATCACACGGCTGTCGCGCCGTCTGGATGATATTCTGAACCGTGTGCCCTTGCGCTCGGCCGCCTATGTCGGCGCCTCGGCCTTTGCGCACAAGGCGGGGCTGCATGCCTCGGCGATCCTGAAGGACCCCTCGACCTACGAACATATCGCGCCCGAAACGGTGGGCAACACCCGGCTTATTCCGATGTCCAATCAGGCCGGACAGTCGAACCTGCGCGCGCGGCTGGCGGCGATGGGGATTGCGGTCGATCCGAAGGACCCGCGGCTGGTGCAGATCCTTGACGAGATCAAGGCGCGCGAGGATCGCGGCTATGCCTATGACGGGGCCCAGGCGAGTTTTGAGCTGGTGGCGCGGCGCGTGCTGGGGCTTTGCCCGCAATTCTTTGAAATCAAACGCTATCGGGTGATCGTCGAGCGGCGCAAGAACCGCTATGACCAGATGGTTTCGGTGTCCGAAGCGGTTGTTGTCGTGAAAATCGGCGGGCAGAAGATGCTGTCGGTCTCTGAAAGCATGGATGCCGAGGGGCATGATCGCGGCCCGGTCAACGCGCTGTCAAAAGCGCTGGTCAAGGATCTGGGCCCCTATACCCGCTGCATCGAGGATATGAAGCTGGTCGATTTCCGCGTTCGCATCACGCAAGGCGGCACGGAAGCCGTGACCCGCGTCATCATCGACAGCGAGGACGGGCAGGGCCAGCGCTGGTCCACGGTGGGGGTCAGCCCGAACATCGTTGACGCCTCGTTCGAGGCGCTTCTGGATGCGATCATCTGGAAGCTGATCCGCGACGGGGCCGACCCGGCATGAGCGATCCTGTCGCCCTTTGTGCCGAGCATCTGGCGGCGGGCGACCCCGACCGCCTGGCCGCGGTGATGGCTTGCCCGGTTCCGGATCGTCCTTTACTTTTCGCGCTTTACGCGACGAACCTCATGTTGGCGCAGGCGCCCTGGGCCAGTGCCGAACCGCTGGTGGCCGAGATGCGGCTGCAATGGTGGATCGACGCGCTGGAGGCTTTGGCCGCGCAGGGGCGGCCGGTGCCCCATGCCATCGGTCCGGCGCTGACTGGGTTGCCCGGGGCGGCGATTGCGGGGCTTTTGACCGCGGCCGAGGCCCGCCGGGCCGATTGCCACCGCACACCCTTCACCGATGCGGCGCGGCTGTGGGATTATCTTGATGCCACCTCGGGGGCGATCTGCGCGGCGGCGGGGGCCTGTCTCGGGGCGGGGTCGACGGCGGCTTTGCATGGAATGGGCACCGCATCGGGGCTGGCGAACTGGTTGATTGCGCAGCCGGATCTGGCCGCGCGCGGGCGTCTGACGTTGGCCGGGGCGCGGCCTGCGGATCTGGCGGCGCTGGCGCGTGAAGGTCTGACACGGCTCGATGCGGCCGAGGCGGCGCTGCGGGCGGCGCCGGTGGGCGCGCGTCTGGCGGCGCTTGGCGGCTGGCAGGCGCGGGGGGGGTGTTGCGCCGGGCTGCGGCGGCGCCCGAGCGGATCGGGGCCGGGCGGCTGCGCGGCTCGGAATTCGCGCGTCGGTTCGGATTGCTGCGGGCGCGGCTGGCACTGTGAGGCCGCGCAAGAAAAAGGTCACAAACGCCCGTCGCGTTTAAGTGAATCTTCAAAAGTTCCTGTCACGTTCCAGAAAGTGCCCCGGGGCACGGCGTCGTATTGCCCGCCCGGGCGCTGAGCTGGAGATCAGGAATGCCCTTTTCGACAAGCCTCAAGCTGCGCTTGAAGCTGCCGCTGATGCTCGTTGCCATCGCGATGGTCGCGCTGGCGGTGATGGGGGTTTCCTCCTATCGCGAGGCGCGCAGCCTGCTTCTGGAACAGGGCAGCCAGCGTCTGGACCATGCGCTTGAAACGCGGGCGCAGGGGGCGCAGGGCTGGGCCGATCAGGTGCAGTCGGACCTGCGCGCGATGGCGGTCGATCAGGGCACGGCGCGGCTGATGCGCGATTTCGCGGGCGCCTGGAAAATGCTGGGCGCGGGGGCGGCCGACAATCTGCGCCACGCCTGGGTCGAGACCAACCCGCATCCCGAAGCCGAGCGTTGGAAGCTTGATTTCGCGGGCGAGATCAATGATTTCGGCATCATTCACCGGCGCGCGCATCCGGGCTTCGTCACTTTGGCCGAGGAACGCGGGCTGGCCGATATCTTCTTCGTCGATCCGCGGGGGCGGGTGCTTTATGCGCTGCGCAAGGGGCCGGAATTCGCCGCCGATCTGACCGATCCTGCGCTGGCCGAAACCCCCTTGTCGCGGCTTGTCGCCCAGGTCCTCGCCAGCAAGGAAGACCAGCCGCAGATCTCCGATTTCACCGATGCCGGGCCGGGTGGCACGCCGGTCGTGCATCTGGCGCAGGCCGTGCGCAGCACCGAAGGGCTGACCCTTGGCGTGCTGGCGTTTTCCGTGCGTCTTGACCCGCTGATGCAGATGATCGCCGCGCCGCAATCTTTGGGCGAGACCGGCCAGGCCTATCTGGTCGATGCCGGGGGACGGCTGCAATCGGAGCTGCGCCCGGGTGCTGCGGCGCCCGCGCGCGGCAGCGTCATCGACACCCCCGCCGTTGTCGCCGCCCTCGCCGGGGGCGCAGGCCGGATCGAGCAGACCGGGATCGGCGGCGGCGTGGTGCTGGCGGTTCACGCGCCGGTGCAGCTGTTCGGTCGGCCGATGGCGCTGGTGGTCGAACAGGCCGAGAGCGAACTTTTCGCCCCGGCGCGGGAACTGGCACGCAAGCTTGGCCTCAATGCGCTCTGGCTGATTGCGGCGCTGGCGGCGATTTCCGCCTGGATGGCACGCGGCATCGCCCGGCCGTTGCAGGATCTGGCCGGGGCGGTGAACCGGATCGCAGGCGGCGATCATGCCGTCACCGTGCCCGGAACCGCGACGCGCGACGAGGTCGGCGAGATCGCCCAGGCGGTCGAGGCGCTGCGTGGCGATCTGGCCGCCTCGGCGGCGACGCGCCATGCGGCGACGGTGCAGGGCACGGCGTTCCGCAACTCTTCCGCGGCACTGATGGTGGTCTCGGACGATCTGACGATCACCTATGTCAATGCGGCGCTGGAGAGCCTGGTCGAAGCGAAACTGGCCGATTTCCGGATCCGGCAGCCCGATCTGGCGGCCGGGGAACTGGTCGGCCAGTCGCTTGCGTCGCTTTATCCGCTGACCCCCGATATCGAGGCGCGGCTGCAAGACCCGGCGCAGCTGCCGTTCCGGCGCGATGTCGCGGTGGGCGAAGGCCGCTATGGCGTCGATTTCTCCGAGATCTGCCGGGCGGACGGAACCCGGATCGGCTTCGTGGTGGAATGGCGCGACGTGACCGAATTGCGGATGACCCGCGCGCTGCTGAACGCGCTTGATGGCATGCAGCTGATGCTGGAATTCTCGCCCGCCGGTCGGGTCACGCGCGGCAATGCCAATCTTCTGGCCGCGCTTGGCGAGACCGAGGCGGCGCTGATCGGGCGCAGCCACGACGGGCTGATCGCGGGCGAGGGGGCGCTGGCGGATTTCTGGTCGCGGCTGGAACGGCTCGAGCCGGTGATCGGCCGCTTCCACCTGCTGCGTGCCGACGGCGGCCGGGTGATCACCGAGGGCAGCGTTACCCCGGTACCGGACCGGGCCGGCAACATGCTGAAGATTGTTCTCATCGCCAACGACATCACCGAGGCGCAATCGGCGCTGGACCTCGCACGGGCACGCAACGATACCATGCTGGCCGAGCAGATGGGCGTGGTCGAGGCGCTGCGGATCGGGCTGGAACATCTGGCCAGCGGCGATCTGGGCAGCCGCATCGAGCGGGTGTTTCCGCCGCAATACGAGCAGCTGCGGACTGATTTCAACAATGCCGCCAGCACCTTGGGGGCGGCGATGCGGGTGGTGATCGACAATGCGCACAGCATCGACGGCGAGGTGAACGAGATCACCAATGCCGCCTCGGATCTGAGCCAGCGCACCGAACGCCAGGCGGCGACGCTGGCGCAGACGGCGACGGCGCTTGATCAGCTGACCACCTCGATCGGTGCGGCTTCGGCCAGCATTTCCGAGGCCGATCAGGTGGTCGAACGGGCGCGGATCGGCGCGGAAAGCTCTGGCCTCGTGGTGCAGCAGGCAGTGTCCGCGATGGGGGAGATTGCCGAGTCGTCGCAAAAGATTTCGCGCATCATCGAGGTGATCGAAGATATCGCCTTCCAGACCAACCTGCTGGCGCTGAATGCCGGGGTCGAGGCGGCGCGGGCGGGCACGGCCGGGCGCGGCTTTGCCGTCGTCGCCTCGGAAGTGCGGGCGCTGGCGCAGCGGTCCTCGGCCGCGGCGCAGGAGATTGCGGGGCTGATCACCGCCTCCTCGGATCATGTGCGGGTGGGCGTCGATCTTGTGGGCCAGACCGGGCAGGCGCTTGACGGCATTCTTGTGTCGGTGAACGACATTGCGGTGCGGGTCTCGAAGATCGCCCATTCCGCCCGCGAACAGTCGAACGGGCTGTCCGAAATCAATGCCGCGATGATCGAGCTTGATCAGGTGACGCAGCAGAATGCGGCGATGTTCGAGGAAACGACCGCGGCCGCCCAGGCGCTCAGCCGCGGCGTGCAGGCCCTGACGGCGACGACGGCAAGGTTCCGCGCCACCGCGCCCGAGGTCGAGCCCGAGGCCAAGGTGGTGAGCCTGGCCCCGGCAGCGGTGCCGCGCGCCGCCCCGCCCGCGGCAAAAGCCAGGGTCGGCGCTGTCCCCCGCAGCCTTGGCGCCCTGGCGATATCCGATGAACGGGGGGACTGGATAGATTTTTGAGTTTGGAATGAGGCCGGGCGCAACGCCGCCACAACCGGATAGTGACATGACACCGAAACGCGTTCTGATCGTCGATGACTCCCCGACCATTCGGGCCCTGATCCGCACCAAATTGGCCGCGGACCCGCGCATCGTCGTGGTCGGCGAGGCGAGCGATCCTTTCGAGGCGCGCGAGAAGATCAAGGCCCTGTCGCCCGACGTGCTGACCCTCGATGTCGAGATGCCGCGGATGAACGGTCTCGAATTCCTCGAGAAACTGATGCGGCTGCGCCCGATGCCGGTGGTGATGATCTCGACCGAGACGCAGAAGGGATCGGCGGCGGCGCTGGAGGCCCTGTCGCTTGGCGCGGTCGAATGCGTCGGCAAGCCCAGTTTCGACCGGCTGTCGGACACGTTCCTCAACCTGGCCGAATTGCTGGTGGCGGCGGCGAATGCGCGGTTGCGCAGCCCCGGCCCCCGGGCCCAGATCGCCCCGGCCGAGGATTTCAAATGGAACGGCAAATGCGTGCTGATCGGGTCTTCGACGGGGGGGGTGGATGCGCTGGAGACGCTGTTGTCCGGCTATCCGCGCAATTGTCCGCCGACCCTGATCACCCAGCACATGCCCGAGGGATTTCTGGCCAGTTTCGCGCGCCGTCTGGACGGGCGGATGGTGCCCACGGTCGAACTCGCGCGCGAGGGGGCGCCGCTGCTGCCCGGCCATGTCTATCTTGCCCCGGGCGGGGAGTATCATCTGGCGCTCACCCCGGGGGAGCCGCCGCGCTGCAAGCTGGTCGCCAGCGACAAGCGTAACGGCCATCGCCCCTCGGTCGAGGTCCTGTTCGATTCGGCGATTCCTATCGCGCAAAAGGTCGTCTCGGTGATGCTGACGGGGATGGGGCGCGACGGGGCGGAGGCGATGAAGCGGCTTCGTCAGGCCGGGGCGCGCTGCCTTGCCCAGGACGAGGCGACCTGTGTCGTCTTCGGCATGCCGCGCGCCGCGCTCGAGATCGGCGCGGCGGAAAAGCCGGTCCCCATCGGCAAGATGGCGCAATCGGTGTTGCAATTGTGCTCCGGCGCTCAGATGCAGTTCAAATCGTCACGGGGGGAATAACCATGGCAGGACATCACAAGACCCTCCACATCGCGCAGGGCGAATTCGTCACCGCAAAGGGGGTGGATGCGTCGATCTCGACCATCCTCGGCTCCTGCGTGGCGACCTGTCTTTATGACGAAGCCAGTCAGACGGGGGGGATGAACCATTTCCTGCTGCCGGACGGGGCGGGGGCGTCGCTCAATTCGGCGCGTTTTGGCGTCAATGCGATGGAATTGCTGATCAACGCCCTGATCAAGGAGGGCGCAAATCGCAAGCGGTTGAAGGCCAAGGTTTTCGGCGGCGGGCGCATGATCGCGGGCCTGACCGACATCGGCCAGAAGAATGCCGAATTCGTGCTCGATTTCCTGCGCCGGGAGGGGATCGAATGCACCGGCCAGAGCCTGGGCGGCACCCAGGCGCGGCGGGTCGAATTCTGGCCCGGAACCGGTCGGGCCCGCCAGCGGCTTCTGGGCGAGACCCGGGTCGTGGAAACGCCGCCGGTGCTGGCCTCGGGCAACGGTGTCGAACTGTTCTGACGGGAAGGCGGCGGTCCGCAACAGGGGCCCCGTGCCTCGCGGCCGTCCTTGCCCCGGATCCCGCCGTGCTTTCGCCGTGTCACGATCAGCGGAAGACAGGAAACCCGTCCAGAGCGGGGGCTGCGCCTGATCCGGTCACGCCGCCCCTGACAGGCCGCCCTGACGAGAGCGGCATGCGCGTCAGGGTTTGGCGCGCCAGGCCATCTGCGACACGATGGCTTCGGTCACGCCGACACTGCCCGGCGGGGCGTTTTGTGCACCGCAGTTATCCAGACCCCGGGATCCGAGGGCAGCGGATAGCGCAGGCAGCCACCCGTCCGCTCGCTCCTCCGACACCTGCAAGAAAAATATCAATGGGCCGTGGCCGCCGCATACGGAAACCTTGAACGTATCGGACCGACCGCGATCGCAGACCCAAATTCGAGGCGCAGGCCGTGGCGGGCCTGTGCCTTCAGTCGGGCTACGCCCTCCAGCCGCCCAGATCGTCTTTGGCGCCGATCGCATCGGCGATGTTGAGGAACCCCGCATCGACATCGCCCGAGGTCAGATAGGCCGTCACCTGCGGCACCGTCGCCACCGTGATCAGCTTCGGATCGACCTTGGCGGCAAGCCCGGCATGGTTTGGAAACTGCCGCCCGGCCTTGCCGTAAATCGCTGATTTCTTGTCGGGAATCCCGACTTTCGGTAAGCGATGGTTTTCCCCATTGAAGTCGCGGGTTTCCGCCTGAGCGTTTGCGGACGATCCTTCGCGCGACAGCGCGTGGAGGCAAGAGATGGGCGAAGGGTTCATGGGATCGTTTCGGGTCCTGGACGAGACGATGGGGCGGCGGACGTGGCCTGACGATGAGAAGCTGCGGATCGTCATGGAGAGCTACGTACCCGGTGCCCGGGTCGGTGACGTGGCGCGGAAGTATCGCCTGCTTCCGTCGCAGCTGACCACCTGGCGGCGGATGGCGCGCGAGGGGCGTTTCGGTCTGCCGCCGGACGTGTCCGGCGTTCCGGATGTCGGCGCCTTCGTGCCGCTGATGCTGGATGGCGGGGCGGCGGCCCCTCAGGCGATCCGGGATGATCGGATCGAGATCGCGTTCGGCGATGTGACGATCCGCCTGCCTGCCACGGTGTCGGCCGCACAGCTGGCCGAGATCGCGGCGGCACTTGGGGCGCGGCGCGGATGATCGTCCCCGGCCAGAGGATGCCGATCGTGATCGCGACACGGCCCGTGGACTTTCGCTGCGGTCATGACGGGTTGGCGGCGAAGGTCCAGAACGAGTTGAAGCTCGATCCGCATTCCGGTTTGACGATTGTGTTCCGATCGAAGCGCGGTGACCGGTTGAAGATCCTTGTGTGGGATGGCAGCGGCCTGGTGCTGATCTACAAGCGGCTGGAGAGCGGCAGCTTCGTCTGGCCGAAGGTGCAGGACGGGGCGATGCGGCTCTCGCGGGCGCAGTTCGAGGCGCTCTTTGAAGGTCTGGACTGGCGCCGGATGATGTCGCAGCGCATTGCCCCGCCGGCTGCGGCGTGTTGAATCAATCCCCTTGTTTTGCTGGGTTTGGGGCGGTTCCTGGGGTAAAATCGGCCCATGTCCACCGCGCTCGATCCCGATCTTCTGGCCCAGTTGCCGCCCGCCTTGCGCGCGGCGCTCGAGGCGCAGGTTCAGGCGCTTGCGCTGGAAAATGCCGAATTGAAGAGCCGCAACGCGCGGCTGGAACATCTGGTGCGGGAGCTTCAGCGCGCCCGTTTCGGGCCGCGCTCCGAGAAGCTGCATCCCGAGCAGATGGAACTGGCATTCGAAGATATCGAGGTGACGCTGGCCACGGCGACAGAAGAGCACGACACGGCCGTCGCAGCCCGGACCGGGGCACGCCCGGCGCGGACACCGCGTGGCCCGCGGTCTTTGCCGAAGGATCTGCCGCGCGAGGAACGGGTGCTTGTGCCGGAGGATCTGAGCTGCCCTTGCGGCTGCGGGCAGATGGTGCGGATCGGGGAAGACCGGTCGGAACGGCTCGACGTGACGCCCGCGCAATTCCGGCTGATCGTGACCATCCGCCCCCGCTACGCCTGCCCGAAGGGGCGCGCCGGGATCCGTCAGGCGCCCCCAGCCCCCGCCCTGATCGAAGGTGGTCTGGCCACCGAGGCACTCCTCGCGCATGTGGCGGTTGCCAAGTTCGCCGATCACCTGCCCCTATACCGGCAGAGCCAGATCATGGCCCGGCAGGGGATCGAGATCGACCGTTCGACCCTGGCCGACTGGATGGGCAAGGTCAGTTTCCACATCGCCCCGATCGTCGACAGGATGGCTGCGATGTTGAAGCGCTCGGGCAAGCTCTTTGCCGACGAGACCACGATGCCGGTTCTGGCACCCAGCACGGGCAAGACGAAGAAAGGCTTCATCTGGGCGATGTTGCGGGACGACCGGCCATGGGGCGGCGCCGACCCGCCGGGGGTCGTGTTCACCTATGCACCCGGTCGCGCCGGCATTCACGCCGAGACGATGCTGAAGGGCTTCGAGGGTGTGCTGCAGGTCGATGGCTACACGGGGTACAACTGCCTCGCCGATGGCCGACGGGCCGAAGGAGGCCGGGTGCAACTCGCCTTCTGCTGGGCGCATGCAAGGCGCAAACTGATCGACGCGCGCCCCGCCGCAGGATCCTCTTTCGTCGACGAGGCCCTGAGACCCCGCATCGCCGAACTCTATGTCCTCGAAAAGGAGGTCCGCGGCCAGAGCCCCGAGGCCCGCCTGGCGGCCCGACAGGAACGCTCGGTCCCGCTGCTGACGGCGATGCACGCCTGGCTGCTACAACAGGCGGCCCGGCTCCCGGCAAAATCGAACCTCGGGATGGCGGCGGCCTATGTCCTCGAGCACTGGCCTGGCCTCATCCTCTTCGCCGGAGACGGCAGGATCGAGATGGACTCGAACCTCATCGAGAACCGCATCCGGCCGCTGACCCTTGGCCGCAAGAACGCCCTCTTTGCCGGCCATGACGAGGGCGGACAGTCCTGGGCACGCTTCGCCTCGGTCATCGGCACCTGCAAGCTGAACGATGTCGAGCCTTATGCCTGGCTGAAAGCCACGCTCGAAGCGATTGCCGCCGGGCATCCGAACTCCGAGATCGACGCGCTGCTCCCGTGGAGCTTCCCCAAGGCTGCAATCAAAACTGCAGCTTAAGCTGCAAACGAAGCCCCGTCAGGCGACCCGAACGGCTTCAAAAGCCGCAATCTCAATGGGGAAAACCATCGCTTACGACTTTCGCGATGCTCTCCCCGGCCAGTTCGGCGGCATCGGTCAGTCTTGCCCCCTTGCGGAAGGCAATGACCAGCTTGCCCGTGCCTATCGGCAGGAAGCGTTCGAAGGCCAGCCCCTCGGCCTTGGCCAGCACCGCCTTGTCACCGCAGACCATCGCCATCTTGCCGCTTTCGCGCGCCTGACCCAGCACCTGGCCCATGTTGCCATAGACCTTGCCGACGCTTTCGCCGCTTTGCGCCTTCCAGGCGGCGACGGCCTCGGTCATCGGGCGGCGATACCGCGCCCCGGCGCCGATCACGAGATCTTCGGCAAGGCCGGCCGAGGCGGAAAGGATGAGAACGGAAAAGATGGCAAGGCTTTTGCGCATGCAGATCTCCTGTCGGCTTTGCGGGCTGGACAAGCGCCGCTTATCGCTATGTAGTCTTAGCTTATAGCGCAAAGGTCAACTTCGCCGCACCAAAGCAGGACGAACGCCGTGCCAAGTGCCGCCCCCCTTGCGATGAGGCTTGAAACCCGGCTGTCGGGGCCTGAGGGTCCGTTCGGGCTGGACGTGACATTGACGGTGGCAGCGGGGGAATTTCTGGTGCTGCCGGCGCCATCGGGGGCGGGCAAGACGACGCTGTTGCGGCTGATCGCGGGGCTGGCGCAGCCCTTGCGCGGGGCGGTTTCGATGGCCGGGCAGGTCTGGCGCGACACGGTGCGCGGGGTCGATCTGCCGGTCCGCGCCCGTCCGCTGGGCTTTGTCTTTCAGGATTATGCGCTGTTTCCGAACATGACGGTGGCTAGGCAGATCGCCTTTGCGCTGCACGATCTGCCCCGGCGCGCGCGGGCCGAGCGCGTGGCCGAGATGCTTGAACTGGCAGGGCTTTCGGGCCCTGGCGCGGCACCCGAAACTGCTGCTTCTCGACGGGCCGCTTTCCGCGCTTGATCCCGACACCCGCGCCCGGCTGCAAGACGAATTGCGCCGCCTGCACGATCATTTCGGCGCCACGACACTGATGACAAGCCACGACCCGGCAGAGGCAAGGCGGCTTGCGGACCGGGTTTTACGGCTTGAGGCCGGGCGGCTCGGCCCGCTGCCCCTTTGCCCTTCATCCCCGCGCCCTGTCTATGGCTGACCCTTCGGAGATCCCATGAAAATCCGTGTCTTTTAGAATCTTGCCGTCGAGAACCCCGGAACCCTGCGCGACATCTGGGCCGCGGCGGGGCATCGGCTGACCACGGTCGAGCTGGATAAAGACGCGGCGATCCCGCCGCTTGAAGGCTGCGATTTCATGGTGGCGATGGGCGGGCCGCAGGATCAGTGGCAAAAGGAGGCGCTGCCTAGGATGCGGGCGGAACTGGCGGCGATCCGCACATGGGTGATGGATCTCGGGCGGCCCTATCTGGGCATCTGCCTCGGCCATCAACTGCTGGCCGAGGCGCTGGGGGGGGGGGCAAGGTCGCGCCCGAGGTCGGCCTGTGCGAGGTGCGCCGCACCGCGGCCGGGGCGGCGGATGCGCTGTTCGATGCGCCGCCGACCTTTCAATGGCACGGCGCCGAGGTTGCCCGCCCGCCCGAGGGCGCGGTGGTGCTGGCAAAGAACGCCGCCCTTGCGACCGGGATGGCAGGGGCCTGAACGGGGGGGCGCTCAGGGCAAGTCGTCAAGCCGCATCGGATAGACCAGCGCCGCGGCCCCGGCGCCGGTGCCCAGATAATCCACCCAGGCATCGGTGGCCTCGTTGTACCGGCTGTAGCGTTCGATCTTTTCGTGCAGCTCGTTCACCACCGTCTGCTGTTCGGAAATCGACAGACGAAGCCAGTCGTCGTTGGTGATCGCCATGATCCGCGACTTGTAAGGCAGCCCCTCGAGGTATTCGCTGATCGCCGTGACATCGGCAAGGCTGGCATCGGCGCGGCGTTTCACCTTGTCCGGGCTGCGGCTCATGTCGGCGGCGGCGCCCAGGACCTGCGCAAAGAACTTGTCGGGGTCGATCACATTGTCCTCGGCGGATTGGACGATGATCTTGAGCGCCTCCTGCAAATCGCTCAACTCGGACTTGCTGATCAGCACCCGGATCGACAGGGGCTTGAGCCCGGGCCGGTCGAAGTCGCGATCGGCGACCACCGCTTCGAACACATCGGGGGCCTTTTCACCCTTTTGCGAGCCAAGCCAGGCCAGATGCATGGTGCGCCCGACCGAGGCGACCGCGGCCAGGCCCGCATCCGCAGGGTCGGGCTCCGGTGCGACAGCGGGGGAACCGGGCAGGCCCGCTGCGGCGGCGCCTGCCGCGCTGTCCTGAAAGCGCATCACCTGATCGACGATGAAGGCGCCGACATCATGGGCCTTTTGCCGATAGATCTCGGGGGTTCCGTTCTCGATCGGAAAATACAGCGGATCTCCATTGGGTTGCGCGGCAAGGCGGCGATAGGCGGCCTCGGCGGTGGCGTGGTCTTTCGCCCCCTTTGGCGTGCGCAGATGCATCACCATGATGGCCGCCTGTGCCCGTTCGCGCGCCAGCGCACTCAACCCTTCCGCACTCAGCCCGGTGGCGGAAAGCGGATCCCCCGCTTCGCGCGGGCCCGCATCGGTGACAAGCACGATGAACCGCGCCCCGAAGCCGGTCCAGTCGAGCGCGCTGATCGCCTGATCAATCCCGGCATAAGAATCCTCGCGGAAACTGCGCGTCGAAACCCGTGCCTCGGTCATCTCCTCCATGCCGGCCAGGAACTTTTCCGGCGAAGCGCCATCTTGCAAGGTGACGAAGGTGCGGGTCTGATATTCAAGACCCGGCACCGCGGCCGCATCGTCGCGAAAGCCGATCAGACCGAAGGCGAACTTGTCCGATGCCCCCGATCGCCCGGCCTGCGCATAGATTTCCGCAAGCGCCGCGCGGGTGGCATCAATATAGGGCTGCATGGAGATCGTCGTGTCGACGACGAAAACGACCCCGGCGCGATAGCTGGAGCCCGACGCGGCAGGCCCCGAAGCCCCCCCGTCCTCAAGCACCACCTCGTCCGCGGCCGCCAGGGGGGCCGGGGCCGCGGCGGAAGCGGGGGGCGCCCCCGCCCGGTCCGGGTTCGCCCGTGCCACGGCAACCTGCAACAGGTTGACGAAATTCCCGTTTTCGAACACCGCCTCTTCCGAGGAGAGGATCGGCATGACGTAAAGATTGCGCCGCATGTCCACCGTCGTGCGCGGCCCGAGCGCGACCAGCCTTTCGGAGCGCGGGCCACCGGCCTCGGCAGCCTCGGCCTCGGCGCGCAAGGCCGCAGCCGCAAGGGCAGGGTCCTCGGCCTCCACGACGCCATAGGCGCTGTCGTAGCCGTCAAAGAACATCAGCCGCCCGAGATTTTCCGATCCTTCAAGCGTCGCAACGATGTTCTGTTTCCAGTCGGTCGTGGCAGAGGCCCTGACCCAGAACAGATCCGCGCCGGTCTCTTCGGGGCCGACCTTCAGCCAATCGCCCTCCCGCGCATAGACATAGAACGCCTGCAGCGGTTTGAGCATGTCGGGCAAGGGCTGGTCCGGGGCGCTGTGACGCGGCGTGATCTCGCGGATCAGCACCCGCTGATGCAGGCTGGTCTTGCCCTCCATCAAAAGCGGGGTCTCGGCGCGCGACGGGCAGGCCAGGGCCAGGCTGCACAGCGGCAGCCCAAGGCCCAGGAGCGCGCAGCGGATCAGCGCGGAAAAGCGCAACAGCGTCATGGCGAAACCCTTGCTTGCGCGGCGGCATCTTCGGTCAGCGCTGCCGCCTTCTGGTAAAATCGCTGCGCCGCAGCCGGATCGGGCGCGGCAAACGGGGACCGGGCCGGGTCATGCGTTGCCGGATCATACATCCGGGCAATCGCCAGCATCGCCTCGCGGCGGATCTCGAGCGGCTGAACCGGGTCATTGGCCAGCTTCATCAGGCTGCCCAGCGCCGCATTGAGATTGTCCGCGCCCCCCGTGGCGATCAGCGCATTGATCCGCACCATCGGATCGTCGGCCTGAAGGGCCTGCCCCGCCAGGGCGACCGCGCCGGATTTGTCCGACCCGGGCTTGCCCATCAGCGCAAAACCCGCACCGCCAAGCGCCAGAAGAACGACAAGGCCAAGCGCGATCAGCAGACCTGCACGGGCATGCGTCTTCCCGTGGGTCGGTTCGACCGCAGGCGGCAGGGGCGGCGCACCAGAGGACGCGGTGGAAGAGGACGGCACCGCCTTGGCGGCGGGGGTCTTGTCCAGCCGGTGCGCGGTTTCAAGCACGGCCTGCTCGAAAAGCGGCACAAGGTCGGTGGCGCGTCCGGCCGGATCGGCGACCAGCAGCCGCTCCAGCACGCGGCACAACGGTTCCGAGATCCGCGTCCCGTCGATCCGGATATCGTCGCGCCGGTCTTCGATCGCGGCCAGGCCCTTGCCCTCGCCGGGCACGGCCAGCCCCGCCACCTTCATCAAGACCAGCCCGAGCGCATAGCAATCGGTGGCCGCCCCGACGCGATTGCCGAACAGCCCGAATTGTTCGGGGGCGCAAAAGTCAAGTTTGCCCGCAAATCCGGTGCCGATGATCGACTTGTCGGTGCCGATCGTGTCAGAGGCCAGACCGAAGTCGATCAGCTTGGCCTTTTTCACGTTTTCGTCCGGAATGAGGATGTTGTCGGGCGCGATGTCACGATGCACCAGACCGCGCGCATGGATGCAGGCAAGTCCCTGCGCCAGGCGCAGCCCAAGGCCGAGAACATCGGCCGAACCCAGCCGCCGCCCGCGCGCCAGATAGTGTTTCAGCGGCTTGCCATCGACGAATTCCATCACGAGGAACAGGCGCCCCTCGCGGTCTTGCAAGGTGGTTTCATAGCGAATGATCGCGTCGTGCTGCACCGCGCGCAAATGCGTCGATTCCCGGCGAAACAGCTCGACCGCCTGCCGGTTGGCTGCGAAGGCGGGCGACATCACCTTGACCGCGACCAGATGCCCCGTGGCCAGATTGATTGCGCGGTAGGTGGCGCCCATGCCGCCCTCGCCCAACAGGGACTCGATCCGATAGCTGTCTTGCACCACCGATCCGGGTTTCAGCACTTGCGTCCCAGCGGACATCCTTGTCCCCCCGCTCAACGTTTTTGCGGCATGCGCAGCGCAAAGGCGGCGTGTTTGGTGAAGGTGCGGATGTCCATGATCTGAAAGCAGATGCCCGCAAACACAAAGGACATCGTGACCCCGAAGATGATCATCAAGAAGCCGAAGACCATCACCCAGGAGGGGTCCGGGATGCCCGGCATCCCCGAAAGCCGGATCACCATCGCGCCCAGATAGCACGCCCCCACCACCATCAGCGTGGTGGCGATCCAGATCAGCACTTCAAGAGACTTGTTGAGTGTATCGCGCATTTGAACCCTTTCCTTGGCTTACTTGAGATCGGCGGCGGCTTTGGCCATCGAGGTAAAATCCTTGGTGATCAGTGACATATCGGCGAATCCCCTGGTGCGGCGGGCGTCCAGATGGGTTTCCAGAAGCGCCAGGCACGAGCCCCGCCGGGCCGAGCGGGCCTGGATTTCGGGCCGCAGATACTGCACCTGCGCCGCAAGCAGCGCGGGGGAATAGTCCGCCCCCAGCCCCTCGACGAGATCGGAATATTCGTTCACCTCGCCCTCGGTCAGGGCTTTCAACTCGCGCAGCTTCTGCAAGGCCGCCTCGCGTTCGGCACGCACCTCGGCCGCCAGAGCGGTGTCATGCGCGGCCATCGCCGTCATCTCCATGCTGTCGTAATCGGGCAGCAGCATCGAGATGGCAAAGGCGTTCAGCAGCCGTTGCACCGCCTGATCGCACACCATCACCGACGCGGAAATCACCATCCGCAAGGTGCGGTCCCGCTGCGCGTTGCGCTCGGCCTGGGCGGCGTCGATCACCGCGCGGATACGGTCGATGCGGGATTTCTCGCGCCCGTCCGCCGCCGCCGCCGCCAATTGGTCCAGCAACTGCCGCGCCTCGGTTTCCGTGGCGGTGCCCTTCAACCCGGGATCGGGCCGCGCCAGATCGTCAAGCGCCCCGATCAGCGCCGCCTGCTGATCGGGCGCGGTGATCGACAGGGCCGAAATCACCAGCCGGGTGCCGGTAAAGCGGTCGCTGGCCACCGTGCCCGAAATCAGATCATAGGGCGCGACCTCGTAGCGGATCGCCTGGCCAAGGCTCTCGGCCGGGGTGCGCGCATCGCCCCCGCGCTTGACATAGCCGCCCGCCTGTCCGTGCATCCTGCCGTGCCGCACCATGTAAAAGGGCGCGCCGATGATTTCGGCGGCATTGCCAAGCATGTCATGCAGTCCGAGCGCGTTGGGCTTGAGCGTGCCGATGATCTGGATCTTGCCGCCCGCGCTGTCGGTGCCGCCATAGGCGACATATTCCGACAGGCTTTCGCCCTCTGCCAGCGGCGGCAGCGGCGCGCGAAACTGGGCCTCGGACAGCGCCGTGCCGCCGCGTTCGGCGAATTCCCATTCCTCCTCGGTGGGCAGGCGCAAAAAGGCCCGCGTGGCGCCGACGGTGGGCAGCATCTGCGGCGCAGTGTGCAAGAGCCAAAGCGTGTAAGTCTGCGCGAACAGATCGTAGTCGATCTTGCTGTGGCCGACGGCGGGCAGGAAATCGCGTTTGCGCGGTGCCTTGTCGGGACAGGTCGGCGCGGTCACGGCGGTATATTGCGCCTCGGCCAGTTCGTATTTCGCCATCCAGAAATAGCCGCGCACCGAACTGCCTGCCGCGCCGCCCGCATCCGAAAACGGCCCCGAGACGTAACCGCGCCGCAGCCCGTCCAGATAGGGCTGCGCCTCTCCCTCCTGACCCAGAACCACCGCGACATCGCCGATCGCGCCCTCGGAGTTGGGCGTGTCGATACGGCGAAACACCATGGCCCCGCCACAGGGCATGGGCAGGGTCAGATCTCCTGCGGCGGGTTGCGGGTTGTAATATTTTTCCTCCCAGGTGATCGCAGGCGCGGCCGCGGTCTGCGCGAAAACCGCACCCGACACGGTGGCCAGCGCGGCCGCCGTCGCGATCATCGTCATCCATCCCGCCCGCATCAGTCTTGTTCGCATCGGCATAGCTCCGTCCTCACCCTTCCCGCAGCACGTCTTCGGCCCCGATGCGGTCGATCGCCCGCACCGCCCAAAGCGCCGCCGTCACCGCCGTCACGACTCCGAGCAGCAACGTCACGCCGATATCGCGCAGCCGCAGCCGGGCGACAGTTTCGCCGGTCGTGCTTTCGAAAAGCTGGTTCACCGCCAAATCGAGGCCCAGAACCAGCGCCAGCGTCAAAACGATCCCGGCCATCACCAGGATCAGCGATTGCAGCATCGGAACCAGCCGACGCCGCCTGTTTGCCATGCCGATCAGCGACAACAGGCTGAAGGCAACGCGCTGACGCGCCACCATGGCGCGCAGATTGGCCGCCATCGCCGCCCAGAACCCGGCCACCGCCAGGGTCGCAATCAGCGCGTAAAGAAGCCCGAGCGTGTTTCGAAACCCCAGCAGAAGTTCGGCGTTCTGCGCCCGCGGCCGGGTCTCCACGCCTTGGGCGCGCAAGGCCGCGGCAAGCGGGGTCAGGTCTTCCAGACGGCGGGCATAAAGCCGGAACGAGGCGTAGCTGTCGGGCTCGGCCCGGGGGCTGCGCCAATCGGACGGGGTGATCGCGGGATCGTCGCGAAACATCTCGACCGCCAGAAGATCGGGCAGCGCCAGAAACAGCGCCGCGCGCGGATAGCGCACCGCAGGCAGGACGCCCAGCACGTCAAGCTCGGCCCGTGCCGCCTCTTGCCGCCCGTCGATATCGCGCGCGATCAGGATTTCGACCTGTCCGCCCGCCTGCAGCTGCAGCGCCTTGGCCAGCGCTTCGCTGAGCACCACCCCCCCGGGCACGACAAAGGGGGCCGCCCCTTCCAGCAGCGGATCGCCTGCGCCCGATCCGATCAGCGTCACCGCACGCGCGGTCTCGCGGCCCGCGCTGTTGCGCAAGGCATTGGCCTGGGCGTTGATCGAGCGCGTGGCGGGCATCGCGAAGGCCACGTCGGGCCGCTGGCGCAGCGCCGCGAAAAACGCCGCATCGTGCTGACCTGCGCCGACCGCGATCAGCTCGCGGTTGGCGGGGTCCTCGACAAGCCGATCCACCATCGCCTCGATCACGCCGTTCTTCAGCGACAGCACCACCAGAAGCGGCGCCAGCCCCCCCGCCAGGGCGGCAACGAAACACAGGCTGGCCAGCCATTCGTGACGCATCTCGCGCCAGGCGATCATGAGCGCCTGTTTCATGCCGCCTCCTGCCCGGTAAACAGGCTGATCTGCACACCGTCCCGGTCGATGACCAGCCGGTGCCCGCAGCGCGGCGCCCCGCCAAAGGCGCCCTCGGTCGCCTTGTGCGAGGCCAGCAACACCGCCGCCCCCGCCGCCGCCGCCAGTTCGGCGATCAGCGCCTCGACCGCGGCGGTATTGCCCGGATCAAGCGCCGAGACCGGCTCGTCCAGGAGCAGCAGGCGCGGCCGCGCCCAAAGCGCCCGAGCCACGGCCGCACGCTGGCGCTGGCCGACAGACACCTGATCGGGCCGCCGCCCCAGCAGATCCGCGATGCCCAGCCGGTCAAGCACATGGCGGCTCCAGTCCGGATCGGGCGCAAGGCCGTTCAGCCGCATCGGCAGGGCGATATTCTCGCCCAGCGTCAGGAACGGCACCAGCCTTGCGGTCTGCAACACGAAGCCCAGAACGTCGGGGGGCGCGCAATGCGCCCGGTCGACGGCGCCGCCCGTCACCGCCCGACCGCACAGCCGCAGGCTTTCCCCCTGCATGCCGCCGCCCGGGATCGCCGCGCCGATCAGCCCGAGCGCGGTGCTTTTGCCGGTGCCCGAAGCACTGTCGAACACCCGCACCTCTCCGGGCTCAAGGTCGAGCCGGTCGATGACCACGGCGAATTCGGGGCTCAGCCGGATCCCCAGATTGCGCACCTGCAGCACCCGCCCGGTCATCCGCGGGCCTCGGTCGGGATCAGCGACACCGGCTCGGACCCCATCACGATGCGCATGCGCGAGGTGATCTGCACCGGGCGGTTCGGGACCAGCTTGCGGCCATCGACAAGGGTGCCGTTGGTCGAGCCCAGATCGGTCAGCATCAGCCGCCGCCCCTCAAGGCGCAGCCCGGCATGCAGGCGGCTCATCCCCGCGCCATCGACGCGGATATCGGCCTCGGGGCCACGCCCGATGCGCAAGCCGCGGTTCAGCCGGTCAAGATCGACGCCGTGGCGCAAACCGCTGCCGAACACCAGCGTCAGAGCCGTTGCCCCCGCGCGCCCGGTCCCGGAAAGGATCAGCGGCTCGGGGAGGTGCCCCGGCGCAAGCTCTGGCATGTGCCGGGACCGCAGCGCCAGCACCGCACCGCCGATCACCACAAGCGCGGCGGCGAAGGCCATTGCCGCGACCGCCCAGTTGGGAAGCCGGAACACCATCTGCGACAGGCTCTCGGCGGGGGCGGCAGGCGGCGTCGCGGTTGCGGGTGGCAGCGGTGCGGGGGCCGGCGCTTGCGCCAGCGCCCCGGCCTCTGCCTCTGCCCCGGGCCCGGCGCAATCACTGCTTGCGACCAGGAAGGGAATGTCATGATCGTCCAGAAATCCGATCATCTTGGGCGCGCCGATCGCCCAATAGGTGTCGTTGGCGGCGTCGCCCTCGCCGCTGTCTGTCGCCACCGCGGTATTGAGCCCCACGACCTGGGCGCAGCGATCCAGCAAGGGACCGCCCGAGTTGCCCGGATTGATCGCCGATGTGTGCTGCACGATCTCGAAACGCGTGTCGCTGCCGGGATCGGCCCAATTGGCATGGGTGATCTTCGACACATTGCCGCTGGTCAGCGTCGAGATGAAAAAATCCGGATCGAAAAGCGTCGTGCCCAGGTAATCCGAAGTCCCGGGAAAGCCGATCGCCACCACGCTTTCGCCCTTGCGCGCAAGCTCCCGACGGATCGGCAACGCCTTGATCCGGTGCCGGTTCGAAGGATCGTTGGCGCCCGCATTGGGGCGCAGCATCAGCACCGCCAGATCAATTTCCGCACTTTGGGCGGCGATTTCGGCATCATAAACGAAGACCCTGCCATCTTGATGAAACCCCACAAGGATCGTGCTGGCGCCCTCGATCACGTGATGGTTGGTCAGAAAGTAAAGCTCGGCCCCCTGGCCTGAGCGCCCCAGAATGAAGCCCGAGCCGGTTCCGGCGCCTTGGGGGCCCTCGACCAGCACCCGGCCCACGGCAGGATCGGCCGTCGAGACGATCACCTCGAGCGAGGGCGTCTGGGCGGGCGCGAGGGAAGGAAGGCCCCCGCCCACCAGCGCAAGGCAGATCCCCACCAGCACTGCGCCGCGCGACAGGCGCGCGCAGGCAAGGCGACGCAGTCTGAGGAGGGTGCTGCGCATCAGAATTTCTCCTGCGGGATCAAGCCGAAAAGCGTCGCGCCAATGGCAATGCCCAAAATGATCAGAAGCATCGTGACGATCTTGGCGCGGTCAGATCGCGGCGCATCGGGTTTGAGGTTCGGCACGGTCCGGGGGCGACCGAGGGGCGTGCCCTCCTCGCGGGTGCCGGGAAGCGGAGGCGGCGTCGGCGCCACGGTCGGAGCGCCGGGCAGCGGTGCCATCCGCTCGATCGGGCGGCAATAGTCGAGCGCGGTCTGGGGCCGATCCTTGGGCATCAGCGCGCAGCCCCGGTCGATCAGCGCAAGAAGCGTGTCGGAATAGACCGTCTCGACGCGATTTCGACGCAGCATCTGGCGCACCGGCACGTAAGGATCGCTGCCGCTGCGCGCCTGGTCCTCGGCGCGCTGATCGGCGGGGGGGGGCACGCTTTGGGTGATCCACTCATAAAGCACGACCGACAGGGCAAAGAGGTCGGTCCAGGGGCCTTCGACCAGGGGCTGTCCTCCGGTCCAGTTGCGCGGCAGACCGGGGAATTGCTCAAGCGCCCCATATTTGCGCGACAGCATCGAGCCCAGCCCGCGTCCCTGGCCGATCCGGCGTGCCGCGCCGAAGTCGATCAGCACCGGCGCGCCCGAAGCGGTCATGATGATGTTGGAGGGTTTGACATCGCGATGGATGAAGCCCGCCTTGTGCACAGCGCTCAAGGCCCGGCTCAGCGTGACGATCAGTTTGCGCAGCTGCCTTTCGTCGGGCAGTTCGCCCGATTGCGCGCGCAGTCGGGCAAAGACGTCCAGCGGATCACCGGCGACATAATCCATCAGACAATAGGCGGTCCCAAGCTTTTCGAAGGCACCGCGGACCCGGACAAGGCCGGGTTGACGCGGCAGATCCTTGAGAATGAAAGCCTCGTCCAGAAAGGCCTTGCGGCCGATCTCGAAATTGCGTGCCGCTTCCTTGCCGTCACGCGGCAGCACGATCCCGTCTGCGGCCCGCCGGGCGAAATCCGAGGGGAAATACTCCTTGATCGCGTAATCGCCCGCCCCGTCCTGCGAGCGGGCGCGATAGGTGATGCCAAATTCCCCTTGCCCCAAGGGGGCGTCAAGCACGAAGCCTGCGATCTTCGTTCCCACCGGCAGCGCGTCCTGCATCGGTCGTTACTCCCCCGCCCGTGCCGCTGCACCGCCGCCCCCGGTTGCCGGCAGAGGGGGCAGATTTTTCGGCACAGGCAGAGGCGAGGTGGTCAAGATGGCCGGACCCTGCGGCTTTTCTGGCGCCTCTGCGGCCTGCGGGGCCCCGGTCGCGGCTTCGGGGGCTGTCGTCTCTTGCGCGGGCGCAGGGGGCGGCGTCACACTTTCGGGCGCAATCGTATCGGCGGGCTTGCCCGCCGCATCGACCGCGGCCCGGCTTTCCGGCGCCCCCTCGATCAACCCGTCGTCCGCGGCCGGGGGGGCATCGGTCGGATTGCTTGCCGCCCCATCCTTTTCCGTCGGCGGCGTGCCCCCGGTCGGCGGGGGCGTTTCAGGCACGGCCAAGCCCGGAGCCACGGGCCCCGGTTGTTTCCGATCATCCTCGTCTCCGCCGGGGTCGGCGGAAACCGCCGCGGCGTTCGGGGAGGTCGCGTCGCGCGGGGGCTCTGCGGGGCTCGCGTCTTCGGTCGCGGCGATCTTGCCGGGAGTTGGCGGGGTCTCTCCGCCCCAGCCGATCAGATAGATCAGTGTCGTCAGCCCCGCCACCAGCAAAGCCGCACCACCGATCGCCACCGCGGGCGGCACCTTGGACAGCAGCGCATTCCGTCGGTTGGAAAAAATACTGGTGGACAGCTGCTGCAGCGCCGAGGGGTCGTAACGGGCCACGACGACGGTGGTATTGTCCTGCCTCGGGGCCCGTGCTGCATCGACGGCATTCAGCAGATCGGCCGCAATCTCCTGCGGCGCGCTGCGCCCGGGCTGCGACATGATCTGACGGATGCGGCTCTCGTCCAGGGTCTCGAGCCCGTCGCTGGCCAGCAAAAGGATGTCCTTGCGCTCCAGCTGGATCGAATTGGCGTCCACCAGCGCGATCTTTTCCCCGATCAGCGCCGATCTTAGGGCATTCTTGCGCTGGTTCGCCTCGGCATCTTGCAACCGGATCTTGCCCGCGCGCACCAGTTCGGCCAGTTCGCCGCGCACCGAATGATCGGCGTTGAGCCGACGCAGCACGCCGCCGCGCAGCAGATAGAGGGCGCTGTCCCCGACCGAAAGCCAGTAAAGCCTGCTGCCCAGTTTCATCGCGGCCACCAGCGTCGAGCCCATCCCCGCCAGCTGCGGCTCGCGCGCGATGCGCTCGCGCAGGGCGGCATTGGCGACCTCCATCGCCTCGAACAGGCGTCCGGCAGGCTTGGGATTGCGCGATTGCGCGATGCAATGGCGCTCGAACGTGTCGATCACGATGTGCGAGGCCACCTCGCCGCCGACATGGCCGCCCATGCCGTCCGCCAGAACGATCAGATAATCGGTTGCCGGGTCCGTCTCGCTTTGGCACGAGATCGCAAAGGCATCCTCCTGCCGCTCGCGCGCGCCCAGACCCTGCCTGCCGACGGCGACGCTCATTTGCCCTCGCCGTCGCCCGCCAGGTCCGCCCAGTCGAACCCCGCGTTGCAAAAGGCGACGAAGCGCACGGCGGTCTGTTTGGTCAGCTGGATCGTCGCATAGTTTTCAAGCGTCACCGGCATCGCGATGATCTGCCCGTTCATCCGCGAAACGTTCTTGCCGGTGCCCGGCACCGCCATGAAGCTGCGGCTGTCGTCGTCATAGATGATGCGCAAATGATCGTGCGAGGAGATCTGCGGGTCTCCGAAGGGCATCGGGATGCGTTCCTCGTCGGACCGGCCCAGCGTGTTGAGCCCGGCCCCGATCTGCATCGACTGGCCCATGCCCGGCCCCTTGATCACCACGAGCCAGCCGGTCACGGGGTCTTCCATTGCGGCGGCGCCGTCGTCCTCGATCGCGCGGCCGATGGCGATCTGGGTGCGGTCCGCGCGCGCGCTCGTGCTCAGCACCGTCTTGGCCTCTCCGATCGGGGTCACTGTCGTGTCGGTCCAGCCCGCCGCGCCCAGCGTCTCGGTATAGGCGTTCGCCGGGTCGGTTTCGGAAAAGGGGGCATCGGCGTCATGCTCGAGCCCTTCGAGCCAGCTCGTCTTGTCGGTTCCACCCATGTCATAACTCCTGTTTCGGGCCGCCTTGCGCGGCCAATGAGACTTGCTTCGGCCAGACTTGTTTCGGCCAGACTTGTTTCTGGAAGACGTGCTTGGGCGCGCCCCGAAGGGCGCACCGGATCGCCGTTCAGGCCAGCACGAAGCGGACCGAAAGATCCCCGAAGGTGAGCGTGTCGCCCGCCTTGATCGCCTTGGCACTGGTGATGATCTTGCCGTTGACCCGGGTCTTGTTCAGGCTGCCTGCATCGGTCAGGTTGAAGGTGTCGGGGCCGGCTTGCTCAAGCTCGGCATGAAGCCGCGAGATGCTCTTGTCCTCAAGCACGACTTCACAGCTGTCCGAACGGCCGATGCTGACGCGCGCCTTGCGAACGGCCAGCCGCTCGCCGGTATCGGTCCGCACGAGCCAGGCGCGCGGCGCGGGCTGGGCGACATTGGTGACCGGCGGCGGCGGCGCGGGGGGCAGATCCTCGGGAAGATCAAGCGCAAAGTCCGCCTCAAGGTCGAGCTCGGGCGCCGACTTGCGCGTGAGCCCCAGCACCAGCCCCACGATCAGCAGCACCGCCACAAGACCGCCGCCGCCCGCCGCCCACCACATCAGCTTGAGGCCCTGCCACTCGCGCTCATACCAAGGCGCGGGGGCCGGGGCGGGGGCAGGGGTGGGGGCAGGGGTGGCGACCGGCGGCTTGGCGGGCGGCGCCGGTTTCACTTCGGGCGGATTTCGCAACGCCTCGGGCGTGAAACGCGCCGTGATCAGTTCTTCGTCGTAAACCCCGGGCACCCCGGCGCGCGGCTTGCGCAGCGTCACGGTGATGTCGGCCTCGACCGGTGCCCCCTTGGGGACGATCAGACCGGAACTGTCGGCGGCGCGGTTCACCGTGGCAAGGAACTCGGCGACATCCGCCGCGACCCGGCCCTTGTCCCGGCTTTGCAGTTCGATCCCCTTGCTGACGCCCAGCGTCCCCTCGCTCAGCTTTTGCAGGTAATCAAGACCGCTGCCGTTTTCCACCACGCCGACCGGACGCCAGAACAGCCCCAGCGTCGAGATCGTCACCCCCTTTTCGGCCGCCGCCAGGGACACTTCGGCAATCGTCCGGTTGCCTTCTTCCTGGCCATCGGAAATCACGATCAGGTTACGCAGCACCGTCGAGGATCGTGCCGCCAGAACGTCGATCGCGTCGCGGGTGCTGGTGGCGATGCGGGTGTTCGAGCCGCGCAGCTCCAGCGTCTCGACGATGCGGGCCAGTGCTTCGTGGTCGGTGGTGAAATCGGACAGGCGTTCAAGCGACTCGCTGAAGCCGTAAAGCGCCACCGGCTGCCCCGCGGGCAAGCCGCGCAGCACCTCGGCGATGACGCCGCGTTCGCGCGGCCAGCTGGGCTTGCGCGCAAGGCCCAGCGCCGGTGTGGTGTCGATCAGCACCATCGTCTCTGCCAGCCGCAAGGCGGGGTCGATCTCGGCCAGATCGCGCTTGAGCGCGAAATCGCCCTTGGCCGCACCGGTTTCGACTTTCGAAATGCGGTCGCGTTCGCGGCTTGGCGGCACCCGCAGCACGCAACTGTCCGCGGGCGCAGGCGCCTTGGGGGCGCAGTCGAGCACCGCCAGCCCCTCGGCGGGAAAGCGCGTGGCTACGGCCGTCGTGCCGGGCGCGGGCTTTTCGGCGCCGATCTGCTGGGCCGCGACGGGGGCGGCCATCGCAAGCAGGGTGGCCGCCATCGTCATGGCGGTTCGGAAATGCGAAATCGTCTTCATCTGGGTGTCCCCCGTCCTGCGCATTCTGCTGGGGCGCCGTCGCCAACCGGGCCACGCCACTGCTCAAGCCCGTGTCAGCGGGCCAAGGCTCTGATCGACGCCGAAAGACGGCGCAATTCGGCCCGTGTCACCGCGATGTCGCCCCCGGCCTCCACATCGGCCTGCACCGCATTGATCTGCCCTTCGAGCGCATTCAGCTGAGCCAGCTTTGCGGGATTGCCCGCCACCTGCGCCCGTGCCGCCGCAGCCTCGCCCCGGACGGCCGCAATCTGCGACTTCAGTGACGCGATGGCTTGCGCGTTGGAGGCCGTTTGCGATTGCAGACCACCGATACGCGCCTGGGCGGAATTGTTGTTGCGAATGATCGCGGCCGCTTCGGCATCTTTCGCGGCAATCTGCCGATCATATTCGCCATTGTTGAGATTGCGCATGTTGTCGAAAAGATGCGCCGTCTCCGGATCGGTGGATCCGCTGCACCCGGATAGTATCACGGCACCTGGCAAAAGAAGCGCGAAAAGAAAACGTGTCATCATGATATTTCCTCGGACCGGTTAAAAGCCGGCGCCTCCCCGTCAAATGGGGGGCGCCGGAAAACTCAATTGGCGATGGCCAGAAGTTTGCGGTTGCGCGCCAGACGCGCCTGGGTGCTGGCTGCGGCGCTGGACAGCGTGGCCAGGTTTGTCTGACCGCCTTTCGACGCCGCCTGCAATTCGTTACGCGTGCTGATCATGTTGCGTTCGCTTGTGGCCAGCGCAGTATCGACCGTGCGCCTGTTGGCGTTGATCGCATTCAGTCGCGCGTGGTAAGACGCATCACTGATCTGTTTGTTGGCAAGCTGCCGCTTGAGCGAGGCGATTTCGGAGTTTTGCGACCGCAAAACCGCGCGCAGGCTGGTTTCGACGCCGTTCAGCTTGGCGCTCACCCCCTTGAGATTGGCCAGAACCTGATCGCGCTTCACCAATTCGGTGTTCTTCGCCGCCGCCGCCTGACCGACCTGATTGCCCGCGACCCCGCCCGCGACGGCGCCCAGCATAGCCCCCCGGGCGCAATCATCGCCATCGCCGCCCATCAACAGCACAAGGCCACAGCCCGCCAGGGCCCCCACCGCGGCGCCTTCCACGGTGTTGCGCACGATGATGTTGCTGGTGACCTGATTCAGGCTTTTCGCATCGGCTTCCAGCTGTCGCTCGGCTGGGGTTTTCTGGGCCGAAACCGAGGCCTGCCCGATCCCGCCGCCGCCCGCCATGCCGCCTGTGGTCTCGGTGCAGGCGCCAAGCCCCATGGTTGCCAGCAGAAGGCTGGTCACAATTACCTTGCGCATTCGAGATGCCTCCAATCAATTGCCGAATGTCTTTCGCAGAGACTATATCCAGATCATCGATTCTCAACACGAATTTGTGTCCTCAATATGATGAAAAAGAATATATTTATTAGGGGCATATATTATGTGCCGCAATCTTGTTCGTGGCAGGGTTTCCATCGCAATCAAATCAATTTTCCCTCTGCATTCGGGCCATCCCGGAAAGATGGACTCGCGCTGCCGCAGGACGATTGGCAAGATCAAGGTTGATTCGGCCGGAAGGCTGCAAATGGAATTGGAGGAGGCTGTATTGCCGGCAAGGACGCGACGTCAGTCCCAGATTCACAGTTATTTTTCGCGTTACATGACGATCGCGGGCGTGCTTGGAAGCTTTTCCGACATTCTTTCGGTCGGCGGCACGGTTGCGGGATTGTTCGGCTGGGTGGCTTCCGGAAACGATCTGGGGGTTCCGCAACTTCCGCTTGATCAGGCGCCGTTGCCCATTCGCATGGCGCTGTTCTGGCTTTTCTCGGCGGGTCTTGGCTGGGTTCTGGGTCTGATCGTGCAGCTTCTGCGTCATCATGCGCGCACCGTCCGGCTGATGATCTCGCTTTTGGCGACGCTGGTGATGGCGGGGTTTCTGACCGGCTTCGGGGATTGGTTGATCGCACCGCGCCATCCCTCGGATCTGCCGCAGCAGTTCGTTCTGACCCTGCTTGGCGCCATGGTGGCGATGCGCTGCACGGTCGAGAATCTGTCGGCCAGCCGGACCGGCGTCAGCACCGCCGAAGTCGAAGAGCGCAGCCTTGTGCTGCTGGCCTTTGCGATCTCGATCGCGGCGTTCCTCGTGTTCATCGAACTTGGAGCAAACTGATGTCGGGCAGCGGATCTCTGGAGGGGAAGGCGGCCGCGTCGTTGCTGCTTGCGGCGGGGACGATGGACCTGCTGACGGTCTATGGCCTGGTGCAGCTGGCAGCGCCGTTCGTGGCACCGCAGGCGCGGGAATTCCTGCCTGCCGAAGTTGCCCCCTATGCGAATGCGGTTCTGATCCTGCTTGCTCTGGGGGCGTTTTGGGTCTTCACCGATGTGGTTCTGGCGGGACACAGCCCGGGGCGCCTTGCCTTGGGGCTGTCGATGCGCGACCGCGAGGGGCGCCCGTTGTCGCTGCCGCGGCGGATCACCCGGGCGATCGGCCGGGTCATGTTCGGCGGGTTGACCGGTTTGCGCGTGACCGGGCCTGCGGGCTATGACCGGGTGGCGAAAACGGTCTGGTATGGACCTATGGGGGTTCCGTCGGCGGCGGCGCGGCGCATCGCCTTTCTCAACGGTCGGCTGGCGGGGCGGTCGGTGGCCCTGGGCAAGCTGCCCGGATATGCGCCGAAGGACCCCATACGCATCGGGCGCGACCGCAAATGGGCCCAGGTGCCGCTTGACGATCCCGGCGTCTCGGGGCGGCATTGTTTGCTGCGCGTCGAGGGAGGCTTGGCCTGCGTTCTGGATCTGGGGTCGCAAAATGGCACGCTGATCAATGGTCGGCCTGTTGCGGCCCAGAAATGGTCCGCCGTTCCGCCCGGCGCCGAGATATCGGTGGCCGGATTGCGCCTGGTGCTGCGCTGATCCCGCCGCGCGGCGGCCCTGACACCCGGGTCATTGCCTTGCTCCCGGCGTGCCCGGGCGCGGATGCCTCATACGCTTGAGGTCTTGCGGGGCCCCGGCCTCGAATCGACCCGCAAAAAGACAAGGCGAAGGTCGAGGCGTTCCGCCGCTTGATCGTAAGCGATGGCTTTCCCCATTGACCCAGCTTGCGAATGCGATCCGCGCCCATCTGGGCGAATTCGGTTTGGTCGTGCCGAAGGGTGTTCACAACATGAAGCGTCTTGTCGCCGAAGCGGAGGCGGCGGATCTGCCGCCCGAGGCGCGCATGCCGCTTGATCTGCTGGTTGGGCAGTTTACCGACACGAAGGCGCGTATCGACGCCATCACCGCCGATCTGCGCCGCGCCGCCGAGGCGGATGAGACGGAGCGGCGGCTGCAAACGATGCCCGGCATTGGCCCGATCACCGCCAGCGTTCTGGCCGCCACGCTTCCTGATGTGTCGGCCTTCCGCTCGGCCCGCGATCTATCGGCTTGGCTCGGCCTGACGCCGAAGCCGCATTCCAGCGGAGGCAAGGAACGGCTGGGGGGCGATCTCCAAAATGGGCAACCGCTATATCCGGCGGTTGCTCTACCTTGGCGCCATGGGGGTGATTTCCGCCCGCAAACGCGCCGATCCGGGTGAGGACTGGCTGGGACGCATGCTGGAGAAGAAGCCGCTGAAGGTCGTCGCTATCGCGCTGGCCAACCGCATGGCGCGTCAGATCTGGGCGATGCTGAGAACCGGCGAGGCCTGGCGAGCGGCGTGACGGCGTTGAACTTCGGGCCGCAAGAGGCCTGATCGAAAGGACGAGGGCAAAGTGAGATGATGGCAAACTGACGGACACGAGGCCGGGACACCCCGTTCGAACCGGAGCGCCGCGAGCGCGTGCCATTGATAGGGACCTGAGCCTCACGCGGACGTTCATCAAGGCGCGCGGGCACACCGCAATCGAGACGCCGAATACATGGCCGCACCCGACCAGTTGGCGGAAATCACAGACCCCCTTGTCACGCGGGAGCCATCCATACATGGTTCAAGAACAAGGTCGAATGAATTTTGCCTCGAAGCTCTGGAGGAGGCCTTGGCCCGCCATGGCCGACCCGAAATCTTCAACACGGACCAGGGTAGCCAGTTCACCAGCCCGCGGTTCACCAGGGTGCTGCTGGATGCTGCCGTGAAGATCTCGATGGACGGGCGCGGGCGCTGGATGGACAATGTGATGATCGAGCGGTTGAACTATGAGTGCGTCTATCTGCATGCCTTCGAGACCGGCTCCGCCGCCCGCGCAGGCATTGGCAAGTGGATCGTTCGGCCACTCTCTCGAACCGGTGGCGTTCGTGGCCTCACTTTACAACACCCAGCGCCCCCATTCGGCGCTTGGCGGAAGGACACCGATCGAGGCCCATCAGGGCCAAGACCTGAAGGCGGCGGCATGATCAACAGGCAAGCTTAGCAACGCCGCAAATCTGTCCGGAAAATGGGGACCACCTCACATACTTGTCGGTTGCGTCTCCCAGAGTTTCCTTGCCGGGTTGCGGGCCGCGAATGTCTCTGCCCTCGGCTATCGCCAAGTCGATCTCGGCCTCTCGTTTTTTTGCCCACTTTTCCGCGTCCTTGCGGTTGTCGAAGGTCTGACTCTCGCGATAGTTATCGAAACTTCTGCGGATGATCTGAACTAGATAGGCCTTCCGTCCGCCCTTCCTTGCTCTCTCGGTAATGCTTGCCATGACTCACCTCGCCCAAGAACCGTCTGACTGCCAAGATTGCCGTCTGACGGATAGTCATACAGCGAAATTTTTTAAAAAAGTCAGGCGATTTCGGAATTTTTCCAGAAAATCAGATGATCAATGCGGAGAATAAGTGAGTGGATAATCAAGCAAAATCAATGACATGCGACCACTCAAGGCTTTCTGTCGCCCCAATGCTCGACTGGACTGATCGTCATTGTCGGGTGTTTCACCGGACGATCTCGCGCCATGCGCTGCTTTATACCGAGATGGTCACCGCCCCGGCGGTGATCCATGGCAAACGGGCGCAATTGCTGGATTTCAGCCCGGTCGAACATCCGGTGGCGCTGCAACTGGGCGGGTCCGATCCGGCCGAACTGGCCGAGGCCACGCGGATCGCAAGCGACTGGGGCTATGACGAAATCAACCTGAATGTCGGCTGCCCCTCGGACCGGGTGCAGTCGGGGGCTTTCGGCGCGGTCTTGATGAAATCCCCCGATCTGGTCGCGCGCTGTGTCGCGGCGATGCAGGAAGCCTCGCCGGTCGAGGTGACGGTGAAATGCCGGATCGGCGTCGATGACCAGGCGCCCGAAGAGGTGCTGCCCGCCTTTCTGAAAACCGTCTCCGAAGCCGGGGTCACACGGTTCACCCTGCACGCCCGCAAGGCCTGGCTGCAGGGGCTTTCGCCCAAGGAAAACCGGGAAATCCCGCCGCTCGACTATCCGCTGGTCCATGCGATGAAGCGGGAATTTCCGCATCTGCATCTGAGCCTGAACGGCGGCGTCGGCACGCTGGATCAGGTGCAGGCGCATCTGGCCGCGGGCATGGACGGGGTGATGGTCGGCCGCGCCGCCTATCAGGAGCCGATGGCGGTTCTGGCGGGCGCCGATGTCGCGCTTTGGGGGGCGGGCGCGGTGCTTTCGGCCGTCGAGGTGGCCGAGGCGATGAAGCCCTATATCGCCGATCATCTGGCCGCGGGCGGGCGGCTGCATCAGATCACCCGGCACATGCTGGGGCTGTTTCATGGCCGCCCCGGCGCGCGGGGCTGGCGGCGCGTCCTGTCGGAAGGCGCGACGCGCCCGGGCGCGGGGCTTGCCCTTTACGATCAGGCGCTGGCCGAAGTCACACGAGAGACGTAAGATGGACGCTCTGACAACTCTTCTGCCGCTTTTCGCGATCCTGCTGGCCGTCGGCGCCTTCGCCGGGGTTCTGGCGGGGCTGCTGGGGGTGGGCGGCGGCATCGTTCTGGTTCCGGCCTTCTTCTATCTTTTCAAGGGTCTGGGCTATGGATCGGCGGGGCTGATGCAGGTCTGTGTCGCCACCTCGATGGCGACGATCATCATCACCTCGACCCGTTCGGTCACCGCCCATGCCCGCAAGGGCGCTGTCGACTGGCAGCTTTTGCGCGACTGGGCGCCCTATGTCGCGATCGGGGCGCTGGCGGGGGTTTTTCTGGTCTCGCGGCTCGACACCCATGCGCTGACGGTCATTTTCGGCACGCTCGTCATGGCGATCGCGCTTTACATGGCCTTCGGCAAGCAAGGCTGGCGCATCGCCGAGGGGATGCCGGGGCAGGGGTTCCGGCTTTGGTTCGGGCCGCTGATGGGGATGGTTTCGGTGCTTCTGGGCATTGGCGGCGGTTCGATCTCGACGCCGATGCAGACGCTGCACGGCATCCCGATGCACCGCGCCGTCGCTACATCGGCGGGCTTCGGGGCGATCATGGCGGTGCCCTCGACGCTGGCCTTTCTGCTAACGCCGGTCGAAAACGCGCCGCCCTTCACCCTCGGCGCGATCAACATTCCGGCGCTGGTGGTGATCGGCGCCACCACCGCCGTCACCGCAGCCTGGGGCGCTGCACTGGCGCATCGGCTTGACCCGAAACCGCTCAAGCGCCTTTTTGCGGGCTTCCTGATGCTGGTCGCGCTGAACATGCTGCGCAAGGCGCTGTTCTGAGTTCATCTTGCAAAAAATATCCCGGGGTGCGGGGCAGCGCCCCGCTTACAGCCCCTTGCGCTTGGCCGCATCCCAAAGCGCATCCATCTCGGCCAGATCGCTGTCGGCGGGCCGCTTGCCCGCCTTGGCCAGTTCCGCCTCGATGAAGGCAAACCGGCGGGTGAACTTGCCATTGGCCGCGCGCAGACAGGCTTCCGCATCCAGCCCCAGATGCCGCCCGAGGTTCACCATGACGAACATCAGATCGCCATATTCCCCGGCGATCTCCGCGGGGCCCAAGTCCTCGCGGGCCTCGACCAGCTCGTTCGCCTCTTCGACGATCTTCGCCACCACCTCGGCGGTAGAGGGCCAATCAAACCCCACCCGCGCCGCGCGCTTTTGCAGCTTCAACGCCCGCGTCAGCGCCGGAAGCCCCAGCGCGACACCATCCAGCACCCCGGTCTCGGCCTTGGCCGCACGCTCGGCGGATTTGATTTTCTCCCAATCTTCCGTCTGTTGCGCGGCGCTCTTCACACGGCTTTCATCGCCGAAGACATGCGGATGCCGCGCGATCATCTTCGCATTGATCCCGCGCAACACATCCAGCAGCGAAAAATGCCCGGCCTCGGCTGCCATCTGCGCATGAAAGACAACCTGCAAAGCCAGATCGCCCAATTCGCCCGAAAGCTCCCCCCAGGCTTGGCGTTCGATCGCATCGGCGACCTCGTGGGCCTCCTCGATCGTATAGGGGGCGATACTGGCGAAATCCTGCTCGATATCCCAGGGGCAGCCGGTTTCCGGATCGCGCAGACAGGCCATGATCGCGGCGAGCCGCTCGGTCTCGGCCCCCACGCTGTCGGTTTCCACGAAGATCCCCGGATCGGTCGGTTTCGCCATTGCCTTGTGCCCCCTGCAGGTCCATCTACTTCCCTATCGCTTTCCAAAACCCAGAGTCCACCATGCCCGTGATCAACCGCATCGCCGCCCTTGCCCCCGAGATGAAGGAATGGCGGCACTGGCTGCACCGTCACCCCGAACTGGAATTCCAGCTGCCGAAAACCGCCGCCTTCGTGGCCGAACGGCTGCGCGAGATCGGCGTGGACGAGATCCACGAGGGTATCGCCACTTCGGGCATCGTGGCGCTGATCCGGGGCCGTCAGGACGGCCCCACGATCGGGCTGCGCGCCGACATGGATGCGCTGCCGATCGACGAGATCACCGGGGTGGACTATGCCTCGGAACACGACGGCAAGATGCATGCCTGCGGCCATGACGGCCATACGGCGATGCTGCTGGGGGCGGCCAAATATCTGGCCGAGACGCGGAATTTCGCTGGCACTGTGGCGCTGCTCTTTCAGCCCGCCGAGGAAGACGGCGGCGGCGGCGAGGTGATGGTGCGCGAAGGCGTAATGGAGCGGTTCGCGATCACCGAGGTTTACGGCATCCACAATGCGCCGAACCTGCCCTTTGGGCATTTCCACACCACCCAGGGCGCGCTGATGGCCGCGGTCGATACCGCCTGGGTCACGGTGACGGGACGCGGCGGGCACGGGGCGACGCCGCATGAATGCATCGACCCGATCCCGGCGATCACCGCGATGGTCGGATCGCTGCAGACGATTGTCTCGCGCAACCTCTTCGCGATGGATGAGCTGGTCGTTTCGGTGACACAGATCCATGTCGGCACGGCAAACAACATCATCCCCGAAACCGGCTGGTTCTGCGCCACGATCCGCTCCTTCACGCCCGATGTCCGCGCCATGGTGGAACGCCGCTTCCACGAGATCGTCGAAGGCACGGCCGCCGCCTTTGGCGTCTCGGTCGAGATCCGCTATGACCGGGGCTATCCGCCCACCATCAACGATGGCGACAAGGCCCGCTTTGCCGCCGAAGTGGCGCGTGAAGTCTCGGGTCCCGAAGCGGTCAAGGACGATGCCGGGCGCGAAATGGGCGCCGAGGATTTTTCCTACATGCTCGAGGCGCGGCCGGGCGCTTATCTCTTCCTTGGCACCGGGCCGGGGGCGGGGCTGCACCATCCGGCCTTCGATTTCAATGACGAGGCCGCGCCGATCGGCGCGAGCTTCTTCGCCCGGCTGGTCGAGCGCGCGCTTCCGGCCCGCTGAGGGGGGGCTCTGCCCCATCCGCAAGCGGCGTCCCCGGGATATTTGCGCCAAGGTGAAAGCCGATCCGTTGCCCTTTCACCTTGGTCCAAATATCCCGGGGGTGAATTCGGCGCAGCCGAAGAGGGGGCAGCGCCCCCTTTTTCCTGACACAACCGTGATCGCGGCCCCGGCCTGCCGCTCGCGCCTTGCCATTGCGGGGGGCCACGGCTAGGGTGCCCGCCGAAAACCGGGGCACCGCCCCCACGGCCCTAACGAAAGGACCATGCCATGTTCGTCACTCCCGCCTATGCCCAGGATGCCTCTGCCGCTGTCGGAGGCCTTGAAGCCTTCGGCCAGTTCGTGCCGCTGATCCTGATCTTCGTGATCATGTATTTCCTGCTGATCCGCCCGCAGCAAAAGAAAGCCAAGGAACACAAGGCGATGGTCGATGCGCTGCGGCGTGGCGACATGGTGCTGACGCAGGCGGGCATCATCGGCAAGATCGTGCATCTGCGCGAAGACGGCGAAGTCGAGGTCGAGATCGCCAAGGACATGAAGGTGCGGATGATCCGCAGCGCCGTCGTTCAGGTCCTGTCGAAGACCGAACCGGCCGCCAACAACTGACCTGAACCGGGGCCGCGCCGCCATGCTGCAGATTTCGCTTTGGAAGCGTTTCGTCATTCTGGGTCTGTGCCTTGCGGCGCTGATCACGGCGGCGCCCAACCTCTTCTATTCCCGGGTCGAGGGGCATAACGACGCCGTTGCCGCCTTCGACAAGACCGGGGCGATGACCGAGACCCAGGTCGCCGCCAAGGCCGCCTGGCCCGACTGGGCGCCCTCGGCGCTGGTCAATCTGGGGCTGGATCTGCGCGGCGGCGCGCATCTTCTGGCCGAGGTGCATCTGAACGAGGTCCACAAGGCCCGAATGGATGCGCTTTGGCCCGAGGCGCGCAAGGTTCTGGCCGCCGAACGTGCCACCATCGGCGCGATTCGCCGTGTGCCCTCGCCCGCGGGCGAATTGCGCATCCAGATCGGCGAGCGCACGCAGATCGCCCGCGCCGTCGAAGTGGCGCGGACGCTGGCAAGCCCGGTGGTCAGCCTGACCGGGGTCGGCCAGTCCGACTACGAGGTGACGGGCGAGGGCGACACCGTCGTCTTCCGGCTGTCGGAGGCCGAACAGAAAGCCACCGATGACCGCACCATGCAGCAATCGCTGGAAATCGTGCGCCGTCGCGTCGATGCGGCGGGCACGCGCGAACCCACGATCATGCGGCAGGGCACCGATCGCATCCTGATCGAAGTGCCCGGCATCGGCTCGGCGCAGGAGCTGAAGGATCTGATCGGCACCACCGCGAAACTGACCTTCCATCCGGTGCTGGGCACGACCTCGAACCCGGATGCGCCGGTGGCCTCGGGCAATGAACTTCTGCCCGATGCCTCGCGGCAGGGCCTTTATCACATGCTGGACGAGGTTCCGGTGGTGACGGGCGACGATCTGACCGATGCGCGCCCGACCACCGATGACAACGGCGCCCCGGCGGTGTCGTTCCGCTTCAATGTCAGCGGCGCGCGGGCCTTTGGCGATTACACCGCCGACCATATCGGCGAGCCCTTTGCCATCGTTCTGGACGGCAAGGTGATTTCGGCGCCGACGATCCAGGCGCATATCGCGGGCGGATCGGGGATCATCACCGGCCGTTTCAGCATCGAGGAGGCGACCGATCTGGCGCTCTTGTTGCGGGCGGGTGCGCTGCCTGCGGGCATGACCTTCCTTGAGGAACGGACGGTGGGGCCGGAACTGGGGGCCGACAGCATCGAGTCGGGCAAGAAGGCCGCCGTCGTCGGCTTTGGCCTTGTGATCGCCTGGATGATCCTGTCCTACGGCCTTTTCGGCGTCTTTGCCGCCGTGGCGCTGGTCTTCAACATCGTGATGATCTTCGCCTTCATGGGCGCGGTGGGCGCGACGCTGACGATGCCGGGCATCGCCGGGATCGTGCTGACGATGGGCACCGCGGTCGATGCCAACGTGCTGATTTTCGAGCGCATCCGCGAGGAATTGCGCCAGGCGAAAAGCCCGGCGCGGGCGATCGAGCTTGGCTATGAAAAGGCGATGTCGGCGATCATCGACGCCAATGTCACCACCTTCCTGACCGGGGTGATCCTGTTCGTCCTTGGCGCGGGGCCGGTGCGCGGCTTTGCCGTGACGCTGATTGTCGGCATCGTCACCTCGGTGTTCACGGCGATCTGGGTGACCCGGCTGCTGGTGGTCATCTGGTATGGCTGGCGCCGTCCGAAAACGATCGTGGTGTGAGGAGCGACCATGGCTTTCCGTCTCAAACTCGTCCCCGAACATACCGCGATCGACTTCTTCCGCTGGCAATGGCTGACCTTCGGCTTTTCGGTGGTGGCGGTGATCGGCTCGATCCTGATCGCGGTGGTGATGGGGCTCAATTTCGGCATCGACTTCCGCGGCGGCACGACGATCCGCACGGAATCGACGCAGCCGCTGGAGATTGCCGCCTATCGCGCCGCGCTCGCGCCGCTCGATCTGGGCGATGTGGCGATCACCGAGGTCTTCGATCCGAATTTCCGCGCCGATCAGCATGTGGCCTCGATCCGCATCCAGGCCCAGCCCGGGCAGGATGCGATGCACCCCGAGGACATGGCGCGGATCGAGGCGGCGCTGCAGGGCGTCGATCCGGCGGTGGTCTTCGTCTCGACCGAATCCGTCGGCCCGAAAGTCTCGGGGGAGCTGATCTGGACCGCGATCTGGTCGGTTCTGGCGGGGACGGTGGCGATCGTCATCTATGTCTGGCTGCGCTTCGAATGGCAGTATTCGATCGGCGCGCTGGCCTCGCTCGTGCATGATGTCGTCTTCACCATCGGCATCTTTGCGGCCTTTCAGATCAAGTTCGACCTGACGACGATTGCCGCGCTGCTGACGATCCTCGGCTATTCGATCAACGACACCGTCGTCGTCTTTGACCGGCTGCGCGAAAACCTGATCAAATACAAGACGATGCCGCTGCGCGACGTGATGAACCTTTCGGTCAACGAGACCCTGAGCCGCACCGTGATGACCTCGGGGACGACGCTGATCGCGCTTGTCTCGCTTCTGGTCTTTGGCGGCGACGTGATCCGCGGCTTCGTTTTTGCCATCACCTGGGGGGTGATCGTGGGCACCTATTCCTCGGTCTATGTGGCCAAGAATGTGGTGCTGTTCATCGGGCTGGACCGCAACAAGGAGAAAAAGGACCCCTCGGACAAGTTCTTCTCGGGCGGGGCGCAAGATGGCGCCCCGTGAGCCGGGCTTCGGGGCGGCACTGCCGATCGACGGTTTCGGTCCGGGGTTCTTTCGCGTCGCCGGGGCGGTGCATCGCGGCGGGCTTTTGATCCGGGCCGAGGGCGCGACGGCCTGGAGCGGCTTTGACGATCTTGCGGCGCTGCGCGCGCTGGCGGGGCAGGTGGATCTGCTCCTGTGCGGGATGGGGGCTGATATCTCCCATCTTCCCAAAGGCTTGCAGCTCGATCTTGAAGCGCTTGGCGTGCTGGTCGAGCCGATGGCCACGCCCGCCGCCGCGCGTCATTACAATGTGCTGCTTTCCGAAGGGCGCCGCGTGGCCGCGGCGCTCTTGCCGCTGCCGGGCGCGGGTCCGGCCGCATGACGCTGCTCGCCGTCGAAAATCTCACCGTCAGCCGGGGCGGTCTTGCCGTGCTGGAGGGGGTGAGCTTTGCGCTGACGGCGGGGCAGGCGCTGGTGTTGCGCGGCCCGAACGGGATCGGCAAGACGACGCTTTTGCGCACTTTGGCCGGGCTGCAGCCGCCGCTGGCCGGGCGGGTGTCGATGCCGCCCGAGGGGATCGCCTATGCCGCCCATGCCGACGGGCTGAAGGCCACGCTGTCGGTGCGCGAGAACCTGCAGTTCTGGGCGGCGATCCATGCCACCGACGGGGTCGAGACGGCGCTTGAACGGATGAACCTGCGGGCGCTCGAACATCGCGCCGCGGCAAGCCTCTCGGCCGGGCAGAAGCGTCGGCTGGGGCTGGCGCGGCTTCTGGTCACCGGGCGTCCGGTCTGGGTGCTGGATGAACCGACGGTTTCGCTTGATGCGGCCTCGGTCGCGCTTTTTGCCGAAGCGGTGCGGGCGCATCTGGCGGCAGGCGGCGCGGCGCTGATGGCGACGCATATCGACCTGGGTCTGGCCGAGGCCGCGGTGCTGGATCTGGCGCCGTTCAAGGCGCGTCCGCCCGAGGCGGGCGGCCACCGCGGCGCCTTCGATCACGGCTTTGACGGGGCTTTCCTGTGAGCCGCGGCGCCCGGGTCCAGCCGCAAAAGGGCGTATTTGCGCCAAGAAGAAACGGCATGGCTTTTTCTTGGTCCAAATACGCACTTGCCGAGATCTGCGACGGGCGGAGGATGTTGCCATGATGGCGCTTTTGTCGCGGGATCTGCGGCTGGCGATCCGGGCCGGGGGCGGCTTCGGGCTGGGGCTCGCGTTTTTTCTGATCGTGGTGACGCTGGTGCCCTTTGGCGTCGGCCCGCAGGGTGCGATTCTGGCGCGGATCGCCAGCGGCATCCTGTGGCTGGGGGCGCTGCTCGCCTGTCTTTTGTCGCTTGACCGGATCTTCGCGCTCGATTTCGAGGATGGCTCGCTGGATCTTCTGGCCACCGCGCCGATCCCGATGGAGGCGGTGGTGACGATCAAGGCGCTGGCGCATTGGATCACCACCGGGTTGCCGCTGGTGCTGGCGGCTCCGCTTTTCGCCGTGCTGCTGCATCTGCCCACGCCCGCCTATCTCTGGCTCGAGATCTCGCTGCTTCTGGGCACGCCCGCGCTCTCGGTTCTGGGCACCTTTGGCGCGGCGCTGACGGTGGGGCTGAAGCGGGGCGGCTTGCTGTTGTCGCTGCTGGTTCTGCCGCTTTATGTGCCGACGCTGATCTTTGGCGCCGAGCTGGTGCGGCGCGGCGTCGAGGGGCTGGCGGTCGAAGTGCCGCTGGCGATGCTGGCGGGGATCACCGCGGCCACCGTGGCTTTGGTGCCCTTTGCCTCGGCCGCCGCGATCCGGGTCAATTTGCGGTGAGAATGATTCCAAGTTGATGCGCGTCAATCCGCGCCGTGCGAAAGCGTGGCATCTGCGGAAGGCGCAAGGGGAAGGAAAGCCGATGTCGATCTGGGAATATGCGAACCCGGTCAAATTCATGCAGACTTCGGGCTGGCTGCTGCCCTGGGTCGTGGGGGCCACGGTTCTGACTTTGGTGCCGGGGCTTGTCTGGGGGTTCTTCTTCACCCCGGTCGCGGCCGAATTCGGGGCGACGGTGAAGGTGATCTATGTGCACGTTCCGGCGGCGACCTTTGCGATCAACATCTGGGTGATGATGCTGGTCGCCTCGCTGATCTGGCTGATCCGGCGTCACCATGTTTCCGCACTGGCCGCAAGGGCGGCGGCGCCGATCGGCATGGTGATGACGCTGATCGCGCTGGTTACCGGCGCGCTTTGGGGGCAGCCGATGTGGGGGACCTGGTGGGAATGGGACCCGCGGCTGACCTCGTTCCTGATCCTGTTCCTGTTCTATCTGGGCTACATGGCGCTGTGGGAGGCGATCGAAAACCCCGATACCGCCGCCGATCTGACCGGGGTTCTGTGTCTTGTGGGCTCGGTCTTTGCGGTGCTCTCGCGCTATGCGGCGATCTTCTGGAACCAGGGGCTGCATCAGGGCGCGACGCTCAGCCTCGACAAGGAAGAGCATATTGCCGATGTTTATTGGCAGCCTTTGGTGCTGTCGATCGTCGGTTTCGGGCTGCTCTTCGTGGTGCTGCTGCTGTTGCGCACCCGCACAGAGATCCGCGCGCGCCGTCTCAAGGCGCTTGAGCAGAGGGAGCGCATGGCATGATGCCGGAGTTCGGAAAATACACGGTCACCATCCTCGGGTCCTGGGGGGCGACGCTGGTGCTGCTGGCGGGGCTGGTCGCGGTGACGCTGATCCGCGGCGCAAAGGTAAAACGGGCGCTGAAGGCGCAGGAAGAACGGATGAAGAACGATGGCTAAGCCCCTGATGTTTTTGCCGCTTATCGTGATGGCTGGCTTCATCGGCGCGGGCTATTTCGCGATGCAGCAGAATGATCCGAACGACATGCCGACAGCCCTTGCGGGCAAGGAGGCGCCGCCGGTGCAGCTGGAACCGCTGGGGGCGGCGATGCCCTTTACCGATGCCGATCTGCGTGATGGCAAGATCAAGCTGGTGAACTTCTGGGCTTCGTGGTGCGCGCCCTGCCGGGTCGAACATCCGAATCTGATCGGTCTGAAACAGGACGGAATCGAGATTATAGGTGTGAACTGGAAGGACACGCCCGACAAGGCGCAGGCCTTCCTGGACGAGATGGGCAGCCCCTATGCGAAGCTGGGCGCCGATCCGCGCAACAAGATGGGGCTCGATTGGGGCGTCGCGGGGGTTCCCGAAACCTTCGTTGTCGATGGCGAGGGGCGCATCGTGATGCGCATTGCCGGGCCGTTGACCGCGGATGTGATCACACAAAAGGTCGATCCGCTTCTGGCGGGCGACGGGGAATAGCTGCGGCTCTGCGCCGGGCGGGCAAGATGCTGGCCCGGCGCTGTGTGATCACTTTGCCTGATCCAGGAACCGCACCGTGCCGATGAAGGGCAGGTTGCGGTGGTTCTGCGCATAGTCGAGCCCGTAGCCCACGACGAATTCGTCGGGGATCTCGAAGCCGGTCCAGCGCGCCTTCACATCGACCTCGCGGCGCGACGGCTTGTCGAGCATGGCGCAGCATTCGATCCGCCGCGGCGCGCGTGCCCGCAACATCTCCATCACCTTTGAAATCGTGTGGCCGGTGTCGACGATATCTTCCACCACCAACACGTCGCGCCCGCCAATTGTGCCCCGCAAGTCCTTGAGAACGCGCACTTCTCGGGTCGAGGTGGTGTCGTTGCCATAAGACGAGGCCTCCAGGAAATCGACCTCGCAGGGGACGCCGATTTCCCGGATCAGATCGGCGATGAAGACAAAGGAGCCGCGCAGCAGCCCCACCACGACCAGGCGGTCGGTATCCTTGAAGGCCTCGGTGATTTCGGCGCCAAGCGCCTCGACCCGGGCGGCGATCGCCTTTGCCGAGATCATCTGGTCGATCACGTAACCGCTTTGCGACATCGTTCCTCCTGCGGCCTCTCGGCCCTTGCATTTCAGTTGCTTTATCGCAAGAAGAGGCGCGGGAAAAGGGAGACGGGCACGATGCCGCGGCACACCGAACAGCGTTTCATGCCCTATTCGGCGGCGCAGATGTATGCGCTTGTGGCCGATGTTGCGCGGTATCCGGAATTTCTGCCGTGGAATTCGGCCGCCCGCATCCGCGCGCGCAAACCCGGGCCGCGTCCGGGCACCGAGTTGATGGAAGCGGATCTGGTGATCTCGTTCAAGGTGTTCCGCGAGCGCTTCGGATCGCGCGTCGTGCTGGACCCCGAGAATTTCCGCGTCGATACGCAATATCTCGACGGGCCTTTCAAGCACATGCATTCCTGGTGGCAATTCTCGGATCGGCCGGGCGGCTGCGAGGTCGATTTCTTCGTCGATTTCGAATTCAAGAATGCGCTGTTGCAGGGGGTTATCGGTATCGTTTTCGATCAGGCGATGCGGATGATCGTCAAGGCTTTCGAGGATCGGGCGATTGCGCTTTATGGCTGGTCGGGGCGGGTTCAGGTCTGACGACCGTGGCCCATGGTTTCTGGAAAAGGCCGCCACATGGCGGCCTTTTTTATTTTTTACAATGGGTTGCGGTCAGGAGTTGAAATCATAGGCGCGTTCGCCATGGGTCGAGATGTCAAGCCCGTTGGTCTCGGATTCCTTGTCGACGCGCATCGGGAAGACCAGCGCCACGGCGCGGGCGATCCCCCAAGTCAGCGCAAGCGTGTAAAGACCGACGATGATGAGCGCGCCGAACTGTGCCGTAAAGCTTGCTGCACCATAAACTGCCACCATGATCGTGCCGAAGATGCCACCGACGCCATGCACGGCGAAGACATCGAGAGAATCGTCCAGTTTCAGCCGTTCCCGCACGATCAGCACCGCTTCCTGGCACAAAACCCCTGCCACCGTGCCGATAATCACCGCCTGCTGCGGCGAGACATAGCCCGAGGCCGGGGTGACCGAGGCCAGACCGGCGATTGCCCCGGTGACGATGCCGACCAGCGAAGCGCGGCCGAACTTGATCCGCTCCCAGAACATCCAGGACAGCGAGGCGGCCGCGGCCGACAGATGCGTGGCGGTGATCGCCATTGCGGCGGTGCCGTCGGCGGCCAGTTCTGAGCCGCCGTTGAACCCGAACCACCCCACCCAGAGCAGGCCCGCCCCGATCGCCACCATGCCGGGGTTGTGCGGCGGGGTGTGGCGGTTGCGGCGCGGTCCGATCATCACCGCCAGCAAAAGGGCGGCAAGGGCTGCGGTCTCATGCACGACGATGCCGCCGGCAAAGTCGCGCGTGCCCGTGGCGCCGAAGATCCCGCCATCGGCCATGAAGCCGCCGCCCCAGATCCAATGCGCGACCGGCGCATAGACCAGCAGCATCCAGAGCGCGGAAAAGCTGAGGACCCACCAGAAATTCACCCGCTCGACAAAGGCGCCGAGGATCAGCGCCGGTGTGATCACGGCGAAAGTCATCTGGAAGGCGAAGAACAGAATCTCGGGCAGGGTGCCGCGCAGGCTCTCGGCGGTGACGCCGATCATGCCAAGACGCGACAGGCCGCCCCAGACGCCGCCGACCTCGCCAAAGGCGATCGAATAGCCGGCAAGCAGCCAAAGAAGGCTCATCGCTGCCGCCAGCGCGAAACACTGCATGAAGAGCGACAACACGTTGCGCGCCCGCACGAGCCCGCCATAAAAAAGCGCCAGGCCCGGCAGCGTCATCAACAGCACCAGCGCCGTCGCCATGCTGACCCAGGCGGTATCTGCCCCGTTCATCCCGAATCCTCCTTGTCGGTTTTGCAGCGGCGAAGCATGCCGAAACCGCCGTGAAAAGGCGCAAGTGGGGGGCAGGGGCGCCCAAATCATGGGCGTATTCGGGTTGCCCGGGAAATGAGCGCAATTTCCGCGCCAAGCCGGGAATTGCGGCGCATTATGAAAGCGCGGCGGCCAGGAGCGACAGGGCGTGATCGCAGGATTTCGTCCGCACGGCCGCGCGGCCAAGGGCGCCGAAATCCTGCGTTTCGGTCTCGACCGCGCCACCGCGGCGGGCGATGCCGAAGCAGACGCGGCCCTCGGGTTTGAACTCCGATCCGCCGGGGCCCGCGATGCCGGTGATCGACACCGCCAGATCGGCGCTGGACCGGGCCAGCGCGCCCAGCGCCATTTCGCGGGCGACCTGTTCGGAAACCGCGCCAAAGGCCTCAAGCGTCGCGGGTGAAACGCCCAGCATCTCGACCTTGGCGGCGTTCGAATAGGTGACGAAGCCGCGCTCGAAGACGCTGGACGATCCGGGGATCTCTGTCAGCGCTGCGGCGACCATGCCGCCGGTGCAGCTTTCGGCCGTGGTGATGCGAAGGCCTTTTTCGCGCGCCGCATCAAGCACTTGCGCGGCGATCATCTGATGAACCCGTGCCAGAGACCGGCCGCGATCACCGTGCAGATCCCCGCAAAGAGCCCCGCCCAGAGATCGTCAAGCATCACCCCCGCCGCATCGCCGCGGCGGTCGGCGCGGCCGACAAGCCAGGGCTTCCAGATGTCGAAGAGCCGGAAGAAGAGGAACGCCGCCACCGGCCCCGGCCAGACCATCGACATGTCCCGCAGCCAGAACCCGGCGGCCGGGAAGATCAGCGCGACGCCGATGCCCGCCACCTCGTCGATGACGATTTCCGAAGGGTCCTCGCCCGGGCGGTCGCGCAATTCGCGCGCCACGGCCCAAAAGCCCAGGGCTGTGATCACAGCCGTTGCCGCCACAAGCGGGCCAAATCCTGCGAAGCGTTCGACCGCCCAAAGCAGGGCCAGACCCGCCGCCGTGCCCCAGGTGCCCGGGGCAGGGCGCAACCGGCCGACGAAGCCGAAAGTGGTGATGGCCTGCAGCCAGCGGGCCGCCATCTTACGCGCCGATCAGCGTCACGGTGGCGATCGAGGCGATGCCTTCCTCGCGGCCCGTAAAGCCGAGCCGCTCGGACGTCGTGGCCTTGACCGAGACGCGCGCGGGCTCGATCTCCATGATCCGCGCGAGTTCCGCCGCCATCGCCACGGCATGCGGGCCGATCTTGGGCCGTTCGCAGATCAGCGTCACATCGGCATTGCCGATCCGGAAACCTTTCGATTTCGCCAGTTTCGCCGCATGGTCGAGGAAGATCCAGCTCGCGGCGCCCTTCCATTGCGGATCGGAGGGCGGGAAGTGACGGCCGATGTCACCCTCGGCCAGCGCGCCATAGATCGCGTCGGTCAGCGCATGCATGCCCACATCGGCATCCGAATGACCGAGCAGCGCCTTCACATGCGGCACTTTCACCCCGCACAGCACCACATGATCGCCTTCGCAAAAGGCATGCACATCATAGCCGTTGCCCAGTCGCACATCCATCTTTTGCCCCTTCCTTTCACGCAATATCGCCTCGGCGCGGGCGAAATCCTGCGCATAGGTGATCTTCAGATTGTCTTCATGCCCCGGAACGATCGCCACGGAAAGCCCCGCGTGCCGCGCCACCTCGACATCATCGGCGGCACCGCCCGGATGGGCACGATGCGCGGCCAGAATCTCGGGGAAACGGAAGCCCTGCGGCGTCTGGGCCCGGTACAGCCCCTCGCGGTCCTGGGTGCCCGCGACCAGACCGGCCGCGCCGCGCCAAAGCGCATCGGTCACGGCCAGCGCGGGCGCGGCCCCCGGGGTGGTTTCCAAAGCGGCCAGAACCGCGGCGGTGACCGAGGCCGGAACCAGCGGCCGCGCGGCATCATGGATCAGCACCTTCGTCACATCCGAGCCATCCAGCGCCTCAAGCGCGTTCTTGACGCTTTCGGACCGCGTCGCGCCCCCCGCAACCAGCACGACCGAGCCGCCCAGCAAATCCATGCCAAGCCCCATGTCATCGGGATGCAGCACGACCAGAACCCGCCCGATCCCGGCAAAAGCCTCGACCGTGCGCGCCAGAACCGGCTTTCCGGCCAGATCGCGCCATTGTTTCGGCAGGCCTTCGCCCGCCCGCGTGCCGCGACCTGCCGCGACGATGATCACCGCAACCGACATGCTGCCTCCTTGCTTGCCAAAGGCTTAGGCCATGCGCGGCCCGGGCGCAATGCACACAGAGCCGCAGCTGGTTGCATAAATTTCGGGCATATGCCGATTTTTCTCGCCAATGTGAGGGCCAAGGCGTCGGTAGCAATTGTGATTCCCCGGCCGTGCCGCTAGTTCCTTGGGCAGTTGAACGCGAGAGAACCCGTGACGATCCGCCTTGAGACCCTTCACCTTGATCCTCCGGTGCTGCTGGCGCCGATGGCGGGCATCACCGATCTGCCGTTTCGGCGCATGGTGGCGCGGTTCGGTGCGGGGCTCGTCGTGTCGGAAATGGTGGCCTCGGGCGAGATGCTGACCGCCAAGCCCTCGGTTCGGGCCAAGGCGCGGGCGGAACTGGCGGCGGGGCTGCCGACCTCGGTGCAACTGGCCGGGCGCGAGGCCGCGCCGATGGCCGAGGCGGCGAAGATCGTGGCCGACATGGGCGCCGAAATCATCGACATCAACATGGGCTGTCCGGCAAAAAAGGTGACGGGCGGGCTTTCGGGCGCGGCGCTGATGCGCAACCCCGATCATGCCTTGCGGCTGATCGAGGCGGTCGTGGGCGCGGTCGATCTGCCGGTGACGCTGAAGATGCGGCTCGGTTGGGACAGCGACCAGCTGAACGCGGCCGAGATTGCCCGGCGGGCCGAAGCCGCGGGGGTGAAGATGATCGTCATTCACGGCCGCACCCGGATGCAGTTCTACACCGGTGCGGCCGATTGGCGCGCGATTGCCGCCGTGCGGCAGGCGGTTTCGGTGCCGGTGGTGGCGAATGGCGACATTGTCGATGCCGCCTCGGCCCGCGCGGCGCTGGATCAAAGTGGCGCGGCGGGGGTGATGGTGGGGCGCGGCGCGCAAGGCGCGCCGTGGCGGCTGGCGCAGATCGCCGCCGCGATCTTTGGCACGGCAATGCCGAAGCTGCCCTCTGGTTCTGAATTTTCTGAATTTGTGTCAGAGCATTACGAGGCGATCCTCAGTTTTTACGGCCGCGATCTGGGCTTGCGCATCGCGCGCAAGCATCTGGGCTGGTATGCCGAGGCCGCCGCCGCGCCGCTGCGCGCCGAGATGATGCGCGCCACCGATCCCGCCGCCACGCTTGCGCTGATCCGCAGCGCCTTTTCCGACAGGGAGGCCGCATGAACCTGCCCCCGCCCGGCATCATCTGGAACTCGCTGCCGCTGCCTGCGCTGATGATCGACGTCAATGATCGGGTGATCGAGATCAATCCGGCGGCCGAGCTTTTCCTCAATCTTTCGGCGCGGGCGCTCAAGGGGCAGGTGCTGGGCGAGCGGCTGGCGATTTCGGCGCCGCTTGAGGAAATCTTCGCCCGGGTGCGCAAGAACCGCTCGGCGCTTTTCGTCAACGACGTTGATCTGACCACCGGCGAACGCGCGCCGGTGCAGTGCAATCTGCAGGCCGCGCCGATCGCCGATGACCCGGAAACCGTGCTGCTGCTGATCTCGCCGCGCGAGATCGCCGACCGGCTGGGCCGGGCGAGCATGGTGAAATCGGCGGCGCGTTCGGCCATTGGCATGGCCGAGATGCTGGCGCATGAGATCAAGAACCCGTTGGCGGGCATCGCCGGGGCGGCGCAGCTTTTGTCGATGGGGCTTTCGGGCGAGGATCTGGAACTGACCGATCTGATCGTCGATGAAACCCGCCGCATCGTGAAGCTGCTGGAGCAGGTCGAGCAGTTCGGCAATGTCCGCCCGCCCGAGATGAAACCGGTCAACATCCACGATGTGCTTGATCGGGCAAGAAAATCCGCCGCCGTTGGTTTTGGCGCCCATATGCTGATCGTCGAGGATTACGACCCCTCCTTGCCGCCGACGCTGGGCGATGCCGATCAGCTGACACAGGTCTTCCTGAACCTTCTGAAGAACGCCTCGGAAGCGGCGCGGGGGCAAGGCACGATCCGGCTGCGCACCTTTTATGATTACGCGCTGCGGCTGCGCCGTCCCGATGGTGGCGGGCAGCGCCTGCCGCTGCAGGTCGAGGTGATCGACGACGGCCCGGGCATTCCCGCCGACATCGCCAGCTCGATCTTTGAACCCTTTGTTTCGGGGCGCGAAAACGGCACCGGCCTTGGCCTTGCCCTCGTCTCGAAGATCGTCTCGGAACACAATGGCTGGGTCAGCCTTGAAAGCGCCCCCGGCCGCACCGTGTTCCGCATTTCCCTGCCCGTGGCCCCGAAGGAGCATTGACCGATGGATGGCACCGTTCTTGTCGCCGACGACGATCGCACGATCCGCACCGTTCTGACCCAGGCGCTGACCCGCGCCGGCTGCAAGGTCCATGCCACGGCCTCGCTGATGACGCTGATGCGCTGGGTCGAGGAGGGCAAGGGCGATCTGGTGATTTCCGACGTGATCATGCCCGATGGCAACGGGCTCGAAGCGCTGCCGCGGATCGCGCGGGAACGGCCGGGCCTGCCGGTGATCGTGATTTCGGCGCAAAACACCATCATGACGGCGATTCAGGCGGCGGAAGCCGATGCCTATGATTACCTGCCCAAGCCCTTTGATCTGCCCGATCTGATGAAACGGGCGGCGCGGGCGCTGGAACTCAAGCGCCGGGCGCAGGTGGTGCCGAAGGTGGTGGAAAGCACCCGCCCCGAGGGCACCGATCTGCCGCTGGTCGGGCGCACGGCGGCGATGCAGGCGCTTTACCGGCTGGTGGCGCGGGTGATGAATGCCGATCTGCCGGTGATGATCATGGGCGAATCGGGCACCGGCAAGTCGCTGATCGCCAAGGCGATTCACGATTTCTCGGATCGGCGCACGCTGCCCTTTGTCGTCGCGCAGGCGGCCGATCTGGCGGGGGCGGATGGCCCCTCGGCGCTTTTGTCGCGCGTCAAGGGCGGCTCGCTCGTCTTTGACGAGGTCGGCGATTACGACGACGAGACCCAGGGGCGGATCGTGCGCATGCTCGATGCGCTGCCCGATCCGGCGCCACGGATCATGGCGACGACCCAGGTCGATCTGGGCGCGCTGATGGAGGCGGGCCGGTTCCGGCAAGATCTGTTCTATCGGCTGGGCGGGGTGACGCTGGCGGTGCCTTCGTTGCGCGAGCGGGTCGAGGACATTCCGCTGCTGGCCGAGCATTTCCTCGGCCGGGCCGAGCGCGACGGTCTGGGCACGCGGCGGTTTTCGGCCGAGGCGATGGCGCTGGTGCGGGCCTATGCCTGGCCGGGCAATGTGCGCCAGCTGGAAAACACCGTGCGGCGGCTCGTCGTGACCGCGTCCGAGGAGGAAATCACCCGCGCCGAGGTGGAATTCGTGCTGGGCAACCAGCCCGCGGTCGAGCCGCTGCGCGGCCCGGGCGGCGAGGGCGAGAAGCTGTCGGCCTCGATCGCGCGGCATCTGCGGCGCTATTTCGACCTGCATGGCGGCAACCTGCCGCCGCCCGGGCTTTACGACCGGATTCTGGCGGAAATGGAAGCCCCGCTGATCGAGATTGCCCTGGATGCGACCGGCGGCAATCAGGCCAGATGTGCCGATCTTCTGGGGATCAACCGCAATACCTTGCGCAAAAAGATCACCGATCTGGATATTCAGGTGACAAGGCGGCGCAAACTGATGTAAATAGGCCACAGGTATTTGTGGCAAATCCACCTCACGGGATTCGCCGCGGCGGAGAACCGGGGGACCCGTCGTGTCCATGACGAGGAGTGGCTCAGCTTGGGAACGGCTTTCGCGGCTGCGTCGCCAGCGTCGCGTTCAAAGCGGCTTCGTCTTCGGCCTTGCGGTGCTGGGTCCGGCGCTGGCGATTTTGACCTTTGTCGTGCTGGGGCCGATGGGGCAGGGCGCCGACAGCATCGCGCTGCGGCTGACGCTTCTGGGCGATTTCGTCTATTTTCTGGTTCTGGCCGGGCTGATCCTGCTGCGGCTGACGCAGATGCTGGCGGCGCGGCGGGCGCGGGCGACCGGCTCGCGGCTGACGCTGCGTCTGACCTGGGTCTTTGCCGGGATCGCGCTGGTGCCGACGGTGCTGGTCGCACTCTTTGCCGGGCTGACGGTCAATATCGGGCTTGAGGGCTGGTTTTCCGATCGTGTCCGCTCGGTCGTCGGCACCTCGCTTTCGGCAGCCGAAGCCTATCAGGAGGAACACCGCCACGATCTTGTGCAGGATGCCGAGGCGCTGGCCGGCTTTCTGAACCTGCGTCGGCAGGCGGCGACCTTTGCCGATGATGGGGATCTGCGCGAATGGCTGGTGGCGGGGCAGCAGGGCATCCAGCGCGGGCTCAAGGAAGCCTATGTGATCGACGGCGGCGCCGAGATCGTGGCCCGCGGCGACCGCTCGTATCTGTTCGACTACGAGACCCCGCCGCCCGAAAAGGTGGTGGCGGCGGCCAAGGGCGCGACCGTGCTGATCGAGGATTGGCCGACCTCGGAATTCCGCGCGCTGATCAAGCTCGATGCCTATGTCGACCGCTATCTGTATGTCTCGCGCGCGGTCGATGGCCAGATCCTGTCGCTGCTCGACAACACGCGCGAGACGGTGAGCCTTTATCAGCAGCTGGAAGCCTCGCGCGGGCGGGTGCTGTTCGAATTCGGTCTGGTCTATGTCGGCTTTGCGATGATCCTGATTCTGGCGGCGATCTGGGCCGGGCTGTGGTTTGCCGAGCGGCTGTCGCGGCCGATCGGGCGGCTGGCCGCGGCGGCCGAGCGGGTCGGGCGCGGCGATCTTGACGCGCGGGTGATCGAGGAAGAGGGCGATGACGAAATCGCCACGCTGGGGCAGGTGTTCAACCGCATGACCGGCCAGCTCAAGGGCCAGCGCGACGAGCTGGTGGCCTCGCATCGCGAAACCGACGAACAGCGGCGGATGTTCGATTCCGTTCTGTCCTCGGTGACCTCGGGGGTGATCGGGCTGGATGCCGAGGGGCGGATCGACTTTCTCAACCCCTCGGCGGTGCGGATCCTGAAGCTGTCCGCCGCGCGGGACACCGACCGCCCCCTGGCCGATGCCGTTCCGGAATTCGCCTCTCTTTTCCAGAAGTTGCAGGACGGTCTTCATGCGGTCGTGCAAGAAGAGGTGCGGGTCTCCCGCGAGGGGCGGCTGGAAAGCCTGCTGGTGCGGATGGCCGAGCGGCGCGCCTCGGGGCAGCGCGAGGGCTATGTGGTGGCCTTTGACGACGTGACCGAGCTGGTTTCGGCGCAACGGATGGCGGCCTGGGGCGATGTCGCGCGGCGGATCGCGCATGAGATCAAGAACCCGCTGACGCCGATCCAGCTTTCGGCCGAACGGATCAAGCGCAAGTTCACCCGTCAGGTCGCCCCCGACGAAGCCGAGGCGCTGGAGCAACTGACCGGGGTGATCGTGCGCCAGACCGACGATCTGCGCCGCATCGTCGATGAATTTTCCCGCTTCGCCCGGATGCCGGAACCCGACCGGCGCGATCATGACATCGTAGCGCTGACCCGCGATGCGGTGCTGTTGCAGGAGGGATCGCTGCATGGCGCGAAGCTGACGGCCGATCTGCCCGAGGCGCCGGTGGTGGTCGAACTCGATGCGACGATGATCAGCCAGGCGCTGACCAATCTGATCAAGAACGCCGGCGAGGCGATCGAAAGCCTGATCGAAAAGGGCGCCCCCGCGGGCTATGCGCCGCAGGTCCGCGTCAGCCTGCGCGCCGAGCCCGAAGCGGTCGAGATCCGGATCATGGACAACGGCATCGGCCTGCCGCCCGACCGGGCGCGGCTCTTCGAACCCTATGTCACCACCCGCGCCAAGGGCACCGGCCTTGGCCTCTCCATTGTCAAGAAGATCATCGAGGAACATGGCGGCATGCTGGTTCTGACCGATGCCCCCGCCTTTGGCCCGGAGGCCCATCCGGGCGCCTGCGCCGAAATCAGACTGCCCCGCGCCCGCTCCGGGCTGCGCGCCATCAAGGATAGTGAGCCATGAGCGACATTCTCATCGTCGATGACGAAAAGGACATCCGCGACCTGATCGCCGACATTCTCAAGGATGAAGGCTATGCGACGCGGACGGCGGCCAATTCCGACGCCTGCATGGAGGCGATCAATGCCGAGGCCCCGGCGCTGATGATCCTCGACATCTGGCTGAAGGACAGCCGGATGGACGGGATCGACATTCTGAAGACGGTGAAGCGCGACAATCCGGATATTCCGATCATCATCATCTCGGGGCATGGCAATATCGAGATTGCGGTGGCCGCGATCAAGCAGGGCGCCTATGATTTCATTTCGAAGCCCTTCAACATCGACCAGCTGATGGTAGTGATTTCGCGCGCGATGGAAACCAGCCGGTTGCGGCGGGAAAATTCCAGCCTGCGTCGGCGGGATCTGCATTCAGGCGACATGATCGGAAATTCCGCGGCGTTCCGGCGGCTCAAGGATCAGCTCGACAAGGTGACGAAATCGAACGGCCGGGTGATGCTGACGGGCGATCCCGGCTCGGGCAAGGAATCGGCGGCGCGCTATATCCACCAGCATTCGACCCGGGCGGCGGCGCCCTTTGTCACGGTGAATTCCGCGACGATCGCCCCCGAGCGGATGGAGGAGGTGCTGTTTGGCCGCGAAACCCCCGAACGCGGCATTGAAAAAGGCCTTCTGGAACAAGCCCATGGCGGGGTGATCTATTTCGACGAAGTGGCCGAGATGCCCTTGGGCACGCAATCGAAAATCCTGCGCGTGCTGACCGAGCAGCAATTCACCCGGGTCGGCGGCTCCGACAAGGTGCGCGTCGATCTGCGGGTGATTTCCTCGACCACGCGCAACCTGACCGCGGAAATCGCCGCCGGGCGGTTCCGCCAGGAACTTTACGACCGGCTCAATGTGGTGCCGATCGCCGTTCCCTCGCTTTCCGAGCGGCGCGAGGATGTGCCGCTGATCGCCAGCCATTTCATCGAGGTCTTCAACCGCACCCAAGGGCTGGCACTGCGGGCGCTGTCCGAGGAAGCGGTGGCCAGCCTTCAGACGATGGACTGGCCGGGCAACATCCGCGAATTGCGCAACGTGATCGAGCGGGTGCTGATCCTGGGCGAGGGCAGCGGCCCGATCGAGGCGCGGGAACTGCCGGGCAATGCGGCCCAGCCCGATGCGGGGCGGATCGTGCTCGGCGGGCAGCTGGCGTCCTTGCCCTTGCGCGAGGCGCGCGAGCTCTTCGAACGCGAATATCTGCTGACGCAGATCAACCGCTTTGGCGGCAACATCTCGCGCACGGCGGCCTTTGTGGGCATGGAACGTTCGGCGCTGCATCGCAAGCTGAAGTCGCTGGGCGTCGTCACCTCGGGCAAGACCGGGCGCGGCGGGGCGGGCTTTGACGAGGCCGAAGAGGACGACATCGAGACCGCGGGCGACGAGCTCTGAGGCTGCGGGGGCCGGACCGGTCCCCCGACTGCGCCCCGCGGGCGACAGGAAACGTCAAATTCCGTGCCTTGGGCGCAAGTCTCTGCTTTTTGGCTGGAATCTCTTGCACCTTTGCGCATACTTGCATCAGGGAGACCGCACCCGGCCCCGCGCGACAGGACAAGACAGAAAAAAAGGCATAAGAAAAAATGGCTGCCGACAAACAGAACCTTCAGGACGCCTTCCTCAACCACGTCCGCAAGACCAAGGTTCCGGTCACGATCTTCCTCATCAACGGGGTGAAGCTGCAGGGCGTGATCACCTGGTTCGACAATTTCTGCGTGCTGCTGCGCCGCGATGGCCAGTCGCAGCTGGTCTACAAACACGCGATCTCGACCATCATGCCCGGCTCGCCGATCTCTCTTTACGAGGGCGAAGACTGAGCGACCCCATCCATTCGAAAGACCGTCCGACCCGCGTCTGGGTGCTGCACCCGGACCTGAAGGCGGTCGATGCCCGGCGCGAACCGGAATTGCGGCTGGCCGAGGCGGTGTCGCTTGCGGCGGCTTTGCCGGATCTGCAGATCATGGGCCACGAAATCGTGCGCCTGCCGAAGCCTCATGCCGGGCATCTGTTCGGCACCGGCAAGATGGCCGAGCTGAAAGAGCGTCTGCAGGCGGCCGAGGTCGATCTGGTGTTGGTCGATGGCCCGGTGAGCCCGATCCAGCAGCGCAATCTGGAAAAGGAATGGGGCGTCAAGCTTCTGGACCGGACCGGGTTGATCCTGGAGATCTTTGCCGATCGGGCGCGCACGCGCGAAGGCGTGCTGCAGGTGGAACTGGCGGCGCTCTCCTATCAGCGCACCCGGCTGGTGCGGGCCTGGACGCACCTTGAACGCCAGCGCGGCGGCTTCGGTTTTGTCGGCGGTCCGGGCGAAACCCAGATCGAGGCGGACCGCCGCGCGATTGACGATCAGGTGATCCGGCTGAAGCGGCAGCTGGCCAAGGTGGTGAAAACGCGCGAGCTGCACCGCGCGGCGCGGCGCAAGGTGCCCTTTCCCATTGTCGCGCTGGTGGGCTATACGAACGCCGGAAAATCCTCGCTTTTCAACCGCATGACCGGGGCCGAAGTGCTGGCCAAGGACATGCTTTTCGCCACGCTCGATCCCACGATGCGCGGCCTTGTGCTGCCCTCGGGGCGGCGCATCATCCTGTCGGATACGGTGGGCTTCATCTCGGATCTGCCGCATGAGCTGGTGGCCGCCTTCCGCGCGACGCTGGAAGAGGTGCTGGAAGCCGATCTGATCTTGCATGTGCGCGACATTTCCCACCCCGAGACCGAGGAACAGGCCGAAGATGTCGGCGAGATCCTCGAATTCCTTGGCGTGGCCGAGGATGTGGCGCTGATCGAGGTCTGGAACAAGATCGACGCGCTGTCCGAGGCGGTGCGGGCGGGCCTGCTCGCGCAGGATGCGCGGCGCGCGGACGTGCAGGCGGTCTCTGCGCTGTCGGGCGAAGGGATCGGCGCGCTTGTGGCGGCGATCGAGGCGCGTCTGGGCGAAGACTGGATCGAGGAAGATCTGGATCTGCCCTTCACCGCGGGCAAGGCACATGCTTGGCTGCATGCCCAGGGCGTGATCCGAAACGAGCTGCAGGGCGAAGCGGGCTGGCAGCTGCGCCTGCGCTGGACCGAGGCGCAAAAGGCGAAGTTCAGCGCACTTTAGCTTTGCGGTGCAAGCCGTTGAAAGGGCGTATTTAAGCCAAGAAAAAGCTGCGGTTTCTTCTTGGTGAAAATACGCCCTTTCGCCGTTACTCGGAAGCGCCGAGGGGTTCCAGCCGGGTGATGCCAGCGGCGGCGGCGCGCGCAAGCGCCGGGTCGAGCGACATCGGCACATATTCGCCGCGCCGCCACAGATCGGCCAGATCGTCGTAATGGGCCGAGAACGGATGCCCCGATTGCCCGGTGGCGATGATGAAGACCGAAGAATCCGGATCGGCGAAATCATAGACGCCGCGATAGCCCGCGCCGTGGACATTGGCGAAGGGCTCGGGGCCGGTGCCCGCGGTCAGGCCGCGGTTGAGGGTGAAATCCCCCCCCGAGGTCGATTGCCGGATGTTCATCAGCCAGCCCAGCAGCGGGTTGTGTCCCAGCACCGGATGGTCGTGATGCGCCTCATGCGCGTCGCCCCAGCGCCAGCTTTCGATCTGCGGCCCGTATTTTTCCTTCAGGCCGAGCAGCGCCGCATCGAGCGACACCCGGGCGATGTCGGTGCAGGTCTCGGAGGGCGCCGATTGCAGCACGTCGCACCAGCGCGCCGCGCCATTCACGTTGCGCAGCACATGTTCCAGGAAAAGCGGCTCGATATGCAGGAATTTCTCGGCCAGCTCGGGGCCCAGCTCGTCGCGGATCAGCCGGTTCTGGAACGCGCGCATCCAGGCGGCATAGATCAGCGGCTCGGGCAGGTGCTCGTTCATGTCGCCATCCCAGGCGGCCAGAAGTTCCAGCGCGCGTTGGCGGAAGCGCTCGGGCGTGCCCTCGGGCGCGGGGGTGCCGGTGAACCACAGATCGGCGCCGACAAGCGGCAAAAGCCCGCGCGCGGCCGGGGATACGGTGTCGGTCTGCACCGCGATGAAGCTTTCGCGCGAATGCACCTCGCGCTCGCCCATCAGCCGGGTCAGCCGGGCGACGCGCTGGCTGTCGCCCCAGTCGTGGCTGACATGCAGCGGAAAGGGCCGGTCGGTCAGCTTGTTGTTGGTGTTGATCACGATCCCGCCCTCGGGGTCGAGCAGGCGCGGATTGGCGTCATAGGGCAGGCGGCCCTGCCAGCGGTTCGCCGCCACCCAGCCCGGTTGCGGCATCCGCCCCTGCGTGGCATTGGCCGGATCGCGGCCGGGCAGCGCGCCGAGCGTCACCAGCCCGACCGAGGTCTGATCGGCCAGCGTCATGTTGACCGAGGGGGCAAGGAAGCCCTCGCCCGCCGCCACCGCCGCGGGCACGGATTTGGCCTGCATGATCTTCAGCGCCGCCGACATCGAGGTATCGGCGGGCGAAAGCGCCGACCAGCCGAGGCTGATCACATGGCCGGGCGGGGTGATCTTGCCCAGATCGAAGTGACCGGCGGGCAGGACCGGTCCGTTCTCGGTCCAGCGCAGCGTCAGCGTGACCGGGGCGGCGTCCTTGACCGTGACGATCACCTTGCGGGTGGTGAAATCGCTCCATCCCGTCGGGGTGCGGTAGCGCTCGGGGGTTTTCGGGTCGAGTTCCTCGACGAAAAGGTCGGCGTCATCGGCAAAGGAGGCGCTGATGCCCCAGCCCAGCGCGGCGCTGCGCCCGGTGAGAATGGCGGGAATGCCGGGGATGGTGGCGCCGATCACGCCGCCGGTGGAAAGCTCGAGCCGGGCCAGATACCATTGCGAGGGCGCGGCGAGGGGCGCATGCGGATCGTTGGCCAGAAGCGAGCCGCCCGCGGCCGAACGCGCAGGCGCGGCGGCAAAGGCATTCGAGGCGGCGGCAAAGTCGCGCCCGGCAAAGGGAGAGAGAGGCGGCGTGCTGTCGGCGGCGGTCTGGGCGGCGCCTGCGGGCAGGGTCGGAAACAGCGCCGCATAGCGCGGCAGCGCCATCGTGCCCGGGCCGGGAACCGCGGGCATCAGATCCTCGGCCCAGCCCTGACCGAGCAGGGAAAGCTGGGCGCGCAGCACTTCGGTGTCGATCTGCGTGGCGCCCTGCACCGCCATCAGCTTCAGGAGCGCGATCGAGTCGGCGGGGGTCCAATAGGCGATTTCGGCCTCGAAGAGGAAAAACTCCGGGGCGCCCCGGCCCAGCGCGCGGCGGTTCACCTCTTCGATCCAGGCATTGACGCCGCGGGCATAGGCCTCGAGCGCCACTACAGTCGGCCCGTCCTGAACCGCGACCGAGGCCTGCGCCGCGCCGTAAAGATCAAGCCGGCGCATGAGTTCATCGGTCTTCAGCGTCTTCGCCCCGAAAACCTCGCTCAGCCGGCCCTGCACGGTGCGGCGCGCCATCGTCATCTGCCACAGCCTGTCCTGCGCATGGGCGAGCCCCAGCGCGAAATAGACATCGGCATCGGTCTGCCCGAAGATATGCGGCACGTCCTCGGTCGAGCGGACGATTTCGACCGGGGCCGAGAGCCCCTCCATCTGATAGCTGGCGTCGTAATCGGGCAGCGAGCGGGTGGCGAAATACCAGATCCCGAAGGCGCCCAGAAGGCCGAGCGTCAGCGCGGCCGAGACGAGGCGGACCAACCAGATGAACAGGCGATACATGCGACGGACCTTTGGCCGGGAATTGACGGGGCAAGCGCAGGCGTTACTAAGTCACAGCCAGGCAATGTTCAACGCGCAAACGCGTGCAGGGAGTGGGCGATGGCAAAGGTGGCGTTTCTGGGCTTGGGGGTGATGGGCTTTCCGATGGCGGGCCATCTGGCGGCGCGCGGCCATGCGGTGACGGTGTGGAACCGCACCGCCGCCAAGGCCGAGGCCTGGGTGGACAGGCACGCCGGGCAGCGCGCGGCGACGGCGGCCGAGGCGGCTTCGGGGGCGGAGTTCGTCATGGCCTGTGTCGGCAATGACGATGACCTGCGCGAGGTCTGTCTGGGCGCGACGGGGGCTTTCGCGGAGATGGCGCCGGGGGCGATCTTTGTCGATCACACCACCGTCTCGGCGCAGGTGACGCGCGAATTGGCGGCGCTGGCGGGCGAAAAGGGGCTGGGTTTCGTCGATGCGCCGGTCTCGGGCGGGCAGGCGGGGGCGGAGAATGGCGTTCTTTCGGTGATGTGCGGCGGCAGCGCGGCCGATTATGCCGCGGCCGAGCCGGTGATTGCGGCCTATGCCCGGATCTGTCGGCGGCTGGGCGAAAGCGGCGCGGGGCAGCTGGCCAAGATGTGCAACCAGATCGCGATTGCCGGTCTGGTGCAGGGGCTGGCCGAGGCGCTGCATTTCGCCGAAAAGGCCGGGCTCGACAGCGCCGATCTGGTCGAGGTGATCAGCCAGGGCGCGGCGGGCAGCTGGCAGATGGCGAACCGCTCGAAGACAATGGCGGAAAACCGCTTCGATTTCGGCTTTGCCGTCGACTGGATGCGCAAGGATCTGGGGATTTGCCTGGCCACGGCGAATGAGACGGGCGCCAGCCTGCCGGTCACGGCGCTGGTCGATCAGTTCTACAAGGATGTGCAGAAGATGGGCGGCGGGCGCTGGGACACTTCGAGCTTGATCGCCCGGCTCCGCGCTTTGGGCTGAGCGCGAGGGGGGCTCTGCCCCCCGGCTTCGCCTCCCCCCGGGATATTTGCGCCAAGGTGAAAGCCGCAACGGTTTTCCCTTCATCTTGCTGCAAATATCTCGGGGGGGCCGGGGCAGCGCCCCCGCGCGCTGTCCGCCAAAGAACGGGCCACAAGAGAAAAGGGGCCTTGCGGCCCCCTGTTGTCAGAACGGGATGTCGTCGTCGAAATCCGAGCGGCCGCTGCCGCCGCCCGACGCGGGGGCCGAGGAGCCGCCGCCACCCCCGCCATAGCCCGGGCCGTCATCGTAGCCGCCACCATAGCCGCCGCCCTGCGAACCGCCGCCATAATTGCCACCGCCGCCGCCCGAGCCGCCGCCGTCACGGCCGCCCAGAAGCGTGAGTTCGCCGCGATAGGGGCGCAGAACCACCTCGGTCGTGTAGCGTTCCTGGCCCTGCTGGTCGGTCCATTTGCGGGTTTCAAGCTGGCCCTCGATATAGACCGTCGAGCCCTTCTTCAGATATTGTTCGGCGATCTTCGCCAGGTTCTCGTTCAGGATCGCCACCGAATGCCATTCGGTGCGTTCCTTGCGCTCGCCCGTCTGCTTGTCGCGCCAGGTTTCCGAAGTGGCGAGGCGCAGGTTGCAGACCTTGCCGCCATTCGAAAACGTGCGCACCTCCGGATCGCGGCCCAGATTGCCGACCAGAATGACCTTGTTGACGCCTGCCATGAAATACTCCGTTTTGGCCGGGATTGCCGGCGATTCCTTTATCTGCCCTGCCAAATCACACCGGCACGGCGCAGGCCAGAGGCCGTTGGGCAATAGTTTGCCCAGACTTTGCGCCGCTGCGCAAGACGCTAGGCAAAGCGCGGGATTGCCCCTATAGTTGCGCCGGGCAGGTGTGCTTGCAGGGGTGCGGATGCGAATAATCGTTGCAGTGGTTGGACTTGCGATGGCGGTGACGGTCAGTCCCGCGGCCGTCGAACGGGCCGATGCCGAAGGGCTGGTGCTGGGGCGGGCCTCCTCGAAATCGCAATCCACGGTGCGGCGCAACCAGTTTGCGCTTCTTGATACCCGTTTGGCGGGGCAGTATGATTTCTCGTCGCGGTTGCGCCCCGATGCCCCCAAGGGCGGCGGCGAGGCGACGGCTGCCGTGCCGCGCTACAGCGGCCGCTACAAGGGCGAATATCTGGCCCATGCCAAGGCCGCGGCCAGCCGTCATGGCGTGCCAGAGGATCTGTTCCTGCGCCTTGTGCAGCAGGAAAGCGGCTGGAACCCCGGGGCGGTCTCGCCGAAAGGGGCGACGGGGCTGGCGCAGCTGATGCCGGGCACGGCGCAGCTTCTGGGGGGTGAATGCCAATGACCCGCTGGAAAACCTGGAGGGGGGCGCGCGCTATCTGCGGATGATGTATGACCGGTTCGGCAACTGGCGTCTGGCGCTGGCGGCCTATAACGCCGGGCCCGAGGCGGTGGACAAGGCGGGCGGCGTGCCGAACTATCAGGAAACGATGAATTACGTGAAGATCATCTATGGCGGCTGAGACTCAGCTTCGCCCTGCAGGAATTTGAAAAAGGCGCGGAAAAATCCGCGCCTTTCGGGTTTTTGGAAGGGCCGCTCAGGGAATGATGCGGGTGTATTTCGTTCCGGCCAGCGAGGCGCCGACGATCAGGCCGGATTGGCCGAAGACCTGCACCACCACCGGGGCGAGGGTCGTTGTCGTGTCGGTGCCGATCGCCGCGCCGCCATCGGGCAGGGCATAGCGGGCATCGGCGCCGAGCTCCCAGCCATCGGCGCGGCGGAAATCGGCCAGCGCCTTTTCGGTCATGAAGAACAGCGCATGCGCATATTGCTGCGCGCCGATCTGGAAGCCGACCGAAGCCGAGGCGGCGGAATAGTAATCCACCGTCACATCGTTGATCCGCAAGGCGCCGCGCCCGAAAGCGCCGCCGAAGCCGAAGCTCGCCTCGGTCATCAGCGGCATGTAAAGCACACCGACCGATTTGCTCAGCAATTGCTGCGTCGAGGGGAAGCTGCGCAACATGTAGTCTCGGGTGGCATCGACGCGCGCATCAATGGTGGTGCCGCCATTCGAGCCCACGCCATTGCCGCAGGCGGCAAGGCCAAGGCTGGCGCCACCAAGCACGAGAAGGGACCGTCGGGTAAGTTCTGTCATCTGCTCGCTCCTTATCCGTCCGGGCCTGCGCGGCCCGGTTGAGGGAAGCTTAGCGCAGCCGCGGGCGCTTGTCACTTGCGCCCGCGGCCGAAGCGGAAAGATGCGCGGTCAGGCGCCGATCAGCTTTGCCGCGGCGGGGGCGAAATAGGTCAGAACGCCATCGCAGCCGGCGCGACGGAAGGCCATCAGGCTTTCCAGCATCACCTTGTCATGGTTGAGCCAGCCGTTCTGCACCGCCGCCATCAGCATCGCATATTCGCCCGAGACCTGATAGGCATAGGTGGGCATCCCGAAGGCGTCCTTCACCTGACGCACGATGTCGAGATAGGGCATGCCCGGCTTCACCATCACCATATCCGCGCCCTCGGCGATGTCGCGGGCGACATTGCGCAGGGCCTCGGCGCTGTTGGCGGGGTTCATCTGATAGGTCTTCTTGTCGCCCTTGAGCGCGCCCGAGGCGCCGACCGCATCGCGGAACGGGCCATAGAAGGCCGAGGCATATTTGGCGGCGTAACTCAGGATCGCGATATCCTTGTGACCGGCGGCCTCCATCGCTTGCCGGATCGCGCCGACGCGGCCATCCATCATGTCGGACGGGCCAAGGATGTCGGCGCCGACATCCGCCTGGGCAAGGGCCATTTTCACCAGCGCCTCGGTCGTTTCGTCGTTCAGGATGATGCCGTCGCGCACCAGACCATCGTGGCCGTTGGCGTTATAGGGATCAAGCGCGATATCGGTCATGATCGCCACTTCGGGCACCGCCGCCTTCATCGCCGCGATCACCCGGTTGACGAAATTGTCATGCTGCCAGGCCATTTCGCAGGTCTCGGTCTTCACCGCCGGATCGGTGTAGGGGAAAAGGCAGATCGCGGGAATGCCCAGCGTCGCGGCTTCCTCGGCCGCTTTCAGCGCGCCCGCCATGGTGCGGCGGACAACCCCCGGCATCGAGGCGATTTCGACATCGGCGCCGGGCACATCGGTGATGAAGATCGGCCAGATCAGGTCCTTGACCGACAACCGGTTTTCCTGGGCGAGGTGGCGCAGGGCTTCGGTGCGGCGCATCCGGCGCAGGCGATTGGTGGGAAAGGGGGGGGTGATCAGGGTCATGGGCGGTCTCCTTCGTCGCCGTGGGTGCCATGGATCGCGGGCTGGCTCAAGCCCCGCATTGTCGCGCCCGCGCGAAGGCGTGCTTGTTGTCGCGCCCGCGCGACGGCGTGCTTGCAACCCGGCCCCCGATGCGCGAAACCGGGGGCAGGCAACGGGCGGGCAAGACCTTGGATATCCTGCAAACGATCTTCGACCTGATCGACATGCGGTCGTTTTCGAACCTGTGGTACTGGATCGCCCTGGCGGTGACCTGGTCCACGGCCTCGCATTACGTTCTGGGCGTGCCCTTCGATCTGATCGTGCGGGCGCGGCGCCAAGGCGGGCCGGTGGCCGAGGACATGCTGATGCTGACCGGCGTCAATGTGCGCCGTCTGCTGGCGATCGGCCGCGAGGCGGGGGTGACGCTGACGCTGGTGGTCTCGTTCCTGCTCAGCCTGGTCGTGGTGCTGGGCTTCGTTTTCGGGGTCGAATTCGCCCAGGCCGTGGCGCTGATCGTCGTGCCGCTGAGCGGGGTCGGGCTGTTGAGCCTGCGCACCGCCGCCCGGTTGGAGCCGGTTCTGGCCGAAGCGCCCGCGGTGGAGACGGTGGCGCGGATCCTGATCCGGCATCGGGTCATGGTGCAGGCCCTGGGCATGGTCGCGCTCTGTGTCTCGGCGCTTTGGGGCATGTTCCAGAATCTGCAACTCTCGCCGCTCGGCTGAGGCCTTGACAGGTCCGCGCGTTCCGATACCTCTCGCCCATGCAGCATTTCCTTCTTTCCGGTGCCCCCGAGGGCTATGACGCGAAACTTCTGGCCAAGGAACTGGCCAGGGGACATCCGGTTATCCATGTCGCGCGGGATGACCGGCGTCTTGAGGCGATGCGGGCGGCGCTGGCGTTTTTCGAGCCGCAGGCGGTGGTGCTGACCTTCCCGGCTTGGGATTGCCTGCCCTATGATCGCATCTCGCCCAATCCCGAGATTTCGGCGGCGCGGATGGCGACGCTGGCGGCTTTGGCAAAAGGTGTGATCACAGGGCCCTTCGTGCTGCTGACGACACTTGCGGCCGCAACGCAGCGGGTGCCCGCGCGCGATCTGGTGGCGGGGGCGAGCTTCTCGGCCCGGGTCGGGCAGCGGATCGACGACAAGGCGCTGAAGGCCTTTCTGGTCTGCATGGGGTTTTCGCCGGTCTCCACGGTGTCGGAACCCGGCGATTATGCGGTGCGCGGCGGTATCATCGACATCTATCCCCCGGGCGAAGGCGGCCCGGTGCGGCTGGATCTGTTCGGCGACGTGCTGGATGGCGCGCGGCGCTTCGATCCGGCAAACCAGCGCACGACGGAAAAGCTGACCCAGATCGACTTTGCCCCGGTCAGCGAGGTGATCCTTGATCCGGCCTCGATCACCCGGTTCCGGCAGAATTATCGGATCGAATTCGGCGCGGGCGGCACGGATGATCCGCTTTACGAGGCGGTTTCGGCGGGTCGCAAACATGCGGGGATGGAGCACTGGCTGGGCTTTTTCCAGGATCGGCTGGAGACCCTTTTCGATTATCTGCCCGCGGCCACGGTGGTGCTGGATGATCAGATCGAGCCGCAGCGGGCCGCGCGCTGGGAGGGGATCGCGGATCAATACGACACCCGGCGCGAGGCGATGAACCGGCGCGACCGGCTGGACACGGTCTACAAACCTGCGCCGCCCGACCTGCTCTATCTCGATGGCAAGGGCTGGGAAGGCGAGCTTGCAAAGCATCGGCTGCTGAAGCTGCAAGTCTTGCCCGCGCCGCCCGGGCCCGGCATCCTGAACGCCGAAGCCCGCATCGGACGAAATTTCGCGCCCGAGCGTCAGCTGGAAAATGTAAGCCTTTTCGGGGCGTTGAAAGATCATGTGCAAGCAAGATTGCGGCTGGGGCCGGTGGTCATCGCCAGCTGGTCCGAAGGCGCGCGCGAACGTCTGAAGGGATTATTGGAAGACGAGGGCCTGTCCGGGGCAAAGCTGATTTCGGATGCGCGTGGTATCGAGGGCGTGGGTCTGGCCGTCTGGGCGCTTGAATCGGGTTTCGAGGCGGACGGGCTGACGGTGATCTCGGAACAGGATGTTCTGGGCGACCGGCTGGTGGCGAAACCGCGGCGCAAGCGCAAGGCCGAGAATTTCCTGACCGAGGCGCAAAGCCTGAGCCCCGGCGATCTGGTCGTGCATGTCGATCATGGCGTCGGGCGTTACAAGGGGCTGGAAACGGTCACGGCGCTGGGTGCACCGCATGACTGCGTGCTGCTCGAATATGCCGGGGGCGACCGGCTTTATCTGCCGGTCGAGAATATCGAGCTACTGTCGCGGTATGGGCACGAGGAAGGTCTGCTCGACAAGCTGGGCGGGGGCGCCTGGCAGGCGAAAAAGGCGAAGCTGAAGGAGCGGATCCGGCAGATCGCCGACCGGCTGATGCGGATTGCCGCGGAACGGCTGCTGCGCCCGGCGCCGATCCTTGAAGCGGCGCATCATGATTGGGAGGCCTTCGCGGCGCGCTTCCCCTATACCGAGACCGACGATCAGATGGCCGCGATCGAGGATGTGGTAAGCGACCTTGCCGCGGGGCGGCCGATGGATCGGCTGATCGTCGGCGACGTCGGTTTCGGCAAGACCGAGGTGGCGATGCGCGCGGCCTTTGTCGCGGCGAGTTCCGGCATGCAGGTCGCGGTGATCGCGCCGACGACGCTGCTGGCGCGTCAGCATGCCAAGACCTTCACCGAACGCTTCCGCGGCACGCCACTGACGGTGAAACCGCTCTCGCGCTTCGTCTCGGCCAAGGAGGCGAACGCCACCCGCGACGGGCTGGCGGATGGCACGGTGGATATCGTGATCGGCACCCATGCGGTGCTGGCCAAGGGGGTGAAATTTCGCAACCTCGGCCTGTTGATCATTGATGAGGAACAACATTTCGGCGTTCAGCACAAGGAACGCCTGAAGGAGATGCGGTCCGAAATCCACGTGCTGACGCTGACCGCGACACCGATCCCGCGGACGCTGCAACTGAGCCTGACCGGGGTGCGAGATCTCTCGATTATCGGCACGCCGCCGGTCGATCGTCTGGCGATCCGCACCTATGTGAGCGAGTTCGACACCGTCACCATTCGCGAGGCTCTGCTGCGCGAACATTACCGCGGCGGGCAAAGCTTCTATGTCGTGCCGCGGATTTCGGATCTGGCCGAGGTCGAGGATTTCCTGCGCACCCATGTGCCCGAGGTCAGTTTCATTGTCGCGCATGGCCAGATGGCGGCGGGCGAACTTGATGACCGGATGAACGCCTTTTACGACGGCAAGCATGATGTGCTGCTGGCGACGACGATTGTCGAATCGGGGCTGGATATTCCGACGGCGAACACGATGGTGGTGCACCGGGCCGACATGTTCGGCCTGTCGCAGCTTTATCAGATCCGCGGCCGGGTCGGGCGCTCGAAGCAGCGCGCTTATTGCTATCTGACGACAAAGCCGCGGCTGCCGCTGACCCCGCAGGCGACGAAACGGCTGCGGCTTCTGGGCAGCCTCGACAATCTGGGCGCGGGGTTTTCGCTCGCCAGCCAGGATCTGGATCTGCGCGGGGCGGGCAACCTTCTGGGCGAGGAGCAGTCGGGCCATATCAAGGAGGTCGGCTACGAGCTTTATCAGGCGATGCTCGAGGAGACGATCTCGAAGCTGAAATCGGGCGAGTTGACGGAAACGACCGGTGACGGGGATTGGTCGCCGCAGATCAATCTTGGCGTTCCTGTCATGATTCCAGAAAGTTACATCCCAGATCTTGATGTAAGGCTGGGGCTTTACCGGCGCCTGTCGAACCTTGCGAGCAAGGTCGAGATGGAGGGTTTTGCGGCGGAACTGATCGACCGTTTCGGCCCGCTGCCGAAGGAAGTGAACACTTTGATGCTGGTCGTGCGGATCAAGGCGATGTGCAAGCGGGCGCAGATCTCGCGCATGGATGCCGGGCCGAAAGGCGCCACGGTGCAGTTCCATCTGGACAAATTCCCGAATCCAGCCGGGCTTGTGGAATTCCTGAACGCCGAACGAGGGACGGCGAAAATCAACGGCAACAAGGTCGTGATCCGTCGCGACTGGGCCAATGATGCCGATAAGATCAAGGGCGCCTTCGCGATTGCCCGCGATCTGGCGGAAAAGGTTGTGGCTGGCAAGAAGGCCGAGAAGAAAAAGGGGGCGTGACGCCCCCTAGCCGTTTTCGCGCACAAACCCCATCAGGATCACGGCAAGGGTCGAACAGCTCAGCGTCGCAACGACGATCGGCAGCGCGGTGCCATCGAACATCAAACCGACCGGGGCGGCGATCAGCACCGCGCCCATCGTCGAAAGCGCCGAAACCACCGAAGCCGCCAGACCGGCCAGATGGCCCATCCGCTGCATCGCCAGCGCGTTCAGATTGCCGAAGGTGATCCCCGCCATCATGAAGACCGTGACCGTCCAGGCGAAAAGAAAGACGAAACCGTCGGGCGGGGTCACCGCACCTCCCAGCACCAGCGCCAGCATCGCGCCCGAGGAGACGACCTGCATCATATAGGTGCCCCGCACCATCCGGCGCATCCCCAGACGCATCACGAAAAGCGCGTTGAAGGCGGTGCCGGACCCCGCCAGAATGGCCATCAAAGCGAACCATTTCGGAAAGCTCTCAACTGCACCGAAGGCCGCAAACAATTGTTGTGACGAGGAAAGAAGCGCGAACATCTGTCCGAAGCCAAGTGTCATCGTCAGGATGTAAAGCCGCACATCGCGATCGCCGAGGACCTCTTTGGTGCCCGTCCAGAGCAAGGCCGGGCGCAGCGGGCGGCGCCGCTCGGGGGTCAGGGTTTCGGGTTGACGCAGGCTCAGCCAGGCGAGCCCGATCAGCGCGAAAAGGATGAAGGCGTAGAACACGCCGCGCCAGCCCGCGAAGCCGATGATCAGTTGCCCGGCCGAAGGGGCGAGCGCGGGCACCAGGATGAAGACCATCATGATGAAGGCCGTCACCCTGGCCATCTCGCGCCCCGAATACATGTCGCGCACCAGCGCCATCGGCACGATCCGCGGGGCTGCGGCGCCAAGGCCTTGCACGAACCGGGCCGCCAGCAGCACTTCAAGACTTTGCGCCTGGGCCCCGATCACCGCCCCGATGACGAAGATGGTCACGCCCACGACGATCGTCCGCTTGCGTCCGATCGCATCCGACAGCGGTCCGGCGACGAAAGTGCCGACCCCGATGCCAAGAACGAAGAAGGTCAGCACAAGTTGCGCCCGGTTGATCGCCTCGGGGCTGAGTTTGGCGGCGATCTCGGGCAGGGCGGGCAGCATCGCGTCGATCGAAAAGGCGACCGTCGCCGCCAGAAGCGCCATCAGCGCGGTGAATTCGAAAACGGGGATGCGGGCAGGCGCCGCAGATGCGTGAGGGTCGGACATGCACAGCCTTTCAAAATTGCGCATAACCATAGCCGACTGCGCGCCGAAGGCCAGTGCGCGTTCACGCACATTGCCGTGCAGGACCGCGCAGCTAGGCCGCGGCAATCTCGTCGATGATCTGCATCCAGAGCCTGGCGGGCTGCGCGCCTGTGATCACATGGGTATTGTCGAGGATGAAGGTCGGGACCGAGACGATGCCGCGCTCGCGTGCATGTGTCTCGCGCAGGCGGATCGTGTCGGTGTCGGCTTCGGTGGCAAGCAGGCGTCGGATCATGGCGGCATCAAGCCCGGCATCGGCCGCGATCTGCACCAGCACCTCTGTCTGCCCGATGTCGCGCCCATCGCGCCAATAAGCGCGCAGCAAGGCCGACATCACGGGGGTCTGGGCCCCTTCGATCCCGGCCCAATGCAGCAGCCGATGGGCGTTCAGCGTGTTCGGCATCCTGGTGATTATCGGCAGGTTCAACGCCACCCCCGCGGCCCGGGCCGCCTCCAGCACGGGCAGGTCGGCCTGGTCTGCTTGGGCCCCAAATCGGGCGCGCAGCCAGGCGCCGCAGTCCATGCCTTCAGGCGGCAGCGTCGGATTGAGCTGGAACGGATGCCAGGAAAGCACAAACGGGTGTGCGGAACGTGCTTCCAGCGCGCGGTCCAGTTGCGCCTTGGCAAGGTAACACCAGGGACAAACGGGATCTGCGAAAATATCGAGCGCGATCATTTTGTTAAGGGCCTGTCTGCAAGTGGCGGCCAAAGCTGGCGCAGGGCTTTTCGGTCGATCTTGCCGTTGCGGTTGCGCGGCAGGGTCGAAAAATGCTGGTAGATTCGAGGCTGTTTGTAGCGCGCAAGATGCGCCCCGGCATGTGCGACAAGCGCCTCGGTCGTGGCCGGGCCCGTATGGGCCAAGGCGATCAGGCTGGTTTCTTCCGACAGCCGCAATTCGATCGCGGCCACCTCGCCCGCCTCGGGACAGGTGACCATGGCGGCCTCCACTTCAAGCGGGCTGACCCGGAAACCGCCCGCGTTCATCATGTCGTCGCCGCGACCCTGATAGGCGATGGCGCCGGCGTCGGTCATCCGCACGATGTCACCGGTGCGGAACCATTCCCCGTCGGCGGTGAATTTCGCCCGGGCTTCTTCCTCGGCGCCCCAATAGCCCAGGAAAAGCCCGGGATCGCTGCGATGCACCGAGAGGTCCCCGGCTTCGCCGCGGGGCACCGGCAGGCCCTCGGGCGAGAGAACCGCGATCTGGCGGCCGGGTTGCGGCCAGCCCATCGTTCCCTCTGGCGCCGGGTTCGCCGGACAGGAGGAAATGAAGGTCGAGCATTCCGACATGCCCAGCGCTTCAAAAAGCGGGGTACCGCTGGCCTTTGTCCAATGCTGCCGCGTCAGCGCGGGCAGCGCTTCACCCGCCGTCAGCCCATGGCGCAAACGCGGCAGGTCAAGCTGCGCATGATGCTTCAGGATCTGCCTGTAAACACCTGGAACGGCAGCAAAAATCGTCGCATCGAAACGCCGCAGCAACAATGGAAGCAGGGCCGGATCGGTGCCGGGCGCGGGGATGAGCGCCGTGCCCCCGACCGTCCAGGGGTCCATCAGGCCGGTGCCCAGCGTATAGGTCCAGTTGAACGCACCGGCATGCAATAATCGGTCCGACCCGCTCAGCCCATACCAGCCGTCAAGCATCATCCGCCGCGCCCAGATCGCGCGATGGGCATGGCAGACCGCCCGCGCAGAGCCCGAGGTGCCGGAGGTGAAGACGATATAGGCAAGCCGATCCGCCGATCCCATCGCATAATCGCAGGGCGGCAGGGTTTCGAACCGGCGCAGATCGGCTTCGGAAAGGATCATCGGCGGCATATCGGGCAGTGAAATCCCCTCTCCGGCGATCACGGCGGCGGGGGCGATCTGCGCCGCCATCTTCGTGATCTCCTCGGCGGTCAGCTGCGCCGAGGTCGGCACCGGGATCAGCCCCGCCGCGATGGCGCCCAGAAAGGCCACCGGGAATTCGGGCGTGTTGCCAAGACGCAATAGCACGCGATCCCCGGGCACGAGGCCTGCGTGCAAGAGCCCGGTGCCGGTGCCCCGCACCGCAGCCGCCAGCCGGCCATAGGACCAGCGTTCGGCCCCGGAAGGCCCGACGATCTGCAGCGCAGAGCGATCGGCCAGCTCATCGGCACGGGCAAGCACATGGGCCGCCATGTTGAAGGCGGCGGGCGGCGGGGCCAGGGGGGCGGAACGATGGATCGACAGCATGCGCCTTGCTAAGCCGCGATGGCTGCGCTTGCAAGCCGCGCGGGATCAGCTTGTCGTGTGGCCGATCAGTCCTCGTTGCCGAAACGCGCGTCGTCGTCGTATTCGTCCTCGCCCTCGGGGACGTATTTCTTCGACAGCGCGATCGAGTGATTGTCGTGACGCGGGTCCATCACCACATCCGAGGGCAACTCGCCCGTCAGCCATTCCCGGATGTCGGCCCGGGCTTCTTCCGGTTCCTGCCCGGTCAGCTCGATGATATAGGCGATGAAGGCGCGCTGATCGCCGTCGATCTCGTCAAGCTCGGCCTCCTCGGCATCGGGCCAGCGGTCGAGGATCGCCTCGAAGAAGGCAGGCCAATTGTCCTGCACATGATGCCATTTCATCCCGACCTCCTTCTGCGAGCCCCTTTGCAGGTCTCGATCTTGCGCCGCAAATCGCGCTGTGAAAAGGGAAAATTCCGTCCCGACCGCGGATCGGCGGTCAGAACCAGCTTTGCACCTTGTGCGCGCCATCGGTCACATCCGCCCCGACGCCCGCCACCGTGTTGCAGCCGCAAAGTCCCGCGGCCAGAGCCACCATCAGCAGGAACGCTTTCATTCTTTCGCCTCATGCCACCATGCATCGGGCGTCACGCCCGGCCAGTCTCCGTATAGCGGAACGCGCGCCGGAAAGTGAAGCTCCCGCGCATGGGCAATCCGGGTGACCGGCGCATACCAGATCGGAATCACATAGCGCCCCGCGGTCAGAACCCGGTCCAGCGCCTGCACGGCGGCGGTGAAATCCTCGGGCGCCTGCGCCGACAGCAGCGCCGCGATCATCGCATCGGCGGCTTGATCCCGTATCCCCATCAGGTTGCGCGAACCGGGCGCCTCGGCGGCCTTCGCGCCCCAGTAAAGAGATTGCTCGTTTCCGGGGGAAAGCGAGGTGGCGACGAACATCCAGGTCATGTCGAAATCGTAACTGGTCTTGCGCGCCTGAAACTGCGCGTCATCGACCACCGTCACCCGCGGAAAGATGCCCAGCCGCCGCAACGCTTCCAGATAGATGTCCACCACCGAATGCGATTCGGCGGCGCCCTGCTGCAGAACGATCTCGAAGCCGAAGGGCATTCCGGCGGCATTTTTCAGCACCCCGTCCGCATCTGCCCGCCAGCCCGCCTCCTCAAGCAGCTGCAGCGCCGCGCGCATGTTGCGCCGGTTTTGCGGGCTGCCATCGGAAACCGGCAGATCATAGCCCTCCAGCGTTCCGGGCAGCAGACCGGCGGCAAAGGGCGCCAGCAGCTCCGCCACCTTGCCCGTTGCGGGGCCGGGCTGCATCGCCAGCGCCGAATTGGCGAAATAGGACGAAATCCGCGGCTCGGTTCCGCCGGTCAGGGTCTTGCTGATGAATTCGAAGTTGAAGGCAAGGATCATCGCCTGCCGCACCCGCCAATCGGCGAAGACGGGCTTTCGCGTGTTCATCACCAGCCCCTTGATCCCCGAGGGCACATGGTTGCGGATCTCTGCCTTGATCACGCGCCCCTCGGTCAGGGCGGGAAAATCGTAATCGCCGTGCCAGCGCGCGGCGTTGGTTTCGCGGTAAAGGTCGATTTCCCCGGCCTTGAAGGCCTCGAACATCACGTTCTGATCGCCGAAATAATCCCAGCGCAGACGGTCGAGCCGATGCAGCCCCTGCGTGATCGGCAGATCCTTGCCCCACCAATCGGGATTGCGCTTGAGCGTGATCGACCGCCCCATATCCAGGCTTTCAACGACATAGGGGCCGGAGCCCATCGGAACCATTTGCATTTCAGACGCAAGATCATGGCCTTGCCACTGCTTTTTCGACAAGACGGGGCGCAGGCCCATCAGCAGCGCCAATTCCCGGTCGGGTTCGGTGAAGTCGATGCGCAGGCTGCGCGGCCCGGTCTGACGGATCGACTTCACCTTCTTCCAGGCGGTCTGATAGCGCGGCGCGCCTTGGGTGCCGATCGTCTCGAAGGACCAGATCACATCCGCGACGGTGACCGGGCTGCCGTCGGAAAACCGCGCCTCGGGGCGCAGGGTGAAGCTGACCCAGGACCGGCTTGCGTCGGTCTCGATGCTCTCGGCCAAGAGCCCGTAAAGGGTGAAGGGCTCGTCATAGCTGCGCAGCATCAACGATTCGACGACATAGCCCGAAATCCCCTGGGCCGGGCGGCCCTGCAAGATCCAGGGGTTGAGCGAATCGAAGCTGCCCGATTCGCCCATGCGCATCCGGCCCCCGAAGGGCGCATTCGGGTCGGCATAGGGCAGATGCTGGCGCCCCGGGTCCAGCGCCGGCGCCCCCTGCATGGCGATTCCCGACATCGGCTCAGCCCGGACCGCAAAGCCTGCCGAAACCCCGCCGAAAGCCAATATCACAAGGGCGAGAGCACGGAAAAACACCGATCCCAGCATCGCAACAATCTCCCGTTTGCCTGTATTTTCAGGCGCCAAGCTAACGCCTGCCGCAGGCCCAGGCAAACTTTTCCCTTGGAAGAGGCGGCGTGCGGGTTTATAAAGATCTTACTGCTCGATAGGTTTCTTGCCTGTATGAAACCTGCCTCATGACTTGACGCCCGCCTTGTGCGGGCGTCTTTTTCTTTCCGGCATGCCCTTGGCCGTTGCAGAATTTTCCGCGGTGGGATGTGGTTGCACAAGACAGTCGCAGGAGGACAGCATGAGCCTGAAGGGCAAGACGGCGATCATCACCGGGTCGAACTCGGGGATCGGATTGGGGGTGGCGCGGGAACTGGCCCGGGCGGGGGCCGATGTGGTGCTCAATTCCTTCACCGACCGGCCCGAAGATCACGCGCTGGCGGCGGCGCTGGCGGCAGAGTTCGGGGTGACGGCGCGGTATATCAAGGCCGACATGTCGAAGGGCGCGGAGTGCCGGGCGCTGGTGGCGCAGGCGGGGCGCTGCGACATTCTGGTGAACAATGCGGGCATCCAGCATGTGGCCCCGGTGGATCAGTTCCCGGTCGAGAAATGGGAGGCGATCCTGGCGATCAACCTCAGCTCGGCTTTCCATACCACGGCGGCGGCGCTGCCGATGATGCGGGCGGCGGGCTGGGGCAGGGTGGTCAATATCGCCTCGGCGCATGGGCTGACCGCCTCGCCGTTCAAATCGGCCTATGTCGCGGCCAAGCATGGTATCGTCGGCCTGACCAAGACGGTGGCGCTGGAAACCGCCGAGGAGCCGATCACCTGCAATGCGATCTGCCCGGGCTATGTGCTGACGCCCTTGGTCGAGGCGCAGATCCCCGATCAGATGAAGGTGCACGGGATGGACCGCGAGACGGTGATCCGCGAGGTGATGCTGACGCGCCAGCCGTCGAAGCAATTCGCCACGGTGGAACAACTGGGCGGGACGACGGTCTTCCTGTGCTCGGAGGCGGCGGCGCAGATCACCGGCACGACGATATCGGTGGATGGCGGCTGGACGGCGCTCTAGGGGGATTTCGCCTCGGGGCAAGCCCGAGGCGACCCGCCGGGGGCGCTGCCCCCGGACCCCCGGGATATTTGAGGCAAGATAAAAGCAAGCCCGCAGTCCGGAAGACGGGCCTGCCTTTCCTTGGCAAAATACGCCGGGGGTGCGGGGGCAGGCAGCGCCCCCGCGGGTCGCCGCGCTGCGGCGCGGCGAAACCGGTTTCAGGCCGCCTTCTTCGGCGTCTTCACCGTCGGGTCCGCTTTCTTTTCGGACGGATAGACGAGCCCGGCCGAGATGATCAGCTTGGCCGCATCCTCGACCGACATGTCAAGATAGGTGATCTGGCTTTCGGGGACATAAAGCAGAAAGCCAGATGTCGGGTTCGGCGTCGTCGGCAGGAAGACCGAGATCAGCGGATCCTCGGGCGCGGCCCGTGCCGCGATCTCGCCCCTCGCGCGGGCCGAGACGAAGGCGATCGCCTTCAGCCCGGGGCGCGGATAGTCGACCAGACAGGCACGGTCGAATTTCGTGTCGCCCTGGCTCAGCACGGTTTCGGCGATCTGTTTGACGCCGTTGTAGACCGAGCGCACCACCGGCATCCGGTCCACCAGCGCCTCGCCGAAGCGGATCACCGCGCGGCCGATGAAGTTGCGCGCCAAGGCCCCCACGGTGAGGGTGAAGAGCAGGAAGATCACCACCCCCACGCCGCGCAGATTGGTGCCGACATAGGTTTCGGGGCGCATATGCGCGGGGATGAAGGGCAGCACCCAGCCATCGACCATTCCCGCCAGCGTCCACATCAGCCACAGCGTCGCGGCGATTGGCGCGATCACGATCAGCCCGGTGAAGAACGAGGCGCGCAACCCCGCCAGAAAGCCCCGCTTGTGGGGATGGGGCAGCAGCGACAGCTGTTCTTGGGGCGTCGGATGCGGGTCGTGCTCGGTCATGCTGGGCCTCGTGTTTGCATCACAGTTAGGGTCGGGGGGCGGCGGGCGCAATGCGCCCCCTCACCTCTGCGCCCCGATTTCGCGCGCGATGGCGGCGCCAAGGCGGGCATTGTTCAAAACGAGGGCGATATTGGCCGCAAGCGAGCGCCCCCCGGTCAGATCGAAGATCCGCGACAGCAGGAAGGGCGTGACCTCCTTGGCGGCGATGCGCTGCACCTCGGCCTCGGCCAGCGCGGTCTCGATCACCGGCACGATCTCTTCGCGCGGGATTTCGGCCTCGGGCGGGATCGGATTGGCGACCAGCTGGCCGCCCGCAAGGCCAAGACGGGCGCGCATCAGATGCGCCCGGGCGATCTCTGCGGCGGTCTCGGCGCGCAGCGGCGCGCGCAGGCCCGAGGCGCGCGACCAGAAGGCGGGAAGCTCCTCCTGACCGAAGGCGATCACGGGAACACCATTCGTTTCAAGAACTTCCAGCGTCTTCTTCAGATCAAGGATGGCCTTGGCCCCGGCCGCGACGACGGTGACCGGGGTCAGGCCGAGTTCGGTCAGATCGGCCGAGATGTCGAAGCTCTCCTCGGCGCCGCGATGCACGCCGCCGATGCCGCCGGTGGCAAAGACCGCGATCCCGGCCAGATGCGCGCAGATCATCGTGGCGGCCACCGTGGTGGCGCCGATGCCGCCGCTGGCCAGACAAAAGGCCAGATCGGCGCGCGAAAGTTTCATCACCCCTTTCGCCTGCGCCAGCGCCTCCAGCTCCGCCGCGGTCAGGCCGATGTGGATGCGTCCGCCCATCACCGCGATCGTCGCCGGGGTGGCGCCGGCGGCGCGGACCTCGGCCTCGACCCGGCGGGCGGTTTCGAGATTTTGCGGCCATGGCATGCCATGGGTGATGATCGTGCTTTCGAGCGCGACGACGGGCGCGCCCGTGTCAAGGGCGGCGCGGACCTCGGGGGAAAAGGCAAGCGGCAGGTCGGTCATGTCGGTTTGTCTCCGGAAACGTAGCGGGCGGCGGCGGCGAGCGCGCGGGAAAGCGCGGTGATCCGATCCGCCCCCTCGCGTTCGGCCACCAGATGGGCGGCCATGAACGTGTCGCCCGCGCCGGTGACGCGGGTGACAAGAACCTCGGGCGGGGTGGCGGTGATGACGCCTTGCCCGCGCCTGCCATCGGCGGCGGCGCGGCCGCCATCGGTGACAAGGACATGGCGGGCACCGCGGGCCAGCACCCCCTCGGCCGCGGCTTCGGCGGTGGGGAAATCGCGCTGGCACAGCAGGCCCGCTTCCTCGCGGTTCACATAGATCGTCGCGCCGGGATGAGAGAGAGCAGCGGGGCCAGCCGCTCGGCCTTGCCGGGGCTGGCGGGGGCGACGCGCAGATCGGCATGGGCAAAGAGCGGCGAACGGGCGATCTCGGCCAGCAGCGCCTGGGTCAGGTTGCCATCCAGCGCCACCGGCCCCGCCCAGGGCTGCGCGGCGCTGCCCAGACGGCCATCGGTCAGCGGGCGCAGGATCTTGTCCCCCGCCGCTTCCAGACTGTGGGCATCGGCGATGGCGGCGATCAGCCCGTTTGCCCCCCTCGATCGCCATGTAGCGGTCGGTGGGCAGGTCGTCCGAGCGATAAAGGAAGCGGCAGTCGATCCCCATCAGCTCGGCCGACTGGATCAGCTCGGCCCCCTGTGTGTCGCGGCCGATCGCGGTCAGGATGGCGGGAGAAAGGCCGAACCGGGTCAGCGTCATCGCGATGTTCATGGCGACGCCGCCGGGCAGGCGGGTGATCCGCCCGGGCACATCCGCCCCCGCCCGCATATGCACCGGGGCGCGGCCGATGATGTCCCACAGAACCGAACCGATGCAAAGGATGTCGGGCGTGTCTTTCATGGTCCCTTGGTGCTACGGCTTCGCGGAGGGCGCAAGGGGGGGCGCTGCCCCCTCGGCGCTTTCGCGCCTCTCCCCCGGGATATTTGCGGCAAGATAAAGGAACACCGATTTATCTTGCGCCAATTATCCCCGCCGGAGGCTTCGGCCGTCAAAGACCGGCGCGGGGGCTTGCCAGAGAGGGAAGGCTGGTCTATAGGGCGCGCACTTCACAGGCGGAGGCGGGCCAGCGGCGGGAGACATCCCCGTTCGGTCCACCGGTTGGGGGAAACCCTGAAATCCTCCGCTCAGGCGCAAACCGGAAAGGAAATGGAACATGGCGCTTCCCGATTTCTCGCTGCGTCAGCTTCTTGAAGCTGGCGTTCACTATGGCCACCAGACGCAACGCTGGAACCCCCGCATGGGCGAGTTCATCTATGGCGAGCGCAACGGCATCCACATCATCGACCTGACCCAGACCGTGCCGATGCTGGACGCGGCGCTGAACGTGGTCCGTGACACCGTCGCCAAGGGCGGCCGCATCCTCTTTGTCGGCACCAAGCGTCAGGCCTCGAAAGCCGTCGCCGATGCCGCGGAAAAATGCGCGCAATACTACATGAACCACCGCTGGCTGGGTGGCACGCTGACGAACTGGAAGACCGTGTCGCAGTCGATCGCCCGTCTGAAGCAGATCGACGAGATCATGGCCTCGGGCGCTGAAGGCCTGACCAAGAAAGAACGTCTGGGCATGGAACGCGAGCAGGCCAAGCTGCAGGCCTCGCTGGGCGGGATCCGCGAAATGGGCGGTCTGCCGGACCTGCTCTTCGTGATCGACGTGTCGAAGGAAGATCTGGCCATCCTCGAAGCGCAGAAGCTGGGCATCCCGGTCGTGGCGGTGGTCGACACCAACTGCTCGCCCAAGGGCGTGGATTACATCATCCCCGGCAACGATGACGCCGCCCGCGCCATCGCGCTTTACTGCGACCTGGTTTCGCGCGCGGCCCTTGACGGCATGAGCGCGCAGATGGGCGCCGCCGGTGTCGATCTGGGTGCGCTGGAAGAAGCCCCGGTCGAAGACGTCGCCGAGGCCTGAGCCCGGCCGTCACGCAAATGACATCGGGCGGGGGTAACCCCGCCCTCACCCCATTCAGAGGAGAGATCCGATGGCTGTCACCGCTCAGATGGTGAAGGAACTGCGCGAAACCACCGGCGCAGGCATGATGGACGCCAAGAAGGCGCTGACCGAATGCGACGGCAACATGGATGCCGCCATCGACTGGCTGCGCACCAAGGGGCTGGCGAAAGCCGCGAAGAAAGCCGACCGCGTGGCCGCGGAAGGTCTGATCGGCGTGGCCGTGACCACGGGCCGCGGTGTCGCGATCGAGATCAACTCGGAAACCGACTTCGTCGCCAAGAACACCGATTTCCAGGCGCTGGTGCGCGACGTGGCCAAAACCGCGCTGGAAGTGGGCGAATCGGTCGAAGTGGTGAAGGCGGCTGCGCTGAACGGCAAGACCGTTGACGAAGTGATCAGCGAAGCCATCGCCCGCATCGGCGAGAACATGACCTTCCGCCGTCTGCACGTTCTGGAAGGCGACACCATCGTGTCCTATGTCCATAACGCCGCCGCGCCGGAAATGGGCAAGATCGGCGTTCTGGTCGCGCTGAAGGGCGATGCCGCGAAGGCGCAGGAAATCGGCAAGCAATTCGCCATGCATATCGCGGCGACGGCTCCGGTGGCGCTGAACGAGGCCAGCCTCGATCCGGCGATCCTGGAGCGCGAGCTGCAGGTGCAGACCGCCAAGGCGCTGGAAGAGAATGCCACCTCGGCCAAGCCCAAGCCCGAGCAGGTGATTCACAACAACATCATCCCGGGCCGGATGAAGAAGTTCCTCGAGGAATCGACCCTCGTGAACCAGAAATTCGTGATGAACCCCGATGTGACCGTGGCGCAGGCCGCGACCGAAGCGGGCGTGGAAATCACCGGCTTTGCGCGTCTCGTCGTGGGCGAAGGCGTCGAGAAGAAGGAAGAGGATTTCGCCGCGGAAGTGGCGAAGATGGTCGGCGCGTAAGCGCTGCCCCCTCGGCACGGATTTGCGCCGCCCTTCGGGGCGGCGTTTTCTTTGGCCGCAGGCCTTCCGCGCCGGAACGGGCGGGCGATGACGATGGGGGGGATGGCGGGGGCGGAAATTGAAACGGCCCAGACGGGTGACTATATACCCGCTGGGCCGTACCGGAAAACCGGGTGGGATCTCGTCGGATCAATCTTCGACTGCTTCCCCGTTCCTGGCCGAAGCCACCACTCACGGAACACGTGTATCTAAGGCTTTTCCGAGGATTCGGAGTAGTCAGGTTTTCCTTACCGTGAAGGAATGTCGCAGGCCTTTTGGACAGGTTGTCAGTGCTGGCCTGGCGAGGTGATGAAAAGTTGCTTCTGCATCGAGGCCTTGAGCAGCGCCTGCGCGGTGGTTTCGACCTCGAGCGCCTCGCGCGCCAGCCGCAGATGCTTCTCCACCGTGGCGATGTTCAGCCCGAGGATCTGCGCGATATCGGCCGAGGTCTTGCCGTCGCCGACCCATTCCAGCACCTCGCGCTGGCGCGCCGTCAGCGGGCGGCGGGTGGTGGAAAAGGGCAGGGCGCTCATCTTCATGTGCATGACCGTGTTCAACACCCGCAGGTCGCGGCCGTGCTGGTCCCAGATCGCGTCCACCGCATCCTGATCCAGACCGGGTTTGGCGCAAAGACCGATCGCCCCCTTGGCGCGGGCCGAGGTGTCGGCAAAGCCGATCGAATAGCCCGCCTGCACATTGAAGCGCCGGTTGAGCTCCAGCACCTTCTTTTCCGCCTCGGTCAGAAGCCCCGCCGCCGCGCGTTCGGCGACGACGCGCCAGGAACAGGCGCCGACCGACCCCACCGCCCATTTCACCATCGGCGCTTCCGAGAAGGTCCCGACCGCAAGGAAGGATTGCAGATAATCGGGGTGATGGTTCGACAGGATCAGCATGTCCTCAAGCGAGGTGAGGTTCTGCGTCGCGCTGAAGCGCGTGAATCCGTAGATCAGCCGGTCGAAACCGTAATTTGCCATCTGGGCACAATGCATGTTCCAGATGGTGCCGATGTCATCGGCGACCAGAAGTTGTTCAAGATGATCCAGCATTGCGCGCGTCTCACACCTCGCAAGCTTGCACAGATCACGTTTTTGCCATGCGTCGCAAGCTGCGCGCAAGCCCGTTAACCAGCCCGCACGGACTTCGGTCACAAGGTCGCACAGTGCACCATCCGTAACGCTTCTGTGCAATTATGCTTTTTTACCAAGCGGTTAAACTTCGATCCTCAGTCAACCGAGGCTGCCTTGGCGCGCAGCATCGGCACCAGCCCGGACAGATCATATCCGGCATTTCGGGCGGTTTCGACGATTTTGTCAAGCGGCTGCTGCCCGGCCTGGCTCAGCGCCCACAGATGCGACGACCGGGTTCCCGAGCGGCACCAGGCCAGAACCGGGGCCTCGGCGGTGCTCAGGGCCGCCTCGAAACCGGCGATCAGCTCGGGGCTGAGCGCGCCCGGATGATAGGGCAGATAGACATAGGCCAGGCCGGCTTCCTTGGCGGCGGCCTGCATCGCGGCATCGGACAGGCCGGCCTCCACCTCGTCATCGGGGCGGTTGTTGATCAGGGTCCGAAAGCCGAGCCGCGCGGCTTCGGCGATCTCTTCAAGGGCGATCTGCGGGGCCACGGCGAAATCGGGCGTCAGGATGCGCAGGTCCATGTCTTCCTCCGGCAAGGTCCGCGGCCACTCTGGCCTGTGGTGCCGGTCGGCGCAAGGGGCTCAGGGCAGGTCGGGGATGTCTTTGCGCGACAGGGCCGTCAGATCGGAGATCAGCCAGTCCGCCGCGGTGAAATCGTCGCCGCGGGTGTATTCCGAGGGCGTCAGAACCACGCGCAGCCCCGCGGCCCTGGCCGAGACAAGACCGGCGCGGCTGTCCTCGAAGGCCAGGCAGGCACCGGGCGGCAGGGCCAGACGCTCCAGCGCCAGAAGATAGACATCGGGGGCGGGCTTCTTGCGCGCGACCTCGTCCCCCGCGGCAATCACCTCGAAAATCGTTTCGGGAGGGCAACGGAAGGTGGCGGCGATCAGCGCATCGACATTGGCGCGGGTGGTGGTGGTGGCGATGGCAAGCCGCAACCCGGCGGCCCGGGCCCGGGCGATCAGGTCTTCGACCCCGGGCAGCAGGCTGACCTGACCCGAGGCGATGATTTCGACATAGCGCTGCGTCTTGGCCCGGTGCAGCGCGGCGATCTGCGCATCATCGGGCCCGGAGCCGAGGGTCTCGCGGTGTTTCGCCATCCGCTCCTTGCCGCCGGTGGTGCGCAGAAGCGTCCGATAATCATCGCGCGTCCAGTGCCAGTCGAGGCCATGGGCGGCAAAAGTCTCGTTGAACGCTTGACGATGCACTTCCTCGGTTTCCGCCAAAGTGCCGTCAACGTCGAAGATCAGCGCGCTCAGCCCCATGTCCAGCCCTCAACAATGCTTGGCAGGTCTTTGAAATCGCAGAACTTCGCGGCATGGGGCAGCGCGTCGACCGGGGTCTTGCGATAGCCTTCGGTGTAGATCAGGAACGGCAGGCCCGCGTTTTCGGCGGTCTGCGCGTCGATCTCGCTGTCGCCGATGTAAAGGGCGCGATCCCGGCCCAATAATCTTTGCGCCTCTTGCACCATCTCGGGGTTTGGCTTGCGCGTGGGCAGGCTGTCGCCGCCGATGACAAGCTGGAAATAATCGGTCAGACCGACATGGGCGATCGCCGCCAGCGCGGGTTTGTAGGGCTTGTTGGTGGTGATCGCCATCGGGCAGTCCATCGCCCGCAGACGCTCCAAGGCTGTGATCACACCCGGGTAAAGCGTGTTGCCCTCGACATCGGTTTCGTAGCGGGTGACAAGATCGGTATAGATCACGTCGAACAGCGGCCCGGCCGGGTCTTCGCCTGCGGTTGTCAGCAGGCAGCGCACCAGATGCGGGGCGCCTTGCCCGACGAAAGAGCGGATCTGATCGAGGCCGAGGGGCGCATAGCCCCGCGCGCCGAGCACATCGTTCGAGACCTTGTGAATGGCGGGCGCCGAGTCGATCAGCGTTCCGTCAAGGTCGAAGATCAGCGCGGGGGTCATCACTCTTTCCATTTGATCGAACAGCCCATCGAGGCGATCTGATCGCGCGGTCCCTGGCCGGTTTCGGCGACACTCAGCATCGCCTCGTAAAGCTCGCGCCGCGCATCCGCCGGACCGGCGGTGCGGCCCGAAGCGTCAAGACGGCCGCGATACTGCAGCTGATCATCGGCGTTGAATCCGAAGAAATCCGGTGTGCAGACCGCATCGTAAGCCTTTGCCACGGCTTGCGTTTCATCGAACAGATAGGGGAAACGAAAGCCCCGCTCCGCCGCCAGCCGGGCCATGTTTTCGGGGCCGTCCTCGGGATAGCTTGCAACGTCGTTCGACGAAATCGCCGCCACCCCGATGCCCACTTCCATCAGCGCCTCGACATCGCGTTGCAGCCGGTCAAGGATCGCCTGAACATAGGGGCAATGGTTGCAGATAAACATGATCAGCAAACCCTTCGGCCCGCGGATATCCTCAAGGCTCCAGAGCCTGCCCGAGGTGTCGGGCAGGCGGAAATCCGGGGCTTTCCAGCCAAAATCGCAGACCGGAGGGGAGACGGCCATGATCTTACAGCGCCGCCTGTGCCGCCGCGCGGATGGCGGCGATGTTCTTGCCATAGACCTCCGGGGTCGCGACCGAGCCGCCCTTGAAGACGCCCGAACCGGCCACGAAGACATCGGCGCCCGCGGCGGCCATCAAGGGCGCGGTGACCGGGTCCATGCCGCCGTCGATCTCGATATGCACCGGACGGTCGCCGATCATCGCGCGCAGCTTGCGGACCTTGCCGGTCATGTCGATGTATTTCTGCCCGCCAAAACCGGGGTTCACCGTCATCACGCAGACAACATCCGCAATATCAAGCACATGCTCGATCGCCTCGGCCGGCGTGCCGGGGTTGATCGCGACGCCCGACTTCATGCCGGCGGCGCGGATCGCCTGCAGCGTGCGGTGAATATGCGGCCCGGCCTCGACATGCGCCGTCAGCACATCGGCGCCCGCCTGCGCATAAGCGTCGATATAGGCATCGACCGGGGAAATCATCAGGTGCACATCCATCACGGTCTTCACATGCTTGCGAAAGGCCGCGACGGCGGGCGGACCAAAGGTGAGGTTCGGCACGAAATGCCCATCCATCACATCGACATGCACCCAATCGGCGCCCTGCGCCTCGATGGCCTGGATTTCACGGCCGAAATCGGCGAAGTCGGCGGAAAGGATCGAGGGGGGCGATCTTGATGGAACGGTCGAAGGTCATGTCGGTCTCCTGAGGGGTTGGGGCGGGGGTGTCCCCCCCCGCCCGGATAGCACGGCGTTCAGTTCACGCCCAGAGCGACGCGCCAGCCCGGATAGAGCTTGTCGGCATCATTCGGGAAGCTCTCGAAGGCGCGCGCCAGTTCGCGGTGCGATTTCGCATAGGTCACGAGGTCGATGCCCGCCTTCCAGGCGTCGCAGGACTGACGCAAAGATTTCGCCCCCGCGGTGCCGCCATCCAGGTGGCCAAAGGCGCCGCCGCCCGAGGTCTGGATCACGTTCGAATGGCCGAGGTTGTCGAAGAAGCCCGGCAGACGCAGCGCGTTCATGCCGCCCGAGATGATCGGCGTCGTGGCTTTCATGCCCAGCCAGTCCTGATGGTAGAACGGGCCCTGCGCGGCTTCATCGGTCAGCATGTAGGCCATGATCTTGTCCGAGGCATCGCCCTCCATCTTGCCATAGCCCATCGTGCCGGTGTGGATGCCCGAGGCACCTTGCAGACGCGACATCTTTGACAGAACGAAGGCGGTGTAGCCGCGCATCGATTGCGGCGAGGTCACGGCGCCATGGCCCGCGCGGTGATAGTGCAGGAACTGCCGCGGGAAGGAGCGCCGCGCGGTGGTGATCGCCGCCGGGCCGGTGACATAGCCATCCACGAGGAAGGCGACGTGATCGGCATTTTCGCCAAAGGTTTCAAGGATGTATTCGCCACGGGCGACCATTTCGTAATGATCGTCGGCGGTGATGTTGGCCGAGAAAAGCTTGGCCTCGCCGGTTTCATCCTGCGCCCGTTTCATCGCATCGGCGACCAGACGGATGGTTTCCTTCAGCGGCGCAAAGGTCTGGTTGCCCTGCGGTTCATCGTTCTTGATGAAATCGCCACCCAGCCAGAATTCATAGCAGGCATCGGCAAAGGGTTTCGGACGCAGGCCGAGCTTCGGCTTGATGATCGTGCCCACGACCATGCCGCCATCGACCACCGGACGACCCAGCACCCGCCACATGTCGGCAATGTTCATCGAGGGGCCGTCGAACAGGCGCAGATAGCAGGGCGGCACGTAGAAGTCGTGCATCTTGGCATATTCGACGTCGCCCATGCCCTGGTTGTTGCCGATCGTCAGCGTCAGGAACGAGCACAGCATCGCCCGGCCGTCGATGATATTTCGGTCAAAGAGTTCAACCGGATAGGCGATCTTCATGATCTCGCGCTCGGGGTCGATCTCATAGACCAGCGCATCGACGCCCCGGGTGAAATCGTCGGTGGTCGAGACCTCGACGTTGGTGCCGGTCGAGCTTTCGGCGGCGAAATGGGCGGCGGTTTCCAGATAGCCGTAGCCCGCCTTGGGCTTCATGATATAGGCGCAAAGCACATGGCGGCCAGCGGCGATGAGGTCGGCTTCCTTGAGGTCGAGCCGGGCGTAACGGTTAGACTGATCCATGATGAGGGGTCCTTTCGATCAGTTGGTTTTCGGCGCAAGCGAGCCGCTGGCGTAGCGTTTCGCCATGTCATCCATCGGGATGACCTTGATTTTCGAAGCATGGCCTGCGGTGCCGAAGGCTTCAAGACGCGCCTTGCAAAGATCGCGCATCGCATCCATCGCGGGCTTGAGGAATTTGCGCGGGTCGAATTCGGCCTTGTTCTGCTCGGCGATGCGGCGGAACTGCCCGGTCATCGCCATGCGGCAGTCGGTGTCGATATTGACCTTGCGCACGCCCATCTTGATGCCGCGGACAATTTCCTCGACCGGCACGCCGAAGGTTTGCGGCATCGCCCCGCCGAATTCGTTGATGATGTCCTGCAGATCCTGCGGCACCGAGGACGAGCCGTGCATCACCAGATGGGTGTTCGGCAGTTTCTTGTGGATCGCCTCGATTACCGACATGGCGAGGATTTCACCATCGGGCTTGCGCGAGAATTTATAGGCGCCATGCGAGGTGCCGCAAGCGATGGCCAGCGCGTCGACTTGCGTTTTCTTCACGAAATCAACGGCCTGATCGGGGTCGGTGAGCAGCTGGCTGTGATCCAGAACGCCTTCGGCGCCATGCCCGTCCTCGGCCTCGCCTTGCCCGGTTTCAAGCGAGCCCAGAACGCCCAGCTCCCCCTCGACCGAGGCGCCGACCCAATGCGCCATGCGCGAAACGCGCTCGGTGATGTCGACGTTATACTCGTAGCTGGCCGGGGTCTTCGCGTCGCCCTCAAGCGAGCCGTCCATCATCACCGAGGTGAAGCCGTGACGGATCGCAGTCATGCAGGTGGCTTCGTTGTTGCCGTGGTCCTGATGCATGCAGAGCGGAATATCCGGATAGATCGCGGCCAGCGCCTCGATCATCTTCGCAAGCATGATGTCATTGGCATAGGACCGCGCGCCGCGCGAGGCCTGGATGATGACCGGCGCATCGACGGCCTTGGCGGCCTCCATGATCGCCAGACCCTGTTCCATGTTGTTGATGTTGAATGCGGGCACGCCATAGGAATATTCCGCAGCGTGGTCAAGCAGTTGCCGAAGGGTGATCAGTGCCATTTTGATGTCCTCAACTCGCGGAGCTTTTTATCTTGCTCCAAATATCCCGGGGGTCCGGGGGCAGCGCCCCCGGCTTGGTTCAGATCAGCTTGCCCATCGCGACGGCGGTATCCGCCATGCGGTTAGAGAAGCCCCATTCGTTGTCATACCACGACAGGATGCGGACCATCCGCCCCTCCATCACCTTGGTCTGATCCATATGGAAGACCGAGGAATGCGGATCATGGTTGAAGTCCGACGAGACATTCGGCTGGTCGGTATAGCCGAGCACGCCTTTCAGCGGGCCATCGGCGGCGGCGCGGATCGCGGCGTTCACCTCGGCCACGGTGGTGTCCCGGGCGGCTTCGAACACGAGATCGACCACCGAAACGTTCGGCGTCGGAACCCGGATCGCCACGCCATCGAGCTTGCCTTTCAGTTCCGGCAGCACCAGCCCCACGGCCTTGGCGGCGCCGGTCGAGGTCGGGATCATGCTCAGCGCGGCGGCGCGGGCGCGATAAAGATCCTTGTGCATCGTGTCGAGCGTCGGCTGGTCGCCCGTATAGCTGTGGATCGTCGTCATGAAGCCTTTCGAGATCCCGATCGCGTCATTCAGCGCTTTCGCAACGGGGCTCAGGCAGTTCGTGGTGCAGGAGGCGTTCGACACGACCATGTCTTCGGCCGTCAGCGTGCCGTGGTTCACCCCGAACACGATCGTCTTGTCGGCGTTGTCGCAAGGCGCCGAGACCAGAACGCGTTTCGAGCCGTTTTGCAGGTGGGCCGCGGCCTTGTCCTTGGTGGTGAAGATGCCGGTGCATTCCAGCGCCACATCGACATTGCCCCAGGGCAGTTCCGCCGGATTGCGGATCGCGGTGACCTTGATCGGGCCGCGGCCCACGTCGATCCAGTCCTCGCCGGTGGTCACGGTCGCGGGGAAGCGACCGTGCACGCTATCGAAGCGCAGCAGATGGGCGTTGGTTTCCACCGGGCCAAGGTCGTTGATCGCGACGACTTCGATGTCGGTGCGGCCCGATTCAATGATGGCGCGCAGCACGTTGCGGCCGATGCGGCCAAAACCGTTGATGGCAACTTTGACGGTCATCTTTTCCCTCAGATCAGGTTTTTTGCTTCAGAGACAATCGCCTCTGCGGTGATGTTGAAGTGTTGATAAAGCTGCGGGGCAGGGGCCGAGGCGCCAAAGCCGGTCATGCCGACAAAGGCGTCGGTGGGGCCAAGCAGCATGCACCAGCCCTGCCGGATCGCAGCTTCACAGCCCACCCGCGGCGCCGTGCCTAGAACCTTGGTCACGTAATCCCGCGGTTGCGCCGCGAAAAGCTCGAAGCAGGGGGCAGAGACCACGGCGGCGCGGATCCCCTCTTTCGCCAGCTGATCGGCGGCGGCCAGCGCGATTTCCAGCTCCGAGCCGGTGGCGATCAGCGTCACCTGACGATCCTCGGGATCGCGGATCAGATAGGCGCCGCGGGCGGTCAGATTCTCGGCCGTATGCGTCGTGCGCACGGTCGGCAGGTTCTGCCGCGACAGCACCAGCAGGCTCGGCGTGTGTTTCGAGGTCATGGCGATTTCCCAGGCCTCGGCGGTTTCGACCGCATCGGCGGGGCGGATCACGTTCAGGTTCGGGATCGCCCGCAAGCTTGCCAGATGCTCGACCGGCTGGTGGGTCGGCCCGTCCTCGCCAAGGCCGATGCTGTCATGCGTCATCACATAGGTGACCGGAACCCCCATCAGCGCCGAGAGGCGAATGGACGGGCGGCAGTAATCGGCAAAGGCCATGAAGGTGCCGCCATAGGGGCGCAGGCCCCCATGCAGCGCGATGCCGTTCATTGCCGCCGCCATCCCGTGTTCGCGGATGCCGTAATGGATGTAATTGCCCGCAAAGGCGCCCGGCTTCACCGAAACCATCCCCTTCGACCGGGTCAGGTTCGAGCCGGTCAGATCGGCCGAGCCGCCGACGGAGTGGGGCAGGGTGGTGTTCACCACCTCGAGCGCCATTTCGCTGGCTTTGCGCGTCGCCACCTTCGGCTTGTCGGCGGAAAGCCTCGCTTTATAGGCGGCGATGGCGGCGGGCAGGGCCGTGGTGTCGTCGGCCTCGGCCTTGATGAAGTCGGCGCGGGCCGCGTGGTTTTGCAACCGCGCCTCCCAGTTGGCCCGCGCCGAAGCCCCCCGTGCCGCAACCCGGCCCCAGGCCGCGGTGAGTTCGGAAGGGATCTCGAAAGGGGCATGCGGCCAGTCAAGGAAAGCCCGCGCGGCGGCGATTTCCTCGGCGCCCAAGGGCGCGCCGTGCACGTCATGGCCGCCCTGCTTGTTCGGCGCGCCAAAGCCGATCACGGTGCGGCAAGCGATCATCGAGGGGCGCGGATCGGCCTTGGCGGCCTCGATCGCGGCGGCGATGTCATTGGCCGCATGACCGTCGCAGGATTGCACGTGCCAGCCCGCGGCGGCAAAGCGGGCAAGCTGGTCGGTCGAGGTCGAAAGATCGGTGTCGCCGTCGATGGTGATGCGGTTGTCATCCCAAAGCACGATCAGACGGCCAAGCTTCAGATGCCCGGCCAGGTCGATCGCCTCGTGGCTGATGCCTTCCATCAGGCAGCCGTCACCGGCAATCACATAGGTGAAATGGTCGACAATATCATCGCCATAGCGGGCGTTCTTCATGCGCTCGGCCAAGGCCATGCCGACCGCGGTCGCGATCCCCTGACCCAGAGGTCCGGTCGTCATCTCGATGCCCTCGGCATGGCCGTATTCAGGATGGCCGGCAGTGCGGGCGCCAAGTTGGCGGAAATTCTTCAGCTCTTCGAGACCCATGTCGGCGTAGCCGAGCAGGTGATGGATCGCGTAAAGCAGCATCGATCCGTGACCGGCCGACAGCACGAACCGGTCGCGGTCGGGCCATTTCGGCGTCGAGGGGTCGATTTTCATGAAACGGTTGAAAAGAACGGTGGCCACATCGGCCATGCCCATCGGCATGCCGGGATGCCCCGATTTCGCCTTTTCCACCGCATCCATCGCCAGCGCCCGGATGGCATTGGCCATCCGCGTTTCCTGCGCCATATCCAGATCCTTCATGGCTCCTCCTCCCTGATGAGCCGTTTCTTCCAGCGGCGGGCCCGGTTTGCCGGGCCTCGCCAATATCTTGATTTTGTTCGCCTTACGCGCGGGCGCGGCGGCCTTCGCGCACCAGCCGCTCGATCAGCGGCGTCAGGATCAGCTGCATCGCCAGATCCTGCTTGTTGCCCGGGATCACGATCGAATTCGCCCGGCTCATCCAAGAGCCATGGATCATCGAGGTCAGATAGGGGAAGTCGATGCCGCGCGGGTTGCGGAAGCGGATCACGATCAGGCTTTCATCCGGCGTCGGGATCCAGCGGGTGATGAACGGGTTCGAGGTATCGACCACCGGCACGCGCTGGAAGTTGATGTCGGTCTGCGAGAATTGCGGCACGATGCAATGCACATAGGCATGCATCCGGCGCAGGATCACATCGGTGACGGCCTCGGTCGTGTAGCCGCGCTGCGCCCGGTCACGGTGGATCTTCTGGATCCATTCCAGGTTGATCACCGGCACGACACCGATCTTCAGATCGGCATGGGCCGCGATATTGACCTGATCATTCGTCACGCAGCCATGCAGGCCTTCGTAGAAGAGCAGGTCGCTGTCGTCCTCGAAGGGCGCCCAGTCGGTGAAATGGCCCGGCTCGACACCGTATTTCGCCGATTCATTGGCGTCATGCACATAACGCCGGGTGCGGCCCTTGCCGGTTTCGCCATATTCGCGGAAGACGCGTTCCAGATCTTCGAGCGCATTCGCCTCGTAGGAGAAATGCGAGAAGGTGGCATCGCCCGCGGCATAGCGCCGGTCCAGTTCCGCCTTCATGTCGGCGCGGTTGAAGCGGTGGAAGGCGTCGCCCTCGATCGAGACGGCTTTCACGCCTTCGCGGCGGAAGATCTGGTCGAAGGTGGCCTTGACGGTCGAGGTGCCAGCCCCCGAGGACCCGACGACAGAGATGATGGGATATTTTTTCGACATGGGATCAGCTCCGGAAAAGACCACGGGTGTTGAAGAGTGCCGAGGTCTCCTCCCCGGGCAGGTCGTGATAGGCGGTGACGCGGGCCACCTTGGCCGCACAGCCGAAGACAAACGGCGTGCGCGCATGCAGCTTGTCGGGCACGGCCGAGAGGATGTCCTCGCAGCCGTCGGTGGCGCCGCCGCCCACTTGCGTGATCAGAAAGGCGATCGGCGCACATTCATAGACATGGCGCAGACGGCCGCGGGCATAGCCCTTGCGTTCGTCGCCCGGGTAAAGGAAGACCCCGCCGCGCATCAGGATGCGGTGGGTTTCGGCGACGAGCGAGGCGATCCAGCGCATGTTGAAGTTGCGCCCGCGCGGCCCCTCGGCGCCCGCCACCAGATCGTCGATGAAGGCGCGGATCGGCGAGGGCCAATGCCGGTAATTCGAGGCGTTGATCGCATATTCCGAGGTGTCTTGCGGCAGCGCCTTGATGTCGGGCAGGCGCTTGAAGCTGCGGCTGTCAAGATCGAGCACCCAATGATGCACGCCGCGCCCGAAGCTGCAGACGATGGCGCATTGCGGCCCGTAGATGATATAGCCGCCCGCCAGCTGCTCCGAGCCCTTGCGCAGGAAGCTGGTGTTCGGGTCGTCCGTCGCCGGGAAGACCGAGAAGATCGTGCCGATCGACACGTTCACATCGATGTTCGAGGAGCCGTCGAGCGGGTCGATGGCAAGCGCCAGCGTGCCTTCGCCCAGCGTCACCACCTCATCCTGTTCTTCCGAGGCGTAATAGGCGACGGAAGTGCCCGTCAGCGCCTCGCGGAAGGCGTCGTCCGCCATCACGTCGAGCGCCTTTTGACCATCGCCCCCGGCATTGGTGCCAACCCCCGCCGCCAGGTCCGTTTCCACCCCGTTGCGGGCAATGGTGCGGGCGAGATCCGCCCCCACACGCGCCAGCCGGGTCATCACATCCGCCAGTTCCGGGCTAAGCCCAAGACCGTCAAGCTCGATCGCCATGGCCTCCTCCTCATTCGGTTGGCCGGACGTTGCGCCGAAAGCGGTTTCATGCAAATTTGAAATTCGACAACTCTCTTTCAGGAAAATTTAACATGGTCCGGCTGGACGGGATCACGATGAAGCAACTGCGGGCGCTGAAGGCGGTTGCAAAATGGGGCTCGCTGACCGCGGCGGGCCAGGCGCTTGGCCTGACGACGCCTGCAATCCATACACAAATCAAGGGCTTGGAGGACGCAGTTCAAGTGCGCCTGTTGCAGCGCGCGGCCGATGGCGCGGGGTCGGACCTGACCGATGCCGGTCATGCGATGCTGGCGGCGGCGAAGCGGATCGAAGACGCTTTGTCGCAGGCCGGGGCCGATCTGGCGGCGCTGTCACGGGGCAAAACCGGCCGGGTGACGCTGGGGGTGGTCTCGACGGCGAAATATTTCGCGCCAAGGCTGGTCAAGGCGCTGAGTCTGTCGCACCCGGATATCGAGGTGGCGCTGCGGGTGGGCAACCGCGAGGCCACGATCGAGGGGCTGGAACGCGGCGCCTTTGAAATTGCGATCATGGGGCGGCCGCCGCGGCGGCCGCCGGTTCTGGCCGAGCCGCTCGGGCCGCATCCGCATACGCTCGTCGTGCCGCCGGATCATCGGCTGCTGGGGCAGGGGGGCAGCGCCGATGCGCTGCTGGACGAGGTGTTCCTGACCCGCGAACCGGGCTCGGGGACGCGGATTCTGATGGAGCGCTGGCTGGATCGGGTGGCCGACGGGCGCGCCTTCGAGACGATGGAGATGGAAAGCAACGAGACGATCAAGCAGGCGGTGATGGCGGGGCTGGGCATCGCCTTTCTCAGCCTGCATACGGTGACCGAGGAGCTTGGCTCGGGGCGGCTGGTCGAGCTGCCGGCGCCGGGGCTGCCGATCGTGCGCAACTGGTTCATGGTGCGGCGCGAGGACGAGGTGCCAAGGCCGGTGGCCGAACGGCTTTGGGAAGCGATCATCGCGCTGAAAGGCAGCTATTTTCCGACGCTGCCAGTGATTGAAGCCCGGTGATTGACGCCCGGTGACGGTGGCGCCATTGTGAGCGCAAACGGTCCGCGCCGGGGTTGGGGGGTGCGGTCGGCAGTCGGAAGGAGAATGCGATGAGCTATGCCATGGTCGTGACCGCCCCGGGCGGGGTGGAGAAGTTTCGCCGTCAGGACCGCGCGGTGCCGCAGCCCGGTCCGGGCGAGGTGGTGCTGCGCCAGACCGCGATCGGGCTGAACTACATCGACGTCTATTTCCGCACCGGTCTTTATCCCTGGGCCGTGCCCTCCGATCTGGTCCCGGGCGGCGAGGCGGCCGGCGTGATCGAAGCGGTCGGCCCCGGCGTCGATCTGCCGGTGGGGCTGCGCGTGGCCTATACGCTGCGCGACGGCGCCTATGCCAGTCACCGGGTGATCGCGGCCGATCAGCTGGTGGCGATCCCGGAGGGCATTTCCGACGAGGTCGCGGCGGCGGTGATGCTCAAGGGGCTGACCGTGCATTATCTGATCCATCATTCCTATCCGGTGGCGGCGGGCGATTGCGTTCTGGTCCATGCCGCGGCGGGCGGTGTCGGTCTGCTGGCCGGGCAATGGCTGAAGCACAAGGGGGTGCGGGCCATCGGCACGGCCGGCACGCCCGAAAAATGCACGCTGGCATTGCAGCATGGCTATGAGGCGGTGATCGACTACAAGACGCAGGATTTCGTCGCCGAGACGATGCGGCTGACCGAGGGCAAGGGCGTGCAGGCGGTCTATGACTCGGTTGGCGCGGTGACGGTGAAGAAATCGGTCGAGGTGCTGCAGACCTTCGGCACGCTGGTAAGCTTCGGGCAAAGCTCGGGACCGGCGCTGGATTTCCGCATCACCGATCTGGCGCGCGGCTCTCTGCGTCTGACGCGGCCGACCTTGTTCCACCATACGGCGCAACCCGGCTGGCTGCGCAAGGCCAGCCGCGAGTTGTTCGATCTGATCCTTGCGGGCCGGATCAAGGTCGAGATCGGGCAGCGCTATGCCCTGGGTGATGTCGCGGCCGCACATACGGCGCTGGAGGCCAGAAAGACCACGGGCTGCACGATTCTGACCCCATAATCGGGTTGGAGTTGCATCGGTATTTTACATAATACTGATTATCGGACTCTGGCACGCGCGACGGCGTTTCTTTGTTGACGCAGCCAAGCTAGCACCCGGAACAAATTCGCGCAAGCCCGTTGCTTATCCGGGCTTGCGACCGATCAGCTTTTGCAGCGGCGCGCGTGCCACGTTGACCCCGAAGGCCCACGCAAGCCCGATCCCGGCCCCGGCCTGATACCAGTCAGGCAGCGTTTGCAAGATGGATACACCTCGCGCCACAACCTCTTGAAAACCCGGAACAAATGCCCCGACATACGGCAGCAACAGAACAAGGCCGGCCGTTTCGTCTGCCCATTTCGCCCGATCAGCCATCGGCCTTTTCCCGCTCGATGTAGTCCAGGCGAATTCCATGGCCGTGAACCAGCTTTGCCACCTCGACCAGCCCGGCAGAGACGCGCGCCAGATCACCGGACACACGCACCCAGACTGCCCCAGCAACGGGCACCATCAGCCCCGCCAGCGCGCTTGCCACGTCCTGCCATCCGATCCCCTCGACCATCAGCGCCGCCCCCCGAAAAGCCACAGCCCGAGGCCCACCGCAGCCGCCACCGCCAGCGCGGCATAGGTCGGGCGCGGCGATCCGCTCTCGAACTCCCAAACGGTGCCGTAACCGGGCACGCGCCCGGCCAGAGTGTCAACCACGCTGGCCGCGATCCCGCCGCCCTGCGCGGGCTCCGGTGGCGTCTGCGCGCCGCCGCCAAAGCCAAGGCTTTCCATGAGCCCCGAGAACATCACCGGCCCCCCTGCGTCATGCGATAGACCACCACCGCGCCAGCCCCGAGGGCCAGCCATTTCAGCGCATCAGCCGCGCCCTTGCCAGCTTCCTTGCCCGCGGCCCAGCTTCCGACGCCGAGGGCACCCGCAGCCGCGATCCCGGCCCAGATCAAAACAGGCATCAGACAGCCCCCCCTTGCCCGTAGAACTGCACAATCTTGGCCTTCACCCGGTCCAGATACCGCAGCCGATCGCGCTGATAGCTTTCGCCCATCTGTTGCCACCCGGCCCCGCCGTTATAGGCGCAGATAATCCAATCCCGGTTGGAATTGATCCGCGAAAGGCGTTCCATTTCAGCCGTGCCGAAATAGACCCCCCCGGGAATGGTGTGAAGGTTTTCCGCCGTGGGGGCGAATTTCGAATATCCCGCCCGGGCGCAGGTTTCCGCCGTGGCGATTTTCACCTGATAGATGCCAAGCGACGTTCCGTTGTCCCCGTCAAGGTTCGGGTTGATTGACGAGTTTTCAACGGCCATGATTGCCGCGGCAACGTGCATGTTGTTCCGCGCCCAGCCCGAGACGTTGGGCATGTTTTGCCGCAGCGTGTATTCGTAACGGTTCATTTGAACCACCGTTGAGCCGGTCGGAACAGCCGGAACAGCCGATGGCGTGGGCTGAATTCCGGTGTAACTGTCCATTTCCGGGGGCGTCCATTCCCCATCGTCGCGCCCAAGGCCGATCAATTCGGAAATGGGCGGCACATAACCCATGCGCGACCCGGCGTAATAAATGCCCCCGAGGGCAAGAACTGCGATAAGGCCCCGGCTACTCAATTGAAGAACTCCGCAGGCTTGCCCCAATCGCGGAAGATCAGCGCGCCATGAATGACTTCCGTCTGAGCCGCCCGCATGAAAAGGTAAGTTTCGTCGGGCTCAATAACGAATTCCTGCACTTTTGCAGCCCACCCACGCAGCGCCGCAAATGTCGATTGGTTCAAGCTGACCGCCGTGGATATTTTCGCCTGCGCCAAGATCGCGGCTTTCGTGGTCGCTGCGACAGCCGCGTAACCCTGCGTCACGGCAATATGGGGCACGGCCCCGAAGCCTTTGCGGAAAACCGGCACCGGAAGACAGCCGCCTTCCAAGATCACGCTTTCGGGTGCGGAAATCAGCTTGAAAGCTTGCAGCGTGTTCCCGGCCACCGTGAAATCCGCGGTGAAAGAGACCTTTTCCGACGCGCGGACCATGAACATTGCCGCGGACCCGGCAACGGCGGTGAACGTCTTGTTCAGAGTGGCAAACGAAATCGTGCTTTCGTCGTGTGTCACCTTGGGCGCGACCTCGCCCGAGGTATGGGCGGGAAGATCGGATGCCAGGGTAACCCAGCCGCCGACATGGAACGGGTTGAAGACCTGCACCGCGTTGCGATCCACCGGCAGGCTTTGCCCTTCCCACAGGTCATAGCCGGTTGATCCCTCGCGCAGCACAAGCCGCGGGAAATCGCCCGCCACATAACAAACCGTCGCAATCGCCGGGAAAGTCCAAGCTTCGCCCGGTTTCAGATAGACCCGCAGGAGCTTTTTCGGCTCAATGTCGATCAGCATTTCAGTTTTTCCTTGCGATGTAGAGGGCGGCAAGCGCGAAGCCCATGACGAGGGCCGAAAGCGTCGTCAGGTTTTGGCTGAAATCGCCCGTTTTCGTTTCTGCGACGATGGAAAGCGCCTCTTGCAGCGCGCGCGACTGGTCCTGTTGCGCAGATCCGGCAAGCTGCATCGCCCGCGCCGCCTGTGCGTCTGCGAACTCAAGGACGTTTTGCCCTTGCCGCTGCATCTGCTCCAGCGTGTCGCGGTATTGGCGCAGCGTGTTATAGGCGAAAGTTTCCAGCCGGATTTGCCCTTGATCGGCAAAGCCAAGAACGCGCGTCGCAATGCTCATCACGTCCGAAACCGTTGCCGAATTTGAAGACGTGAGAACCTGAAAGTTCGCCCTCAGCCCCTCAAGTGTCGCCCTGATAACTTGGTCATCTGCGCCGATAATTGCGCTGTCCAGAATTTGCAGCCCGCTTTGTTGGGTTGCGCGCCGGTCCAGAATGTTTGTGGAAGTCGTGGACGCGCTCGCATCCGTGGTTCTCGACCGCGAAGACATGCCCCCTACCCCGCCGCCTCGACCAGCTCGACCGCCTCGCCATAGATCACGGCGGCAGGCTCCCCGAGGCCGTCAAGCGTCTCTGCGAAGGCCGCAGCGCCCGCCATGCGGGCCAGCGCCTTCACCCGGTCGGAGTGCATCCGCACCGGAACGCCCGCGATTTGCGCCGCGCCGATCAGCGATTGCAGAACGACGCGCGCCAGCTGCGGCACCGATTGCAGGACGCGGGCGAAGTGAATTGCGAGCATCCGTTCCGGTTCGGAGTTGTCCAGCGCGAAGACCGCGTAACCCTGAAGGTTCTGCGCGTCATCTTCCACGATCAGACCGAACATTTCGCCGCCCTCGACCTCAAGGAACGCGGCCAGATCGCCCGCCTCGGGCAGGTTCGCCAGTTGCACGCGCCGCAGGATTTCGCCGCCCTGCCCCGGCACAAAGAATTGCGCTTTCATTTTCTCAGCTTGTTCCATGCCCATTTGGCGAGAAGGGCCACGATCACGCCCTTGATAAGATCGTTGACGAGGCCACCGAGGGGGCCAGAGGCGGAAGCATCAGCGCCCACCGAAATATTCCCGGTCTGGGCACCGCCGCCCGAGTTGTAATCCGTCCCGGTCGCCGCGTAGGCGCTCGAACTGGTCGAAAGCCCCAGCGAAGGAACGGTAGAGGGGGGGATTGCCATTATTTCATCACCACCAGAAGAACGACCACGGCCACCGCGACCGCGCCCATTGTTTGCATCGCCCGAATGTTGTCCCCGCGCAGGAACTTTTCCCGATCAAGGAACATTTCGAGTTGATTCAGATCGTGCGCGTCAGCCTCTTGATGCAGAGCGCCGCGCCCTCGCGCGATATCCTCGGCAATATCGGCCCCGGTGTCGGTGATTTGCGCAACGCCGCTGACCACCTGACCGAATTGCCCGATAACCGACACCGCGCCGTCAAGGAAACCGCCGCCAGCTTGTTCCGCCATTGATTTTCCCTCAGATTTCAGACCGGGGGGGCGATGCGCCGCCCCCCCCGCATCGCGTCACCGCTGGCTTTCGTAGGGGCCGCAGTGAAACGTGATGATGTCATAGCGCTTCGCCGTGCCGCCCGTGTCCAGATCGAGCGTCAGGCGCACATCAGCCGCCCGGGCGCGCTGCGACACCGTGCGGGCGAGACTGTCAACGCCCTTGCCGTCCTGATCGCGCCAGAAGTCCAGCATCAGGCCATCCGGCAGCATGTCCGTTCGCTGGCCCCACATGCGCGACAGAGCCCGGATCGAAGATGCCTGAGCGTTGAACGCCTCGACCCCGTCGATTTCAAGGTTTGCGGCCTTGACGCCCGGACCCAGAACCCAGATGCGGGAAAAGTCGATCCCGAAGGGAATATCGGTGAAAAGCTGCTTCCCCGGGGCTGTGACGTTGTAGACGTTCCGCGTCGTCGTTACGAAGAAGCCGATCGGGCGCGTGATGGGCGCATATTCGAAGGCGGGCTTCAGGACCATTCCCGCGGGCCACTGCGCCGAGGCGCGAACCATGATACGCGCCGAAGAAATGCCCTGCGTCCCGAAAAGATAGGCGTCTTCGGCCATGTTTTCCTTGAATTGGCGCGGCGCACCGAAGCCCCACGCAAGGAAGCCTTCGTTGATCGTCCCGCCGTGAAGGTAGCGGGCGAACGAGTAGAATTCCGCCCCGGTGAACCGCCACGCCTCGCGCCCTCCGATTTCAAGGGAAATCTGATCGACATATTTTTCGAAGAAGGCGGACCGGACGATATATTCACCATCAACCGGATCAGTTTCGCCCGCGATTGCCGCCGAAGCCACCAGCCGGAAGAAAAACTGCCGATATGTGTATTCCCCGCAGGGAATTTGGATGGCGGTTTGCGTGTTCGCCGCGAACGGCCCGACGACCGCCCCGATATCCTCCGAATAAGAGAAAATCACCGGGGCCGAGAGGCGCACGCCGATGGATTGGCCGACCTCGGAACGCGGGATTTGACGGCGCGTCCCCAGCGGGCCGGGCCGGTTTTCGGCGCGCTCGCGCCGTTCGGCTTCTTCAGCCTGACGACGCCGCTTTTCCTGATTTGTCAGGGCCATGTTTTGCGCCTCACTTGCCGATGAAATCGCCGAGGGGGGTATTCTGGCGGGCGAATTCGACCGCGATCACGCCGAGGGCAACGGCAATCATCATGCCCATGATATTCTTACCCATTGGTAACTCCGATTTGGGTTTCAGGAACGCCCAGACATTTGCGGAATTTTTGGCTCGCCTCCATATTGAATTTTGTTACCTAAATAACCCTAAATTTTAGGTGTTTTTGTTCCTTGTAATCTCAAAGTTTATTTGCTGAATGTGTGACACCACTAGAAAGGCCACTCACATGCAAAAAACCCTACTGCCGTGCTTTGCCGAATATATCCCGCAGAGCCGGAAAAAATCTGAAATTGCCGCAGAAATGCGCCGCACTTGGCAAACCGTGTATATGTGGCTCTCTGGCCGCAAAAACATTCCGCACCGCCTGCGCCCTGAATTGTCTGAGGTTGCCGGTTTGCCGCCCGACTTCGACTGGCAGCGATACGAGATCGAGCGCGCGGCCATGACCTCGCCCCCCGCCACTGAGCCGACCGACACCGAGGCCCCCGCGCCGCTGGCCGTCGATCCCCCGGCCAAGCCCGAGGCCGCGCCCCCTGCCCCGCGCCGCCTTACCGCCAAGCCGCCCGCAGGATGGCCGCAGAGTGCGCAACCTTCGCGCCCGCTACCCACCCCCCAGAAAGTCGCGCAGCCGCATCAGGCGGGCGGGAAATCAGCCTCTGCGGGCTTTTTCGGGTTCGGGGGGTGATCCATGAGCGGGATTGACCTTGAAAGCGCCGTGATCGGCGCGGGTGCATCCGATGAATTCCGGCCCGAGGAAATCGCAAGCGCGCTTGCCCCGCCCTCCCCTGCTGTCGATCCGGGGCAAGCCCTCGACCTCGACACCGGCCCGGAAATCGACCCTGAAGCGCCTGAAATCATCCCCCCCGAGGTATGGGCGGAACAGTGGACGGTTCTTCACGAAGTCGCCGGTGGGATGATCTCGGCCAGTTGCGGCGGGGCTCCCTGTCCGCTTGGCGATCAGGCCCGCAGCGACGGCGGGCAGATCGCAGCCCGCGCGACTTATGACCTGATTGCCTCGCAGCCGTGGCTTGCCAAGATCATGCTTTCCCCGAACGGCGGCGCGCTGGCGAACTCCCTTGCGATCCTCGCCCACGGCTTCGCCTGCGTCCAGATCGTGCGGGCAGCGCGTGCCATGCCGGTTTCGCAGCCCGAGGCCGCAGCATGAGCCGCAAAGCGCCGAAAATGGCCGGTGACTTCGCAACCAGCGTCACGGCGATTTGGGCGGGCCGCGGGGGCGGCAAGACCACGCTGGCCCGCGCCATGATCGAGCGCGCCAAGCTGGCCCGCGTCTTGATCCTCGACCCCATCGCGGGCGAAGGCGCGCGAACGGTCCAAGAGGCCATGGGGCTTTTGGCAACGGGTGCGCCGCGCGTCGTTTTGGCATCGTCGCACCCCGAGACGCTGCGCAACGCGATCCTTGCGGCCTATCTGGCATCCAGCAAGACCGCGCCGCTTTTCGTGGTCTGTGACGAGGCCCCGCTTTACCTCGACCGCGCGACACCGGCCCTCAAGACGGTGATTTTCCGGGGGCGGCATCGCGCCCTTGGAATGTTGCTCTTGGGCCAGCGCCCGACCGCCGTTGATGCGACGATCCGCAGCCAAGCCGCCGTGACCTACTGGGGCCGAATGACGGATCACCGCGACCTGCAAAACGCGGCCCAGAGCATCGGCCCCAAACTCGCCCAGAGCCTGACAACCGCTGCACCTGGCTCATTCATCCACCACCCCCCGACCCTGTGAAAAGGACACCGCAAGCCATGGAAATTGCTAAACTTTACTGGCCCAACCACACCCACGCACCCACCACGCCCGAAACCGGCTGGCGCTGGCCGAACTTCCGCCCCTCCGAACTCGCGTGCAAAGGGTCCGGTTCCCTCAAGATCGACCCGGCCAGCCTCGACAAGCTGCAAGACCTTCGCGCAACCATCGGGAAACCCTTGCGGATTCTTTCGGCCTATCGCTCGCCCGCCCATAACCGCAAGGTTGGCGGCGCGACGAACTCGCAGCACCTTCAGGCGAAGGCGTTCGACGTGATGCAAAAAGACCTCGACCCGGCCCAATTCGTCGCCGCCGCGATCCGCGCGGGGTTCACCGGGTTCGGCTTCTACCCGGATCAGGGCTTCATCCACATCGACACCGGCCCCGCGCGCCACTGGGGCAGCTGGCCCGGCCTCGACCTCGACAAGATCAAGGCCGAGGTCGCCCGCCCCGCGCCCGCCCGGTCCCTGTCGATTGCGCCCCGGCTTGGCCCCGTCGCGCGGGCGGTTGCCGCCCTGCGCCTCGCCTTCGCCTGACCCTCTCCCCGGCCTTGCAGGAACAAGCGCAAGGCCGGGGCAAGCCCTGCTTGTTCTAAGCAGCTTCCACCGCAGCCCCACGCGCAAGCGCCTGCATGTTTAGGGCCTTCTGCCTGACCTGCGCGAACGGTTCCCCCTGCGCCGCGCCTGCCCGATAGGCGAACGCGATCCACGCTTGCAGATCAGCTTCCGGTTCTGGCGCAACGGCTGTCGCTGCCTCTTGCATGGCGTGGCCGCGACCAGCGGCCCCCTTTCCATGTTCTTTAAATGTTACTTCATGGTTGGGGCCCCCATTTTGGGGGGGGTTTTTCCCCCATTTTTGGGGGGGTTTTTCCCCCATTTTGGGGGGGGTTTTTTCTTGTTTCGGCTGAGCCTCTCCACCCCACGGGCCGAGGCCGAACTTGTAGCAAACCGCCCGGTGCCGCCCGCCGTTGCGATAGGCAACAGGCTCGATGATGCACGCGGATTTGAGGGCGGTAATCGCCCGGTCAACCGTGTTCGGTGACGCCCCAGACTTCTCGGCAATCATCTTCTTGGGGGGGAAGGCGATTCCGGTTTCCCAGTTGCAATGGTCCAGCAACACGGAAAGGATTGCCAAGGTTGCGCCCTTGATCCCGCGCGAAACCGCCAGAGCCTTGACTTTTTTCTGATACGTCCCGCCGAAGGGCTTTTCGTTAGCTGCGGCCATTGGTGCGCCCGCCCAGATCGAAGCCAAGCTGCACGGGCGCATCCCACTCGCCCGTTGCTTTCATCCGCGCAACTGCCTTGCGGATTGACCGATCCGAGCGCCCAAGCGCCTCTGCGATTGCCTCAACGGTCCAGACCTTCCCGCCGATCCCCCCGAGACGGGCGGACCGGATGAATTCCGATTCCGGTTTCGTGATGTTCTTTCCGCGCATGGTAGTCCTTTGGATAGGACCGCCGCGCTTGCGTTGTTCCGCCCTCTCGGGTATCTTTCGGGGGCGTTTGGGCTCTGAGCCTAGTTGTAGCTGCCGCGTTTCTTTGTTGACGCTTTTAACCGCGCCCCGCTGCATACTAAGGCTTGTGGTAGCTCAAACGCTCTCCCCCCAAATACTGATTATAGGATTTGTGCCTAGATCGCCCCGGGCCGCTTCGGCCCGGTAGCAAAGGTGATCACATGGCACAAGCCGTCAAGACGACCCTCCGCGTCGTCACGCTTCCTATCGTCTCCGTCCTTGGCATCGTCTGCGCCCTCTACTGGCCGCAGGCGCATGGCGCGTTCTGCGCGGGTCTCACGTCCACGGTGGTCTGATCATGGCCGCCCGTTTCGACGTGATCCTCACCCTCGGTCGCCGTGCTTTCGGCGTTACCGTTGCCACACAGGAAGAGGCAGAGGCTATCGAGCGCCAGTTCTTCGACAATGGCTATGATGTCGAAATTCTGGAGATCGAAACGCTTTCGCTCGATGAAGCCATCGCGCAGATCGAGGGTTTCTTCAAATGACCCGCGATCCCATTTCCGTCTCCACCCTCGAAGATGCCCTGTCGTGGCTGATCATTCACACGAACTGCGAAAGCTGGATTTTCGACCCTGAGGTCGAACTTCCGCAGGCGGCTTTGTTCGCCTGCGATATGTTCTGGATCAGCCCGAACGAATTGCGCAAGAAACTCCGGGCCTTGTGGCCCGTTGTTCCCATGCGGACCCGCGTTCAGAAGCGGGCCGCTTACCTCCAGCAACGGAGGCTCGCCCGTTAATGGACCCGACCATTATTTCCAGTGTCGTCGGGGCCATTGGCTCCATCTTCGGCAAGAAAAAGCAGCCCAACGCTGCCGATAACATCGACCTTCAGGCGCTCGGCGCTCGCCGCGCGGCTGATAAATACGGGTTCAACCCCCTGACCCTTCTGCAATACGGCCAGCCGGGCGGATCGCTCGCCACGGCCTCGGACGTTCCGCCGCTCGCGTCTATCGAGTTCCTCGCCGATGCCGTCGCGGGCATCGAAAAGGAATTCAACGGTGACGCCGAACGGCAACGGCAGGTGGATCAGCTCAACACTGATATTGCCCGGATCAACCTTGAACGCGCCCGCTCGGGCGTCGTCGTTGCGCCGCCCTCTGCGGCACAAAGCGCCGGGCAAGGCCCCTCGCCTCTCGGGCGATCTGCCGTTACGGTCATTCCCGAAACGGCAAACTCGGGGGTTCCTCGTGCGACTGCTCCTTTGGATCGTGGGCCTTTATCTTGGCCTCAAACTCGCCCTGATAATTCTGGCGATCCTAGCCCTCTGACCATGCCCGGCGTGTTGGCGGATGGGACGGTTGTCACCGTTCCCAATCCGAACAACAACGCCGATTTCGAGCAATGGCTCGGCTATGGCATGGCCGAGGCGAAGCGCTCCTATGACGAACTCCCCGACCGCCGCGAAAACCTGAAGCAGCGGGGGCGTAACTACGGTTACCGCTGGCTTCGCGACGTTTTCGGCAAAGACGAAAAGCGCCGCAAGGATGCGCAGCGCTCCGCCTATGGGCCTCAACAAGCCCCTTGGCCCTTTTGATCCCTTCCACTTCATCCTGAAAGGAACGCCCTATGGCGCGTCAATCCACGACTCCCGTCGAATTCAACGTCACCCAGCGGTATGACCGGAACGTCACCATGACTTCCGGCCGTGCCGGTGTCGTCGTCCCGGTCGGCTATGCCCCCCTTCTGCCCGGCGATAGCGCCTCGGGCACGATGGGCATTGACGTTCAACTGGCCGAAATGCCGAAACCGCTCCTGAATGGCGTCTTCGCCAATATTCAGGCATGGTTCGTGCCCAAGTCCGCGCATCCGCAATTCTCGGGGCGCGAAGAACTCATGCACGCCATGACCGGCAAGGTCATTCGCGCGCTCGGCAGCGACAATCGGACCCCGCCGCCCTATTTCTACGCGGCGGGCTCGGAAACCCGCACCGCGCTGGTCAACTCGACCATCTTCAAGACTTTGGGCCTGCACGTCCCTGTGCACGAAGGCGCCTATCCCAACAGCGGCGCGATCAACACCGATCTGGTTGACGCCTTCAACCTGATTTACAACTTCCGGCTTGCCGCGCACTCCTCGCGGCTTCCGCGCCGCAAGTATGTGATTGAAGACGCCGCCGCGGCTTCCACCCTGCCCCCGGCCTTCTGGCCGTCGCAGCGCTTCGGGCGCGTCGTTCCCGACTATGAACGCGCCCTCGTTGTCGGCTCGCTCGACCTCGACGTCGCCGCGGGTCGTCTCCCGGTGACGGGTATTGGCAAGCAAAACCTCAACATCGTGTCCACGAATGCCGTGGTCAACGAGACCGGTGGCAGCGCCACGACGACCTACCCCAAGGCCTCCGGTGTGGACACCGGGAACGTCAACACCGCCTATTTCGTCCGCCAGACGGCGGCGGGCTATCCTGACATCTGGGCGGAAATGGGCGGTCAAGCCGTCTCGATCACGCTCGCCGATATCGACAAGGCCCGCACCACTCAAGCCTTCGCCAAGCTGCGGACGGCCTATGAAGGCAACGACACCACGGGCTTTCGGAACGATGACACCATCGTTTCTCTTCTCATGCGCGGTCTTTCGGTTCCCGAAGATCAGTTCAAGCGCCCGTGGCTGCTCGATAGCGCCCGTGTGCCGGTCGGCTTCGCCGAGCGGCCCGCGACCGATGGCGCGAACCTCGACAAGTCCGTCACCACGGGCCGCGCCTCGGCCACGCTTCGTCTCAATGTCCCCGCCCAAGACGTTGGCGGCGTGATCATTTTCACGGTTGAAGTCCTTCCCGAACGGATCGACGAACGCATGTCCGATGAGTGGCTTATGGCCACCCATATCGACCATCTGCCGAACGCGCTGCGCGATATCCAGCGCGTCGAGCCGGTCGATCTGGTCCAGAACCGGCGCATTGACGCCAAACACACGACGCCCCATGGCCTCTATGGCTATGAACCCATGAACGACAAGTGGAACCGGGACACGACGCGCCTTGGCGGCGTGTTCTACATGGCCACCCCGGGCGGCGGCTGGACCGAAAACCGTTCGGCCATCTGGCAAACCGAAATCGTCAACCCGACGTTCTCGACCACGCACTATCTCGCGCCGCAGCCCTTCCCGCATGACGTCTTCGCGGATCAGCTTGCGGACGCCTTTGAGGTGGTCTGCCGTCACAACCTGACGATTTCCGGCCTGACCCAAATCGGCGACGTCCTCGCCGAGAACAACGACGATTACGAAGCCGTCATCAACGAAGGCTGAGGGGGAAAACCACAATGAAATTCGATCTCTACTCTTGGAATGAGGTGAAATATGCGTCCTTCGAAGCCCCGAAAGGCCGGGTGCAAATTCTGCTCTCGGGTCCGGGCGCTCTTTACGCCCAAGCCCAAGGGGTCGAAGCCCTCGTCGGTTACGGCGCGGCCTTCGACTTCCAGACGCAGGAAGATTTGACGCTTCGGGTCGAAGCGCCCAAGGGCGTGCGGGTCTTCCGTCACGTCCCCCATTCGACGGCTGTCGAAGCTTCGGGCGAGGTCTTCACCAATATCGACCGGATGCCCGACGAAAGCGGGTCCCTCCTCGAAGTGAGCCGCGCCACGCGCATGTTCGAACTCGAAAAACGGCGGATGCTCCGTGAGCTTCGCGCCGAAATCGAGGAAGAGCGCCAAACGCTTCGGCGCGCTCGCCTCGATCGGCAACCCGAAGGGGAGCCGGAACAAACCAATGAGGTGGCCACCGAATGAAACCCGGCCAAGTCCTCACGGGCTGGTGGCAAAAATACGGCTTGGGGCGTCTCACGACGCCTCAGGCTATCTACCAGACCGCCCGCCACGAAAACCCCGACCCCGCCCGCCTCTCCCTTCGCTTCCTCGAAGATCCCACAGACGGCCCGACATGGGATGTTCCCCAGCGGCTCCGGGCCCCCAGCTACTTCACCGGCCCGGCCTATTTGACCCACGGCGAAAAAGCCGATTGGCAAATGGTCGACCGCCGCTTGATGCTCTGGGCGGCGCGGGTCTGCGAAATGGGCCGCAGGCGGGGCATTCCCCTTTACGTCCACAGCGCTTTCCGCACCAAGGCGGAACAAGATGCGCTTGTGCAACGGGGCGTTTCCAAGGCCCCATGGCCCCGCTCGGCCCATTGCATTGGCGAGGCCGTGGATATCGTCCACGGTGTCTACCACTGGCAACTGACGCCGCAGGAATGGCAATTCCTCGCGGTCCTTGGCCGTCTCGCCCTCGACCGCCTCAACGCCACGCTGCCCAAGCGGGACAAGCTGGCCCTCAATTGGGGCGGCGACGATGGCCCCGGCGATACCTTCCGATGGGACCCCGCCCATTGGGAAATACAGGATTACCGCATCAGGCTCCGCCAGATCGAACCCGGCCCCCCGGAACCCATGATGCCCCGGGGCATTCTGGCCCGCGTTCGCATCTAGGCCCCAAGCCGCTTGCGGCTTCTCAGCAACTCACTTGCGAAGGTGCTTCTTCGATGCGGTGGCCGTGCCACTTGCAGCGCCGGAGGCGCTCGGCCTATTCGGTAGACCCTAGCAGGGGGGGGGGTCCCCGCTCTGCGGGGTTCCCTCTGCGCAATTGGACTAGCTACCCGCAGGGCGCCGAAGGCGGTCCAATTGCCTCCGCAATAGCCCAGGGCGAAAGCGAAGCGGCCCCCGCTTGCGGGGGTTTGCCCTAGGCGGGATGCAGCCAATCGGCGTTTGAGATTGAGCCTTCTTCAATGCCTTACGGCCCGACCCTCAGTTAGCACGCAGTTCTGTAAAGCGCGCTGAGAGGGCCTTACGGCTGTCATAGGCTCCAAAATGATGGCCAAGTTGAGGTGAAGCTTCGCCCGCCCCGTAGGGGCGAGGCGGCGCGCACCCTCAACTGGCGCAGGGGCGGCGCCAGCCGCCCCCCATCATCTAACAGTGCTGTCCTGTCAGCACGTCCGACCCCCGCGCCTCTCGATCAGAGAGGCGCGGGGGCGGGGGTCTGTAACTAGATAAACATACCCTTTTAGTGACACGCCAAGAAGGGCCCGAAAATGTGCATCAACCCCTCCTTCATCTGGGTCCAACGCGGGCCGAACTTCGAACAACAAGAGGTGGCTTGCCGCCAGTGCTGGCGCTGCCGTCAGAACCGGGTCAACGATTACGTTGCCCGCTCGCTCGCTGAGGCTTCCACCTCGTCCGTCACGGCCACGGTAACGCTTACCTATGCGCCCCGTGACGACCTCGCGGATAAAGTCCTGCATCCGCGTCACTTCCAGCTTTTCATGAAGCTGCTTCGCCGTGCGGGTCACAAAGTAAGGTATCTCGTCGCGGGCGAGTATGGGGACCTCCGGGGCCGGGCGCATTTCCACGCGCTGCTGTTCTTCCAGCACCTCGAACCCCTCGGGGATCGCGGCACGGTCCCCGCTTATGGCACCCCCGATGCCCCCTTCTGTCGCGAGATACCGCAAAAGCGAATGGTCCACATTCGCGAATGGCCGCATGGCCATATCACGGTCGATTGGAGCGCCAGCGAGAAATCGGCCCGTTACGTCTGCAAGTATCTCCTTGCGGACAACAAGAATAACGCTTGGTTCTCGCTCTCCAAGAAACCCGCCCTTGGGGCGGCGTGGTTCGCTCGAAAGGCCGCGCTTGCGCGAGAATTGGGCGTTCTGCCCTCGTCTTTCGAATACCTCCCCCCGGGCGGCTCCAAGGACAAGCGCTATCTCATGACCGGGGCCACCCGGCGCGATTACCTCGATGCGATCACGCAAGACGACGCCGACCGGGAAAAAATGTCGGAATGGGTCCAGAAGTCCTTCGACAAGGCCCAGCTTCGCCGCATGCGTGAGCGCTTCGAAGCGCTTCCGCTCGCCGATCAGATCGAGCATTTCGAAAGGATTTTCGAAGCAATCCAAGGCCAGAAGGACTGGATGATGAGCGGCGATCGCGAGCGCCAGCGACGTTACATAGAAGATTTGCTCGCTCAGTCTAGCGATGGTATCTTGTGGCTATCCAACCACAAGACCGAGGGTTTCCAAAATGGCCAAGCGCCGCGACAGACAGACTTCAGCCCCGACCGGGACGCCGGATCGGGCAACTTATGATCGCACGGGCGGCGGGACGTTCCGCGTAGCCCGTGCACAGCGCGAGCTTGCTGAAGCGCTCCCCTATGTCGTTCTCGGGCGCGCTGCCCTCGACAAGCCCCGGCGCTCTGTCGAAGCTCCGCAGCCGCCCCGTCTCGCGCAGATCGCCAAGCCCAAGGCCCGCGACACGCGGGAACCTGCCTCTGGGCTTCGCCTCGATCCGCTCGAACCCGGCACCTGCAAGGCCCGCCCGGAGAAAACCAAGGGCAACGGCGGCTCCCGGGCTTTCGTCCCGTGGTGCAACCGCAGGTAGTGTCTGCAGACATTGTGCGCCAGCGGCTTGACATTATGCAACTTGTGCCTTCGCCTGTGATCACACACAAAACGGCCCCCTAGATGCGCGACGCATCGGGGGCCGTTTGCCATCATCTGGACCCCTGCCCTAAATTTTGTGCCGCACAGATCATTTTTCCGATTTACCGATTATAGGATTTAAATCTGTCTTTGGGCGGGCCGCTTAGGCCTGCCCCAGATGGTTATAACGGGATTGCTTCGCTCAGCCGCGGCCGAGTTTGGCGATGCGGGCCGCGCGCAGTTTCGCGAAATCCTCGCCTGCGTGATAGCTCGACCGCGTCAAGGGCGTCGCCGAGACCATCAGGAAGCCTTTCCCATAAGCCGCCTTTTCATAGTCGGCGAATTCCTCGGGCGTGACGAACCGGGCCACGGCATGGTGTTTCGGCGTCGGCTGCAGATATTGGCCGATGGTCAGAAAGTCGATATCGGCGGCGCGCATGTCGTCCATCACCTGCAAAACGCCCTGCCGATCCTCGCCAAGACCCACCATGATGCCGGATTTGGTGAACATCGCCGGGTCCAGCTCCTTGACCCGTTGCAAGAGCCGCAAGGAATGGAAATAGCGCGCCCCGGGCCGCACCGTCGGGTAAAGGCCGGGCACGGTCTCAAGATTGTGGTTGAACACGTCAGGTCGAGCTTCGACAACCTTTTCAAGCGCTTCCGGGCCACACTTCAGAAAGTCGGGGGTCAGCACCTCGATCGTCGTCTCGGGCGCGCGGTGGCGCACGGCGCGGATCGTCTGGGCGAAATGCTCGGCCCCGCCGTCCTCCAGATCGTCGCGATCGACCGAGGTGATGACCACATGTTTCAGACCGAGCGTCGCCACGGCCTGCGCCACCCGGCCGGGTTCAAAGGCATCGAGCGCCTCGGGCTTGCCGGTGGCGACATTGCAGAAACTGCAGCCGCGGGTGCAGGTCTCGCCCATGATCATCATCGTGGCGTGGCCGTGGCTCCAGCATTCGCCGACATTCGGGCAACCCGCCTCTTCGCAGACGGTGACGAGCTTGTTCGTCTTCAGCAGATCGCGGGTTTCCTTGTAGCCCTGCGAGGTGGGCGCCTTGACCTTGATCCAGCCGGGCTTTTTCGGCTGCGCATTGTCGGGGCGATGCGCCTTTTCCGGGTGGCGCAGGCTGGGTGCCTTTTGGGCCGGGTCCTGGGTGTCGGGCATCGGGCGTCCTTTCGCAGCAAGATTGACCCCAGATAGGCCGAAACCCCGCCCGATGCAAATTGCCCGTGCCGCCCCCGGCCCCGCCTAGCCGATCAAGGGCGCCGCGCCGCCATAGGTTTCGTCGTAATGGCGCTTGAGCCGCATCAGCGCGATGCGCAGCACGATCTTGCCCGAGCGCGCCGACCAGCCCATGCGCTTTTCCGCCGATTCCAGTCCCTCCAGAAAGCAGCAGCAGCGCAGCACCATGTCGCCCAGCCCCGGGCCAAGGTCGGAGAGCGCCGCCGCCACCCGTTCACGGGCGCGCTCCGACCCGCCCGGGCCGCCATGGCCCAGATCGGGCCGATACTGGCCGCGGGCGCCGCCGGTCATGAACCGTTCCCAGTTCTGCGCCACCCGCGGCCCCATCTGCGCCAGTTCGAAATCCTCGCGCAGCCGCTCCCCCGCCGCCACCAGATCGGGCGAGAGGAAAGGCCGCCCATCGGCATCGCGCCGCCGCGCCAGCACGCCCAGTGGGCTTTCGGCCAGGTTCATCCGCAGCCGCGTCACCCGCCCCTGCCCCTCGTTCACCGCACGTTCGCCCCAGTCGCGGTGCCGGTCGGCCTGCGAGGGCGTCTCGGGGTCGCGGCCCTCGGCGCAGGCCTCGGCCTCGATCAGCGCCTTCAGCGCAGCCCGCCCCGCCGGAGCCAGGTCATAGCTGGTCACCCGGCCGCTGTGCTTGACCGCGATCCAGCCGTTCAGCGCAAAGCCCTGCGCCACCGCACGGTCCACCACCGCCGTGCGCACCGTGCCACGCAACACCACCGCCTTTTCCATGTCGGCCGCGATGATCAACAGCGCCCCCGGTTCGGCCAGACGTCGCAGCACCCGTCGCCCCTCGCGCGAGAGGGTCTCGATATCGGGGCACGGCCGGGGGTCGGGGGTGCGGATCGGAGCGGTCATGGCGGGGTCATCCTCTCTGGGCGGGGCAGCAGGGGCAGCCGGGGGGAAACGGCCAAGCCGCGTCAGGGCTTCGTCGACCAGCGGATCGTCGCGGCGCTGTTCGATCCGGCGCACGCGGCGCAGGATGGTCGAGGCATGACAGCCCTGGGCCCGGGCCAGTTGCCGGATCGGCACGCCCTCCTCGACATGACGCAGATAAAGCCGTGCATCGTCAGACAACCAGGCAGGCAGCAACTGCAAAGCTTGCATGGTCTTCATTTCAGGTCTCCCAGTTCGACGCGCTACCCGGTCAGGATAGCGCAAACTGCGCCTGCAACCGTGGGTTGCTTTGGTTACCCCATCGTTAAGAAACGGGGCGAACTCCAAAATTCTTTATAAACTCTAAAGATTTCGAAATGCACCGTTCGGTTGAGCGGTTAATTACGCAACACCCGCTTTGGTTGTGCAAGCCTGATCCGGCCAGAGTGGAGGGGATCACGATGACCGACCAGATCGACCAGATGGCGCAGCTGCGGCGCCCGAAATTGCTGATCCGGGCCGCGCGTTTCGGACAGCGCGACTACGACCGCAACCGCGACCTGCGCCGGCTGCTTGCGCTGCGCGATCTGCCGCGCCCCGAAGCGGCGCTGCAGGCGCTGATGGACGAGGAAGCCGGGCTGGAACAGGCCCGCCGCAACGGGGCGGCGGCCTATAGTTTCCTGCGTCACATCGAGGTGCTGATCGCGATGATGGCGGAAGCGCGGATGGTGGCGCGCAAGCCGATGGCCGATCAGATCCGCGTGGCCTGATCGGCGCGCCCGGATCGACGGGCCCAGATCAACGCGCCTTGAACAGCGAGCCCAGAACGCCGCGCACGATCTGTTGCCCGGCCTTGCTGCCCAGTTGCCGGGCCAGCGACTTGCCGAAGACCTCGGCGATGCTGTCGCTGCGCGATGCCCCGCCTGCGGACCGGCGCGGCGTCTTGGCCGCGGGTTGCGGCGGCTCGAAGCGGCGGGCGCGGTTGAATTCAAGCTGCGCGGCGGCAGAGGCCGGGGCCGCCTCGGCCCGGGCTGCGGCGGTGGCGGCCTGATCGGCCTTGGCGGTCAGGATTTCGAACGCCGAGGGCCGGTCCAGCGCGCGGTCGTATTTCCCCCCGAAGGGCGAGGCCGCCAGAACCGCGCGGCGTTCCTCGGGCGCAAGCGGGCCAAGGCGCGATTGCGGCGGGCGCACCAGCGTGCGTTCGACCATGCCGGGCGCCCCCTTCGCCTCCAGAAACGAGGTCACCGCCTCGCCCGTGCCAACTTCCCTGATCGCGGTTTCGGTGTCGAAACGCGGATTGGGCCGATAGGTTTCGGCGGCGCGTTTGAGATCCTTCTGATCCCTTGCGGTGAAGGCGCGCAGCGCATGCTGCACCCGGTTGCCCAGCTGGCCCAGAATCGCCTCGGGCACATCGGCGGGATTTTGGGTGATGAAATAGATGCCGACCCCTTTCGAGCGGATCAGCCGCGCCACCTGTTCGACCTTGTCCACCAGCGCCTTGGGCGCATCGTCAAAGAGCAGATGCGCCTCGTCGAAGAAAAAGACGAACCGCGGCCGGTCCGGGTCGCCCACCTCGGGCAGCTCCTCGAAAAGTTCCGACAGAAGCCAGAGCAGGAAGGTCGCATAAAGCCGCGGGCTGGCCATCAGCCGGTCGGCGGCCAGAATGTTGATCCGGCCGCGCCCGTCCGGGGCCAGCGTCATCATGTCGGCCAGATCCAGCGCCGGTTCGCCAAAAAAACCGGTCGCGCCCTGATTTTCCAGGATCAACAGCTGGCGCTGGATCGCCCCCACCGACTCGGCCGAGATATTGCCGTAGCGCAGTTTCAGCTCGGCCGCGCGCTCGCCCACATGCACCAGCATCGCCCGCAGATCGGCCAGATCGAGCAGCGCCAGCCCCTCGGCATCGGCCAGATGAAAGGCGATGTTCAGCACGCCCTCCTGCGCCTCGCTCAGATCAAGCAGCCGCGCCAGCAGCAGCGGTCCCATTTCCGTCACCGTCGTGCGCACCGGATGGCCCTGCGCGCCGAACAGATCCCAGAAGGTGACCGGAAAGGCGCGATAGGACAGCTCGTAACCGATGGTTGCCGCGCGGGTCGCGAAGGCCGCGTGCAGCTTGCCCGTCTCCGAGCCGGAGGCGGCAAGACCCGCAAGGTCACCCTTGACATCGGCCATGAAGACCGGGACCCCGGCGGCCGAAAACCCCTCGGCCACGACCTGCAGCGTCACCGTCTTGCCGGTGCCGGTGGCGCCCGCGATCAGCCCGTGGCGGTTGCCGCAGGACAGCAGCAGCTCCTGTGCCGCGGCATGGCCCGCGCCGCCGCCCCCCACGAAGATCCCTGCCCCGGTCAGAATTCCGCCCATCTCTCGCCCTCCGCAACCCCCGCCCGACAGGGCCGACATTCATGGTTTTCCATGCAACAGCTGCGACAATACTTGTTTAACCCTTTTGTGCCAGAGTGGATCTGTTCCGCTTTGGGCCCTTTGGCCGCGGGACACTTCCTCCCTGTCGACTGGCCGCGCCTTCGGGCGCGGTTTTTTCGTTTTGCCCCGATGCCGGGCGGTCACGGCCGATCATCATTGCGTGTTGACCTGCGGCGTTTTCCGCACTAGCGTTCCTTGCAATGACATAGTCGGCCAGTCCGACAGGGGGAATACAGGGCTCCGGAAACGGAGCCCTTCTCTTTTCCGCCCCACCCCGATCCGATCACGCATCTTTCACTGCCGCGGCCATCGGCCGGGCGCTTTCGGACGCTTTTGCCCCTGACAGGCCCCGGGCGCCATGGTAAGGCGACACCATCCCCATCGGAGGACATTTCATGAAGAAAACCACCCCTTCCCTTGCACTTCTGCTTGCGGTCAGCCTTGCGGCGCCGATGGCTCTGGCCGAAGATCCCGCGGCTCCGGCCGCTGCCGCCCCGGCGGCCCCCGCCGCGGCAGAGCCCGCCGCGGAACCCTATGTCAAGACGACCGAGGGCGACTGGAAAGTGCAGTGCATCCGTGTCGAAACCGGCACCGAACCCTGCGAGATGTTTCAGGTGATGTCGGACAAGGACGGCAACAAGGTCGCCTCGATCTCGGTTCTGGGCCTGCCCAAGGGCAAGGAGGCCGTCGCCGGCGCCACCATCGCCACGCCGCTCGAATCGGCGCTGACCGCCGGGGTGACGCTGCAGATCGACACGCAAAAGCCGATCACCCTGCCCTATTCCTTCTGCTCGCAGGTCGGCTGCTTCTCGAATGTCATGCTGAAGGCGGACGAGCTTGACCTGTTCAAGAAGGGCAAGAAGATCGCCATGACGATCGTGCCGATGCGCGCCCCCGATCAGAAGGTGGAGCTGGAAATCTCGCTCACAGGCTTCAGCGCGGCTTGGGATGCGATGCAGCCGAAGTGATCCAAAACTAAGGATCGACTTGCAAGATATTGAAAGACGCCGCCTTTCGGGGCGGCGTCATGCTTTTGACAGGATCAGCACCGCGTTCAGGCCGCCAAAGGCAAAGGCATTGGTCATCACCGTGTCGACCCGCGCCTGACGCGCGACATGCGGCACGACATCCAGCGGACACTCGGGATCGGGCGCCTCGAAGCCCAGCGTCGGCGCGATCACGCCTTCGTTCAGCGCCATCAGACAGGCCAGAAGCTCGATCGCCCCGGTGGCGCCGATGCAATGACCGTGCATCGCCTTGGTGGAACTGACCGGCAGCCGGGCCAGCCCGTCGCCGAAAATATCCGCCAGCGCCGCCGCCTCGGTCTTGTCATTGGCCGCGGTGCCGGTGCCATGGGCGTTCACATAATCCACCGCCTCGGGCGGCAGCCCGGCATCGCGCAGCGCCAGCCGCATCGCCCGCGCCGCCCCCTCGCGCGAGGGCATGACGATGTCGCTGGCGTCCGAGGTCATGGCGAAGCCCTTGATCTCGGCCAGAATTTCAGCGCCGCGCGCCTTGGCGCCTTCAAGCGTTTCAAGCACGAAGACGCCCGCGCCCTCGCCCTGCACCATGCCGTTGCGGGTGGCGCTGAACGGGCGGCAGCCATCGGGCGACATCACCCGCAGCCCTTCCCAGGCCTTCAGCCCGCCGAAATTCAGCATCGATTCCGCCCCGCCCGCCAGCATCCCCTCGGCCAGACCGGCCCGGATCATCTGAAAGGCCAGACCCAGCGCATGGTTCGAACTGGCACAGGCCGTCGCCACCGCGAAACTGGGCCCCATCAGCCCGAATTCCATCGAAATATGAGACGCCGCCGCATTGCCCATCAGCCGCGGCACGGTGAACGGATGCACCCGGTTCTTGCCCTCGGCATAAACGGCGCGATAGGCCTCGTTCACCGTCGCATTGCCGCCGCCCGCGGTGCCGATGATCGCGCCCCAGCGGGTGTGATCACAGCTTTCCAGCGGCTGCCCAGCCTGCGCCATCGCCTGGCGCGCCGCGACCAGCGCGAATTGCGTGAAGCGGTCGTAAAGCGACAGCTTGCCCTTGTCGAACTGGGTCTCGGGGGTGAAGTCGCGCACCTGCGCGCCGATCCGGATCGTCAGCCGCTCGACATCGGGAAATTCAAGCGCGCCGATCCCGCAGCGCCCTTCGGCCATCGCGGCGAAGGTGCCCTGCACATCCGGGGCCAGGGCGTTGACCGTCCCGGCCCCTGTGATCACAACACGTCTCTGGGTCACGCCAGCGCCGCCTGCGGCCCCGAAACCAGCCGCTCGACCGCGCGCACGATCGCGCCGACCGAGGAAATGTCGAACTCGCTTTGCGAGGGCTCGTTGGCGTTGAAGGGAACGGACACCCCGAAGGTCTCCTCGATCGCGAAGATCATCTCGACAAGGCCGAGGCTGTCGAGCCCCAGTTCCTCAAGCGTCATGTCGGGGCGCACTTCGGCGGGTTCCATCGCAGCCTCGCGGGCGATGATCGAAAGAATCTTCTCTTGCATATCGGGCCTCATCTGGCTGTTACTCCGTGCCCTTCTTCTGCGTGAGATTTGTAACAGTTTCCCGAAGTTCGGCCATTTGCGCAAAGAGTCGCGGCAGACGGCGGATGTTCTTCCAGGCTTCGACATGGGTTTCCATCTTCACCGCCGGATAGCCCAGCAGCACCCGCCCCGCGGGCGCATTGGTGAAGATCTTGGTGGCGCCACCCGCGATCACGTCATCGCCAACAAAGATATTGTCGTTCACCCCGCATTGGCCGCCCAGCACCACCCGGTCGCCGATGCGCGACGAGCCCGCGATGCCGACCTGACCGCACAAAAGACAGTCGCGACCGATCTGCACATTGTGGCCGATGTGGACAAGATTGTCGAGCTTGGTGCCCGAGCCGATCATCGTCGCCCGCACCGTGCCCCGGTCGATGCAGACATTCGCGCCAAGCTCGACATCATCGCCGATGACGACGGTGCCAAGGCTGTGAATCCGGGTCCAGCTTTGTTCGGTGATCGCCTCGCGCTGGCCAAGCGTCTCGCGGATTTCCTCGACCCCGGATTTTTCCGGCGTGACAAAGGAAAACCCGTCCGCCCCCACCACCGCGCCGGGCTGGGCGATGAACCGATCGCCCACCACCACCCGCGCACCAATCTTTACGCCTTGCAGAACAAGGGCTTCCTCGCCGATCTTCACATCCTCGGAAATGCAGGCATGGGCCGCGATCCGCGCGCCCTCACCGATCCGAACCCCGCGGCCGATGACGACAAAGGGGCCGATGGCCGCGCCTGCGCCGATCTCGGCCGTGGGGTCGATCACCGCGGTCGGATGAATGCCGGGCGTAATCTCGGGGCCCGGATCGAAGGCTTTCGACAGCCCCGCCATGGCGAGCCGCGGCCGCGCCACAAAGATCGCCGCCTTCAGCCCCAAAGCCTGCCAATCCGTGCCCTCGGGCAGGATCGCCGCCAGCGCCTGGCCGGCCGCCAGACCGGGAAGGTATTTCGCACTCATCGCCAGCGCGATCTGACGCGGGCCTGCCGATTGCGGCTCCGAGGCGCCCTCGATCGGCAGGGACAGATCGCCCTCCGCCCGCGCCGCCAGCGCCCGCGCTATGGTTTCGACCGTTTGCGCCATGGATCAAGCCTCTCGTTGACTGGCGCCGTGCCGCGCCTCGCCCCCGATTTAATTCGTCAGCGGCGCCAATGCCACCCCCGCCTTGTCCAAAGCGGCAAAGAGCGCGGCATCCCGCCCGTAGACATCGTCGCGATATTCGATCCGGCCCTGGGCATTCGGGAAGGCGGTGAAATAGACCAGATGCACCGGCACCGGATCGCGCAGCTTCACCGTGGTTTCGGCGCCGGTCTTCAGCACCGACTGGAAATAGCCCTCGGGGTCGGCCTCCTGCGCGGCAAGCAGCGCATAGGCCAGATCAAAGGGCCGCCCGACCCGGATGCAGCCATGGCTGAAGGCGCGGACCTCTTTCTGGAACAGGGATTTCGACGGCGTATCATGCAGATAGATGTTGTAGGGATTGGGGAAGAGGAATTTCACCAGCCCCAGCGCATTGCCGTTCGAGGGCGGCTGACGCATCGCAAAGGGGAAGTTGCGCGCGTTATAGGCGGCGAAATTCACCGAAGCGCGCGACACCGCCCGGCCCCGGCTGTCGATCAGCTGGATATGCCCCGCCGCGCCCGGATTGCGCTGCATCATCGGCAGATATTCCTTGACGGTGATCGAGCGCGGCACCGACCAGCTCGGATTGATCACCATCATCTCCATCACGTCGGAAAATTCCGGCGTGCGGCGGTCGCCCTGGTTCATGCCGACCACGGTCACCGTCTCGAAGCTCATCTTGCCGTCATCGACGATGCGGGCGCTGAAATCGGGCAGGTTCACCCAGATGTGCCGCTTGCCCAGATCCAGGCCGTTCATCCAGCGCAGCCGCTCCATTGCGACAAGGATCGCTTTCATCCGCTCTTCGGGGGGGCGGTTGATCTCGGCCAGCGTCCCCTCGCCCGCGACGCCATCGGCCTTGAGCCCCTGATCAAGCTGATAGCTCTGCACCGCCTTTTGCAGCGCGCCATCATAGGTCGCGCTGACCGAGCGGCCCAGATAGCCCATGCGGATCAGCCGGTCGCGCAGCGCCACCACCGCCGGGCCGCTGTCGCCCGGGCCAAGCCGCTTTGCCGCCACCTGCGGCCCCCAGCCGCCCGCCGCGATCTCGGCCCGCAGATCGAGCCGCGCCTTGACCAGCGCCGCATAGCGCGGCGTTTTCGGCGCCAGATCGCGCAGAAACCGCGCCGGGGCCGGGCTGCGGACCAATCCGGTCAACAGCGCCTGCGGATCGGGGCGGCGGATCTCGCGCACGATCCCGGCATCGACCTTTTTCGGCTCAAGCGCCCCCGAGGAGATGTCGCGCGCCCAGGCAAGATAGGCCAGCGACATCGCCGCCTCGAGCTGGCCGCGCTCGCGCTCGGTTTCAATGCTGGCAAAACGGGCGCGCAGCGCCTCGGCGTCATAGCGCGCCACGGGCAGGCCATTGGCATCGGCCTGATCCAGCGCCGCAAGGAATGCCCCCCGCCGCGCTTCCGCCTCGGCGGTGGTCCACAGCGGCGCATAGCCCTGCGCGGCGTAAAAGGCGGCAAGGCCCGGGTCGGCAGCGGCGGTTTCGGCCACGGCCTGGGCAAAGCCCGAAATCACCTGCGCCTGCGCCGGAACGGCGAAAACGCCGGGCGTCACCCCCCCGCCGGCCATCATCAGCGCAACAAGGGCGGCCCGCCCGACACCGAAACAAGATCCCGTCATTCTGTCCCCGCCACAGAAAATCAGGCCTGACCCTGTGGGAAAACCCCGGCCAAGTCCACCCTGCAGGCGGTTTCCCCCGATGTTTGAACGCCGCGCGGCCGCGACAGATGCAAACGCGCCACAGAGACCCCGGCCCCATGCCCGCGCCCATGCCCGTGCCGCGTCCGGCAAGAAATCGCCGAGAGGTCCGGTTTTCCCTACCCGTCAAACAATGACAATTTGAAACACGAGTCGCTTCGTGCCATAACTTCGCCACGGAATCCGGTTAAATCCGGGTTAAGCCGCAAACTTCAGACGGCACAGACCGAGGGACAGGCGAACCGATATGGGCACGATCACGACTTCTCGTCGCGGGCTTCTTGCGGCCTTTGCCGCCACGCTTGTGGTGGCGGCACCGACGGCCTCCAACGCATTCGGGTTCCTGCGCGGCGCGGGCGATATCCGCCGCATTCACATGTATTCCGGCCGCACCGGCGAAAGCCTCGACACGATCTACTGGATCGAGGGCGAATATATCCCCGAGGCGCTGAAGGAAATCACCCGGTTCATGCGCGACTGGCGCACCAATGACGTCAAGACGATCGACCCGCGCACCATCGACATTGCCGCCGCCTCGCATCGTCTTCTCGACACCTCCGAGCCCTATATGCTGCTGTCGGGCTACCGGTCGCCCGCGACGAATGCGATGCTGCGCGCGCGCTCGGGCGGGGTTGCGCGCAATTCGCTGCACATGCGCGGCATGGCGGCGGATCTGCGGATGAAATCGCGCTCGGTGTCGCAGGTCTATGCCGCCGCCGCCTCCTGCCGGGCGGGCGGGGTCGGGCGCTATTCCCGCTCGGATTTCGTGCATATGGATTGCGGCGATGTCCGCACCTGGCGCGGCTGAAGACCCGTCCGAGGGGCTGAGGAAAACTCATGGGACAAAGCGCCGCACAGCGGCGCTTTTTTGTTTTGCGGCAAGAGGTTACCCCGCTTCCGCAGCGGGGGAAAACTCTGCGCAAAAGGTATCTTTGCGACGTTTGTTTGGAGAAGATCTGGCGCACCCGACAGGATTCGAACCTGTGACCCCTGCCTTCGGAGGGCAGTACTCTATCCAGCTGAGCTACGGGTGCAGCGTGCGCGGTTCATACCCGAAAGGCTTGCGGGCTGCAACCGCTTTGACCGGTTTTTCTTGCCCGAGTTTGCTCAGGCCAGAAGCTCGTGACAAAGTTCCAGCGCCGAGACCAGCGCATCGACCTCTTCGGTCGTGTTGTAAAGCCCAAACGAGGCCCGCGCCGTCGCATTCAGCCCCAGATGCGCCATCAGCGGCATGGCGCAATGCGTCCCCGCCCGCACCGCAACGCCGCGCTTGTCGAGAATCGTCGATATGTCATGCGCATGGGCCGGACCATCAAGGGTCATCGAAAAGATCGCCCCCTTGTCCTTGGCGTTGCCCTGAATATGCAGCCAGTTCAGGCCCTTGAACTTCGCCTCGGCATAGGCGCGCAAGGCGGCCTCATGCGCGGCGACGTTCTCCATGCCAAGGCGCATCAGATAGTCAAGCGCGACGCCAAGGCCCACCTGCTGCACGATGCCGGGCGTTCCCGCCTCGAATTTCATCGGCGGCGTGTTGTAGGTGACGGTGTCGCGCGTGACGGTGGCGATCATGTCGCCCCCGCCCAGAAAGGGGCGCATCTCCGCCATCCGCTCGCGCCGGATGAAGATCGCCCCTGAACCGCTTGGCCCATAAAGCTTGTGCCCGGTGATGGCGTAGAAATCGCAGCCCAGATCGGCGACATCGACCGGCGCATGCACCGAGCCCTGCGAACCATCGACCAGCACCGGCACGCCCCTCTCACGGGCGCCCGCGCAGATCGTCTTCACATCGACCGCCGTGCCCAGCACGTTCGACATCTGGGTGATCGCCACCAGTTTCGTGCGCGGACCGATCGCTTCCAGCACCTTTTCCGCGGGCAGGCTGCCGTCGGGCTCGATCTCGACCCATTTCAGCACCACGCCTTGCCGTTCGCGCAGGAAATGCCAAGGCACGATATTGGCGTGATGCTCCATGATCGACAGCACGATCTCGTCGCCCGGCTGCAGCCGCGGCGCGGCCCAGGCGTAAGAGACCAGGTTGATCCCCTCGGTCGAGCCGGTGGTGAAGACGATCTCTTCCTCGGAAGGGGCGCCCAGAAACCGGGCGATGATGCCGCGCACAGCTTCGTAGCGGTCGGTCGAGATATTCGAAAGGGTGTGCAAGCCCCTGTGAACGTTGGCATAATCCTGCGTGTACATCTGCGTCATCGCCTCGATCACGCAGGCCGGTTTTTGCGCCGAGGCGCCATTGTCCAGATAGACGAGCGGCTTGCCGTTCACCTGCCGCGACAGGATCGGGAAATCGGCGCGGACCCGTGCAACGTCATACATCTTGACCCTTTCAGCTTTCCGTCAGCAGGATCGGGCTCAGGCCCGTTGCCAGAAGAACCGAGCCGATCAGCATCGCCGACCCGAAGAAGACCACCAGCACCGCAGCGCCGGTCAGCAGCAGATTTTCGAACCCGTGCAACGCCGCGGTGAAAAGCGTGATCAGCCACAACAGCACCCCGAACAGCATCAGCGTCATCAGCACGCCCACGATCGGGAAAAGCAGCATCACCAGGGCCTGCACCACCTGCGCGCCAACCATGATCGCCTGAATCCAGATCATCAGCGCGAAAGCGGCATCGAACCCGCCACGCCCGCCGAACTGACGGCCGAAAAACGCCATCGCCGCCGCGGAATAGAGCAGCAGCCCGCCCTGAATCGCCGCCATCAGGAAGGGCGAGACGATCGGACCCAGATCCATCCCGGTGACCAGCGAGAACAGGATCTCGCTCAGCAATCCCAGCGCCGCCCCCACCGCGATCACCGCCCCGAAAGCCAGCCAGCGCGCCGCCGGGCGGCCCAGAAGTCGCGTCACCTGCGCCGCCGCCGCGACCGGATCGGAAAAGCTCAGCCGCACCAGCGCCAGATAAAGCGACAGGCTCATGGGCGGCCCTCGAACTGGGTCACCCGCAGGCCCGCGCCCCAGATCAGGACGAAAGCGGCAAAGACAACGACCGCCACCGCATTCGCCTGCGGGCCGGGGCCGATCATGCCCTGGGTCAGCCCCTGCAGCAGCATCAGCGGCGAGACCGCAAACAGCGCCCAGAACAGTGCCAGCCGCCCGCCATAGCCATCGCCGCGGCCGCGAAACAGCCGGGTGATCTGGGTGACCAGAAAGGCCAGCGCGTAAAAGAACGGCGTTGTCGCCGCCAGCGCCAGCGCCGTGCCCAGAAGCAGCCCCGGCATCGGCACATCGGGGGTCTGGAAATGCTGCCGCGCCATCGCGGGCCATTGCGCCACGAACATCATCAGCAGCGCGGCGAACAGAAAGCTGAACAGCCGCGGTTCCGCCCGCCCCCGGGCCAGATGCTCCCGGATCACCACGCGCGGACGCCGGTAGCTGCGCAGGATGTCTTCGACCGCGGCCATGTTCTTCCCCTTAGTCCCTGTGCCGCGAAAGCCAGGTTTCCAGCCGCGCGACGATCTCGTCTTTCAGCCCCGCATCCTCGATCTCGTCGATGGCATCGGCAAGGAAGGACAGGACCAGCAAGCCCTTGGCCTCGTCCTCCGGCACCCCGCGCGAGCGCAGATAAAAGAGTGCCGTCTCGTCGATCGCCCCGGTGGTCGAGCCATGCGAGCATTTCACGTCATCGGCATAGATCTCGAGTTCGGGCTTGGCAAGGAACTGGCTGTCGTCATCGAGCAGAAGCGACTGGCTGATCTGATAGCCGTCGGTCTTCTGCGCGCCGGGTTTGACCAGGATCTTGCCCTGAAACGTGCCGATGGCGCCGTGTTTCAGCACTTTCTTGAACACCTGACGGCTTTCGCAGCGCAGCCCCGCATGGGTGACGAAAACGGTGTCATCATGCAGGAAGGCGCCCGTCGCCCCGTCGCCAAGCGCGGCACCGGCGACATGGGCCACCGCATCATTGCCGATAATCTCGATTACCGCTTCGTTGCGGGTCAGCGCGCCGTTGACGGTCAGCGTAAAGCTTTTGAAGAGCGCCTTTTCGGCGACCCGGGCGAAGATGTGGGTCACGGCGCGGCGCTCGCTGTCGGGGCCCTGCGCGCGGATGTGATGAAAGCGGGCGCCTGCACCGACATCGACCTCCATCACCTTGTTGAACCGCGCCCCGGCCGGGCCGGTTTCCAGAAGCGTCAGTTCCGCCCCCGGGTCAAGGCAAACAAGATGATGCAGGATCGGATCGGAAAGCTCTGATTTATGGACATAAATCAGATTGATCGGTTTTGCGGCCGCAGCCGTCACCCGGATCAGCACGCCATCTGTCGCCTGCGCCGTGTTCAGCGCGGCAAAGGGCCGTTGCACCGGATTTTGCCCCGCAGTCTCCAGCGTGCCGTAAAGCGCTTCGGCCCAGCCCGGGGTCTTATCGGCAATCCGGGCGATTTCGACCCCGGACAGCGTCAGATCGTCCGAGGCCGCCGCATCGAAGACACCATCGACGAAGACGATCTTCAGCCGGTCGAGCGCATCGAAAAGCGGGGCCTCGTCCTCCTCGGCCGCTGTCGCCGCCGCCGGTGTGACCGCATTCAGCGCCGCCGGATCGGTCCAGCGCCAGTATTCGTCGCGCCGTCCGGGCAGGCCCATCGCCGTCAGACGCGCCCGCGCCGCTGCCCGCGGCCCGGCCAGACCCGGCCCCGCGGCGAGGCCCGCAACCCGCGCTGCAACGATTTCCTCTTTCGTCGCCATCACTTCGCCTCCGTCAGCCCATGCGCCGCGAGGATCTCGGCATAGCCGTTCTTCTCGACCTCGCGGGCCAGATCGGGGCCGCCGGTCTGCAGGATGCGGCCATCGGCCATGATATGCACGACATCGGGCTGGATGTGATCCAGAAGCCGCTGATAGTGTGTGATCACAAGGAAGCTGCGCCCTTCGGAGCGCAGCGCATTCACCCCCTCCGACACCAGACGCATCGCATCGACATCCAGCCCCGAGTCGGTCTCGTCCAGGATGCACATCTTCGGTTCCAGCATGGCCATCTGCAGGATCTCGTTGCGCTTCTTTTCCCCGCCCGAGAAGCCGACATTGACCGGACGCTTCAGCATCTCGGCGTCGATCTTCAGCGATTTCGCCTTGTCGCGCACCAGTTTCAGGAATTCGCCCGCCGACAGCTCATCCTCGCCCCGCGCCTTGCGCTGCGCATTCAGCGCGGTGCGCAGGAAGGTCATGTTGCCCACGCCCGGGATCTCGACCGGATATTGGAAGGCAAGGAAGAGACCCGCCGCCGCCCGCGCCTCGGGCTCCATCTCCAGCAGCTCCTGCCCCTGCAGCTTCGCCGAGCCCGCGGTGACGGTATAGCCCGGACGGCCCGCCAGCACATAGCTCATCGTCGATTTGCCGGAGCCGTTCGGCCCCATGATCGCATGCACCTTGCCCGTGTCGACCGTCAGGTCCATCCCCTTCAGAATGACCTTTTCGCCTTCTTCAAGTTTGACGTGCAGGTTTTTGATTTCAAGCATTTTTTCGTCCTTGCGGTCAGCGGCGCCGGGTCAGTTCGGGCGCAGATAGGTGGAAAGGATGAGACCGAGTTTCTCGGCCGGGACGGGTGTCGGGGTCAGCTGGAATTCGGCCATGCGCCCGATCGTGCGGGTGGGCGGGCAGAAGCTTTCCATCAGGTGATAGCCCGGACGCAGCGTATAATCATCCCAAAGCACGGTCACGGGCCGGGTGATCCGGAACAAAGTGGTCAGGAAACAGGCGGCGCGGAAACGGCCGTCGATCAGCACCAGATCGGGGTGCACGAAATCGGGCCGGTCCCAGACCCCGATCGGATAGGCGGGCCATTGCCGGAAAGCGGCCGTGTCCTTCGGCGCACCCCATTCCTTGGTCGGCCCGACATCGCCGTGATGCAGCACCAGCCGCGCTTTCGGCGGGTGGGCATCGAACCAGCTGCGCATCATCGCCAGCCAGTCGGCATCGCTTTCGACCGAAAAGACCACCTTGCCGGGCATCTCGGCCGCCAGCGCCGTCGATCCGCCCGAGCCATATTCCAGGATCACCCCGGCCGCGGCATAGGCAGCCGCAAGGGCCTCCGCCTCTGCCTCGGGCAGGGTCAGTTTCGGCCGTTCGATCTTTTGGGGCATCGCCGCCATCCTCAGCCCACCGAGCCTTCAAGGCTGATCGCAACCAGGCTTTGCGCCTCCATCGCGAATTCCATCGGCAGCGCCTGCAGCACCTCGCGGCAGAAGCCGTTCACCACCAGCGCCACCGCCTCTTCCTCGCCCACGCCCCGGGCGCGGCAATAGAACAGCTGATCGTCATCGACCTTGGAGGTCGTCGCCTCGTGCTCGACCCGGCTCGAGTTGTTCTTCACCTCGATATAGGGCACGGTATGGGCGCCGCATTTGTCGCCGATCAGCAGGCTGTCGCATTGCGTGTAATTGCGCGAATTCTTCGCCCGCGGATGCATGGACACCAGCCCGCGATAGGTGTTCTGCGCCTGCCCCGCCGAAATCCCCTTGGAAACGATGCGGCTTCGGGTATTCTTGCCCAGATGCACCATCTTCGTGCCGGTATCGGCCTGCTGGAAATTGTTGGCGATGGCGATCGAATAGAACTCGCCCTGAGACTCGTCGCCGCGCAGGATGCAGGACGGGTATTTCCAGGTGATCGCCGAGCCGGTCTCCACCTTGGTCCACATCACCTTCGCCCGCGCGCCGCGGCAATCCGCCCGCTTGGTGACGAAGTTGTAGATGCCGCCCTTGCCCTCCTCGTCGCCGGGGAACCAGTTCTGCACCGTGGAATATTTCACCTCGGCATCTTCCAGAACGACGATTTCCACAACGGCGGCATGGAGTTGCGCGGTGTCCCGTTTCGGCGCCGTGCAGCCCTCAAGGTAGCTCACATAGGCGCCCTTGTCGCAGATGATCAGCGTGCGTTCGAACTGCCCGGTGTTTTCCGCATTGATCCGGAAATAGGTCGAGAGCTCCATCGGGCAGCGCGTCCCCGGCGGCACATAGACGAACGACCCGTCCGAAAAGACCGCGCAATTGAGCGTCGCAAAGAAGTTGTCGGTCTGCGGCACAACCGAGCCCAGATACTGTTTCACCAGCTCCGGATGCTCCTTGATCGCCTCCGAGATCGAACAGAAGATCACCCCGGCCTCGGCCAGCTTCTCCTTGAAGGTGGTGCCGACCGAGACGGAATCGAACACCGCATCCACCGCCACCTGCCTGTTCGAGAGGTCGATGTTCTCCGCCCCCTCGACCCCCGCCAGGATCATCTGCTCCTTCAGCGGAATGCCCAGTTTTTCATAGGTGGCCAGAAGCTTCGGATCGACCTCGTCCAGCGATTTCGGCTTTTCGACCATGCTTTTCGGGCGGGCGTAATAGTAAAGATCCTGATAGTCGATCTCGGGCAGCTTCAACAGCGCCCAGTCCGGCATCTCCATTTCGACCCAGCGCCGATAGGCCTCCAGACGCCAGTCCAGCATCCATTCGGGCTCGTCGTTCTTCGCCGAAATCAGCCGCACGATGTCTTCGGAAATGCCCTTCGGCGCATATTCCATCTCGATCTCGGTCTCCCACCCGTATTTGTAGGAGCCCATGTTCTGCACCGTCTCGACCGTCTCGCGGTCCACGCCTTCGCGGATATCCTGTTCCTGCGTCATCGTCTTTTCCCCTTCCGCGTCAGTGTCTTGCGCGGTGCTTTTCATATGCGGCCCGCCAGTCTTCGGCAAAGCGCAAGATCTCGTCCCGTCCAATCCCCGGCCCCAGCGACACCCGGATCGCAGAGCCCGCCTGCGCCTCGGACCAGCCCATCGCGCGCAGCACCCGGCTCGCGCGGACCTTGCCCGAGGAACAGGCCGATCCCGCCGAGACCGCATATCCCGCAAGGTCCATGCGCATCACCTGAGTCTCGCCCTTCCAGCCCGGGGCGATCACCGAAAGCGTGTTGGGCAAAACCTGCGGCCGCCCAGCCGTTTCCCCTTCCGGCGTCTCCCAACCCGGAAAATAGACTTCTTTCGTCGGGAATTCCAGTGCCTCTTTTAGAATATCTCTAATTTCCGCAACTTCCGCCCACACGCCCCGTGCCAAGTCGGCCGCCGCCGCCTCGGCCGCGGCCCCGAAACCGGCAATGCCGATGAGGTTTTCCGTGCCCGCGCGCCGCCCCATCTCCTGCCCGCCGCCTTTCAGAACCGACGCAATCTCCGTGCCACGGCGCAGCACCAGGGCGCCGATCCCCTTCGGCCCGCCCAGTTTGTGGGCGGAAATGAAACCGCAAGTGACGCCCAACCAGTTGAAAGCCAAGGGCAGCTTGCCGAAAGCCTGGGTCAGGTCGGCGGCCCAGAGCCCCTCAGGCAGATCCTGAATCACCCCGGTTTCGGAATTGGCCAGCTGCAGCGTCGCGCGGCCCGGATCGGTCACCGCCACCCGGCCGAATCCATCGACCGGCAGCGTATTGGCACACCAGGCCGCCACCGCATCATGCTCGATGGCCGCCGCCGCACAGCCCCGCCCGGCCAGCGCCAGACCCGCCGCCTCGGTCGCGCCCGAGGTGAAGACGATATCCGCCCCCTCGGCTCCCAAAGCCGCCGCCACCTGCGCGCGGGCCTTTTCCATCAAGGCCTTGGCCGCGCGGCCCTCGGCATGGACCGAAGACGGATTGCCCACCACCTCCATCGCCGCAACCATCGCCGCCTTCGCCTCGGGGCGCAGCGGCGTCGTCGCGTTCCAGTCGAGATAAGCCCGTGTCATCCAATCCCCGTCCTTGCGCCCGTCCTCCGAGGACAGAGGCGTATTTGGACCAAGAAGAAGCCGATGCGTTTCTTCTTGGCTCAAATACGCCCTGTCCACGCCCGCCTTCGGGGCGACGGTCAGTCATCCACCACTGAAAACAGGCTTGGCACCGCAGGGCAAGGCTTCAGACCATTCTTCACCACATCTTCCAGCGTCGTCTGATGCAGGAACACGAAGACCTGCGCCGACAGGCTTTCCCAAAGCCGGTTCGCCAGCGACTGCGCCCGCGACCCGGACACCCCGCCCGAGGCCCCCGCCCCCACATGCAGCGCCGAGACCGTCTCGTCGACCGCCTCGAAGACTTCGGAAATCCGGATCTCGGCGGGCGTCCTTGCCAGCTTGTAGCCGCCCCCCGGGCCGCGCACCGAAGCGACCAGCCCGGCCCGGCGCAGCCGCACGAAAAGCTGTTCGAGATAGGGCAGCGAAATATCCTGCCGCTTCGAGATTTCGGCCAGCGAGGTCATCTGCCCCGGCCCGACGGTGGCCAGATCGACCAGCGCGACCATCGCATAGCGCCCTTTCGTCGAAAGTTTCATGCTCTCCCCCCGTCCAAGGGCCCGGCGCAGACCGGAAACCCCGCCGAAACTGCGGCGAAGCATTGACGACGCGCCTTGGGCCGCTTAACTCGATTGCATCCGAAATCCCGGCATCGTGCCGGGACGTTTTCGTCCTAGGGTCTCGCGGTAAAAGCGTCAAGATTGCGCACCGCCGCAGATCCTCCGAGAACGCTGCAGCAGGCGAGAGAACATGCCCGAAGTGATCTTCCCCGGCCCCGAGGGCCGTCTCGAAGGCCGTTACCATCCGCAGCCCGCCCCCGATGCGCCGATCGCGATCATCCTGCATCCCGATCCGCAATATGGCGGCACGATGAACAACCGCGTTGTCTATAATCTGCATTATGCGTTCCACAAGCTCGGGTTTACCGTGCTGCGCTTCAATTTCCGCGGGGTTGGGCGGAGCCAGGGCGAATATGATCAGGGCATCGGCGAGCTTTCCGACGCGGCCTCGGCGCTCGATTATCTGCAGGCGATGAACCCGAATTCAAAACATTGCTGGGTTGCGGGCTTTTCCTTTGGCGCCTGGATCGGCATGCAGCTGCTGATGCGGCGGCCGGAAATCACCGGCTTCGTTTCGGTGGCGCCGCCGGCCAATATCTACGATTTCTCGTTCCTCGCGCCCTGCCCGTCTTCCGGTCTGATCATCAATGGCAGCGCCGACCGCGTCGCCCCGCCGAAGGACACGGCGACGCTGGTGGGCAAGCTGCGCGAGCAAAAGGGCATCACCATCACCCATCAGGAAATCGAAGGCGCCGATCACTTCTTCAAGGATGACGAGGCCCATATGAAACCGATGATCGAGTCGGTGCAGACCTATGTCCGCCGTCGCCTGACCGAGGGCTCGCGGTAAGATGGCGCTGACCGAAGAGCTGGCCGAGGCGCTGGCCCGCGACGTGATCGCGGCGCAGCGCGATCGGGGCGACAAGGCCGACCGGCTGTTCATGGAGGTCGGCAATTACATCGGCACCTCCTCGCCCTCGATGCAGGAGGCCTTCATGACCGCCTGCCGCGCCTATATGGCCGCCGACCGCGGCCGCGACTTCTTCGAGACGCGGCTGAAGGCGCTGCGGGGGGAATGACGGAACGTCTCGATCAGCTTTTCGCCTTCCTGCTCGAGGCGGAAAAGCTGAAATCGGTGACCCGCGCGACGCCCATTCACGACGGCGCGCGGCGCGAAAACTCGGCCGAGCACAGCTGGACGCTGGCGCTTTATGCGCTGGTTCTGGCCGAGGAAGCGGCGCCCGGCGTCGATCCCTTGCGGGCGGTGAAGATGCTTCTGATCCACGATCTGGTCGAGATCGACGTGGGCGATGTGCCGATCCATTCCGCGGGCGGCACGGCCCATGGCTCGACCGAAATCCAAAGCGCCGAGGCCGCGGCCGCCAGGCGCATTTTCGGTCTTCTTCCCAAGGATTTGGGTGACGATCTTCATGCGCTTTGGGAAGAATTCGAAGCCGCCGAAACCCCCACGGCGATCTATGCGAAATCGCTCGACCGGGTGCAACCGGTGCTTTTGAACCAGCTCTCGGGCGGCGGCTCCTGGCTTGAATATGACGTCACCTGGGACCAGCTTCAGGCCCGCGTCGGCACCAAGGTCGCCCGCGGCCTGCCCGGCGTCTGGGATTGGGTGCAGGCGAAGATCCGCCCCTGGTTCAACGCCCGCGGGTTCTGATCCCGAAATCGGTATGCAATCGCATACAAGGCTAGCCAAACCCGCGAAAACCCGCTAAAAAGCGGCAACGAGTCACCAAGGCATGAGGGCCCAATGTCGAAGATCAAGGTAGCGAATCCCATCGTCGAGATGGACGGCGACGAGATGACCCGGATCATCTGGGATTTCATCAAGAAAAAGCTGATCCTGCCCTATCTCGACGTCGACCTGCTCTACTACGATCTGGGCATCGAGGAACGCGACCGCACCAACGACCAGATCACCATCGATTCCGCGCTGAAAACGAAAGAAGTCGGCGTGGCGGTGAAATGCGCCACGATCACCCCCGACGAGGCGCGCGTCGCCGAATTCAACCTCAAGCAGATGTGGAAATCGCCGAACGGCACGATCCGCAACATCCTCGGAGGCGTGATTTTCCGCGAACCGATCATCTGCAAGAACGTGCCGCGTCTGGTGCCGGGCTGGACCCAGCCGATCGTGATCGGCCGTCACGCCTTTGGCGATCAATACCGCGCCACCGATTTCCACTTCCCGGGCAAGGGCACGCTGACGATGAAATTCGTCGGCGAGGATGGAACGGTGATCGAAAAGACCGTCTTCGACGCCCCCGCCGCCGGGGTGGCGATGGGGATGTACAACCTCGATCAGTCGATCATCGACTTCGCCCGGTCCTCGATGAACTACGGGCTGCTCAAGGGCTGGCCGGTGTATCTGTCCACCAAGAACACCATCCTCAAGGCCTATGACGGCCGCTTCAAGGATCTGTTCCAGAAGGTCTACGAGGAAGAATTCGCCGATCAGTTCAAGGCGGCGGGCATCCATTACGAACACCGTCTGATCGACGACATGGTGGCTTCGGCGCTGAAATGGTCGGGCGGCTATGTCTGGGCCTGCAAGAACTACGATGGCGACGTGCAGTCCGACACCGTCGCGCAGGGCTTTGGCTCGCTGGGCCTGATGACCTCGGTGCTGATGACGCCCGATGGCAAGATCGTCGAGGCCGAGGCCGCGCATGGCACCGTCACCCGTCACTACCGCCAGCATCAGGCCGGCAAGGAGACCTCGACGAACTCGATCGCCTCGATCTTCGCCTGGACCGGCGGTCTGAAGCATCGCGCGAAGCTCGACGACAACGCGGCGCTGATGAATTTTGCGCAGACGCTGGAAAAGGTCTGCGTGCAGACGGTCGAGGACGGCTTCATGACCAAGGATCTCTCGCTGCTCGTCGGGCCCGATCAGAAGTGGCTGACCACCATGGGCTATCTGGAAAAGGTCGACGAATATCTGAACAAGGCGCTGGCGGGCTGAGCCCGGGCATCTTTTCGAAACTGCAAGGGCCGGGATTTCCCGGCCCTTTTTCAATGCCTTGCAATGCGCTTTGCATGTCAAAAGCCGAAATGCGTCCAATGCGGCATCGGCGGCACGGGCCCGCGCGGCGGCAGGCCGATATCGCGCCGCATATGATCGTCCATCTCGGCAAAGCGCGCGGCAAGGCCCCGGTTGCGCTGGTGGGTGACAAGCGCGGCCATCAGGCCCAACAGCACCCGGCGCGGGCCATGGGCCGCCAAGAGCGTTTCAAGATCGAGTTTCAGCGACAGCTCGAAGTCGTCGGTTCTGGTCATGTCCTTTCCGGTGCACGCGGCAACCGGCCTCTGGTTTGGGTGAAAAAGACCGGAACGGGCCAAGGGCCAGACGCAGGCTTGGGGGGATCCGGTCGAAGGTCAGACGTGGTGCAGGGCACCGGGGCGGATGGCTTACGCGAAAATGCGAGTGCGAGTGACTGCGGCTGCGGTTGCCGCAGCGCGAGTGAGCCCACCGGTTCGGAGGTTGGATGCATAAATCGTCATGATCCGCCCTCCCTGTCTGAATTGCCGGATGCGGGGAAGATGCCTGCGCCCCCGAGTCGCGCCAAGAAAAAAGCCACGCGCCGGGCGGAACAGGCGCGGCCCGTGTCCGCGCCGCCACAGCCCCTTGCCCGAGACCGCGGCGCATGAGAAAAGCCCGCATGACCGAAATCATCGCCGAAAACCCCGTCGAACACACGCTGCTGGATGATGTCCAGGGCATCGCCTATGGCACGACCATGGCCGCTTTCGGCATCGTGCTGCTGACCCATCTCGGCCTTGTCACCGGGCAGACCGCGGGGCTGGCCGTGCTGATCAGCTACGCCACCGGCTGGGGCTTCGGCCCGGTCTTCTTCGCGATCAACATCCCCTTTTACTGGTTCGGCTACCGGCGCATGGGGCTGGCCTTCGTGATCAAGACCTTCCTTTCGGTCGCGGCGCTCTCGGCGCTGGCGGCCTTCCTGCCCGGCTATGTCAGCTTCGCCAATGTCAACCCGATCGTCGGCGCGGTGATTTTCGGCTTTCTCTCGGGCTCTGCCCTGCTTGCGCTTTTCCGCCACGGCGCCAGCCTTGGCGGCGTCGGCATCATGGCGCTTTACCTGCAGGACCGCACCGGCTTTCGCGCCGGCTGGACGCAGTTGATCTTTGACGCCTGCGTCTTCGGCCTCGCCCTCACCTTGCGCGACTGGAAAACCGTCGCGATCTCGGCTTTGGGCGCGCTGGTGATCAATATCGTGATCGCGATGAACCACCGCCGCGACCGCTATATCGCGACCTGATTGACAGGGCAGCATTCCTGCCATAAATTCAGGTCATGAATGCTGACATACCAACTCGCCGCTACACGCTCTTCGAGGATGCCCAGGGGCTCATCCTCGCCTCGGCGCAAGCCGCGCTGGGCATTCACCTGTTGCGCGCGGCGGGGCTGGTGACGGGCGGCACCGCGGGCACGGCGCTGATCCTGTCCTACGCCACCGGGCTCAATTTCTCGGCGCTGTTCTTCGGGCTCAACATCCCCTTCTTCGCGCTGGCCTGGTGGGCGCGCGGGCCGGTCTTCTGCCTGAAATCGCTTGCCACCGTCAGCTTCGTCTCGATCCTGGCCGAGGCGCTCAAACCCGTCCTTGTCCTTGACACGATCCACCCCGCCGCCGCAGCGCTGCTCTTCGGCGTCTCGGCGGGCGTCGGCCTGCTGGGCCTGTTCCGTCATTCCGGCACCTTGGGCGGCGTCTCGATCGTCGCGCTGATCGTGCAGGACCGCTACGGCTGGCGCGCGGGCCATGTGCAACTGGCCCATGACCTGATCCTTTTCGCCCTCGCCAGCCTGATCCTGCCGCTCGACCGGATCGGCTGGTCGCTTCTGGGCGCCGTCGTTCTGAACTTCGTCATCGCCTTCAACCACCGCCGCGACTGGTATATCGTGTCGTGATGAAACCCTATCTCTACCTTCTCATCGCGGTGCTCTTCGAGACTTTCGGCTCCACCTGCCTGCAAGCCTCGCAGCAATTCACCCGGCTCTGGCCGACGCTGGGCGTGATCTTCGGCTTCGGCGTGGCCTTCTGGTTCTTCACGCTGGTGCTGAAAACCTTGCCGCTGGGCATCACCTATGCGCTCTGGTCGGGCGTCGGCATCGTGCTGATCACCGCCTCGGGCTGGCTGATCTTTCAGCAAAAACTCGACGCGCCCGCGCTTTTCGGCATCGGGCTCATCATCGCGGGCATCGCCGTCATCAACCTGTTTTCATCCGCAGGCCATCCCTGACGCGGTTCTTGCTGGCCAAACGGCTGCTTTTCCCGTAAGGGCAGCACAAATCTCGAACAGGCGGACTTCATGGACATTCGCAATATTGCGATCATCGCACACGTTGACCACGGCAAGACGACCCTCGTCGACAAGCTGCTGGGTCAATCCGGGGCATTCCGGGAAAATCAGGCCGTCGCGGAACGCGCGATGGACTCAAACGACATCGAACGCGAACGCGGCATCACCATTTTGGCCAAATGCACCTCGGTCGAATGGAAGGGCACGCGGATCAACATCGTCGACACCCCCGGCCACGCCGATTTCGGCGGCGAGGTGGAACGGATCCTGTCGATGGTCGATGGCGTCTGCCTGCTCGTCGATGCCGCCGAAGGCCCGATGCCGCAAACGAAATTCGTCACGTCCAAGGCGCTGGCGCTGGGCCTCAAGCCCATCGTCGTGCTGAACAAGGTTGACAAACCGGCGGCAGAGCCCGACCGCGCCCTGAACGAGGTCTTCGACCTGTTCGCCAACCTTGGCGCCACCGACGAGCAGCTCGATTTCCCGCATGTCTATGCCTCGGGGATCGGCGGCTGGGCGGATCGCGAGCTTGACGGGCCGCGGCAGGATCTCTCGGCGCTCTTCGACCTGATCCTGGAACATGTCGAACCCCCGAAACAGGAATTCCGCGCCGACGAGCCCTTCCAGATGCTCGCCACCACGCTTTCGGCCGACCCGTTCATCGGTCGCATCCTGACCGGCCGCGTCGAGGCCGGGCGGCTCAAGGTCGGTGACACGCTCAAGGCGCTTTCGCGCACCGGCGAGCGGATCGAGCAATTCCGCTGCACCAAGATCCTCGCCTTCCGCGGCCTGACGCAACAGCCGATCGACCTCGCCGAAGCGGGCGACATCGTCACCATCGCGGGCATGACCAAGGCGACCGTGGCCGACACGCTCTGCGCGCTCGAAATCGACACCGCGATCCCCTCGCAACCGATTGATCCGCCGACGATCTCGGTCACCTTCGGGATCAACGACAGCCCGCTTGCAGGCCGCGACGGCACCAAGGTGCAATCGCGCGTCATCCGCGAACGGCTGATGAAGGAGGCCGAAACGAACGTCGCGATCCGCGTCGAGGACACGCCCGGCGGCGATGCTTTCGTCGTCTCGGGGCGCGGCGAACTTCAGATGGGCGTCTTGATCGAGAACATGCGCCGCGAAGGCTTCGAGCTCTCGATTTCCCGCCCGCGCGTGATTTTCCGCGAAGAAAACGGCGAACGCATGGAGCCGATCGAAGAGGTCATCGTCGATGTCGATGACGATTATTCGGGCGCGGTGATCGAGAAACTGACCGGGCCGCGCAAGGGCGATCTGGTCGAGATGCGCCCGGCCGGTCACGGCAAGACCCGGATCGTCGCCCATGTGCCCTCGCGCGGGCTCATTGGCTATCAGGGCGAGTTCATGACCGACACCCGCGGCAACGGCGTGTTGAACCGCATCTTCCACGGCTGGGCGCCCTACAAGGGCCCGATCCAGGGCCGTCGTCAGGGCGTGCTGATCTCGATGGAGAACGGCGTCTCGGTCGCCTATGCGCTGTGGAACCTTGAAGAACGCGGCAAGCTCTTCATCGGCGCGCAGGAACAGATCTACGAGGGCATGATCATCGGCGAGCATTCGCGCGACAATGACCTTGAAGTGAACCCGCTCAAGGGCAAGAAGCTGACCAACGTCCGCGCCTCGGGCACGGATGAGGCCGTGCGCCTGACGCCGCCGGTGCGGATGAGCCTGGAAGAAGCCATCGCCTATATCGACGACGATGAACTGGTCGAGGTGACGCCGAAAATCGTGCGGCTGCGCAAGCGGCTTCTGGACCCGCATGAACGCAAACGCGCCTCGCGCTCGGAATAAGACGGAAAAAGGGGGGCTTCGCGCCCCCCTCTTTGCTGCGCAAATTCACCCCCAGCGGGATATTTGGACCAAGGTGAAACACGGGCCTTCCCGGCTTTGCTTTCACCTTGGTGCAAATATCCCGGGGGGTGAATTTCATTCGGCACGAATGAAAGAGGGGGGCAGAGCCCCCCTTTTCCGTCAGCGAAACAGCACCAACGCGCCGGGCGACCAGGCGACGCGCGTGCGCGTGCCCACATCCAGCACCGGGCGACCGAAGACGTTGCGCATCGAGATCCGCACCGGCGTTTCCACCCCGTCGAGCTTCACGTCGTAATAGGTCATGTCGCCGTAATAGACGACCTCGTCAATCACGCCGGGGGATTCGCGATCCTGCGGCATCTGCCCCTCGTAGAGGATCGTCAGCGTCTCGGGGCGGAAGCCCACCGCCGCCGCGCCGCCCGTGGGCTTGGCCGAGGCCTGTTCGTCGGTCACATCGACCGCGCCCAGTCCGGCCACCTCCAGCTGGACATGGCCGCCGCCCTCGCCCAGCACCTGCGCGGGCAGGAAGTTCATCACGCCGATGAAATCCGCCACCCGGCGCGAGGCCGGGCGGCGATAAAGCGTTTCCGGATCGGCCAGCTGCGCGATCTCGCCCTCGAACATCACCGCGATCCGGTCCGACATCACCAGCGCCTCTTCCTGATCATGCGTCACCAGAACGAAGGTGATCCCCACCTCGCGCTGCAGCTTGATCAGCTCGACCTGCATCTGTTCGCGGATCTTCTTGTCCAGCGCCGAAAGCGGCTCATCGAGCAGCAGCACCTTGGGCTTGAGGATCAGTGCCCGCGCCAGCGCCACCCGCTGCCGCTGCCCGCCCGAAAGCGCATGCGCCGCCCGCGCGCCATAGCCCTTGAGGCCGACCATCTCCAGCGCCTCTTCCACCGCCTTCGCCTTCTCGGACTCGGAGCGCGGATCGCGGCGCAGCCCGAAGCCCACGTTCTGCGCCACGCTCAGATGCGGGAAGATCGCATAGCTTTGAAACACCATGTTCGTCGGGCGCTTGTTCGGCGGCACGTCTTCCATGTGCTTGCCGTCGATCAAGACCGCCCCCGAGGAAATATCCTCGAACCCGGCGATGGTGCGCAGCAAAGTCGTCTTGCCGCAGCCCGAGGGGCCCAGAAGCGAAAAGAACTCGCCCTCGCGGATCGTCGCGGTGATACCGCGCAACGCGTGGTAATCGCCGTAATATTTGTGCACCCGATCGAATTCGATCATCTTCTTGCGCTGTTCAAGCGGCACTTTCGCGGTGATGACGTTCTGGCTCACAGGAACCCCCCAGTGTCTTTGGCGCCGGTCTTCGCGATGCCGCGGCGGCGGAAATATTCGGCCAAGGTCAGCAGCGCCACCGAGCAGACCACCAGCACGGTGCCAAGCGCCATGATCATCGGGATCTGTTTCGGAAAGCGCAGCTGCGAATAGATATAGGTGGGCAGCGTCGTCTGCTCGCCCGCCAGGAAGAAGGCGATGATGAATTCATCGAGCGAAATGGTGAAGGCCATCAACGCCGCGGAAATGATGCCGGGTGTCACCAGCGGCAGGATGATCAGCCGGAAGGTGGACCATTTCGTTTCGCCCAGATCATAGGCGGCTTCTTCCAGCGAACGATCCAGCGAGGAAAAGGCCGCGTTCAGAACCGCAATCGCATAGGGCGTGGCAATCAGCACATGGCCGAGGATCACGGTGAAGATCGACAGCGGCACCCCGATGGCCAGCAGCACCACCAGAAGCGACACCGCCACGATGATCTCGGGCAGCACCAGCGGCAGCATGATCAGCCCCATCGCCCCCGCCTTGCCGCGGTAATTGTAGCGCGTGGCCGAGCGCGCGGCAAAGATGCCAAGCGTCGTCGCCAGGATCGAGGTCGAGACCGCGATGATCAGCGAATTCGTCAGCGCCGCGGCGAGCGTCTGATTTTCAAAGAGCTGGGCGAACCATTTCAGCGTGAAGCCCTTGAGCGGAAAGGCAATCACCGTGCCGTCATTGAAGGCGAAGACCGGCAGAAGCGCGATCGGCGCATACAGGAAGGCCAGATAAAGAAAGGCATAGCCCCTCAGACCGGAGAACTTCATTTGCCCCCCCTCAGGAAGCGGCGGTTGAGGAAGAGGAAGATCAGCGACACCGCCGCGACGACCAGCATGGCCGAAACCGCCACCGCCGCGCCAAGGGGTTTGTTGTCGATCTTCAGCATGTCCTTTTGGATCATGTTCGCCACCATCGGCAGCTTGCCGCCGCCAATGAGTTCGGGCGTGACGTAATCGCCGATGGTCGGGATGAAAACGATCATCACCGCCCCGATCACCCCCGGCATGGCCAGCGGCAGCGTCACCCGCCAGAATGTCATCAGCCGACTTTCGCCCAGATCCTGCCCGGCTTCCAGAAGCGAGCGGTCGATCTTTTCCAGGCTGACGAAGATGGGCAGGATCGCGAAAGGCGCATAGGCATGGGCCAGCGTGATCGCGATGGCTCCGACCGAATTGAGCATCTGCAACGGGCTGTCGATGATGCCCAGCCCCATCAGCGTCGAGTTCACCACGCCGTTGAAGTTCAGGATCACCTTCCACTGAAACACCCGGATCAGATAGGAGGTCCAGAACGGAATGGTGATCAGGAAAAGCCAGCGCGACTTGTTCGAGGCGGGCACGACAAAGGAAATGAAATAGGCGATCGGAAAGGCCAGAACCACCGTCACCAGCGTCACCAGCGCCGAAACCAGCACCGAGCGCAGCAGGATGGTGCGGAAGATCGGGTCCGACCAAGCCTCGATATAGTTGTGGGTGGTGAATTCGTGGATCACCACCAGATAGCCGTCCTTGAAGAAGGAATAGGCGACAATCGTCACCAAAGGCGCGGCCAGCAGCAGCATGGCATAGAGCAGCGTCGGACTGGCCATCAGCCAGCCGTTGGCCGCCTCCGAGCGCGCCCATCGCCGGGTTGGAGATGCCGACATATTCTATTCTCCCTCAGCGCGTCTCAGGCGCGTTTGGGACAAATTTGCACAAGGTTTCGGCAGAGGAAAGGGGGACGATGCGCCCCCCTGCCCCCGCATCCCTGAAATTTTCCGCGACTGCCCGCCAAAACGGCAGAAATACTGCCGCTGTGCAATCGGAACGTGCAGCCTCAGACGGGCAGATCGCGGGGCGGATTCTCCAACAACACCCGCAGCTTCGCGATGGCGCGCATCAGCCGGTCCTCGGGCACGCCGCCCGCCAGCGCGAAACGCACGGCATTCGGCGCATGGCCATCGGCCAGCACATATTCATCGGCCGAGCGCACCAGAACCCCCTCGGCCTCGGCGATGCGGGCGAAGGTCGAGGCCCGCCAGCCGGTGGGCAGCCGCAGCCAGACGAAGCTCAGCCCCGGCTGCCAGGCGATGTCGTGATCCTCCATCGCCTGCACCACCATCTGCAGACGGCGGCTCATCACCTCTTGCGCGGCATGGCGCAGCCGCATCGCCTCGCCACTGGTGAAAAGCCGGGTGATGATGTCGGTCACCGGCCGCGGCAGGCCGAAGAAGCTGTGCTGCGCCGTCAGCCGCCCGGCCTCGCCCATGCCCTCGGGGGCAATGACGATGCCAAAGCGCATCCCCGCCGAGATCGTCTTTGAAAGCGAGGTCACATGCCAGGTCCGTTCCGGCGCAATCACCCGGATCGCCTCCAGCCCCGACACCGGGGCGGTGTAGCAATCGTCCTCGATGATCTGCAGATCATGCTTGCGCGCAACTTCCGCAATCGCCTGACGGCGCTTGTTCGACATCCGCGCCGTGGTCGGGTTCTGCGCATCGGGCGTCACGCAGACCACCTGCCCGCCGTAGCGCCGACAGGCGGCATCGAGCGCCTCGGGGATCATCCCCTCCTCATCGAGTTTCACCGGCACCACCTCGGCCCGGCTCAGCCGCGCGGCATGGCGAAAGCCCGGATAGGCCAGCTCCTCGCACAGCACCACGGGCCGGTCGCCGCGCAGACAGCATTGCAGCACAATACTGATCCCGTTCTGCCCGCCATGGGTCAGCACCAGATCATCGGCGCCGATCTGCCCATGCAGCGAGCAATGGGAAAACCAGTCCAGCGCCGCCTCGCGGCAATAGCGGTCGCGGCGCAGGCCGGGATATTCCAGATAATGCTCGCCCAGTTCGGTCGCGGCATCGGCCATCGCCTGCGCCAGCACCACCGATTGTCCGACATCGGGCAGCTGCGGCGAGCGCAGGTCGATCACCCCATCCGCCGCAGGGTCAGAGAGCGGCTGTTGATACAGCGATTCCGTCGGGCCAAGCCGGCGTGATTGTGTGGATACAAACGTGCCGCGCCCCACCGCGGCTTCCAGAAGCCCCTCCTGCGTGGCAATCTGATAGGCGCGGGCCACGGTTCCGGGGGTAACCCCCAGTTTCCACGCCAGATCGCGCACCGTCGGCAGCCGCGATCCGGGCGAAAGATCGCCCCGCCGCACGCCCTCGCGCAGCGCCCGCACCAGCGCCAGATATTTCGGACCGGATTGCACCGGCAGGTCGGGTTTCCAACTTGTATCAGTCACAATGTTTCCCTCGCGCCGCTTGTGCGGGAATTGTAATCTCTTCCTACCAGCAAATATAGAATTGTATCAATACAGAAAAGGTGCCCCATGACCAGCCTGTCCCACCCCGTCTCGTCGCTGTCGCGTCGTTCCGCGCAGTCGCCGCTTGCGGTCGTGCTGGGCGCGGTCGCCCGTTGGCGCGATGACCGCCGCGCCCGACTGGCGCTGGCCCGCCTCGACGATCACCTTTTGCGCGATATCGGCCTTGCTCCGACCGGCACGCACAAATCGCTGCCGTCGCAATATTCGGCCTTCTGATCCCGAGCGCCGCAGTCCCCTGTCGGCCTCTTCCTGTGGCCGGGTGCATCGCATCCGGCCTTTTTTCGTTTCGCGCGATCAGGCCGCGGCGGGCTGCAACAGCACCCGCACCTCATGCGCCTTGAGCGCGCGCCGCGCCGCAGTCCAGCGCCCGCCCTGCGCGCCGGTGGCCAGATCGGGGAAAATCTCGAACAATTCCGCCCGCTGCGGCGCATCAAGATTGGAGAGCGTCTGATCCCCGGGCTGGAAGCTTTCGGTCCAGGCGCCATTCGCGCGGATGATCTCATGCGCGTCGAACATCAGATGCAGATAGGTGACCTCGCGCCGCGTCACCCGCGCGATGCCGGGCTGGCCGACCATGTGCAGCGCGGCCGCCAGAACCTCGGCCTCGCCGAACAGCAATTCCGCCCGCGCGCCCGAGATCAGCATCCGGTGCTGCGGGCTCACCAGCATGTCGGTTTCGGGCAGGCCCTCGCCCAGGGCGCCCGCACCGATCCGCACCGGCTGCAGATGCGGCGCCGCCGCCAGATCCGTCGCCGAAAGCCGCCGCCGCCCGATCCAGCGGATCGGCTGATAGCCGCTGTCGCGCGTCAGCACCCGGTCGCCCAGCCGCAGCCGTTCCACCGCCACCCGGCCGCGCTTGGTCTCGATCAGCGTTCCGGGGGTGAAACAGGGCACGTTGCGGACGAATTCGACATTTTCGATATTCTCGAATGTCGTCGTCGCGCCGTTCAGCCAGACGATCGTGCCGGATTCGCCGGTGATGACGGTGCGCGACCAGTCGATTGCGTGGCGAAACACATAAAGCGTGTCGACATCGCTGCCATCGGCATCTTCCGAGCCGATGATCGTGGTGTGACCGCCCGAGACCACCGAAATCGTGTCCGACCCGGCCCCGCCGTAGATCGTGTCATTGCCAAGCCCGGTGTTGATCGAATCGTTGCCGTCGCCGCCCAGCACCACATCGTTGCCGTCGCCACCGCTCAGCGTGTCATTGCCGCTGCCGCCCTCCAGGCTGTCATCGCCCGCATCGCCCGAAACGACGTCGTTGCCCGCCCCGCCCAGCACCGTGTCGTTGTCATCGCCCCCAAACAGGCTGTCATCGCCGCCAAGCCCGCTCAGCAGGTCATTGCCGCCATTGCCGTAAAAGACGTTGGTGTAGATGTCGTCGCCGCTTGTGGCCTGACCGTCGAAGCCGATCAGCGTATCGGCAAAGGCCGAGCCGAAGATACCGTCGATGCCGTTGAGCGCATCGGTGCCCGCCCCGGTCGCCGTGCCGGTGCCCAGATTGACCGAAACCCCGGTGGACGCATCGGCGTAATCGGCATAATCCATGCCGGACCCGCCCGAGAGCGTGTCATTGCCCGCCCCGCCGTGCAAGGTGTCATTGCCCGCGCCCCCTAAGACACTGTCGGCGCCGTCACCCCCATCCAGAGAGTCGTCGCCAGCATCGCCCGACAAGGTGTCGTTGTCGGCCCCCCCAGAGAGGCTGTCGTTGCCATCGCCCCCCAGGAGGCTGTCCTTGCCAGCCTCGCCCGACAGCGAATCGTTTCCGGCCTCGCCCAGCAACGTGTCGTTCCCGGCGCCGCCGTTGATCGTGTCATGACCGGTCCCGCCCAGAACGGAATCGCTGCCGTCACCAGCTGCGATCAGGTCGTCGCCGCCCCGGCCATGGATCGTATCCGACCACCAGGTGCCGTTAAGAGTGTCGTTTCCGTCGGTGCCGTAGATCGTCGCCATCGTCATTCCTGCCCGCCCCGGAGCTGGGGCTTGGTAAAGAATTCTTCATCAAGATGGCGAATTGGGGCCGAAAGCTCGGCAAAAGCCGCGCGCTATGATGGCAGCACGATGGCAGGGGCCCGGGGGCCAAGGGCCGGGAGGCAAAGCCGATCAGGCCGCGGCGCCGACTTCCGCAAAGGGCCGGACGGCGGCGAAGCTGCCGACACCTTCTGCCCCGAGACCGGGCACAGCCAGCGCCAGCGCGGCGCGGCTGGCGCTTTCCAGCGCCGCAAGACTGGCCGCGGTGGGCCGGAAGCTTTCCGACCAGCTGCCATCGGCCAGCAGCAATTCGTGACGGGCAAACAACAATTGCCAGTAATCGACCGTGGCCGCCTCCTCGGTGCAGATGCCGTCAAGCCCGACCAGATCGCGCGCCATCGTCAGCCGTTCGCCGGTTTCGCCCTCGCCCGGCAGACGGGTCAGGAAGCGGTGGTTCGGCGACACCACCATGTCGCGTTCGGGCAGCCCCTGCCCCAGCGCCCCGGCGGCGATCCGCACCGGACGCAGCAGCGGGTTGAGCCCCAGCGCCTGCCAGCCGAAGCGGCGGCACCCGATCCAGAGCAAGTCCTGCAGGCCGTTGTCGCGGGTGATCACCCTTGTGCCCGGGGTCAGCGCCGAAACCGGCACCAGCCCCTCGGCGGTGGCAATCCGGCTTCCGGCAGTGAAACAGGGCACCGACCCCAGCACCTGGCGCAGATCCAGCGCGAAAAGCCGCGATCCCGCGTCATCGCGCCCCTCGATCCGGCCGGCGGCGCCTTCGTAACCGTCGAACTGGAAGCGCATCTCGACCATGGCGGCATCGAACCCCGCCCCGATCGCCGCGCTGTCGGTGAGGTTCGTCCCATCCATGTAAGTGCCCGTCGCCGTCATCTTGCACGTCCTGACCCGGAAACACCTGGCTGACACAACGCCCCCAGTCCTCACGATACTGCAAAAGAGGCCTTTCCAAAAGTTTAACGATCAAGAATTTGTCACAATGCGCAGGAACTTTCCGTTTCCTGCCCCGAAACCGACGCAATCTGGCCCGGTCCTGCCATGATCGCAACGACAACGCCCGGGGTTTCCCCCGGGCGCTGCAATCTTGCCCCCTGCGGTCTTGCCGCCGGTCCTCAGCGGTGCTTGAGCAGCCCCGCCTCGTGCTTTTTCAAGATCTTGCGGGCTGCGCCATAGCCCTCAAGGCCCGCGCGCGTGCGCAGTTCCGGGAACAGTTCCAGGATCTCGGCGCGTTGCGCATTGCACAGACCTTGCAGCGACTGATCCCCCGGCTGGAAGCTTTCGGTCCAGGCGCCGTTGCCCAGAACCACCTCGTGCCGGTCGAACATGAAGTGGATGTAGCTGGTGCCCAGCGTCTCCACCGCCTGCACGCCGCGGTTGTCGATCAGATGCTTGGCCGCGACCAGAACCTCGTGCTCCTCGAAGTAAAGCGCGGTGCGTTCGTTCGCCACCAGCATCCGGTGGTTGGGCGAGACCAGCATGTCGCGTTCCGGCAGGCCGTTGCCCAGGCTTCCGGCCCGGATCAGCACCGGCTTCAGATGCGGCGAGGCCAGCAGCTGCGCCCGGGTAAGATCGGTGCGGCCGATCCAGCGGATTTCCTGAATGCCGTTGTCGCGGGTCAGGATCTTGTCGCCTTCGCGCAGCTCTTCGACCAGCCGCTCGCCTTTCGGCGTCGCGATCAGCGTGCCGGGGGTGAAGCAGGGCGGGATCACATTCTCGATGTTGCGGAAGGTCAGCGAGCCGGTGACATTGCCGTTGTCGTCCAGGAAGGTGACGGTGCCGTTTTCCGGGTTCGTCGGATCGTAGTTGATCCGCAGCGGCCCGGCCGTGGTCAGATCGAGCGTGTCATAATCGTCGCCACCCTCGTTGCCGTCGATGACGTCATGGTTGCCCGCATCGCGGTTGACCACCACGAAAAGATCGCGGTCATCGCCCCCCGAGAGCGTGTCGACCCCCTCGCCGCCGATCAGCGTATCATTGCCCGCCCCGCCGTCGAGCAGATCCTGGCCCTGACCGCCGGTCAGGCTGTCGTTGCCAGCCTCGCCGTAAAGCCGGTCGTCGCCATCATCGCCGGAGATCGTGTCATCGCCCGCGCCGCCGCGGATCGTGTCCTGACCGGTCCCGCCCGAGGCCAGATCGTTGCCGTCGCCCCCAAGGATCGAGTCGTCGCCCTCGCCGCCGATCAGCGTGTCGTTGCCGGTGCCGCCGTCGAGCGTGTCCGAGGCAGAGCCACCGTCCAGGCTGTCATTGCCCGCCCCGCCCCGCAGCGTGTCGTTGCCCTCGCCGCCCAGCAGCGTGTCGTTGCCGGTGCCACCGTCCAGGCTGTCGGAGGAATTGCCGCCATCCAGGCTGTCATCGCCCGCGCCGCCCAGAAGCGTGTCGTTGCCTTCGCCGCCGGTGATCGTGTCCTCGTCGATGCCGCCGTCGATCCAGTCATTGCCGTTGTCGCCGCTGAGCAGGTCGTCGTCGTCGCCGCCATAGATGACATCGTTGCCCTCGCCGCCGCGCACCGTGTCGCGGCCGTTTTGCGGCACCGGATCGCGGTCGTCGGTGACTTCGGTCGGGCTTGTGGTGCCCGGGCCGTTGTCGGCGTAGATCGTGTCATTGCCGTCACCGCCCGAGATGCTGTCCGAGCCCTCGCCGCCGATCACCAGATCGTCGCCGATCCCGGCCGCGACGGTGTCGGCATCGTCGCCCGCGTCGATCACGTCATGGCCCTGCCCCGCGTCGATGCTGTCGGCATCGTCGCCGGTGCGGATCGTGTCATTGCCGGTCCCGGCAATCACCGTGTCGCGGTCGTCGTTCGGATCGCTGTCGGCGCCGTAAAGCCCCGGATAGGCGATGTCGGGGCGGCCGGTGCCCGAAGTGTCGATCAGGTCGTTGCCGTCGCCGCCGTCAACCAGATCGCGGCCCTCGCCGCCGGTCAGCGTGTCATCGCCCAGCTCGCCATAGATCGTGTCATTGCCGGTGCCGCCGCTGACGACGTCATTGCCGTCGCCGCCGTCGATGCTGTCGTTGCCCGCGCCGCCGTCGATCGTGTCAAGCCCGCCGCGGCCGTCAAGGATATCATCGCCCGCGCCGCCAAGGATGCTGTCATCATCCAGCCCGCCGACGACGCTGTCATTGCCCGCGCCGCCCTCCAGCGTGTCATCGCCCGCTTCGCCCAGGATGGTGTCGTTGCCGTCCCCGCCCAGCACCGAGTCATCGCCCGAGCCCGCCTCGATCGAATCGTCGCCGTTGCCCGCATCCACGGTGTCGTCGCCCAGACCCGAGCGGATCGTGTCATTGCCCGCCCCGGCCACGACGCGGTCGTCCTGCGGGCCGTCGCCCGGGATGATCGCGTCATTATGGTCGATCATGTCGCCTTCGGGATCGCCGGTGTAATCATAGTCGATCAGGTCGGCGCCGTCGGTGCCCGAAACGATGCCGTCGCGGTCGACGATGATGTTCTCGATATTGCTGAAGGTCAGCGTGCCGACGACATTGCCGTCGTCATCCAGGAACTGCACCGTGCCGTTTTCGGCATTGGTCGGGTCATAGATGATGTTGGTGCGGCCCGCCCCGGTCAGGTCGAGCGTGTCATAGTCGTCGCCGCCCTCGTTGCCGTCGATCACGTCGCCCGCGCCCGCCGCGACCGTGGCCACGCGGAAAGTGTCGCGGTCGTCGCCGCCCGACATCTGGTCGGCCCCGTCGCCGCCGATGATGCTGTCATTGCCGGTGCCGCCAAGGATCGTGTCCTCGTCGATGCCGCCGTCGATCGTGTCATTGCCCGCATCGCCGTAAAGCAGGTCGTCGTCATCCTCGCCATAGATGACATCATTGCCGTCGCCGCCATGGATCGTGTCCATGCCGTTGTTCTGCACCAGATCGGTGGCGTCGGGGATGTTGATGATGTCGGGCACGGTCGGGCCAAGGCCGCCGTAGATGATGTCATTGCCCGCCCCGCCATCGACCACATCCGAGCCGCAGCCCGAGGTGATGGTGTCGTCGCCCTCGCCGCCCAGAACGGTGTCGGCGTCGAAGCCGGCGTCGATCACGTCATGGCCCGCGCCGCCCTCGATGCTGTCGGCGTCGTCGCCGGTCAGGATCGTGTCATTGCCCGCCCCGCCCAGCACGGTGTCGCGGTCGTCGTTCGGGTCGGGATCGCGCGACAGATAGCCCGGATAGCCCAGATCCGACAGCGCCTGATCGTTGCGGGTGTTGATGTAATCATTGCCGTCGCCGCCCTCGGCCCGGTCCGAGCCGCGGCCGGTGGTGATGCTGTCATCGCCCGCGCCGCCAAGCGCGGTGTCATTGCCCGCCACGCCTTCCAAAGTGTCATTGCCAAGGCCGCCGATCAGCAGATCGTCGCCCGCACCGCCGATCACCAGATCGTTGTCGTCGCCGCCATCGACGGTGTCATTGCCCTCGCCGCCGCGCAGGGTGTCGCTGCCGCCCTCGCCCAGCAGGCTGTCGTCGCCGTCGCCGCCCTCGACCGAGTCATTGCCGGTACCCGCGGTCACGGTGTCGTCGCCCAAGCCCGCCAGAACGGTGTCGTTGCCGCCGCCCGCGCGGATGCGGTCATCGTTCGGCCCGTCGCCCGGCAGGATCGCATCATTGCCGTCGACCATGTCGCCCTGCGGATCGCCGGTGTAGCCGGTGTCGATCAGATCGCCGCCCGCCGTGCCGTCCACATAGCCATCGCGCGGATCGGCGCCGACCGTGACGGTGACGATCGCGGTATCGGTGCCGCCCTGCCCGTCCGAGACGGTGTAGGTGATGGTGGCATCGCCGGTGAAGCCGGTGGCCGGGGTGAAGGTGATCGTGCCGTCCGGGTTCACCGTGACGGTGCCGTTCGGGCTGGAAGCGCCGGTCACCGTCAGCGTGTCGCCGTCGATATCGGTGTCATTGGCCAGAACCGGCACGGTCACGGCGGTCTGGAAATTCGTCGCGGCGGTATCGTTCACCGCATCGGGGGCGTCGTTCATCGGCGTCACGGTGACCGCCACCGTCGCCGTATCGGTCAGCCCGCCCGGATCGCGCACCGTATAGGTGATGGTGTCGGGGCCGTTGTAATTCGGGTTCGGCACATAGGTCAGCGTGCCGTTCGCATTCACCGTCACCGTGCCATGCAGCGCGCTGGCGCCGGTCACCGTCAGCGTGTCGCCATCGGGGTCGGTGTCATTGGCCAGAACGGTGATCGTCTGGGTGCCGTCCTCGGCCACGGTGGCACTGTCGTTCACCGCATCGGGGCGGTGGTTGACGTCATCGCCGACGATATTCTCGATCTCGGTGAAATCGAGCGCGCCGGTCACATTGCCATCGGCATCCAGAAACTCGACGGTGCCGTTATAGCCGTTGCCATTGCTGTCAACGGTCCGGTTCACCACGCGCCAGTCGCCCTGGCCGGTGATGTCGAGCGTGTCGTAATCGTCGCCGCCCGCGCCGCCGTCGATCGTGTCGCCCGCGCCGCCATGGATCACGTCGCGGTCATCGCCCGCCGAGATCCGGTCATTGCCGTCGCCGCCGGTGATCGTGTCATTGCCGCCCTGACCAAGGATCGTGTCGTCGCCCTCGCCGCCCGAAAGCCGGTCATCGCCCGCCTCATCCGCCTCGACCGCCGGAACGGTGGTGCAGGTCAGATCGGTCACGGTGATCGCCTGATCGGTGGGGCCGCCGTTGTTGTAGTCGATCTCGATCCGCGCCACGACGCCGTCGATATGCACCAGAACCGAGCCGGTCGCCGAAGCCGGGGACAGCCCGCCATTGTCGACGTCATGGCCGGTGATCGTGCCGTTCGAAACCGTCTGCCCGCCTTCCAGCGTATAGGTGACGTTCAGCAGATTGCCGTTCGCGTCATAGGCGCGGACGGTGACGATATCCTGATGGTAATCGGCGCTGGTGCCAACGTCGATGTCGTTGATGCGGAAGGTGACATCGGTCACCGCCGAGGCGTAATCGGCATTGGTCGAGGTGAAGTTCAGCGTCGTGGTCGAGGTGTTGCCCAGCCCGCCATCGCCATAAAGCTGCAGCCCGCCCGAGCCGTTCAGCCCGTCGCCCGCCTCGACATATTGCGCCGCATTGGTCGAGGTGGCGGTGCCGCCGCAGGTCTGGTCGGTGAAGCCGAAGGTCACCCGCACGCCGCCCATGTCGTAAGACGAGCCGTTGACGATATTGCCGCAATTCTGGCCGAAGCGCTGCCAGTCCATCGTCAGATCGCGCGCGGGGGCGCCGGCGTCCAGATCGCCGTCGCCCTCGATATAGTCGTTGCCCGCGCCGCCCTCGATGCTGTCGTCATCGGCGCCGCCATAAAGGCTGTCATCCGAGCCCTGGCCCAGGATCGTGTCGTTTCCGTCCATGCCGTGGAAGACGTTCGTGTAGGTGTCCGAGGCCGAGGTGCCCTGATGGTCGAAGCCGACAAGGCTGTCGTTGAAATCGGTGCCGATGACGCCGTCGATGCCGCCGCCGATCACGTCGCCCGTCGCATCGCCGCCCGAGAGCGCCCCGGTGCCCAGATTGACATTCACCGCCGCGCCCGAATTCGAATAGTCGATGATGTCGAGCCCGGTGCCGCCATGGAACGTGTCATTGCCCGCGCCGCCGACAAAGGTGTCGTCGCCCGCGCCGCCATAAAGCAGGTCATTGTCGGCGCCGCCGTCGATCAGGTCGTTGCCATCCTCGCCATGGACGGTATCTGCCGCCGCGCCCGAGCGGATCGTGTCATTGCCCGCGCCCGCAACCACGCTGTCGGCATTGCCGCCGCGATAGTCGTTGGCGTCGATCCTGTCGCCTTCGGGATCGCCGGTGTAGCTCGTGTCGATCAGATCGGCGCCCGCCGTGCCCTCGACGACGCCATCAAGCGTCGGATAGGTCGCCAGCGACGAATAGGCGACCGAGGGGCAATTGTCGATGCAGGACACGACCGTATAGGTCACGCCCGGCTGCAGCGGCGCCGAAGACACGATGCCGACCATGTCATTGTCGGACATTTCAAAGGCATAGACGGTGATGTAACCCGAAGGATCGGTGCAACCGGCGGGGCAGACGGTATAGGCGTATTCGGGGGTGATGCGGCCGGAGGAGGAGCCATAGCTCGACCCTTCGAGGGTCTCGCTCGAATTCAGCGTCTGATCGCCGTCGCCGTCGTTGAAATAGCTGTCATTGTCGCGCACGGTGATCTGGTTGACCGTCGATCCGGTGGCGATGGTGAAGGTCGCGCCCTTGGCGGTGCTCAGCCCGGTGGCGCTGTCCGCGAAAAGACCCGCTTTCGAAGAGGTGATGTTCGACAAATCCCACGCGAAAATCGTGCGGTCACTGAAAGTATAGGTCATGGCAGCCTCTCCTTGCCCCGACTGACGAAGACAATGCTTCGCGCGCCTTTGAACTGTCTGGGCCTGCCCCGCGCAGCGCCCGTCACTGGTTACGGCGGGTTTGCCCACCACATCTGCGACGCGACACCTTTGGACAGTCGGGCGGGATCAGGGTGCACGAAGCATCCCGCCAAAACGGCGGTTTTTGTCTTACCTGCTTCGCGGTCGTCGCGGGATCGCAGATCACCCCGTCTACGGCAGCACCACATCAATCTTCCCGAGCATCCGAAGATCTCGATCGTCACCGGCCGCCCCCACGGCCAGCGCCCAAAGCCGGGCCCTTCAGTGATACCAAGAGGATGAGCTTCGGGGAACGGGGAATCTGCCGCAATCTTGCCTGGATTTCTGCGCGAACATGCCTTGCCTGTCCGATGGCTGCCGCGATGTTGCACCATTTCCGCCGCGATTGTTTCGCCGATGCCGTGTCCCTGACCGCCGCGCAGCGCAGGAAATGCTGAAAATTTGTCTTGTTTACCGGTCATTAACCCTCTCCCGATGGGGTATGTCGGGGCGACGGTGCGGGCTGTCGCGCCGCGCTGTTTCCGATCTGCCAACAATCCCGCCGCGGCGGGGTTTCCGAACCGGCATCAATCTTCGGCCTGCCCCGGAACAATCACCGCCGCCGCATTGTTCCGTCTTTGCGACCAAAGCGAACGAAACGGTCGTTTTGTTCGTCATCACGTTCCGGCCGCACCGAATCACATTTTGTTAACCAGAACCGGAAGATGGCCGCCACGCCCCGAAGAACGGGCGCGGAGGGGCGGGACAGATCGTCGCCCCCTGCGCAAGTTTGCGACCCGCCCGCGCCGCCGGCCTGCCCCTTTGCCAGCCCCCTCGGCTGGGCTATAGTGAAGCGCATTCACATGGGCGGCACATCGGCAGGGGCATATGGGCAAGGACAGCGGACAGAAGACGGCGGGCAATCCTCCCCTGGCCCTGCCGGAGATTCCCTTTGTCGGCGATATCACCCGCTTCCTGCGCGAAGAGGCCCCCGAAGAGCTGCGCAAGGCGATCGAGACCGCCCGGCCCGACGAAATCCTGTCATCCTCGTTTCCCTATCGCCGCGCGATGGCGAAAAAGGACTACGAGGCGCAGATGCAGGCGCTGCAGGTCGAACTGGTGAAGATGAGCTGGGGGCTGAAACAGGATGGGCGACGGCTTGTCGTGCTGTTCGAGGGCCGCGACGCCGCGGGCAAGGGCGGCACGATCGAGCGGCTGCGCGAGAACCTGAACCCGCGTCAGGCCACGATCGTCGCCCTGCCCACCCCCACCGAGCGCCAGCAGGGCCAGTGGTATTTCCAGCGGTATGTGGAACGGCTGCCCGCGGCGGGGGAAATCGCGCTGTTCGACCGCTCGTGGTACAACCGCGGCGTGGTCGAACAGGTCTTCGGCTTTTGCACCCCCGAACAGCGCACGCATTTCTTTGCCCAGCTGCCCGGCTTCGAAAAGATGCTGGTCGAGGAGGGGATCGTTCTGGTCAAGCTCTGGCTGTCGGTCGACCGCGCCGAGCAGCTCAAGCGCTTTCTGGATCGCGAACAGGACCCGCTGAAGCAATGGAAGCTGAGCTGGATCGACGTCGAGGGGCTGAAGAAATGGGAGGCCTATACGGTTGCCATTGCGGAAACGCTGCGCCGGTCGGATACCGCCCATGCGCCCTGGACGGTGATCCGCTCCGATGACAAATACCGCGCCCGGATCGCCGCGGTGCAGACGGTGCTGGGCGCGCTCGACTATCCGGGCAAGGACCGGGCGGTGATCGGCACACCCGATCCGCAGATCTGTGGCGGCATCGGCCTGATTGATGGGTAAGCAGGGCTATCACCACGGCAACCTCCGCCAGGCATTGGTCGAGGCGGCGCTGGCGCTGATTGCCGCGCGCGGCGCGCAGGGCTTCACCCTGTCCGAAGCCGCCAAGGAAGCGGGCGTGACCCCCGCCGCGGTCTATCGCCACTTTGCCGGGCGCGAGGATCTGATCGCCGAATGCGCGCGCCAGGGCTATGCGATCTTCGCCGATCTGATGGAACATGCCTGGAACGGCGGCAAACCCACGGCGCTTTCGGCCTTTGGCGCGACGGGGCGGGCCTATCTGGCCTTCGCGCGGAAATTTCCCGGCCATTACATGGCGATGTTCGAAAGCGGGCTCAGCCCCAACCGCTCGCCGGATCTGGCGGCAGGCATGGCGCGGGCCGAGGCGGTGGCGCTGAAGGCCACACAGGCGCTCTCGGCCCATATCCCCGAGGGGCGCCGCCCGCCGCCCTCGATGGTGGCGGCGCATGTGCGCGCGCTTTCGCATGGGGTCGTCGAGCTTTACGCCCGCGCCGCGCCCGGCACGCAATCGCCCTTCTCGCCCGAGGATCTGCTGGAAAGCGGCATCGGCGTCTATCTGCGCGGGCTTGGCCTGATCGCCCCCGACAGTTAGAAGATCGACGCGAAAGCCCAAAGGCCGAAGCCCGCCATCGTCAGGCTGGAGACCCGCGCCGTCCAAAGCGCGAAGGCAGGCGGCAACCGGTGATGGAGCGCCGCGACCAGGCCCGAGAGGAACGCCCACCAGCCGATCGAGCCGAGGAAAACGCCCGCGACAAGCGCCACGATGGCCAGGGGTCGATCCGGTCTGCGCCAGCCCCAGCCCGGCAAAGATCGCCGCGAACAAAAGGATCGTCGGCGGGTTGGTGATCGTCAGCCCATAGGTGACAAGGGTGGTGCGCCACAGCCCGCGCGCCTTCGGGGATCTGCGCCGGGCTGGGCTCGCCCGCCTGCCCGCGCGGCCAGCCGTTCCAGGCGAGCCACATCAGGAAGGCCCCGCCGATCAGCCCCAGCGGCACCGCGATCCGCTCGACCAGATCCTTGAAGACGGCAAAGCCCACCGCCGCGCCGGTGGCAAAGGTCAGATCGGCCAAGGCCGTGCCCAAGCCCCCCGCGACCCCCGCCCAGAAACCGCGCGCCAGCGTGCGCTGGATGCACAAAGCCCCCATCGGCCCGATCGGCGCGGCAATCGCCAGCCCGATGAACAGCCCTTTTCCGAACAGCACCAGCGCGTCCATTCTATCTCCTGTAACGAAACGGCGGCTCGACCACGGTCGACAGCGCCAGCATGGTTTCGGTCCGCGCGATCCAGCCCGCCCGTTTCAGCGCGCCCAGAAAATCCTCGACCGCGACAAGCGAGGCGACGCGGATCTGCACCAGATAGGACCAGCCGCCGGTGACATGATGGCAGGCGGTGACGGCGGTATTGTCCGCGATGGCGGCGCGAAAGGCGGCCTCGTCGATGCCCTCGGCCAGCGCGATCCAGACAAAGGCGGCCACGGGCAGGCCCACCGCCTCGGGCGCCACATCGGCGCTGAAGCGGCGCAGCACCCCACGCTCGAACAGACGGCGCAGCCGGTCATTGACCGCCGAAGTGGACAGCCCGACCGCCGCGCCCAGCTGCGCCATCGACTGCCGGGCATCCTCGCCCAGCAAGGTGCAAATCTTTCTGTCGATCTCATCCATGATGCAGATCTATCCGCCTTGACATCTCATTTGCCGGATAATGTCCGAATTTCATCTGACCTCAATGGACAAAATTCACCCCCCGGATGCGATCCGCCCTGCCCGGGTCTGGCGCTGTTTGCGCCGGATGGCATCCGATTTCGGCCCTCTGCGCCAGCGCCGCCCCGCCCCTCGCCAAGGCCGGACAAAGTCCCCGAAGAAAAAGTTTGCCCGGGACGAAAAAACCGGTTGCAGCCCTCCGAGGTGCAAGGTAAACCCCCGCCTCACGACGACCCCTGATGCGGAGAGGTGGCAGAGTGGTCGATTGCGGCGGTCTCGAAAACCGTTGACCCTGCAAGGGGTCCGAGGGTTCGAATCCCTCCCTCTCCGCCATTCACAATGTTTTGATGTTAGCCAAGCCCTTGATCTTCAAGGGCTTTTCTATTTTCACCCCATGCAGGCGCCCACCTCTGCTATACATTTTGCATTACATTTTGTGATACACTCGCCCGAAGCACCGGGGGCAAAGCATGGCAATCAAAACGCGCGACGGTTCAGTAAAAGAAACGCTTCACCTCTACCGGCGCGTTCCGAAACGCTATGCCTCGGTTGAACCGCGCACGTTCGTCTGGATAAGTCTGCACACGGATTCCCCCTCGGTCGCCAAGACGAAAGAGGCCGCGACTTGGGAACAGATGGTTGCAGCTTGGGAAGCCAAGCTCGCCGGTGACAGCACCGATGCCCAGGAACGCTTCGCCGCGGCCCGTGACCTCGCCGAAGCACGCGGCTTTCGCTACATGCGCGCCGAACAAGTTGCGAAGCTGCCGCTCGCAGAGCTGCGCGACAGATTCGCCGCCGTTACCGGCTTCAAGGATAGCCCCGAAACACCCGACATGCGCGAGGCCGCCGCCCTGCTTGGCGCAGAGAAGGCCCCGCCCCTTTCCGTCAGCGCCGCGCTGGAACTCTATTGGACGCTCGCCAAGGACAAGACCTTGGGCAAGTCCGAAGATCAGCTTCGGCGCTGGAAAAACCCGCGCGTGAAAGCCGTGAAGAACTTCATTGCCGTGGTCGGCGACAAGGCGATTCACGACATTACCGGCGACGACATGCTCGACTTCCGCAACTGGTGGATGGAACGGCTCGAAGAGGAAGATCTGACAGCGAACAGCGCAAACAAGGATCTGATCCACCTTGGCGACGTGCTGAAGACCGTGAACCGGATGAAGCGGCTCGGTCTGGTGCTGCCGCTTTCGGACCTGTCCTTCAAGGAAGGCGATGCGAAGAAACGTCCGCCCTTCTCGGTGAAGTGGATCAAGGAAAAGCTTCTCGCGCCGGGCGCTCTGGACGGGCTGAACCCCGAGGCACGGGCAATCCTGATTGCGATGGTGAACACCGGATGCCGTCCTTCCGAGCTGGCGGCCCTGACGGTGAACACGATCAAGCTCAATCACAATGTCCCGCACATTTCGATTGAGCCCGAAGGTCGACAGGTGAAGACGAAACACGCCCGGCGCATTGTTCCCTTGCTGGGCGTGTCGCTGGAGGCCCTGCGGGCCTTTCCCGAGGGGTTTCCGCGCTACCGCGACAGCAGTGCCAGCCTGTCCGCGACCATCAACAAGTTCCTGCGTGAAAACGGCCTGATGCAAAGCGACGATCACCCCCTTTATTCGCTGCGCCACTCATTCGAAGACCGGATGCTTGCGGCGGGCATTGATGACCGGATCAGACGCGACATTCTCGGCCATCGCTTGTCGCGCGAGCGTTACGGCGACGGGGCTACGCTTGAACACATGCAGCAGCTTCTTCAGGCTACCGCTCTGTGACACGCCGCGATGGCGCGGGCACGGCTGATTGCATCATCCTTCGCCTGATGGGCGGCCAGCTCCAGCTCGATGCGCTCGAAAAGCGGCAGATAGACAGGATCAGCCACCACGAGCGCGGCGGCCATTCTGTGCATCTTCTGAAGTTCGGACAGATTGACAGGTTCAGGCATGAGGTCTCTCGCGGAGGTTACCTTCATTCTATAGGCCCGCCGGGCGAATCTGTTTGGCGGGAAAGGAAAACGCGGCGTGAAACGGGCGAGGTTTTCACCTCGCCCGGCTCTATCGTTCTTGATGGCGCAGCGGCCGCTTCGTGTCAGAGGAACTTGACCACATCGGAGGGGGGCGCATCGCTCAGGGCGCCGGTCTGTTCGAACCGGTCTTTGCGCTGTTTGATCTCGGCGTCCAGTTCGGCGGCATACCGTTTCATTTCGGCGTCCAGCGCGGCGGCACGCCGTTTATTCAGAGCCTCCTGCTCAGCGGCATACCATTTGTTCACGGCATCCTGTTCGGCGGCATACCGTTTCATTTCGGCGTCGATGGCGGCGAGACGTTCGGCTTCGATGGCGAGACATTCGTTTTCGATGGCGAGAAGTTCGGCTTTGATGGCGAGAAGTTCGGCGTCGATGGTAACGAGAAGTTCGGCGTCGATGATAGCGAGAAGTTCGGCGATCGTCGCTTGGGGGGCGCAGTTTTCGTTGGCCGCGAGTGCGGCATTGGTGCTATGAGTATTCACAGCAGCCTCCTCTTTTATGTCTGCTACACGGCAAGGGCGGTGGCGTCTGGTAAATAAATACCGCTCTTGTCGTTACTGAACCGGGCGCAGTTTACGGTTCAGCCGGTCACCTTCCACTGGGGAAAGGTCAGTCGAACCTGCTTATCAAGCTGTTCGAGCATCTTGTTCAGGCGCGCGGCGTCTTTCAGCGCGGCTCTTTTCGTTTCGGGGTCTGACAGATCGGACGCTTCGATCTCGGCGAGGCGCGCTTTGATCGTAAGCCTGCGGCGAGGGCCGTCTTTGAGTGACGCGGGTGCGGGGTTAGTGGACCGTCTATATTGAGCTCTTTATGGACGGTGCATGACATGCTGGAAATTCTGGACGTGACGAACACGGGGCGTCGCCGTCGGTTCAGCCTCGCGGAGAAGATCCGAATAGTCGAAGAGAGCCTTTCCGGCCCGAAGCTCGCGCGGGCGACGGCGCGCCGGTATGGTATTGCGTTGTCGGGCCTGTACCAGTGGCGACGGCAGTATCAGCGTGGCGAGTTGGGCGGGGGAGCTTCCCGCGTTTCGAGCCGTCGAGCTGTTTCCGGAGGGGGGATTGCCGCCGCGGTTTCCGCAGCCGCGGTCACGTCGGGGCCGATCGAGATCGCCCTTTCGAATGGGCGGCGGGTGATCGTGCCGGCGGATGTCGATGCCGGGGTGCTGACGCGGTTCGTGCAGATCCTGGAGCGGGCATGATCGCCTTTCCGGCGGGAACGCGGGTCTGGATCGCTGGCGGCGTCACCGACATGCGGTGCGGCATGAACAGCCTCGCGCTGAAGGTGCAGCAGGGTCTCGGCCGCGATCCGCACAGTGGCGAGATCTTCTGCTTTCGCGGGCGCAAGGCCGACATGGTGAAGCTCTTGTGGTTCGACGGGATCGGCGTTTCGCTTTACGCCAAGCGCCTTGAGGCGGGGAAATTCGTCTGGCCGTCGAGCGCCACGGGCGAGGCCGTTGCGATATCGGCAGCTCAGCTCGGCTATCTTCTGGACGATGAGGAGGATCAGGAAACGGTCCGGGGGCAACTGTATTCCGCTTCATGTCCTCATTTGGAAGTCCGTCTCGGTCTTGATCATTGCGTTGAGGATGGTCAGGAGCTTGTGGGCTGTTGCCGTGAGCACGAGTTTGATGGGTTTTCCCGCGGCAGTCATTCGGGTCCGGAAGGCGCGGAAGATTTCGGCGTGGCGCGAAGCGTGCAGGGCCGCGATGTAGAGCATGCTGCGCACATTGGCCCTGCCGCCTCGAATGCAACGCCTGCCGCGCAGCTTGCCGCTGTCCTGCGCGATGGGGGCAAGACCCGCCAACGCCGCGATGCGTCTGCGACACAGCCTTCCGAGCTCCGGCAGCTCCGCGATCAGCGTTGCCGCCACGATGGGGCCGACACCGGGGACGCTTTGCATGCGACATGAGACCTCGGTCAGCTTCGGATCGCGGGCGATCAGCGCCATGATGCGGGCGTCGAAGTCGCGGATGTGCCGCCCGAGGATCGTGACCATGGCACGGATATCCGCCCTCGCCACCGGATCGGCCGTTTGGGCAAGGCGGGTCATCTCCTCCTTGCGCACCTCGACCAACTGCCTGCGGCGCGTTGCAAGCGCCTGTAATTGTGCGCGTATCTCGGGGGTGGCGGGCGTCCGGGGCGGCTGCATGCGACGTCCGAACTCCGCCAGCATGCGGGCATCCACACGATCCGTCTTGGCCAGAAGCCCCGAGGCGCGGGCGAAGTCGCGCGCTAGCCGGGGATTGAGACGCGAGAAGGGCACATCCGCCGCTTCCAGCGCCTCGCGCAACGCCCGGTCATAACCGCCCGTCGCCTCGAAGACGACCCAGAGCCCTTCGCGCTGCGCATAGCGAACGAAGGTGCGGATCGTCGAGGCGGCATTGTCGATCTGCGAGACTCCGCGCTGCGGGGGAAACACGTCGAGCCGATCCTTGGAAACGTCGACGCCGAGATAGAGTTGGTGCATCATGGTCCTTGTCCTGTTCTGCGGGGTCCTGGATCGGCCCCAAGCAACTGTTCAGGATGACATCGAAGATGCGGGCGGCTCCCAAGCCCCTGGACGGGGTCAAAAGCCACCAGGATTGTTCCGGGATGCCGCTCGCAGACCAAGTGATAAACGACTTTGCGTAGACAGGACCGTTTCCCCGACGAATGACTGGCGCAATCCGCGCTGGACACAGCGGCCGAAGAAGATGGGCTGAGGCAGCGGAAACGCCTGTATTTGTTGGCTTCCGTGGCCGTTCATGGTAAAAGCGGCCATGTCCGATCCCGTCTCAGACCTCGAGAAACTCCGTGCCGAGCTGGCGGCCACCAAGGCCGAGCTGGTGCAGGCGCGCGCGGTGGTTTCGACCTCCGAGGCGATGATCGCGGGCCTCAAGCTCGAGATCGCGCTGCTCAAACGCGAGCATTACGGTCCCAGCGCCGAACGCACGGCCCGGCTGATCGATCAGTTGGAATTGCAGCTCGAGGAGCTGGTGACCGACGCTGCCGAGGATGCGGCCCGGGCCGAAAAGACCACGAAGGTCGCGGCTTTCGACCGCAAGAAGCCGGTGCGCAAACCCTTCCCCGAGCATCTGCCGCGCGAGCGGGTGGTGATCGAAGCGCCGACCAGTTGCAGCTGCTGCGGCTCGGACCGCATCGTGAAGATGGGCGAGGATATCACCGAGACCCTCGATGGGCTCCGCCCGTTCTTGCCTCAAAGCGTCCACTGGACGCTTTGCCGCTGCGCGGACCGGCGCGAACTCCCGCGGCAGTGGAAGGTGATTCAGACCGTGCGCGAGAAGTTCACCTGCCGCGACTGCGAGAAGATCAGCCAGGCGCCGGCGCCGTTCCATCCGACGTCGCGCGGTTGGGCCGGGCCGAGCCTGCTGGCGATGATCGTGTTCGAAAAGTTCGGCCAGCATCAACCGTTGAACCGGCAGGCCGAGCGGTATGCCCGCGAGGGCGTCGACCTCAGCCTTTCCACCCTCGCCGATCAGGTCGGGGCCGTGGCCGAGCTGCTCAAGCCGCTCCATGATCTGATCGCGGCGCATGTCCTGGCGGCCGAACGCCTGCACGGCGATGACACCACCGTGCCGCTGCTGGCCCGCGGCGGCACGAAGACGGCGCGGCTCTGGACCTATCTGCGCGACGACCGCCCCTTCGGCGGCACCGCGCCGCCAGCGGTGATCTTCCGCTTCTCGCGCGATCGGGGCGGCGCGCATCCGACCGAGCATCTGAAAGGCTGGCAGGGCATCCTGCAAGGTGAGGAGGTTCGGAAAACAGTCCGGGGGGACTGTTTTCCCGACGAACGCCTATGCCGGCTACAACGACCTCTACCGCGGCGACCGCAAGCCGGGGCCGGTTCTCCCGGCTCTGTGTTGGAGCCACGCGCGGCGCAAGTTCTTTGAACTGGCCGATGTCGAAGGGAACATCCGCAAAGGCAAGGATGCCAAGGAAATCTCGCCAATCGCCTTCGAAGGCGGTGAAGCGCATCGATGCGCTGTTCGACATCGAGCGCGGGATCACCGGCCTCGACCCTGCCGTCCGTCTGGAGGCCCGCAAGGCGCGCTCGGCCCCGCTGGTCGCGGCCCTGGAGCGCTGGCTTCGGGCGCAACGCGCGCAGCTCTCGAAGCACGCCAAGGTCGCCAAGGCGATCGATTATTCTCTCTCGCCCGAACACTGGCCTGGCTTCACCCGGTTCCTTGACGATGGCCGGGTCTGCCTCACCAACAACGCGGCGGAACGCTCCCTGCGCGGGGTCGCCCTGGGCAGAAAATCCTGGCTCTTCGCCGGTTCCGAGCGCGGCGGGCAGCGCGCGGCCTTCATGTATTCCCTGATCGGCACCGCCAAGCTCAACGGGATCGACCCGCAGGCTTGGCTCGCCGACGTCATCGCAAGGATCTCGGACCTGCCGCTCTCGCGCCTGCCCGAATTGCTGCCGTGGCATTGGAAGCCGCTGGAAAAAGCCGAAATCAAGGCTGCCTGACCACGGCCGTCACCGGAGGAATACCTTTGATCTCGGTGCGCTTGTATTCACCGACTGCGGCAGCAAGAGACGACGCGGCTTCGATCAGGCTACCGACCATCATATCGGCGCGTCTCAGCGAGCCGTGCGAGAGGTCGGGGAAGATCTCATGTAGCATTTCTGGCGGAAACACGTCTTCGGAATAGGCTTCGGGACCGCTGTCATTCTCATACTCTGGCGCAGCAAGACCCATCTCGTCGAAGTAATACGAGAAGTCATAAGCGTGACCTTTCAGTTCATTCGACCACGCTTCGAAGAAAGGCCGGCGGAAAATGTCGCTCGCGGCGGTGGCGAGGTTCGCTTTGCCCTCGCGCTGCGCCGCCGTCAGAAGCTCGGCACGCTTGCGGGCGAAGTCCACCGCCTCGGCATAGCCCCGGCCCGCAGCGGCCGCGGTGACAAGCGCAGCGGCTTCGGCATCAAGGGCGGCTTTCTCGCGCTCCAGATCAGCGACGGCCTGCGCGAAGTCACTGGCATTGCGACCACCACCAGCACCGGCCCCTTGGCCAGATCCGACCACCGGGCCGGTTTCGCCCAGAAGCGGCGGCGGCTGTTTCGGCCGGGGCGAGGTCGTCAGCACATGGGGGCTGCTGCTCTCATAGCTGCCCGAACGGGCCTCGGCGATGGCCGCGCCGCGGGTGTCGTCCAGCGTTGCAGCCCCGCCCGGCAGCGCCGCCCGTGCTTCGGCCGCCTTCGTGCGCAGCGCCTCAAGCGCGCTCCAGAGCCCGCCCAGGCGTTCGATGACCTTGGTGAAGCGCGCGTCGTCGATCTCGCCAAGCGAGGCAAAGGCCCCTTGCGCCTTCTTGATCAGATCGCCCATCTGGCGTTCGAAGTCGGCGGCGCTGATCTCGCCCGCATCAAGCTTGCCGGTCAGCAGAGCCAAAAGGCCAGGCAATCCCGGTGATCTCGCCCGCCTCGGTCACGGCGAGCTGCGCCTTGATTTCGAGCCGGTCGGTCATGGCTTGACCTCCACACCGCTCCAGCGCGCATCCAGGATCGCGAAGGCGAGCGGGAAGACCTCGGCCAGCGGTCGGTTCTCGGCATAGGCAGCGCAAAGGTGCTTCGCCTCTTCGGGGGTCATCCCCGCGCCGATTAGGCCAAGGCGGATCACCTGCGCGAGAACCTGCACCGGGAAGGCCATGTTGACGAGCTGGGTATAAAGCGCGCCGGTGCCAAAGCCGGTCAGGCGCTCCAGCTCGGTCAGCATCGGGTCGGTCAGGGTGAAGGCGCGCTCGGCATCGCCAAAGAAGGCGCGCAGGGTGATGCGATCAGTCATGCGGGGCATCCTCGGGGGCAGGATCAGCCACCGGATCAACCGCAGGGGCGGCGCCGGTGGTGCCGTTGTGTCGGGCGATGCGCCGATCACCGTCAGCGCGGCGTTGCGCCTTTATTGGGAACTCGCGGCCGACCGCACGATGGGGATGAGCCCCGACCAGGAACGGCGTTGGCGCAATCCGCGTCTGAAAGCCATCCGCAACTTCTTGGACATCGTTGGCGACAAGCCCATCGCGGAGATCAGCGCCGACGATATGCTGGCGTTCCGGGCTTGGTGGCTCGACCGCATCCGAGAGCACGACCTGACCGCGAACTCGGCGAACAAGGACTTCACGCATTTCAACGACGTTCTGCGCACCGTGAATCGGATGAAGCGCCTCCGGCTCGACCTGCCGCTTGGCGAGATGGCGATCAAGGAGCGCGAGCGCGCCCGCCGTCCGGGCTTCTCGGAGGCGTGGATAAGGACGCGGCTGCTTGCGGCGGGGGCGCTGGACGGGCTGAATGAGGAGGCGCGGGTCATTCTGCTCACGATGATATCATCGAACAATGCTCGCTGGATGGTCGCGTCCGTCTGTTCGACCTCGCGAAGGTCTATCTGCCGACGGTGGACGACCATCACCGGCTGCTCGCAGACCTCAACCGGCTGGGCTACCCGACCGAAATCTGCTGATCGCGGCCGGGCGTCGCACGCCGCCTCGACCACGCCAGCACGGCGTGCCGAAATCCCCCCTGAAATCTGCCTCTGCCGTGCCCGAAAAATCAGGGGATCCCGTGCCGCCGGTCGCCCGTGCCGAAACGAACTGATTCCCGAACACCGGCTTCCCCAAAATCCAGATCGATGCGAGTCCAATGGGCACCCAATCAACGAAGGATATTCATGCCCCAGCGTGTCGCCATCTATGCACGAGTATCGACGGACAGATCGCAAACTGTCGAAACCCAACTGCGCCAACTCCGCGAGGTCGCAGCCCGGCTCGGCTGGTGCGTGGTCGCCGTCCATACCGACGAGGGCATCTCCGGCGCACACGGGCGCGACAAGCGGCCCGGTCTCGACGCGCTGATGAAGCAGGTGATGCGGCGCGAGATCGATATGGTCGCGGCGTGGTCGGTGGATCGGCTCGGGCGCTCGCTGCAACACCTCGTCGGTTTCCTCTCCGACCTTCAAGCCCGCAATGTCGGGCTCTATCTCCACGTTCAGGGGCTCGACACCACGACCCCGTCGGGGCGGGCGATGTATCAGATGCTGGGCGTCTTCGCCGAGTTCGAGCGGGAAATGATCCGCGAACGGGTGCTGGCGGGCATCGACCGCGCTCGGGCGCGGGGCAAGCGTCTGGGGCGTCCGCCCATCCCCGACACGCAGGCGCAAGCCGTGCGCGCCGCTCTGGCGCAGGGGATGGGCATCCGCGCCACCGCCCGTGCCACCGGCGCGGCCCTGACCACCGTCGCCCGCATCCGCAGAGCACTCGTCTCCCCCGCCGCCGACACCGAACCCGCCGACCCCGAGCCCGACCAAAGCACGCCCGACCGCGACCTGCTGCCCATTGCGCTGCCCATCACGCAGCCCAATTCCCCAAAAGGCACTTCAAAATATGACACCCGTCAAATCCACCACTCTCCCTCTCCGCCACACAGGCCCAGGTGTCGATTTTCCACTGAAATCAACGCCTTGCCGGACTGGTCCCTCGCTATCTGTCGGCCACGAACGGCGTTTTTGCGTCACCCTCATCCTGTCATTGCCGGAGTGCAGCAGGTGACGACGGTCATTTCCGAGAGGGATGGCGTGTGATCACAATCTGACTCGGCGATGGGCAGAGCTCTGCAGCCCCGTCCATCGGATGTGCGGTGATCGGCGCGGCCTCGGCCAAAGGCGGCGCCGATCCGATGGCGCTCAGGTGATCACGTCCGGTCCCTGGCGGCCCGTGCGCGCCTTGATGCCCACCAGTTCCTCGGTGGCCGCCATGATCGGCGCCAAAGCCTGTTGCGGCGCCTCGGTCAAACCCTCCGGGCCGGGCTCGTATCGCTCCAGATAGACCCGCAAGGTTGCGCCCTCGGTGCCCGTGCCCGACAGACGCAAGACGGCGCGAGAGCCCCCTTCGAACAGCAGACGGAACCCCTGATGCGCGGAAACCGAGCCGTCCACCGGGTCACAATAGCTGAACTCATCTGCACTTTGCACGACAAGCCCCTGAACCTGCATACCTTTCATGCTGTCCAGCCGGTCGCGCAGATCATCGAGCATCGCCGTTGCCACATCGGTCGGCAAGGCCTCGTAATCGTGGCGCGAATAGTAGTTCCGGCCGTAGGTCTCCCAATGATCGGCCATGATTTCGGCGACACCCATGCCGCGGGCGGCGATGATGTTGAGCCACATGAGCACCGCCCAGAGCCCGTCCTTCTCGCGCACATGATCCGAACCGGTGCCGAAGCTTTCTTCGCCGCACAGGCTGACCCGGCCGGCATCCATCAGATTGCCGAAGAACTTCCAGCCGGTCGGCGTCTCGTAACAGGGCAGGTTCAACGCCTTGGCCACCCGGTCAACCGCGGCAGAGGTCGGCATCGAGCGCGCCACCCCCTTCAGACCCTGCGCATAACCCGGCACAAGATGCGCATTGGCCGCGATCACCGCCAGGCTGTCCGAGGGCGACACATAGATGCCGCGACCGACGATCATGTTGCGGTCGCCATCCCCGTCCGAGGCCGCACCGAAATCGGGCGCCTGCGGCCCCATCATCTCGGCCATCAGCTCATGCGCCCAGGTCGGGTTCGGATCGGGATGCATGCCGCCGAAATCGGGCAAGGGCTGTTCATGCACCACCGTCCCCCTTGGCGCGCCCAGACGGTTCTCCAGGATCTCGACCGCATAGGGGCCGGTGATGGCGCACATGCTGTCCATGCGCATCGCGAAACCTTCGTGAAAAAGGCCGCGCAAGGCTTTGAAATCGAATATTTCCTCCATCATGTCGGCATAGGCGGCAACGGCGTCGACCACCTCCACCACCATGTCGCCCAGACGGCTTTCGCCCACCATCGTCAGATTGACATCCGGGGCATCGAGCTTCCGATAAGAATCGATCTGCCGCGTTCGCGCGAAGATCGATTCCGTCACCGCTTCGGGCGCGGGGCCGCCATTCGCCATGTTGTATTTCACCCCGAAATCCTCGTCGGGGCCGCCCGGATTGTGGCTGGCCGACAGGATGAGGCCGCCATCCGCCTTGCGGATCCGGATCAGGTTGGAGGCGGCCGGCGTCGAAAGCCAGGCACCCTGCCCCACGATCACCCGCGCCGCGCCCCCGGCCGCCGCCATCTTCAGGATCACCTGCGCCGCCTCGACCCCGAAATACCGGCCATCGCCGCCCAGAACGAGGGTCTTGCCGGTAACGCCGCCAATGGCGTCGAAGGTGCTTTGAACGAAATTCTCCAGATAGCCGGGCTGCAGGAAAACACGCGTCTTCTTGCGCAACCCGGATGTGCCGGGTTTTTGCCCGTCGAACGGGCGGGTCGGATGGGTGGTCATGAACGTTGCTCCTGCGGTGCAGTCGATCGGATGAAAAGTTGAACGGATTGCGCGGCGACGCAAGTCAGCGGCGCGGGAAAATCGGTCTCCGGATGCTCGGGATGGGCCGAGTCGACAAGAAGACGCCAGGGCCCTTCGGGAAGATGCACCTCTGTTGTCGCCCCCGCATTGAAAACCGCAAACATCGCCTCCTGCGCGGCCTGTCCCGGGGGCCCCTCGGCCGCGCCGCGGATCTCGGCGCAAAGGCAGCGCGACCGGGGGTCATGCCAGTCTTGCGACGACAATTCGGCCCCGGAGGGCAGCCGCCAGATCAGATCGCGGATCCCGTCCTGGGCCCGGGTCTTGGCATGCAGAAACCGGGTCTGGCGCAGAACCGGATGATCGCGGCGCAACCGCACCAGTCGCGCCACGAAATCCACAAGCGACATGTCGGCCCCCGGCCAGTCGATCCAGCCGATCGGATTGTCTTGCGCATAAGCGTTGTTGTTGCCTTCTTGCGAATTGCCGAACTCGTCCCCGGCCAGCAGCATCGGCACGCCTTGCGACACGAGCAGCGTCGCCAGCATCGCCCGCTTGCGGGCGGCCTTGCTGGCGGGGTCCGACAGGGCTTGCGAGAAATTTGCATTATGCCCGTCGCGGTTGTTTTCGCCATTCGCCTCGTTTCTTTTTTCATCATAAGAAACAAGATCATGCAAGGTGAAGCCATCATGCGCGGTCAGAAAGTTCACCGATGTCGTCGCCGCCCTGCCGCGGTGATCGAAGATCTCGGCAGAGCCTGCGATGCGACGCGCCAGCTCGGGGATCTGGCCCGTGTCGCCGCGCCAGAATTGCCGCAGGCCATCGCGAAAACGATCATTCCATTCGACGAAAGGATAGGGAAACGCCCCCAGCCGATAGCCGCCCGGACCGATGTCCCAGGGCTCTGCAATCAGCTTCACCGCATTCAGCACCGGGTCCTGACGGATCGCCGAGATCAACGAGGCCAGTTCCTTGAACTCGCCGGTCGAGGCCCGACCCAGCGTCGTCGCCAGATCGAAGCGGAAGCCGTCGACCCCCATTTCCTCGACCCAATGGCGCAGCGCATCGGTCACCAGACGCAACACCATCGGATGGGCCAGATTCAACGTATTGCCCGTTCCGGTGTCGTTCACATAGGATCGCCCGCCCTCGCACAACCGGTAATAGGAATTATTGTCAATTCCGCGCAGGCTGACGGTCGGGCCCGCCCCATCGCCCTCGCCAGCATGGTTGAAGACGACATCAAGGATCACCTCGATTCCGGCAGCATGCAGGGCCCGGACCATCGTGCGAAAACTCTCGCGGCTGCCATAGCGCGGTTCGGGTGCCATGAAGCCGATCGGCTGATAGCCCCAGTAGTTCCGCAAGCCTTTCTCGACCAGAAAACGATCGTCGATAAAGGCCGCGACAGGCAGCAATTCGAGCGCCGTCACCCCCAGACGTTTGAGATGGGCAATGATCGGCGGCGCAGCGACCGCCTCGTAACGACCGCGCAGGGCCGCCGGAATTTCGGGATGCTGCATGGTCAGCCCGCGCACATGGGCCTCATAGATAACCGTATGAGACCAAGACCTTGCGGGCCGTTCCCAATGTGGCTTGACGATCTCGCAAACGATGCCGCGCGCCGTTGCCGAAGCGGAATCGCGCCGATCCGGCCGCGTCGAGCCGACACCGCCCTGCATCTGCGGGGCCCAGACCAGCGGCGCGGTCAGCGCCCGCGCATAGGGATCGACCAGAAGCTTGGACGGGTTGAACCGATGGCCGATCTCGGGCGCCCAGGGGCCGTGGACCCGGTAGCCATATTCCGTCCCCGGTCGCAACCCGGGCACGAAACCGTGCCACACATCGCCCGCGCGCTCGGGCAGAGCCAGACGGGTTTCCCTGTCGCCCTCGAACAGACACAGCTCGACCTTTTCGGCATGAGCGGAAAACAGCGCGAAATTGACCCCTCCGCCAACCGAGATCGCCCCGAGGCTTTCCGCCCTGCCCGGCCCGATCCTCATTGCGCCAGCAACCGCTCGTAGAGCGCGGCATAGCGCGCCGCGGACGCGGTCCAGCCAAGATCGGATTTCATCGCCCGCTTCATCATCCCGGTCCAAGTCTTGCGATCCGCATGCAGATCGCACAGCCGCCGCATCGCCTGGCGCAGCGCCAGGGCATCAACCGGGTGGAAGACCACGCCGGTGGCCGCCTGCGCCGCAAGGCTGGCCGGGGTTGCTCCGATGACGGTATCGGCAAGGCCGCCAACCGCCGAAACCAGCGGCAGGCAGCCATACCGCAACCCATAAAGCTGGGTCAGACCGCAGGGCTCGAACCGCGAAGGCACCAGCACCGCGTCGCCCCCGGCAAACATCCGATGGCTCAGCCCCTCGTCATAGCCGATCTTCACCCCGACCCGGCCCGGGAAGCGCGCGGCCAGACCCCGCACCAGATCCTCGGCCCAAGCATCGCCAGAGCCGAGCACCGCAAGCGCCCCGTCCCGCGTCACAAGCTCTTCGACCGCGGCGGGCAGCAGGTCGATCCCCTTTTGCGCCGTCAGACGCGAAACAAGGATCACCAAGGGCCCGCCGATCTTTTTGTCCAGATCAAACTCGGCTTGCAAGGCCTTGCGATTCCTGGATTTCGCCGAAAGGCTTGCAGCAGAGAAGGGCTCGCAATCCGGATCGGTCCCGGGGTTCCAGACACCCTCGTCGATGCCGTTCAGGATACCGATAACCACCCCGGCCCGCGCCGCGATCACCCCTTCGAGACCCTGCCCATATTCCCCGCGCATCAGTTCCTCGGCATAGCGCGGGCTGACGGTGGTGATCGCATCGGCCGTCGTGAGCCCGGCCTTCAGGGTCGAGATATCGCCCCAGAACTCGTAGCCATCGCGGTGGAAGGCCTCGTGCGGCAGACGCAGCGCCCCGATCTTTTCCGCGCCCACCCGGCCCTGAAACGCCATGTTGTGAATGGTCACAAGACTGGGCAGGGACGCACCGGAATAGCGCAGATAGGCCGGGGCAAGGGCGCCCTGCCAGTCATGCGCATGCAGAACATCGGGATGCCAGTCACCCGCCCCCTCGCGCGCGACCGCCGCCGCGGCCCAGCACAGCGCGGCAAAGCGCTCGGCATTGTCGCCGAAATCGCCATGAAGGTCGGAATAGGGACCGCCCGCCCGGTCGTAAAGATGCGGCGCCTCGAGCGCCATCACCGTCATTGCGCCGACAGTGCCCAGATGCAGCCGCGCCGGGCCGCCAAACAGATCAGAATCGCTCCAGACCTCTGTCGTGCCCGCAAGCCGGTCCAGCACGCCGCGATAGGCGGGGATCATCACCCGCATGTCCCAGCCCTGCCCGATCAGGGCCTCGGGCAAAGCCCCGACCACATCGGCCAAACCGCCGGTCTTGACCAGCGGAACCGCCTCGGACGCAACGGAAAGAACGCGTTTCATCGCTGTCCCCCTTTTTCTGTCATCTGTTCCGGCGCGGGCCCCGCAAAGATCCCCGCCTCAGCCCAGGGCCGCGGCCCGGGCGTCGATCATGCTTTGCGTGATCAGCACGATCCCCCCCTCGGTGCGGCGGAACCATTTCGCATCTTCCTCCGGGTCCTCGCCGACAACGAGGCCCGGCGGCACCTTCACGCCCCGGTCGATCACGCATTTGGTCAGCTGCGCCCGTTCGCCGACATCCGCATAGGGCAAGGCCACAACATGATGAAGCATCGACCAACTATGCGCCCGGCAGCCGGTGAAAAGCAGCGAGTTGCGCACCTCCGAGCCCGACACGATGCAATCCCCCGAGACCAGCGAACTGACCGCGCTGCCGCGCCGCCCATCCTCGTCATGGATGAATTTCGCCGGCGGAACGATCTCGGCATAGGTCCAGATCGGCCAGGCATTGTCGTAAAGGTCCAGCTTCGGCGTGAACTCTGTCAGGTCGATATTGGCCTGCCAGAAGGCGTCGATGGTGCCGACGTCGCGCCAATAGGGCTCGTGCTCAAGCCCCGAGGTGACGCAGCTTTCCGAGAAGCGATGCGCCATCGCCTTGCCGTATTTCACGATCTGCGGGATCAGGTCATGGCCGAAATCGTGGCTGGAATGCGGGTCCTCGGCGTCGCGGATCAGAAGCTCGCGCAGGAACACCCAATCAAAGACATAAATCCCCATCGACACCAGCGAATGGGTCGGGTCCTCGGGCAGACCCGGCGGATTGGCCGGTTTTTCGATGAAATCGGTGATGCGTCCGGTCTTGTCCACGGCCATGCAGCCAAAGGCCGAAGCCTCGGCGCGCGGCACGGTCAGACAACCGATCGTCACATCGGCCTTGCTCAGCACATGCTGCAGCAACATCACCTCATAATCCATCTTGTAGACGTGATCGCCCGCCAGAATGATCACATATTTCACGTCATAATCTTCGATGATGTCGATGTTCTGCGCCACCGCATCGGCGGTGCCCAGATACCATTTGCTTTCGTCGATCCGCTGGCTTGCCGGAAGAATGTCAAGATATTCATTCCGTTCCGCGCGGAAGAAGTTCCAGCCGCGCTGCATGTGCCGGATCAGGCTGTGCGCCTTGTATTGCGTGGCGATCGCCATCTTGCGAATGCCGGAATTGAGCGCGTTCGACAATGCGAAGTCGATGATCCGGGTCTTGCCGCCGAAATAGACCGCAGGTTTCGCACGCCGGTCGGTCAGTTCCTTCAGACGGCTCCCCCGACCGCCCGCCAGAACGAAAGCCATGGCTTGCGAGGAAAGCCTCTGGTTCGGTTGCGGTTTCATGTTTCTCCTCCCTAACGCCTCAGGCGGGCGTGAACATCACCACGGAGAGTGGCGGCAGATAAACCTCGGCGCTGAACGGGCGGCGCGTCGTGGCGATGTCATCGGCTTCGATCGCGCCGAGATTGCCCCAGTTGGCCCCACCGTAATAGCCGCTGTCGGAATTGAAGATCTCGCACCAGGTTCCGGCTTGCGGCAGACCGATGCGATAGGTGCGATCCAGCGGGGTCAGGTTCGCCGCCACCACGACCGGATCGGCCCCCGGCGCGCGGCGTTCAAAGACATAAACCGAGGCTTCGGCATCGTCAGCCTCGATCCAGTCGAAGCCCGAGGGGTCGCAATCGCCCCAATGCAGCGCCGGCGTCTCGCGGTAAAGCTTGTTCAGATCGCGCACCAAGGCCTGCATGCCCCGGTGCAGAGGCTCGTCAAGCAGCTGCCATTCCAGCGCGCCCTGATGGGCCCATTCCCGGCCTTGTGCGAATTCCTGCCCCATGAAGAGCAATTTCTTGCCCGGATGCGCCCATTGGAACGCATAGAAGGCGCGCAGGTTGGCGAATTTCTGCAACCCGTCGCCCGGCATCTTGCCAAGCATCGAGCCCTTGCCGTGCACGACCTCGTCATGGCTGATCGGCAGGATGAAGTTCTCGCTGTAAGTATATGAACTGGCGAAGGTAAGTTCATTGTGATGCCAGCGGCGATGGATCGGGTCGCGGGCGAAATAGCGCAGGCTGTCATTCATCCAGCCCATGTTCCACTTGTAACCGAAGCCCAGACCGCCCAGATGCACCGGCCGCGTCACCCCCGGAAAGGCCGTGCTTTCCTCGGCCACCGTCATGATCCCGGGGGCGCCGCCATAGGCCTCGGCATTGACCGCTTTCAGGAAGTCGATCGCCTCCAGATTTTCGCGCCCGCCGTGGACATTGGGCACCCATTCCCCGTCACGCCGCGAATAATCGCGGTAGAGCATCGAGGCCACGGCATCCACCCGCAGCCCGTCCAGATGGTATTCCTCCAGCCAGAACAGCGCATTGGCAAGCAGGAAATTCTTCACCTCGCGCCGACCGTAATTGTAGATCAGCGTGTTCCAGTCCTGATGGAACCCCTCTTTCGGGTCGGCATGTTCGTAAAGCGCGCTGCCGTCAAACCGCCGCAGCCCGTGGTCATCGGCCGGGAAATGCCCCGGCACCCAGTCGAGGATCACACCGATCCCCCGCCGATGCGCCGCATCGACAAAGGCCGCGAATTCCTCGGGGCGGCCGTGGCGAATGGTCGGCGCATAAAGCCCCACCGGCTGATAGCCCCAGGATCCCTCGAAGGGAAACTCGGTTATCGGCAGGAGTTCGATATGGGTGAACCCCATATCGACCACGTAATCAATCAGTTGCCCCGCCAGTTCGTGATAGCTCAGCGGTCGGCCGCCCTGATCCCAGACCCGGCGCCACGAGCCCAGATGCACCTCATAAATCGAAATGGGCGCGTGGATGTCCTGTGCCTGTTGCCGATCTCCGATCCAGGCGCCATCCCCCCACAGATGCAATCCCAGCTCGCGCACCTGCGAGGCCGTCTGCGGCGGATGTTCGGCGCCAAAGCCCACCGGATCCGCTTTGAGCGGCAGCACCACGCCCTCGGCCGACAGGATCTCGTATTTGTAGACCTCGCCCGCCATCAGACCGGGCACGAAGATTTCCCACACGCCCGTGGCGCCGCGCCGCCGCATCTGGTGGCGCCGCCCGTCCCAGATGTTGAAATTGCCGACGACCGAAACCCGTCGCGCCGAAGGCGCCCAGACCGCGAAATGCACCCCGCGCACGCCCTCGTGCCAGATCACATGGGCGCCCAGAACCTGCCACAGACGCCGGTGCGTTCCCTCGCCGATCAGATATTCGTCGATCTCGCCCAGCACCGGGCCAAAGGCATAGGCATCTTCGAAATCCCAGGTGGAATGCGCATTGCGCGCCCTGAGCCGATATCTGCCCTCATCCCACTTTCCCTCGAAAAGCCCGCCCGTTACGGGCTGAAGCTCAACCTCGGCACCGGTGTCCTTCGAAAGCGCCCAAAGCCGATCCGCCCCCGGAACGAGGGCCACGATACGGCCCCCTTCGGCGGTCTGGTGCCAGCCCAGACGAGAAAAGGGATCGTCATGCCGGCCCTCGGCCAGCGCCAGCGCCTCGGCAGACAAGATCATCGACATTCCTTCACCTCAAAGGGCGGATTCGGTCCCCCAGATATCCGTCATGTAACCACGAATGGCGCGATCGGAGGAGAAAAACCCCATCCGCGCCGTGTTCAGGATCGCCATCCGCCACCAGCGATCCGGCTCGGCGAAGGTCTGATCGACCTCCATCTGGGCATCGCGATAGGCCTCGAAATCCGAGGCCACCAGGAAATAATCGCTGTGCCACATGTTATGGACAAGCCCGTGATAGCGGCTCGGCTCCTCGGGAGAGAAGCGCCCCTCGGCGATCATCTGCAGCACGTCCTGCAAGGGCTGACTTTTCAGGATCGCATGGCGGGCATGTTCCGGGTCCTTGCGCCGCTCCGTCACCTCTTCGGCGGTCAGACCGAACAGGAAGAAATTCTCCGCCCCGACCTCGTTGCGGATCTCCACATTCGCGCCGTCGAGCGTGCCGATCGTCAAGGCCCCGTTCAGCGCGAATTTCATGTTGCCGGTCCCCGAGGCTTCCTTGCCCGCGGTCGAGATCTGTTCCGAAAGATCCGCCGCCGGGATCAGCCGTTCCGCCATCGAGACATTGTAATTCGGCGGATAGACGATCTTCAGCCGATCGCCGACATAGGGATCATTGTTCACCACCCGCGCCACATCGTTGATCAGCCGGATGATCTCTTTCGCGGCCTGATAGCCGGGCGCGGCCTTGCCGCCGAAGATCTTCACCCGCGGCACCACATTGGCCGTCGGGTTGGAGCGGATCGCATGCCATTCGGCGATCGTCTGCAGAATGTTCAGCAATTGCCGCTTGTATTCGTGGATGCGCTTGACCTGAATGTCAAACAGCGCGTCGGGGGTCACCGTCACCCCCTGGGTTTCCGCGATCCATTGCGCCAAAGCCACCTTGTTCGCGCGCTTGGCCTTCGCAAAGTCGTCCCGGAAGGCATTGTCTTCGCTCAGTTTATCCAGTTCGCGCAGGCGATCCAGATCGGCCTCCCAGCCATGTCCGATCGCCTCCGAAATCAACCGTGACAGCGCCGGATTGGCCATCCGCAACCAGCGCCGCGGCGTCACCCCGTTGGTCTGGTTGATGATCCGGCCGGGATGCAGCTTGTCAAGTTCGGGGAACAGGTTCTTCTTCACCAGTTCGGTATGCAGCGCCGAAACGCCGTTGACCTTGTGCGAGGTGATGAAGGCCAGCTCGCCCATCCGCACTTCGTGATGCTTGACGATCCCCACATAATGCGGCCGCGTCGGGTTCATCCGCAAGTGCCAGGCGTCGATCGCCTCGATGATCTGCATGTGCCGCGGCAGCACCGAGCCCATCAGATAGGTCGCCCAGCGTTCCAGCGCCTCGGGCAGCAGCGTGTGGTTGGTATAGCCCAGACAGCGCACGCCGATCTCGAGCGCCTCTTCGAAACTCATCCCATGCACATCGCTGAGCAACCGGATCAGTTCCGGCCCGGCAATCGCGGGATGGGTGTCATTCATCTGGATCGCGATGTGATCGGGCAGATCGGTCAGCGAAAGCCCCGCGGCCAGATGCCGCCGCAATATATCCTGCAAAGCGGCCGAAGTCAGGAAATATTCCTGCTTGAGGCGCAATTCCTTGCCCTGGAAGGTGGTATCATCCGGGTAAAGCACCCGGCTGAGCGTGCGCGCCAAAGCCTCCGGTTCCGCGGCGGCGGCGAAATCGCCATGGTTGAACCGCGCCAGATCGAACAGCGTCGTGGGCTTCGCCGCCCAAAGCCGCAAGGTATTCGCCCAACGGCCCTGCCAACCGATAACCGGCATGTCATACGCCTCGGCAATCACCGTTTCCGCCGGAACCCAGACGGATTTGCCGTCGACCGTTTCGACGCTGCCCTTGAAGCCGATCTCGTAACAGACTTCGGGCCGCTCGAATTCCCAGGGATGGCGCTGCTTCAGCCAATCCTCGGGGGTCTCGACCTGTCGGCCGCCCTCGAACCATTGCCGGAACAGGCCGTGTTCATAGCGGATGCCATAGCCATAGCCGGCGCAGCCCAGCGTCGCCATGCTTTCCATGTAGCAGGCCGCCAACCGACCAAGGCCGCCATTGCCGAGCGCCGCATCGGGCTCGTCCTCGACAACCTGATGCCAGTCCTGCCCCAGCCCCTCGATCGCCTCGCGCGCAATCGCCCGCATGCCCAGGTTGATCGCCGCATCCTCGAGCATCCGCCCGATCAGGAATTCCATCGACAGGTAATAAACCCGCTTGCGCCCCTGTTCATAGGTTTGCCGGGTGGCGTCGAACCAAGGCTCGACGATGTGATCACGCAGCGCAAGGCTCAGCGCCATGCGCCAGTCGTAAAGCGAGGCATGGCCGGCATCCTTGCCCATCGAATAGGTCAGATGACGCAGGATCTCGGCCCGGAAAGCCTCGACGCTGGGCGCGCTTACATCTCTCACTGTCAAACCCTTCTTCGTTCTCCCGCCCCCTTGATGGGACGCCGCCCCGCCGCCGTCAAGCCGAACCCGCCGCCGGGCGCGTTCTGTCATTGCCGCGGCACGGAATGGGCCTATGCTTGCTTCATATATTGGCAGGGAGATGACGATGGGCAGAGATTGGTGGCGCGGCGCGGTGATCTACCAGATTTATCCGCGCAGCTTTCAGGATTCCGACGGCGACGGCATCGGAGACCTGCGCGGCATCACCGAAAGGCTGCCCCATGTCGCCCGTCTCGGCGCTGATTCCATCTGGCTCAGCCCGATCTTCCGCTCGCCCATGGCCGATATGGGCTATGACGTTTCCGACTATCGCGACATCGACCCGGTGTTCGGCACGCTGGCCGATTTCGACGCGCTGGTGACGCGGGCGCATGAGCTCGGGCTCAAGGTGATCCTGGATCAGGTGCTCAGCCATTCCTCCGACCGCCATCCCTGGTTTGCCGATTCGAAACAGCGCGGCGCCAAGGCCGACTGGTATGTCTGGGCCGATCCGAAGGCGGACGGGTCGCCGCCGAACAACTGGCAGTCGGTTTTCGGCGGTTCCTCCTGGGAATGGGCGCCCGAGCGTGGCCAGTATTATCTGCACAATTTCCTGATTTCGCAGCCCGATCTGAACCTGCGCAACCCCGAGGTGCAGGACGAGATGCTCGACGTGCTGCGCTTCTGGCTGGACCGCGGCGTGGACGGGTTCCGGCTCGACACGGTGAACTACTACATCCACGATGGCGATCTGCGCGACAACCCGCCGATGCCCCCCGATCCGAAGCGCTGGCCGCCGGTCTCGACCTATGACATGCAAGACCATGCCCATGATAAAAACCGTCCGGAAAACCTTGATTTTCTTGCGCGAATGCGATCGGTTCTGAACGAATACACGAACCGTTGCCTGGTCGGGGAAGTGGGCGAAGTCCCGCATCGGGCGCTGGGGCTGATGGCCGCATACACCGCCGGCGACGCGCATCTGCACATGGCCTACAGTTTCGACATGCTGGGGCCGGGCTTTTCTGCGGCGCATTTCCGCAAGGTGATCGACGGGTTCTTCAAGGCCGCGCCCGATGGCTGGCCGTCCTGGTCCTTCTCCAATCATGACGTCAATCGCCACGTCACCCGCTGGGCCCGCTTCGGCTCTCAGGACGCGGTGGCGAAGCTGGCGATTTCGATGCTGGCCTCGTTCGAGGGCACGATCGGTCTCTATCAGGGCGAGGAACTCGGTCAGACCGAAACCGACCTTGAGTATGAGGAACTCACCGATCCGCCGGGCCTGCGCTTCTGGCCGGAGAACAAGGGCCGGGATGGCTGCCGCACGCCGATGGTCTGGGATGGCACGGCGCAGGGCGGCTTCAGCACGGCGAAACCCTGGCTGCCGGTGAAGCCGCCGCAGCGCGCCCGCAATGTCGCGGCCCAGGAAGCCGATCCCGGATCGGTCCTGCACCATTATCGCGCCGCGCTCGCCTTCCGCCGCGGCTCGCAAGCCCTGCGCAGCGGCCGCACCCGCTTCCTTGATCTGCCCGAGCCGGTGCTCGGCTTCCGGCGCGAAACCGGGACCGAAACCCTGACCTGCCTCTTCAATCTCGGCCCCGATCCGGTGACATTGACCGGGATTATCGGCACCCCGACGGGACCGGTTCTGGCCGCACAGATCGAAGATGGCACCGTGCAGCTTGGCCCGAATGGAGTGCTCTGGCTGCGCTGACGCGGCAGGAACGGATAAGGAACGCTCCCTATCCCCTTCATCTTGCTGCAAATATCCCGGGGCAAGGCGGAATCGAAAAGGTCCGGGCAGGCCGTAGAAGCCCCGCAATCCCTTCGCCTTCAGGATACCGGCAGAAGGATCAGGAACCGGCTGCCCTGACCCTTTTCGCTTTCGATCTTCATCCGACCGCGATGGCGCAAAACGATGTGCTTGACGATCGCCAGCCCGAGCCCGGTTCCGCCCTGCTCGCGCGAGCGATGCGTGTCGATACGATAAAACCGCTCGGTCAGCCGCGGCAGGTGAATCGGGTCGATCCCCTCGCCCCGATCCGCCACCACCACCCGCAAGGCCGCGCCGCGCAGGACCGGCTCATAGTCGATCCGGTCGACACTCACCCGCACCTCGCCGCCGCTGCCGCCATATTTGATCGCATTCTCGATCAGGTTGGTGAAGACCTGCGTCAGCTGGTCCGGATCGGCCGGGATCTTCAGCCCCTCGCTCAGCCCCTCGCGGATCAGACGCACCTGCCGCGCCTCGGCCAGCGGCGCCAGCGCCTGCATCGCGCCGCGCAGCACCGCGCCCAGATCCGTGCCCGTCGTCGGCCGCCGCCGCTCCTCGGCCTCGACCCGGCTGAGCGACAGAAGATCGCCCACCAGCCGGTTCATCCGCCCGGCTTCGCGCTCCATGATCGCCAAAAACCGGTCGCGCGCCACCGGATCATCCTTGGCCGCCCCGCGCAGGGTTTCGACAAAGCCCATCAGCGCGGTCAGCGGCGTGCGCAATTCATGGCTGACATTGGCCACGAAATCGCGCCGCATCGCCTCGGCCGTTTCGACGGCGGTCAGATCCTCGAAGGTCAGCACCAGCGTCCCCTCGGCCAGGGCCGCCACGGTGACCAGAACCTGCGTCTCGTGACCGGCGCTGCCCAGCCGCAGCCGGACCTGCTGGCGCTCCTGCCCGGCCGCGACGGCCTCGACCGCCTCGATCAGCCCGGGCTGGCGCAACACCGTCACCAGGGTCCGCCCCGCCAGCCCCTTTCCCAGCATCGCCTCGGCGCCGCTGTTGGCATGAAGCACACGCTGCGCGGGAGACACCAGCAAGATCGGAAACGGTAGCGACTCGGCCAATGAGATTGTTGACGAATCCGCCATTTTTCGGTCACCCTGACACTTCCAATACTTGACCCGGGCCAGCTTCGGGGAAACGATAGGCAAGTTCAAGGCCGCATGCAAAAGCGAAGGGGGCTAAGCTTTTGCGCAATTCGCGGAATCAATTGTCATAGCGATGGTTCGCCATCGCCAAACTGGATGGAGCGATGCCCCCGCCGATCGATGCCCCCCACGGCAGCAAACGCCTTTCCTCCGCCGGGCTGTCCCTGACCGGCCGCCGCATTCTGGTGGTCGATCCGTCGCAAGCGCTGCCGCGGGCGCTGCGCGGGGTTCAGGGCGCGTCCATCACCATCGCCCGGATGCCGATGATCGACGCCGAGATGCTGGCGCGCATCCGTCCCGATGTCGTGCTCTCGCCGCTGTTCAGCCCGGGCCATGACATCCTTGATCTGGCCCGTCTCCTGGATCGGCTGGGCTATCAGGGGCCCCTGCGCGCCTATGCGCCGCCCCTGCCCAATACCGCGATCGTCTGCGCCGAGGTGCGCCAGATCTGGGGGCCGCGCGATTTCGACATCCTCGAAGTGCCCCCCACCTGGAACTGATCAGAGCGGGCGCAACCCACCGGCAAACCGCGCCGCATTGGCGCGGTAATGCGCGGCCGATTGCAAAAGCCGCGCCTGCGCCGCATCGTCCAGCTGGCGCACCACCTTGCCCGGCGCGCCCATCACCAAGGACCCGTCGGGGATTTCCTTGCCTTCGGTGATCAGCGCCCCGGCGCCGATCAGGCAGCCGCGCCCGATCCTGGCGCCGTTCAGCACCACCGCCCCCATCCCGATCAGCGAGCCCTCGCCAATCGTGCAGCCATGCAGCATCGCCCGATGGCCAATGGTGCAATTCGCCCCCACCACCAGCGGAAAGCCCATGTCGGTGTGACAGATCACCGCTTCCTGCACATTCGTGCCCGCACCGATCCGGATTTCCTCGTTGTCGCCGCGCAAGCTGCAGCCAAACCAGACCGAGGCGAAATCCTCCAGCACCACCTTGCCGATCAGATTGGCATCGGGCGCCACCCAGACGCCCTGCCCCAGCACCGGCGCCACCCCGTCAAGCGCATAGATCATCTTGCCTCGAACTCCCTGTTCAGCCCGCGCACGAATTCGGTCAGCCCCGGCTGCCGCTCGGCCCGCGCCCGTTCCGCCTGCAGGATCGTCACCAGCTCCGCCTCGGCCATCGCGATATCGCGGTTGATCACGACGTAATCATATTCGCCCCAATGGCTGATCTCGTCGCGGCTTTTCGCCATCCGCCCGGCAATCACCGCGTCGCTGTCCTGCGCGCGCATCCGCAACCGGCGCTCCAGATCGGCAATCGAGGGCGGCAGGATGAAGATCGACACCACATCCTGCGCCAATCTCGAGCGCCGCACCTGCTGACCGCCCTGCCAGTCGATATCCAGGATCACGTCGCGCCCCTCGGCCAGCCGCGCCTCGACCGGGGCCGAGGGGGTGCCGTAAAGATTGCCGAAGACCTCGGCATGTTCCAGCATCTCGCCCGCGGCCACCATCGCCTCGAACGCCGCGCGGTCGCGGAAATAATATTCCCGCCCGTCTTCCTCGCCCGGGCGCGGGCTGCGCGTCGTCGCCGAGACCGAAAACGACAGCGTCGGGTCCCAGGCCATCAGCCGCCGCGCCAGGGTCGATTTCCCCGGCCCCGAGGGCGAGGACAGGATGATCAAAAGGCCCCGGCGCCGCATCTCGGGCATGATTTACTCCACGTTCTGAATCTGCTCGCGCATCTGGTCGATCACATGTTTCAGGTCAAGCCCGATCGCGGTCAACGCGGTCGATCCCGATTTCGAACAGAGCGTATTCGATTCGCGCACGAATTCCTGCGTCAGAAAATCGAACTTGCGCCCGATCGGCCCGGGCTCGGTCAAAAGCGCCCGCGCGGCGGAAACATGCGCCCGCAGCCGGTCGATTTCTTCGGTCACATCGGCCTTTACCGCCAAAAGCGCCAGCTCCTGCGCGACGCGCTGCGGATCGCCCCCGGTGTCAAGCACCCGCGCCAGCGCCGCCTGCAGCGCCGCCGCCACCTCGGGCCGTCGCGCCTCGGCCACTTTGGCCGCCTGCTCGGTCAGATCGGCGATTCTGTCGATCTGCGCCACAATTATGCCACCAAGCTGCCCGCCTTCCGCCCGCCGCATGGCCACGAAAGCCTCCAGAAGCCGGTCCAGATCGGCCAGCAGCGCCCCGCGCAGCGGTGCCTGATCCTCGGTCTCGGCCCCGCTTTGATCCAGCACACCGCGCACCGACAGCAGGTCGGTCGCCAGCGCCGGGGCCAGGCTGACCCCATGCAGCCGCGCCGCCTCCTCGATCTCGCGCAGCGCCGCCAGCGCGGCGGTGAGGCCAGGCCCCGAAAGGCGCAGCCGCTCTGCCCCGCTGGACCGCGCAAGCTTCAGAGAAAGCTGGATATTTCCGCGCGACACCCGCTGCGTCAAAGCCGCCCGCGCGGCCCCTTCCAGCCCCTCCATCTCGGGCAGGCGCAACCGCAGATCCAGGCCCTTGCCATTGACGGACCGGATTTCCCAAACCCAGTCGTGACCATGGCCGGAACCGGAAACCGAGGCAAAGCCGGTCATCGAAAGCGGGCTTTGCGGCGGGCGGGCGGGTGAGGCAGGTTTAACCATTTAAGACTTTAGTTCCCCATATGGCCGAAAAAAGGCGTATTAAGACTTCAGTAAGCATTTCACTCCCGGGGTCAACTGCAAGACCCGAAACGCCAAAGGCCGGGGGTGCAGGGGACGGCAGCCTCGGGCTGCAAGGACAGTCGCAGCTTCAGGCTGCATCGGGATGGCGCGGCTGCGGCCGCAAACACGGGAAGAACGACGATGGACCGCGACTTTGACACTGTTGAAAAAGTGGCACGGCTTGGGCAACCCGGCGTCGGTCGGCGCATCGTGGCGCAGATGCGGGCCTATTGGGAAGGGCTGCGCGCCGGTCGCGACGTCCCGGCCCGGGCCGATATCGACCCGCGCGGTCTGGAAAACGCGCTTGAATATGCCTTCATTCTGGAACGCGTCGCCCCCGGCATGGGCCGCTTCCGTCTGGCGGGCATGCACCTGAACGATCTGATGGGGATGGAAATCCGCGGCATGCCGCTGACCGCGATGTTCACCCCCGAAGGCCGCAAGCGTGTCGCCGATGCGACCGAGGCGGTGTTTCAGGGCCCCGCCATCGCGGAACTGGTGCTGACCGCCGAGGCCGGGATCGGCAAGCCGCCGATGACCGCGCGGCTGCTGCTGCTGCCGATGACCTCGGACATGGGCGATGTGACGCGCATTCTGGGCTGCCTTGTCGGCGAAGGCCAAGGCATCGGCCGCACCCCGCGCCGCTTCCTGGTCGAGGCCGTGCAGGTGCAGCCGATCACGCCTTGCGGCCATGCTGCGGCCTCGCTGCCCAAGCCGGTGACGCCCGAGGCTTTCGGCCTGGGCAAGCGCCTGCCGCATCTGACGGCGCCGAAAGCGCCGACGCTCGCCCCCGCGCCCGCCGCCCAGACCCCGGTGGCGCAACCGCCGCGGCAGCCGGTCTCGGCGATGACGCCCGAGGAACGCCGGGCGATGTTCCGGGTGGTGAAATAAGCCACCGCCACAAGAAAAAGGCCCGGCGCTAATGCCGGGCCTTTTCTTTCTGTGTCAACGCATTGCGAGGCGATCTTAAAGCCCCGCCGCCTTTTTCATCACGCGCAGATCCTGCAGCTCCTCGGCCACAAGGAAGGCCAGCTCCAGCGATTGGCTGGCATTCAGCCGCGGATCGCAGGCGGTGTGATAGCGGCTCGACAGGTCCTCGTCAGACACCGCCCGCACGCCACCGGTGCATTCGGTCACATCCTTGCCGGTCATCTCGAAATGCACGCCGCCCGGGATCGTGCCCTCGGCCTTGTGGATCGCAAAGAACTCGCGCACCTCGCGCAGCACGGAATCGAACGGCCGCGTCTTGAAGCCCGAGGCCGATTTGATCGTGTTGCCATGCATCGGATCGCAGGTCCACAGAACCTCGGCCCCCTCGGCCTGCACGGTGCGGATCAGCCGCGGCAGGTTCTCGCCCACCTTGCCCGCGCCAAAGCGCGCGATCAGCGTCAGCCGCCCCGGCTCGTTCGCCGGATTAAGCTTTGCCATCAACAGCTTGAGATCTTCCTCGGTGGTCGAGGGCCCGCATTTCAGCCCGATCGGGTTTTGCACGCCGCGGCAGAATTCGACATGCGCGCCATCCACCTGCCGGGTCCGGTCGCCGATCCACAGCATATGCCCCGAACCCGCGATGGGCAGCCCGGTCGTGCTGTCGATCCGGCACAGGGCCTCTTCATATTCCAGAAGCAGCGCCTCGTGGCTGGTGTAGAAATCCACCTTGCCCAGCTGATGCGCCGTCTCCGAGGTCACGCCGGCAGCCGCCATGAAATCCATCGCATCCGAGATCCGCTCGGCCACCTCGCGATAGCGCGCGGCATCGGCCTCGTCGGTAAAGCCCGAAATCCAGCTTTGCACGCGGTGAATATCGGCATAACCGCCGGTCGAAAACGCCCGCAGCAGATTGAGCGAGGCCGCCGCCTGGGTATAGGCCTGCAGCATCCGGTTCGGATCGGGTTGCCGGGCCTCGTGATTGGCTTCGAACCCGTTCACGATATCGCCGCGGTAGCTCGGATATTCGACGCCGCCGATGATTTCCGTGGGCGCCGAGCGCGGCTTGGCGAATTGCCCGGCCATCCGCCCGACCTTGATCACCGGAACCTTCGCCCCCCAGGTCAGCACGATGGCCATCTGCAACAGCACCTTGAAGGTGTCGCGCAGGTTGTCGGCGGAAAATTCGGTGAAGCTTTCGGCGCAATCGCCGCCTTGCAGCAGGAAGGCCTCGCCCTTCGCGGCCTTGGCCAGATCGGCCTTCAGCCGCCGCGCCTCACCGGCAAAGACCAGGGGCGGCATCTTGCCCAGCTGCGCCTCGACCGCGGTCAGGGCCGCAGCGTCGGGATAATCGGGCATCTGCACCCGCGGCTTCGCGCGCCAGTCCGATTTCATCCATGCCTTGGCCATTTTCCACTCCCTTCGGGGCTTTTTGTCGCTGGGCCTTATAAAGCCCGAATGCCGCAAGGACAAACCTGTTTTTCTGGCCGGGCAAGCGCGCCCCCCCCGGCTGGCACGCTGTCTTCACCCTGCCCCAAAGGCCCCCTTGCGCTGCGACGCAAAGCCTGATTGTGTGCGTGAAACGACATGAAAGACGTCGCAAAGATGCGCCTCCCCTCCTCGACCCCGCGAACCCATTCCCGCCCCGCCCCCTCGCAGGGGACCGTCCGTCTGACCGCGCCCGAACGCTCGCGCCGCTATGTGTTTTTGCTGCTCGACCGTTTCACCATGATGGCCTTTGCCAGCGCGATCGAGCCGCTGCGACTGGCCAATCAGGTCTCAGGGCTCAAGCTTTACGACTGGAAACTGGCCTCGGAAGACGGTCAGGACGTCACCTGTTCGAACGGCACGGTGCTGCGCGTCGACATGGGGCTGGACGAGATCTCGCGCGATGACACGGTTCTCGTCTGCGGCGGCATCGACGTGGCCGAGGCGACGACGAAGCCGATCCTGAACTGGCTGCGCCGCGAGGCCCGGCGCGGCGCGGCGGTGGGCGGTGTGTGCACCGGCGCCTGGGCGGTGGCCAAGGCGGGTCTCCTTGAAGGCAAGCGCGCCACCATCCACTGGGAGAATCAGGACAGCTTCCTGGAGGATTTCGAAGGCGTGAAGCTGACGAAATCGGTCTTCGTGATCGACGGCAACCGGCTGACCTCGGCCGGGGGGACGGCCTCGATCGACCTGATGCTGAAGCAGATTGCCCGTGATCACGGCGAGGGTCTGGCCAATACGGTCGCCGATCAGTTGATCTACAACTCGATCCGCACCGATCAGGACACGCAAAGGTTGTCGATCCCGACCCGGATCGGCGTGCGCCATCCGAAGCTCGCGCAGGTGATCGGGCGGATGGAGGCCAATATCGAAGAGCCGATCAGCCCGGCAAAACTGGCCGAGGAAGTGGGCATGTCCACCCGCCAGCTGGAACGGCTGTTCCGCCGCTATCTGAACCGCTCGCCGAAGCGCTACTACATGGAGATCCGTTTGCAAAAGGCGCGCAACCTCTTGATGCAAACGGAAATGAGCGTGATCAACGTGGCCCTCGCCTGCGGCTTCGCCTCGCCCTCGCATTTCTCGAAATGCTACCGCGCGCATTACCAGACCACGCCTTACCGCGAGCGCGGCACCTCGGGCGGCAGCGAGGAGGAGGAAGCCCTTGCCGCGCTTGACGCGCAGGACACCGGGGCGCTTGACGATGATCTGCTGGACTGATGCGTCACAATGTTGCGCGAAAGCGGCGCCATACGACCAAAACTTGACCAACTGGCCTATTTTCTTTTCCAGTTTCCGGTTCTAACCTGCGCGGCCAGGACAATGTTCCAACTTGGGAGTGAACACATGAAGAAGCTTCTCCTGGCGAGTGCCACGCTGGCGCTGACGGCTGGCGGTGCCTTTGCCGACGAAGTGAAACTGGGCATCTCGCTTGGCTTCACCGGTCCGCTTGAATCGATGTCGCCCGCGATGGCGCAGGGTGCCGAACTGGCGATGAAGGAAGTGAGCGACTCGGGCAAGTTCATGGGCGGCGCGACCGTCGTGGGCGTGCGGGGCGACAGCACCTGCATCGACTCGGCGGCGGCCTCGGCCACGGTCGAGAAACTGATCTCGGATGGCGTCAAGGGGATCGTCGGCGGCATGTGCTCGGGCGAAACCACCGCCTCGCTGCAAAACGTCGCCATGCCGAAAGGCGTCGTGATGATCTCGCCCTCGGCCACCTCGCCCGCGCTTTCGACGCTCGAGGACAACGGCCTGTTCTTCCGCACCTCGCCCTCCGATGCGCGCCAGTCCGAAGTGATGACCGACATCATCATGGAACACGGCATCAAATCGGTGGCGCTGACCTATACCAACAACGACTACGGCAAGGGCCTGGCCGACAGTTTTGCCGCGGCTTTCGAAGCCAAGGGCGGCAAGGTCACGATCAATGCCGCGCATGACGATGGCAAGCCGGATTATTCGGCCGAAGTCGCCTCGCTGGCCTCGGCCGGTGGTGAGGCGCTGGTGATCGCGGGCTATGTCGATCAGGGCGGTTCGGGCATCCTGCGCGGCGCGCTCGACACCGGCGCGTTCTCGACCTTCGTCTTCCCCGACGGCATGGTCGGCGGCAAGCTCGAAGCCGATTTCGGCGCGGAAGTGAACGGCTCCTTCGGGCAGATGCCGTCGTCGGAAGGCGAAGGCAAGGACAAGTTCCTCGCCGCCGCGACGGCCGCGGGCTTTGACGGCACCGGCGTCTATTCGGGCGAGGCCTATGACGCCGCCGCGCTGATCCTGCTGGCGATGGCCGCCGCGAACTCGACCGATCCGGCCGCCTACAAGGGCAAGGTGATGGATGTCGCCAATGCTCCGGGCGAAAAGATCCTGCCCGGCGAACTGGGCAAGGCGCTTGAGCTGATCGCCGCCGGTCAGGACATCGACTATCAGGGCGCGACCTCGGTCGAGCTGATCGGCGCGGGCGAATCCGCCGGCACCTTCCGCGAAATCGAAGTCAAGAACGACAAGATCGAAACCGTCAAATACCGCTGAGGTTTCGCAAGAGATCGAAGCAGCCCGGAGAAATCCGGGCTGTTTGCTTTGAAAACAAAGCCGAAAACGGCACAGAGACCGGCCCTTCGGGGCCACCGAGGGGACTTCATGATCCGGGTCGAGAACCTGCACAAGCACTTTGGCGGCTTTCATGCCGTCGATGGGGCCTCGCTAGACATCGCCAAGGGGTCGATCACCGGGTTGATCGGTCCGAATGGCGCGGGCAAGTCGACGCTGTTCAACGTCATCGCCGGGGTGCACAAGCCCACCTCGGGGCGGGTGACGATGGCGGGCGAGGACATCACCGGCCTGAAACCGCATGAGCTGTTTCACAAGGGCCTGTTGCGCACCTTCCAGATCGCGCATGAATTCCCCACGATGACGGTGCGTGAAAACCTGATGATGGTCCCTTCGGGCCAGTCGGGCGAGACGCTGTGGAACGCCTGGTTCGGCCGCGGACGGATCGCCGAGGAAGAGGCGGCCCTTCTGAAGAAAGCCGATGAAGTGCTTGACTTCCTGACGATTTCTCACCTCAGGGACGAACGCGCCGGGAACCTTTCGGGCGGGCAGAAGAAGCTTCTGGAACTGGGCCGCACGATGATGGTCGAGGCGAAGATCGTCTTTCTAGACGAGGTCGGCGCCGGGGTGAACCGCACGCTTCTGAACACGATCGGCGATGCGATCGTGCGGCTGAACAAGGAACGCGGCTACACTTTCTGCGTGATCGAACATGACATGGATTTCATCGGCCGGCTTTGCGATCCGGTGATCGTCATGGCCGAGGGCAAGGTGCTGGCCAAAGGCGCACCGGCCACGATCATGCAGAACGAAGCGGTGATCGAGGCCTATCTGGGCCGCGGACTGAAGAACAAGATCAAGGCGGAGGCGCAAAAATGAGCTTTCTCGACGCCTCCGAGATGACCGGCGGCTATGGCGCCGCCGACATCCTGCATGGCTGCACGCTGAAGGTGGAAAAGGGCCAGATCGCGGTGATCGTGGGCCCGAACGGTGCGGGCAAGTCGACCGCGATGAAGGCCGTTTTCGGCATGCTGCGTCTGCGCGGCGGCCGGGTGACGCTGGATGGCGAGGACATCACCGCGCTTTCCCCGCAGGAACGGGTGAAGAAAGGCATGGGCTTCGTGCCGCAGGTGAACAACGTCTTCCCGACGATGTCGGTTGAAGAAAACCTGGAAATGGGCGCCTTCATCCGCGCCGACGATTTCCGCGACACGATGGAACAGGTTTATGAGCTGTTCCCGATCCTGCGCGAAAAGCGCCACCAGAACGCCGGGGAACTCTCGGGCGGGCAGCGCCAGCAGGTCGCCGTCGGCCGCGCGCTGATGACAAAACCCAAATTATTGATGCTGGACGAACCCACCGCGGGGGTCTCGCCCATCGTCATGGACGAGCTTTTTGACCGCATCATCGAGGTGGCGCGGACCGGAATCTCGATCCTGATGGTGGAACAGAACGCCCGGCAGGCGCTGGAAATCGCCGATCAGGGCTATGTTCTGGTGCAGGGCGCGAACAAATACACCGACACCGGGGCGGCGCTGATGGCCGATCCCGAGGTCCGCCGCACCTTTCTGGGGGGTTGAGATGAAAACGCCCCTTCTGGCAGCCCTGCTGCTGGCCGCGCCGGTGCAGGCCGAGACGATCCACCCCGACCGCGCCTTCGTGCTGAACTGCGCCTTCAGCCAGTCCTGCATCTCGGGCGGCTGCGGCGAGGAAGATTACAACGTGACCCTTGAAGTCGCGGGCGCGCAGGCGGTCTTTCGCGACCATCATCTGAAAACCACCATGGCGGGCGGCTTCGATCCGGCCACGGGACAGATAAGCTTAGGCTCGGAACCCTCTGACGGATCGTCCTATTTCTTCTCTGACTTCGGCGATGCCGGGGCCGTTTTGTCGATCCACACCCAATCCGAGGGGCAAGCCCTCGTGATCGCCTTCGAAGGCCGCTGCGAGGAGGTGCAGTGATGGATATCCTCAATGCCCTTGTGGCGATCCTGAATTACATCGTCGTGCCCGCGACCGCCTATGGCGCACAGCTGGCCCTTGGCGCGCTGGGTGTGACGCTGATCTACGGCATCCTGCGCTTTTCGAACTTCGCCCATGGCGACACCATGGCCTTTGGCACCGGGCTGACCATCCTTGTCACCTGGGGGCTGCAATCGGCGGGCATCAGCTTCGGCCCGCTGCCGACGGCGCTGCTGGCCCTGCCCTTCGGCATCGCGCTGACGGCGGCGATGGTGCTGGCGACCGACAAGGTGGTTTACAGCTATTATCGGAAGGTCCGCGCCGCGCCGATCTACATCACCATGGTGTCCGTCGGCGTGATGTTCGTGATGAACGGCCTCACCCGCGTGCTGATCGGCGTCGACGAGATCAAATTCGCCGATGGTGCCCGGTTCCTGATCTCGGCCGCCGATTTCAAGGCCGCAACCGGCCTGACCGAGGCGCTGGCGATCCGCGGCAGCACCGCCATCACCGTGATCACGGCGGCGCTTGTCGTCTGGGCTTTGTTCTGGTTCCTGGCGAAGACCCGCACCGGCAAGTCGATGCGCGCCTATGCCGACAACGAGGATCTGGCGCTCCTGTCGGGCATCGACCCGAACCGCGTCGTCGCGGTGACCTGGGTGATTGCCGCGGCGCTGGCCACCATCGCGGGCACGCTTTACGGGCTCGACAAGTCGTTCAAGGCCTTCAACTACTTCCAGCTTCTGTTGCCGATCTTCGCCGCGGCGATCGTCGGGGGCCTGGGCAATCCGCTGGGCGCCATTGCCGGGGGCTTCGTGATCGCCTTTTCCGAGGTCTCGATCACCTATGCCTGGAAGAAGGTGGCGATGTATCTGATCCCCGGCTACGAACCCGAGGGTCTGCTGCAACTTCTCTCCACCGAATACAAATTCGCGGTGAGCTTCACGATCCTGATCATCGTGCTGCTGTTCAAGCCCACCGGTCTGTTCAAAGGGAAATCGGTATGAGCACGCATCAACCGAAAGCCGCGAAGGGCGGCAAATGGCGCGCCCCTGCGATGTTCGGCGCCCTTGCGGTCCTGTTCCTGCTCGAGGGGACGGTCTCGAACAGCTTCTTTTCGGGGCATTGGGACAATGCGCTCGGCATCCTGCGGGTGGGGCTGATTTCCGCCATCCTCGCGCTGGGCGTGAATATCCAATGGGGCTATGCGGGGCTTTTCAACACCGGCGTCGTCGGTTTTCTGGCGCTGGGGGGCTTGGCCCCGGTGCTGGTCTCGATGCCGCCGACGCCGGGCGCCTTTGCCGCAGGCGGCTGGGGCGTGCTGATCGCGCTTTGCATCGCCATGGCGACGCTGGTGGCGGCGGTCTTCCTGCACGGCCGCCTGCCGGCGCATCTGCGCGGCTGGGCGGTCGCGGCCACGCTGATTGCGGGCTTTTTCCTCTATCGCGCCATCTTCGATCCGGCGGTCGCGGCGATCCAGGCGATCAACCCCTCGGCCTATGGCTATCTGGGCGGGATCGGCCTGCCGGTGCTGATCTCCTGGCCGGTGGGCGCGCTTCTGGCCGCCGCGGCCGCCTGGGTGGTGGGCAAGACGGCGCTTGGGCTGCGTTCGGACTATCTGGCCATTGCCACGCTCGGCATCGGTGAAATCATCGTCGCCGTCCTGCGCAACGAGGAATGGCTGGCCCGCGGCGTTCTGAACGTGAACGGGATTCCGCGGCCCTGGCCCGTGCCTTACGAGACGAACCTGCAACAGGATCCGGGCTTTGTCGCGCGTGCAACGAGCTTCGGGCTGGACCCGATGACCGGCTCGACGCTGCTGGTAAAGCTGCTGTACTGCCTGCTTTTCATCGCCGTTCTGGGCCTTCTGATCTGGGCGGCGCAACTGGCGCTGAACTCGCCCTGGGGCCGGATGATGCGGGCGATCCGCGACAACGAGGTCGCCGCCGCCGCCATGGGCAAGAACGTCACCGGGCGGCATCTGCAGATCTTCATCCTCGGCTCGGCGGTGCTGGGTCTGGCCGGAGCGATGCTGATCTCGCTTGACGGGCAGATGACCCCTTCGGGCTACAACCCCCTGCGCTACACCTTCCTGATCTGGGTGATGGTGATCGTCGGCGGCTCGGGCAACAACTGGGGCTCGGTTCTGGGCGGCCTGCTGATCTGGTTCGTCTGGATCAAGGCGGGCGAATGGGGCCCGACGCTGATGGGCATGGTCTCGACCCAGCTGGCCGATGGCGCGCTGAAAACCCACCTGCTCGACTCGGCGCCGCACATGCGTCTGGTGATCATGGGGCTGATCCTGCTTTTGGTGCTGCGCTTCAGCCCAAGGGGCCTGCTGCCCGAAAGATAAGGGAGGCTCTTCCCTTTATCTTGCCACAAATATCCCGGGGGTCCGGGGGCAGCGCCCCCGGCCTCTTGCTTTCCGGCCCATCCCAACCTATTCCCCAGCCATGACCCAGCATCAGCGCCTTCTCATCATCGACTTCGGCTCGCAGGTGACCCAGCTCATCGCCCGGCGCCTGCGCGAGCTTTCCATCTATTGCGAAATCCACCCCTATCAGAAGGTGACCGACGCCTTCCTCACGGATTTCGCCCCCAAGGCCATCATCTTCTCGGGCGGCCCGGATTCGGTCACCCGGGAGGGTTCCCCCCGCCCGCCGAAATCCGCCTTCACCCTGGGGGTGCCGATCCTTGGCATCTGCTACGGCCAACAGGTGATGATGCAGGAACTGGGCGGTCTTGTGGAAACCGGCCACGGCACCGCCGAATTCGGCCGCGCCTTCGTGACCCCCACGGAAAATGTTCTGCCGCTGCTGCGGGGCTGGTTCGACGAAGGTCCCGAACAGGTCTGGATGAGCCACGGCGACCACGTCTCGCGCATCGCCCCGGGCTTTGAAGTCTACGGCACCTCGCCCGGCGCGCCCTTTGCGATCACCGCCGATGTCTCGCGCCACTTCTACGCCGTGCAATTCCACCCCGAGGTGCACCACACGCCCAAAGGCGCGAAGCTTTACGAGAACTTCGTGCGGCTGGCGGGCTTCACCGGCGACTGGACGATGGCCTCGTATAAAGACGACGCCATTGCCAAGATCCGCGCGCAGGTGGGCGACAAGCGGGTGATCTGCGGCCTGTCGGGCGGCGTCGATTCATCGGTCGCGGCCGTGCTGATCCACGAGGCCATCGGCGATCAGCTCACCTGCGTCTTCGTCGATCACGGGCTGATGCGGCTGAACGAGGCCGACGAGGTCGTCTCGATGTTCCGCGACAACTATAACATCCCGCTGATCCACGCCGACGAGGCCGATCTCTTCATCGGCGCGCTTGAAGGCGTCTCGGACCCCGAGGTCAAGCGCAAAACGATCGGCAAGCTCTTCATCGACGTCTTCCAGCGCGAGGCGAACAAGATCGAGGGCGCCGAATTCCTGGCCCAAGGCACGCTTTACCCCGACGTGATCGAATCGGTCTCGTTCAGTGGCGGCCCTTCGGTCACGATCAAGTCGCACCACAATGTCGGCGGCCTGCCGGAAAAGATGGGGCTGAAGCTGGTCGAACCCCTGCGCGAGCTTTTCAAGGACGAGGTCCGCGCCCTTGGCCGCGAACTTGGCCTGCCGGAAAAATTCATCGGCCGCCATCCCTTCCCGGGCCCGGGTCTCGCCATCCGCTGCCCCGGCGAAATCACGCGGGAAAAACTCGACATCCTGCGCAAGGCCGATGCGGTCTATATCGACCAGATCCGCAAGCACGGGCTTTACGACGAGATCTGGCAGGCCTTCGTGGCGATCCTGCCGGTGAAAACCGTGGGTGTGATGGGCGACGGGCGCACCTATGATTACGCCTGCGCTTTGCGTGCGGTGACCTCGGTCGATGGCATGACGGCGGATTACTACCCGTTCAGCCACGACTTCCTGGGCGAAACCGCGACGCGGATCATCAATGAAGTCAAGGGCATCAACCGGGTGACCTATGACATCACCAGCAAGCCCCCGGGCACGATCGAATGGGAGTGACCCGCAAGGGCCGCTTTTGCAAGGCCTGACCGCCCGGCGCGGTCAGGCCTTTTTCTTGGGCTACCGCCGCGCCAAAGCCTCGGTCAGCAGATCCTTCAGCACCTCGCGCGGCACCTCCGAGGTCACGAACGCCGCGCCGATCCCCCGCGCCAGAATGAAGCGCAGCTTGCCATCCAGCACTTTCTTGTCCTGGCCCATAAGCGCGATCAGCCCCTCGGCATCCGGCAATTCCCCGGGAATATCAGCCAGTTCGACCTTCATCTTCATGTCGCGCAAATGCGCCCGCACACGCGATGGCGCCTCTTGCGAACACAGCCCCAAGCGTTGCGAAAGCTCGAAGGCCAGCGCGCAGCCGATCGCCACACCCTCGCCATGCAGCAGCCGGTCGGAATAGCCCGTCGCCGCCTCCAGCGCATGGCAGAAGGTGTGACCCAAATTCAGCAAAGCCCGGTCGCCCTCCTCGGTCTCGTCGCGCGCGACGATCTCGGCCTTCATCTCGACGGAGCGGCGCACCGCATATTGCCGCAGGCTCGCATCGCCCGCCGCCATCGCCGGGCCGTTCGCCTCGAGCCAGTCGAAAAACGCCGCATCGCCCAGAAGCCCGTATTTCACCACCTCGCCGTAACCGGCCAGAAAATCGCGCGGCGCCAGCGTATCGAGAAGCCCGATATCGGCCAGAACCAGCGAGGGCTGGTGAAAGGCGCCGATCAGGTTCTTGCCCGCCGCGACATTGATCCCGGTCTTGCCGCCCACCGAACTGTCGACCTGCGCCAGCAGCGTCGTCGGGATCTGCACGAAACGCACGCCACGCCGCAACACCGCCGCGGCAAATCCCACCAGATCGCCAATGACCCCGCCGCCAAAGGCGACAACGATATCCTTGCGCTCGACCTTTTGCGCCAGAAGCCATTCACAGACGCGCTCGAAATGCGGCCAGCTTTTCGTGCCCTCGCCCGGGGGCAGCGTCATCGCCACCATCTCGACATCGCCCAAGCCCGCCCGCAGCGCCTCCAGATGCAGCCCGGCCACGGTCTCATCGGCCACCACCGCCACCTTGGGCTTGCGCAACAAGGGCGCGATCTCCGCCCCGGCCTGCGCCAGAAGCCCCGCGCCGATGCGCACCTCATAGGCGCGCGCGCCCAGTTCCACCTTCACCACGTCGCGCATTCAATCCTCCGCGAACAGCCCCGGGTGCCCCCGAAGCGCTTCGATCACCTTTTGCGCCATCTGCTCGATCGACAGGCCCGGCTCGGCCTCGACCGCGACCTGGGCCAGCGCATAGACGGGATAGCGCTGCGCGATCAACCCCGCCAGCGTCGCCTTGGGGTCGGCGGTGCGCAAAAGCGGCCGCGTCGTCTTGCCCTTGACCCGGTTCCACAGCAGCTCCAGATCCGCTTGCAGCCAGACCGAGACCCCCAGCCGCGCGATCATCGCCCGGTTCGCCTCTGACAGAAAGGCCCCGCCCCCGGTCGAGACCACCCCGGGCGTGCCGGTCAGCAGCCGCGCGATCACCTCCGATTCGCGGGCGCGAAAGAACGGCTCGCCATCGCGTTCGAAGATCTCGGCGACCGTGCGTTGCGCCGCGCGGACGATCTCTTCGTCGCTGTCATGAAACGGCACCCGCAGCGCCCGCGCCAGCGCGGTGCCGACCGCGGTCTTGCCCGCGCCCATCATCCCCACCAGCACGATCGTCTTTTGCAGACGCGGAGGAAGTCGTTCTTGCCCGGTCACGCGGCCCTCCCCGGTCCCGCCCTTGCGGGTGCTTGCGCATTCGTGATCTTTGCGCCCCTCAATGGCGTGAACTTTGCCGAAAGGCCATATATAATCTTGCCAGCGCGACGTTTCGGCGGCATGCCCCGCAACGGGCGCAGCAGGCCGGACCGCTCCGGCCCAGTGATCACAAGGACAAGAAAGAAAAACCATGGGGCGCATAATCAAGGCCATTCTCGTTCTTCTTCTGGCGGCCGTGCTGGGCACGCTGGGCTATGCCTATTTCGGCGACATGAGCGCCGATCCGGTCGAGATCCGCTCCCCCGTCGCCCTGCCCGATCTGGCCCCGGCCGCGCCCGCGGTGCCCGCCGCGGCGCTGATGCCCCCGGCCCCGGCAGCAGCAGGGCCCCAGCAACCGGCCGCGTCGCAATCCACCGCCCCGCAAACCACAAACGGCGGCGCAGCGGCGGGGGCGGGGCTTGACGATTGACCGCCGCCTGCTGCTGAGCCTCGTGCTTGCTCTGGCTCCGGCCACCCCGGTCCCGGCCGAGGCGCCGATGTCGGCGATCGACTGGCTGTCAAGCTCGGTCAGCCCCGGGGCGCCGGTCCCGGGCAAGGGTTCTGCGGCGGTGCTGCCCCCGGTCCCGGGCGAGATCCCGGTTTCAGGCGCGGGCACGGTGGAACGCATCGGCGTCGCCTCGCTTGATTCCCCGCAAGCGCCCGCCAGTCTCGGGCTGATGCCCGCCAGCCGCATCGGCCTGCCGCGCGGGCTTTGGGGCGCCACGCCCGAGGCCGATCTGGCCGCCGCGCTGCGCAAGGAACGGCTTGATACCCTGCCCGCGGTGCAGGGCTTCCTGCTGGAACTGATGCTGGCCGAGCTGGACCCGCCGATCACCCCCGCGCCCGAGGGGCGCAACGTGCTGTTTCTGGCCCGCATCGACCGGCTGCTGGATCTGGGCGCGCTCGATCAGGCGATGGCGCTTCTGGAACAGGCCGAGCCCTCCGACCCCGAGATTTTCCGGCGTCGCTTCGATGTTGCCCTGCTTCTGGGCGAGGAAGACCATGCCTGTGAAATCATGGAGAAAACGCCCTCGGTCGCGCCCTCTTATCCGGCCCGGATCTTCTGTCTGGCGCGGCGGGGCAAATGGGATGCGGCGATGCTGACGCTGGGCACGGGCGAGGCTTTGGGTCAGATTGACCGGGAAACCGCCGCCCTGCTTGGCCATTTCCTCGACGATGCGACGGCCGACGAGGCCGAGGATCTGCCGCCGCCCGCGCGGATCAACCCGCTCAATTTCCGGCTGATGGAGGCGATCGGCCAGCCGCAATCGACGACGACCCTGCCCGTCGCCTTTGCCCAGGCCGATCTGCGCACCAATTCCGGCTGGAAGGCGCAGCTCGAGGCCGCCGAGCGGCTCAGCCGCATGGGCGTGCTGGACCCCAACCAGCTGCTGGGCCTTTACACCCAGGACCGGGCCTCGGCCTCGGGCGGGATCTGGGACAGGGTTTCCCTTGTTTCCCAGATAGATGCAGCCCTTTCTTCAGGCAAGACCGAAGAGCTGGACCGGCTCTTGCCGCAGGCCTTCGCGCTGATGCAGGAGCAGGAGCTGGAAACCGCCTTTGCCGCGATGTTTGCCGCGCGGCTGCGCGATCTGCCGCTGTCGGGCGAGGCGAAACGGCTGGCGCTGCGGCTCGCGCTGCTGAGCGGCGATGTCGAGGCCGCGGCGCAGACCCATCCCGAGGCCGCCACCGAAGAGCCCCTGCTGATCGCGCTGGCGCGGGGCAATACGGCCGGGGTTGCCGCGCAGGATCTGTTGGGGCTGACGGTGAAGCGGGTTTTCGACGCCCCGCCCACGACCGTCCCCGCGGCCTATGCGGCGCTGATCCCCGATCGTCTGGGCGAGGCGCTGCTGGCCGCGGTCGACGACATTTCCGAGGGCGCCAAGGGCGATCCGCGCCGGCTCGAGGCCGGGCTGGTGCTGCTGCGCCGGGCGGGGCTGGAAAGCCTGGCCCGCCGCACCGCGCTGCAACTGCTCATCCTGGAGCGGCGCGGATGATCCGCCTGTCGCCGCACGAACGGATCGCCGTCTTCCTTGAGGCGCAATCCGCCGAGGCCGGGGCCGCACGCAACACCATTGCCGCCTATGGCCGCGATCTGCTGGATTTCACCGCTTTCGCGGCGGCAAAGGGGCATGATCTGATGGCGCTCGACCGCGGCGCGGTGGAAGACTGGCTGATCCGGCTCGAGGCCGAGGGGCTGGCGAAAGCCACCCGGGCGCGGCGGCTTTCGGCGGTGAAGCAATTCTACCGCTTCGCCTATGACGAGGGCTGGCGGGTGGACAATCCGACCTTGCAGATTTCCGGCCCCGGCAAGGCGCAGCGGCTGCCGAAGACGCTGAGCATCGAGGAGGTCGAGGCGCTGCTGGAGGCCGGACGCGATCAGGGCCGCAGCCCGGCCGAGCAGATCCGCAACCGCTGCCTGATGGAGCTGCTTTATGCCACCGGCATGCGGGTGAGCGAACTGGTCGGCCTGCCGGTTTCGGCGGCGCGGGGCAATCCGGCGATGCTGATGGTGCGCGGCAAGGGCGACAAGGAACGGATGGTGCCGCTGTCCGCCCCCGCGCGCGAGGCGCTGGCGGCATGGCTTGTCACCCGCGACGCGGCCGAGGACGCGGCCCGGATCGCCCGGCGGCTGCCGCCCTCGCGCTATCTGTTTCCGTCTTCGGGCAAGGAAGGGCATCTGACCCGGCAGGCGTTTCACGCGCTTCTGAAGGAGATCGCGCTGGCAGCGGGGCTGGACCCCGCGCGGGTGACGCCGCATGTGCTGCGCCATGCCTTTGCCACGCATCTGCTGCAGGGCGGCGCCGATCTGCGGGTGATCCAGACGCTTCTGGGCCATGCCGATCTGTCAACGACGGAAATCTACACCCATGTTCTGGAGGAGCGGCTGAAGGCACTGGTGCTGGAACACCACCCCCTGGCCCGCAAGAGGTGATCGGCGCGGCTTGATCCTGCCGCCGCAACGCGTCATCATCGCCCATCATGACAGAAACCACCGTTCTCGCCGCCCTTTCCGCCTTTGCCGACCGTCTCGATATGGCCTTTTGGCTGAATGCCGGGGCCATCGCGATCCTGCTGATGCTCTCGGCCTTCTTTTCGGGATCGGAAACCGCGCTGACCGCCGCCTCGCGGCCGAAGCTGCGCGCCCGGGCCGACAAGGGCGAACGCGGCGCCGAGGCGGCGCTGAAAGTGACCGAAGACAGCGAGCGGCTGATCGGCGCGCTGCTTCTGGGCAACAATGTCGTCAACATCCTTTCGGCCGCGCTGGCCACGGCGCTGCTGACAAGGCTTTTCGGGCAATCGGGCGTCGCGGTGGCGACGCTGGTGATGACGGCGCTGGTGCTGATCTTTTCCGAGGTGCTGCCGAAGACCTGGGCGATCACCAACCCCGAGACCGTCGCCGCGCGGGTGGCGCGGATCGTGCGGGTGCTGATCGTGGTTCTGGCGCCGATCGTTTCGGTGGTGCGCGGGATCGTGCGCGGCATCCTGTGGGTCTTTGGCCTGCGCACCGACGCGAACCAGAACATGTTCTCGATCCACGAGGAAATCGCCGGGGCGCTGGCCATAGGCACCTCGGAAGGCACGGTGGACAAGGCCGACCGGGACCGGCTCTTGGGCGCGCTTGATCTGGGCAACCGCACGGTCGAGGAGATCATGCGCCACCGCTCGCGCATCGAAATGATCGACGCCGAGGAAGACCCGAACGAGGTTCTGGCGCAGGTTCTGGCCTCGCCCCACACCCGGCTGCCGCTTTACAAGGGCGAGCGGGAAAACGTGGTCGGCATCCTGCATGCCAAGGACCTGTTGCGCGCGGTCGAACGGTTCTTGCGCAGCGGCGATGGCAAGCTGGATTCCGTCAGCGATCTTGACCTGATGAAAGTGGCGATGAAGCCCTATTTCATTCCGGAAACGACGCCGCTTGACGAACAGATGCGGGAATTTCTGAAGCGCCGCACACATTTCGCGCTCGTTGTGGATGAATACGGCGACCTGAAGGGGCTGTTGACGCTGGAAGACATTCTGGAAGAAATCGTCGGCGAGATCACCGATGAATTCGACCCCAAGGCCGAGCGGCAATTGAAACCGACCGAGACCGGCGATTATCTGGTCGAGGGCGCGATGACGATCCGCGATCTGAAGCGTGAAACCGACTGGGCCCTGCCCGATGACGAGGCGCATACGGTGGCGGGTCTGGTGATCCACGAGGCGCAGCTGATCCCCGAGGTGGGTCAGGTGTTCTCTTTCCATGGCTTTCGCTTCGAAGTGGCGGGCCGCAAGGACAATCGCATCACGCAACTGCGGATCCGCCCGCTCGAGGAGGCCGGGCAGTAGGGGGGCGCTGCCCCCCTCGGCTGCGCCTTCACCCCCCGGGATATTTGCACCAAGGTGAATGACAAAAGGCGCCCTGCGACGGGCGCCTTTGGGGATGCGGCTTTTTCTTGGCGCAAATACGCCGGGGGTGCGGGGGCAGCGCCCCCCGCCTTGCCTTAGAGGAACGCGTCCGGCACGGCGGCCTTCTTCTTCGCCACATACTCCGCCAGCGCCTCGTTGATGCCGGGGTCGATCGCCGGAGCCTGATAGTCGCCGAGCATCTTCTTCACCCGGACGCTCGCCAGCGCCGCGGTATCGCGCGCGCCCTCCTCGTCCCAGGTCTCGAAGGGCTTGTAATCAAAGAGATCCGTCTTCCAGAACGCATCCTTGAAATTCGCCTGCGTATGGCCGCAGCCCAGGAAGTGACCGCCCGGGCCGACCTCGCGCAGCGCGTCCATCGCCTGACCGTTCGCGCTCATGTCGACGCCGGCCGCAAGACGGTGCAGAACGCCCAGCTGATCGGCATCCATCACGTATTTCTCGTAAGACGAGACCAGACCGCCTTCGAGCCAGCCGCAGGCATGCAGCATGAAGTTCACGCCCGAGAGCAGCCCGATGTTGAGCGTGTTCGCCGTTTCATAGGCCGCCTGCGCATCGGGCAGTTTCGAGCCGCAAAACGACCCGGCCGAGCGGAACGGCAGGTTCATCCGCCGCGCCAGCTGCCCGGCGCCAAGGGTGATCTGCGCCGCTTCGGGCGTGCCGAAGGTGGGCGCCCCCGAATTCATGTCGATCGAGGTCACGAAGGCGCCGAAAATCACCGGCGCGCCCTTGCGGATGATCTGGCTGTAGGCGACGGCCACCATCACCTCGGCCAGCACCTGAGTCAGCGTGCCCGCGACCGTCACCGGTGCCATCGCGCCGCCAACGATGAAGGGCGAGACGATGCAGGCTTGGTTCGCGGCGGCATAGACCTCCAGCGCGTCCATCATGATCGGGTCGAAGGTCAAGGGCGAGTTGATGTTGACGAGCGAGGTCATCACCGTGTTCTCGTCGACGAATTTCTCGCCAAACAGGATCTTGGACATCTCGATCGAATCGACGCAGCGCGAGCGTTCGGTGACCGAGCCCATATAGGGCTTGTCCGACAGCGTCATGTGGGCGTGCAGCATATCAAGGTGACGCTTGTTCACCGCCACATCGGTCGGTTCGCAGACGGTGCCGCCGGAATGGTGCAGATATTTCGACATCTGCCCGAGTTTGACGAAATTGCGGAAGTCGGCAATCGTCGCATAACGGCGCCCGCCCTCCAGATCGCGCACGAAGGGCGGCCCGTAAACCGGTGCCAGCACAAGGCTTTTCCCGCCGATGGTGACATTGCGATCAGGGTTGCGGGCATGTTGCACGAAGCTTGCGGGCGCGGTCTTGCACAACTCGCGCGCAAGGCCCTTCGGGAAGCGGACACGTTCGCCCTGCACATCGGCGCCCACCGCGCGCCAGCGCTCCAGCGCGGCCGGGTTTTCGACGAAGTTGACGCCGATCTCTTCCAGCACCGTCTCGGCATTGGCTTCGATCAGTTGAAGGGCTTCCTCGTTCAGGATCTCGAGGTTCGGGATGTTGCGCTCGATATATTTCGCGAATTCGACCCGGACGGCCGTGCGCTCGGCCCGCCGGGCCGCCCCGCCGCCGCCGCGCGCCCGCCGCCCGCCTGCCGCCTGTTCGATCTCTTCGCTCATCGCGCACCTCCGCTTGGGTCTGTGCCGTTTTACCCGAGGATGCCCCGCCTTCATGCGCGGTTTGCGACATCAGCGATAAAGAAGCGACCGACCGGCATGGAACAGATGCACCTTTTCCGGCGCCGCGGTCAGGCTGACACTCTGGTGGCGCAGCCCGGCATGGATGCCGGGCAGTTTCGCAATCATATGCGGCGCCCCGGGTTTGGCCGCGAAATAGAGCAGCGTCACCTCGCCAAGCGCTTCGACGATCTCGACCGTGCCGGTGAAAAGCCCGGGCCCTGTGATCACAGTCAGATCCTCGGGCCGCACGCCGATATTGACGCGCAGGCCGCGATCGGCTTCGGTCGTCGGCACGGTCGATTCCGCCGTGCCGCCCCCGTCCAGCGTGATCACAGTCCGCGGTCCGGTGGCCGTGATCACACCGGACAGAAGATTCATCTGCGGCGAACCGATGAATTGCGCGACGAATTCGGTCTCGGGGTGCTCGTAAAGCTGCAAGGGCGTGCCGACCTGCGCGATGCCCTTGTTCGCCAGAACCACGATCCGGCTGGCCAGGGTCATCGCCTCGACCTGATCATGGGTGACATAGATCATCGTGCGCCCGGGCATCGCCTCTTTCAGCTGGGCGATCTCAAGCCGCGTCGCCACCCGCAGCGCGGCATCCAGATTGGACAGAGGCTCGTCGAAAAGATAGACCTTGGGGTCGCGCACGATCGCCCGGCCAATGGCGACGCGCTGGCGCTGCCCGCCCGAAAGCGCCTTTGGCAGCCGGTCGAGATAGGGTGTCAGCTGCAGGATGCGGGCGGCATTTTCCACAGCCTTGTCAATCTCTTGCCGGTTCTTCTTCGCAATCTTCAGGGCGAATTCCATGTTCTGGCGCACCGTCATATGCGGATAAAGCGCGTAGCTTTGAAACACCATCGCAATGCCGCGTTGCGCGGGGGGCATGTCGTTCACCCGCACGCCGTCAATCCGCAACTCGCCTGCGCTGATCCGCTCCAGCCCCGCGATCATGCGCAAAAGGGTCGATTTTCCACAGCCAGAGGGGCCGACGAAAACGATCAACTCTCCCGCGGTGATGTCGAGGTCGATGTCCTTCAGCACATCCACCTCGCCATAGGATTTGCCGACGCCCTTGAGGTTGAGGTCAGCCATGGCGGCCTCCGGTCCGGCTCAGGATCGCGTACCCCCAACCGGACAGCGCAACCAGACCCCCGGCGGGCGCGGCCCCGTCAAGCACATGCCATTCCCCCGCGCAGATGACAGTTGCCGGATTATCGGTCAGGTTGAACAGGCAAAGCACCTCGTTTTCGTCGTTTCTGCGGGTAAACCGCAGCAAATCGCCCTCGGTCTCGATCCCGACCATCGCCCCCTTTTGCAACACGGGATGGGCATGGCGCAGCGCGATGGCCTTGCGATACTGGTGGATCAACGCCCCGGGATCGCCCTCGACAACATCCGGGGCGCGCGCGCAATGGGCGGCGGGAACCGGCAACCAAGGCTTGACGGTCGAAAAGCCGCCCTGCGGATCATTGCCCTGCCAGACCATCGGCGTGCGGCAGCCATCGCGGCCCTTGAACTCGGGCCAGAATTCCTTGCCATAGGGGTCCTGCAGATCCTCATAGCCGATCTCGGCCTCGGGCAGGCCCAGTTCCTCGCCCTGATAGAGGCAGACCGAGCCCTTGAGGCACATCAGCAGCGTCGTATAGCAGCGCGCCGCCGCATCGCAGAGCGACCAGCGGCTGATGTGACGCACGACATCGTGGTTCGAATAGGCCCAGCAGGCCCAACCCTCGGGCGCCACCCTTTCGACTTTGCGGAAGACCTCGGCGATATACCCGGCACTCAAGGCCGCATGGCCCGACAAGAGTTCGAACGCGTAGGACATCTGCATCGCGTCGGGGCCAGAGGTGTATTCGCCCAGGATCTCGAGGCCGCGCTGGCTGTCGCCGATCTCGCCCACGGCGGCGGCCTTGTATCCATCCATCAGCTTGCGCAATTTCCGCAGAAAAACAATGTTCTGCGGGTGGTTCTTGTCGTAAAGATGACGCTGGTGATTGTAGGGATTGACCTTGGGCGCGGTCTGATCGTTGCGCTCTTCGACCGGCAGCGGCGGGTTGTCGCGCAGCGCGGCATCATGCATGTAGAAGTTGATCGTATCGAGCCGGAAGCCATCCACCCCGCGATCGAGCCAGAATTTCGCGACCTCCAGAAGCGCCTCCTGCACCGCGGCGCAATGGAAATTCAGGTCGGGCTGCGCGGTCAGGAAGTTGTGCAGATAATATTGTTCGCGCCGGGCATCCCAGGCCCAGGCCGGACCGCCAAAGATCGACAGCCAGTTGTTCGGCGCCGTGCCATCGGGCTTCGGCGCGGCCCAGACATACCAGTCGGCTTTCGGATTCGTCCGGCTCTGGCGGCTTTCCTGAAACCAGGGATGGGCGTCCGAGGTATGCGACAGAACAAGGTCGATCAGCACCTTCAACCCGAGGTCATGCGCCCGCGCGATCAGCGCATCGAAATCGGCCAAACTGCCGAAAAGCGGATCGACATCGCAATAATCGCTGACATCATAGCCGAAATCCTTCATCGGCGAGGTGAAGAAGGGCGAAATCCAGATCGCATCGACGCCCAATCCGGCCACATGGTCCAGCCGCCGGGTGATCCCGGGCAGATCGCCGACCCCGTCGCCATTCGTGTCCTGAAAGCTGCGCGGATAGATCTGATAGATCACCGCACCGCGCCACCAGTCGGGGGATTTTTCAAGGAAGGTCATTCAGCCACCTTTCACCGAGCCGGCCAGAAGGCCGCGCACCAGGTATTTCTGCAAAGCAAAGAAGACGAACAGCGGCACCGCGATCGAGACGAAAGCCGAGGCCGCCAGGATTTCCCAATCCCCCCCGCGCGAGCCCAAAAGCGCGCGCAAAGCCCCGGTCATCACCTGGGTATCGGTGGAATTCCCAAGGAAAACAGTGGCGACGAGGAGGTCGTTCCAGACCCAGAGGAACTGGAAAATCGCAAAGGAGGCCAGCGCCGGGAAGGACAGCGGCAACACGATGCGGCGGAAGATCTGGAACTCGGTCGCCCCATCGACGCGGGCGGATTCGATGATCTCGCGCGGCAGGCCGACCATGTAGTTGCGCAACAGATAAATGGCGAGCGGCAGGCCGAAGCCGGTATGGGCGAGCCAGATGCCCAGATAGCTCTGGTTCAGGCCGATCTGGTTGTGCAGTTTCAGAAGCGGGATCAGCGCCAGTTGCAAGGGCACGACCAGAAGCCCGACGATCACCGCCACCAGAAGCGCGCGGCCCGGAAACCGCATCCAGGCCAAAGCATAGGCGGCAAAGGCGGCAATCAGGATCGGGATGATGGTCGCCGGGATCGTCACCGTCATCGTGTTCAGAAAGGCCCGCCCGATCCCCTCGGCTGTGATCACACGGGCATAATTCTCGGTCGTCAGACGCGGCGGGGCCAGGGTGGTGATGAAGATGCGCAGCCCGCGTCCTTCGGTGAAAGCGGTCGGAGAGGTCAACCGATAATCGCCATTTTCCGCAACCGTCAACCGTTGCCCGTCCTTCAACTCGGCCGTCTCTCCGGGCTGATACGCGCTCGGCGCTTTGGAGGTCACACCCCAGGATTGCAGCTCAGCTTCGGGGGGCAAGACATTGCCGGATATGACGAAAAGATCACCTTCCTGGATCTGGTCCGCCGCCGTTCCGGCACGCACGAACCCCGTGGTCGTCGCCGAAAACGCGGCCCGCCACCAGCCCGAGGTGATGATCTGATCGCGGTCGCGAAACGACGAGACCAAAAGCCCCACCGTCGGGATCGTCCAGAGCAGCACCAGCGCCGCCGCCGCCAGATTGACCGCCCAGACCAGCGCCGAAGACCGCCCGGCCAGGCCCTCTGCGACCCGTGCTTTCATCCCTGCATCTCCCGGTTCGCATTGCGGATGTTCCAGACCATGATCGGCGTCACCAGTGCCATGATCACCAGCGCCACGGTCGAGGCCCGCCCGGCGTCATTCGCCCGAAACATCCAGTCGAACATCAGGTTGGCCATCACCTGCGTGCCCCATTGCCCGTTCGTCATCGTCAGCACGATGTCGAAGACCTTCAGCACGGTGATGGTGATCGTGGTCCAGACGACCGCGATCGTGCCCCAGATCTGCGGCACCCGGATGCGAAAGAAGATCTGCAAGGGCGTCGCCCCGTCGATCGTCGCGGCCTCGATGGTTTCTTCGGGAATGCCGCGCAGCGCCGCCGACAGGATCACCATGGCAAAACCGGTCTGGATCCAGATCAGCACCACCATCAAGAGGAACGAGTTCCAGCCCGGCACCGTCAGCCAGGCCCGCGCCGTGCCGCCAAGGGAAGTCACCAGCGCCGAGAGCAGACCGATCTCTGCCTGACCATCGCCGCGGTAGTCATAGACGAATTTCCACACCACCGCGGCGCCGACAAAAGACACCGCCATCGGCATGAATATGAGCGATTTCGCGACATTCCCCCAGCGGATACGGTCGGTCAGCGCGGCGGCGACCAGCCCGAAAAGCGTGGACAAAGTTGGCACAACAACGAGCCACAAGGCATTGTTGCGCAAGGATTCATGGAATTTGCCATCGGCCAGAAGCCAGCGATAGTTCGACAGACCCACAAAGGTCTCGCCACGGCTGTCATGGAACGACAGCCAGACCGAAACGAAGATCGGATAGACCAGATAGACCGCCAGCGCGATCAGCGCCGGGCCCAGGAAAAGCCAGGGCCGGATCGCCGCCGCCCGCGCCAGATTGCGGCCGATCTTTGGCCCGCGCGGCGGCAGCACCGCATCAAGCACAAGGTTCGAGACCCAGAACCAGGCGACACAGCCAAACACGCCGACGACGATGATTGACACCGCCGACACCGCCTGCGCCATCAAAGACTGATCCATCCGCTCCCTTCCCGAAGCGCGGAAGGCACGCCGCCCCGGCGTGCCTTTCGCTCTCAGATCACTTGATCGCGTCCCAGGATTTCTGGATCTGGGCCGCGACGGTCGCGCTGTCCTTGCCGCCGACGTAATCGACCATGCCGGTCCAGAACGTGCCCGCGCCCACCGCGCCCGGCATCAGATCGGAGCCGTCAAAGCGGAAGGTCGAGGCATTGAGCAGGATCTGCCCCATCTTCTTCAGCGTCGCATCGCCGTAAACCTCGGGGTTCACCGTCTTCAGCGGCGTCAGAAAGCCCGTCTGCGCCATCCAGATCTCATGCGCGATCGGGGTTTGCAGGAACTCGAAAAAGGCCTTCGCCGCCGGGCTTTCCTGCGTCATCACGAAAACCGTGCCCGCTCCCAGCACCGGCTTGCCCAGATCCTTGCCCGCATAGGCCGGGAAATAAAAGAAATCGACATCCTCTCCGATCTGCGTGCCCTCGGGGAAGAAACTCGGGATGAAGGAGGCCTGCCGGTGCATGTAGCATTGCGGCGGCGAGGTGAAGAGCCCCTTCGGACTGTCGCGGAAATCGGTCGCCCCCACCGCGCCCGCGCCCCCGGCCACAAAGGCATCCGTTTTTGCGAACCAGCCGAAATCGTCGATCGCGGCCAGCACCTTGGGGTCGGTGAAGGGCAAAGCATTCGTCGTCCAGGCGTCGTAATCGGCGGGCGTGTTGTTGCGCAGCATCATGTCTTCGACCCAGTCGGTCGCGGGCCAGCCCGTCGCGGGCCCAGATCCCAGCCCGATGCACCAGGGCGTGCCGCCATCGGCCACGATCTTTTCGGTCAGCGCCTTCAGCTCTTCCATCGTCTGCGGCACCTCATAGCCCGCATCCTCGAAGTTTTCCGGGCTGAACCAGACCAGCGATTTCAGGTCGATCTTGTAAAAGAGCCCATAAAGCGCCTTCGTGCCATCAGGCCCGGCATAGCTGCCCAGATCGACCCAGGATTGCCCGGCGGCGTAATTCTCGGCCAGCCAAGCCTGCGCCTCTGCCCCCAGCGGCACCAGCTTGCCCCGCCGCGCCAGATCGGCGGCCAGGCCCGGCTGCGGCACCACCGCGATATCGGGCGGCGATCCGGCCTCGACATTGACCATGATCCGCTGCTCGAACCCGTCGCCGCCGTTATAATCGACGCTCGCCCCGGTCGCCGCCTCGAAGGCCGCCAGCACGGTTTCGAACAGGGCCTTGTCCACCCCGCCCCAGGGGCCGTCGATCACCAGCTTCTGCCCCGTCAGATCATGGCCCGCCTTGAAGGCGTCGAAACTGTCCCAATGGAACCGGGCATCCTCCCCCGGCGCGAATTTCATCTCGCGCGCCAGCGCCCCCGATGTGGCCAGCGCCAGCACTGCCGCGCCCAGCAAAAGGTGTTTCGTCATTCTGTCCTCCCGAGACCGGGCCCAAGGCCCTTGACCACTGCCGCCCGGGGGCTGATCCGACTCGACCCCAAAGCGCTTTGGATGGAAAAGCGTCCCCCAAAGCCGGGCCAAAGTCAACCTTGGCGGTCGCTGCAGCTGCAGCATCGGCCTTTATTCATGCTGCATCGGCAGCATTCCCCGGTCGGCAAGACCCGTTGACGCCCCCCGGCCGAGAGGATTACGATCCGCCCATTCAAACCGCTTTGACACGCGGTCACGCCGGACCCGCCATGAACCTCAAAGACCTCGCGCAGCATCTGGGGCTTTCGCCGACCACCGTCAGCCGGGCGCTGAACGGCTTTCCCGAAGTGGCCGAGGCGACGCGGGCCCGGGTCGAGGCGGCGGCGCGGCAGTACAACTACCGACCGAACACCCAGGCGAAGCGGCTGGCCACCGGGCGGGCGATGGCGATTGGCCATGTGATCCCGATTTCGACCCAGCACGAGATCGTCAACCCGGTCTTTGCCGATTTCATCGCCGGCGCGGGCGAGGTCTATGCCCGGGCGGGCTATGACATGCTGCTGACCATCGTGCCCGACGCCGATCAGGACCGCGCCTATCGCGAGATCCGCTCCAAGGGCAATGTCGATGGCATCATCCTGCACGGGCCGCGGGCGGGCGATCCGCGGATTGCGCTGCTTGAGGATCTGGGCCTGCCCTTCGTCGTGCATGGCCGCGCCTCCGGCATCAGCCGCCCCTATGCCTTTGTCGATGTGAACAATTCCCGCGCCTTTGAACGGGCGACGCGGTTCCTGCTCGACCTTGGCCACCGCCGCATCGCGCTGGTGAACGGGATCGAGACGATGGATTTCGCGCTGCGCCGCCGCCGCGGCTTCGAGCGCGCGCTGGCCGCGGCCGGGCTTGCCGCCGATCCGGGCCTGATGGTGGCGGGCGAGATGACCGAGGCGCAGGGCCATGATGCCGCCCGCGCCATGCTGCGCCGGGCCGAGCCGCCCACAGCTTTCCTCACCTCCTCGCTGCTCTCGGCGATGGGGGTGCGGCGCGCGCTGTGGGAGGAAGGTCTGGAGATGGGCCGCGATGTCTCGATCGTCACCCATGACGACGAGCTTGGCTATCTGCGAAACGGCGCCGAGGAGCCGATCTTCACCGCCACCCGCTCTTCGGTGCGCGAGGCCGGGCGGCGCTGTGCCGCGATGCTTCTGCGGATGATCGAGGCGCCACAGCCCGAACCCGCCTCGGAGCTGCTCGAAGCGGTTCTGGTCTTGGGCGGCTCTACAGGACCGGCCCACAACCCCTTGACCTTGAAAGACAAACCATGACCGCCCTGCCCCCGCGTTCGGCCTTTCCGGAAGGCTTTCTGTTTGGTGCCGCCACCTCGTCCTATCAGATCGAGGGGCATGGGTTCGGCGGTGCCGGCCCGACGCATTGGGACACTTTCGCCGCCACGCCCGGCAATGTGAAAGGCGCCGAAACCGGGGCCCGCGCCTGTGATCACTATCACCGCTGGGCCGAGGATCTCGACCTTGTCGCGGCGGCGGGCTTTGACTCCTATCGCTTTTCCACCTCCTGGGCGCGGGTTTTGCCCGAGGGCCGCGGCGCGGTGAACCCCGAGGGGCTCGATTTCTACGACCGTCTGGTCGATGGGATGCTGGAGCGCGGGCTGAAACCGGCGCTGACGCTCTATCATTGGGAGCTGCCCGCGGCGCTGGCCGATCTGGGCGGCTGGCGCAACCGCGACGTGGCGCAATGGTTTGGCGATTTCACCCGGATCATCGCGCAGCGGCTGGGCGACCGGCTCTGGTCCGTTGCCCCGATCAACGAGCCCTGGTGCGTGGGGTGGCTGTCGCATTTCCTCGGCCTGCATGCGCCGGGCCTGCGCGACATCCGCGCGACGGCGCGGGCGATGCATCACCTTTGCCTGGCGCATGGCACCGCGATGGGCGTGCTGCGCGCCGAGGGGGTTTCCAACCTTGGCGCCGTGTGCAATTTCGAACATGCCCTGCCCGCCGAAGACAACCCGGAATGTCACGCGGCCACAAGGCGTTATGATGCGATCTTCAACCGCTTCTTCGTCGAGGCGATGTTTCTGGGCCGCTACCCCGAGGAGGTTCTGGAGGGCTTCGCCCCCCATCTGCCCGCGGGCTGGGAGCAGGATTTCCCCATCATCACTGCACCCTTGGACTGGTTCGGGATCAATTATTACACCGCCAAGCGCATCGCGCCCGCCGCCGGTCCCTGGCCCGGCACGGCGGAAATCCCCGGGCCCCTTCCTCAAACCGCTTTGGGCTGGGAAATCTGCCCCGAGGGGCTGACCCATCTGCTGATCCGCCTGCAGCGTGATTACACCGGCAAGACCCCGCTTTACATCACCGAAAACGGCATGGCGGCCGAGGATGAGTGGATCAATGGCCGCTGCATCGACGCGGACCGCATCGCCTATCTGGCCGCCCATCTGCAGGCCTGCCGCGCCGCGATCGCCGCGGGGGTGCCGCTTGCGGGCTATTACGCCTGGTCGCTTCTGGACAATTACGAATGGGCCGAGGGCTATTCGGGCCGCTTCGGACTGGTCCATGTCGATTTCGAAAGCTTGCAGCGCACCCCCAAGGCGTCCTATCACGCCTTCAGGAAGGCTTTGGAGCGCTAACATGATCACCGCCACCCCGAACCGTTACGCGCTTCTGGCCGATATCGGCGGCACCAACACCCGGGTGGCGCTGTCCGATCACGGGCGGCTCTTGCCCGAATCGATCCGTCGCTATGCCAATGCCGGGCGCCCCGCGCTGGAGCCGATCCTGGCGGACTACATGCAGACCGAGGGGGTGCGCGATCTGGCGGGCGCCTGTGTCGCCGTGGCGGGGCCGGTGCGCGATGGCACCGCCCACATGACCAATCTGTCCTGGGTGATCGAAAGCGCCGCCATCGCCCGCGTCACCGGGGCCGAAACGGTTGCGGTGCTGAACGATCTGCAGGCGCAGGGCCATGCGCTGGGCCATCTTGCCCCCGACGCCGTGGCAACCGTGCTGCCCGGTCAGCCCGCCCGTCCCGGCTCGGCGCAGCTTGTCATCGGTGTGGGCACCGGCTTCAACGCCGCCCCCGTGCACGAGGCCCCGGGCGGCCGCATCGTCACCGCCTCGGAATGCGGCCACATCACCTTGCCCACCGTCACCGACGAAGACATCCGCCTGATGCGCTTTGTCGAGGCGGCGCATGGCTTTGCCGCGGTCGAGGACGTGCTTTCGGGCCGCGGTCTGGAACGCGTCTTCGCTTTCGCCGCCGCCGAGGCCGGACAGCCGCAGAGCCTGACCGCGGCCGAGGTGATGGCGGAAATCACCGCCCGCAGCCCGCTGGGCCTTGAAACCGCGCGCATCTTCGTGCGCCATCTGGGCGCCGTCGTGGGCGATCTGGCGCTCATTCACCTGCCCTTTGGCGGCATCCATCTGTGCGGCGGCGTCGCCCGCGCCTTCACCCCGCTGCTCGCCGATTTCGGCTTCGCCGCCGCGATGCAGGCCAAGGGCCGGTTTTCAGACTTCCTCGAAGCTTTCCCGGTGCGGGTGATCGAGGATGACTACGCCGCGCTCGTCGGTTGTGGCGCGCATCTGCACGCGCTGGCGCCGCGGATCTGAAAGAACTCCGTAAAAGACGACGCGAAGGCACGGAAAAACCCTGTGCCGTCAAGCCTTATTTAACCCGCAGCCGGTAGACCTCTTTCATGCAGGAATGAAAGGGGAACACGTGTCCGTTTTCCAAACCCATATTTTGGCGAGGTCGGAATGACCACGATTGCTCTCGCCTCCCGGCTCGACCTGTCCCAGGTCACACCGCTTTGCACGGCCTTGCGCGGTGCATCCGGTGCCGATCTCGTCCTTGATGCCTCGGCCGTCACCCATCTGGGCGGTCTTGCGCTGCAAGTCCTCGCCTCCGCCGCCAAAAGCGCCCGGCAGGCCGGAACCTCCCTCATCATCACGCCGCGCTCGGAAGCTTTCGACGACGCTCTTGCCGTCTTCGGAGTGACGCCCGCGGATCTTCAAACCGGAGAGGCCGCATGAGCCTGACTGTTCTGGCGGTCGATGACAGCCGCACCATCCGCGACATGCTGAAACTCGCTCTGACCGATGCGGGGATCACGTTGCATCTTGCCGAAGACGGGGTCCACGGGCTCGAAGTGCTCGACGGCATCGCCCCCGACGCGATCATTTCCGACATCAACATGCCGCGCCTTGATGGCTTCGGCTTCATCGAGGCGGTGCGGGCGCAAGACAAGCACCGGGCGACGCCGATCCTCGTGCTGACCACCGAATCGGCCCCCGAGCTGAAGGCGCGCGCCCGTGCCGCTGGCGCCACGGGCTGGATCGTGAAGCCTTTCGACCCGCCGAAGCTGGTCAAGGCCCTGCAAATGGTTACCGGTTAAGGAGAGCGCGATGGCAACGGACCCGATGGCAGAAATCCGGGCCAGTTTCTTCATCGAATGTGAAGAACTGCTCGAAAGCCTGCAGGATGCGCTCTCCGACATGGACGAGGGCAGCCACGATAACGAGACGATCAACATCGTCTTCCGCGCGGTCCATTCCATCAAGGGCGGCGCGGGGGCCTTCGGCCTCGATGCGCTGGTCGGCTTTGCCCACCGCTACGAAACCGTGCTTGACGAATTGCGCTCGGGCCGGATGACGATCACGCCCGAGGCGATGAAACTGTTCTTCCAGGCGGCCGATTTCCTGCAAGACCATGTCCGCGCCGCCCGCGATGCGGCCCCCCCGCCCGAGGGTTCGGAAGGCTGCCTCGTCGCGCTCGAAGCGCTGATCGGCGGCGGCGCCGGTCCGGTGGTCGAAGAAGAGGTGACCGATTTCCAGCCGATGGGGCTTGCCTTCGATTTCGGCCCCGCCGAGGACGCTCCGGCGACCCCGGTCTGGACGGTGCGGTTCCGTCCCGCGGCCGCGCTTTACAGCTCGGGCAACGAGCCGCTGCATCTGCTTCGGGCGCTCGGCAAGCTCGGCAGCTGCACCACGCGCTGCGATCTGTCGCGCCTGCCGCCGCTGGAAACTCTTGATCCCGAAAGCTCCTGGCTCGACTGGACGGTCGAAATCAGCGGCGACGTGACCGATTTCGACATCCGCGAGGTCTTCGATTTCGTCGAGGATGTCTGCGAGATCGAGATCGAAAGCGGCGCTTCCCCCGCAGCCCTGCCCGGCCTCGCCGAGCTGTCGGCCCCGGGCTTCGATACGCCCGCCCCGGATCTGCCCGCTCTGCCGCCGCTCGCGCAAGACCCCGAGGACCCGATCCCGGTCGCACCCGCGCCGCGGCTCGAAGCCGTCAGCCCCGCGCGCAGCGAGCCCCGTCTCGAAGCCGTCGCGCCGCCCCCTTTCGCCGCGGCTGACCCGGCGGCAACCCCGGGCACTGGTCCGGCCGTGCGCGAGTCAGCCTCCGAACCTTCCGCGACGGTGCGCGTCGATCTCGACCGCATCGACCGTCTGGTCAACCTCGTGGGCGAGCTGGTGATCAACCAGGCGATGCTCGCCCAAAGCGTGGCCGAAGCCGGGCTACCGCCGAATTCGGCGGTGATGACCGGGCTTGAAGCCTTCATGATGCTGACCCGCGACATCCAGGACAGCGTGATGATGATTCGCGCCCAGCCGGTGAAGCCGCTCTTCCAGCGCATGGCGCGGATCGTGCGCGAAGCCTCGGGCGCGGTCGGCAAGGAGGTGCGTCTGCGCACCGAGGGCGAGGCGACCGAAGTCGACAAGACGGTGATCGAACGGCTCGCCGATCCGCTTACCCACATGATCCGCAACGCGGTCGATCACGGGCTCGAGACGCCGGAAAAACGCCGCGCCGCGGGCAAGACCGCCGAAGGGGTGATCACGCTTTCTGCCCAGCATCGCTCGGGCCGGGTGGTGATCGAGGTTTCCGATGACGGCGCCGGGATCAACCGTCCGAAAGTGCGCGAAATCGCCGTCTCCAAGGGCCTTGTCGCCGCCGACGCGCAACTGAGCGACAGCGAAATCGACAACCTGCTGTTCCTGCCCGGCTTTTCGACGGCCGATCAGGTGTCGGCGCTGTCGGGCCGCGGCGTCGGGATGGATGTGGTGCGTCAGGCGATCCAGTCGCTCGGCGGTCGCATCACCATCCATTCGGAACCCGGCAAGGGCACGCGCTTCTCGATCTCGCTGCCGCTGACGCTGGCCGTGCTGGATGGCATGGTGGTGAATGTGGCGGGCGAAACCCTTGTGGTGCCGCTCTCGGCGATCCTGGAAACCGCGACGCTGACCGACGAGGACATCCGCGCCCTTGGCCCGAACACCAATGTGATCCATGTCCGGGGCGCCTTCGTGCCGCTTTACGACCTTGGCGCCGAACTTGGCTACCGCGCGCCGAAATCCAGCTATGCGGGCGGCATCGTGCTGCTCACGGCGCAGGAAAACGGCACCCGCTCGGCCCTTGTCGTCGATTCGATCCTCGAACAGCGGCAGGTGGTGATCAAGGGGCTGCAGCGCAGCTACGGCCATATCCCCGGCGTCGCCGCGGCCACCATTCTGGGCGATGGTCAGATCGCCCTGATCCTCGACCCGCCCGACCTTGTTCAAAACGCCTCCGGACGCACCCGGAGCCAAGCCTTCGCTCTTGCAGGATGACCGCCATGACCCTGGAAAAAAGCTCGCAAAACTCGTCTGAAGTCGAACTGCTGTCGTTCCGGCTCGCCGATGAAGAATACAGCGTCGACATCATGTCCGTGCGCGAAATCCGCGGCTGGACCCGGGCGACGCCGCTGCCGCACGCGCCCCACCATGTGCGCGGCGTGATCAACCTGCGCGGCACCGTGCTGCCGGTGGTCGATCTGTCGGTCCGGCTCGGCATGGAACCGGTGGTGGGCGATGCCCGCAATGTCATCATCGTCGTGCAGGTCGGCTCGCAGACCGCAGGCCTTCTGGTCAACGCGGTCTCCGACATCCTGGCGCTGCCGCGCACCGAATTGCAGCCGCCGCCGGAACTGGCCGCCGATTGCGCCCACAGCTTCATCGAAGCCCTGACCATCGTCGATGGCCGGATGATCCGCGTGCTCGACCTCAGCGCCGTGTTGCCGGACGAAAACGCCGAGGCCGCATGACCCAGTTCACTCCCCATCTCGCGGCTCCTCCGGCGCCGAGCGAAAGCGAACTCGCGGCGATTGCGCGTGTGCTTTACGAACAGGCCGGTATCGTCCTGGCACCGGGAAAAACCTCGATGGTCCAGTCGCGTCTGGGCAAACGTCTGCGCGCGCTCGGGCTGAAGGATTACGCCAGTTACATCCGGCTGATCACCTCGGACGAGGGCCACGAGGAACGCCGCGCGATGATCTCGGCGCTGACCACGAATGTCACGCAATTCTTCCGCGAGAACCACCATTTCGAGACGCTGCGCACGGTGACCCTGCCGCCGCTGCTCGAACAGGCGCGGGCGGGCAAGAAGGTGCGGATCTGGTCGGCGGGCTGTTCGACGGGCCAGGAGGTGTTTTCGATCGCGATGGTGCTGGCCGACATGGCGCAGGATCTGGCGCGGCTCGACATCCGGCTTCTGGCGACGGATATCGACCCGCAGATGATCGCGCGGGGCCGGGCCGCCGTCTATGAAGACAGCACCCTGACGACGATTCCGAAACCGCTGCAACGCTTCGTGACCGTGGAAAGCGACGGTGTGCATATCGTGCCCGCGCTGCGCAATCTGGTGACGTTTCAGGAACTGAACCTGCACGACGCGACCTGGCCGATGCGGGGGCGTTTCGACATTGTCTTTTGTCGCAACGTCGTGATCTATTTCAGCCCGGAAGATCAGCTTCGCCTGTGGCGGCGCTTTGAATCGGTGCTCAACCCGGGCGGATTTCTCTTCGTCGGTCATTCCGAACGTGTCCCGCTCGACCCGCCATGCCAGCTCTCGACAGCCGGCATCACCACTTACAAGCTTCCCAAAGCGGAAAGCCCGATCGGAGGCCCGAAATGGCACTGAGAGATCAATTGAGGGTCATGGTCGTGGATGACATGTCCACCAGCCGCGGTCTGATCACGCAGGCGCTCGATGCCATGGGCATCCGGCAGGTCGGCTATGCGACCGATGGGCCGGGGGCGCTGCAAATCCTTGAAAAGACGCCGGTTCATCTGGTGATCTCGGATTACAACATGCCCGGGATGGACGGGCTGCAGCTTTTGCATGCGCTGCGCACCAATCCGCGCACCAAGGGGCTCGGCTTCATCCTGATCACCGGCCGCGCCGATCGCGAGATCATCGACACCGGCAAGCGGCTGGGGATGAACAACTTCCTGAAGAAACCCTTCACGCCGCAGGAGCTGCGCGGCTGCATCGAAGCCGTGGTGGGTCGGCTATGAGCGCGCTCCCCTCCATCGCGGCCATCCCCATCGAGCGACGCGATCTTCCGCTGGACGCGCTTGCCGCACGCATCGGCGACGAACTCGACACCCTGGCGCGTCTGTCTTCGGAGGTGCAGCGGGCGATTTCGCTGTGTCATTTCGCCGACCACACCGATGCCGCCGCGATTCGGGGCCTGCAGGGGATCGACCGGATCACCCAGGCGCTCGAGGATCTTGGCCGTCTGATGGCGGCAGTCTCGACGGAGATGCCGCAAGACGTCAAGCTGCATGCGGTGCCGATCCTGTCGCGGCTGCGTCTGCACGAACTTGCCACCAATCTGGATCCGGAGATGCAACGCCACGAGATCCAGCAGGAGGAGCAGGGCGAGATCCAGTGGTTCTGAACGCGCAAAGACGCTATCCCGCCGCTGGCGCCCGTTCCGCCATCGCCCCGCGGGCCTGATCGCCGATCCGCGCGGCTTGCGCATCGAGGATGACCTGCCGGTCGCTTCGGTGTTTTTTTGTCAGGGCCCCCGACCGGCCCGAGCCGGGCCCGAACCCGGCCCTCGTCTGGCCAAAGCCCGGCCCCCGGGCGCCGCTTGCGCGGCCTGCCCGCAGCTGCGGGTCCGGTCTGCTGCCCCGCCCCCTGCGGGTTTGAGACGGCCGACAGCTTCGACGATCCCCTTTCCTGCAAACACGGGAACGCGCCATCGGGCAACAGAAAACCCGACCCCGCGCGGGCGGGACCGGGTAAGGCGGCACCTCCGCAACAGGCCTGTTCAGCGGTCTTTCGACCGCGTCTCGCCGGGCGGCGTATAGGTGTGGATCAGCACATAATAGCAATAGGCGGCCGCGCCGATGAACAGGATCGGCCAGACGATACCGCCCAGGAACACCGCCTCGAAGACGGCCCAGCCGACAAGGAAGATCACGGGCAAAAGCCGCATCGGCAGCGGGCGCAGCATGGGATGATCGATAATGGCCAAGGATGGTCCCTCCCTCGGGTCGGAATAAGGCTTGTGCAGGCGCGTCATGCACCATGCGGGGGGAACCTTGGGCAAGGGCCGGGCAAAGTCAATGGCACGCGATGCCGCCCCGAACAGGCGAAAGGCCCCGCGGGGCGGGGCCTTTCTGGACTGCGGCCAGCCTTCGGGGAGCTCAGGCGCGCAGATCGAAGCGGTCGGCCTCCATCACCTTGACCCAGGCGGCGACGAAATCGGCGACGAATTTCGCCGCGTTGTCGTCTTGCGCGTAAAGCTCGGCATAGGCGCGCAGGATCGAGTTCGAGCCGAAGACCAGATCGACGCGGCTGGCGCGGTATTTCACCGCCCCGCTGGCCCGGTCGCGCAGCTCGTAACCGCCCGCCGCCTTGTGCCAGCTCAGCCCCATGTCGGTCAGCGTGGTGAAGAAATCGGTGCTCAGAACGCCCGGACGGTCGGTGAAGACCCCCTCGGCCGCGCCGCCGTGATTGGCGCCGATCACCCGCATCCCGCCCACAAGCACCGTCATTTCCGGCGCCGTCAGCCCCATCAGCTGCGCCCGGTCGAGCAGCAGCTCCTCGGGCGAGACGGCGTAATCCTTCTTCAGCCAGTTGCGGAACCCGTCATGGATCGGTTCCAGCACGTCGAAGGACGGCCCGTCCGTCATCGCCTCGGTCGCGTCGCCGCGGCGCGGGGTGAAGGGCACCTCGACCGGATGACCCGCCGCCGCCGCGGCCTGTTCCACGCCCAGATTGCCCGCCAGCACGATCACATCGGCAATCGACGCCCCGGCCGAAGCCGCGATCGGTTCAAGCACCGCAAGCACCCGCGCCAGACGCTCGGGTTCGTTGCCCGCCCAGTCCTTTTGCGGCGCGAGACGGATGCGGGCGCCATTCGCGCCGCCGCGCATGTCCGATTGCCGGAAGGTGCGCGCCGAATCCCAGGCCGTCGCCACCAGATCAGAGACCGACAGCCCCGAAGCGGCGATCTGCGCCTTGACCTTGGCCACATCCCAGCCGGTCGGGCCCACGGGCACCGGATCTTGCCAGATCAGATCCTCGGCCGGAACATCGGGGCCGATGTAACGCGCCTTCGGCCCCATGTCGCGATGCGTCAGCTTGAACCAGGCGCGCGCGAAGACCTCGGAGAAATAGGCCGGATCGGCGTGGAATTTCTTCGAGATTTCCAGATAGGCCGGGTCCTTGATCATCGCCATGTCGGCATCGGTCATGATCGGGTTGTAGCGGATCGAGGGATCTTCGACATCCACCGGCTTGTCTTCCTCGCGGATGTTCACCGGCTCCCATTGCCAGGCGCCCGCGGGGGATTTCTTCAGCTCCCAGTCATAGGTGAACAGCAGGTGGAAATAGCCGTTGTCCCAGCGCGTCGGATGCGTGGTCCAGGCCCCTTCGATGCCCGAGGTGACGGTATGGCGCCCCTTGCCCGACTGGTTGGGGTTGTGCCAGCCCAGCCCCTGTTCGGTCACATCGGCGGCCTCGGGGTCGGGGCCCAGCAGGCTGGCATCGCCATTGCCGTGGCATTTGCCCACCGTATGCCCGCCCGCCGTCAGCGCCACGGTTTCCTCGTCGTTCATCGCCATCCGGGCAAAGGTCTCGCGCACCTGCGCTGCGGTGCGCAGCGGATCGGGCTTGCCGTTCACCCCTTCGGGGTTGACGTAGATCAGCCCCATCTGCACCGCGGCCAGCGGGTTTTCCATCGTCGCCGGGTCGTTCACATCGCCATAGCGTTCATCCGAGGGCGCCAGCCATTCCTTTTCCGCGCCCCAATAGGTGTCCTTTTCCGGATGCCAGATATCCTCGCGGCCAAAGGCGAAGCCGAAGGTCTTCAGCCCCATCGATTCATAGGCGACGGTGCCCGCAAGGATCATCAGATCGGCCCAGCTGATCTTGTTGCCGTATTTCTTCTTGATCGGCCAGAGCAGGCGGCGGGCCTTGTCCAGGCTGACGTTGTCGGGCCAGGAATTGATCGGCGCGAAGCGCTGGTTGCCGGTGCCACCACCGCCGCGCCCGTCGGCGATGCGATAGGTCCCGGCCGAGTGCCAGGCCATGCGGATCATCAGCCCGCCGTAATGGCCCCAGTCGGCCGGCCACCAGTCCTGACTGTCGGTCATCAGCGCCGTCACGTCGCGCTTGATCGCCTCGAAATCAAGCGTCTTCACCGCGGCGCGGTAATCGAAGCCCTTCAGCGGGTTGGTCTTGCTGTCTTGCTGGTGCAGAATGTCGAGATTGAGTGCATTGGGCCACCAATGCATCGTCTCGGCCCCCATCGAGGTGGCCCCGCCATGCATCACCGGGCATTTGCCGGTCGCCGTTTCCTTGCCGTTCATCGCGTCCTCCGTTGTGTTCCTTGATCTTGCGATGAAACTAGAAGGCGATTTTGATAAATTCCAATTGCATTATCTGACACCATGGATAATCTTGGATTATGATAAACCTCTCGATGAAGCAGCTTCGCTATTTCGACGCGCTGGCGCGGACCGGCCATTTCGGCCGCGCCGCGGAGGATTGCGCGATTTCGCAGCCCGCGCTTTCGGTGCAGATCCGCGAGATGGAAGACAGCATCGGCGCCGCGCTGTTCGAACGCGGGCCGCGGCAGGTGCGGCTGACGGCGCTGGGGGCGGCGATGGTGCCGCGGGTGCAGGCGATCTTGCGCGGGGTGGACGAGCTGGCCGATCTGGCCCGCGCCGCGCAGGGGCCGCTGTCGGGGCCGCTGCGTCTGGGGGTCATTCCGACGATTGCGCCCTATCTGCTGCCCGCGATCGTGGCGGGGCTGGCGCGCAGCCATCCCGGGCTCGAGGTGCAGCCGCGCGAGGCGGTGACGGGCAAGCTTCTGGCCGGGGTGATCGAGGCGCGGCTGGACGCGGCGGTGCTGGCGCTGCCGGTGTCGGAACCCGCGCTGGCCGAGATGCCGCTTTTCACCGAAGATTTCGTGCTGATCCGCGCCGCGTCAGAGGCGGGCAGGCCCGTCCCTTCGGCCGAGGCTTTGCCGAAGATGCGGCTTTTGCTGCTGGAGGAGGGGCATTGCTTCCGCGATCAGGCGCTGGAGTTTTGCAAGCTGCGCGGGGGCACGCCGCGGATGGTGATGGAGGGCTCGTCGCTGGCCACGCTGACGCAGATGGTGGGCGCGGGGATCGGGGTGACGCTTCTGCCGGAAATCGCGCTGCCGGTCGAGACCCGCTCGGCCGCGGTGTCGATCGCCCGGCTGGGCGCGCCCGCGCCGATGCGGCAGATCGGGATGGTCTGGCGGCGGTCCTCGCCGCTTGCGGCGCAGCTTTCCGAGGTGGCAACGGTGATCGCCGCGGCGGGCCTGGCGCTGCGTGACCGGGCCAGAGGAATGTAACGCCCCGATCTGCCCCGGGGACCGGCTCAGAACAGTTTCTTGTCGAGCCCGGTGCGGATCAGACCGAGCGTGATCAGCGTCGCCCCGGTGACGGCGATCAGATAGACCTCGACCCGCGGCAAGCTGTAGTGGTTGAGCCAGATCACGATCCCCACATGCAGGAAATAAATCCCCGCCGAGAGCGTGCCGACGGGCCACCGCGTGAGCCAATCGGGAAAGCCCCGCGCCTTGACGCCAAGCGCGACGAGCATTGGCCCGGCGACGGCGGCGGTCAACAGCGTTTCGGGGGCCAGCGGATGCGCGCCGCCCAAGGCCTTCATCAGCTCGGATTCGCCCACGACCGCGCAAAGCCCGATCAAGGAGCCCCAGAATGCCAGCCGCAGCGGAATGCGTTCCACCAGCCCGCTGCGTTTGCTCATGTAGCCAATGAGATAGAACGGAAAGCCCATCAGCACGCCATTCTTCGCATCGGGCCAGAAGCCGCGCGGCAGGATGTAAAAGCCGATCGCCCATTGCAGCGCGAAACCGGCCAGCAGCACCGCAATCGCAATCGCCCAGATCGTCCGGTCGGACAGCCGCCAGACCAGCTGTGCCAGCCCCACGGCGATAGCAAGGCCGACCAGAAACCACAGGTGCCAATAGCCGAAGACCCAGAATTTCGCATATTCGATCAGCCCGTGATCCCAGACCGTCTGCCACCAGGCGGGCAGATAGATCGCCAGCCACAGGAAATGCAGCTTTAGATAGCGCCCGATCAGCGCGACCGAGCGCCCCGGCACCTCGGGGCGGAAGGTGTAGCCCGCGACGACGAAAAACGCCGGAACCCCGATCCGCGCCAGACCATTGCCAAGTGCCCACATCGCCTCGTCGCTGACGCCGCGGAAGGGGTTGGCGTGGATCGTCACCACCAGAAGCGCCAGAAAGAGCTTGAGCAGATCCAGCCCGAACAGGCGCTGCGTCTTGGGGGCGGTGGCGGTCATGCGGCTCTCGAAGCTGTGATCCCCCCTGCCCTAGCGCCGTCGCGGTTCCGGATCAAGGCCCGGGTGAGCCAACGTGCCGCCTGCCCGGGGGCTTGCGAAACCGCGATGGTGCAGGCAGGAAAGGCCAAAGACCAAGGAGCCCCCCATGTCCCGCATCTTCCGCGAGGGTCACCGCACCTTCTATCTTGCCGCGATCCTCTTTGCCATCGTGGCGATGTCGCTTTGGGGCCACTGGATCGCCGCCGGCCTGACCGAGGATCTGCTGCCCAGCCGTGCGATGCCCATCGACTGGCATGCGCATGAGATGATCTTCGGCTATGGCGGCGCGGTGCTGGCGGGGATCTTCCTTGCCTCGGCGCCAAAAGCGCTGCAGGGGATCTACTTTCCGGCGCTGGCCGGGCTGTGGCTGGCCGGGCGGCTGGCGATTGCCTTTTCGGCCTTCATTCCCGCGCCTGTCGTGGCGCTGATCGACCTCGGCTTCGGCGTTCTGGTGATGGCGAAGATGGCCTGGCCCGTCGCGCGGCTGAAGAAGCTCGAAACGCTCTCTTATCTGGGCATCTTCCTGTTGCACTGGGTGTCCGACCTCATCATGCATCTGGACTGGATGGGGGTTGCTCCGGGTCTTGCGCCGAAAGGCGCGATGGCGGGGCTGATGGCCTGTGCCACGATGAACGCGGCCTTCGGCGGCAAGCTGACCGCGGGGCTCACCCGCAACGCCATGGTGCACAAGGGCGAGACCGCGCTGCCGCGGGCCAGCGGGCTGGACACCTGGGGGCCGATCTTCACCGCCTTTTGCGTGCCCGCGGCGTTCTTGCCGCCGCGCGCCTTTGGCGCCGTGCTGGTGCTGGCCGGGTCTGCCAACCTGTTCCGCTCCATGGGCTGGCGCAGCAGCTGGGCGACGAAACACGACGCGCTTCTGGCGGGCTTTCACATCGCCTTCCTGTGCCTTGGCACCGGGCTTTATGCGATGGGTCTGTCCGGGGTGATGGCGATGCAGATCTATCCGGGGGCCGTGCATCTGCTGGCCATCGGCGCCGTCGCGGGGCTGTCGAGCGCGGTGATGATCAAGATGAGCCTTGGCCAATCGGGCCGCCGCTCGGTCGCGGGCTTGCCGCTCAAGGCCGCGGGGCTGTTGCTGATCGCGGCAACCTTGCTGCGCGCCTTTGGCGAAATGCAGATGGGGCTGATCGCCTCGGCCGGTCTCTTCGCGGCAGCCTATGCGGCGATGCTGGTGGGGCTTTGGCCCGCGCTGACCGGCGAAAAGCTGCAACCCGGCACGCCGGGGGCGCGGCCCTTGGGCCACGGCCCGAAGATCCCGGTTCAGGGCGAAGGCGACCAGGCCTGAGCCTGCGCCGGACCAAGGCGGAGCAGATCGACGGCCCTTGCCCCGATCTGCGCCGCGATCTCTTCGGCGGTCTGGGGTTTCAGATAGAACGCCGGCACGGGCGGCAGGATGATGCCGCCCATTTCCGTCACCGCCGTCATGTTGCGCAGATGCGCCAGCGTCAGCGGCGCTTCCCGCGCGAGCAGGATCAGCGGACGGCGCTCCTTCAGCTGGACCGAGGCCGCCCGCGTCAGCAGATTGTCATCGAGCCCATGGGCAACGGCCGCAAGGCTGCGCATCGAACAGGGCGCGACGATCATCCCCGTCACCGGGCAAGAGCCCGAGGCAATCGCCGCGCCGACATTGCCGATCGCATGGTGATGCGCCGCCATCCCCTGCAGCCGCTCCAGCGCGCCCGCATCGGCCTCGGTCGCGAAGGTCAGCTTCGCCGCCGAGGACACAACCAGATCAATCTCGGCGCCGACCTTGACCAGCGCCTCGGCCACGGCGAGCGCCAGAAGCGCGCCCGAAGCGCCGGACACGCCCAGAACGACGCGGGGCGTCATTTCACACCGCCGGGGAAATGGCGCTTCAGAAGCGTCTCGGCAAAGGCCGTATCCTCGGGGCGCATCTTCATCACCGTGCCCCATTCGCGCGTGGTTTCCGTGCCGATCTTGTTCGTCGCATCAAGGCCGATCTTGCCCGCCAGCCCTTCAATGGGCGAGGCGAAATCCAGATAATCCATCGGCGTGCGGTCCAGAATGACGGTATCGCGCGCCGGGTCCATCCGCGTCGCCATCGCCCAGGCGATGTCATCCCAGTTGCGCGGGTCGATGTCCTCATCCACCACGATGATCATCTTCGTATAGCTGAACTGCGCCAGCATCCCCCACAGCGCCATCATCACCCGCTTCGCCTGACCGGGGTAGCGCTTGGCGATCTGCACCACCGCGATGCGATAGGAACAGGCGGCGGGCGGCAGGAACAGATCGCGGATCTCGGGGATCTGCTGGCGGAAGACCGGCATGGCCAGCTGGTTGAACACCTCGCCGATGATCGCGGGCTCGTCCGGCGGGCGGCCGGTGTAGGTCGAAAGGTAAATCGGGTCCTTGCGATGCGTCAGCGCCGAGACGCGCAGCACCGGGAAGGGCTCGACCGAGTTATAGTAACCGGTGTGATCGCCAAACGGACCCTCGGGCGCGGTGTCATTGGGGTGAATCCAGCCCTCGATCACCATTTCGGCCTCGGCGGGGACCATCAGCGGCACGGTCTTGGCGGGCACCAGATGGCTGCGGGCGCCGCGCAACACGCCCGAGAAGGTGAGTTCCGACACCTGCTCGGGCAAAGGCAGCGCGGCCGAAAGCAACGTCGCCGGATCTGCGCCAAGCACCATCGCCACCGGCATCGGCTGCCCCGCGGCAAGCCAGGTCCGGTGATGCGCCGCCCCGCCGCGATGGGCAAGCCAGCGCATGATGATGCTTTCCGGCCCATGCAGCTGGGCGCGGTAGATGCCCAGATTGTAGCTCATCACCGCATCGGCGGCCGTGCCATGCGGCCGCGTGATCACCACGGGCCAGGTGAACAGCCGCCCGCCATCGCCGGGCCACAGCTTCTGCACCGGCACGTCCTCAAGGTTCAGCCCCCGGCCCGGTTCCAGAACCACATCCTGCACCGGGCCCTTTTTCGAGACATTGACCCGCGTCGACAAAGCCGCCTTCAGCATCGGCAGGCGGGAAAAGGCATCGCGCATGCCTTCCACCGGCGCGGGCGATTTCAGATCGGCCAGAAACTGACCGAGTTCCGGCACCTGATCGAGCCGCAGCCCCAGCCCCGCCGCCACCCGGTCGGTGGTGCCGAAAAGATTGGTCACCACCGGAATCGAAGACCGCGCCCCCGAGGGCAGCACCGGCGCATCGAAGCGCAAGACCGGCCCGCCCTGTTCCAGAACCGCGCGATGCACGGCCGACATCTGCAGATCGGTCGCCACCGGCTCGGGGATCGCGCGCAGCTCGCCCTTCGATTTCGTCCAGTCAAGGAAGGACCGCAGATCGGTAAAAACGGGCAGGCTGCGCATGGGGTCCTCCGGAAGGTCTTGGGTCCGCTAGCATCCCCGGTTAAAGAGAGGTTTGATATTGATCAAGTTGCCGCATTGTGAGCCGCGTTAAAGCAGCCCATCTAGCGGAGGGGCCATCCGCCCGACGAAAGGAGCGCCATGTCCGACCATGACCAGACGATTCCCCGCCTGCCCAGCCTGATGGGACGGGCGATGCGGCCCCTGCCGCTGGCCCCGCTGTCGGTGACGCTCTCGTTGCTGGCGCGACGGATTGCCACACGCCACCCCGGGCTCTTCGCCCGGCTGGGTCATTACCGCGAAAGCCGCTTCCTTCTGGACCCGACCGACCTGCCCTTCCTGCTGCTTCTGGATCTGCGTTCGGGCGGGGTGAAGGTCAGCGCGCATCGCCGCCCGCCGATGGCCGAGGCGCGGATTGCCGGGCCGATCGCGGCGTTCCTGGGCATGATGCACGGCGCCTATGACGGTGATGCGCTCTTCTTCTCGCGCGATCTGGTGGTCGAGGGGGATACCTCGGCAGTGGTGGCGCTGCGCAATGCGATCGACGATGCGGAGCTTGACCTTGCCGCCGAACTGGCCGAGATGGCGGGCCCGCTGAAACCCTTCGTTCAACAGGCGGTGAGCCTCGCCGAAAAGGGCTCGGGCGTGGTGCTGCACCGCGTCGATACGCTGGCAGGAGACTGGACATGATGGAACTTGTTTGCCCCGCGGGCACCCCGGCCGCCCTGCGCGCCGCGGTCGAGGCGGGGGCGCATGCCGTCTATTGCGGGTTCTCGGACGAGACGAACGCGCGCAACTTCCCGGGGCTGAACTTCTCGACCGAGGAACTGACCGCCGCCGTGGCCGGGGCCCACAAGCGCGGCGCCAAGGTTCTGGTGGCGCTCAACACCTTCCCGCGCGCGGGCGGGGAAAAGCTCTGGCATCAGCGTCTGGCCGATGCGGAATCCGCGGGCGTCGATGCGGTCATTCTGGCCGATATCGGGCTTTTGGACTATGCCGCGACGCATCACCCGAAGCTGCGCCGACATCTGTCGGTGCAGGCCGCCGCCTCGAACCCCGATGCGATCAACTTCTACGCCGAAACCTTTGACGTGAAACGGGTTGTCCTTCCGCGCGTGCTGACGGTGCAGGAAATCGCCGCGATCAACAAGGAAATCGACGTCGAGACGGAGGCCTTCGTCTTCGGCGGGCTTTGCGTGATGGCCGAGGGGCGCTGCGCGCTTTCCTCCTATGCCACGGGCCTGTCGCCGAACATGAACGGCGTCTGCTCGCCCGCCTCTCACGTCGTCTATGCCGAGGAAGGCCCGGATCTGGCGGCGAAGCTCGGCGGGTTCACCATCCACCGCACGCCGAAAGAGCAACCCGCGCCCTATCCGACGCTCTGCAAGGGCTGCTTCACCTCGGGCGAGCAGACCGGCCATGTGTTCGAAGATCCGGTCAGCCTTGACGCGCGCCACCTGATCCCGGCGCTGGCGCAGGCGGGGGTGACCGCGCTGAAGATCGAGGGGCGGCAACGCTCCCGCGCCTATGTGGCCGAGGTGGTGCGGGCCTTCCGTGCCGCCACCGATGCGCTGGCCGAGGGGCGCGACCTGCCGCTCGCCGAACTTGCCCGGCTGACCGAAGGCCAGCAGGCCACGGCCGGGGCCTATGCCAAGACTTGGAGATGAGAATGGACCTCACGGTAGGCGCCAACCTGTTTTTCTGGACGACCGACGCCACGCGGGGGTTTTACGACCGGCTGCGCGCCGCGCCGGTCGCGCGGATCGTGGTGGGCGAGGTGGTCTGCTCGAAACGGCTGCCGTTTTGGGAACATGACATTCCGCTGATCCTGGCCAGCCTGCGCGAGGCGGGCAAGGAAGTGGCGCTGTCGACGCTGGGGCTGATCACGCTCAACCGCGAACGTGCGAAGACGCGGGATCTGTTCGACATGGGGCTGCCGGTCGAAATCAACGACATCACCGCGCTCAAGCACCTGCCGGAGGGCACGCCCTTCTGGGTGGGCCCCTTGGTGAACGTCTATAACGAGGGGACGCTGGCCTATCTGGCCCGGCGCGGCGCGACGCGGATCTGTCTGCCGCCCGAGCTGCCGCTGAAGTCGATTGCGGCCCTGTGCAAGGCGGGGAACGACGCGGGCGTCGCGGTCGAGGTCTGGGGCCACGGACGGCTGCCCTTGGCGATGTCGGCGCGCTGCTATCATGCGCGGCTGCATGACCGGGCCAAGGACAATTGCCAGTTCATCTGCAATGCCGATCTTGATGGGCGCGAGGTGGACACGCTCGACGGCCAGGCCTTCCTCTCGGTGAACGGGGTGCAGACGCTTTCGGCGGCCACCGGCTGCGCGGCTTACTACACCGAGGCTCTGGCCGAGGCGGGCGTTTCCGCGCTGCGGCTTTCGCCGCAGACGGGCGATTTCGCCGGGCTGTGTCAGGGCTATGCCGACCGGCTGGCGGGCAAGATCTCGGCCGCGGATCTGGTGGCGAAACTTCTGCCCGAGGCGCCCGGCGGCCGCTTTGCCGATGGCTTCTTCGACGGGCCCTCGGGCTCGGACTGGCAGCATCCGCTTTCGGCCTGAGACGGGATCGGGCGGATCAGGAAACGCGATCCGCGTTTCCCCGCCCGTCGTGCCCCCGCGTTCACAAGACCACCCAGCCCCACGCGCGACAGAGGGCGGCGCCCGACCCGGCGGGCGAGAAGCGCCCGCCATGGGCGGGGCGGGCGCTGCCCGAGGGCCTTTGGGCCCTCGGCGGTCACGGGACAAACGTCCCGCAGGGCCTCGGCGATGGCCTCGGCCCAAATCCCCCATCAGCCGCGCACATCTTTTTGGAAATGATCCAAATCATGCACGCCTTTGCGCGGGCGCGCTAGGCTTGCCCGGTCGGGACCACCACCGGAGAAGACCATGAGCACGCGGCTACGGGATTTGACGCCCTCGATCGTTCCAAGCGGATCGCGGGGCAGCACGGGACCGGTGCGCAGCCAGCATCCCGTCTATGTCACGCTGACGCCGCCCTGTCAGGCCGCCTGCCCGGCGGGCGAAAACATCCGCGCCTGGCTCGCGCTGGCCCAGGAAGGCCGCTACCGCCAGGCCTGGGAAAAACTGACCGAAGACAACCCGATGCCTGCCGTGCATGGCCGCGTCTGCTATCACCCCTGCGAGTCGGGCTGCAACCGGGGCGAGGTGGACAGCGCCGTGTCGATCCATGCGGTCGAACGCTTTCTGGGCGACATGGCCACGCGCGAGGGCTGGGCTTTCCACCGCCTGCGCGACGCCACGGGCAAGCGCGTGCTGATCGTCGGCGCGGGGCCTGCGGGGTTGTCTGCCGCCTATCATCTGGCGCGTCTGGGGCATGATGTCGAAATCCGCGAGGCCGGTCCGGTGGCGGGCGGGATGATGCATTTCGGCATTCCCGCTTACCGCATGCCGCGGGCGGAACTCGCCGCCGATGTGGCGCGGATCGAGGCGCTCGGCGTCAAGATCACGCTCAACCACAAGGTCACCGACCTGATGGCGGAAAAGACGGCGGGGGGCTTTGACGCGGTCTTTCTGGCGATCGGCGCCGGGATGGGCAAGCGCGTCGAAATCCCCGCCCGCGATGCCGCCCGGGTGCTGGATGCGGTGACGCTGTTGCGCGACACCTCCTCTGCCGCGCCGCCGCTGCTCGGCCGTCGCGTCGTCGTTTACGGCGGCGGCAATACCGCGATGGATGCGGCGCGCACGGCCAAGCGTCTGGGCGCCACGGAAACCATCATCGTCTACCGGCGCGACCGCGCCCATATGCCCGCGCATGGATTCGAGGCCGACGAGGCGCTGGAAGAAGGCGTGAAGATCCGCTGGCTGACGACGATCCGGGAAATCTCGGGCTCCGATTTGCAGGTCGAGCGGATGGAACTGGATGCCGAGGGCCGCCCGCAGCCGACAGGCGAGATCGAGACGCTTTCGGCGGACGCGCTGGTGCTGGCGCTGGGTCAGCAATCGGACAGCGGCTTTCTGCAGGCGGTGCCGGGGCTTGCCTTCACGCCCGATGGCGCGGTGATCGTCGGCCCCGACATGCAGACCGGGGCGGCGGGGATTTTCGCGGGCGGCGACATGGTGCCTGCGCAACAATCCGTCACCATCTCGACCGGGCATGGCAAATTGGCCGCGCGCCATATCGACGCCTGGCTGGCGGGGACGGTCCATCAGCCCAAGCCCCCTGCCCCTTTGGCCGGGTTTTCCTGTCTCAACCTGCCGGTCTATGCCGATGCGCTGCAAAGCGAACAGCGCCGTCTGGCCGAGGCCCGGCGGCTGGGCGGATTTCAGGAAATCCTGAAGGGGCTGACCACAAGGGAAGCCCGCTACGAGGCGCAACGCTGCTATTCCTGCGGCCAGTGCTACGAATGCGACAACTGCTTTGCCGCCTGCCCGGAACAGGCGATCGTCAAGCACGGCCCCGGCCGCGGCTATCGGATCGACCTGACGAAATGCACCGGCTGCAGCAGCTGCGCCGAACAATGCCCCTGCGGGGCGCTTGAGATGATCCCCGAGGAGGCCTCCGATGCGTGACAGCATGGCCGAACACCACACCCCCGCCACGGTCGGGCTGCAGGCGGTGATGGACGGCAATACCGCGGTGGCCCACATCGCCTATCGGGTGAACGAGGTCTGCGGCATCTATCCGATCACGCCGTCTTCCACCATGGCGGAGCTGGCCGACGAATGGGCCGCGCGCGAGATCCGCAACATCTGGGGCAATGTGCCCGTGATTCAGGAAATGCAGTCCGAGGCCGGGGCCGCGGGCGCCGTGCATGGCGCGTTGCAGGCCGGCGCGATGACGACGACCTTCACCGCCTCGCAAGGGCTGATGCTGATGATCCCGAACATGTTCAAGATCGCGGGCGAGTTGACGCCGACGGTCTTTCATGTCGCGGCCCGGGCGCTTGCCACCCATGCGCTGTCGATCTTTGGCGATCATTCCGATGTGATGGCGGTGCGATCCGCGGGCTTTGCCATGCTGGCCTCGGCTTCGGTGCAGGAGGCCCACGACATGGCACTGATCGCGCAGGCGGCGACTTTGCGCGCCCGCGTGCCGTTTGTGCATTTCTTCGACGGTTTCCGCACCAGCCACGAGGTCAACACGCTGCGGCTGATCCCGGATGAGACGATCCGGGCGATGATCGACGATGATCTGGTGCGCGCCCATCGCGCCCGGGCGCTCTCGCCCGACAATCCGGTGGTGCGCGGCACGGCGCAAAACCCCGATGTGTTCTTTCAGGGCCGCGAGGCGGGCAATCCGTTCCACGCCGCCGTGCCCGCGATCGTCGCCGAGGAAATGGCGCGGCTTGGCGCCCTGACCGGGCGGCATTACTCCCTAGTCGATTATCTGGGCGATCCCGCGGCAACCCGCGTGATCGTGATCATGGGCTCGGGCGCCGAGGTGGTCGAAGAGGCTTTGACGGCCCTGACCGCGCGGGGCGAGAAACTGGGCGCGCTCATTGTGCGGCTTTACCGCCCCTTCCCGGCCGAGGCGATTCTGGCCGCCCTGCCCGCCACTTGCACCAAGCTGGCCGTGCTGGATCGTTGCAAGGAACCCGGTGCGCCCGGAGAGCCGCTGTTCCTGGATGTCGTGGCCACCTTGGCCGAGGCCGTGGCCACTGGCAAACGCGCTTTGATGCCGCGCATCACCGGCGGGCGCTATGGGCTGTCGTCGAAGGATTTCGATCCGGCGCAGGTGAAGGCGGTTTACGACGAGCTGGCGAAAGACGCCCCGAAGCAGGGCTTTACCGTCGGCATCACCGATGATGTCAGCTTCACCAGCCTGCCCGTCGATCAAACCTTCAACACCGAACCCGAAGATGTTGTTCGCGCGGTCTTTTTCGGCCTTGGGGCCGATGGCACGGTGGGCGCCAACAAGAATTCGGTCAAGATCCTGGCCGAGGAGGCGGGCCTGTTTGCGCAGGGCTATTTCGTCTATGACAGCCACAAGTCCGGCGCGCAGACGGTCTCGCATCTGCGCTTTGGCCCGCGACCGATCAAGGCGCCCTATCTGATCCATCAGGCGAATTTCGTCGCCTGCCACCAATTCCCCTTCCTATCGAAAATCGACATCCTGCGCGTGGCGGCACCGGGGGCGACGGTGCTTCTGAACGCGCCTTTCGGGCCCGACACGGTCTGGGATCGGCTGCCAAGGTCCGCGCAACAGACGATCATCGACAAGGGGCTGAAGCTTCACGTCATCGACGCCAACCGGGCCGCGCGCGAGGTGGGCTTGGGGCGGCGCACCAACACCATCCTGCAAACCTGTTTCTTTGCGCTCTCGGGCGTGCTTCCCCGCGAAGAGGCGATCGCGCAGATCAAGGCCGCGATCAAGAAAACCTATGGCCGCAAGGGCAAACGGGTGATCGAACAGAACTGGGCCGCGGTCGATGGCGCGCTGGAACGGCTGCATCAGGTCACCGTGCCAAGCGCCGTCACCTCGGGCTTCGAGCGCCCGCCCGTCGTGCCGCCGACCGCGCCCGACTTCGTCCGCCGCGTCACCGCGCCGATGATGGAGGACCGCGGCGACGAGATCCCGGTCAGCCTTCTGCCCGCCGATGGCACCTTCCCGACCGGAACCGCCGCCTGGGAAAAACGCAACGTCGCCGACGAGGTGCCCGCCTGGCGACAGGATCTGTGCATCCAGTGCGGGCAATGTTCCTTCGTCTGCCCGCATTCGGTCATCCGCGCGAAATACTTCGACGAAGACCTGCTCGAGGGCGCGCCCGAGGGGTTCAAATCCGCCCCGGTCAATGCCCGCGGCTATCCGGGCGCGCGGTTCAGCCTGCAATTCCATGTCGAGGATTGCACCGGCTGCGGGCTCTGCATCGAGGCCTGCCCGGCGCAAAGCCCGGTCGAACCGGGCGTCAAGGCGATCAACCTCACCGACAAGGCCGCGCTGCTGGACGATGCCCGCAAGGCGATGGCCTTCTTTGCGCATCTGCCGGTGAATGACCGCGCCCGCGTCGATTTCGCCAATGTCCGCGGCGTGCAATTCCTTGAACCCTTGTTCGAATTCTCGGGCGCCTGCGCGGGTTGCGGGGAAACCCCCTATGTCAAGCTTTTGTCCCAGCTTTTCGGCGACCGGCTGATGATCGCCAATGCCACCGGCTGTTCCTCGATCTATTCGGGGAACCTGCCGGTGACGCCCTGGACGAAGAACGCCGAGGGCCGGGGCCCGGCCTGGGCGAATTCGCTCTTTGAGGATAACGCCGAATTCGGTCTGGGCTTCCGGCTTGCGGCCGACAAGCATCTGGAGCTTGCGCGCAACCTGGCCGCCGAAATGGCCCCCGAGGTCGGCGAGGATCTGGTGGCGGCGATCCTGAGCGCACCGCAGATCCGCGAAAGCGAGATCCGGGCGCAGCGCGAGCGGGTGGCGACGCTGAAAACCCGGCTTCTGGCCCATCGCGATGCGCCCAACGCGCAACATCTGCTGAGTGTGATCGACCATCTGGTGCGCCGGTCGATCTGGATCGTCGGTGGCGATGGCTGGGCCTATGACATCGGCTATGGCGGGCTGGATCACGTTCTGGCCTCGGGGCGCAACGTGAATATCCTGGTCATGGATACCGAGGTCTATTCGAACACCGGCGGTCAGGCATCGAAGGCCACCCCCCTTGGCGCGATTGCGAAATTCGCCGCCGCGGGCAAGCGCACCGCGCGCAAGGATCTGGCGTTGCAGGCCGTCGCTTACGGCAATGTCTATGTGGCGCAGGTGGCGATGGGGGCCAATCCGCAGCAAACCCTGCAGGCCTTCCGCGAGGCCGAGGCCTATGACGGCCCCTCCCTCATCCTGGCTTACAGCCATTGCATCGCGCATGGCTTCGACATCCGCCGCGGGCTTGACCAGCAGGACCGCGCCGTCGCCTCGGGCTACTGGCCGCTTCTGCGCTATGACCCGCAGCTGCGCGGCACCGGGCAAGCGCCGTTCCGGCTGGACAGCCCCCGCCCGACCCTGCCCTTCAAGGATTATGCCTATAACGAATTGCGCTATTCCGCCCTTGCCGCGACCCGCCCCGAGGAGGCGGCCGCCCTTCTGACCGAAGCGCAACAGGCGGTGCTTGAAAAATATCGCAGTTACGAGGACTTTGCGCGTATGGATGCAGGACCCGACCCGGCCCGTGCGCTGGGCGCGGCAGGCAAGATGTGAGGACCCCGGAATGGATCTGAAAACCCGCTATCTGGGCCTTGAGCTGCCAAGCCCCGTCGTCGCCTCGCCCAGCCCGCTGAATGCGCGGCTCGATGTGCTCAAGCAGCTGGCCGATGGCGGCGCGGGGGCGGTGGTGCTGCCCTCGGTCTTCGAGGAACAGATCTGGCACGAACAGCGCATTCTGGATCAGCTGGTCGAACATGGCACCGAAAGCTATGGCGAGGCGCTGAGCTATTTTCCGACCCAGGCGGCCTTTGCCTTTGACAGTTCGAACACGCTCGGGCTGATCGAAAAGGCGGCGAAAGAGCTGCCGATCCCGGTCATCGCCTCGATCAACGGCACGACCGACAGCGGCTGGACCGACACCGCCCATGACATGGCCGAGGCTGGTGCTGCGGCGATCGAGCTGAACGTCTATTTCCTGCCCACCGATCCGACGGTTTCGGGCGCGGATGTGGAGCGGCGCACGCTGGATGTGGTGGAGGCGGTCTGCGAAACGGTGCAGATCCCGGTCTCGGTGAAGATCGGCCCCTATTTTTCCGCCCCCGCGCATATGGCCCGGCAGATCATCACGGCGGGGGCGCGCGGGGTGGTGCTGTTCAACCGCTTCTATCAGCCCGAGATCGACCCGGTCGGCCTGACCGTCACCCCCTCGCTGCAGCTGTCGAGCCGTCACGAGATGCGGCTGCCGATGCTTTGGGTGGGGGTGCTGTCGGGGCGGCTGGGCGGGTCCATCGCGGCTTCGACCGGGGTGGAAAACGCCGAGGATGTGGTGCGTTATCTGCTGGCGGGGGCGGATGTGGTGATGACCACCTCGGCGCTGCTGCGGCACGGGCCGGGGCATATGGAGGTTCTGGTGCGCGGGCTGGAGGACTGGCTGGCGGCGCGCGGCGTGAACCATCTGGGCGCGGTGCGGGGGATGCTGGCGCATGGCGCGATCGAGGACCCGGAGGGCTATGAGCGGGCGAATTACATCAAGGTGATCCAGAGCTGGGCAAAAGGCTGAGCGGAAAAGGGAAAATTCGCATCGGGATTAACCGCTCGGCAAGACCCGGGGCCTAAGGTGACGTCGCTGCCATGCCGCACTGGAGTCATCATGTTGTTCCGTTCGAAGTCCCCCGTCGAGACTGTCCTTGAAAAAGCCGAAAAAACCGCTGTCGAAACCGCTCTGGCGGTGATCATCTTCGACATGGGCGGCAAGATCGAACAGGCGAACCCGGTTTACAGCGCCCTGATGGGCTATGCGCCCGACGAACTGACGGGCAAGTCCATCGCCGTGGTGCTGCCGCCCGAAGACGCCGCCCGCATCGGCACCGGGCCGTTCTGGGACGGGCTGCGCGCGGGCGAGGTGCAGCGCGTCACCGCGGCGCGTCGGCGCAAGAATGGCGACACCGTCTGGATCGAGGCCACCTATGTGCCGGTCCGCGACGCGGCGGGCAAGGTCACGCAGGTGGTGAACTTTGCCGCCGATGTGACGGAAAAGACAAGGAGCGCCAAGCGGATGGAGGCGATGATGCAAGCCGTCTGCCGCTCTGCCGCGGTGATCGAATTCGGCCTTGACGGCCTTGTGGTCGAGGCGAACGCGAATTTCCTGCAGGTGACGGGCTACACCGCGGCCGAGATCGTCGGCAAGCATCACAGCATGTTCATGCCCGCGGGCAAGGCCGATCAGACCGACTATGCGCAGTTCTGGAACAGCCTGCGCGCGGGCCAGTTGATCGAGGGGGAATTCCTGCGCCTTGGCAAGAACGGCCGCGAAATCTGGCTGCGCGCCACCTACAACCCGCTGTTCGGGCTGGATGGCAAGCTGAGCGGGATCGTGAAATTCGCCTATGACGTCACCGAGGTCAAGAAAGTGGCGCTCGATCAGGCCGGGCAGATCGCGGCGCTGAACCGCTCGCAGGCCACGATCGAATTCGACATGAACGGCAAGACGCTGACCGCGAACGATATTTTCCTGCAGGCGATGGGCTATGCACTGCCCGAGATCGTCGGCAAGCCGCATGCCACCTTCCTGAGCCCCGAAGACCGCGACAGCCCGGCCTATCGGCAGTTCTGGGCCGATCTGCGCGCCGGACAGCCGCAGGTGGGCGAATTCCGCCGGATCGGGAAATCCGGTCAGGACGTCTGGATTCAGGCCAGCTACAACCCGATCCTTGATGCCGAGGGCAAGCCCTACAAGGTGGTGAAATTCGCCACCGACATCACCGCGCGCAAGGCGGCGATTCTCGCGTTCCAGCAGGCGATCGCGGCGATGAGCGCGGGCGAGCTTGACCACCGGCTTGATCGGCCGATGGCGGCGGAATTCGAAACCCTGCGCCACAATTACAACGAGGCGATCGGCCGGATGGCGGAACTGGTCGGCTCGATCCTTGACAGCGCGGGCGCGATCCAGAGCGAGACCGAAAGCCTGTCGGGCGCTTCGGCGGAACTGGGGCGGCGCACCGAAACCCAGGCCGCCTCGCTCGAAGAAACCGCGGCGGCGATCAACCAGCTGGCCTCCTCGGTGGACAGCTCGTCAAGCGGGGCGCGCAATGCGGCGGGCGCCGTCGGCAAGGCCCGGCACCGCTCGACCGAGGGGCGGCGCGTCGTCGAACAGACGATCGCGGCGATGAACGACATTGCCCGCAGCTCGGAACAGATTTCGCGCATCACCAGCGTGATCGACGATATCGCCTTCCAGACCAATCTGCTGGCGCTGAACGCGGGCGTCGAGGCGGCGCGGGCGGGCGAGACCGGGCGCGGCTTTGCCGTTGTCGCCTCCGAAGTGCGGGCGCTGGCGCAGCGGTCTTCCGAAGCCGCGCGCGAGATTGCCGAACTGATCGAAACCTCGGGGCGGCAGGTGCGTCAGGGGGTGGAGCTGGTCAATTCCTCGGGTCAGGCGCTGGGCGAGATCGACACGCTGGTGGCCGAGGTGGACACGCTGGTGCAGGCGATCGCCAATTCGGCGGCGGAACAGGCGATGGGGCTTGGCGAGATTTCCTCGGCGGTCAATCAGCTCGATCAGGTGACGCAGCAAAACGCCGCGATGTTCGAGGAAAGCTCGGCCGCGGTGGCGGTGCTGCGCGATCAGGCGGGCCAACTGTCGACCCAGGGCGCGGTCTTCCGCATCGGCGGCGGCACGCAAACGACGGCGCTGCGCCACGCTTCGTAAAGAAACCAAAGGGGCCGGTCCAACCGGCCCCATGCGGTGCTTTTGAACGAAGGCCCTTCTCAGGCCGCGTTCGACCGGCTCCAGCGCAGCGAGGACATCAGGCTCAGCCCGATGAAGACGACGCCCAGAAGCCCGGTCGCCCATTCGGGCACATGCATCAGGGTCTGGGCGAACATCGCCACCGAAAGGACAAGGATCGACCAGAAGGCCCCGTGTTCCAGATAGCGGAATTCGCTCAGCGCCTGCCGTTCGACCAGCATCACCGTCATCGAGCGGACGTAGAACGCGCCGATGCCAAGGCCGATGGCGATCAGGAACAGGTTTTGCGTCAGCGCAAAGGCGCCGATCACGCCATCGAAGCTGAACGAGGCATCGAGCACCTCGAGGTAAAGAAAGGCGCCCAGCCCGCCCTTGGCGACATCGCCCGAGAGCGAGGCCTTGTCGAGCACCTGCCCCAGCCCCTCGACGGCCAGGAAGGTCAAAAGCCCGGTGCAGGCGGCGACCAGAAAGGTGCCCTCGGTCTTCGTCGGCAGCCACCAGGCGAAGGCCAGCACGATCGCCAGCAGGAAACCGACCTCGATGCCGCGGATCGAGGCCCAGGAGCTGAGCCGCCGTTCCAGCGCGACAAACCAGTGCACTTCCTTGCTTTCATCGACGAAATAGCTCAGCGCCACCATCATCAGGAAGGCGCCGCCAAAGGCCGCGATCGACAGATGCGCCTCGCCGATGATGCGCGAATATTCCGCCGGTTGCGTCGCGGCGATGCGCAGCGCCTCGATCGGGCCGATGCCCGCGGCGACGACGACGATGATCAGCGGAAACAGGATCCGCATCCCGAAAACGGCGATCAGGATCCCCCAGGTCAGGAAGCGGCGCTGCCATTCGGGCGTCATCTGGCCAAGCTTGTTGGCGTTGATGATCGCATTGTCGAAGGAGAGCGAGATTTCCAGCACCGCCAGCACGCAGGCGACGAAAAAGAACGACAGCGCCCCGTGGGTCGTGTGTTCATAGGTGAAGCCCAGCCAGAGCGCCAAGGCGAGCCCGAAGGCGGTGAACCCGAATGCCCAGCTGAAATAGTGCAAGGTGCTGCGCATGATCTCTCCGTTTTGCCGCCATCGGGCGCGAGGTGGTGAGCGCGATGTAGGCAGAGCGGCGAGACTGTGCAAGCCCCCCTGCCCTGCGTCACGGTGCGTTCGGCCCCTTGCGGCGGGTATAACCGTAAAGCGCGATCAATTCCGTGGCGACATGGGCGCCCGCAATCGCGGTGGCGCCGGTGGGGTCATAGGGCGGCGAGACCTCGACGACATCGCCGCCGACGAGGTTGATCCCGGCCAGCCCGCGCAGGATCGCCGCCGCCTGCCAGCTGGCCAGACCGCCCCAGACCGGCGTGCCGGTGCCCGGCGCAAAGGCCGGGTCGAGGCAGTCGATGTCGAAGCTGATATAGGTCGGCCGGTCGCCCACCACCGCCTTGATCCGTGTCACAGTTTCGGCCACCCCCCGCCTGATGCACGAAGGGCGCATCGAGGATCGTCACGCCGCAGGTGTCGGGGTTGTCGGTGCGGATGCCGACGGAAACGGTGGTCTCAGACGCGACGACGCCCAGTTTCAACGCCTTGTAAAGGAAGGTGCCGTGGTCGATCCGGCTCATGTCGTCATCGGCCCAGCTGTCGGAATGGGCGTCGAAATGGATCAGCGCGACGGGGCCGTGATGGGCGGCAAAGGCGCGCAGGATCGGCAGGGTGATGAAGTGATCGCCCCCCAGCGTGATCGCCCCCGCGCCCTGCGCCAGAATGCCCGCGATGTGATCGGTGACCCGGTCGGGGAAGCTGGCCGTATGGGCATAGTCGAAGGCCAGATCGCCGTAATCGGCAATCGCGAGTTCGGTGAACGGATCAAAACCCCAGCCATAGGGCGCGTCGAAGGCCTGCAGCGTCGAGGCCTCGCGCAGCGCCCGCGGCCCGAAGCGGGTGCCCGGCCGATGCGTCACCGCCTGATCGAAGGGCACGCCGGTCACCGCAAGGTCGATGCCAATCAGGTCCTTGGTGTAGCGCCGCCGCAGGAACGAGGTCGCGCCGGCAAAGGCATTCTCGAAGGCAAGGCCGCGCGGATCTTCCCGCGTGAAAGCCATATCTATCTGATTTTTCGCGTCTTCCAGTGCCATGACCTGTCCCCTTTTGAAACCATTGCGCCCTGTTGATCGGCAGGTGTCAATCAAAACCTGCGGCAACCCGCCACATCTGGACCTATTCTAATTTGACCCAGATCAAGACGGTCACGCCCCCGTGAGGTTAGAAATATTCTATATTCGAGCCACGGAGGACCCCGATGAAACGCACTCTTGCCGGACTGATGGCACTGACGACGATCCTTGCCGCCCCGGCTTTTGCCGAGGATGCGGCGCTGCGCGAAGAAGCCAAGGGCCTGTTCGAAGTGATCCCGATGCAGGCGCCGCAACTGGCCGACCGCAATGCGATCACCCGCGACAAGATCGACCTCGGTGCGATGCTGTTCTTCGATCCGCGGATGTCGCGTTCGGGCGTGTTCTCGTGCCAGTCGTGCCACAATGTCGGGCTGGGCGGGGTGGACGGGCTGGAAACCTCGATCGGGCATGGCTGGCAAAAGGGGCCGCGCAACGCGCCCACCGCGCTCAATGCCGTCTTCAACGTGGCGCAGTTCTGGGACGGCCGCGCCCCCGATCTGGCGGCGCAGGCCAAGGGCCCGGTGCAGGCGGGCGTCGAGATGAACAACACGCCCGAAAACCTTGTCGCCACGGTGAAATCCATGCCGGGCTATGTGGACGCCTTTGCCAAGGCCTTCCCGGGCGAGCCCGATCCGATCAGCTTCGACAATTTCGCGCTGGCGATCGAGGCTTTCGAGGCCACGCTGATCACGCCGAATTCGAAATTCGACCAATGGCTGATGGGGGCCGATGGCGCGATGAGCGCGGATGAAAAGGCCGGGCTGAAGCTCTTCATCGACACCGGCTGCGCGGCTTGCCACAATGGCATCAACATTGGCGGCAACGGCTATTATCCCTTCGGCGTGGTCGAAAAACCCGGCGCCGACGTGCTGCCCGCGGGCGACAAGGGCCGCTTTGCGGTGACCGCGACGGCGGATGACGAATATGTCTTCCGCGCCGGCCCCTTGCGCAACATCGCGCTGACCGCGCCCTATTTCCACTCCGGCATGGTCTGGGATCTGCGCGAGGCGGTCTCGGTGATGGCGAATTCGCAGCTGGGCGCAGAGCTTGACGACACCCAGGTGGATCAGATCACCGCCTTCCTGGGCGCGCTGACCGGCGAGCAGCCCGAAGTCGTGCATCCGATCCTGCCGGTGCGCAGCGCCCAGACGCCGAAACCGGAACAGATGAACTGAACCCGGCCCGATTGACCCCGGATCAGGCGCGCAGACCCCCTGCGCGCCTGAGTTTTTGGCACGCTTGCAGGTCGGCGCCCAAAGCCGCGGCGGGAAAAGAAACACCTCACAGACATATTGCCGCAAGGACACCGTTGCACTGTCATTCGCCGCAAAATCCTGACATATGTCAAAATCATATCTGTGACATGCCTTATCCCGTTTTCGGCAACCCCTGGAGCCAGCATGCGACTGACGACACGGACCAACCTGGCAATGCGCACCCTGATGTTCTGCGCCGTGAACGGCGACAGGATCGTGCGCAAGCACGAAATCGCCGAGGCCTGCAACGCTTCGGAAAACCACCTGGCGCAAGTGGTGAACACGCTGGCGCAGCGCGGCTTCATCGAGACGCAACGCGGGCGGTCGGGCGGATTGCGGCTGGCACGGAACATGGACGAGATCGGCGTCGGCGAGGTCTTGCGCACCTTCGAGGCGGTGCTGCCCTTCGTCGAATGTCTGGACGGGGACAACAACACCTGCCCGCTGTGCGGCGCCTGCCGGTTCCGCGATGCGATCGGCGCCGCGCTGGAGGCGTTCTATTCCGCGATGGATGCGCATTCGGTCGGCGATCTGGTGCGCGACAACGCCGCACTGGAGCATCTGCTGCGCCTGCCCGGGGCGCCGCGCATCGCGATTTGCGGCGCCCCGGGGCGGGCCCGTCCGGCGGTTGCGGCCGAGCTTGAGGCCTAGGCCCCGCCTCACGGAAATGTTTCGAAATCAACGGAGTTCTCACGCGCCCGCGCCCTAATCCGGCGCGGGCTCGGCCATTTTCCGCCCGGCCTTTTCGGGTAACGCTAACGCTCCTTTCATCGTGAGTTGAACTTTCGCGCGGGCCTGTTTAGCTGCGTCATAGTGTCGCCGCAATTCAGACGCTCCATGACGGGGCAAGGCGACAAAGCGAGGCCCGAGATGCAACAGACGCAACAAATGGGAATGGTGTCTTCCGATCAGCCGGAGGGCATGCACCGTCAACAGTCCGAGGCGAAAGCTTCGGCGCAGCAGCAGGGCCACGCGGAAAAGCCCGTGCAGGCTGGCAAGACGATCACCGACTGGGCCTCGATCTGAGGCCCTCGGACCGGGGCCGTCAACCGGCGCCGCCGCGCAGGCCGAAGGCCGCGCAGACTTGCGGGACGGCTCTTGATCAGGGAGACTTCTTCTGATCCGGAGCGTCCCATGCAGTCCCCCTCTCCCTCTCCCCTCACCGACATTCCCGGCATCGGCCCCGCCACCGCCGAGGGCTTCACCCGTGCGGGCATCGCCAGCGCCGAAGCGCTGCGCGCGATGGGCGCCGAGGCCGCCTATGAAGCCTGGCTGCGCGCGGGCAATCCGCCGCATTTCATCGGCTATTATGCCTTGGTGATGGCGCTGCAGGGCCGCCCCTGGAACGATTGCCGCGGCGCCGAAAAGGACGCGCTGCGGGTCAGCTTCGATGCGCTGAAGGCCCGGGCGCTGGGCAAGGAAAAGGGCCACCCCGGGATCGAGGCGGCCCTTGACGAAATTGGCGTCGGCCTGCGGCGCTGACCGCAAGCCCAAAGGTCAGGCGATCAGCCGACCAGTTCGAGGCCCGAGAAGAAATAGGCGATTTCGACCGCGGCGGTTTCCGGCGCATCCGAGCCGTGGACCGAGTTTTCACCGACCGAAAGGGCGAATTCCTTGCGGATGGTGCCATCGGCGGCGTTCGCCGGGTTGGTGGCGCCCATCACTTCGCGGTTCTTGGCGATCGCGCCTTCGCCTTCCAGCACCTGCACGACGACCGGCTCGGACGCCATGAATTCGCACAGCTCGCCATAGAAGGGGCGGTCCTTGTGGACTTCGTAGAATTTGCCCGCTTGTTCCAGGCTCAGCTTGATGCGTTTTTGCGCGACGATGCGCAGGCCCGCTTCCTCGAATTTGGCATTGATCTTGCCGGTGAGGTTGCGGCGGGTCGCGTCGGGTTTGATGATCGAAAGCGTGCGTTCGATGGCCATGAGGGGAAGCCTCTTTGGTTGGGGACCGGCAAGCCGGTCAGAAAAGCGTCTGGCGCCTGCTATCATGCGGCAGGGATGTTGAAAACCCCCGGGCCACTGACGTTTTGGGCAGGAAATGCGACAAATGCGCAAAACCCGGCCGGGGCCCATCGCCATTGACGCGCGCGCCCGGCTGAGGCAGAGCCAAGACATGCTCACGCTTGACGCCATCACCTATGCCATCGAGGGCCGCCCGCTGTTCGACGCAGCCTCGGCCCGCATTCCCACCGGCCACAAGGTCGGCCTTGTCGGCGCCAATGGCGCGGGGAAAACCACGCTGTTCCGGCTGATCCGGGGGGAGCTCGCGCTCGAATCGGGCGAGATCTGCCTGCCTGTGCGCGCCCGCATCGGCGGCGTCGCGCAGGAGGTGCCGTCTTCGGAGACGAGCCTTCTGGACACCGTTCTGGCCGCCGATACCGAACGCGCGGATCTTTTGGCGGAATCGCAGACGGCGACCGATCCGGGGCGGATTGCGGAAATCCAGACCCGGCTGGCCGATATCGACGCCTGGTCGGCCGAGGGGCGGGCTTCGGCCATTTTGCGCGGGCTTGGCTTTGACGCCGAGGCGCAGCGCCGCCCCTGTTCCGATTTCTCGGGCGGCTGGCGGATGCGCGTCGCGCTGGCGGGCGTGCTGTTCGCCCAGCCCGATCTGCTGCTTCTGGACGAGCCAACGAACTATCTCGACCTCGAAGGGGCGCTTTGGCTCGAACAATATCTGGCCCGCTACCCGCATACGGTCATCATCATTTCCCACGACCGCGATCTGCTGAACCGTGCCGTGGGCTCGATCCTGCATCTGGAAAACCGCAAGCTGACCTTGTGGAACGGGCCTTACGATCAATTCGCCCGCCAACGCGCCGCGGCACGGGCCAATCTGGCGGCGGCGGCGAAGAAACAGGAGGCGCGGCGCGCGCATCTGCAAAGCTTCGTCGATCGCTTCAAGGCCAAGGCGACGAAGGCCGCACAGGCGCAGGCCCGCGTGAAGATGCTGGAAAAGATGGAGCCGATCACCGCCCCCGAGGAAGCGGCGAAACAGGTCTTCAGCTTCCCGGTGCCGGAACAGCTGTCGCCGCCGATCATCACGCTCGATGGCGCGGCGGTGGGCTATGGCGAAAAACCGATCCTGCGGCGGCTCAATCTGCGCATTGATCAAGATGACCGGATCGCGCTTCTGGGCCGCAACGGCGAGGGGAAATCGACGCTCTCGAAGCTTTTGGCGGGCAAGCTTGAGACCTGCGAGGGGCGGATTGCGCGCTCGTCGAAACTGCGGATCGGCTATTTCGCCCAGCATCAGGTGGACGAGCTGGACCTGACCGCGACGCCGCTGCTTCACCTGCAACGCCTGCGCCCCGAGGAGCATCAGGCGAAGCTGCGCGCCCGGTTGGCGGGCTTCGGGCTTCTGGCCGATCAGGCGGAAACCGCGGTGGGCAAGCTGTCTGGCGGGCAGAAGGCGCGGCTCTCGCTGCTTCTGGCCACTTTGGACGCGCCGCATCTGCTGATCCTTGACGAGCCGACGAACCACCTGGACATCGAAAGCCGCGAGGCTTTGGTCGAGGCGCTGACCGCCTATTCCGGCGCGGTGATCCTTGTCAGCCATGACATGCACTTGCTCAGCCTCGTCGCCGACCGGCTCTGGCTGGTCAAGGGCGGCGCGGTGGCGCCCTACCCCGCCGATCTGGAGGCTTACCGGGCCGAATTGCTGGCGGGCGATCCCGAGGACCGCCCCGCGCCGAAAGCGGTGGAGAAGAAGGCCGCGCCCCCCTCGCGCGAGCGGATTCTGGCGCTGCGTTCTGATGCACGCAAATGCGAGGAACGGGTCGAGAAACTGTCCGAGATGCTGGCCAAGCTGGACGAAAAGCTTGCCGATCCGACCCTTTACGAGGCGGCCCGCGCGAGTGAGCGCGAAAAGTGGATGCTCAAGCATGCCGAGGCGCGCGAGGCGATGGGCCGCGCCGAGGAGCTTTGGATGGCGGCGCTTGAGGCGCTGGAAACCGCGATGGCGGGCTGAACCGAACGGTCTGGACAAGCCCGCCCGGCTCGGCGAGGGTGGGGCAAAGGAGCATCCCATGACCCGCAAGATCATCATCGACACCGACCCCGGACAGGATGACGCCGTGGCGATCCTGCTGGCGCTGGCAAGCCCCGAGCTTGAGGTGCTGGGGATCACCTGCGTCGCGGGCAATGTGCCCTTGGCGCTGACGACGAAAAACGCCCGCATCGTCTGCGAACTGGCCGGGCGGCGCGACATCAGGGTCTTTGCGGGCTGCGACCGGCCGCTTCTGCGCCCGCTGGTGACGGCGGAATATGTCCATGGCAAGACCGGGCTCGATGGCATCGCCCTGCCCGAGCCCACGATGGCCCTGCAAGACCTCCATGCGGTCGATTTCATCATCGAGACGCTGCGCCATGAGGCCCCGGGGACGGTCACGCTTTGCCCGCTCGGGCCGCTGACGAATATCGCCACCGCCTTTCGCCGCGCCCCCGAGATCATCTCCAAGGTCGAGCAGATCGTGCTGATGGGCGGCGCCTATTTCGAGGTCGGCAACACCACCCCGGCGGCCGAGTTCAATATCTATGTTGACCCGCAAGCCGCGGAAATCGTGTTCAAATCCGGGGCGCCGCTGGTGGTCGTGCCGCTTGACGCGACGCATAAGGCGCTGACCACAAGGCCGCGGATCGAGGCGTTCCGGGCCCTGAACACCCCCGTCGGCGCCGCCGTCGCCAGCTGGACCGATTTCTTCGAACGCTTCGACATGACGAAATACGGCTCCGAAGGGGCGCCGCTGCATGACCCCTGCGTCATCGCCTGGCTGCTGCGCCCCGATCTCTTCGAGGGCCGCTTCATCAATGTCGAGATCGAGACCCATTCCGAACTGACCCTGGGCATGACCGTCGCCGACTGGTGGCGGGTGACCCCGCGCGAGCCGAACGCGCTTTTCCTGCGCGAGGTCGATGCCGAGGGCTTCTTCACCCTGCTGACCACGCGCCTGTCCCGGCTGTGAGACAGAAGCGTATTTGAACCAAGGAAAACACCGGCTTTTTCTTGGTGCAAATACGCACTTTCCCTTGACCAAATGTGCATCGCGGCCAAATGTTAGGGAATGCGTCTGGCCTTTGACCCGTCCTATGCCCGCCTGCCCGAGCGGTTCTTTGCCCGGCAGGACCCGACCCCGGGGGCGGCACCCGCTCCGGTTGTGGTGAACCGGGCGCTGGCGGCGCGGTTGGGGATCGACGCGGTCTGGCTGGAAAGCGCCGAGGGCACGGCGGTTCTGGCGGGCAATCTGGTGCCCGAGGGCGCCGAGCCGATCGCGCAGGCCTATGCCGGGCATCAATTCGGCGGCTTCGTGCCGCAACTGGGCGATGGCCGGGCGATCTTGCTGGGCGAGATCGTCACGCCCGATGAGGCCCGCTTCGATCTGGTGCTGAAGGGGGCGGGGCGCACGCCCTGGTCGCGCGGGGGCGATGGCCGGGCCTGGCTCGGGCCGGTTTTGCGCGAATATCTGGTGTCGGAAACCATGGCGGCGCTGGGGGTGCCGACGACGCGGGCGCTGGGCGCGGTGCTGACCGGAAGCCCGGTCTATCGCGAGGGCTTCGTGCGCCCGGGCGCGGTGATCGCGCGGGTGGCGGCCAGCCATATCCGGGTGGGCACCTTTGAATATTTCGCCGCGCGCGGCGACGAGGATGCGCTGGCAACGCTTTGCGATTACACGCTGTCGCGCCATTACCCCGAGGCCGAGGGGCCGCTTGGCCTGCTGGCGGCCGCGGTGGCGGCGCAGGCGAAGCTGGTGGCCCAGTGGATGTCTTTCGGCTTCATCCATGGGGTGATGAACACCGACAATTGCGCGCTCTCGGGCGAGACGATCGACTATGGCCCCTGCGCCTTTCTGGATGCCTATCACCCGCAGACGAAGTTTTCCGCCATCGACAGCTATGGCCGCTATGCCTATGCGAACCAGCCGCAGATCGCGCTGTGGAATCTGGCGCAGCTGGCCTCGTGCCTGTTGCCGCTGATCGGGCCGGGCCCGGCGGCGGTGGAGCAGGCGCAGGCGGTGCTGGATGGCTTCACCCCCGCCTATCAGGCCGAATGGCTGTTCCGCATGGGGCGCAAGATCGGTCTGGCCCGAGCCACCCCCGAGGACCGCCCGCTGATCGAGGCCCTGCTGTCGCGCATGGCCACCGAAGGCGCCGATTTCACCCGCAGCTTCCGCGGTCTGGCCACCGGACGGGCGCGGGCGGAATTTGCCGATCCGGCGGCTTTCGACAGCTGGGAACCGCTCTGGCAGGCGCGATTGGCGCGCGAGGTGGTGCCGCAGGCGGTGCTGGCGGCGGCAAATCCGGTGCGCATCCCGCGCAACCACCGCATCGAGGAGATGATCACCGCCGCGGTCGCCGGGGATTTCGCGCCGTTCCACCGGCTGCTGGCAGCACTCGCCCATCCGTTCGACCCCGAGGAGGATTTCGCCGCCTTCGAAGCCGCCCCCACCGCCGAAGAGCGCGTCACCCGCACCTTCTGCGGCACCTGACTTGTGGCGGATACAATCGCGCGCTGGACCTTTTTCGGGCGCGCTGGCAGGGCTCGGCGCATGGGACATGGTGTTGAAAATCTGCGTGGCAGTCTGCTGATGGTGCTGGCGATGGCGGGCTTCGCCATCGAGGACATGTGTGTGAAATTCCTGGCCGGGCATCTGCCGGTGGGTCAGGTGCTGATGCTTCTGGGCATCGGCGGCACGGCGATTTTCGCAACGCTGGCCTTGCGCAATGGCGACCGGCTTTTGTCGCGCGATCTGCTGGCCCCGGCCGTCATCTGGCGCAATTTCGGCGAGTTGATCGGCACCTTGGCCTTCGTCTGCGCCGTGGCCTTCACGCCGCTTGCGCAGGCCTCGGCGATCTTGCAGGCGACGCCTTTGGCGGTGACGCTGGGCGCGGCGCTGTTTCTGGGCGAGCAGGTCGGCTGGCGGCGCTGGTCGGCCATTGGCGTCGGTTTCCTGGGCGTCTTGATCGTGATCCGCCCCGGCACCGAGGGGTTTTCGGTGCTCTCGCTTTTCGCCGTCGTCGCCGTGCTGGGCCTTGCCGCGCGCGATGTGGTGACGCGCCGGGTGCCGAAATCCATCACCTCGATGCAGCTGGCAACCTATGGATTTGCTTCGGTGATTCCCGCGGGCGCGCTGCTTGTTCCGTTTCAGGGGCCGATGATCCTGCCCACCGCCTTCGATCTGGCCTCGATCGCGGCGGCGCTGATCTTTGGCACGGCGGGCTATTACGCGCTGATCGCGGCGATGCGGCTGGGCGAGGTTTCGGTGATCACCCCCTTCCGCTACACGCGGCTGATCTTTGCGCTGATCATCGGCTGGGCGGTCTTTGCCGAATCCCCCGACCGCTGGACGCTGATCGGCGGCGCGGTCATCGTGGCCTCGGGGCTTTACACGCTGGCCCGCCAGCGCCGTCTGGCCAAGGCCGAGCCCCCCGCCGCCTGACGCGAAAAATTCACGAAAAGTCGGACGCTAACACCGCCGTTACCGCTATCAAGACCCTTTTCGCTGCGGCTGCATTGGGCTATGCAGAGGGCGATTTTTCAATCGGAGCACTCCCATGAGCACGATCATCGACATCCACGCGCGTGAAATCCTTGACAGCCGCGGCAATCCGACCGTCGAGGTGGACGTGACCCTCGAAGACGGCACGATGGGCCGCGCCGCCGTGCCCTCGGGCGCCTCGACCGGCGCGCATGAGGCGGTGGAACGCCGCGATGGCGACAAGGCGCGCTACATGGGCAAGGGCGTGCTGGAAGCCGTGATGGCGGTGAATGGCGAGATCGCCGAAAATCTGGTGGGCGAAGACGTCACCGATCAGGAAGGCATCGACAAGCTGATGATCGAGCTCGATGGCACCCACAACAAGGGCCGTCTGGGCGCGAATGCCATTCTGGGCGTGTCGCTCGCCTGCGCGAAAGCCGCCGCCGATTTCACCGCGCAGCCGCTTTACCGCTATGTCGGCGGCACCTCGGCCCGCGTCCTGCCGGTGCCGATGATGAACATCATCAACGGCGGCGAACATGCCGACAACCCGATCGACATTCAGGAATTCATGATCATGCCGGTTTCCGCGGGCAATATCCGCGACGCCGTGCGTATGGGGTCCGAAGTCTTCCACACGCTGAAGAAAGAGCTTTCGGCCAAGGGCTTGTCGACCGGCCTTGGCGATGAGGGCGGCTTTGCGCCGATGCTCGCCTCGACCCGTGACGCGCTCGACTTCATCCTGAAGGCGATCGAAAAGGCGGGCTACAAGCCGGGCGAGGATATCTATCTGGCGCTCGACTGCGCCTCGACCGAATATTTCAAGGGCGGCAAATACGAGATGAAGGGCGAGGGCCTGTCGCTGACCTCGGCCGAGAATGTCGATTATCTGGCCAAGCTTTGCAGCGAATATCCGATCATCTCGATCGAGGACGGCTGCGCCGAGGATGACTGGGACGGCTGGAAGCTGCTGACCGATGCTTTGGGCGACAAGGTGCAGCTGGTGGGCGACGATCTCTTCGTCACCAACCCGGCGCGTCTGGCCGAGGGCATCAAGAAAGGCGTCGCCAATGCGATGCTGGTGAAGGTGAACCAGATCGGCTCGCTGTCCGAAACGCTGAAGGCGGTCGATATGGCGCATCGCGCGCGCTACACCAACGTCATGTCGCACCGCTCGGGCGAGACCGAGGATGCGACGATCGCCGATCTGGCGGTGGCGACGAACTGCGGCCAGATCAAGACCGGCTCGCTGGCGCGGTCTGACCGGCTGGCGAAATACAACCAGCTGATCCGCATCGAGGAAATGCTGGGCGAGACCGCCGAATACATGGGCCGTGCGATTCTGAAATAAGCCCCTCGGCTTTTTCTTGGTCCAAATACGCAAATTCCGCCGTTGGCCCTGCGCCAGCGGCGGTTTTTCTTTGACTTTGAAGCCTCCGGCGGGCGTATTTGCGCCAAGAAAAAACCCGGAGGGGATCATGGGCGAGGCGGATCGGATCATCGCGCAGCTGGGGCTGGCGCCGCATCCCGAGGGCGGCTGGTATCGCCAGACCTGGGTGGCCGAGGCGGAACCGGGCGAACGTCCGGCGGGAACCGCGATCCTGTTTCTGCTGAAAGCGGGCGAGGCCAGCCATTGGCACCGGGTCGACGCCGCCGAGATCTGGCATTTTCACGCAGGCGCACCGCTTGAATTGCGGATCGCGGCGCAGGACACCGGGCCGGTGACGCGGCTGCGCCTTGGCCCGGATGTGCTCGGCGCCGAGGTGGTGCAGGGGATTGTGCCCACCGGCCATTGGCAGGCGGCGCGGACCTTGGGTGACTGGACTTTGGTCGGCTGCACCGTCAGCCCCGGCTTTCGCTTCGAGGGCTTTGAGATGGCCGCGCCGGGGTTCGAGATCGAAGACCTCCCGCCCCCGGGGCGGTGACCTGCCCCCTTATCTCCAGAACCCGCGCTTGAAGAGATCGGAGAGGTCGCTCAGCCAGCTTGCGGGCGGCAGATCCAGCACGGCCAGCGCGATCAGTAGCGACACGGTGACAAGGGCCAGCCCGACCTCGCGGCGGTGCGACAGCGTGCGGGTGCTGGCCTGCCACAGCAGATTGGTGATCACCGGCCAGTGCAGCCAGACATGCCAGCCCGCCGCAAAGAGGAAAAAGACCCCCAGCGTCAGATGCAGGCTTTCCCATTGCGCCCGGCTCAGGAACAGGAGCCGCCAGCCGATCTCGGTCGCGATCCGCCCCGAGGGGGCAAAGACGATGGCAAGGCCCGAGACGGCAAGGCCGAGGAAGGTGAACCCCGCAAGAAAGACGGCTGCGGCGCGGTTCGAAAACGGTTGGGAAGCAAGCTGTGTCATCGCATCCTCCTGTCGTTTCAGATGATACGCGGCAGGCCGCGTGTTCCGTCTAGCCGCCCGGGCGGCTGACCTTGCCGCCGCCCACAAGCGCCGCGACCCCCGTGGTGCTCGGCCCCGAGGTCGGCAGGCCGCGCGCGACCCGGACCGCCAGATAGGCGAAGGCCTGCGCCTCGAGCATGTCGCCATCCAGCCCGATCTCCTCGATCGGGGCCACGGCGCAGGGCAGACGCGCGGCCAGTTCCGCCATCATCGCGGCATTGAGCCGCCCGCCACCCGAGACCAGAACCAGCCCGGGCGGGCTTGGGAAATGCTCGAAACCGCGGGCCACGGCGGCGGCGGCGCAGGCGGTCAGGGTCGCCGCCGCATCGGCATCGTCAAGGCTGTCGACAAAGGCCAGCGCCGCGGCGAATTCGTTGCGATCAAGCGACTTCGGCGGCATGCGGAAGAAATGCCGATGCTCCAGGAAGGCCGTCACCGCAGCCTCGTCCACCCCGCCCGAGAGCGCCAGCGCCCCCCCCACATCGGAGGCCACGCCCAGACGGCGGCGCATCAGATCGTCGATCGGCGCATTGGCCGGGCCGGTGTCGAAGGCCAGAACCGCACCGGGGGTTTCGGGCGCGGGCAGGCGCGGGTCCAGCCAGGTGACATTGCCCACCCCGCCCAGATTGAGAAAGGCGCAAGGGGCCGAAAGCCCGGCCCATTTCGCGCAAGCGAAGTGAAAGAACGGCACCAGGGGCGCCCCCTGCCCGCCCATTTCCACATCCATGGTGCGGAAATCCCAGACCACCGGACGGCCCAGCACCTCGGCCAGCACCGCGCCGTCGCCCGCCTGATGCGTGCGCCGCGCCCCGTGCAGCCCGTTCGGATCATGCGCCAGCGTCTGGCCGTGAAAGCCGATCAGCACCTCGCCCGCCTCTTCGGGCAGATCGGCCAGCAGCGCCGAGAGCAGTTCGGCATGGGCGGTTTCGACCACTTCGGCCGCTTCGGCCACGCCATCCTCGCCCTGCCAGCGGCCAAGCGCCTGATGGATCACGCCGCGCTCGGCGGGGGTATAGGGGCGATAGGCGGAGGGACCGAAATCAAGGATTGCATGGCCATCGGTCAGAAGCGCGGCCGCATCGACCCCGTCAAGCGAGGTTCCCGACATCGTGCCAAGGGCCCAGACCGGCCCCGATTTTGCGCCCGTTTTCGACATCTCTTCCCCTTTTGCGCTTGCCTCGATATACGCATGGGGCCAGCCAAGGGACAAGCACGATGACTTATCATCCGAAATCGGAATTCCTGCGCGTCATCATCGAGCGCGGATTTCTGGCCGATTGCACCGATCTTCAGGAACTTGACGCCGCTTTGGCGGGGGGCATGGTGACCTGCTATATCGGCTATGATGCCACGGCGGCCTCGCTGCATGTCGGGCACCTTTTGAACATCATGCTGCTGCGCTGGTTCCAGAAGACCGGGCACAAGCCGATCACGCTGATGGGCGGGGGCACGACCAAGGTGGGCGATCCGAGCTTCCGCAGCGAGGAACGGCCGCTGCTGACGCCCGAGAAGATCGACGAGAATATCGCCGGGATGCAGCGGGTCTTTGCGCGCTATCTGGAGTACAAGGACGACGGCAATGGCGCGCTGATGCGCAACAATGCCGAATGGCTTGACGATCTGAATTACCTTGAATTCCTGCGTGATATCGGGCGGCATTTCTCGGTCAACCGGATGCTGAGCTTCGAATCGGTGAAATCGCGGCTCGACCGCGAGCAGTCGCTGAGCTTCCTCGAATTCAACTACATGATCCTGCAGGCCTATGATTTCCTCGAACTGAACCGCCGCTATGGCTGTCTGTTGCAGATGGGCGGCTCGGATCAGTGGGGCAATATCATCAACGGCATCGACCTGACGCGCCGGGTGCTGGATCGCGAGATCTTCGGGCTGACGACGCCGCTTCTGACCACCTCGGACGGGCGCAAGATGGGCAAGTCGCAGGGCGGCGCGGTCTGGCTGAATGGCGAGATGCTGAGCCCCTATGCGTTCTGGCAGTTCTGGCGCAACACGACCGATGCCGATGTGGGCCGCTTCCTGAAGCTTTACACCGATCTGCCGGTCGAAGAATGTGACCGGCTGGGCAAGCTGGAAGGCTCGGAAATCAACGGCGCCAAGATCATTCTGGCCAATGAAGTGACGACGCTGCTGCATGGCGCCGAAGCGGCGGCGGCGGCCGAGGCCACCGCGCGCGAGGTTTTCGAGAAGGGCGGCGTCGGAGAAGACCTGCCGCGGCTCACACTGGGGGCCGAGGAACTGGCCGAGGGGATCAGCCTCGCGCAGCTTGTGGTGCGTTCGGGGCTGGCCAAGACCGGCAAGGACGGCAAGCGGCTGATTTCCGAAGGCGGGCTGAAGGTCGATGACGAAATCTGCCTTGACGCGGGGCGGATGTTCTCGGCCGCCGATCTGGCGGAACCGGTGAAGCTGAGCGCGGGCAAGAAGCGCCATGCGCTGGTGAGCCTGGGCTGAGCAAGGCCGGGGCTCTGCCCCGGACCCCGGGATATTTGTGGCAAGATGAAAGGGCGCCCCAAGCGGAGCGCCCTTTTTCCATTTCACCTTGGCGAAAATATCCCGGGGGGTGAATGCGCAGCAGAGGGGGGCAGCGCCCCCCCTGCGCCCGGTCACTCGATCGTGGCCTTGACGATGTAGTCCGGGTTTTCCACGAGGCCGTTCAGCTGGGGCGCGCCCTTTTTCAGCTTGTCGACCAGATCCATCCCTTCGACCACATGGCCGACGATCGTGTATTGGCCATCCAGATGCGGGGCGGGCTCGAACATGATGAAGAACTGGCTGTTGGCCGAGTCGGGGCTGGCCGAACGGGCCATGCCGACCATGCCGCGGCTGAAGGAGCGGTTCGAGAATTCCGCCGGAAGGTCGCCGTAGGTCGACCCGCCCATCCCCGCCATCGACAGATCGCCGCCGCGCTTGCCGAATTGCACGTCGCCCGTCTGCGCCATGAACCCCTCGATCACGCGGTGAAAGACCACCTCGTCATAGGCGTGTTCATTGGCCAGCTGGGTGATGCGCTCGACATGTTGGGGCGCGACATCGGGCAACAGGTCGATCACCACCTTGCCCGAGACCGAGCCGCCCACCTCGAGCACGAGGTTCGGGCCCGGGCCGTCGGGCGCGGTGGTGCCATCCTGCGCCAGCGCGCCGGTGGCCGCAAAGGCCAGTGCCGTGGCGAGCAGGAGCTTACGCATCAGCCGCCACCCGCACGGTGATCATCCGGTCAGGGGAAGCCGGGGGCTCGCCACGGGCGATCTTGTCGACGAATTCCATCCCCGAGATCACCTGGCCATAGACGGTGTATTGGCCATTGAGGAAGGAATTGTCGGCGAAGTTGATGAAGAACTGGCTGTTGGCCGAGTTCGGATTTTGCGACCGCGCCGCGCCAAGGCTGCCGCGCGCATGCGGAACTTTCGAAAATTCCGCCTTCAGATCGGGATATTTCGACCCGCCCGTGCCGGCGCGACGGGGGTTGTAATCCTTTTCCATATTGGCGTTTTCGACGTCACCCGTCTGCGCCATGAAGCCCTCGATCACGCGGTGGAAGGCCACGTTGTCATAGGCGCCGTCGCGGGCGAGCTGCTTCATCCGCGCGCAATGCAGCGGCGCCACATCGGTCAGAAGCTCGATCACCACCGGCCCGTCCTTGAGGGTGATGATGATGGTGTTTTCGGGATCCTTGATCTCGGCCATGGGGCTCTCCTGAATTTGGTCTGGGGGCAACTTAGGGGCTGCGGGCCGCGGTGAAAAGGGCAAAGCGACGCGGGAATTTCGTCGCAGCCGGGCGGGTTTTCGCCGCCCGCAGGGCCGCGAGGCGTTGACGACCCCGTCACATCCGGGCAATTTTGCGCGAGCCGCAGGTGGACGGCCCCCGCCTTGCGACCCACAACTGGAGAACGGATATGGCTTGGAAAACGCTCGACGAGATGGATCTTGCGGGCAAGGTGGTGCTCGTGCGCGTCGACATCAACGTGCCGGTGGAAAACGGGGTGGTGACCGACGCGACGCGGATCGAAAAGATCGCGCCCACGGTCAAGGACATCCTTGCCAAGGGGGGCAAGCCGGTGCTGCTGGCGCATTTCGGCCGCCCGAAAGGCAAGCCCGTGCCGGAAATGAGCCTGCGCCCGCTGGTGCCGGAACTGGCCAAAGCGCTGGGCGTGCCGGTGAAATTCGCCGAAGACTGCATCGGTGCCCCGGCGAAGACCGCCGTTGCGGCGCTGGCCGCGGGCGAGGTTTTGCTGTTGGAAAACACCCGCTTCCATGCCGGTGAGGAAAAGAACGACCCCGAGCTGAGCGCCGCGATGGCCGCGCTGGGCGAGGTCTATGTGAACGACGCCTTTTCGGCGGCGCACCGGGCGCATAGCTCGACCGAGGGCGTGGCGCATATCCTGCCCGCGGTTGCCGGTCGGCTGATGGCGGCCGAGCTGAAGGCGCTGGAAGCGGCCTTGGGCAATCCGGTGCGGCCGGTGACGGCGGTTGTGGGCGGGGCCAAGGTCTCGACCAAGCTGGACCTTCTGGGCAATCTGGTGAGCAAGGTCGATCATCTGGTGATCGGCGGCGGCATGGCGAACACCTTCCTGGTGGCGCAGGGGATCGACGTCGGCAAAAGCTTGGCCGAGCGCGAGATGGCGGAAACCGCGCGCGAGATCCTGGAAAAGGCCGCTGCGGCGGGCTGTGCCATTCACCTGCCCGCCGATGTGGTGGTGGCGCGCGAGTTCAAGGCGGGCGCCGAGAACGAGGTGGTCGGCAAGGCCGATTGCCCGGCCGATGCGATGATCCTGGATGCCGGGCCGAAATCGGTCGAGGAAATCGCCAAGGTCTTCGAAGCGTCGAAAACGCTGATCTGGAACGGGCCGCTTGGGGCTTTCGAGATCGCGCCCTTTGACGCGGCGACGAATGCGGCGGCGCAGAAGGCGGCCGATCTGACCAAGGCGGGCAAGCTGGTGTCGGTGGCGGGCGGCGGCGACACTGTGGCCGCGCTGAACAAGGCGGGCGCGGCCGAGGATTTCAGCTACATCTCGACCGCGGGCGGGGCCTTCCTTGAGTGGATGGAAGGCAAGGACCTGCCGGGCGTTGCGGCGCTGATGAAATAAGCCGTCTTTCGGGACGGATCGGAACGGGGTGCCCCGCGGCGCCCCGTTTTTTCATGTCTGCCACGGCTGTTAGCGAAACCGGAATTGCATCGACTGTCACAAGGGTTTAACCGGGGGCTGCAATTGCAAAAGTCGCAGCCCGGAATGGTCCGGGCCCAGGATCGGGGGTCGAAGATGGCGAAGACGATGATGGAACACATGCGCAAGGGCGAGGGCTTCATTGCCGCGCTTGACCAGTCGGGCGGCTCGACGCCGAAGGCGCTGCGGCTCTATGGCATCACCGAAGACGCCTATTCGAACGAAACCGAGATGTATGACCTGATCCATGCGATGCGGGCGCGGATCATCAAATCGAGCGCCTTCACCGGCGACAAGGTCGTGGGCGCGATCCTGTTCGAACAGACGATGGACCGCGACATCGACGGCATTCCGACCGCCACCTATCTGTGGGAAAAGCGCGGCGTCGTGCCCTTCCTGAAGATCGACAAGGGTCTGGAAGAGGAAAAGAACGGCTGCCAGATGCTGAAACCGATGCCGACGCTGGACGCGCTTCTGGAGCGCGCCGCCGAGGCCGGGATTTTCGGCACCAAGGAGCGGTCGGTGATTTCGGCCGCCGATCCGATGGGGATTGCCGCGGTCGTGGCGCAGCAGTTCGAAGTGGCCGAGCAGGTTCTGGGCGCGGGCATGGTGCCGATCCTGGAACCCGAGGTGACGATCTCGATCGCCGACAAGATCGAGGCCGAGGCGATGCTGCGCGATGCGCTGCTGGCCGGGCTTGAGACCGTGTCCTCGCCCGTCATGCTGAAGCTGAGCCTGCCGACGGTGGACAATTTCTATCTGCCGCTCGTCCAGCATCCGAATGTGATCAAGGTCGTGGCGCTGTCGGGCGGCTATGCGCGCGCGGATGCGAATGCGATCCTGGCCCGCAACACGGGCATGATCGCGTCCTTCAGCCGTGCGCTGACCGAGGGGCTGACCGCGCAGATGACCGATGCCGAATTCGACGCGGCGCTGGGCGAGGCGATCGACAGCATCTACCGCGCCTCGATCGCGGGCTGATCGGGCTTCCCAAAACGGGACGGATCGGGCACCCTTCGGGGTGCTCGTTTCATTTCGGGGGGATGCGATGCGGGGCTTGGGGCGGGGATTGGCTGTGGGTCTGATTCTGGTGCTGGCGGGATGCGTGACCGAGGCGCAAAAGCCCGCGCCGCAGGACCATGTCGCGCTGGAGCCAAGCTTCGAGACACCCGAGGGCTGGCCCTGGACGATGGGGCAGATGACCGCGACAATCGGGGCGCAGCGGCAGAGCTACACGATCTATGATTTTTCTGTCGGGGCCGTCGATGCCTCGGCGCAGATGAGCTGGGCGCCCGATGCCGAGCGCAAGGTCACCCCCGGCGGGCCGGTGTCGTTTCTGCTCAACGCCCATCCGGGCGCCGATCCGAAGGCGAAAGGCGGGGTGATTTTTCTGCGTGCGGAATTTTCGGAAATGCCGAAAGCAGGCGCAAGCACGCAAAAGGTGACGGTGCGGGTGCCGCAGACGGGCGGGTATGACGGGCCGGGGCTTTGGGCGCGCGAAGCCGCGTTGCGGCTGGACGGGCTGTCCCGCGATGCCGGGGAAGACTGGCACGGCCGGGTCTCGGGCCGGGTGACCGGGGTTCTGTGCGCCTCGGACGGCAAGGGGCTGATCGCCGGCGGCGCCTGCGAAAGCTTCTCGGCGCAGTTCGACACGGAGTTGCGCTACAACATGTAGGCGCCCCCGCCCGCGGCGGGGATGGGTCTTTTCAGGCCGCGGCCTTTGTGGCATGGTTGCCGAAACGTCCGGCAGAGGCGGCATGAGAGGCAGAGCATGAATTTTCCGAAAGGCCCGCGGGTCGTTCCCTTCGTCTTCTATTCCGCAGCGACCGTGCTGGGGCTGAACTTCGCCTTTGCCGCGATGCAGGGGCCGAACGGCATCTTTCACCGCGTGCAGGTCGATGCCGAGATCGAAAAGCTGACGATCGAGCGCGACAAGCTGCAGGCCGAGGAGGCGCGGATGGCGAATCTGACGCGGCGGCTGTCGGATGAATATCTGGACCTTGATCTGCTCGATGAACGCGCGCGCGAGGTGCTGGGCACGCTGCGCGCCGATGAAATCGTGATCCGTTAAGCGATCATAAAGCCTGTTTTCGCGCCCGCACGGCTTCGTGCGGGCGTTTTGCGTTCGTATGATTGCATCTTTTCGTCGCATGCTGTAGAGAATGGTTTAACGTTGAACTATCACGACTGGGAGGCTGTCCGATGGCGACACGCAAGACCCCCGAGACCCCGGCGCAAGCGCGCCCCAATGTCTCGAAGGAAGAATTGCTCACATATTACCGTGACATGCTGATGATCCGCCGGTTCGAGGAGAAGGCGGGTCAGCTCTATGGCATGGGCCTGATCGGCGGCTTCTGCCATCTGTATATCGGGCAGGAAGCGGTGGTCGTGGGGCTGGAAGCCGCGACGAAGCCGGGCGACAAGCGCATCACCTCCTATCGCGATCACGGCCACATGCTGGCCTGCGGCATGGACCCGAAAGGCGTGATGGCGGAGCTGACCGGGCGCGAGGGCGGTTTGTCGAAAGGCAAGGGCGGCTCGATGCACATGTTTTCCAAGGAAAAGCATTTCTACGGCGGGCATGGCATCGTCGGCGCGCAGGTGCCGCTGGGCGCGGGGCTGGCTTTCGCCGACAAATATCTGGGCAATGACAATGTGACCTTTGCCTATTTCGGCGATGGCGCGGCGAACCAGGGTCAGGTCTACGAGACCTTCAACATGGCGGCGCTTTGGAAGCTGCCGGTGATTTTTGTCATTGAAAACAACCAATATGCGATGGGGACGGCGCAGAAACGCTCGACCTCGACGCCCGACATCTACACCCGCGGCGAGGCTTTCGGCATTCCGGGCGAGATCGTCGATGGCATGGATGTGCTGGCGGTGAAGGCGGCGAGCGAAAAGGCGGTCGCGCATTGCCGCTCGGGCGCGGGGCCGTTCATTCTGGAAGTGAAAACCTATCGCTACCGCGGCCATTCGATGTCGGACCCGGCGAAATACCGCACCCGCGAGGAAGTGCAGAAGATGCGCGACGAACGCGATGCGATTGAAAACGTGCGGGAATTGCTGATTTCCTCGGGTCAGGCGACGGATGACGACCTGAAGGCCATCGACCGCGAGATCAAGGCGATCGTGAACGAGGCGGCGGAGTTTTCCAAGGAAAGCCCCGAGCCCGCGTTGACCGAGCTTTGGACCGACATTTACGCCTGAGGAGAGAAGACGATGGCAATGGACGTGTTGATGCCCGCGCTGTCTCCGACGATGGAAGAGGGCACGCTGGCGAAATGGCTGGTGAAGGCGGGGGATGTGGTCAAATCGGGCCAGATCCTGGCCGAGATCGAGACCGACAAGGCGACGATGGAATTCGAGGCGGTGGACGAGGGCACGGTGGTGGAACTGCTGGTGGCCGAGGGCACCTCGGGGGTGAAGGTGAACGCGCCGATCCTGCGGCTGGCGGGCGAGGGTGTCGAAGCGGCGCCCGCGTCGAAGGTGGCGCCGGTTGCGGCGGCCCCTGCCCCGGTTGTGGCGGCCCCCGTGGCGGCGGCCCCGGTCGTTTCGAAAGCCTCGGCCGATTGGCCGGAAGGCACGCCGATGAAGACGATGTCGGTGCGCGAGGCGCTTCGCGAAGCGATGGCCGAGGAAATGCGGGCCGATCAGACCGTCTTCCTGATGGGCGAGGAAGTCGGCGAATATCAGGGTGCCTACAAGGTGTCCCAAGGGCTTCTGGACGAATTCGGCGCGGCACGGGTGATCGACACGCCGATCACAGAACATGGCTTCACCGGCATCGCGGTCGGCGCCGCCTTTGGCGGGCTGAAGCCGATCGTCGAATTCATGACCTTCAACTTCGCCATGCAGGCGATCGACCAGATCATCAACTCGGCCGCGAAAACGCTCTACATGTCGGGCGGCCAGCTCGGCTGCCCGATCGTCTTCCGCGGTGCGAATGGTGCGGCAGCGCGCGTCGCTGCGCAGCATTCGCAGGATTATGCTGCCTGGTATGCACAGATCCCGGGTCTGAAAGTGGTGATGCCCTATTCGGCGGCCGATGCGAAGGGCCTCTTGAAATCCGCGATCCGCGATCCGAACCCGGTGATTTTCCTCGAAAACGAGATCCTTTACGGGCGCTCGTTCGAGGTGCCGGTGCTGGACGATTTCACCATCCCCTTCGGCAAGGCCCGGATCTGGCGCGAAGGGACGGATGTCACGATCGTCAGCTTCGGCATCGGCATGGCGCATGCGCTGGATGCGGCCGACAAGCTGGCGGCCGAGGGCATCAGTGCCGAGGTGATCGACCTGCGCACGCTGCGCCCGATCGATTACGACACGGTTCTGGCCTCGGTGATGAAGACGAACCGCTGCGTCACCGTCGAAGAAGGCTGGCCGGTCGGTTCGATCGGCAACCATCTGTCGGCAACGATCATGGAACGCGCGTTTGATTATCTCGATGCGCCGGTGATCAACTGCACGGGCAAGGATGTGCCGATGCCCTATGCGGCGAACCTTGAAAAGCTGGCGCTGGTGACCTCGGACGAGGTCGTCGCGGCGGTGAAACGCGTCTGCTATCGGTGAGGGAAAGATGGCTGTGGAAATCCTGATGCCTGCGCTCTCCCCCACGATGGAGGAGGGCACGCTGGCGAAATGGCTGGTCAAGGAAGGCGATGCGGTCAAATCGGGCCAAATCATCGCCGAGATCGAGACCGACAAGGCGACGATGGAATTCGAGGCGGTCGATGAAGGCGTGATCGGCAAGCTTCTGGTGGCCGAAGGAACCGCCGGGGTGAAAGTGAATGCCCCCATCGCCGTGCTGATCGAGGAAGGCGGCAGCGCCGAGGTGGCGCCCGCGCCGAAAGCCGCGGCCCCTGCCCCGGTTGCGGTGGTTGCGGCCCCTGTGGTTGCGGCCCCGGTCGCGCCGAAGACGGGCGCGCGGATCTTCGCCTCGCCCTTGGCGCGGCGGATCGCGGCTGACAAGGGGCTTGATCTGGCGGCGATTGCGGGGTCCGGCCCGCATGGGCGGATCGTCAAGGCCGATGTCGAAGGTGCTGTGGCGAAACCCGCGCCTGCGGCGGCTCCGGTCGCGGTTACGGCCCCTGCCCCCGCGCCGGTCTCGGCCGCAACGGTGGCGAAGCTTTACGAGGGCCGCGCCTATACCGAGATCCCGCTCGATGGCATGCGCCGGGTGATTGCGGCGCGGCTGACCGAGGCGAAACAGACGATCCCGCATTTCTACCTGCGCCGCGAGGTGCGTCTGGATGCGCTTTTGTCCTTCCGCGAGGAGCTGAACCGGCAGCTTGCCGGCCGTGGGGTGAAGCTTTCGGTGAACGACTTCATCATCAAGGCCTCGGCGCTGGCCTTGCAGGCGGTTCCGGCGGCCAATGCGGTCTGGGCCGGGGATCGGGTTCTGCAGATGCAGGCCTCGGACGTTGCCGTGGCGGTGGCGATCGAGGGCGGGCTTTTCACCCCCGTTCTGCAGGATGCCGACACGAAATCGCTCAGCCAGCTGTCGGCGCAGATGAAGGATCTGGCGAAACGCGCGCGGGACCGGAAACTGGCGCCGCAGGAATACCAAGGCGGTTCCTTTGCGATTTCGAACCTCGGCATGATGGGGATCGAAAGCTTCGACGCGGTGATCAACCCGCCGCATGGCGCGATTCTGGCCGTGGGCGCGGGCGTCACGAAGCCGGTCGTGAGCGCCTCGGGCATGATCGAAGTGGCGACGATGATGGCGCTGACGCTCTCGGTCGATCACCGGGTGATCGACGGGGCGCTGGGGGCCGAGCTGCTGGCCGCGATTGTCGCCAATCTGGAAAACCCGATAGCGATGCTGGCCTGAGATTTCAGAAATCTGCGAAACGGCGGCGGGGACACCCCTGCCGCCGTTCCGTTTCAGGGACTTGCCCAGATGAAACGGGTCAGATGATAAAAGATCGGCGCGGCAAAGATCACGCTGTCGAGCCGATCCAGAAAGCCGCCATGCGGCACGATCAGATGGCCCCAGTCGCGGGCGCCCTTGTCGCGTTTGATCGCCGTCATCACCAGATCGCCAAAGACCCCCATCAGCGCCAGGACAAGGCCGACGCCCATCGCCTGCAACTGGCTGAAGGGCGTCAGCCAGGACAGCGCCCCCCCGGCCAGACCGGCCACGACGACGCCGCCCAAAGTCCCCTTCCAGGTTTTCGAAGCCGAAAGCGCCGGGGCGATCAGCCGTCGCCCGATCCATCGACTGATCGCAAATTGCGCGATATCAGAGGTTTGCACGACAAGGATCAGGAAAGCGATCAGCAGCAGGTTACGCCCTTCGAACCCCGGGATCGGCAGCCAGAGCAGCGCCGGAATGGCGCTGATGCAATAGATGCAGATCATCACCGCCCATTGCGTCTCGGCCACGCGGGCCAGAAACTGCTCGGGCCGTCCCTGCAGCGCGGAAATCACCGGCAGCAAAAGAAAGACGTGCACGGGAACGAACAAGGCGGCAAGGCCTTGCCACTCGGCAGCGACGAAAAGATACTGCAGCGGCAGGACAAGGAAGAAACTTGCCGCCAAAGTCCAATGGTCGGCGATGCTCTTTTTCGTCAATGTCAGAAATTCCCGAAGCGCCGAAAACGACACCAGCAGGAACAGGGCAATCACCCCCGCCTTGCCCGCCAGAAGCGCGAGCGCCATCAGCACGGCGAAAGCCCACCAGGCCGCGATCCGCGCATTCATCGTCTCGATCACCGGGTGGGACCCGTCGGGCGCGATCGCCTCGCGCAGCACCTGACCCAGGATCGCCGCCAGAAATAGGATGGCGCCAAGACCCGAAAGCGCAGGCGCAAGGCCGGTCATCGTGCCGCCCCCAGTTCCGCCAGCGCCGCCGCCGCCCGCGCCAGAAAAGGCTCCTTCGCCTCATCGGGCGCAATCCGGATCGGCGCGCCAAAGGTGACGGTGCAGATCAGCGGCACCGGGATGACCTGCCCCCGCGGCATCACATGGTTCAGGTTCGAGATCCAGACCGGGATCAGATCCACCCCCGGACGTTGCCGCGCCAGATGAAAAAGCCCCGACTTGAATGGCAAAAGCGCCGCCTCCGAGGTATTGCGCCGCCCCTCGGGAAACAGGATCAGCGCCGATCCCGCATCCAGCGCCACAGCCATCTGCGTCACCGGATCTTCGGTCCGCGCCTCGGGGCGGCGGTCGATCAGCACGGCGCGGAACACGTCGCGGCCCGCAAAGGCCCGCAGCGGCGAGGCCAGCCAGTAATCCAGCGCCGCCACCGGCCGGGTGCGATTGCGCAAAACCGGCGGCAGCACCGTCCAGATCAGCACGAAATCCGCATTCGAGGTGTGATTGGAATAATAGACCCGCGGCCCCAGCCGCGGCTCCGACCCCGCCCAGATCGCCCGTGGCGCGGTCAGGATGCGGGCGAAAAGCGAAATCGCGTCGCCCGCAAGCTTGGTGACGATCCGGTAGGGCAGCGTTCTGATCCGCTCCAGCCCTGCCATGCCCGGTTCAGCCCTCGCAGTCGCAGCCGCGCAATTGCTGGTCCATGTTGACCGAGGGCTGGGCACAGCCCGCCTCGCCGACGATCTTTGCGGGCACCCCGGCCACGGTCTTGCAGCGCGGCACATCGGCCAGCACCACGGACCCCGCCGCAATCCGCGAATTGTCGCCGACATGGATATTCCCCAGCACCTTCGCGCCTGCCCCGATCAGCACGCCATTGCCGATCTTCGGATGCCGGTCCTGCTCTTCCTTGCCGGTGCCGCCCAAAGTCACCGAATGCAGCATCGAGACATTGTCGCCCACCACCGCCGTCTCGCCGATCACGATCGAATGGGCGTGGTCGATCATCACCCCGCGCCCGATCCGCGCCGCCGGGTGAATGTCGACGCCAAAGGCCTCCGAGGTGCGCATCTGCACGAAATAGGCCATGTCCTTGCGCCCCTGCCGCCACAGCCAATGCGCGATACGGTAGCTTTGCAGCGCCTGATAGCCCTTGAAGAACAGGATCGGCTGCAAGAACCGGTGGCAGGCCGGGTCGCGGTCGTAAACCGCCACCAGATCCGCCCGCGCCGCCTGCCCCAGATCGGGGTCCGACCCATAGGCATCATCGGCGATTTCGCGCAGCAATTGCTCGCTCATCTCGCCCGAGGCAAGCTTCAGCGAAAAGCGATAGGCCAGCGCCTGTTCCATCGTCGCATGATGCAAAAGCCCGGCATGGATCAAGGCGCCCAGCAGCGGCTCCTGCCCCACGGCGTCATGCGCCTCCTCACAGATCCGCATCCACACCGGATCGACGGCAGCGACCTTCGCGCGGGTTTTGGACATGGCACTCTCCTTGACTTTGGGTCAGCCTAGCACAGGCTGCGCCCCTCAGATAGAGCCGTTCACCCGCGCTGCAAAGCCCCCGTGCGCGCCAGTCTCGCACCGCCGCGATCACCTCGGCCAGAAGGTCGATCTCGGCCCGGTCCGGGCGCAGACCGCGCGGCCCCGGTTCGCGCAAGGCCCGCGCCATCAGCGAGCCATTGCCCCAAAGCGGATGCACCCGCGCCAGCCGCTTGCGGTAAAGATCGGCCCAATGGGCCTCGCGCAGCCATTGCGCCAGCCGCGCCGGACGCTCGGGCGCAGACAGCACCGCCACCGCCCGCGCCGCGATCAGAAGATCGTCGATCAGGATCGGCCGCAAGGTTCAGGCCCCGACAGTGATCCGCGCCGCCAAGCCCGGGCCATAAACGTCCGAGATCTGCGCCACCTCCAGCGTGAAGGCCCCCGCGATGCCATCGGCCGCCTGCAGCGCCGCCGGATAACTCCAGCTCGCCGCGCCCACCGTCACTTCGCGCTTCACCGCCGAGCCCTCCAGCACCCGCAGCAGATAAAGTTCCGCCGTCTCGCCCAGCGGCACCTCGTACCCCTGCCAGCTGTCGCCGTCGATCCGCGTCCGGCGCAGCCAGCGGAAATCCCATCCATTCCCCCCCCGCGCGGCGCGCAGATGGCACGGGCTGAAGGGCCGCAGCCCGGCCCCCGCAAAGGCCTCGATCCGATGCACGAAGGACGGATCGTCATAAGACCGCGCCGCCGAGCCGATCCGGTAATGCCGCGCCAGCCCCCGCGACGCGCTCGGCAGCAAGATCTGCTCGGGCGCGCCATTCAACGCCACCACCACGCTGCCCTCGGGCCAGACCTCGGGCATCAGCGCATCGGTGCCCAGCTGCCCGCGCAGCCGCAGCGAGATCTCCCAGACCTTGCCGCCGACCAGCGCCGCCTCGACGAATTGAAACACCTCCCACTTGTCCGAGCTGCCATCGCCGATCGCCATCGCATTCGCGCCATTGAGCACCTGAAGCGCCGTCGCCGTTTCCAGCGCCCCGCTGGCCAGCTTCACCCGCAAGGGCGCGCCGCGGTCCCAGACCCCGGGCGGCGCCCGAAACAGCGGCGTCAGCGTCTGCCCGATCACCGCCCGCGTGCCAAGCGTCGCATTCAGCGCATAGCCCGCATCCGCATCCGAGGACCAGACCGCCACCGTCCCCGGCCAGGGCGCGGCCGTCACCGCCAGATGCGGCGCCACCGGGTCCTCGTCGCCCTTCATCAGCGGCAGATCCAGAAAGACCGCGCGCACCGGCACCGGCGCCGCAAAGGGGCGCAAGCCGGCCGGGTCTTCGACCTCGTCGGCGGGGGCATAGATCCCCGGTTCGACCCGCACCGCCTCGACCTGGATCAACCCCGCCTGCTCGACCCGGTCGATCCGGTAGCGCCGCCGCCCCTCGGGCAGATCCAGCCGCACCACATCGCCCGTGCCCAGATGCGCCTGCGAGGGCGCCAGCGCAAACCGGGCCGTGTCCCGCGCCACCCGCGCCTCGGCCAGCCAGCGCCCCACGATCCCCTGCGCCTGCGCCCGCGTCAGCGCCAGCGGCAATTCCGACCCCGCCGCCGCGCCCGCCACCGCATCGGGAAAAACCGCCTCGACCGCGCGCACCTCGAAATCGCCCTCCGCCTCGACATAGGCGAGCCGCACCCGCCCGGCGATCTCGGCCTCGGCCGCCCGCACCGTCTCGACGACCGCCTCGCCCTCGCCCAGCGCCAGATCCGCCGCAGCCAGATCGGCATCCACCCGCCCGTCGCGCATCCGGAACACCAGCTTGCCCTCGCGTTCCAGCGCCTCGAACCCATAGGCCAGCATCAGCGCCTGCAGCCCCGACCGCCCGGTCTGATCGCCCGTCATCGTGTAGCCGCGCACCAGCCCATAAAGCCCGCTCACGTCGATCTCGCTGATCCCGGCGGCACCACAGATCTCGGCCACGACGCTCGCCAGCGGCTGCGCCACCGCGCGCCCCGAAATCCAGTGCCCGCGCGCGTAATTCTCGCCATCCGACCACAAGGCGGTATTGAGCGGAAATTGCGGCCAGGGCCGGGCATCCCAGGCCCAGACATGCGCGCGGCTCATGTCCAGCATCGGCCCGCCATAAACCGCCGAGACCGGGTTCTTCGCCGCCTCCCCCCAATAGCTCGTCATCGCGCGCAGATATTGCATCTGGATCAGCTCGTCGCGCCGCCCGTCCGAATGATGCGGCAGGCTCGATTCCGAGCTTTTCGGGTCAAGGAACTTGTTGGGCTGGTTGGTGCCCTTGTCGATCGCCGCACAGCCCATCTCGGTGAACCAGATCGGTTTCGACTGCGGCACCCAGGCCGTCGCCCCCTCGGATCGCACACCGCCCACCCGCTCGTGATGCGCATTCAGCCACCAGTTGCGGATGTCCTTGGCCCGCCAGATCCAGGGCTCGTCATGCGCGCCATCGCTGATCGGCGTGCGGATCTGCGCCGCACGATGTTCGGGCGCGGCATAATACCAGTCATAATACTCACCGCCCTCGATATTGGCGCGCAGATAGTCGAGCGCGTAGATCGCCCCCCAATGCGCATCCGCATGATCCTCGCCCTCCTGCCAATCCGACAGCGGCAGGTAATTGTCGATGCCGATGAAGTCGATGTTCGGATCCGCCCAAAGCGGGTCCAGATGAAAGAACCGGTCGCCATTGCCCGGCGCATAGCCCCAATATTCCGACCAGTCGGCGGCATAGCCGATCTTGCAGCCGGGCCCGAGGATCGCCTTGACCTCCGCCGCCAGCTGCCGAAACGCCGCCACCGCCGGAAAGCTGTTGCCCGGGCCGCGGATCTGCGTCAGCGCCACCATCTCGGTGCCGATGCAAAAGGCGTCAACGCCCCCCGCCAGCTGGCACAGATGCGCATAATGCAGGATGAAGCGGCGCATCGACCATTCCTCGGGCCCGGAATAGACGACCTCGCCCCCCGCAATCGCGAAATCCCCCGGCTCTGCCGCGCCAAAGAACCCCGCCACCTGCGCCTCGGCCGCCGCCGTTCCGTCCGGGCTGCCCGCGCGCCCCGGCGCGACCGACAGCGTGATCCGCCCCCGCCAGGGCAGCGCAGGCTGCCCGGAGGCGTCGCTCCAGGGGTCGGGCAGGCCATTGCCCGCCAGCTGCTCCATCAGGATGAACGGGTAAAAGGTCACCGCCTTGCCCGCCGCCCGCAGCGCGCCGATCGCCTCGATCACCGCCGCATCGGCGGGCGTGCCGCCATAGACCGAATTCCCCGAAAGCCGCGGCACTTCCTCGGCGCCCGCCCGCCCCAGCCCGGACACCCGCCAGGGCATGTTCGCCCCCTCCTCCAGCGTCGAGGCCACCTTGGGCTTCACATCGCAAGCCCCACAGCGCAGATCGTCGCCGAACCAGCTCACCACCAGCGACACCGCCCCGCAATTGGGCAATTCCTCGTCCAGCCGCTGCAGCGCCGCCGCAAGATCGGTCTGCCCCCCGGGCGCATTCTGGTTCGCCACCACCTGCACCGCGGTCACCCCGGTCTCGGCGCTCACATAGACCGGCGTCGTCGCAAGGGAATATTCGCCCGTCCCCGGGATCAGCGCCACCGCCTGCAGCCCCCGCGTCAGATCGGGCTCCGCCTCGGCCAGCGCGCCCTGCGCCGCCCGCACCACCTCAAAGGTGAACTGCGGCACCCGGTTGCCATAGGGGCTCAGCTGCAGATCCTCGATCACCACATAGGCGATGCCGCGATAGGCCGGCGCAAGCTCCGCCCCCTCCACCGCGGCAATCTTCGGATCGGGCAGCTGATCCTCGCCGCCCCGGTAAACGCGCATGTTCAGCGCGCCAGCCTCGATCTCGGTCCCGTCCGCCCAGACCCGGCCCACACGCAAGATCTCGCCCTCGCAAAGCGCCAGCGCCAGGCTCAGCGAATAGCTGTAGCTCGTCACCGTCGCCCGCGGCGATCCCTTGCCGCGCTTTTCCACCGCCTGGGTCTCGAAGAACCGCGTCGCCCAGATCACCTGCCCGGCCACCCGCATCCGCCCCCACAGCCGCCCGACCGCCTCGCCCTCGGCCGCACTCGTCAGCCGCAGCCGGTCCACCCGCCCGGTCTCGACACTTTGCGAGCCGGACCCCAGCAGCCGCTGGTCGATCACCCGCCCCAGCGTCGCCCCCACGGCCCGCCCGATCACCGCCCCCGACAGGCCCAGGATCGTGCCGCCAAAGCCGCCGCCAATCGCGGCCCCCGCCGCCGAAAGCAGTATCGTCGCCATTCACCTGACCCTTTCCGGAAATTGAAACCGCGCCACGATCCGCCGCGCCCAGGGCTCGGACAGCGGGCTTTCGACCACGCCATGCCCCGCATAGGCATGCACGAAACTCGCCCCGGCGCCGATCTCGGCCGCGATTCCCAGATGTTTCGCCACCGATCCCGTGCGCATCCGAAACAGCAGCACCTCGCCCGGGCTCTCGGGCCCCGCCCCGGTGGGCAAGGCCACCAGATGCCGCGCCGCCGCCCGCCACAGCACTTCCTCGCGCGCGGGTTCCGACCAATCGGCCGTATAGGGCGGCACCAGCTCCGGCTCGGCGCCATAAAGCGTGCGCCAGACCCCGCGCAGAAGCCCCAGACAATCCGTCCCCGCCCCCTGAACCGAGACCTGATGCCGATAGGGCGTGCCAATCCAATCCCGCGCGATCGCCACCGCCCGCAGCCCGAGCGCGCTCATTGAAACAGGCTCCCGCCGTCATTGGTGCCGCTCTGCACCGGATAGGACACCAGCCAGTCTTCCCCGGGAATATGCGGAAACCCCCGAAAATTCAGGAAATTGTCGAATTTCAGCCGACAGGTCTCGGCGCGCTTGTCACAGCCGGGCTCAAGGCGCACCCGATCCCCCGCCACCGGATCGGCGCCCAGCCGCTGCCACAGCTCGATGATCCGGGCCCCATCCGCCTGCAGCCGGTCGTTCTTCACCACGCCGACCAGCCCCGCCGCCACGCCGTCCAGCACCAAAAGCCGCCCCTTCTCGAACCAGCGATCTTCGAACCCCGCGCCCTCGGCGATGCGCAAGACCACCGCCTCAGCCACCCCGCTCAGTGCCGCCTCCAGCGCATAACCGTCCTTCGTCAGATCGAAGCGGCACCGGCCATCGCCCAGCACCGCGGCGCAGCGCGGATGATAGATCCGCCCCTGCTCCTGCCCCAAAGCCTCGGTCAACCCGCGCAGCTCGGCGGTGAACGCCCCTGCCCCGCGCGAGACCTCCCCCAGATGGCCGCGAAAGATCACCGTCCGCATCCCCGGATCGGCCCAGTTCACCAGCCAGACCGTGACCGCGGCGCCATCATAGCGCCCGGCCAGAATATCGGCCTCGGTGATCGCCTCCGACCTCAGCGCGCCATAGCTTTCGGTATTGTCGACCGAAAGCCCCGTGCCCTGCAGCACCGCCTTGGCCGTCATGCCGCTGCCGGGCTCAAAGGCGATCCCCTCGAAGCGCAGCACCACATCATGATCGGTGAAGCCCAGCACCCGCCCGTCGGTCCGCGCCAAGGCCCAGGCCCGCGCCAGCGTCGTCACCCCCTGCGCAAGATGCGCCTTCAGATCTTCCGGATAGGCCATCAGATCCGCACCTCCACCACCGGCACCTGCGGCAGATCCCCCGCCTGAAACGACTGCACCGAAACCGCGATCCGGTCGGTATCAAACCGCACCGGCACGTCGAATTCGAACCCTGCCGTCACCCGCGCCCCTTTCGACGGCGCCTCGTTGAAGGTGACGATCCCGCTGGTATGATCGACCGCGAAATTCACCGCCTCGGCCTGATGATCGCCCGCGATACCCAGCTTCACCGTGCCCTCGACCGGCTTCACGATCGGGCGCAGATAGCTCTGCCCGCCCGAAACATAGCTCTTCACCAGCTGAAACGCCGCCGTGACGCCATCGCCAATCCCGATCAGCTGATCCTCATGCGCGACAGCGCGCGAGGCCGGACAGCTCTTGTAATCGGCCCAGTCCTTCCAGCGAAAGCCATGCAACTGCCCGCCCCGCGCCTCGAAAAACGCGATCAGCCGCTCGACATCGTCCAAAGACCGCAGCCCCACCCCGGCATCGTAATGCCGCCGCGAATGCGCCCAAGGGCTGTTGCGCTCCTCGAACCCGCTTGCCAGCGTGACGATCTCGGTGCGCCGCTCCGGCCCGCCGACAGAGCCGAAACTCAGATTGGCGGGAAACCGAACTTCATGAAATGCCATGCTTTCCTCCTCAGGCGTTGCGCGATCCGCGCGCCAGCGCCCGGTTCACCTGCGCCGCGATCTGGCCCTGAGAGCGCGCGAACCCGGCCGCATCGGGCGTCGTCACGTTCATCACAACATTGACCACCCGCCCGCCGCCCGCCTGCACGCCCAGCCGCCCGTCCGCGCCGCGCGCAAGCGGCAAGATCGCCTCGGGCCCGGCCTCGCCCATCAGCCCCGTCGCCCCCCGCATCGCAAAGGTCGTCGGCGAAGACACAACGCCCCCCTTGGCAAAGGGCATCACCCGCCCTTGCGAAAAAGCCCCGCCCTGCGCAAAGCCGAAGACGCTTCCCAAAAGCCCGTTCACCGTGCTGGCAAGCGCCCCGCCCACCGCGTCCTGCACCGGCTTCATCGCCACCGAATAGGCCGCCTGCGACATCCCCTCGGCCACCGATTTCAACGCATCCGACAGTTTCATCCCGTCAAAGACGACGCCATCAAAGGCCCGCCGCAACGACCGCCCGAAACTGGACGAAAGCGTCCCCACCTCGCGGCTCGTATAGGTCAGGCTTTCGCGCATCCGCCCCAGCTCGTCGCTGAAACTGGCCGCCACCCCCTCGGCGCCCCCCAGCGCCCGCTCCAGCTCCGCCGCCTGCTGGCTCAGCGCGTCCAGCCCGTCCACCTCGATCATCGCCCACTCCTTTCAGATACCCCGCCCGGACCGTCCGGCCAGCGCGCCGCCAGTTCCGCAAGCCGGTCGCGCGTCAAAGGCGGCGCCCCCGCCACCTCGCCCAGCATCACCGCCAGCTCCCCCGGCGTCAGCCGCCAGAACTCCCAAGGCCGCAGCCCCAGCCCCCGCAGCCCGACCCGCAAGAGCCCCGGCCAATCCAGACCGCCACTCACGATCCACCCTGCCCCGGCACGGTGAAGGCCCGCGCCAGCAATTCCGCCGCGATCCGCGCCGCACCCACAGGCCCGCCGCCAATCTCGACCGTGCGCAGATCCTCGGCCCGGCCCTCCCAGCCACCGCCGCGCAGCCCCGCCACGATCAGCGCCAGCACGTCGCGGCTCGAAAACGCGCCCGTTTCGAACCGCCGCACCAGATCCAGAAGCGAGGCCTCGCCGAGCCCCGCCTCCAGCTCCGCCAGCGCCCCCAGCGTCAGCTTCGCCACCCGCCGTTCGGCCCCCAGAACCACCTCGACCTCGCCCGCCCAAGGGTTTGCCATGCCCGCCTCAGATCGCCGTGAAGCTCAGCGCACCCGCCGAGGCCATCGCCAGTTCGTAACTCGCCTCGCCATTGTGGCTGCCCGCATAGTCGATCGAGGTGATCATGAACGGCCCCTGCACGATGCCGAAATCGGGGATGATCACCTGAAATTCGGGCACCTCGCCGTCGAAAAAGATCTGCCGCGCCCGTTCGTCGGTATCGGCGTCCTTGAACACCCCCGCGCCCGAAATGCTGGCCGAGCGCACCCCCGCGCCCCCCAGCAATTCCCGCCAGCCGCCCTGACTTTCCAGCGAGGTCACATCGACCGTCTCCGCGTTGAAGCTGATCCGCGTCGCACGCAGCCCCGCGATGGTCTCGAATTGCCCCGACCCGGTCAGGTCGAGCTTGATCAGAAGGTCCTTGCCGTTCTGCGCCGCCATGTCGTCACTCCAGATGTTGAATTTTCACCGCCAAAGGCCTCAGCCTTCGACCCGCGCCCGAAACACCAGATCGATCCGCCGCATGTCGGCCTTTTGCACGCGGCGCGCCTGCGCGCGCAGGAACCAAAGCCCCACCAGCCGCCCGCGGCTCAGCACCAGATCGGCCCCCACCAGCGCGTCCGAGACCGCCGCCGCCGCCGCCTTCGCCGTGGCAAATCCCGCTTCGTCGGTGATCACCGAGATGACGAAATCATGCACCGCCCCCTCGCCCGTCTTGTCCGAGGCATCGGCCACATCCTCGGGCCCAAGGCTCACATAGGTCCCCGCCAGCAGCCCCGGCGGCATCGCATCGTAAACCGCCGTTCCCACCAGCGCCGCCAGCACCCCATCCGCCCGCAGCTGCTGATAGACCGCCGCCTGCAGCGCACCCGCCACCGCATAGCTCATGCCACCACCTCCTCGCGGGCAAAGCAGCTCAGATAATGCCCCTCGCGGTCGCGCTCGGCGACGGCAAGGATGCGAAAGATCCGCGCCCCCTCGCGAAAGCGCTGCTCGGGCCTGGGCCTGCGCGCCGCGCCCACCGGCGCCGCCCGCACGACGATGGTGAACGGCACCGAGGCCAGCGTGACGAATTCCCCCGCCCGCTCGCTGCCGCTGCCCGCCGTGACCTCGGCCCAGACCTCGCCCTTGGCCTGCCAGTCCAGCCGATGCCCGCCCGCGCCATCCGCCACGCGCGTGGCTTCCTCCAGCACCAGCAGGCGGTTCAGCCGCGGCCTGCTCATGGCCGCCCCCCCAGCACCCGCACCGTGCGCCAGCGCTCGATCAGCGCCATCACGCCAAAGGGCATCGCGCCGCCCTCGGCCGCCCCGTCATGGCGCAGCTCGTAATATTGCGCCGCCAGCAGGAACACCGCCTGCGCCAGATCAACAGGCAGTGCGCTCCAACTCGCCCCGAAGCCGGCGGTAAAGTCGATCTCGACCCGACCGCCGCCCGGGATCGCGGGCAAAGCCGCCCCCAAAGCCTCGATCCGGGGCCGCGCCATGTCGGGCACCAGCCGCCAGCCCGCCGCCACCGGCGTCTCGACACCCGCCGCATCGACCAGCCGCAAGGCCGTCACCGTCGCCACGGGCGCAATCGGCAAGGTCTGCATGTCACCCCAGCGCCAGGCCGTCAGCACCAGCCGAAAGCCCCGCGAAATCAGCGCCTTGGCCGTGCGCCCCTCGATCGCCGCAATGGCCGCCCGCAGATAGGACAGCAGCGCCGCATCCTCGGCCCCCAGATCGGCAAAGCCGGTGCCCAACCGCAGATGGTCGCGGAATTCGGCCACCGGCAGCGCCGTCCCGGGCACCGCCGTCACTTCGTTCAGCATCATGGAAACTCTCCGAAAAGCCGACCGCCCCCGCGGTCCTGCACTTGGACGTTCGGGCGCAGACCCCGCACCGCCACTCGGACGGAGGGAGCAGCTAGGCAGCGGCCCAAGGCCCGCGCCCGCCCGACCGGCGAACCGGTGGCAGCCGGGGTCGCCCCCGGCCCCTTCACCGCCCGTTACGAGGCGGCAAACTTCAAAAGCTTGATCGCGGCGAAATCGCTGACATCGCCGCCGACGCGCTTGGAGGCATAGAACAGCACATGCGGCTTGGCCGAGAAGGGATCGCGCAGCACCCGCAGATCCGGGCGTTCCGCGATCGTGTAGCCATTGCCGAAATCGCCGAACGCGATCGCATAGGCATTGGCCGCGATATCGGGCATGTCCTCGGCGATCAGCACCGGATAGCCCATCAGCCGCGCCGGTTCCCCCGCCGCCAGACTGTCGGCCCACAGGAACCGGCCATCCGCATCCTTCATCTTGCGCACCGCCCCCGCGGTCTTCGAATTCATCACGAAGCTCGCATTCGCGCGGTATTCGGCCCCCAGCGCATAGACCAGATCCACGACCGCATCCGAGGCATTCACCGCCGCGAAATCCCCCGCCGCGCCGGTCGCCACATAGCCAAGGCTGCCCCAGGCCCAAGACGCATTCGCCACCTTCGCCTTGGTCAGAAACCCCGTCGGCTTGTCGACCCCATCGCCCGAAATGAAAGCCGCCGCCTCTGCCCGGGCGAACTTGTCGGCGATGCGATTGGCCAGCCAGGTCTCGATGTCAAAGGCGCTGTCATCGAGCAGCCGTTGCGATGCCTTCGGCATCGCCGCCAGCTCATGCAGCGGAATGGTGATGCGGTCGATCTGCGGCGTCGCGGTCTCGCTCAGCGCCGCCGTCTCGCTCGCCCAGCCCGAGCCCATGTCGGTCTTGTCCACCAGCACATCGAACGAGGTCGCCTCGACATTGACGACACTGGCGATCTGGCGCAGCGAGGCGGTCGAGCGCAAAACCCCCCGGATCGTCTCCGAGGTCTGCGGATCGACCAGATAACCGCCCTCGGCCGCCACCGCCGAATTCAGCGCCTTGCCCTCAAGGCTCAGCCCGCGCAGCCCGTCATCATCGCCGGTGCGCAGATAGGCGGCAAAGGCCTTCTGATGCGGCGCCTCCTCGCTGGCGGCGGCGGCAAGGGCATGACGCCCGGCATAGGTCTTCGTTTGCAGCATGGTCACACGCTCTTCCTGTTGTTGCAATCTCGTCTTCACATCATCCTGAAAGCCTTTGACTTCCTTCAGGAAACCGGCCAGCGCGGTATTCACCTCGGCAACCGGATCGGCGCCCTCAGGCATGCCCGTTCCGGCCCGAGCCTTGGTCTCGGTCTTCATCCTTTCCACACTCCTGCAGCAGCGGCGGGGCTCAGCGCGCCGCCAGTTCGGCCGTGGCAGCGCTCAGCGCCCGGGCCAGATCACGCCAGATCGCGGCCTCGGGGGCTTCCCCCTTCGCCGCCACCCGCGCCTCGCGAAGCATCGGGAATGTCACCAGCGACACTTCCCAAAGCTCCAGTTCCGCAAGCAGCCGCTGGCCCTTTGCGTCCTTCTCGGCGGCGATGGTGCGATAGCCGATCGACAGCCCGTCGATCGCCCCCGCCGCGATCAGCGCCAAGGCCTCGCGCGCCCGCGCCACCTCGGGCAACAGCCGCCCCTTGACCCAAAGCCCGCGCGCATCCTCCCGGATCTCGTCCCAAACGCCGATCGGCTGCGCCGGATCATGCTGCCACAGCATCTTGACCGAGCCCCCCCGCGCCGCAATCGCCGCCAGGCTTTTCGCGTAAGCCCCCTTCGCCACCACATCGCCGCCCTGATCGGGCAAACCGAAAAGGCTCGCATAGCCCTCGATCCGCGCGCCGTCCTGCAGCTGCACCGGCTGCGCGCCGCAGAACTTCCGCTCCAGCCCGCTCTCGCCTCTCTCCATTCCTCGCTCCTCACTTCGGGGCATAGTCCAGAATGCCCTGCACCGCCTGCGTCAGGATCACGGCGATCACGCCGTAAACCGTCATGAACAAACGCTTTTCCAGCCGCTCGATCATCACCTCGATGCGCTCAAGCCGCCGCTCCACCTGGGTGAACTGCAACTCCATGATCCGCTCGGTCGCCTCGAAGCGCTGCTCATGCACCTCGAAGGGCTCCTTGAGGAAACGCGACCCCCCCACCACCATGCCTCAGCCCTCCGCGACCGGCGGCAGCCCCAAAAGCACCCGTTTTTCGGCATCCGAAAGAAACCCCGCCGCGCCGATCCGCGCCCAAAGCTGGTCCCGCTCCGCCGCCAGCGCCGGCACCTGATCCAGATCGGGCTTCAGCTCGATCTGCGCGCCCAGATAGCCCGACAGCCACCAGGCCAGCGCCGCCGAAACCCGGGTCAGAAGCGGCAGCACGGTCAAGCGGTAAAACGCCCGGTTCGCCTCGGCGTAATTGGCATAGGTCGCATCGCCCGGAATGCCGATCAGCATCGGCGGCACCCCGAAAGCCAAGGCGATCTCCCGCGCCGCCGCCGCCTTCGTCTCATGAAACTCCATGTCGGACGGCGAAAACCCCATCGGCTTCCAGTCGAGCCCCCCTTCCAGCAGCATCGGCCGCCCGGCGTTCCGCGCGCCCTGATGATGCGTCTCCATCTCGAAAATGAGCCGCTCATATTGCTCGGGCGCCAGTACCCCCTGCCCATCGGCGCCCTTGTAGATGATCGCGCCAGAGGGCCGCGCGGCATTGTCCAAAAGCGCCTTCGACCAGGCACTTGCCGCGTTATGCACATCCAAAGCCACCGCCGCCGCCTGCATGGGCGAGAGCCCATAATGGTCATCGGTCGGATGGAAGCTCTTGATATGACAGATCGGATCGGGATGGCCGGTCATGTCGAAGCGATGCTTGCGCCCGCCCACGGTGTAATCGTACCCCACCGGCCAGCCATCCGCGCCCGGCACCACCGCCATCCGGTCCGATCGCAGCACATGCAGCTCCTTGGGCACCCCGGGCGCAAGGCAGACCGCCTCCAGATAGCCGTTGCCACTCAGCAAGATCTGCCCGATCAGCGCCTCGAACAGCTCCGCCCGGCCTTGCCCGGCATTCGGACGGCGGAGCAGATCCAGCACCGGGTGAATTTCATACCGCCGCTCGGCATCCTGACAGATCAAGGGCACCGCCGCCGCCGCCTCGGCAATCAGCTTGACCGAGCGGAACCCGACCGGATTGCCGGAAAACCCCGTGCGCATCAGGCTGACCGTATCGCGCGGCCCCCAGACCGGCCGCCCCGCGCCCGAGGCCATCGCCACGATCCGCCCCGTCACCGAGGCCTTGCGCTCGGCCACCGCCTCCGTCCGCGCCTCCGGGGCCGCCCGGCGAAAGAAATTCAGTCCCATCCCGTTCTCCTCGTCGCGGCCCGGCCCAAGGCCCCGGCCAAAGAAAAAGGGCCGGGAAAGACCCCGACCCTTTCGACCAGATTTCCGCGGCAGAGGCGGGGGTTTCACACCCCCGCACCCCCGTGGGATATTTGCGGCAAGATAAAAGCAGCCTGCTTTTTCTTGGTCCAAATACGCCCTTGCGCCCTCAAAGCCCCCGCACCTGCGGCCGACGCCAATGCGCCGCGGGCTCAAGGATCAGCTCGGTCAGCGCCCAGACCAGCGCATCGACCCGGTCGGGCGAACCCTTGCCCGCATAGCCCTGCACCGACATCCGGCACATCTGATCTTCCAAAGCGCCCAACCGCCCGTCGCGGCAATGCTTCACCCGGCCCTGCTCATACAAAGCCGCCACCGGCTCGGCCCGCGCCGATTTCCCCCGCGAGGCCCGCAGCGCCCGGAACGGCACCAAAGGGTCGATCTGGCGCAGCACGCTTTCGACCATCTCGCCGCCCTGATTGACCTCGGCCACCAGCTTCTCGGCGCCCCAGCGTTCCATCGCCGCAATCGCCGCCCGCGCCCAGTCGGTCGGCCGCCCCCGGACCGAGGCATCTTCCAGCACATAGGCCCACCAATCCTGCACCGGCCCGCGCGTCACCGCCCCCGCCACGACGATCCCGCATTCATCCGACCCCGCGCCCCCGGTCACGGCGGGGTCCAGCGCCACCACCACCCGGTCCATCTCGGGCGGTCGGGCAACACGCAGCCCCTCCAGCTGTGCCGTCGTCCAAAGCGCCCCCTCGACATCCTCCAGAAGCACCCCCTCCAGCTCCTGCCGCCCCAGCCGCGTGCCCGCATAGCGCGCCTGCACCTCGGCCAGAAAGCTCTCCGCCAGATAGGCCCGGTTCGCCTCGGTCGGCGCATGCGTCACCACCGTCGAGGGGTTGCCCAGGATCGCCTTCAGCACGCCGACATTGCGCGGCGTCGTGGTGATCACCTGCTGCGGATGCCGCCCCAGCCGCAGCGCAAACTGCAGCATGTCCCAGGTTTCCTCGGCCTTTTTCCATTTCGCCAGCTCATCGACCCAGGCGGCATCGAACTGCGGCCCCCGCAGCGCCTCGGGCTCCTGCGCCGAAAAGGCCTGCGCCGTCGCCCCGTTTGCCCAGACCAGCCGCCGCTTCGTCGCCTCCCACGCCGGGCGCCGGTCGGGCGGAGAGCAGGCCAAAATCCCGCTCTCGCCGAAAATCATCACATCGCGCACCTGATCGAAGGTCTCGCCCACCAGCGCCACCCGATGCGCGGGCCCGGCATCGGCCGGCCCCGCCCCCTCGACATGCATCCGCACCCATTCCGCCCCGGCCCGGGTCTTGCCCGCGCCGCGCCCGCCCATGATCACCCAGCTTTTCCACGCCCCCACCGGGGGCAGCTGATGCGGCAGCGCCCAGAACTCGAAGATCCAGGGCAGCGCCAAAAGCGCATTGTCGCCCAGCCCCCCCAGAAAGGCGTCAACCTCCTGCGGCGTCGCGCAGGCAAGCCAGGCGGCGCCCGATCTCAACCCGGGCAGCATCGAGGTCAAGCTCGCTTCCGGCTCCGACACCGGCAACTTGTCTGCGAAGTTTTTCAACACGCGCCCTTTCTTCCATCACCATCTGGAATGCCGTGCGAAGGTCCTTGACCGCCTGCGCGGCGGCCTTGGCATCCTTCATCTCGCCCTGACGAACCCCTTTCATCGCCAGCGCCAGTTCCCCGGCAATGTCCCGATAAAGCTCCTCCGTCTCCTCCAGCAAATCCACCGAAGGAGCGTCCCCACCCTTGAACCCCATATCCATGTCTTGCGTGACCCGCCTCTCATGCCTGTCCGCACGAGCGAAATGAAAAAAGCGCACACGGTCCCCCGCGGCGCTTGCCCACCTCTCCTAGCATATCTTTCTTCTACCCTGAAGCGTTCTCAAAGTCAAGCACTAAATTTTGGGTTGCGCGCAGCGACAAGAAAAAACCCCGGGCACAGCCGGGGTTTTCCTTCAGTTTCCGTCGCTTGCGCCTTGCTTCAGGGTCTTTTCGATCTCCCGCCAGCGCGCGACGTTCCGGTTATGCTCCGTGATCGTCTCGGCAAAGGCATGCCCGCCCGTGCCATCGGCCACGAAATACAGGAACTTCGTCGAATCGGGGTTCAGCGCCGCGCGGATCGCCTGCGTCCCCGGGTTGCAGATCGGCCCCGGCGGCAGCCCGTCGATGACATAGGTGTTATAGGGCGTCTCGCGCCGCAATTCCGATTGCCGCAAACCGCGCCCCAGCACGCCCTGCCCCTTCGTCACGCCATAGATCACCGCCGGGTCGGTCTGCAGCCGCATCCCCTGCGCCAGCCGGTTGACGAAGACGCTTGCCACCCGGGCCCGCTCCTCGGCCACGCCGGTTTCCTTTTCCACCAGCGAAGCCATCACCAGCGCCTCCTCGGGCGTCTTGTAGGGCAGCCCCGGCGCCCGCTCGGCCCAGGCCTCGGCCAGAACCGCCTTTTGCCGCTCGGCCATCTCGGCCAGCAGATCCGCCCGCTTCGCGCCGCGCTTCATCTCGTAGCTGTCGGGCGAGAGGCTCCCCTCGGGCGGCAGCTTCGCCACCTCGCCACTCAGGAAATCGGCCGATTTCAGCGCCTCGACCACCTGCCAGCTGGTCACGCCCTCGGCCAAAGTCACCCGCAGCCGCACATCCGGCCGCGCGGCGTCTTCGGCAAAACCCTCGGGCGCCGCCTCCTGCTTCGGATCGAACTTCGCCACCTCGACATAATCGCCCACCGCCGGGTCCAGCTCGCGCAGGATCAACTGCTGGCCATTCACCCCGATGCGGTAATTCAGCTCGGTGCCGCAGCTCGAGGGCCCGCCCGCGGTGATCTGATCGACAATCCCCGCCATCGAGGCCGCGGGCGCGATCAGATACGACCCCACCTTCAGCTTGCCGGCCTTCTTGTCGTAATCGGCCCCGGCGCGAAAAATGTAAGCCGATGAAATCGCACCCTTTTCCTTCAGCGTCTCGGACACATCGCGAAACTTCGCCCCGGGCTCGACGCGCAGACACATCCCCGCCATCAGCGGACCGGGCCCGTCATACTGACGCTTCGCCCAGGTCACCACCCCCCCCAACACAACCATCAGAACAATCAACAAAGTGAGGAAGTTGGAGACGATGTTGCGCCACATCATCCGCGCACCTTGCCCAGGATCAGCGCCGCATTGGTGCCGCCAAAGCCGAAGCTGTTCGACATCGCCACGTCGATCTTGCGCTTCACCGCCACTTTCGGCGCCAGATCAATCTTCGCGTCAACCGCCGGAGTGTCCAGGTTCAGCGTCGGCGGCGCGACCTGATCGCGGATCGCCAGAATGCAGAAAATCGCCTCGACCGCGCCCGCAGCCCCCAGCAAATGCCCGATCGCCGATTTCGTCGACGACATCGTGGCCTTCGCGGCCGCCTCGCCCAGAAGCCGCTCGACCGCACCCAGCTCGATCGTGTCCGCCATGGTCGAGGTGCCATGCGCGTTGATGTAATCAATCTCGCTCGGATCAATCCCCGCGCGTTTCACCGCCGCACTCATCGCGCGGAAGCCGCCATCGCCATCCTCCGACGGCGCGGTGATGTGATAGGCGTCGCCCGACAGGCCATAGCCCAGCACCTCGGCATAGATCTTCGCGCCGCGCGCTTTCGCGTGTTCGTATTCCTCCAGCACGACACAGCCCGCGCCCTCGCCCATCACGAAACCGTCGCGGTCCGCATCCCAAGGCCGCGAGGCCGCCTTCGGATCATCGGCCCGCTTCGTCGAGAGCGCCTTGCAGGCGTTGAACCCGGCAATGCCGATTTCGGAAATCGGGTTCTCGGCCCCGCCCGCCACCATCACATCGGCATCGCCCAGCGCAATCAGCCGCGCCGCATCGCCAATCGCATGGGCGCCCGTCGCACAGGCCGTCACCACCGCATGGTTCGGCCCCTTGAAGCCGAAGCGGATCGAGACATGGCCCGACACCAGATTGATCAGCGCCGCCGGAATGAAGAACGGGCTGACGCGTTTGGGCCCCTTCTCCTTGATCAGCACGGCGGTTTCCGCAATCGTCTGCAGCCCGCCGATGCCCGAGCCGATCATCACGCCGGTCCGGCACCGGGCCTCCTCGTCTTGCGGCATCCAGCCCGAATCCTGCACCGCCTGCACCGCCGCGGCGACGCCATAAAGGATGAATTCATCGACCTTGCGTTGCTCTTTCGGCTCCATCCACTGATCGGGGTTGAAGCTGCCATCCGAGCCATCGCCGCGCGGCACTTCGCAGGCGTATTTGGTCACCACATTCGCGGCGTCAAAGCGCGTGATCAAACCGGCCCCCGACTGACCAGCCAGAAGCCGCGACCAGGTTTCCTCGACCCCGCAAGCCAGCGGCGTGACCAGACCCAGACCCGTGACGACAACCCGACGCATCGCAAACCCCTTTCGCGTTTCGTTAAGCGCTTCTACACGGGCCGCAAAAGCCGTGCAACGTCATGCGCCGCCGCAGGCGTCACTTCGCCTGCCCCTGCGGCAGGGGCGCGCTCTCGGGATACTCCGCCAGCACCTCATACTCCGCCCCCTCGCGGCCCAGATGCGACCGGATCAGCGCAAAGCCCCCCACCCGCCAGGCGGGCAAGACCACATCGCCCCGGCTTTCCAGCAGATGCCCCAGCCGCGCCGCCTGCGCTTCGGTCAGCCCCCTGTTGAACCGCGCAATCGTCACATGCGGCCGAAACCGGCGCCGCTCCAGCTCCAGCCCCGCCCGCCGCGCCGCCTGCACCAGCTTCGCCTGAAGCGCCTCCAGCGCCGGGCTTGGCCGCAGCTTCAACACCAGCGCCCGCGCCCGCTCACCCCCTTCGATCACGTCAAGCCCCGCCAAGACCACCTCGAACGGCACCACCGGCAGCGCGGACACCCCCTCGTGCAAGGTCTCCAGCTCCGGCAGATCGACCTCGCCCAGATAGGCCAGCGTCAGATGCAGCGCCTCCTCGGCCACCGGACGCCCGCAGCCCAGCTCCGCCTGCAGTGCCGCCACCGCGCCCCACAGCGCCTCGGGCAGCATGATCCCGACAAACACCCGCATCGCGCCCCCCCAAATGCAAACGACGCCCGAAAGGGCGCCGTTCGTCAAGCTTGAAAGCCGGAAAACCGATCAGGCAGCTTCGGTGATGAACTTCACCGCATCGCCGAAGGTCTGGATGGTTTCGGCGGCGTCGTCCGGAATTTCGATGCCGAATTCTTCTTCGAAAGCCATCACCAGTTCCACGGTGTCAAGGCTGTCGGCGCCGAGATCGTCGATGAACGAGGCGGTCTCGGTGACCTTGTCCTCTTCCACGCCCAGATGCTCCACGACGATCTTCTTCACGCGATCCGCGATGTCGCTCATGTTTCTTCCTCGTTTAGGGGGCCGAAACCCATCCTGTCAGTGCTCGTTCGAGCGGCTTCAACGCCCATTTGCCGGGCTGCCGCGAGCCGAGGCGAACCCCCCGCTCGTCCCCGCCGCTCATATCACAGTAAAACCACAAGGCAAGCCGTTTCGCTGCCGCCCCTGCCCTTGCGGCAGGGGCAACTCGTCACACCGGCGGGCCTCAGATCATCGCCATGCCGCCGTTCACGCTCAGTGTCGTGCCGGTGACATAGCCCGCCTCGGGCGAGGCCAGATAAAGCACGGCGGCCGCGATTTCCTCGGCCGCGCCCATCCGCCCGGCGGGGATCTGCGTCAGGATTTTCGCCTTCTGCTCATCGTTCAGCTTGTCGGTCATCGCCGTGGCAATGAAGCCGGGCGCGACACAGTTCACGGTGATGCCGCGGCTTGCCACCTCATAGGCCAGCGATTTCGACATGCCGGTCAGCCCCGCCTTGGCGGCCGCATAATTGCCCTGCCCCGGATTGCCGGTCTGCCCGACGACGCTGGTGATATTCACGATCCGCCCCCAGCGCGCCTTCATCATCGGGCGCAAAACGCCGCGCATCAGCCGGAAAGACGCGGTCAGGTTGACGTCGATCACGCTTGCCCATTCCTCGTCCGACATCCGCATGAACAGGTTATCCCGGGTGATCCCCGCATTGTTCACAAGGATATCCACAGAGCCCATCGCCTCAAGGGCCGCCTTCGGCAGCGCCTCCACGGACGCCGGGTCCGAAAGGTTCGCGGGGCAGACAAAGGCCCGCTCGCCCAGCTCCGCCGCCAGCTTCTCCAGCGGCTCGACCCGCGTGCCCGACAGCGCCACCTTGGCCCCGGCCGCATGCAGCGCCTTCGCCACCTCGCCGCCAATGCCACCCGAAGCGCCCGTCACCAGCGCCGATTTCCCAGTCAGATCAAACATCTGCAAGCCTTTCCTGCGATGGCAATTCATCTTGCCACAAATATCCTGCGGGGTGAGGCGGGTGCTTTGAAGCCTTCCAGTGGAAGGCTTCCCCGCCGAACGGGGGCAGAGCCCCCGGCTTGGCCCGCTCAGCCCTTCAGCGCCACCACATCCTCGGGCGTGCCCACGGCCTTCTGCGCCGTGTCCTTGGCGATACGCTTGATCATGCCCGACAGCGCCTTGCCCGCGCCGATCTCGCAAAAATCGCTCACGCCTTGCGACACCATCCACAGCACCGACTCGCGCCAGCGCACCGAGCCCGTGACCTGGTCCACCAGCAGTTGACGAATGGTCGCGGGGTCGCACACGGCCTCGGCACGCACATTCGCCACGACCGGCACGACCGGCGCCGAGACCGTCACCGCCGCCAAGGCCTCGGCCATCCGGTCGGCGGCGGGCTGCATCAGCGCGCAATGGAAGGGGGCGGAGACCGGCAGCATCACCGCCCGTTTCGCGCCCTTGCCTTTGGCGATCTCGACCGCGCGCTCAACCGCGGCCTTGTGGCCCGAAACGACCACCTGCGCCGGATCATTGTCATTCGCCGCCTGACAGACCTCGCCCTGCGCCGCTTCCGCCGCCACCTCGGCCGCGGTGGCGAAATCAAGCCCCAGCAAAGCCGCCATCGCGCCCACACCCACCGGCACCGCCGATTGCATCGCCTCGCCGCGAATGCGCAGAAGCCGCGCCGTATCGGCCAGGCTCAAGGCCCCCGCCGCGCACAGCGCCGAATATTCCCCAAGGCTGTGCCCGGCGACAAAGGCCGCCTGCCCCACCTCGATGCCTTCCGCTTTCAGCGCCGCCACGGCGGCGAGCGAGGTCGCCATCAGCGCCGGCTGCGCATTGGCGGTCAGCGTCAGCCGCTCGATCTCGCCTTCCCAGATCAGCGCGCTCAGCTTTTCGCCCAGAGCCGCGTCCACCTCGTCAAAGACCGCCTTCGCCGCCGGATAGGCCTCGGCCAAAGCCTTGCCCATTCCGATCGTCTGCGCCCCCTGACCGGGGAACACCCATGCCACGCTCATGCCCGCCTCCTTGACAAATCTGGCCTTCTCTAACTTGACGCAGCGTCCGGAGCAACCGGAAGCGCCGGGGGCTTCGCGCCCCCGGACCCCCGCGGCGTATTTGAACCAAGAAAAAGCGCCGGGTTTTTTCCTGGCTCAAATACGCAAAGAGTCGCAGTCGCCTCACCGCAAAAGAAAAGGGCGCCCAAAGGCGCCCTTTCCCGAACCATCCCGCCGATCAGCAGGAATAGTACATCTGGTATTCGACCGGGTGGGGGGTGTGCTCATAGGCATACACTTCTTCCCACTTCAGCGCGATATAGCCTTCCAGCTGATCCTTGGTGAAGACGTCACCGGCCAGCAGGAAGTCGTGATCCTTCTCGAGCTCGGTCAGCGCTTCGCGCAGCGAGCCGCAGACGGTCGGGATCGCGGCCAGTTCTTCCGGCGGCAGATCGTAAAGGTCCTTGTCCGAGGCCGGACCCGGGTCGATCTTGTTCTTGATGCCGTCAAGACCGGCCATCAGCAGCGCGGCAAAGGCCAGATAGGGGTTCGCCGCCGGATCGGGGAAGCGGGCTTCCACACGTTTCGCTTTCGGCGACTCGGTCCACGGAATACGCACGCAGCCCGAGCGGTTGCGGGCCGAATAGGCGCGCAGCACCGGGGCCTCGAAGCCCGGGATCAGACGCTTGTAGCTGTTGGTCGAGGGGTTCGTCAGCGCGTTCAGCGCTTTCGCATGCTTCAGGATGCCGCCGATGAAGTAGAGCGCCTCTTGCGACAGATCCGCATATTTGTCCCCGGCAAAGAGCGGTTTCCCGTCTTTCCAGATCGACATGTTCACGTGCATCCCCGAGCCGTTGTCACCCTTCATGGGCTTCGGCATGAAGGTCACGGTCTTGCCATAGGCATGCGCGACGTTGTGGATGACGTATTTGTATTTCAGGATGTTGTCGGCCTGTTCGGTCAGACCGCCGAAGATCAGCCCGAGTTCGTGCTGGCAGGTCGCCACTTCGTGGTGGTGCTTGTCGACCTTCATGCCCATGCGCTTCATCGTCGAGAGCATCTCGCCGCGCAGGTCCTGGGCTTCATCGACCGGGTTCACCGGGAAGTAGCCGCCCTTGTGGCCGGCGCGGTGGGCGAGGTTGCCCATCTCGACTTCGGCGTCGGTGTTCCAGGCCGCCGCTTCGGCGTCGATCTGATAGGCGACCTTGGCCGGGGTGACCGAATAGCGCACGTCGTCGAAGATGAAGAATTCGGCTTCCGGCCCGAAATAGGCCACATCACCGATGCCCGAGGATTTCAGATAGGCTTCGGCTTTCAGCGCGATGCCGCGCGGGTCGCGCGAATAGGCTTCGCCGGTGTCCGGCTCGACCACGTTGCAATGCACGCACATGGTCTTTTCGGCATAGAAGGGGTCGATATAGACCGAGGAGGCGTCGGGGATCAGTTTCATGTCCGACTGGTCGATCGACTTCCAGCCCGCGATCGACGAGCCGTCGAACATGAAGCCTTCCTCGAAGAAGTCCTCGTCCACGAGATCGGCGATCAGCGTCACGTGTTGCAGCTTGCCACGCGGGTCGCAGAAGCGGATGTCGACATATTCGACCTCCTCCGCCTTCATCAGTTCGAGAGCCTTTTTGACTGCGCTCATTTGCAAATTACCCTTTCGTTGAGCATGGGTTCCGGGCAAGCCCGTTGCGGTTCCGGGCCAAAGGCCCGCATTTCGGAAACTCAGACCGCGTCTTCGCCGGTCTCGCCGGTGCGGATGCGGATCGCCTGTTCGATGGAGGAGACGAAGATCTTGCCGTCACCGATCTTTTCGGTGCGCGCCGCGCCGACGATCGCTTCGATGGCGATATCGACCATCTCGTCGGGCAGCACCATCTCGATCTTCACCTTGGGCAGGAAGTCGACGACATATTCGGCCCCGCGATACAGCTCGGTATGGCCCTTCTGCCGCCCGAAGCCCTTCACCTCGATCACGCTCAGCCCCTGAATCCCCGCTTCCTGAAGCGCCTCCTTCACTTCATCGAGCTTGAAAGGCTTGATGATCGCCTCGACCTTCTTCATGCCGACTCCCCCTTTCGATCTTGCGCCCTCGTCTCACCACTTTCCACGCCGCCCCGCAATCGGCTAGCTTTTGCCTTGCGTGCGGCGCCGGGGGATTCCCCGAAGGACGATGATGATTTGAGCGGTTAGCACATTTCTTGTGCGGAATGGAAACTTCTTGGGCAGCAAATGGCGGAAATCCTGACGAGTGATGAAATGCGCAGCCTCGAGAAAGCCGCCATCGCCTCCGGTCGCATCAGCGCCATCGCGTTGATGGAACGCGCGGGCGCCGCGGTGGTCGAGGCGATCGGCGAGGCCTGGCCCGCGCTCGGCCAGCCCGCCGATCCACCGCATCGCGCGGTGGTTCTGTGCGGGCCGGGCAACAATGGCGGCGACGGCTTCGTGGTGGCGCGGCTCTTGCGGCGGCGCGGCTGGAAGGTGACGCTTTATCTTTACGGCGAGCCCGAGCGCCTGCCCCCCGAGGCCCGCGCCAACCACGACCGCTGGCGCCGGATCGGCCCGATCGCGCCCCTGCCCGCCGCCCCCGATTTCAGCACGGCCGATCTGATCGTCGATGCGCTGTTCGGCCTTGGTCTGACGCGGCCGCTGACCGGCTTTGGCCCGATCTTCGCCGCGCTCGCCAGCGCGGGGCCCCCGGTGCTGGCGATCGACCTGCCCTCGGGGCGCGATGCCGACGCCGGTCCCGACACGGCGGGCTGGCCCTCGGCGCCCTGTTCGCTCGCCGTCACCTTTCAGGCCGAAAAGCCGGTGCATGCCGGGCTGCGCGCCGAGGGCATCGGCGTCATCGTCAAGCCGATCGGCCTTTGAGCCGGAAATCTTCACGCTTTGCACACCACCCGTCGGCTAGGATGCGCCAAACGACCGCACCGGAGAGTGCCATGATCCGCCAGATCACCCTGACCGAAGCGATGCGCGCCAGCCTTGCGAAAGCACCCGGGGCGCACAAATACGACCATGGCCATGCGCTGGTTCTGGCGGGCAGTCCCGGCAAGGGCGGGGCGGCGCGTCTGGCCGCGCGGGCCGCGCTGCGGGTGGGGGCGGGTCTGGTGACGCTCGCCTGTCCGCAGATCAGCCTGGCCGAGAATGCGGCGCAGCTGAATGCGATCATGCTGACCGCCCTGCCCGACGCCTATTCGCTGCGCGGCCATTTTCAGGACCCGCGGCTGAATGCGCTCTGCCTCGGGCCCGGGCTCGGGCAGCCGCGGGCGCTGGAAATGGTTCCGGCCGGGCTCTGGCTGCGGCGGCCGACGGTGCTTGACGCCGATGCGCTGACCGCCTTCACCGCCGACACCCGGCCGCTTTTCAATGCGCTGCATGAACAGGTGGTGATCACCCCGCATCTGGGCGAATTTCGCCGTCTTTTCCCCGATCTGGCGCAGGCGCTGGACGACGGCGCCCTGACCCGGGTCGAGGCCACCCGCCAGGCCGCCGACCGGATCAGATGCACCGTGCTGCTCAAAGGGCCGGAAACCGCCATCGCCACCCCCTCGGGCGAGGCGGCGCTGCATGACGCCACCGGCGCGCGCGCCGCGCCCTGGCTCGCCACCGCCGGGTCGGGCGATGTTCTGGCCGGGATCATCACCGGGCTGATGGCGCGCGGGCTGACCCCGTTCGAGGCCGCCTGCACTGGCACCTGGCTGCATGTGGAAGCCGCCCGCAGCTTCGGCCCGGGCCTGATCGCCGAAGACCTGCCCGAGGAATTGCCCAAGGTCTTCCGCGCACTGACCCTCTGATCCGCCGTCCGACGCCGCGCAAAGGGCGTATTTGGCCCAAGAAAAAACCCGCTGCTTTTTCTTGGCGCAAATACGCCCTGCAACGGCTTTCAGGCACGCAGGGTCAAGGGCTTGCAGCCGATCTCGACGCCATCGGCATAGATTACCTCGGGCGCCTCGAAATGCAGCGCAAAGATGCGGATCTTGCGCCCGGCAAGGCGGGTGACGAATTGCCCGTCGATCAGCCGCGCGACCGCCACCAGCGCCTGCGACGTGCCGAACATCGCCTCGGCCCGCCAGTCGCGCAACAGCACCGGCGTGCCCGATCCCAGCACCATCGCCTGCCCCGGCCGGTCGTGGCCCAGGGCGCCGGGCGCGATGCCGACCAAGCGCGACACCAGCGGCAGGCTGGAGAGCCCGCGCAGCACCCGCATCCCCGAGCGCGTCACGATCCGGTCGCCCAGGGTCAGGAATTCGACCGGCAAAAGCCCGTCCATCGTCGCCACGCGCGTGCCCGGGGCGAGGCCCGCAACGCCATGCGCGCCCGCGGCGCTGACCCGGGTCTCGAGGGTGAATGACGGCACGGCGCCGGCGGGGCCCTTGACCCCCTCCGCCTCGTCGCGCCCCGTGGCCTGCCTGTCCATCGGGTCTTCCTGCTCTGGTGCCGGTTTCCGGCTTCGTATCGGCCTTTGCGGCTCTGCCCGAACCCTAGGCGAGGCCCGGCGCGATGGCGAGGGAAAAGGTTAACGAGCGCTATTTTCGCCGCGGATCTGTTGCCCCCCTACACAGCGGGCTTCGGTCTTGCTAAAAGCGGTCCCGTGCGGGTGTGGCGAAACTGGTAGACGCACCAGATTTAGGTTCTGGCGCCTTGGCGTGGGGGTTCGAGTCCCTTCACCCGCACCACATTGAAAACATTGATCCTTTTCGACCCATCTCTTTCTTCCCCGGTGACCTTCGCTCCGGTTTCGCACTTGGTTTCGCACTTTCACGTTCTGTGCTTGTTCTGTTCGCGGCGCTGCTGCGCCTCCTTCGACGCCCGTTTCTGGCTTGCCTGAGCCCGGTATTTCGCGACCATCGCAAGGGTCTTGTGCCCGGTGACGGCCTGGATCTCGGCATCAGAGCACCCGGCCTCGGCCAGTTCCTTGGCCGCCGTGTAGCGCCAGCCGTGTTGCACGAGGCGTTCCTCACCCGTCCTCGCGCCGATCTTGTCGCGCACCAGTTCGGCCTCGCGCTGCGCCTGCCGCTTGCCAATGTGCTCGGTCAAGTTCTTGGCGAGGATATGCCGTCCGGTCTTGGGCAGGGCTTTCAGATAGGATCTCAGCCGCTCGGGACAGAAGACCTCAATCTTGGCGCCGGTCTTCTCTTGCACGACGCGCATGAATTCACCGTCGAAGTCGGCCCATTCCATCGCGACGCAATCCCCGATGCGCTGGCCGGTGCCGATCATCAACTCATAGATCGTCCGCGCGGTCGTGAGATTATGTTCCTCGCAATACCGCTCATAGGCGCGCAACTTGTCTTCCGGCCAAGCGGCATATTCGCCCCCTTTCAGCTTGGGGATGTCTTCGACGGGGTTTCGCTCGATCCATTCCAGATCGACCGCATGGCGGCACAGGATCGACAGTACCGCGATCCTTTCGTTCGCCTTTGACCATGTGTCTTGCAAAGCATTGCGAACCGCCAACGCATCCTTGCGCCGAAAGGCCCGCATGTCCTTGGCCCCGTTCTTTTCGCGGATCGCTTCGCAATGGCGCCGGTAGTTCGCTTGCGTGCCCTTGCTCAAGGAACGAAAGCTGGGCGACGAATAGTAGCTGACAATCAGCTTGTCCCATGTCGTCTTGGCCGGAGCGGTCCGCTTGCCGCTGCGACAGGCCCAATACTCGCGGGAGAAATCCTCGGAATCGGGGTTGGAGGGCAAGCGACGACGGAATTTTCCTTTTCGGAAATAGATGTAGTCTCGCCCCTTGACGGTCTTGAACTCGAGGTAGGGCAGGCAAAGGCACCGCCCTCGAGCTTCTTGTAGATCAGGATCAGACCGGTCTGGTCCCAGACCAGGCACTTCAGCTGATCGCCGCGCTTCGAGCGGAACAGATACACCGCGCCATTGTAGGGATCGTGGCCGAGCACGTTCTGCACGACCAGCGCGAGCCCCGCGTGACCTTTGCGGAAGTCCACCGGCCGCGTCGCCAGATAGGCGCGAGTGATCCCGCCCGGCAGGATCACGACGATGTCTCCCGCAATGCCGCAACCACCCGCCCAAGATGCGCCGCGTCGAAGCCGGTCGGCACGAGGATCCGCACCCCGACAATCTCCAGCTGAAGGCTCGTCTCGGGTTGATCGCCCGGCCCGGCGCCCCCGCTCACCACGATCGGCACGAGCCCGAGGGCATCATCTTCCGGCATCGGCAAAAGCCCCTCGCGCGCGGCCCGGCGCCAGGCATGCAGTTGCGGCGCCGAAACCCCATGACGCCGGGCCACATCGGCCACCGTCACCCCGTCCCGAAACGTCTCGAGCACCATTGCCGCCTTCACATGCTCGGGCCAGCGACGGCGACCGGTCGGCCCCGTCACGATGTCGATACGACCAGCGTATCCAGGATCATCACTGTGAGAACTTACGTAAGTTTGTATGTCGCTATCCATCGACGCCTCCGTTGTTACGGGCGTCATCTCGGATGACATCGCCCCTCAAACAACGAGGGCGATGGCCGGGCGCTTACGTTTCGCCAAGAATGCCCGGCCAGCATGGCCAAAATGCGTTGTCGACAACGTGCGCAAATGATCGCTGAACGCCCGCGACGAGGGAAAATCATGCAACTCCTCGAACACCCCCGAAGCTCCGGGAACATCTGCGGGCACATCAACCAGCCGGACTTTCTGCCCTGCGGTCGACCGCCGACCGCGGAGGGGATCGTCGATGAGCTCGGCGAGCGTTTGTTCGCCAGTTGCCAGCAGCATGCAAGACCAGGCTGCCGACGACAAAAGACGCCCGCGCACATCGGCCCGATTTTTTCCACGGCCGTTCAAGATCATGTAGGTGACTGCGCCCAGCAGTCTCGGATCCACCGTGCCGATCTCATCGAGCGCAAGCAGGGTTCCACTCGACCGAACAGCAATGCCCTCCAGTCCGCTGTCAGAGCCTGACCAAGAGGCGCAATAGTCGCCTCCCTCTCTGCCACCCCAGACGGCCCCGGCAACCCTGAGCAGGGTCGTTTTCCCGTCCCCAGTCGAGCTGACGAGAATGAACCCACCGGACTCAAAACCGCACGGAACCAGCAAAGGCCCGGCAAACGCGACGCAGAGTGCAAAAATCAATCGCGAGTTTCCAAGCGCGAGACGTGGAATTTCCTGCCAATCGGCGAAAGACCCGGAAACAACATAGGGGTGATCGGCCTCCCCGAGATCGCAGATAACATCGTCGGGGCCATACGATTTTCCGGGGAGTGCGAACGTCGAGCCACACCATCCCGGCACCTGAGTGAACGTGATGCGCCTTTTGGGGGTCGAAGTCAGGATATATTCTGTGAGCATTTCCAGAACGGCACGGGTCGGCACCAGTGACAGACCCTCGGAAATCAACCGTTTCGCAACGTCGGTTCCATTTCCCGCGAAATCGGCTCCAGAAACGACCAGCTGTTTTTTCTTTACGTCGGGGTCGGCGAATTCAATCATCCGTCCCCAGTCCTTACTCTTCTTGGTGCGAGCAAATCCGATCACCTCAAGACATCCGCAAATACGGATCAACTCCTCGGAACGCCTCTTTGTCCGTTTGTCATAGGTGACGACGCGTTTGAAAACCCCCTCTGGAGCGCAAACGAAATTTCCGGAATCGCCGGGATCATCTTCCGGATCAGACCCGGGAATTTGGGGCGAGAAAACTTGATCCGAGGACACGGCAAATCCCACGTCCTTGAGAATATCCGGAAATGTCTCCAGTGCGTTCAAAAGCGCATCGGCGGTCCATCCGTCCTGCTCGGCATCTGCGAGATCATATCCCTTTGGAATTTCAGTCAACGAACGCCGAATTTCCTGTCCATCCCGCCAGGAAATCGCCCCGATCTGGGCAATATCGAGCACACGCAGGCTCGTCACTCCCACGTCCCGCAAGATTTCTCCGACCGCCCCGGCATATTTGCGGCCGGGCTCGTCGTGGTCGGGGACGAGAATGCACTCTCTGCCGCGCAGTGCGGACCAGTCGGTCTGTGCGGCGGCGTTGGATCCGCCACTTGACGTCGTGGCGACGCAGCCAGGCATCAGGCGCCCCGCGGCCTCAGCCGCCTTTTCGCCCTCGGCGATGACGACGACGGCGTTGCTATCGGCAACCAAGGCGGGCAGGTTGAACAATACTCGCGGCGCCGGGGCCTGTTGATAGCGCCATTCGATGCGTCCCTCGGCCGTTTCCACACAAGACAACGGACGCATCGTTTTAGTATCCAACCCATTGACGCTACGGTCAAATCTCAGGACGTTGAAACAGATCTGCCCGCGCGCGTCGCGATAAGTCCAAACCGCCGTGGGGCGCCCCAGAACATGATGCGACATCGGGATCGGCGGGGCGTTTTCCGGGACCGGCACGACGGGACGGGCGCCATTCACAGCAGGAGAGAAGGTCATGGCGCCACCCCCAATTCGACAGCAAGCTGCCGCGCTGCTTCAAACTGACGAAGGCCGTGCAGATAAGCGTAAAGCGCGACAGGATCACGACCACGATCAGGGGTGGCAAAATCCGCCCAAAGACCATTTTGCAAGTTGATTCGAAAACTTCCAAGATGGCGATCCTGCCGCATGGGATTGAGCGCGACATATTCACGACCTTCCCTGCGCCCATTGGGCAACCAAGTCTGACAGAGGCTTTCGAGGCGCGGCAAAGCGACGGCATTGACCCGTTTGATAAGGTCAAGGCTGCTCGGCGCCGTGGCTTTTAAACGATCAGGTTTCGAGTTTTTCACAATAGTTCTCCAGCCAGGATGCGCTCGTCCTTTCGGACGACATGGATTTGTGCGAGACGTGACCTTGTAAAATTGCGAAAAACTATTTCCAAAAGCCTCCCGATGTGCGACGCTAGTCGCGCACCAGGATAATCGCCGTCCGCATTCACGATCTGCACTTATGATCAAAGCCGGCCGCGAATTTATCAAGCCGAAAAATCACCTCGGCGCATCGAACATGTGGACAACTCCATAATTCCAGCGAATTCTTCAAATTTTTTCAAATTCCGCTCCGACGATTTTTCCTACACCGCCGCCTGTTCCCGACGGGCAGCAAGACATTCACATCGTTCCCGGCCAAAATTCACTATTTTCAACATCTTGGGAAAACGTTCCCGCCGTTCCCCAGGATCCTGGCGATAACTCTGCATAAAAAGAATTCAAGTATTTAACAAAAGATCTATCACCAGCCATATCTCTGTCGAAAACAAGGGAACATTGGGAACACCGCCGCAGTTTTTTAATTTTCTTCAAGAAATATGAAAATATGCCGTTCCCCAATCCGGTTTCCGCTCCGGGAACCTGGCATATTCTTCCCCGGGGTCATTACCGGGTCAGACCGGAGCAAACTGCATTTCCGGCCCGGTAATGGGGGGAAAGCCGGAATACACGCCCCGAATTCGACGTGGACGTTCCCGGGGACCAGTTGATAGGCCGGGAACACGGTGCCAGACCCGGCGCACCCCTCACCCTGCGATACGCTGACCCTCCTAGCAAGGTGCTGAATTAGTCGGCCGCCGAGAAGGATCTTCCGTTTCCGCGAATTTCTTCGGCCGTACGCTCTGCCGGTCCTTCGCTCTTCGGCCTCAGGCGGCGAGCAGCCGCGGCAGTCGTGCAAATTGTTGGCGGCCATCGTCAGAATGAACCGCGACTGCACCCGTTCGAGGCCGCGATACATCGTCTGCGCCATCCCTCCAACCGTCTTGGCCCAGCCGAAAGCCTCTTCGATCCGCTTTCGATGCTTGAGGGAAAGGGCGTAGCCGTCGTGGCGGGTGGTGCGGCCGTCGATGGCGGAATGTCGGGCCTTTTGCGCGACATGGGGCGTGACGCAAGCCTTGCGCAGATCGCGGACGAATTCGGCAGCGTCATAGCCCCTGTCCGCGCCCAACGTCAGGCGCCGGGTCGAGCCCGGGGAATGTCGGTGGATCATGTCGAGCGCGGCCTGCCGCTCGGCGTGACCATCGGCGCGGGTCACCTCGCCCTGCACGATCAGGCCGGAGCGGTTCTCCATCAAGGCATGGCCGATGAAGCACAGCATCGCGCCGGTCTCGGGGGATTTCTTGTAAAGCCGCGCCTCTGGATCGGTGCGCGAGGCATGCGTCGCATTCGAGCGTTTCTTGCCGCGAAAGTCGATCTCGGCATTACGGTTCTGGCGGGGGCTGCGGGGCATCGGATCGGTCTTTGCTTCGGTCGTGGGGATCTCGGGGGTCGGGTTTTGCGGCGGCGGGGCGCCGGGATCCTCATCTCCGGGATCGTCTCCGGGACCATCGGTTTCGGGTGGTTCGGCCTTGGGCTGGAAGCTTTTCATGGAGGCCCAGGCCTTCACCAAGGTGCCATCAACCGAGAAATGCTCGCCCGACAGGAGCGGCGCGACCTCGCGATGCGCCAGAATTGCCGCCATGATCTTGCGCGACATCTCGGTGCTCATCAACCGGTCGCGGTTCTTCGTGAAAACCGTCGGCCTTCGGCCCGGGGCTCCGCCCGTTCAGGGCTGAAATCTGTCCACTGGACAGATTTCCGGGCGCCCTTCACCCCAGACCTGATCGTCGATGCCGAGCCCGACGAACCAGCGAAACAGCAGATTGCCCCCTGTGTCAGGAAAGTTGTCGCGGTGCCTCGATCTGAAATTGTATGCTTTGCGGGGCGAGATGGGATGGAGACGTGGCATATTCAGCTGAGAGGAAGGCGGCGGTTCTGACGAAGATGCTGCCGCCGAACAACGTGCCGCTCGCGCGGCTGGCGAAAGAGGAAGGGATCAGCCCGGGCACGCTTGCGAAATGGCGGGCCGAGGCGCGGGCGAAGGGGCAGTTTCTGCCCGATGCCAATGCCGGGCCGGAGGGCTGGACCTCGGAGGACAAGCTGGCGGCGGTGATTGGTGAGCCCCTGCGTCGCCACCGGTTCGAGACCAGGGGCGAACGCGAGTTTCAACGCGGTCGAGCTTGGCGAATACTGCCGGAGGCGGGGCATATATCCCGAACAGCTTGCGGTCTGGCGCGAGGCCTGCGCGCGGGCGAATGACTGGGAACGGGCGGCCTCGACGCGGATCGCGCGCGAGACGAAAGACGACAAGAAGCGGATCCAGCAGCTTGAACGCGAATTGGCGCGCAAGGAAAAGGCGCTGGCCGAGGCCGCCGCGCTGATGATCTTGCGAAAAAGGTGGATGCGTTCTCGGGATGACGCGCGGTCCGGCCCCGCCGGATCGGGCCGTCCGGTGGACGGACCGAAGCAAGTCATGCCCCGAGCCCCCGCGAGGGGCGGGACAAGGAGGGCGAGGACGAATGACCTCAGCCTCGGATCGCGCGGAAATTGCTGCCCTTGTGGAGGAGGCGATGCAGGCGGGGGCGGGCCGCGCCGCCGCCTGTGCGCAGATCGGCCTGCACCCGCGCACGCTCTCGCGCTGGAGCGGGCCGGAGGGGGAGATCTGCCCCGATCTGCGCCCAACGGCAGAGCGCCCGCGCCCGCCAACCGGCTGAGCGCAGCGGAGCGCGCCCGGATCGTGGAGATCTGCGCCAGCCCCGAATTTGCCAGCCTGCCACCAAGCCAGATCGTGCCGCAGCTGGCGGAGCGGGGCTTCTATATCGCCTCGGAATCCAGCTTTTACAGGGTGTTGCGCGCGTGCGATCTGAACCACCGTCGTGGTCGGGCGCGACCGGCAACACGCCACAAACCCCCGACGAGCTTCGAGGCAAAAGGCCCGTGCCAGGTCTGGAGCTGGGACATAACCTGGCTGCCGGGGTCGATCGCCGGGGCGTTCTTCTACCTCTATCTCATCGTCGACATTTACAGCCGCAAAATCGTCGGCTGGGAGGTGCATGACCGGGAAACCGCGGACTTCGCGGCCGCGCTGTTGCGCCGCGCGGTCTGGGCCGAGCAATGTTTGACCCGCCCGCTGGTGCTGCATGCCGACAATGGCAGCCCGATGAAGGGCGCGACGATGAAGGTGACGATGGAGCGGCTCGGCGTCATCGCCTCGTTCAGTCGACCGCGGGTGTCAAACGACAATCCCTTTTCCGAGGCGCTGTTCCGGACCTGCAAACATGTGCCCGGCTGGCCGCCCCGCGGCTTTGCCTCGATCGCGGCGGCGCGCGACTGGGTGCAGGGCTTCGTGAGGTGGTACAACACCGAGCACCGCCACAGCGCGATCCGCTTCGTCACGCCCGATCAGCGCCATCGGGGCGCAGAGGCGGCGGTGCTGAGCGAGCGCCACCGGATCTACGAGGCGGCGCGCGCGGCGCATCCGGAACGCTGGTCAGGAAAGACGCGGCAATGGACGCCGATCGGCTCGGTCTGGCTGAACCCGGATCGGCCGGAAACCGGGTGCAAAGGCCATGGGGGCGACGACGCGCTTCCCCACAAAGCTGGCGGCGGCGCCCCCATGGACGGGCCCGCCGAACGCGCAGCCTGAATACTGGGGATCGTGACAACTCCTTTGACAAATACCGGATTGTAGTTCATCTGCTCCATCAACTGGCGCTCGGAGCGGATCGAGAACAGGATCTGCAGAAGGCTCGCCCGGATCAGCCGTTCCGGCGCGATCGAGGGGCGGCCGAAGCGGACGTAAAGCCCCTCGAAATCGGCATCAAGGCTCGTGAGGGCGTCGTTCACCACCTGCCGGATCTTGCGAAGGGGATGCTTGGCCGGGATGCGGTCCTCAAGGTCGACATAGCTGAAAAGCGACCCGCTCGTCTCATCCGTGCCCCGCATCATGATCCCCCTCTCGCCGTGGGAAGGGGGGAATCATGTTCTGCATCCGAGGTCGAGGCCGACTATTTCAGATGGGATGGTTGCCGCCCTCCCCTGACGGCATCGCAATGTGCCAAGGTCGTGGTGTTCAACGCCACGCAACGGAGAGGACGGCAAGATGCAGGATACGATGATCGGGGTGGACCTGGCAAAGCGTGTTTTCCAGCTCCACGGTGCTTCGATGGCCGGGCAGGTGATGTTCCGCAAGAAGTTGACGCAGGATCAGTTCCACGCGTTCATGGCGCAGCATCCGGCTTGCCTCGTTGTGTTCGAAGCCTGCGGCAGTGCGAGCTACTGGGCCCGCGAAATGGCGGCGCTTGGCCATGAAGCGAAGCTGATCGCGCCGCAGTATGTCCGTCCCTTCGTCAAGCGGCAAAAGAACGATGCCAACGATGCGGAGGCGATCGTCATTGCCGCGCGTCAGCCCGAGATGCGCTTCGTCGTGGCGAAGACGGCGGATCAACAGGCGCGGGCTGCCCTGTTTCGCGGCCGCGAGCGGCTGGTCCGGCAGCGGACCGAAGATGTGAATGCCCTGCGCAGCCTGCTCTATGAGCATGGCCACGTTTTTCCCATCGGCCTTGGCGCGCTTGGACGCATGCAGGCCCTTGTGGCCGATGAGCGCGGCGATCTGCCCGGGCTCTTGCGCGAGGAATGTCAGGATCTGCTGACGCAGATTGCGGAGAAATCGGCCCGGATCGCCGCAAGGGACCAGAAACTGAAAGATCTCGCCGCCCGCTCGGAGACAGCGCGACGGCTGCAGACCATGCCCGGTGTCGGCCCGCTGACGGCTCTCGCCCTCGAGGCGTTCGGCCCTGACGTGGCGCAGTTCAAACGAGGGCGCGATTTTGCGGCATGGCTCGGCTTGGTGCCGCGGCAACATTCCTTGGGTGGAAAGGAGCGGCTGGGCCGCGTCTCGAAAGCGGGACAAGCCGATATCCGGCGTCTTCTGATCATCGGGGCCATGTCGCGGCTGGGCTGGCTGGGGCGCAGAAAGATCGGGCCAAGCTCGTGGCTGGGCCGGATGCTGGCGCGCAAGCCGAAAATGCTGGTCGCGATTGCGCTGGCCAACAAGATGGCGCGACAAATCTGGGCGATGCTGACCCGCAATGAGGATTTCAAGGATCCGGCGTCGGCTGTCGTGATCTGATCTGACCAGGGACACACGACCGACGACGGAGCCGAGGGGGTGTGAGAAGCCGACGACCTGAATGGGCACATGATCGACCAGATCCGGGCCGGGAAAACCAGAAGGACGCTGCGTGCGAAAAGCTCGCATTTCAGATTTGGACCCGCCCCGCTGATCACCATACCGGCCCGCGGCTTCTCGAAGCGCCGCGAAACGAGGCCTGAAAGAAGACCGCACTCGATCACTCGCCAACCAGATCAAAGGCCTCTTGCATTACGGGCGGCAACCAAAGAAGCCGCCCTTCTCTCGAGCTGTTCTGCGCTGCAGTCACCGAAGTCCGAGCCCGTCCTTCAGCTTCTCGACTGCCGAGACCCTGGTCAGCGCCACCGGCTCTCACCAGGAGACACATATCGGGACCTCGCAAAAGCGCATGCCGTTGCTGTTGCGGGGTGGGAATACTGCGCGGGGGCTGTCGCGGCGGCGCGAGGTGTTCTCGAAAATCAGTGAATTTTATCGAGTTCGCGATTGACACTCGAATCGAGCTGTTTCAAACTTCCGCGCATGAAACACGCATCGCACCTCATACGCATATGAAACTCTCCGGCCAATCGGCTGGATGATTTTCTGCGGGAGGTAGCACCGGTGTGCAGTCGGGCCTTATAACCCCGGGGCGCCAGATGAGCGTGATCAGCTGGGTTCGACACCCAGACCTCCTACCACATTCTTGTTTCCGCTTTTTTGCGGATCGGTAGAGGCGAAGTCATGGATCTCACCTTAAAACATCTCGGCCGGGAGGAATACGCCCGGCGCCGCCTCGAGATCCTGCTAACGCGGGAGAAGCTCCAAGAGCTGACAGATGCGGAGCACGGGGAGGTCCTCGAGCTGCAGATCGAGCTGTGTGCTATTCGCGGCCTGTCCCCCTCGAGTTTCCGGCGCCTCTGGTATTTCAAAAGCGAAAATGACCTCGATCGCCGCCACAATTCTGCGCAGGTGCTCGCCGCTCAGGAGTGCATGACTGTCAGAATGTTTCGCCGGCGCCTTGATTTGTTCGCAGAGGCGTCCACCGAAACTATGCTGACTGGGGCTATCGACGCTCTCAGACGGAGTCAGACTACCCGGGATATTCTGTTCGGATTTCGCGCGGAGTGCTCTGAGCCGGAACCCACGCCGGATGAGCCAGCGGATGGGCCGGCGGAGCCCGGCGAGACCTATGACTGGGTCATCGACGCAGATAAATTGGACGAACTCGCGGCGCCGAAGCCGAAACCCCGCGCGAAACATGAGCCCCGCAAGGCCATCGTGCATAGATACCAGAAATCTGGCGGGAAGGACGACAAAGAGCGGGACGAGTTCGCACGGAGACTTGCGGAGCCTAAAATTTTCGCAGGCCCCGGGAACGTCGATGATGTCGATGTCGTTTTCGCTGCCCTTTACGATGAATCCCCGTGGCTCGTTGAACCCATTAAACATATGTGGACCGAAGCCAGAGCGAATGCAGCAGCAGGGCAGCCTTTCGGTTTCAATCCCGCCCTGTTGTTCGGTGGTGCAGGGCTAGGTAAAAGTTACCTGACAACAGCTCTCGCGCAACTGATCGGCTGCACGGCTATCAACCTCAATGGCGGAAACATGAGTGCGGCGTTTGATATCTCGGGTGTCGAAAAAGCGTGGAGGAGCGCCGGGCCAGGGGTGTGTGTCAAAGCCATCCACGATTACGGGATCGCGAACCCGCTTGTTGTGTTTGACGAGCTGGATAAGACTCCGCGCGGTTCGAGCGGCGGCGATCCGCAGCTGGCGCTCCTGCCCCTCCTTCAGTCTGACACGGCCGAGGGTTATCGGTGTCCGTATGTGCAGGGAGTAGTCGATCTGTCGTGGGTGAACTGGCTCGCCTGCGCCAACGACATCTCGAACATTCCCAAACCTCTGCTCGACAGGTTTGCCGTGTTTGAGATCCACCCCCCGACGGGTGAGTTGCTCATGCATTTTCTCGAGCGCCGGTTCTCCGGGCTTGACGTGCCCCGGATCAAGATGATCGAGCTGAAACGCGCGATCGAAAAAGGTAGAATTTCGATCCGGGGGGCTCTTAAACTGGAAGAACGTCTTAGGGCGTTCGATGCCCGCCCCATTCTTAATTAAGGAAATCACATGACTATTTTTATCATCATCAGAACTATCGCACTTATCAGACTCCTCCAACCTGTCTGGGCTGGGCTTCTTCTCTGGACATTCCATCGAGCGTATGTTGCCTATCCTGACTATGTCTCTGTTGGTCACTTCGACTACGGACGACCTGTCGACGGGCATGCATGGATGCTCCTGGCGTCGCTGACTGCCGTTTCAATTTTGAATTTTGTATCAGTGATGATGCTGTCGATGGATGAACCGAAACTCGAATTTCGGCTTCCTCTTCGAGAATTCAGAGCGGAGCTCGGACTTCTGATTTATTTCCTCGCTCTCGCTTATGCGACGGTTTTCACACTGACATTGGTGATCGGGATCGGGTGGCTCTATATCAATCTGATGCTGGTGATCTATGTGATTATCGCGCTGCCGCTGATTGTCGCGTTGATCGCGGCTGGATGAAGATGCTTGTCTCGTCTAGCCGGGTAATGCGCTCAGATCTTCCAACCCCCCGTGTGTAGGGGGATTGGAAACTGATATTTGGATTTTTGCGCCAGCTCGAATCGGGGCTATCAAAACTCCGTCCAACCGTCTGAGAACGCTCATCGATCGTAAGCTGCGGCTGGACGGCGAATTGTTCTTGGCGGGTTCGCGCTTGGTCCGGTTCGCTGCGCGCTCGTGCCGAGCGCTTAAATGCGCCAGTTCACGCCAACCTGAACCCCGCTGCGATCGAATTCATCCGCGCTGGAATTGGTCTTGAACACACCGGCAGAAACCGAGAGCCGTTCGTTGATCGCACGCGTGACTGTCAACGACAGGTTCCGGTCTTCCCGCGGCTTGCCGAGAAACATCCCGCCCGCGTTTTCCTGCCATTCGACCTCGAGAGAGGTCAGTTTTCCGGCAATCGGTTTCGTCACGCCGAAACTCACGCCGCGCTTCATCACCATCCGGTCTTCGACCGATTTTCCGAGATCGATGCCGATCGTCGTGACGGTCGCATTTTCCCAGGCGGACAGAAGCTTGAGTGACGCCGTCGGCTGGGTGAATCCGTCTGGGCCGAGCAGGCGATCGAAACGAACCTCGCCAGTTGCCTCATGAACGCCATCAGCGGCTGCGAAAAGTTTCGACAGACCGGCTCTGGCCGCCACATGCGCTTCATCGCCCAGATCGACCGATTGCCAGGTCGCCTCGACGCATCCATGCAAGTAAAGCGACGAAGAGGCCTTCTGTCGCAGGCATGCCTGGGCACCAGCCTGGTGTTTCTGCAGCTTTTCCTCGGGAGCATAGCCGAGAGAACCCCCGGCCTGAGCCTCGAAGGCCAGACCATTCCCGAGACCCCGGATATGACGCATGTCGGCAGAGGCTCCGACCAGGATCCCGGCCGCAGCGACGCTTTCCTTGTCGATCAGAAACTTGTAGCCCCCCACGGATATCGTGTCGAAAGGCACGCCGCCGTTGAGGTTGCTGTCATAGCGCAGGAACGGTCCGACCCGGGTATCCGTCTGATGAAAGCCTGCCACCACATCATGTCCGGCATCGGCCAGAACTTTTCGGGCGGCAATTTTTGCATTGTCAGGAAGGCCCGGTTGATCGAGAGCGAAGGCGAGAAGACGCGGAGAGCCGGACATCATGGCCCCTGGGAGAACGTCTTGTGGCCCCGCCGAAGCGGGCAGGACGGAGAAGGCGTAAGCGGCGGTAAAGACCATGAACGCGATCAAACGGGACAGAAACGGCATACGTACTCCTTTTGGCGCATCAATATCTTTCTTGTTTGCGGTATTTGTCGCAGGTCAAGAAAAAACTGGTTCTTTTTTGAGGATTTTTTTGTTTGCCAAACGGAATTGAACACCAAAAAGAAGGGGTGAAACGAGAAAAGGAGATCCGAATGTCGACCCCTCTCAAACTCGCCGCGCTTCTTATCACCGCGTCCATGCTCTCCGCCTGCGGAGGGGGCGGTGGCGGTGCTGATGGCGGCGATCCGGTCAAGCCGCCGCCGACGCCGCCAACGTTCAAAACGACTGCTGAAATGGCGGCGTTTGCGGAAAAAGGAACGCCGACGGTGATGAAGTGGGTCAAGGACCCGGAGTCCAAGGCTCTCTTTGCGGTGCCGGCATCGAACAACACCTATACGGCGGTTAGCACGCCGTGGACCCGTGTCAAGAACTGCTCCAACGGTGTTTGCGTGCAGGTCGACCGTCTCGCCGGAAACGATATCGGCTTGGTGCAATACACCCATGGCGGGCAGGATTTCATCTATGACCTGACCGGGAAGCCGGTGGCGAATATCAAACTGCCGGACGGGTCATACCGCGGTCCGATGGAGCTCCGGTATCGCCGGACCCCGGACGGCCAATGGGAACTCGGGACGGGCGACATGGCGATCGAGCTGGACATGGCCAAGGGCTTGGCGCTGATGGGCGGAATCGTCGACTACAAGGCGTCGGACGGCAGCGACAGCTCGATCCAGGTGTTCGCGAACGCCACCGTGGAAAATGGCGAACTTGTGGATAATACGGCCCATATCAACGTCGACAATTATGGCGAAGATCCATTGACTGGCGTAATCACCGGCGGTGTTGACGCTGAATTTTTCGAAGGCGAGATCAATGGCCTCCTCTCGCATGGGACGAATTCCGACGCCATCATCGGGACGGTGAACGGCGCCTCGAACTCCGGATTTCAGCTGAGCGGCGGGTTCATCTCCGTGTCGTGCCTGCCAAGCGCATGCAGATGACAAAACGAAACGGGGCTGAAAAACCGGCCCCGTTTTTCAATGGAGAGACGCCTTTCCTTGCGTAAACGATGGTGTTGCGTCGATCAGGCGTCGCCTCTCTTTTTAAAGAGAGGGATGTTTTCCACGGTGGGGCGACGACGCCTCTTCGCGTGGGAGCGGGCCGTCCAGACCGGGGTTCTGTCCGGGGTCTACAAGCTTCACAACCTCAAAGACGCACAGGCTAGAGGTTTGACTATATTCTGGGGGCATGTATGGATAGCTCCCGCGTGACAAGGGGGTCTGTGATTTTCGGCAACTGGTCGGGTGCGGCCATGTATTCGGCGTCTCGTCCGCGGTGTGCCCGCGCGCCCTGATGAACGTCCGCATGAGGCTCGGGTCGGCCACCGGGACACCGCCTTCATTCAGCGGGGAATTGATCCGCTGGATCAATTCCTGATCCGCTTCATTGCCGCAAAACCCCAAGGATCTGCGCCTCTGTGTATCTGCTTGTCTTCATTCGAAATCTCCTCGTCCATCTTGCCGAGAAAATTCTACTTTTGAAGCCCCTTACTTTCGGGGGTCACAGCACGTGCTCGGCCTCCGACCGCCACCGCATGCAAGCCGCCTCGGTCAGCGGGGGCCGTTTGGGACGTCGATCACGCCACAAGCGGGATCTGACTCGCCTGCGGTTCAGCAGGAAACCCGGTCTTCGGCAGGGCGAGGCCTGCCACGTTCACGTCTGGAACACATAAGACCCCGGCGCCGCCTCGAGAGCGGGCAGACCGAATTGGGGGGCCCCAAGCTCTGCGCGTCCCGTCACCACGCCGCTGCTTTGTCCCGAAAGCCAGCCCGCCCATTCCGGCCACCATGAGCCCGACCTTTCGGCGCTGGTCTCCAGCCAGTCATCTGGCCCGACATAGAAGGCCGCTTCTGGCCGGTGCGAGACGCGGTAGCGGCTGCGCGGATTACCCGGTTCGTTCACGATTCCACTGTTGTGGCCGCCGCTGGTCAGGACGAAGGTCACGTCGCAATCGGTGAAAAGCTGCGTCTTGTAGACCGATCGCCAAGGCGCGATGTGGTCTGTCTCGGTCGCCACGACGAACATCGGCGTCGAAATGTCCTTGAGCGCGATCACCCGCCCCTCGACCGCGAAACGTCCCGCGGTCAGACGATTTTCGAGAAACAGCCCCCGCAGATATTCCGAATGCATCCGCGCGGGCATCCGCGTGGTGTCGGCCAGCCACACACCCATGTCGGTATGCACCTCCTGACGACCCAGCCAGTAGCGTTGCACCGCCCGCGACCAGATCAGATCCTCGGACCGGATCGCCGAAAAGGTGCCCGCCATCTGCGGCCGGTCCAGATAGCCCTGATCCCACATCATGTCCTCGAGAAAGGCCACCTGACTTTCGTCGACGAACAGCAGCAGCTCGCCCGCCTCGGCGAAATCAACCTGCGCCGCCATCAGCGTGATCGAGGCCAGCCGGTCATCCCGATCCCGCGCCATGGTGGCCGCCGCAATGGCCAGCATCGTGCCACCAAGACAATATCCCACCGCATGAACCTTGCGGTCCGGCACGATGGTGTTGACGGCCCGCAGCGCCGCCATCACGCCCTCCTTGCGATAATCCTCCAGCGACAGCTCCGCCTGTTCGGCCGTGGGATTGCACCACGAGATCGCGAACACCGTGAAGCCCCGTCCGACAAGGTAGTTCACCATCGAATTCCGGGGCGACAGGTCAAGAATGTAGTATTTCATGATCCAGGCCGGAATGATGAGGATCGGCTCCGCCTGAACCTCGGCGGTCCGGGGCGCATACTGGATCAGTTCGAACAGCGCGTTGCGAAACACCACCCGCCCCGGCGTGCAGGCCAGATCCTCGCCGACCCGGTAGCCCTCCGGGGCGGGATCGCGGGTCTGGGTCAGGGTCTTGATCGCGTCATGCACGAAGTTGACGGCCCCCTCGGCCAGATTGCGCCCCTGAGACTGGACGGTGGCCTCGATGATCTCGGGGTTCAGGGCCGGAAAGTTCGAGGGCGACATCACGTCAAGCATCTGGCGAGCCATGAACCGGGTGCGGTCGGCATCCTCGGGCCGCAGACCGCGCAGATGGTCGGTCGCAAAATCCCACCAATCCTGTGCGGCCAGAAAGGACTGCTGCCAGATGCTGAAGGGCGGCTTCTGCCAGCCGGGGTGGCGAAAACGGTGATCGAAGGGCTTGGGAGCGAAGGGCGGCGCCTCCTCACCCTGCGCGCCTGAAAGATGCGACATCAGCTTGACCATGTTGCGCTGCGCGCGTTCGATCAGTTCGAGCTGGCGGCCCGGGGCCTGGCTCATGTGCTGCGCCCAATCTGTCCAGGCTTCGATGAAGGAATGGGCAGAAATGCCCGCGCTCATCCGGGCCCTGGCGGCGCGCGCAGCCCGGTCAAGGTTCTGGTGGGGATGATCCAAACCGAAGTCCGACCGATCGGACGCGCGCGTGACGGGGGCGACCGGACCCGTTGGCACGACCGGCACAGACAGATCCTTGGGCATCGAGGACGGACCACGGGGCGATTTTGTCATCTGCCAACCTCCCGATCAAGAACCGCGAAACACAAACCATGCCGCTGACCGACATGCCCAGTTTCTCCGAGGCCAGAACGTTCGGATCATCCTATGCATGCCCGGCGCCCCGCGCCATGATCGAGCGCAAGTCCGCAGAACGAACGCCCCTCTCAGAAAACCAGATCGGCGGCATAGCCGGAGAGAACCCAGTTCGGCAGCAGCGCCTCGGCCCGAGCAAGACGTCCGGCGGCAAACAGCAGAACCAGACGCGGGGGCTGGTTCAGGCGGGAGTTATCAAAGACCATGCCCCGGTCGGCCTGCAGCACGGCTTCCCGGATCAGCGGTTGGCCGCGCGTGTAGCGGTCACGGATCTTCGCCTCGGGGACATCATGGCCGCCCTCCTCGGTGCGGGCGCGCACGCGGGCAACGGACAGATCCGGGTCCTCCACCCCCACATGCATGACAATCACCATGTAACCGCGCGCCTGCGCCTCGGTGATGATCTCGAGCTTCGAGGGGTGCGAAAAGACCGTCTCTGTCGCAAAGCTACGGTTGGCCTCCAGCAGCTCTGCCCGGCGCTTGGCCGCAATCTCGGCGGCGCGGTAAGAGGCTTCCATCGAGGGGTCCCGCAACTCGTCGCGCTGGATCAGATCGGCATTGATGAAGGGGCCGGCAAAGCTCGGCGCGACACGGGTCTGATAGAGCGTGGATTTCCCCGCGCCGTTCGGACCGGCAAGCAGGACCAAGCTGGGCCTCATCTTGCCGCGTCAGGCCCGGCATGGACAAGATTTCCGGCCGCATCAAGGCCGACACCCCGACCCAGCTGGCGCCGCTCGGCGAAGAAGGCCTGCTCCGTCGACGCGGGGGTGGCCATCTTTTCCGTGAAGGCATCGAGCCAGGCGATCGCCTCTTCCTCGCGCAATTCGACCGGATCAAGACGCCCGTCCAGCGCCGCCGTCACCCGCGCGTGGTCATAGGCTCCGGATTGCTCGATCGCCTTGCCAAGGCGGAGCCAATGGGTGATCTGGCCCGCCACGGAGCGGCTGTGAAGATCCGCCTCGCGGCGAACGGCGGCCATGACGTCATCGGCAAGTTTCACGGATTGAGCCATCGGGTCCTCCCTGCTTCGGGAAAGGTAGCATTTTGCCACCCGAAAATCAAGAATGACGACCGAACGTCGTCCCGGTGGCGCGTGCCAAGCCCTGCCAGACCGGATTTCACGCGATCCCCGCGCGGAACGGCGGTTTCGCACATTCACCTTGCGTTCCCGCTCTGTCTTGCGAAACAAAAACGCCAGTGCCTTGTTCTTCCACGCAGTTCGTGAATTTTAGGTTCTGGCGCCTTGGCGTGGGGGTTCGAGTCCCTTCACCCGCACCATCTTGTCCTTGGAAAAGATGTCAGCCCGGAGGCGACGTGGGTGCGGCCGCGGCATCGCCCGCGCAGGCCCCGCCTTTCGCCGCACAAGACATTGACCGCCGGTATTGTTTTTGTCAGGATTGCACAACCTCCGCCCTTCGCTCACGGGTCCATGCGATGGAAGACCGGCCCTCTCCCGACAGGATTGCATCGCCCGCGGCCGCGCGGGCGGCAGGGCCCGGCGGACCGCGGCCATGACGCAGCGACACACCCCCTCCGAGCGGCTGGTGCGCGCGGTCTTTGCCAGTCTGGGCCTGCTTTTCTGCGCCGTGGCCTTCATCGGCATCTTTCTGCCGGTGCTGCCGACGGTGCCGTTCCTGATCCTTGCGGCGGGCTTCTTCGCGCGCTCCTCGGAGCGGCTCGAGGACTGGCTGCTGAGCCATCGCGCCTTCGGGCCGATGCTGCGCGACTGGCGGGCGCGCGGCGCCATTCCCAAGCGCGGCAAGGCGATGGCCGTTGCCGGCTCGGCGCTGGGGCTGACGCTCTTCGTCGTGCTGCGCCACCCGCCGCTGTGGCAGGCCGCCGCCGTGCTGGCGCTGATGGCCACCGGCGTCGGCTATGTGCTGACCCGCCCCACCGCCTGACCCGGCCCGGCCGCGGCCGATCAGCCCCGCGGGTCGGACACGGGTGAGCTGCATTTGCGCTGCAGGTAGCGGTCGACCTTTTTCCAGGAGACTTTTGCGCGCAGTGATGCCGCCAAAGCCGGTGCCGTCAGCCTTCGACACAGATCTCACCCCGGTGCCGAATCCGCCCGCCTTGATGAACTGCGTCCCCCCCCCGCCGCGGGCGGCGCGAAGGCCGCCTCGGACATCGCTTTCGCCAGGGCCTCGAGTTCCTTGTCGTAAAGCCTGGCGATATGCTTGCAATCAAACACGGTTGGATCTTCGGGCAGATGCGCCAGATCCACCTTGCGCGGCTCCCATTTCTTCCCGCCCAGCACAAAAGCCGCGCCAATCAGCGCCAGTGCGCCCAGAACCATCATAATTCCTTTAAACATCGCAATTCCTGCCTCGTTACAACCTGAGGAGGATAAAAACCCGTCAATGCGGCAGAAGCAAGGCCGCCGTGCGGATCGAAAAGCCATGCCCGCGCCGGATTGGCTGCGGCTTTTCACCTTGCCAGCAAGGCCGCCAGCCCCTAGAAGGGCGGCTGAAATTTTGCCTGAGCGCGTCTTTTCGGCGCGCCCGAACCAGAGGAAACCCCATGCAGGTCACCCAGACCCTCAACGAAGGCCTCAAGCGCGGCTACACGATCACGCTGACCGGCGCCGAACTTGACGCGAAAGTCACCGAGAAGCTGATCGAGGTGCAGCCCGAAGTCGAGATCAAGGGCTTCCGCAAGGGCAAGGTGCCGATGGCGATGCTGCGCAAGAACTTCGGCGACCGGGTTCTGGGCGATGTGCTGAACGAATCCGTCGATGGCGCGATCAAGGACCTACTCGATCAATCGGGCGACCGTCCGGCGCTGCAGCCGAAGGTCGAGATGGAAAACGGCAAGGACTGGAAGCCGGGCACCGACGCGATCTTCACCGTGTCTTACGAAGCCCTGCCGCCGATCCCGGCCTTTGACCGCGCCACCGTGACGCTGGAACGTCTGGTCGTGAAGGCCGATGACGCCTCGGTGACCGAAGCGCTGGAAAACCTGGCGAAATCGGCGCAATCCTTTGAAGATCGCAAGAAAGGCACCAAGGCCAAGGACGGCGATCAGGTCGTGATCGACTTCGAAGGCTTCCTGGGCGACGAACCCTTCGAGGGCGGCAAGGGCGAGGAATATCCGCTTGTCCTCGGCTCTGGCTCGTTCATCCCGGGCTTTGAAGAGCAACTCGTCGGCGTGAAAGCGGGCGAAGATGCCGAAGTGAAGGTGACCTTCCCGGCCGAATACGGCGCCGCGCATCTGGCGGGCAAGGAAGCCACCTTCAAATGCCACGTCCATGCGGTGAAGGCCCCGAAACCGGCCGAGATCGACGACGAGCTGGCGAAGAAATTCGGCGCCGCCGATCTGGAGGCGCTGAAGGGTCAGGTCGCCTCGCGTCTGGAAGCGGAATACAAGGGCGCCTCGCGGGCGATCCTGAAACGCGCCCTGCTCGACATTCTGGACGCGCAGGTGAAATTCGATCTGCCGCCGACGCTGGTCGAGGCCGAAGCCGGTCAGATCGCGCACCAGCTCTGGCATGAAGAGCACCCGGATCACCACGGCCACGACCATGGCGCGGTGGAACCGACCGAAGAGCACAAGACGCTGGCCGAGCGCCGCGTGCGTCTGGGCCTGCTGCTCGCCGAACTGGGCCGCAACGAGAAGATCGAAGTGACCGATGCCGAGATGACCCAGGCGGTTCTGGCCGCGGCGCGTCAATACCCGGGCCACGAGCGCGAATTCTTTGAATTCGTCAAGACCAACGCGCAGATGCAACAGCAGATCCGCGCGCCGCTTTACGAAGAAAAAGTGATCGATTTCATCGTCGCGGGCGCCACCGTGACCGAGAAAGAGGTCTCCAAGGAAGAGCTGCAAAAAGCCATCGAAGCGCTGGACGAGCTCTGATCGTCACCGGACAGTGACAGGAAAGGCCGCCCTCCGGGGCGGCCTTTTTCAGTCTGCACCGTCAGTTCACCTGCACGAATCTCGGGGAACCGACGGACAGCGCGACCGGGTCGATCAGCGACCGGGACACCGCCAGCCCGTCCGAGATCTGCACCGGGCTGGCGCGGCCGAACCCGGGCAAAAGGCCTGCCAAAGGGCTGTGGCGATTGTGCTCGGCGTGCAAAATCCCCAGCGTCAAACCGAATAGGATCAGGGCAGCGATCCTGAATTCCATCACACTCCTCCTCGCGCAGGCGGCGGCCCGGGCCAAGGCGGCGGGCGGCGGCAGCGCTTGCCAGATCAACTCGAAAACACCCCCCGATCGGGGCCTGTTAACCTTGACGGTCAAATCCGGCGGGAATGGGAAACAGTTTTGACAAATTTTGTGCATTTTTCCCGGCGCGGGAGGCAGTCCCGGCCGCGCAAAAGAAAACCGCGCCCCGAAGGGCGCGGTTGCAACACTTCCCGGGGGAAGGGTCTTATTCGTCGTCCGAAGCGGCCGCGCCGACTTCGTCGAACAGCTCGGCAATCTCGAATTCCGCCGCCGCATCGGCTTCCGCCGCCAGCTGCTGGATCGACTTGCCGGCCGCCTGGATGGCCGCTTCTTCGGCCGAACGGGCAACGTTGAGCGTGATCGTCGCCTGGACTTCCGGGTGCAGCAGCACATGCACTTCGTGCAGGCCGAGCTCCTTGATCGGGGCTTTCAGCGCCACCTGACGCTTGTCCACCGAGAAGCCGCCCGCGGTGGCCGCTTCGGCGGCGTCGCGCGGCGTGACCGAGCCGTAAAGCGCCCCGGCGTCCGAGGCCGAGCGGATGACCACGAACTTCTGACCATCGAGCTTGGCGGCAGCCGCTTCAGCTTCTTTCTTGGTCTCGAGGTTGCGGGCTTCCAGCTGCGCCTTGCGGGCTTCGAAGCTCTTGATGTTGGCGTCGTTGGCGCGCAGCGCCTTGCCTTGCGGCAGCAGGAAGTTGCGGGCGTAGCCGTCGCGCACTTTCACCACGTCGCCCATTTGGCCCAGCTTGGCCACACGTTCCAGAAGGATGACTTGCATGTTCAGGTCTCCTTACTTCACGGCATAGGGAAGCAGGGCGAGGAAGCGGGCGCGTTTGATCGCCTGCGCCAGTTCGCGCTGTTTCTTGGCCGAGACGGCGGTGATGCGGGCGGGAACGATCTTGCCGCGCTCGCTGATGTAGCGTTGCAGCAGACGGATGTCCTTGTAGTCGATCTTCGGCGCGTTATCGCCCGAGAACGGGCAGACCTTGCGACGACGGAAGAAGGGTTTGGTAGCCATGGGTCAGTCTCCTCGGATCAACGACGCTCGGGACGCGGGCCGCGATCTTCGCGGGGGCCACGATCTTCGCGCGGGCCGCGGGGGCCACGGTCGCCACGGTCACCGCGCTCGTCGCGGTCGCCACGGTCGTCACGCTTCTGCATCTGCACCGAGGGGCCCTCGTCATGGGCGTCGACCTTGATGGTCAGCACGCGCATCACGTCGTCGTGCAGACGGGCGAGACGCTCCATCTCCTGCACGGCGGCCGAGGGCGCGTCGGTGCGCAGGAAACCGTAATGGCCCTTGCGGTTCTTGTTGATCTTGTAGGCCATGGTCTTCACGCCCCAGTATTCGGACCCGAGGACCTTGCCCCCGTTGTCGCCGATCACGGTCGAGAAGTGTTCGATCAGGCCTTCGGCCTGCGCGTTGGAAAGGTCCTGACGCGCAATGAGGACATGCTCGTAAAGCGGCATGTAGGCTCCTGTTTCACAAGGCGGCTTCATAGGGGGCCAGGACTTCCGCAGCCCACCACGAGAGGCGTCGCCGGTTCATATCATCGCGGAAGTCCGGGCCTTCTAGGCGCTCCCCCCCCGCGATGCAAGCGAAATCGCCCTATTTTCCCCGCCCCGCCAGCACGATCCCGGTCAGGATCAGCCCGAAACCGGCACCGTGGTAAAGGTGCAGCGGCTCGTGCAGCAGCGCGGCGGACAGGATCGCGCCATAGACCGGCAGCAGATGGATGAACTGCCCCGCCCGCGCCGGGCCCGCCATCTCCACCGCCTTCGTATAGAAAAGATAGGCCAGAACCGAGGGCACGATGCCGATATAGATCAGCGCCGCGATCGAGGGCGGCGTCCAGACCGGCACCCGGCCCGAGGCGATTTCCCAGACCAGAAACGGCGCGAGAATCGGCAGCGCCAGCGCGATCTGCACCGCCAGCAGGCCGATGCGGTTCACCTCGGCCGGGAAGGTCTTCAGCCCCATCGTGTAAAGCGCCCAGGCCACCATCGCGGCAAAGATGATCAGATCGCCGCGCGCGAAATCCAGCGCCGCCGCGCGCTCCCATGAGCCCTGCAAGATGACGACCGCCACGCCCCCGGTCGAGACGATCAGCCCAAGGATCGCCCAAAGGCTGAGCCTTTGGCCCCAGAAAACCGCCCCCAGAGCCATGATCAGCAAGGGAATGGTGGAATTCAGAAGCATCCCGTTCGTCGCGGTCGAGGTCTGCAAGCCCCAATAGACGAGCGAGTTGAAGGCTGCGACGCCGGGCAGCGTCAAAAGCAGGATGCGCAGGAAGTAACGGCGGTAAAGCGGCCAGTCCCGGCGCAGCCAGGGCCAGGCAAAGGGCAAAAGCGCCACCAGCGCAATCGACCAGCGGCCAAAGGACAGCGCCACCGGCGGCCATTCCCCGCGCGAGGCCCGCGCGACGATGAAATTGCCCGCCCAGAAGAGCGGCGGAAGCGCCAGCACCGCCCAAAGTTTCCAGCCGCCCTTTGCCTCGGTCATCCCCGCCTCCTCTTTGCCCTTGGTTTGGGCCGAAATGGCGGCGGGGGCAAGGGGGCGGCGTCACTGCGCCGGGGCAAGCCCGCCCGAGAAGGCCTCGCGCGCAAGGACCCGGGCGTTTTCAAACACCTCCATGCTTTCAAAGACATAGTCAAAGAAGCTGCGTTGCGTTTCGACCTCGATCTCGAAAATCTCGATCGGGGCAAAGCGCGGATCGCGCAGAAGCCCCGTGGCGATCCAGCGGTTGACCATCAGCATCCGGTCGCGCTCGGCGGCATAGATGCCGTTGAACGAGACCTCGGTCTTCATGTCTTCAAGCGCCAGCTTGCTGTCGGGCAGGGCCCCGAGCCACTTGCGGTTGACCGGCCGCACCACATGGATGGTGCGCGCGCAAGAGAGTTCCGAGAGCAGCACCGGCCGGTAATAGGCCCCATCGAGCGCGCCGAAACCGCCCTCCGGATTGCCCTCAAACCCGTATTCGTAAAGCCAAAGCCCGTCGCGCACCGCCTGCGGGGTGATCTCGGTATAAATGGTGCGGCTGCGCCAGCTTTTCCGCCCGCCGGGGGCGATGCCCAGCTGCGCCAGCGCCGAGGGGTTGGCGTGGACATATTCCAGCCCCTCGCGCGGGTCATAGGCGTTGAAGAGAATGCCGATCCCGGTCTCGTTGAAGGTCCGCGCGATCTCGGCAAAGAAGCTGTCGGGGAAAAGCGGCACCAAAGTGCGGGCCGGGGTCAGGCTCATCATCTCCTTGAGCCAGAATACATTTCCCCCCGCGCGCGAGATCGCGTCCAGACTGCGCGACATGTTTTGCATCATGTCGAAGGGCCATTCGAAAAGCGAGGGCCGGAACACCCCGCTTTTGCCGAACAGCGCCAGATGCATCAGATCGGCGTCGCGCTGCCCGAAGGGCTGCAAGGTCTCGATCTGCTCGGCCAGATGGGTTTCCAGGCTCTCGCCGCCCGCCAGCGCCTGCAGATAGCGCCAGACCCAGTAGATCTGCCCCGAGGTGCAGGAAATCGCCCGCGGATAGACGCCGCCCTCCAGCGCCGCCTGCAGGAAGCCCGCGCCATGGGCATTGTTGCCCGCAAGCCCGCCAAGCGCAAAGGCGACATCGGTTTCCGAGGTCTTCGTCACCGGATCGGGCGTCGGCGCCGGTTCCGGTGTCGGCCCGGGCGGCGGGGTCGGGTCGGGCTTCGGGGTCGGCGTCGGCTTGGCCTCCTCCTCGGCGCGCGGCTCGCGCGCGCGCGCCCGTTTCGGTTTCGTCGGCTTGTCGTCTTGCGGTTCGTCTTCCATGGCGCCCCCTGCATGACCTCCGCCCGGGCCGATCCGACCCGGCGGTATCGCATAGGTTGAAGATAGCGCCGCTGCGCAGAAAAGTCATCCTCGCAGTTGCAGCAAGTGCCGAAGATCAGCCCACCAGCGCCTGCACCAGCCGCGCCAGTCGGGCGGAGAGCGTGCCATAGGGCGGCATCAGCGGGTCAAGCACCGCGAAACGGTTCTCAAGCACCGGTTTTTCATGCGAAAAGGCCGCGAACCCCCAGCGCCCGTGCGCCGCGCCCAGCCCCGATTGCCCGATCCCGCCAAAGGGCAGATTGAGATGCAGGAAATGCGCCAGCGTCACATTCACCCCCACCGCGCCCGAGGTCGTGGCGGCGCAGATCCGCGCGATCAGCTTCCGGTCGCGGGCAAAGACATAAAGCGCGAGCGGCTTTTCCCCCGCCTCGATCCCGGCCAGAACGGCGTCAAGATCGTCATAGGCGATCACCGGCAGGACGGGGCCAAAGATTTCCTCGCGCATGAGCGCCGCGTTTTCGGGCACATTCGTCAGCACCGTCGGCGCAAGGTAACGGCTGGCCGCCTCGGCCTCGCCGCCCGCGATCAGGGTGGCGCCATGGCCGACGGCCTCGGTCACCATGGCGCGCAGGCGTTCGAAATGTTTCGCCCCGATCAGCCGGGCAAAACTGCGCGAGGCCTGCGGGCGGGCGCCATACATCCGCGCGATCTCGGCCCGCAAAGCCTTGGTGAAGGCCTCTTCCTGCGCGCGGGGCACAAAGACATGATCGGGGGCGATGCAGGTCTGCCCGGCGTTTTGAAACTTGCCCCAGGCCACCATCCGCGCCGCCTTTTTCAGATCGGCATCGGGGCCCAGGATGACGGGCGACTTGCCGCCCAGCTCCAGCGTGACCGAGGCCAGCGTCTTCGCCGCCGCCGCCATCACCACCTTGCCCACGGCGGGCGAGCCGGTGAAGAAGATATGATCAAAGGGCAGCGCCAGAAGCTCGGTCGCGGTCTCGACCCCGCCTTCGACGACAGCGACCAGATCTTCGGGCAGGCAGGCGGCCACGATCTTCGCAATCAGCGCCGAGGTGGCGGGCGCCAGTTCGGACGGTTTCACCACCGCCGCATTGCCCGCCGCAATCGCGCTGACCAAAGGCCCCAGCGCCAGACACAGGGGATAGTTCCAAGGCGCGATGATCAGCACCGTGCCTTTGGGTTCGGGCCGGATCGTCGCGCGGGTGCCGATCATCGACAGCGTCGGGCGCACCCGCCGCACCCCGGCCCAGGATTTCAGATGCCGCGAGGTGTGGCGGATCTCCGACAGGATCGGGATGATTTCCGAAATCCGCACCTCGACCGCGGGCTTGCCCAGATCGGCGGCCAAAGCCGCCATGATCTCGGCCTCGCGGGCGCGGATCTCGGTCGCCAGACGCTTCAGCACCGCGCGGCGCTGTTTCACCGTGAACTCGGTCCGCCGCCGGGCATCGCCCGCGGTGAGACGCGCGAAAACCTCGGCGGCGGGGCTCATGCCTGCACCACGACTTGCCGCTGACTGCCCAGCCCGGTGATGCCCAACTCGATCACATCGCCCGGATGCAGAAATTTCGGGGGTTTCATTCCCATGCCGACGCCGGGCGGCGTGCCGGTGGTGATGATGTCGCCGGGCTCCAAGGTCATGAACTGGCTGAGGTAATGGACAAGGAAGGCCACGCCATAGACCATCGTCGCCGTGGTCCCGGTCTGCCGCCGCACGCCATTCACATTCAGCCACAGATCGAGCGCCTGCGGGTCCTTGATCTCGTCCTTGGTCACGAGCCACGGCCCCAGCGGCGCAAAGGTGTCATGGCTCTTGCCCTTGACCCATTGCCCGGACCGTTCGATCTGGAAGCCGCGTTCGGACACATCGTTGCAGATCATGTAGCCCGCGACATGATCCATCGCCTCTTCCAGCGTCACATATTTCGCCCGCGTGCCGATCACGAAGGCCAGCTCCACCTCCCAATCCAGCTTCTCCGAGCCGCGCGGCGCTTCCACATCGTCATCGGGCCCGCAGATCGCCGAGGTCGCCTTCATGAAGACGACGGGCTCGGGCGGCACGGTCAGCCCGGCCTCTTCGGCGTGATCGGCATAGTTCAGCCCGATCGCGATCAGTTTGCCCACCCCCGCGACGGGGGCGCCCAGCCGCACGCCCTCGGGCACGATCGGCAGCTTGCCCGCATCGGTCCAGAACAGTTTCGACAGGCCTTCGTCGCTCAGCGCCTTGCCGTCGATGTCGCGCACCACCCGGGACAGATCGCGGATCGTGCCGTCGAGGTGCAGAAGTCCGGGCTTTTCAAGACCCTTCTCTCCATACCGAACCAGTTTCATTCCAACTCCCGATATTCCAATCCGCCGTCTCGAACCTTCGGCCAGACGCACAATCTGCGATGGCAAGCCGGGCCAGAGCAAGAGAAAGCCCGGGGTTCCCCCCGGGCAAGGCCGATGCTTTTTGTCGCAGGGCTCAGGCGGCCTCGGCCCCCTCGGGCGCCTTGGCCCCGGTCATCAGCGCCACCGCATCCGACATCGAATGGCTTTTCGGGTCGATCACGCACAACCGCCGCCCCAGACGGTGGATATGGATGCGGTCGGCGACCTCGAAGACATGCGGCATGTTGTGGGAAATCAGGATGATGGGAATTCCGCGGGCCTTGACGTCCAGGATCAGCTCCAGCACGCGGCGGCTTTCCTTCACCCCCAGCGCGGCGGTGGGTTCATCGAGGATGATCACCTTGGAGCCGAAGGCCGCCGCCCGCGCCACCGCGACGCCCTGTCGCTGCCCGCCCGAGAGCGTCTCGACCGTCTGGTCGATGTTCTGGATCGTCATCAGGCCCAGCTCCGACAGCTTTTCCCGCGCGAAGGCCCGCATCCGGCCGTGATCCAGCGCCCTAAACAGGCTGCCCGCGATCCCGGGTTTGCGCAGCTCGCGGCCCATGAACATGTTGTCCACGATCGAGAGCGCAGGCGAGAGCGCCAGCGTCTGGTAGACGGTGGCGATCCCGGCCTCTTGCGCCTGCATCGGCGAAGCGAAGCGAACGGGGGCACCATCGAGCCGGATCTCTCCGGCATCCGGTTGCACTGCGCCGCACAATGCCTTGATCAGCGTCGATTTTCCGGCGCCGTTATCGCCGATGACGGCAAGGATCTCGCCCGGCATCAGGTCGAAATCGGCGTGATCCAAAGCAGTGACCTTGCCATAGCGCTTGACCAGCCCGCGGGCGGTCAGAATGGGTTCGGGGCTCATTGCGACACCTTCCTGATCCATTGGTCGATTGCGACCGCGACGATGATCAGCCAGCCGATGGCGAAAACCTGCCAGAGCACATCGACATTGGCGAGCCGCAGCCCGGATTGAAACACCCCCACGATCAGGGCGCCAAAAAGCGCCCCAAGGATCGAGCCGCGCCCGCCGAACAGCGAAATCCCCCCCACGACGACCGCGGTGATGGATTGCAGGTTGCCCTCGTAAAACGACTGCGGGCTGATCGAGCCGACCCGCCCGATCGAGGCCCAGGCGGCCAGCGCGCAGATGAAGCCCGACAGGCCATAGACCGACAGAAGCACCCGGTCGGCCTGGATGCCCGCTAGTTCGGCCGCCTCCTTGTCGTCGCCCACCGCATAGACATGGCGGCCCCAGGCGGTCTTGTTCAGCATGTACCACAGCGCCAGAAAGACCGCGATCATCAGAAGCGAGCCATAGGTGATCTTCGCGCCGGCAAAGGCGAAGCCCTCGCCCCAGAATTTGAGCAGCGGCGCCGCCTTGTCGATGTCCTGACTGCGGATCGACTGCGCGCCGGACAGCCACAGGTTGAGCGAGAAAAAGATCGACCAGGTGCCAAGCGTGGTGATGAAGGGCGGCAGCTTGATCCGGGTGATCAGAAAGCCGTTCGCCAGCCCCGCCGCCGCGCCGCCCGCAAAGGCGACCACCAGCGCCAGCACCGAGGGCACACCCATGTAAACCGCCAGATTGCCCGCGATCACCGACATCAGCACCATGATCGCCGCCACCGACAGGTCGATCCCCGCCGTCAGCACGATCAGCGATTGCGCCGCCGCCAGAATCCCGATGATCGAGACCTGTTGCAGGATCAGCGACAGGTTCAGCGCCGAAAAGAACCGCCCCCCCGCAATGATGCCGAAAACCGCGATCGCCGCGACCAGAACGATCACCGGCACCATCGTCGGATTGCCATGCAACAGATGCTGCAGCCGCTCGACCGGGCCGCGCGTCGCGGTCTCGAACACCGCCACGCGCCGGTCGCTCGCCTCCAGCGCCTGTTCGAACTCCTGTCCCTTGCGGGCCGTTTCGGTCATGCTCATCCCTCCCCCAGATGCGAAAGAGGCGGTGACCCGCCTCTTTCCCGGTCTCAGCCGTGGCGGCTCAGCCCCAGCACTGTTTCAGCGCCTCCTCGGAGGTGATCGAGGGGATGCCCTCGATCGGGCTGTCGGTGACCAGCGTCACGCCGGTGTTGTAGAAATCGAGCCCCTCGGTATTGACGGGTTTGGTGCCGTCCTTGGCAAAGGCGGCGATCGCCTCGATGCCCTTGGAGGCCATCAGAAGCGGGAATTGCATCGAGGTGGCGCCGATCACGCCGTCCTTGACGTTCTGCACACCCGGGCAGCCACCGTCGACCGAGACGATCAGCGCCTGTTTTTCCAGACCGACCGCCTTGAGCGCCTCATAGGCGCCCGCCGCGGCGGGTTCGTTGATCGTATAGACGAGGTTCACGCCGCTGTCCTTTTGCAGCAGGTTCTCCATCGCGGTGCGCCCGCCCTCTTCGTTGCCGTTCGTCACGTCATTGCCGACGATGCGGGCGTCGTCTTCATCGCCGATGTCCTTCGGGTCCTTGATGTCGACGCCGAAGCCCTGCAAGAACCCCTGATCGCGCAGATAATCGACCGACACTTCCGAGGCGTTCAGATCAAGCAGCGCGATCTTCGCCCCCGAGGTGTCCCCCATCTTGCCCGCCGCCCATTTGCCGATCAGCTCGCCCGCCAGAAAATTGTCGGTGGCAAAGGTCGCATCGGCCGCGTCGGCGGGTTCAAACGGCGTATCAAGCGCAATCACCAGCACCCCCGCCTCGCGCGCCTTGCCCACCACCGGCGCCAGCGCGCGGCTGTCGGAGGGCGTGATCAGAATTCCCTTCGCCCCGCCCGCGATGCAGCTTTCGACCGCGGCGATCTGCGTTTCCACATCGCCGTCGATCTTGCCCGCATAGGTCGAGAGCGCAATTCCCATCTCGGCCGCCTTGGCGCTGGCCCCTTCCTTCATCTTGACGAAAAAGGGGTTGGTGTCGGTCTTGGTGACCAGACAGGCCCCGGTCTCGGCGGCGGCGGACTGGCCAAGGGCGGCAAAAGCAAAGGCAGAGGCCCCCAGCAGGGCCAGTTTGCGCATCATCACGGTCTCTCCTCCCGTCTTTCTGTCGGCCCCTCCTCCGGGGCTCGGGCGAACTTTGGGCCGAGTCGCCGCCCCGGTCAATAGATAACTCACGTTGATTTATTATCCGATAGCGCAATCATTCCGCCCCTTTTCGCCGCGCCGCGAAGCCGATAGGCTGCACGGCAGAAGGAGGCGCCATGTTCGACCTGATCATCTTCGACTGCGACGGCGTGCTGATCGACAGCGAAATCATCTCGGCGCAGATGCTGATTGCCGAACTCGCGCAAAATGGCGTGACGATCGACCTTGATTATGTGGCGACGCATTTTCTGGGCCGGTCCTATCCGATGGTGCTGCAGCAGGTGCGGCGCGATTTCGCGCTGGATCTGCCCGCGGATTTCGAGATCCGCTACCGCGAACGGCTGCTCGCCGCCTTTGAACGCGACATGCAGGTGATGCCCGGGGTGACCGCGCTGCTCGACCGCCTTGCCCTGCCCTGGTGCGTCGCGACCTCCTCAAGCCGCCCGCGGGCGGAAAGATCGCTTGAAATTGCCGATCTTTCCCAAAGGGTTGGAAGCCGTCTTTACACCGCAAGCCAGGTCGAACGGGGCAAGCCCGCGCCCGATCTCTTTTTTCTGGCGGCGCGGGAGATGGGCACCGATCCGGCCCGCTGTCTGGTGATCGAGGACAGCCTGAACGGCATCCGGGCGGGGCTTGCCGCGGGGATGACGGTCTGGCGCTTCACCGGCGGCAGCCATCTGCGCGGGCGCGATCTGACCCCGCCCGGGGATGCCCGCCCCGCCCTTGATTTCGATGATTTCGCCCGGTTCGAAACGCTGCTGCCCGGGTCGCTGCACCCGAGGAGCTGACCCATGACCGAGCCCGAGATCTCGCCCCAGGACGAAGCCGCCCGCGCGGGCTGGCTTTACTATGTCGGCGGGCTGACCCAGGATCAGGTGGCGGCCGAACTGGGCGTCTCGCGCCAGCGGGCGCAGCGGCTGGTGGCGCGGGCGATGGCCGATGGCCTCGTGCATGTACGGCTGGAACACAAGATTTCCGCCTGTCTCGATCTGGAAGGCGCGCTGACCCGCCGCTTCGGGCTGCAACTGGCGCGCGTCGTGCCCGCCCTGCCCGCAGGCGTCGATACCGCCCGCGGCACCGCCCCCGCCGCGGCGCAGCTGCTGGAGCGCTACCTGGCCCAGCCCGAGCCGCTGATCATCGCCTTCGGAACCGGCCGCTCGCTCTCGGCGATGGCGGCCGAGGTGATCCGCACCCCGCTTGCCCCCCATCGCATCGTCTCGCTGATTTCGAACATCGCGCCCGACGGCTCGGCCAGCTTCTATGACGTGATCCTGCGCATGGCCGACAAGCTGCAGCTGCCGCATTACCCGATGCTGGTTCCGGTCATCACCGACACGATTGCCGAACGCGCGCTTTTCAACGCCTTGCGCCCGGTGCAGGCGGTGATGGAACTGGCAGCGAAAGCCGATGTCACCTTCGTCGGCATCGGCCAGATGAACGACGAGGCCCCGCTGTTCAAGGACGGCTTCATCACCCGCGCCCAACACGAGGATTTGCAGCAGGCGGGCGCCGTGGGCGAGATCGTCGGCGGCATTTTCGACGCCGAGGGCCGCTACATCGACACCGAGACGACGCGGCTGATCGGCTCGTTCCGGATTCCCGCAGAGCGCGAACAGCCGGTGATCGGCATTGCCGCGGGCGCGTCAAAACTCCCCGCGATCCGGGCCGCGCTGCGGGGGCGGCTGGTCAACGGCCTTGTCACCGACGAATCGACCGCCCGGGCGCTGCTGGCCTGAGTGCTTCGCAAACTGCACGGAAAACGTCGCAACTGCCCCATTTGACGCCCGAAAATTTCGTCGTTGACAGAGGCGTGACCTTCTGTGAACATTTTCTCATTGGTTGGGCATTTGCTCACGCTCTGGGAGGAGAACCATGAAGATCACGATCCGGGCGCTGATGGGCGCCTGCGCGTTTGGCGCGCTTGCAACCGCTGCGTTTGCGGAAACCACCATCACCGTGGCCACGGTGAACAACGGCGACATGGTCCGGATGCAGGGCCTGATGGACGCGTTCTACGCGGCCAACCCCGATATCAAGGTCGAATGGGTGACGCTGGAAGAAAACGTGCTGCGCCAGAAGGTGACGACCGACATCGCCACCAAGGGCGGGCAGTATGACGTGATGACCATCGGCACCTATGAAGCGCCGATCTGGGGCAAGCAGGGCTGGCTTTTGCCGCTGGACTTCGACGCGGCCTATGATGTCGATGACCTTCTGCCCGCGATCCGGGGCGGTCTGACCGTCGATGGCAAGCTTTACGCCGCGCCCTTCTATGGCGAAAGCTCGATGATCATGTATCGCACCGACCTGATGGAAAAGGCCGGGCTGACCATGCCCGCCGAGCCCACCTGGGACGATGTGAAGGCCGCCGCGAAAGCGATGACCGACAAGGAAAACGAGATCTACGGCATCTGCCTGCGCGGCAAGGCGGGCTGGGGCGAGAACATGGCCTTCCTGAGCGCGATGGCGAACAGCTACGGCGCGAAATGGTTCGACATGGACTGGAAACCACAGTTCGACGGCGGGCCGTGGAAGGAAACGCTGACCGACTATCTCGATCTGATGACCAATTACGGGCCGCCCGGCGCCTCGAACAACGGCTTCAACGAGAATCTGGCGCTCTTCCAGCAGGGCCATTGCGGCATGTGGATTGACGCGACGGTGGCCGCGTCCTTCGTGACGAACCCCAAGGACAGCACCGTGGCCGATCATGTCGGCTTCGCGCTCGCCCCGAACAAGGCCGGTGTCGCCAAGCACGGCAACTGGCTCTGGGCCTGGAACCTCGCCATTCCGGCGGGCACGCAAAAGGCCGAGGCGGCGCTGAAATTCGTCGAATGGGCGACCTCGAAAGACTACACCGCCCTTGTGGCTTCGAAAGAGGGCTGGGCGAACGTGCCCCCGGGCACCCGCACTTCGCTTTATGAAAACCCGGAATACCAAAAGGTGCCCTTCGCGGCGATGACGCTGAATTCGATCAACGCGGCCGATCCGACGCAGCCCACCGTGGACCCGGTTCCCTATGTCGGCGTGCAATTCGTGGCGATCCCGGAATTCCAGGGCATCGGCACGGCGGTCGGGCAGCAATTCTCGGCCGCCCTTGCGGGCACCGCCTCGGCCGAGGATGCGCTGGCCGCGGCGCAGGCGCTGACCACGCGGGAAATGACCAAGGCCGGTTACATCAAGTAAGATCTGCCCGGGGTGCGGCCGTCCGGCAGCGCCCCGGAACGGAGGGGGCGGCCCCGGCCGTCCCCATCCGGTCGGGCCGGGCCAATCGCCCGACCGGCACCTTGGCGGGCGGCGTCCCGAGCCGCCCGCCCTTCCCCATCCCCTGCCGGAGCCGCCGATGTCCACGCAAGCCTCGCGCACCGCCGCCCGCCTGATGATCTCGCCCGCCGTTCTGTTGCTGCTGGGCTGGATGATCATCCCCCTTGCCATGACGCTGTGGTTTTCGATGCAGCGCTACAACCTGCTCATGCCCGGCATGGGCGGCTTCACCGGCTTCGACAATTACCGCTATTTCCTGACCGATCCGGCCTTCTTCGACGCGCTCGGGAACACGCTGACCCTTGTGCTGGGGGTGCTCGCCATCACCACGCTGGGCGGGCTGTTGCTGGCTTTGCTGCTGGATCAGCCCTTCTGGGGTCAGGGCATCGTGCGCGTCCTTGTCATCGCGCCCTTCTTCGTCATGCCCACCGTCTCGGCGCTGGTCTGGAAGAACATGTTCATGAACCCGGTGAATGGCGTCTTCGCCCATCTGGCGAAAAGCATCGGGCTGCAACCCTATGACTTCCTGTCACAATCGCCGCTTGCCTCGATCATCCTGATTGTCGCCTGGCAATGGCTGCCCTTTGCCACGCTGATCCTTTTGACCGCGTTGCAATCGCTGGACAGCGAGCAGCTGGAAGCGGCCGAGATGGACGGCGCCGGTCCCTTTGCGCGCTTCTTTCACGTCATGCTGCCGCATCTGGCCCGCGCCATCACCGTGGTGATCCTGATCCAGACGATCTTCCTTCTGTCCACCTTCGCGGAAATCCTTGTCACCACGAACGGCGGCCCCGGCACGGCTTCGACCACGCTCACCTATCTCGTCTACGTCCAGTCGCTGTTGCAATTCGACGTGGGTTCCGGCGCGGCGGGCGGCATCGTTGCGGTGATCCTTGCCAATATCGTTGCGATCTTCCTGATGCGGATGATCGGCAAGAACCTGGAGAATTGAGCCATGGCCCGCGCCGTCACCCCCCGCCGCAAGGCCCTTGTCACCGTTCTCGCCTGGACCATTGGCCTCGCGCTCTTCTTCCCGATCCTCTGGACGGTGATCCTCTCCTTCAAGACCGAGGGCGACGCCATCGCCGCGCCGCTTTCCGTGCTGACCTCGCCCTATACGCTCGAAAGCTACCATGTGGTGCAGGAGCGTTCGAACTATTTCCTGCATTTCTGGAATTCGGTCGTGATCTCGCTCGGCTCCACCCTGCTGGCGCTGGTCGTGGCGATCCCGGCCGCCTGGGCCATGGCCTTCGTGCCGGGGCCGAAGACGAAGGACCTTTTGATGTGGATGCTGTCGACCAAGATGATGCCCGCCGTGGGCGTTCTGGTGCCGATCTATCTGATCTTCCGCGATCTTGGCCTTCTCGACAGCCGCATCGGTCTGGTCGTCGTCTTGATGCTGATGAACCTGCCGATCGTGATCTGGATGCTTTACACCTATTTCCGCGAAATCCCGGGCGAAATCCTTGAGGCCGCGCGGATGGACGGGGCGACGCTGAAGGATGAACTCATCCATGTGCTGACGCCGATGGCCGTGCCCGGCATCGCCTCGACGCTGCTTTTGAACGTCATCCTCGCCTGGAACGAGGCCTTCTGGACGTTGCAGCTGACCACGTCGAAGGCCGCCCCCCTCACCACCTTCATCGCCGGCTATTCCAGCCCCGAAGGTCTTTTCTACGCAAAACTCTCTGCCGCCTCGACGCTGGCCATCGCACCGATCCTGATCCTTGGCTGGTTCAGCCAGAAACAGCTGGTGCGCGGCCTGACCTTCGGCGCGGTAAAGTAAGGAGCCATCATGGGTGAAATCGTCCTCAAGGGCGTGACGAAACGCTTCGGCGATGTCGAGGTGATCCCGCCGATCGACCTGACGATCCGCAACGGGGAATTCGTCGTCTTCGTCGGGCCTTCGGGCTGCGGGAAATCGACGCTTCTGCGGCTGATCGCGGGGCTCGAAGATGTCTCGGGCGGGGTGGTCGAGATCGACGGCCGCGATGCCACCGCAACCGCCCCCGCGGACCGTGGCCTTGCGATGGTGTTTCAAAGCTACGCGCTTTACCCGCATATGTCGGTGAAAAAGAACATCGCCTTTCCGCTGAAGATGGCGAAACTGCCCGCGGCGGAAATCGAGGCCAAGGTGCAGGCGGCGGCCAAAGTCTTGAACCTGACCGCCTATCTGGATCGCAAGCCGGGGCAGCTCTCGGGCGGGCAGCGCCAGCGCGTCGCCATCGGCCGCGCCATCGTGCGCAACCCGCAGGCCTTCCTGTTCGACGAACCGCTGTCGAATCTTGACGCCGCGTTGCGGGTGAACATGCGGCTCGAAATCTCGGAACTGCACCACACGCTGAAGACGACGATGATCTATGTGACCCATGATCAGGTGGAAGCCATGACCATGGCCGACAAGATCGTGGTCTTGCAGGCGGGCCGGATCGAACAGGTTGGCAGCCCGCTCGACCTTTACCGCACGCCAAGGAACCGCTTCGTCGCGGGCTTCATCGGCTCGCCGAAGATGAACTTCATCGAAGGGGCCGAGGCGGCGAAACACGGCGCCCACGCCATCGGCATCCGCCCCGAACATATCCGGATCTCGACGACCGAGGGGATGTGGCAGGGCACCGTGGGCGTCTCGGAACATCTGGGCTCGGACACCTTCCTGCATGTGACGACAGAGCACGGGCTGATCAACGTCCGCGCGGGCGGCGAGGTCGGGTTGCACCACGGCGACCGCGTTTTCCTCAGCCCGGACATGGGCCAGCTGCACCGTTTCGACAAGGAAGGATGGACTTTGACATGAGACTTCAGGGCAAACGGGCCCTCATCACCGGCGCCGCGCGCGGCATCGGGCGGGTCTTTGCGGAAAGCTACCTGCGCGAGGGCGCGCATGTCACCATCGGCGACATCAACCTTGAGGGCGCGCAAAAAACCGCCGCGGAAATCGGCTGCGCGGCGGTGCATCTGGATGTGACCAATCAAGCCAGCATCGACGCCGCGATGGCCATGATGCGGGCAGGCGGCGGCATCGACATCCTGATCAACAACGCCGCGATCTTCACCGCAGCGCCGATCGACGAGATCACCCGGCAAGATTACGACCGCGTCTTCGCGATCAACGTTGCAGGCACGCTTTTCACCCTGCAAGCGGCGGCAAAGGAAATGATCGCCCAAGGCCGCGGTGGCAAGATCATCAACATGGCCTCTCAGGCCGGGCGTCGCGGCGAAAGCCTTGTCGCGGTCTATTGCGCCTCGAAAGCCGCGGTGATCAGCCTGACCCAATCGGCCGGGCTGAACCTGATCGCGCATGGCATCAACGTCAACGCCATCGCGCCCGGCGTGGTCGATGGGGAACATTGGGACGGCGTCGACGCCTTCTTTGCGAAATACGAACACAAACCCTTGGGCCAGAAGAAGAAAGAGGTCGGCGCCTCGGTCCCCTTCGGGCGCATGGGCACTGCCGCGGACCTCACCGGCATGGCGATTTTCCTTGCCACCTCCGAGGCCGATTACATCGTCGCCCAGACGTATAACGTCGATGGCGGCAACTGGATGAGCTGAAAAATGACCCTCTCGAACGCGACCCTTTCCGCCCTGCCCGTCCCCGTCGCCGCGCCGCGCTATGACCGGTCGAACCTGACGCCCGGCATCGTCCATATCGGGCTTGGCAACTTCCACCGCGCGCATCAGGCGGTCTATCTCGATGACCTATTCAACCTCGGCGAGGGGCACGACTGGGCGCTGATCGGCGCCGGTGTCCGCGCCCCCGATGCCGCGATGCGCGAGACGCTTCTGGCGCAGGATTGCCTGTCCTCGGTGATCGAGCTTGCCCCGGGCGCCCATTCCGCCCGCGTGATCGGCGCGATGGTGGATTTCGTCGAGGTTCAGCCCGGCAATGCGGCGCTGATCGCCACGATGGCGCGGCCGGAAATCCGCATCGTCAGCCTGACCGTGACCGAGGGCGGCTATTACATCGACCCGAACACGGGCACCTTCAGCCCCGATCACCCCGACATTCAGGCCGATGCCGCGAACCCGGGGGCGCCCGACACTGCCTTCGGCGCGATCATCGCCGCGCTGAAGGCCCGCCGCGCCGCGGGCATCGCCCCCTTCACCGTGATGTGCTGCGACAACGTCCCCCATAACGGCACCGTCACCCGCGATGCGGTGGTGGGGCTGGCCCGGCTGTCCGACCCCGAACTGGCCGAGTGGCTCCATGCCTCGGTCGCCTTCCCGAATTCGATGGTCGACCGGATCACCCCGGCCACCGGGGATCGTGAACGGGCGATGGCCGCCGATCTCGGCCTTGACGATGCCGCCCCCGTCACCTGCGAAACCTTCCGGCAATGGGTGATCGAGGACACCTTCCCCGCGGGCCGCCCCGCGCTCGAAAAGGTCGGCGTCACCTTCACGCCGCATGTCGACAAGTTCGAGACGATGAAGATCCGCATCCTGAACGGCGGTCATGCGATCATCGCCTATCCGGGCGGGCTGGCCGATATTTCCTTCGTGCACGAGGCGATGGCCGATCCGCAGATCCGCGCCTTTCTGAACCGGGTGCTGACGGCCGAGGTGCTGCCCATCGTGCCGCCGGTCCCGGGGCAGGATCTGAACGATTACAAGGCCCTGATCATCGAGCGGTTCTCGAACCCCGAGGTGGCCGATACGGTGCGCAGGCTTTGCCTCGACGGCTCGAACCGGCAGCCGAAGTTCATCATCCCCTCGATCCGCGACCGCATCGCGACGGGCGGCAGCTTCGAGGGGCTCGTGCTGCTCTCGGCGCTCTGGTGCCGCTACTGCTTTGGGACGACGGAAAGCGGCGCGGCGATCGCGCCGAATGACCCGAACTGGGACCGTCTGACGGAAGTCGCGCAAGCCGCGAAAGAACGCCCGGCCGCCTGGCTTGAGATGGAAGACATCTATGCCGAGGTCGGACGCAACCCGGCGGTGATCGACAGCTTCACCACGGCATTGAAAGCAATCTGGGCCCGCGGGTCGCGCGCGGTGATCGCGGATTATCTGGGGCAATAGCTCTCCTCACGCTCCGCCCCGGAAAAGGCGGCCCCGCTCCCTCCCGGGCGGGGCCGCCTTGATCTGCAGACATGTTTCGCCTCGGCGGGGCCGACGCGACCCGCGCGGGGGCTCCGCCCCCGCACCCCCGGCGTATTTGCACCAAGAAGAAACAGCGGCTTGCCCGGATGGCCTGTCTTCACCGCGCAGCGAAAGCCGAACCGCCCCCCTTTCACCTTGGCTCAAATATCCCGGGGGTCCGGGGGCGGAGCCCCCGGCGGGTCGCCTCGGGCGAAGCCCGAGGCGAAACACGCCCCCCCGAACGACTTGCGACCGCCTGTCGCGCAAAAGCCCGGCCAGGCAAGACGGCTATAACTTGACCCTTCGGAGCGGGTTGGGAATGATCGCCCGACGCCAGGCGGGGATCTTCCCGACTCAGCCCAAGGACCGCAGTGATGTTGAACACGCCCGACCTTCCGCAGCCCACCGCGGGTCCGCTGGCCGAACATCGGCCGCTCGGGCAGATGCACAAGGGCTATTCGGGACATGTCTTTCACATCGCCGCCGCGGATCATTCCGCCAGCCTGCCCGCCGCCGAAATGGAACGGCGGCTGATCGAACTGGGCTTCGTCGAGGGCGCCAGGGTCACGATCCTGCACGAGGGCCTGTTCGGCCGCGACCCGATCGCCGTGCGGGTCAACGGCAGCACCGTCGCGCTGCGCCGCCGCGAGGCGATGGCCATTTTCGTGTCCTGACCCCGATGCCCGAGCTGTTCCGCCTCGCCCTTGTCGGGCCGCCCAATTGCGGCAAGACCTCGCTGTTCAACGCGCTCACCGGCGCGCGGCAAAAGGTCGGCAACTATGCCGGCGTCACCGTCGAGCGCAAGGTCGGCCTGTTCACCACGCCCGACGCCCGGCGCATCGAGCTGACCGACCTGCCCGGCACGCACAGCCTACGCGCGCGCAGCCCCGACGAGGCGGTGACCCGCGATGTCGTTCTGGGCCGCCATCCGGCCGAGCCCGCGCCGCAGCTGATGCTGGTCGTCGTCGATGCCGTTGCGCCGCGCTCGGGGCTGCGGCTCGCGATGGAGCTGGTCGCGACCGGCCTGCCGATGATCGTCGTGCTGAACATGATCGACATCGCCCGGCACCGGAAGATCGGGATCGACCACGCCGCGCTGCAAGAGGAACTGGGCGTGCCTGTCGTCACCTCGACCGCGGTGCGCAAGGGCGGGCTCGATGCGCTTCTGGCCACGCTGGACGCGACGCTCGCCGAGGGCATGCCCGAGGCCGGACCGAACCTTTGGGCGCCGCCCGACGCGGCCGATCTGCGGCTCAGCCACCGCGCCGCCGACCGGCTGATCGCCCGCGCCGTGACCCTGCCGCCCGAACATGACACGCTGACCCACCGCATCGACCGGCTGCTTCTGCATCCGGTCTTCGGGCTGGTCTTCCTGCTCGGGCTGCTGTTCGGGATGTTTCAGGCCGTGTTCAGCGGCGCCGCTCCGGTGATGGATCTGATCGACACCGCCTTCGCCGCCAGCGCCGATCTGATCCGCGCCCATGTCCCCGAGGGGCTGGTGCAAAGTTTCCTTGTCGATGCGGTGATCGGCGGCGTCGGCGGGGTGGTGATCTTCCTGCCGCAGATCGTGATCCTGTTCCTGTTCATCCTGCTTCTGGAAGATCTGGGCTACATGGCGCGGGCGGCCTTTTTGATGGACCGGATCATGGGCGGCGCGGGGCTGCATGGCCGGGCCTTCATCCCGCTTCTGTCCTCTTTCGCCTGCGCCATTCCCGGCATCATGGCGACGCGCGTCATCGACAATCCGCGCGACCGCATCACCACGATCCTCGTCGCGCCGCTGATGACCTGTTCGGCCCGCATCCCGGTCTATACGCTGATCATCTCGGCCTTCATTCCGGCGCGCAAGGTGGCGGGCATCTTCAGCCTGCAAGGGCTTGTGATGTTTGGACTTTACGGGGCAGGCATCGTCTCTGCCCTCGCCGTTTCGGCGCTTGCCAAATTCCTGTTCGCGCGCGGCGAACGCACGCCGCCCTTCATGCTTGATCTGCCCGATTACAAGGTGCCGCAACTGCGCTCGGTGGCGATCGGGCTTTGGACCCGCGCCTCGGCCTTCCTGAAACGGGCGGGCACGACGATCTTCCTGATGACCGTGGTGATCTGGCTGCTGGCCAGCTTCCCGCAACCGCCCGCGGGCGCCACCGAACCGGCGATCCTTTACAGCTTTGCCGCCGATATCGGCCAGTTCCTCGAACCGGTTCTGGCGCCGATCGGGTTCAGCTGGCAGATGGCGGTGGCGATCGTCCCCGCCATGGCCGCGCGCGAGATCGCCGTGGCCGGGCTTGCCACCGTCTATGCGGTGTCCGAGGGCGGCGGCGAGGCGGTGCTGGCCACGCTTCTGGCCAGCCAATGGAGCCTGGCCACCGCGCTGTCCTTTCTGGTGTGGTTCATCTTCGCGCCGCAATGCCTTTCGACGCTGGCGGTGATCCGGCGCGAAACCGGATCGGGCAAATGGATGTGGGTGACGATCATCTACATGTTCGCGCTGGCCTGGGGGGCCTGTTTCGTTACCTATCACCTGGCCCGCGCGTTGGGGGCGGGCTGAGCCCGGCCCCGGCCGGTCTCAGGGCATGATGTCCAGGGTCATGCCGTTCACATTGACCAGGATCGACGCCGGAAGGGCGGTGTCGGTCAGGATGCAGACGATGTTCATCGTCATCATGTCGCGGATTTCGACGTCGGCGATCATATCCGAACCGAAACCGGGAATGATACCGCTCGACACCATGAGGAAGCCGTGATTGGTCATCGGATTGGTGATCTCGATCACATCGCCATCGGCCGCGACATAATCGAGGATCTGATCGAATTGCAATTCCATCATGGCGTTGCTGAAGACGAACGTATCCGCCCCGATGCCGCCAGTCAGGATATCATTGTCAAGGCCGCCCGACAGGATGTCATCGCCCGCACCGCCATAAAGCGTGTCGTTCCCCGCTTCGCCCAGAAGCGTATCGAAGTCGGCGCCCCCATTGATCTCATCGGCGTCGTCGCCACCGCTGAGCGAATCCGCGCCCGTCGCGCCGATGATCGTGTCGGCCCCGGCCCCGCCCAGGATCGTGTCGGCATCCGTGCCGCCAAGCAGCGAATCCGCCCCGGCGCCACCGTCGATCCAGTCGGCATCCGCGCCGCCCATCAGTTGATCGGCACCATCGCCACCGGTGATCGAATCGGACCCGGCAAGCCCGTAGACCAGATCGTCATCCGCCCCGGCATCGACGGTGTCATCGCCCGAGCCGCACCAGATCTGGTCGGCGCCCGTGTGACCCAGAAGCGAATCCGCCCCCTCGCCGCCGCGCAGGGAATCGTCGCCCGCCCCGGCATAAACGGTGTCATTTCCCGTCCCGGCGGTGATCGTATCGGCGCCATTGGCCGACATCACCATGTCATCGCCCGCCCCGGTGCGCAGCAGATCATCGCCATCGCCGCTCCAGAACTGGTCGGCCGAGGCGGCGCCGATCATTTCCACCCGAAAGCTCCAGTCGTTCGAGCCAAGGACATTCGCATGGTTGCCCATGACGAAACGCATGAATTCGATGTCGTCGGACAGGACCAACTCGACCCCGGCGCAGGACACGACCTCGAGGATCGGGGCAAAGGGGTCCATCATGTCCATCTCGGTATCGAAAGCGACCGCCGCCCCCAGGCTGCGGAAATTCAGCGTCAGCGCATCATTGCCATCCCCGCCCGACAGCGTGTAACGCCCCGTCGCGCCCAGCCGGTTCATCTCCCAGGTCTCATCATCCGCCGTTCCCGAAATCGTCCCGAAGGGCGTGCGCAGAACCGGCGCGTGCAGGGGCGCAGAAAGCTGCGCCGAAACCGTGAAGAGCGGGGCAGAACGAAAGTCACGCGACATGAAGCACCTGTCTGAGGGAACCGACCTTCCCCAGAGCTACCGCAAGACCCTTGAGGAAGCCTTAAGCCACATCGGCGATCACGGCGCCTCGACCAGCACCGCAGGCGCCAGCGGGTATTCCTCAAGATTGGTCCCCGGCCCGATCCGGTCCACCACGGCATAGCGTCCGGGCGCGCCGATCGGCGCCAGAACCCCGTGCCAGGTGTTGCGCAAGAGGTTCACCCCCTGCCCCGGCCTTGTCAGAAAAGCGCGCAGGTTCATGGGCTTGCCCGCATGATCTTCGGCCACGCAGACCAGAAACGGCACGCCATCGAGCGGCAGGAAGGCCTGCGATCCCAGCGGATGACGCTCGAGCAGATCGAGAGAATAGGGCAGTGCCCGCGCCTCGGCCTCGAAGAGCGAAATCCCCGCCCGGCCCTCGGCGTCGAAAGACAGCCGCGCCAGATCGTGATGGCGCCCGCACAGCCCCGCATTGATCAGCCGGTCGGGCGGCCCCAGCACGTCGATCAGATCGCCGAAAGGCCGAAAGGCCTCGGCCGTCAGGGGCTCTATCGCCAGCCGTTCCATCCCATCCTCCGCAGCCATTTCCGCCCAGAAAAGGCGCAAAATCAGGCAAGTGCAAGGGGGCGACGCGGCGGCGTCGCTTTTGCGCTGGAGGCGGCGCCCCCGCCCCGCTAGCCTGAGCCCAAAGGAGACGCGCATGGATGCTGCACTGATCTGGGACTGGGCCACCTTTGCGATGCGCTGGCTGCATGTCGTGACCGCCATCGCCTGGATCGGCTCGTCCTTCTATTTCATCGCGCTCGATCTGGGGCTGCGCCAAGCCCCCGATCTGCCCAAGGGCGCGGCGGGCGAGGAATGGCAGGTGCATGGCGGCGGTTTTTACCACATCCGCAAATATCTGGTCGCCCCCGCGCGCATGCCCGAGCATCTGACCTGGTTCAAATGGGAAAGCTACGCCACATGGCTTTCGGGCGCGGCGATGCTGATCCTGGTTTACTGGCACCGGGCGGATCTGTTCCTGATCGACCCCGCCAAGGTCGCCTGGGAGCCCTGGCAGGGGATGGCGATTTCGGCGGCCTCGCTGACCTTGGGCTGGCTGATCTATGATGCCGCCTGCAAGTCGCCTTTGGGCAATTATCCGGCGGCTTTCATGGCGCTTTTGCTGGTGGCGCTGACCGCCATGGCCTGGGGCTATGGGCAGATCTTCACCGACCGGGCGGCCTTCCTGCATCTGGGCGCCTATACCGCCACGATAATGACGGCGAATGTGTTTCTGATCATCATTCCGAACCAGAAGATCGTGGTGGCCGACTTGATGGCGGGGCGCGCCCCCGATCCGAAATATGGGAAAATCGCCAAGCTGCGCTCGATGCACAACAATTACCTGACGCTGCCGGTGGTGTTCTTCATGCTGTCGAACCATGCGCCCTTGGCCTTTGCGACGGCCTGGGCCTGGGTGATTGCCGCGCTCGTCTTCCTGATGGGGGTGACGATCCGGCATTGGTTCAACAGCCGCCATGCCCGCAAGCCTGCGCCCTATTGGACGATCCCGGCGACTTTGCTGCTGTTTGGCCTTTGTGTCTGGCTTTCGACCCTCGGCCCGAAGGACGCCCCCGAGGAAGAGGCCGCGCTTTCGGGCCCCGCGCTGCAGTTCGCGCAGGCCCCGGGGTTTGAGGAGGTGGCAGGTCTTGTGACCGCGCATTGCGCCATGTGCCACACGCGCGAACCGGCTTACGAGGGGATTTTGGCCGCGCCCAAGGGTCTGATCCTCGACACGCCCGAGGCGGTGGCGCGGGCGGCCGAGCCCGTCTTCATCTTCGCCGGGCTGACCGCGGCGATGCCGCCCGGGGCGGCGAATTTCATGACGCCCGAGGACCGCGCCGCGATCCGCGCCTGGTATCGGGCCGCGGCGGACGCGAAGCTGGCGCAGAACTGACCGGGTTTCGGGCGGAAAAGGAAAGGCATCGCCTTTCCCCGCCCGTCAGAGAGCCCGCTGCGGCACAACCGTTTCCCCAAGCGATACGGAAGGCCAGCGCCTGCCCCGGCGGGCGAGAAGCGCCCGCCATGGGCGGGGCGGGCGCTGGCCGGCGGCCTTTAGGCCGCGGCCTGACAAGGGGACATGTTTCGCGTGACCTCGGCGATGGCCTCGGTCATGGACAGAGCAGTTACCCCGCGATCAGATGGAAGAAGCTGCCCGTCACATGGCCTCGCACAGATCCGGTCTCGGGCACCGGATGGCCCGCCGCATCGGTGACCTTGGCCAAGGGTGCATCGGGTTGATCCAGAATCGTCGAATAATGGAACTCGTGCCCGTAAAGCCTTGATCCCGGGCCATATCCCGGCAAAGGTGCCAGCAGATCCGCGCGCCGATAGCCCAGATGCAGGCGTCGCTTTTCGTAACTGGTGACCAGCCCCAGAAGCCCGGTCATCGCATGCGCCGTGCCCTCGGCATCGACGAGCGACGCCCCCAGAACCATGTAGCCGCCGCATTCGCCATGCACCGGGCGGGTTTCGGCAAAGGCCCGCAGCCCCTCCTTGAAGCGCCCCGCCGCCGCAATCCGCCCCGCGTGCAATTCGGGGTAGCCACCCGGCAGCCAGCACAGATCGGCCGTCATGTCCGGGGCCTCGTCGGAAAGCGGCGAAAACGGCAGGACCGTCGCCCCCGCCCGCCGCCAGGCCTCCAGCATATGCGGGTAAACGAAGGAAAAGGCGGCATCGCGGGCCAGCGCGATCCGCCCCGCGGGCGGCGCGGACCAGTCCCCCGAACCCGGCGCCGGGCCGGACCCCGCCGCCGCCAGCAGCGCCTGCAGATCCACATGCGCGGCGACGAATTCGGCCAGCGCCTCCAGCGTCGCCTCCAGCCCCGCCTGTTCCTCGGCCTGCACCAGACCCAGATGCCGCTCGGGCAGGCTCAGATCCGCCCGGCGCGGCAGGGCCCCCAGAACGCGCAGGCCCAGCCGGTCCATCTCGGCGCGGATCATCGCCTCGTGCCGCGGGCTCGCGACATGGTTCAGGATCACCCCCGCCAGCGGCGGCGCCTCGGGGTGGCGGGCAAAGCCAAGCGCGGTCGCCGCCGCCGATTGCCCCTGCCCCTTCACATCCAGCACCAGAACGACGGGCCAGCCAAACATCCGCGCGATTTCGGAACTGGCGCCGCGCCCGGACCGGCCCGGATCGGGCGGGCCATCGTAAAGCCCCATCGCGCCTTCGAAAATCACCAGATCGGCGCCCGCCGCCTGCCCCGCCAGCGCGTCCAGCTGCGGCCGGTCCATCGCCCAGCCATCCAGATTGAAACTGGCCCGCCCGGCCGCGGCGGCGTGAAAGGCCGGGTCGATATAGTCGGGGCCATTCTTGAAGGGCTGCACGCGCAGCCCCCGCCGGGTGAAGGCGCGCAACAGCCCCAGCGTCAGCGTCGTCTTGCCCGAACCCGAGGCGGGGGCGGCAATCGCAAGACCCTTCGGTCCCTCGTTCATCTTTCCCCTCCCGTCCGGACGCGCCCTGATGCGGCCTCGGCCCGGGCCTTGTCAAGTTGCCCCCTGTCAAGCGCCCGCCCCCGCGCCTCGGCCGCGGCGCGGATCAGCGAGATCAGCCGCCAGCCGCCATGCGAGAGCTTGCCGAAGGGCAGGCAAAGCACCGCCCCCGCGACCGCGCCCAGATGCAGCGCCAGCAAAAGACCCATCGCCTGCGTGTCGCGCAGCACCAGAAGCACCAGCCCCGTGCCTGCCAGAACCGCCAGTTGCAGGCGAAGGAAGCGGTCCGACCGTGCCATCGCGACCGTCTTCAGCGGATCGCGGCGCAAGGACATCAACGCAAGCCCCGCCAGCATCGCAACGCCGCCCGATGTGCCCAGGATCACCGGCGCACTGAGCCAGGGATAGGGCGCGGGCTGCCCCGCGACATGCAGAAAGAACCCGGCGACGGTGGCAAGGAAAGTCAGCCCGAAACCGCCCGCCAGAAGATGATGCGCAAACCGGCGCAGCCGACCGGCGGGGCCTGCCCGATCCTCGCAATCCCCAAGGTTGCGCAGGCGCAGCGCCTCGGCCAGACCCGCGCGCAAGGCGGGCCCATCGACCGGCACCGGGCCGCGGCCCGCGCGCCAGAACAGCGCCAGCCGCAGCGCCAGCCCCAGCGCCGCAAGGCCCATCACCGCCCCCGTCGCCCCGGCCATCACCGGATGCGGGATCAGCGCGTAAAAGGCGCCGGGGCCGGTATGGCTGGCAAAGACCCGATCAAGCGGCTGCAGGATCAGCAGCAGAAGCGGCGGCAGCAGGCAGCAAAGCGCAAACAGCGCCTGCGCCGGGCGCAAAGGCTCGCGGTAGTCGGCGCGGCGAAGCTCGGACAGCGTCGCGGGCAGGTTCACCGCGAAGGCATGCGGGGCGGCATATTGGCAATCATGCAGGCAGGACCGGCAATCGTGGCACAGATGCGCCAGATGGCGCAGATCGCCCGTAGCAAGGTTCGGGCGCCCCTGCGCGGCCGGGAAAACGGCGCAAAGCCCGGTGCAGAAGCCGCAGCTGTTGCACAGGTTCAGCGCCCGTTTGGCCTCGGCCAAGGGCTCGGGCGCGGGCGCAAGCGGGATCGGGTTTGGCGGCAGCGGCTGCGGCTGTGAGCGGACCTTGGGGGCAAGCTTTGCCGCCGCGCGCCCGGCGATGCGGCCGAAGACGGCGGCAATGGTCAGCCCCGCGCCCGAGAGATAGCCCTGCCCCAGGATCGCCCCGCAAATATTTGTTCCGGCTGCGAAAAGCCGCGGGGTGACGGCAGAGGCCAGACGCACCCGGGCCGAGGCATCCACCACCAGCCCGTAGCGGGTGAAGCCGATGCCGGGGATCATCGGCAGCGCGTGAAAGGGGGCGACCAGCGGCGCCATCACCCCCGTGCGCGGCGGATCCAGCGGGGCACTTAGCGTTTCCGCCAGCCCCGCAGGGTCGATGCCACAGAGCGCCGCCAAAGCCTCGGGGCTTTCGGCGCACAGCGGCGGATAGGCCATCGGCGGCAGCTTTTGCGCAGCCTCCGCGTCAAGGATGATCCAGGCGCGGGGATCGGGACGGGCCAGCATCTTGCGCGCCCAGACCGAATGGCGCTCGGGGCCCTTCGCCGCGCCTTCATCGGCAAAGCGGCGGCCATCGGCGCCGACGACAATGCCGTGCTGCATCCCGTCTACCCGGCTGACGATGCCCGCATCGTGACCGGGCGCGCGCGGATCGACGGCGACGACATGGCCATCGCCGGGCTGCCCCGCCGCCAGCGCGCCCTGCGCCAGCGCCTGCAAAAGCAGGCCGCCCAGCTGTTCGGGGGTGCCGCGGTTGGCGATATGATCGGCGCGGGGGCCATGCGTTTGTGCCAGCCAGTCGCGGTTCGCCCCAAGCCCGCCCGAAGCCAGAACCAGCGCCTGTGTGGTGATCCGATCGGCGCCGACCGTGACCACCAGCGGGCCCTGATGCGCGGGATCAAAAAGCCTCGGGCGGCAGCTGATCCAGCGTCATCCCGGCGCGGATATCGACGCCCAGCCCCCGCGCCCGGGCCAGAAGCGCATTCGTCAGCGCCTGCCCGCCGCCACGCAAAAAGACGGTGCGGCGGGAATAGGGAAGGTTTCCGTCCGCCCAAGGTTCCAGCCGCACGCCCTGCGCCAGAAGCCAGTCGGCCAGATCGCGCGAGCCTTCGGCCAAAGCCTCGGCCAGCGCGGGATCGCCCGCGCCGACGCGCAGCAGATCGCGGGTGAATTCCGCGGCCGGGTAGCTGTCGCGCTGAAACGGTGTCTCAGCGTCCGAAGCCACACGGATGTTGCGCCCGTGCCTTGCGTTGCCGCCAAGTCGCGCGGGCGGCGCGGCATCGAGCACAAGGACCGAGGCGCCCCCCCGGGCCGCCTCGATCGCAGCGCAAAGCCCGGCCAGCCCCGCGCCGATGACAAGGACGCCGACCGAGGCGGGCAAGGGCATTGGGGGGGGGCGGGCGTCTGATCCATGGCGGCAGGGTAACGCAAGGCGCGGGCAAGGAAAACCGGGCTAACGCCGGGTCCAGCCCGCCATCTGCGCCGCAAATGCGTCGCGGGTTTTCGGCAGCGGTGCTTCGGGTGCGAGAAGGCCCAGATCGCGCGCCGAAAGCGCCAGGTCGATCACCAGGGGCGGGCGCAGGCCCACCTGTGCCAGCGTCGCGCGGTCCGACAGCACCGCCTCGGCCGTCCCCTCGGCCAGAACGCGACCGGCGCGGAACAGCGCCACCCGGTCGGCCAAAGCGGCGGCAAGCTCCACATCATGGGTGGAAAAGACCAGCGTCATGCCCGCCGCCCGCAGCCCGCCGAGCAGGGCCAGCAGCTGGTCCGATCCGGCCTCGTCCAGACCTGCGGTGGGTTCATCGAGCAGCAGCACCTCGGGGCGCATCGCCACGGCCCCGGCAATCGCCACCCGCCGCTTCTGTCCGCCCGAAAGCATATGGGTCGGCCGGTCGCGCAGATCGGAAATCGACAGCGCCGCAAGGGCGTCTTCGACCCGGGCGCGGGCCTCGGGCTCGGAGAGGCCAAGGTTCAAGGGCCCGAAAGAGACATCCTCAAAGACCGTCGCGGCGAACAGCTGGTCGTCGGCGTCTTGCAGCACAAGACCGACGCGGCGGCGCCAGTCGGTCAGATCCTTGCGGGAATGGCCGGTGGCGGTGCCGCCCAGCAGCACCCGCCCCGATTGCGGGCGCAACGTGCCGTTCAGATGCAAAAGCAGCGTCGATTTCCCGGCGCCATTCGGGCCAAGGATGGCCAGGCTTTCGCCCTTCGGCACGGCAAGCGACAGATCATCAAGCGCCTTCACGCCGCCCGGAAATTCATAGCTCAGGGCCTCGGCGGCAAGGATGGCGATCACAGCAGAACTCCGGCCGCAAGGATCACCGCTTGCAGGGTCACGATCAGGCCCAGCACGCGGGGCGAGGCGGCGGGCCGGGTCGACAGCACCCGCATCTCGCCCTGCCAGTTGCGCGCCGCAAGGCCGGTTTCGAGACGCCGGGCCCGGGCGAGCGCGCGCGGCAAAAGCGCCGCGATCACCTGCGCGGTCGACCGCAACCAGCGCCGCCGGGTGGCATGGCCAAGCCGGGCGCGCTGCGCGGTGGTCATCGCCGCGGCTTCCTCGGCCAGAATGAACACAAAGCGATAGGTCAGCAGCGCGATCTCGATCAGCTCGGCGGGCACGCGCAGCCGCCGCAGGCCGGACAGAAGATCGGCCGCGGGCGTGGTGGTGGCGAGGAACAAAAGGCAGCAGGTCGCGGCACTGGCGCGCAGGATCAAAGCGGCGGCCTTGGCGGGGCCGTCAGGCGCAAGGCCGATGCCCCCGGGGCCGATCTGGATCAGCAGCACCGCCGCCCCGGTGGCCAGAAACCCCAGCGGCAGCACCGCGACCGAGGCCCAGAAGCGCAGCGGCACCCGGGCGCCCAGAAAGGTGAAGGAAAGGATCGCCCCCGTGACCAGAACCGCCCCGGGAAAGGGCGGCACGGTCACGGCAAGGGCCAGAAAACCAAGACCGATCAGGCTTTTCTCGGCCAGCGGGCGGTTGCGCCAATGGCCTTGCGCAGCGACCCGATCGATCGTGGCGATGCTCATTCGGCGGGGAACCCCCGGGGGGCAGGGGCGTCTTCTGCGCGGGCCTTGGCGGCGCCCTGACGGCGCCCGATCACCAGACCCACGACAAAGGCGCCAATCGCCGCCTGCAGCGCGAAGAAGAGGCTTTCGACCTCGCCGCTTGGCGGTTCCCAGAGCGGATCGGCCCAAGGGGCAAAGCCCGGCACGGTGGTCTCGATCAGCTCGGCCGCCTGCCCGTCGGCACCGCCGAATTCCCCGCCCATCAGAAGCGGCACCACCACCAGCGCGACGGTTCCCGCCAGCAGCCACAACGTCCGTTTGCAGACCATCAGCGTGCCTCCCCGGCCAGAATGCGCAATTTGTCTTCATCATCGACCTTGCCCGCCAGGGCATCGACGACGATCACGGTCAAAAAGCCCTCGGCAATGGCAAGCGGGATCTGCGTCAGCGCGAAGACCGAGCCGAATTTCACCGCCGCGCCGATGAAGCCCGAGGCCGGGTCCGGATAGGCCAGCGCCAGCTGCAGCGAGGTGGTCACATAGGTCGCCAGATCGCCAAGACAGGCGGCCAGAAACACCGCGACGGCCATCGAGGCCCCGGCCTTGCCCGCCAGCTTGTAGACGGCCCAGGCCACCCAGGGCCCGACGATCGCCATCGAAAAGGCATTGGCGCCCAGCGTCGTCAACCCGCCATGGGCGAGCAGAAGCGCCTGAAACAACAGCACGATCACCCCAAGCACCGCCATGACCGAGGGGCCGAAGACGACCGCGCCCAGCCCGGTGCCGGTCGGATGCGAGCACGAGCCGGTGACGGACGGAATTTTCAGCGCCGAGAGCACGAAGGCAAAGGCGCCGGAAGCGGCAAGGGTCATCCGGGCCTCGGGGCGCTCGGCGACGATGTTGCGGATTTTCACCGCGCCCGCGACGACAAAGGGGGCGGCGGCAAGGGACCAGCCAATGGCATGGGTGACGGGCAGATAGCCCTCCATGATATGCATGCGAACAACTCCACATCGAACGCGCCGCTTTCGGATTGACCGGGGACACCCCGCCCCGGGAAGGCTTGCGACGCCAGAGCGATGGCAGGTCTCCTGACTTGCGGCTCGATCAACTCGGGTCACCTTCCCGGCCGTTGTCCCCGGTGGATCGGGGGGGCCAGTGGTCTTCGACCGTCGTCTCGCCGCTCACAGTTGCGGGGGCAGCCACGGATTAGGCCCCTGATGGGTAATCCTCACCGTGTTCCCTATTAATCCCGTCCAGTTGGGAACCATCGCCCGTTGGAGTAGCCCCGCGACGGGGCGAGGTCAAGGCCGGCAAGCGTCACGCCGCGGGCGCATTGCGACGCAGCAGGTAAATGTCCATCACCCAGCCGTGCCGGGCGCGCAGATCGGCGCGGGCCTGCAGGATTTGCGCCGTGACCTCGGCCACCGGCCCGGCAATCAAGACTTCCTCGGGCATGGCGACGCAGGCGCCCCAGAAGATCGTCAGGCCTTCGGGCGGCAGGCTTTGGAACGAACACTCGCCATCGAGCATGGCGACGACAGTATCGGTGCCCGCGGGCCAGCCATGGTCGCGCAGTTGCCGCCCGGTGGTGATCATCACCGGCGCGCCGATCTCGTTCAGGGGGATCGCATGGGCGGCACACAGCGCCTGAATGGCGGTGATGCCGGGGATGACTTTCGTCGTGATCGGCAGCCGGGATTTCAGCCGTTCCGCAATGCGCAGGGTGCTGTCATAAAGCGAGGGATCGCCCCAGACCAGCAGCGCCACCCGCCCCGCAAGCCCCGGAACATGCGCGGTGATTTCCGCCATCCAGGCCTCGGCGATGGCATCGTGCCAGTCGTCCACGCCCTTGCGGTAAGACGGGTTCGCGGCGTCCCGCACCGGCAGCGCGAAGTCGACAACCTTGGTCGCCGGGTTCGTCAGATGCGCCGCGCAGATGTCGCGCCGCAGCCCGGCCAGATCGGATTTGTCCGCACCCTTCAAAGGGATCAGGATCAGATCGGCGGCATTCATCGCATCGACGGCCTGCCCGGTGATATGGCGCGGATTGCCGGTGCCGATGCCGATCAGCGTCAGGTGGATCATCTCAGGCCTCCGGCGCGTAAAGCGGGCCGTAAAGGATCAGCGCGGGCCTGTCCGAGCGTTCCGCGGCGAGGCTTGCCGCAAGATCGGCGACGGTCGAACGGGTGCAACTTTGATCGGGGTGGCCCACCGCCTCGGCCAGAAGCGCAGGCGTGTCGGGGGCAAGCCCATGCGCGATCAGATCGGCGGCGAGCTTCGGAAAGGTGCGCTTGCCCATGAAGACCACGGTCGTCGCGCCCGGATCGGCCAAGGCGGCCCAGTTCAGCCCCTCGGGCAGATCGCCCGTCACATCGGCGCCGGTGACGAATTGCACCCGCCGCGCGGTCAGACGGCGCGTCAGTGGCAGCCCGGCCGCGGCAGCCGCAGCACAGGCCGAGGGCACGCCGGGGATGATCTCATAGCCGATGCCCGCGCCGGTCAGCGCCTCAAGTTCTTCTTCAAGCCGCCCGAACAGCCCGGAATCGCCCGATTTCAGACGCACCACCCGTTGCCCGGTCAGCGCGTGATCGACCAGCAACCGGCTCACATGATCCTGCTTCGGCGAGGGCCGCCCGGCCCGCTTGCCCACCGCGATCAGCTCCGCCCCCTCGCGCGCATGGCCCAGGATCGGCCCGGCGGACAGATCGTCGAACAGCACCACATCGGCCCTGGCCAGCCGGTCGGCGGCCTTCAGCGTCAAAAGCTCCGGATCGCCCGGACCCGAGGAAACGAAGGAGACAAAACCGCTCATTCGCTGCCCTCCGGAAAGCGCGGATGGGTGCCCAAGGGGCGATAGCGGCGGTCGTAATCGCCCGCGTAAAGGCGGCTTTCGTCGAAATCCTCGGCGGCAAGCGACCGGCCCACAAGGATCAGCGCCGTGCGCTCCATCTCGGCGCCGACGCTCGTCTGCAGCGTGGCCAGCGTCGCGCGCACCACCCGCTGATCGGGCCAGCTGGCGCGCCAGACGATAGCCACGGGGCAATCGGCGCCGTAATGCGGCACCAGCTTTTGCACAACGTCGTCAAGCACATGCACCGAGAGGTGAATGGCCAGAACCGCCCCGGTGCGGGCAAAATTCTCCAGCGTCTCGCCCGCGGGCATGGCCGAGGCCCGCCCCGAAGTGCGGGTCAGAATGACCGACTGCGCCACCCCGGGCAACGTCAGCTCCGCCCCCAAAGTCGCCGCGGCGGCGGCAAAAGAGGGCACGCCGGGCGTCACATCATAGGGAATGTTCAGCGCGCGCAGGCGGCGCAGCTGCTCGCCCATCGCCGACCAGATCGACAGATCCCCCGAATGCAGCCGGGCGACATCGTGCCCCGCGGCATGGGCCTCGGCAATCGTGTCGATGATCGCATCCAGGCTCATCGGCGCGGTGTTGACGATCTTCGCGCCGGGCGGGCAATGCGCCAGCAGCGCCTCGGGCACCAGCGATCCGGCGTAAAGACAGACCGGGCAAGACGCGATCAGATCGCGGCCCCGGATCGTGATCAGATCCGCCGCCCCCGGCCCCGCGCCGATGAAATGCACCGTCATTCGTCGTCTCCCTCCGCCACGGCAAGGACCACCCCGCCGATCACCTGTCGGGGCAGCACCAGCCGCGCCCCCTTGCCCGCCGCGACCAGCGCCGCGGCCTCTGCCACCGAGCCGGTGCCTTTCAGCGCCCGGACCCGCTCCGATTGCGAGGGCGTTTCCACCCCCGCGACCGAGACGCCGATCACCCGATAGTCGGGCAGAGCGGCGGCAAGCTCTTCGGCTTTTTCGCGCGCCGTGGCAAGAGCATCCAGCCTGCCCAGCGACGCGACCGCCTGGCGCAGCGGTTTCGACCCGGTTCCCGGTCGAAAACCGACGCCCGCCACCCTCATCTTTGCCCGCTCCATTGCAGCTGCGGACGGCTGGGCGACCAGCCGCGCATCCGGCCGAGCGGCTGGGCCTCGGCAAGGTCGATGCGCCAAAGCTGGCCGCCGTGGTGGGCATGCAGGTCGGCAAGCAGCGTTTCGGACTCCAGCGTCACCGCATTCGCGACGATCCGCGTTCCGGGGGCCAAAAGTTCCCACAGCCGGTCATAAAGCGCCTGCGACCCGCCACCGCCGATGAAGACGGCCTGCGGTGGGGGCAGGTCGGCCAGCGCCTCGGGGGCAGAACCGTGCACCGCCCGCATCCGCGGGGAAAGCCCGTAAGTGTCTATATTCTTTTGGATATTCGCAATCCGGTCGGGGCGCGGCTCGATCGTGATCGCGCGCCCGCCCGCCAGACACCATTCGACCGAGACCGAGCCCGAGCCTCCGCCGATATCCCACAACAATTCGCCGCGTCGCGGCGCAAGCGCGGCCAAGGTCAGCGCCCGCATCGGCGCTTTGGTGATCTGCCCGTCATGGGCAAAGGCGCTTTCGGGCCGCCCGGGCACCTGCGAAAGCCCCGCGCCGGGGGCCAGATCCGCACCGTCGAGCGCCACCGCGACCGGCGCGGAAACATCCGTCAAATCATAATCTTGCGCGGCAATGCTGCGCAGCCTTTCGGCCGGACCGCCGAGCCGTTCCGCCACCACCATCCGCACCGCGCCAAAGCCGTTTGTCCCCAGCCAGCCCGCCAGATCCCCCACCGCCGCGCCGTCACGCAGCGTCACGATGGCGCGTTGCCCGCGGCCCAGCACCGGCAGCAACCGGCCGAAGGGCGCCGCATGCAGACCCAGCGCCGTCACCTCCTCAACCCGCCAGCCCAGCCGCGCGCAAAGATGCGACACCACCCCGGGCACCGGAAAGGCCTGCCAGTCCCCGGGCGAAAGCCGCTCTGCCAGCATCGAGCCCGCCCCGAACCAGAACGGATCGCCCGAGGCCAGAACCACCGTCGCCCGCCCCTGGAACGCCAAAACCGGCGCGATATCAAAGGGAACGGGCCAGGCCCGGCCGCGCCCGCCCGCCGCCACAAGGTCCAGATGCCGCGGCCCGCCAAAGATCACCTCGGCCTTTTCCAGCGCCTGACGGCTTGCCAAAGGCAGCCCATCAAGGCCATCTTCGCCCAGACCCACGATGCTCAACCACGGATCAGACATGACGCGCCTCCTTGTGCTTGGCGGCACCACCGAAGCCAGCCTTCTGGCAAAAACCCTTGCAGATCAGGGCTTTGAGGCGGTCTTTTCCTATGCGGGCCGCACCGGTTCCCCCGTGGCGCAGCCCCTGCCCACCCGCATCGGCGGTTTTGGCGGCGTGGCGGGGCTGGTCGATTACCTGACGCGCGAGGGCGTGACCCATGTGATCGACGCCACCCATCCTTTCGCCGCGCAGATGAGCACCCATGCCGTCGCGGCCTGCGCGCAAACCGGCGTGGCGCTTTGCGCTTTCGAGCGCGCGGCATGGACGGCGCAGCCGGGTGACCGCTGGACCCATGTCCCCGATCTTGCGGCAGCCGTCGCCGCGCTGCCGCAAGCCCCGGCGCGGGTGTTCCTCGCCATCGGCAAACAGCACCTGACCGAGTTTTCCGCCGCACCGCAGCATCACTATTTGCTGCGGCTGGTGGACCCGCCCGAGGCCCCGCTGCCCCTGCCCGATGCAAGCGCCGTCATCGCACGCGGCCCCTTTACTGTTCAAGGGGATACGGAATTGCTGCGCAGCGAAGCCATCACCCATGTCGTCGCCAAGAACGCCGGCGGCGCGGGGGCCGAGGCGAAATTGGTGGCCGCCCGCAACCTGAACCTGCCCGTCATTCTGATCAACCGGCCCAGCGTCCCCGCGCGCGAGATCCGCGCGACGCTCGCGGGGGTGATGGGCTGGCTCGCCCATCACGGCGCGACGCCGCGCGGCGTGTAGACCCAGGGTCCGATGCGGCGGGTGCTGGCATTGCCGACCAGAACCAAGGTGCGCATGTCGGCCATTTCGGGCGTCGCGTCGCGCAGTTCGACCACATTGATCGCCTGCTCGGGAGTCGTCACGGCGCGGGCGAACAGGATCAGCCGCTCGGGCTCGCATTCCTCGCGCAGGATCTCCAGCACGCGGGCGAATTGATGCGGGCGCGATTTCGAACGCGGATTGTAAAAAGCCATCGCGAAATCGCCGCGCGCCGCATGCCGCAGTCGCTTTTCGAGAATTTCGAAAGGTTTGAGATTGTCCGAAAGATTGATGGCGCAGAAGTCGTGCCCCAAAGGCGCCCCGGCCGCCGCCGCCGCCGCCAGCATCGCGGTGATGCCGGGCAGGATGCGGATTTCGGTCTGCGTATATTCGGGATGGGCTTCCAAAGCCTCGAACAGCGCCGAGGCCATGGCGAACACCCCCGGATCGCCCGAAGACACCACCACCACGCGCCGACCTTCCGCTGCCATTTCAAGGGCATGGGTGGCGCGGTCAAGCTCCACCCGGTTGTCGGTCGGATGCAGCGTAAGCCCCTCGCGCGGGGCGATGCGGGCGACGTAAGGGATGTAGCCGACGATATCGGTGGCCTCGGCCACGGCGGCCACCACTTCGGGCGTCACCAGATCCTCACGGCCCGGTCCAAGCCCGGCAACGACAACCCAACCGCTCATGCCTCGTCCCCCAGTTCCGGCCGCCGCCCCTGCCCGTGCACCAGCACGATGGCGAAATAGGGGCAATCTTCCGCCGCCACATCGACCAGACGCGCGATGCGCTGCGTCGGCATCGTGCCGCGTTCCACCAGCCAGGCGGCCTCAAGCCGCCCCGCAACCGCAAGCGCACGCTTGATTTTCGGCAGGTTGCGCCCGGTTTTCATCACCACGATCGCATCGGATCGTTCCATATGCGCGACCAGATCCGCCTCGGGCAAAGTGCCCGCCATCACGGTCAGCACATCATCGCCCCAGGTGATCGGCGTGCCCGTCGCCCACCAGCAGCCGACCATGCCGGGAATGCCCGGGATCACCTCGACCTCGGCGCGGCCCTGCAGGCGGGTGTAAAGATGCATGAACGAGCCATAAAGGAAGGGATCGCCTTCGCAGAGCACCACCACATCGCGGGTTTTCGAAAGTTCCGAAAGCCGCGACGCCCAGTCGTCATAAAACCGTGCCAGGGCTTCGATATAGTCGGGACTGTCGAACGGCAATTCGGTCGTGACCGGATATTCCATCGCATGTTCGACGACATCGGGGCGCAGCATCCCCTCGACGATCCGCCGCGCCTGACCGGCCCGCCCGGCCTTGCGGAAATGCGCGATGTCGGTGGCGGCGCGAATGGCGCGGTCGGATCTCACCGAGATCAGATCCGGGTCGCCCGGCCCCAGCCCCGCGCAAAGGATGCGTCCCATCTTTATTCCTTCCGGCTGGCAAGCGCGTTCACCGCCGCGACGGTGATCGCCGAACCGCCCAGCCGCCCCTCGACAATGACCCAGGGCACCGGGTTCGCCACGGCCAGCGCGGCTTTCGATTCCGCCGCGCCGATGAAGCCCACCGGGCAGCCGATGATCGCCGCCGGACGCGGGCAGCTCGGGTCTTCCAACATGTTCAAAAGATGGAACAAAGCCGTCGGCGCATTGCCGATCGCCACCACCGCGCCCGCAAGCTTCGGCCGCCACAGCTCCAGCGCCGCGGCCGAGCGGGTGTTGCCCATCTCCTGCGCCAGCGCGGGCACGCGGGGGTCGTTCAGGGTGCAGATCACCTCATTCTGCGCGGGAAGCCGCGCCCGGGTGATGCCTTCAGAGACCATCCGCGCATCGCAGAGGATCGGCGCCCCCGCCTCCAGCGCCGCCCGCGCCGCAATCGCCATGCCGGGCGCGAAACGGACGTGATGTTCCAGCCCCACCATCCCGGCGGCATGGATCATGCGGACCACCACCACCTCTTCCTCGGGGGTGAAGCGGGCCAGATCGGCCTCGGCGCGGATCGTGGCAAAGGATTGCACATAGATCTTGGCGCCGTCCTTTTCATAGTCATGGGGCATCGGGGGTCATCCTTCGGGTTGGGCGCTCATAGCCGGTCCTCGAGGCTTGCCGCAATCGAATTGCGCCGCGTCTGCCACAGACCCGCCTCGGCCAGGCGTTGGAAAAGATCGCGCATCGCCGCCAGCGCCGCGGGGTTTTCGCGTTCCAGAAAATCGCGAACCTCGTCCCGGCCCAGCGTTGCCTCGTGATAGAGGTCAAAAAGATGCGCGGGCACGACTTGCGCCAGATGGGCAAAGGCCGCCATGTGGTCCAGCGTCGCGGCGATTTCCGCGCCACCGCGGAAGCCGTGCCGCATCATGCCATCGGCCCAGGCCGGGTTCGCGGCCCGCGCGCGCACGACGCGGGCGATCTCCTCGGGCAGCGAGCGGGCGCGGGGCCGGGTCGGGTCGGTGGCGTCCAGATGGTAAAGCGCCGGGGCCTCGGCGCCAAGCCGGGCAAGGGCGGCGGCGAAACCGGCCTCATGCGCGGCATAATCCGAGGCCAGCAGGATATCGCTTTCTGGCAGATCCTGTGCATGCACGAAACTGTCGGCGCCCAAAAGGCGGGCTTCCAGCCCAGCCCGGTCGGACCGGATTTCGCCTTTCTTGTCAATCGTGTAGGAGGAGGCGTTCAGCCAGGCCTCGCCCGCCCTTGCCCGCGCTTCGGGGGTAAAGGCGTCCAGCGCCGGGCCCATGTTCAGCCCGTATTGCCCGGGGCGGGGGCCAAAAACGCGGGGGGCGGCAGCAAGGTAGGGGTTGTCTTCAGCGGCTTCCTCGCGGCTGGCGAGCGCTTCGGCGCCGGTCTCGAAAAGCTGCGCAAGGCCCGGGAAGATGTCGCGGAAAAGGCCCGAGACGCGCAAAGTCACGTCAATGCGCGGACGGCCAAGAAGCGCGAGCGGGATCACCTCGACGCCCGAGACGCGGGCGGCGCCCTCGTCCCAGACCGGTTTCAGCCCCGCCAGATGCAGCGCCATGGCGAATTCCTCGCCCGCGGTGCGCATCGTGGCCGAGCCCCAAAGATCGACCACCAGCCCCTTCGGCCAGTCGCCATGATCCTGCAGATGTTTGCGCAGCAGCTCCTCGGCCAGTTTCACGCCCTGCGCGTAAGCGGCACGGCTGGGCACCGCCCGGGGATCGACCGAGAACAGGTTGCGCCCGGTCGGCAGCACATCCGCGCGCCCGCGCGCCGGGCTGCCCGAGGGGCCGGGGGCCACGCGCTTGCCCGCCAAAGCGGCCGAAAGCCCCGCCTGTTCTTCGGCCCCGCAGGCGCCCTGCCCCAGCACATGCAGCCCGTCGCCAAAGAGGCTCTCCTTGATATCGCAGACAAAACGGTCGATGCGGGTGATGGCTTCCGCGGCCGAGGCGGTGGCGGGAATGCCCAGATCGTCTTCGACGCCGCTCGCCCGGGCCTCGTCGCGAATATCGGCAATCAGCCGATCACGCCGGGCGGGGTCGAGCCCGTCGGCGGTGGAATATTCGTCGAGCAACCGTTCCAGCCGCGCCATCCCCTCGGGCACGGCGGCCTGCGACAGCGGCGGGGGCAGATGGCCAAGCGTCACGGCGGACAGGCGGCGTTTCGCCTGCGCGGCCTCGCCCGGGTCATTGACGATGAAGGGATAAATGACGGGCAGCGGGCAGAGCGCCTCGGGCCAGCAGCTGTCCGACAGCGCCACCGCCTTGCCCGGCAGCCATTCGAGCGTGCCATGCGCGCCCATATGCACCAGCGCGTCGATGCCCTGCGCGCGCAGCCACAGATAAAAGGCGACATAGCCATGCCGCGGCACGCGGGACAGGTCGTGATACTCGCCGTCGCGGGTCTCGATCTGCCCGCGTTCGGGCTGCAGCGCGATCAGCGCCGTGCCGCGGCGGAGGGCGGCGAAGTGGAAGGCGCCGTCGGTGCAGGCGGGATCGGATTCGGGCGCGCCCCAAGCCGCGGTCAGATCGGCGCGCAGCTTTTCGGGCAGGGTGGCGAGGGCGGCCAGATAGTCGGAGAGCGGCCAGGTCAGACGCCCGGTCGCCAGTGTCTCAAGCGCGGCACCGGGGGCAATCGCATAGCCCTCGGCGGCCAGTTGCGCCAGCAAGGCCTCGGTCGAGGCGAGCGCATCAAGGCCCACCGCATGGGCCATCTGCCAGGACCGGCCGGGATAGGTCGAAAGCACGACGGCCAGCTTGCGCGCGGCCGCGGGGGTTTTGGCCAGCCGGTGCCACAGGGTGATGCGGTCCAGCGCGGCATCGACCCGCGCGGGATCGGCGCGATGGGCGAAGCGGGAATATTCAAGGTCGGGGTCGCGCGGCTCGGGCGCCTTGAAGGAGACGACCCCGGCAAACAGACGGCCATCGACCTCGGGCAGGACGACATGCATGGCCAGATCGGCAGGCGACAGGCCACGGTCGGCCTGCGCCCAGTCGCGTTTGCGGGCGGTGGAAAGGGCGACCTGAAACACCGGCACATCATAGCGGTCAAAGGGCGTCGTGCCATCCGCGCCTTGCGCCGAAAAGGCGGTGGCGTTGACGACCAGCGCGGGGCGGCGGCCGTCAAGCCGCGCCTGCAGCGCATCGCCCAGCCCCTCGGATTTGAGCGAGGCCGCGAAGACGCCGCAGGCGGCAAAGCCCCGGGCCCTCAGGCCATGGATCAGCGCATCAATCGGCGCGGTATCGGCGGCGGTCAGGTAAGAACGGTAAAAGCTGACCAGCGCCAAGGGGCTGTCCCCCTCGGGCGCGGGGATCACCCCCGCGGCCGGGTCATAAAACCCCCAGTCGGGCAGGCGCTTGTCCCCCGGCACCGGGGGCGCATAAAGCCCCGGGGCCAAGGCCAGCTGCGCCAGCGCCGCCTGTGCCGCGACGGCGCCGCCCGCATCGCAGAGTTCTTTCAGCCGCCGCAGGGTCGAAACCGGCAGGGTCGAGAGCGCATCCAGCCGCTCGTCCGCGCGGCCATCGGCCGGCAGCACCGCCAGCGCAATCCCCTTGCGGCGGCACAGATCCTGCACGGACGCCAGCCCATAGGGCCAATAGGCCTCGCCGCCGATCAGCCGGATCAGGATGCCCTTCGCCCCCGCAAGCGTGTTTTCAACGTAAGTATCGACCGAAATCGGATGTTTCAGCGCCACAAGATTGGCCAGCCGCAGGCTCGGCAGCCCCCCCGCCGAACGTTTCCAGCCCGCCGCGAAAGCCCCCAGATCGCTGTCAGACAGCGACAGCACCACAAGATCCGCCGGGCGCTGACCCAGATCGGTCGGCACCGCGGTTTCCTCGAGCCCGTGGCTTTCGCGGAAGACGACATGCATCAGGCGGCGACCCCGTCCATCAGCACGGCGCGGATTGCGGCCTCGTCCACATCGTCATGCTCGGCGATCACGACGAGCGCCGAGCGGCGGGTCTCGGCGCCCCAAGGCCGGTCATATTGATGCCGCACCCGTTCCCCAACGGCCTGCACCAGCAGACGCATCGGCTTGCCGGTCACGGCGACATGGCCCTTGACGCGCAGGATGTTTTGTTCGCGCGCCAGCCGCTCGATCGCCGCCACAAGCGCCGCCGGATCGGTGATTTCGGGCAGCTCGATCACCACCGTGTCGAAATCGTCATGCTCGTGATCGCCGTGATCGTCGTGATGGCTGGGGCGCGCGGCCAGATCATCCTCGGCGGCGGCGCCAAGGCCCAGGATCACCTTCGGGTCGATCACCCCTTCGGTCAGCGGCAGGATCGGAAGCTTGCGCGGCAGTTCCGCCTCGATCAGCGCGCGGGCGGCCGCCAGACCCTCGGCCCCGGCCAGATCGGCCTTGGACAAAAGCACGATATCGGCGCAGGCGATCTGATCCTCGAAGACTTCGGAAAGGGGCGTTTCATGGTCGATGCTCTCATCAGCCAGACGCTGCGCATCGACCGCCGCCACATCGGGGGCAAAGCGGCCCGCGGCGACGGCCTCGGCATCGGCGACGGCGATCACCCCATCGACGGTGATCTTCGAGCGGATCGCGGGCCAGTCGAAGGCCTTCAGCAGCGGCTTCGGCAAAGCCAGCCCCGAGGTCTCGATCAGGATGTGATCGGGGCGGACGGGCCGGGCCAGAAGCGCCTCGATCGTGGGGACGAATTCATCGGCGACGGTGCAGCAGATGCAGCCATTGGCCAGCTCGACGATGTTTTCATCGGGGCAGTTTTCATCGGCGCATTGGCGCAGGATCTCGCCATCGACGCCGACGGTGCCGAATTCATTGACCAGAACGGCGAGCTTGCGGCCCTCGGGATTGGCCATCAGATGGCGGATGAGCGTGGTTTTCCCCGCCCCAAGGAAGCCGGTGATCACGGTGACGGGGATTTTGGTCAGATCGGACATGGCTCACTCCTGAGGCGGGACATTCTGCGGGGGAATACGGGCAAGGCATTGCTTGCGAAAGATTTCCGGGCGGTCACGCCAAGGGATCAGGCCCTTGTCGGCGGCCTCGAACTGCGCCGCACCAGAGAGGATCGTTTCGGCATCGCGCGGATCAAGACGGCCATAGACATAGGACCATTTGCCGGGGCCCGACAGCGCGATGGCGCAGCCCTGGGTGCAGGCCGAGAGGCATTCGACCGGCACGATCGTCACGCCCTCGGGCACGGGCAGGTCGGCCAGCGCGGCGGCCAGACGTTCGCCCGGGCGCGAGGCCTCGCCCCCGGCCAGCGGACAGGCGGCACAGCCCCCGCTGCCCAGCGTGCAATCAGCGCAGCCCAGAGGATCGGCAACGGTGCCGCGACAGGTGGTGCAGACATGCAGCGTGGTGGCCATCGCCCCTCCTCATGGGTTTGGGGGAACGGCCAGAGTGCGGGCGCCACGCGCCCTGCCCCCGGTCGCGGAACACCCCGTCCGCCCGAAATCCATGCGCTGGCAGGTCTCCCGGCTTGCGGATGCGAGGGGGATGCCCCTCACGGTCGCCCCGCCTTCCCGGCTGTTGCCAGTGGCCTCGGGCGCCCTCTCCGGTCACGGTCGCGGGGGCGGCTGCGGTCGGGTTTCGCGGCAAAGCCGTCGCAATTCCCTTCACATTCCCTCTTCGCCTGTCATAGGACAGAAACCAGCGCCCGCCCTGAGTGGCCAAGACGCGATCTATTGTCAAGCGCGAGGACCGCCCCGATGACGCCCGAAAACGACAGCCCCGACACCGGACCGGAGGAACTGGCCCGCCATGCCGTGAAGATGGCGAAGAAGAAAGCCGCGCGTGACAAGATCATGGCGGGCAAATCGGGGGAAAAGGGGCTGATCATCGTTCATACCGGCTCGGGCAAGGGCAAATCTTCGGCCGGGTTCGGGATGATTCTGCGCTGCATCGCCCATGAGATGCCCTGCGCGGTGGTGCAGTTCATCAAGGGCGCCTGGGACACGGGCGAGCGGCGGCTCTTGACCACGCATTTCGGCGCGCTGTGCCAGTTCCACGCGATGGGCGAGGGCTTCACCTTGGAAACCCAGGACCGCGAACGCGACATCGCGGCGGCCATCGCGGGCTGGGACAAGGCGAAGGAGCTGATCCGCGATCCCGAGATCCGGATGGTGCTTCTGGACGAGATCAACATCGCACTGCGCTATGGTTATCTCGATGTCGAGGAGGTTCTGGCCTTCCTGCGCGACGAGAAACCCGAGATGACCCATGTCGTGCTGACCGGCCGCAACGCCGCCGAAGCGCTGATCGAGGCGGCCGATCTGGTGACCGAGATGGGACAGATCAAGCACCCGTTCCGGGCGGGGATCAAGGGCCAGCCGGGGGTCGAATTTTAACGCCTCTCCGTCATCCTGAGATACCAACTGCTAGAAGATACAGCAGCGGCATCGGTTAGAGACCATGTCGTACGTTTGGAGAAGATCGGCCCACGCTGGATAAAACCATCCCCTCTTGTCTCCGTAAAACCTGCGACAACTTCTGGCTTTGCAACATGTCGTTCTCTGAGGAAAGCAAATGCTCTACGTAAACCGGCTTGATCGATAAGTGGATGAAAATCTTTTTTCTCCCAAAAACCATCCTCCCTTGCACTGAGAATTTGAAGTGATTCTTCAGCAATCTCGCCCTGAACGAAATTAACCGTCATCGCAGTTGCTAGCGCCCAACACAATGCACTATGGGGGATTTTTATCAATTTCCTATTGTTATCCAACATTTCCGCTGGATAGCAACTTAAGCCCGCAGGGCACTGCCCTGAAAATTGAACTGACGTCTCTCCATCAATATCCTTGAAGACATCAAGTACATCGATCCATCGCTCGGGAAGCCGCGCATTCTGCAACTCAAGCTCTGCGACTTTTTGGCGGAGTTGTGCTAGCTCCAACTCGGCTTCGTCACTCATAATTCGATCACTACGCACCCAACCCGTTGCCGGTTTCCTTAATTGGATATCTTGCAGAGCGAAAACGGTTTCGGCCATCAGATCCCTTGGATCACTCCAATATCTTACCAAGCTCCCGCTCGCCAACTTGGCACGAAAGGCCTCAAGTTTTTGTCGGCCCGTATCCGTTTTCTCTATAAACTCCCCCTTCAACAAATTGAATGGGTCTTTGTGCAATAAGCGAATGATCGGCTTGTCGGTGGCAAGAGCATAGTCATACTCCATCTCGGTGAAGCTCAGTCCTGTTTCTGGATGAAGCGAACCATACCGCCCAGCCGAAATAAGGATGTAATAGTCAGATTGATCGATCACCGACTTGATGAAATCAAACTGTTCAGAATCTGTCGCGGGAAAAAGCTCCATTCCAGCGGGAAAGCAGCTTGCGCGCAGTAGCGCTTGAGAGACCTCCTGCCTCGCGTTCTGCAAGTCAATGAAGGTTGAGGATATGAAAACCTGATATCGCTTTTGCATCTGGTGACACCAACTCATTTGCCGTAAGTCTCTGGGGCATACCTTAGGGAAGAGTACCAATGGGCTCAAGAATCTGATGAAAGCCTTGATGATCCAGGGCGCGGGCTCGAATGTCGGCAAGTCGATGCTGGTGGCGGGGCTGTGCCGGGCGGCGCGGCGGCGGGGGCTGACGGTGGCGCCCTTCAAGCCGCAGAACATGTCGAACAATGCCGCCGTCACCGCCGATGGCGGCGAGATCGGCCGCGCGCAGGCGCTGCAGGCGCTGGCTTGCGGGTTGGAGCCGATCACCGACATGAACCCGATCCTGTTGAAGCCCGAAAGCGATGTGGGCGCGCAGGTGGTGGTGCAAGGCAAGCGGCTGACCACCACCCGGGCGCGGGACTATGCGGCGCTGAAGCCGCAGCTGATGGGCGCGGTGCTGGAGAGTTTCCAGCGCCTGAAAGCCGCGCATGATCTGGTGATCGTCGAGGGCGCGGGCAGCCCGGCCGAGGTCAATCTGCGCGCGGGCGACATTGCCAATATGGGCTTTGCCCGCGCCGCCGATGTGCCGGTGGTGCTGGTGGGCGACATCGACCGCGGCGGCGTCATCGCGCAAATCGTCGGCACGCAGGCGGTTTTGGACCCCGTTGACGCCGAGATGATTTCAGGCTTTCTGATCAACAAGTTCCGCGGCGATGTGACGTTGTTTGATGACGGCTACCGGCTTATCGAGGCCCGCACCGGCTGGCGCGGTTTCGGCACGCTGCCGTGGTTTCCTCTGGCCCACAGGCTGCCTGCCGAAGATGCGCTCGACATCGCCTCGGGTCCCGCGACTTCGGGAACGGTGATTGCCTGTCTGACCCTTTCCCGCATCGCGAATTTCGACGATCTCGACCCGCTTGCCGCCGAGCCCGGGGTGCGGATGGTGATGGTGCAGCCGGGCCAGCCGATCCCGGCCGAGGCGCGGCTTGTCATCATCCCCGGCTCCAAATCCACCCGCGGCGATCTGGCCTTTCTGCGCGATCAGGGCTGGGACGTGGACCTGCGCGCCCATGTCCGGCGCGGCGGCCATGTGCTGGGCATCTGCGGCGGTTATCAGATGCTCGGCCGGACCGTCGCCGATCCCGAGGGGATCGAGGGGCCCGCGGGCACCACCCCGGGTCTGGGCCTCTTGGACGTTGAAACGGTGATGACGCCCGACAAAAGGCTGACGCGTGTGCGGGCGACACATGCGGGCAGCGGGCTGGCGGTCGAGGGCTACGAGATCCACATCGGCCGCACCCGGGGCCCCGACCGCGCCCGGCCCTTTGCCCTGATCGACGGCCAGCCCGAAGGGGCGATCTCGGCCAGCGGACGGATCACCGGCAGCTATCTGCACGGGCTTTTCGGGGCCGATGATTTCCGCGCCGCCTTCCTGCGGGGCCTTGGCGTGAAAGCCTCGGGGCAGAGCCATACGGCGGGCGTCGAAGCGGCGCTCAACGCCTTGGCCGATCACCTCGAGATGCATCTCGACGTGACCGGGCTTTTGCGGCTCGCGCGTTAGCGCAGCTCCCATTCGGTGGGCAGGTTTCCCTGCCAGCCCGCCCGGTGCAGAAGCGGCGTGTCATCGGTGAATTCGGGCACCCCGATGCAGAGCCAGGCGACGAACTCCCAGTCGGGCGGCACGTCCAGCAGCCGCTCGACCGCCCGCGGATCCAGCACCGAAACCATGCCCAGCCCCAGGTTTTCCGCCCGCGCGGCGAGCCAGAGCGTATGGATCGCCATCGCCGTCGATTGCTGCAGCGTCACCGGCATCGAGGCGCGGCCGAGCCCATGCCCCGCCGCCGGATCGCGATGGGTGAAGACCGCAAGTTGCAACGGCGCCTGGTCGATGCCTTGCAGTTTCAGCTTCGCATAGGCCTCGGCCTGATCGCCCGCATAGCCCTGCCCGGCGGCGTCGCGCGCGGCGTTGAAATTCGCCAGCACCTCGGCCCGGATCGCAGGGCTGTCCACCCGGATCACCCGCCAGGGCCGCGCATTGCCGACCGAGGGCGCCATGTCCATCACGGCGCGCAGCCGCGCAATCACGTCTTCGGCAATCGGATCGGGGCGGAAATGGCGCACGTCGCGGCGCCAGCGCAAAACCTCGGTCAGCGCGTCGCGGTGGGTCTGTTCAAAGTTCATTCGTCAGGGCCTTTTCCAGTCGCATCCATTCCGTCTCGTTGCCGGGCAGGCCAAGGCGCAGCCAGGCCGCCGCATAGGGAAAGACCCGCGACCAGATCTGCGCCCGGGCCAGCCGATCCTGCGCCGCCGCCGCATCGGGCGTGGCATAGGTGCGAAACAGCGCCGTGCCGCCGACCAGCCGCCAGCCCGCCCGCGCCGCAAGCGCATCCATCCGCATCGTTTCCGCCCCCAGCCGCAGCGCCGTCGCCATCGCCCAGTTGCGGTCGGCCAGCGCGCGACGACCAATCTCCAGCGCCGGGCCCGAGACCGGCCAGGGCCCGGCCATCTCCGACAGCGCCGCCACCGTCGCCGCATCGGCAAAGACAAAGCCCAGCCGCAGCCCGGCCAGCCCGTAGAACTTGCCGAACGAGCGCAGCACCAGCATCCGGCGGCTGGCTTTCGCGGTCACCGAGGCCTCGGGCGAGGCATCGGCGAAGCTTTCATCGACCACCAGCCGCCCGACCTGCAGCGACAGCGCGCGCAGGGCCGGGGCCGGATGGCGCTGGCCATCGGGGTTGTTGGGGTTCACCACCACCGCCAGATCGGCGCCCGCCAGCGCGGCAAGGGTCGCCACCTCCTCGACCTGCCAGCCCGCCGCGCGCAGCGCCGCCGCATGTTCGTTATAGGTCGGGCCCAGCACCCGCGCCCGCCCCGGCGCCCAAAGCCGCGGAATGAGCTGGATCGCCTGCTGCGCCCCGGCCAGCGCCACCCCGGGCGCCGTGGTGCCAAAGGCCGCGGATGCGGCGTCCAGCAGCGCCGCCTTGGCCGTCGCGGTGGGCAGATCGGTCCAGACGCGCGCGGGCAGATCGGGCACGGGCCAGGGCTGGCGGTTGATGCCGGTGGAGAGGTCGATCCAGTCGTCGCCACCGTAATGCGCCCGGGCAGCATCACTATTCCCACCATGATCGCGCATCATGAAACACTCCACACAAGGGCAACAAGGCCGATAATCAGCCCCATCCCTGCCATCGCGCGGCGGTAAAGCGCAAGCCCGCGGGCGAGGTCTTCGGGCGTCGGATCGGGGGCGGTGCCGTTCAGCCACGGTTCATCGGCCACGCGGTCGGCATAGATGCGCGGGCCCGACAGGCGGATATTCAGCGCGCCTGCCAGCGCGGCTTCGGGCCAGCCCGCATTGGGCGAACGGTGCGACCGGGCATCGCGCGCCATCACCGCCAGCGCGCGGCGCCGTGCCGAAGAGGCGAGCGCGAAGAAAACCCCGGTCAGCCGCGCCGGGATCAGGTTCACCAGATCGTCAATGCGCGCCGAGGCCCAGCCGAACGCCTCATAGCGGTCGGTGCGGTGGCCGATCATCGAATCGAGCGTGTTTATCGCCTTGTAGCCCGCGATGCCGGGCAGGCCCGCGACGCAGCCCCAGAACAAGGGCGCAACGATGCCATCCGAGCTGTTCTCGGCCAGGCTTTCCAGCGCGGCACGGGCGACGCCGGGTTGATCAAGCTGGCTCGGATCGCGCCCGACGATCATCGAGACGGCCTGCCGCGCGCCGGGCAGATCGCCCGCGCTGAGCGGCTTCGCCACGGCGGCAACGTGATCATGCATCGAGCGCAGCGCGACGAAGGGCCAGGCCAGCAGGCCGCCGATCAGCACGCCCGGCCAACCCGCGGGCAGCCAAAGCTGCAGGCAAAGCGCAATGATGACCGTGGTGCCGATCACCGCAAGAGCCACCAGCACCCCGCGCAGGCGGCGCGTGGGGCCCTTGAAATTCCAGCCCTTTTCCAGCCGCGCGATCAGCGCGCCGATCCAGGTCACCGGATGGCCGATGCGCTTGTAAAGCGCGTCGGGCCAGCCCAGCGCCAGATCAATCACCAGCGCCACCGCCATCATCGCGGCAAAATTCATCGCCCGCCCCCCCTGATCCGCACAAGACCGCGCCAGCCCGCCGCCCGCAAAGCCGCGCTTGCCCCCGCGGGCACCGCACCCGGCGCAAAGATCAGCCCGCGCGCCGCCCCGGTATGCGCCCGCAACCAGCCAAGCGCGCCCAGATCGGCGGCCAGCTGCGGTGCAACCTCGCCCAAGGGGCCGCGCAGCGCGCTGCAGCGCGCGGCACTTTCCGTGGCGATTGCGGCAAAATCGGCGAGCGTCTGCCCCCCCTGCCAGCGCGCCACAAGGTCGGCCACATCGGGAAAGGCGCTGTCGGCGGCCTCGGTCCGGGCCGGATCGCCCTGAAATCCGCCCAGGATTTCATAGCGCGGCAGCGCGGGCAGCGCCGCCAGCGCCCGCCCCTGGCGCGAGGCCCACAAGAGCCGCTCGGGCGCGGCAAACATCAAGGGATCAGAGGCCCCCTCGGCCGCCACACAGGCCCGCGCCAAGATCTCGGGCGCCCCGTCCCACCCGGCCAGCCGCGCCAAAGCCACCAGCGAGGCGGTCGAAACCCCGGTGCCCAGCCCCGGCGCCACAACCGGGCGCAGCACGATGCGCCCGCGCAAGCCAAGACCAAGCCGGTCGAGGAACCGCCGCGCCCGCGCGGGCGTCAGCCCCGCGCCCCGCACCGAGAGCCCCGGGCCGGGACGATAGCGCAGGTCAAGCCCCAGCGCCGGCGCAGGCAGGGTCACCAGAACCACCGGGCCATCGGCGCCCAGCCGCCCCTGCAGCCATTCGCCGAAATGGCCGGGGATGTGCAGCGCGGGTCTCATCCGAAGACCCGGTTCACGCCCGCGATCGACCAAAGCCCGCCCGGCACCGCAACAAGCCGCGTCACCGACAAAGGCGCCACCTGAAAGGCCAGCCCCGCGGGCACCGCCCCCAGCGCCAGCGACAGCGCCGCGCGCACGACCCCGGCATGGGCGACCACGGCCACCCGCCCGCCCTGCCCCGCCAGCTCGCGCAGCACCGGCGCGACGCGGGCGCATTGCTCGGCGTAGCTTTCGCCGCCCGGGGGCCGATGCGTGGCCAGCTCGGCCAAAGGCATCAGCCCGATGTCGGGAAGCTCTTCGAACGGGCGGTCTTCCCAGGCGCCGAAATCCTGCTCCCACAGCCGCGGGTCAAGCTTCGGCTCGACCCCGGGCCAAAGCGCCGCCGCCGTCTGCTGACAGCGCGCCGCGGGCGAGCAGACGACGCTTGCCATCCCCACCGCCGCGCGGACCGCCTCCAGCACCTCCGCGCCCGGCAGATCGCAGGGCACATCGCGCCGCCCGGCCAGCCGCCCTTCGTGGCGCGCGGGCGCATGGCGGATCAGCCAAAGCTCGGTCGTGACATCCGCCAACATCGTCGCATTTCTCCTTTCGGTCCGCCGCCGTTTCTGCTTTTTTCCGCCGCAAGGAACAAGAGGCAACGCGGCATGGCTTTCACCCTTCTCGTCACCGGCGGCGCCCGTTCGGGCAAAAGCACCTATGCCGAGACCCGCACGCTGGCGCTGGGGCAGCCTGCGCATTACATCGCCACCTCGGAAATCTGGGACGCGGAAATGGCCGAACGGATCGCGGCGCATCAGGCCCGGCGCGGCCCGGAATGGGTGACGCGGGCGGAACCTCTCGATCTTGTGACGGCGCTGCGCGAGACCGACGATGCGCCGCGGCTGGTGGATTGCCTGACGCTCTGGCTGACCAATCTGATGCTGGGCGATCACGACTGGGAGGCTGCGGCAAAGCGGCTTCTTGCGGTTCTGCCCGAACTGACGGCACCGGTCGTCTTTGTCACCAACGAGGTGGGTCTGGGCATCGTGCCTGACAACCGTCTCGCCCGTGCGTTCCGCGACCATGCGGGCCATCTCAACCAATGGGTCGCTGCGGCGGCGGACGAAGTCGTCTTCACCGTCGCGGGCCTGCCAATGAAGGTGAAATAACAAATGCTGCAGTTCCAATCCCTTGCCGAGATTTCCACGCTGGCCGACCGGCTGCCCGTCGCCGATGAGGCCGCCCGTGCGGCGGCGCTTGCGCGGCAAAACAGCCTGACGAAGCCGCCGGGGTCGCTTGGCCGTCTGGAGGAGATGGCGCTGCATTGGGCGGCCTGGCGGGGCACGGATCGCCCGACCATCACCAAGGCGCAGGCTTTGTGCTTTGCGGGCAATCACGGCGTCTGCGCGCAGGGGGTGAACGTCTTCCCGCAGGAAGTGACGCATCTGATGGTGAAGAATTTCGAGATGGGCGGGGCGGCGATCAACCAGCTCTGCCGCGCCGCGGGCGCCGATCTGCAGGTGATCGCGCTGGACCTCGACACCCCGACGCAGGACTTCACCCAAGGCCCGGCGATGACCGAGGCGGAGACGGTCGCGGCGCTGAACGTGGGCGCGGCGGCGGTTGATGTGACGGCCGATGCGCTGATCATCGGCGAGATGGGGATCGGCAATTCGACCATCGCGGCGGCCTTGGCGGCGGCGATTTACGGCGGCACGGCCAAGGATTTCGTCGGCCCCGGCACCGGCTCCGATGCGGCCGGGATCGCGCGCAAGATTGCGGCGATCGACAAGGGTCTGGCCCTGCATGGCGGGCTTGGCGGGATGGAGACGCTGGCGGCCCTTGGCGGGCGCGAGATCGCCGCGATGTGCGGCGCGGTTCTGGGCGCACGGGCGGCGCGGATCCCGGTGATCCTTGACGGGTTCATCTCGACCGCCGCGGTCTCGACGCTCTTCAAGGTCGATCCGCGGCTTCTGGATCACTGCGTCGTCGGCCATACCTCGGCCGAGCCCGGGCATCAGAAGGTGCTGAGCACCATGGGCAAGCGCGCGCTGTTGCAGATGGAAATGCGGCTGGGCGAAGGCACCGGCGCGGCGCTGGCGCTGGGTGTCGTGCGAGCGGCGCTGGAATGCCACAACGGCATGGTGACCTATGCCGAAGCGGGCATCACCGCCTGATGGAGCGGGGCTGGATCAAGGCGCGGCTTTCGGAGGCGCATCTGGCGGTGTTGCTGCTCACCCGCCTGCCGATGCCGCGGCTGGCCGATCCGGCACCGACGCTGGCGCAATCGGTCTGGGCCTATCCCTTGGCCGGGCTGGTGGTGGGGGCGATCTCTGCCCTTGCGCTTTTCGCCACGCTGGCGCTCGGCCTGCCGCCCGCTTTGGCGGCGGGTCTGGCGGTGACGGTGCAGGTCGTCATCACCGGCGCGCTGCACGAGGACGGTCTGGCCGATGTCGCCGATGGCTTCTGGGGCGGGCGCGAGCGGGCGCGGCGGCTTGAGATCATGCGCGACAGCCGCATCGGCTCTTATGGCGTTGCGGCGCTGGTGCTGTCGCTCGGTCTGCGCTGGCAGGGCGTGGCGGCGCTGGCCGAGGCTTCGCCCGCGCTGGCGATGGCGGGGCTGATCGGGCTGGCGATGCTCTCGCGCGCCGCCTGTGGCGTGGTGATGGCGGCGCTGCCCGCGGCCCGGTCCGAGGGCATGGGCCGCTATGCTGCTGGCGCGGCGTGGAAAAGGGTGCTGGCCGGCGGGGCGATCGGGCTGGGCGCGGCCGTCGGGCTGGGCCTGCCGGTCGGGCCGCTGGCTCTGGTGCAGGGCGCGCTGGTGGTGGGGCTGATGCAGCTGGCCCGGACGAAGATCGGCGGGCAGACCGGCGACGTTCTGGGCACGGCGCAGCAACTGGCCGAGATCGGCGGCTGGCTGGTGCTGGCGGCGCTGCTGAGCTGAGCGGGCGACGAATCGCACGCTTCCCCCCAATCGCACGCCCCCAGATCGGGTCAGGCGGTCAGGGGGCGGCTCATCACCACCGCGGTGATCGGGCAGACCGAACTGGCCTGTTTCGTGGCCAGAACCGGCGGCGGCACCTCGTAGCGGGCCCGGGCGCGAAAGCCGCGATGGCCAAAGAACGGCGCCGCATGTTTGGTGAAGAGCCAGGCCTCCCGGGCGCCCGCGGCCGCGACCTTGTCAAGAAGCGCCGCCAGCATCGCCGAGCCGACGCCCTGCCCGCGCCCGGTCTCGGGCACGACCAGCGAGCGGATCAGCGCGTGATCGCCGGGCAACTCATAGCCGCCATAGCCGCAGATCGCCCCGGAAGCATCGGAAAAGGCAAAGAAACTTCGCCCGGGATCGGCCAGATCCTCGACCGGCAGATGGGCCGCGGAAAGCGCCGCGGCAAGACCCGGATCTGTGCCGGGGATCGGCTGCGCAGTCAATTCGGGCAGGACCATGACCTCGGGCATCGGGCGGCTCCTCGGCAAAGGGGAAAGCGGGGGTAAAGTCCCGTCCGGGTCGCGGCAAGGCGGCGACAGGCTGTGACAAGAAGGGCCCGGTCGTGATCCATGGCGAAGCACCCGTTGGGACTGTGACGATTGTGCGACCGGCCGCGCCAAGGGTCAAGCGGTCAAAAGTTCACGCCCCGGCGGCGGTCAGCGCCAGCCCGTCGACGACGGCGGTAAAGGCCTCGCCGCGGGCCTGCCCTGCCTGCGGAAAGGCCGCCGTGACCGCCTGCCCGACCAGCCCCATCAGGCTGGAGCCGCCCACAAGGATCGCGGTCTCGACCGCGGCGGGGGCGATGCCCGCCAGACGGCAGGTTTCCGCCAGCGCGGCATCAAGCTCGGCCCGGGCGCGGACCAGCGCCGCCGCCATCGAGGCGGCGTCGATCTCGGCGTAAAGGCCGCGCTCGATCTTGCCCAGCCGGATCATCGCGCCGGGCTTGCCCGCATTCGCCTCGATCTTGCCGCGCTCGACCGCAAAGGCGATGTCATGGCCCAGCTCCTCCTCGATCACCCGCGCCAGACGGCCGATCGCCCGCGGCTCGACGGCGAATTTCGCCAGCTGCGTCACGGCATTGCGGGTTTCGCGGGTGTAAAGGAAGGGGATCTTCGCCCAGGTCGCCAGATCGACGAAGATCTCGTTCGGCATCGGCAGCAGGCCCGGGCCGAATTCCCGACGCAGCTGCCCGCCCTGCCCCAGCAGCGGCATCACATGATCCAGCGCCAGCAGCCGGTCGAAATCGGTGCCGCCCAGCCGGATGCCATGGCTGGCCAGGATCTCGACCCGGGCCCCGGTGACCCGAAACAGCGAGAAATCCGAGGTGCCGCCGCCGATATCGACGATCAGCCCCAGCCGCGTGCCGGTCAGATCGGCGCAGGCGCGGGCGGCGGCCTCGGGCTCGGGGCAAAAGCCGATCTCGGTGAAGCCCGCCGCCGACAGGCAGCCGGTCAGATCGGCCAGCGCCCGGGCATCGCGGTCGGGATCGGCGTGGAAATGCACCGGACGGCCCGACAGCACCCGCCGGAAGGTCAGGCCCGTCTGCGCCTCGGCGCGGGTTTTCGTTTCCGCCAGAAAGGCGGTGACCACCTCGGCCAGGGTGCGGCGGCGCCCGCCGATCGGGCGGGATTCGTGGAACAAGGGCGTGCCGAGCACGCTTTTGAGCGCCCGCATGAAGCGCCCCTCCTCGCCCGCGACAAGGGCCGCGACCGCCGCGGCGCCGATCTGCATCGGCCCGCGTTCGGCGGGAAAGAAGACCGCCGTGGGCAGGGTGTCGGCCTGCCCGTCCAGCGTCAGGCGGCGCAGCTGGCCATCCTGCACCAGAGCGGCGGCGGAATTCGAGGTTCCGAAGTCGATCGCAAGGGGAAGGTCGGTCATCGCGGGCCTCTCGAAGAAAGACAGGCCCGCTACAGGGTTTCGGCGGCTCTGGCAAGAGGCAGCTTGGGGGGCGCCTGCCGCCCGGCTCAGATCAGGAAATCCCCCGCGGAGAGCGAGGCCAGCGTGACATTGTCGAGCGTGATCACCAGCCCCTCGATCCCGATCACCACGGCGCGGCCCGATTGCGTCATCTGGCCCGCCAGATCGGCGAAACTGTCCAGCCCGGCGACCCCGCGCAGGTCGATATCGTCCAGACCGATGCGGAAATCGGTGATCCGGTTCGTGCCGTCGCCGGGGGCGAAGATGAACACGTCATTGCCCGCGCCGCCAGTCAGGGTGTCGCTGCCCTCGCCCGCGGTCAGCCGGTCATGGCCCGAGCCGCCGTTCAGACTGTCATCGCCCGCCCCGCCCTGCAGCAGATCATTGCCCGCCCCGACGGTGATGCGGTCATTGCCCGCGCCGCCGAAGATCGTGTCGGCCTGCGCGCTGCTGTCGCCGCTGGCGGTGAAGCTGTCGTTGCCCGCGCCCAGATCGACCAGATCGTTGCCGCCGGTGTCGCCGACGATATCGGCCCCGGCGCCGCCGGTCAGCGTGTCGTTGCCCAGCCCGCCCGCAAGGCGGCAGCCCGCATCCGAGGCGGTCAGCCAGTCATTGCCCGCCCCGCCATCGAGGCTGTCGGCGCCGCCCAGGCTGGTCAGCACCTCGTTGCCGAGCCCGCCCAGAACCGTGTCGGCGCCCGTATCGGCGCTGTCGACATAGATGTCGTCGCCCGCGCCAAGGTCGATGCGGTCGGCCTCTGCCCCGCCCTCGACGCTGTCATTGCCGTCGCCCGCGCTGATCGTGTCGCGCCCGGCCCCGCCCAGGATCGTGTCGTTGCCGCCATTGCCGGTCAGCCGGTCATTGCCCGTGCCGCCGTCCAGGATGTCGCTGCCCGCGCCGGTGGCAAGGACGTCATTGCCCTCGCCGCCCAGCACGGTGTCGGCATGGGAGGCGCTGTCGCCGCTGCCGCTGTAGCTGTCATTGCCCGCGCCCAGATCGACCAGATCATTGCCACCGGTGTCGGCGGTGCTGTCAGCCCCGGCGCCGCCGGTCAGCGTGTCATCGCCCAGACCGCCCTGCAACAGGCTGCCCGCCGCCGAGGCGGTCAGGGCGTCGTTGCCCGCGCCGCCATCGAAACTGTCGCGCCCGCCAAGGCTGGTCAGCACCTCGTTGCCGAGCCCCCCCAGCACGGTATCGGCGCCCGCATCGGTGCCGTCGACATAGATGTCGTCGCCCGCGCCAAGGTCGATGCGGTCGGACTCGGCCCCGCCCTCGACCCGGTCGGCGCCGTCGCCCGCCACGATCGTGTCGCGCCCCGCCCCGCCGCTGAAGCTGTCATTGCCCGCGCTGCCGGTGATGCGGTCGTTGCCGTCGCCGCCAAGGACCGTGTCGCCCATCGTCGCATCGTCGCCGCTGGCGGTGTAGCTGTCATTGCCCGCGCCAAGGCTGACCACATCCGCCCCGCCGGTGTCGCTGACGCTGTCGGCGCCGCCGCCGCCGGTCAGCGTGTCATCGCCCAGCCCGCCCGAAAGCAGACAGCCCGCGGCGCCCGCGATCAGGACATCATTGCCCGCCTCGCCGTAAAGCCGGTCGCTGCCGCCGCGGCTGGTCAGCCGGTCATCGCCCGCCCCGCCCCAGACCTGATCGGAGCCGGTGTCGGCGGCATCGGCGAAGATGTCGTCACCCTCGCCCAGCGTGATCAGATCGTTGCCCGCGCCGCCGCCGACACTGTCATTGCCCGCCCCGGCGTCGATGCTGTCATTGCCCGCGCCGCCGTCGATCGTATCGGCGCCAGCGCCGCCCTGCAGCGTGTCGCGCCCGATCGTGCCCGCCAGAATCTGCCCGGTGCCGCCGCCGCCGTCCCCATCGCCGCCACCGCTGCCGCTGCCGTCATCGCCGCTGCCGGTCGAAAGCAGGAAATGATCCGCCTGAAGCGCCGCAAGCGTCAGCCCGGCCAGCAGGATCGTGCCTTCCAGCGTGGCGATCCGCACCCCCTCGGCGGTGTTCGACATCAGCGCGACAAGCGCGCTCCAGCTCTCGATCGCGGTTTGCGCCGACAGGTCGATGACGTCGATACTGGCGACGAAATCGCTGATCGTGTCGGTGCCGAAGCCGGCGGCGAAAACGAAGATGTCCACGCCCTCGCCGCCGGTCAGCAGATCATCGCCGCCCTCGCCGGTCAGCCGGTCGTCGCCCGCCTCGCCCAGAAGCGTGTCGTTGCCCGCGCCCCCCGCGACCGTGTCATTGCCCGCCCCGGCGGCGATGCGGTTGGCCGCAAGATTGCCGGTGATCCGGTCCGCCCCGGCGCCGGTGCGGACATGTTCGATCACCGTCCCGGCATAGATCACCATATTGCCGCGCTGCCCGAACAGGTCGGAAATCGCCCCCGGCGTCAGGTCGATCCGCGCCGCCTCTGTGCGGGCGGAAAAGTCGAGCGTGTCGATGCCGCCGGTGTCCATCAGGGTGAAGGCGACATTGGCGCGGTGGTTGGCGGTGCCCAGATAATCCAGCCCGTCGCCCGCGGTCGAGCCGCGGCCATAGGTGGTGTCGCCGCCATGCACCGCCGCGGGGGTGCCGTAAAGCGCCCGCATCGCCGCGATGTCAAAGGCCATCGGCGTCAGCAGATAGGCATAGCTCGCCCCCGTGGTCGGATTCTCGGTCTGCGAGAAATAGGACATGATCGAGGTCTGCCAGCTGTCGTTGGCATAAAGCGCATCGCTCGCATAGCTGGCGGAGCCGTTGTAGTTGCCGGTATGGCCAAGGCCCAAAGCATGGCCGATTTCATGCACATAGGTCTGATAGCTGTAGCTGCCGACGGTGCCGCCGTAGCTGTTGAACCACGAGGAGGACACATTGACCGTGGCCGAGGTCATGTTCACCCCGGTGCCGCGCATCGAACAATAGGCGCCCGAGGCGCTGTTCTGAAACCCGATCTGGCCGCCGCTGGCGACCTGCACGAAGGTGATGCCGCTGACCGCGGCCCAGCTGTCCAGCGCGGTCTCGATCACCGCGCGCTCGGTCGAGGTCACGGCGGCGGCGAAGGAATAGGTCAGCGTGCGCGAGGCATCCAGCGCCCAGCCATAGGTATAGCCGCCGAAATAGCCGCGGATGAGCTGCTGGACCGCCTGGTCCTCGGTATAGGTGGGAAGGGGCATCCGGGCACTCCTGATCAAGCGCGTGAAACACGCGGTACAGCGCGGACCGGCGGACCGGTCGGCAAGACGGGGAACGGGGACGCCTTCGGGCGTGCGGCGAAGAGCGGGCCTTCATGGCCACCGGAGGATCCGCTTCAAGGCCAGAAATACGCCCCGCAGCCGCGATGCGGCAAGGCCGGGCCCGCCCGGACGGGGCCGCATTCGCGGGAGTTGATGAAGGATCTGTTAACAGGAGCGGTGGTTCGGGCGGCGCTGTTAAGGGCTGCGGCGCCAAGGTGGCGCGGCCGCGGCGGGGGTGCGTCGCGGCTGCGGCAGGGGGGCGGCGGGGGCGGGACAGAGGGGAAAAAGGCCCGCCGCGCCGGGATTGCAGGCGCAAGGGCCCGCAGCGAAACGAATCACCCCGGGCCGTCGGAGGGGGCCGGACCGGACGAAAACGGGGCGGCGTCCTGCCGCCCCGTTCAAACTGTCCCGTCCAAATTGTCCCGGGATCTCGGGATCAGAAGATCACGAAATCGGCGTTGGTCAGATCAAGCCCGGCCGAGAGCACCGCCACCTGCACCCGCGCCCCCGCGCCGGTGCCATCGGCATCGAACCACAGCCGCCCCGTGTCGCTTTCGTAGATGATCCGGTCCAAGGCGTCCTGCGCCTGCCCCGACAGGTTGGTCGCAAAGGCCGCCGCCGTCAGCCGCCCGGTCGCCAGCCCGGCGAAGACCGCGTCATCAAGCCGGATCGTGTCTTCCTCGGCGTTGAAATCGGTGATCCGGTCGATGTTCGCACCGGCGGGTGCGGTCGAGAAGATGAACCAATCCGCCCCCGCGCCGCCGGTCAGCCGATCGGCGCCCAGACCGCCATCCAGCCGGTTCGCCGCCGCAGTGCCGATGATCGTGTTGCCCAGCGCATTGCCGGTGCCGCTGACGGCAGTCCCGGTCAGCGTCAGGTTTTCGACGAAACTCAGCCCGACCGAGGCGGCAAGGCTGAAGCTGACCGCGGCTTCGACCCGGTCGATCCCGCCCGCATCGGTGCTGCCGGTCTGGGTGGTGGTCTCGAACACCCGGTCGGTGGCAAGATCGACGCGGTAGACATCATTGCCCGCGCCCCCCAGCATCCGGTCCGCCCCGGTGCCGCCCGAAAGCGTGTCGGCGCCGCCGCCGCCCGTCAGCAGGTCGTTGCCCGCGCCGCCGAAAAGCCCGTTCGCCCCGGCGTTGCCGGTGATCGTATTGGCCAGGCTGTTGCCGGTCCCGTCGATCGCCGCCGCGCCGGTCAGCACCAGATCCTCGACGAAGGCGATCGCGGCAAGGCTGAAATCGACCCCCGCCCGCACCGTGTCGCGTCCGCCCATGTCAAGCCCGTGCAGATTGGTCTCGCGCAGCGTGTCGGTGGCATCGACGACATAGGTGTCGTTGCCCTCGCCCCCTTCCAGACTGTCGGCCCCGACCCCGCCGTCCAGCCAGTCGTTGCCGGTGCCGCCTTGCAGCGTGTCCGTGCCCGCCCCGCCCAAAAGCGTGTCGTTGCCCGCCCAGCCGGACAGGAAATCATTGCCATGTTCGCCCGACAGCCAGTCCAGCCCGTCGCCGCCATCCAGACCGTCATTGCCGGTGCCGCCCGCGATCCGGTCATCATCCTCGCCGCCGCGCAGCAGATCGGCCCCGGCCCCACCCGACAGGCTGTCATCGCCCGCGCCCCCATCGAGCGTATCATTGTCGCCCGGATGCGCGGGATCGTTGATCCCGCCCAGAAGCGTGTCGTCGCCGTCGCCGCCCGAGAGACTGTCCGCCCCCTCGCGCCCGTCCAGCACATTCGCCCCGGCGCTGCCGATCAGCGTATCGCTGCCGCCAGTGCCATTGGCGTTCTCGATATCGACGAGCGTGTCATTGGCGACGTAAAACCAGTTGTCGGTGGCCGTGCCCGCGGCCAGATCGACGATCAGACCGCCGCGCCAATAGCCCATCGTCAGATCGGTGTAATCGACGGTGTCGATGCCGTCGCCGCCCTGCAGCACGTCGTCGTAATGGCCCAGACCGCCGCGCAGCACGTCATTGCCCGCCCCGCCCAGAAGCGTGTCGGCGCCGTCGTCGCCCTGAAGCGTGTCATGGCCCGCGCCGCCGTCCAGAATGTCGTCGCCCCAAAGCCCCTGGATCAGATCGTCGCCCGCCAGACCGTAAAGTGTGTCCGCGTCGTCGGTGCCGGTGATCGTGTCACCCGTGGCCGAGGCATAGCCGATGTCGAAACTGTCGAAGCCGACCTCGGTCGCGGCCGGATAGGCCGCGGTCGGGCTGCCCAGCCCATGGGTATGCAGGAACTCGAAGAAGGCGTCACCATCGGCAAAGGACGGCAGCGGCGCCCCCGAGACGGGGATATAGATCAGGTCCAGCCCGGCCGTGCTGCCCGCGTCATCGGTCAGCACATGCTGGAAGCTGAACAGATAGGTCACCCCGCCCGGATGGCTCAGCGCCTGAAAGCTGAAGAACATCGAAAAATCCGCCGTCAGCGACACCGCCCTGCCGTCCGCGGGCGTGAAGGTCAGCCCCGCCCCCAGGAACTCGATGACGTCAAGCCAGCCGGTCTCGGTGACGGTGAACCCCGTCTGGCCGTCCTGGGGCGTCATCTCCACCACCGACGCCGCCAGTTCCCGCGCCGTGACGCTGCCGCTGCCAGGGTCCATCCGCTGAGTCAAGACAAGACTGTCGAACGCAAAATAACCGGACATGGTCTCCTCCCGTTCCGATTGGGCCGTTCCGAATGGATCAGGATTGTCCCCGGCGCCACGGGGCGTCCATGACACGGGTCAAGACCGGCCCCGATTCGAGCGCGGCTTAGGGTCGCTGCCCGCTCAGCCGCGGCGCTTGCGGATCGGATCGGCCAGCAGCCGCAAGCCGTTGAGCACCACCAGCACCGTGCCGCCCTCGTGGCCGATCACCGCGACGGGCAGCGGCAGATGCCAGAACAGACCGCCCGCCACCAGAACCAGCATCGCGCCCATGGCGAAGATCAGGTTTTGCCGGATGATCCGCGTCGTGCGCCGCGCCAGCCGATGCGCCTCGGCCAGCCGCCCGATGTCGTCGGCCAGAAGCGCCACATCGGCCGCCTGCAGCGCCACCTCGGAGCCCGCCGCCCCCATCGCGATGCCCACATCCGCCCGCGCCAGCGCCGCCGCGTCATTCACCCCGTCGCCGACAAAGGCCACCCGCCCCCGCGCCGTCAGATCGGCGACGATGCGCACCTTGTCCTCGGGGCGCAGATCGGCATGAATTTCCGCCGCGCCGATGCCCAGTTCCGCCCCGATCCGCTCGGCCACCGCGCGCCGGTCGCCGGTCAGCATCGCGATCTGCCCGACCCCGGCCGCGCGCAGCGCCGCCAGCCCGCCCGGCGTGCTGTCGCGCGGACGGTCCTCGCAGGTCACCCCGCCCAGGATCTTCGCGCCGCGCCCCAAAAGCACCAGCGTGCGCGGTGCGGTTTCCAGATCGGCGGGCAGGACCAGACCGGTCTCCGCCCGCGCCCCCATCCGCTGCGCAAGCCGCGCATTGCCCGCCCAGATCACCCCCAGATCATCGACGGCCACCATGCCCTCGCCCGGCACTGCCTTGGCCTCGCGCACCGGCAAGGGCAGGATGCCGCGGGCGTCGGCCAGCCGCCGGATCGCCTCGGCGATCGGATGTTCGGAATGCGCCTCGATCCCGGCCAGACGGGCCAGAAACTCCGCCTCGGCACCCTCGCAACGGATGTCGACGATCTCCTGCCGCCCGGTGGTCAGCGTGCCGGTCTTGTCAAAGGCGAAGGTTTCGACCCGGGCCAGCGTCTCCAGCGCCGCGCCGCCCTTGAACAGCACGCCGCCGCGCGCCGCGACCGACAGCGCCGACAGGATCGCGGCGGGAACCGAAATCACGATGGCACAGGGGCTTGCCGCCACAAGCAGCGTCGCCGCCTTGTAAAGCGCCGCCTGCCAGCCCAGACCCAGCACCGAAAAGACCGCAAAGGCCAGCACCGCCCCGGCCAGAACGGCGATCGTGTAGCGCTGCCCGAACCATTCCGAAAAACGCTCCGAGGGCGCCCGCGCCGCCTGCGCCTCGGTCACGAGCGCAATCATCCGCGCCACGGTCGAGGCGCCCAGCTCGCGCCGCACCTCGATCTCCAGCACGCCATGCAGGTTCACCGTCGCTTCAAAGACCTGCGCCCCCGGGGTCTTGTGGACCGGGACGGATTCGCCGGTGATCGTGCTTTCGTCGATCGCCCCCTCGCCCAGGACGATGACGCCATCCACCGGCACCCGCGCGCCGGGGCGCAAGATCACCACGTCGCCCGGCACCAGCGTCTCCACCGCCACCTCGACCGTGTCTTCGCCCCGCCGTATCAGCGCGCGGTCGGGGCGCAGCTCCATCAGCGCCTCGATGGCGCGCCGCGTGCGGCCCATGGCGCGGTGTTCCAGCGTGGTCGACAGGCTGAAGAGCGTCAGCAGCACCGCCCCCTCCAGCGCGGCCCCGACGGCGGCGGCGGCCAGCGCCGCGACCACCATCAAAAGGTCGATGTCGAGCTGGCGTTCCGTGATCAGCGCGCCGATCGCCCGATGCGCCGCCGGAAGGCCGCCGGTGAAAAAGACCGACAGCAGCGCCAGCGCCTCGGCCCAGCCCGCGCCAAGCCCCGGGGCGCCCCAATGCAGCGCCGCCGCCGCCGCCATCGCCGCGATCGTCGCCCAGGTCAGAACCAGCCTGCTCGTGTCCTCAGTCATCCCGAACTTCCCGTTTGCGCGCTGCCTATCCCGCGTCTCATAGCGCGATTGCCGCGGCAGGCAACAGCGCGAAGACGCCGCGACCCCGCCCGGCCCGTCTTTTCAGCGATTTGCGCGGCCATTCGCAGCGCGGAAAAGGCTTGAAAAATGGCGCGCAGAAAGAAGCTGTTAATCAAGCTCGCGTAGCTTGCCCGCATGACTCATGCCCTTTCGCCCCGCCAACAGGAAGACATCGCCCTCGGTTCGCCGCAGATGACGGCGCTGCGGGCCTTGTTTCTGGTGTGCCTGCATCACGGTGTCACCCTGCCGGTGACCGAACTTCCCGCCCTTGACGACGGCAGCATCGCCCCGAAGATCGAGGCGACCTTTCAGCGCGCCGGGTTCCGCAGCCGCAAGATCAGCGGCGCCAGCTGGCGCACGGCCAAGGGGCTCGGCTCGGCCTATCCGGCGCTGTGCGAGGGCAAGGACGGCCGCTGGTTCATCCTCGCCCATACCGTCGATCTGCCCGACGGGCCGCATGCCGCCATCCTCGACCCCGCCCGCGAGGGCGAGGGGATCCTGTTCCTGCCCCGCGCCGAATTCGAGGCGCGCTGGTCCGGAACGCTGATCCTTGCACGGCTGCGCAAGACCGAGACATCGGCGCGGCGGCCCTTTGGCCTTGGCTGGTTCGTGCCGGCGCTGCTGGAGCAACGCGCGCTGTTTGGCGGCGTGGCGGTGGCGGTGGTGGCGGGCAACCTGATCGCCTTCGCCCTGCCCTTCCTGATGCAGGTGATGATCGACAGCGTGATTTCCTCGCATGCCTGGAACACGCTGGCCGCGGTGCTTTCGGTCTATGTGTTTTTGGTGCTCTTCGACGCGGCCTTCAGCTATGTGCGCCAGCGCCTGATGCAGATCTGCGGCGGGCGGCTGGATGCGGGGATCGGCGCGGCGGTGCATGCGCATCTGCTCTCGCTGCCCTTGTCCGTGTTCGAGACGACGGCGGCAGGCGTTCTGGCCCGCAACATGCAACTGACCGAAAAGATACGCCATTTTCTGGTCGGGCGGCTGTTTCAGACGATGCTCGATGCGGCGCTTTTGCCGGTTCTGCTCACCCTTCTGGCGCTGCTTTCGGGGCTGATGACGCTGGTCGTTCTGGGCTTTGCGCTGACCATCGCGGGGCTTCTGGCGGTCTTTCTGCCCGCGTTGCAGCGCCGTCTTTCGGCGCTTTACGACGCCGAGGCGGGGCGGCAGGCGCATCTGGTCGAGACGCTGCACAACATGCGCACGGTGAAGGCGCTGGTGCTCGAAGGCACGCGGCGCGGGCTTTGGGAAACGGCGCTCGCGCGCACCATCCGCAGCCAGTGGCAGGTGGGCGAACTTTCCGCCACCGTCAGCGCGCTGACCTCGCTGATGGAGCGGCTGATGCAGGTCGCGGTTCTGGGCCTTGGCGCCGAACAGGTGCTGTCGGGGCAGATCAGCGTCGGCACGCTCGTTGCTTTCATGATGCTGTCCGGGCGGGTCACCGGCCCCTTGGTGCAGATCGTCGGGCTGATCAACGAATGGCAGGAAGCGGCGCTGGCCGTGCGCACGCTGCGCGGCGTGATGGACCACCCGCCCGAGCGCGGCCCCGAGGTGCGGCCGATCCGCCCGGCGCTGCGCGGCGCGATCCGGATCGAGGATCTGTGCTTCACCTATCCCGGCGCCGCGACGCCTGCGCTCGATCATCTGACGCTCGACATCGCCGCCGGGCAGGTGATCGGCATCGTCGGGCGCTCGGGCTCGGGCAAGACGACGCTGACGCGGCTGCTGCAGGGGATCGGTTCGGCGCAATCGGGCCGCATCCTTTACGACGGCAACGATGCGCGCCACATCGACCTTGACCATCTGCGCCGCTCGGTCGGCATCGTGCTGCAGGAAAACGTGTTGTTCCGCGGCACCTTGCGCGAAAACATCGCGTTGGCCCGTCCCGATGCCAGCCACGAGGCGGTGCTGCGCGCCGCGACGCTGGCGGGGGCTGCGGAATTCATCGACCGGCTGCCGCAGGGGCTGGACACCCCGGTGGAGGAAGGCGGGGCGAACCTTTCGGGCGGGCAGCGGCAACGCATTGCGCTCGCGCGGGCGCTGCTGGCCGATCCGCCGATCCTGATCCTGGACGAGGCGACCAGCGCGCTTGACCCGGAATCCGAGGCGGTGGTGAACCGCAATCTGGCCGCCATCGCGCAGGGCCGCACGGTGATCGTGGTCTCGCACCGGATGAGTTCGCTGGCCCGTTCCGATGCGATCCTGGTGCTGGACCGCGGCCGGATCGAGGATTTCGCGCCCCATGCGGTGCTGCTGGCGCGCTCGACGACCTATCGCCACCTTTGGCTGCAACAGGCGGGGCAGACGGAATGATCCAGCTTGGCTCCATCGACCGCGAGGCGATCGCCTTTCAGGAAGAGCTCGACCGGGTGAAGGCCGAACCGGCGCCGCTGCTGTTGCGGCTCTGGCCCTTCCTGGCGGCGGCGCTGCTCTGCGGTCTCGTCGGGCTTGCGGCGATCTTGCGCGTCGATGTGGTGGTGACCGCGCCCGGCCAGCTGGCCGCGGCCGAGCCGCCCTTGCTGCTGCGCCCGGCCGCCAGCACCCGGCTGGATGCGCTTTTGGTGCGCCCGGGCGATGTGGTGGTGGCGGGGCAACTGCTGGCGCGGCTCGATCCGACCCAGCCCGAGGCGGACCTTGCCGCGCTCGAGGCCGAGCGCGATGCGCTTTCGGCGCGGATCGCGCGGCTGGTGGCCGAGCTCGACGGCGGCGTGCTGACGGCGGGTGGCCCGGCGCTGGCGACCGAGGCCGATGTGCTGACCGAGCGGCGGCTGGAAAGCCGCACCAAAGCCGAGGCGCTCGAGGCCGAGATCGCCTCGGCCGAGGCGCTGATCGAAGCCGAAACCCGCGATGGCGCCGGGCTGCGCGAGCAGCTGTCGATCCTGCGCGAGGTCGAAACGATGCGCAACACGCTGGCCGAACGGCAAAGCGGCTCGCAGCTTGCCGTGCTCGATGCGCGGCTGATGCGGCTGCGCGCCGAGGCCGACCAGCGCGCCCATGAAAGCCGCCTTGCGGAACTGCGCGACCGCCGCGCGCGTGCCATTGCCGAACACCGGATGTTCCTGACCAGCCTGAAGCGCACCGCCACCGAACAGCTCGCCGAGGCCCGGCCGCGGCTGCAGGTGGTCGAGGAGCAGATCGCCAAGGCCCGCGCGCTGCGGGAAATGGCCGATCTTGTCGCCCCCCGTCCGGGGGTGGTGCTGCGCGTGGCCGAGGGCGGCGTCGGCAGCCTGATCCCGGCGGGCAATCCCGTGGTGGTGCTGGTGCCGACCGATGTGCCGCTTCTGGCCGAAATCGGGCTGCGCTCGACCGATGCCGGACGCGCCGTCGCGGGCGATCCGGTCTCGATCAAGATCGACGCCTTTCCCTGGCGCGAACATGGCCAGCTGACCGGCACGCTCACCGAAGTCGGCCATGCCAGTTTCCGGGCCCAGGGCGCCGCCGAGGCGCAGCATCCGGCCCATGTCGCGCTCGACCCGGCGGCGCAGCTGAGCAACCTGCCCGCGGCCGCGACCTTGCTGCCCGGCATGACGCTTTCGGCCGAAATTCATACCGGCACCCGCTCGGTGCTTGCGACCTTCTTCGACCCGATCCTGCGCGGATTGGCCGAAGCCCTGCGCGATCCGTGATCGCGACGACCCCTTGCCCTGTTCCAGATCGCCCATGAAGGAGAATCCCATGACCGATGCAACCCCGATCGACACCGCCGAGGCGGTGGCGATGCCCGAAACGAAGACCAGGACCGTGCTGCATGTCGGCTGCGGTCTCGCCCATCCGGCAAAACTGCCCGAGGCCTATTTTCCGCTGTCCGACTGGCGCGAAGTGCGGCTTGACATCGACCCCGATGTGGCCCCCGACATCGTCGCCAGCCTGACCGACATGTCGGTCGTCGCCGATGCCAGCGTCGATGCGGTCTGGTCGTCGCACAACCTTGAACATCTGGCGCCACACGAGGTTCCGGTGGCGCTGGCCGAATTCATCCGGGTGCTGAAACCGGGCGGCTTCGTGCTGGTGACCATGCCCGATCTGCAGCAGGTCGCAACGCTTGTGGCCGAGGGCCAGCTGGAAGAACCCGCCTACATGTCGAGCCTTGGCCCGATCTCGCCGCTCGACATCCTTTACGGCTACCGCCCCGCGCTGGCTGAAGGCAACATCTTCATGGGGCACCGCACCGGCTTCACCGCGCGCTCGCTGAAAGAGCACCTGACCCGCGCCGGCTTCGCCGCGGTGACCGTCGAGCGCGACGGCCGCTTCGCGCTGTGGGGCGTGGGAACCCGCCTCGCCGCCTGACCGGCCCGGGCCCACGGCGCCGACAGGGACACTCGAAGGACCGCGAAAGGCCCGGATCGTCGGATCCGGGCCTTTCGGCATTGCGGGTCCCCATCCTGCCCCGCCTTGATCCCTGCCCCGGACACAGCCCCGCGGTCCGCCCGGGCCGGAAACGAAAACGGGGCTTCCAGACGGAAGCCCCGGATCGGGAGATCCGCTTCCGCCGAAGCGGAAGCGGTCGATATCAAGCCGGATCAGAGCAGCAAGGCCGAGCGCTGCGCATCGTCGAAATAGGCAAGCTGTTCGGAACTGAACGCCGCCGTCTGGGTCGAGGTCAGCGCCGCGAGATCCGCCGTTTCCATCGCGCCGAGCATCCCGGCGTCGAGGCCGGCAAGCTGCGCCGTGGTCAGACCCGCGACCTGCTTGGTGCCCAGCGCCGCAACAGCACCCGCCGTCAGTTCGTTCAGCGCCGCAACCGACATCGCGCCGATCTGCGCACTCGTCAGGCTCGCCACCTGCGCCGTGGTGAAGCCCGCCCCCTGTTCCGAGGTCAGCGCCGCCAGTTGCACCGTGGTCAGCGCCTTGACCGCCGCCGTCGTCAGAGCACCGAAATCCTGGCTTTCAAGCGCACCGATCTGGGCGGTCGTCAGCGCCGCCAGCTGCGCCGCGGTCAGCGCCTTCGCCTGCGCCGTCGTCAGGGCATCGACCTGCGTCGTGGTCAGTGCCGCAATCTGGGCGGTGGTCAGCGCCTTCACCGAAGCCGTCGCAAGCTGGGCGAAATCCGCGGTCTCGATCGCCGCGATCTGCGCCGTGCTGAGCGCCTTGACCTGGGCCGAGGTCAGCGCAGCGGCCTGATCGGTCGTCAGCGCCACGATGTCATCGGTACCAAGGCCCGCCAGAGCGGCGGCGCCCAGAGCCTTGACCTGCGCCGTCGTCAGCACGCCGTTGATCTGCGCCGTGGTCAGACCGGCCAGCTGCGCCGAGCCGAGCGCGCCGATCTGCGCCGTCGTCATCTTCGCCAGCGTGGCGTTGGCCAGCGCGGCGATATCGGTGGCTTCAAGCCCCTTGATCGCCGCCGTGGTGATCTGGGCGATCTGATCGGTGCCGATCGCTGCCGCCTGCGCCGTGGTCAGCGCGGTGATCTGCCCCGAGGAGAAGCCCTTGAAGCTGGCAGCCGCGAGTTTGGCAAGATCGGCCGTTTCCATCGCCGCAACCAGCGAGGTGCTCAGGGCACCGACCTGGGCCGAGCTCAGCGCCGCGGCCTGGGTGGTGGTCAGCGCCACGATGTCGGCGGTTTCAAAGCCGAGGATGTTGCTCGCCGTCAGGCCCTTGATCTGCGCTGTGCCCAGCGCGGCGACTTGCGCCGTGGTCAGCGCCCGGATCTGCGCCGAGCTGAGCGCGCCGATCTGCGCCGAGGTCAGCGCCTGCACTTCGGCGGTGGTCAGCGCCGCCATGTCGGCCGTGCTCAGCCCCTTGACCGCCGCCGTGGACAGCAGGCCGATCTGCAGCGAGCTCAGCGCCCCCGCCTGCGCATCGGACAGCGCCGCGATCTGCGCCGAGGTCAGGCCCTTCACCGCCGCGGTGCTCAGGCTGGCAATATCCGCGCTTTCAATCCCGGCCACTTGCGCGGTCGTCATCGCCGCGATCTGCGCCGAGGTCAGCCCGCCGACCTGCGTGGAGGTCAGCGCCGTCATATCCGCCGCCGAAAGCCCCTTGACCGCCGCGGTCGAAAGCTGGGCGATCTGCGCCGTGGTCAGCTGGCCCAGCTGGGTCGCGGTCAGCCCATCGACCTGCACCGAACCGAGGCCCTTGATCGCCGCCGTGCTCAGATCGTCGATGGCCGCGGTCGCGATCGCCGCGATCTGACCCGAGGTCATGACGGCCAGCTGCTTGGCATTCAGACCCTTGACCTGCGCCGAGGTCAGGGCGGCGACGGTCGCGTTGGTCACCCCGACGATGCCGGTGGCGCTGAGCGCGCCGATCTGCGCCGAGGTCAGCCCGGCCACGGTGGCGGTGCTGACGCCCGCGAGCTGCGCCGAAGACAGCCCGGCCAGTTGCGCCGTGGTCATCGCCGCGACCTGGGTCGAAGTCATGTTGGTGCTCAGATCCGCCGAGGACAGGCCCTTGACGGCGGTGGCACTCAGATTTGCGATCTGCGCGGTGGTCAGCTTGCCCACCTGCGCGTCGCTGAGCGCGCTCACCTGAGCCGAGCCCAGACCCTTGACCGCCGCGGTGGTCAGGCTGGTGATCGCGGTGGTGGTGATGTCGTCGATCTGCGTCGCGGTCAGCGCCGCGACCTGTTTCGACGACAGCGCCGCGATCCGGGCGCCGTCCAGCGCACCGATGAAGTTCGACGTGAGCCCGGCGATCGAGGTGGCGTTCAGCGCGGCCACCTGCGCGGTGCTCAGAAGCGGCGCCTGGGTGGAGGTCAGATCGTCAAGCTGCGCCGAGCTCAGCGCCGCGATCTGCGCGGTGGTGAAGCCCGCAAGCTGCGCCGAAGTGAAGGCGGCGATCTCGTTCGCTTCCAGACCCTTGACCGCCGAGGTGGTGAGGCCGGCGATCTGCTCGGCCGTCAGTGCGGCGGCGGCGGCGCTGCTCAGCGCAGTGATCTGCGCCGAGGAGAAGCCGCGCAGGCTCGTGGCCGTCAGCCCCGCAAGGGCGGTGGTGGTGACGTTGGGAAGCTGCGTGGTGGTCAACGCCGCCAGCTGCGTCGAGGTCAGCACGGCCGCCTGATCGGAGGTCAGCGCGCCGATGGCCGCAGTACTCAGCCCCTTGATGCCCGCGGTGGTCAGCACCGAAACCTGGGTGTCGAGCAATGTCGGGATCTGGGTCGCCGTAAGCCCCGCCAGCTGCGTCGAGGTCAGCACGCGCAGGTTGGCCGTGCCCAGCACCGGAATCTGGTCGGAGGTCAGCGCGCCAAGTTGCGTGGACGTCATCGAGGCGACATCCGCCGTCGTCAGCGCCGCGATCGCCGATGTGTCAAGACCCGCGATCTGGTCCGTCGTCATAAGGGAAATTGCTGTCATGGTACGTTCCCGGGTTGAAGGGTCAACAATCTGCTCTGCCGGGGCCCCTCCCCGTCAGGCAGCGGCCGGTTCTCGGCCATGCATGGATCGGAACCTGCGCCCAAGCGATTACGGAGCGGTTAAATCCGCCCCGGCCGAACCGCTCCGGCGGCAGAAAATTAGCTCGTATTCAATTCAACCCTGCCCGGGATGCCGAAATCGGGGCCGCGTTTACGGCGGATTTACCTTGTGCTGCGAGGCTTTGCGCCGAGACCTCTGCGAAGGTCGGCATCCAGAAGGAGTTTGCCCTTGCCATCCGTCGTTCCGTTTCTGCCCCTGCCCGGCGATGCCCAGACGATCACCGCGGCCCTGCGCGCCCCCGGCGGGTTCAGCGCCGAGGGCGAGATTGCGCCGCATCTGGCGCGCGCGGTTGCCGCGCTTGGCCTGGACGGTCTGGTGACGATCGGCGAGGCGATGGCCCCGCGCGAGGCGGCGGCGCTCTATCGTGCCTGGCTCTGGCAGCATGGCCGCGGCGGCGACTCGGCCCCGGCCTGGTACAATCTTGGCGTCGCGCTGCAACGCTCGGGCAAGCCTGTCGAGGCGGCGGCGGCGCTGGAATCGGCCCAGAAACTGCGCCCCGGTCTGTGGCAGGCGGGGCTTGGGCGCGGGCTGGCGCTGGAGGCGGCGGGCGCGGCCGACGCGGCCCTGGCCGCCTGGCGCGAGCTGCTGCCCCCGGCCGAGGCGCGGCGGCAGATCCATATCCAGATGGCGCGGCTGCTGGAAGACCGCGGCCGGCTGGGCGAGGCGATCGAGGAGGCGCGGGCGGCGCTGCTGATCGACCCGCATCAGCCCGATGTGGTGCAGCATCTGGTGCACAACCGCCAGCGCACCACCGCCTGGCCGCCCGCCGCGACCGGGGTGCCGGGGCTGGGCGAGGACGAGGCCGCGCAGGATGCAGGGCCGCTGGCGGCGCTGGCGCTGATCGACGATCCGGCCCGTCAGGCCGGGATCTGCGCGCGCTGGATCAACCGCAAGGTGCCCCCGGCGCCGCAGCGTCTGGCCCCCGCGGGCGGCTATGCCCACGACCGGCTGCGGATCGGCTATCTGTCGTCGGATTTCTGCCGCCATGCGATGAGCTATCTGATCGCCGAACTGCTGGAACGCCATGACCGCAGTCGCTTCGAGATCTGGGGCTATGATGCCACCCGCGACGATGGCAGCGACGTGCGCGCCCGGGTGCTGGCGGCGCTCGATCATCATGTGCCGATCCAGGAGATGACCGACGAGGCCGCCGCCGCGCGCATCCGCGCCGATGAAATCGACATCCTGATCGACCTGAACGGGCTGACCAAGGGCGCGCGTCCGGCGATCTTGCGGGCGAAACCGGCGCCGATGCAGGTCACCTATCTGGGCTATATCGGCCCGGTGCCGCTGCCCGAACTCGATTACCTTTTGTGCGATGCGGTCACCGTGCCACCCGAGACCGAGGCCGATTACAGCCCCCGTCCGCTGCGGATTGCGGGCTGCTATCAGGCCAATGACGGCGTCGTGCCCGAACTGCCCAGCGTCACCCGCGCCGAGGAGGGCCTGCCCGAGGGGGCCATGGTCTTCACCTGCGTCTCGCATCACTACAAGCTGACCGAGGCGGTCTGGGGCCGCTGGTGCCGCATCGTCGCGCGGGTTCCCGGTTCGGTGCTCTGGATCATCGACGACAATCCGGAATCGCGCGCGGCGCTGACGGCGCGCTGGGCGGCGGCGGGGCTGGCGCCCGAGCGGCTGATCTTTGCCGCCCGCACCGATCCGGCGCGCTATCGCGCCCGGCTGGCGCTGGCCGATCTGTTCCTTGATACCACGCCTTATAACGCGGGCACGATCGCCTCGGATGCGCTGCGCATGGGGCTGCCGCTGATCACCACCCGCGGGCGCGCCTTTGCCGCGCGGATGGGGGCAAGCCTGCTCACCGCGATCGGCCTGCCCGACTGCATCGCCGAGGATCTGGCGGGCTACGAGGAGCTGGCGGTGGCGATCGGCACCGATCCGGCCCGGCGCGCCGCGCTCAAGGCGCATCTGGCGGCAGGCGCCTGGGAACGCACTTTGGGCGATGCCGAGGATTTCACCCGCCGCTTCGAAGCCGCCCTGATCGCAGGCCGCGCCGCGATGTGACCCCGGCACGCGCCACCCGAACCGCCCCCCGGACCGCGCTGCGGTCGCGGGGCGCCCTTCGGCCTCCTCCGCAATCGCCGGGCGCGCCCGCCCTCCCCCGGTTGATCCGCCCGTGTTGATCTGCCGCACCGGCGCGGCGGCGATCCGGGGGTAGACTGGGGCATCGGCAATGGCCTCGGCCAGGGCGGTCCGGGGCCGGATCGGAGGAACGCCATGACCACCGTCACCATCACCAACCGCAGCGTCGGCACGGTTTCCGGCAGCGTGAATGATCGCCTTGTGTTCATCTACAACGCCCCCACCAACGATGTCTGGCTGCGCGACCTGAGCCAGCCCGGCACCGGCGCGCCATCGCCCGCCGCGGGATATTCGGGCACATTCGACGGCATGGGCTCGAACGACTGCCTGTTCACGGGCTTTGGTCATCTCAGCTTCATCGACCTCTCGGGCGGCAATGACATCATCATCACCGGCGACGGCAACGACAGCCTTGCGGGCGGCGCGGGCAATGACGACCTGCGCGGCTGGGGCGGCACCGACACGATCGATGGCGGGGAGGGCATCGACCACGGCCAGATCAGCATCGGCTGGTATGGCGGGCCAGTGGTGGTCAATCTCAACCGGGAGTCGCTGCTCAGCAACGGCGGGATCCTGCGCAATCTGGAAAGCCTCGACATCACCACCGGCGGCAACAACGACCGGCTGACCAACCACGCGACCGCCGTTGGCAGCGACCGTTTCATCAGCGGCGCGGGCAATGACACGCTGACGATGTACATGGGCGGTTCCGACACCGCCGAGGGCGGCGCGGGGCAGGATCTGCTGAACGTCACCTGCGGCCCGGGCGAGGGCTCGGTCTGGCTGATCGACCTCGTGGCCACATCGGGCGGGGGCTACAGCGGCACCTTCAACGGCGCGGGCAGCAATGACATCGTCTTTTCCGGCATCGAGCGTTTCAGCTTCACCGACCGCGCCGGGGGCGATGACATCCTGCAGACCGGGGCGGGCAACGACACGCTGAACGGCGGGGCGGGCAATGACACGCTGCGCTCGGGCGCGGGGCTGGACCGGATCGACGGCGGCGCGGGCGGGCGCGACTTCTGGCAGGGCGATCTGTCGGCGCTGACCAGCGATGTGGTGATCGACCTGAACGGCGCCTCGACCCCCGCGGCGGGGGCAAGCGTGGTCAATATCGAGGGGATGGACGTCACGACGGGGCGCGGCAACGACCATCTGACGGTGCGCACGGGCGCGCAGATGAACGACACGCTGCGCGGCGGCGCGGGCAATGACACGTTGAGCTTTCGCGACGGCGGCAGCGATTTCGCCGATGGCGGCACCGGCAACGACCTGCTGGAGATCACCTGGACCGGCAGCACGAACGGGGTCTGGCTGACCGATCTGACCGCCCTGCCCGGCGGCGGCTATTCCGGCACCTTCAACGGCGAGGGGTCGCGGGACATCGCCTTTACCGGCATCGAGCGGTTCTATTTCAACGACCGTGTCGATGGCGTGGCCGACATCCTGCACACCGGGCGCGGCAACGACACGCTTCTGGGCGGCGGCGGCAACGACTGGCTGGATTCCGGCTCGGGCAACGACCGGGTCGACGGCGGCACCGGCGCGGATATCTGGCAGGCCGATCTCTCGGCGGCGGGCCCGGCGATCGTGATCGACCTGAACCGGGTCTCGACCTATCTCGCCTCGGGGCGGGTCAGCAATTTCGAAGGCCTGTCGCTGAGCACCGGAAATGGCGCGGACCGGATCACCGGCCATGCGACGGCGGGGGTGAACGACACGATCCGCACCGGGGCGGGCAATGATCTGGTGACGCTGACGATGGGGGGCAGCGACAGCGTGGCGGGCGGCAGCGGCACCGACCGGCTGGTCGTGACCTATGACGTGGCCTCGAACGGGGTCTGGCTGACAAATCTCACCGCCGATGCGGGCGGCGGCTACAGTGGCACCTTCAACGGCATGGGGTCGAATGACATTGCCTTCTCGGGGATCGAGAGCTTCGTCTTCACCGACCGGTCGGGCGGCGCCGACCGGCTGCGGCTGGGCGCGAGCAACGACACGCTTGCCATGGGCGGCGGCGACGACACGATGGCGGGCGGGGCCGGGGCGGATCGTTTCGTCTTCGACCGGGGGGCGAATGAGGGCAACGACCGGATCGAGGATTTCGGCACCGGCGGCGACCGGATCGTGCTTTCGGGCGGCTCGATGGCGGATGTGGCGGTGGCGGCGGTGAACGGCGGGGCCGACACGCGCATCACGCTCGACAGCGGCACGACGATCCTTCTGGTCGGCGTGGCGGCGGGGACGGTAAACGCGGCCGATTTCCTGTTCACCTGAGCGGCAAGGCCGGGGGCTTCGCGCCCCCGGACCCCCGCGGGATATTTGAACCAAGGTGAAAGCCGCAAGCAAACGGCCCCCGAAAGGGGGCCGTTCGGATCGAAAGATCGCGTCGGATCAGCGCTTCGAGAACTGGAAGCTGCGGCGGGCCTTGGCCTTGCCGTATTTCTTCCGTTCGACGACGCGGCTGTCGCGGGTCAGGAAGCCCGCCGCCTTCAGCGCGGCGCGCAAGGACGGCTCATGCAGCTGCAGCGCCTTCGAGATGCCGTGCTTCACCGCCCCGGCCTGACCCGAAAGACCGCCGCCGACGACCGTCGCCATCACGTCATACTGGCCTTCGACGCCCGCGACGCCAAAGGGCTGGTTCACGATCAGCTGCAGCACCGGACGCGCGAAATAGACCGGCATTTCCTTGCCGTTCACCGTGATCTTGCCGGTGCCGGGCTTCACCCAGACCCGCGCCACCGCGTTCTTGCGCTTGCCCGTCGCATAGGCGCGGCCCTGCGCGTCGCGCACCGGGGTGCGCTCCACCGCCGCGGCCACGGCCGCCGCCGGGGTGCCCGAAACGGCCGACTTCAGATCGTCGAGGGATTTGATATCGGACATGTTCAGGCGCTCCGGGTGTTCTTCTTGTTCAGGACTTTCACGTCCAGAACTTCGGGCTGTTGGGCTTCATGCGGATGGGCAGCCCCGGCATAGACGCGCAGGTTCGACATCTGCGCGCGGCCCAGACGGTTGCGCGAGATCATGCGTTCGACCGCCTTGATCACCACGCGCTCGGGATGCGCGCCTTCCAGAACCTGGCGCGCGGTGCGGAACTTGATCCCGCCCGGGTGGTTCGTGTGCCAGTAGTAACGCTTGTCCTCGCGCTTCGTGCCCGTCATCTGCACCTTGTCGGCGTTGATGATGATCACGTTGTCGCCCATGTCCATGTGCGGCGTGAAGGTCGGCTTGTGCTTGCCACGCAGACGCATGGCAACGATCGTCGCGAGGCGGCCCAGAACGACGCCCTCGGCGTCGATCAGGATCCACTTCTTCTCGATCTCCGCAGGTTTCGCGGTATAGGTTTTCATTGTCGATCGCCCTTTGAAGGGTTGGGAAACTGGATGCGGGCTTATCCGCGACTTTCCAGAACAAAGCAAGCGCAACAGACGCCTTAATCTTGCGCCTTTTCAAAGACTTGCGAAATAGGTATCAAGTTACCCCATCACTGAGCGCCTTTTGCCGCCGAGTCGCGCCCGCACGGGGGGCGGGGCGGGATTTCGGGTGGCCCTTGGCACCGCCCCGGTCTAGGGTGGCACCGCGGCCGCGCCCCATGCGGCTGCTCCCCCCAGACTCGCCCCGAAAACGAGCCCCCCATGCGCCTTTTGCACACCGCCGACTGGCATATCGGACAGACCCTGAACGGCTGGACGCGCGAGGCCGAGCACCGCGCCTTTCTGACCCGCCTTGGCGAGATCCTTGTGGCGGAACGGGTGGATGCGCTTCTGGTGGCGGGGGATGTCTTTGACGGGCTCAACCCCTCGGGCGAGGCGCAACGGCTGCTTTACACGGCGCTGGCGGGCTATCTGCGTGCCAATCCGCGGCTGCAGATCGTGCTGAGCGCGGGCAACCACGACCCGGCGCAGCGGCTGGAGGCGCCCGAGGCGATGCTGCGCGAATTGGGGGTGCATGTGCTGGGCACGCTGACGCGCGGGCCGGAGGGCGGCATTGATCTTGACCGCCATCTGATCGCGCTGCGCGATGGGGCGGGGGCGGTGCGGGCGCATCTGCTGGCCCTGCCCTTCCTGCGGCAGGCGGATCTGCCGGGGCTGCGGCTGGGCGCCGAGGAAGACGGCGCCGAAGCGGCGGTGCGGGCGCTGCTGGCCGAGACGGTGGCGCGGGCCGCGGTGCGGGCGAAGGGTCTGCCGCTTCTGGCGATGGCGCATCTGACCTGCGCGGGCGGGCTGGAAAGCGCGGGCGCCGAGCGGCGCATCCTGATCGGCGGCGATCACGCCGTGCCGCCCGATGTCTTTCCGCCCGCGCTGGCCTATGTGGCGCTCGGCCATCTGCACAAGCCGCAATCGCTCGACGGCGGGCGGCTGCGCTATTCCGGATCGCCCTTTCCGCTCTCGGCCACCGAAATCGGTTATGACCATGGCGTGACGCTGCTGGATCTGGCGCATGGCACGCCGCCCCGCCACATTCCCCCTGCCGCGCCCGGTGCCGGTGCTGCGCCTGCCCGCACAGGGCACCGCCCCCCTGCCCGAGATCACCGCCGCGCTGGCGCAACTGGCGCTGGAAAAGACCCCGCGCGCCGAGGGGCCCTTCCTTTATCTCGCGCTGCTTGCCGACCGGCCGGTGACCGAAATCACCGCCGCGCTTGATGTGGCGCTGGAGGCCCTGCCGGTGCGGCTCGCCGGGCTGTCGATCACCCGGCCCGAGACCGGAACCGCCGCCGCGCCGCCGCCGCAGGGGCTGAGCCGGACCACGCCCGAGGCGCTTTTCGCCGCGGCCTTTCGCGACCATCACGGCACCGAGCCCGAGCCCCGCCACCTGAGCGCCTTTCGCGACGCGCTGTCCGAGGTGTAACCCCATGCGCATCCTGTCGATTTCCGGCCAGAACATCGCCAGCCTCGCGGCGCCTTTCGCGATCGACTTCACCGCCCCGCCGCTTGCCGGGGCCGGTCTTTTTCGCGATCACCGGGGAAACCGGGGCGGGCAAATCCTCGATCCTCGATGCGATGTGCCTGGCGCTTTACGGCGATGCGCCGCGGCTGGCGGCGGGGGCGCGCGGCGACCGGGTGCCCGATGCCGCGGGCGAGGAGATCAGCGCCGCCGACAGCCGCGCGATCTTGCGCCGCGGCGCCGCGACGGGCTGGGCCGAGGTGCGCTTTGCCGCCCGCGACGGCACCGAATATATCGCGCGCTGGGTGGCGCGGCGGGCCCGCGACCGCGCCGAGGGCCGGTTGCAAAACGTTGCCCGCAGTCTGGCGCGGGCCTCGGACGGGCAGGTGCTGGCGGCGCAGACCCAGGCCGTCACCGAACAGGTCACCGCGCTGACCGGGCTGAGCTATGCGGAATTCCGCCGCACCGTGCTGCTGGCGCAGGGCGATTTCGACGCCTTCTTGCGCGCCGATACCGGCGAGCGCGCCGAGCTTTTGGAAAAGGTCACCGGAACCGGGCTTTACCGCGCCGTCTCGATCCGGGTCTATGAGCGGACCGAGGCGGCGCGGGCCGCCCATGCCGCCTGTGTCGCGCGGGCGGCGGATCATGCGCTTTTGTCCGACGCGGCCCGCGCGGCGCTGGAGGCCGAGGCGGGGCAGCTGCAGGCCGCGAATACCGCGGCGGCGCAAAGGCGCCGGGCGCTGACCGAGGCTTTGGCGCAGCATCAGCGCCATCAACAGGCGCAGGCGCAGCTTGCGGCAGCGGGGGCGGCGGCGGATCTGGCGCGGGGGGCGCAAACGGCGGCGGGGGCCGAACGGGCGCGGCTGACGCAGTTTGATCTGGCCGCGCCGCTGCGGCTGCCCTGGCAAGCGCAGATCGGGGCGGAAAAGGCGCTGCAGGCGGCGCATGAGGCGCTGGCGGCGGCGCAGGCCGCCAGCCTTGCCGCCACCGAACGCGCCGGGGTGGCGGCGCAAACCGCCGCCCGGGCGCAGGCGGCGCTGGAGGCGCGCGAACAGGCGTTCAAGGACTTTGCCCCGATCTGGGATCAGGCGGCGCGGCTTGATGCGCAGATCCTGACCGCCGGGACCGAGGCCGGGGCGGCCGCAACCAAGGCGGGCGCGGCCCGGGCGGCGCAGGCGGCGGCGGCCAAGGGGCTCGCCGATCTGCAAACCGCGCGCGGCGGTGCCGAAACCGCCCGGCAGCAGGCCGCCGCGGATCTGGACCGGCTTCGTCCGGTGCTGCCGCTGGCGGAAAGCTGGGGGCAGTTGCGCCGCGATCTGAGCGAGCATGAAGCCGCCCGCGCGGCGCAGGCCGCGGCGCTGCGGGCGCAGGCCACGGCACAGGCGCGCGGTGCCGAACAGGGTGCCGAGGCCGGCCGTCTGGCCGCAGCCGAGGCCGCCGATCAAGCCGCCGAAGCGGCGCTGGCGCAACAGATCGCGGCGATCCGGGCCGAGCTTGCGCCGCTGGAAGCAGCCCATCCGCCCGGGCGTGCGGGGGTGCTGGCGGCGCTGCAGGGCGATCTGGCGACGCTCGACCGCGCCTGTCGCGATCTGGCGCAGGCGGCCGCGGCAGGCGCCCGCGCCGCAGCCGAGACCGCCGCCGCCCGGGCGCAGGGCGCCGAAGCCGCGGCCGAAGCGGCCCGCGCGACCGAGGCCCTGACCCGGGCCGAGGCGCAGGTGGCGGCGCTGACGGCCCCGCTGGACGCCGCCGATCTGGCGCTGTCGGAGGCCGCGCGCAGCCTGCGCGCCGCGCTGCAACCGGGCGCGCCCTGCCCCGTTTGTGGCGCCAAGGATCACCCCGCCCCTGCGGAAGCCGGGCTTGTGCATCTGGCCGAGGTGCTGCGCCGCGATCAGGCGGCGGCCCGGGCGGCGGCCGCGGCGGCACGGGCGCAGCTGACCGCCGCGCAGGGGCTTTGGCCGGGGCGGCGGCGCGGGCGGCGCAGGCCGCGGCGCTGCGCGATCAGGCCGAAACCGCAGCCGGGGCAGCCGCAGCGCTTTGGGCCGAGGTCGCGGCGCGGGCCGGGGCGCATCCGCTCTGCCCGGCGCTGCCGCGGGCGCCCGAAGCGGCGGGGCTGGCCCGGGCGCAGACCGCATTGGCGGCGCTGCAAACGGCCGAGACGCAGGCGCAAGAGCGCATCGGAACGCTGCGCAACACCCTGTCGGAACAGGACAAAACGCGCGAGGCGCTGCGCCGGGCGCTGGCCGCGCGGCAGGCGGCGCGGGCCGATCTGGCAGCGGCGCAGGCGGCAACCGCACAGGAGCTGGCGCTTGCCGAAGCCCGGGGGCAGGAGGCCGCGGCGCAGCTGACCCGGCTTGGCGCAGCGCTGGCCCCGGCGCTGGCGGCGGCGGGCGAAAGCGATCCGGCCGACCCCGATCTGGCGCGGCGGCTGGCCTTGCTTGTGGCCGAGGTCGGGGCGGCGCAGGCGGCGCGGACCGCGGCCGAAACGGCGCTGGCGGAACTTGCCCCCCGCCTCGCCCGGGCCGCGGCCGAGGCCGAAACCGCCGCCCTGCAGGCCGATCAGGCGCAAAAGGACGCGGCAGAGCGGGCCGAAACCCTGACCCGGCTGCAGGCCGAACGCGCGCCGCTGCTGGGGGGCGCGCCGACGCCAGAGCATCGCAGCCGCTTCAACGCCGCCCGTCTGGCGGCCAAAGCCGAAAGCGAGGCGGCCACGGCGGCCTTGGCTGAGGCCAGAGCCACGGCCGCCGCCGCCACCGCCCGGCAGCACGACAGCGCCCGCGCGCTCTCCACCACTGAGGCGGCGCTGGAGGCCGCGCGCCAGACCCTTGCCGCGGCGCTGGACGCAAGCGGCCTTGCGCCCGCGGCGCTGGCCGATCTGATGGCCGCGCCGCGCGCCGAGATCGAGGCCCTGCGCGCGCGGCTGCGCCAGCTTGACGATGCGGTGACCGCCGCAACGGCGGCGCTGGCGGCGCGGCAGGCGGATCTGGCCGCGCTCGACGCCGTGGGTCTGCCCGCCGAGCCGCCCGAGACGCTGGCCGCCGCGCTGCAGGCGCTTGAAACAGAGACAGAGGCGCAGGCCCGCCGTCTGGGCGAGCTGAGCGCGGAACTGGCCCGCGATGCGGCGACACGGGCGAAGCTGGCCGATCTGGCGCGGGAAACCGAAGCGGCGCGGGCGGAATGGGAGGTCTGGGCGGCGGTGAATGCGGCGATCGGGGCGCGCTCGGGCGACCGGTTTGCGCGCATCGCGCAGGCGATCACGCTCGATGTGCTGGTCGATCACGCCAACCGCCATCTGGCCGATCTGAACCCGCGCTACCGGCTGCGCCGCGGCGCCGAACTGGCGCTGCAGGTCGAGGACCGCGACATGGGCGATGCCGCCCGCGCCACCCGCAGCCTGTCGGGGGGGGAGCGGTTTCTGGTCTCGCTGGCGCTCGCGCTCGCACTCTCGCAGATGGGCGGCAAGGGCACGTTCGCGGGCACGCTGTTCATCGACGAGGGGTTCGGCGCGCTCGATGCGGGCAGTCTCGATCTGGCCATCGACGCGCTGGAGACGCTGCAATCGCAGGGGCGGCAGGTCGGCGTGATCAGCCATGTCGAGGCGATGCAGGCCCGCATCGCCACCCGCATCGCCGTGCGCAAGGAAGGCGGCGGCCGGTCGAGCCTGCGTGTCGAAGGCCCGGGGGTCTGACGCTTTTTTCAAACGATGCGTCGGCCCCGAGGCGCGGGCGGCGGCCGCGGCGTGCCATGCTGCCGCCAAGCCGCTCAGCCCGAAAGGAAACGCCATGGCCGACAGACGCGATCACCGGATCATCGACGGCAAGGCCGTGCAGGAGCGGCTTCTGGCCCAGATCCGCGCCGAGCTTGAGACCGCGGCGCGGACCCATCCGGTCGGGCGGCTGGTGTCGATCTCGATCGGGCCCTCGCCCGAGATCGAGGTCTATGTCCGCAATCAGGCCCGCGCCGCCGCAAGGGCCGGGCTGCCCTTCGAACAGGTGATCTGGTCCGCACAGGCGACGCAGGAGGATTGCAAGCGCAAGATCGCCGCGCTGAACGATGATCCTTCGGTGCTGGGGATCATCCTGCAACGCCCGGTGCCCGGGCATATCCATGTGCGCTCGCTGCAATCGGCGATCCACCCGCTGAAGGATGTCGAGGGGATGAACCCGGCCTCGATCGGCAATATCGTTTACAACGACATCGCGCTTGCGCCCTGCACCGCGGCGGCGGCGGTGGAGATGGTGCGGGCCACCGGGCTGGCGCTGCCGGGGCTTGAGGTGGTGATGATCGGCCATTCGGAAATCGTCGGCAAGCCCGTCGCGTTCATGCTGATGGCCGAGGGGGCGACGGTGACGGTGTGCCACCACATGACGCGCTCGGTCGCGATGCATTCGCGCCGGGCCGATGTGGTGATCGTGGCGGTGGGCAAGGCGCATCTGATCGGGCCGGAGATGATCAAGCCCGGCGCGGCGGTGATCGACATCGGGATCAATCAGGTCACCGATGCGGCGGGCAAGGTGCGGATTTTGGGCGATGTCGACACCGAGGCGGTGCGCGAGGTGGCGGGCTGGATCACCCCGGTTCCGGGCGGCGTCGGGCCGGTGACGGTGGCGATGCTGATGCGCAACGCGCTGACCGCGCATCGCCGTCAGGTGGCGGCGGGCTGGCTGGAGGCGGTGGGGGGCTGACCGAGCCCCGAACGACTCAGTCGGGCGGAGCAGGAAACGCGACCCGCGTTTCCCCGCCCGCAGCGACCACGGCCTTGCAGGGACCGCTTCCCCAAGCGCAACAGAGGCCAGCGCCTGCGCCCTTTGGGCGAGAAGCGCCCGCCGAGGGCGGGGCCGGCGCTGGCCGGGGGCCTTTGGGCCCCCGGCGGTCATGGGGATACCGGGGGCACGACCTCGGCGATGGCCTCGGTCGAGGCAAAGGGCTCAGTCCCGCTGCCCCTCGGCCAGTTCCGCCGCGATCATCTCGGCGATCCGGCGCGAGCGGCCCGAATGGCGCCAGGTCAGCATCAGCCGCTGGTCATGGGCATCGGGCAACAGCACATGCCGCCCGGCAAAGGTGGTGCGCGCGACATGTTCGGGCAGCACGCTGACATAGCCGCCCTGCGCCAGCACATTGACGATGATCGGCAGCGCGTCGATATCAAGCACCCGCGCCGCCCCGCGCCAGTCCGGGCCCAGATGGGCATCCAGAAACGCCTCGGCGCGCTGGCGCAGCCCGCTGCGGCGCGATTGCAGCACCAGCGGATGCGTCGCCAGCAGCTTGCGCAGCACCACCGGCTCGATCATCGCGCCCGCGCGCACCAGCCCCGCAGGCAGACCGCACAGCGCAACGGGCGAGCGGCGCAGCTCGATCTGGCTGTAATAGCGGTCGCGCAGCCGCGCATCCAGAAAGATGCAGTCGAACCGCCCGCTGTCGAGCCCGCTCAGCAGATCCTCGGCCAAAGTCGAGACCAGGGTGAAGCTCAGCCCATGCCGCAAGGTCAGGCGGCGGATCAGACCGCCCAGCATCCGCGCCAGCTCGCCCTCGGGGGTGGCGGGAATGACGGTGCCGATGCTGATCGGCCGTCGCTGCGGCGCGGGCGCCACCGCCTGCCCCGGATCGCGCAGCGCCTGCCAGCCGGTCTCCAGCGCCGCAACCTGCGCCTCGAAGGCCTGCCCCGCCGCCGTGGCCACAAGCCCGGCATCGCCGCGTTCGGCAAGCCTTTGACCCAGAACGCTTTCCACAAGCGCCAGCTGGCGTGACAGCTGCGGCTGACCGATGCCGATCTGGCGCGCCGCAGTGCGGATCGAGCCCTGCCGCAGCGCCTCGACCACGCGAAACAGCGTCTCCAGCGTCAGCGGCCGCTCGGGCACCGCCGCGCCAGGACAGCCCTGCAGCGCCCGCAGGCCCGCCGCCAGCCCGGCCAGACCCGGCAGCGCCCGCCGCCCCTCCAGCGTCAGCGCCAGCCCGTCGGTGTTGCGCCGCGCCAGCGCCACCGCCAGCTCCTGTTCCAGCCGCGCCAGCGCAAGGCTCACCGTCGAGGGCGGCGCCCGGGTTTCGCGGGCGGCGAGCCGGATCGAGCCCAGCCGCAAGGCCGCCTCGGCAAGGATCAGACTTGAACTGCGCATTTTTTCGTCACCGCCCCGGCATCGGCTGTGCAGAAAAAAACATATGTCCGGAGCCGATGCAATTGCCTATCGTTCCGCGGCGTGACCGGAGACTCGCCGCCGATGACCGATGCCCCTGCCCTGATCCGTTTTGACGGTGCGCCCCTGCCGCTGGCAAGTCTGGCGGCGGCGCTGGCCGGGCCGGTGCGGGCGATGCTGCCCGACGGGTCCCGGGCGGCGCTGCGCCGGGGCCGCGCCGCGCTGGAAGCCGCGGCGGCGGCGGGGCAGCCGATCTATGGCATGACCACCGGCGTCGGCGCGATGAAGCATCAGTGCCATCAGGGCGCCGCCATGGCCGCGTTCAATCACAGCCTTGGGCTGGCGCATGAGGTGGCGGTCGGTGCGCCCGTCGCGCCCGGCATCGCGCGGCTGGCGCTGGTCTTGCGGCTCAACACCTTGGCCACCGGCCGCGTCGGCGTGTCCGAGGCCTTCGCCGAGTGTCTGGCGGGCATGCTGGATCATGACATCCTGCCGCGGATGCGCCGGCACGGCAGCGTCGGCTGCGGCGATCTGGGGCAGCTGGGGCAGCTCGCCACGGCGATGACGGGCCTTGGCACGGTGCTGCACAAGGGTCGGGAACGGCCCGCGGCCGAGGCTTTCGCCGATGCCGGGCTGGCGGTGCATGCGATGCGCCCGCGCGAGGGGCTGGCCGCGGTCGCCTCGAACAGTTTCAGCCTGGCGGCGGCGCTGGCCGCGGTCCTGGCTGCCCGGGCGCGGGTCGCGCAGGCGCTGGCGCAGGCGCCGGTGATGGCGCTGGCCTGGGGGCTGGATCGTACGGTCTGGCAGGCGGCCGAAACCAGCCTGATGCCGCTCGAAGCCGCCATCGCTCGCCATCTGAGCGCGGCAACCGCGGCGCAGACCGACTGGCCCGCCCGCGGCTCGGTGCAGGATGCGCTCTCGGCGCGGTTCATGGTGCAGGTGCTGGCGCCCGGCGTGATCGCCGCCGAGGAGGCGCTGGACACCCTGCATCTGGCCAGCGGGCAGGTCGATGACAACCCGACCGTGCTGGCCGATGGCCGCGTCGTGACCTCGGGGGCCAGCCATCACGCGCAGCTGTCGCTGCGGCTGGGCGCGCTGCAGGCGGCGCTGGCCATGCTGGGGCGCAACCTGTTCAACAAATGCCTGATGCTGACGAATGGCCAGCTGCCGGGCCTGCCGGTCAATCTGGTGCCCGAGGGGATGGTGGCGACGGGCTACGGGCCGCTGATGAAGCTGGCGATGGAGCAATCCGCCCGCATCGCCGCCGCCGCCGCCCCGGTGGCGCCCCATGCGCTGACGCTGGCGGCAGGCCTTGAGGACGAGGCCCTGCTTCTGCCGCTGACGGCCGAGCGGATCGCCGATCAGGCCGAGGCGCTCGGCTGGCTTTTGACGATTTCGGCCCTGCTTTCGGTGCAGGCGATCGCGCTGCGCGGGCTTGATCCGGTGGGGCCTGCCGCTACCTTGACGGCGCAGGTGCGCGCCCATGTGCCGCCCTTTGCGGGCGATATTCCGCTGAGCGCGCGGCTGACCGCGCTGCGCGCCAGCCTTGACGCCAAGACCCCGGTGCTGGCGCCGATGCCGACGTTGACGCAAACGACCCTCTACAACAAGCTGGACCAACCAGCCTTCCCCCATCCGACAGGAGAGATGAGATGACCCCGACGAAATCCCTTGCCGCCGCCGCGGCGCTGAGCCTGCTGGCGGGCGCGGCGCTCGCCGATCCGATCACCGTCTCCTCGAAGATCGACACCGAGGGCGGGCTTTTGGGCAACATGATCTATCTGGCGCTGGAAAACGCCGGTCTGCCGGTGGAAAACAAGCTGCAGCTGGGCGGAACGCCGATCCTGCGCGATGCGATCATCGCCGGGCAGATCGACATCTATCCCGATTATACCGGCAATGCGGCGTTTTTCTTCAACGAGGCCGACAGCCCGGTCTGGAAGGATGCAGCCAAGGGCGCGGCCCGCGCGGCCGAGCTTGATCTGGCGGCGAACAAGATCGTATGGCTGCCCGCGGCGCCCGCGAACAACACCTGGGCCATCGCCGTGCGCGCCGATGTGGCGGAACCGAACAATCTGAAAACCATGTCGGATCTGGGCAAGTTCATCGCGGGCGGCGGCACGATCAAGCTGGCCGCCTCGACCGAATTCGTCACCGCGCCCGCCGCCCTGCCCGCCTTCCAGACCACCTATGGCTTCACGCTTGCGCCCGATCAGATCGTGCAGCTGTCGGGGGGCGATACTGCCGCCACCATCGCCGCCGCCGCGGCGCAGACCTCGGGCGTGAATACCGCGATGGTTTACGGCACCGATGGCGCCATCGCCTCGGTTGGCCTTACCGTGATGGCGGATGACAAGTCGGTGCAGCCGGTCTATCAGCCCGCGGCCCTGGTGCGCGAAGAGGTGCTGAAAGCCAATCCGCAGATCGCCGAGGTGCTGGCGCCGATCTTCGCCTCGCTCGATCTGACGACGCTGCAGGACCTCAATGGTCGCATTCAGGTGGGCGGCGAACCGGCCGAAGCGGTAGCGAAGGACTATTTGACCTCCCGGGGTTTCCTCAAGTGACACCCGAAGGGGGGGCGCCCTCACGCCCCCCTTTCAAACGGCGGTGCGCGCCCCTGCGGGGTTTTCGCGCGCACCGCCGAAAAATCCCCTCCCCGCCCCCGTCCTGCCCGAGGTGACAGATGCGTTTCGCCCTGCCCGCCCTCTCGGCCCTGTCGCCCCCCGGCCTTCTGGTCGCGCTGACCGGGGCGGTCGGGCTTTGGCTGCCGCTGGTGCAGCTCAAGCCCAACCGCATCGTGGCGGGACAGGGGCTGGATCTGATGGCGGCGCTGCCCGGGCCGATGGGCTGGGCCATTGCGCTGGCGATGGCGGCGATCCTGGGCCTTGGCCTTGACGCGCGCCGCGGGCTGGGGCTGCGGCTTGGGCTGGCGGCGCTGGGGCTGGGGCTGAGCCTCTTTGCCCTTGGCCTTGCCGCGCGCGGCCTGATGCCCGCGGGAAAAAGCATGGCCCGGGTCTCGCCCGCGGCGGGGTTCTGGCTTTTGGGGCTGGCCTTCGCGCTGATGGCCACCGATGCGCTGGCCCGGCTGCGCCCCGGGCTGAAGGCCCGCGCGGCCCTTCTGGCGGGAACCGTCGCAGCGCTTTCGGGGCTTCTGGCCTCGGGCTGGCTCGATCGGCTTTCGGTGATGATCGAATATGCCGCCCGCGCCGAAATGTTCGCGCGCGCGCTTTGGCAACATCTGGTTCTGGCCTTCGGCTCGCTGGGGCTCGCCTTTGCCATCGGCCTGCCGCTCGGCATCGCGATCTTCATGGCGCGGCCCTTGCGCAAGCCCGTGCTGACCCTGCTCAACCTTTTGCAAACCATTCCCTCACTTGCGCTTTTCGGGATCATGATCCCGATCTTCGGCTGGATTGCCCTGCATGTTCCGGGCGCGGCCGAACTGGGCGTGGCGGGGATCGGCCCCTTTCCGGCGCTGATGGCGCTCTTCCTTTATGCGCTGCTTCCGGTGGTGTCGAACACCTGGGTCGGGCTCTCGTCGGTCTCGCCCGCGGTACGCGATGCGGCGCTGGGGCTTGGCATGACGCCTGCCCAGGTGCTGCGGCAGGTCGAGCTGCCCCTGGCCCTGCCCGTCGTGCTGGCCGCGGTGCGCATCGTGCTGGTGCAAAACATCGGCATGGCGGTGATCGCCGGGCTGATCGGCGGCGGCGGCTTTGGCAGCTTCGTCTTTCAGGGCCTCAATCAGACCGCGATGGACCTGATCCTTCTGGGCGCCTTGCCCACCATCTTCCTTGCCCTTGTCGCGGGCATCGGCCTTGATCTGGTGATCGAGACGCTGTCGCGACCCAAAGACCGGAGCGCGCCATGATCCGCCTTGACCATCTGAGCAAGCGCTATTCCGGCCGGGCCGTGGTCGAGGATGTCAGCCTGACAGTGGAAACCGGTCAGATCGCGGCGCTGGTCGGCACCTCGGGCTCTGGCAAGACGACGCTGTTGCGGATGATCAACCGGCTGGTCGAGCCCACCGAAGGGCGGGTCTGGATCGGCGAGACGGAGGCGGCGAAGATCGCGCCGCATCTGCTGCGCCGCCGGATCGGCTATGCGATTCAAGGGCATGGGCTTTTCCCGCACCGCACCGTGGGCGAAAACATCGCCATCGTGCCGCGGCTTTTGGGCTGGCGCGAGGCCGAGATTTCCGCCCGCATCGACGAGCTGATGCAGCTTTTCGACCTTGACCCCGCCATCTATCGCGACCGGCTGCCCCATGCTTTGTCGGGCGGGCAGCAACAGCGGGTGGGTGTGGCCCGCGCCTTGGCCGCCCGGCCCGAACTGCTGTTGATGGACGAGCCCTTCGGCGCGCTCGATCCGGTGATCCGCGCCAAGGCGCAGGCCGATCTGCGCGCGATCCAGCGCCAGCTGGGCACCACCCTTGTCATCGTCACCCATGACATGGAGGAGGCGATCAGCCTTGGCGACCGGATCGCGGTGATGGACAAGGGGCGGCTGTTGCAATTCGCCCCGCCCAGCGAAATTCTGACCGCCCCCGCCACCCCCTTTGTCGAGGCGCTGGTGGGCGCGGCCGAACGCCCGTTCCGGCTGTTGTCGCTTGCCACGGTCGCCGCGCTGCGCGAGCCGGGCGAGGCCCCGGGCACAGCCATTGCCCCCGAAACCAGCCTGCGCGAGGCGCTGGCTTTGTGCCTGTGGGAAGGCCGCGCGGCGCTGCCGGTGGCGGGGGGCGGCATCGTCACGCTGGCGGCGCTTCAGGCCCGGGCCGAAGGGTCAAGGCCATGATCGCACGGGTTTTTCTGATGCTGGCGGCGGCGCTTCTGGCGGCGCTTCTGCTGACCCCGGAAAGCTTTGCCGAGGTCTTCCGCCCGCTGACCCGCAACAACGCGCCGCCGATTTACCTGCAGACGAGCCTGTTGAGCCTGACGCTGTCGCATCTGGCGCTGGTGGGCCTCGCCGTCACCGGCTCGACCCTTGTGGCCGTCGCGGGGGGCGTTCTGGTCACCCGTCCGGCGGGGCGCGAATTCCTGCCGCTCGCCCGCACCATCGCCTCGGTGGGCCAGACCTTTCCGCCCGTCGCGGTGCTGGCGCTCGCCGTGCCAGCGATGGGCTTTGGCGCCGGGCCGACGCTGGTGGCGCTGTTTCTTTATGGTCTGCTGCCGGTCTTTGAAAACACCCTGACCGCGCTTTCGACCCTGCCGCCCGCGGTGCTGGAGGCCGCGCGCGGCATGGGGCTGACCCGGCGGCAAAGGCTGTGGCAGGTGGAACTGCCGCTGGCGCTGCCGGTCATTCTGGCGGGGGTGCGGCTGACGGCCGTAATTTCGCTCGCCACCGCCACCATTGGGTCAACCGTCGCGGCAAAGACGCTGGGCGAGGTGATCATTGCCGGGCTGCTGTCGGCCAATCCCGCCTTCGTCGTGCAGGGCGGGCTGATCACCGGTCTGCTGGCCATCCTGATCTATGAAGCATTCCAAAGGCTTGAGAGCTGGTCTGCGCGCCGCGCCGGGCAGATCCGGCCGCAGTGAGGAGAGAGCATGTCCGATTTCGATCTGGTCCTGTCGGGGCGGGTGATCCTGTGCGAGCGTGAGGTGGAAGGCGGCTTCGTCGCCGTGCGCGACGGCCGTGTGGCGCTGATCGGCGAAGGCGCGCCCCCCGCGGCGCGCGAAAGTCACGATCTGGGCGCGGCGCTGATCCTGCCCGGCGCGGTCGATGCGCAGGTGCATGCGCTGTCGCAAAGGGGGGCCGAGGGCTTTGCCGCCGCGACCGCCGCCGCCGCCGCGGGGGGCGTCACCACCATCGTCGACATGCCCTATGACGAGGGCAATCTGGTCTGTTCGGCCGAGGCCGTGCGGATCAAGGCCGCCGAGGCCGCGGCGCGGGCGCGGGTCGATGTGGCGCTTTACGGCACGATCGACCCGGCCGAGGGCCCGGCGCGGATCGCCGAACAGGCCGCGGCCGGGGTCTGCGGCTTCAAATTCTCGACCTTCGGCACCGATCCGAAACGCTTTCCGCGCATCCCCCCGGCGCTGCTGATGGCCTGTTTCGCCGAAGTGGCCAAGACCGGGCTGGCGGCCGGCGTGCATAACGAGGACGACGCCTTCGTGCGCGAGGCGATGGCGGCGGTGGAGGCATCACGCATCACCGACTGGCGCGCGCATGGGCTGTCGCGTCCGCCGATGACGGAGATTCTGGCGCTGCTGCAGATCTATGAAACCAGCGCGGCGACCGGCTGCCCCGCGCATGTCGTGCATTGCTCGCTTGGCCGCGGCTACGAGATCGCCAAGCGCTACCGCGACGAGGGCCATCACGCGACGATCGAGGCCTGTATTCACTACCTGACCTTGGACGAGGAAAACGATGTCGCGCGGCTGGGCGGCAAGGCGAAGATCAACCCGCCGATCCGGCCCCGGGCCGAGGTGGAAACGCTCTGGCGGCATGTGGCGGCGGGCAATGTCTCGATGGTCTCGACCGATCACGTCAGCTGGTCCGAAGATCGCAAGACCCATCCGGAAATGCTGAAGAACGCCTCGGGCGTGCCGGGGCTGGAGGTGATGGTGCCGCTCTTCGTCAAGGGCGCGCTGGAGCGCGGCGTGTCGCTCACTTGGGCGGCGCGGCTTCTGGCGGAAAACCCGGCGCGGCATTTCCGGCTCGATCCGGCCAAGGGGGGCATTGCGCCCGGGCGCGACGCCGATCTGACCGTTCTGGAACCCGTGGCGAAGCGCTATGACGCCAAGGCCAGCCGCTATTCCGTCGCGGGCTGGTCGCCCTATGACGGGATCGAGCTTCCCTGGACGGTGGCCGGAACATGGCTGCGCGGGCAACAGGTCTTTGACGGCAAAACCGTCGCCCCTCCGGGCACCGGGCGCTTCGTCCGTCCCGCCCGCCCGCTGGGCCTGCGTCAGGCGGTGCATGGATGAGAAACCTGCGCGTGAATGCCCGGCGCATCGGCGCCGATCTGGCGGCGCTCGCCGCGATCACCGATCCGGGCCAGCCCTGGACACGGCGGGCGTTCTCGCCCCGGTTCGATCAGGGCCGGGCGTGGCTGGCCGCCCGCTTCGCCGAGGCCGGGCTGAGTGTGACGACCGATGCGGGCGGCAATCTGCTGGGCACGCGTCGGGGCACCGGCGCTTGCGGCACGATCCTTTTGGGCAGTCATTCCGACACCGTGCCGAACGGCGGGCGGTTCGATGGCGTGGCGGGGGTGATCGTGGCGCTGGAAGTGGCGCGGATGCTGGCCGAGCGCGGGTTGGCCCTGCGCCATGATCTGTGCATCGCGGATTTTCTGGCCGAGGAGGTTTCGGTCTTTGGCGTCTCCTGCATCGGCTCGCGGGCGATGGCGGGGCTGCGCCCGCCGGAATGGCTGGCGCTGACGCATCAGGGCCGGACGCTGGAACAGGCGCTGCGCGACGTGGGCGGCGATCCGAAGATCAGCGCGCAACGCACGGACATCAAGGCGTTTTTCGAACTTCATATCGAGCAGGGCCCGGTTCTGGAAACCAGCCGCAAGGATCTGGGTCTGGTCACCGCGATTGCGGGCATCACCCGGATCGAAGTGACGCTGACCGGGCGGCCCGACCATGCGGGCACGGCGCCGATGACCTTGCGCGCCGATGCCCTGGTCGCCGCGGCGCAGCTGGTGACGATGATCGAGGCGAAGGCGCGTGCCGAGGCCGCAAAGGGCGCGCATTTCACCGCGACGGTGGGGGAATTCTCGATCAGCCCCGGCGCGGCGAATGTGGTGCCCGGGGCGGCAAGGCTGCTGATCGACGCCCGCGCGGTCGACCGCGCGCAGATGGAGGATTTCCTGCACTGGCTGCAGGCCGCGCTGACCACCCTGCCCCCGGGCATCACCGCCGAAAGCCGGGTGCTGTCGGACAATGCCCCGACGCCGATGGATGCGGGGCTGATCGCGCGGCTGGAAGCGGCGGCAAAGACCTGCGGTGCCAGCCACATCCGCATGGCCTCGGGCGCGGGGCATGACGCGGCTTTCATCGCCCGCATCGCGCCGGCCGCGATGATCTTTGTCCCCTGCAAGGACGGACGCTCGCATTGCCCCGAGGAATGGGCGGAAACCGACGACATTGCGCTTGGGGCGGAAGTGATGGCCGAGGCCGTCCTGGCCTTTGACGCGGCAAATCAAGGAGATAACGCATGAAACGCATCCTGACCGAAGCCGATATCGAACCCGCCGTGCGCGGCGGATCGGTCTATGCGGCGGGCGGCGGCGGCTGGGCCGACCATGGCCGGATGCTGGGTCGCGCCGCCATGGGCCTGGGCAAGCCGGAACTGGTGTCGATTGATGAGCTTTCCCCCGAGGACTGGGTGGCGACGGCGGCGGCGATCGGCGCCCCGGCCTCGACCACGAACTGGGAGATGCGCGGCATTGATTACGTCAAGGCGGTGCAGCTTCTGAACGAGGCTTTGGGAACCCCCGTCGCGGGTCTGATGGTGGGGCAGAACGGCAAATCCTCGACCCTGAACGGCTGGCTTCCGGCCGCCGTTCTGGGCTGCAAGGTGATCGACGCGGTGGGCGACATCCGCGCCCATCCGACCGGAGACATGGGCTCGATCGGGATGGCGGGCAGCCCCGAGCCGATGATCCAGACCGCGGTGGGCGGCAACCGCGACGAGGGGCGGTATATCGAGCTGGTGACGCGCGGCGCGACGGCCAAGGTCTCGCCCATCTTGCGCACAGCCTCCGACATGTCGGGGGGGTTCATCGCCTCGGCCCGCAATCCGCTGCGCGCGTCTTATGTGGCGCGGCATGCGGCGCTGGGGGGGATTTCGATGGCGCTTGATCTGGGCCATGCGATCCTGGCCGCCGAGCCGAAGGGTCCGGGGGCGATTTTGGACGCCATTCAGGAAAAGACCGGCGGCGTGCTGATCGCCGAAGGGGTGATCACCCGCAAGGCGGTCACCTATACGAAAGAGGCTTTCGATATCGGCACCGTCACGCTGGGCACGGGCGACAAGGCCATCACGCTGCATGTGATGAACGAATATATGGCGATTGACGATGCGGGCGGCCATCGCATCGCGTCCTTCCCCGATGTGATCACCACGCTTTCCCCCGAGGCCGAGCCGCTTTCGGTCGGTCAACTGCAGGAAGGGATGCGGGTTCACATCCTGCATGTGCCGAAGCGCCTGATCCCCTTGGGGGCGGGGGTGCTGGACCCGGCCGTCTATCCGCCTTGCGAAAAGGCGATGGGGATTGAACTGGCGAAATACGCGCTGGAGGGGAAAGATGCCTGAAGCGAACCCCCGTCACCCCGATTTCCCGATCCCTTCGGGGCCGGTCCTGCGCGCGAAGAACTGGCGCGCCGAGGGGCTGTTGCGGCTCTTGGAAAACGTGCTTGCCGTTGGCGAGGCCCCCGAAAAGCTGATCGTTTACGCGGCCTTGGGCAAGGCGGCGCGGAACTGGCCCGCCCATGCCGCCATCGTCAAAAGCCTGACCGAAATCGACGAAGACGAGACCCTGATCATCCAATCGGGCAAGCCGGTGGGCATCCTGAAAACCCATGCGGGCGCGCCGATGGTGATCATGGCGAATTGCAACCTCGTCGGGCAATGGGCGAAGGCCGAGGTGTTTTACGACCTTGAACGCAAGGGACTCATTTGCTGGGGGGGCCTGACCGCGGGCGCGTGGCAATATATCGGCTCGCAGGGCGTCATTCAGGGCACCTATGAAATCTTCATGCGGATCGCGGAACGCCGCTTCAATGGCAGCCTGAAGGGCCGGTTCATCCTGACCGCGGGTCTGGGCGGCATGGGCGGCGCGCAGCCCTTGGCGGGGCGGATGGCCGGGGCGGCGATCCTGTGCGTCGATGTCGATGAAGCCCGCGCCAGAATGCGGCAGCAGATCGGCTTTCTCGACGCCATCGCCCCCGATCTGGACAGCGCTTTGGCGATGATCGACGCCGCGCGGGCCGAGGGGCGGGCGACCTCGGTCGGCCTCATCGGCAACGCGGCCGAGATCTATCCCGAGATCGCCGCGCGCGGCATCACGCCAGATATCGTCACCGACCAGACCTCGGCGCATGATCTGGTTTATGGGTATGTTCCAGCCGGTTACGACCTGCCCCGCGTGCGCCGTCTGCGCGAACAGAACCCCGAGGAGCTGATCGCGGCGGGCCGGGCCTCGATTGCGCAGCATGTCCGCGCCATGCTCACCTTTCAAAGCCGCGGCGCCGAGGTTTTCGACAACGGCAACCTGATCCGCACCCAGGCGAAACAGGGCGGCGTGGAAAACGCCTTCGACATCCCGATCTTCACCGAGGCCTATCTGCGCCCGCTTTTCTGCCGCGCCATCGGCCCGTTCCGCTGGATGGCGCTGTCGGGTGACCCCGAGGACATCGCCCGCATCGACGATCTGGTGCTGAAGATGTTCCCCGAGAACCGGATCGTCACGAACTGGATCCGGCTGGCGCGCGAGAACATCCCCTTCGAGGGGCTGCCCGCCCGCATCGCCTGGCTGGGCCATGGCGAGCGCACCGATCTGGCCGTCGCGGTGAACCGGATGGTGGCCTCGGGCGAGCTGGCCGGGCCGATTGCCTTTTCGCGCGATCATCTGGATGCGGGCGGCATGGCGCATCCCAATATCATGACCGAAAACATGCGCGACGGATCGGATGCGATCGCCGATTGGCCGCTGCTGGATGCGATGACGCTCTGTGCCTCGGGCGCGGATCTGGTCACGGTGCATTCGGGCGGCGGCGGCTATGCGGGCTACATGACCTCCGCCGGGGTGACGATCGTGGCCGAAGGCAGTGCGGCGGCCGAGACCCGGCTGCGGCTGGCGCTCTCGAACGATACCGCGCTGGGCGTGATCCGCTATGCCGATGCGGGCTACCCCGAGGCGCTGGAGGAGGCGGCGCAAAAGGCGGTGGGCCATATCCGCCTGCCGGGCTGAGCCGGGCCCAACCGGATCGGCCGGGCGCACAACCGGCCGAAAGGTAAAATGCCTGCGGAAATCTGCCCGGATCTTAGCCTTGCCTTCATCTTCCGCCGCGAAAGTCGCGCGAAGTCTTCGTGCGGGGATTTTGCGATGTGGCTTCGGTGTTCCTTTGCGGCCGCCCTGTGGCTGGGCGCGGCGCTGCCGGTTGTGGCGGGCGCCGCCGATGGGCTGCAACGGCATCAGGGCGCCTGCAGCGTGACCGCGCCCACGGGGGAAACGCTGTTCGCAGGCGATTGCGCGATCACCCGCAGCCATGTTGCGCAGCTGCAGGCGGGCACGCATTGCGCCTATACCCGCTACGAGGTGCTTTATCCCGGCATCGGCCTTGGCGTGGCGCTGCGCCCCGAAACCGCGGGCTGCGCGCCGCAGTTTCAGGACCAGCCCGCGGATTTCCTGGCGATGGACAAGCGCGGCCAGCTGGTCACGGCCACGGCGGCGGGGGCGCTGTTCCGCTTCGACCCCGGCCCGCCCGACCCGGCCCCGCCCGCGCCGCTGCCGGTGCTGGATGATTTCCTGCGCGGGATCGAGGCTTGCGACTTCTCCCCCGCCTATGACGCTTTTGCCCGCAGCCTGTGGGAGGCCTTTCCGGCGGAGTTTGAGGATCCCGACGGGCTGCGCACCACCCCGGCCGCGGGGGCGGCGATCCTTTGGCCCACGGACAACCCGCCGCCGCTGCAGCCGGTGCGGGCGCGCAAGACGGGTTCCACGCAACATCTGGATGTGCCGCTGCGCGGAACCTATCACGGGCTTGAGATCATCGGCCTGCAGATGGAGGCCGGGATCGGTTCCGAAATCTACATGGATAGCTTTCTGTTCAACGCGCCGAAAGACGTGCTTGAAGGCAAGTTCGGGGCCTCGGTGCGGGGCAAGAACAGGCTGGAGGAATCGCGCAATTTCGACGACGCGCCATTCCTGCCCCGGATCGAAGAGGGCGCACCCGCAAGACTGAGCTGTTACGGGACCGAATGATCCGGTCGCGGGGCGCGCGCCCCGCTGACGGAGATTGGCCCGCCGCAACGACGCGGCGGGACATGCCGGGGCTCAGAAATCCTGATTTTTCAGCAGTTGCGCCGGGATCGCCAGACCGGCGCCGATCGCCGCAAGGGTGAAGATCACCCGGATGATATGTTCGGCCGCATTCACGAACGTGTCGATCGCATCGGCCGGATGCGGGGCGGTCAGGGCGAAGAAGCCCAAGAGCGCCTGACCGAAAAAGGCGCCGGGCACCATCGGGATGCAGCCCGCCAGCGCCACCGCATTGCAGGCCGGGCCAAGCTGGCGGCGCAGCGCCGAAACCGCGCAGGAGGTGATGATGGCCGCCGCGAAAGAGGCGCCCTCGAGGCTCCAGGCCAGTTCCTGCCCGCCGGTGCGGACCATCAGCGCCAGCGCCCCCGCCCCCGCACACCAGGGCAGCGCCCGCAGGCCGAAGTTGAACAGCACCCCGAAACCGGCGGCTGCGACGGCGCCAAACAGCGCCTGATGCAGAAAATGCGGCAGAAATTCCCACATGATCAGCCCCTCATTCCCAGAAGTTCTTCGGCAAACCAGATGCCGGTGGCGGCAAACAGCATGATCATCAGCACCCAGACGGCGCGGGCGCTGCCCATCGTCGGATAGCCGTCCATGATGTCGGTCTGCGCATTGGTCGAAGGCACGCCCGGCACCAGAAGCAGGATCGAGGCCATCATCGCCAGCTGCACCGTGCCGCTGTGCAGCGCGAGCGATCCAAGCCCGCCCAGCGTCGCCGACAGGAAGGAAATCGCCCCCGCGACGATGAAGATGTTCACGCCGCGATGCAGCAGGTGATGGCGGATGAATTGCCCGATCGCGCCCGCGAGCCAGACCGGCCCGAAGGCCGCCCAGTCGATGCCCAGCAACCGGCCGAAGGCGGCACAGGCCAGCCCCACCGCCAGCGCGGTGACCCAGGGCGCATGGCGCGGCGTCTCGCGCACCAGCCGCGCCAGTTCGGCCTCGACCGCATCGACGCTCATGCCGCCCTTTTCGGCGCGCGCGCAAAGTTCGCGCACCGCCAGATCCAGCCGGTGATTGACGCCCAGCCGCCCGACCTGCAGCATCCGGGTGATGGTCTGATCCTCGGCATGGACCGTCATCGCAATCGAGGTATAGCCCGAGCGCAGCCCGATCGTTTCCACCCCGAAGCCGCGCGCGATCATCGCGATGCCGCGATGCACGACGCTGACCGAGGCGCCGCTTTCCATCATGATCCGCCCCGCCTTCAACGCGGCATTGGCGTAACGTTCAAGGTCGCGGTGGCGCTTCACCACCGGGTCGATTTCGGTCCCCATCACGGTCCCCCTGCTTCGGTGCGGCCCGCACCTAACAGCCTGCGACGACAGCGGCAACCGCCGAAACGCCCTGCATGGCCGCTATGAGCGGCGCTATTTTCGCCGCCCAAGGTCTTGAATTTGCGTCGCAATGACAGGTTGAGCCGAAACGGCCCCGGGAGCGGCTCAGCCCGCCCGGGCGATCGGCGCCGCCGTCTCCGCGCCGGTGCGGAACACCGCGGTCAGCGCCCGCAGCCCCTGCGCCTCGTCCAAAAGACCCTGCGTCGCCGCGGAATTCTCCTCGAACATCGCGGCATTGTGCTGGGTGAGCTGATCAAGCTGGTTCACCGCCGCGGTGATTTCGGAAATCCCCGCCGATTGCTCGCCCGCGCCGGTCTCGATCGCCGCCAGAAGCTGGTCGAGCCGCCCCACCAGATCCTCGATCCGGCCCAGCGCCGCATCGGAGCCGGTGGCCAGTTCCACCCCCTCGTCCACCTGCCGCACCGAGGTCGCGATCAGCTCGGCGATCTCGCGCGCGGCCTCGGAGGAGCGCTGCGCCAAAGCCCGAACTTCCGAGGCGACAACGGCGAAACCGCGCCCGCTCTCGCCCGCCCGCGCGGCCTCCACCCCGGCATTCAGCGCCAGAAGATTGGTCTGGAAGGCGATGTCGTCGATCACCGAGGTGATGCGCGAAATCCGCTCCGAGCTTTGCGCGATATCGGTCATCGCCTGCAGCGTGCGCCGCACCACCGCGCGCCCGCTGGCCGTGGTCGCGCGGGTCTCGCCCACCGCCCGTGCCGCCTCGCGCGCGCCCTGCACCGATTGCGCCACCGAAGCCGCCATCTGGTTCATCGCCGCCGCGGTCTCTTCAAGCGAGGCGGCCTGGGTCTCGGTGCGCCGCCCCAGTTCGGTCGCGGCGGTTTCCAGCTGATGCGCCTCGGATTGCACATTGCCACCGGCGCGGACGATTTCGGCCAGCAGGTCCGACATCCGCGCGATCGCCTGGTTGAAATCCTGCCGCAAGCCCTCGTAAGCTTCAGGAAAGGCGGTGTCGATACGCGCTGTCAGATCGCCCGCCGACATCGCCCGCAGCGCGGCGGCCAGCTCCGAAACCACCTGCTGCTGCTCGTGCAGCAATGCCGCCCGCTCGGCCTCGGCCGCCTCGCGCAGACGCCGCCGCTCGGCCCGCTCCGCCTCGGCCTGCTGCTGCGCCTGCCGCTCGCGGTCGCGCTCGGCCTCGGCCGCAGCCACCGCCGCCGCATGGGCCGCACGTTCGGCCGCCGCCAGATCCTCGGCGCGCTGCCGGTCTTCCAGATCGCGCCGGGCCTTGTCGCGCAGCGCATCGCGAAACACCACGAGCGCCCCGACCAGAGCGCCGATCTCGCCCGCGCCCGGCCGCAGCCCGTCGACCGCCGCAGTGTCGCCACCCGCCAGCCGCGCCGTCGCCAGGGTCGCGCGCCGCAACGGCCGCACGATGCCAAGCCAGGCCAGCGCCGAGGCCGCAACCCCGAGCCCCGCGCTGAGCGCCGCCACGATCAGGATCGTCCCGATCGCGTCGTTGGTGCGCGCATGCACCGCCGCGCTGGTCTCCTCGATCCGCAAGAGCACGGTTTCGGCGGCGCCTGCCGCCTCGGCGTCGATCGTCGCCAGCGCCGCATTGGCCGCGCCAAAGGCCGCCTCGGCCGCCGCCCGCGCCCGGATCGAGGCCAGATGCGCCTGTGCCAGCCCGGTTGCCGGATCGGTGCGCGCCAGCAGATCGCGCAGCAGCGGCGCCAGATCGGGCGGCACCTGCGCCATCTGCCCCGCCACCGCCGCCCGCGCGGTTTCGAGCGCGGCGCTTTCGCGGGTGAAGCTTTCCTCGCTGCGGCTGAGCGCCAGACGCAGCGCCGAGGCGACCAGATCGCGGGCGCGGGCCTCGATCCGTGCCGCCTCGATCATCGGTGCCACGTCGCGGGTCAGCAGCGTGTCGATCGTTGCAGCATTTGCCCTGCCCGCCTCGATCGCGTTCAGCGTCAGCGCGAAGGCCAGATCATCGACCGCCACCGCCAGCCCCAGATCGACCCGGGTCGCCAGGCTCTGGATCTCGCGGCGCAGCCCCTCGCCGGGGGCCGCCCCGGGTTTCGCCAGATCCCGGGCCAGCACCGCAAGACGCGTCAGATCGGGGCGCAGCGCCGCCAGCGGACCGCTGTCGCCCAGCGCGAAAAGCTTGTCCTGCATCCGCGCCTCGCAGGCCGCCACGCTGTCGCGCACGATCGTCTGACCGGCAATGTCGAGCCCCGGCACCATCGCCAGCGCCGCGCCGCGCAGCATGTTCACCTCGACCCGCAGCGCCAGCGCATCGCTGAGCCGGGCGAAATCGCGATCGACCAGCGTTTCGAGCGTGGCTTTCACCGTGCCCGCCGCGCCCTCGCCGCCCATCACCATGTTGAAATAGGCGTCATCGCCGATCTCGATCAGCTTTTCGGAGATCCGCGCATTGGCCTCGAAGATGCCGCCGACCGCGGTATCGGTCGCCTGCAGCGCCGCAAAGCCCGCCAGACGGGCATCGACCAGCGCCCCGGCCTCGGTGCCGATCGTCGTCACCGCCCCGCCCAGCGCCGCGGGTGCCGCGGTGTCCTGGCTGCGCAGCTCGGCCTTGAGCCGGTCAAGCGTCCCCTGCAGCTGCTGGCGCACGGTTTCAAGCTCGGCCGCGGACCCGGCCGACAGGATGCCCACCATCGCCTGACCGAGTTCGCCCGTGGCGGCGCCCAGCGCGGTGGTGCGGCGCAGCGCCGGGACCTCGTCCTCGGTCAGATCGCGGACGACGCCATCGGTGGCGCGGAAGGCGTCAAGACCGATGCCGACCGCCAGCGCGGTCATCGCGACCAGGGTCAGCACGATCCCGAGGATCTTCGCCCCGACGCTGGCGAACAGATTGCGGATGCGGGTCATCGCCATCTCCTGTCCCGGACCGGTCTCAGCCGTCCGCCCCGGGCGGCGCCGGGGTCGGGCTGGCCGCGCCCGGCAGTTCGGCGATCGTGCCCTCGGGCGAGATCACGGTCAGAAAGACCTGATCCAGCCCCTGATTGTCCTGCGGCCCGAACACGAGGCTCAGCCCGTCAAGATCGACGGTGCCGAGGCCCTGCAAGGCGGCCAGATAGCTTGCGCGCGTCGGGGCGGGGCCCGCAGCCTGCAGCGCCGCGATCGCCAGCCGCCCGACCAGATAGCCCTCAAGCGAGACGAATCCGGGCTTTGCCTGAGGATCAAGCGCCGCCAGAGCCGCCTGATAGCGGGCCACCACCGGCAGGCTGTCCTCTTGCGGATAGGGCACCACCTGCGAGATCACCACCCCCGCGCCCTCGGGCCCGAGTTCGGCCACCAGCGCATCGGTGCCGACAAAGGAAATGTTCACCAGATCAGGCCTGTAGCCGATCCGATGCGCGACGCGGACGAATTCCGCCACCGGCTTGTAGGTGCCCACCATCACCACCGCCTCGGCCCCGGCGCGGCGCAGGCCCAAAAGCGCGGTCTTCACCGCCAGGGTGTTGCGGACATAGGCGCCGCGCGCCGTCAACTGCATGCCGCGTTTCGAAAGCGCCGCCTCCAGCGCCGCCAGACCGGCCCGGCCGAAACTGTCGTCTTGATAGAGAATGCCGATCTTGCGCTTGCCCCGATCCTCGACCAGATGGCGCACCCAGGCCTCGGCCTCGGCCCCATAGGAAGGGCGCAGGTTGAAAACATTGCGTAATTTCGGATCGCGCAGAAAGGCCGCGCCGGTGAAGGCGCCGATGAAAGGCCAGCCCGCCGCCGCCGCCAGCGGTTGCGTCGCCTGCGAGGTCGGCGTGCCGACCGGGCCGATCAGCGCCAGATGGGCATCGCCCGCAATCAGCGCCCGGGTGCGTTCGGCCGAGGTTTCGGGCTCGTAGCCATCGTCGAAAGAGTCCAGCCGCAGCTGCCGCCCCTGCACCCCCCCGGCGCGATTCGCCTCCTCGAAGGCGGCGCGGATGCCAAGGTTCATGCCCGTGCCCAAAGCCGCCGCCGGTCCGGCCAGCGGCGCCACCTGCGCAAAGACGATGTCGCTTGCCCTCACCCCCTCCCGCGCGGGGGGGGCCTCCTGCGCCCGCCCCGCCCCGGGAACGAGGGGCGCAGCGCCAGCCAGAAGGGCAAGGACGAGCATGGCGAAGGACGGCAAACGCATGGGGACTCCTGTTCGGACTTGCCCCCAGCCCTAAAGCCCAAGCCTTGCCATGCGATTAACGCGCCCGGGTCAGCCGCGCAGCACCCCCCAGACCAGCGAGACCGAGACCAGCGCCAGCCAGGCCGAGGCGAGCCGACGCAGCCGGTCAAGCCGCGCCCCGCCCGCCTGCCCCGGCCCGCCCGCCTGCCCCGAATTGTGGCCAAGCGCCCCGAAACCGCCCCAGAGCAGCGCCGCAAGACCAACCAGCCCGACGAAAACCGCCAGCCGCGCCGCGAAGTCCGACGGGTCTGGCGCAGGCAACAGCACCAGACCGAAGATCAGCGCCTTGGGATTGAGCAGCGTGGTCAGGAAGATCCGCTTGCGGCCGATGTGAAAGCCCGCCCCCCCGGCCGCCGCCGCCCGCCACAGCCGCAAGGCCAGCGCCATCACCCAAAGCGCCGCCACAAGCTGCAGCACCGTCGCCACCCGCGGCGCATGATCCAGCAGCGCGGCGCCCAGAAACGCCAGCGGCAGCACCGTGGCCAGATAGCCCGCCAGTTCGGCCGGCAGCAGCCGCACCACCCGGCCAAGGCCATGGCTTGCCCCGGCGACCGCCATCAGCGTGTTGGTCGGCCCCGGTGCGATCAGCAGCGCCGCCGTCGCCAGCGCAAAAGCGGAAAGTGTCATCGCGCGCCCCTCTCGTGCCGCCTGCCCGCCCCAGCTAAGACGGCGCGGCGGCTTTGGCAACGGCCGCAAGCGACGAAACGTCGCCCCCCCTCACCAATGCGCGGTGTCGATCGGATAGGCGGTGGAAAAGCGCAGCCGCTCCATCGCGAAATGCGCGCTGAGGGTGCGGATCGGCACCGCATCGGTCAGGCGCCGATAAAGCCGGTCATAGGCCCCCATATCGGCCACGGCGACGCGCAGAAGGTAATCCATCTCGCCCGCCATCCGCCACACCTCCATGATTTCAGGCAGATTTTCCACCGCCGCGGCAAAGGTGGCGCGCCAGTCCGGGCCGTGGTCGGGGGCCTCGATCGCGATGAAGACACAGAGCCCCACCCCCAGCGCGTGCGGATTGGCCAGCGCCACGCGCCGCTCGATCACCCCCGTCGCCTCCAGCTTCTGGATGCGCTTCCAGCACGGCGTCTGCGACAGCCCGACCCGGTCGGCGATCTGCGCCACCGGCAGCGTCGCATCGCGCATCAGTTCCGCCACGATCTTGCGGTCGATCAGATCCAGCTCCGCCATGCGCCCCTCCGGTTCCTGGTTCCCCCCAGCATCGCCGGAATTCCCATATTGTCTACTGCTTTTATAGATATTAAGCGGATTTTTCGCCGCAGGGCCGGAAATGCCCGAAATCCCGGCAAGATCGACGTTGATTAACGGGGGCCGCGCCCGTAAGGCTGGCACATGATCACGCAGAAGATGAAATATGCGCTCAAGGCGCTTCTGGAACTGGCTGACGAGGCCCGGCGCGAGACGCCGCAGGCGCTGACGATCGAGGAGATCGCCACCCGCTCGGGCACGCCGAAGCGGTTTTTGGAGCATATCCTGCTGGATCTGCGCAAGGCGGGGGTGGTGGCCTCGATCCGCGGCCGGTCGGGCGGCTATACGCTGCTCAAGCCCCCGCGCGAGATTTCGCTGTCGGACCTGCTGCGCCGCATCGACGGTCCGATCGCGCCGCTGCCCTGCCTGTCGCGCACCGCCTATCAGCCCTGCGACGATTGCGCGGACGAGGCCGAATGCCGGATCCGCAAGGTCTTCGCCGAGGTGTTCTGGTCCTATCTGGTGCTGATCGAATCGCTGACGCTGGACGACATGCTGCGCGCGGGCAGCCCGGCGGCAAAGCTGCTGGAAAGCTGATCGTCATTTCTTCTGAAGCTGTTACGGGGCGATCTTCGGATCTGCCCGCGGTGTCGCGCAGGCCCCGGAGAGAAGATTTCCGCCAAATCACGACACAATAAAGCGTGTTTATTCCCTTGATATACACGACTTCCGCGGTAGATTTTATGGAAAGCTTCCCTCGCCAAAGGACAGTGTGTCATGAGCTTCGCCCCTGCCTTCGCCCATCTGCCCCTGCCGCGCCAGACCCCGTCGCACCAGACCCCGTCGCGCCGCCTTGCGAAGATGGGGCAGATCGCGCCGCGCTCGCATCTGCTGACCACGGCGATTCTGGCGGTGCTGTGGTCGGGCGTGTTGCTGTGGCGCTTCGCCTGACCCGCCCCGTCTGACAGAACGGGGCCCAAAGGAACAAACGATGTGACGCACGAACGGGGGCGCGACGGGATCACCGTCACGCCCCCTTTTTCGTAAGGCCGCGACTCAGCTTGCGGCCGCTTCTTCGACCCGGTCGGCCATCGCCTCGGCGCGGGCGGCGATTTCGGCCAGGGTCTCGGTCACGCCCGCAGGCAGCACCGGCACCTCGACCTTGACCGGATTGGCCCGCGCCGCCGCCAGCTGCGTTTCCAGCTCCTCGACCCGGGCGCGCAGCTGCCGCACGTTGTCTTCGGCCCCGGCCGCCTTGTCGGCCAGCATCAGCCCCGCCATCAACAGCATCCGCGCCTCGGGAATGCGGCCCAGCTGCTGCGACAGCGATTGCGCCTCGGTGTCCAGCATCGCCGCCGCCGCGGTCAGGTAGCGCTCCTCGCCCTCCTGACAGGCGACGTCGAACTCTCGCCCGCCGATGGTGATGCGCAATTCAGCCATTCTCCGATCCCCCCGCCGGTTGTCCCTTCGCATGGGCCGCCACCAAGGGCGCCAGCCCGGTGACGATGTCGGACAGCTCCGACGCCTCCCAGGCGCGGGCCGCCCGCAGCGCCTCGAGTTCCGCCTGCATCGAGAGATTGACCAGAGCCGGGTCGATCCGCCCCGCCCCGTCGATCAGCTGCCGGTTCACCTCGATCAGCTCGCCATTCGCCCGCTTGAGCCGGTTCGCCTCGACCTGCACCGCTTCCAGCGCCCGGGTGGCCTGCGACAGCCGCTTTTCCAGCGCCGCCAGCGTCGTTTCCTGCTTCTCGCGGATCGCCAGCACCCGCTCGGTCAGCTGCGCACTGGCCGCCCGTTCGGCCTCCAGTTCCGCCTGCAGCGCCAGCACCTCGGCCGAGGGGCCGGTTTCGGCGGCGATTTCGGCGGCGGGCTCGGCCGCAGGCTGCGGCGCGGGCTCGGGCACCGCCTCTGCCACGGACAGCGCCGCCGCCCGCAGCTCGGTCAGCGTCTCGACGCCGCGCCCGATGCGTTCGAGCGCAAAAGCGATGCGGCGCTCATATTCGGCCAGTTCGGTCATGCCATCCCTCGCTCACTGCCCTTCGTCTTCGTTCTTGTCGGTCATTCCGGTCTTGTCGGTCGTTTCGTCCATCCGGCGGGCGGCGTCAACGCGACCGCGCCGGGATATGGCGCAACCCCGCAGCGAATCGCATCCGCACGGGGCCCCGCCCCATTCTAGCGGCTGGCGCGCGCGCCTCCCACCTTTTTGCATCAAGCACTTGGGGCACAAGCTTGAATCTGCCCCGATCCCTGTTATCACCGTGACCGAAGATTTCGGCGCAACAAAGGATGCACCTCATGGATATCGCCGCTCTGCGGGCCAAGAACCCCGATCACTGGAAGCTTGCCACCGCGATCCGCGTGCTGGCGATCGACGCCGTGCAGGCCGCGAATTCCGGGCACCCCGGGATGCCGATGGGCATGGCCGATGTCGCCACCGTGCTGTTCCGCAACCACCTGAAATTCGACGCGAAAGCCCCGAACTGGGCGGATCGTGACCGCTTCGTGCTCTCGGCCGGCCATGGCTCGATGCTGCTTTATGCGCTGCTGCACCTGACCGGCTACGAACAATCGACGCTCGACGAGGTGAAGAACTTCCGCCAGTGGGGCGCGCGGATGGCGGGGCACCCGGAATACGGCCATCTGGAAGGGGTCGAGACCACCACCGGCCCGCTTGGGCAAGGGATCTCGACCGCGGTGGGCATGGCGATTGCCGAGAAATCCATGGCGGCGCGGTTCGGGCGCAAGCTTGTCAACCACAAGATCTGGGTGATCGCGGGCGACGGCTGCCTGATGGAGGGCATCAGCCAGGAAGCCATCGGTCTGGCGGGCAAGCAGGAGCTTGATAACCTGATCGTGCTTTGGGACAACAACAACATCACCATCGACGGCCGGGTGACGGTGTCGGACGTGACCGACCAGAAGGCCCGCTTTGCCGCTTCGGGCTGGCGCGTGCTGTCCTGCGACGGCCATGACCCCGAGGATATCGACCGCGCCCTGACCGCGGCGCAGAAATCGAAACGCCCGGTGCTTGTCGATTGCAAGACGCTGATCGGTTTCGGCAGCCCGAACAAGGCCGACAGCTATGCGGTGCATGGCGCGCCCTTGGGCGATGCCGAAATCAAGCTGACCCGCGAGGCTTACGGCTGGGAACATGGTCCCTTCGTGATCCCGGCCGAGATCAAGGCGGAATGGGAAGCGATCGGGGCCAAGGGCGCCGCGGAACGCGCCGAATGGGAAGCCCGTCTGGCGGCGATCCCCGCGGGCAAGCGCGCCGAATTCGAACGGCAGATGGCCCGCGGCGTCGCACCGAAACTGGCCGCGGCCGTGCGCGCCTTCAAGAAGGCGCAGTCGGAAGCCGCGCCGAAAGTGGCCACCCGCAAGGCCAGCGAAATGGTTCTGGCCGCGATCAACCCGGTGGTGCCCGAAACCATCGGCGGCTCGGCCGACCTGACCGGGTCGAACCTGACGAAAACCTCGGATATCGAGGATTTCATGCCCGACAATCACAAGGGCCGCTACATGCGCTACGGCATCCGCGAACATGCGATGGCGGCGGCGATGAACGGCATGTGGCTGCATGGCGGCGTGCGGCCCTATGGCGGGACCTTCTTCTGCTTCACCGACTATGCCCGCGGCGCGATGCGGCTGTCGTCGCTGATGGGGGTTCCCACGGTCTATGTGATGACGCATGACTCGATTGGTCTGGGCGAGGACGGCCCGACGCACCAGCCGGTCGAGCATCTGGCGATCTGCCGGGCGACGCCGAACACTTGGACCTTCCGCCCGGCCGACATCATCGAGACCGCCGAGGCCTGGGAACTGGCGCTGTCGTCGGAGCGCACGCCCTCGGTGCTGGCGCTGTCGCGGCAGAACCTGCCCACCCTGCGCACCAAGCACAGCCCCGCGAACCTGACCGCCAAGGGCGCCTATGTCATCGCCGAGGCCGAGGGCAAGCGGCAGGCAATCCTGATGGCGACGGGCTCCGAGGTGGAAATCGCGCTGAAGGCCCGCGAGTTGCTGCAGGCCGAGGCGATCGGCACCCGGGTCGTGTCGATGCCCTGCATGGAGCTTTTCGCGGCGCAGGACGAAGCCTATCGCAAGCGCATCCTGCCCGCGGGCAGCGTGCGCGTGGCGGTCGAGGCCGCGATCCGGCAGCCTTGGGACCGCTGGCTGCTGGGCGAGCGCGGGATGGAGCGCAAGGCGGGCTTCGTCGGCATGACGGGCTTTGGCGCCTCGGCCCCGGCGGAGCGGCTTTACGCGGAATTCGGCATTACCCCCGAAGCCATCGCCGCCAAGGTCAAGAGCCTGCTGTGAGCGATCTGCGCGACAAAGCGGCACGAGATGCGGGGGGGCCGGAGACGGCCCCCTCCTCCGTTCGGCTGGCCGCCGAGGCGAAGGCCAAGGCCACAGCGCAGGGCATCGGTCTTTTCCTGATCGCGCTGATGCTGTTTGGGCTGATGGATGTGGCGGCAAAGAAGCTGGCGCAGGATTACCCGCCCGCGATGGTGGTCTGGGCCCGGTTCGCGGTCAATCTGGCGCTGGTGACGCTGCTCTTTCGCGGCAGGCTGGTGACGCTTGTGCGCTCGCACCAGCCGGGGCTGCAATTCCTGCGCGGCTGCTTCCAGATGGGCACGGTGGCGCTGTTCTTTCTGGCGATCCGCTATATCGGCCTCGCCGATGCGGCGGCGCTGGGCGCGCTCTCGCCGGTGCTGATCACGCTCGGCGCCGCGCTGTTTTTGGGCGAGAAACTGGGCGCGGGGCGGATCATCGGCATCGTCGCGGCCTTTGCCGGGGCGCTGATCGTGCTGCGCCCGGGCACCGGCGTCATGCATCCGGCGGCGATCCTCGCGCTGCTTGCGTGCTTCACCTATGCGGGCGGCGCGCTGCTGACGCGGGTGGTGCGGTTTGATTCCACCGCCACCTCGGTCCTGTGGTCGGCGATGGTCGGCACCGGGCTGTCCTCGCTGGCTCTGCCCTTCTTCTGGCAGGAGGTGGCGCCCATTGACCTGCCGCTTTTCCTGGCCGTCGGCGCGCTGGGCGCGGTGGGTCAGGCCGCGCTGATCGTCGCCTTTCGCAAGGCCGAGGCCGGGTCGATCGCGCCTTTCGGCTATGCCGATCTGATCTTCTCGGGGCTCTGGGGCTGGGCGTTCTTCGCGCAACTGCCTGATCTTTATACGGTTATTGGCGCCCTTGTGATCGTGGCCGCGGGTATCTATGTCTGGTCGCGCGAGCGGGCAGAGGCCCGCGCCTGCGCAAGCAACGAGTGACGAAGATGTCCGAAGACGACGGCTTTCCCCCGCAACGGCTGCGCGATCTGCTTTCGGCGCGGGCCTTTGGCGCAACGGTCCGGCTGCTGGGGCTTTTGCCCTATCACGCCCGCGTCGCGCTCTCGGGGCGGTTCTTTGCCGAGGTGGTGGCGCCCTTGGCGGGCTGGCGCAAGCGCATCCGCGCCAATCTGGCCATCGCCCTGCCCGATCTGCCCGCGGCCGAGGTGGACCGTCTGGTCCGTGCCGTGCCCGACAATGTCGGCCGGACGCTGGCCGAGATCTTTTCCGGCCCGGACTTCGTCGCGCGCTGCCGCGATCTGCCGCTCTCCGGCCCCGGCGCGGCGCTGCTGGAACGCTGCCACGCCGAGGGCAAGGGGGTCGTGCTCGTCTCGGGTCATTTCGGCAATTACGATGTCTTCCGCGGCGGGCTGGTCGGGCGCGGCTACCGGATGGGCGCGCTTTACCGGCCGATGGACAACCGCGCCTTCAACACCCGCTATGTCGCCGCGATCGAGCGCATCGCCAAACCGCTTTTCCCGCGCAACCGCCGCGGCATGGCGCGGATGATGCGCTTCCTGCAAGATGGCGGGATGATCGGCCTTGCGATCGACCAATATCTGAGCGCGGGCGCCGATCTGACCTTTTTCGGCCGCAAGGCCCGCACGGCGCTTTCCGCGGCCGAGGTGGCGCTGCGCTACGACGTGCCGCTGATCCCGATCTTTGCCACCCGCCAGCCCGACGGCTTCAGCTTCGTGATCGAGGTCGAAGACCCGATCCCGCCCGGCACGCCCGAGGCGATGTGTCAGGACTTCAACGACCGGCTGGAAGCCCGGGTGCGTGCCCATCCCGAACAATGGTTCTGGATTCACCGGCGCTGGAAGAACCTGTAGCCGGGGCCGCTCAGCGCAGCCAGCCCGCCGCCAGAATCGCCCCCGGCAGCGGCACGGTCTTGCCCGGCAGCGCGGTCTGCACGATCACCGCCGCCGGTTCCTCGCCCTCGATCTGCGCGTTCAGCCGCACCGGGGCCTTGCCGTCCCATTCGGCCACCGCATGCCAGGCCGTCACCACATTGGCGAAATCCAGCACCTGACCGGCATTTTCGCCGCGCAGGATCTCCACCCGGGCCTGCGGCACATAGCGCACGATCTGCACCACCGTGCCCTGCCGCAACGGCTTGGGCGCCGAAAGGTCGATCGCATATTGGCCGGGCTGGGCGCCGCGGCTGACCGTCATCGCCACCAGCGGCGCCTGCGCCGCGGCCTTGGTGATCACCGCGTCCAGATCCGGCTCGGCGGGCGAGGTCAGCGATTCCGTTCCGGCCACGATCACCTGCGGCGTGTAAAGCGTGCGCAGACCGGCGGCCCGGGCATAGGCCTTTTGCCGCGCGGTGAAGGCGGGCTGGGCAAAGGGATCTTCCCAGCCCAGATAATCCCAGTAATCGACATGCAGCGACAGCGCCAGAACATCGGGCCGCGCCGCCACCTTGGCCAGCGCCGCATCGGCGGGCGGACAGGCCGAACAGCCCTGCGAGGTGAACAGCTCGACCACCACCGGCGAGGGCGCAGGCGCCGCCGCGGGCGCGATCAGCGCATTGGTCTTCGCATCCCCCACCGCAGGGGCAAGGGCGCGATCCAGCGCGCGGTTCAGGCTTTCGACCAGCGACGCCCCGGGCAGCGATCCGGGCGCGGGTGCGGGGCTCTGGCTCGGCAGGACGCGAACATCGCCCCCGGCCGCTGCCGGGGTCGTGGAAGAACCGGCGGCGAAGAAACCTCCGCCCCCCGGGCTGCCCGCCCCCGAAGATCCGACCGGGCCCGCCTGCGCCCATGCGACCACGGGAGCAACGGCAAGAAGGCCCGACAGGATCACCCCCTGGATCGCGGCGTTGAAGCTCGCGCGTGCCATGATGCCTCGCTGTAACTGCAGCCCTCCTCCTAAACCGGCGCCGCGCGCAGGGCCAATCAAGGTTTTGCGATGATGCCCGGCAGTTGCATTGCGACGCAGCGTCGCGGCGGCTGCGACAAAATCGGTGTGCAATGGTATACAAAAATGCAGAGCCCCCCTTGAACGACTCCGTCGCATCGGGCAAACACGCGATAACGCATTCTTTCAGCCATGGGAGGCCCACCCAGATGACCGTCGTCACCGGCAAGGATACCGCCAAGACCCGTCGCCAGCTTCAGGTCGGCGCACAGAGCTACGCCTATTACTCGATCCCGGCGGCCGAGGCCGCGGGGCTCGGCGATTTCTCGCGCCTGCCCGCCGCGCTCAAGGTGGTGCTGGAAAACCTGCTGCGCTTCGAGGACGGCGGCTTCTCGGTCTCGGTCGAGGATATCAAGGCCTTTGGCGACTGGGCGAAACTGGGCGGCAAGAACCCGCGCGAAATCGCCTATCGCCCGGCCCGCGTGCTGATGCAGGATTTCACCGGCGTTCCGGCGGTCGTTGACCTTGCCGCGATGCGCGACGGCATCAAGGCGCTTGGCGGCGACGCGAAAAAGATCAACCCGCTCGTCCCGGTCGATCTGGTCATCGACCATTCGGTGATGATCGACGAATTCGGCACGCCGCGCGCCTTCCAGCGCAACGTGGAACTGGAATACGAGCGCAACATGGAGCGTTACCAGTTCCTGAAATGGGGTCAGGGCGCGTTTGAAAACTTCCGCGTCGTGCCGCCCGGAACCGGCATCTGCCATCAGGTGAACGTGGAATATCTGGCCCAGACCGTCTGGACCGACAAAGATCAGAACGGCGATCTGGTCGCCTACCCCGATACGCTTGTGGGCACCGACAGCCACACCACGATGGTCAACGGCATGGCGGTTCTGGGCTGGGGCGTCGGCGGGATCGAGGCCGAGGCGGCGATGCTGGGCCAGCCCGTGTCGATGCTGATCCCCGAGGTCGTCGGCTTCAAGCTGACCGGCGCGCTGCGCGAGGGCTGCACCGGCACCGACCTTGTTCTGAAGGTCGTGCAGATGCTGCGCAAACACGGCGTTGTGGGCAAATTCGTCGAATTCTACGGCGAGGGTCTGGACAAGCTGCCGCTGGCGCAGCGCTCCACCATCGCCAACATGGCCCCGGAATACGGCGCCACCTGCGGCTTCTTCCCGATCGACGATGAAACCCTGCGCTATCTGCGCCAGACCGGCCGCACCGAGGACCGCATCGCTCTGGTCGAGGCTTACGCCAAGGAAAACGGCTTCTGGCGCGGGGCGGATTACGCGCCGGTCTATTCCTCGACGCTGGAACTGGACATGTCGACCATCGTTCCGGCGATCTCGGGGCCGAAACGGCCGCAGGATTATCTGCCGCTGACCGATGCGAAAACGACCTTCGCCAAGGTCGTGGCCGACTATCGCACCGCCAAGGGCGCGGCCGATACGGCCGTGAAAACGGTTTCGGTCGATGGCAAGGACTACACCGTCGGCGACGGCTCGGTGGTGATCGCCTCGATCACGTCCTGCACCAACACCTCGAACCCCTATGTGCTGATCGGCGCAGGGCTTGTCGCCCGCAAGGCGCGCGCGCTGGGGCTGAAGGCGAAGCCCTGGGTCAAGACCTCGCTCGCCCCCGGGTCGCAAGTGGTTGAGGAATATCTGAAAGCCGCGAACCTGCAGGACGATCTGGACGCGCTCGGCTTCAACATCGTCGGCTTTGGCTGCACCACCTGCATCGGCAACTCGGGCCCGCTCGGCACGCCGGAAATCTCCAAGGCGATCAACGAGCATGACCTTGTGGCGGCGGCCGTGCTCTCGGGCAACCGCAACTTCGAAGGCCGGATCAGCCCCGATGTGCGGGCGAACTTCCTCGCCTCGCCGCCGCTTGTCGTCGCCTATGCCATCGCGGGCGACATGAACATCGACCTGACCACCGAAGCCATCGCCACCACCCCGGATGGCAAGCCGGTGTTCCTGAAGGACATCTGGCCTTCGGACGCGGAAATCGCCGAACTGGTCGAGAAATGCGTCACGCGCGAGGCCTTCCTTGCGAAATACGCCGATGTCTTCAAGGGCGATGCGAACTGGCAGGGCGTGAAAACCACCGAGGGCGAGACCTATGACTGGCCCGCCGCCTCGACCTATATCCAGAATCCGCCCTATTTCCGCGGCATGGCCAAGGAACCGGGGGTGATCTCGAACGTCACCGGCGCGCATGTGCTGGCGGTGCTGGGCGACATGATCACCACCGACCACATCAGCCCGGCGGGCTCGTTCAAACCCTCGACCCCCGCGGGCAAATACCTGACCGAGCGCGGCGTGGAGGCGAAGGACTTCAACAGCTACGGCTCGCGCCGGGGCAACCATGAAGTGATGATGCGCGGCACCTTCGCCAATATCCGCATCAAGAACGAGATGCTCGACGGTGTCGAAGGCGGCTACACCAAGGGGCCGGACGGGGTGCAAACCTCGATCTACGACGCCTCGATGGCCTATCAGGCGGCGAATATCCCGCTGGTGATCTTTGGCGGCATCGAATACGGCGCGGGCTCCTCGCGCGACTGGGCGGCCAAGGGCACGAACCTTCTGGGCGTCAAGGCGGTGATCGCGGAAAGCTTCGAGCGCATCCACCGCTCGAACCTGATCGGCATGGGGGTCATTCCGTTTGAATTCACCGACGGGCAGACCCGCAAGTCGCTGGGCCTGACCGGCGACGAGGTGGTGACGATCGAGGGCCTTGAAGGCGAGATCAAGCCGCTGTCGCTGGTGCCCTGCACGATCCTGCGCAAGGATGGCACGCTGACCAAGATCATGATCAAGAGCCGGATCGATACCGAGGTCGAGATCGAATATCTGAAGAACGGCGGCGTGCTGCATTACGTTTTGCGCAATCTGGCCAAGGCCTGATTTTCAAACCGCCCGTTTTGCGGGCAAGGTGATGCGAAAGGCGGCCGCAGGGCCGCCTTTTTGCGTTCTGCGGCATTTTGGTAAAGCCTGTTCAGAGGATCGCAAGGATTCACCCGGGATTAAGGATGCGACGCCTAACTGCAGCGGACCACAACATCTTCGAGGAACGCATGACCAACGCCCCAACCCTTGCCTCGATCGCATCGGAAACACGGGATGCGTCCGAAATCACCGGCGTCACGGTGGACCGGATCGCGCAGATCACCAAGCAGATGAACGTGCTGGGCCTGAACGCCCGGATCGAGGCGGCGCGGGTCGGCCAGCAGGGCGCAGGCTTCGCGCTGGTGGCCGAGGAGGTGCGCAAGGTCTCGGGGCAGATCGGCGAGATCGCGAACCAGCTGGGCGAGACGCTGAAGGCGCGGCTCTCGGGGCTCGAACAGATGGTGTCGCAGCTGTCGATCGCGGCGACCGGCACGCGGCTGGTGGATTGCGCCTTTACCGCCGTCGATCTGATCGACCGCAATCTTTATGAACGCTCTTGCGATGTGCGCTGGTGGGCGACCGATGCCGATCTGGTCGCCGCTGCGCAAGATCAGGACCGCGACCGGCTGCGCCGCGCGGGGCAGCGGCTTGGCGTGATCCTTGACGCCTATACGGTCTATGCGGACATCTGGCTCGTCGGGCTCGATGGCCGCGTTCTGGCCAACGGACGGCCCGGCCGCTTTCCGGTGACCGGCGCGCAAGTCTCTGGGGCGCCTTGGTTTTCCGCCGCGATGGCGGTGCGGGACGGCGATGGTTTCGTGGCGGGCGATGTCGAGACCTCGGCGCATCTGGGCGGACGGGCGACGATGGCCTGGGCGACGCCGGTGCGGACGGGCGGCGCGCGGAACGGTCAGGTGATCGGGCTTCTGGTGACGCAGTTCGACTGGGCGCCGCAGGCCGAGGCGGTGCTGAAAAGCCTGCGCTTTTGCGCCGACGACGGCGAGATGCGCGGCTATCTGGTCGATGCGCGGGGCCGGGTTCTGGCCGCCCGCGGCCCGGGGGCGGAGCGCATCACGCAGATAGACCTGCCCGGCGAGCAAGCCAATGGCTGGTGTGCCCGCGGCGCCGGGCTGATGGGCTTTCACCGCACCGAGGGCTTTGAAACCTGGCGCGGCAAGGGCTGGTTCGGCGTGGTCGAGCGGCTCTGACCCGGGGCGGCGGCGGTTTCCCGCGCGCAACCGGCAGCACCGCGAAAGTTGTATCGCATTCGTCTCATCTTGCTGCTAAATCCCGTTTTGTTCCGCCGTGGGGCTGGTTTACCCTCGGACCGTGCCAGACCGGAGTTCCCGATGTTCACCCGCCCCGCCGCCCTTGTTGCCCTGCTGTGTCTGGCCGCCTGCGGCGCCGCCCCCACCGCCCCGCCGCCCGAGACGGTGTCGGCACCGGGGCCGCGGCTGCCGGGCAAGGTGGTCTGGACGGATGGGCATGGCGATATCGCCGTGGCCGCCGCCGGGCGGGCCAGCTGCCCGGCGACCAGCGCGGCGATGGCGGCGACCGGGCTTGCCGCGACCAATGCGGCGCGGGCGCAAGCGGGCCTGCCGCCCTTGCGCGCGAATGCGGCGCTTGACCGTGCCGCCGCCGCCCATGCCTGCGACATGGCGAACCGGGGCACGATGACCCATGCGGGCAGCGCCACCACCGGGCCGATGGCGCGCGCAAGGCAGATGGGCTACCGGCCGCAAACCATTGCCGAAAACATCGCCGCCGGGCGGTTCGAACTGACCGGCACGCTGGCACAGTGGAGCGCCTCTCCCAAGCACCGGGCCAATATCACGATCCCGCATCTGCGCGATTTCGGCATCGGCACCGCCACCGCCGCCGATGGCAAGACCACCTTCTGGACCGCCGTTTACGCCCGCTGAGCCGCCCCGGCCTTGATTGCGGATCAGCCCTCCCCATATGAGATCCATGTGAAGGAGGTTCACATGAACGACACCCGTGCGCTTTACATCGAATCCCGCGTGGCCAATGACAGCCGCTCGGCCCTTGTTGCCTATCTGCTGTGGTTTTTCCTGGGTTTCTTCGGCGTGCACCGCTTCTATCTGGGGCGCTGGATCTCCGGCCTTCTGATGCTGGTGTTGTTCGGCCTCGGCTCGGCGCTGACGGTGCTTCTGGTGGGCTATCTGCCGCTGGCCTTCGTGGCGCTGTGGTGGGCGATCGACGCGCTTTTGATCCCGGGCATGATCGCCTCGGACAATGCCGCGCTGCGGCTGCGCCTGATGCAGGGCTATGACGGCTGATCAGCCCGGCTTGCGCCGCAAGATCCCGCTGCGCCCGGCCGCGATCAAGCCCGAGACATCGGCCATCGCCGCCATCGGCGAAACGCCGACCGGCAGGGCGATGTAGCGCGGCCGCCATTCCGGACCGAATTGCGCCTTGAACGCCCGCAGATCATCGAAGCTGCGGAATGCGCCGCCGTGGCGGAACATCAGCGGCCCGAACCGGTCCCAAAGCCGCGCCGTGCGCCGCGTGCCCAGACCCGAGAGCGGCGCCAGCCCAAGGCTCAGCTCGCTGGCCCCCGCGGTCTTGTAATGGTCGATCAGCGCGAAGAACATGAAGCCGATCAGCGCGGGCGCATCTTCGGGGCGGTAGCGCATCACGTCGATGGCGACGCGGTTCCCCGCGCCCGGCGCCAGCATCGCGGCGAAAGCCACGGGCTCTGCCCCGCGCCACATCACGGCCAGGGGGAAGCGGTTCAGATAGGCCGCATCGAACCGCCCGACCGAGAAGCGTTTTTCATGTCCGATCCGATGCTTGAGGAAACTTTCCGAGATCGGCTTCAAAGCCGCGATCAGCTCGGGCGCATGCGGCGGGGCCAGCACGGCAAAGCGCAGCCCCTCGCGCCGGGCCTGTTCGTAAGCGGTGCGCAGCCCGGCAAGCCGCGTGCCCGAAAGCGAGGCCTTGGTCAGGTTCACCACCGCCTCTTCGCCCATCTTGTGCGCGGCAAGGCCCATCTCGATCATGAAGGGGACGTGACGCTCGGACAGCTCGTAAAAGACCGGGCGGCAATTGGCCTGTTGCGCCGCCTCGACGAAGCCCCAGCCGAGATCGTCGAAATAGCGCTGATCGCCGACCGGATCGCCCATGCAGACCCAGGACTTGCGCCGCCGCGCGAACATCAGAAAGGCGGTGCCGCTGTCGGCAAAGCGGAATTCCTTGTCGCCCGACAGCGCCAGACAGGCCTGCGGATCGGATTGGCCCGCGACGATTTCCGACGCCAGCCGCAGCGCCTGCGCCATGGTCTGCGGACGTTGCTTCGACGAGGGTTTGAGCGCAAGGAAAATGGTGAAGATCACCAGCACGGCCGAGCCGGTGACGCCTGCGCGCAGCGACCGCGGCGCATTCGCATCCTGCGCGAAATCGAACCAGAACATGTGCGAATAGGGCGTCGCGGCATGGATGAAGGCAAAGAACAGCGCCACCGAAGCGATGACGATGGTGACCAGCGCAATCCAGGCCGGGCCCAGCACGCCCTCGGTGATCTTGGCCTGTCGGTAGAACTCGCCGCGGAACGGCCAGAGCGCGAGCGCGCCAAGCGCCAGAAGCGCCGCGCTTTCAATGTCGAAGCTGCGCAGCAAGACCGCGACGATGCCGCCGCCCAGCGTCAGAAGCGTCAGCCAGAAGGCGCCCGAAACGCGGCGGATCAGCCCATGCGACAGGATCACCAGCACGACGCCGGTGACAGCCGAAACGAGCGCGCCGCCCTCAAGCAGGATCAGCCCGACAAGGTCGTCGGGGTCATGCAGGGGCCGCACCGTGGGCAGGATCGACACCGCCATCAGATAGGCGCCAAAGCCGAAGGCCCAGGCGCCGGAAAGCCAGGGTGCCATGCCGCCAATCGCCTTGAAGGCGGGGCGCATCGGTTCCGAGATATCGCCAAAAAGCCTGCGCGCCCAACCACCTGCAAGACGGGCCTCGTTCAGCGACACGATCACGAAAGCCAGCGCGAAGGGCAGCAGGTAATAGATCATGCGGAACATCAACAGCGCCGCGGCGACCTCTCCGACCGGGGTGCCCTTGGGCATGGCGGCGATGACGACGGTCTCGAAAACGCCGACGCCGCCCGGGACATGGGTGATCACGCCGATCATCGTGGCGGTGGCATAGATCGCCAGGAAGGTGACGAAATCGGGGGCGCCCGCGGGCAAGAGGACATAAAGCGTCAGCGCCGCCATGCAACTGTCGAAGAGCGCGATGATCATCTGCCCGGTCAGGATGCGCGGGCGCGGCATGGCGATGTCGAAACGCGCGATGCGCAGCACCCGGCCGGAAATCCCCAGCGCGTAAAGCAGCCCCAAAGTGCCAAGGCCCCCGGTCAGCGCCAGCACCCGGATCGTGGTTTCCGAAAGCGGCAAAAGCCCGCTGAGCGCCGACGGATGCGCGGCGAGCGCAAAGACCCCCACCAGCGACAGCCCCGTGCCCATGGCCAGCGCGATGTAAGAGGCCAGCGCCGCCACCTCGAAAGCGTTCAGCCCGAAGGCGGAATAGATCCGGTAGCGCACCGCCCCGCCCGAGAGCACCGAAATTCCGATCGTATTGCCAAAGGCATAGCCCAGAAAGCCACCAAGCGCGACGACCCGCAGCGGCAGTTTCTTTTCCAGATATTGCAGCGCCCAGAAATCATAGCCGATCAGCGCCCCATAGCCGAGCGCGGTGGCGCCAAGCGCGATGGCAAGCGTTTCCAGCGGCGTCGCGCGCATCTGCGCGATCACATCGGCGAAATCGACGGGTTTGAGCAGATGATGAAGCGCAAAGAGCCCCAGACCAAGGAGCGAAAAGCCGATGATCAACGGCCCCAGATGACGCAGCCGACCCGGGCCCGGCCCCGCGGCCTCACGCTTCGTCATGGCGCCTCCCTCGCATTCCGCCCCTGCCTATTCTGTCCCTGATTTGCAGGTTTTCAAGACGGTTACAAGCTGTGCTGCGCGGGATTTCGCGACGCGGGGCGGGCGGGTGCCGCGCTTGGCGCAAAATCCCCGCCCGACGACCTCACCCCCGGAGATTTCGGTGGCCGAAACCGGAGAAGACGCATGACCCCGGGGCGTTTCGGGCCGGCCCCTCCGGGGGTGACTTCGCCGGGCGGCAAAGGAGGGTGACCCCTCAGGCCCGAGTGTAATGCGAGATCATTACGTAATCCTTGCGCGGCCCCGTGACCCGCCATTCCGAAGACCAAGCGGGCCAGGCTGCGAAATCGTAGCGGACACGGTAGTCATCCGGGTCGCACCAATGCGCGGCCGCGGCCGCCTCGGGGTCGAAGCGGTGAAAGTCGCGCCCGTCTTCGAAGCGCACGACGATCTGCGCCCCCTCGGCGTGCCACAGATAGTCGCGTTCGGCCTGCATCGGCACCTCGCCCGTCAGGAACAGCTGCCCCGCCTCGTGATAGCGCAGCCCGGCGCCCTCTGGCGTGAAGACCGCTTGGCCCGCAAACCGCCCCTCGGGGCCATCGGCCTGCAGGATATGGCGCGAAAGCGTCCAGACACCGCGGAAATCGTTCAATTGCGGCATCCTGACCCGCCCTTTGCCTTGCCCCGTTCGGGGTCTCAGTCTATGCACCCGGCAACCCCGTCACAAGCAGGAGGCCTGCCCATGATCCCGCGCTATGCCCGCAAAGAGATGGTCGACATCTGGGAACCCGCCACGAAATTCAAGATCTGGTACGAGATCGAGGCCCATGCCTGCGACGCGCAGGCCGCCCTTGGCGTGATCCCGAAAGCCAATGCCGAGGCGGTCTGGCGTGCCAAGGACGTCGAATTCGACGTCGCCCGCATCGACGAGATCGAGGCGGTGACGAAGCATGACGTGATCGCCTTCCTGACCCATCTGGCCGAGCATATCGGCTCGGATGATGCGCGGTTCGTGCATCAGGGCATGACCTCGTCCGACGTTCTGGATACCACGCTGAACATCCAGCTGGTGCGGGCCTGCGATATTCTTCTGAAAGACATGGACCGCGTTCTGGCGGCGCTGAAAAAGCGCGCCTATGAGCACAAGGACACGGTGCGCATCGGGCGGAGCCACGGCATCCATGCCGAACCCACCACGATGGGCCTGACCTTCGCGCGCTTCTACGCCGAGATGGATCGCAACCGCGCCCGTCTGGTGAATGCGCGTGCGGAAATCGCCACCGGCGCGATTTCGGGCGCCGTCGGCACCTTTGCCAATATCGACCCGCGGGTCGAGGAACATGTCTGCGCGCAGCTGGGTCTGATTCCGGAACCGATCTCGACCCAGGTCATTCCGCGCGACCGCCATGCGATGTTCTTTGCGACGCTTGGCGTCATCGCCTCCTCGATCGAGAATTGCGCCATTGAAATCCGCCACATGCAGCGCACCGAAGTGCTTGAAGCGGAAGAGTTTTTCTCCACGGGGCAAAAGGGCTCCTCGGCGATGCCGCACAAGCGCAATCCGGTTCTGACGGAAAACCTGACCGGTCTGGCCCGCCTTGTGCGGATGTGCGTCGTCCCGGCGATGGAGAATGTGGCGCTGTGGCATGAACGCGATATCTCGCACAGCTCGGTTGAGCGCGGCATCGGCCCGGATGCGACGATCACGCTGGATTTCGCGCTGAACCGGCTGGCGGGGGTGATCGAAAATCTGGTGATCTATCCCGAGAACATGCTGAAGAACATGAACAAGTTCAAAGGCCTGGTGATGAGCCAGCGGGTGCTTCTGGCGCTGACGCAGGCCGGTGTCTCGCGCGAGGACAGCTACCGTCTGGTGCAACGCAATGCGATGAAGGTCTGGGAACAGGGCGCCGATTTCAAGACCGAGCTTCTGGCCGACCCCGAAGTGACCGCCGCGCTGTCGCCCGCCGAGATCGAGGAGAAATTCGATCTGGGCTATCACACCAAGCACGTCGACACGATTTTCGCCCGCGTTTTCGGCGCGTAAGCGACAAAGCGCAAACCGTAAAAGGCGCGTTTTCGGCGCGTAAGCGACGGCGCGGAACACATGCCCGGGCAGGTTTCTTGCCCCTGCCCGGGCGCTGATAACGGCGGTTTAACCGCTTGCTGCGAAGCTCTCCGGACAGACGGATCGGAGATTCTCGTGAACGCCATCACCCCCAGATCGCAGCTTGGTCACCTGGCCATGCCCGGGCAGACGCGCCCGTCGCTGTCGCGCAGGCAAAAGGCGGCGATCATCGTGCGGCTGCTGTCGTCGGAGGGGCAGAAGCTGCCCTTGATGGAGCTTTCGGACGATCAGCAGACACAGCTGGCCGAATCGATCGCGCAGATGCGGCTGATCGACCGCGACACGCTGCATCAGGTGGTCGAGGAATTCTGCGCCGAACTGGAAGCGGTGGGGCTGGCCTTCCCCGGCGGGCTGGATGGGGCGTTGAAACTTCTGGACGGTCAGCTCTCGGCCTCGGCCGCGACGCGCATTCGCCGCATGGCCTCGGGCACCTCGCGCGCCGATCCGTGGGAGCGGGTAACGGGCCTTTCGGCCGATCTGCTGCTGCCGGTGCTGATGGAAGAAAGCATCGAAGTGGGGGCGGTGATGCTGTCGAAACTCTCGGTGTCGAAATCGGCGGAGCTGCTGGGCAAGATGCCGGCGGACCGGGCGCGGCGGCTGACCTATGCGGTGTCGCTGACCGGCAATGTCGCGCCGGAAACCGTGCAGCGCATCGGCGCGGCACTTGCCGATCAGCTCGATGCCGCCCCGGTCAAGGCCTTCGAGACCGGCCCGGTCGAACGCGTCGGCGCGATCCTCAACTTCTCGCCCGCCGTCACCCGCGATTCCGTGCTCAAGGGGCTTGAAGAAGACGACAAGGAATTCGCCGAACAGGTGCGCAAGGCGATCTTCACCTTCACCAACATCCATGCCCGCATCGAGCCGCGCGACATTCCGAAGATCCTGCGCGCCGTCGATCAGGCCAAGCTTATTCTGGCGCTGGCGGGCGCCAAGGGCGATGCCGAGAAATCGGCCACCTTCATCCTCGCCAACATGTCGCAACGGATGGCGCAGAACCTGCGCGACGAGATGGCAAACCTTGGCAAGGTCAAGGAAAAGGATGTCGAGGAGGCGATGAACGAAATCGTCAACGCGATCCGCGAGCTTGAAGCGAAGGGCGAGATCTTCCTTGTGGCCGAGGATTCGGAATAACCGCCGCGCGGCCCCCGGCTTTCCCCCGGCGCGCGGCTCGGCTAACGTGACGGGCGGGCTGGCCTGACCGGCCCGGACCTTGAGGGCGGCTGATGACCAACACCATCGCGATCCGGCTGGGGCTGCTTCTGGTTCTGGCCGTGCTGATCGACGCGGTTTTCGCACAGGGCGCGGGATTTCTGTTTCTGGCCCGCAAGACCTTTCTGCTGATCGACTGGATCGCCTTCTGGCGTTAGCGCTTGCGCGAGCGCGAACAGCCCCGCCCAGCCCCGGCGCGGGGCCGAAATTGTGCCGAAATTGCTTTCTTCTGTTGACCTTTCCGGCGTCTTGACCAAGGTAGCGGCGACTTGAGGACCGAGCCAAAGGAGGCTGAGATGGCGGTGAAGGTGGCGATCAACGGATTCGGACGCATCGGGCGCAACGTGCTGCGCGCGATCATCGAATCGGGACGGACCGATATCGAAGTGGTGGCGATCAACGATCTCGGCCCGGTGGAAACCAACGCCCACCTGCTGCGTTTCGACAGCGTTCACGGCCGCTTCCCGGCCACGGTGACGACCGGCGAAGACTGGATCGACGTCGGCCGCGGCCCGATCAAGGTGACCGCGATCCGCAACCCGGCGGAACTGCCCTGGGGCGATGTCGATGTGGCGATGGAATGCACCGGCATCTTCACCTCCAAGGAAAAATGCGCCGCCCACCTGCAGAACGGCTCGAAGCGCGTGCTGATCTCGGCGCCCGGCGACAATGCCGACAAGACCATCGTCTTCGGCGTCAACCATGACACGCTGACGAAAGACGACATCATCGTTTCGAACGCGTCTTGCACCACCAACTGCCTCTCGCCGGTGGCCAAGGTCCTCAATGATGCGATCGGCATCGAAAAGGGCTTCATGACGACGATCCACAGCTATACGGGCGACCAGCCGACGCTCGACACGATGCACAAGGATCTCTATCGCGCCCGCGCCGCCGCGCTGAGCATGATCCCGACCTCGACCGGCGCCGCCAAGGCCGTGGGTCTGGTTCTGCCGGAACTGAAGGGCAAGCTCGACGGCGTCGCCATCCGCGTGCCGACGCCGAATGTCTCGGTGGTCGATCTCGTGTTCGAAGCCAAGCGCGCCACCACCGTTGCCGAGGTGAACGAGGCGATCCGTGCCGCCGCGACCGGCCCGCTCAAGGGCGTTCTGGGCTTCACCGATGCGCCGAACGTGTCCTCGGACTTCAACCACGACCCGCATTCCTCGGTCTTCCACATGGACCAGACCAAGGTGATGGAGGGCACGATGGTGCGCATCCTGACCTGGTATGACAACGAATGGGGCTTCTCGAACCGCATGTCCGATACCGCCGTGGCGATGGGCAAGCTGATCTGATCGCAAGATCCGGACCATTTCAGGGGGCAGCCGCAGGGCTGCCCCTTTTGCATGGCGGCGATGCCCCGGAAACAACCCTTGCAGGCGCCGCATCGCGGCATTGCCGGAACGTCGGTTGCCGGAAGGCCACGGAAAGCGCATCTTCCGGTCAAGAAAACTGACCACCTGGACCTGAACGATGAAACGCCTCCTCTCCCGCCTGATCGCCTCTGCCGAACGTCACGCCCGTTATCGCCGCACCCGCGACGAGATCGCCCGGCTGAGCCCGCGGCTGAGCCGCGATCTGGGGATTTCACCGCAAGATGCCGCGGACCTCGCGCATCGCGCGGTCTACGGTCACTGACCTCCCCTTCGCATCCTTGCGAAACCTGGGGCCCTGCGGGGCCCCTTTTTCGGCTTGGCGGATCGGGGAAAGTCGGGGCTCCGCCCCGCCGAGGCCTTGCCTCGGCCCCCCGGGATATTTGCACCAAGGTGAAAGCAGAAGCCCCGGAACGTGCCCCGGGCTTTTTCTTGGCGCAAATACGCCGGGGGTGCGGGGGCGGAGCCCCCGCCCGGGTCGCCGCGCCTGCGCGGCGAAATCCCCTCAGTAAAGACCGCCGGCCGAGAGCGAGCCGAAGGTCGCCTTCTTCGGGATCACCCTTTGCGCCCCGGTCGAGGTCGTGACCGCCGTCGTCTCGGTATCGGTCTCGCCCTGCGCGAACAGGGGCAGGTTCTCGCCCATCGCGAAGCCGCCATCGACGATCTGACCCAGCGAGCGCATCTCCTGGCCCTCGCGCAGATATTCCGCCTGCACATAATCGCCCGTGGCCGTATCAGGCAGTTTCTCGCCGGTGAAGCGGTTGTATTTCTGCCAATAGCCCCCCGGCGGCACCTTGAAGCTCGAGCCGCCGTAATCCTTCACCGCTTCCTGCATGAACTCGTTGAAGACCGGCACGCAGAGCGTGCCACCATAGGCGCCGGGCCCCAGCGTGCGCGGCTGGTCATAGCCCATGTAGCACGAGGCCACGATATTCGAGGTGAAGCCGGTGAACCACACATCCTTGGCGTCATTCGTCGTCCCGGTCTTGCCCGCCACCGGCACCGGCAGGTTGACCCCGGTCCCGGTGCCGCGCCTCACCGCGCCTTCCATCAGCGAGATCATCTGATAGGCGGTGATCGCATTGATCACCTGTTCGCGGTCCGAGCGCACCCGCGGCCCCTGCCCCGCGGGCAGATCCGGTGTCTCGCAATCGGGGCAGGTCGTCGCCGCGTCATGGCGATAGATCGTGCGCCCCCAGCGGTCCTGCACCCGGTCGACCAGCGTCGGCTCGACCCTTTGCCCGCCATTGGCGAACATCGCATAGGCCGAAATCAGCTTGTACATCGTGGTTTCCTGCGAGCCGAGCGAATTGGCCAGGAACTGCCCCATCGGATCATAGACCCCGAAGCGCTCGGCATAGCCCGCCACCACATCCATGCCGACTTCCTGCGCGATCCGCACCGTCATCAGGTTGCGCGACTGTTCAAGCCCGGTGCGCAAAGGCGTCGGCCCGTAATATTTGTTCGAGGCGTTCTTCGGCCGCCACAGCCCCTGCGGCGTGTCCACCTCGATCGGCGCATCGACGACGATCGTTTCGGGGCTGAAACCGCTGTCGAGCGCCGCGGCATAGACGAAGGGTTTGAAGTTCGACCCCGGTTGCCGCATCGCCTGCGTCGCGCGGTTGAAGACCGAGGCCTGATAGGAAAAGCCGCCCTGCATCGCCAGAACGCGCCCCGTATGCACGTCCATCGCAACAAAGGCGCCGCCGACAATCGGCACCTGCCGTAGCGACCAGCGCAGGAAACTGCCGTCGTCGTCCTTCGTCACCGCGCGCACCAGCACGACATCGCCGACATCGACCAGATCCGAGGCCCGTTTCGCCCGCACCCCCAGCTTGCCATCGGCCAGCCGCTTGCGCGCCCAGGTCACGTCGGCGGCCGGAATCCAGTGCCCGTCCGCGTCTTCGTCCACCCCCTCGATGCCGATGCGGGCCTCCTTGTCGGTCAGCTCCAGCACCACCGCCACATGCCAGCCCTCGACATCGCGCGGGGCCTTGTCGGTCGGCACCGCCGCCAGCGCCGCGCGCCAGCTGCTTTCCTCGCCCAGTTGATCGGCGGCCAGCGTCACCCCGGTGCCGCGCCACACACCCTGCCCGCGGTCGTATTTCTCCAGCGCCTGCTGCAGCGCCTTTGCCGCCTGCCGCTGCAGCTTCGGATCGACCGTCGCCCGGATCGTCAGACCGCCGCCGAAGAATTCATCCTGGCCGAAGCTTTTCGACAGCTGGCGGCGGATCTCGTCGGTGAAATAGTCGCGCGGCGGCAGGGCCTGGCGGAAGGTCTCGTAATCGCCGCGCTGCACCGTGCGCAGCTCGGTCGCCTGTTCGGCCTCCAGCTGCGCTTTCGTGATGTGACCGTCTTCGTAAAGCCGCCGCAGCACATAGTTGCGCCGCAGCCGCGCCTCTTCGTAGTTGCGCACCGGATGCAGTTCGGCCGGTTTCTTCGGCAGCGCCGCCAGATAGGCCGCCTCGGAGATCGTGAGTTCCGTCAGGGGCTTGTTGAAATAGGTCTGGGCCGCCGCGGCGACGCCATAGGAATTCTGCCCCAGGAAGATCTCGTTCAGATAAAGTTCGAGGATGCGATCCTTGGACAGAGCCTGTTCGACGCGCGAGGCCAGGATCAGCTCCTTGATCTTGCGTTCAGCCGAGCGCGAGCCATCAAGCAGGAAGTTCTTCATCACCTGCTGCGTGATCGTCGAGGCCCCGCGCATGTCGCGCCCGCCCGATTTCACCGCGGCGTAAAGCGCGGCCAGCATGCCTTGGGCGTCATAGCCCTTGTGGATGTAGAAATTCTGATCCTCGGCCGAGACGAAGGCCTCCTTGACGATGTCGGGAATGTCCTGAATCGGAACGAAGATCCGGCGTTCCTGCGCGAATTCGTCGATCAATCGCCCCTCGCCCGAATAGATCCGGCTGATCGTTTTCGGCGTGTATTGCGCCAGCTGTTCGTGGCTGGGCAGGTTGCGCGAATACATGTAGAAGATGCCGCCGATCGTCAGCGCGACAAAGACCAGCGCGGTGACGATCCAGGAGAAGAGACCCCCGAGCGAAGACAGGACGAAGCGGATCAAGAGGCACCCCCAAAGGCCATGTGGCCCATTGACGCCGCTATACCGCGGGCATGCCAGCGGGTCAAAGCAAGTTCCTGTATACCACGAAAGGCCTGCGGGAACCCGCCGGGATCAGCCCAGCTCCGCCAGCGCCGGGAAGGTGTCGAGCAGCCAGAACGACAGATCGGACAGCTGCCCGGTCAGCATCATCAGCCCCACCGTCCAGAGCAGCAGGCCCGAGATCTTCTCGATCCGGCCCATGTTGCGGCGCATGAAGGCCAGCGCGCCGCCAAGGCTCGGGAAAAACGCGGCCACGATCAGGAAAGGCAGGCCAAGCCCCGCCGCATAGGCGGCCAAAAGGCCCATGCCGCGGCCGATCGCGCCCTCGGCCATCGCCATCGAGGCGATGGCCCCCAGCACCGGGCCAAGGCAGGGCGTCCAGCCAAAGGCGAAGGCGAGGCCCAGCAGATAGGCCCCCAGCGCCGAGCCGCCCTGATCGCCGGTGTCAAAGCGCATCTCGCGGTCGAGAAAACCGATTCGATAGACGCCGATGAAATGCGCGCCGAAAATCATCACGACAAGGCCGGATATCTTGGCCAGCGTGTCCTTCCACGCGCCCAAGGCCTGCCCCAGCGCCGAAGCGCCGAGCCCCATCATGAGAAAGACGGTCGAGAGGCCCAGCACGAAGAAGAGCGCCGCCAGCAGCACCGGGCCGCGCGCGGCCGGGCGGCCCGCGCCCATGTCGCTGACCGTCACCCCCCCCATATAGGCCAGATAGGGCGGCACGATCGGCAGCACGCAGGGGGAAAGAAACGACAGCAGCCCCGCGACAAAGGCGGTGGCCGCAGCGGTCAGGAAGCCCGCGTCAAAGATCAGATCGGTCGGCGTCATGGGCCCTTCCTAGCAGGCCTGCGGCCCGCCGTCACCCGGGCAGGGCTCACATTGCCGTGGACAGGGCCGCGCCCCGGCGTTACCCCCAAGCCATGACGACGCCCCCTGCCCTTTCGCTCGATCTGCGCGGCCTGCTGTGCCCCTTGCCGGTGCTGCGGCTGGCCAAAGCCCTGCGCGGCCTGCCCGAAGGCGCCGTGGTCGAGATGCAGGCAAGCGACCGCGCCAGCTGGATCGACGTGCCGCATTTCTGTGCGCAATCCGGCCATCGGCTGGTCTCGGCCACAGAGGTCGCGGGCGTGCTGATCTACCACGTCGCCCGCGGCCCGGACCGGCCCGAGAGCTGAGGCAAAGCAAAACGCCGGGCGCGAGGCCCGGCGTTCTTCATTCTCCTGATCCGCTCAGCCCAGCGACCACCAGCCGCGTTTCTTCGGCTTCGAATCTTCCTCGGGCGCAGCGGCGGGCTCGGCCTGCGCCGCAGCCTCGGGCGCCGCTTCGGGGGCGGCCTCCGCGACCGGCTCGGGCGCAGCTTCGGGCGCGACCGCCACCGGCTCGGCAGGCGCTTCGACCGCGGCCGCTTCGACCACAGGCGCCGCTTCGGCCCCCGCGGCTTCCGCTTCGGCCGCCGCCGCGGCAGCTGCCGCCGCTTCGGCTTCCTTCTTCGCCTTCGAGGTGGTCCGGCTGCGGGGCTTCTTCACCGGCGCCGCGGCGGGCTCGGCCGCCTCGGTCCCGGCGCTCTCCGCGGCCTCGGCCTCTTTCTTCGCCTTGCTCGACCGCGACCGCGAGGAGCGCGACCGGCTCGCCTTCGGCGCCGCCTCGGGTTCGGCTTCCGTCTCGGCCTCGGCGCCAGCCGCGACCGGCGCGGGCGTCGCCGCCTCGGTTTCGAGCGCGGGCAAGCTCACCTGCGCCATTTCCGCAGCGGCGGCGGCGCGAGCGGCGTCTTCGGCGGCATCCTCGTCGTCGCCGTCCTCCTCGCCCTCGTCATCGCCGTCATCGGCCTCGTCGCCCTCGGCCGAGGCCTCGGCCCCGGTCTCCGGAGCACCCGATTTCTTGCGCCGACGCCGACGGCGTTTCTTCTTCTTCGGCTGGCCTTCGCCCGGTTCACCGCTTGCGGCCACCGTCGCCACCTCGGCCTCTTCGATCTCGTCCTCGTCCTCCTCGACGATCTCTTCCTCGTCGATCTCGGCCATCAGCTCGGCGCTGGCATGCACCGCGGCGCTATGCACCTCGGGCACGATGCGGGTCGCGGTCTTGAACTTCTCGATGCTGTAATCGGGGCTGACCAGGCTCGGATCGGCCTCGATCCGCACCGCCATGCCATAACGCGCCTCGATACTGGCGATATGCTCGCGCTTGGCGTTCATCAGGTAGTTGGCAACGGCAACGGGGCACTTCACCAGCACCTCGCGCGAGCGCTTCCGCGTGCCCTCTTCCTCGATCGCGCGCAGAACCTGCAGCGCCAGACTGTCATCGGAGCGGATCAGCCCGGTGCCATGGCAATGCGGGCAGGGCTGGGTGGTGCTTTCCAGCATCCCCGGCCGCAGCCGCTGACGCGACATCTCCATCAGGCCAAAGCCCGAGATCCGGCCGACCTGAATCCGCGCCCGGTCGGTTTTCAGCTTTTCTTTCAGACGCTTCTCGACCGCGGCGTTGTTCTTCCGCTCTTCCATGTCGATGAAGTCGATGACGATCAGACCGGCCAGATCGCGCAGCCGCAGCTGACGGCTGATCTCCTCGGCGGCCTCCAGGTTGGTCTTGAGCGCCGTCTCCTCGATCGAGCCTTCCTTGGTCGCCCGGCCCGAGTTCACGTCGATGGCCACCAGCGCCTCGGTCACGCCGATGACGATATAGCCGCCCGATTTCAGCTGCACCACCGGGTTGAACATCGAGGCCAGATAGCTCTCGACCTGGAAGCGCGCGAACAGCGGAAGCTGCTCGTTGTAATGCTTCACGTTCTTCGCGTGGGACGGCATGATCATCTTCATGAAGTCCTTGGCGACGCGATAGCCGCGCTCCCCCTCGACCAGAACTTCGTCGATGTCCTTGGAATAGAGATCGCGGATCGAGCGCTTGATCAGATCGCCTTCCTCGTAGATGGGCGCGGGGGCGATGGATTTCAGCGTCAGCTCGCGGATCTGTTCCCACAGCCGCATGAGATATTCATAATCGCGGCGGATCTCGGTGCGGGTGCGCTGGCTGCCCGCGGTGCGGATGATCAGACCGGCGCCCTGCGGCACCTCCATTTCGCCCGCGATTTCCTTCAGTTTCTTGCGGTCGGCCGCATTGGTGATCTTGCGCGAGATGCCACCGCCGCGCGCCGTGTTCGGCATCAGAACGCAGTAACGACCCGCGAGCGAGAGATAGGTGGTCAGCGCCGCGCCCTTGTTGCCGCGTTCTTCCTTGACCACCTGCACCAGCATGATCTGGCGCACCTTGATCACTTCCTGGATCTTGTAGCGACGCGCCCGCGGACGGCGCGGGGCGTGGATTTCTTCCTGCACATCCTCTTCGGCCACCGATTCGATCTCGTCATCGACGGGATGGACATGGTGGTCATGGTCGTGATCGTGATCTTCGTCGGCCTCGGCCGCGGCATCCTCTGCGACCGCTTCCGCGATTTCTTCCGCAGCCGCCTCGGCCAGATCGGCCGGGGCCTCCTGCACCGGCTCGACCGCGGCCTCGGCGGTGTCGAAAACCTCCGCCTCGACCCCCGCGCCCGCCAGCGTCTCGGCCTCTTCGCCCGGCGCCGCCTCGTCGATCACCGCCATGCCCGGAATGTCTTCCGAGCGCACGACCGCATCACTGCCCGCGGCCTTCTCGGCCCGGGCCTGCTGCCCGCCCGAGCGCGACGACCCCGACCGCGAGCGCGACCGGCGCGAGCGCGAGCGGTTTTCCTCGGCCTCTTCGGCCTCGGCGGCCAGGCGTTCCTCTTCCAGAAGGGCCTGACGGTCGGCGACCGGGATCTGGTAGTAATCGGGATGGATCTCGGCGAAGGCCAGGAAGCCGTGGCGATTGCCGCCGTAATCGACGAAAGCCGCCTGCAGCGAGGGCTCGACCCGCGTCACCTTCGCCAGATAGATATTCCCGGCCAGCTGCCGTTTGTTGATGGTCTCAAAGTCGAACTCGTCGACCTTGTTGCCGTCCACCACCACGACGCGGGTTTCTTCCGCGTGGGTGGCATCGATAAGCATCTTCTTTGCCATGAATCCTGTTTCCGCACGCCGCGTCGCACCTTGGCCTTGCGGAGAAGGCGGGCGGGGCATGGTTTGTCGTTGAGGCGTGGTCACAGGCGCGAACAAGGGCGGCGGCGGCCGAAAGCGGCCCGCCCGTCAACACCCGTTCCGTTTCCATGCGACCCATCGCGGTTCTTCCCAGACGCCGGGCTTCGCGCCCAGCGCCGATTTGCAGACCCCCCTGACGGTAACGCCCCGGGGGCAAGAGTGCGGTCTTGCGACCAATCGGATGATCCAAGGCCGCCCCGCGCTCGCGAAAGGCTCAGGCCCGGAAATCAGCGAATTCCGTGGACAGGACCGGAGTCCCGCCGACACTGCGACAATATCAACGCAAGGGACACAAACACAATCGGTTTTTCGTCAAGAAACGGTTAACGATGTTTTCACCCCCCGCCGACGCAGCCCGCGCGCCCGGAACTGCGAAGGGCCGGCAAAGGACGGGGGGCTGTCTGCCCCCCGCACCCCCCGAGGATATTTGCCCCAAGGTGAAAGCCCACCCGGACTGGTTTCACCTTGGCGAAAATATCCCGGGGGTGAATTTTGGCGCAGCCAAAAGAGGGGGCAGCGCCCCCTTCCCCGCTCAGGTATAATCGCCGCGGCTGAGCCCGTATTTCGCCATCTTCTCGTTCAGGGTGCGGCGCGGCAGGCACAATTCCTCCATCACCGCGGAAATCGAGCCCTTGTGGCGCCGCATCGTGTTGTCGATCAGCATCTTCTCGAAGCTCTCCACATATTCCTTCAGCGGCTTGCCCTCGGTCGTCATCGCCGTGCCCGCCTCGTCGTTTTCCGCCATCAGCAAAGACGCAATCGAGCCCGAGCCGCGCCGCGCCTGCAGCACCGCGCGTTCGGCCACATTGATCAGTTGCCGCACATTGCCGGGCCAGGGCGCCTGCAACAGCTGTGCCGCTTCCTGCGCACTGACCTCGGGCGGCTCGCAGCCGTAATCATCGGCGAAAGCTTCGGTCATCCGGGTGAAGAGCGTCAGCACATCTTCGCCCCGCGCGCGCAAGGGCGGCAGCGTCAGCTTGTGCGCGGCGAGCCGGAAGAAAAGATCGGGGCGCAGCACATCTTCCAGCGTGCGCCCCTCGCCATGGGCGTTGCAGATCGCCACGACGCGCGTTTCGGCGGGCGTGCCCTGTTCGTTCAACACCGTCAAAAGCCGCGCCTGAAGCCCGGTCGAAAGCGCCTCGATATCTTCCAGAACCAGCGTGCCGCCGCGGGCTTCCTCGACCAGCGGCAGCCCCTCGGCCACCGGACCGAAAAGCTTCTCGGCCAAGGCTTCCTCGGTATAGGCGGCGCAGCTGATGGTGACGAATTTCTTCCCCGCCCGCGTGCCCGCGGCATGCAAAGCATGGGCGACCAGCGTCTTGCCGGTGCCGGTCTCGCCGTCGATCAGCACATGGCCGTCCGATTGCGCGATATCCAGAACATCCTCGCGCAGCCGCTCCATCGAGGGCGAAACCCCGATCAGCTTGCCCACCACCGCCGAGCCCTCGGCCAGATCGCGGCGCAATGCGCGCGCATCGAGCGTCATCCGCCGCGCCTGCGTCGCGCGTTTCGCAAGCTCCGTCATCCGGTCCGGGTTGAAGGGTTTTTCCATGAAATCCATGGCGCCCAGCCGCATCGCCTCGACCGCCATCGGCACATCGCCATGGCCGGTGATCATGATGACGGGCAAGCCGCTGTCGAGCCCCATCAGCCGCTTCAGAAACGTCATCCCGTCCATCCCCGGCATGCGGATGTCGGAAATCACCACGCCGGGCCAATCCGGGCCGATCACTTTCAGCGCCTCCTCGGCCGAACAAAAGGTCTCGGTGTCAAAGCCCGAGAGCGCCAGCCATTGCCCGATCGACTGACGGATGTCTTCCTCGTCATCGACGATCGCCACTTTCATCATCCGTGCCATGCTCTACTCCGTCCCTCTGCGCCCTGTTGCGGGCGTCTGTCTTGCTGCCGTCAGTCGCGGCAGCCGCACTTCGAAGACCGCGCCGCCGCCCTCGCCATTGCGGGCCGTCAGCCGGCCGCCGAAATCGGCCACGATCGAGGAGGAAATCGCCAGGCCCAGCCCCGTCCCCTCGCCCGGTTTCTTCGTCGTCCAGAACGGCTCGAAGAGCTTTTCCAGATCGGTGAGCCCCGGCCCGTTGTCCGAAAGCGTCAGCACCGCCATCTCGTCTTCGGTCACCAGCGTGATCTCGATGCGCGGCGCGCGCAAGCCCTTGGTCGCATCCAGCGCATTGCGAAAGAGATTGATGATCACCTGTTCCAGACGGATGCGGTCGGCCTGCACCATCACCGGCCCGCGCGGCAGGTTGCGCACGATCTTCACCGTGCGCGCCTTCAACTGCGGCTCCATCATCGCGAGCGCCGAAGACAGCGCCGCGCGCAGATCGACCGGCTCGATCGCATCGCCGCCCTTCCGCGCATAGGATTTCAGCTGCCGGGTGATCGCCCCCATCCGCTCGATCAGATCGTCGATGCGCTGAAAGGACGACAGCGCCTCGGGCACGCGTTCGCGCTGCAACAGAAGCTTCGCCCCCGCCAGATAGGTCTTCATCGCGGCCAAGGGCTGGTTCAGCTCATGGCTGACCGCCGCCGACATCTCGCCCAGAACGGCGAGTTTCGAGCTTTGTTCCAGCGTCTGTTCGGCGAGCGACAGATCCTTTTGCACCCGCTCGCGTTCGGCAATCTCGCGCGAAAGCCGCGCGTTCAGCGCCCGCAACTCGGCCGACTCGCGCCGGTAAACCGCCGATTGCACTTTGGCGCGGCGCGAAATCAGGTAAAAGCCCAACGCCAGAAGGATGGCGAAGCCCATGATTTCCAACGCAATCACCGCATTCACCCGGTCACGGACCGACGAATAGGGGGTAAAGGCCACCATCCGCCAGCCGCGAAACGGCACCCGGGCTTCGGTGCGCATCACCGCCTGCCCCAGCACCCAGGCATCGGGGGCATCATTCGCCCAATCGGCCGTCGCCTGCAGCGCGCGTTCAATCGCCGAGGGGGCCGAGCGCGCCGCCAAAGCCTCTTCCATCGTCAAGCCCCGCCAGCGCGGTTCGGTCGCCAGCACGATCTTGCCCGCGCTGTCCATCACCGCGACGGCATCGGAAATCCCCGCCCAAGCGCGTTCATAGCGCGCCAGATCGGCGCCGACGACGATCACGCCGACCAGCTTGCCATCGGCCAGAACGGCGCGGGAATAGACGAATTCGCTCGCCCCCGTCACCCCCTCGACCGCCGAGAACACCGTCTCGCGGGTGCGCTGCGCATCGACGAAAAAGGGCGCGTCGTTGAAGACCGATCCCAGCACGTTGCGGTCGGTCGCCCCCATCACCCTTCCCTGCAGGTCCAGCAGCCGGATCGAGGCCACGCCGACTTCCTCGCGCGCGGCGATCAAAAGACCCGAGGTGGTGGAAAAATTCCCCGACCCCAGCGCCTTGGTCAGTTCGGGGTCACGGGCGAGCAAAAGCGGCACGACCGAGGTGCGCTGCAACTCCGACAGGATGTTGCCGGAATAAAGCGCCAGCCGCAATTCGGTGCGCATGCGGGTGGTTTCGGTGAAACGCTCGGTCAGCCAGGTGTTGGTCAGCCACACGCCCAGCACCGTGGCCAGCAGCATCAGCGCGGCCAGCGCGCGATAGGCCATGCGGCGCAGACGGCGGCGGGCCTCGGCGGCGGCAAGCAGATCGGGGCGCGGGGCAAGGGCGGTCATGGCCCGACTTTAGGCGAAGCCGCCGCCCCCAACAAGGCGCGGCGGTCACACCGCCGCGAGCATCCCCGTCAGCGCGCGGAAAAGCGCCGCCCCGTCGGTGCCGCCCTGCGCCTCTTCCACCACCCGCTCGGGATGCGGCATCAGCCCCAGCACGCGGCGGTTTTCGCTCAGCACCCCGGCAATATCGGCGGTGGAGCCGTTCGGATTGTCGATGTAGCGGAAGGCGACGCGGTCTTCGCCTTCAAGCCGGGCCAGCCCCTCGGCATCCAGGACGTAATTGCCGTCGTGATGGGCGATCGGATAGGTCACCTCGGCGCCTGCCGCATAGCCGCGGGTAAAGGGGCTGTCCGTCGTCGCCACGCGCAGCCGCTGCGCCCGGCAGCGGAACTTCAGCCCGGCATTGCGCATCAGCGCCCCCGGCAGCAGACCCATTTCGGTCAGCACTTGAAAGCCGTTGCAGATCCCGATCACATGGCCGCCGCGGCCCGCGAAATCGACCACCGCCTGCCCGATGGGCGAGCGCGAGGCGATGGCGCCGCAGCGCAGGTAATCGCCAAAGGAAAAGCCGCCCGGCACGCCGATCACATCGGTGCCCGCCGGAATTTCGGTGTCCTTGTGCCAGACCCGCACCACCTCGGCGCCCGCTTTCGCGAAAGCATCGGCAAGGTCACGGTCGCAGTTCGACCCCGGAAAGGTGATGACGGCGGCTTTCATCGCGAAAGGGCTCCTGCTTTATCTTGCCACAAATATCCCGGGGGGTCCGGGGGCAGCGCCCCCGGCCGCCTCAGCAGATCTCGACGGTGTATTTCTCGATCACGGTATTGGCGAGCAGCTTCTCTCGCACATCGCCTTGACCTCGGCCTCGGCCGCCGCCTTGTCGGTCGCGGTCAGATCCAGCTCGATCACCTTGCCCTGCCGCACCGCTTCGACGCCGGTGAAGCCCAGATGGCCCAGCGCATGGCGCACCGCCTCGCCCTGCGGGTCCAGCACCCCATCCTTCAGCATCACATGCACACGGGCTTTCATCCGGGATCTCCTCGCTTGGGGCTGGCGTCTTGACAGGTGGCCGCACCCGCCGTTGCGGCCCTGATAGCCCAAGCCCCGCAACGGAGCAAGCGTGGATGGTTCCGCCTGCCGACCCATTGCGCAGGTTCCGCCCCATTCGCCTCATGCGCGCCGGGATTGCGCCACATTTCTGCCCCAGGCGTCGTCTCTTTCTGCTGTCGCGACCTTTTTTTCTCAACCCAAGAGTGTGTATCATGGCTTACATCGTCGCCCGCACGGCTTTCGACCTTGCACGGGTCAATTTCAACGAAATCTACGAAAACACCACCGAATACGACGTCTCGCTTGTTTCCGCCGACGCCACGAGGGTCGGCAACTATTTCGCCAGCGTAGGGCTGCAGGGCTGGGCGGACCACCTGCCCGGCACGGTCAACAGTGCCCTCACCGTCGACTGGGCCGATGGCGGAACCTGGATCCAGCAGCCCGACGGGCGGCCCGTCAACCTGACCGGGGACTGGTATTCCATGCTGCTGGTCGGCAACGGGCTTGGCCTGACCGAGTCCGAGGACATCACCGGCACCATTTCCTGCATCGCCGAGATCGACTGCTCCGATCAGGGCTCCCCGGTCGAGACCCGCGACCGGCTGACCTATGCGATCGGCGATCTTGCGATCGACGCCACGAGCCTTGCGCGGGTGATGGCGACGCCCGGCACGACCGACGACCGGGCCCTGATCGCCTCGATCCTGTCGGGCAATGACACGATGCAACTGTCGAACGGCATCGACCGCGTCGATGGCTATGCGGGCAATGACACGATCCATGGCGCGGGCGGCAATGACCGGCTTTCGGGCGGGACGGGAAATGACCGGATCACCGGGGATGATGGCCAGGACTTTGTCTTTGGCGGCGCGGGCAACGACAACCTGTCGGGCGGGGCGGGCAACGACACCTTGACCGGCGAGGCCGGCGACGACCAGGTGACCGGCGACGCGGGGCACGACAGCCTCTCGGGCGCGGCAGGCAACGACAGCCTGGCCGGCGGGGCGGGCAACGACCAGTTGATCGGCGGGGCCGGGCGCGACCTGCTTTTGGGCGGCGCGGACAACGACCGCTTCATCTTCACCGCGATCACCGACACCACGACGATGCAGGCAAGCGCGGATCGTATCCTCGATTTCGAACAGGGCCATGACCGGATCGACCTGCAGGCGATGGACGCCTCCAGCATCCTGTCCGGCAACCAGACCTTCAGCTTCACCGGCACGCAGTCTGACGGCATCGCGCCGGGCGGCAGCATCCGGTATCAGACCTTCGATCAAGCGGGCACGGCGAATGATTTCACGATGATCTATCTCGATACCGACAATGATCCCACCGCCGAAGCGGTGATCCGGCTGAACGGCCTCGTGCAGTTGACCGCAGCCGATTTCGTGCTTTGAAACAAAAGGGGCGGCCCCGCGGGACCGCCCCTCAACTCCTGCGCCCGCGCTCAGTTGATCAGCGTGGGCTTCATCGGCGTCGCATTGGCGGGCATCACGCCCAGACGCCGCGCAACCTCGGTATAGGCGTCGGTCAAGCTGCCCAGATCGCGGCGGAACACGTCCTTGTCGAGCTTCTGGCCCGTCTTCACATCCCACAGACGGCAGCTGTCGGGGCTGATTTCATCGGCCACGATCAGCCGCATGTAATCGCCATCCCAGATCCGGCCGATCTCGATCTTGAAATCGACCAGCTTGATGCCGACGCCATAGAACACGCCCGACAGGAAGTCGTTCACCCGCAGCGCGAGGCTCACGATATCGTCCAGATCCTGCTGGTTCGCCCAGCCAAAGGCGATGATATATTCCTCGGGCACCAGCGGGTCGCCCAGCGCGTCGTTCTTGTAGCTGTATTCGACGATCGGCCGCGGCAGCGCCGTGCCTTCCTCGATGCCCAGCCGCTTCGAGATCGACCCGGCGGCGAAATTGCGCACGATGACTTCCAGCGGCACGATCTCGACTTGCCGGATCAGCTGCTCGCGCATGTTCAGACGGCGGATGAAGTGGTTCGGAATCCCCACATTCGTCAGCCCGGTCATGAAGAATTCCGACAGCCGGTTGTTGAGCACGCCCTTGCCCTCGATCGTCGCTTTCTTCTGCGCGTTGAAGGCGGTCGCGTCGTCCTTGAAATACTGCACCAGCGTTCCCGGCTCCGGGCCTTCGTAAAGGATCTTCGCCTTGCCTTCGTAGATTTTCTTGCGACGCGGTGCCATGGGCTCTCCAATATCGAACGGGTGGCCGTGCGGGGCACACGGTCACTGCCTTCGCGCCCATTAGCGCAAGAGCGCCCTTCCCGCAAGGCAAAGCCGGTTGCGCGCCAGCACGGGCATCTTGCGCGACCGGGCTGCGCGGGTGGGCAGGTTGGACGGGATGGTTGCGCAATCGGTCCGGGCGGGGCGGATTAAACCTTGCAGCGGGGCGCGGTTGAACCCATATCTGCAGCGGAAAGCCTGACTAAAGGGGGGAAATCATGACCACTTTCGACGATCGCGAACACGCCTACGAAGCGAAATTCGCGCATGATGCCGATCTGCGCTTCAAGGCCGAGGCCCGCTCGGTGAAGATTCTGGCGCAATGGGCGGCCGGGCTTCTGGGCAAGGCCGACACCGAGGCCTATGTGGCCGAGGTTCTGGCGGCCGATTTCGAAGAACCCGGCAAGGATGACGTCGTGCGCAAGCTTGTCGCCGATCTGGCGGGCAAGGCCGACGAGGCGACGATCCGCGCCGAGATGCAAAAGGCGATGGCCGAGGCGATGAAGCAGCTCGCCACCGCCGGCTGAGCCGCAAAGCCCACCGGCGGCGCCCGCGCGGCGCCTCCGGGCCGGAAGATCTTGCACCGCCCTTCCCCGCGAAGGCGCGGTGTTTTCCGTTGCACCGGACCCCGCGCCGGCCCGCAGTCCTCAGGCCCGGGGATCTTTCAGACCCGGGATCGTTAAGAAACGGCAACCAGATCTGCGAAAAACCCTGCGACCTTTCACCGCTTGCTAACCCTTGGCGCGCATCCTGCGGCTTGCGCTTTTTCAGGGGGGCAACATGTCCAGACAGACCGGATCGGCCATTGCGGCGACACGCGCGGCAGGCGGCCTTGCCCTGCCCGAGGGGTTGCGGATCGGCGCTGCCGCGCGGCGGCAGATGCTGGGCATCGCGCTGGTCGCGGCCTTTCTCTGGGCGCTGCGCGACAAGCTGGCAACCCTTGACACCGCAGCGATTCTTGCGGCGCTGGCGCGGGTGGATGCGCTGTCCTGGGCTGGCGCGATCGGCGCGACCGTAGCCAGTTTCGCGGCGCTCGCGCAATATGATGCGCTGATCCACCGGGCGCTGGCCACCGGCACCGCGGCCCATCACGCCCGCCGCGGCGGCTGGACGGCGATCGCTTTGTCGCAAACGATCGGATTCGGCCTTGTCTCGGGGGCGCTGGTGCGCTGGCGGATGCTGCCCGACACCTCGCTTGTGCAGGCCAGCAAGATCACCGCCAGCGTCGCCGCCACCTTTCTGGCGGGCTGGGCGGTGCTGACCGCGGCGGTGCTGCTGATCGCGCCGATTCAATTGCCACATCTGCCGGTGCTGGCCGTGCAGGGGCTGGCGGTGCTGGGCCTTGTGCTCGGCGGCGGGCTGGCGCTGGTGACGCTCGTTCTGCCCGAGGGGCTGCGGCTGGGCCGGTTCACCCTGCGCCTGCCGCCGCTCGCGGTGATGGCGCGCATCCTGCTGCTGGCGGCGCTCGACACTGCCTTTGCCGCTGTCGCGCTCTGGCTGCTGCTGCCCGCGACCGAGCCGCTGTCGCTTCTGGCGCTTTACCCGGCCTTCCTGCTGGCGCAGGGGGCGGGTCTGGTCTCGAACACGCCGGGCGGGGTCGGCCCGTTCGAAATCACCCTGGTGTCGCTGCTGCCCGCCACCGCGCAACCCGAGCTGATCGCGGCGATCCTGGCCTGGCGGATCGTCTATTATGGCCTGCCCGCCTTGGCGGCGATGGCGCTGGTGGCGCTGCGCCCGGCGCATCGGCTGCCCCAAAGCGCGGTGCTTGCCCCCGATCAGGCCCCGCCCGCGCTGCTGCGCGGCGCGCTCGCCGATCCGCAGGCCGAACTGGGGCTGCTGCGGCAGGGCGAACATGCGCTTTTGCCCGGCGCTTGCGGCGCGGGCGGCTGGATGATCGGGCGCGCGCCGCGCACGCTGGTGGCGCTGCTCGACCCCTTTGGCGGGGCCGAGGGTCCGGCCCTGCTCGACCCTCTGTGCCACTCGGCCCGGGCAGAGGGGCGAACCCCCTGCCTTTACAAGATTTCCCCCCGCCTTGCGGCCCGGGCTCGCGCCGCGGGCTGGGTCGTGGCCCCGGTCGCGACCGAGGTCTGGCTCGATCCCCGCCGCTTCGATCTGGCCTGCCCTGCCCGCGCCGGACTGCGGCGCAAGCTGCGCAAGGCGGAGAAATCCGGGCTGCGCGTCAGCCTTGCCCGGGGGCTCTTGCCGCTGGCGGAAATGGCGGCGCTGTCGCAGGACTGGGCGGCGGCGCATGGCGGGGAACGCGGCTTTTCCATGGGCCGGTTCGCCGAGGATTACGTCAGCGCACAGCAGGTCGTGCTGGCCCGCGACGCCACGGGGCGTCTGGTCGGCTTTGCCAGTTTCCACGCCGGGGCGCGGGAATGGGTGCTTGATCTGATGCGCCCGGCCGCCAATGCGCCCGATGGCACGATGCAGGCGCTGATCGCCGCCGCCATCGCCGAGGCGGGCAAGACCGGGGTGGCGCGGCTCTCCCTTGCCGCCCTGCCGCCGCGCGCCGAAGACAGCACGGGTCCGGCGGCGGCGCTGTGGCGGCACGCCGAAAAGGGCAAGGGCGCGGCCGGGCTGCGCCAGTTCAAGATGGGCTTCGCGCCGCAGCTTTCGGCCCGCTACATCGCCGCCCCCACGCCCGCGGCGCTGATGTTGGCCGCGGTCGACATCGCCCGCGCGATCCACCGGCCCGCGCCCCTGCCCGGGACCGGCCCCGCCCGCCCCGAGGCGATCTTGCCCCCCGACCCCGTCTTCGCCTCAACATCATCTTGAGCGAAACGAATTTGCACTTTTCGTCGCCCCGTGGCAGGGAGAGGCCGACCTTGGTTCAGGAGAGGCCCGATGACCAACACGCTTTCCCGTCTGCTGAAATCCCGCGACTGGCTTCTGGCCGACGGGGCCACGGGGACCAACCTCTTCAACATGGGGCTGTCCTCGGGCGAGCCGCCAGAACTGTGGAACGCCGACCACCCGGACCGGATCGCGAAACTTTATGGCTTCGCGGTCGCGGCGGGCTCGGACCTGTTCCTGACGAACACCTTTGGCGGCAATGCGGCGCGGCTGAAGCTGCACAATGCCCAGGGCCGCGTGCGCGAACTGAACCGCCTCGCCGCCGAGATCGGCCGCGAGGTCGCCGACAAGGCGGGCCGTCCGGTCGCCGTCTGCGGCTCGATGGGGCCGACGGGCGAGATCTTCGCGCCGATGGGCACGCTGACGCATGAGCTGGCGGTCGAGATCTTCCATGAACAGGCCGAGGGTCTGAAGGAAGGCGGCGCCGATGTGCTTTGGGTCGAGACGATCTCGGCGCCCGAGGAATACAAGGCCGCCGCCGAAGCTGCCCGCCTTGCGGGCATGGACTGGTGCGGCACGATGAGCTTTGACACCGCCGGGCGCACGATGATGGGCGTCACCTCGGCGCAGATGGCGGCGCTGGTGGAAAAACTGCCCAATCCGCCGCTGGCTTTCGGCGCCAATTGCGGCGTCGGCGCGGCGGATCTGATGCGCACGCTGATGGGCTTCGTCGCGACGGGCACCGAACGCCCGCTGATCGCCAAGGGCAATGCGGGCATCCCGAAATACCATGACGGCCATATCCATTACGACGGCACGCCGGAGCTGATGGGCGACTATGCCTGTCTGGCGCGGGACGCGGGCGCCACGATCATCGGCGGCTGCTGCGGCACGATGCCGGTGCATCTGCAAGCGATGCACGAGGCCCTGTCCACCCGCCCGCGTGGGCCCCGCCCGAGCCTTGAGGAAATCGCCGCGAAACTGGGCGCCTTCTCCTCGGCCTCGGATGGCACCGGCGATGACGAGGGCGGCCCGGCGCGCGAGCGCAAAGGCCGCCGTCGCGGCTGATCCAAACCGTTGAAAAGAGCGTATTTTTGCCAAGAAAAAGCCGATGGGTTTTTTCTTGGTGCAAATACGCATCCTTGGCCCGCAGGAGGCGCAGGTGTCAGAACAGTTCGAGCTGCTCGCCCGCGCGGGGGGGCACGGCAAAGCGCGTGCAATCCAGCACCGGCAGCGCGGCCGCAAGGCTGAGACGGCGGCAGGAAATCTCGAAGCGGCGGGCCAGAAGCTCGGCCTCGGTCCCCTCGCCCTCCATCCGCGTGGTGAAACGCGGATCGTTCAGCTTGCCGCCGCGAAAGGCCGCGATGGCATTCAGCACCTTTTCCGCCCTGAGCGGGTAATGCCGCGCCAGCCAATCGGCGAAGAGGGGCGCGACCTCGTGCGGCAGGCGCAGCGGGATCATCTCGGCGGCGCGGGCGCCCGCCCGACGCGCCTCGGTCAGGATCGCTTCAAGGCCCGCATCGGTCAGGCCCGGAATGATCGGCGCGGCCATCACCCGCACCGGAATGCCTGCCCGCGCGGCCTCGCGGATGATCCGCAGCCGGGTCTGCGGGCCGGGCGCGCGCGGTTCAAGCTTGCGCGCCAGATCTTCGTCGAGCGTCGTCAGCGACACCGCCAGATGCACGAGATTGCGTTTCGCCAGCGAGGCGAGCAGGTCAAGATCGCGCAGCACCCCGGCGCCGCGGGTGGTCAGCAGCACGGGATGGTTGAAATCGCTCAGCACCTGCAAGAGGCCCCGGGTCAGGCCCCACTCCGTCTCGATCGGCTGATAGGGGTCGGTGGCGGTGCCCAGCGCGATCGGCGCCACCACATAGCCGCGTTTCGAGAGTTCCCGCGCCAGCAACTCGGGCGCCTCGGGCTTGGCGATCAGCCGGGTCTCGAAATCAAGCCCCGCCGAGAGGCCAAGAAAGCCGTGCGTCGGCCGCGCGAAGCAATAGATACAGCCATGTTCGCAGCCGCGATAGGGGTTGAGCGCGCGATCAAAGGGCACATCGGGGCTTTGGTTCCGGGTGATCACCGATTTCGGCCGCTCCACGCTGACCTCGGTGCGCAAAAGCGTCTCGTCCTCGACCAGATCCCAGCCGTCGGATTCGACGATCCTGGCATAGGGTTCGAACCGGCCAACCGGATTCGCAGCCGCCCCCCGCGCGCGCAGGCGGTGGCGCGGATCGGCAGGCGGCAGGTCGAGCGGCAGGGGCAGAGCGTGCATCATGGGCGAAAATTAGAACGAAATGAGAACATTTCGCAAGAGATTCGCCCGGTACGATCTGTGCCGCGCAGGGGCCTGCGTCGGGGACGGACCGGCGCATGTCGCAAAACGGCAAGTAATCGAAGCCTTTTTTCCGCATCACAAAAGCAAGCACGCGCAGGAGACAGCCATGGCCGATGAAGACGACATCATCCTTTCGGAACTCGACGACGAAGAGCTTGTGGCTCAGATGCATGACGACCTTTACGACGGTCTCAAGGAAGAGATCGAAGAAGCGGTCAACATCCTGATCGCGCGCGGCTGGACGCCCTATGACATCCTGACCAAGGCGCTGGTGGCGGGTATGACGGTCGTCGGCAACGACTTCCGCGACGGCATCCTCTTCGTGCCGGAAGTGCTGCTGGCCGCCAATGCGATGAAGGGCGGCATGGTGATCCTGAAGCCGCTTCTGGCGGAAACCGGCGCGCCGCGCATGGGCAAGATGGTGATCGGCACCGTCAAGGGCGACATCCACGACATCGGCAAGAACCTTGTGGCGATGATGATGGAAGGCGCGGGCTTCGAGGTCGTCGATATCGGCATCAACAACCCGGTCGAGAATTATCTGGACGCGCTGGCCCGGGAAGAGGCCGACATTCTGGGCATGTCGGCGCTGCTGACCACCACCATGCCCTATATGAAGGTCGTGATCGACACGATGAAGGAAAAGGGCATCCGCGACGATTACATCGTTCTGGTGGGGGGCGCGCCGCTCAACGAGGAATTCGGCAAGGCGATCGGCGCCGATGCCTATTGCCGCGACGCTGCCGTGACGGTGGAAATGGCCAAGGCGATGGTGGCGCGCAAACATAACCAGATGGGCGCCTGAGGCCGGGCAGATGCGCGCCTGACCCTTTCCGACAGCGGACGACAGGCCCCGACCCGGTTCGGGGCCTTTTCTTTCGCGACAAGGCCCCCATATTGAGGATATGGAGAATGACCGATGCAGCCGATGCCCCTTCCTCATTTCCTGATCATGATCCTTGCGGTGATCGCCGCGGCGGGTCTGACGATCTTCCTTGCGGTTCAGTCCGGGCTGTCGCTGGCGGGTCTGGGTCTGGCGGCGCTGATCGGGGCCTGCCTGATGCGGATGCTGGCGCGGGTGGAATGATTTCCGACGACGGGTTGACGGAGGCGGGCCTGCCCCCCGAGGGGCGCGGCCGGGTTCTGCTGATTGCCTGCGGGGCGCTGGCGCACGAAATTTTGGCGCTGAAGGCCGCGAATGGCTGGGCGCATCTGGATCTGACCTGCCTGCCCGCGAATCTGCATCTGTGGCCCGAGAAGATCACCGCCGCGGTGGTCGCGGCAGTGCAAAAGCATCGCGCGGAGTATGACAGCATCCATGTCGTCTATGCCGATTGTGGCACCGGCGGGCAGCTGGCCGAGGCCTGCGCGCGGCTCGGCGTCGCGCTGGTGCCCGGGCCGCATTGCTACGCTTTTTTCGAGGGCAACGACACCTTTGCCGCCCATGCCGAGAGCGAAATCACCGCCTTTTACCTGACCGATTTTCTGGTCCGGCAGTTCGACGCCTTCGTCTGGCGGCCGATGGGCTTTGACCGGCATCCGGAGCTGGTGCCGATGATGTTCGGCAATTACGAAAAGCTAGTCTATCTGGCGCAGACCGAGGATGCGGCGCTGGACGCCAAGGCCGCCGCTTGCGCGGCCCGGCTGGGGCTGGCCTATGAGCGCCGCTTCACCGGCTATGGCGATCTGGCGGCGGAGCTGGCCCGGCTTTGAGGGGCAGAGGCCGGGCGGCCCCTCACAGCGGGTCGATATCGCCCTTGGCACGTTCGGCATGGAAGGCCGCCACGAAATCCGAGAGCCGCCCCGCGGCGATCGCATCGCGCAGCCCGGCCATCAGATCCTGATAGTAATGCAGGTTGTGCCAGGTCAGCAGCATGCCCGAAATCATCTCCTGCGCCTTGAAGACATGGTGCAGATAGGCGCGGGAATAATTGCGGCAGGCCGGGCAGCTGCAGGCTTCGTCGAGCGGGCGCGGGTCATCCTGATGCCGGGCGTTCTTGATGTTGATCTGGCCGCGCCGGGTCCAGGCCTGGCCGGTGCGGCCCGAGCGCGAGGGCAGCACGCAATCCATCATGTCGATGCCGCGTTCGACCGCGCCGACGATGTCATCGGGCTTGCCCACCCCCATCAGATAGCGCGGCTTGTCGGCGGGCAGGAAGCCGGGCGCGTAATCGAGGACGGAGAACATCGCCTCCTGCCCCTCGCCCACGGCGAGCCCGCCCACCGCATAGCCGTCAAAGCCGATCTCCGTGAGTTTCCGGGCTGATTCCTCGCGCAGATCGCGGGTGACACCGCCTTGCATGATGCCGAAAAGCGCATGGCCGGGCCGGTCGCCAAAGGCATCGCGCGACCGCTGCGCCCACCTCATCGACAGCCGCATCGACTTGGCCACCGCAGCCTCGTCAGCGGGCAGCGCCGGGCATTCGTCAAAGGCCATGACGATGTCGGAGCCCAGAAGCTTCTGGATCTCCATCGAGCGTTCGGGCGACAGATGATGCTTCGAGCCGTCGATATGGCTGGAAAAGGTCACGCCCTCCTCGGTCAGCTTGCGCAAGGAGGCGAGGCTCATCACCTGAAACCCGCCCGAGTCGGTCAGGATCGGGCGCTCCCAGTTCATGAACTTGTGCAGACCGCCCAGCCGCGCGATGCGCTCGGCCGTGGGGCGCAGCATCAGATGGTAGGTGTTGCCCAGAAGGATGTCGGCGCCGGTGGCGCGCACGCTTTCGGGCAGCATCGCCTTGACCGTGGCGGCGGTGCCGACGGGCATGAAGGCGGGGGTGCGGATCTCGCCGCGCGGGGTGTGGATGACGCCGGTGCGGGCGGCGCCGTCGGTGGCGGAGAGGGTGAAGCTGAACTGGGTCATCGGGCGCTCCTTTCGGCCGCATGTAGCAGTGCCGGGCCGAAAGGGAAAGCGACGCGCGCAGGCAGGGTTGGCGACCAGCAAGAGGCTTTCGCCTCGGGCAAGCCCGAGGCGACCCGCGGGGGGCTTTGCCCCCCGCACCCCCCGGAAAAAGAAGTGCGTATTTTGCCAAGGAGAAGCAGGGCACTTGCTTGGGAACGGACGTGGCCTGCCATCGAAAAAGGGCGCTTGTTTTTTCTTGGCGCAAATACGCCGGGGGTGCGGGGGCGGAGCCCCCGCCCGTGTCGCCGAGGCCCCGCCGCGGCGAAACCCTGCTTGGCACGCGGCTTTCCGCCCCGCACCGACGGCCTTTACCTCGCCCCCCGATACCCTATATAAACTCTAGGAAATAGCCCGAGAGAGTCATGACCAGCACCGAACACGCGCTCCCCGAAGGGGCCCCGCTGATTGCCCCGTCCGATATCGAGCATCCGCTTTACGCCTCGGTGGTGGACGCCTGCCGCACCGTCTTCGACCCGGAAATTCCGGTCAACATCTTCGATCTGGGCCTGATCTACACGATCAAGATCGGCGCAGATGGCGTCGTTGCCATCACCATGACACTGACCGCGCCGGGCTGTCCGGTGGCGGGCGAGATGCCGCAATGGCTGCAAGACGCGGTCGAGGCGGTCGAGGGCGTGCAGCGCTGCGAGATCGAGATGACATTCGACCCGGCCTGGGGCATGGACATGATGTCGGACGAGGCGCGGCTGGAACTCGGCTTCATGTAATTGTGCAGGGCGGACAGAGCGTCTGTGCAGTCCGGCCCTTGCCTGACCTTGCCGATCGCTTAGGCTGCGGCAGTTCTCAGACGGAGGGTCAGATGACCGACACCCTGTTTTCCCCCGGCCAGCTTGGGGCCATTTCCATTGCCAACCGCGTCGTGATGGCGCCGCTCACCCGCAACCGCGCCCCCGACCGGATGCCCACCGATCTGACGGTGGACTATTACCGCCAGCGCGCGACGGCCGGGCTGATCGTCACCGAGGGCGCGCAGATCTCGCCCATCGCACAGGGCTATGCCTGGACGCCGGGCATCCATACCGAGGCGCAGGCGGCGGCCTGGGCCCGGGTCACCGAGGCCGTCCATGCCGAGGGCGGCAAGATCGTGATCCAGCTCTGGCATGTCGGCCGCGTCTCGCATGAGACGATCATCGACGGGATGACGCCGGTCGCGCCCTCGGCGATCTCGGCCGCTTCGAAGACCTTCGACGGCAAGGGCTTCGTCGAGACGGGCCTGCCGCGCGCGATGACCGAGGAAGACATCGAACGCAGCTTCCTCGATTACGGCCATGCCGCGCAGCTGGCCAAGCAGGCGGGCTTCGACGGGGTCGAGGTGCATGCGGCGAACGGCTATCTGATCGACCAGTTCCTGCGCGACACGTCGAACAAACGCAGCGACGGCTGGGGCGGCTCTATCGCCAACCGCATCCGCTTCCTGGAAGGCGCGGTCGATGCCTGCGTCGCGGTCTGGGGCCCGGGGCGGGTGGGCGTGCGGCTTTCGCCCTTCTCGAACGCCAACAATGTCGGGCTCGACAGCGACACGCCCGCGCTGTTTGGCGCCGCCATCGCCGCGCTGAACGACCGGCCGCTGGCCTATGTCCACATGGTCGAAGGCCAGACCGGCGGTCCGCGCGACTGGCCCGCGGGCGAACTCGAAGCCCTGCGCGACGCCATCCGCGCCCCCTATATCGCCAACAACGGCTACGAGCGTGACAGTGCCATGGCCGCGGTGGCAACGGGCACGGCGGCGGCGGTGGCTTTCGGAAAACCCTTCATCGCCAACCCCGATCTGGTGGCGCGGCTGGAACGGAACGCCGAATGGAACCCGCTGCGGCTGGCGCTGATGTATGGCGGTGGCGCCGAGGGCTACACCGATTATCCGTTCCTCGCCTGATCTGCCGGGGCGGCCCGCTTGCCGGACCGCCCCCCGCACGCCTATCTATGGGCGAAAGGAGCCCCCCCATGTTCGCACTCCCCGGCAAGCCCCCCGTCACCCTGACCCCCGCCGCTGTCGCGCAGATCGCCGAGCTGATGGCGCGCGAAGGCGCGGCCGGGTTCCGCATCGGCGTCAAGAAGGGCGGCTGTGCGGGCATGGAATATACAATGGAAATCGCCGCCGAGGCCGATCCGATGGATATCGTCGTCGAGGAAGGCCCGGCCCGCGTGCTGATCGCGCCGCTCGCGCAAATGTTCCTGCTGGGAACCGAGATCGACTACGAAGAAACGATGCTCGAAATCGGGCTTCAAGTTCCGCAACCCGAATGTGGTCGAAAGCTGCGGCTGCGGCGAATCGGTGAAGTTCCGCGACGCGCCCGCGGGCTGAGGCCCATTTCTTGCTTGCACGGCCCGCGCGCCTGCCTAATCTGCCCCCGACTTTGGCAAGGAGGCAGGAATGCGCAGAAAATTGGCCGCGGGCAACTGGAAGATGAACGGCACCAAGGCAAGCTTGGCCGAGGTGACGGCGCTGATCGCGGCGCATCCCGATCCGAAATCCGAAGTGCTGCTCTGCCCGCCCGCGACGCTGGTCGCGGCGATGGTGGCGACGGCGGCGGGCAAGATCGCGGTCGGCGGGCAGGATTGCCACATGAAGGCCGCGGGCGCGCATACCGGCGATATCGCGGCCGAAATGCTGGCCGATTGCGGCGCCTCCCATGTGATCCTCGGCCATTCCGAACGCCGCGCCGATCATGGCGAAAGCTCGGAGATGGTTTGCGCCAAGGCCGCCGCTGCCCGCGCGGCGGGGCTGGTCGCGGTGATCTGCGTCGGCGAGACCGAAGCGCAGCGCGATGCGGGCGAGACGCTGGCGCTGGTCGGCGCGCAACTCGCGGGCTCGGTGCCCGACGGCGCCACCGCGGCGAATACCGTCATCGCTTACGAACCGGTCTGGGCGATCGGCACCGGCCGCACGCCGACGCTGGCGCAGATCGCGGAAGTGCATGATTTCATGCGCGCAGAACTCGTCGCGCGCTTCGGCGCCGAGGGCGAGGGGATGCGGCTCCTCTACGGCGGCTCGGTCAAACCCTCGAACGCGACCGAGATCTTTGCCACCTCGAATGTCGATGGCGCGCTGGTGGGCGGCGCTTCGCTCAAGGCCGCCGATTTCGGCGCGATCCTGAGCGCGCTCGACGCGGCCTGAGAAAGAAAGGGGGGCGCTGCCCCCCGTCCGCAAGCGGACTCCCCCCGGGATATTTGCACCAAGGTGAAAGCAGCATCGGGGTGCCTTTCACCTTGGTCCAAATATCCCGGGGGGTGAATGGCCGAGAGGCCAGAGGGGGGCAGCGCCCCCCTGCCCGGCCTGATCCCCTCACACCGGCAGAATCGTCGTCGACTTGATCTCTTCCATGCTCAGAAGCGCTGTGACGTTGTAGATCTTCACCTCGGAGATCAGCGCCTGATAAAAAAGGTCATAGGCGCGCGCGTTCTTCACCCGCACCTTCAGGATATAGTCGATATCGCCCGCCAGCCGATGCGCTTCCAGCACCTCGGGGCGCGCGCGCAGCGTCGCCAGAAACCGCCGCTGCCACTCCGCCTCGTGCTCCGAGGTGCGGATCAGCACGAAGAAACAGGCCTCCAGCCCCAGCGCCTCGGCATCGAGCAGCACGGTCTGGCGCCCGATCACGCCCAGATCCTTCATCTTGCGGATGCGGTTCCAGACCGGGGTCTTCGACGAGCCCACCTTGCGCGCAATCTCGTCGAGCGACTGGCTCGCGTCTTCCTGCATCTGAAACAGGATCTTCCGATCCATCTCGTCCAACCGGACCGCCATTCGCCTTTTCCCCCGTTTTGCAGGAAATATCCTCTGCCGGAGCCAGGATAGAAAACGAAGTTCCTTATTCGCAAGGGGGCATGGCGCTTGCCGGGAAAAATTTCCTATATTGCGCGAAAGGAGATCCCCATGACCCAAAGCTTCGGACATGTGACGCTTGCTGGCTCCGGCCCCGGGGCCGTGGACCATCTGACGCTGGCGGTGGCGCGGGCGCTGGCCACGGCCGATGTCATCTTGCATGACCGGCTGGTGTCGGCCGAGGTGCTGGCGCTGGCCGGAGGCCAGGCGCTGGTGATCGAGACCGGCAAGACCGGCTTTGGCGCCCAGATGCCGCAAGAGGAGATCATCGCGCTGATGCTGGGGTTTGCCCGCACCGGGCGCAATGTGCTGCGGTTGAAATCGGGCGATCCGGGCGTCTTCGGCCGTCTGGGCGAGGAACTGGACGCGCTCGACGCGGCCGGGATCGGCTTCACCGTCCTGCCCGGGATCACCGCCGCCTCGGCCGCGGCGGCGAGCCTTGGGCAAAGCCTGACCGAGCGCGGCCGCAACCGGGAGCTGCGCCTGATCACCGGCCATGATGTCGCCGGTTTCGCCGAGGCGGATTGGGCGGGCCTGGCCCGTCCGGGTGCGGTTGCGGCGATCTACATGGGCAAGAAGGCCGCACGGTTCCTGCAAGGACGGCTGATGATGCACGGCGCCCTTGCCACGACACCGGTCACGCTCGTAGAAAATGTTTCCCGCGCCGATGCGCGCGTGCTTGCCACCACCCTGGCCGATCTGCCCGCCGCCGCCGCGCGGCTGACCGGCCCCGCCGTCATCCTGTTCGGCCTCGCGCCCCGCGCGGCTGCCGCCCCTGCCATCGAGGCCGTGATATGAGTCGTTCCTTCGTTCCCAAAGTCGTCAGCGCCAATGATCTGCGCGCCGGTCATGTTGTCTATTTCTCGGCCGCCGGGGATTGGGTGCGCGACATCGCCCAGGCCGAGGTGCTGACCGACGAGGCCGAGGCGCAGTTGCGCCTGCTTTCCGCGATGGGTCACACGACGGTTGCGGTGGGGGTCTATCTGGTCGATGTGACGCAAGGACCGCAGGGCCCGGTGCCGGTCGCGCTGCGCGAGCAGTTCCGCGCCAAGGGCCCCTCGATCCGGCCGACGAAAGAAGCCGCCGCCAAGGACGCCGCACATGTATGAATATTCCGATTTCGACGAAGCCTTCGTGCGCAACCGCGTGGCGCAGTTTCGCGATCAGGTGGCGCGGCGGCTGGATGGCAGCCTGACCGAGGACGAATTCCGCCCGCTGCGGCTGATGAACGGGCTTTATCTGCAGCTTCACGCCTACATGCTGCGCGTCGCCATCCCCTATGGCACGCTTTCGTCCGATCAGATGCGGGCGCTGGCCGATGTGGCGGACCGCTTTGATCGCGGTTACGGCCATTTCACCACCCGCCAGAACATCCAGTTCAACTGGATCAAGCTGGTGGATACCCCCGACATTCTGGAGCGGCTCGCCGATGACGGGCTGCACGCGATCCAGACCTCGGGCAATTGCATCCGCAACGTGACGACCGACGCCTTTGCCGGGGCTGCCGCGGATGAAATCGAAGACCCCCGCCCCTATGCGGAGCTGATCCGGCAATGGTCCTCGGATCACGCCGAATTCCAGTTCCTGCCGCGCAAGTTCAAGATCGCGATCACCGGCAGCCCGGAGGATCGCGCCGCGATCCGCGCCCATGATGTCGGGTTGCAGCTGATCCGCCGCGGGGCCGAGACCGGGTTCCGGGTGCTGGTGGGCGGCGGTCTTGGCCGCACGCCGATGCTCGCGCCCGAACTGCGCGACTTCCTGCCGAAAGCCGATCTGCTGCCCTATCTGGAGGCGATCCTGGCCGCCTACAACCTGATCGGGCGGCGCGACAACAAATACAAGGCGCGCATCAAGATCACCGTCTTTGAAACCGGGATCGAGCCCTTCCGCGATCTGGTCGAGCAGGAATTCGAGCGGATCAAGCCGCAATTCACCGGCGCCGATCAGGCGCTTCTGGCCGAGATCACCCCGCATTTCGCTTTGCCCGATCTGCTGGCGAAGGACCCGGCCCCCTATGTCGCGACGCTTTCCGTCGATCCGGCTTTCGCGGCTTGGGCGAAGCACTCGGTCACCGATCACAAGCGCCCCGATCATGCGGTGGTGACGATCTCGGTCAAGACCCCGGGCGAGGAACCGGGCGATGTCTCGGCCGACCAGATGCGGGCCGTCGCCGACCTTGCCGACCTTTACGGCTATGGCGAGCTGCGGATTTCCCACATGCAGAACATCGTTCTGCCCCATGTCGCCCGCGCCGATCTGGCAGCACTTCATGCCGCGCTGCGCAAGGTCGGGCTGGCGGCGGCGAATGTCGGGCTGATCTCCGACATGATCGCCTGCCCGGGGATGGATTACTGCGCGCTGGCCACCGCCCGCTCGATCCCGCTGGCGCAAGAGATCGCGCAGCATTTCGAGACGCTGGGTCTCGTCGAAACCATCGGCCCGCTGCCGCTGAAAATCTCGGGCTGCATCAATGCCTGCGGTCATCACCATCTGGGCGCCATCGGCATTCTGGGCCTTGATCGCGCCGGGGCGGAGAATTACCAGATCACCCTGGGCGGCGCCGAGGGCCCCGAGGCCGCGATCGGCGAAAAGATGGGGCCGGGCTTTGCCTATGATGCCGTCGTGCCCGCGATCGAGCGGCTGGTGCGCGCCTATCTGGCGCTGCGGCTCTCGGCGGGCGAAAGCTTCCTTGCCGCGCTGCACCGGCTGGGGCGCGAGCCCTTCCGCGCCGCACTTTATGACGAGGCCCAGGATGCTGCCTGAGATCGGCGCGCGCGTTGCGGGGCTGAATGAGCGCTACCGGCATCATGCCGCGATTTCGGTGATGGAAAAGGCGCTCGCCGATCCCGACACCGGGCGCGTGGCGATGGTCAGTTCTTTTGGTGCGGAATCGGTGGTGCTTCTGCACATGGTCTCGCTGATCGCCCCGGCGACGCCGGTGCTCTTCGTCGATACGATGATGCTGTTTCCGGAAACGCTCGCCTATCAGCAGGAGGTCGCCTCGAAACTGGGCCTGTCGGAGATCCGCACCATCCGCGCGACGAAAGCGGCGCTTGCCATCGACGACCCCGATGGCACGCTTTATCAGTTCAACACCGACGCCTGCTGCAATCTGCGCAAGACCGTGCCGCTGGAAGCCGCGCTCTCGGGCTTTGACGCCTGGATCACCGGGCGCAAGCGCTATCAGGGCACGACCCGGGCCGAGATCGACTTCTTCGAGGTCGAAACCCCCACCCGGATGAAGATCAATCCGCTGGCGCATTGGGGCCGCGAGGATCTGGAAGAATACATGGTGCAAAACCGCCTGCCCCGGCATCCGCTGGTGGCGCGGGGCTATCCGTCCATCGGCTGCGCGCCCTGCACCTCGCCGGTGAAACCGGGCGAAGACCCGCGCGCAGGCCGTTGGCGCGGCTCGCAAAAAACCGAATGCGGCATCCATTTCATCGGCGGCAAGATGGTCCGGGTCAAACCGGCCGAGGACGCCGACAGCAGCGACAAGGACAAGGTGGCATGAGTGTGATCGTGCGCGATACGGGCTTTGCGCCCGAGGATTTCCAAGGGCAGGCCGTCGAGATCCCCCCCACCACCGCCCCCGAGGCGCTGGCCGATATGATCGCGGGGGCGGAGCTGGTGAAGGTGCTCTTCCCCAGCTTCTCGGACGGGCGCGGCTTCACCCTTGGCCGGCTGATCCGCGATGCGGGCTACACCGGCCGCTTGCGCGCCACCGGGCCGCTCATCGCCGATCAATACGGCATGGCCCGGCGCTCGGGCTTTGACGAGGTGGAAATCCCCGACGATCTGGCCGCGCGTCAGGGCGAGGCGCAATGGCGCGCCCGCGCCGATTGGCAGGCGCATGACTATCGCGCCCGGCTTTTCGGTTCGGTTGCGACAGCGTGATCGCTTGACGCGAAAGGTCGCAGCGGGCATGTGCCCATAGTCATGGCACGCCGCGGCCTTTTGTGGTAATTGCGGCGCATGTTTCCTGCCGCGCCGCGCCTGCGCCGGTGCGGCGCTTCTTCATCGCCCCTTCGGGCCTCAAAGACGAGACGACCGTGAACGAGACCACGCCGATTGCCCCCGCGAAAGTCCTGCCCGATGCGCAGACGGTGACCTCTGTCCGGCACTGGACCGACACGCTGTTTTCGTTCCGCGTCACCCGCCCGCAAACGCTGCGCTTCCGTTCGGGCGAGTTCGTGATGATCGGGCTGCTCGATGACAACGGCAAGCCGATCATGCGCGCCTATTCGATCGCCTCGCCCGCCTGGGACGAGGAACTCGAATTCTACTCGATCAAGGTTCCGGATGGCCCGCTGACCTCGCGGCTGCAGCACATCCAGGTGGGCGAACAGATCATCCTGCGCCCGAAACCCGTCGGCACGCTCGTCATCGACGCGCTGCTTCCGGGCAAGCGGCTGTGGTTCCTGGCCACCGGCACCGGGATTGCGCCCTTCGCCTCGCTGATGCGCGAGCCCGAGGCTTACGAGAAATTCGACGAAGTCATCATGATGCACACCTGCCGCACGGTGGCGGAACTCGAATACGGCCGCCAGCTGGTCGAGGCGCTGCAAGATGACCCGCTGATCGGCGAGATGGTCGAGGGCAAGCTGAAATACTACCCGACCACCACGCGGGAAGAGTTCCACCACATGGGCCGGATCACCGACAACCTCGCCTCGGGCAAGGTGTTCGAGGATCTGGGGATCACGCCGATGAACCCGGAAACCGACCGGGCGATGGTCTGCGGCTCGCTCGCCTTCAACGTCGATGTGATGAAGGTTCTGGAAAGCTACGGCCTGCGCGAGGGCGCCAATTCCGAGCCGCGCGAATTCGTGGTGGAAAAGGCCTTCGTCGGCGAAGGCATCTGAGCCTTCCTGCAGATTGGAAACGGGCCGCCCTTCGGGGCGGCCTTTTTCTTTGGCCGCTGTGGATGGCGGGCAAAAGAAAACGCCGCCCCGAGAGGGACGGCGTTTCCGAGGTCAGGCGCGCGGCGCTTATTTCGCGGCAGCGGCAGCGGCGGCAGCTTCGGCAGCGGCGGCGGCAGCGGTCGCGGCGGCAGCAGCAGCCGTGGCGGCTTCGGCAGCGGCCAGAGCGGCGGCAACCGGGTCAACCGGAGCAGCTTCCGCGGCCGGGGCTTCGGCCGGAGCAGCTTCGGCAGGAGCGGCAGCGGCTTCCGCCGGAGCAGCTTCAGCGGCCGGAGCGGCTTCTTCAGCCGGGGCAACTTCAGCGGCCGGAGCAGCTTCAGCGGCCGGAGCAGCTTCCGCGGCCGGAGCAGCTTCCGCGGCCGGGGCTTCAGCAGCCGGAGCGGCTTCAGCGGCCGGAGCAGCTTCAGCGGCCGGAGCGGCTTCCGCGGCCGGAGCAGCTTCCGCGGCCGGAGCAGCTTCAGCAGCCGGAGCAGCTTCAGCAGCCGGGGCTTCAGCAGCCGGGGCAGCTTCAGCAGCCGGAGCAGCTTCAGCAGCCGGGGCTTCAGCAGCCGGGGCAGCTTCAGCAGCCGGAGCGGCTTCCGCAGCCGGAGCAGCTTCCGCAGCCGGAGCAGCTTCAGCGGCCGGGGCTTCAGCGGCCGGAGCGGCTTCCGCAGCCGGGGCAGCTTCCGCAGCCGGAGCTTCAGCGGCCGGAGCAGCTTCAGCAGCCGGGGCAGCTTCCGCAGCCGGAGCAGCTTCCGCAGCCGGAGCGGCTTCAGCAGCCGGAGCAGCTTCAGCAGCCGGAGCAGCTTCAGCAGCCGGAGCGGCTTCAGCAGCCGGAGCGGCTTCTTCAGCCGGGGCAGCAGCTTCGGCGGCCGGAGCAGCTTCGGCCGGAGCGGCCGCGGCGGCCGGGGTCGCCGGGACGCCCGGCGGCAGTTCGTCAACAGGCACGGTGACCACGGTGCGACCCGGCGACATCAAGCCGAGGATCAGCGCCAGCAGGACGCCCCCGCCGATGATGCCCAGCGTCGCCTTGGCATTCTGCGGCAGGTCTTTCCATTTCACTTCGGTCATTCTTCCCCCCTTTTCATGTTGGGATTCTCATGGGAACGATCAACATTTTCAACTATCGCCCGCGGTTGGGAATAAGGAAACGTGTCGCATTGCCGCCTTTTTCGATGCATCAGCCGATTCCCGCCAAAGGCCCTGCGGAATCCTGTTGAAAGACAAGACCCCAGCCCCTATTTTGCGCGCCATTCCGCTCACCACAAAAGGATCAGAGCCATAGCCCGCAGACCGCACAATGCCCCGCCGCAACGCGAGACCGGCCCCCGGATCAACGAACGCATCCGCGCGCCTGAAATCCGCCTGATCGGGGCGGATGGGGAAAACGTCGGGGTGGTCACCCCCGCCCGTGCGATGCAGATGGCCGAAGAGGCCGGGCTCGATCTCGTGGAAATCTCGCCCACCGCCGTTCCCCCGGTGTGCAAGATCATGGACTTCGGCAAGTTCAAATACGAACAGCAAAAGAAAGAGGCCGAAGCCCGCAAGAAGCAGAAGGTCATCGAGATCAAGGAAATCAAGTTCCGCCCGGGCACCGACACGCATGACTACGAGGTCAAGATGCGCTCGGTGATGAAGTTCCTGGAGGAAGGCGACAAGGTGAAGGTCACTTTGCGCTTCCGCGGCCGCGAGATGGCGCACCAGCAGCTGGGCATGGAGCTTCTGAACCGGGTCGTGGGCGATGTCGGCGATGCCGGCAAGGTCGAATCGATGCCGAAGCTGGAAGGCCGCCAGATGGTGATGATGATCGCGCCGAAATAAGCGCGCCCGGAACCAGCGCCGCCGATCTGCGCAGGGGCCCTCCGTTCGGGGGGCCTTTTCTTTTGCTCTTTTGCGCCGCGCGCGGGGCTGCGCTGGGCAAGGGCGTATTTGCGCCAAGAAAAAGCAGGGCAAAAAATAAAGCGCTGCGGGAGGGAGGCCCGCAGCGCGTTATTTGGAACCAGACGAGGGAGAACGTCACGGTTCTGTTTCAGGTTCCGCCAGCTTGCGCCGTTTCAGGGAGATCGGGAACCTGATGGGCCGTTTCTAGCGGTTTGCGGGCCGAAAGGACTTTGACATAGGTCAATACGCCCTTCGGGGCCGGTGCGACATTTTGGCGGCGCCCCGTCGCCCCGCCCGACCGGGGCCGCAATCTCTGTCCGGCCCGCCCTCAAATGTCCATGATTGGCTTTCATCCTGCGGGCACGGCGCCTAATCTGCGCCGGAAGGAAGCAGGACAGAATGAGCGACGCAGAGACAAGTCCCGAAACCGAGGCCACCCCGCCCCAGCCGCCCGCGGCGATCCGGCTGACGGTGCTGGGCGGCGATCCGGCCTTTGCGCTGGCGCCGCTTCTGCGCCGCGGCGGGGCCACGGTGGCCGAGGCCGAACCGGGGCCGAAACAGGCCTCGGCGGCGCTGCTGACGCGGTTTCACTATGGGCTGGCCTCGGCGCGGGCCGGGCGGCTGGGCGATGTGCGGCTGATCGCGCAGCTGATCGAGGAGGCGCGCGGGATCGCCCCCGGCGCGGCCGATCCGGTGTTCTGGCCGCAGCCCGATGGCACGCTGGTCGATGCCGCCCGCCCCGGGGTCGATCCGGCGGGCCTGCCCGATCTGGCGAGCGCCACCGCCTATCGGCAGGCGCATCTGGCGGCGCTGGCGCGGCTGATTGCGGACACCGAAACGCTGGTGCTGCCGCTTGCCACCCCGGCGCTGCTGACCGATCCGGCCAGCGGCCGGGTGTTTCCGCGCCCCCCCGCGGGAATCGCGGCCCCCGACTGGCCCGAGGCGCGCACGACCGCGCGCGATCTTGACGCCGGTTTCGCCCGGCTTCGGGACGGGCTGCAGGCGCTGAACCCGGGGCTGGCATTGCGGCTGATCGTGCTGCCCGCCCCGCCCGGCGCCCGGGCCGAGGCCCGGACGGCACAGGCGCTGCTTGCGGCCCGCGCGGCCGATTGGGCGCAGGGCGACGCCCGGGTGCAGCACGATCCGGTTCTGGATGCGCTGGTCGGGCGGCTTTGCGCCCTGCCCGCCGAAGCGGCCGATCACGACCGCCTTGCCGCGCTGGTGGCCCGGCTCTGCGGCGGGGCCGAGCTGCTGGATCTGCTCGGGGGCGCCACAGCGCCGCTGGCCCCGGTGGCCGAAGGCCGCAGGCCGCGGCACAAGGACCCGGAGCGGCGGGCAAAACGCAAGGCAAGGGCAGAGGCCAAGGGCAAGACGGCAAAGGTGATGTGCGAAGACGAATTGCTGGAGGCCTTCTCGAAATGACGCTGCGGCTGTGCGTGATCGGCAATTCCCATATCGCGGCGCTGAAACTGGGCTGGGACCGGCTGATGGCCGAGGCCGCGCCGGGCTGGGCGGCGGTGGAACCCACGTTTTTCGGCGCGCCTTCCGACGGGATGCGCCATGTGGCGCTGCAGGGCACGGCGCTGGTGCCGACGCGGCAAAAGATTTCAAGCCATTTCCGCCAGCTTTCGGGCGGCTATGACCGGATCGAGCTGACCCGCTTCGACGCCTTCCTGCTGGTGGGGCTGAATGTGTCGTCCAAGCGCATCTTGCGGTTTTACAAAAGCCACGCCTGGGTCGGGCTTGCCGGCACCGCGGGCAAGACGCTGGTGCATCCGGCTTTTGCCAAGGCGTTCCTGACCGAGCGTTACGCCACGACCCAGCTGGTCGAACAGGCCCGGACGATCGCCGCGACGACGGGCAAGCCGGTGCTGGCGCTGGCCGAGCCGCATTGGGCCGAATGGGCCCGGCAGGCGCCCGAGGGCACCTCGGATTACGGCTGGGACGCCGCGATCAGCGCGGGCGACGGCCCGGCGCTGGGGCAGATGTTCGAAACCGCGGTGGGCGCGGCGCTGGCCCCGCAGGCGCGGTTCATCGCCCAGCCGCCCGAAACCGTGGCCGATGGCATCACCACCCGCGGCACCTATAACAAGGAGGCCTCGCGGCTGATTTCGGGCGAAGGCGGCGGCACCGACGCCTCGCATATGAATGCCGATTTCGGGCGGGCGCTCTGGGCGGCGCTCCGGCCCGCCCTGGCCGAAACCTGCCCGCAAGAAGGAGTGTCCGCATGACCCGTTCGCCCTATCAAGGCATCGACGCCCGCGCCTTCTGGCGCACCGGCCTGGCCGAGGCCGCCTATCCGCCGCCCGATCTTTACCGGCCGCGCTGGGGGCTGACGAAGACCGACCGGATCGTCACCGCAGGCTCGTGCTTTGCCCAGCATGTCGGCCGGGCCCTGCGCAGGAACGGCTTCAACGTGCTCGATGCCGAGCCGCGCCCGGCCCATATCGCCGCCGAAGACGGGCCAAGCCATGGCTATGACATGTATTCGGCCCGTTATGGCAACCTCTACACCACCCGCCAGCTGCGCCAGCTGCTCGAAGAGGCCTGGGGCAAGGCCCCGGATTTCGACGCGATCTGGGAAAAGGACGGCCGGTTTTACGATGCGCTGCGCCCGAATATCGAACCGGGCGGGTTTGATAGCGCCGCGGCGGTCCGGGCCGCCCGCGCGCAACACCTTGAAAAGGTGCGCGACGTTTTCACCCGGGCCGATGTCTTCATCTTCACGCTGGGCCTGACCGAGGCCTGGCTTCACAAGCCCTCGGGTCAGGTCTATGCGACGGCGCCGGGCACGATCGCGGGCAGTTTCAACCCCGAGATCCACGCGTTTGCGAATTTCCGCGTCTCCGAGGTCAAGGCCGATCTGGAAGCGGCGCTGGCGCGGCTCAAGGCGCTCAACCCGGCGCTGCGGGTGCTGCTCACCGTCTCGCCGGTGCCGCTGACGGCCACCGCCTCGGACGCGCATGTGCTGCCCGCGACGGTGCTGTCGAAATCCGTGCTGCGCGCGGTGGCGGGCGAGCTGCAGGCCGACGACGCGGCGGTGGATTATTTCCCGTCCTATGAACTTGTGACCTCGGCCAAGGCCGGGGCGGGCTGGTTCGAGCCGAACCTGCGGTCTGTGCGCGAAGCGGCGGTGGCGCAGGTGATGGCGGTCTTTACGCGCGCGCATCTGGGCGAAGCCGCCGCCGAAATCCCGGCCGAAGAAGCGCCCGCCGAAGAAACCGCCGAGGACCGCGCCGCGCGGCGTGCCGAACGGCAGGAGCGCAAGGCCGCGCGCGAAGCCCGCCGCGCCGCACGCGGGGCCAAATAAGCCGCCGCGGCGGTCAGCCCTCGGGCCGGGCCGCCGCGCGTCTTTCGCGCCGTTCGGTCTTTTCCGCCCGCCGCGCCATCCGCGCCGCCCGGCGTTCCTCGCCCTTGAGCTTGCCTTCCTTGTCCGGTTTCGCCCCGGGCTTGTCCTTGCGCCGCCGCACCACCGGCCCGGCCTCGGGCAGGTCGCGCCGCGCGCCGCGCGCCAGCGGCTCGAAGCTCAGCTTGCCGCTCAGCGCATCTTCGAACACATGCACCCCGGCCTGAATGTCGGCCTCGGTCATCGCGGGAATTTCGGCCCCCTCGGGCAGGAAACCGCCCGCGACCAGCGCCCGGCCCAAAGCGGGCAGATCAAGCTGGCCCACCGAATGCCGGTCCGCCCGCTTGCGGTCCGAGCGCACCCAATCCTGTTCGATCACGTCGATCACCAAGGGCGCCTGCCCGGTGAAGGCGGTCAGATGCGTCACGATGCTGTCGGACACGTCGGAGACGCGGCGCCGGATCATCGCCACCTGCTGATCGCGCCGCCCCACCATCGCCACCATATGCAGCGCCGAACCATCGAGCGCCACCACCTGCCGCGCCGCCTTGTAATGGGCGATCTGCGATTCAAGGCTGTGCTTTTGCGGGTGGAAGATTTCATAGCCCGCGTCGGCCAGCACCGCCTCGATCCGGTCCTCGCCCAGCACGCCGCCGCGCGTGGCCCCGAGTGCCGAGCGGGAAACATAAAGCTTTTCCGCGCCTTGCGGCGCGATCTCGCGGGCGAAGCGGGTCGCGAAAAAGGCCCGGAACGCCTCGGTTCCGGCGGCGATCGGCCCCAGACCAAAGCCCTGCCCCGGCACTTCCAGCCGCTCGACCCGGGTCGGCTGGGACAGGATGCGGATCGGCACGTCGATGCCCAGAAGATCGAAGAAGAGCCGCTGGAACGGTTGCAGCTTCAGTTCGCCCTGATCCTCGATCGTCTCGCGCTTGACGGTGAAGATCAGCCCATCGACCGGCCCCTCGACCGCATCGAGCGCCCAGAGCCGCGGCGTGCTTTCGACCAGAAAATGGCCGAAATGGTTGAGCAGGATGCCGCCCCAGATCCAGCGCCCGGGCAGATCGGCCAAGGGCTCGGGGCGAATTTCGGGCTCGACCATCAGGCGGCGGCCGCGCCAGAGCACCCCCTCGCGCACATATTGGCCCGCCGCGTCATAGATGCCCATCGCCTGCACCATGTCGGGCACGGTCGCGGGCACGACCAGCGCATCCGGCACGGTGACGATTTTCGTGGACCAGCCGCCCTGCGGCTGCGGAGCGCGGGCGGGATCGTCTTCGCGTGCCGACATGGGCACCTCCGGGGTTATTTCGTGACCTTGGTGGGCTTGCGGATCGTCGCGGGCGCCTGCCGGATCTTCGCGAAGATCGGGTAATCGGCGGCGGCAAAGGCCTCGGCATCCACGCTTTCGAAACAGTCGTAAAAGCGGCCTGCGCCATAGGGGACCAGATCGACCGTGGTCCATTCGGCCAGGATCGCCTCGTAATTGTCGCGCAGAACGGTGTTTTTCGGGTCAAGGTTCGACACGAAGACCAGCCCCGTCGGGCGGCAGTTCAGCACCGTCAGTTCCAGATCGGGGCGGTATTTGCGCAAGATCGGGATCAGCTTCCACACGTCGCCCGTCCAGGGCCCCTTGGGCAGGTTCTGCAGATCGCGCGTCAGCATGCGTTCGTTGAAGGGCAGGCAATCATGCAGCGCGATCACGCCATCAGGGTCCGACACCGCTTCGGTATTCATGAAATCGCGCAGAAGATATTCAAACAGATGCATCCCGTCGAGGAACGAAAACGACAGCTTGATCCCCATCCGCTCAAGCATCCCCGAGGCGAAGAAATCGTCGCTCGTCTGCTGGAAGATCAGCAGTTGCGGCTTGGCACCGATGATGTTCGCCTCGGCCTTGAAAAAGGGATCGACGGCGATCGTCTTGCCGGTCACCGGCGCGAAGCTGCGCCCGGCGCGGCAGCCGATTTCCATATACCAGTCAAAGACCATCCGGCTGTGCAGCTCGTCCAGAAACAGGCTGTATTTCTGCCCGGGATTGCGGCGCAACCCCACCGCGGGAACTGACGTGTCCATCTGCCCTACCTCTTCTTTTCTGACCGGGCATTCTATCCGCAATCGGTGTCTTGGCAAGGATAGTGCCCCTTGGCCCCAGTCATCACGGGCTTTGGACGATTTCGCAGCGAATTTCGGGCCATTTCCGGGCAGGCTGAATTTGGCAACGATCTGCCATCCCTGTCACGCCTCTCGAAACAATGCCCGCGCCCCCAAGCCGCCGTTTGAAAGCGGCCCGGGGCCCTGCTAGGACTTGGGAAAACGGGGGCAGCATGAACGGATCGACGGTCGTCGCGCGGCAGATGCAGGGGAAAAGCTTCGGGGGCGGGCCCGCGGGGCTGCAATTGCTGGACGCCGTGGTCTGGCCCGAGCTGCGCAACGGCCGCCCCGGTCGCACCTTGCGGCTGTTCTTCGCCAATCCCGCCTTTGCCGGGCAGATCGCCGCCGATCCGCCCGCGGGCGGGTTCGAGGTGATCGACCGGCGCGAGGTGGCGGGCGGCGTGATGGTGCATGGCCGCGCCGCACCCGAGGGGGCGCTGGTGCTGGGCCTGTGCCCCGAGGCAGTGCGTCCGCCGCCCGAAGGCGAGGCCCCTGCCCCCGTCGCGGCGCCGCAAGGCCCGGTCGTGGCGGTCGAGATCCCCCCGACCGCGGCCGAAACCGATCTCTTCGCGAACAAATTCTGTCTTTTCGCGCAACGGCTTGAGGAAAGCGCGCAAAGCATCGCCGATTGGCTGGTCTGGCATCACGACCAGCATGGGGCCGAAGCCGCGCTGATCCTTGACCGCTCGCCGCCCGACAGCGAGGCGCTGCACGGCCCGGCCCTTGCCGCGGCGATTGCGCAGCTGCTTGCGGCGCGGGATCTGACGATGACGGTCGTCGTGCTGTCGTCCGACACGCCCCTCGGAAAACCCGATCACGGGCCGGAAAACCATCCGTTTCACGCCCCCGACGCGCCCGGCAAGGACCGGATGGAGGTTCCGCCGAACGATCCCTGGCGGGCGCCTCTGGGTCAGGGGATCGTGCTGGAACTGGCGAAATGGCGCTTTCTGGCCCGCGCGCGGGTCGTGCTGCAGCTTGACGTGACCGACATCCTGCAGCCGCGCCCCGCGGGCACGCCTTCGGCCTTTGAGACCTGTCTCGAGGCCCCCACGGGCATGGTGACGCTGGTGGGGCGGCGGATCTATCCCTGGCGGGTGCGCGCGGGGGCCGAGGCGCGGTTTTCCGATCACCTCTGCCGGCAGTTCGACGCGACGCGCGGCATTGCCCGTTGGGGGGTGGCGCCGGGCAAGGTCGGGCTGGATGCGACTTGGCGGCTGTTGCGCATCGCCTATACCAAGCCCGATCCGGCCAGCCTGATCCCGTTCTGGCGCGCGATGGGGCTGCGGGTGCCCGGGCGGGCGGCCTCGGAACTGGCGCCGAAGACCTCGCTCATCGAAGACGCGGAGTTGCTGCGGGTTTCGACCGAGATCTGGGGCGCAAAACCGATCCGCCCGCCGGTCTCGAAACCCCGCCCCGCACCGGTGCGGGCAACGGAAGCGGGCCGCACCTGCATCGTCACCACGATGAAGAACGAGGGCCCCTTCATCCTCGAATGGATCGCCTATCACCGCGCCATCGGCGTCGATGATTTCCTGATCTATACCAATGACTGCACCGACGGCACCGACACGATGCTGGATCTTTTGCAAAGGAAGGGGATCTGCCAGCACCGCGACAATCCGTTTCGCACCATGGACATGCCGCCCCAGCATGCGGCGCTCGAAAGCGCCGAGAGCGAGCCGCTCATTCAGAATTGCGGCTGGGCGATCTGCATGGATGTCGATGAATTCATCGACGTGAAGATCGGCGACGGCACTTTGCGCGCTTTGTATGAGGCGATGGGCACGGCGAACATGATCGCCCTGACCTGGCGGCTTTTCGGCAATTGCGACGTGCATGAATACGAAGACCGCTTCTTGCTTGAGCAATTCACCACCTGCGCCCCGGAAATCGTGCGCAAGCCGCATCAGGCCTGGGGGTTCAAGACGCTGTTTCGCAACATCGACATCTACAAGAAGCTGGGGGTGCACCGACCAAAGGGGCTTTTGCCCGATCTCTGGGATCAGGTGCACTGGCTCAATGGGTCCGGCAAGCCGATGCCGCGCGAGATGTATCGCAACGGCTGGCGTTCGACCTCAAGCACTTACGGCTATGACTGGGTGCAGCTCAATCACTACGCCGTGCGCTCGGCCGAGAGCTTTCTGGTCAAGCGCGACCGCGGTCGGGTGAACCATGTCGATCGCGATCAGGGGCTGAACTACTGGTTCCGGATGAATCACAATGCGGTCGAGGACCGCTCGATCCAGCGGATGATCCCGCGCGCGCGAGCCGAATTCGACCGGCTGATGGCCGATCCCGAGATCCGCGCCGCGCATGAGCATTCCGTCGCTGCGCATCGGGCAAAGATCGCGGAGTTGCGCGCGACCGAGGCTTACGCGAATTTCTACGCCGAACTGTGTTCGGACCGCTTCGAAAAGCTTTCGCGGCTGCTGCATGTCTTCGGCTCGGCCGTCTTCAACGCCGGTCCGGGCGTGATCCCGGAGGATCTGCCGCTTGACACCCTGCCGCCCGGCTTCTTCTTCACCGTCGCCCACGAGGGCGAGGCGAACCACTGATGCGCGCCTTGGCCATTCTGACGGTGAAGAACGAGGCGGCCTTCCTGCTCGACTGGCTGGCCCATCACCGCGCCGTGGGCTTCACCGATTTCCTTGTCTTTTCCAACGATTGCAGCGACGGCACCGATGCGCTTCTGGACCGGCTGCAGGTTTTGGGCGAAGTGACCCATGTCCGCAACCCCGGCCCCTGGCGCGAGGGGCCGCAATGGGCGGCGCTGAAGCTGGCGGAGAAACACCCGCGGCTGCGGGCCGCCGATTGGGTTCTGGTCCTCGACATTGACGAATTCGTCAATATCCATGCGGGCGACGGCACGCTGGCCGCGCTGATCGCCGCCCTGCCCGGGGCCAGTGCCATCGCCCTGACCTGGCGGCTCTTCGGCAATGCGGGCGTGGTCGATTTCACCGACGCCCCGGTGACGGCGCAATTCACCCGCGCCGCGCCCGCGGGGATGCTCTGGCCCTGGCGGGCAAGCCTGATCAAGACGCTCTTTCGCAACGATGGCGCCTATCGCAAGCTGGGCGTGCACCGCCCCCGCGCCCCCGATCCCGACCGGATCGCGCAGACGGTCTGGGTCGATGGCAGCGGGCGGCGCCTGCCCGACAGCTACCGCACCGGGCGGCTTTTCACGCCCTTGGGCCAGGACCCCTGGCAGCTGGTGCAGCTCAATCATTACGCGCTGGGGGCGATGCAGAGCTACGTTCTCAAATGCGACCGCGGCCGGGCCAATCGGGACGCCTCCACCTTCGATCTGAGCTATTGGGTCGAGCGCAATTTCTGCGACATTGAGGATCGCTCGATTTCCCGTTACGCCAGCGCCACCGCCGCGGGGGTGGCGCGGCTGCGCGGGGATGGCGAGATCGACCGGCTGCACCGCGCGGGCGTGGCCTGGCGGCAGCGCCGCTTTGCCGAGCTGATGGCGGACGAGCCCTTCCGCGCGCTTTTCGGGCGGCTGATGCTCACGCCGCCCTCGCGGCCGCTGCCGCCGCCGCTTGCGGCGCGGATGCAGGCGCTGGGGCTGGCCGCCGCGGCCCGGGCGCCGGGCGCGTAACGGTTGCGGAAACACTTTCCCGTCTTTGGCCCGATTGGCGCCCCTTTCCCTACAATCCAAGCTATTTTCCCACCCCCGGCGCATTTCCGCCAGCCCGGGGCAATGCTAGATTAACCTTGTTCAGGCATTCTCCGGCAGCATGCGGCAGGAGAATGGCGATGGACGGGGGAAAGTTGGATACCAGCACGATGCGCGATCTGAACGACAGCGACTGGCTGCACCATATCGAAGAACTCGGCGATCTCGAGGGCTATTGGGAACCGCTGGGCACGGCGCATTCGGTGCTGTTTGCCGACCGCGGCCCGGTGCTTCTGGTCAGTTTCGAGATCCGCGCCGCGATCCGCGCCCGGTCCGAAGATCAGCTGCCGCTGGGCTTCACCCTGGCCGAGGCGGGCGGCCATTCCAGCCTGACGCTGATCGGCCATGACGAAAGCTGGTTTCGCGATCCTGCCGTTTACGCCTATTTCGACCGCCTCGTGGACGAGGCGTTCTTCGAGGATTTCGACCGCGTGGTGTTTTACGGCGCGGGCAGTTGCGGCTATGCGGCGGCGGCCTATTCGGTCGCGGCGCCGGGGGCCACGGTGATCACGCTGGCGCCGCAGGCGACGCTGGATGCCCGGCTGACCGCCTGGGACGACCGTTTCCGGCGGCGGCGGCGGCAGAATTTCACCGATCGCTACGGCTTTGCCCCCGACATGCTGGACGGGGCGGCGGCGGCGCATGTGATCTATGATCCGCTGATCGGCGAGGACGCGATGCATGCCGCGCTGATGGCGCGCCCGCATGTGACGCTTCTGCCCTGCCGCAATCTGGGCAGCACGCCCGAAACCGCCCTGGCCGAGATCGACGCGCTGGAACCGATGCTGTCGCAGGCCTGCGCAGGCACGTTCACGCCCGCGGTGTTCTGGCGGCTCTGGCGCGGGCGGCGCAATGCGATGCGCTATCTGCGCCGGCTGGCAGGCTATCTGAACAGTTCGGGCCGCCCCCGGCTCGAGGCGATGCTGTGCCGCAACGTGGAGCGGCGGCTGGGCTGGCCGCGGTTTCGCAACCGCTTGATCGTGCTGGAAGACCAGCTGGCGCAATCCGGCCAGCCATTGCCCCGGGAAAGCCGCGCGCCCGTCTGAGACCGGTCTGAAACCGCCCCCCGCGATCAGGCCGCCGCTGCGATCAGACCGCCACCACGGCGGTATCGCCGTCTTCCTCGGCGGTTTCCTCGTCATGGGGGCGGAAGACATGCGTGGTGACCTGACGGCGCAGGACACCGCGCGCCACCTGATCCAGGATCACCTCTTCGGGGGCGAACATCGGCGCGGGGGTGAACACCTCGAACACCGCGGCGGTTTCCAACCCCAGCGCCCGCAAGGCCTGCATCAGCGCCTCGTCGGCGCGCACCAGAAGCCGCTCCGCCTCGATCTGGCAGGGCGCACGAAACTGGCCCACACAAAGCGCCGCCAGCACCAGATCACCGCGCACTTCCGTCAGGGTTTCCTGCGTCATCCCCGCTCCTCCTGTCCGACCAACGCGGCCAGTATCGACCGCGCCTTGTCGGCACGCAAGAGGATTGGCCGCCGCAGGCAGGCCTTCAGTAGCAGTAGCGGTCGCGAAAGACGTGCGGCACGATTTCGTCGCGGGTGATGTGATGCAGCGCCAGTTCGGCATCCGACATCGCCCGCAGCCGGGTCACCTCGCGCAGCCGCGCGCCGGTTTCAAGCACGTCCACCAGCCCCTCGCCCAAGGCCACGGGCAGACGCGACAGACGCGCCGCCAACCCCTTGAACGGGGCCTTGCCGGGCGCATCATGCAATTCGACATAAGTCATGGAAACCTCCTGTCAGGGTGCAGAATGTTCCCTCCCTGACCGGCGATATAGGCAGCGCAAGGGGGCCCGACAAGGACGTTTGCCGAAACCCCGCCCTGCATTTTCTGCAATGCAGCGTAAAGAAACCGTGAGCGGATCAGCAGCGATAGGCCCGGGCCGTCAGCAGATAGACCGGCTCGCCCGGCATCACCGGATCGAAGACGACGGTGTTGGCGCCGTCGCCCTTCGCCATCTCGAGGATCTTGTTGCGGGCATAGCGTTCCGCCTCGCGCCCGACCACGGGGCCGTAAAGCCCGGGCTCGTTGGTGATCGTGCTGGTCAGGCGGCATTGCGCCACCTCTGCCGCACTGGCGATGCGCACATCGGGCACGCCGCGAAAGCCCGGATCGTTGCAGCCCGCAAGCGCGGTGGCGGCGGCAAGGCCCGCCAAGGCGATGAACCGTGTCGTCATGTCTCCCTCCATCCTCCCCCGAGGCCCGGGCAAGGTGACGCATGGGGCAGCCGCCGTCCAGTGCCCCAAGGTCACATCAGCGCGAAGCCGCCTGCGCGGCGGGCACATCAGCGCGAAGCCGCCTGCGCGGCGGGGCGCGAAGCCGCCTGCAGGCGGGACAAAGCTGGCACTGGAAATGCCGCGCCCTTGGGTGTAACCGGGGCGCATGACCCGCATCACCCTTCCCCGCCCCGACGATTGGCACCTGCATCTGCGCGACGGCGCGATGCTTTCGGGTGTCCTGCCCGAAACCACGCGCCATTTCGCCCGCGCCATCGTGATGCCGAATCTGGTGCCTCCGGTGGTGACCGGGGCCGAGGCCGCGGCCTACCGCGACCGCATCCTGGCCGCCCTGCCCGAAGGCGCGGTCTTCGAGCCGCTGATGACGCTTTACCTGACCGAAACCACCGATCCCGCCGATGTCGCGGCGGCGGCGGGATCGGGTCTGGTGAAGGCGGTGAAGCTTTACCCGGCAGGCGCCACGACGAATTCGCATTCCGGCGTGCGCGATTTCGACAAGGTGCGGGGCGTGCTGGAAAAAATGGCCGAGATCGGCCTGCCGCTTTGCGTGCATGGCGAGGTGGTCGATCCCGCCGTCGACATCTTCGACCGCGAGGCGGTCTTCATCGAGACCGTCCTTGACCCGATCCGCCGCGCAACGCCCGGTCTGCGCGTGGTGATGGAGCACATCACCACGAAAGACGGGGTGGACTATGCCCGCTCGCAGGGCGACGATCTGGGCGCGACGATCACCACGCATCACCTGATCCTCAACCGCAACCACATTCTGGTGGGCGGGATCAAGCCGCATTACTACTGCCTGCCGGTGGCGAAACGCGAACACCACCGCCTGGCCCTGCGCGAGGCCGCGACCAGCGGAGAGGCGCGGTTCTTCCTCGGCACCGATTCCGCGCCGCATGTCGATCCGCTGAAGGAATGTGCCTGCGGCTGCGCGGGCTGCTTCACCGCGACGAACACCATGCAACTGCTCGCCCATGTCTTCGAGGAAGAGGGGAAACTCGCGAACCTCTCCGCCTTCGCCGCGGAAAACGGGCCGCGCTTCTACCGCCTGCCGGTCAACACCGCGACGCTGACGCTGGAAAAGACCGCCACCGCCGCGACCTGGCCCGCCAAGATCGAGACCGGCGCCGGTCCCGTCACCGTTTTTGATCCGGGCTTCCCGGTCTTCTGGCACGCAATCGACTGATCCTTTTTCTTGGCCAAAATACGCCCTTTCCCACCCGTCCGCCGGGCGCCACGGTCGAAAAGAAGCGTATTTGAGCCAAGAAGAAACAGCATGAGGACACCCACATGATCCCCTCCTCCTATCCCGCCAGGGAAGAAATCGCCCGCCTGACCGCGCGGATGCTTCTGGAAATCAAGGCGGTGCATTTCAACGCCGAAACGCCCTTCACGCTCGCCTCGGGCCTGCCCTCGCCGACCTATATCGACTGCCGCAAGCTGATCAGCTATCCGCGCATCCGCTCGACCCTGATGGATTTTCTCGCCGTCACCGTGTTGCGCGACGCGGGCTTCGAGGCCTTTGACAATATCGCGGGCGGCGAGACCGCGGGCATCCCCTTTGCCGCGATGGTGGCCGAGCGCCTCGCCCTGCCGATGACCTATGTGCGCAAAAAGCCGAAAGGCTACGGCCGCAATGCCCGCATCGAAGGCGCGATGACCGAGGGCCAGCGCGTCCTGCTGGTCGAGGATCTGACCACCGATGGCGGCTCGAAGCTGAGCTTCGTCGATGCGATCCGCGAGACCGGCGCGACCTGCGCCCATACGGCGGTGATCTTCTATTACGGCATCTTCCCGGAAACCGTGCCCAATCTCGCCGCGCATGGGGTGCAATTGCACCACCTCTGCACCTGGTGGGACGTGCTGGCCGAGGCCCGCGCGCAGGGCGCCTTTGACGCCGCGACGCTTGACGAGGTCGAGGCCTTCCTGAGCGCCCCGCGTGCCTGGCAGGAGGCCCACAAGAAGGGCTGAGATTTCCGGGGGCAAAACCGGGGATACGCCTGTGGATGAAATGGGGACAGCTTGCGGCGACTCGCGCGCCCGGGCTGGCGCACACAACATCTTGCGGCCATCGGTGGAAATTCCCCCAGAAATGCGCTAAACTGCGGCGCGGTTGCGCTTTTGTCCACAGGGTTATCCGACCTTGCGGAAGATTTCCGTTTTCCCCGCGCCCTCGCTAGAAGGGCCCGGGGGGAGGAAGGTCACGAGGCAGAAATGAACACGCTTGCACCGATCAAACCCGAGATGCCCGAAGAAGAGGCCCTGCCGCATAATATCGAGGCGGAACAACAGCTTCTGGGTCTGATCCTGAGCAACAACGACGTCATGGACCGCATCGCCCCGGTGGTGCGGGCGGAGCATTTCTTTGAACCCGTGCACCGCACCATCTTCGAAGTGGCGGCGGCGCGGATTCAAAAGAACGCGCTCGCCTCGCCGGTGACGCTCAAGGCCTATCTGGAGGATGACGAGGGGCTGAAGGCGCTCGGCGGCGCCACTTATCTCGCGCGTCTCGCCGGGGCGGCGATCTCGTCTTATGCGGCGCGCGACTATGCGCAGATGATCCATGATCTGGCGCTGCGGCGTGAATTGATCCGGCTCGGTAAGGATCTCTCTGCTTCGGCGCAAAAGGTCGAAGTGGGGCTGGAGCCCGAAGACCTGATCGTCAAGACCGAGGGCGCGCTTTACAAGCTGGCGGAATCGGGCACGGCCGACAAGGGATTTGTGAGCTTTCTCAAGGCGGTGACCGAGGCGGTGCAATCGGCCAACGCGGCCTATCAGCGCGAAGGCGGGCTCGCGGGCGTCTCCACCGGGCTGCGCGATCTGGACCGGAAACTCGGCGGGCTGCACCCTTCCGATTTGCTGATCCTTGCCGGGCGCCCCTCGATGGGGAAGACCTCGCTCGCGACGAACATCGCCTTCAACATCGCCAAGGCCTACAAGCGCGGGATGCGCCATGACGGCACCGAAGGCGCGGTCGAGGGCGGCGTGGTCGGTTTCTTCTCGCTTGAAATGAGCGCCGAACAGCTCGCCGCGCGCGTGCTGTCGGAAGCCTCCGAAGTGCCCTCGGAACAGATCCGCCGCGGCGACATGACCGAGGCCGAATTCCGCCGCTTCGTCGAGGCCGCGAAGGCGCTCGAGACCTGCCCGCTTTACATCGACGACACCCCCGCCCTGCCGATCTCGCAGGTGGCGGCGCGCTGTCGGCGGCTCAAGCGCACGCATGGGCTCGACGTGGTGATCGTCGACTATCTGCAGCTGCTGCGCGGCTCGGGGCGGACCGACAACCGGGTGCAGGAGATCGGCGAGATCTCGATGGGGCTGAAGGCGATCGCGAAAGAGCTGAACATCCCGGTGATGGCGCTGTCGCAGCTGAGCCGGACGGTGGAAAGCCGCGAGGACAAGCGGCCCCAGCTGAGCGACCTGCGCGAATCGGGCTCGATCGAACAGGACGCCGACGTGGTGATGTTCGTTTACCGCGACGAATATTACCATGAACGCCTGAAGCCGCCGGAAGACGATCCGAAATTCGCCGAATGGATGCAAAAGGCCGAGCGCGTCCATGGCAAGGCCGAGGTGATCCTCGGCAAGCAGCGCCACGGGCCGATCGGCACCGTCGAAGTTGCGTTCGAAAGCCGCTTCACCCGGTTCTCGGACTTGGCCCGGCCCTGGCAGGGCGAGGGCTCGGACGGGTTCTGAGGCAAGGCCGGGGGCTTCGCGCCCCCGGACCCCCGCGGGATATTTGTGGCAAGATAAAGGGAATCCTTCGGTTTTATCTTGCGACAAATATCCCGGGGGGAGTCCGCTTGCGGACGGGGGGCAGAGCCCCCCTGCCACATCTGCCGCGGGCGCGCCCGCTCACGGATGTTTGCGCTTGACCTTCGGCCCCTCAGGCTCAAGAAAACCGCATGACCACAGCATCGCTCCGCATTGATCTTGACGCCGTGCTTGCCAATTGGCGGGCGCTTGACGCAATGACTTCCGCCGCCACCGAGACCGGGGCGGTGGTCAAGGCCGACAGCTACGGCCTGGGCGCCGCGCGGGTGGCGCAGGTTCTGGCCCGGGCGGGGGCGCGCAAGTTCTTTGTCGCCGCCGCCGAGGAAGGCGCGGCCGTCCGCCAGGCCCTGGGCGAAGGCCCGGAAATCTTTGTCTTTTCCGGCCATATGGCAGACGATACCGGGCTGATCCGCGATCTGGGCCTGACACCGATGCTGAATTCGCTCGACCAGGTGCAGCGCCATTTCGACGCCCTGCCCGGCGCGGCTTTTGGCGTGCAGCTCGATACCGGGATGAACCGGCTTGGCCTTGAGCCCGCCGATTGGGCGGGCGTTTCGGCCGAGCTGATTGCCGCCGGGCCGAAGCTCGTCATGAGCCATCTGGCCTGTTCGGACGAGCCCGACCATCCGATGAACGCGCTGCAGCTGAAGAATTTCCGCGCCATGACCGACGGGCTGGGGCTGAAACGCGCGCTTTCGGCGACGGGCGGCATTCTGCTGGGGCCAGACTATCATTTCGACGTCACCCGGCCCGGGATCGGCCTTTATGGCGGGCTGCCGTTCGAGACCGCCCGCCCGGTGGTGCGGCTCTCGCTGCCGGTGGTGCAGATCCGCACGGTCGCGCCGGGCGAGACCGTGGGCTATGCGAACAGCTGGACCGCGGCGCGGGAAAGCCGCATCGCCACCGTCGCCGCGGGCTATGCCGACGGGCTCTCGCGCCGGTTTTCGGGCAAGGCGACGCTCTGGGCGGGCGACACCCCCTGCCCGCTCGTCGGCCGCGTTTCGATGGATCTGATCACCGTCGATGTGACCGATCTGCCCGAGGTGCCGCAAAGCCTTGAGATCCTTGGGCCGCATCAGGGTGTCGATGCTTTGGCCGAGGTCGCGGGCACGATCGGCTATGAAATCCTGACGTCGCTGGGCCAGCGCTATCAGCGCGCCTATGTCGGGGGGCCGGTGTGATCCTGACCGCGCTGGCCGGGCTGGGCCACACCGTTCTGGCGGCGCTTGCGGGTGTGGGCCGGGTCAGCCTGTTCACCGGCGCAGTGCTGAGCCACATGCTGCGCCCGCCCTTTTACAGCCGCGAATTCCTGCAGGCGATGCTGCAGATCGGCTGGCTGTCGCTGCCGGTCGTCGGCATGACCGCGCTTTTCACCGGGGCAGCGCTGGCGCTGCAGATCTATGCCGGGGGCGCGCGGTTTTCGGCCGAAAGCGTCGTGCCCTCGATCGTCGCGATCGGGATGGTGCGCGAGCTTGGCCCGGTGCTGGGCGGGCTGATGGTCGCGGCGCGGGTGGCCAGTTCCATTGCCGCCGAAATCGGCACGATGAAGGTGACCGAGCAGATCGACGCTTTGGTGACGCTTTCGACCAACCCGCTGAAATATCTGGCCGTGCCGCGGGTTCTGGCGGCGACGCTGTCGGTGCCGCTTCTGGTCGCCGTGGGCGATGTGATCGGCGTGATGGGCGGCTGGCTGATCGGGACCGAGCGGCTGGGCTTCAACTCGGCCACCTATATCCGCAACACTTGGGAATATCTCAAACTCTGGGATGTCGGCTCGGGGCTGGTCAAGGGCGCGGCCTTCGGCTTTCTGGTCGCGCTGATGGGCTGCTATTACGGGATGAATTCGGGCCGCGGCGCGCAGGGCGTGGGCCGGGCCACCAAATCCGCGGTCGTCGCGGCTTCGGTGCTGATCCTCGCCTCCAACTACCTGCTGACCGAGGTGTTCTTCTCAAAATGATCGAGATCGAAAGCCTCACGAAATCCTTCGGGTCGAAACGGGTGCTGCGTGGCGTGTCCTTGCGCATCGAACGGGGCGAAAGCCTTGTCGTCATCGGCGGTTCGGGCACCGGGAAATCGGTGCTTCTGAAATGCATCCTGGGCCTTGTGACGCCCGAGTCCGGCACGATCCGGGTCAATGGCGCCCCGGTCGCGCAGACGCGCGAAGACTTCCTGTCGCGTTTCGGCATGCTGTTTCAGGGCGCCGCGCTGTTTGACAGCCTGACGGTCTGGCAAAACGTCGCCTTCCGGCTGCTGCGTGGCCCGCACAAGCGCCCCAAGGCCGAGGCCCGCGCCGTGGCGGTGGAGAAACTCGCCCGCGTCGGCCTTGGGCCCGAGGTCGCCGACCTGTTCCCGGCGGAACTCTCGGGCGGCATGCAAAAGCGGGTGGGGCTGGCCCGCGCCATTGCCACCGATCCGACGGTGATCTTCTTCGACGAGCCGACCACCGGCCTTGATCCGATCATGTCGGGCGTGATCAACGATCTGATCAACTCGGTCGTGCGCGAGATGGGGGCGACGGCGATCACCATCACCCATGACATGTCCTCGGTCCGGGCCATCGCCGACCGGGTGGCGATGCTGCATGACGGGCTCATTCGCTGGCATGGCACGATCGCGGAAATGGACGAAACCTCAGATCCTTATGTGACGCAGTTCATCCACGGCCGGGCCGAGGGCCCGATCGCCGCCATCCGCTGATCGGCACCCCGGGGCAACGGTCGCCGCCCGGTCGGGCGGTGGCGGCGCCCCCTGCCCGTCAGACCCGCACGACTGCGCCGCCGCCCGCGACCCAGTCGTTGAAGCCGCCAAGGTTGTAGACGTCCTTGTAGCCCATTTCGACCAGCATCTGCGCCGCGCCCGCGCTGCGCCCGCCCATGGCGCAAAACAGCACCACCGGCTTGTCCACCGACAGCTCCTTCAGGCATTCCGGGCTCGACGGGTCGCATTTCATCTTCACCGCCGCCAGCGGCACATGCAGCGCGCCCTTGGCCGTGCCCGGGGCGCGCAACTCCATCCCGTCGCGCACGTCGATCAGCACGATCTCGCCCGCAGCCGCTTTCGCCACCGCCTCGCGCCGGTCGATCTTTTGCACACGGGCCCCGCCCGAAGCGGCAGAGCGCAGGAAGTTGAACATCGAAAAACTCCTTCTGACAGCGCCCCGACCGGCGCTTTGCCCCGTCATGCGGTCAAAGCCCGGCCAGTTTCAAGCCTTTTCATAACATACATGCGAAGATTTGAATACAGGGATTGCGACGGGAGGCGCTTCGGCTGCGGCCGGGAAAAGTTCTCGTTCCGTTCGCAAATTCTCGTTGGAGACTCGCGCCGAACCCCCTATCTATGGGGCCTGACATCTGGGGGCGGGCATGGCCGAGCAAAAGTTCATCGAAGTGCGCGGGGCGCGCGAGCATAACCTCAAGGGCGTCGATCTCGACATTCCCCGCGATGCGCTGACGGTGATCACCGGGCTTTCCGGCTCTGGCAAGTCCTCGCTCGCCTTTGACACGATCTATGCCGAGGGGCAGCGCCGCTATGTCGAAAGCCTGTCCGCCTATGCGCGGCAGTTTCTGGACCAGATGGGCAAGCCTGACGTCGATCACATCTCGGGGCTGAGCCCCGCGATTTCGATCGAGCAGAAGACGACGTCGAAGAACCCGCGTTCGACCGTTGGCACGGTGACCGAGATTTACGACTATCTGCGGCTGCTCTTCGCCCGCGCGGGCACGCCCTACAGCCCGGCGACCGGCCTGCCGATCGAGGCGATGCAGGTGCAGGACATGGTGGACCGCGTCATGGCGATGGAGGAAGGCGCGCGGGGCTATCTGCTCGCCCCGGTCATCCGCGACCGCAAGGGCGAATATCGCAAGGAATTCGCCGAATGGCGCAAGGCGGGCTTCCAGCGGGTGAAGGTGAACGGGGCGTTTTACGACCTTGAGGAACCGCCCACGCTCGACAAGAAATTCCGCCACAATATCGACGTGGTGGTGGACCGGATCGTGGTGCGGCCGGGGCTGGAGACGCGCTTGGCGGACAGTTTCCGCACCGCGCTCGATCTCGCCGATGGCATCGCGCTTTGGGAGGATGCCCTGTCCTCGGACGAAACCGAGGCGGGCAAGGAAGCCGGGCGGATTACCTTTTCGGAAAAATTCGCCTGTCCGGTCAGTGGCTTCACCATTGCGGAGATCGAGCCGCGGCTTTTTTCCTTCAACGCGCCGTTCGGTGCCTGTCCGGTTTGCGACGGGCTGGGGGTGGAGCTGTTCTTCGACGATAGGCTGGTGGTGCCCGATACCTCCTTGACGCTCGCCGCCGGGGCGCTCGCCCCTTGGGCGAAATCGAAAAGCCCCTATTTCATCCAGACCATCGACGCGCTGGCGAAGCATTACGGCTTTGACAAAAGGAAGCCGTGGAAAGCGCTGCCGGAAGAGGTGCAGCGGCTGTTCCTCTATGGGTCCGGCAAGGACGAGATCAAGTTCCGCTTCGACGAGGGCGGCCGGGTCTATGAGGTGACGCGCAGCTTCGAAGGCGTGATCCCGAACATGGAGCGGCGCTATCGCGAGACCGACAGCGCCTGGGTGCGCGAGGAATTCGAGCGCTATCAGAACAACCGCCCCTGCGGCGCCTGCGGCGGCTATCGGCTGAAACCCGAGGCGCTGGCGGTGAAGATCGGCGGGCTGCACATCGGGCAAGTCGTTGAAATGTCGATCCGGGACGCCCATGCCCGGATCGAGGAAGTCCCCGAGCATCTGAGCAAGCAAAAGAACGAGATCGCCCGCCCGATCCTGAAGGAAATCCGCGAAAGGCTGGGCTTCCTGATCAATGTGGGGCTGGATTACCTGACGCTGAGCCGCGCGGCGGGGACGCTTTCGGGCGGCGAAAGCCAGCGCATCCGGTTGGCGAGCCAGATCGGCTCCGGCCTGACCGGGGTGCTTTATGTGCTGGATGAACCCTCGATCGGGCTACATCAGCGCGACAATGACCGGCTGCTGCAGACGCTGAAAAACCTGCGCGATCAGGGCAATACGGTGCTGGTGGTGGAGCATGACGAAGATGCGATCCGCCATGCCGATTATGTCTTCGACATCGGCCCCGGCGCGGGGGTGCATGGCGGGCAGATCGTCGCGCAGGGCACGCCCGCCGAGATTGCCGCCGATCCGGCAAGCCTGACCGGGCAATATCTGGCGGGCACGCGGCGCATCGAGGTGCCCGCGCAACGGCGCGAAGGGAACGGCAAGAAACTTGTGATTTCAAAGGCCTGCGGCAACAACCTGAAGGATGTGACGGCCGCGTTCCCGCTTGGCAAATTCGTCTGCGTGACGGGGGTTTCGGGCGGTGGCAAATCCACCCTGACCATCGAGACGCTCTATAAAACCGCGGCGATGCGATTGAACGGTGCGCGGGAAACGCCCGCGCCTTGCGACAGCATCAAGGGCTTCGAGCATCTCGACAAGGTGATCGACATCGACCAGCGCCCGATCGGGCGCACGCCGCGCTCGAACCCCGCGACCTACACCGGCGCCTTTACCCCCATTCGCGACTGGTTCGCGGGCCTGCCCGAGGCGCAGGCGCGCGGCTACAAGCCGGGGCGCTTCAGCTTCAACGTCAAGGGCGGGCGCTGCGAGGCCTGTCAGGGCGATGGCGTCATCAAGATCGAGATGCACTTCCTGCCCGACGTCTACGTCACCTGCGAGACCTGCAAGGGCCACCGCTACAACCGCGAGACCTTGGAGATCCGGTTCAAGGACAAGAGCATTGCCGATGTCCTTGAAATGACGGTGGAAGATGCGCAGGACTTCTTCAAGGCCGTGCCCTCGATCCGCGAAAAGATGGATGCGCTGGTCGAGGTGGGCTTGGGCTATATCAAGGTCGGCCAGCAGGCAACGACGCTCTCGGGCGGCGAGGCGCAGCGGGTGAAACTGTCGAAGGAACTGGCCCGCCGCGCCACCGGGCGGACGCTTTACATCCTCGATGAGCCGACGACGGGGCTGCATTTCGAAGATGTGCGCAAGCTTCTGGAAGTGCTGCATTCGCTCGTCGATCAGGGCAATACGGTGGTGGTGATCGAGCATAACCTTGACGTGATCAAGACCGCCGACTGGATCATCGACATCGGCCCCGAGGGCGGCGATGGTGGCGGCCGGATCGTGGCCGAGGGCACGCCGGAACAGGTGGCGGCCAATCCGGCCAGCCACACCGGGCGCTATCTGGCGCCGATGCTGGGGAGAAAGGTGGCCGCGGAGTGACCCGCGGCCAGGCCCTCCGAGGTCAGATCAGATCGGCCACCGCCACGGTGGCATCCGCGAAGCGGACGAATTCGATCCCGTAGAGCGTGTCGATGCCGTCGCTGCCGAGGGCATGGGAGATTTGGAAGTAGTCGCCGTGGCTGTACGAGATCACTAAGTATTCGGCGATCGTGCCCGAAAAGATCACCGTGTCGGTGCCCGCGGAGCCGTTGATCACGTCATCGCCCGCGCCGCCGGTCAGCAGGTCGTCGCCGCGCCCGGCCATGATGCCATCATCCCCGTCACCGCCGGAGATGGTGACGGCGAAATCCGAGTCGAACAGGAAATGGTCCGCCTGCGCGCTGCCCACCAGCGCAAGGCTGCGCCCGAAATCGGAAAAGACCATGCTGATCCCGGCGCCCTGCAGGTCGTGGCAATCAATGCTGCTGACGCCGTCAAGATAGCCGAGCGAGGTCGTCGTGCCCGCGATGTCGTTGTCCGACAGCCCGCAGACCCCGGGGTCGCAATAAAGGCTGATCAGCCCCTCCGTGCGCGCCGCGGCGCCGCTGATGACAAGGACAGAGCCCTCCTGCGTCGCCGTGAGCGCGTTGGTCGCTTCCGTCAGCGCCATCACCCCGTCGCGGAATTCAAGAAATTCGACATCCGTCAGCACGTCGACCCCGCCGCGTCCGCCCGGCGACAGGTCTTCGACGCGCCAAGTCGATCCGTCCTGCGTGACGAGGTAATCGGTCCGGTTCCCTGCAAGGACCACGGTATCGGTGCCTTCGTCGCCAAAGAGGCTGTCGTTGCCGTTCTGCCCGCTCAATCGGTCATCGCCGCGCCCGCCGCGCAGGAAGTCGTCCCCGGTCCCGCCCAGAAGCGTGTCATTGCCGCGACCGGCGATGATGTTGTCATTGCCGCCCAGCCCCTGCACGCGCCTTGCGCCGATGCCCCGGTCCACGTTGATGTAATCCGCCTGTTCGGTGGCGATGATCGAGCTTGTTCCGGGCAGATACCAGCGCAGGTTCAGACCGGTCTCAAGCGCACTCGCATCAAGGCGGTTCACCTGCGACAGATCCCCGTCGATCGGCAAGCCGGTATAGCCGCGGTCGTTTTCGAAGATGCGGATCTCGCCCTGCGCGGTCGCGCGCATCAGGATCGGGTTTTCCGCAACGAAGGGCGTCCCGCCAAGGCTCAGCGTCCGATCTGTCACCTCCGCCTGCAGGGCGCTTTCGGGGCGGGGCAGGGCGACGGTCTGGTCGCTGAACTGCAGCACTTCGACGGCGCTGATCGTGTCCTGACCGTCCGCGTGGCCCGCGCGCAGGTCGGTGATCACGTACTCGCCCGCGACGACGCGGATCTGGTAATCCGACCGTGCTCCGGTGAGCAGCAGCGTATCGCGGCCGAAGCCGCCCAGGATCAGATCGTCTCCGCCCCGCCCGGCGAGGGTGTCCGCCCCGGCATTGCCCCGCAGCGTGTCGCTGCCCGCGCCGCCGATGAGCACATCGGCCATCTTGTCGCCCGCAAGCAGGTCATCGCCCGCGCCACCGCTCAGGGTGGCGGCGCCGCCCCAGGACATCAGGCTGTCGTTCGCGGCGGTGCCGATCGCCGCGATCGAGCCGCCGTCGATGTCGAAGATGAAGTCGACCCCCGCGCCGGTCACCGCGCTGAGGTCGATCCGCGTCATCCCGCTCAGGTCGGCGGGCAGGGCGATGTCGGTGCCGTCGGTATCCTCCATCGTGGTGCCGCCGCCCGAGACACTCACATAGAAGGCGTAGCTGCCATTGCCGGTATCGGGGGCCGCCGTGCCGCTAAGGCTCAGCGTGTGGCCCGCAAACGTTGCCACCAGATCGGTCTGGGCCACGGCATCGAGGCGCGCAGCGGCGGTGCGAAGGCTGTGGAAATCCGGCGAAAACACACTCGTGCGGGCGGGATCGGAAAAGCTCATGGGAAAGTCCTGCTCGTGGGATGGTCAATTAGGGTCTATATTTTGTGTTCATATTTTGCCCGCAAGCGTGCTCTTGGCAAGGGGGGCGTCTGGCGCGACCATCAGGGCCCTTGCCGCTGTGGTCGGTGCGCATCATCTTGGCACCAGGGACGGGCAGGGAGGCGACATGACCGACGGGATCGAGTTCTGGAACCGGGTGGCCGAGCGCTATGCCGCGCGCCCGGTGCGCGATGGCGCCGCGTATGAGGAGATGCTGGCCGAGGTTGCGGCGCGGCTGCGCCCGCAAGATCGGGTGCTCGAGATCGGCGCGGGCACCGGCACGACGGCGCTGCGGCTCGGGCCGCAGGTCGCGCTGTGGCTTGCCACCGATCTTTCGCCCGAGATGCACCGGATCGCCTGTGCCAAGCCCGGCTCCGACCGGGTGCAGTTCCGGCTCGCCTCCGCCGAGACCCGCCACGCCAAGGCGCCCTTCGACGTGATCTGCGCCTTTCACATCCTGCATCTGGTGCCCGATGCCGAGGCCGCCTTGCGCGCGCTCTTCGGGCAGTTGACCCCCGGCGGGCTCTTTCTGTCGAAGACCTGGTGTCTGGCCGATCTGCCCTGGACGATGAAGGCGGTTCTGCCGCTTTTGCGGCTGCGCGGCTGGATGCCGCCCGCCCGCGCGCTGAAGGCGCCCGAGCTGCGCGCCCTGATCACCGCCGCGGGCTTCACGATCGAGGCGGAACGGACCTTCGGCAAGGGCCACCACAGCCGCTACATCGTCGCGCGCAAGCCCGCCTAGCTCAGTCCGACCGGGCGCGGCCGACCACTTCGATCACCTTGCCGGTCTCGGAGGAGACCTTGTAGATCACCCGGTCGCGCAGGTAATAGCGCCAACGGCCATCGACGGGGGGCAGGTCGTAGCGGTCAAGATCCATCAGCATCGACTGGCTCAGCACCGGGAAATCCTCGCCGGGCTGAAGCGCGGGCGGGCGGGCATTTTGCAGCCGCCAGCGCGGGCCGAACTTGCAAAACCGGTCGCCGGTGGTCTGCATCACCTTGCAGGCGCTGGCGCCGGGCGGCAGCGGCGGCTCCTCGGCGCGCAGCGGCGGGGCAAGGATCAGGGCAAGCAGGATCACGGCACGCATGCGCGCAGTCTAGGCCGCGCGCGGGCAAAAGAAAACCCGCCGGAACGAACCGGCGGGCGTTGCGGCCTGACGGCTGCGCTCAGTTCTTGCAGGTGTTGATGCCCAGCACGCTGTAAAGCGGGCAGGTGTTCATCAGCCCGGTCGCCAGCGGCACGATGCCGATCAGGAAAATCCAGTTGTAGCCCGCTTCACCACCGGTCAGGAACCCGGCGAGCAGCAGCAGCACGCCCACCGCGATGCGCAGTTTCTTGTCCATGCCGCCGACATTGGTCTTGAACATCTCTTGCTCCCTTGATGCCAGAAGGCCGGGTTTCCGGCCGATGACACAGGCTAGCATGGGGCCGCGGGCCTGTCGGTGATCTGGTCACAAAGTCTCGGTCGCGGCCAGCCGGGCCAGGGCGGGCGCGTCGCGCAGCTCGACCGCGCCGCGTTCGGTGCGCACCCAGCCGCGCCGGGCAAAGGCGTCAAGGCGGCGCGACACCACCTCGCGCGCGGAGCCGATCTGCGCGGCGATTTCCGCATGGGTGGCCTGAACCCGCCCGCCTTCCGCCCGCGCCACCAACCAGCCCGCCAAACGGCTTTCGACCGACTGGAACGAGACCCGCTCCATCAGCCGGATCACCTCCTCCATCCGCACCGCCATGGCGGCAAAGACAAGGCTGCGGAAGGCGGGGGACGTTTCCATCAGTTTCAGGAAGATGGCCCGGGGCACAAGGACAAGGCGGCAGGGCGCGGTGGCAATCGCCTCGCCGCTATAGGCGGCCTCGCCCAGAAGGCCCAGCGTCGTCTGCACGCAGGTCTGCCCCGGTTCGACCGCGTAAAGCATCAGCTCGCGGCCATTCGCCCCGGTCAGGAACACTTCGATCCGGCCCTCCAGCATCAGAACGAAGCCCTGCACCGCATCGCCGGGACGAAAAAGCACGGTGCCGCGCGGCACATCGCTCGGCACCAGAGGCGCCAAGGCCGCGCGGGCGGGGGCATCAAGGCAGGCGGTGGCGGGGGCAGTGTCGATCCAATCCATAGGTCCTATCTAATCACCCCCCCGCCCGGTGCAAGCGCAACCGGCTGAGGCGCTCAGCCGCGGGAGCGTTTTTCGAACCGCGGCAGCATGGCGGAAAAGTCCATTCCCTTGCCGTCTTCCTCCTCGACGAAGCGGGCGTAAAGCGCGGCCGCCAGTTCCCCCATCGGCGTGTCGGCATCCGCACCCGTCGCCGCCTGCTGGGAAAGCCGCAGATCCTTCAGCATCAGTTCCGCCGCGAAACCGGGCTTGTAGCCGTTGTCCGCCGGGCTTTTCGGCCCGATCCCGGTGGCCGGGCAATAGGCGTTCATCACCCAGCTGTAGCCCGACGAGGTCGAGACCACATCGAACATCTTGCCCCGGTCGAGCCCGAGCTTGTCGGCCAGCGCAAAGGCCTCGCAGGTGGCGATCATGGTGACGCCCAGGATCATGTTGTTGCAGATCTTCGCCGCCTGCCCCGCGCCAGAGGCCCCGCAATGCACGGCCTTTTGCCCCATCACGTCAAAGAGCGGCTTCACCGTGGCAAAGGCCGCGTCGGAGCCGCCGACCATGAAGGTCAGCGTGCCCGCGCTTGCCCCGCCGACCCCGCCCGAAACGGGGGCATCCAGCGCCCCCATCCCCGCCGTCGCCGCCTCGGCCGCCACGGCGCGCGCGCTTTCGACATCGACGGTCGAGCAATCACAAAGCACCGCGCCGGGGGCCATCGCCGCCAGCGCTTCGTCGGCCACCGCGCGCAGGATCGCGCCATTGGGCAGCATGGTGATCACCACTTCGGCGCCCTGCACCGCCTCGGCGATGCTTTTGGCCGGGGCGACGCCCTCCGGGCAGGGCGCGGCAAGGTCGAAGCCCGTCACCGCATGGCCCGCCTTCGCCAGATTGGCCGCCATCGGCGCGCCCATGTTCCCAAGTCCGATAAACCCGATTTTCATGTTTTCTCCCAAGGATTTGTGACGCGATCTTCAGGCGTCGAAAGGTATGTCCCAGCCCGCAGGCAGGGGGGCGAGCAGCTCTGCCAGCACCGCCTCGGGCAGGGTGTCAAGGCTGTAGCGCCAGTTCGGCTTGCGGTCCTTGTCGATGATCTGCGCCCGCACGCCTTCCAGAAATTCCGCCTTCTCGACCGCGCGCAGCGTGAAGCGGAACTCGTTTGAAAGCGCCTCGCGGATCGTCGGCGTTGCCCGGGTCATGCGGATCAGCCGCAGCGTCGCCTCGGCCGAGAGCGCCGAGACCCGGCGCAGGGTGGCGGCAGTCTCCTGCGCGAAATCGCCTTGCATCCGGTCAAGGGTTCCGACGATTTCGCGCAGGCTTCCCCCGCCGAAAGCCGCTTCGATCTCGGGGCGGAGATCGGCCAGACGGCCCTTTTGCGCGGGGGCAAGGTGTTTGGGCAGGCAGGTCGGATCGCCGGTTTCGGTGATCTGCGCGATCAGGCCGGGCCAGTCCGCCTCGGGGATGTAAAGATCTGCAAAACCGGCATAGATCGCATCCGCCGCCCCGATCCGCCCGCCGGTCAGCCCCAGATATTCGCCCACCCGCCCGGGGGCGAGGGCCAATATCAGCGTGCCGCCCACGTCCGGGATCAGCCCGATCCCGGTTTCGGGCATGGCGATTTGCGTGGTGTCGCCGACGATGCGGTGGCTTGCGTGACCACCCACGCCGACGCCGCCGCCCATGACGAAACCCTGCATGAAGGCAAGGATCGGCTTTTCATATTCCTTGATCAGCGCATTCAGCCGGTATTCGGCCCGCCAGAACCGCGGCCCGATCTCGAAATCGCCTTCCTTGCCAAGATGATAGATCGTGGCAATGTCACCGCCCGCACAAAAGGCGCGCGGCCCTTCGGCGTCGATGATGACAAGCTGAACCGCCGGATCATTGCGCCAGTCATCCAGCGCCTGTTCGATCGCCCCGGCCATGTCGTGATCGAGCGCATTCAGCGCGGCGGGGCGGTTGAAGGTGATGCGGCCCGCGCGGCCCTCCTTGCGGGCCAGGATCCAGTCGCTCATCGGTCGCGCTCCGCAATCAGGCTGCGGCCGATGATCAACCGCATGATTTCATTCGTGCCTTCCAGGATCTGATGGACGCGCAGATCGCGCACCAGCTTCTCGATCCCGTAATCGGCCAGATAGCCGTAGCCGCCATGCAGTTGCAGGCATTGGTTGGCGACGTCAAAGGCCGCATCGGTGACGTAAAGCTTTGCCATCGCACAGAATTTCGTCGCGTCCGGCGCGGCATGATCAAGCTTCCACGCCGCCTGCCGCAGGAAGATCCGCGCCGATTGCAGCTTGACCTCCTGCTCGGCCAGCCGGAATTGCAGCGCCTGAAACTGATCGAGCGACTGGCCAAAGGCCTTGCGCTCGCCCATGTAGCGCAGCGTCGCATCCAGCGCCGCCTGCGCGCCGCCAAGGGCCGAGGCCGCGATGTTCAGCCGCCCGCCATCCAGCCCCGCCATCGCATAGCTGAACCCCTTGCCCTCGACCCCGACAAGGTTCTCGGCCGGGACGACGCAATCGTCGAAGTTCACCTGCGCCGTCGGCTGCGCCCGCCAGCCCATCTTGTCTTCCAGCCCGCCGAAAGACAGCCCCGCCGTGCCCGCCTCGACCACCAGGGTCGAGATGCCCTTCGGCCCCTCCCCCCCGGTGCGGACCATGGTGACATAGGCGTCGGAATAGCCCCCGCCCGAGATGAAGGCCTTGGTGCCATTGAGCTTGTAGCCGCCCGGCACCGCCTCGGCGCGGCTGCGCAAGGCGGCGGCGTCCGAGCCCGAGCCGGGTTCGGTCAGGCAATAGGAAAAGATCGTCTCCATGCTGCACAGCTTCGGCAGGAAGCGGGCTTTCGTCTCGGGGCTGCCAAATTTGTCGATCATGCCGCCGCACATGTTGTGGATCGACAGGAACGAGCCCACCGCCGGGCAGGCCATCGCCAGCGCCTCGAAGACGAGCGTCGCATCGAGCCGGCTCAGCCCCGAGCCGCCGTAGTCTTCCGAGACATAGATGCCGCCCAGCCCCAGCGCCGCCACCTTGGGCCACAGATCGCGCGGGATCGTGCCCGCCGCCTCCCAGTCGCGCGCATGCGGCGCGATTTCCTCCTGCCCGAAGGCGAAGGCCATGTCGAAGATCGCCTGCTGCTCCTCGCTCAGCGCGAAATCCATGCGCTCCTCCCAAAGTGCGTGAATTGAACGTCTGTTTAATTTCGAATCCTTGCACGAGTTTTGCAAGGGAGGCAGAGGGGCGCTGCCCCTCTTGGCCTTTCGGCCAATTCACCCCGGGATATTTGATCCAAGGTGAAACGCCCTGCTTTTTCTTGGCGCAAATACGCCTCTGGCCCGAAGGGCAAGCCGCGCCGCAGGCGCGGCCCCCCGTGTTCGGGTCAGTCGAGCGCCTTGAAGTTCAGCGCGACGCCATCCTTGATCCCCGAGAACCAGCGCGCGGTGACCGTTTTCGTCTTGGTGTAGAAGCGGAAGGCATCGGGCCCGTATTGGTTCAGATCGCCGAAGGCCGATTTCTTCCAGCCGCCGAAGGTGTAGTAGGACAGCGGGACCGGGATCGGGAAGTTGATGCCGACCATGCCGACATTGACGCGGCTCGCGAAATCGCGCGCTGTGTCGCCGTCGGCGGTGAAGATCGCCGTGCCGTTGCCGTAGTCATTGTCGATCACCAGCTTCAGCGCGTCCTCGTAGCTGTCGGCGCGCACGACGCTCAGCACCGGGCCAAAGATTTCCTGCTTGTAGATCTCCATCTCGGGGGTGACGTGATCGAAAAGCGAGGGGCCGACGTAATAGCCGTTCTCATAGCCCTGAATTTTCAGCCCGCGCCCGTCGATGACGAGCTTCGCGCCCTGTTCCACGCCCGAGGCGATCAGCCCCTCGATCCGGTCGCGCGCCTGTGCGGTGATCACCGGCCCGAAATCGACATCGGCGCCGCCCGTATAGGGGCCGACCTTCAGCTTTTCGATCTTCGGCACAAGCCGTTCGATCAGCGCCTCGGCCGTGCCCTTGCCCACCGGCACCGCAACCGAGATCGCCATGCAGCGTTCCCCCGCCGCGCCATAGCCCGCGCCCACCAGCGCATCGGCGGCCTTGTCCATATCGGCATCGGGCATGATCAGCATGTGGTTTTTCGCGCCGCCAAAGCACTGCGCGCGTTTGCCATTCGCACAGGCGCGGCCATAGATATATTGCGCGATCGGCGTCGAGCCGACAAAGCCCACCGCCTGCACGGTGTCATTGTCCAGGATCGCATCGACCGCTTCCTTGTCGCCGTTCACCACCTGCAGCACGCCATCGGGCAGGCCCGCTTCCTTGGCGAGTTCCGCCAGCCGCAGCGCGGTCGAGGGGCAGCGTTCCGAGGGTTTCAGGATCATCGCATTGCCCGCCGAGAGCGCCGGGCCCATTTTCCACAGCGGAATCATCGCCGGGAAGTTGAAGGGCGTGATCCCCGCGACGACGCCCAGCGGCTGGCGCATCGAGTAAATGTCGATCCCCGGGCCCGCGCCATCGGTGTATTCCCCCTTCAGCAGCGCCGGGGCGCCCATGCAGACCTCGATCACCTCAAGGCCGCGTTGCACATCGCCGCGGCCATCGGCCAGCACCTTGCCATGTTCGACCGAGACGAGTTCCGCCAGTTCCTCCATATGGGTGTTGATCAGGTCGGCGAATTTCATCATCACCCGGGCGCGGCGCTGCGGGTTCGTCGCGGCCCAGCCCGGTTGCGCGCGTTCGGCGGCGGCGACGGCGGCGTCCAGTTCGGCCTTGGTGGCCAGCGCCACTTTCGCCCGCACTTCGCCCGTGGCCGGGTTCATCACCTCGGCGAACCGGCCCGAGGTACCCGCAACCATCTTGCCGTCGATCCAGTGTCCGATCTCTTTCATTCCATCCTCCCTGACAGGTTTGGCGCAGATTACCCTTGCGAAAATGCCGCCAAAAGAGGAAGTCAGGCAAAAGCGTTTTGCAGTTTTGCAAAGGTGGCGGATGGATTGGGACGATCTGCGGGTGTTTCTGGCGGTGGCGCGGGCGGAAAGCCTGTCCGGTGCCGGGCGGGGGCTGAAATGCGACGCGGCGACGGTGGGGCGGCGGATTGCCCGGCTGGAAGACGCCATGGGCGCGAAGCTTTTTGCGAAATCGCCGCAGGGCTATGCGCTGACGGCCGAGGGGGCGCGGCTTTTGCCCCATGCCGAAGCGGCCGAAGCCGCCCTTGCGGGCGCGGCCGAGGAATTGTCGGGCGCGGCAGGCCAGATCACCGGGCAGCTGCGCATCGGCGCGCCGGATGGCTGCGCCAATTACCTGCTGCCGCAGGTTTGCGCCGAGATCTGCGATGCCCATCCCGGGCTGGAAATCCAGATCGTCGCGCTGCCCCGGGTCTTCAACCTCTCGAAGCGCGAGGCGGATATGGCGATTGCCGTCTCGCCGCCCTCGGCCGGGCGGCTGACGGTGCAAAAAACTGGTGGACTATCAATTGCATCTGGCCGGGCACGAAGCCTATCTGCGCCGCCATCCGCCGATTGCCGAGCGGTCGCAGCTGAAGGGGGCACCGCATCGTCGGCTATATTTCCGACATGATCTTCGACAAGGAGCTGGATTATCTGGCGCAGACCGGGGCCGACAAGGTGGAACTGGCCTCGAATTCGGTCTCGGTGCAGATGCAGATGCTGCGGGCGGGGGCGGGGCTGGGGATCGTGCATGATTTCGCGCTGCCCTTCACGCCGGGGGTGGTGCGGGTGCTGCCTGCGGATATCGCGCTGTCCCGCGCCTTCTGGCTCATTCGGCATGCCGATGACCGCCGCTCCGAACGGCTTGACCGGCTGGCCGAGGCGCTGGGGCGCGGCATGCGGCGCGAGGTGGCGCGGCTTGAGGCACTGGCCGCGGCGGGGGCGGGCGTGGGTTCGCCGACGCGCGCGCTGTGACGCTGCGGCGCGGGTGCTTCGGCTTGCAAATTCCGCGCCGATGCTGTTGCGTGCGCTCACCTTTCGGTGAGTGCGGTCTGAGGAGGACTGGATGCGGATCGGCCTTTACCCCGGCACCTTCGACCCGGTGACGCTTGGGCATATCGACATCATCGAGCGCGCTTTGGCGCTGGTGGACCGGCTGGTGATCGGGGTGGCGATCAACCGCGACAAGGGGCCGCTGTTCTCGCTCGAAGAGCGGGTGGAGATGCTGCAGGCCGAATGCGCGCCGATCACCGCGCGGCGCGGCGGCGAGATCGTCGTGCATCCGTTCGAGAACCTGCTGATCGACTGCGCCCGCGATGTCGGCGCGGGGGTGATCGTGCGCGGGCTGCGGGCCGTCGCCGATTTCGAATATGAATTCCAGATGGTTGGGATGAACCGCGCACTGGATGCCAGCGTGGAAACCGTGTTCCTGATGGCCGATGCGCGGCGGCAGGCGATCGCCTCGAAACTGGTGAAGGAAATCGCCCGGCTGGGTGGGGACGTGTCGAAATTCGTCACCCCCCATGGTGGCCGAGCGGCTGAGCGCGCGGCTGACCCGCTAGGCCGCGCCGTGGCGGCACAGTTGACCGGCCATCGCCAGCCCGCGGATTTCGGTTGAGGGAAGAGTTTCGCCTCGGCTCTCGCCGAGGCGACCCGCCGGGGGCTCCGCCCCCGGACCCCCGGGATATTTGCAGCAAGGCAAAAGGGGATGCAGAGAAGCGTTCCGTCCGGCCCAAAGACAAAACGGCCTTGTTTTTCCTTGGCAAAATACGCCTGGGGGGTGCGGGGGGCGGAGCCCCCCGCGGGTCGCCTCGGGCTTGCCCGAGGCGAAAGACCTTCTCAGCCCTTCATCTTGAAGCCCTTGCCGATCTGATCGGAGGGCTTCACCGGATAATCGCCCGAGAAACAGGCGTCGCAATATTGCGGGCAGGCATTGTCGCGGCCGCCCTCGGCCCCCCGCGGCGCGGTAAAGACCGTCGAGCGAGATGAATTCAAGGCTGTTCACCCCGATCCAGTCGCGCATCTCCTCGACCGACATCCGCGCCGCCAGAAGCTTGTTGCGGTCGGGCGTGTCGACGCCGTAAAAGCAGGGCCAGGCGGTCGGCGGGCTGGCGATGCGGAAATGCACCTCGGCCGCGCCAGCCTCCAGGATCATCTCCTTGATCTTGCGACTTGTGGTGCCCCGCACCACCGAATCGTCCACCAGCACCACCCGCTTGCCCTTGATCAGGCAGCGGTTGACGTTCAGCTTCAGCCGCACCCCCATGTTGCGGATGTGCTCGGTCGGCTCGATGAAGGTGCGGCCCATGTATTGGTTGCGGGTGATGCCCAGCGCAAAGGGAATGCCCGATTCCTGGCTGTAGCCGATCGCCGCGGGGGTGCCGCTGTCGGGCACCGGGCAGACCAGATCGGCCTCGACCGGGGCCTCGCGCGCCAGCTCCACCCCGATCTGGCGGCGCGTTTCATAGACCGAGCGGCCGCCAATGATGCTGTCGGGCCGCGAGAAATAGACATGTTCGAAGATGCAAAACCGCGGTTGCGCCGCATGGAAGGGGCGCGTGCTTTCGATCTGGCCTTCGTGGATGATCACCATCTCTCCGGGCTCGATCTCGCGCACCAGTTCCGCCCCGATGATGTCGAGCGCGCAGGTCTCGGACGAGAGCACATAGCCATGATCGCCCAGCCGCCCCAGCACCAGCGGGCGCACACCCAAGGGGTCACGCACGCCGATCAGCTTCGTGCGCGTCATCGCGATCACCGAAAACGCCCCCTTCGACGCGGCGCAGCGCATCGGCGATGCGCTCGGCATGGTTGGTCTGGATCGAGCGCGCCATCAGATGGATGATGCATTCGCTGTCCGAGCCGGATTGAAAGATCGCACCGCGGTCGATCAGCTCGCGGCGCAGCGCATCGGCATTCGTCAGGTTGCCGTTATGGGCGATCGCACAGCCGCCCATCGAAAACTCGCCGAAGAAGGGCTGGATGTCGCGGATCACCGCCGCTTTCGAGCCCGCCGTCGAATAGCGCACATGGCCGATGGCCAAAGGCCCCGGCAGGGTTTCCATCAGCGAGGCCTTGGTGAAATTGTCGCGCACATAGCCGAAGCGATGCGCCGAGTTGAAGCCCTTGGCCGGATCATGGGCGACGATGCCGCCCGCTTCCTGACCGCGGTGCTGCAGCGCATGCAGGCCAAGCGCCACGAAATTCGCCGCATCGACGACGCCGATCACGCCGAAAACGCCGCATTCCTCCTTCAGCTTGTCGTCGTCAAAGGGATGCGACAGGAAGGTCTTTTCGGCAACGGTCATGGGAAGGCTCCAGGGATCTTGGGCTTGGCGCGGCTTTAACGCGAAACGGGAGGGGTGTTAAGCCCTCCCGCTCGGAATTCCTTAGAAAGGCGTCACGATTTCGCGTGCGCGCCTCAGTTCGAGGCAGGCGCGGGCGCGGCCTGCGGCTCGGTGCCGGGCAGCGGGCCGCATTTCGCCACCAGATCCTCGTAGCGCGCGACGATCCAGCCGGGCGCATCATCGGGCATGGTGTCATCCATCTGCCCGCTCAGCTTCGAAAACACCTTGGCCGAGCGCGAATTGTCGACGACCGGCATCGCCTGCGCGGTGACAAGCTTGTCATAGACGACGAAGGCCACCGCGACGAGGATCACGCCCCGCGCGACCCCGAACAGGAACCCCAGACCCTGATCCAGACCGCCCAGAACCGAGCGCTGCACCAGCGTCGCAAAAAGCGGCGTCAGGATCGAGAACAGCACCAGCGAGAGCGCAAAGACCGCGGCGAAACCGCCGATCGTCGCCAGTTCGCAGCTGTCGGCGAGGAATTTGTTCAGGACCGGCAGTTGTGCGATCAAGGGTTTGGCGGCATCGGCAAAGGTATAGGCCAGCACCGCCGCGCCGATCCAGCCCATGATGGCGAGCCCCTCGCGGACAAAACCGCGGCTGTAGGCGAGGATCGCCGACAGGATGATGGTGATCGCCACGATGGCGTCGACGATGGTGAACCCTTCCATGGCCCCAAACCCCCTGTGACGCTAGCCCGCGCCGAACATGTCCCCAACGAATGTCACGAGGTCGGGCAGCTTGCGCAGCGCCATCCCCGCCCCGCCCTCAAGCTTGGTGCCCACCGGCAGGATCGCCTGTGAGAAACCAAGTTTCTCGGCCTCTTTCAACCTGTTTTCCGCCTGTCCCACCGGGCGCAGCGCCGCCGAGAGCGAGATTTCCCCGAAAATCACCAGATCGGCCGGAAGCGCCACATCCTCGCGCGCCGAAAGCAGCGCCGCGGCCAGCGCCAGATCGGCGGCCGGTTCCAGCACCTTCAGCCCGCCCGCGACATTGAGGAACACGTCCAGCCCGGCAAAGGGAATGCCGCAGCGGCTTTCAAGGACGGCAAGGATCGTGGACACCCGCCCCGAATCGAGGCCCACCACCGTGCGGCGGGGGCTGGCCAGCGACGAGGGGGCGACGAGCGCCTGAATTTCCGTCAAGACCGGCCGCGTGCCTTCGATCCCCGCGAAAACGGCCGAGCCGGGGGCGGGCTGGCCGCGTTCGGACAGAAACAGGGCCGAGGGGTTGGCGACCTCGGCCAGACCGCCGCCGGTCATTTCGAAAACGCCGATTTCGCTGGCCGGGCCGAAGCGGTTCTTCACCGCGCGCAGGATGCGGAACTGGTGCCCCCGCTCGCCCTCGAAATAAAGCACGGTGTCGACCATGTGTTCGACGACGCGGGGGCCGGCGATCTGGCCTTCCTTGGTGACATGGCCCACAAGGATCACCGAAACGCCGCGCGATTTGGCAAAGGTCACCAGCTCATGCGCGGCGGCCCGGACCTGAGAGACCGAGCCCGGGGCGGCTTCCACCATGTCGGCCCACATCGTCTGGATCGAGTCGATCACGACGAGATCGGGCCGCTCGGCCTCAAGCGTCGTCAGGATGTCGCGCAGGTTGGTTTCCGCGCCAAGGCTCACGGGCGCATCGGCGAGCCCCAGCCGCAAGGCCCGCATCCGCACCTGCGCCGAGGCTTCTTCGCCCGAGATGTAAAGGCATTTCAACCCCTTGCGGGCGAAAGCTGCAACGGCCTGCAAGAGCAGCGTCGATTTCCCGATGCCCGGATCGCCCCCCACCAGGATCGCCGAGGCGGGGACAAGCCCGCCCCCCAGCACCCGGTCGAATTCCGCCATCCCGCACAGGGTCCGCGGCGGTGGCGCCTCTTCATGGGCAAGGGTGGTCAGGTCGATGCGCCGCCCCTTGGCGCCGCCAAGGCTTTTGCCCGCGGGGCCTGCGGACAGGGGCGCTTCCTCGACGATCGAATTCCACGCGCCGCAGGCGTCGCAGCGCCCCGACCATTTGCGATGGACGGCACCGCAGTCGGTGCAGGTGAAATTTGCGGATGCCTTGGCCATGCGCCCTTGTGGCAGAGCCCCGCGCAGCCTGCAAGCGGCAGGCCGGAAGAACGGGCCGGATCGGGGGCAAAGCCCCCGCCCCGTCACATATGCAGCGCGCGCCCGTAAGCGTCGAGCACCGATTCATGCATCATCTCGCTCAGCGTCGGATGCGGGAAGACGGTGTGCATCAGCTCTTCCTCGGTCGTTTCCAGCGTGCGGCCGATCACATAGCCCTGGATCATCTCGGTCACCTCGGCGCCAACCATATGCGCGCCCAGAAGCTCGCCGGTCTTCGCGTCGAAGACGGTTTTCACCATCCCCTCGGGCTCGCCAAGCGCAATCGCCTTGCCGTTGCCGATGAAGGGGAAGCGGCCGACCTTGACCGTATAGCCCGCCGCTTTCGCCTTTTCCTCGGTCAGCCCGACCGAGGCCACCTGCGGCGTGCAATAGGTGCATCCGGCAATCGTGCCCGGCTTGATCGGATGGGCGTGCTTGCCCGCGATCAGTTCGGCCACCATCACGCCCTCGTGGCTGGCCTTGTGCGCAAGCCACGGCGCCCCGGCGATGTCGCCGATGGCATAAAGCCCCGGAACGCCGGTGCGGCAGAATTCATCGACCACCACATGGGTGCGGTCGATCTTCACGCCCAAGGCTTCCAGCCCCAGCCCCTCGACATTGCCGACGATGCCCACGGCCGAAATCACCGTGTCGAACTCCGCGGTGGTGGTGCCCTTGGCGTCTTGCAGATGCGCGACGACCTTGCCCGGGCTGCGGTCAAGCTGCGTGACCGTCGTCTTTTCAAGGATCTTCATCCCCTGCTTGACGAATTGCTTCTTCGCAAAGGCCGAGATCTCGGCGTCTTCGACGGGCAGAACGCGGTCCATCACCTCGACCACCGTCGTATCGGCGCCCAAGGTGTTGAAGAACGAGGCAAATTCGATCCCGATCGCGCCAGAGCCAATCACCAGCAGCTTCTTCGGCATCCGTTTCGGTGTCAGCGCGTGCTTGTAGGTCCAGACCAGATCGCCATCGGCTTCAAGCCCCGGCAGCACCCGCGCCCGCGCGCCGGTGGCCAGAACGATGGCCTTGCCGGTGATCTCCTCGACGCCCGCGCCGCTTTTCACCGCCACCACACCGGCGCGGGGCAGCGTGGCCTCGCCCATCAGCACGGTGACCTTGTTCTTCTTCAAAAGATGCCCGATCCCGCCCGACAGCTGCTTGGCCACCGCGCGGCTTCGCGCCACCACGGCGTCAAGATCGTAGCCCAGCCCCTCGGCCTTCAGGCCAAATTCCTTGGCGCGGTGCATCAGGTGAAACACCTCGGCACTGCGCAACAGCGCCTTTGTCGGGATGCAGCCCCAGTTCAGACAGATGCCGCCCAGATGCTCGCGCTCGACCACGGCCACCGACAGCCCCAGCTGCGCGCCGCGGATCGCCGCGACATAGCCCCCCGGCCCCGCGCCGATCACGATCATGTCGAAGCTTTTCGCGGCCATCCGTCCCTCCATCTCAAGATGGTTTGGCATTAAACTATTTTTGCGGCCGCTTCAAGAAGCCGCACCCCGAAATGGAAAACGCGCCCCGAAAAGGGCGCGTTTGGGGATCTGTCGGCACGATCAGCGGGCGACGTGGGCCAGCATGCGCTCGTAGCCGCCCTGCCACAGGAAGACGGCCTCCTCGTCCGAGGAATAGCGGCCCACCAGTTCATTGCGCCACGGGAAGCGGCCGAAGCGCGCGATCACCGCACGGTGGGCTTTGGCATGCAGCAGATGTTCATCCGGCATCCGTTCGGCCGCCAGACGCACGCCGCGCTCCTGATCGGCGAGGCTCTCGGAATGCATGAACGGCACATAGAAGAACTGCCGCAAAGGATCGACGATTTCCATGTCGAAGCCGCGCTCGATCGCGGCATCGGCCACCTTGCGGGCCTGGGCATCGGTGGCAAAGGCCAGACGCTCGCCGCGGAACATGTTGCGCGGCATCTGATCGAACAGGATGCACAAAGCCAGCGCGCCCACCGCCGATTGCGCCCAGTCGTCACATTCGCCCTGACGGGCTTGCTCCCACAGATCAAGATAGCGGCTGCGGATCATGGCATCGAGGTCCGGGGTCGCGTTATACCAACGATCCGGCCCCACCTCGTCATGCCAGAAGGCGATCACTTCGGTGATCATATCCATGTGGTCCCCCTTTGGGTCAGGAACAGCCCCGTTAGCGTGCCAACTGGCCCGGGAATTGCAAGCAAAGCCCGCGCCGCCCCGGGATTGGTCCACAGCCCTGCCCCATTTTGCCCAAACAGGGGGCGCCTTGCCCGAAACTCAGGCGACGGGCGAAGGTTTTGCCGCGCCCCCCTCCCCGCCCGAGTCGAGCACCGCCTCGACCGCCAGCGCCGTGGCCGCGGGCGAGACGACGGCGAAGGCCGCCGGATGCGCGCCCTGCCGCCCCGGGGCGCGCAGGATGCGCCAGCCGGCATAAAGCGCGATCCCCGCCATCAGGATCGCGACATACAGGAAGAAACCGCCCGAGCCCGTCCGCTCCATCAGCCAGCCGGTGACGGGGGGGCCGGTGATCGCGCCCACGCCATTGACGAACAACAGCCCGCCCGAGGCGGCGGCCATGTCGGTATTGTCGAGATAGTCGTTCGTATAGGCGATGAGCAGGCCGTAAAGCGGGTTCGCCACGCCGCCGATCACCGCGGCCAGCGCCACAAGCGCCCAGAAGCCGGGGGAAAGCAGCGCCGCCGCCAGCATCGCGCCCGCGCCGATCACCGCCACCTGCAAGATCAGCTTGCGCCGGTCCATCCGGTCCGAGATCCAGCCGATCGGATATTGCGCGACAAGCCCGCCCAGATAGATCGCGCCGACGAAGATCGAGATTTCCCGCACCGAAAGCCCCGCCGCCGTGCCCCAGACCGAGACCATCCCGAAGAGCGCCGAAAACACCCCGCCCATCAGGAACATGGCGACGACGCCGAGCGGCGAGACGGCAAAGAGGCGGCGGAAATTCAGCCGCCGCACCTCGGCGAATTCGGGGGCGGGCGCGACCGACAAAAGGATCGGCGTGAAGGCCAGCGACACCAGAACCGAGGGGATGACGAAAAGCAGATACCCCCCCGGATCACCCACGTTCATCAAGGCCTGCCCCGAGATGATGCCGATCATCTGCACGATCATATAGGCCGAAAGCGCCTGCCCCCGCATCCGGTTCGACACCGAGGCATTCAGCCAGCTTTCGGCGGTGATATAGACGCCCGAAAAGGAAAAGCCGATCAGCACCCGCATCGCCGACCAGGCGATCCAGTCGGGCACGGCGGGATAAAGGATCAGCACCGCGGAAATCATCGAGCCGAGCGCCGCAAAGACCCGCACATGGCCCACCCGCGCGATCATCTGAGGGGTGAAATGCGAGCCCAGAAGAAAGCCCGCGAAATAGGCCGACATCACCACCGACATCTTGTAGGTGCCGATGCCCTCCAAAGCGCCGCGGATGCCCAGAAGCGTGCCCTGCATGCCGTTGCCGACCATGAGCAGCATCACGCCCAGAAGCAAAGGCCAGGTGGTGCGCAGGACGGACAGCATGGGATTACTCGCGGTTGGGGGACGTCACCCGGGTAGCAGAAGCGAGGCATCACCATAAGAGAAGAAGCGATAATTCTTCGTGAGCGCGTGATCGTAAATCGCCCGGATCCGGTCTTGCCCCATCAGCGCCGCAACCAGCATCAGAAGCGTCGATTTCGGCAGATGGAAATTCGTCATCAGCGCATCGGCGATGCGGAAGCGGTAGCCCGGATAGATGAAGATGTCGGTCGTCGCGGCAAAGGGGGCGATCACCCCCGGCCCGGTGGCGGCAGATTCGATCAGCCGCAGCGCCGTCGTGCCCACGGGAATCACCCGCCCGCCAGCAAGCTTCGTCGCGTTGATCTCGGCCGCGGCCTGTGGGGTCACCTCGCCCCATTCGGCATGCATCCTGTGCGTCGTCACATCCTCGACCTTGACGGGCAGGAAGGTTCCGGCGCCGACATGCAGCGTGACTTCCGTAAATTGAACGCCCTTTTCGCGCAGCTTTTCAAGAAGTTCCGGGGTGAAGTGCAGGCTGGCCGTGGGCGCGGCGACGGCGCCGGGCTTTTGCGCGAAGACGGTCTGGTAATCGGTCTTGTCCTGCTCGTCAGGCGCGCGCAAGGCCGCGATATAGGGGGGTAGCGGCATCGCCCCGGCCTCTGCCAGCGCCGCGTCGAAATCCGGGCCGGTCAGGTTGAAGCGCAGGCGCAGCTGACCCTCGGCAATCGCTTCGACGCGGGCCGACAGCGCCGGGGAAAAGACGATCTCCTCGCCTTCCTTCAGCTTGCGCAAGGGTTTGGCCAGCGCCATCCAGTCGCCCCCCGGCGCGGGTTCCAGCAGCGTCACCTCGACCCGGGCCACCACCTGCCCTTGCGCGCTTTGGCGCGTGCGCCTGCCCGAGAGCCGCGCCGGGATGACCTTGGTCGTGTTCAGCACCAGCCGGTCGCCCGGGCCCAGCAGGTCCGGCAGATCGGCCACGGTCAGATCGCGGATCGTGTCGGGCGTGGCCACCAGCAGCTTCGCCGCCGTGCGCGGACGGGCGGGACGGGTGGCGATCCGCCCCTCGGGCAGGTCGAAGTCGAAATCGGAAAGGTTCATTCTGTGACCAGTTGCGGCGGCGCGCGGCGGAAGATCTCGCGGAACATGCCGGGGGTAAAGATGGAAAGCGGGTTGATGGTGATGCGCGGCGCATCCGAGGTGCCGCGCATGCGATAGTTGAAACCGAAAAGCCCCTCGCCCTTGCGCGCGAAGATCTGCCCGATCGCATTGACCAGATAGAACGGCGTCACCACGCCCTGCATGTCGATAGCCTTGCTGTCGGGATAGTAATTGCCGCTCATCGTGACGCCCATCGAGGCGCCAACGGCCTGACCCGACGTGACCGACACCCCCTGCGGCGACAGATGGAACCGCCCCGCGACTTCGGTGAACAAGAGCCCCTCGCCGTTGAGCTGCTCCAGCAGCCCGATCACCGACGCGGCCGAGAGCATCGAGGCCAGCACCGGCGCATCCTTCACCCGCAGGTTCGAAATCGCCAGCCGCCCGTCGTAGCTTTTCGTCTCGACCGGCATCAGCGTCAGATCAAGCGTGCCGCCGCGGGCCTTGGAAAAGACGCCCGCCGCCGCCAGCGCCGCGCCCGCATCGGGCCCGGTGATCCGCACCGCCGTGCGCCCGTTCGGGGCCGAGAGGACCGCCCCCGTCACCTCGGGGCCGCCATTCACCCTGCCGCGGAAATCACCCGAAAAACCGCCCCGGGTGGTGAACTGCCCCGCCATCGGCGCGAGCGCGATCCCGCCCGAAACCGTCAGCCGGTCAAGCCGCGCCTCGATCCGGTTGCCCGCCCCGCCGCCACCGCCACCGCCGGCCGCCGCGCCACCGAAACCCGCCGCGCGCAGATCCAGCCAGCCCGAATGCACCGTCACATCGGGCACGCGGCCCTTGCCGCGGCCCAAAAGATCCACCGCGCCCGCAAACCATTTACCGATCGCAAGCTGGCTGAAGATCGCCTTTTCGAAACCCTTGTCGGAGAGCTGCAACCGTCCCTCGGCGCTCAGCCCCGGGGCGCTGGCCTTCAGGCTGTCGACACTGGCCACCGGGCCCAGATGGCCCGCAAGCTCGATCCGGCCCGGGGTCGGCGCCGCCTTCGACCAGCCGATTTCCGGCACCGAAAGCCGCAACCCCTTGAGATCGGAGGCAAAACGATAGGCGGGCGGCTGGCCCTTGTGCAGGTCGATGGCCAGAGAACCCCAGCCCTCGCCCGTCAGCGCGCCCTTGGGCAGGGCGATCTTCAGATGATCAAGCCCCGCGGGCGTGATCTCGACAAAGCCATCCACGCGCGAGATGCCGCGGGTTTCGGGCCCGAAACGCTGCGCCCAGCGGCCCTGAAACGGCACGATGTCGAAGCGCCCCGCCCCGGAAATCACCATGCCCGACGGGTCGGCGCTCAGCGTCAGCCGCGGCGCGGTGATCGTGTGGCCCGGCACGACCTTGTCCGACACGACATCGGTCAGCCGCGCCACCACGTCGAAATCGACATCCTCGGTCAGGATGCGCTTCTTCATCTGAAAGCGCAGCCGGGTGCGCGCCTCGGCCCAGCCGGTCGCGATGTCGGTGCCCTGCCCGGCTTTCGACAGGAAATGGAACGGCTCCTCGTCCAGAAGCGCCAGCGCCGCCGGAATGGGGGCGCGGGTGACCAGCTTCACCTCGGCGCGGGCGGGTTTTTCGCGGATGTCGGGAACGGTCATCACCGAATCCGCCACTTCGATCTGCCCGCCCGATGGGGCTTGAAGCGTCCCCTCCTCGACCATCAGCGTATGCTTGTTCTCGGTGATCCCGGCAAAGCCGCGGCCCTCGCGCACGGGGGGCAGCGTGCGCAGCACCTTCACCTCGGCGCCGCGGAATTCATAGCCCAGCTCCAGCCGCGGCGGCCTCTGCGGAACCAGCCGCAAGGCACTGCGCACATTGCGCAATTCGCCGGTGGCCACATTCTCGGCCAGCCATTCGCGGGTCGGTGGCACCAGCGCTTTCGGCCAAAGCGCCAGAAGATCGGCGCTGGAAATCGCCCCCACCGCGGCGTCAAAGGCCACCCGCCAGCCCTCGGGCGCGGCCAGAACCTGCCCGGTTGCGGAAATCCGGCGGCTGCCCTCGACCAGCTGCACCTGACCCAGATCGACGCGGAACGGATCGAGCCGGAGCCGCAGATCCAGCGCGCCTTGCGAAAACCGCGCCGGTTTTTCAAAAAGCCCCTCGGGGTCCGAGGCGATGTCGGACAATTCGACCTGCGCCAGCGCCTCGCGCGGCAGGCCCTTGTCGAAATCGCGCAGCCGCACCTGCCCCGTCGCCGCCAGCCGCAAGGCCCGGCTTTGCAGATCCAGCCGGGTGATCTCGACCACGCCGCTGCGCGGCTGATAGGCCAGCTTCAGATCGGCGGCCTCGAAAGGCACGGGTTTCACCCCCTCCGAGGGCTGCAAGGCCCCCGCCCCGATATGCAGGCTGGCATCCAGACGGCGCAGATCGCCCGTCTCGGTGATGCCCGAGCGCAGCGTGCCCGAAATCGGCGCCGCCAGCGTGCGCAAGACCGCCAGCGCGGGCGACTGGATCGCCAGATCGGCCGCGGGCATGCCGGTGACGGCGGCGCCGAATTCGGCCGCCCGGCTGTGCTTCGCGGTCGAGGCGGTCAGCGCCACCTGCGCGGGCAGCGTGTCATGTTCGCCCACGTCGAAGGCCAGCGTCAGCGCGATCGCCTCGGCGTTCTGGCTCAGGCGGAAGCGGCCCTCGGAGACCTCCCAGATCCGCTCGGCCCGTTCGTCGACGATGCGGATATGCAGATCCTCGGCCGAGACCTCGGTCACGCCCTGCAGCGCGGGGGTGGCAAACAGCGCCTCGATACTGTCGGTGACCTTCAGCGGATCGGTCAGATCCAGCTTGATCGCCCCCGCCCCGGCATTGCCCAGATCCAGATCAATGCGCCCGTCGGCACCGCGGTAAAGCGCGACCGAGGCGCCGCCGATCTGCAGCCTTTGCGGCAAAAGCCGCCCCTGCAGCAGTGCCTCGGGGCGCAGCCGGGTGCGCAATTCGGGCAGCACCGCCAGCGGCAGGCCCGAAGGCTGGGCGATCTGCACCATGCCCAGCCGGATCTCGGGGGCGAAGCCCGCCTCGATCCGCACCGAGGCCGCGCCCAGCCGCAGCACCATCCGCCCCGCCAGCGCCGCATTCGCCCGCGCCTCGATCCGGCTCAGCGCCATCTGCGGCACCGGCACCGGCAGATGCGTCAGCGCCAGGCCCGCCGTGACCAGCGCCAGCACGAAGACCGGCAGCGCCAGCACCAGCCAGATCCCGATCCGACGGCGCGGCAAAGCCGGCAGCGGCATCGAAGCCGCCACCCGCCCGCGGGTTCCGTCGCCGAGGCCTTCGCCCCCGTTCAGATCGTTCATCCTGCTTCTGCTCCCGCGCCCCTTTGACCGCGCGTTCTTCTGCCCTACTCTAGTTTACGCATCCGACAAGGAGGAACGCAAATGATCGCTATCGGCGAAAAGGCGCCCGATTTCACCCTTCCCGTCACCCGCACGGGCGACGAGACGGCGGAACTGACGCTGTCTGCCCTCGCACCGCGCAAGGTGGTGCTGTATTTCTACCCCAAGGACGACACCCCCGGCTGCACCACCGAGGCGCTGGATTTCACCCGGCTCGGCCCCGATTTCGACGCTGCGGGCGCGATCGTGGTGGGCATTTCCAAGGACAGCGCGAAATCGCATGCGAAATTCTGCGCCAAACATGCGCTTGGCATCGCGCTGGTCTCGGACGAGGCGGGCACGGTCTGCGACGCCTATGGCACCTGGGTCGAAAAGAACATGTATGGCCGCACCTCGATGGGGATCCAGCGCGCCACCTTCCTGATCGACGCGACGGGCACCGTGGCGCAGGTCTGGCCCAAGGTCTCGGTCAAGGGCCATGCCGAGGCGGTGCTGGCCGCGGTGCAGGCACTGGGCTGAGCCAGAGCCAACCCGCCACAACTGACCCGATGGGCGAGTTTCGGCAGGTTTTCGCCCAAAACCGCCCCCCGGCGCCGGGCCTGCGGCGGGCCGGGGGGAAATCGGTTGCGCCGCGGGCAGGACGCTTGCTAAGTCCGGCAAGGACCCGGCCCGCCCCGGGGCGTAAAGACCGGGCCCTGCCCGCAAGACAGGAAAACCGCCTTGCCCAGACGGATACTCGACCGCACCAATGCGGTGCTCGACCGATGGCTGCCCGAACAACGGCTGTTTCTGAAATCCGAAGATGCCACGCGCTTCGTGCGGATGAAGCCGCTGACCCAGGCGATGACGCTTGCGGCGGTGTCGGTGCTGTTCCTGTGGTCGGTGATCGCCACCTCGCTTCTGTTCATCGACCAGATTTCCTCGGGCGGCGCGCGCGAGCAATCGGCGATTGCCCGGGCGCAGTTCGAAGCGCGTCTGGACAGTCTCTCGCAAGAACGCGATGCCCGTGCGGCCGAGGCGCTGGCGGCGCAAAAACGCTTTCAACTGGCGCTGGATCAGGTGTCGCGGATGCAGTCGCAGCTGCTGCAATCCGAAGAACGCCGCCGCGAGCTGGAAACCGGCATCAACGTGATTCAGACCACGCTGAAGCGCACCATGGCCGAACGCGACACCGCCCGGGCGGAGCTGGACCAAAGCCGCGGCGCGGGCGGCGCGGCGGCGCTGCGCCAGCGCGTGGGCGAGATGGACGGCACCGTCGATCTTCTGGCCGCGGCGCTCGATCAGACCGCGCATCAGCGCGACCGTGCCGCCCGCGCGGCCGACAGCGCCCGCGCCGAGGCCGATCAGGCGCTGCAGGAACGCCGCCTGATCGAGGAACGCAACGCCGAAATCTTCGACACGCTGGAAGGCGCGGTGACGATCTCGATGGAGCCGCTCGACCGGATGTTCCGCAAATCGGGCATGGACCCGGATGCGATCCTGCGCGAAATCCGCCGCGGCTATTCCGGCACCGGCGGGCCGCTTCTGTCGGCGGCGATCTCGACCAAGGGCGTCATCGACGACGGCGCCGACATCGCCCGCGCCAAGGGCATCCTGCAGCAGCTTGACGAGATGAACATGTATCGCATCGCCGTCGATCAGCTGCCCTTCGCCATTCCGCTGCGGGGCGGCTACCGCTTCACCTCGCCCTTTGGCTGGCGCTGGGGGCGGCTGCATGCGGGCATCGACCTTGCCGGGCCGGTGGGGATGGATGTGCACGCCCCCGCCGATGGCGTGGTGACCGATGCGGGCTGGGAAAACGGCTATGGCCAGGTGATCAAGCTGCGCCACAAGTTCGGCGTCTCGACCGTCTATGGCCATCTGTCCAAAATCCGCGTGAAGGTCGGGCAAAAGGTGTCGCGCGGGGATCTAATTGGTGATACAGGCAATACCGGACGGTCCACGGGACCGCATCTGCACTATGAAATCCGGGTCGGTGGCGCCCCCATCAACCCGATGACCTTCATCAAGGCGGCTCAGGATGTTTTCTAAAAGCAAGATCCACGAACCCGGCCCGAAAGCGGCCTCCGAACCCGACAAGAAGCCCGAGGCGACGACCGCCCCGCCCCGCAGCCTGGGGGATTTCGTGCCGACCGCGCCGCGGGCCAAGGCGGCCGCCTCGGTGCTCTCGGCCGATCTGACGGTGACCGGCAACATCAAGACCACGGGCGACGTTCAGGTGGAAGGCATCGTCGAAGGCGATATCCGCGCGCATCTGCTGACCGTGGGCGAAAGCGCCACGATCAAGGGCGAGATCGTCGCCGATGACGTCGTCGTGCATGGCCGCGTCGTCGGCCGGGTGCGCGGGCTGAAAGTGCGCCTGACCTCGACCGCGCGGGTCGAAGGCGACATCATCCACAAGACGATCGCGATTGAATCGGGCGCGCATTTCGAGGGCTCGGTGCAGCGGCAGGATGACCCGCTGCAAGGCGCGAATGCGCCCAAGCTGATGGCCCCCACGCCGGACATGCCCTATACGGGCAAGTAAGTCTTTCCCGGGAACGGGACGAAAGGGCGGCGCAAGCCGCCCTTTTCCTTTGGCGTTGCGATCCCTTGATGAACAAGGCCGGGGCTCCGCCCCGGACCCCGGGATATTTGAACCAAGGTGAAAGGGCAGGATCAGAGCGCTTCGAGACGGGCCAGGGTCTTGGCCAGCAGATCGTCCAGCGGCATCGAGCCCGACAGTTCCAGCACCGGCTCGGGGCGGCCCGACAGCCAGCTGCGGTGCCGCGTCAGCGACCGGCCCGAGAAATAGGGATCGTCATAGCTGGCCGCCCATTTCAGGAATTGCGCATGGGCATGATCCATGTCGCCGCCCGGGCGGATGCGGGCGCCGAATTTCTCGGCCTCGCGGCGGCGGATGCGGGCCAGCCGCACCGGCGCCGGGGCGGTCAGAAAGACGATCAGCCCGGCCCCGGCAATCGCCGGATCGCCCCAGCCGTCGCAAGACCCCGCCAGCACCCAGCCGCCATCACGCCCCTGCCCCAGTTGCGCCGCCGAAATCAGCGCCAGCCGCTCGGCCACCGGGCGCTTTTGCGTGAAGGGCTGCGCCGTCGGCGCCCAGTAGAAATCGTCGGTGTCCAGAAAGGGCAGATCGAGTTCGGCCGCCAGCGCGCGGCCAAGGGTAGAGGTGCCGGACCCGGCGGCGCCGGTGATGTAGACCCGTGCCGCCACCGGCTCAATCGTCCGAATTCGCGTCGGCGCGCGACTTGCCCGCCACATCCATCGCCAGCGTCGCCGCCATGAACGCATCCAGATCGCCGTCCAGAACCCCCTGCGTGTCCGAGGTTTCATGCCCGGTGCGCAGGTCTTTCACCATCTGATAGGGCTGCAGCACGTAAGACCGGATCTGGTTGCCCCAGCCCGCCTCGCCCTTGGCCTCGTGCTGGGCGTTGATCGCGGCGTTGCGCTTGTCGAGCTCCATCTGGTAAAGCCGCGCCCTGAGCGCGTTCATCGCCGCTTCGCGGTTCTGGTGCTGCGATTTCATCGAGCTTGTCACCACGATATTCGTCGGCAAGTGTGTGATCCGCACCGCCGAGTCGGTGGTGTTGACGTGCTGCCCGCCCGCGCCCGAGGAGCGATAGGTGTCGATGCGGATGTCCGACGCCGGAATGTCGATCTCGATATTGTCGTCAACGACCGGATAGACCCAGACCGAGCTGAAGGAGGTATGCCGCCGCGCCGCAGAGTCATAGGGCGAGATCCGCACGAGGCGATGCACGCCCGATTCCGATTTCAGCCAGCCATAGGCGTTCTGCCCGGAGATCTTGTAGGCGACCGAACGGATCCCCGCCTCGTCGCCCGCGGTTTCCGATTGCAACTCGACCGTGTAGCCCTTCTTTTCCGCCCAGCGGGTATACATCCGCGCCAGCATCGAGGCCCAGTCGCAGCTTTCCGTGCCGCCCGCGCCCGCGTTGATCTCAAGGAAGGTGTCGTTGCCATCGGCCTCGCCATCCAGAAGCGCTTCCAACTCCTTGGCCGCGGCCAGTTCCTTCAGCGCGCGGAGCGATTTTTCGGCCTCGGCAACGATTTCCGGATCGTCCTCCATCTCGCCCAGCTCGATCAGCTCGATATTGTCGGTCAGATCGCGGTCGATGCGGCGATAGGTTTCCAGCTTGTCCATCAGCATCTGCCGCTCGCGCATCAGCTTTTGCGCGCGGGCCGGGTCGGACCACAGATCGCCATGCTCGATCATGGCGTTGAATTCTTCCAGCCGGTGCGGCGCGGTTTCAAGGTCCATGCGCTGGCCAAGCAGGCGCAGCGTCTTGCGGACCGCTTCCACGATATTGAGCATTTCGGCGCGCATGGCACTGTCCTTTCGCGGGGTTGGCCGGGTCATACAATCCCCGCGCGTCCCGGGCAAGGGGGGCGGGTGCGCAGACCCGCCCCGATCGCTCAGACCGGCTCGGCTTCCGCCGTCTCGGGCATCAGCACCTCGCCGTAAAGCTCGCGCAGCCGCGCCTTGACCACCTTGCCGGTGGCGCCCAAGGGCAGGTTGTCGATGAAGAGCACCCGGTCCGGGATCTGCCAGTTCGGCACCTTGCCCTTGTAGCAGGCGAGGATCTCGTCTTCCGTCACTTCCATCCGCAGATGGCGCTGCACGATCACCACCGGGCGTTCGTCCCATTTCGGATGGCGCGCCGCAATCGCCGCGGCATTGGCCACCGCGGGATGCGCGATGGCGATGTTTTCCAGCTCGACCGTGGAAATCCACTCGCCGCCCGATTTGATGATGTCCTTCGACCGATCCCGGATCACCATGTAGCCGTCGGCGTCGATCGTCGCGATGTCGCCGGTGTCGAACCAGCCGTCGAAGGTCAGCGCCGAGCGGTCCTTGTTGTAATAGGTGTCGACGATCCAGTGGCCGCGGATCTGCAATTCGCCCTGCGTCACGCCGTCATGCGGCAGCACATGGCCCGCACTGTCGACCAGACGCAGCTGCACGCCATAGGGCGGACGCCCCTGCGCCAGACGGCGTTCGGCCTGCGCCTCGGGCGGCAGATCGAGGTGCTTTTGCAAGAGCTGGTTCACCGTGCCCAAGGGGCTCGTTTCCGTCATCCCCCACAGATGCACCAGATCGACGCCATGCTTGTCGCGGAATTCCGCAATCATCGAGGGCGGCAGCGCCGTGCCCCCCACCATCGCGCGCTTCAGGCAAGACACATCGGCCCCGGTCGCCTCCAGCCCCTGCAAGAGCCCCAGCCAGACCGTCGGCACGCCCAGCGCAAGGCTCACCTTCTCGGCCGCGATCAGCCGCGCCAGGCTTTCGCCATCGAGCTTCGGACCCGGCAGCACCAGCTTCGCCCCCACCGCGGCGGCGATATAGGGAATGCCCCAGGCGTTGACATGGAACATCGGCACCGCGGGCATCACCGTGTCACGCGCCGAGAGCGCCAGCCCGTCGGGCGAATTGCCCGCCAAAGTGTGCAGCAGCGTCGAGCGGTGGGTGTAAAGCACGCCCTTCGGGTGCCCGGTCGTGCCGGAGGTGTAGCACAGCGACGAAGGCTCGGTTTCCGCGATCTGCGGCCATTTGTGCCCGGCATCGCCCGTCGCGATCAGCTCGTCATAGAACTGCAGCCCGTCCAGTTGCGCGGCCAATGCCTCGTCGCGCGCGCCCATCATCACCACCATCTTCACCGTCGGCATCTGGTCGATCAGACCGGCAATGGTGGGCACAAAGCCGCGGTCGATGAACAGCACCCGGTCGCGGGCGTCGTTGACGATATAGACCAGCTGCTCGGCCGCAAGGCGCGGGTTCAGCGTGTGGCAGACCATGCCGCCGCCCGAGACGCCGAAATAAATCTCCAGATGCCGCCGCGTGTTCCAGGCGATGGTGCCGCAGCGGTCGCCCGGCATCACCCCGTGCATCTCCAGCGCCGAGGCCAGACGGCGGGCATTGCCGATCACCGCGCCCCAGCTGGTATGGCTCACCTCGCCCGTGGTCTCGACCGAGACCACCTCGGTCGCGCCGTGAAACCGCTCCACATGATCGGCCAGCGAGCCGATCACCAGCGGCAGGTGCATCATCGAATTCTGCATCGGTTCCTCCCTCGATACGGACCCGGCGGCGGTCCCCTTGCGGGCCGCGCGCGGGTCTTGTCACTCCTCGCGCGCATTGCGACTTTGCCGGGGCTTCGTGTCAAGCGGTCGCATGGGCAAAAAGCCGCAGCGCAGAATTGACGTTACGGCATTTTCCGCGCCGCGGCGGGGTCGGCGCAAAGGAAAACGGCGGCCCCGGGGGACCGCCGTCTTGTTCTGTCATCCGGCTCAGTTGCCGGTGATCGGCGCCCCGCCCAGACCCAGCGGCGCGGGAATGCCAAGGCTTGCGCCCCCGGCAGGCGGCGTAACCGGCTGGCCCGCAGGCGCGCCCAGACCCGGCGGCGGACCGCCCAGCCCTCCCGGCGCGGGCAGCGCGGCCCCGGGGGCAGGCAGCCCCCCGATCGGCGGCAGGCCCATGCCGCCCGGAACGCCCAGACCACCGCCCAGGCCGCCACCCAGACCACCGCCGATCCCGCCCGGGATCGAGATGGTGACATTGGACACATCGACCGGCTTGCCCTTGTAATGCATCACCAGCTGCGGGAAGGCGATCACCACCGCGATCATCACGATCTGGATGCAGACAAAGGGCACCGCCCCCCAATAGATCTGCGAGGTCTTCACCGGATCGGTCAGCTTGCCCGTCACCTTGTCGAGGAAGGGCACCTTCGGCGCCACCGAGCGCAGGAAGAACAGCGCAAAGCCGAAAGGCGGGTGCATGAACGAGGTCTGCATGTTCACCCCCAGGATCACCCCGAACCAGATCAGGTCGATCCCCAGCGCCTCGGCCGGTGCCACAAGAAGCGGCACGATGATGAAGGCCAGCTCGAAGAAATCGAGGAAGAAGGCCAGGAAGAACACCAGAAGCGAGACGAAGATCAGGAACCCGGTCTCGCCGCCCGGCAGCGACACCAGCAGATGCTCGACCCAGATATGGCCGTTCACCCCGTAGAAGGTGAGCGAGAAGACCCGCGCGCCCAAAAGGATGAACATGACAAAGGCCGAAAGCCGCGTCGTGGCCGCCAGCGCCTCGCGCACGACCGTGACGCTCAGCCGCTTCTTCACCGCCGACAGGATCAGCGCCCCCACGGCCCCCATCGCGCCGCCCTCGGTCGGCGTGGCGATGCCAAGGAAGATCGTGCCCAGCACCAGGAAGATCAGCGCGAGCGGCGGGATCAGCACGATGATGACCTGCTGCGCCAGATGGCTCATCCGGTTCAGCCCCGTCGCCTTGTCGATCAGCGCCATCGCATAGACGAAGACCACCGCGATCGAGGCCGCAAGGATGCCCGCATTCTTCGCCGCGCCCGTGCCCGCCAGCCAGTATTTCGACGCCACGAAGACGGCAATGCCGATGCCCATGGCGACAAGGAACGAGGTCACCCCCTGCCCCAGCGTGCGCGCCTCCTTGGGCAGCGCGGGCATGGAATTCGGGCGGATGATCGACATCACCAGCACATAGGCCATGTAAAGCCCGGTCAGCACCATGCCGGGGATCAGCGCGCCCTTGTACATGTCGCCGACCGACCGGCCCAACTGGTCGGCCAGAACGATCAGCACAAGCGAGGGCGGAATGATCTGCGCCAGCGTCCCCGAAGCGGCGATGACACCCGAAGCGATGCGCCGGTCATAGCCATAGCGCAGCATGATCGGCAGCGAGATCAGCCCCATCGCGATCACCGAGGCGGCAACGACGCCGGTGGTGGCGGCCAGCAGCGCGCCGACCAGGATCACCGCATAGGCAAGCCCGCCGCGCACGGGGCCGAAGAGCTGGCCGATCGTGTCGAGCAGATCCTCGGCCATGCCGGATTTCTCGAGCAAGATCCCCATGAAGGTGAAGAAGGGAATCGCCAGCAATGTCTCGTTCGACAAGACCCCCCAGAACCGTTCCGGCATCGCATTCAGAAGCGGCCAGTCCAGGTTGATCGAGCCCCCCGAAAGCGGCGCCAGCTCGACCCCGATGATGAAAAAGACAAGCCCGTTCGCCGCCAGCGCGAAGGCCACCGGATAGCCCAGCAGCAGAAAGACGATCAGCGAAACGAACATGATCGGCGCCATGTTCTGCGCGATGAGTTCCATCAGCATCACATGCCGTCCTTTTCAACGAAGGCTTCGGCCGTGCCATGGTGGCCGGCAAAGGTGTGCGGATCGGGGATCAGCCCCATCATCACCCCGATCTTCTTGATGATTTCGGAAAGCCCCTGCAGGAACAGAAGACCAAAGCCGATCATCAGCAGCGATTTCGCCGGCCAGATGATCAGCCCGCCCGAATTGGTCGACACCTCGCCCGAGCGGATCGACATCATCAGCCACGGATACATCAGCCAGATCATCAGCACGATGAAGGGCATCAGGAAGAAGACATGGCCGAACAGGTCGATCCAGTGCTGCACCCGGCGCGAGAAGGCGCCATAGACGATGTCGATGCGGATATGTTCGTTCTGTTTCAGCGTATAGGCCGCGGCCAGCAGGAAGGCGGCGCCGAACAGATACCATTGCGCCTCGAGCCAGGCGTTCGACGAGACGTCGAAGATCTTGCGGATGGCCGCATTGGTCGCCGAGACCAGAACCGCCACCAGAATGAGCCAGGACACCGACTTGCCGATGAATTCGTTGATGCGGTCGATGACCCGTGCGAGGGCAAGCAAAGCGCCCATCGTCTCCTCCCCTTCCCTTATTTCCCTTGGCCCCGCGGGGGGCTGCGGCCTTCCTTGCCGGGTTGCGGGGCGGAAATCAAGAAAAACGGCCCATTCCGGTCCGATTATCTTACCAATCCCACGGAAGTTCGGCGAGGCGATGGTCCGAATGGGGGAAAGGATAGAGATTTGACCAAATGAAGAAAAGCGAAAACGCGCCGCCTTCGGCCTTTGCAACCGGCGCGCGAAACCGCCCCGCCCCGACTCGGCACGGGGTTTCTTCTTGGCCCAAATACGCCCTTGCGCGGCCCGAACCGGGGGCAAATTTTCGGAAATGTCGCGCGACTTGCCGGTTTGCGCAACTTTCGGAACGCTTTTTGGCCGGACCGCGACATTATATTCACGGATTTGCCGTTGACGCTGTTCCGATCCCCCCCTAATGTCCGCCGCGACAGCAGGAAAGGATCAGCGATGCTCTCGCTTCTTGTCGTAGGGAAGGATGGACGCATGGGCCGGTGACGGTCGACCATGATGGTTCCCATGCGCCCTCGCCAGACCAGCGGGGGCCTTTTGTTGAGAAACGGGCGGGGTTCGAGACCCCCGGAAAGGACGGAAAAGATGTCGCGGCAGATGACCGGCGCGGAAATGGTGGTGCAGGCGCTGAAGGATCAGGGGGTCGACACGATCTTCGGATACCCGGGCGGTGCCGTCCTTCCGATCTATGACGCGATCTTTCAGCAAAACGACATCCGCCACATTCTGGTGCGCCATGAACAGGCCGCGGTGCACATGGCCGAAGGCTATGCCCGCTCGACCGGCAAGCCGGGCGTGGTGCTGGTGACCTCGGGCCCCGGGGCGACGAATGCGGTGACCGGCCTCACCGATGCGCTGATGGACTCCATTCCGCTGGTGGTGTTCTCGGGTCAGGTGCCCACCTTCATGATCGGCACCGACGGCTTTCAGGAGGCCGACACGATCGGCATCACCCGGCCCTGCACCAAGCACAACTGGCTGGTGAAGGACCCGGCGAAACTCTCGGAAACGATCCATCAGGCCTTCCATGTCGCCACCTCGGGGCGGCCCGGGCCGGTGCTGATCGACCTGCCGAAGGACGTGCAATTCGCCACCGGCCAATACACGGGGCCGAAGCTTGCCCGCGTCGATCACTATCAGCCCAAGGTCAAGGGCGATATAGAGGCGATCACCAAGCTGGTCGAGCTGATGGAAAAGGCGGAACGGCCGATCTTCTACACCGGCGGCGGGGTGATCAACTCGGGCCCCGGGGCGTCGCAACTGCTGCGCGAGCTGGTCGATGCGACGGGCTTCCCGATCACCTCGACGCTGATGGGGCTGGGCGCCTATCCGGCAAGCGGAAAGTCTTGGCTGGGCATGCTGGGCATGCACGGGCTTTACGAGGCCAATCTGGCGATGCATGGTTGTGATCTGATGATCAACCTTGGCGCGCGGTTCGATGACCGCATCACCGGGCGCGTCGCCGATTTCAGCCCGCAGTCGACCAAGGCGCATGTGGATATCGACGCATCCTCCATCAACAAGATCGTGACGGTCGATCTGCCGATCGTGGGCGATATCGGCCATGTGCTGGAAGACCTGCTCAAGGTCTGGAAGGCGCGCGGGCGCAAGGTGAACAAGGACGGTCTGGCCAAATGGTGGGGCAAGATCGAGGAGTGGCGCAAGGTGCGCTGCCTTGCCTACACCGGCTCGGACAGCATCATCAAACCGCAATATGCGCTGGAGCGGCTCGAAGCCCTGACCAAGGGGCGCAATCGCTACATCACCACCGAAGTCGGCCAGCATCAGATGTGGGCGGCGCAATATCTGGGCTTCGAGGCGCCCAATCGCTGGATGACCTCGGGCGGTTTGGGCACGATGGGCTATGGTTTCCCGGCCTCGATCGGGGTGCAGATCGCGCATCCCGACGCGCTGGTGATCAACATCGCGGGCGAAGCGTCGTGGCTGATGAACATGCAGGAAATGGGCACGGCAACGCAGTTCCGCGCGCCGGTGAAGCAGTTCATCCTGAACAACGAGCGGCTGGGCATGGTGCGGCAATGGCAGGACCTGCTGCATGGGGGGCGCTATTCGCAAAGCTGGTCGGAAAGCCTGCCCGATTTCGTGAAACTGGCGGAAAGCTTCGGCTGGAAGGGCATCCTGTGCCGCGATCCGAAGGAACTGGACGATGCGATCATGGAAATGATCAATCACGACGGGCCGGTGCTCTTCGATTGTCTGGTCGAGAAGCATGAGAACTGCTTCCCGATGATCCCGTCCGGCAAGCCGCATAATGAAATGTTGCTGTCGGCCGATGCGGCGGCCTTTGCGGGCGGCGCGGCGCTGGTGTGAGAGAGCGCCGGGGGGCGCTGCCCCCCGGACCCCCCCCGGGATATTTCCGGCAAGATGAAAGACATTCGGAAGGGAGAGGGCAATGGCCGCTCTGAACATCAAGAAAGGCTCCACGAGCCACTCCGCCTATGACCTGCGCGACTTTCATTCGGATGTCGAACGCAGCCACACGCTTGCGGTGATCGTCGAGAACGAACCCGGGGTTCTGGCCCGGGTGATCGGGCTTTTTTCCGGGCGCGGTTACAACATCGACAGCCTCACCGTGGCGGAAATCGACCACAAGGGGCACCGGAGCCGCATCACCATCGTGACCCGCGGCACCGAAGCGGTGATCGAGCAGATCCGCGCGCAGCTGGGCCGGATCGTGCCGGTGCACGAGGTTCACGACCTGACCACCGAGGCGAAGGCGGTGGAACGCGAACTGGCGCTGTTCAAGGTCACGGCGACGGGCGAGAAGCGGGTGGAATCTTTGCGTTTGGCCGATATCTTCCGCGCCTCGGTGGTGGACAGCACGCTCGAAAGCTTCATCTTCGAGATCACCGGCACCTCGGAAAAGATCGACGCCTTTGCCGAGCTGATGCGGCCCTTGGGGCTGGTCGATGTGGCCCGCACCGGCGTGGCCGCGCTGGCCCGCGGCGTCTGAACAGGCGCTCCGGAACAGGATCAGGGGGCCTTGCGGGCCCCCTTTTTCAATGCCCGACGCCGTTCCTGATCCGGCGCAGCGCCAGCCAGACCACCGCGACGACCAAGGGCGTCAGCCCGGCCACCGCCATTTCCTTGCTGATGCCGATTTCCTTGGCGATCGGATAGACCGCATAGGCCGCAAGGCTGACCGCGTAATAGCTGATCGCCACCACCGAGAGCCCCTCGACCGTGCGTTGCAACCGCAACTGCAGATCCGAGCGCCGGTCCATGCTTTCCAGAAGCTTCTGGTTCTGCGCCTGCCGCGCCACATCGACCCGGGTGCGCAGCAATTCGCCCGCCCGCGCCGCGCGTTCGACCATCGCATTCAGCCGCACCTCGGCCGATTTCACCGTCCGCATCGCCGGATCATAGCGGCGGTTCATGAATTCGGAAAACTTCTGCCGCCCGTGGAAGCGGGTTTCCCGAAGCACCTCCACCCGCTCGTTCACGATCGCCTCATAGGCCGCCGTGGCGGAAAACCGGAAGGTGTTCGTCACCGCAAGGCTTTCAAGCTCGGTCGAGACTTCGAGCAGCCGATGCAGCGTATCCTCGGCCGGATGGGCGTCGTCGTTCATCAGCGCCACGAGATTGGTCAGTTCCGGGTCGAGCCGGTTCAGCGCCTGCGTCAGTTCCCGCGCCCGGCCCAGACCCAGCATCGACATCGCGCGATAGGTCTCCATCTCGCAGATCCGCTGCACGATCCGGCCAATGCGCCCCTGCCCGGTGCCGGGCTTGGCAAAGACCGCAAAGCGCATCTGCCCGGCCGGGTCGATGCGGAAATCGGTGGCGATCACCGCGGTTTCCTCCAGCACCCAGGTGCAGACGAGGCTTTCGGGCACGAACCAGCTGTCGATCAGGGGCAGGATCGCCTCGGCATCCTCGGGCAGGTCCTCGACCCGGATCGAGACCGCCGCCAGACGCCGCCCCGGGGCGCCCTGAATCCAGTCGGTCGGAAAGACCTCGGCCTCGGCCGGATCGAAGGGCCGCGCCGACACCCCCGGCGCATAGGCCAGAAAGGTGGTGAATTCGGTGTGGCTGTCCCATTTCAGCGTATGCCGCCCGATCTCGCCAGAATAATGGGTGACATCGCCGGGCGGAAGCGCCGCGCCATACCGGGTCAGCAGGTCGCACAGATGCGCGTGATCCCTGGCGCGGTCGCGGTTGGCCGCGTCGAAGGGTTCCTTGATCGCAAGATAGACGACATGCGCGGGCGCCCCGACCGAGGGGAAGGGACGGGCGTGCAGCTCGTTCACCAGCGCATAGCGCAAGGGATGGTCGTCGATGGGCGTCATGGGAAAGCCTTTGGCTGTTGTCTTGTCATGCTCTGGCGTCGAGATAATCCTGCACGGGGACGGCGCAAGAACGGAAGGGGGGGAATTCACGCAGCTTTGCGGCATACCGGCGCATACGGGCATTGCTGCAACAGCGAAGGCGCGAAAACGAAAGGCCCCGGCAGCGCCGAGGCCCCCTGCCCGCGATCGAAAGCGGCTCAGTCGGCCATCAGCCGCGAGACCACCACCGTCACCTCGGGTTTCTTGCCGATCTCCTCCATCGAGACCTGCCGGGCGATGCGGCGCAGCGCTTCATCCAGCTTGTCATCGTCGCGCACCACCTTGTCCGGCGCGCTTTCCAGGAAGGCCGAGAGCTCATCCTCGATGATCTTCATCAGATCGCCGCCCGATTTGCCGCGCTCGGGCAGGCCCATCAGCTCCACCCAGGCATCGCCAAGGGGGGCGTCGTCCTCGTCCAGGATCACGGTGATCAGCACATGGCCGTTCAGCGCCATGCGGATGCGTTCGCGCACGACGCCATCGAGCGCGCCGATCAGCACCGTGCCATCCAGATAGAGCCGCCCGGTCTCGATATATTCGACCACTTTCGGCGCGGGGCCGGTCAGGTCCAGCATCGTGCCATTCGTCGCCACCTCGGTCGCGATGCCCTTCGACAGCGCGATCTTGGCATGTTCGCGCAGGTGGCGATGTTCGCCATGCATCGGAATGAGGATCTGCGGCCGCAACAGATCATGCACCGCATCCAGATCGGGGCGGTTCGCATGCCCCGAGACGTGATAAAGCCCGCCCCGGTCATCGACCACATCGACGCCCATTTCGCTGAAAGCATTCATGATCTTGATCACGCCGCGTTCATTGCCCGGGATCACCTTGGAGGAAAACAGGAACGTGTCCCCTTCCTTCATCGAGAGCCCCAGATATTTGCCGCGGCTGAGCTGCGCCGTGGCCGCGCGCCGTTCGCCCTGCGAGCCGGTGACGATCAGCATCAGGTTCTGGCGCGGCACATCCACCGCATCCTCGGGCTGGATCGTGCCCGGAAAGCCCTTGAGAACATTGGCCTCTTCGGCGACCTGCACCATCTTGCGCATGGCCCGGCCCAGAAGACAGACCGAGCGCCCGGCGGCCCGGCCGGCCTCGGCGAGCGTCTTCAGACGCGCGACGTTCGAGGCGAAGGTCGTGGCGACCACCATCCCCTTTTGCGACGCGATGAAATCACGAAGCGGCGCCACCAGCGTCGATTCAGACCGGCCCGGGTTGTGGGTGAAGACGTTCGTCGAATCGCAGCACAGCACCTTGATGCCCGCGCCCTCGTTCGCGATTTCATGCCATTCGAGCGGGTCAAAGGGCTCGCCCACCACCGGATTGCCGTCAAGCTTGAAATCGCCCGTATGCACCACGCGCCCCGCGGGCGTGTCGATGATCAGCGCCGAGCTTTCCGGGATCGAATGGCTGACGGGGACGAATTGCACCCGGAACGGGCCGACATCGACCGCCTTCGGGCGCGGCTCGACCACGCGGATCATGTCCGAGGTGAGCCCGGCCTCTTCCATCTTCATCGCGACCAGCGCGGCGGTGAAGCGGCGGGCAAAGACCGGCGCGCGCAGTTTGGGCCACAGATGCGGCATGGCGCCGATGTGATCTTCATGGCCGTGGGTCAGGAAGATCGCATCGATGCGGTTGACATTGGCTTCCAGCCAGGCCGTGTCGGCCATGATCAGATCGACCCCGGGCGAGCCGTCCATGTCCGGGAAGGTCACGCCCAGATCGACGACGATCAGCCGTTCCTTCCCCTCGGGTCCGTAGCCATAGACATAGGCATTCATCCCGACTTCGCCGGCACCGCCCAGAGGAAGGTAGATCAGTCGCTCGCTCACGCCCCAAGTCCCTTGTTGTAATCGAAGATCAGACGCAGACCATGCATGGTCAGGTCGTCCTCGACCTTGTCGAACAGATCGAAGCCCAGATCGAAGAGAGAGGCAAGACCCCCGGTGGCAATCACCTTCATCGGACGGTCGCGTTCCATCCGGATCTGCCGCACGATGCCTTCGACAAGGCCGATATAGCCCCAATACACCCCGGATTGGATGCAGGCCACCGTATTCGTGCCGATCACCCCTTGCGGTTTCGTGACATCGACATGGGGCAGCGCGGCCGCCGCCATATGCAGCGCCTCAAGCGACAGGTTGACGCCCGGCGCGATCACACCGCCGATATAGGCGCCATCGGGGGCCACGACGTCAAAGGTGGTGGCGGTGCCGAAATCGACCACGATCAGATCGCCGCCATGGCGGTCATAGCCCGCCACCGTGTTCACCAGCCTGTCCGGCCCGACCGTGGTGCCCAGATCGACGCGCGGCGCCACCGGCAGCTCGCAGCCCGGTTTGCCGACGACATAGGGGCGGCAGTCGAAATAGCGGTTGCAGAGCACGCGCAGGTTGAACACCACCCGCGGCGCGGTCGAGGAGATGATCGCCTCGGAAATCCGGCCCTGCAGGCCCTTGAGCTGCATCAGCGTGTTCAGCCAGACGAAATATTCGTCGGCGGTGCGGCGGTGATCGGTGGCGATGCGCCAGGTGGCGGCGAACTCCGCCCCGTCCCAGACCGAAAACACGGTGTTGGTATTGCCGCAGTCGATGCACAAAAGCATGGGGCGCCCCTAAAAGAAGATATCCGCCGCCGAGATCGCCCGCCGCCCCGAGCCGGTCCCAAGGATCAGCGCACCCGTGTCGTCGATCGTCTCGAAGGTGCCCGTCAAGGTTTCCGTGCCGGTGCGGGCGGTGATCCTTTGCCCGATCCTGGCCGCGCGGGCAAGCCATGCCGCGCGAATGGGGGCAAAGCCGTAGCGTTCAAAGGTTGCGGCATAATGCGCGAAAGCCCGCGCGAGCGGCGGCAGGAAGTCGAGCGGCGGGATCTTCAGCCCGGTTTCGCCCATGAGCGACACCGGGGCGACGGCGCCCGGCTCCAGCGCGGCGGCGGGCGGGGCCTCGGCCAGATTGACGCCGATGCCCACGGCCAGATGGCTGATCTGTCCGCCGCTGCCGACGCTTTCCAGCAAGATCCCGGCGATCTTGCCGCCGTTCAGCAGCACGTCATTGGGCCATTTGATCGCGGTGACGGGGCCGGGCCCGGTGACCTCGGTCAGCGCGGCTTCCAGCGCCAGCGCCGCGACAAAGGAGTAAAGCGCCGCGGTGGGCGGCGTCACGGCCGGGCGAAACACCAGCGTCGCGGCGAAATTGCCCGCAGGCATCAGCCAGTCGCGGCCGCGCCTGCCCCGGCCCGCGGTCTGGCGATGCGCAAAAACCCAAGCAGGCCCCGCAAGATGCGGGGCCAGTCGGGCCGCTTCGGCCATGGTCGTATCGGTTTGCCCAAGGACGTGGCGGGCCACGCCCTCGGGCCAGTCGGGATCAGTTGACAAGAGAGGCCGCCGCCGCCTGTGCCGCGCCCTCGACGCCCGCCATGTTCACCGCACCGCCCAGCATCGCCACCGCCGCAAGGACGAGGAAGGCGAATTGCAGCGCGGGCATCCGGCCGTCGAGCGGCTCGGTCTTGGTGCCGAAATACATGAAATAGACGATGCGCAGGTAGTAGAAGGCGCCGATGACCGAGGCCACCACCGCCGCCACCGGCACCCAGACGAACCCGGCCCCGATCGCCGCCTTGATCACGGCGAATTTGGCAAAGAAGCCCAGCATCGGCGGCACACCGGCCAGCGAGAAGAGCAGCACCAGCAGCGCAAAGGCCTTCACCGGATCGGTCTTCGACAGCATGTTCAGCGCGGCGATGTCGGTGACGGGTTTGCCGTCGCGTTCCATCGACAGGATGAAGGCGAAGGTGCCGACGTTCATCACGATATAGATCGTCATGTAAAGCAGCATGGATTCCACGCCCGCCGCCGTGCCCGCCGCCAGACCCAGAAGGCCAAAGCCCATATGCGAGATCGAGGAATAGGCCATCAGCCGCTTGATGTCGCGTTGCCCGATCCCGGCGATGGCGCCCAGATACATCGAGGCGAGCGCCAGCGCGGCCAGGATCTGCCCCCATTCGCCCGGCACCTGACCGAAGGCGTCATGCACGACCCGCGCGATCAGCGCCATCGCGGCCAGTTTCGGCGCGGTGGCAAAGAAGGCGGTGACCGGGGTGGGCGAGCCCTCGTAAACGTCCGGGGTCCACATGTGGAAGGGCACGGCCGAGACCTTGAAGGCAAGCCCCGCCAGCAGGAAGACCAGACCGAAGAGAAGACCGATCGGCAGGTGACCCTGTTCGACCACGGTGATGATGCCCGCGAAGGTGGTGGTGCCCGCGAAGCCGTAAACCAGCGAGGCGCCGTACAGCAGCAGCCCCGAGGAGAGCGAGCCGAGCACGAAGTATTTCAGACCGGCTTCCGACGACACCGCCGAGTCGCGCCGCAGCGCGGCCACGACGTAAAGCGCCAGCGATTGCAGCTCGAGCCCGACGTAAAGCGACATCAGATCGCCCGCCGAGACCATCATCATCATGCCGACGACGGCCAGCACGATCAGGATCGGATATTCGAACCGCAGCAACCCGCGGCGGCCCATGTAATCCGAGCTCATCGCCAGAACGGCGGCGGCGGACACAAGGATCACCACCTTGGAGAAGCGCGCGAAGCCATCGGCGATGAAAAGCCCGCCAAAGGCCGTTTCCGTGCCGCTGCCGAGCCCGATGATCAGCGCCAGCACCAGCATGGTGACGGCCGAGGCCCAGAGGATGGGTTTCGCCACCCTGTCCTTGCCGGTCCAGACGCCGAAGAGCAGCACCCCCATCGCATAGATGGCCAGCAACACTTCGGGCAGGACGAGAGAGAATTCCGCTTTTGTCATGGGTCTTTCTCCTCAGTTGCCCGCAGTCGCTTGCGCGAGAGTGCCGAGGTCGGCGTGGTAGGTCTGGACAAGATGGGCCACCGAAGGCCCGATCAGATCGGTCACAAGGCTGGGATAGATGCCCAAGAGCAGCGTCATCGCGACAAGCGGCGCGAAGATCGCCTTTTCGCGGGTCGTCATGTCGGAGATCGTCTTCAGGCTTTCCTTGACGAGTTCCCCGAACACCACGCGGCGATAAAGCCAGAGCGCATAGGCCGCCGAGAGGATCACGCCGGAGGTGGCAAACAGCGCCACCCAGGTATTGACCTGGAAGATGCCAAGCAGCGTCAGGAATTCACCGACGAAGCCAGAGGTGCCCGGCAGGCCCACGTTCGCCATGGTGAAGAACATGAAGATCAGCGCGTAAGCCGGCATCCGGTTCACCAGACCGCCATAGGCGGCGATTTCCCTTGTGTGCATGCGGTCATAGATCACGCCGACGCACAGGAACAAGGCCCCCGAGATGAAGCCGTGGCTGAGCATCTGGAAGATCGCGCCGTCAACACCCTGCTGGTTCGCCGCAAAGATCCCCATCGTCACATAGCCCATGTGGGCAACCGACGAATAGGCGATCAGCTTCTTCATGTCCTCCTGTGCGAGCGCCACAAGCGAGGTGTAGACGATGGCGACCGCGGAGAGGATGAAGACGAAGGTGGTCATCGTTTCCGACCCCACCGGGAACATCGGCAGCGAGAAACGCAGGAAGCCGTAGCCGCCCATTTTCAGCAGCACCGCCGCCAGCACGACCGAGCCCGCGGTGGGCGCCTGCACGTGGGCATCGGGCAACCAGGTGTGCACCGGCCACATCGGCATCTTCACCGCGAAAGAGGCGAAGAAGGCCAGGAAGAGCAGCGTCTGCACCCCGCCCGTCAGGCTCCACCAGCCGAGGAACGGCAGATCCGCATGCGGGAAGTCGAAGGCCATGAGTGCGACGATGTCGGTGGTGCCCGCCATCATATACATCGCCACCATCGCGACCAGCATCAGCACCGAGCCGAGGAAGGTATAAAGGAAGAACTTGAAGGCCGCGTAGATGCGCTCCTTGCCGCCCCAGATCCCGATGATCAGGAACATCGGGATCAGCCCCGCCTCGAAGAAGAGGTAGAAGAGCACCAGATCCAGCGCCACGAAGACGCCGATCATCAGCGCTTCAAGGACAAGGAAGGCGATCATGTATTCCTTGACCCGCGTTTCCACATGCCAGGCAGAGGCGATGGTGAGCGGCATCAGGAAGGTGGTCAGCATCACGAAGAGGATCGAGATCCCGTCTACGCCCAGCTTGTAATGCAGGCCCATGATCCACTCACGGTCCTCGACGAACTGCATCCCCGGGTTCGCGGGATCGAAGCCCGCCAGAAGCAGCAGCGAGACGAGGAAGGTCACGACGGTCGCGGTCAGCGCCACCCATTTCGCATTGCGATCGGCCGCCGGGCCTGACCCGCGGCTGACCACGGCAAGCACCGCCGCCGCGGCCAGCGGCAGGAAGGTGATGATGGAGAGGAGGTTTTGCATCAGTTCATTCCCCCGGTCCGCACGACCCAGAACATCAGAGCAACGATGCCCAGCACCATCGCAAACGCATAGTGGAAGAGATAACCCGACTGGATCCGCCCCGCGACGCGGGTGAAGAACGGGATCCAGCCAAGCGCGAGCCCGTTGATCGCCCCGTCGATGACGGCGCCATCGCCGCCCTTCCACAGTTTGCGACCAAGCGATTTGGCCGGGTTCACGAAGAGCAGGTCAAACAGCTCGTCGAAATACCACTTGTTGAGCAGGAAGCGGTAAAGCCCCGGCAGCGCCCGCGCCGTCCGGCCCGGCAGCGGCTTGTCGCCGATGTAGTAGAGCCAGGCGAAGAAGAAGCCGGTGACCATCGCGCCGAAGGGCGAGAGTTTCACCCAGTTCGGCACGCCATGGGCATCGTGGATCACATGGTTCGTTTCGGCCATGAAGATCGCGCCTTGCGGGGCCTTGGCCGGGGTGGCCGCGGCCGCATGGGCTTCCGTCGCATGGGCTTCCGTCGCATGGATTTCGGCGGCAGGGGCTTCGGTCGCATGCCCCTCGGGGGTGTGACCGGCCATCGCGGCTTCGTGGTTCGCTTCGGCCGTGGCATGGTCGGTGCCATGCTCCGCCCCATGGGCGGCAGCGGGCAGGTTGAAGAAGCTCGCCACCTTGTCGCCGAAGAAGCTGTGATACCAGACCATCCCGGCCAGCACCGAGCCCACGGCCAGAAGCGCAAGCGGCGCCAGCATCACAGGCGGGCTTTCATGGGCATGGTCATGCTTGTGATGATCGCCCCGCGCCTCGCCGTAGAAGGTGAGGAAGATCAGCCGCCAGGAATAGAACGAGGTCATCCCCGCCGCCGCCACCAGCACATAGAAGGCGAAACCGTTCCCCGAAGCGAAGGCGCTTTCGATGATCGCGTCTTTCGAGAGATAGCCCGCAAAGCCCACCGGCACGCCGCCGATCGAGAAGAACGGGATGCCGACGCCGGTGATGGCGAGCGTGCCGATCATCATGATCGCGAAGGTGAAGGGGATCTTTTTGCGCAGGCCGCCGTAGTTGCGCATGTCCTGTTCGTGGTGCATCGCATGGATCACCGAGCCCGCGCCCAGGAACAGCATCGCCTTGAAGAAGGCATGCGTCAGCAGGTGGAACATGGCGACCGAATAGACGCCCGAGCCCGCGGCCACGAACATGTAGCCCAGCTGCGAACAGGTCGAATAGGCGATCACGCGCTTGATGTCGTTTTGCACCAGACCCACGGTCGCGGCAAAGAACGCGGTCGCGGCGCCGACATAGACGACCATCATCTTGGCTTCCGGCGCATATTCAAAGAGCGGCGACATCCGGCAGACAAGGAAGACGCCCGCGGTCACCATCGTCGCGGCGTGAATGAGCGCGGACACCGGCGTCGGGCCCTCCATCGCATCGGGCAGCCAGGTGTGCAGGAAGAGCTGCGCCGATTTCCCCATCGCGCCGATGAACAGCAGAACGGCCAGCAGGTTCGCGGCGTTGAAGTCCCAGGACAGGAAGTGGAGTTGCGTCTTGGCCAGTTCCGGCGCGGCGGCAAAGATCACATCCATGTCGATGCTGTCGGTCAGGAAGAACAGCCCCATGATGCCAAGCGCAAAGCCGAAGTCGCCGACGCGGTTGACGACAAAGGCCTTGATCGCCGCGGCATTGGCCGAGGGTTTCTTGTAGTAAAACCCGATCAGCAGATAGGAGGCGACCCCCACCCCTTCCCAGCCGAAGAACATCTGCACCAGGTTGTCAGAGGTCACCAGCATCAGCATCGCAAAGGTGAAGAACGACAGATAGGCGAAGAACCGCGCCTTGTAGCTTTCGTGGTGGGTCCAGTTGTCGTCATGGGCCATGTAGCCCCAGGAATAGAGGTGCACCAGCGCCGAAACCGTGGTGACGACGATCAGCATGATCGCGGTCAGCCGGTCCAGCCGGATCCCCCAGGAGGTATCGAGCGTCCCCGAGCGGATCCAGTCCAGAAGCTGGATGTGCTGCGTCTCGGCCGGAAGCGTCAGGAAGACGACCCAGGACAGGATGCAGGACAGGAACAGCAGGCCGGTGGTGACGACAAGCGCCCCCTTTTCCGTGATCAGCCGCCAGCCGAAGCCGCCGATCAGCGCGCCAAGAAGCGGCGCAAGCAGGATGATCGTGGTCATGGCCTTACCCCTTCATCACGTTGACGTCTTCGACGGCGATGGTGCCGCGGTTGCGGAAGAAGACCACCAGGATCGCCAGCCCGATCGCGGCCTCGGCGGCGGCGACGGTCAGCACGAACATGGTGAAGACCTGTCCGACCAGATCCCCCAGATGCGTCGAAAACGCGACCATGTTGATGTTGACGGCCAGCAGCATCAGTTCGATCGACATCAGGATGACGATGACGTTCTTGCGGTTGACGAAGATGCCGAAGATGCCGGTGACGAACAGGATCGCCGCCACCGCAAGATAATGTTCCAAACCGATCGTCATCGCTTCCCCTCCGGGCCCGACCCCGTTTTCTTGTTCTTTCTCATCACAGCCCCTGCCCCGGTTTGACGTCGACCATCTCCAGCGCCTTGGCCGGATCGCGGTGCATCTGCGCCAGCACGTTCTGCCGCTTGATGTCGGTGCGGTGCCGCAGCGTCAGCAGAATGGCCCCGATCATCGCGACGAGCAGCACCAGACCCGCGCCCTGGAAGAGGTAGAGGTATCTGTCATAAAGGATCATGCCGAGGGCGGCAGTGTTTTCGACCCCCTCGGGCGCGGGCGCCCCGCGCAGGCCATTGGCCGCATCGGCCGTGTTCCAGACCATCAGCCCGGTGGCGAGCTGCGCCAGCATCACCAGCGCGATCAGCCCGCCCACCGGCGCATAGCGCACCAGCTGCCCCCGCAGCGCCGCAAAGTCGATGTCGAGCATCATCACGACGAAAAGGAACAGAACCGCCACCGCGCCGACATAGACGATGATCAGCAGCATGGCGACGAATTCCGCCCCCATCAGCACGAAGAGCCCCGCCGCCGACAGGAAGGTCAGGATCAGCCACAAGACCGCATGAACCGGGTTTTTGGACAAAACCACCATGAGGCCCGCAACCACCGCCACGACGGCGAAAAGGTAAAAGGCGAATACGAACACCGTCATGTGTTTTCCCCCGATTTCTCGTCGAAGACCTCGCGCGCCAGTTCCAGCGCCTTGGTCATGGCGGGCACGCCGCCGAACATGCTCATCTGAAAGATCACCTCGGCGATCTCCCGCTCGGTTGCGCCCGCCTCAAGCGCGTGGCGGATGGTCAACCGGATCGGCGCCTCGGCCTGCGCGCCCAAGGTCACCTGACCCGCCAGCGTCACCAGAAGCCGGGTGCGCGCATCCAGCCCGTCGCGGTTGAAGGTCTTGCCGAAGAACATCTCCAGCACATCGGCCGGCATCGTCGGGAACATCTTCTCGAAGGCCTTGGGGTTGAAGCTCTCCAGAGCCGGATTGAACATCCGGGCCATTTCCGTGCCCTGCTCCATCATCGCCATGAAAAGCTTCTGAAATTCCGTGGTCATCTGTAGGGTGCATCCATCTCGATGTTACGGGCAATCTCGGCTTCCCAGCGGGCGCCGTTCTCCAGCAGTTTTTCCTTGGTGTAGAACAGCTCTTCGCGCGTCTCGGTGGCGTATTCGAAATTCGGCCCCTCGACGATGGCATCGACCGGGCAGGCCTCCTGGCAATAGCCGCAGTAGATGCATTTCGTCATGTCGATGTCGTAGCGCGTCGTGCGGCGCGAGCCATCTTCGCGCGGTTCGGCGTCGATGGTGATCGCCTGCGCCGGGCAAATCGCTTCACACAGCTTGCAGGCGATGCAGCGTTCCTCGCCCGAAGGGTAGCGGCGCAAAGCATGTTCACCGCGGAAACGCGGCGAGAGCGGCCCCTTTTCATGCGGGTAGTTCAGCGTGGGCTTGGGCGCCACGAAATATTTCATCCCCAGCGCGAAGCCTTTGATGAAGTCCCACAGGACGAAGTATTTCGCTGCGCGAACATAATCGAAAGCCATCAGTTCTTCTCCGCTGGATCGGTCTTGCCGGTGTCTTGCTTGACTGGGCCGGAAACGGTCCATTTCCGGGTGTCGGAGGCGGTCTCAAGATCGCCCACGCCAAAATCTCCGCGCCCTTCAAGGGCCCCCACCGCGCGCATGATCGGCGGCGTCTTCGACAGGAACGAGGTGACGTTCTTGCCCTCCACCTCCAGCCGGTAGCCCTCGACGATCACCGGCACGAGCTTCACCTCGCGGCCATCGAGCGTCAGGGAAAGTGTCGGTCGGTTCGGATCCTTCACGTTCATGCCCCCATCCCCCAGCGCGCCCAGAAGCCGCCCAGAACTTCGAATTTCGCAAGGAAAGCAACGACCACGACCCAGCCGAGCGAGAGCGGCAGGAACACCTTCCAGCCGATCCGCATCAGCTGGTCATAGCGGTAGCGCGGCACGATGGCCTTCACCATCGCGAAGACGAAGAAGACCGCGGCCATCTTGGCCACCATCCAGAGCACGCCATCGGGAACGCCCGGAATGGGCGAGAGCCAGCCGCCGAAGAACAGCACCGTGGTCAGTGCGCACATCAGCCAGACGGCGATATATTCGCCCGCCATGAAGAGCAGATAGGGCGTCGAGGAATATTCGACCATGAAGCCCGCAACCAGTTCGGATTCCGCTTCCGGCAGGTCAAACGGCGGGCGGTTGGTCTCGGCCAGCGCCGAGATGAAGAACAGCGCCACCATCGGCAGATGCGGCAGCCAATACCAGTTCAGAAGCCCGAACGAACCGCGCTGCGCCTCGACGATGGCGGAAAGGTTCATCGAGCCGGTCGAGATGATCACCCCGACGATGATCAGACCCATCGAGACTTCGTAGGAAATCATCTGCGCGGCCGAGCGCAGCGAGCCGAGGAACGGGTATTTCGAGTTCGAGGCCCAGCCGCCCATGATCACGCCGTAAACCTCGAGCGAGGAGGCCGCGAAGACGAAAAGGACGGCGACGTTGATATCCGCCATCACCCAGCCTTCGTTGAAGGGCACGACCACCCAGGCCAGAAGCGCCAGCACAAGGCTGAGCATGGGGGCGAGGAAATAGACCGGCTTGTCGACGCCCGCGGGGACGACGATTTCCTTGAAGACATATTTCGCGGCATCGGCGACCGATTGCAGCAGACCAAAGGCGCCCACCACGTTCGGGCCGCGCCGCAGCTGCACCGCCGCCCAGATCTTGCGGTCGCCCCAGACCAGAAGCAAAAGGCCGATCATCACGAAAGCGATGATGCCCAGACCCTGCGCCAGCAGGATGAGTGTCTGTCCAAGTGATGTTGCCCAGAAGTCAGCCATGTTGTCCCTCGGATCCGTCCTGCATCATTCGTTTCAAACCGTCGGAATGCCGCGCTCGTGGCAATCGGCGACGGTCACTTCCGCATCGATCGTGCGCAAGCCCCGCGGCAGCGCCGGCGAGATGAGGTAAACCGCATCCGCCTGCAGGCTGCCGCCCGAGCGTGTCACGTTGGTGCGCACATGCCGGGCAAAGCCGAAGCCGCGGATCTGCGCATATTGTGCGGCGGCGCAGGCGGCATAAGCCGTCACCGCCGCCCTGCTGGTGGTGCCCGAGAGCGCCACCTGAAATCCCACCAGATCGTCATCGAGCAGATGCGTCTCGACCCCCTCATAGGTGATCGCCGCGCCCGAGACGGCCCCGCCCCCGGCTTCCGCGCAGCCGCTCAGCCCGGCCGCAAGGCCGGTCAGAAGCGCCACGGAAAGGATCGGGGAAAGGGTCATGCGCTTACTCCGCCGCCACGGCCGGGGATTTGCGCCCCTTGGCCTGCGCCGAGCATTCGGCCATCACGACCGAGGCCCGCGCAATCGGGTTGGTGAAGTAGTAATCCCCCAGCGCAAGGCGGAAGGTCGCCTTGCCCATGTCGCGCCGCTCGGGCGCGGTCCAGCCGTTGTCGGCCAGATGGTCGATGTCGCCCAGATGGGGATGCTTGGCGAGCATCGCCTGACGCAGCCCGCCCAAGGTATCCCAGGGCTGGGTGGCGCCGAGTTCCGCCGAAAGCGCCCGCAGGATCGCCCAGTTTTCCTTGGCCTCGCCCGGCGCGAAAGTGGCGCGGAAGGCCAGCTGCGGGCGCCCCTCGGTGTTGACGAAAAGCCCGTGTTCTTCGGTATAGGCCGCGCCCGGCAGGATGATGTCGGCACGCGCCGCGCCGCGGTCGCCATGCGAGCCCTGATAGATGACAAACGGCCCGCCTTCCGAGGCCGGAGCAATCTCCACCTCGTCGGCGCCCATGTTGTAGATCACCTGCACGCCCTCGAGCGCAACCAGAAGACCGCCATTCGTGACGGCCCCCACATCCATCGCGCCGACGCGCGAGGCCGCGGTGTGCAGCATCAGCATCCGGCCCGACAGCGACATCGCATTGGCAATGACCGCATCGCCATCTGCTTCCGAGATCGCGCCCTGACCGACGATCACGATTGCATCCTTGCCGGCCTTGAGCCCGGCCAAGGCCGCGCGGTCGGTGCCGACATGCTCGTAATCATAGGTCAGATCGACCGCCGGGCCGACCAGCTTGACGACCGCGCCCTTGGCCCAGGCCTTGCGGATGCGGGCGTTCAGAACCGGCGCCTCGGTGCGCGGATCGGTGCCGATCAGGATGATTTCCTTCGCGTCGTCAATGTCTTGGATGGCGACGTTGCCGACATAGGCCGAGCGGTTGCCAATCGGCAGACGCGCGCCATCGGTGCGGCATTCGACCGAGCCGCCCTGCCCCTCGATCAGGGTCTTCAGGCTGAAGGCGGCTTCGGTCGAGCAAAGATCGCCGACGAGACCCAGAACCTTCTTGCCCTTCATCGCGGCGGCGGCGGCGGCCAGCGCCTCGGGCCAGCTTGCCTTGCGCAGCTTGCCGTTTTCACGAATGTAAGGCGTGTCAAGGCGTTGGCGGCGCAACCCGTCCCAGATGAAACGGCCCTTGTCGGACAGCCATTCCTCGTTCACGCCATCATGGTTGCGCGGCACGATGCGTTTGACTTCGCGGCCCTTGGCATCGATGCGGATGTTCGAGCCCAGCGCATCCATCACGTCGATGCTCTCGGTCTTCACCAGTTCCCACGGACGGGCGGTGAAGGCATAGGGCTTCGAGGTCAGCGCGCCGACCGGGCACAGGTCGATGATATTGCCCTGCAGGTTGCTGTCGAGCGTGCCGTTCAGATAGCTGGTGATTTCGCTGTCGGCACCCCGCCCGGTCTGACCCATCTGGGTGATGCCCGCGACTTCGGTGGTGAAGCGCACGCAGCGGGTGCAGGAAATGCAGCGCGTCATCTCGGTCTTGACCAGCGGGCCAAGCTCCAGATTGTCCGAGGTGCGCTTGACTTCGCGGAAGCGCGAGACCGAGCCGCCATAGGCCATCGCCTGATCCTGCAGGTCGCACTCGCCGCCCTGATCGCAGATCGGGCAATCGAGCGGATGGTTGATCAGCAGGAATTCCATCACGCCTGCGCGGGCCTTGCGGACCATCGGCGAATTGGTCTTGATCACCGAGGGCTCGCCATTCGGCCCGGGGCGCAAGTCCTTGATCTGCATGGCGCAGCTTGCCGTGGGCTTCGGCGGTCCGCCGACCACTTCGACCAGACACATCCGGCAGTTGCCCGCGATGGACAGCCGCTCGTGATAGCAGAACCGCGGCACTTCGATGCCCGCCTGTTCGCAGGCCTGGATCAGGGTCAGGCTGGGATCGACCTCGACCTCGATACCGTCGATGATGATCTTGCGCAGGGTGCTCACGCTTGGCTCTCCATGTCGAACTTCAGGCGAGGCGCTTGCGCCCCGGAGATGCCGCCGGTGTGGCGGTAGGGATGCGGACTGCGGGGATCAGCCATCGGCGTCGCCCTCGCGCAGGGCGGCGCCGGGCTTGCCGCCGATGATCGAATTGACCGGCGGATGCACCGGGTCCTTTTCCAAGACGATGATCGCATCATGCACATGGATGCCCGAGACCAGATGCCCGAAGGGGGCGACCTTCTGCTTGCCGCCGTGATACCAGCGGTGCATGTCGTCGGTCAGTTTGCGCAGGAAATTGAAGATGTTGTCGGGCGCATCCAGACCGCCGCCGAAGTTCTTCCAATAGGCGCATTGCATGTCTTCGATCATGTAGAGGCCGCCCTCGGACAGCAGCGGAAACAGCGTGCGCAGGCTGGCGCGGACATGTTTCATCACATGGCTGCCGTCATCCAGAATGATGTCGACGCCGCCCATTTCCGCGATCACGCGGGCCAGAAACTCCGGGTCGGCCTGCGAGCCGATCCGCACCTGCCCGGCCTCGCCGTCGTATTGGGCGCAGTCGGGGTTGATGTCGATGCCGAAGATCACCGCCTCGGGGCCGAAATAGCGCCGCCACAGCCCCAGCGAGCCGCCGCGCCAGGTGCCGATTTCCAGCATCCGCACCGGCTTGCCGCGGAACTTCTCGAAGTAGCGTTCATAGATCGGCAGGTAATGGTGCCACTTGTGCACCTCCCGCCCCTCGGTCGTGGCGTAAAGATCGACCAGATCGCCGCCGGTCTTGTATTTCTGCCGAATGTCGGCGGCCACATCGGTGCCCTGAAAGCGGAAATTCGGCTTGGCCTTTTTCGCCGGGGTCGTGCCCTTCTCTGTCGCGGTCATGCGCAGCCCCCCGGAAAGATCCACGCGCCGTCGCGGAAATTGTCCCTGTCGCCCGAGACGACCTTGCCGCCGCACAAGCTGTTGGCGGCGCGTTTCGCCTCGGCGCCTTCGTCCAGGCGGAAGGGCGTGGCGCTGCGGCGCACGGAAAGCTCGCCCGTGGGCAGGAAGGCGCCCTGATAGCCCGCCACCTCGGCCATGCGCGGCGCGCGGGCGCCGCCATCGGGCATCGGCGCGGCCGCGGCACAGCCCGCGATCACGAAGGGAAGCAACAGCATGCGCATCAGTAACCCTTCCTCTCGTTCACCCGCGGACAGGCCGCATCCAGCCGATAGACCCCGGGGGCAAGTCGGCGCACCTCGGCGGGATCGCGCGAGAGCGCCTTCGACGAGGGGCAAACCACGTCGATGGCCAGGAGCACGCCCTTTTTCAGCTCCAGCTCAGACGTTTCGGTGACGCCCTCGTATTCGACTTCGAAGGCCGACAGGAAGCCGTCCCAGAAAATGCACTCTTCCAGACCCTTGGCGTTCTTTTCGCAATGCTGCCCGCCGGTCATCACCTGACCGAAATAATCCACCCGCGCGCCGCGCACCCCCTCGGACATGCGCAGGTGCCGCGACAGATCGGGGATATAGCCCGAAGCGCGCAGGCTGTAATCGGGCGCCTCGGCCAGCGCAGGCAGACAGGCGCAGGCCAGCGCCGCAACCGTCGCCGTCCCCCCCGTCGTGATCCTGTGAAAGCTGCCCGACCCGGTGGCCATCTCAGATCACTCCGCCGCCATCGCGCCCATGCGGCCGGTCTTGCGCGCCTTGATCCGGTCCTCGATCTCCTCGCGGTAATGCCGGATCAGCCCCTGGATCGGCCAGGCGGCGGCATCGCCAAGGGCGCAGATCGTGTGGCCCTCGACCTGTTTCGTCACCGAAAACAGCATGTCGATTTCCTCGATCTCGGCCTCGCCGGTGACCAGACGTTCCATCACCCGCCACATCCACGAGGTCCCCTCGCGGCAGGGCGTGCACTGGCCGCAGCTTTCGTGCTTGAAGAATTTCGACAGCCGCGCGATCGCCTTGATGATGTCGGTCTGCTGATCCATCACGATCAGGCAGGCGGTGCCGAAGGACGACTGCTTTTCGCGCATGCCGTCATAATCCATGATCGCGTCTTCGCACATATGCGCCGGAATGACCGGGCAGGAGGCGCCGCCGGGGATCACCGCCTTCAGGTTCTTCCAGCCGCCGCGGACGCCGCCGCCGTGCTTCTCGATCAGCTCCTTCATGCTGATCGACATGGCTTCTTCGACGACGCAGGGCGTGTTCACATGGCCCGACATCGCGAAGAGCTTGACGCCGGTGTTGTTCGGCCGACCGATGCCCGCGAACCACGCACCGCCACGGCGCAGGATCGTCGGCACGACGGCGATGGATTCGACGTTGTTCACCGTCGTCGGGCAGCCATAAAGCCCCGAGCCCGCCGGGAACGGCGGTTTCATCCGCGGCATCCCCTTCTTGCCCTCAAGGCTTTCCAGCAGCGCGGTTTCCTCGCCGCAGATATAGGCGCCCGCACCGTGGTGCAGATAGACATCGAAGTCGTAATCCGAGCGGCAGGCGTTCTTGCCGATCAGCCCGGCCTCGTAGCATGCGTCGATGGCGGCCTGCAGGGCCTCCTTTTCGCGGACATATTCGCCGCGGATATAGATATAGGCCGCCCGCGCCCCCATGGCGAAACCGGCGATCAGCGCGCCTTCGACCAGCGTATGCGGGTCGTGGCGCATGATTTCGCGGTCCTTGCAGGTGCCGGGCTCGGATTCATCGGCGTTGATCACCAGAAACGAGGGCCGCCCGTCGGATTGCTTCGGCATGAAGGACCATTTGAGCCCGGTCGGAAAGCCCGCGCCGCCGCGCCCGCGCAGCCCCGATGCCTTGATCTGCTCGATGATCCAGTCGCGGCCGTTGCCCAGGATCGCCGCCGTGCCATCCCAGTGACCACGCGCCATCGCGCCCTTCAGCGAGCGGTCGTGCATCCCGTAGATGTTGGTGAAGATGCGATCGTGATCGTTGAGCATGTCCATTCCCTCGGTTTCGGCGGGGGCCGGTGCCCCGGCCCGCGCGGCATCGGCTGTCCGATACACACGGTCTCCCTGGCCAGGCCGCAGCCCGGCGCTCACCGGACGCGAGGCCCGGGACATCCCGAGCCCCGCAGGGCTCGGGATCATCTTTTGCCACCTCGGCGCCTCTCCCCAAGCGCCGGGCGGGGTCTTCGATCAGCCCCGACGGGGCTTCGACTTGCCTTTCGGCGCGGGCGCCGGGGCGGGCTTCGCCGCCGGTTTCGGCGCCGCAACCGGGGCCGCAGCCGCAGCAACGGGGGCCGCAGCAACGGGCTCGGGGGCCTTCACCGGAGCCGGGGCCGCAGCCGGAGCAGGCGCCACCGGGGCCGCGGCGACGGGCGCGGCTTTCACCGGCTCGGCCGCTTTCGGCGCGGGTTTGGGCGCCTCGGCGACCTTGACCACGGCCGCGGGCGCCGCTTCCGCCGGAACCGCGCGGCGCAGCGCCGCGGCTTCCTCGGCCGACATCGGCGCGGCGGGCTCGGGCAGACCGCAGGTCGCCCAGCAGATCAGCCGCGCCAGGATCAGCGCAGAGATGACGCCGGCAATCGCCGCCATCCAGATCCCCACCGAACCAAGAAGCCAAAGTGCGAAGAAAATCGCGGCACCGAGCCAACCACCCAGCTTGCGGGCTTTCGTCTGGCAGTCTGTGTCGTTCGTCGACATTTTGCCTTTCCTTTCCCTCTTTCCATGCCGGGTGGCGGACGTCACGCCGTCCCGGCCTCTGTAGGTTGTCGTTCAAGTCTTCAGATCAGTATTCCGTCTTCAGTAATTGTTTGTCTTCGCCCGTTCGAGGAAACGGTCAAGCCCTTCCGCGACGATGATCTGCGCCTGCGCCACCCAGCGGTCGCGGCTGACGCGGCCCGCAAAGCCCTTCAGATTGGCGTCCATCCAGGCGATTTCCGCCGCGCCCCAGGCCGCGATCTGGTCGAAATGGAAGATGCCAAGCCCGTGCAAATGCCCCTCGAGCACCGGTCCGATGCCCTCGATCTTTTGCAGATCATCGGCCTTGCCCTCGCGCGCCGCCGCCAGCGCAAGCGGTTTCTGGCCAGCGGTTTCAGCGGTTTCCGCCGCTTTCGGCGCAGCACCGGCCGCCGCCGCAGCCGGGGTTGACGTCCCCCCGGCCGAGCCCGCCGCCGCCGCCGCCTTCGCCGCCTCGGCCGCCGCCTGCTGCTGCACCGCCGAACGCGGCCGCGCCGTCATCAGACCGATCGCCGCCATCTGCCCCGAGACCTGCCATGGGGCGGAAAGCCGCACCTCGGTCCCGTCGATGCGCTTGATACCATCGCCCACCGCAACCGCCCGCGCGACGGTGCCATTGTGCGCCTCGCGCGGGCCCGGCGTCGCCATGCAGCTGGTCAGACCCGCCTGCGGCTCCGAGGAGAAGCGCCCCTTTTCCGACCCCGGCACCGGGGTCTTGCCCGCCGCCAGATCGTCGAGCAGCCGCTCCAGCCCCGCCTCGGTCAGGTCTTCGAAGTAATCCTTGCCGATCTGCGCCATCGGCGCATTGGCGCAGGCGCCGAGACATTCGACCTCTTCCCAGCTGAACTTGCCATCGGCCGACAGTTCATGCGGGTGACGCGCGATCTTGCGCTTGCAGACCGAAATCAGGTTTTCCGAGCCCATGATCATGCAGCTGGTGGTGCCGCAAACCTGGATATGCGCGACCGAGCCCGTGGGCTGCAGCTGGAACATGAAGTAGAACGACGCCACTTCCAGCACGCGGATATAGGGCATGTCGAGCAGGTCGGCGACATATTCGATCGCGGGCTTGGTCAGCCAGCCTTCCTGTTCCTGCGCGCGGAACAGCAGCGGGATCACCGCCGAGGCCTGACGGCCCTCGGGGTATTTGGTGATCTGCGCTTCCGCCCAGGCGCGGTTCGCGGGCGTAAAGGCGAAGCTCTCGGGTTGGGTGGCGTGCAAACGGCGCAGCATCAGCGGTCGATCTCCCCGAACACGACATCCATCGTGCCGATGATGGCGGAGACATCCGCCAGTTGGTGTCCCTTGGCGACGGCATCAATGCTTTGCAGATGCGCATAGCCCGGCGCGCGGATCTTGGCGCGATAGGGTTTGTTGGTGCCATCGGCGACCAGATAGACGCCGAATTCGCCCTTGGGCGCCTCGACCGCGGCGTAAACCTCGCCTGCGGGGACCTTGAAGCCCTCGGTGTAAAGCTTGAAGTGGTGGATGAGCGCCTCCATCGAGGTCTTCATCTCGGCCCGTTTCGGCGGCGTCAGCTTGCCGCGCGCAAGAATGTCGCCCTGCCCCTCGGGCGCACGCAGCTTGGCGCAGGCCTGCAGGATGATGTTCGTCGACTCGCGCATCTCGGCCATGCGGACAAGGTAGCGGTCGTAGCAGTCGCCGTTCTTGCCCACCGCAATCTTGAAGTCGAATTCGTCATAGCATTCATAGGGTTGCGCACGACGCAAATCCCAGGCCAGGCCCGAGCCGCGGACCATGACGCCCGAATAGCCCCATTTTTCGATCTCGGCTTCGGTGATGATGCAGATATCGGCGTTGCGCTGCTTGAAGATCCGGTTTTCGGTCAGCAAGCCCTCGATGTCATCGAGCACCTGCGGGAAAGCCTTGGCCCAGGTCTCGATATCGTCGATCAGATCGGGCGGCAGATCCTGATGCACCCCGCCCGGGCGGAAGTAGTTCGCGTGCAGACGCGCGCCACAGGCCCGTTCGTAGAAGATCATCAGCTTTTCGCGTTCCTCGAAGCCCCAGAGCGGCGGTGTCAGCGCGCCGACGTCCATCGCCTGCGTGGTGACGTTCAAGAGGTGGTTCAGGATGCGGCCGATTTCCGAAAACAGCACCCGGATCAGCGAGGCCCGGCGCGGCACGGTGGTCCCGGTCAGCTTCTCGATCGCCAGACACCAGGCATGTTCCTGGTTCATCGGCGCCACATAGTCGAGCCGGTCGAAATAGGGCGTGTTCTGCAGATAGGTCCGGCTTTCCATCAGCTTTTCGGTGCCGCGATGCAACAGCCCGATATGGGGATCGGCGCGTTCGACGATTTCCCCGTCCAGCTCCAGCACCATCCGCAAAACCCCGTGCGCCGCAGGGTGTTGCGGGCCGAAGTTGATGTTGAAGTTGCGGATGCTCTGCTCGCCGGTCAGCACGTCTTCCGAGCCGTCGTCGTAGCTGTTGTGCCGGATGTCGCCGTCCATGCCTCTTCCCCTTGTGCTTCTTGCCTCAGCCGTTCCGTTGCCGGATCAGCTGCGCTTCTCGTCGCCCGGAAGCACGCTTTGCGCGCCCTCCCACGGGCTGAGGAAATCGAATTGCCGGTATTCCTGCGCCAGCTTCACCGGTTCATAGACGACGCGCTTTTGCACCTCGTCATAGCGCAGCTCGAGATAGCCGGTCGTCGGGAAGTCCTTGCGCAAAGGATGGCCGCGGAAGCCGTAGTCGGTCAGCAGCCGGCGCAGGTCCGGATGGCCCGAGAACAGGATGCCGAACATGTCGAAGACTTCGCGCTCGAACCAGTTCGCCGCCGGATAGACCTCGGTGATCGAGGGGCACATCTGATCCTCGGCCACGGCCGCCTTGACGCGGATGCGCTGGTTTTTCCACATCGAGAGGAAGTGCCAGACCATTTCGAACCGCGCCGGCCGGTCCGGCCAGTCAACGGCGGTCAGATCGACCAGCGTGGTGAAGCGGCAGGCGGCATCGTCGCGCAGGAAGCGCACGAAATCCACGATCCCCTCGGGCTTGACGATCACCGTCAGCTCGCCCTGCACCACTTCGGCCGAAATCACGTCGCCCGGACGCTGTTGCGCGACATGCGCCGCGAGGTCTTGCAGCTTTTCGCTCATGCTCATCCTCCTCAGCGCACCAGGGTCCCGGTGCGGCGGATCTTGCGCTGCAGTTGCAAGATACCATACATCAGCGCCTCTGCCGAGGGCGGACAGCCGGGCACATAAATATCGACCGGCACGATGCGGTCGCAGCCGCGCACGACCGAATAGCTGTAGTGATAATAGCCGCCGCCATTGGCGCAGCTGCCCATCGAGATCACATAGCGCGGCTCGGGCATCTGGTCGTAGACCTTGCGCAGCGCCGGGGCCATCTTGTTCGTCAGCGTGCCCGCAACGATCATCACGTCCGACTGGCGCGGCGAGGCGCGCGGCGCGAAGCCGTAGCGTTCCACGTCATAGCGCGGCATCGCGGTGTGCATCATCTCGACCGCGCAGCAGGCCAGACCGAAGGTCATCCAGTGCAGCGAGCCGTTGCGCGCCCAGTTGATGATGTCTTCGGCGGTGGTCAGCAGGAAGCCCTTGTCCTGCAGATCGCGATTCAGCGCGGCCGCGGCAAGGTCCATGTCGGCGGCGGCGGTATTCGCCCCGGTCATCACGCCCATTCCAGCGCCCCCTTCTTCCATTCATAGGCAAAGCCGACGGTCAGCACGCCCAGAAACACCATCATCGACCAGAAGGCGGTCATCGACATGTCGCCAAAGGCCACCGCCCAGGGGAACAGGAACGCCACTTCAAGGTCGAAGATGATGAACAGGATCGACACCAGATAGAAGCGCACGTCGAACTTCATCCGCGCGTCGTCAAAGGCGTTGAAGCCGCATTCATAGGCGGAGACCTTTTCCGGGTCGGGATTGCGGTAAGCAATGATCGCGGCCGCGGCAATCAGGATCAGTCCAAGCCCGATCGCCATGGCCAGAAGGACGAGTATGGGAAGATATTCCCGCAACATTCCATGCGTGAGCGCGTCTTGCATCTTTTGACCCCTTTTGCCCTCGGTTGCACCTTCCCGTGCGCGGGGGCGGCAAGGGGAGGAATAGCCCTCTCCCCCCCTCCGGTCAACATCGCGAGGCCCGGATTCTGGGCTGCAAGCGCATTTTGTATACCGATGCACACCGGATTTGAGACGTTTCGCCGCTGCGACAAGGCGTTGCCGCAATGCGGCATCATGTCTCGCCCCAAGGCGGGGGCAAGGACCGGGCCGAATCGGCCAATGCGCGAAATAATATTGCGAATCTGTCAGTTCACAAGCCAGTGAGGCGCCCGCCGGTCAAAGAACGCCGCCAGACCCTCCTGCGCCTCGGCGCTTTCCCAACGCGCCACAAGCGCGGCAATCGTGCGCTCCTGCGCCTCCGAGTCGAGCCCCGGCGTCAGCGCCCGCACCAGCGCCTTCGCCTCGGCCACGGCGCCGGGCGCGCAGGCCAGATAGGGGGCGACCTCGGCCTCGATCGCGGCGTCCAGATCGGCCGCGGGAACCACCCGGGACAGCAGATTCAGCCCCACCGCTTCGGTGGCCGAAAAGAGCCGCGAGGACATGAAGACGGCGCGGGCTTTCGCCGGGCTCATCCGGGCGATGACATAGGGCGAAATGGTGGCGGGCGTCAGGCCAAGCTTCGTTTCGGTCAGGCCAAACCGCGCCTCGGGCACGGCGATTGCGACATCGCAGACCGAGATCATGCCGATGCCGCCGCCAAAGGCATTGCCGTGAATGCGCCCGATGATCGGCTTCGGGCAGTCGTTCAGCGCGGCCAGCATCGCGGCCAAGGTCCGGGCACTGGCCGCGCGGTCTTCGGGCGTGGCGGTGATATTGGCCTGCATCCAGCGCAGATCGCCACCCGCGCAGAAGCTTGCCCCTTCGGCCGCCAGAACGACGACCCGCACCGCGGGATCGGCGCCCAAGTCCCCGATGGCGCGGGTGAGGTCTGCAATCATCTGCGCATCGAGCGCATTGTGTTTGGCCGCGCGGGAAAGCCACAGCCACGCAACGCCGCGGGCATCGGTCTCGATCCGGATCGTCTCAAACATCGCGCTCCCCCTTCATCGCCCGCGCAAGCGCCGCCGCCCGGGCCAGCGCCACGGGGTCAAGCCCGGTGTCATAGCCCAGCGCCATCAGACGCGCCGCAAGCTTTTCCGTCGCCACATTCCCCGCCGCGCCGGGCGCATAGGGACAGCCGCCCAAGCCCCCCGCCGCGGCATCGAAAACCCGCAGGCCCAGCGCAAGGCTCGCTTCCACATTCTCCAGCGCCCGGCCCGCGGTGTCGTGGAAATGCCCGGCCAGCCGCTCGGGCGGCATCTCGTTCAAGACCGCTTTCAGCATCGCTGTGACGGTCTCGGGCCGCCCCTGCCCGATCGTGTCGCCAAGGCTCACCTCGTAGCAGCCCAGATCGCGCAGCGCGGCCACCACCTGCGCGACGCTCTCGGGCGCGATCGCCCCCTCGAACGGGCAATCGGTGACCATCGAGACATAGCCCCGCACCGGCAAAAGCGCCGCCTGCGCCGCCTCGACCAGCGGGGCAAAGCGATCAAGGCTCTCGGCAATCGTGCAATTCAGATTGGCGCGCGAAAACCCCTCGGAGGCCGAGGCGAAAATCGCCACCTCGTCCACCCCGGCCGCCAGCGCCGCCTCAAACCCGCGCAGATTGGGCGTCAGCGCCGCATAGCGCGTGCCCGGGTGCCGGGTGATGCCCGCCAGCACGGCGGCGCCATCGGCCATCTGCGGCACCCATTTCGGGCTGACGAACGAGGCCACCTCGATCCGGGGGAACCCCGCATCAGACAGCGCATCGACCAGCGCGATCTTGTCGGCGGTGGCGATGAAGCGGGGCTCGTTCTGCAGCCCGTCGCGGGGCGCCATTTCAACGATTTCGACGCGCTCAGCCATCGGGCAGCTCGTAAAAGTCGCGGGCATAGATCGTGGCCCCGCCGCGTTCGACGGCACGGATGTGGGCGGGCCGCGCCTGCGCCCGGGCGATCCAGGCGGCGATGGCGGGGAATTTTTCGCGCGCGACGAAGCGGAACATCGCATCCATGTTGAAGCCGAACATGCAGTCCGCGGCCGAGAAGGCCCCGAGGATCCAGTCCCGTCCGCTCAGCCGGGCTTCCAGCGCATGCAAGGTGATTTCCAGCCGCTTCGTATCGAGCCGCATCAAGGGCAGCGACCGCGCCGTGTCCGGGCGCAGGAAGATGTGGTGAATGTTGAGCGATTGCAGGATGTTGCCCTGCGTTTCGGCGAAATGCATCCATTCGAGGAAGGCGCCCCGTTCGGGGTCGCCGGGCATCGGCGCCAACCGGCCGCGGGTTTCGGTCAGATATTGCGTGATGGCGCCGGATTCGAAAATCACCCGGCCGTCGATCTCCAGCGCCGGGATGCGCCCGGCCGGGGAGAGCGCGCGGAATTCGGGGCTGCGCAGGCTGCCATCGGTCAGCGACCAGACGCGGATCTCGGCCTCTTCGCCCAGTTCTTCGAGCAGCCACAGCACCCGATGCGAGCGCGAGCCCGGGATGTGATGCAGAATCGTCATGCCGCCTCCTCCTCGGCCAGACGGATCAGCGCCGCCCCGGCCTCCACCTGATCGCCCGCGCCCGTCAGAACCTCGGCCACAAGCCCCGCCCGCGCGGCGCAAAGCGTATGTTCCATCTTCATCGCTTCCAGAACGGCCAGCCGGTCGCCCGCGGCCACCTGCGCACCGGGCGCAACGAAGACAGCCTTCACCAGACCCGGCATCGGCGCAAGCGTGAGGCCAGAGGCGGAAGCGCGGCTTTCGCGGGCCAGCGGATCGGGGCGGGCAAAGCGATGCGCGCCCTGCAGGAAGACGGTGATCTCTTCCGCGCTGACATGGATCTGCGCCCCGGTCTTGGCACCATCGACCCACCAGCCATCGGGGTGCAGCGCGCAATCGTGCTGCCCCCCGTCGATCTCGACAGTGATCCGGTTCGGGCCGGTGACCTGCAGATGGGCGGGCGGCTCGAAGGGCACGGGGCGGCGCAAGGGCGCCCAAAGGGTGAAGCCGGTGCCGGGGACCTCGTGCAGCCCCGCGGCGGCGATCACGGCGAGCGCCCGGGCGGCGGGCGGGACCGGCTGCGGGTCGGTCAGGGTCTGAAGATCGCGGGCGATCAGCCCGGTGTCGACATCGCCCGCGACAAAGCCCGGATGGCGGGCCAGCCGGGCCAGAAAGCCAAGGTTCGTCACCGTGCCCGCCACCTGCGTGGCCTCAAGCGCCCGGGCGAGCGCCGTCAGCGCGGCGGCGCGGGTCGGGCCATGGCAGATCACCTTGGCGATCATCGGATCATACCAGGGGCTGATCACATCCCCGGGCCGGACCCCGGTTTCGACGCGCAGCCCCGGCGGAAAGCGCAGATGTTTCAAGGTTCCGGTCGCGGGCAGGAACCCTGCGGGCACGTCCTCGGCGTAAAGGCGGGCCTCAAACGCATGGCCGGTGATCTGCAGATCCTCCTGCCGGGCGGGCAAGGGCTCGCCCGAGGCGACGCGCAATTGCCATTCGACCAGATCGACGCCGGTGATCGCCTCGGTCACCGGGTGTTCGACCTGCAGGCGGGTGTTCATCTCCATGAACCAGAACCGATCCGGGCGCAGCCCGTCCGAGGCATCGACAATGAATTCGACCGTGCCCGCGCCGCTATACCCGATCGCCTCGGCGGCGCGGACAGCGGCCTGCCCCATCGCGGCACGCATTTCGGCGGTCATGCCCGGGGCCGGGGCCTCCTCGATCACCTTCTGATGGCGGCGTTGCAGCGAACAATCGCGCTCATAAAGATGCACGGCGCGGGTGCCGTCGCCAAAGACCTGCACCTCGATATGACGGGGCTTTTCAACGTATTTTTCAATCAGCACGGCGGGGTTGCCGAAAGCGGTCTGCGCCTCGCCCTGCGCACTGGCAAGCGCGGCGGCGAAATCCGCGGCGCGGTCCACCCGCCGCATGCCCTTGCCGCCGCCGCCCGCAACGGCCTTGATCAGAACCGGAAAGCCCAAAGCCTCGGCCGCGCCCGCCAGATGCTCCGGGTCCTGGTTGTCGCCGTGATAGCCCGGCACGACGGGCACGCCCGCCTCTGCCATCAGCGCCTTGGCCGCATCCTTCAACCCCATCGACCGGATCGCATCGCCCGAAGGGCCGATGAAAACGAGCCCCGCCGCCTGAACGGCATCGACGAAATCGGGGTTTTCCGAGAGGAAGCCGTAGCCCGGGTGGATCGCCTGCGCCCCCGTGGCCAGCGCGGCCGCGATGATCGCATCGCCGCGCAGGTAGCTGTCGGCCGGGCGCGGGCCGCCGATATGCACGGCCTCGTCGGCCATCGCGACGTGCCGCGCGCCCGCATCGGCGTCGGAATAGACCGCGACCGTGGCGACGCCCAGACGACGGGCGGTGTCGATCACCCGGCAGGCGATCTCGCCCCGGTTGGCGATCAGGATCTTGGCGAACATGGCGGTCTCCTTCATCAACGGCGAGGGGGGGGCGCTGCCCCCCGGGCCCCCCGGGATATTTGTGGCAAGATAAAAGCCATCCCCTTTATCTTGCTGCAAATATCCCCCGCCGGAGGCATTGAAAGTTACATGCGGAAGATCCCGAAGCGCGTGGGCTCGATCGGCGCGCAAAGGCTGGCGGAGAGGCTGAGCGCCAGCACCTCGCGGGTCTTGCGCGGATCGACGATGCCGTCATCCCAAAGCCGCGCCGAGGCATAAAGCGGCTGGCTTTGCCGCTCGAACATCTCCAGCGTCGGGCGTTTGAATTCGGCTTCTTCCTCGGGCGACCAATGACCGCCCTTGCGCTCGATCCCCTCGCGCTTGACCGTGGCCAGAACGCCCGCCGCCTGTTCGCCGCCCATCACCGAGATGCGCGAATTCGGCCAGGTCCAGAGGAAGCGGGGCGAATAGGCCCGCCCCGCCATGCCGTAATTGCCCGCCCCGAACGAGCCGCCCACCAGCATCGTGATTTTCGGCACGTTTGTCGTGGCGACAGCGGTCACCATCTTGGCGCCATGCCGGGCGATGCCCTCGTTTTCATATTTGCGCCCGACCATGAAGCCGGTGACATTTTGCAGGAAAACCAAGGGGATGTTGCGCATCGAACAAAGCTCGATGAAATGCGCGGCCTTTTGCGCGGCCTCCGAGAAGATCACCCCGTTGTTGGCGATGATGCCGACCGGGCAGCCCATCACATGGGCGAAACCGGTGACGATGGTTTCACCGAAGCGCGGTTTGAATTCGTCGAAACGCGAGCCATCGACGGTGCGGGCGATCACCTCGCGGATGTCATAGGGCGTGCGCAGATCGGCGGGGACGACGCCCAGGATCTCCTCGGGGTCGTAGGCCGGGTCTTCGGGCGCCTGCCACTGCACCGTCGCGGGTTTGGCGCGGTTCAGATGGCCCACGGCCCGGCGGGCAAGCGCCAGCGCGTGGGCATCATCCTCGGCCAGATAATCGGCAACGCCCGAGAGGCGCGTGTGAACATCGCCGCCGCCCAGATCCTCGGCGCTGACGACCTCGCCCGTCGCGGCTTTCACCAAGGGCGGACCGGCCAGAAAGATCGTGCCCTGATCCTTCACGATGATCGTCACATCCGACATCGCGGGGACATAGGCGCCGCCCGCGGTGCAAGACCCCATCACGACGGCGATCTGGGGAATGCCCTTGGCCGACATCCGCGCCTGATTGTAGAAGATGCGGCCGAAATGGTCGCGGTCGGGGAAAACCTCGTCCTGATTGGGCAGGTTGGCGCCGCCACTGTCCACCAGATAGACGCAGGGCAGCGCGCAATCCTCGGCGATTTCCTGCGCGCGCAGGTGTTTCTTCACCGTCATCGGGTAATAGGTGCCGCCCTTCACGGTGGCGTCGTTCGCCACCACCATGACCTCCTGCCCGCTCACCCGGCCGATGCCGGCAATCACCCCCGCGCAAGGCGCCGCACCGTGATACATGCCATGCGCGGCGGTGGCGCCGATCTCCAGAAACGGGCTGCCCGGGTCGAGAAGCCCCGCCACCCGCTCGCGCGGGGCCATCTTGCCGCGGGCGGTGTGGCGTTTCGTGGCCTCCGGCCCGCCCCCCGCGGCGGCATGGGCGGCGGCCTCGCGCACATTGTCCAGAAGCGCCAGATGCGCGGCCCGATTGGCGCGGAAGCTTTCGGAACTGGGCAGAACGGCAGAGGTCAGCTTCATTTCGCCCCCAGCAATTCACGGCCGATCAGCATCCGGCGGATTTCGCTGGTGCCCGCGCCGATCTCCATCAGCTTGGCGTCACGGAAAAGGCGGCTTACGACCGAGTCATTCAGGAACCCGGCCCCGCCCAAGGCTTGGACCGCCTGATGCGCCTGCACCATCGCCTGTTCACTGGCGTAAAGCACGGTCGCCGCGGCATCCTGGCGCGTGACCTCGCCGCGGTCGCAGGCCTTGGCCACCTCGTAGGTATAGGCGCGGGCGGTGTTTGCGGCCACATACATGTCGGCGATCTTCGCCTGCATCAGCTGGAAATTCCCGATCGGCTGGCCGAATTGCTCGCGCGTCTGCAGGTAGGGCACGACCTCGTCCAGACAGGCCATCAGGATCCCCGTCCCGATCCCCGAGAGCACCACGCGTTCGTAATCGAGCCCCGACATCAGCACCCGCACGCCCTTGCCCTCGGCGCCGAGCACGTTTTCTGCGGGCACCTCGCAATCGTCGAAGAAAAGCTGCGCCGTGTTCGAGCCGCGCATGCCAAGCTTGTCGAAATGCGCCGAGGTCGAAAAGCCCTTCATCCCCCGCTCAACGATGAAGGCGGTGATCCCCTTCGAGCCCGCCGCCGGATCGGTCTTGGCGTAAACCACCAGCGTATCGGCGTCGCAGCCATTGGTGATCCAGTATTTGTGACCGTTGAGCACGTAAGCATCGCCGCGCTTTTCCGCCCGCAGCTTCATGCCGACGACATCCGAGCCCGCGCCCGATTCACTCATCGCCAGCGCGCCGATCTTCGCGCCGGAAACCAGATCGGGCAGGTATTTGCGTTTTTGCTCCGCCGTGCCGTTCAGCTTCAGCTGGTTGACGCACAGGTTCGAATGCGCCCCGTAAGAGAGCGAGATCGAGGCCGACACGCGCGCGATCTCCTCGGTCGCGACCACATGGGCCAGATAGCCCATGCCGGACCCGCCGTAGTCCTCGGGCACGGTGACGCCCAGAAGACCCAGCGCCCCCATCTCGGCCCAGAGCTCATTCGGGAACAGGTTGTCGCGGTCCACCGACGCCGCCATCGGCGCCAGCCGGTCGCGCGCCCAGGCCTGCACCATGTCGCGCAGCGCGCCGATGTCTTCCCCCAGATCGAACCGCATCGAGCCTGCGAACATCTTCCCCTCCCCGGTTATTGAACGCTTGTTCATTTATTCCCGTGCCGGGCGATTCCGTCAAGCCGACATGCCGCAACGTCACATCGGCCGGGCAGGCCTATCCGAAAGGAGTGTTTGCGCACTTTCGCGCGCGGGCGCTGGCCTTCCGCGCAGGCGCGATCGGCGGCGCGGCTTGGTAAAGAAATCGTCAAGGACAAAGACGGAGAGCAGCGCCATGAGCCCGATCGCCACCGCCAGTCAGCACGCCTGGATCTATGCCGTGCTGATCGAGATGAACGATTATTGCCGCAACGAGGGGCTTTCGGAGGTGTCGGCCGCCCTTGCCCGGGCGATCGAGCGGATGGAGCCGGTGGTGTTTCCGCCCCCCGCCCCGCCCACGCTGCTGCGGCCGCGCCGGATCTCGCCCTTTTCCGCGCGCGCCGAGCGCGACCGACCCGCCAAGGTGGTGCCCTTCCCCGCCCGCGGCTGACCCGACACGCCGTTCCGCGCCGGACCCGGCTGGCGGAACGGCACGCCGCCGACCCACTCGATCCGGCGGCGAAAGGCGGTGCTTCGGCACCGCCTTTGCCATCCCTCCGGGGCGGCTCAGAACCAGCCGTTCTCGCGCGCGATCATCGCCGCATGGGTGCGGTTGCGCGCCCCGATCTTGCGCGTCAGCGTGCGCACATGCAGCTTCACCGTGACCTCCTGCAGGTCCATGTCGCGGGCGATTTCCTTGTTCGTGCGCCCCGCGCAGATGCCGCGCAGCACCTCGGTTTCGCGCGCCGAAAGTCCGCCCAGCACCGGCGGGTCCTCTTGTTTGAGAAAGTCGAAGGGCGCAAAGACCGAGCCCGAGGCCATCAGCGTCACCGCCCCGATGATCGAGCGCGCGGGCATCGCCTTCGGCACGAAGCCGATCGCCCCGGCATCCAGCGCCTCGCGCGCGGCCGAGGGACGGGCAACGCCCGAGATCAGCGCCACCGCCTGCGCCGGAAAGGCCCGTTTCATCTGCAACAGGCCTTCAAGCCCGTCCATGCCCGGCATGTCGTAATCGAGCAGCACCAGATCGAAGCGCCCCGCCGCCTGCCCGGCCGCCTGCACTTCCGCCAGCGCCTCGGGCAGGGTGCCCGCCACGGCGACCTCCTCGCAGCCGCCCGCCCGCAACAGCGCCGCAATCGCGTCGCGCACCAGGTCATGATCGTCGGCAATCAGCAGTTTCACCTTCACCTCCGAAAATCTCGACCCGAGAGTGTTATGCCGGGGATGCGGAAAGGTAATGTTAAAGAAACCGGGCTATTTCAAGACCGCAACGGGAAGTTTCGGATGCGCTGTCCCAAAGCGCCGCCACACCCACCGTTTCGAAGGGCCTCGCTATCCTTTCGGATAGGATAACATACTTAATTCCGCATGGTTTGACCGGATGACCATGCGACAATCCCGCGATCTGCATGATCCAACGGGGGAACGACATGCGTAGCACCACCCGGGCGGCTCCGGCCGCCCTGATCCTGAGCCTGTCCCTGCTTGCCGTCGCAGGCCCCGCCCTGCGCCCGCAGGGGGCATGGGCAGAGCCTGTCCCGGCCACGGGCGCCACGGTGACGACGCTTGCGCCCCCGACGGAAAAGGTGGTGCTGACGGTCACGGGCCGGATCGGCGTCACCAACGCCCCCGGCGCGGCCCGGTTCGACGCCGCCATGCTGGCGGCGCTGCCGCGCCACAGTTTCCGCACTTCGACGATCTGGACCGGGGGGGTGGAGACCTTTTCGGGCGTCGAATTGCAGACGCTGCTTGACCGTCTGGGGGTGTCCGACGGCACGCTGAAGATCACCGCGATCAACGAATATTCCGTGCAGATCCCGGTGGCGGAGGTGCAGGCGGGCGGGGCGCTCCTTGCCGACCTGCGCGACGGCAAGCCGATGGCGGTGCGCGACAAGGGGCCGATCTGGCTGGTATACCCCTATGATTCCGATGCGGAATTCAGAAACGAAGTCATCTATTCCCGGTCCGTCTGGCAGGTCGACCGGGTCGAGGTCCTGCCGTAACCCGGGCCCTGCCCCCCATTGCGCAACGGTTTCATGTCCGACAGTTCAGCCTTGTTGCAAGACCCCCGCCAACGCCTGCGCCCGTTCCTGTTCGCGGGACTGGTCGTGGTGTTTCTGGGCGCGGTGGCGGCACTTTACCGTTATGGCGCGATGGTGCAGTCGGAAATCGACAATCTCGCCATCGCCAATTCGGACAGCCTGCAATGGACGCTCGCCCAGCTCGAGGTCGAGTATTTCCACATGGACGGGGCGCTGCTGCGCGCCACCGCGGAGAACCCCGCCAGCCTGGCGGAATTTTCGCGCAGTTTCGACATTTTCTACAGCCGCGTGCACACGATCATGGAGGGGCGCGGCTTTGCCGCGATCATGACGCCCGAGGTGGCCGCGGCCGAAATCGGCCATATCGACGCCTTCCTGCAACGGACCGCGACCCTGGTCGATGGCGGGCCCGAGGCGCTGGGACCGGCGCTGCCGGCGCTGCGCGACAGTGCCGCGACGCTTGAAGACGATGTGCGGACGGTCTCGCTCGAAGGCGTGCGCGAATTCGCCAAACATGCCAAGGAGCAGCGCGAACGGGTGTTTTCCTCGCTGATGCTGCTCGCCTCGCTGACCACCGCGCTGCTGGCGGCGGTGACCGCGGGGCTGGTGATCACCTGGTCGCTGTGGCGTTTCGGCATGCGCCAGACCGGGTCGCTGACCGCGGCGAAGGCCCGGCTTGAAGCGGTGATCGGCACCTCTTTCGATGCGGTGATCGTGGTCGATCACGAGGGCAAGGTGCTGGAATTCAACGGCGCGGCGGAAAAGGTCTTCGGCTACAGCCGCGAGGAGGCGATCGGGCAGCATCTGAACGACCTGATCGTGCCCGATCACATGAAGACGGCCAAGGTGGCGGGATTCAAGCGCTACCGCGGCGGCGGCGTGCCGCGGATCGCCGGGCATGGGCTGATCGGGCTGCAGGCGCGGCGCAAGGATGGCTCGGTCTTTCCGGCCGAAATTTCGGTGACCGCGACCCGGATCGGCCGCAAGGAAATCTTCGTCGGCTACATGCGCGACATCACCGACCGCGTCGCCGCGGAAAAGGAGTTGATCGACGCGCGCGATGCCGCGATGGCGGGCGAACAGGCGCAGGCCGAATTCGTCGCGGTGATGAGCCACGAGATGCGCACCCCGCTGAACGGGGTGCTGGGCACGCTGGAACTGTTGCGCGAAACCCCGCTGGATGCGGAGCAGACCGCCCTTGTCGCCTCGATGCAGAAGGCGGGCGAAATCCTTTTGTCCCATGTCAACAACACGCTCGATGTCGAACGGCTTGACGCGGGCAAGCTGTCGCTGACGCGCGAGCCCTTTGCGCCGATGTCGGTGATCGAGGAGATCGTGCAGATGCAGGCGGGGGCGGCGGCGGCGCGCGGCAACCGGCTGATCGCCCGCAGCGCGGGGCGGCTGCCCGAGGCGGTCGAAGGCGATGCGATGCGGATCCGGCAGGTTTTGCTCAACCTTGTCGGCAATGCGATCAAATTCACCCGCGACGGCACGATCACCCTTGAAGCGGAATACCACCGCGATCAGGGCCAGCTCGAATACCGGGTGATCGACACCGGCATCGGCATCCCCGCGGCCGAGACCGAGCGGATCTTCGACGATTTCGTCACGCTTGACCCCGAACTCTCGCGCGAGGCGACGGGATCGGGGCTGGGCCTGTCGATCGCGCGGCGGCTGATGCGGGCGATGCGCGGCCAGATCGGGGTGGAAAGCGACCCGGGTCAGGGCTCGGCCTTCTGGATCACCCTGCCCGCCCCGGTGGTGCTGAGCCTGCCCGAGGCCAAGGCGACCGCGCCCGCCGCCCTCGCCCGCGCCCCCGTCCGGGCCGCGACCGTCCCGCTGCCCTGCAGCGCCGAGGGTGGGGCGCCGACGCGGCTGCCGGTGGCGATCGACGCGCTGGTGGTGGAGGACAACGACATCAACCGCGTCGTCCTGTGCGAGATGCTGCGGCGCGCCGGGCACAGTTTCGACGAGGCCCGCGACGGGGTCGAGGCGGTCGAAACCGCGGCGATGCGGCCTTATGACGTGATCTTGATCGACCTGAACATGCCGCGGATGAATGGCGTCGACGCGACCGAGGCGATCCGCGCGGGCAGCGGCCCGAACTGCGACACGCCGATCATCGCGGTGACCGCGAATGTCCTGCCCGAAGCGCGCAGCCGGCTGGAGGCGGCCGGGGTCTGCCGGGTGATCTCGAAGCCGATCACCCGCAAGCTGCTGGATCAGGTTCTGGCCGAGGAGCTGTGCCCCCGGCTGCACCAGCGCATCGCCCTTTCCGAGGCCGGACCGCCAACCGACCCCGAGACGGTGCCGCTGCTGGCGGCGGACATCCGCGAAGAGCTGGCGCAATCGCTCGGCCCGGAAATGATGACGCAGATGCTGCAGCGCTTTCTGGACGAGGGCGACACGATGATCGCCGCGCTGACCCCCGCGGCGGCACGGGAAACCCCGGCCGAAACCGCGGCGCTGGCGCATAAATTCGCCGGCTCTGCCGCGCTGCTCGGGGCGGAACGGCTGCATCGGGTGCTGAAGGACCTGGACCTTTCGCTGCGGGAGGCCGAGCCCGGAACCTCACCCGGGGGCGCGGCCGAGGCCGCGCTGGCGGCGCTGGCGCCGATCTGGGCCCAGACCCGCGCGGGCCTGGCCGCCGTTCCGGCGCCGCAGCCCTGACCCTTTGCTCCGGTGCCGCACCGATCCGCTCTGCAGCCTATCCTTTCGCGCCCGGCGTCATCCCTCCGACACATTGCCCGGCTTCCCTAACGACAATTAACCTTTCACTCAGGTTAAGGACAGGGAGGCCAAAATGGTCTGGACGCATATCCCATCGCAGCCCGTGCCGCAGGCGCCCGCTTTCGGGCCGTGGCTGGGCCGGATCCTGGCGCGGATGCGCGCGGCGCTGGCCCCCGGGGCGGAGCGGGCGACGGATCAGGCGCCGGGCTGGCCCGCCGCGGTGATCGCCGCCGCAGAGCAGCCCGTGCCGACGGGCCCGCAAACGCCCGGGATCACCGTCGCCCGGATCGGCCGCGCCGCACCGCTGGCACATGGGGCGGCCGCCGCGCAGCCCGCTGCGATCCGCCCCGAACCGCTGAAGACCGCCGCCCCGGTCGCCGCCGCCGCCGCGGCGGGGCCGACCCGCTTTCACAGCCTCGACGAGGAGGCGATCTCGGTCGTCTATGTGCTGTCGCATCGCAGCGGCCCCGGGCTTGCCTGTCTCGACTGGCTGGCCGATCACGGCCTGCCCTTCCGCCGCATCGGCGCGCTGCATCCGACGGCGCCGGTCTGGTCGGCACCGCAGGGCGCGGCGCTGCTGGTCGATCTCGACACGCTGGGCGGGATTTCGGAAATGGCCGAACCGCTGATGCGGCTGCGGCTCAATCGCCCCGACATTGCGGTGGTGCTGCTGAGCGAAGAGGTCGAGAGCCACGATTTCGGCACCGAGCGGCTGGTGCTGGCCGATATCACGCTGCGCCTGCCCTGCGCTTTTGCCAGTTTCGAATTCGCGCTGGCCGAGGCGCCGATCAACAATGCCGCCTGGCAGGAGCGGCTTCTGGGCGATCACGCCTGAGCGCGGCGGATTTCGTCATCAAGGATACGGGCAATCAGCGCCGCATCGGCCTCGCAGAAGGTCAGCGGCAACCGCAGATCGAGCAGCCCGGCCAGCACCGCATCGGTGCGCGGCAGCGCCTGCGCGGGGGCAAAGCGCCAGCTTTGATGGCGCGAGGTGAAGGCGACGGGCTCGGCGGCCCCGAACCATTTCAGCTCCACCCCCCGCGCGGCGCAAGTCTTGACGAGTGACTGGATGCGATCCCCCGCCCAACCGGGCAAAAGGAACTGGAAGGACGAGCCGACAAAGGCTTCGGCCTGGGGTCGGGCGATCAGCCGCAGCCCCGGCGTGGCAGAAAGCCCCGCCTCCAGCGCCCGGTAAAGCGCGTTCCAGCGCCCGATCCGGTCGGGCAGCACCGGGATCTGCGGCCGCAAGATCGCCGCGCGCAGATTGTCCATCCGCCCCGAGACATTGGGCATGTCGTATTTCAGGCCCTCGAAAACCTCGGGCGGGGGGGCCGCCGCGTGCCGGGGGTAAAGCATGTAAGAGCCCGAGAGCAGGATCATTTTCGCCATCAAGACCGGATCGTCGGAAATGATCAGCCCGCCCTCGCCCGAATTCATGTGCTTGTAGGTCTGCGTCGAATAGCAGCCCACCGCCCCATGCCGCCCCGAGGGCAGGCCGCGCCAGCTTGCCCCCATCGTATGGGCGCAATCCTCGATCACCAGCAGCCCGGCGGCGGTGGCAATCTCCATCAGCCGGTCCATGTCGCAGATATGGCCGCGCATGTGGGACAGAAGCAGCACCCGCGCGCCCGCGGTTTTCGCTTTCGCTTCAAGGTCTTGCAGGTCGATCACCAGATCCTCGGTGACCTCCACGAAGACCGGCTCGGCGCCGAGCGCGGCAATCGCCCCGGGCACCGGCGCGAGCGTGAAGGCATTCGTCAACACCCGATCCCCCGGGCCAACCCCCGCGGCGCGCAAGGCGCAGCCCATCGCATAGCCGCCCGAGGCGACGGCGAGGCAATATTTCGCCCCGGTGAAAGCGGCGAATTCGACTTCCAGCGCCGCGGTCTCGCCGATCTCGCCCGCGGCCACGTTGTATCGGTGCAGCCGCCCCGATCGCAGCACCGCCACCGCGGCCGTAATCGCCGCCTCGTCTATCGGTTCCTGCTGGGTGAAATTGCCGGTGAAGACCGTGTCCGTCATGTCTCTTTCCTGCGCATCAGCATCGCGAAGGGCACCGCCAGCACCAGGGCCGCGGTGAAATAGGCGGCGTCGGGGCTTTGCACCGGGGCCGCGTCGGACAGGAAATAGCCGAAGACCTGGGCGAAGAACAGGGTCCCCGCCAGCATCATCAGATTGGTGACCGCGCCCAGCCCGCCCTGCAGCGCGCCCTGTTCGGTTTCGGGCACCCGCGCCGACATCATCGCGGTCAGCGCCGGTTGCGCGAAACCCTCGGGGCCGTGGAAGATCAACAGCACGACGACACCGACGATCCCGGGCACAAGGCCGTAACCGGCGGCGGCCAGACCGGCGATGGCAAGGCCCAAAAGCGCCGCCCGCCGCTCGCCGATGCGCGCCACCACGGGGCCGGTGAAAAGCCCCTGAAACAGCGCCCAGACGATGCCGAAAGCCGCCAGCGAGACGCCGATGGTCAGTTCGGACCAGCCGAATTTCGCGATCCCCCAATAGGACCAGACCGCCGGATAGACCGCCGAGCCAAAGAAATAGAGCCCGTAGATCGCGACAAGCGGCAGCACCCCCTTGTGGCGGCGAAAGACGGTCAGGATGCCGAAGGGGTTCGCCTCGCGCCAGACCACGGCGCGGCGGTGTTCGGGCGCCAGCGTTTCCGGCAAGGCCCTGAGCCCCCAGAGTAAATTGAGCGCCGCGAGCGCCGCGGCGGCCCAGAACGGCACCCGCGGCCCAAAGGCACCCAGAAGCCCGCCAAGCGCCGGGCCGAGCACGAAGCCCAGCCCCAAAGCCGCGCCAAGCCAGCCAAAGGCGCGGGCGCGGTCCTCGGGCGCGGTGAAATCGGCGATATAGGCATTGGCGATGCCCTGCGTCGCGCCGCAGATCCCCGCCACGATCCGCGCAAGGAAAAGCCACAGAAGCGAGGGCGCCAGCGCGCACAGCACATAATCGACGCAAAGCCCGGCCAGCGAGACAAGCAGCAGCGGGCGCCGTCCGAAACGGTCGGAAAGCGCCCCCAGAAGCGGCGCCGTCAGGAACAGCGCCAGCGAATAGACCGCATAAAGCCAGCCCCCCACCTGCGCCGCATCCTGCAGTTGCAGCCCGCCCACATCTTCGATCAGCGTCGGCAGGACCGGCAGGATCAGCCCGAGCCCCGCCATGTCGAAAAAGACGACGATCAGGATGAAGACAGTCGCACGGCGGGGGTTTGGCAGCGGCTCAGCCATGGCGCGGCAGGAATTTCGCCACGCAGGGCGACAGATCGGCGAAGCTCTCCAGCAGCGCCTCGGGGGAAAGGCGCTCGATCGCCCGGCCCTCGGGCCCGAAAGCGACAAGCAGGCAGGGCACCCCCGCCGCCCGCGCCGTTTCGCGGTCGGTCACGGTGTCGCCCACCAGAAGCGACCGCGCGACAGTGCCGCCCGCCCGCGCCACCGCGGCGTGATAGGGCGCGGGATCGGGCTTGCGCGTGGGCAGCGTGTCGGCGCCCACCAGCGCATCGAACAGCGAGGCGATCCCCAAGGCATCGAGCAGCTGCACCGCCAGCGCCTCGGGCTTGTTGGTGCAGATCGCGGTGCGATACCCGGCCGCCCGCAGCGTTGCCACCGCCCCCGCGGCGCCGGAATAAAGCCTTGTTTGCACACAGATATTTTCGCCGTAATGCAGAAGCAGGCGAAAGTAATCCTCGGCCACCAGCGGGGCGGGATCGGGCGTGCCCAGCCGCGCATGACCCAATGCCAGCATCGCCCGCCCACCCTGAAAGGCCGTCGCCGCATCGGCGACCGGGTCCAGCAATGCGCCCAGCCCCCGGGCGACAAAACAGGCATTCGCCGCCGCGATCAGATCGGCCGAGGTATCGGCGAGCGTGCCGTCCAGATCGAAAACCACCGTGCCCGCGCTCGTCGTCACTGTTACGCCCCCGAAAGATTGCGTGATCCTCGCCCTCTTGCAGCGAGATATGGTATCGGTAAAACAGGCGAGAGCAGAAGAAAAGGCGTTCTCATGGCCATTGCCCTTATCGTTCTTGCCGCAGGGCAAGGCACCCGGATGAATTCAGACCTGCCGAAAGTGCTGCACCGGCTGGGCGGCGCGCCGCTTCTGGCCCATGCTTTGGCGGCGGGGCAACGGCTGGACCCCGAACGGGTGGTCGTCGTCGTCGGTCACGGCGCCGATCTGGTCGAAAAGGCCGCGCGCAAGATCGAACCCGAGGCCGAGATCGCGCTGCAGGCCGAGCAGCTGGGCACCGGCCATGCCGTGGCGCAGGCGCTGCTGCAGATCCCCACCTTCGAGGGCAAGGTGGTGGTGCTTTACGGCGACACCCCCTTCATTGCGCCCGAAACGCTGGAACGGCTGGTCGACAGCACCGCCGATGTCGTCGTTCTGGGGTTCGAGGCCGCCGATCCGGGCCGCTACGGGCGGCTGATCGCTGTGGGCGACCGGCTGGAAAGGATCGTCGAATACAAGGATGCGACGGATAAGGAACGCGCGATAACCCTTTGCAATTCCGGGGTAATCTGCTGCGATGCCTCGCTTTTGGCGATCTTGGTGCGGGGGCTGAAGAACGACAATGCGGCAGGCGAATATTATCTGACCGATATCGTCGCCGCCGCCCGCGCGAAAGGCTGCGTGGCCGAGGTGGTGCGCTGCGACGAGGCCGAGACGCTGGGCATCAACACCCGCGCCGAACTCGCCGCCGCCGAGGCCGCCTTTCAGGCCCGCGCCCGCGCCGAGGCGCTGGACAACGGCGTGACGATGGTGGACCCGTCCACGGTCTATTTCGCGCTGAACACCTGCATTGGCCGCGATGTCGTGCTGGGGCCGAACATCGTCTTCGGGCCGGGCGTCACCATCGAAAGCGGCGCCACCATCGAGGCCTTTTGCCATCTGGAAGACTGCCACATCTCGCGCGGGGCCACGGTGGGCCCCTTTGCGCGGCTGCGCGGCGGGGCGGAACTGGCCGAGGATGTGCATATCGGCAATTTCGTCGAAGTGAAGAACGCGATTCTGGGCGAAGGCGTCAAGGCCGGGCATCTGACCTATCTGGGCGATGCCGATGTGGGCGAATTCACCAATATCGGCGCGGGCACGATCACCTGCAATTATGACGGCGTCTTCAAGCACCGCACCACCATCGGCGCCAATGCTTTCATCGGCTCGGATACGATGCTGGTGGCGCCGGTCACGGTGGGCGATGGTGCGCTGACGGGCTCGGGCTCGACGATCACCGAGGATGTGCCGCCGGGCGCCATCGCGCTGGGGCGCGCGAAGCAGGTGACGAAACCGGGGCTGGCGGTGAAGCTCTTCGAAATCTTGCGCGCGAAGAAGGCCGCGCAGAAGAAAGGCGCGTAAATGTGCGGAATCATTGGCGTTCTGGGCAATCATGAGGTCGCGCCGCTGCTGGTCGAAAGCCTGAAGCGGCTGGAATATCGCGGCTATGACTCGGCGGGTATCGCCACGGTGAACGGGGGCGTTCTGGATCGGCGCCGCGCCGTGGGCAAGCTGGTTAACCTGTCCGACCTGCTGGTGCATGAACCGCTCGCGGGAAAGGCGGGCATCGGGCATACCCGCTGGGCGACGCATGGGGCGGCCACCACGGTCAATGCGCATCCGCATCGCTCGGGGCCGGTGGCGGTGGTGCATAACGGCATCATCGAGAATTTCCGCGAGCTGCGCGCCGAACTGGCCGAAGCCGGGATCGCGCCCGAGACCCAGACCGATACCGAGACCGTCGCGCTGATGACGCGGCTCTTCATGGATCGCGGCCTGCCCCCGCGCGAGGCGGCGGTGGCGACGCTGCAAAAACTCGAAGGCGCCTTTGCGCTGTTGTGGCTGTTCGAAGGCGAGGATGATCTGATGATCGCCGCGCGCAAGGGCTCACCGCTCGCCATCGGGCACGGCACGGGCGAGATGTTCGTGGGCTCGGATGCCATCGCGCTTTCGCCCTTCAGCGACCGCATCACCTATCTGGCCGAGGGCGATCATGCCTTTGTCACCCGCGCCGGGGTCGAGATTTTCGACGCTGAGGGGCGGCGGGCGAACCGCGAAGAAACCCGGATCGACCTTTCGGCGACCCGCGTCGAAAAGGCCGGCTACAAGCATTTCATGGCCAAGGAAATCGCCGAACAGCCGGTGGTGCTGGGCGATGCTTTGCGCCATTATCTGACGGCCGAGGGGGTCAACCTTCCGGCGGAGCTGGATTTTTCCGCGCTTGACCGGCTGACGCTCGTTGCCTGCGGCACGGCCTTTTACGCCTGTTCGGTGGCGAAATACTGGTTCGAGCAACTGGCGGGCCTGCCCTGCGAAATCGACGTGGCCTCTGAATTCCGCTACCGCGAGCCGCCGCTGCCCGAAAACAGCTTCGCGATCTTCGTCAGCCAATCGGGCGAGACCGCCGACACCCTTGCCGCGCTGCGCTACTGCGCGGAAAAGGTTCAAAAAACCGTCGCCGTGGTGAACGTGCCCTCCTCCTCGATCGCGCGCGAGGCCGATCTGGCCTTGCCGATCCTTGCGGGCGTCGAAGTGGGCGTGGCCTCGACCAAGGCTTTCACCTGTCAGCTGCTGGTGCTGGCGGTGATGGCGCTGAAAGCCGGGATCGACCGTGGCCGGATCGCCCCCGATCAGCTGCAGGGGCATCTGGACACTTTGCGGTCGCTGCCGGGGCTGATGAATGCCGCGCTGGCGACTTCGGAGGAGATCGCGACACTGGCCGAACGTCTGGCCGAGGCGCAGGACATCCTCTTCCTCGGGCGCGGGCCGATGTATCCGCTGGCGCTGGAAGGGGCGCTGAAGCTCAAGGAAATCAGCTACATCCACGCCGAGGGCTATGCCTCGGGCGAGCTCAAGCACGGGCCGATCGCACTGATTGACCGGATGGTGCCGGTGATCGTTCTCGCCCCGCATGACCGGCTCTTCGACAAGACCGTGTCGAACATGCAAGAGGTGATGGCCCGGCATGGCAAGGTGCTTTTGATCACCGACAGCAAGGGCATTGCGACCGCGGCCGAGGGCACCTGGGCCAGCCTGCGCCTGCCCGAAGTGGCCGAGCCCTTCGCGCCGATCCTTTACGCCCTGCCCGCGCAGCTTCTGGCCTATCACACCGCCATCGCCAAGGGGACGGATGTCGATCAGCCGCGCAATCTGGCGAAATCCGTGACGGTGGAGTGATGGCAAGGAAGCGCCGCGGCAAGGTGATCGTGGCCGAGGACCGGCCGCTCACCGAAGAAGAAGCGGCGCTGGCCGCCGAGGCCGCCGCCTATGCCGCCTCGGATGCGGCTTATACGCAATACGAGGAAGACCCCGGGGCCGAGGACTTTGGCCCGCCCCCCACGCTGGCCGAGGCGATTGCCGCGCTGGAAGCCTGTGGCGACGCGGAAAAAGCTGCGGGGGCAGCGGCTTATCACAAGGTGGACCGGCGCTATCTGGGCGTTCCGGTGCCCTTGATCGAGGATATGGCGCGGCTCTGGCGGGCGCAGACGACGCTTGAGGAGCGCATCGCGCTGGCCGATGGTCTTTGGCACAGCGACATCCACGAAGCCAAGATCGCGGCGGCGAAACTGCTGACGCAGGCGCGCATCCGCCCCGATGACGCGGTCTGGCGCACCATCGCCGCCTGGGTGCCGGGCTTCGACGCCTGGGCCGTGGCCGATCACGCCTGCAATGCGGGCGGGCGGCGGCTGATCGGCGCCCCGGAACGGCTCGACGAGATCGAGACCTGGCTGGACAGCGACACCATGTGGGCCCGCCGCGCCGCGCTGGTGATCACCCTGCCCTTCACGAAATCGAACCACCCCTCGGAGGAAGAACGCGCGGCCCGCGCCCGCGTCCTTGGCTGGTGTGTCCGTCTGGCGCCAGACCGCGACTGGTTCATCCAGAAAGCCATCGCCTGGTGGCTGCGCGAGCTGTCGAAACACGACGCCGCGGCGGTCGCGGACTGGCTGGCCGAGAACGGCGCCAGCCTCAAGCCCTTCGCCCGCAAGGAAGCCTCGAAATACCTGAAATAGCCTCGGCTTTTTCTTGGCCCAAATACGCCCTTTCGCCGCCCGTCACCGGCGCGCGGCGGCAAAGCTGCGCACGGCCTCGCCAAAGGCCCGAAACAATGGCCGCGACACCGGATCGTTCTGCGCGTTCCATTCGGGATGCCATTGCACCGCCAAGGTGAAGCCCGTTGCATCGGCCACATAGATCGCCTCGGGCGTGCCATCCTCGGCCCGGCCCTCGATCACGATGCGGGCCCCGGGCTGACAAATCCCCTGCCCGTGCAAGGTGTTGGTCACCACCTCCTCGGCACCGAAGAGCGTCGCAAAACGCCCGCCCGGGGTCAGCACGACCTTGTGGCGCAGCGCGAAGGCCTCTTCCAGCGTGCCCTCGGGCGGCATGCGGTGGTTCATCCGGCCGGGCAATTCGCGGATTTCGGGGTGCAGCGTGCCGCCCATCGCCACGTTCACCTCCTGAAAGCCGCGGCAGATGCCGAAAAAGGGCTGCCCCGCCGCGACGCAGGCCCGCACCAGCGGCAGCGTGATCGCATCGCGGGCGCGGTCGAAGGCGCCGTGTTTCTCGGTTTCCGCGTGGCCATATTCCGAGGGATGGATGTTCGGCCGCCCGCCGGTCAGCAGAAAGCCGTCGCAGACCTGCATCAGCTCCGCGACCGAGACCATCGTCGGATCGGCCGGAATGAGCAGCGGCAGACAGCCCGCGACATTGGCCACGGCACAGGAATTCATCTGCCCGCCCTCGTGGATCGGATAGCGGTCGTTGATCAGCCCGCGATTGCCGATGATCCCCACGACCGGACGATGTCCGCTCTTGTCCATGTCACGCTCCTTTCGCGAAAACGTAGCAAAGCCACGTCCTTGCGCAAAGGGGGAAGGCCCGCGCAGGATCTGTGCAAAGGTGCAGGGTCAGGCGGCGGCCGCCTCGGCGGCCAGTTTGCGGATGCGCTCGACCATCGCGGCCAGACCGTTCGAGCGCTGGCTCGACAGATGTTCGTTCAGACCCAGCCGCCCGAGTTCCGCCTTCGCCTCGACCGCGCCCACTTCGGCGACGGTCAGCCCCGCGTAAAGCGCATGCAACAGCGCAATCAGCCCCTGCACGATCATCGCATCGGACGCGCCTTCGAAATCGAAGATCGCCGCGGGTCCGGTGCCCGTGATGCGCGGCATCAGCCAGACCTGTGACGCGCAGCCCTCGACCTTGGTGGCGGGCACTTTCAGCGCATCATCCAGCGCGGGCAGCGCCTTGCCCAGTTCGATCACATGGCGGTAGCGATCTTCCCAATCGTCAAGGAAGTCGAAGGTTTCGGCGATCTCTTCGAAAGCGGGGCTGGCCATCGGAAACTCCTGCGTTTTCCCTTGCCTAGCCTTCGCGCGGCGGCGCGGCAAGAGCCCAGCGGCGGGGCACGCAAGCGCCGGGCCAAACGCCGCTTTTCAAACCGGGCCGGATCGGCTACCCAAGGCAGGACCGACCCAAGCCCGTCTGAGGTGCCCGATGTTCCTGCGTCTTCGCCCCGCCCCCGTGGCCCTTTCGCTTGCGCTGGCCGTGGCGCTTTCGGGCTGCGGCATCGGCAAGTCGAAGCTGAACCCGTGGAACTGGTTCAAGCATGAAGAGGTGATGACGCTGGAGCCGAAGGACGGCTATCCGGATGTCACCGAAGATCCGCGCGAATTGATCGCGCAGGTCACCGCGCTGGAGGTGCGCCCGACCCAGGGCGGCGCGATCGTGGCCGCCACCGGCCTGACGCCGACGCAGGGCTGGTGGGGGGCCGAGCTTCTGGCGGAAAACGACGGCAAGCCGGTCGAGGGCGTGATGACCTATCGCTTCGTCGTCGCCTGGCCCGATCCGGGCAGCCCGGCCGCAGGGCGCGTCAGCACCCCGCAATCGCGCGAGGTGACGGCGGCGGCCTTCATCCCCAATGTCCGGCTGAACGAAGTGGCAAAAGTCGTCGTCGTGGGCGCCGACAACCAGCGCGCGATCAGCCGTTAAGCCCGGCATGGCAAAGGGCGGCCCCGCAGGACCGCCCTTTTTCGGTGCATCCGCCGCTCAATATTGCTCTTCGTAGTGATCGAGCGTCGCGGTGAAGCTGGCCGTGCCGCGCGTCGCGCCGCCCAGCGACTGGAACAGCTCGGGCAAGGACGAGGCGGGCATCAGCGCCTCGAAGAGATCCCAGCCCTTGGCGGCCGGATCGGCTTCAAAGCCCAGCACCTGCCCCTTGAGCCCGGACACCAGCGGCGAGAGCCCGCCCGCATAGGTCGAAGGGACCGAAATCACCACTTTCGAGACCGGCTGCAGAACGACGGTGCCAATCTCCGCCATCGCCTCGCGCAGCGCCATCTTGCCCGCGGTGCGGAAAGCATGGTCGGAACTGTCCACCGCATGATGCTTGCCGTCGGACAGGTTCACCGCAAGGTCGACGACCGGATGACCCTTGGGCCCCGCCGCCAGCGCCTCGCGCGCGCCCGCCTCGACCGAGGGGATGTAGTTGCGCGGCACCGCGCCGCCCTTCACCGTTTCGCTGAAGCGGAAGCCCTCGCCACGGGCGAGCGGGCTGACCTCGATCACCACATCGGCAAATTGCCCCGCCCCGCCCGATTGCTTGCGGTGCCGGTATTGCTTTTGCGCCGTGCCGGTGATGGTTTCGCACAAAGCCGCGACAAGCGGCGCGGTGGCCAGTTTCAGGCCGAAATCGGCGTCGAGTTTTTCCAGCACCCGGCGCAGATGCAGCGGGCCCTGCGTGCCCAGAACCGTCTTGCCCGTCGCCGGATCGGTGCCAAGGCTCAGCCCCGGGTCGATTTCCAGCAATTTCGGCAGCGCCGCGGCCAGCCGGGTCTCGTCGCGCTCGCTTTCGGGTTCAAGGATCAGCCGGTGGTTCGCCGGATGCGCCGCCATCCAGTCGGGATTGGGCAAAAGCCCCTCGGCGGTGTAAAGCGGGCCGCTCAGGCTCAGGTGATCGGTCTTCACCGTCAGCCCGATTTCGCCCGGCTGCAGCGCGCCCAGCTGGGTCTTGCCATCGACATCGACGATCGAGCCCACGGCCGCCCCGCAGAGCTTCGCCCCGGGCGCGACCCCCTCGGCCAGCGCGCGGATCAGCACCGTCTTGCCCAGATGCTTGACCGTATCGGCCAAGGCGCCGACCGCCAGCGCGCCCACGCGGTCGCGCGTCTCGGCCACGCCCGGCACTTCGTGACGCAGGCTTTTCATCAGCCGCATCATGCCGTTGCCATGGCTGGCCGAGCCCAGCAGCGCGGGCAGAAGATCGTGGTGCTGCAGCACCTTGGTCGAGACCTCATAGACCTCTTCGGTCATCGGGGCCTGATCCTCGATCAGTTCGGTCAAAAGCGTCTCGTCGAAATCGGCCAGATGTTCGAGCAGTTCCGCCCGCGCCTCGGTTTCGCGCTCGCGGATTTCGGCGGGCAGTTCCATCAGCGAGGACCGGGCGTGATCGTGATATTCCCAGGCGCGTTCGGAAATCAGATCGACCGCGCCGATCACATGGCCATCCTTGCGGATCGGGATCTGCCGCAGCACGATTCCATGCGGGCAAAAGGCTTGCAGCGCCGCCACGATTTCACTGGTGCGGTCCTGCGCGATGTCGATCTTGTTGATGAAGATGAAGGTCGGCAGGGCAGCGGCCTCGACCAGCCGCAGATAGGGCGCACAGAGCACCGCGGCCTCGGTCTCGGCGGGCACGCACAAAACGACGGCATCCGAGGCGGCCAGCATCGGGCCAAGCTGCGGCAGGTGATCGGCGCCCCCGGGCGCATCCAGAAGCGCCCAGTCTTCCCCCATGAAAGCGAAACGCGTCACCGCGGTCTCGCCGAAAAGCGTGTGTTTGCGCGGTTTGGCCCCTTCGAGCGTGGCCAGCGCCCCGGCAAGCGTGGTCTTGCCGGCCTGCGATGGGCCTACGATGGATACGACTTTCATTGGGCACCTCCTCGGGTCTGTTGCGCCCGTCATTTTGGGGCGCATGTGATTCTCTTAGCCGCTTGGCACGCCCCCGGCCTTGACCCATGCCAAACAGCGCCTTATCCGGGGAGTTTCCGCACAGCCCCGGGAGGCAGAGATGAGCGAGTGGCGCACACGCACGAAACTGGTCCACGAGGGCATCCGGCGCAGCCAGTTCGGCGAGATGGCCGAGGCGCTGTTCCTGACCCAAGGGTTCATCTACCCCTCGGCGGGCGCGGCCGAGGCGCGCTTCATCGAGGCCGGTGAGGATGAATTCATCTATGCCCGCTACGGCAACCCGACGACGCGGATGTTCGAAGACCGGATGGCCGCGATCGAGGGCACCGAGGATGCCTTTGCCTGTGCCTCGGGCATGGCGGCGATCAACGGCGCGCTGACCTGCATCTTGAAGGCGGGCGATCATGTCGTGGCGGCGCGGCAGATGTTCGGCTCCTGCCTGCATGTGCTGAAGGTGCTGGCCGGTTTCGGGGTCGAGGTGACGCTGATCGACGGCGCGGATCTGGGCAACTGGCGCGCTTCGGTCAAGGCGAACACCAAGATCTGTTTCTTTGAAAGCGTGTCCAATCCGGGGCTTGAGGTGATCGACATCAAGGGCGTGGCGGAGATCGCCCATGCGGTCGGCGCCCTTGTCGTGGTCGATAACGCCTTTGCCAGCCCGATCTTTTCGCGCGCGGTCGATCTGGGCGCCGATGTCATCGTCTATTCGGCGACGAAACACATCGACGGCGGCGGCCGGGTGCTGGGCGGGGTTGTCTGCGGCACGCGCGACTTCATCCGCGGCCCGCTCGAAACCTATGTCAAGCACACCGGCGGCGCGATGAGTCCGTTCCATGCGTGGTTGCTGCTCAATGGTCTGCAGACGCTCGATCTGCGGGTGCGGGCGCAGGCGGCCTCGGCCAAGGCCGTCGCCGAGGCGATCGAGGGTCATCCGCATCTGAACCGGGTGATCTATCCGGGGCTGCCCAGCCATCCGCAACATGCGCTCGCCATGGCGCAGATGGGCGCGGGCGGCACGATGCTGGGGATTGATTTCGAGGGCGGCAAGGACATCGCCTTCCGTTTCCTGGATGCGCTGGATGTGGTCAGCATTTCGAACAACCTGGGGGATGCCAAGTCGATCGCGACGCATCCGGCGACGACGACGCACAAGAACCTGAGTGACGAGGATCGCGCCCTGATCGGCATCACCCCCGGTCTGGTGCGGATTTCCTTTGGCATCGAGGATACGGCCGATCTGGTCGAGGATATCCGCTCGGCGCTGGAAGTCGCGCTTGGCGAATGCGGCGAGGCGGGGTGAGACCGGCGGCGCCCGGGTCGCGCGGCGGGAATTTTCGTTCCTGACGATTTCCCGGGCTCTTTCGTCGTTTCTTGTGCAACTTCGGTTGGACTTTCCGCGTCTCACTCCCATATCGAATTTTGCGCGACAGGCGAAAGGGAGACGCCATGAACATCCACGGACGCATCGACACGCCCGACGCGGGCGAAGCCAAGGCCGCCCTTGAGGTTCTGCGGGCTTTCGTGGCGCAGGCCCATCCCGCCGAGGTGGCGGGGCTGGATCCGGCCATCGCCCGTCTTTTCACCCCGGCGCCCGGCGCCTATCCGGAACTCGCGCGCAGCTATGACGCCGACTTCCGCCCCGATGACGCCTACAAGGCCGCGATGCCCGATCTGCAGAACGGTCCGGCCTCGCTGATCCGCGGCGCCAAGACCCGGATCGAGCATGTCGGCATCTCGAATTTCCGCCTGCCGATCCGCTACAAGCTGCGCGATGGCGGCGATGTGATGCTGGAAACCTCGGTCACCGGCACCGTCAGCCTTGAGGCGGAAAAGAAGGGCATCAACATGTCGCGCATCCTGCGCAGCTTCTATGCCCATTCGGAAAGCGAATTTTCCTTCGAGGTGATGGCGGCGGCGCTCGATGACTATATCGACCATCTGGAAAGCTTCGACGCCCGGCTGATGATGCGGTTTTCGCTGCCGCTGCAGGTCGATAGCCTGCGCTCGGGCCTGCGCGGCTGGCAATATTACGACATCGCGCTGGAGCTGGTCGAACAGGCGGGGGTGCGCACCAAGATCGTGCATCTCGATTACGTCTATTCCTCGACCTGCCCCTGCTCGCTGGAGCTGAGCGAGGATGCCCGCATCCGCCGCGGGCGGCTGGCGACGCCGCATTCACAACGCTCGGTGGCGCGGATTTCGGTGGTGATCGAGCCCGGCAAGACGCTCTGGTTCGAAGATCTGATCGAGATTGCCCGGGCGAATGTGCCGACCGAGACGCAGGTGATGGTGAAGCGCGAGGACGAACAGGCCTTTGCGGAACTGAACGCCGCCAATCCGATCTTTGTCGAAGATGCGGTGCGCTCTTTCGCGGCGGGGCTGATGGCCGAGCCCCGGGTGGCGGATTTCCGCGTCATCGCCAGCCATCAGGAAAGCCTGCACAGCCACGATGCGGTGGCCGTGCTGACGGAAGGCCCCACTTTCGCCAGCGCGAGCCTTGATCCGAGATTGTTCGCATCGCTTGTGCATGCCGGGTGACGCGCGGCGGAAGGCGCCCCTTCCGCCCGCGTGACCCGCGCCCCCCGGGGGATTCCGCATCGGCATCGGGTTTGCCGCGCGGGATCGTCCGGGGGGGTCGTATTTGCAGGAACAAAAATCGAACAGGCCTTGGCTTTGCCGCAACGCAAGCTATAGTGGCGCCCCATGAGCAGTATCCTTGATGATGACGATTTCGGCGGGCTGAGCCTGTCGCAACGCGCCATGATGGCGGCGCGGGGCCCTGTCGGCACGCCCTGGCTTGACGGGTTGAACGACGCGCAGCGGCAGGCGGTCGAGGCGCTCGATGGCCCGGTTCTGATGCTTGCGGGCGCGGGCACCGGCAAGACCAAGGCGCTGACCGCGCGCATCGCGCATCTGATCCATTCCGGCCGCGCCCGCCCGAACGAGGTGCTGGCCGTCACCTTCACCAACAAGGCCGCGCGGGAAATGAAGGACCGCATCGGCCGTCTGATGGGCCAGACGTTGGAGGGGATGCCGTGGCTCGGCACCTTCCACTCGGTCTGCGTCAAGCAGCTGCGGCGGCATGCGGAACTGGTGGGGCTGCGCTCGAACTTCACGATTCTGGACACCGACGACCAGATCCGGCTTTTGAAACAGCTGATCATCGCCGCGAACATGGACGAAAAACGCTGGCCCGCGCGGCAATTGGCCGGGCTGATCGACAGCTGGAAGAACCGGGCCTGGACGCCCGAGCATGTCCGCGGCGAGGAGACCGCGCATTTCAACAACCGCGGTTCCGAGCTTTACGCCGCCTATCAGGACCGCCTGCGCACGCTGAACGCCGTCGATTTCGGCGATCTGCTGCTGCATATGGTGACGATTTTTCAGCGTCACCCCGATGTGCTGCAGCAGTATCAGCGCTGGTTCAAATACATTCTGGTGGACGAATATCAGGACACCAACACCGCGCAATATCTGTGGCTGCGGCTCTTGGCGCAGGCGCATCGCAACATCTGTTGCGTCGGCGATGACGATCAGTCGATCTACGGCTGGCGCGGTGCCGAGGTGGGCAATATCCTGCGGTTCGAAAAGGATTTTCCGGGCGCGGTGGTGGTGCGGCTGGAACAGAACTACCGCTCGACCGAGCATATTCTGGCGGCGGCCTCGGGGCTGATCACGGCGAACCGCGACCGGCTGGGCAAGGAGCTTTGGACCGCCGAAAAGGGCGGCGAAAAGGTCCGGCTGATCGGCCATTGGGACGGCGACGAGGAAGCGCGCTGGATCGGCGAAGAGATCGAGAGCCTCTCGCGCGGCACCCGCGGTCTGGACCCCATCCCGTTGAACGGACAGGCGATTCTGGTCCGCGCCAGCCATCAGATGCGGGCGTTTGAAGATCGGTTCCTGACCATCGGCCTGCCCTATCGCGTCATCGGCGGGCCGCGGTTCTATGAACGGCAGGAAATCCGCGATGCGATGGCCTATTTCCGGCTGGCCGTGTCCCCCGACGACGATCTGGCCTTTGAACGCGTGGTGAACCTGCCCAAGCGGGGTCTGGGCGACAAGGCGCAGGCGATGATCCAGACCTGTGCCCGTCAGGCCGAGGCGGGTCTCGTCATGGGCGCGAAGGCCGCGCTGCAACAGGGCGCGATTGGCGGCAAGGCGGCCGGGGCTTTGCGGAATTTTCTTGACGGTATCGGGCGCTGGCATGCCGCGGTTCTGGACAATGCCGATCATGTGCGGCTGGCCGAAACCATTCTGGAGGAGAGCGGCTACACGGACATGTGGCTCGCCGACAAGACGCCCGAGGCACCGGGGCGGCTGGAAAACCTGAAAGAACTGGTCAAGGCGCTCGAAGGGTTCGAGAACCTGCAAGGGTTTCTGGAACACGTTGCCCTCATCATGGACAATGACAAGGACCAGTCCGAGGACAAGGTCTCGATCATGACCCTTCACGCGGCGAAGGGGCTGGAATTTCCGGCCGTCTTCCTGCCCGGCTGGGAAGATGGGCTGTTCCCGAGCCAACGCGCGCTGGATGAAAGCGGGCAGCGCGCGCTGGAGGAAGAACGGCGGCTGGCTTACGTGGGCATCACCCGGGCCGAGGCGCTCTGCACGATTTCCTTTGCGGGCAACCGTCGGGTTTACGGGCAATGGCAATCGCAGCTGCCCTCGCGCTTCATCGACGAATTGCCCGGCCGCCATGTCGAGGTGCTGACACCGCCCGGGCTTTACGGCGGCGGCTTCGGCGCGGCGACACAGGCGGGCTTTGGCAGTCTGGAGAGCCGCGCGACCAAGGCCGATGTCTACAATTCCCCGGGTTGGAAGCGGATGGAAAGCCGCGCCAGCACGCCGCCACGGCCCAAGGCGCGCACGGTGACGACGGTGGACAGTGTCGCCTTTGGCGTGGGCGACCGGGTGTTCCACGTCAAGTTCGGCTATGGCGAGGTGATTGATCTGGAAGGCGATACCGCCTTGATCGAATTCGACAAGGCCGGGTCGAAACATGTCAAGGCCGGGTTCCTGAAGCCCGCCGTCGGGCTGGATGACGTGCCGTTCTGAGCCCGTCGCCCGATCTGACCGAGGCCATCGCCGAGGTCACGCGACACATCTGCCCCGTGACCGCCGGGGCGCCAAAGCGTCCCGGCCAGCGCCCGCCCCGCCCATGGCTGGCGCTTCTCGCCCGCCGGGGCAGGCGCCGACCTCAGTCGTGCTTGGGCAAGCCATCTTGTGACAGATGTTGCGAAACGGGCGGGGAAAGGCGATGCCTTTCCTTCTCCGCCCGAGAGACCGTGGCCGTCTTAGACCGGCACAACCCGCACCGAGCCGCCCGCGGCAGTGAGCGCGATCTCGCCCTTGGCCAGCCGCAGCGCGTCATTGCCGAAGACATCGAGCCGCCAGCCGTTCAGCGCCGCCACATCGCGCTTGCCCGCGGCGATCCGGTCGAGATCCGAGGCGGTAGCGATCAGCTTCGCCGCCACCCCGGCCTCTTCGGATTTCGCCTTCAGAAGCACCCGCAACAGATCGGCCAACGCGGTGTTCACCTGCAGCTGCGCATCCTCATCGGGCACGCGCGGGAAATCCTCGGGCTTGGTCTCAAGCCCCGCCTTCACCGCCGCGATGATGCCCTCTGCAATGTCGCCGCGCCGCGCCTCGCGCAGCAAAAGCCGCGACTTGCCCAGCTCGTCAAGCGACACCGGCTTCGTCGAGGCCAGCTCCAGCAGCGCATCATCCTTGAACACGCGCGAACGCGGGATGTTCTTGCCCTGCGCGTAAGCTTCGCGGAACCGCGCCAGTTCGCGCACGACCGCCATGAAGCGGCCGGAATTCGTCCGCGTCTTCACCCGTTCCCAGGCTTCCTCGGGGCGGGTGATGTAGGTTTCGGGGTTCAGAAGGATCGCCTCCTCCTCCTCCACCCATTGTTCGCGGCCCGATTTCTTCAGCTCTTTCGAGAGGAACTCATAGATCACCCGCAGATGCGTGACATCGGCCAAGGCATAGGCCTTTTGCGCATCGGTCAGCGGGCGGCGCGACCAGTCGGTGAAGCGCGAGGTCTTGTCGAGCGACTGCTTGGCGATCTTCTTCACCAGCGTCTCGTAGCCGACCTGCTCGCCAAAGCCGCAGACCATCGCCGCCACCTGGCTATCAAACAGCGGCAGCGGAAAGACCCCGGCCTCGGTGAAGAAAATCTCCAGATCCTGCCGCGCGGCGTGGAACACCTTGACGGTGCCGGTGTGGCGGAAGAGGTCGTAAAGCGGTTCCAGCGACAGCCCCTCGACCAGCGGATCGACCAGAACCGCCTCGCCGTCCTTGCCGGGCAGCGCCATCTGCACCAGGCAGAGCTTCGACCAATAGGTGCGTTCGCGCAGGAATTCGGTATCGACCGTCACATAGGGCGCGGCCTTGGCGCGGGTGCAGAATTGCTCCAGAGCGTCGGTGGTGGTGATCGTCTGCATCGTGCCTTTCCCGGGGATCGCGGGGTCATCCCGCCTCTTATTCCCGTTTAGGCATTTGTCCGCACAAAGGAAAGCGGGTCATTGCAGGAATGCACAAAAGGTTGTGAAACGGGGCGCGGGTGGCAGACGACGCCGTCTTGACCGAGGCCATCGCCGAGGTCACGTGGCACATCAACCCCGTGACCGCCGGGGCGCCAAAGCGTCCCGGCCAGCGCCCGCCCCGCCCATGGCGGGCGCTTCTCGCCCGCCGGGACGGGCGCTGGCCTCTGTCATGCTTGGGGCAACGGTCGTGCGGCGGCGGTTGCGCGGCGGGCGGGGAAAGGCAGTGCCTTTCCTGCTCCGCCCGAACAAGGCATGGATACTTAGAGATCCAGACGGCTGCGATTGCCGGTCACGAAGCGGCGCAGCACGGCTGGGTAAAGCCGGTGCTCCTGCACCAGAACCCGGGCGGCGAGCGTTTCCGCCGTATCGCCCGGCTCGACCGGCACCCGCGCCTGACCCAGGATCGGGCCGTCATCCAGAACCGGCGTCACCTCATGCACGGTGCAACCGGCCTCGGCATCGCCCGCGTCCAGCGCGCGCTGATGCGTGTGCAGCCCCGGATATTTCGGCAAAAGCGAGGGGTGGATGTTCAGCATCCGCCCGGCAAAGCGCGTCACGAAATCGGGCGTCAGCACCCGCATGAAGCCCGCCAGACACAGGACATCGGGCCTGGCCGCCAGGATCGGTTTCAGCAGTTCCGCCTCGAAGGCCGCGCGATCCTTGCCGAAGGGGCGATGGTCGATCACCGCCGTCGCCACCCCCAGCCGCGCTGCCCGCGCAATCCCCGCCGCGCCCGGGTCGTTCGAGGCCACCAGAACCGGCGTCGCATGGCCCAGGCCCTGCATGTCCTCGACCAGACGCAGCATGTTCGAGCCGCCGCCCGAAATCAGGATCGCGACGCGGGTGGTCACAGGAGCTTGCCCGTATAGGCGACGCCCTGCCCCTCGGTCACGGTGCCGATCACGGTGACGCTCTCGCCCGCGGCTTCCAGAAGCGCTTGCAGCGCCGCGGCCCGGTCGGCCGAGACGACGCAGATCATGCCGATGCCGCAGTTGAAGGTCTTGAGCAGCTCGGGTTCCGCCATGTTCGCGGTCTCGGCCAGCCAGCGGAAGACCGGCGGCAGCGGCCACGCCGACAGGTCGATCGTCGCCCCAAGCCCCTCGGGCAGGACACGCGGCAGGTTTTCCGTCAGCCCGCCGCCGGTGATATGGGCGAGCGCATGCACGCCCCCCGCGCGGATCGCCGAAAGCGCCTGTTTGACGTAAAGCCGGGTCGGCGCCAGCAGCGCCTGCCCCAAGGTGCCGTCACTGAAGGGCGAGGCCGCGTCCCAGCCAAGGCCCGACAGCTCCACCACCTTGCGCACGAAGCTGTAGCCGTTCGAATGCACGCCGTTCGAGCCAAGGCCCAGAAGCACATCGCCCGCGACCACGCCCGCGGGCAGATCCGCGCCGCGTTCCATCGCGCCGACGGCGAAGCCCGCCAGATCGAAATCCTCTTTCGCATACATGCCCGGCATCTCGGCGGTTTCGCCGCCGATCAGCGCGCAGCCCGATTGCGCGCAGCCCTCGGCGATGCCCTCGATGATCGTCGCGGCCTGCGCGACCTCAAGCTTGCCGGTGGCGAAATAATCCAGGAAGAACAAGGGCTCGGCGCCCTGACAGACCAGATCGTTCACGCACATCGCGACCAGGTCGATGCCGATCGTATCCACCACGCCGGTGTCGATGGCGATGCGCAGCTTGGTGCCGACGCCATCGGTCGCGGCCACAAGGATCGGATCATTGTAGCCCGCGGCCTTGAGGTCAAACAGCGCGCCAAACCCACCCAGCCCCGAGACAGTGCCGGGGCGGCTGGTGCGTTTCGCCGCCGGTTTGATCCGTTCGACGAGCGCATTGCCCGCGTCGATATCCACGCCTGCATCGGCATAGGTCAGGCCAGTCTTGCGCTCGGTCATCGCTGTCTCCGTCGGATTCGTCGTGCGAAGCCCTAGCGCAAAGGGGGCCGGTTGAAAAGCACCGCGTGGGGGACGGGCTCAGCCCGGCTTCGCCAAGGCCGCGCGGCGGCGCTCCAGCGCCTCGGGCGACCAGACCTCGGCGCTTTTGTAGTATTCGGGAAAGACCTTCGCGCCTTCCGGGAAAACGACCCAGGGCTGCTTCGTCGACGTGAAGATATGCACATCGGGCGGACAGGCGGCGGGGGTATCGAGCGTGCCGACGCGGACAAAGGCCAGCGCCCGCCCTGCCCCGGCATAATGGCTGAAGACGGCGACGCGGCAGGCGGGACAGCGCGCAATCTCCTGCCCCTTGCCCGAGGCCGAAGGGGTCATGACGTAATCGACCGCGCCCGTCACCTGCAGCCGGTCGGTCTCGATCATCGCATTCAGCGCAAAGGCGGTGCCGGTCTCGCGCTGGCACCAGCTGCAATGGCAGGCATGGGTGATCATCGGCGCCGCGGTCAGGTGGTAGCGCACCTGCCCGCAGGGGCAGCGGCCCGTCCATTCGGTCATGCGATCCTCCTCAGTGCTGCGCCGCTTCCCACATGTCGTAGCAGCGCGCGAAACGGGTTTCATGCGCCGCCTGCAGATCCTTGGGCAGATCGAGCACGCGGCGGGGCGAGACATTCACGACGGGCAATTCCACCGGCCCGCCGAAACGATCGGCCAGAAAGACCAGGATGCGCTCCTGCGCCTCGTAGCGGAAAAGGTGCTGCACCGGGCAGCGGCCGTCCTTCAGGCTCAGGAACCGCGATTGCGAGCCCTCGGCCTCGGGGTTGCCGGGCGTCAGCATCCGGGCGATGAAATCGGCGAAACTGATCTCTGCGGTCGAGCGCGCCGTGCCCTTCAGCGCCGGGCGGGTGCGATAGCGGTAATGCGAGCCGTGCCAGTCGAGCGGATGGCGGATCACCGCCATCATCTCGTAATCGGCCTTGAGCAGCGGGCGCAGGCTGTTTTGATAGCTGGCCACGGTCATATGCTTCAGAGGCGGCGGATCGCGCAGGACAATGGCGGCGCGGGCATCCAGAGCCGCCTCGATCGCGGTGGTGCCGGTCTTGGGAACCGCGAAGAACACAAGGTTTTCGCGGGGAAACACCATCATCGCTGCGCTCTCACCTGTTGCCGGATCGGGGCGAGTATGGCGAGGCGGGCGCCGCCCCGCAAGCGCCTCTCAATCGGGCAGCGCCTGTGCCAGCGCGGTGAAATGCTCGCCGCGCTTTTCGAAATTCGGATACTGGTCGAACGAGGCCGCGGCGGGGGCCAGAAGCACGGTATCGCCGGGCTCGGCCTCCTCCGCCGCGCGGGCCACGGCGCGTTCCATCGTCTCGCAGATCTCATGATCCAGCGGCGCCAGTTCCAGCGCGAAATCCCGCCCCGAATGGCCGATGAAATAGGTCTTCTTCACCGTTCCCAGAAGCGGTTTCAGCGCCGCAACGCCGCCTTCCTTGCCCATGCCGCCGACGATCCAGCGGATGTTCTGGAAGGCCTGAAGCGCCTTGGCCGCGCTGTCGACATTGGTGGCCTTGCTGTCGTTCACATAGCGCACGCCGCGCTTTTCCGCGATGGTCTGGCTGCGATGCGGCAGCCCGCCGAAACTGTGGAACGCCTCCTCGATCAGCTTCGGCGCCAGCCCCAGGCTGCGGCAGGCGGCATAGGCGGCGCAGGCGTTCTGATGGTTATGCGCGCCGGGCAGCGCCTTGACGCCACGCAGGTCGATCGAGGCCACCTGCCGCCCCTTGCGCCATTCGGCCAGAAAGCCCTTGCGCGCAAAGACCGACCAGCCGAAATCGCCCAGTTTCTGCGCCGCGGACACCCGGATCACCCGGTCATCCTCGCGCCCCATCGCCATCTGATTGGCCAGATAGACCCCCTCGGGCTCGTCAACGCCGATCACCGCGCGGTCGGGCGCGCCTTCGGCAAACAGCCGACGCTTGGCGGCGAAATACCCCCCCATGCCGGAATGGCGGTCCATGTGATCGGGCGAAAGATTGGTGAAAACCGCGATGTCGGGGGTCAGCGCGCGGGCCAGATCGGTCTGGTAGGAGGAGAGTTCCAGCACCACCACCTCGCCGTCCTGTGGCGGGTCAAGGTCAAGGACACCGCGGCCGATGTTGCCCGCCATCTGGGTCGGGCGGCCCGCGTGGCGCAAGATATGGTGGATCAGCGCCGTGGTGGTCGATTTGCCGTTCGAACCGGTGATGCAGATGCTGCGCGGCGTGACGTCGAACTCGTCCCAGTCCGATGTCGCCCAGGAGCGGAAGAACAGCCCGATGTCATTGTCGACCGGCACGCCTGCCGCCATCGCCGCGGCGATGACCGGATTGGGGCGCGGGTAAAGATGCGGAATGCCGGGCGAGGTGATCAGCGCCGCGATGCCGTCAAAGGCGCCCGCCCGGGTCAGATCGGTGCAGGCGTAGCCCGCGGCCTCGGCCCTGACGCGGGCCTCGGGGCTGTCGTCCCACAGCACGGGCTCGGCGCCCCCCGCCCGCAGCGCCGCCGCCGTTGCAAGGCCGGACCGCCCGAGCCCCAGCACCGCGACGCGCGCGCCCTCATATCCCTGAACCGGTATCATCCGCGACCTCCGTAAGCCGCGGGGGGTTTCACACCCCCGCACCCCCGTGGGATATTTGAGCCAAGGTGAAAGGAAAAGCCCTTCTTCCCGTTTCACCTTGGCTCAAATATCCCGCAGGGGTGAATTGGGCCGCGCCAGCGGACCAAGAGGGGGGCGCGCAGCCCCCCTTCGGGGCGGCGCCGCAGGCGCCGCAACCCGCGTCGGCAGTCGCGGGCCCGGCGGCGGTTCGAAAAAAAGGCGGCGGGCGGCCCGGTCTACCCGCATTCCCGGGCCGCCGCACATCTGTTCTGACGCTGGCGCGCGTTCTGGTTGCGCGACAGCCCGTGGGGCGGGCAAGGCCCCGGGATCATCGGGGCGGCGACGCCCCCGCCGATGTCAGGGGCTCAGCGCTTCTTCAGCGCATAGCCCGCGATCGCGACGAAGCACAGCACCACCGCGCCCGCGAAGGCCACCGGCGCCAGGCCCGGCTGGGTCATCGCGAAGATCAGCGCGACGATGTTGAGCATCGCCAGGAACACCCAGACCGAGGTGCGGGCGCGTTCGGCGGTCATCGGGCGCGTGTCGGCGCCGACGATCACGTCAAGCACCTTGCACAGCGCCAGCGTGCCGACGGTCAGCGCGAAGACCGGGCCCCAGCCCAGCGTCAGATTGCTCATGCCGGTCAGATCGGCAAAGAACACGAGGAACGGCAGCAGCAGCGCCGTGACTTTCAGCGGGTCCGTGAAGTTCTTGATCATGCGGGTCTTCCTTCCTTTTCAAGGGTCAGCGGATCTTCAGCGTGGCAAGGCCGATGAGCGCAAGGATCAGGGAGACGATCCAGAAACGGATCACGATCTGCGGTTCGGCCCAGCCCTTCTTCTCGAAGTGGTGGTGGATGGGTGCCATCAGAAACACCCGTTTGCCGGTGGCCTTGAAGTAAGCCACCTGAATGATGACCGAGAGCGCCTCGACGACGAACAGCCCGCCGACGATGCCCAGAACAAGTTCGTGCTTGGTGCAGACGGCGATGGCGCCCAGCGCGCCGCCGAGCGCAAGGCTGCCGGTGTCGCCCATGAACACCGCCGCGGGCGGCGCGTTATACCAAAGAAAGCCCAGCCCCCCGCCGATCAGCGCGGCGGTGAAGACGAAAAGCTCCCCGGTGCCGGGCACGAAATTGACGCCCAGATATTGCGTGAAGTCGGCGCGGCCCACCACATAGGCGATGGCGCCAAGCGTGGCCGCGGCGATCATCACCGGCATGATCGCCAGACCATCGAGCCCGTCGGTCAGGTTCACCGCATTGGCGGCGCCGACGATGACGAACATCGCGAAAGGCACGAAGAAGATGCCAAGGTTGATCAGCACATCCTTGAAGACCGGCAGCGCCAGCATGTTGGTCAGTTCCGGCGGATGCATCAGCGCGGCAAGAACCGCGGCCAGCGCGGCCAGCGCCAAGCCGAGCGCCATGCGCGTGCGCCCCGAGACGCCCTTGACGTTCTGTTTCGTCACCTTGGCGTAATCATCGGCAAAGCCGATCGCGGCATAGCCATAGGTCACGCCCAGCACGATCCAGACATAGCCATTGTCCAGCCGCGCCCAAAGCAGCGTGGACACCAGCAGCGCCGAGAGGATCAGCAAGCCCCCCATCGTCGGCGTGCCCGCCTTGGCGAAATGGGTGGCGGGGCCGTCGTCGCGGATCGGCTGGCCCTTGCCCTGCTTGCGGCGAAGCATGTTGATCAGGGGCCGCCCGAACAGGAAGCCGAAGATCAGCGCGGTGAAGAAGGCCCCACCGGCGCGGAAGGTGATGTAGCGGAAGAGGTTGAAGAAATCGCCCCCGTCCGAAAGGTTCGCAAGCCAGTAAAGCATTACTCTTTTCCCTTGAAGGCCTCTGCCGCACCGGGCTGACCAAGTTTTCTGAGCGCGTCAACCACCAGCGAAACTTTCGAGCCTTTCGATCCTTTTACCAGCACCACATCCCCGGCATCGACCAGATGCGGCGCGCGGGTGGCCAGATCCCTGGCGGTTTCGACCCATTCGCCCCGCTTTTCCCGCGGCAGCGCTTCGTGAAGCGCCCGCATCCGCGGTCCGGCCAGATGCACGATGTCTATCGATACCATTGCGGGCAAATCGGCAATCGCGGCATGAAGCCGCGCCTCCTCGGGGCCCAGCTCCAGCATGTCGCCCAGAATGGCCACCCGGCGCCCCCGTTTGACCCGCCCCACCCCGTCGCGCGGGGCCTGTCCGGCGAGCACCTCGAGCCCCGCTTCCATCGAGGCGGGATTGGCGTTGAAGGCATCATCAAACAGGTCGAAGCTTTGCGCTTCGTCAATCAGGTCAAGCCAGATTCGCTCGCGCGTGCCGCGCCCGGCGGGGGGGGTCCAAAGCCCGATGTCAAGTGCCGCCACGGCCGGATCGGCGCCCACCGCCCGCGCCAGGGCAAGAACCCCCAAGGCATTGTTCGCAAAGTGCTTTCCGGGCGTCATCACCTTGAACAGCATGGGCCGTCCGGCCTGTTCGGCCTGCACGATCGTGGCATCGCCCGCGATCTTGGCGCTGACCAGACGGTAGTCCGATCCGGGCGCGGGACCGAAGGTCACCACCTGCCCGGCGCGCGCCTTTGCCGCAGCCAGAAGGATCGGCGTCGTCGCAAGGCCCGTGGGCACGACGGCGGTGCCGCCGGGCTCCAGACCGTCGAAGATCGCGGCCTTTTCATGGGCGATCTGATCGAGGTTTTCGAAGGCCTCCAGATGCGCCGCGGCGACCGTGGTGATCATCGCGGCATGGGGTCGCGCCATCTTGACCAGAGGCGAAATCTCCCCCGGGTGGTTCATGCCGATCTCGATCACCGCGAAATCGGCCTCGGCGGGCATCCGCGCCAGCGTGATCGGCACGCCCCAGTGGTTGTTGAAGGACGCTTCGGCGGCATGGACGCGGCCTTGCGCCGAGAGAACGGCGCGCAGCATCTCCTTGGTCGAGGTCTTGCCGACCGAACCCGTCACCGCGATCACCTGCGCGCGGGTGCGCGCCCGGCCCGCGCGGCCCAGATCTTCGAGCGCCGCCAGCACATCGGGGACCAGAAGCAGCGGATCTTCCTCGGAACAGCCGTCAGGGATGCGGCTGACCAGCGCGCAGGCGGCGCCCTTTTTCAGCGCGTCGGCCACGAAATCATGGCCGTCGCGCGCGTCTTTCAGCGCCACGAACATTTCGCCCGGGCGGATCGAGCGGGTGTCGATCGACAACCCCGTCGCCATGAAGGGGCGCGTCGCCCGGCCGCCGGTGGCAACGGCGGCGTCGATCGAGGTCCACAAAACGGCCATGTCAGATCTTCCCATCCAGAGCGGCCACGGCAATCGAGGCCTGTTCGGCATCGTCAAAGGGGAAGACATCGGTGCCGATGACCTGGCCGCGTTCGTGCCCCTTGCCCATGATCAACAGCGCATCGCCCGGGCCGAGCGCATCGACGCCGCGCAAGATCGCCTCGGCGCGGTCGCCGACCTCGGTGGCCTCGGGTCCCGCCCCCGCCATGACCGCGGCGCGGATCGAGGCCGGATCCTCGGTGCGGGGGTTGTCGTCGGTGACGATGACCGCATCGGCATGGGCCGCGGCGGCGGCGCCCATCAGGGGCCGTTTCGTGCGGTCGCGGTCGCCGCCCGCGCCGACGATGGCGACAAGACGGCCCAGCACATGCGGGCGCAGCGCCCGGAGCGCGGTTTCGACCGCATCGGGGGTGTGGGCGTAATCGACGAAGACGGTGGCGCCATTCGTGCGGGTGGCCGCCAGCTGCATCCGGCCGCGCACGGTCGAAAGCTGCGCCAGCGCGTCAAAGACCGCTTTCGGCTCGGCGCCGCAGGCGATGACCAGCCCCGCCGCGGTCAGCACGTTCATCGCCTGAAAGCCGCCAATGAGCGGCAGGCGCACCATCTGCGGACCGCCCTGCCACAGGAAGCGGACATCCTGCCCGGCGGCGTCGAAGCGCCGCCCCTGCAGCTGGATCTCGCAGACATTGCCGTGGCCGACGCGGATCACCTTTTGCCCGCGCGCCTTGGCGAGCGCCGCAAGCCCCGGCCCCTTCGCATCGTCGGTGTTGATCACCGCGGTGCCGTCCTCGGGCAGGACGCGGGTGAAAAGACCGGCCTTGGCGTCGAAATAGTCGTCAAAACTTGCGTGATAATCGAGGTGGTCCTGGGTGAAATTGGTGAAGGCGGCCGCTTGCAGCACGACGCCGTCCAGACGCCGCTGCGCCAGCCCGTGCGAGCTTGCCTCCATCGCCGCATGGGTGACGCCCGCCGCCGTCATGTCGGCCAGAAGCCGGTGCAGCGTGATCGGCTCGGGCGTGGTGTGGCTGGAGGGTGCGGCAAAGGCGCCCTCGACGCCCGTCGTGCCGATGTTGGCGGCGTCAAGGCCGAGCGCCTGCCAGATCATCCGGGTGAAGGTCGCGACCGAGGTCTTGCCGTTGGTGCCGGTCACCGCGACCATCGTGGCGGGCTGCGCGCCGAAGAACAGCGCCGCCGCACAGGCCAGCGCCAGCCGGGCATCCTCGACCACGACAAGCCCGACCGCCTGCCCCGCCAGAGCCGGGCGCAGGATCTCTTCGCCCGCGCGGTCGGTCAGCACCGCCGCCGCGCCGCGATCGAGCGCCGCGGTCACGAAGGTGGCGCCATGCACCTTGCTGCCCGGCAGCGCCGCGAACAGATGCCCGGGCTTGACGAGGCGGCTGTCCACCGAAAGCCCCGTCACCGCGACATCGCCGCCCGGGCGGGCCGTCAGCCCCAATGCACTCAAAGGCTTCGCCGTGAGGGCCATATCTTGTGTCCTTGTTCAGTTCCTGCGCCATTTAGAGGCGAAGGCAGGCAGGCGTCAACGCAAGCCTTGGAAACAAGGGTCCGCAGCGCGGGCAAAGAGCCGATCGAAGCCCCAGGTGAAGATGAAGGTGTAGAGCAGGAAAAACACCAGCAGGGCGGCCTCCATCGCGACCGCCTCGGCCGGGCCGACGCCGTAGACGGCCATGTAAAGCGGCACGGTGACAAGGAAAAGACCGCCCTCGAAGCCCAGCGCATGCAGCGCGCGCAGCCCCAAGGTGCGGCGCAGGCCCAGCCGGTCTTCAAGCGCCTCGAAGCCGCGGTTGAAGACGAGGTTCCACAGCAGCGCAACGAAGGTGACGAGGATCGAGACCAGAAGCGAGTCGCTGGCGGGGGCGGCGCTGAGCCAGGTCAGCAGCAGCGTCGAAAAGGCGATGGCGCCGATTTCGAAAGTGACGGCATAGACAAGGCGCCGCAGCGGCGGTCGAAGGGTGAACATCCGGGCTCCTGAAGCGCTTGGCTTCCCGATTTCGGATCGGCCCGTCCCGACGTTTGGATCTTGCAGCGGGCGCCACGGTTTCCGCGCCCGGGGGGAAATAGCCACGCCCGCGCGGCGGGGTCAAGCCCGAAGCGGCCTTCAGCGGGAGAAGAGGCAGACGAGGGTTCCGGGCTCTTGCGGGGGGAGCGCGGCCGCGGCGGCGGCGCCCAGACGCGCCAGAACCTCGGCCCGGGGGACGGCGAAAACCAGGCGCTGTTCCAGGAACCAGCCGCCTTCGATCGGGTATTCATAATGCAGCCCGGACAGCGGCAGGCCCAGATAGCTGCCGCGCAGGCGGATATCGACATGCAATTCGGCGCCGACCTTGCGGGCCGAGACCTGTTCGGGCGCCAGCATCCCGCCGGAGGGCCAGATCACCGGCGGACCGGTGCCGGGAACCGGCCCCTCGGGCGCGTCGGGAGAGAGGCGGAAGCTGGCGGCAAGGCTTTGGAAAAAGGCATCGGCCGCGCGCGAGGGCTGGCAATGCTCCATCCCGGCCAGAACATCATCCAGCACCGGCAAGGCGGGATCGGGCCCCGGATCGACGCGCAGCACCTTGCCCGCCGTGGTCGAGACGACGATCCGGCCCTGATTGTCGGTGGCGATGAAGGCGACCGGGCTGCCGAGGAAGGTGGAGGCGCAGCCGGGATCCGCGCCGCGCAGCACCTCGCCGCCGCCGTGGCCGGGGATGCGCAGGCTGATCCGTTCGCCGGTGCAGCCCGCCGCCGCCGTATCGGGGACCGGGCTGCGGCTGATCGCGCAGGTGCCTTCGTAAAGCAGCCTGCCGCCGACATCGCCCAGCGTGCAGGCCCCCGCATAGGGCAGCGTCCCGCCCGCGGCGCGGGCAGGCCCCGCGGCGGCAAGCGCGCCCAGCCAGAGCACACACAGGGCGACAAGCATCAGCAGGCGATTCATCGGGACCCTTTTCGACAGCATCGCGGCACATCCTGACGCAAAGCCCTGAAGGAATGCCTAACTCCGCCACGCAAGAGGCTGATCCGGGGCGGTTTTCGCGGTTTCGGCGCAAGGCCGGGGCAGCGCACGCCGGGGCAACCCTTTGCCAAGCCAAGCCGCCTAGAGTGCCCGGTGCATGCGCCTCCGGGTCTGCCGGGCCGGGGGTGCGGGCGGGGGTTGCGGCCGGGGCGGCGAAGGCCCGGGGGCGCAAGCCGCAAGATGCGAGGCAGCCGGGCCGAGACCCTTCGGCCCCGCACAACCGTTCGGGCCGCGCCGCCGCGTCGGCCGATTTCGTGAAAGGACACCGCGATGACCGATCATTTCAGCTCTCAGGCGCCCGGCCTGACCGGCCCGGCCCTGTCGGGCTTTGCCGTCACCCCCTCTGACAGCGCCGATCTGGCCGTGCCGATCCGGGCGCTGACCATCGGCACGACGGCGGGCGTCGTGAAATACACCCATGCCCGCACCGGGGCGATCTGCACCACGGGGCCGCTGCCGGTCGGGCAGCATTCGGTCTGGGCGCGGCGGATCTGGGCAACGGGGACCACCGCCTCCGGTCTGACGGGGTGGCAATGATGCTGGGGCTGGGCTTGGGCGGTCTGGGTCTGGCTCCGCCGCCGCCCTTGGGCAGCGGGGGCGGCGGCGCAGCGCCTCCGGACGCGCCCGAGGCGCTGGTGATGGTGCTCTTCGGGCAGTCGCTGAACGTCTGGCGCGGGGCGGCCACGGCACTGGCCTCGGGGCCGGGCTACATGCCTGCGGCGGGGGTCTCGACGGCGGTCTTTCCCTTTGCGGCGACGAATGTCGAACATACCCCGGCCTGGGCCGATCTGGCCGGGGTCGTGCCGATCGCCGAACCCGCGGGCGGGCAATCGCCGGTGGCGGGGATCGCGCTGGGGGCGGCGGGCAAATATGCCCGCAGCTATATCGGCAGCGCCGCGATCGGGGCGCGGCGGCTGGATGTGCTGTGGGGGGGCGGGCCGCGGGCGGCGCTGCATGCCATCGGCGAGCAGCTTTGCGCCCTGGCCCGGGCCGAGGGCTACAGGCCGCGGGTGCATTTCTACTGGGCGCAGGGCGAGGCGGATGCCACCGCGGCGACGGGCTATGCGACCTATCTGGCCCGGGCGACCGCGGTGGCGGGGATGCTGCAGCTGGCGGCCCGCCACTGGATGCGCGAGCCCGGTTACACCGCGCCGATCTATGCCACCTATCCGCTGCAGCAAAAGGAGGACGGCGCGGATCGCGAGATCAAGGAGGCCTTGCGGCAGATGGCCCGCGCGGTGCCGGGCTGGGTCGATCTGGGCGGGATCTACGACATGCCCGCCAATGCCGACCGGGTGCATCCGACCGAGGCGGGCTATGTGCTGCGCGGCGAGCGGGTGGGCCATTTCATCGGCGCCACGAGCCCGGCGCTGGAGATCACCGCGGTGACGCTGAGCGGGACGACCGCGGTGGTCAGCTTCAACCGGCCGATCACCCGCGATGCCAGTCTGGGGGTGGGCACGGCCCTTGGCGCCGCCCATGCGCGCGACGGGTTCGAATGGCTCGACAACGGCACCCCCGTCCCGATTGCCGATGTGGCCTATGGCGGCGCCACCGCCACGCTGACGCTGGCCGCCGCACCGCTGGGCCCGCTGGCGCAACAGATCTGCCGGATCGCGGCGCAGACCACCACCGGCACGCTGGTCAGCGGCGCCGAGAACCTGCCCGGGTCGCTGGTGCGGGCGGCGGGCAGCGGCTGGGTCTCGGCTTTCGATCCCGCCTTCACCCATCACGTCTGGGCCTCGCCGCAGACCTTCACCGGAGTTGTCGCGCCATGAGTCTGGAAGGCTATGTTCAGGGCTACCGCTTTTCGGATGCGGGCGGGTTTTACGATGCCGCGCAAAAGCGGTTTCTGGATCAGGCGGGCTATGGCGCGCTGAACGATCTGACCATCGACACCGGCACGCCGGTCTTTCAGACCGTCGGCGCGGCACGGGGGATCGTGCTCGACAATACGGTCCAGGGCAGCTTTCTGCCCGCAACCCCTTGGCAGGGAACGCTGATCGTGGCCTGGAAGCCGGTCATGACGGCGAACGGGACGCTTTATCCGTTTCTGTTCGGCGGTGCGGCCAGCGCCCCCTCGAACGGCACCTTGCGGATCGTGCGCAGCACCGCGACGCTCTATTATCACCGGCTGACCACCGCCGGCGGGCTGACGGTGACGCTGTCCAGAAGCAGCGAAACGGCGGTGGTCGCGGCCTTCACCACCTCGCAATCCGCCGCGGCGGGTTACGCGACCGAGGACGGGGTGACGATCACCACCGTCGCCGGGACGCAGGACGTGCATGGCAACAGATATGCGATCGGCCATCACACCGGCCCGAACCTGCACAGCCACCGCGCCCGGTTCGGCAATCTGTCGGGGGTGATCGGCGATGTGGCGGCAACGGCGAACAGCTGCATCCTGTTCGAATTCCACGCGATCCAGGGCAATCCCTTTGCCGATGCCCGCGCCGCCGAGGCGCAGGCGTTCCTGGCCGCGCTGCGCGCCCGGATCGGTGTCTGAGCGGCAAAGCGCAGGCGGGCCGGTCAATAAAAGCCGACTTCGCGGACCTCGATCTCGGCGGAATGGTCGCGGCCATAGGCGACGATGCCGACCGAGGTAAGGCTGCGCGGATCGGGCGAAGCGGGCATCCAGCGGCCCGAGGCGCGAAAGGCGGCAAAGGGCAGACGCAGCTCGGTCCAGGTTCCGGTCACCTCGAAGGGCGCCTGATAATATTGCCAGGGCATCCCCGTCGCGGCGTTGCGCAGATGGGCGAAATAGCGCTGGTCATTGCCGCGCACGATCAGCCGCAGCCCGGTCGCGCCCGCGGGCGGCGGCGCGGCCAGATCGTGGCGCATCTGGATGAAGCCGCCGTTGTTGGCGGTGCTGACCTGCCCGGTCAGCCGGGCATGGGGCGGCCCGTCGCCGGTCACCATCACCAGCTGCCCGGTCGAGACGCCCCCCATCACCCCATCGGTGAAGAAACGCCAGCGGGTCTCGGGGTGCATGGTGAAATCCTCGATCACGATCTCGGCGGCCGCGGCGGGCGGTCCCGCGGGCAGCAATGCGGCCAGCCCGCAAGCCGCCGCCAGAACGAGAGACAAGCGCAGCCGCATCGACACCTCCCGAAACCGCCCGAGAAGTCAGGGGAGCATGAAACCCGCCGCTTGACCAGCGGTTTTCGTCTCTCCCGAAGCGATGCGATCCGCCCCCTTCCCCGGCCCGCGGGATTTCGGTTTCCCGCCGCCGCGGCGCGGGCTAGGCTGGGGCAAACATCGCAGGAGACCGCCCGTGTCGCGCAACATCTTCATCCTGAACGGCCCGAACCTGAACCTTCTGGGGCAGCGCCAACCCGACATCTACGGCGCCGAGACGCTGGCCGATGTCGAAACCCGCTGCCGGGCGCTGGCCGAAAGCCTTGGGTTCACGGTGGAATGCCTGCAATCAAACCACGAAGGCGTGCTGATCGACGCGATCCACCGCGCCCGGCTGGAGGCCTGCGCGATCATCCTCAACCCGGGCGCCTTCACCCATACCTCGATCGCGATCCTTGACGCGCTGAACGCCTATGACGGGCTGGTCTTCGAATGCCACATCTCGAACGTGCACCGGCGCGAGACCTTTCGCCATCACAGCTACGTTTCGCTGCGCGCCGATGGCGTGATGGCGGGCTTTGGCACCGAGGGCTACGAGCTGTGCCTGCGCCGCGCCGTGTCGCTGCTGACCAAGGCCTGAGCCCCCCTTCCTGACCGAAAGGGCCCGCCCGTTCCGACGCGGCGGGTTTTTTTGCGGCCGCCCCCACAACCGAAAGAGGATCTGGCCCGCGCGAATACCCTTGACGGAATCGTTCTTTCATGGATTGTTATTCGTTATAACAATTATGGAGGCGCGCAATGCGGGAAAGCTTCGGAACGGCTCTGGTGACCGGCGGCGGCAGCGGGCTTGGCCGCGCCACCGCCCGGCATCTGGCCGCGCAGGGCTGCCGCGTCGCCGTGCTGGATTGCGATCTGGCCGCCGCCGAGAGCGTGGCCAAGGACATCGGCGGGCTTGGCCTTGGCTGCGATGTCTCGGACACGGCCGCGGTCGGCGCCGCCTTTGCCAAGGTGCAGGCGGTCTTTGCCACCGCGCCGCGGCTGGTGGTGAATTGCGCGGGCATCGGCACTGCCGGGCGCATCCTGCCGCGCGACGGCGCGCTGCCGATCGCCGCCTTTGAGCGCACGCTGCGGGTGAATCTTCTGGGCAGCTATATCGTGCTGAGCCACGCCGCGCAGGCGATGGCGGGGCTTGCCCCGATGGCCGATGGCGCGCGGGGGCTGATCGTCAACACCGCCTCGGTCGCGTATCAGGACGGGCAGATCGGGCAGGCCGCCTATGCCGCGTCCAAGGGGGGCGTGGCCGCGCTGACGCTGCCGGCGGCGCGGGAACTGGCGCGGTTTGGCATCCGGGTGATGACGATTGCGCCGGGGCTTTTCGAAACGCCGATGACCGAGGCCCTGCCCGAAGACGCCCGCGCCGCGATCACCGCGCAGATCCCCTTTCCCGCGCGTCTGGGCGCGCCCGAGGATTTCGCGCTGCTCGTCGGGCAGATCGCGCTCAACCCCTATCTGAATGGCGAGGTGATCCGGCTCGATGCTGCAGTTCGCCTTGCACCGCGCTGATTGCAAAGGAAAAACCATGAACAAGCCGGTTACCCGCCCGCTTCTGGACATCACGCTTGAGGGCCCCGTTGCCACGCTCACGATGAACCGCCCCGCCAAGCGCAACGCCATGTGCGACGGGCTTCTGGCCGAGATCGAGGCGTTTTTCGCAGCCCCCCCCAAGGGCATCCGGGTGGTGATCCTGACCGGGACCGGGGGGCATTTCTGCGCCGGGCTCGACCTGTCCGAACATGTCGCCCGCGACGCCGAGGGCACGCTGCGCCATTCGCGCAACTGGCATCGGGTGATGGATCTGGTGCAGTTTTCGGGCCTGCCGGTGGTGTCGGCGATGTTCGGCGCGGTGATCGGCGGCGGGCTTGAACTCGCCGCGGCCACCCATGTCCGCGTGGCCGAACCCTCGACGATCTTTCAACTGCCCGAGGGGCGGCGGGGGATTTTCGTCGGCGGCGGCGCCTCGGTCCGGGTCGGGCGCATTCTGGGCGCCGACCGGATGTGCGAGATGATGCTGACCGGGCGAGCCTATTCCGCCGAGGAGGGGCTGGCGCTGGGGCTGACCCATTATCTGGCACCCGAGGGGCAGGCCCTGGCACAGGCGCGCGATCTGGCCGGGCGCATCGCCGCCAATGCGCAGCTGTCGAATTTCATGATGATTCAGGCGCTTGCCCGGATCGAGGACATGGGCCGCGCCGACGGGCTGTTCACCGAAAGCCTGTGCGCCGCCGTTTCACAGACCAGCCGCGACGCCGAGGAGGGGCTTTCCGCCTTTCTGGAACGGCGGCAACCGAAGTTCCGCTAGCCCCCGCAAGAGGGGCGGCGGTCCGTCCGGCCGGGAGGGGCCGGACCCACAAAGGGAGGAAGACATGATGACGAACCTGACCCGCCGCGGGGCTCTCGCGGTGCTGGGTGCGGCTTTGGCCACGCCCGCCCTTGTCCGCCGCGCCCGGGCGGCGGAAGTCACGCTGCGGCTGCACCATTTCATGCCCGCGATGACCTCGACCCAGACCCGGGTGTTCGAACCCTGGGCGCAGGAGCTTTCTGACGCGTCCGATGGCCGGATCGCGGTGCAGATCTTCCCCGCGATGCAGCTGGGCGGCAAGCCGCAACAGTTGGTCGATCAGGTCAAGGGCGGCACCTGCGACATCGCCTGGACGCTGACCGTCTACACGCCCGACCGCTATCTGGTCGCCGAAACCCTGTCGCTGCCCTTCATGGCGACGACGGCGGCAAAGACCACGGTGGCGATGCGGACCTTGATGGCGGAATTCGGCCAGAACGACTATCAGGGGGTGCGGCCGCTTGCCTTTCACACCCATGCGGCGGGCAAGTTCCACATGACGAAAACCGCCGTCACCTCGGCCGCCGACATGAAGGGGCTGCGGCTGCGCTCGCCCAACAAGACGACGGGAGAGTTTCTGGCCGCGCTGGGGGCGGAGCCCGTCTTCTTCCCGGTGACCGAAATGGTCGTCGGCCTTTCGAATGGGGTCATCGACGGCTGCTGCCTGCCCTATGAGGCGGTGCCGGCGCTGAAGCTGCACGAACTCACCCACGCGCATTCCGCCGCGGCCGAGGGGGCGCGGGGGCTTTACACCAACACCTTCGCGCTGGTGATGAACGAGGCGAGCCACGACCGGATGCCCGAGGAGCTGCGCGCGATCTTCGACGCCACGACGGGCGCCGTGCTCTCGGACCGGATGGGACAGAATTTCGATGCCTCGGAAGAGGTTGGCCGTCAGGCGGTGATCGCCGCTGGCAGCCCGATCCACGAGATCGACCCCGCCGAGATCGCCCGCTGGCGCGAGGCCGCGGCGCCGATCCACACCGCCTGGGCCGCGAAACTGGACGCCGCAGGTCTGGACGGGGCCGCGATCATGGCGCGGGCCAATGCGCTTCTGGACGGCTGAGATGGAGCAGATCCGCACCCCGCCCCTGCCCGAGGGCCCGCCGATCCGCCCGGCGCGCACGGGCGCGCAGCCCGCACTCCACCCCGCCCCCGCCCTGCCGCGGGCGGGGCTGCTGGACCGGCTTTGCACCCTGTCCGCCGGGCTTGGCGGGGCGGCGATCTTCGCCGTCTCGCTGACCGTCACGGCCTCGGTGATCGGCCGCAGCCTTGGGTTTGGCGGCATCCGCGGCGATTTCGAGGCGACCGAGATCGTCGCCACCACCGCGGCGAGCCTGTTCCTGCCGCTGTGCCAGCGCAAGCGCGGCCATGTCGTCGTCGATCTTTTCACCAACGGGCTGCCGATGCGCAACCGGCTGCAGCTGGAGGGGCTCTGGACCGTGGTCTTCGGGCTGTTCTGGGCCTCGGTCGCGGGCTGGCTGTGCCTCGGGCTGATCGAGGCGAAAGGCTACGGCGACCGCACGATGCTTCTGGGCGTGCCGGTCTGGTGGCTGCATGTGCCCGCGATCTTCGGCACCGGACTTTCGGCGCTGGTCGCCTTTGACGCCGCCCGGGCGCTGCTGGGCGGTCATGAGCCAAAGGAGCACGGCTGATGGACCCGGTGACCCTTGCGATCCTTTTGTGCGCGCTGATGCTTTTGGCGATTTTTGCGCGCGTGCCGGTGGCGCTCTCGATGGGGGGCATCGGCGCAATCGGCTATGCGCTGCTCGCCTCGCCGCAGGCGCTGACGAGCTATCTTGCGACCGCCTGGCCCGACAAGTTCCGCTCTTATGAACTGGCGATCGTGCCGCTTTTCGTCTTGATGGGCAATATCGCCACGATGACCGGCATTTCGGGGCGGCTATTCGCGGCCTCGAACGCCTGGATCGGGCATTGGCGCGGCGGCATGGCGCTGGCGGCCATCGGCGGTTGCGCCATGTTCGGCTCGATCTGCGGAAGCTCGCTCGCCACCGCCTCGACGATGGCGCGCGTGGCCCTGCCCGAGATGAAACGGGCGGGCTATTCCGGGGCGCTGTCCTCGGGCGCGCTGGCGGCGGGCGGCACTTTGGGCATCCTTATTCCGCCCTCGGTCGTCTTGATCATCTATGCGATGCTGACCGAGCAGAATATCGTCAAGCTGTTCCTGGCCGCGACGATCCCCGGAACGCTGGCCGTGCTGGGCTTTGCGCTGGCGGTGACGGTCTGGGTGCGGCTTTTCCCCGAGGAGGGCCCGGCCACCCCGGCCGCGTCGTGGCGCACAAGGTTCCGCGCGCTTTTGGGCATCTGGCACATCGTCGCCATCTTCGCCACGGTGCTGGGCGGCATCTACGGCGGCTTCTTCACCCCGGCCGAAGGCGCCTCGGTCGGCGTCGTCGCCGTGGCCGCGGCGGGGCTTTTGACCCGCAGCCTGACGCCGAAAATCCTGCTCGCCTGCCTGATCGACACGGCCGTGTCTTCGGCGATGATCTTCGCCATCGTCTTTGGCGCCGATCTCTTCAACGTCGCGCTGACGCTCTCGCGCATGCCCGTCGCCTTGGCCGATTGGGTGGGCGGCTCGGGCCTTGCGCCGATGACGGTGATGGTCGCGATGATCGCCTTTTACCTGATCATGGGCTGCGTGATGGACAGCCTGTCGATGATCTTGCTGACGGTGCCGGTGTTCTTTCCCACCGTGATGGGGCTTGATTTCGGCCTTGATCCGCAGGCGCAGGCGATGTGGTTCGGCATCCTCACCCTTGTGGTGGTCGAGATGGGGATGATCACGCCGCCCGTGGGCATGAACCTTTTCGTCATCTCGGCGATGGCGCGCGACATCCCGACCCGACAGGTGTTTTTGGGCGCCCTGCCCTTCGTGGTCTCGGAACTGGGGCGGATCACGCTTCTGGTCGCCTTTCCGGTCCTCAGCTACGGTCTGGTGCGCCTGATGTCATGAGGAACCCATGAAACGTCTCAAACCCGCCACGGACACCGCCCCCCTGCCCAAGGACGACAGCCTGCGCCAGTTCATCGGCTACAACATGAAGCGCGCCTATCTGGTGATCGACGCCGACATGCGCCCGATGATCGCCGCGCTTGGCCTGCGGCCCGCCACCTTCTCGGCGCTCGCCATCATCGTCGAGAACCCCGACATCACGCAATCGGCCCTTGGGCTGGCGCTGTCCATCGAACGTTCGGGCGTGGTGCTGATCGTCGATGAACTCGAGGCCGCCGATCTGATCAGCCGCAACAAGGTCGAGGGCGACCGGCGGTCTTATGCGCTGCGCCCGACGCTGGCCGGGCGCAAACTCTGGAATGACGCGCAGCGGCGCGTGCTGGACCACGACAATCGTGTGCTTGCGCCGCTCACCCCCGACGAACGCACCCAACTTCGGGACCTTCTCAACCGCATCGAGGCCGCACAAGCGCCCGACCGAACCGGATAGGAGACGAGATGAACATCGCCACCACCGATTGCCCCGCCTGCACCGATTACCTGCCGCACAAGGCGCATCTTGATTACCGCGATGACGGGGCGATGATTTTCCGCTCCGATTACCCGCTCGATCCGATCGTGTCGAACACCGGCGAGTGGCTGCATCGCTGGGCCGCCACCGCCCCCGACCGCCTCTTCCTGTCCGAACGCAGCGGCCCCGATTGGCGCGATCTGAGCTATGCCGAGGTGCTCTCTCAGGTCCGCGCCATTGCCGCCGCGCTGCTGGCGCGGGGGCTTGGGGCCCGCACGCCCATCGTTATCCTCTCGGGCAATTCGATCGATCACGCGCTGCTCTCGCTTGGCGCGCAATATGTCGGCGTGCCGGTGGTGCCGGTGGCCGAGCAATATGCGCTGATCCCAGAGGCCCATCCGCGCCTTGTCTATGTGCTGAACAAAGTCCGTCCGGCGCTGGTTTTCACTGAAAACGCGGGGACTTACGCCGCCGCTCTGGCGCTGCCGGACCTGGCCGGGATCGAGGTGGTCGCAAGCCGCGTCGAGGGCGCGCCCCGCGCGGTCACGCCCTTTGCCGATCTTCTGGCCGCCGTGCCCGACCGCGCGCTTGACGTTGCCCATGCCCGCGTCGGACCCGATACCGTGGCGAAGATCCTGTTTACCTCGGGCTCGTCCTCCGATCCGAAAGGCGTGCTGACGACGCAGCGGATGATGTGCGCCAATCAGGCCCAGATCGCCTCGGTGTTGCCGTTCCTGAAAGCCCGCCCGCCGCGCATCGTCGATTGGCTGCCGTGGAACCATGTCTTTGGCGGCTCGCACAATCTGAACATGATGCTGGCGCATGGCGGCACTTTGGTGATCGACACCGGCAAGCCGACCTCGGCGGGCTTTGCGACCTCGGTCGAGAATATCCGCGCGCGGGCGGGCACGATGTCCTTCAACGTGCCGGTCGGCTATTCGATGCTCGTGCATGCGATGGAGGAAGACCACGCGCTGCGTGCGGCCTTTTTCCACGATCTCGACCTGATCTTTTACGCTGGCGCCTCGCTGCGGCAGGAGGTCTGGACCCGGCTTGAGGAATTCGCGCTGGAGATCGGCGGGCGGCTGCCGCTGATGGTCTCGAGCTGGGGGCTGACCGAGACCGCCCCGGCCTGCGTGATGCTGCATGAACCCGTGACCCGCTCGGGCCTGATCGGCGTGCCGCTGCCGGGGGTGGAGGTGAAGCTGATCCCCGACCCCGATCTGCGCTGCGAGATCCGCGTGCGCGGGCCCAATGTGATGCCCGGCTATTTCGAAGACCCGGCGAAATCCGCCGCCGCCTTCGATGACGAGGGCTTCTTCATCACCGGCGACGCGGTGCGCTTCGTCGATCCCGCCCACCCCGACCGCGGGCTGATCTTTGACGGCCGCGTGTCCGAGGATTTCAAGCTGACCACCGGCACCTGGGTTCAGGCGGGGCGGCTGCGGATGGAGGCGCTCGAAGCCCTGCGCGATCTGGTGCAGGATGTGGTGATCTGCGGCCATGACCGCGGCGAGGTGGGGCTTTTCATCTTCCCCAAGCCCGATCATGTGCATGGGGAAAACACCTCGGAAGGCGCGGTGATCGACCCGCTGTTGCAATTCGAGATCGAGACGGTGCTGCGCGAGATGGCCCGGCATGCGACCGGCTCGGCCAAACGGATTTCCCGCGCGTTGATCCTGGCCGAGCCGCCCTCGCTGAAGGATGGCGAGCTGACCGACAAGGGCTCGCTCAATGTGCGCAAGATCATCACCCGCCGCGCCGATCTGCTGGAACGGCTTTACGACAACGAAGACCCCGGCCTGATCCGGGTGTGAGGCGAAAATGGTCGATTTTTCCAAAGTCCGGGCGGTGGATTTTCACACCCATGCCGAAGAGCCCTGCGGCTGCCATGCCGATGATGGCTATGACGATCTGCAATCCTCGATGGCGCGCTATTTCGGCGCGCCCTGGACCCACCCGCCGACAATCGCGCAGACCGCGGCGCATTACCGGGCGCAGAACATCGCGGCGGTGATCTTTCCCGTCGATGCCGAACGCGAGACCGGCTATCGGCGCTACCGCAACGAGGAGGTGGCCGAGGCGGCAGCGGAGCATGCCGATATCCTGATCCCCTTCGCCTCGATCGACCCGCACAAAGGCAAGATGGGCGCGCGCGAGGCGCGGCGTCTGGTCGAAGATCACGGCATTCAGGGCTTCAAGTTCCACCCGACGATGCAGGGCTTTTATCCGAACGACCGTCTGGCCTGGCCGCTTTACGAGGCGATTGCGGAAACCGGCAAGCCCGCGCTGTTCCACACCGGGCAGACCGGCGTCGGCTCGGGCATGCGCGGCGGCAACGGCATGCGGCTGAAATATTCAAACCCGATGTTCGTGGATGACGTCGCGGTCGATTTCCCCGACATGCCGATCATCCTCGCCCATCCCTCCTTCCCCTGGCAGGAGGAGGCGCTGTCTGTGGCCACCCACAAGCCCAATGTCTACATTGACCTTTCGGGCTGGTCGCCGAAATATTTCCCTGAAATCCTCGTGCGTTACGCGAATACGCTTCTGAAGGAGAAGATGCTTTTCGGTTCCGACTGGCCGATGATCGCGCCGGAAAAATGGCTTGACGCTTTCGCCAAAGCCCCCTTCCGCGACGAGGTCCGCCCCCTGATCCTGAAGGAAAACGCCATCCGCCTGCTGGAGGGCTGCCGATGATCCCCTTTCGCGCGCCGACCGAGGACATTCTTTTCGCGCTGCAGGTGGCGCGGGCCGACACCCTGCCCGGCTGGGACGATGACCTGGCCCGCAGCCTGATCGACCATTTCGCCAGCTTCGCCGAGGCCGAGATCGCCCCGCTTGACCCTGTGGGCGATGCGCAGGGCTGTCGGCTGATCAACGGGCAGGTGCATCTGCCCGCGGGCTTCCCCGCCGCCTATCGCGCCTGGGTCGATCAGGGCTGGCAGACGCTGGCCCTGCCCGAAAGGGTCGGCGGTCAGGGCGCCCCCGCGCCGCTGGCGGGTGCGATTTCGGAAATCTTTTCCGGCGCTTGTCATGCGCTGTCGATGCTCACGGCGCTTGTGCCCGGGGCGGTGCGGGTGCTGATGGAAAGCGGCAGCCCCGATCAGCAGGCCCGGCATCTGCCCGATCTTCTTTCCGGCGCGGCGCTGGCGACGATGTGCCTGACCGAACCCGGCGCGGGCTCCGATCTTGGGGCGATCCGCACCCGCGCGACCCGCAACGGCGATCGCTGGCGCATCGAGGGCGAAAAGATCTTCATCTCGGGCGGCGGGCAGGATCTGTCCGAAACCCTTCTGCATCTGATCCTTGCGCGCAGCGGCACGAGGGACGAGGGGGTCAAGGGCCTCTCGCTTTTCCTGGCCCGTTCGGGCGGCGGGTTTGGCGCGAATGGCATCACCGTTGCGCGGATCGAACACAAGATGGGCCTGCATGGCTCGCCCACCTGCCATCTGGTCTTTGACGGCTGCGAAGCGGAGCTGATCGGCACCGAGGGCGCGGGGCTCTCGGCGATGTTCGCGCTGATGAATCACGCCAGAATCGACGTGGCCTTGCAGGGCGTCGCCCATGCCGCTCGCGCCAGCGCCATCGCCAGCGCCCATGCGGCCGAACGGGTGCAGGGCCGCACGGCCGAGGGCCGCCCCGCGCATCTGGCCGATCACCCCGATGTGCGCCGCATGCTGGACGAGGCCCGGCATCTGACGCTGGCCAGCCGGGCAATGTGCGCCCTGACGCTGGTCGAGATCGAGACCGCCCGCCGCCCCGATCTGGTCGACTTCCTGACGCCGCTTTGCAAGATCGCCGCGACCGAGGCCGGGATGCGCGCCGCCGATCTGGGCATTCAGGTGCTGGGCGGCTATGGCTATCTGACCGAATATCGGGTCGAACAGACTTGGCGCGATGCCCGGATCACCGCGATTTACGAAGGCGCGAACGGCATTCATGCCGGGGCGCTGGCGGGGCGGCTGTTGCGGCGCAACGGCGGCGCGGCGGCCACGGCCTTTGCCGATTTCGTCCGCGCCCTGGCCCCCCGACACGCCCGAGGTGGCGCGCCGTCTGCAGGATTGGCAGGCGCTGCGGGCGGCGCTGCTGCTGGCCGCCGATCCGGCCGCCCGCGCCTGGGACTTTGCGCAAGCGAGCATCGGGCTTTTCGACGCCGCGGTCTGGGCGCGGATGGCGGCCCAGGCCGAAGCCGCCCCCCGATCCGGCCGAGATCCGGCGGCTGGCGGCCCGGAGGCCGGGGTCCGGCGCCGATCGGCAGGACCACGGGCGGGCGTCAGAGCCCCGCGCGGCGCCTATTCAAGCGCATGGACAAGGACGACCACCAGCGCCGCGGCAGCCATCAGTCCCAGCGTGAAGCGCAGGTTCAGCGCAAAGGTGACCCGCTGCGGCGTGACGCCCAATTCGCGCCCGGTGATGATCGACATCGCCGAGATCGGCGAGGCGGCAATCGCCAGCGCCCAGGCGAAAAGCAGGGCAAGACCAAGGGCATAGGGGTGCTCGGCACCGACCGGCCCGGCGCCGAACAGGCTTGCCGCCATGATCATCACGATCGTATGCGGGATCATCGCCGCGCCGACGGCCGGGATGACGACAAGACAGCCGAGGATCACCGCCAGCGCCGGAAGCCTTCCGCCCGCGATCAGCGCGTCGATCCCCGCCGCCTGCGCCGCCGCCGCGACAGCCGCGCCGATCACCGCGGCGGCCAGAAAGATCGTGCTTTCCGTCGCCATCCCCTCGGAGGCGGCCGCAAGCCGGGCCAGCCGCCCCTCGCCCCGCGGCCCGCGCAGCCCCGGTTCCAGGACCGGCCAAAGCGCGGCCAGCAGCGGCAGCACCAGACAGGCGGCGATCAGGAAGCTGACATCAAGCAGCCGATGCGCGGCAATCGTCAGCGCGATCAGCCCGGCAATCGCGGCCAGAACCAATGCCAGCGCCCGGCCCGCCCCCTCGGGCGCGGGGTCTTGCGGGCGGGGCCCGGACGGCACGGGGGTGGCCGCGGCCTCCAGCAGCGCGGCGGCAATGGACAGCAGCGCGACAATGCCCAGCGCAAGGCCGAAGAAACGCACCGGGTCCAGCGCGGGAATGGCGCTGGTGACGATGGCAAAGCCCAGCCCGATCGGCGACCAGACCGTCATCAACAGCGTGCCGCGCAGCGCCGCCAGCGTCATTGCGGCAGTGTCGATACCGCGCTTGCCCGACGCCTTGCGCGCCGCATCATGGTTGCGCGCGATATCGGAAATCATCCCGATGGTGCCGATGTTGAACAGCACCGAAATCCCCTGCGCGCCCAGCGACACGGCAAAGACCCGGGCGCGGGCGGAATGGGCAAACAGCCCCTCGGCCGCGCGCGCGATCAGGGTTGAGCGGCGCACCGGGGCGCGGATCAGACCAAGCGCGGTCAGAAAGGCGGAAAAGGCCGTGCCCTGCAAGGCCGCCGCCTGCATCGCGGGCAGCGCCTTGGGCAGGAAGAGCGCGACGGCCAGCGTGGCCAGCACCGCGCCCGCCAGAAACACCTGCGCAATGCGCGAGACCCGGGGCAGCCGCAGCAGCGCCAGCACGATGGCGCAAAGCACCGACAGGACCAGCAGCCCCCCCGCCCCGGGCAGCCGATCCGCGCCGACCCGCCCCGCGACAAGGCTGGCCAGCAGCAGCAGCGACAGCAGCCCGGCGGCGGCCAGGGCACCTTGCGCCGTGAACGGCAGGCTGAAACGGGGGCGGCGATGCATCATATGTCCCTTGATCCGGTCTGAAAGCACAGGCGTCGCCGCCGTCGCGCCGGGGCTCGCCTGCCCCTCCATGACGGTTTTTGCGCGCAAAGGCCAATGCCGGATGCGCCCCGGATCATGCCATTTCGGAATGATGTTCCGCTGACCTGGTGCGAAAGCACTCGTCGCACCGGGCAGAACGCGTGACGAAGGACCGACAACCGGAGGCGAAGAGGAAGACCCCGCGCTGTTGCAGGCCTTCGAGACCGCCGCAGGGAGTCATGCGTGCCCCCGAAAACGACGACGCCCCGCACAAGGCGGGGCGACTGTCGTTCAAACCTTTGTTTTTGTTGGTGGAGCCACGGGGAATCGAACCCCGGACCTCTTGAATGCCATTCAAGCGCTCTCCCATCTGAGCTATGACCCCACCGGGTCCGCTTGACGTTTCCGTCTTGCGTGAAGCGGTCTATACGGGGGCCAAAAGGCGGGCGCAAGAGGAAAAAACACGCCGCGATGCAAAAATTTTCGTCCCCGCAAAAATCGCCTGAAAACAAAGGAAAAGGCGCGAAGTTGCCCTCGCGCCCGGTTTCCTTGCAGGGATCGTGCAGCCTGATCCGAAGCTCAGGCCTCGTCCTCGCCGCCCGCGACATCGGCGATGTCATCGAGCGAGACGTTGTCGTCCTCGTCGTCTTCAAGCAGATCATCGTCCAGATCGACGTCACCGCCGTCTTCGTCCAGATCATCATCGGCCAGATCGTCGACATCAAGATCGGCCTCGCGCGGGGCCACCTTGTCGGAGACCATCACACGGCTGCGGCCCGCGGCCGTCAGGCTCTCCAGCGAGAAGCTGTTCGAGCAGACCGGGCAGGTCATCGGGTCTTTGGCCAGATCATAGAACCGGCTCGCGCAATGCGGGCAGAGGCGCTTGACGCCCCATTCCTCTTTCGGCATGGAAGTCTCCTGGCAAGCTCTTTCGCACAGAGTCGCAGCCAACTGCCACAACCGCCGCGGGGTGTCAAAGCCTTTTCGCGTCCCCCTGCCGCTTCCAGCCGAACCAAAGCCCCCGATGACGGAAAGCCCCCTGATCCTGCCCGATCTGCCCGGTGTCGCCGTGCTGCTGCGCCGCTCCGCCCGGGCGCGGCGGTTTTCGCTGCGCGTCAGCCGGATCGACGGCGCGGTGACGCTGACCCTGCCCGCCCGCGCGCGGCTGACCGAAGCCGTGGCCTTTGCCGCGGCGCAGACGGATTGGCTGCGCGGCACGCTTGCCCAGCTGCCCGCGCAAAACCGCCCCGGCTTTGGCGATCTGCTGCCCTTCGAAGGCGCGGCGCTGCGGATCGAGGCGGCAAGCCTGCGCGCGCCGCGACGCGAGGGCGACCGACTGCTCGTCCCCGCGGGGGCGGATCGGCTGGGCGCGCGGCTTGAAACTTTCCTGCGCCACTGTGCGCGCCTCCGGCTGCAAGCCGCGACCGAGACCCATGCCAAGGCGCTTGGCCGCCCGTTCAAGCGCATCACCCTGCGCGACACCCGTTCGCGCTGGGGGTCCTGCGCGCCCGATGGCTCGCTGTCCTATAGCTGGCGGCTGATCATGGCCCCGCCCGAGGTGCTCGATTACGTCGCCGCCCACGAGGTCGCGCATCTGGCCGAGATGAACCATTCCCCGGCCTTCTGGGCCGTGGTGGCGCGGCTCTGCCCCGACTATGCCCGGCATCGGGCCTGGCTGAAAACCCATGGCGCGGCGCTGCAGGCGATCCGTCTGACGGATTGACCGCGGCGGGATTCGTGATCACAAAGGGGCATGGCCCAACCCGCAACCCGCCCCACCGAAACCGCCGCCCATGACCGGCTTTACCGCAGCCTGCGCCAGCAGATCCTGACCGGCGAGCTTTTGCCCGGCCAGGCGATGACGCTGCGCGGCCTTGGCAAGCAATATGGTCTGTCGATGACCCCGGTGCGCGAGGCCTTGCGCCGCCTTGTCGCCGAAGGGGCGCTGACGCTGTCCTCTTCGGGGCGGGTTTCGACGCCGGAACTGACCAACGAGCGGATCGAGGAGCTGGCGGCGCTGCGCGCGCTGATCGAGCCGGAACTGGCCTCGCGCGCCCTGCCCCGCGCCCATCTGGCGCTGATCGACCGGCTCTCGGCGATCAACACCGCCAATGCCGAGGCGGTGGCGCGGCGCGATGCGGTGGCCTACATCCGCACCAATCTGGAATTCCACCGCACGTTATACCTGCGCGCCCAGGCGCCCGCGATGCTGGCCGTGCTGGAAACGGTCTGGCTGCAGCTTGGCCCCACCATGCGGCAGCTGCACGGCAAGTTCCCCCGCACCGAGCCGCCGCGGCATCACCGGCTGATTCTGGCGGCGCTACGGGCGGGCGACGAACCGGGGCTGCGACTGGCCGTGCGCACCGATGTGACGCAGGGGCTGCGGCATCTGACCGGCTAGGGGGGCGCTGCCCCCCGTCCCTGCGGGCCTCCCCCCGGGATATTTGCACCAAGGTGAAAGGGCGCCGGGGTTGCGGCCAGATCCTTGATCGCGCAAATGTGGCAAGAAGCGGTGGCAGTTTCTTCTTGGCTGAACTACGCCTCTGCCACGATGTCGATTTGCACGAGGCCCAGATGATGAACCCTTTGACCGCCGAAGAGCGCAAGACGCTGGAAATGACCGTGTTGATGACGCCGGATCTGGCGAATTTTTCCGGCAAGGTGCATGGCGGTGCGCTGTTGAACTGGCTTGATCGCGTCGCCTTCTCGCTCGCCTCGCGCTATTCGGGGCGCTATGCGGTGACGATTTCCGTTGACCAGGTGATCTTCAAGGAACCCATCCATGTGGGCGAGCTGGTGCGGTTTCGTGCCAGCGTGAACCACACCGGGCGGTCCTCGATGGAGATCGGCATCCGGGTCGAGGCCGAAAACATCCGCGAGGGCACGCGGCGGCACACCAACAGCTGCTATTTCACCATGGTGGCGGTGGATGAGACCGGCAAGACCGTCGCCGTGCCGATGCTGGAGCCGAAAGACGAGACCGAGATGCTGCGCTGGAAGGCGGCCGAGCTGCGCAAGGCGCTGCGGCGCGAGCACGAGGCGCAGATGGAGGCCGCGGCGCTTGGCAAGTCGGAGTGAGCGCTCTCCCTTTTGACGTTGAGTGGCGGCAGGCGCTTTGCTAGCCTGTCCGCAACCGAACCGGGAGATCTGCATGTATCGCCGCACTTTTCTGACGAGTCTGGCCGCGCTGGGCGTGGCTGCAAGGCCGCTTCTTGCCGAGGCCCCGGCCGCCGCGGCGGTGGCCGCGCCCGCCCCCGCGCCCGCCCCGGCGAAATCCTGGCCGATCGGGCCGCAGTTCTATCCGACCGAAGTGGCGGTGAAACCCGAGCTGGCGGTGGGCTCGATCATCGTCGTCTCGGACAAGTTCTTCCTCTACCACATCATCGCGCCGGGCAAGGCGATGCGCTATGGCGTGGCCGTCGGCCGGTCGGAGCTGCAGTTCCGCGGCCAGGCCACGGTGGCGCGCAAGGTCGAATGGCCGAGCTGGAAACCCACCCCCGAGATGGTCAAGCGCAGCCCCGGCCATTACGCGCGCTATGCCGAAAACGGCATGGCCGGGGGCCCGGGCAATCCGCTGGGCGCGCGCGCCATGTATCTTTACCAGAACGGCCATGACACCGGCATCCGCATTCACGGCACGATCGAGCCTTCGTCGATCGGCCATGCGGTGTCGAACGGCTGCCTGCGCATGGTGAACGACCATGTGATCGCGCTTTACAACACGGTCGAGCTGGGCACGCCGGTCACGGTCTACTGATGCGCCTGACCTCGGTCGCCGAGGCGGCGGCGCTCGATTTCGACACGATCATCGACGTCCGCTCGCCCGCGGAATATGCGCTCGACCATCTGCCCGGGGCGATCAACCTGCCCGCCCTCGACAATGAGGAACGCGCCCGGGTCGGCACGATCTACAAGCAGGTCTCGCCCTTTGACGCGCGCAAGATCGGCGCGGCGCTGGTGGCGAAGAATGTCGCGGCGCATCTGGAGGGCCCTTTGGCGGACAAGACCGGGGGCTGGCGGCCCCTGGTCTATTGCTGGCGCGGCGGGCAGCGCTCGGGGTCGTTTGCGACGATCCTGCGCGCGGTGGGCTGGCGCACCGATCTGCTTGAGGGCGGCTACAAGAGCTGGCGGCGGCTGGTTCTGGAGACGCTGGCGCAGCCGATCCGCGCGCCGGTCGTGGTGCTGGATGGCAACACCGGCTCGGCGAAGACCGCCGTGCTGCAGGCGGCGGCCGCGCAGGGCGCGCAGGTGATCGACCTGGAGGGGCTGGCCAATCACCGCGGCTCGATCTTTGGCGCCCTGCCGAGCGGGCAACCGGCGCAGACCGGCTTCGAGGGCCAGCTGGCGGTGGCGCTGGCGCGGCTTGACCCGGCGCGGCCGGTGCTGCTGGAGGGGGAAAGCGCGAAGGTGGGCGAGATCCAGCTGCCAAAAGGCCTCTGGACCGCGCTGCGCACGGCGCCGCGGCTGCGGCTGGTGGCCCCCCTGCCCGAGCGCGCGGCCTATCTGGCGCGGGCCTATGCCGATATCGTCGCCGATCCCTTGCGGCTGACGCGGCTGATCGACCAGCTGCGCCCCTATCACGCGGCCGAAGTGATCCACCTCTGGCACGGTCTGGCCGAGGCGCGGGCCTTCGAGGCGCTGGCGGCGGATCTGATGCAGCGCCATTACGATCCGCGCTATGAAAAGCACCGCGCCCGTCAGGACCGCCCGGTGCTAGAGGTTGCCGCGCCCAGCCTTGCCCCCGCGGCTTTGGCGGCTCTGGCCGCCGATGTGATCGCGGCGGCGGAACGGCTGACGGGCTGAAGCGTTTTTTGCCGTTTTCGCCCTTGACGCCCCCGCCGCCATCCCTTAGTGACGCCGCCAGTGGCTAGGTAGCTCAGCTGGTTAGAGCACGTGACTCATAATCACGGGGTCGGGGGTTCGAGTCCCCCCCTCGCCACCACCAAAATCCAGCACATGATCACTCCCCCTTGAGCTGTTTACGGCGCCATTTGTGGCGCTTCCGGCTTTGGCAGGAAGATCCGTCCCGCCCCGCCGATCCTGCCGCCGCATCGGGCGCCCGGGACTTCCTGCCGGCCTGATCGTGGGGGGACCGGCGGCGGCGCGGATGCGGGGGCGTTGCGGTGCCGTCCTTGCGGGCACACCAGATATGGGGGTTCGGCAAGGCCGCGCGGCCGCGCCCCGCTGCCCTGACAACACCAGCTGTAGCGAATCTATCCATTAAGATTCATTAAGAATTCCTTAAGGAATTCCGTCTCTTTGCCCGAATCCCCCGCGTTTTGTCCACAGCCCGCCCCGAGGCCGTCGCCGGACCGAATTTCGGCAAAAATTCTCCACAAGATATGGGGGGCTGTGGAGAAGTCGCGGAACCGTTGCAGCTTCGACGGGTAATCCAGCCCAAAGCAACGGAAATTCGCCCCTCTGCAGGCCGCGGCGCCCCGGCCCGGGAATGTGGAAGAATCTGCGCGCAGTTTGCCTGTGCCCCCGTCAACCGGAAAACGCGCCCGGATTTGGTGAAAATTACGTTGACGATGCCGCGCCCACACGGCAGGTTGTGGGCTGTCGGCAGATAAGCCACCAGATGTAGTGGCGACAGCGGGCGCGGGACAGCCAACCAGAACGGTTCACCCAAAAGGGTTTGACCCGATGCCGGATCGCGGATCCGGACGTGGTGCGTCCTTGCCTCCGCCCGGGCAGGTGTTGTTGGAAAAGGACGCAAGGGCAGATGAAGATCGAGCGCAAGTTCACCACGGTGGAAAGCGGCGCCTATGGCGCGATCGCATTCACCACCACGACCTCGGAAATCCGCAATCCCGACGGGAAGGTGGTCTTCCGCAACGACGCCGTGGAGGTGCCCGAAGGGTTCAGCCAGGTGGCCTCGGATGTGATTGCGCAGAAATACTTCCGCAAGGCGGGCGTTCCGGCCGCGCTGAAACGCGTCAAGGAAAAGGGCGTGCCCGAATTCCTGTGGCGGTCCGTGCCCGACACGGCCGCGCTTGAAAAACTGCCCGAAGATCAGCGCTTTGTCGGCGAAACCTCGGCCAAGCAGGTGTTCGACCGGATGGCGGGCGCCTGGGCCTACTGGGGCTGGAAGGGCGGCTATTTCACCACCGAAGACGATGCCCGCGCCTATTTCGACGAAATGCGCCACATGCTGGCCGCGCAGATGGCCGCGCCGAACAGCCCGCAATGGTTCAACACCGGCCTGCACTGGGCCTATGGCATCGACGGCCCGTCGCAGGGGCATTACTATGTCGATTACGCCACCGGCGAATTGACCAAATCCGCCTCGGCCTATGAACATCCGCAGCCGCATGCCTGCTTCATCCAGTCCGTCCGCGACGATCTGGTGGGCGAAGGCGGGATCATGGACCTGTGGGTCCGGGAAGCACGCCTGTTCAAATACGGCTCGGGCACCGGCACCAACTTTTCCAGCCTGCGCGCCGAGGGCGAGCGGCTGTCGGGCGGCGGCAAGTCCTCGGGTCTGATGGGCTTTTTGAAGATCGGCGACCGCGCGGCGGGGGCGATCAAATCGGGCGGCACCACGCGCCGCGCCGCCAAGATGGTGATCTGCGACATGGATCACCCCGATATCGAGGAATTCATCAACTGGAAGGTCATCGAGGAACAGAAGGTCGCCTCGCTGGTGGCTGGTTCCAAGATGCACGAGCGCGAGCTGAACAAGATCTTCGAGGCGATCCGCAGCTTTGATGGCTCGGAAGAGGGCCGCACCGATCCGGCCGCGAATGCGGGGCTGAAGGCCGCGATCCGCTCGGCCAAGAAGGCGATGATCCCGGAAACCTATATCAACCGCGTGCTGCAATATGCGCGGCAGGGGTTTTCCAGCATCGAATTCCCGACCTATGACACCGATTGGGATTCCGATGCCTATATCTCGGTCTCGGGGCAGAATTCGAACAATTCCGTGCGCGTCACCGATGCCTTCCTGAAGGCGGTGAAGGACGATGCCGATTGGGAATTGCTGCGCCGCACCGATGGCAAGGTGGCCAAGACCGTGAAGGCGCGCGATCTGTGGGATCAGGTCGGCCATGCCGCCTGGGCCTGCGCCGATCCGGGCATCCAGTTCCATGACACGGTGAACGCCTGGCACACCTGCCCCGAGGATGGGCCGATCCGCGGTTCGAACCCGTGCTCGGAATACATGTTCCTGGATGACACCGCCTGCAACCTTGCCTCGCTCAACCTGCTGACCTTCTATCGGGGCGGCGAATTCGACGCCGAGGCCTATGTCCATGCCACCCGGCTCTGGACGATGACGCTGGAAATCTCGGTTCTGATGGCGCAATTCCCGTCGAAGGAAATCGCGCAGCGCAGCTATGATTTCCGCACCCTCGGCCTCGGCTATGCCAATATCGGCGGGCTCTTGATGAACATGGGCCTTGGCTATGACAGCGACGAGGGCCGCGCACTTTGCGGCGCGCTGAGCGCGATCATGACCGGGATCGCCTATGCCACCTCGGCCGAGATGGCGGCGGAGCTGGGCGCCTTCCCGGGCTATGCGAGGAACCGCGAGCACATGCTGCGGGTGATCCGCAACCACCGCACCGCGGCGCATGGCAAGTCGAAGGGCTATGAGGGGCTGGAAGTGCCGCCGGTGCCGCTCGATCTGGCCAATTGCCCCGATGACCGGCTGCTGCGCCTGGCCCGCATGGCCTGGGACGAGGCGCTGCGTCTGGGCGAGGACCACGGCTTCCGCAATGCGCAGGTGTCTGTGATCGCGCCGACCGGCACCATCGGTCTGGTGATGGATTGCGACACGACCGGCATCGAGCCCGATTTCGCGCTGGTGAAGTTCAAGAAACTGGCGGGCGGCGGCTATTTCAAGATCATCAACCGCTCGGTGCCCGCGGCCTTGGAAACGCTCGGCTACGGTTCGGCGCAGATCGCGGAAATCATCGCCTATGCGGTGGGCCATGGGTCGCTGGGCAATTGCCCCGGCATCAACCATACCGCGCTGATCGGCCATGGCTTCGGCCCGCGCGAGATCGAAAAGATCGAGGCCGCCCTGCCCTCGGCCTTCGACATCCGCTTCGTCTTCAACCAATGGACGCTGGGCGAGGAATTCTGCACCAAGACGCTGGGCATCCCGGCCGAGAAGCTGGCCGATCCGACCTTTGACCTTTTGCGCCACCTTGGCTTCAGCAAGGCGCAGATCGACGCGGCGAACGACCATGTTTGCGGCACGATGACGCTGGAAGGAGCGCCCTTCCTGCGCCCCGAACATTACGTCGTCTTCGACTGCGCCAATACCTGCGGCAAGAAGGGCAAGCGCTATCTGTCGGTCGAGAGCCACATCCGCATGATGGCGGCGGCGCAGAGCTTCATCTCGGGGGCGATCTCGAAGACGATCAACATGGCCAACAGCGCCACGATCGAGGATGTGAAGGCGGCTTACGAACTGTCGTGGAGCCTCGGCATCAAGGCCAATGCGCTTTACCGCGACGGCTCGAAACTGTCGCAACCGCTCGCCTCCGCGCTGGTCGAGGATGACGAGGAAGCCGAGGAAATCCTGGCCTCCGGTTCGCAGCAGGAAAAGGCGGCGGTTCTGGCCGAAAAGATCGTCGAAAAGATCGTGGTCAAGGAACTGGTCCGCTCGCATCGCGAAAAACTGCCCGACCGGCGCAAGGGCTACACGCAAAAGGCCGTCGTGGGGGGCCACAAGGTCTATCTGCGCACCGGCGAATATGCCGATGGCTCCTTGGGCGAAATCTTCATCGACATGCACAAGGAAGGCGCGGGCTTCCGGGCGATGATGAACAATTTCGCCATCGCGGTCTCGGTCGGGCTGCAATATGGCGTGCCGCTGGAAGAATTCGTCGACGCCTTCACCTTCACCAAATTCGAGCCCGCGGGCATGGTGCAGGGCAATGACAGCATCAAGAACGCGACCTCGATCCTGGATTACGTCTTCCGCGAACTGGCGGTGAGCTATCTTGACCGCACCGATCTGGCCCACATCAAGCCGCAGGGCACGATGTTCGACGATCTCGGCGGTGGCCAGAACGAGGGCAAGCGCAACATCGAGCCGGTGAGCGAGACGGCGGCCTCGAAATCGCTGGAAGTGCTGCGGCAGATTTCCTCGACCGGCTATCTGCGCAAGCGGCTGCCGCAGGAATTCGTGGTGCTGCGCGGCGGTGCGGGGACGCAGGTCGATCCGATGGCGGCGCTGAACACGCTGGTTCCCGAAACCGCGCTGGCGGTGGGGGCGAATGTCTCGGTCTCGACCTCGATTTCGTCCGGTGTGGTGGCGATGGACGCCCGCGCCAAGGCGAAGATGCAGGGCTACGAGGGCGAGGCCTGCGGCGAATGCGGCAACTACACGCTTGTGCGCAACGGCACCTGCATGAAGTGCAACACCTGCGGCGCGACAAGCGGCTGCAGCTGAGCCCAAGATCTGAACTTCGCCCCGCAAGGGGCGAAGACAAAAAGAAAATTCCCTTCAGAATGACCGGACGGACCATGCAGCTGATCATCGCCACCGAAAGCTTCGCCCCCGTGGCCCTGCGCCGCATCCCCGGCGGATACGAGGCCGTGCTGGCGGGCGCGGCGCTCAAGCGGCTGATCGACGCCAGCTTCCGCGGCGATTCGATCGAGGTGCTGGGCGGCGATCTGCATGCGCATGGGTTCGATGTGACCGACATCCGCATGCGCGGCGCCACCACCACCGTCACGCTGATGAGTTCGGGCGCCCGCGCGCTGCATTGAGGGCGCTGCACAGAGATCCGGGGCAGGTGCGCTTGCCCCAGACGTCGAGAAGGCCCAGGCGAAACCAAAACCTCGGGCATCAAACAAGAGCCTGATCGACGAACCTGGCCCCTGTCCGCAAGGACGGGGGCCTTTTCCTGCCTCCGCCCGACATGGCCCCCCTGCCCCGCGCAAGCCAGGGCTCAGGGCGCAGCCGCGCGACCGGGCGCGGGTGGCAGGGCCAGCACATCGACGCGCGCCGATTGCAGGATCTTTTCGGTGACGCTGCCCAGAAAGAACCGCTCGACCGCGCCCCTGCCCTGTGTCGACACCACGATCAGATCCGCGTTCAGGGCCTCGGCCGCCTTTTGAATTTCATGGACGACCGTCGTCCCCTCGTGGCGGACCAGCAGTTCGGCCTTCAGCCCGGACAGATCCGCCAGAAACTGCGCCAGATCCCGATGGGCATGGGTCTTCTGATCCGCCAGATAGTCTTCCCGGTCGTCTTTCGGCATGGAATCCGCCATGACCAGACGCAGCGCGACGGCATCGAACACATAAAGGACGGACCGGCGGGCCAGCCTGCCAAGCCCAAGCGCCGCAAAGCGCTGCAACGCGCTTCTGGAGTTTTCGGAAAGATCGGTGGTCAGCAGGATATGCCGCCACGCCCCGACCGGAGGGCCGTTCACCATCAGGACAGGGCAATCGACCGACCGGATCGTCCGCTCCGCGGTGGTCCCCACAAAGGCATCCCGCAAGATCTGCCGCCGGTGCGGCCCGATCACCAACAGATCCGGTTTCTTGTCGGCAACGGCCCCGGCGATTCCGGCGAAAGGATCGCCCAGCACGACCTCGGCCGCACAGGCAAGCCCCTCGGCCGTGCGCAGCGACTGCGCCAGCTCGCCCAGCAAGATCCGGGCATCTTCGGCCTCATGCTCGACGATCCGCCGCGGCTGGTCATCATCCACCACATGCACAAGATCCAGCACCGCCCCCTCGGCTTTGGCAAGCAGCACCGCCCGGCGCAAGGCCCGGTCCGACCGTTCGGAAAAATCCGTCGCCAACATGATCCTTTGCATCGCGCGCCTCCTTTGCCTGCCGGTCCGAGTTGAACACAGATGCCAAGTGGTTCGTTTGATTGAGGTCAATTGCCCCGCCCGGTCTGGCCAAAGACTGCCCGGCACCGGAAGGCGCGGGCCGCGCCCTGCCCTGCGCGCCAGCGTTACCGAAGCTTTAAGGAACTGCCATGCTGCTGTTGCCCGCAGCGTCGAAGACTTGCCCGGACCGAAAGCGGGAGGGTCACATGCTGGAGCTTGCAAGGCTGACGCGGGACTTCGGCGGCCGAAAGGCCGTGGACGCCGTTTCCCTGCGCTTCGACCGGCCCGCCTTTGTCGGCATCATCGGCCGCTCGGGGGCGGGGAAATCGACGCTGTTGCGGATGATCAACCGGCTGACCGATGTCACTTCCGGCGAAATCCTGTTTCAGGGGCGCAATGTCGCCGCGCTGACGGGCCGGGAAAAGCGGCTCTGGCAAAGCCGCTGCGCGATGGTGTTCCAGCAGTTCAATCTGGTGCCGCGCCGGGATGTGGCGTCGAATGTGCTGCATGGCCTTTTGGGCCGCCGCGCGACGCTGGCCGCGATCTTCGATTTCTGGTCCGAGGACGAGATTGCCCGGGCGATCGGCATCCTTGACCGGCTCGGCATCGCCGATCAGGCATCGAAGCGCGCCGAGGCGCTGTCGGGCGGCCAGCAGCAGCGCGTCGCCATCGCCCGGGCGCTGATGCAGGATCCCGCGATCATCCTGGCCGATGAGCCGATCGCCAGCCTTGACCCGATGAATGCGCAGATCGTCATGGACACGCTCAAGCGCATCCAGACCGAGGACGGGCGGATGGTGATCGCCAATCTGCACACGCTGGATACCGCGCGGCGCTATTGCGACCGGGTGATCGGCATGCGCGACGGCCGCGTCGTCTTTGACGGCCGCCCCGACCAGCTGTCGACCGGCATCGCGCGCGAGATCTATGGCGCCGATGCCAGTTTCAACGAGGCCGCGACCTCGACCGCGCTTCCCGCCGATGCCCGCGCCGATGCCAGCTACGCCAGCGCGATGCTGGGCGCCTGACCCCATTCCCGGCCGGGGTGGCCGGGTCCAACCGGAGACGACCATGAAGATCCTTCCCGCCGTTCTGGCTGCCACGACCCTTCTTGCCTCTGCCGCCCATGCCGAGGGCATCACCCAGTTCAACATCGGCCTTCTGGGCGGTGAAAACGCGCAAGACCGGCTGAATTCCAACGAATGCCTGCGCAAATATGCCGAAGACACGCTGGGCGTGCCGGTGAAGCTGTTCGCCCCCGCCGATTATGACGGCGTCGTGCAGGGGCTTCTGGGCGGCACCATCGACATGGCCTGGCTGGGCGCCTCGGCCTATGCCAAGGTCTATCTGACCGACCCGAAAGCGGTCGATGTGGCGCTGGTGAAGACCAATCTGGACGGCTCCTTCACCTATCATTCGATCGGCATCGCGCGCAAAGACAGCGGCATCACCAAGCTGGAAGACGCCAAGGGCAAGGTCTTCGGCTTTGGCGATCCGAACTCCACCTCGGGCTATCTGATCCCCTCGGTCGATATCCCGAAAACCCATCCCGAGATCACCCGCGAAGACCTGGCCGATGGCGCCTCGGGCTATTTCAAGACGGTGAAATTCACCGGCGGCCATGAACAGACCATCGTTGCCGTGGTGAATGGCGATGTCGACGCGGGCGTGACCTGGGCCGATGGTCAGGGCAACTGGGAAGACGGCTACAATTCGGGCGCGCTGCGCAAGGCGGTCGATGCGGGTCTGGTGAACATGAACGATCTGGTCGAGATCTGGAAATCCGCGCCGATCCCGGAAGGCCCGGTGGTGCTGCGCCATGCCCTGCCCGAAGAGGTCAAGGCGAAGATGGTTGATCTGGTCAAGGGCCTGCACGCCCGCGACAAGGACTGCGCCTATGGCGTCGCGGCGGGCGACACCGCGGGCTTCACCCCGATCACCGCCGATTTCTACGACATCATCGTGGAAACCCGGCGCGCGACGCAGGGGAACTGATTTCAGCACCCACAGCTTTCAGCACCCTCGGGCGGGGGCTTCGGCCCCCGTCCCTTTCCCTGCACGAAGGGCCCCCCAATGTCTGGCGCCGCGATCTCTTCCACGGCCGAATATCTGGCGCTGGTGCGCAGGCGCCGGCTTTACGGCGGCGTCCTGATGGCGCTTTTCGTCGCGCTGATGGCCGCGGGATGGCACACGGCCGAGGCGCGCAATGCCGGCGGCTTTACGGATGGCATCGCGCATATTCTTGATTTCCCGGCCGAAATCCTGGCCGAGGCGGCGCGCGACTGGCGCAACCTGCCGCGCTATCTGGGGCAGTATCTGCCCTCGCTGATCGAGACGCTGAACATCGCCGCGGTCTCGACCTTGCTTGGCGGGCTTCTGGCCGCGGGTCTGGCGGTGCTTTCGGCCCGCGCGCTGGCCCCCGTTCCCCTGCTGATCGCGCCGCTCCGCCGCCTGATGGATGTGATGCGGGCGATGCCCGAAATCGTCATCGCGCTGGTCTTGATCTTTCTGCTGGGCGGCGGCCCGGTGCCCGCGATGATCGCCATCACGATCCATACCGCGGGGGCGCTGGGCAAGCTTTTCTCCGAGGTTGCCGAAAACGCCGATCTGAAACCGGTCGAGGGGCTGGCCTCGGTCGGCGCGGGGTGGCTGGCGCGGATCTGGTGTGCCGTCCTGCCGCAGGTGGCGCCGAACTGGTCCTCTTATGCGCTTTTGCGCTTTGAAATCAACATCCGCGCCTCGGCGATCCTGGGCTTCGTCGGCGCGGGCGGCATCGGCTATGACCTGCGCACGACGCTGCAATGGGGACAGGGCCGCTACGATCAGGTGGTGGCGATCTTCGCGCTGCTGTTCCTGACCATCGTGCTGGTCGACACGCTGTCGGACCGTGCCCGGGCGAAACTGGTCAAGGGGGGGAGCCCGGCATGACGGCGCCCGCGCTTTTGATCGCACAGACCGAGGTCGGGCGCCGCCTGACCCGGCGCCGGGCGCTGCGTCTGGCGGCCCCGCTGCTGCTTGTGGCCTATCTGACAGTGATCTTCTTCAGCTTCGATCTGCCCGGGATCGCCGCGCGGATGCGGCCGGAAAACGCCGCCGTGCTGCTGGGCGATTTCTGGAGCTTCAAGACCCATGTGACGCTGGATCGCCGCAAGCCGGGCCTCGAGGTCGCGATCGAGGGCGAGGCCAAGGGCCGCTATGCCCCCGGGCAGTTCCCCGGCTGGGTGCAGGACGGCGCCGAACCGCACATCGCCCTGCCCGATGGCTCGCGCATCACCTATACCGGCACCGGCGCGCGGATCGAGCGCGCGGGCTTCGGGGCGATCACGGTCAGCCGCGACGGGCGGCGGATTTCCGTCACCCTGCCCGAAGGCGCGGCAAGCCCGGACTGGCTTTCGGCCTCGGCGACGCGGGTCGATCTGCGCAGCCCGTGGTGGCGGTTTTCGATGACGCCCGCGCGCACGGAAACCCTGCGCTACGAACCCGGCTGGGAGCTGTTCTTCTTCGATCTGCAAAGCCCGTTCCACGGCAAAAGCGCGGCCGAACTGGCCGCCTTGGCGCTGTGGCAGCCGCGGCTGGAGCCCGAGCGCTCCAATCTGGCGGCGATGGCCACCGACATCTGGCAAAACCGGATGTGGCGGCACGGCGATGTCGCCTGGGCGCTGGGCGAGACGGTGCTGATGGCCTTCCTTGGCACCTTCGGCGCGGCGCTGATCGCCTTTCCGCTGGCCTTTCTGGCGGCCTCGAATTTCGCCCCCGCCCGCGCGATCCGGCTGGGGCTGCGGCGGATCTTCGATCTGTTTCGCGGCATCGACGGGCTGATCTGGACGGTGATCCTGAGCCGCGCCTTCGGGCCGGGGCCGCTGACGGGCGCGCTGGCCATTTTGCTGACCGACACCGGAACCTTTGGCAAGACCTTCTCGGAGGCCTTGGAAAACATTTACGAAAATCAACGCGAAGGGATCGCCGCGACGGGCGCTTCCCCCCTGGCACAGGCCCGCTTCGGGGTGGTGCCGCAGGTGGCGCCGGTGATCCTGAGCCAGGTGCTTTACTATCTGGAAAGCAACACCCGCTCGGCCACGGTCATCGGCGCGCTGGTGGGCGGCGGCATCGGGCTGTTGCTGACCCAGGCGATCCAGACCCAGAAGGACTGGGAAGAGGTGAGTTATTACATCGTCCTCATCACGCTGATGGTGATGGCGATGGACAGCCTGTCGGGCTGGCTGCGCACGCGCTTCATCAAGGGGTAGACCATGGCGAAACTGCATCCCGTCACACCGCTGATCGGGCCCGATTGCGACATCACCAACGCAAGCTTCGGCGGCTGGGTGGAGATCGGCCGCGGATCGCGGCTGATCAATGTCGAGATGGGCGATTACGCCTATTGCGACCGCTTCGCCGATATCGCGAACACGACGGTGGGGAAATTCGCCAATATCGCCGCGATGACCCGGATCGGCCCGACCGATCACCCGTTCCGCAATGCGGCGCAGCATCATTTCCTCTATCGGTCGCATTACTACTGGGATGATGTCGGCGATGATGCCGCCTTCTTCCTGCACCGCGCCGCGCGCCGGGTCCACCTTGGCGCCGATTGCTGGATCGGGCATGGCGCCATCATCAAGCCCGAGGTGACGGTGGGCATCGGCGCCATCGTCGCCTCGGGCGCGGTGGTGACAAAGGACGTGCCCCCCTTCCTGATCGTGGCGGGCTGCCCCGCCGTGCCCTTGCGGATGCGCTTTCCCGACACCGTGGCCGAACGACTTCTGGCGCTGGCCTGGTGGGACTGGGACCATGCGACGCTGCGCGCAAGGCTGGCAGATTTCCGCAGCCTTCCGGCGGAAGACTTCCTTGAGCGTTACGAGACCGCCCCGGTCTGAGCCGCCCCCTCGGGCGTGACCGTCAGCGCGACGCGATCGCCCGCAAACCAGGTCAGCCCGTATTCGACGGGCACCCCCGCGGCATCGACATTCAGCGCCTCGGTGCGCAGAAGCGGCGCGCCTTCGGGCAACTGCAAAAGGCCCGCCCGCGGCCCCCGCGCGATCTTCGCGGTGATCCGCGTCGAAGCGCGGGTGTAATCGGCCACGCCCATCTCGGCCAGCGCCGCGGTGACCGAGCCAAGCCGGGCCAGCGCCTCGGGCAGAGCGGGAAAGCGCTCGGCCGGAAAGACGGATCGGAACTGCGCCAGCACGGTGCCATCGGCGAGCGACAGCCCCTCATAGAGATGCACCCGGTCAACGCCCAGCGCGGCACGCTCCGCCGCCTCGGCCGGGCGGGTTTCTAGCCGCAGCACCCGACGCGAGGGCCTGCGCCCGGACGCCGTGACGTTTTCCTGAAACCGCACCCGGCGGCCCAGCGCGTAATCGGTGCGCGGGCTGGCCGCCACAAACACCCCCGCACCGCGGCGCGCGACCACCAGCCCCTCCTCGGCCAGCGCCGCCAAAGCATGGCGGACGGTGTGCCGATTGACCCCGAAGCGGGCCGCAAGCGCCGCCTCGGTCGGCAGCTTCGCGCCGGGCGGACAGGCGCCCGAGCCGATCTCGGCGCGCAGGATCGCGGCAATCGCCGCCCAGACCGGGTCACGTCTTGTCATGGAAACTTCACTGGCCAAATCGGCGGCGGCGCCGCAATATTTGTCTAGTTGTATATTAATCTGGACGAATCCGCAAGATGTCTGGTCTGACCGAACCCACCCCGCCCCGCGCCGCGCATCTGGGGCTTCTGGCCCGGGCGCCGGGACCGCGGCTGGCGCAATTGCTGCCCGATCTGCCGCCGTTTCAATGGCTTCGCGCGCCCGAACTGGGCGCGGTGATGCTGCGCGGGCGGATGGGGGCCGGGGGGGCGCCCTTCAATCTGGGCGAAATGACGGTGACGCGCTGTGCGCTGCAACTGGCCGATGGCCGGGTGGGGCAGGCTTTCGTGCAGGGCCGTGACAAGGATCACGCCACCCGCGCGGCCGTGGCGGATGCGCTGTTGCAGGGCGCCGAAGCCGCGCGGATCGCGGCGGCGGTTCTGGCCCCCCTGCGCGCCGAGGAAACCGCCCGCCGCCGCGACCGTGCCGAAAAGGCCGCCGCGACCCGGGTCGAATTCTTCACGCTGGTCCGGGGAGAGGATTGAATGCACACGCAAGCACTTGCCGGAGGGTTCGCCGATCCCGCCATCGAGACCGCCCATGTGTTTCGTGCCGCGCTGCAGGCGATGGCGCGGCCGGGGCGGGTGCAGCCGATCGACGGGGCCCGGCCGCCCGCGCCGCTGTCCCCCGCGGCCGGGGCGCTTTTGCTGACGCTGGCCGATGACACGACGCCGCTTTTCCTTGCCCCGGCGCTTGACAGGCCCGAGTTGCGCGACTGGATCGCCTTTCACCTCGCCGCGCCGATCTGCCCGCCCGAAGAGGCCGTCTTTGCCCTTGGCGCTTGGGCGGATCTGCCGCTGGGTCGCTTTCGCCTTGGCACGCCGGATTATCCCGACCGGTCGGTGACGCTGATCGTCGAGATGACGGCTTTGACACCGCCCAATGCCCGTCTGCGCGGCCCGGGGATCGCGACGCATCAGGACGCGGCCCTGCCCGCCCTCGCCCCCTTCGTCGTCAATCGCACCCGCTATCCGCTTGGCTTCGATTGCTATTTCTGCGCGGGGACAGAGATGACCGCCCTGCCCCGCTCGACCCTTGTGGAGGCGCTCTGATGTATGTGGCAACCAAAGGCGGCGAGCGGGCGATTGACGCGGCCCATGCCTGGCTGGCCGAGGAGCGCCGCGGCAATCCCGCCGTGCCGGAGCTTTCGGTGGCGCAGATCGCCGAACAGATGACGCTCGCGGTGAACCGGGTGATGGCCGAGGGCTCGCTTTACGACCGCGATCTGGCCGCGCTCGCGATCAAGCAGGCCCGCGGCGATCTGATCGAGGCGGTGTTCCTGCTGCGCGCCTATCGCACGACGCTGCCGCGCTTTGGCGCCAGCCTGCCCGTCGACACCGCGGCGATGCAGATCAGCCGCCGGATTTCCGCCACCTTCAAGGATGTGCCGGGCGGTCAGCTGCTGGGGCCGACCTTCGACTACACGCATCGGCTGCTGGATTTCGCGCTGATGGCCGAGGGGGCGGTGCCCGAAGCCGCCCGTGCCCCCGCCCCGGACGAGGCCTGCCCGCATGTGCTGGGGCTTCTCGACCGCGACGGGCTGATGGAGCCGGTGACCACGGGCCCCGAAACGCCCCCCGATCTGACGCGCGAGCCGCTTGAGCTGCCCGCCGCGCGGGCCTTGCGGCTGCAGGCCCTGGCGCGGGCGGACGAGGGTTTCACGCTTGGTCTCGCCTATTCCACCCAGCGCGGCTACGGGCGCACCCATGCCTTTGTCGGCGAATTGCGCATCGGCCTTTGCGCGGTGGAGATGGAGATCCCGGAACTCGGCTTCACCATCGAGATCGGCGAGGTCGAGCTGACCGAATGCGAAACGGTGAACCAGTTCACCGGCTCAAGGACCGAGCCGACGCAATTCACCCGCGGCTACGGGCTGGTCTTTGGCCAATCCGAGCGCAAGGCGATTTCCATGAGCCTTGTTGACCGCGCCCTGCGCTGGGAGGAGCTGGGCGAAGACGCCACCGGCGCCCCGGCGCAGGATGCCGAATTCGTGCTGAGCCACTGCGACAACATTCAGGCGACGGGGTTTCTGGAACATATCAAGCTGCCCCATTACGTCGATTTCCAGTCCGAACTGGAGCTGATCCGGCGACTGCGCCGCGAGGCCGGGGGGGCGGGGCAATGACCTCAGTCTTCGTCTTTGCCCGGCGCAGTTCTGTCGTCCTTGGGGGCATCGCCACCACCCGCCTTGGTGCGCAGGAACGATCCGACGAGGAACGCGCCCGCCACCGCGAAAAAGATCCAGTGCAACATCCGTCCGTTCCTTGTTCCGGGGGCCATCATGTCTGAGGGCTACAGCTTCGCCTATCTTGACGCCGCAACCAAGCGGATGATCCGTCGCGCCCTTTTGAAGGCTTTGGCCATTCCGGGCTATCAGGTGCCCTTTGCCTCGCGCGAAATGCCGATGCCTTACGGCTGGGGCACCGGCGGCGTGCAGGTGACGGCGGCCTGTCTGATCCCCGAAGACGTGCTGAAGGTGATCGACCAGGGCGCCGATGACACGACGAACGCGGTCTCGATCCGCCGGTTTTTCGAACGCACGGCGGGGGTGGCCACCACCACGCACACGGAGGGCGCCACGCTGATCCAGACCCGCCACCGCATCCCGGAAGCACCGCTGACCGAGGACCAGATCCTGGTCTTTCAGGTGCCGATCCCCGAGCCGCTGCGCTTTCTGGAACCGCGCGAGGCCGAAACGCGGCGGATGCATGCCTTGGCCGATTACGGGCTGATGCATGTGAAGCTTTACGAGGATATCGCGCGGCACGGGGCGATTGCGACCTCTTACGCCTATCCGGTGCTGGTCGAGGGGCGCCATGTGATGGACCCGAGCCCGATCCCGAAATTCGACAATCCGAAGCTGGGCGATTGCCCGGCGATCCAGCTGTTCGGCGCCGGGCGGGAATGCCGCATCCATGCGCTGCCGCCCTATACGCGGGTGGTCAGCCTTGATTTCGAGGATCACCCGTTCGAGGCGACGAAGGCCGAGGCCGCCTGCGATCTGTGCGGGGCCGGGACCAGCTATCTCGATGAGGTGATCACCGATGATGCGGGCGGGCGGATGTTTTGCTGCTCGGACACCGATTTTTGCGCCGGGCGGCGGGCGGCCGGGCATCTGGGGCGATTGTCGGAGGGGGTCGCGTGATGGAGACCGCGCAAGGGCGTATTTGGACCAAGAAAAAGCCGGAGCCGGAAGCGGGGCCGCTGTTGCTGGTCGAAGGTCTGAGCAAGGCCTGGGGGGCGCGGATCGGCTGTGCCGAGGTGGGCTTTGATCTTTTCCCCGGCGAGGTGCTGGGGATCGTCGGCGAGAGCGGCTCGGGGAAATCGACGCTTTTGGGGTGTCTGGCCGGGCATCTGGCGGCGGATACCGGGCAGATCCTTTATCGCGGCCGCGATCTGCGGGCGATGGCCGAGCCCGAACGGCGGCATCTGGCGCGGACCGAATGGGCCTTCGTGCATCAAAACCCGCGCGACGGGCTGCGCATGGGGGTGACGGCGGGGGCGAATGTCGGCGAGCGGCTGATGGCCGTTGGCGCGCGGCATTACGGGGCGATCCGGGCCACCGCGACCGACTGGCTGGGCCGGGTCGAGATCGACCCCGCCCGGATCGACGACCGGCCGCGGGCCTTTTCGGGCGGCATGCAGCAGCGGCTGCAGATCGCGCGCAATCTGGTGACCGGGCCGCGGCTGGTCTTGATGGACGAGCCGACCGGGGGGCTCGATGTCTCGGTGCAGGCGCGGCTTCTGGATCTGTTGCGGGAACTGGTGCGCGAGATGGGTCTGGCGGTGATCATCGTCACCCATGATCTGGCGGTGGCGCGGCTGCTGGCCGACCGGCTGATGGTGATGAAGGACGGCCGGGTGATCGAGGCGGGGCTGACCGATCAGGTGCTGGATGATCCGCAAACGGCCTATACGCAACTCCTCGTTTCCTCTGTCCTGCAGGTGTAAGCCGATGATCGAAATCGAAAATCTGTGCAAAAGCTTCACCTTGCACAATCAGGGCGCGGCGGTGCTGCCGGTGCTGGCGGGGGCATCGCTGCGCGTGGCGTCCGGGGAATGCGTGGCGCTGACCGGCGCCTCGGGCGCTGGGAAATCGACGCTGATGCGGATGATCTGGGGCAATTACCGCGCCGAGACGGGGCGGCTGCAGGTGGCGGGGCTGGATCTGACCACGGCGACACCGCGCCAGATCATCGCGCTGCGCCGCGACCGGATGGGCTATGTCAGCCAGTTCCTGCGCGTGCTGCCGCGCGTGCCCGCCCTGCGCGTCGTCGCCGAGCCGGTGCTGGCCACGGGCGAGACCGAGGACGCGGCCTTGGCCCGGGCCGCCGCGCTGCTGAGCCGGCTCAACATCCCCGAACGGCTCTGGTCGCTCTCGCCCACCACCTTTTCGGGCGGCGAGCAGCAGCGGGTGAACATCGCCCGCGGCTTCGCCCATCCGTTCCCGGTGCTGCTGCTTGACGAGCCCACCGCCTCGCTCGATCCGGTCAACCGGGCCGTGGTGCTCGATCTGATCGGCGAGGCCAAGGCGCGCGGTGCAGCCCTTCTGGGCATCTTCCACGATGAAGCCGCCCGCGCGCAGGTGGCCGACCGGCTGGTCGATGTCACCGCCTTCACCCCGGCGCGGGCCGCATGAGCGGGCGTCTGTTTGCCATCGTCGGCCCCTCGGGCGCGGGCAAGGATACGCTGATCGCCGGGCTGATCGCGGCCCGGCCCGAAATCCACCGGGCCCGGCGCACGATCACCCGGCCGCCCGCCGAAAGCGAGGCGTTCGAAAGCCTCTCGGCGGCGGAATTCGCGGCCCTGCGCGGGCGCGGCGGCTTCGCGCTCTCGTGGCTGGCGCATGGGCTTGGCTATGGCATCCGGACGGCCGAACTGGCGCCGCTGAGGCAGGGGCGCGACGTGATCTTCAACGGCTCGCGCGCGGCGCTGCCGGACTGTCTGGCCGCCTATCCCGAGCTGCAGGTGATCGAGATCACGGTGTCCCCCGAGGTCCTGCAGGCGCGGCTGGCCGGGCGCGGGCGCGAGGGCGCGGACGAAATCGCCGCGCGTCTGCAAAGAGCCGGGATGCCGCTGCCGCCGGGCCTTGGCGCCCAGCGCATTCGCAATGACGGCCCGCCCGAAGCGGGCATCGCCGCCCTGATCGCGGCGCTTCAGCCGCCCAGCAGCTGCGCCGCCAGAAGATGAAACCTGCCCCCCTCGTCCTCGCCGAACAGGCACAGCCGATCAAGCGCCACCGGGCCTTGCAGATGCGGCGCAAAGAAGGCCTGCGCCAGCGGTTCAAGCCGGGCCAGATCTTCCGGCGCCAGATCGCCGGTCAGCGACATGTGAAAGCGGAACTCTTCGAAAACAAAGGGATAGCCGAAGGCGTGCAAAAGCTCGGCTTGCCGCGGGCTGAGCCGGTCGGGCTGGCGCCGGGCGATCTCGGCCGCGTTCAGGGGGGCGCGGAAGGGCTCGAAATGGCGCACCACCCGCGCGGCGAGTTCGGCGAGACCCGGGGCCTCTGGCGTCGGGCAAAGCGCAAGGAAGCGGCCCAGCCGCGTCACCGCAAGGCCGGGCAGCGGCACCGGGGCAAGCTCGCCTGCCAGCGCGGCAAGGGAGGCGTGCAGATCGCGGGGCGTCGCCCCTTCGGCCAGCCGGAACGGCGCCTTGAGCGTGGCGTGAAAGCCGTATCTGCGCGGGGCTGCGGTGGCGGCCGCGAGCCCGGCAATCGCGGGCTGGCCGGTCGGACGGCCCGTCGCGGCATCCCGGCCGAGCCAGTCCGACCCGGCCTGCCAGAGACCCGCATCGGCGGGGGCGAAGTAAAGCGCATAGCGTTTGATCATCATGGCCCCGCTTTCGCATCCCCGCGTCACCGCAATGTGACACTCGCCTGCCAAACCCCTGCCTGAAAACCGAAACTTCGGAGATTTGGATGACCGAGACGATTTTGGCCAATGCCATGCTGGTTCTGCCCGAGGGGGTGCAGCCCGGGCATCTGCTGCTGCGCGACGGGCTGATTGCCGAGATCGGCGCGGGCCGCGCGGTGCCCAAAGGCGCGCTGGATTGCGAGGGCGATCTGCTGGCGCCGGGGCTGATCGAGCTGCACACCGACAATCTGGAGCGCCATATCGAGCCGCGCCCGAAGGTCGCCTGGCCGCATGCCGATGCGATCATCGCCCATGATGCGGAACTGTGTTCGGTGGGCATCACCACGGTCTTCGACGCGCTGCGGGTGGGCTCGATCGGGGCTTCGGGGGCGCGGTCGGACTATCGCGAATATGCCCGGGCTTTGGCCGATGAAATCCTGCAGATGCGGGCGCGCGACGGGTTCCGGATCTCGCATTACCTGCATCTGCGCGCCGAGATCTGTTCGGAAACGCTGCTCGATGAGCTGGCGAAATTCGGCCCCGAGGATCGGGTGGGCATCGTCAGCCTGATGGATCACACCCCCGGGGCGCGGCAGTTTCGCGACCTCTCGAAGCTGCGCGACTATGTGCGCAAGAAACACGGGCTGAGCGAGGCGGAATTCCTGGCCCATGTCGCGCAGGAAAAGGCGCTGAAGGCCCGGCACGGCGCGGCGCATGAGGCGGGGGCGGTGGCCGCCGCGCGCCGTCTGGGGGCGGCGCTGGCCAGCCATGACGACACCACGGCCGAGCATGTCGTGACCTCGCACAGCCACGGGGTGCGCTTTGCCGAATTCCCGACCACTTTCGAGGCGGCGCAGGCCTGTCGCGCCCATGGCATCGCTGTGATGATGGGGGCGCCGAACCTGATCCGCGGCGGCTCGCATTCGGGCAATGTCGCGGCGCAGGCGCTGGCCGAGGCGGATCTGCTTGACATCCTGTCGTCGGATTATGTGCCGGGGGCGCTTTTGTCGGCGGCGCTGCTTCTGGGCGACATCTGGGGCGATGTGGCGCGCGGGCTCTCCACCGTGACGGCGGCCCCGGCGCAGGCGGTGGGGCTGACCGATCGCGGCCGGATCGTGCCGGGGCTGCGCGCCGATCTGATCCGGGCGCATCGGGTCGACCGCACCGCCGCGCTGCGCGGGGTCTGGGTCCGCGGCCGCCGCGTCGGCTGAGGCGGCCCCCCGGCGGCCGTCTTGTCAGGCGCGGCACCGGAAAGCCTGCCCAAAAAGACAGGTGTCACGGACCGGAACGGAAATCTTGTCGCAGCAGGGCCGCGCGGGAACGGGTGTAGCATCGGGCTGTCGTCCGTGTGCCAATGGACAAGGCCAATTCCGGCTGACGTCATGCTGCAAGGCGGACGAGGGAGGAGGAGACCATGGCCATCACAGGACTTCCCGTCAGCGGCGGCAACAACACCGTGACCGTCACCCCAACCGGGATCTACAGCGTCAATGCCGAGGGGGGCACGGACACGCTGGTGGTGAATTACGCCGCGCTTGCAAGCGACATCATCTACGAATACGCGGGCAACGGCTATTATCGCTACACCGACTATCTGTCGTCCAGCATCGACTTCTACAGTTTCGAGCGCTTCATCCTGCGCGGCGGCTCGGGCGACGACGATCTGCGCGGGGCCAATGAGGCCGACCAGCTTTACGGCGGCGCCGGGGCCGACAGCCTGACCAGCGGGCTTGGCGCCGACACGATCAGCGGCGGCGCGGGCTTTGACCGCTGGAGCGCAAGTTACGGCGATGTCACCGACAATGTGCTGATCACGCTCTCCGCCGATCCCGCGACCACCCAGCTGGTCGCGGCCACCGGGGCGCGCTTCACCCAGATCGAGGCGCTCACGATCACCACCGGCATCGGCGATGACGTGATCGACACCTCGGCCTTTGTGGGCAATGACAACATCACCACGGGCGATGGAAGTGACCAGATCAACGGCGGGCGCGGCATCGACTGGGTCAATGGCGGGGCGGGCACCGACATCCTGACCTTCGACTGGTCCGCAATCACCGATCCAAGCTTCGCGATCCGCAATTCCTATGTGTCGAACGGCTGGTATCGCTATTCCGCGCTCAGCGGCGATCAGGTGAACTACATCAATTTCGAGCGCTACTTCCTGACCGGCGGCGCAGGAGCCGACTGGCTGCAGGGCGCGGGGCTGGCCGACCAGCTGACCGGCAACGGCGGCAACGATTCACTGATCGGCGGCACCGGGGCCGATACCGTCGCGGGCGGCGCCGGGGTGGACCTGTGGCAGGTCAGCTTGACCGACATCGAGGCGAACACCTCGGTCAGCCTGGTCAGCCAGACCACCAACACCGGCGCGGTGATCAGCGGCATCGAGCGGCTGAGCTACACCGGCTCGGCCTTTGACGATGCCGTCGTGGCGCTGGCCGGGCGCTACAACGACAGCTTCGCCATGGGGGCGGGCGACGATTCCGTCACCTCGGGGCGCGGCGTCGACAGCGCCAATGGCGAGACGGGCGAGGATCTGCTGGTGATGAACTGGTCGGGCATCACCGATGCCACCCAAGGGATCAGCCGCAGCTATGTTTCGAACGGCTGGTATTGCTTCAGCGCGGCCAGCGGCGACCGGCTCGACTACATCAACTTCGAGCGCTTCTACCTGACCGGCGGCGCGGGCGGCGACTACCTGCTGGGCGCGGCGCTGGACGACCGGCTGGTCGGCAATGGCGGCGATGACACGCTGTCGGGCGGCGGTGGCGTCGATGTGATCACCGGCGGCGCGGGCGTCGATCTGTGGGAGGCGAACCTCTCCGAGCGCGAGACCAATGTCACCATCAACTTCCAGACCCAGACCACGACTTACGGCGCGGCGATCAGCGGGCTCGAACGGCTGACCTATACCGGGACCGCGGTGCGCGACCTCATCACCACTTTGGACGGGGTCTATGACGACAATCTTTTCCTTGGCGCGGGCAATGACAGCGCCGCGGTCTGGCGCGGCGTCGATGCGGTCAATGGCGGCGACGGCGAGGATACGCTGGTGCTCGACTGGTCGGGCATCGCCGGGGCGACGCAGGGGATCAGCCACAGCTACGTCTCGAACGGCTGGTATCGCTTCAGCTCGACCAGCGGCGATCAGGTCGATTTCATCAATATCGAGCATTACGACCTGACCGGCGGCGCGGGCCACGACAGCCTTGTCGGCGGCACGATGAACGACAGCCTGCGCGGCGGGGGCGGCAATGACACGCTGGACAGCGGCGCCGGGCGGGCGGTGATCGACGGCGGCGCGGGCACCGACCTGTGGCGGGCCGATCTCTCGGCGATCTCGGCGGCGCTGCGCTTCAACGCGACCGCAAGCCAGACCGCCTCGCAGGCGACCGGCTCGGGCTGCGACGTGCGCAACATCGAGCAGGTCAGCCTCTCGGGCGGGGCCGGGGCCGATCTGATCGACACCTCGGGCCAAAGCGGCAACGACTGGTTTGCGGGCAATGCGGGCAATGACACCGTCTCGCTCGGGCTGGGCCAGGACGGGTTCGACGGCGGCGCCGGGGTCGATCTGCTGATCCTCGACTATTCCGCCAGCACCGAGGCGATCCAGAGCCGCTACACCTCGAACGGCTGGAACCGCTACGGCGAACAGGGCGACGCGCATTTCCTCGACTACATCAACGTCGAGCGCTTCAACGTGACCGGCGGGTCCGGGGCCGACACGCTGATTGGCGCCGGGGCGGCCGACACGCTCAGCGGCGGCGCGGGCAATGACTGGCTCAATGGCGCAGCCGGGGCCGACCGGATCAACGGCGGCGCGGGCATCGACACCTGGCAGGCCAATTACGCGGGATCGACGGTGGCGATCCGGATGACGCTGAGCGCGGCGGGCGCAGCCACGGTCAGCGGGGCAAGCACGGTGCTGACCGGGATCGAGGCGGTCTCGCTGACGACCGGGCAGAATGCCGATATCGTCAACCTCTCGGCCGGGACCGGCGATGATGCGGTGGCGACGAACGAGGGCAACGACACGGTCAATCTGGGCCGTGGCCGGTCGGAATGGGCGGATGGCGGCGCGGGCACCGACAGCCTGACGCTGAACGCCGCGCTGGCGACCTCGGGGCTGCGGATGGATTACGTCTCGAACGGCGCCTATCACATCTATGCGACCGATGGCAGCTATGATGCCACGTTCAACAACTTCGAGAGCTACGACTTCACCGGCTCGGCCCGCAACGACCGGCTTTACGGCTTTGGCGGCAACGACCGGATCAGCACCGGCGCCGGCAATGACATCCTGAACGGCGGCGACGGCAACGACACGCTGCTGGGCGGCGCGGGGGCGGATCTGTTCCAGTTCACCAACCTTTACGGTTGCGGGGTGGACACGATTGCCGATGGCGCCAGCGGCGACCGGATGCGGCTCTACGGGGCGACGCTGAGCAGCATCGCCAATGGCGCGGGCACGACGCTGGGCGCCGGGCAGGTTGCGGTGTCCGCCTCGGGCGGGGTGACGACGCTGGCGATCGGTCTGGACGGCACCGCCGGGGCGGATCTGACGATCCTGCTGACGGGCAGCTTCACCGCGGCCAATTTCAGCCTGTCGGGCAGCGACATTCTCTTTGTCTGACAAGCACCTGTCCCGCCCGGACCCCTCCGGGCGGGACCTCTGCGCCGGGCTGGGCCCTGCCATGGGACCGGGTGGCGCACCGCATTTGCGTTTCATCCCCGCGCGGGCGCGTCCATCTGCAAGCCTGCGGGGAATTGACAGTCCCGGGCCCAGCGCGCATCTTGCCCGCGCCTTGGTTCCGCGGCTGATCCCGCGGACGAAGAGGGAAGCCGGTGCAAGTCCGGCGCTGCCCCCGCAACTGTAAGCGGCAAGCCCCGAGCATGGCCACTGACCCACGGGTCGGGAAGGCGCAAGGGGCGCTTGAGCCGCAAGCCAGGAGACCTGCCAGGCCAGAAACCATCCCGGGCGGCGGGCCCGGAGGCAGGGTGCTTCGGCTTGTCCGGGGCCTGTCCCCTTACCGCTTTCCGGCCCACTGCCACAGGAACGGTATGGAGCCGAAAGAGATGATCTTCCTTGCAACCCCGCGCAGGGCGGGCGGCCCGGTTCGGGCGCTCCCTGCACGCGCCCCGCAGGCCCGTCATGGCTGACGCAGGCCCCGCCGCCAAACTGCCCCGTCGCGGCCGGGCGCTGATGATCCAGGGCACCAGTTCCGATGTCGGCAAGAGCCTTCTGGTCGCGGGGCTGTGCCGTGCCTTCACCCGGCGGGGGCTCAAGGTGGCGCCCTTCAAGGCGCAGAACATGTCGAACAATGCCGCCGTGACGGCGGAGGGCGGCGAGATCGGCCGCGCGCAGGCGCTGCAGGCGCGGGCGGCGGGCGTTCCCCTGTCCGTCCACATGAACCCGGTGCTTTTGAAGCCCGAAACCGACATCGATGCGCAGGTCGTGGTGCAGGGGCAGGTTCTGGGGCGGTTCTCGGCGGCACAGTATCAGGCGCTGAAACCAAGCCTGCGGCCGCGGGTGATCGAAAGCCTTGATCGTCTCTCGGCCACCCATGACCTTGTGCTGATCGAGGGGGCGGGCAGCGGCGCCGAACGCTATCTGCGCCCGCAAGACATCTCGAACATGGGGCTCGCCGAGGCGGCCGATCTGCCGGTGGTGCTGCTGGGCGACGAGTCGCGTGGCGGGGTGACGGCGGCGGTGATCGGGCATCACCACCTCTGGAGTGCTTCGGACCGCGCCCGGTTGGGCGGTGTGATCGTGACGAAATTCCGCGGTGATCCCGCGATCTTCGCGCCCGCCGCCGCCGACATCCGTGCCGAGACCGGCTGGCCGGTGCTCGGTCTGATGCGCTGGTCCGAGGCGGCGCGGCGCCTGCCCGAGGAAGATTCGCTCGGGCTCGCCCGTCGTCCCGGCACGGCGGGGGCGCTGGTGATTGCCGTCCTCGATCTGCCGCGGATCGCGAATTTCGACGATCTCGACCCGCTTGCCGCCGAGCCCGGCGTCGATCTGCGTTGGGTGCGCCCGGGCCAGCCGATCCCGCCCGAGGCCGCGGTGGTGATCCTGCCCGGGTCCAAGGCCACCCGCGCCGCGCTTTTGGCCCTTCGCGCCGAAGGCTGGGAGATCGACCTGCGCGCAAATCTGCGCCGGGGCGGTCGCGTGGTCGGAATTTGCGCGGGGTTTCAGATGCTTGGTCGGGTCGTCCGAGACCCAGAGGGGATCGAAGGAAGCCCGGGCGAAACCGAGGGGCTGGGGCTTCTGGACCTTGAAACCGTGATCGGCCCGACCAAGCGTCTGACCGAAATCGACGCCCGCGACCATGTCAGCGGCGCCCGCGTCACCGGCTACGAGATGCATATGGGCGAGAGCTTCGGCCACGCGCTTGCCCGCCCGTGGCTGCGTCTTGACGGCCGCCCCGAAGGCGCGCTGTCCGGCGATGGCCGGGTGATGGGCAGCTATCTGCACGGCCTCTTCGGCGCGGGGGATTTCCGCCGCCACTGGCTTTCGCAGCTTGGCCTCACCGCCGCCGCGCTTGACCATGCCGCCCGCCTTGATGCCGCGCTGGACGCCTTTGCCGACGAGATCGAGGCCGATCTCGATCTTGACGCGCTCCTCGCCCTGGCACGGTGAGGGAGGCGCGGGCGGGGCTTGCCGCCCGTGCCGTCAGTCTGCCGGAAGCATCCCTGCGGCGCCGATGCCGGGGCTGCCGATCGGCGGCATCGCCCGGGCCTCGGGTTTGCGGGGCGCGGCGGGCAGGATCGCCTCTTGCAGGGCGCGGCCCTCCGGGCTTTGCAGGTGCAGGCGGCGTTCGACGACACCGGTTTCGACGATCCGCCCCGCCTCCATCACCGCCACGCGGTCGCACAAGAGCCGCACCAGACGCAAATCGTGGGTGATGAACAACAGCGCCATGCCGCGCGCCTGCCGCAGCGACCGGATCAGGTCGATGATCTGGCCTTGCAAAAGGATATCGAGGTTCGACACCGCCTCATCCAGCACCAGAAGCGCCGGGTCGGTGGCCAATGCCCGGGCGATGCAGACGCGCTGCAACTGCCCGCCCGAAACCTGCGCCGGGTATTTCTCCGCATCCTCGGGGCACAGACCGACGGCGCGCAGCAAGTCCGCGACCTTGGCCGCCCGCGCCCCGGCATCGAGCGGCGTCAGATGGCGCAAGGGTTCCGCCACGATCCGGCCAATGCGGTGGCGCGGGTTGACCGCGCCCACCGAATCCTGAAACACCATCTGCACCTTGGCGCGAAACGCGCGCCTCTGCGCGGGGTCAAGGCTGTTCAGGTCCGCGCCGCGAAACAGCACCCGGCCCCGACTGGGCTGTTCAAGCCCGAGCAAGAGCCGCACCAGCGTGCTTTTGCCCGCCCCCGAGCGGCCCAGCAGGGCAAGGCTTTCGCCCGGCGCGACGGACAGGTTGACGTCGCTCAGCACCTCGCACGGGGGGAGCGTGCGGATCAGCGCCGGGCGGGTGTAGCTTTTGCACAGGCCCTCGGCGGTCAAAAGCGCGCTCATGCCGGTTCCCCCTCGTAGAGTTTCAGATGCGCCGCCACGAGTTCGCGCGTGGCGGGATGGGCGGGGGCGGCAAAGATCTGCGCCACCGGGGCCATCTCGACAATCGCCCCCGCCTCCATCACCGCGACGCGCTGCGCCAGCCGCGCCACCACGCCCATGTCATGCGTCACGATCAGCATTCCAAGGCCGCGCCGCGCCGTGAGATCGGCCAGCAGATCAAGGATCCGCGCCTGCACCAGAAGATCCAGATCGGTCGTCGGCTCATCGGCGAAGAGAAACGGCGCACCGGACAAAAGCGCCAGCGCGATCATCACCCGTTGCAACATGCCGCCGCTCATCTCGAACGGGTAAAGCCCTGCGACATGGGCGGGATCGTCCAGCCCCACCTCGGCGAAAGCGTCCAGCATCGCGGCGCTGTCCATGGCCGGATCGATCCGGGCCACCCGCAGCACCTCGCGCGCGTGATCGGCCATGGAGCGCACCGGGTTGAAGGCCGAGCGCGGATTTTGCAGCACGGTGGCGACGATCCGGCCGCGCAAGCCCGCCCCCGGCACCGCCTGCCCGTCGATCAGCACCCGCCCGCTGCTGCGGATCACGCCGGGCGGCAGCACATCAAGCGCCCCCGCACAGGTCATCGACTTGCCCGAGCCCGAGGCGCCCACCAGCGCCAGCACCTCGCCCGCCCGCAGGCTCAGGCTGAGGTCGCGCACCAGCCGGTGGCTGTGATCGCGGTGCGGCCAGACCACGTTCAGCCGCTCGATCGTCAGGGTTTTCGCCTTTTGCATCAATGGTCATGTCCGATCTGGTGGTGGGGGTCGAGCCGGTCGCGCAGCGCATCGCCAAGGATGTTCGCGGCCATCACCGCCAGCAGCAGGCACAGCCCCGGCAGCACGATCAGCATCGGCTGCGAAAAGACGAATTGCCGGGCATCGGCGATCATCACCCCCCATTCGGCGGTGGGGGTCTCGACCCCCAGACCAAGGAAAGAGAGGCCCGAGACATGCAGCATCATGTGCCCGACATCGAGACTGGCGAGCACGAGGATCTGCGCCGCGATGGCGGGCAGGAAATGGTCGAGAAACACCCGCACCCGTCCGGCGCCGCACAGCCTTGCCGCCAGAACGAAATCGGCGCGGCGCAGTGTCAGCACCACCGAGCGCACCATCCGGGCGTAAAACGGGAAATGCGAAATCGCGATCGCCACGATGACATTCGTCAGGCCGGTACCCAGGGCCCCGATCAGGAAGAGCGCCAGCACCACGGTCGGAAAGGTCATCATGCCGTCGCAGATCCGCATCAGCGCCTGATCGACCCGCCCGCCCAGATAGCCCGCCGCGCCGCCCACCGGCAAAGCGATGCACAAGATGCCAAGGAGGCACATCAGCACCGAGCCAAGCGACATCCGCGTGCCATGGATCAGCCGCGACAGCAGATCCCGGCCCAAATGATCGGTGCCCAGCCAATGCGCGGCCGAAGGGCCTTGCAGCCGGTCGGCCAGCGAAATGGCGTTCGGGTCGAGCGGCGCGATCCAGGGCGCAAAAAGGGCGGCGGCCAGGAAAAGCGCCACCAGCCCGAAGGCAAGCGCCAGCGGCAGCTGCGCCAGCCGCAACCGTGGCAGGCGCGCGGGACCGGGGGAAGAGAGATCGAAACTCATGCCTCGGCCCCCTCGCCCAGACGCAGTTGCGGGTTGAGCGCGGCCGAGAGCACGTCAACGATCAGGTTGCAGAGCACGAAGACCACCACCATCAGCAGGGTAAAGCATTGAATGACCGGGAAATCCTTGTTGCCGATGGCGCTGACCGCATAGCGGCCGACCCCGGGCCAGGCAAAGATCGATTCCACCACCAGCGCCCCGCCGATCAACTCGCCCAGATGCATCCCCGTGGCGGTGACGATGGGCAGGATCGCATTGCGCAGGATGTGGCGCCGTTCCACTTGACGCTCGGACAGGCCACGCATCCGCGCCCAGGCGACATGGCGGGCATTGGCGCTTTCGAGCAAGCTCGCGCGCAACAGCCGCGCGTTGATCGAGAGCGACATGAACGAGACCGTGACGACGGGCAAGATCATATGCGCCGCTGTTCCGGTGCCAAAGGGCGGCAGCCAGTGCAGCCAGACCGCGAAGGTCAGGATCAACAGGAAGCCCAACCAGAAGTTCGGTGTCGAGACGCCCAGAAAGGCCATGCCGCGCACCAGATGATCGGGCCAGCGATCCTTGTAGCGCGCCGACCACAGCCCGAGCGGCACCGAGACCAGCAGCGTGAAGGCAAGCGCCACCCCCGCCAGTTGCAGCGTCGCGGGCAGGAAGGCGGCGATATCCTGCAGCACAGGGCGTTTTGTGGCGAAAGAGGTGCCGAAATCGCCCTGCACCGCCGCCGCCAGCCAGTGCCCGTATTGCACCAGCAGCGGCTGATCGAGGCCCAGATCGGCGCGGGCCTGCACCAGCGCCTCGGGCGTGGGCGGGATGTTTTCCAGCCGCAGATAGGCAAAGGCGGGGTCGCCCGGCGCAAGCCGGATCACCGCAAAGATCACGAAGGACACCGCCAGAAGCAGCGGCCCCAGCCACAAAAGCCGCTTCAGAACATATTTTCCCATTGCCGTCACGGCGCCGGTTTGAGCGTGTCGAAGGGGATCTCGTTCGAGGTCGCCCCGAAGCTGAGCCCGGTGACATCCCGCCCCGCCACCCCGATCGCCGTGGCATAGGTCAATGGCACATAGACGGCTTCCTCGTGCAGGGTGCGCAGGATGTAATCATAGGTCTTTGCCCGCTCCGCTTCGTCGGTCGAGACCAGCACCGCGCCGATGGCGGCGTCGATCTCGGGCTTTTCCTTCAGCCCCAGTTGCGCCTGATAATCGGCATGCGAGGGCACGCGCATCGAACTGACAAAAGCATGCGGGTCATAGGGGTTGCCCCAGGTGCTGTTGAAGATCATCGCGAAATTGCCGCTTTGCTGGCGACCGTAGAACTCGGTTTCCTCGGCCCCCACCAGCGTCACGCCGATGCCCACCGCCGCCAGATCGGCCTGCGCAACCTCGGACACCGATTTCATCACCGCATCCGAGGCCTCGTAGACCAGATCGACCTGCAAGGGCTGGCCGTCCTTCATCCGCAGGGTGCCGCCCTCGGGCAGGGTCCAGCCCGCCGCATCGAGCAGCGCCGCCGCCTGCGCCGGATCGTAGCGATAGGGCGCCAGCCCGATATCGGCATAGGGCACCGAGGGCGCAAACAAGGTGTCGGCGCGGCTTTGCGTGCCATAGAAGATGCCCGCCACCATCGCATCCTTGTTCAGCGCGTGATTGATCGCCTTGCGCACCGCCAGATCGGCGGTCGGCCCCTTGCCGGTGTTGAGCGCAAGCGCCATCGTCTCCAGCGGCGCCGAGGTGCCGGCCTCGTAGCCCGCATCCTTGAGCCGCTGGAAGGTGTCGGGGGTGATCTGCCCCTCGACGCCATAGATCAGATCGATCTCCCCGGTCTCAAGCGCAATCGCCCGGGTGTTCGGGTCGGCGATCACCTTGACCATGACCCTGTCGAAGGCCGGTTTCGGCCCCCAATAGGCCTCGTTGCGGGTGAAGACATCATATTGACCCAGCACGCTTTCGCTCAGCACCCAGGGGCCGGTGCCGATCGGCGCCTTGATGCCATCGGCACTCTGGCCGCTGTCGGGGAAGGCGCCGGGGGCCAGAAACCGCACCGGGCGGATCAGCGAGAGTTCCTGCAACAGCGGATAATAGGGCTCTTTCGTGGTGATCTCGACCGTCATCGGCCCGGTCGCCTTGGCCGAGGCCAGCGCCCCCATCAGCCCAAGCCATTTGTGCCGCGCGCCATTGCCCATCACTGCGGCGAAGTTCTTTTCCACCGCCGCCGCGTCGAAAAGCTCGCCATCGGAGAATTTCACCCCCTCGCGCAGGGTGAAAGTGAAGGTCCGGCCATCCTCCGACACGGTCCAGCCGGTGGCCAGCGCCGGGGCCACGGTGCCATCGGGCATGAACTTCACCAGCCCCTCATAGACCATCGCCTGCGCAAACATCTGGTTGGGCGAATAGAGATGCGGGTTGAGCGGCCCGACATTCTGCGGCCAGGAAAAATCGAGCGTCTCGGCCTGAGCGATGGGTGCAAGGAACAGGCCGGCGGCCAGCGCCAGCAGCAAGGAAGTCGGCTTCATGAAGTCCCCGTGTGAGTGTTATATTATATCATTAGCCGACCCACCCCGGCGGCTCAACAGGTATTCCGGGCCGAATCGTATGATTTATGAAACTGTAAGTCATACGATTGTGGCCTGACAATCGTTAGTTCCCGCCCCTGCGGCCCGGATCGAAGCGCAACAGCCGCAGCGCATTGGCGGTGACAAGAACCGTCGCCCCGGTATCGGCCAGCACGGCGAGCCAGAGCCCGGTCAGCCCCAGAACCGAGGTGACGAGGAAAAGCCCCTTCAGCCCCAGCGCGATCGCCACGTTCTGCCGGACAATGCGCATCGCTTGCCGCGAGAGCCGGATCAGCGCGGCCAGATCGGTCAGCCGGTCGCGCATCAGCACCGCATCGGCGGTCTCGATCGCCACATCTGTCCCCGCGCCGATCGCCACGCCGACATCGGCCGCGCCAAGCGCCGGGGCGTCGTTGATGCCATCGCCCACCATCATCACGCCCCCCGCCGCCGAAAGGCTGCGGATGCGGGCCAGCTTGTCCTCGGGCAAAAGCCCCGCCCCGACTGCCAGCCCAAGCGGCCCCGCCACCGCCTGCGCCGGGGCTGCGGCATCGCCCGTCAGCATCAGCCGCCGCAGGCCCAGCCGGTCAAGCTCCGTCAGGGCCTGCGCGGCATCGGGTCGGGGCGTGTCGGAAAGGGAAATCAGACCAAGAGCCTGGCCGTCGCGGGTCAATTCCACCACGGTCTTTCCTGCGGTATGGAGGGCAGTGACATCGGGGCTGGCTTCGGTGGGCGCGGCAAGGCGCAGGGGGCTGCCCTCGCAGATCGCCTCGGCGCCCACGCCGGGGATCACCCGCGCCGCCGTCACCGGGGGCAGCGCCAGCCCCCGCTCCTTGGCCGAGGCCAGGATCGCACGGGCCAGCGGATGCGAAGAGCCGGTCTCGACCGCCGCGGCAAGGCGCAACAGCTCGGTTTCGCTCTGCCCCGCGGCGGGCAGAAGATCACTCACCTCGGGGCGGCCCAAAGTCACCGTCCCGGTCTTGTCCAGCGCCACGGTCTGCAGTCGCGCCATCGCCTCGATCACCGCGCCGCCCTTGATCAAAAGCCCCTGCCGCGCCCCGGTCGAAAGCGCCGCCGCCATCGCCGCCGGAACCGAGATCACCAGCGCGCAGGGGCAACCGATCAGCAGAAGCGCCAGCGCGCGATACACCCACTCGCCCCAGACGCCCCCCGCCAGCAGCGGCGGGCCAACCGCGACCAGCGCCGCAAGGGTGACGATCAGCGGCATGTACCAGCGGCTGAAGCGCTCGATGAAGCGCTCGACCGGGGCGCGGGCGGCTTCCGCCTCGGCCACCATCCGTGCAATCCGCGCGAGCGTGCTGTCGGCGGCGGCATGGGTCACGCGCAGGCGCAGCAGCGCCTCGGCATTGATCGCACCTGCAGGCACCTGCGCCCCCGGACCGCGCGTCACCGGCAGGCTTTCGCCGGTCACCGCACTTTCATCCAGGCGCGAGATGCCCTCGACGATCTCGGCATCGACCGCCAGCCGGTCGCCCGGCCGCAGCCGGATGATCTGCCCGGGCCGCAGGCTGGCGGCCGCCACCTCATGCGCATGATCGCCGTGTTCCAGAAGCGCCGTCGCGGGCATCTGCCGGGTCAGCGCCCGGATGCCGTCGCGGGCGCGATTGGCCGCGACCCCTTCCAGCACCTCGCCCACGGCAAAGAGAAACACCACCATCGCCGCCTCGGCCGCCGCCCCGATGACAAGGGCGCCACAGGCCGCGATGGTCATCAGCATCTCGATGGTGAAGGGCTGGCCCGTGCGCAAGAGCGCAAGCGCCTTGCGCGCCACCGGGATCAGCCCGACCAGACAGGCAAGCGAAAAGCCCGCCCGCGCCAGATCGGGCAGCAGAAACGAGACGCCCCAGCCGAGCGCCAGCGCCGCGCCGGAGGCCACGACCCGCCGCCCCTTTGCGCCCCGCACCCACGCCGGAGCCGCGGCGGTTTCGGGCTTGGGCGCAGGCTCGGCTTGCGGGGCTGCATCTGGCTCCACATCGGGCCCCGCGCCACAGCCACAACCGCCGCAGCCGCAGCCGGTTTCGCCGGGCAGGATCAGCTTTGGCGGGGCGGACGTGGCGGCACGGGTCATCGTGTAGCCCAGCCGCGTCACCGCCCGCTCCACTTCCTCGGCGCTGGCACCGCCGGGGCTCAGCCGCGCCGTCATCCGCTCCGAGATCAGCGCAATCTCCACCGCCTCGACACCCGGCAGCCGCTCCACCGCGCCCCGCACCTTGCCCGCACAGGCGGCGCAATCCATGCCGCCGACCGTCCATTCGACCGAGTCCGTTTTCAAAACCGCTGTCATTTCTGCCTCTTGCCGCCTTGCCGCCCGAACGCTTGCCGGGCCCTCGTCTCTTGCGTAATCTCTCCAGTCACTGGAGGGGCAAGGGGAATGTGATGCTGACGATCGGGAAATTGGCCGAGGCGACCGGGGTGAAGGTGCCGACGATCCGCTATTACGAAGAGATCGGCCTGATGCCCGCGCCCGAGCGCAGCGCCGCCAACCAGCGGCTTTACGGGGCGGCGGCGAAGCGGCGGCTGGCCTTTGTCCGCCATGCCCGCGACCTTGGCTTTCCGCTCGAGGCGATCCGCGATCTGCTCTCGCTCTCCGACCACCCCGATGCCTCCTGCGCCGGGGCCGATGCGATTGCCCGGGCGCAGCTTGCCGCCGTGCGCTCGCGCATCGCGCGGCTGCGGGCGCTGGAAGACGAGCTGACGCGGATGATCGGCGCCTGTGCGCAGGGCACGGTGGCCACTTGCCGGGTGATCGAGGTGCTGGGCGATCACGGCCAATGCGCACACGATCACCACGCTGACCCGATCCCCGCGTCAGAGTGAGCCGCGCGTCAAGGGCGGGACCGGCGCAATTCCATCGGCAAGAGCATCAGGACTGCCGATGCGGGGCCGGTGGTCCTGATCCTCGCTGATCGCTTGCCCGCATCGTCACCAGCCACCGGGGGGCTCCTTTCTTCCAGGGAGAATGAGCCGCAGGCTGCGGGGTTCAACCTTCCCCAAAACGAAACAGCGCCAAGGACCGTTCGCGTTCATTCACGCGCAGTGGGCGGTTTACCGGCGCGTGGGCGCGGGCGGTGCAATCGGCGCGCTCGCACAAATAGCAGTTCAGCCCGACTTCCACGGGACGGGTGCGGGCAAGGTCAATGCCCTCGGCATAAACGAGCCTTGGGGCATAGGCGACATCGCATCCCAGCCCGATTGCGAGGCGTTGCGCCGGGGCGCCTTGCGTGCCCCCCGCGCGCGTCACTGTGCGCGCCACCGAGAAATAGCTCGCCCCCTCGGGCATGCGGATCACCTGTGTCTGCACCTGATCCGGCATTTCAAAAGCGGCGTGGATGTTCCACAGCGGACAGGTGCCGCCAAAGCGCGAAAACGGAAACCGCCCGGCGCTGAAGCGTTTCGAGAGATTCCCCGCCCGGTCCACCCGCACGAAAAAGAACGGAATCCCCCGCGCGCCCTCGCGCTGCAGTGTCGACATCCGATGCGCGGTCTGCTCGAAGCTGGTGCCGAACCGGTGTGACAGAAGCTCGACATCGTAGCGGTTCGCCTCGCAGCTGGCCAGAAACCGACCGTAAGGCATCATCAGCGCCGCGGCGAAGTAATTCGCGAGGCTCACCCGCATCAGCGCCGCCGCCGCCGGATCATCGAGCCCCGCCTCGGCGATCAGCCGCGTCAGGATCGGCTCCTGTTCCAGACTGGCCAGCAGCACCCCGATCTGAAAGCGGCGGCTGGCCTGGCCGAGAAGTTCCGAAAGCAGCAATTCCCGCCGCTCGGGGTCATAGCGGCGCAGCTGGCCGCGCATCGCCTCGGCCTGCCCGATCCGCACCGTCACCCCATGCGCCGCGAGCCGCCCGGTCAAGGCCAGATGCGGCTCGTGCCGGTGCAGGGAGAGTTCGTCCGCCAGATCCTCGGCCGCGCGGTCGAGCGCGTCAACATGGTTGCGCCGGGCATAAAACCAGGCCCGCACCGCCTCGACCGGACGCGAGGTTTCGCCCAGGGCTTCGACCTTGTCACGGTCGGTCAAGGGGTTCTCCTCGGCCATCGGCGCCAGCACAGCCGCGCGATGCGCCGCCTGCAGCCGCACGAAAGCCGCCGCGATCTTCGGCGAGGCCTGCAACACCGCCTCGATCTCGGCGCGGGGCACGGCTTCGGCCCGGGCCGCGGGCGTCTTCAGCGCGGCGGTGAAATCGGCGGCCAGCTGCGCATCCGCGGCGGGCGACAGCTCTGCGATGTTCAGGTCATAGACCTCGGCCAGCCGCATCAGCAGCTTGACCGAGGCGGGGCGCTGATCGGCCTCGATCAGGGTGATGTAGCTCGCTGACACCCCAAGTTCCGCTGCCATCTGCGCTTGCGTCAGCCCCAGCGACTGCCGCAGCACCTTCAGCCTTTGCCCGATGACCAGCTTTTCCGCCCGTGGCGCCATGTGACAATCCTTACAGATTTCGGGCCTGTCACATGACAGAAGTGACAGAACAACCCAATGCTTTCAAACACATAATGCACATGCGGCATAACATTACTAGCCTGACTTCACCCGAGTCACCCGATGGCCGTCAGGCCCGCCCCGAAAGGATCCCCATGTCGCTGGATTGCCCATCCCCCACCGCCCCGCCGCTGGTCTTGCGCAGCCTTCCCGGTCAGGATCTTGTGCTGACCCCCGAGGCGCTGGCCTTTCTGGCCGAGCTGCAAAGCCGTTTCGGCACCCGGATCCATGCGCTGATGCTGGCGCGGGCCCGGCGTCAGGCGCGGATCGACGCGGGCGCCCTGCCCGATTACCTGCCCGAGACGAAAGAGATCCGTCAGGGTATCTGGGAGGCCGCCCCGGTGCCCGGGGCCCTGCGCGACCGCCGGGTGGAAATCACCGGCCCGGTCGAGCGCAAGATGATGATCAACGCGCTCAATTCCGGGGCGCGGGTGTTCATGGCCGATTTCGAGGATGCGACGGCGCCAAGCTTCGCCAATATCCTTGCCGGCCATCGCAACATGCTCGATTACCGCGACGGCACGCTGGAATTCGACGATCCGAAAACCGGCAAAAGCTATCGCGTCGGCGCCGATCCGGCGGTGCTGATCGTGCGGCAGCGCGGGCTGCACATGGCCGAGGCGAATGTGCTGCTGGCCGGGCAGCCGATCTCGGCGGCGCTTTTCGATTTCGGCCTGACGCTGTGGCATTGCGGCCGGGCGCTGGCGGCCACCGGGCGCGGCCCGTTCTACTACCTGCCGAAGCTGGAAAGCCACCACGAGGCGCGGCTGTGGAACGAGGTCTTCGTCTTCGCCCAGGACCGCGTCGGGTTGGCGCGGGGCACGATCAAGGCGACGGTGCTGATCGAAACCCTGCCCGCCGCCTTCGAGATGGACGAGATCATCTGGGAGCTGCGCGACCATATCGCCGGGCTGAACTGCGGGCGCTGGGATTATATCTTCAGCTACATCAAGACCTTGCGCAACCACAAGGCGTTCACCCTGCCCGACCGCGCCGAAGTGACGATGGACCGCGCCTTCCTTGCCAGCTATGCGGCGCGGCTGGTCAAGGTCTGCCACCGGCGCGGCATTCACGCCATGGGGGGCATGGCCGCGGCGATCCCGGTGCGCGGCGACGCCGAGGCGAACGAACGCGCCTTTGCCCAGGTCCGCGCCGACAAGCTGCGCGAGGTGGGGATGGGCCATGACGGCACCTTGGTCGCCCATCCCGATCTGGTGCCGGTCGCGATGGCGGTCTTTGACGCCGAGATGCCGGGGCCGAACCAGATCCGCATTCCGCGGCAGGCCTGGCGGATCGAACCGGCGATGCTGTTGCGCCCGCATGAGGGCCGGGTGACCGAAGCAGGTGTGCGCACCAACATCTCGGTGGCCCTCGACTATCTGGCGGCCTGGCTCTCGGGGCGCGGCGCGGTGCCGATCCGCAACCTGATGGAGGATGCGGCCACGGCCGAGATCTGCCGCGCGCAGCTCTGGCAATGGCGCCATCATGGCGTGTCGGTGGCGCTTGCGGCGGGCGGCAGCCGGGGGGTGAGTTCCGACTGGCTGGGCGAGCTGATGCAGCAGGAAATCGCCACGGTGCTGGACCGGATCGGCGCCAATGCCTTCCACCGCGGCCATTACGCCACCGCCGCACGGCTGCTGCTGGAGGCCGTGACCGCCGAAACCCTGCCCGATTTCCTTACCACCGCCGCCTATGCGGTTTTGAACGCGCTCGACTGATGGACCCGATACGCACCTATTCGCCCTTTGGCGGACCGATCCCCGAAGCTTGCCTGAGACCCTCGGCGCAACCTTTTCCCCCTTCCTCCAAACCCCGGGCTGAGCCCGTCGAAAGGAAACACCATGAAGAAAAGACAGACTTTTTCGGAAATCCGGTCCTCTATCCTGTGCCGCTACCCCTCCGGGGTCACGCCGGGTGGCGTTGCGGTCGATGACATTGTTCAGTTGCGGCTGCAAAACACCTGGGACACCCATCTCGACATCGCGCGCGACATGGCCGGGGTGATGCAGGCCGACATGGCCGCCTATGATGCCGATGCGTCGAAATTCACGCAAAGTCTTGGCTGCTGGTCGGGCTTTCACGCGCAACAGATGATCAAGGCGGTCAAGCGGTTGCGCGGCACCGCACGCGGCACCTATGTCTATCTGTCGGGCTGGATGGTCGCCGGTCTGCGCAACCGCTGGGGCCATCTGCCCGATCAGTCGATGCATGAAAAGACCGCCGTCGCCGATCTGATCGCCGAGATCTACACCTCCTTGCGGCAGGCCGACGAGGTGGCGATGAACGATCTCTTCAAGGCGCTGAAAGCCGCGCAGACCGAGACCGAGCGGCAGGCAGCGATTGCGGCGATCGACGGGTTCGAAACACATGTCGTGCCGATCATCGCCGATATCGACGCGGGCTTTGGCAACGAACATGCGACCTATCTGCTGGCGAAAGAGCTGATCAAGGCCGGCGCCTGCTGTCTGCAGATCGAAAACCAGGTCTCGGATGCCAAGCAATGCGGCCATCAGGACGGCAAGGTGACGGTTCCGCGCGAGGATTTCATCGAAAAGCTGCGCGCCTGTCGGCTGGCCTTCGAGGAGCTGGGGGTGGAGGATGGGGTGATCGTCGCCCGCACCGACAGCCTGGGCGCCGGTCTGACGCAGAAGGTGCCGGTGTCGCAGCGCCCGGGCGATCTGGCGGCCGAGTATATCAAATGGCTGGCGACCGAGCCGATCACGGCCGAAAATCCGATCCGCGAAGGGGAATTGGCGCTTTATCAGAACGGCGCTTTCGTCAAGCCGCAGCGGCTGGCGAACGGGCTCTTCCCGTTCCAGCCCGGCACCGGCCGCGCGCGCGTGGTGGAAGACTGCATCGCCTCGCTGACGCTGGGCGGCGCCGATCTTCTGTGGATCGAAACCGACACGCCGAATGTCGATGAAATCGCCGCGATGGTGGCCGAGATCCGCAAGGTCGTGCCGAAGGCCAAGCTGACCTACAACAACTCGCCCAGCTTCAACTGGACGCTGAACCTGCGCAAGCAGGTCCGGGCGCAATGGCTGGCCGAGGGCACGATCAGCGAAGACGCCTATCCGAACGGCCCCGAACTGATGAAGCCCGACTATGACGACACGCCCCTGGGCCGCGAGGCCGATGCCTGGCTGAAGGCCTTCCAGACCGATATCGCCGCCCGCGCCGGGGTGTTCCACAACCTGATCACCCTGCCCACCTTCCATCTGACCGCGAAGTCGATGGATGAACTGTCCCGCGGCTATTTCGGCGAAGACAAGATGCTGGCCTATGTCGCCACCGTCCAGCGCGAAGAAATCCGTCGCGGCGTTTCGGCGGTGAAACACCAGCACGAGGTCGGCTCGGATCTGGGCGACAGCTTCAAGGAGATGGTCGCAGGTGAACGCGCGCTGAAGGCGGGCGGGCATGCCAATACGATGAACCAGTTCGCGGCAGAGTAAACCAAAGGGAGGGCAGATGTCGCCGTGCCGCCCCACGACCCCGGGGGCGGCACGGGTCTTGCATGCAGTGCGCTTGACGGCGACGCCGCGCCGGAGGAGCTTGGCACATCCTCGGTGCCGGCGCATGCGCCGGAGAATAGGGAACTGCGGCAGGCCCGATGGCCGAAACCGCGACTGCCCCCGCAACTGTGACGGGCGTGCAGACCAAATGCCACTGGGCCAAACGGCCCGGGAAGGCTGGTTTGCGATACGCCCCAGTCAGGAGACCTGCCGAGGAAGATCACCTGTTCCGGGCGCGGGGTGCGCTCCCGGAGGCGGCGCAACCGCAAGGTGACGACACCAGACCGCCGACGGGCAACCGTCCGGCGTTTTTCCATGCCGCCGTTTCGGGCGGCGCAAGAGGTCGTCATGATGAAGACGGAAACGAAGAGACACGCCCCCGAGAGCCTGATCGCGCCCTGCGCCGACAGGAAACCGAAAGACCCCGGGATTTGCCGCAAGACCGTTCTTGCCGGACGACAGCCGCTTCTGTGCCATGCCGCACTGGGGCAAGATCCGCGGCGCGAGACCTTGATCCGGCTCTGCCCGCCCGCCGCGATGGCGGCGCATTTTCCCTTGCGCCTGCACGCCCTGATCGAGGGATTTCACGACTGGATCGGTCCTCATGCCCAGGCGGCGCCGTCGCCCGAGGGCGTGGGGCGTATCGCGCTTGTGCAGGATGCCACCTGCCTTGGCCAGGTGAGCAGGATCGAACGCAGCCTGGCGCGGGCGTTTTTCCGCCCGCTTGGCCACCGGGATGCGGCGCGGTTTCTGGGGCTTGAGGTGGAGGCCTTTCGCGCGCTCGTGGCCGAGGGGCGGATCACCGCCTTCGACAGGGTGCCGTCTTTCCGGTTCGGACGCCGGTTCAGCTATGCGGTCTATGCGCCCGAAGATCTGATCGCGCTGCGCATTGCACAAGGGAGGCTTGCGGAACCGGTTGGGGGGCACTGATCCTTCCGGCGGTCAAAACGCATCGGAGGGCGGAATCGTGGGCAGAAACCGCCCCTCGAGCGCGGCAATCGTCTGCCAGACGCGCAGTGCAACCGGGCGGGGCGCTTCTCCCTCGGGACGGACCATGAACCACTGCCGCACGATCGGCAGGCCGGGGGCGTCCAGCGCCACCAGCCTGCCCAGCGTCAACTCATCCGTCACCGTATGCTGACTGAGAAAGGCGATCCCGAGCCCCGCAATCACCGCCTGCTTGATCGTCTCGTTGCTGTCCATCTCGAGCCGGGCGCAGGCATGGCCGTCGAGCACGCGATCAAGCCAACGCTCCATCAAGATCCGGGTGCCCGAGCCCGGTTCCCGGGTCAGAAACCGCTCGCTGCGCAGCGCCTCCATGGTAATCTGGCCCCCCGCAAGCCGGTGATCGGGTGCAGCCACCAGAAGATGCGGATGCGGGCCCAGCGGCTCGGCCACCACCGCAGGCCGTCGCGGCGGCCGACCGGTGATCGCCAGATCGAACGCCCCACGCTCCAGCCCGTCCATGATCTCCGCCCGGTTGCCGACACGCAGGGCGATCTCGATTTCGGAATGGGTATCGCCGAGCATCTTGACCAGCCGTGGCGCGAAATACTTGCCGGTGGACACGACGCCAAGCGTGACCTGCCCCGATTTGCCGCGCGACAACGCCTCCAGATCGGCTTCGACCCGACCGAGCACCGCCTCGATCCGGTGCGCGGCCTCGACCATGGCCTGCCCGGCCTCGGTCAGTTCCGATCCGCTGCCATCGCTGGCGCGTTGCAGCATGCGGGTCTCGAAAACGTCTTCAAGCCCCCTGATCTGGGTGTGGATCGCGGGCGTGGTCAGGCCGAGCGCCTGCCCCGCCGCCGTCAGCGATCCACCCTGCGCCACCGCCCGAAGCGCGCGCAACTGCTTGAACGTGATGCTGTCGCGTCTGAACATTTGCGGCCCCGCACCCGGTCCGGTCAACTGAAGATGCAGGATGCGCCGCGCTGCGGCCCCAACTCGACCAGGGTCGAGAGGCTGCCCATCGCCGCCCAGTCGATGCCCCGCAGCGGCACCAGCCCGGCCCGATGGCGAAACAGCGCCAGCCTTTCCGCCCAGTCGCCCAGCGGCCCGGAGGAGAGACCGCCTTGCAAGATCAGCCGATCGGGAAACGCCCGCTGCAACGCCGCGACAAGCCGCGTGGCCCGCCCGCCGGACGTTTCGGCCCGGATCCTCGGGCCCGACACGATCACCGGCGCGTCGGCCTCGTGCCGCAGGCTTTCCAGGATGTCGCCGGTCTCGGCGTCAAGGATCACCCGCACCGACAGCCCCGCAAGGCGCAACAGATCCGCCGTCACGATCGTGCCGATCATCTCGGTCTCGCCCGGCGGCAGCACGAGGCAGACGCGCCCGCGCGGATCAAGCGGCTGCGACGGTCGCCCCGCCCGCTGCAGCAGGCTGTTGAGACGGGTCTGCGCCAGAGCGACCTCGGCAAGGCCGATCACCGCGGCCTCCTGCATCTGACCAAGCCGCTGCAGGCAGGCCTCGACAAACCCGGCCCGCGCCTGCAGATCGTCGCGGGCTGTCACGGGCAAGGTCGGCTCCGCGTCGCACTCCAGAAGCTTTTCGACGAAATCGGGCACCCGGTGCAACAGATCGGATTGCGCAAAGGACCCCAAGGCATGGTCTTGCGCCAGATCGTCGAACACCAGCATCGCAAGGCGGATGAGATCCGCCTCCGGGCTCCAGGCCGCCGCCGTGCGCAGGCGGGCCGCGTGCTGATGCTCCACCGCACGGAGCAGCGGCCAGCGGGCAAACCGGCGCTTGTCGGTCCAACCGACCGAGAGCAGCCGCACATCTTCCCGCAGGGTGTCGGGCGCGATCTGCGCCATCGCAGCGCAAAGCTGCGGACCGGGCCCTTCGACCCAGTGCAGCCAGCCATCGCTCGCCGCGACCGTCGCCCCGCTCAGCGCAAAATCGCCCGGCAAGGCCGCCAGATCGTGCCGGATCGTCGCGCCCCGCCGCGGTCCCTCCGCCCCGGCTGCCCTGCCGATCAGAACCGCCCGCAAGAGCCGCTGCCTGCCGCCCGAAAAATCTGCCGTCGCGCCCATGGGCCCTGCCCTCCTCGATCAAGCCTGAACGGGGCGGGGAGATGGCGACACGAAAAAGGCGGCGGGCCTCAGGCTTCACGTCCCCCCCCGGTGCACCCCGCCCGAAACGTCTTGCGATGGCAGGTCTCCTGGCTTGCGGGTCATCGCGCCCCCGGACCTTCCCGGGCGCGGGCCCAGTGGCATTTCCGGCGTTGCTCGTCGCTCACAGTTGCGGGGGCAGCCGCGGCATTGCCCCGAAAGGCGCACCGCATTCCCTTTTCAGGCGAAACCGGAAATCCCCGATCACGCCACCATCGCGGACACAGTAAATCAAGCCCCCCGGGTGTAAAGGGCAATGTCGCCGCAGCGGAAAAACTGTCACAGGCCCCGCACGCACAAAAGCGCCGATCCTGCCCCTGGACCGCTCCGGTCCGCGAGGTCCGCCGCGCCGCGATCTGAACGCGGCTCATGATCTGCATGAATGCTTTTCGCATCCGGCCCCGTTGACAGCGCCCCTTCAACGGCTGTTTCTTTGCGCCGTTCAGGTGCCGGCCATGACCGGGAAAAGGGAATCCGGTCAGGCCCGCGCCGATGCCGGAGCTGCCCCCGCAACTGTAGGCGGAAGAGACTTCGACATGCCACTGGCGCGCCGCCGGGAAGGCCGAAGGATCGCCCCATCCGCAAGCCAGGAAACCTGCCTGAACCTGCACCTGTTCCGATCGCGGGAGGCGTTTCGGACACGTTTGGTCGTGAAGGTGACATCATGGCCCCGCGCGAGCCCGCGCGGGACAAGGATTTTGCGCGGTCCGTCTTGGGACCGTGATGAAAGGGTATGTCCCGATGACGCTGAAGATGAGCATCGCCCCTCTGGCGCCCCCCGCATCGGCCAGCGCGCGGCCGCGCGCCGATCACATGGGGGGCCTTCTGCGCCCGTCGATGGTGCAAGACCTGCGGGATCGGGGCATTTTTGACGAAGAACTGGAACGCGTCGAAGACATGGCCGTGCGCGATCTCGTGGCGATGCAGCGCGCTGCAGGGGTGCGTGTTCTGACAGATGGAAACCTGCGCAGGTCATCATTTGGCGGCGACTTCCTTGCCGGGCTGACGGGGGTGGCCCGCGATGCACGCTTGGGCGGATTGCGGGTCGATGCGGCGCTGAACTGTCCGGCCGACCACGCCTTTCTTCGTCATTTCCAGTTCTTGCGCAGCCTCATCTTTCGCCACGACGAATGGCCAAAGGCAATCCTGCCGGGGCCGATGCGGCTCGCGCGGGCGCTGGGGCACGCGCACCTCGCCTATTCGCCCTATCAGGACCGTGACCTGCTCGAGCAGGACATCGTCGCAAGCTGCACCCAGGCGATGACGGCCCTTTCGGACTTGGGCTGCCGATATCTGCAACTGACGGACAGGGCCATGCCGCATCTGCGGCCGGACAGCGGCGCGGCACAGCGCGACGCGGAGCATCAGGCACGGCTGATTGGCGCGATCCTCGCGGCCCGTCCCGCCGGAATGACAGTCGCGCTGTGCATCCCCGATGTGGCCCTTGAGCCGCAACAGGAGGGTTTCTGGGAACACATCTTCCAGATTGCCCCGGTCGATCTTTTCCTGGTTCCTGCCAGCGGAGAAACGCCCGAATGCTACACGCCGCTGCGGCACCTTCCGCAAGGCGCGCGGCGCGTCCTGCTCGGTCTGGTGACGGCACAATCGCCCCGGTTCGAACCCGTTTCGAAGCTTGAGAAATGTATCGAGGCCGCCACACGGCATACGGACCTCGACCAGCTGGGACTGGCGGTCCTGCCGACGCCAGGTCACGACAGTCCCGGTTTTCGTGATGCCGATCACCAGAGCCGCAAATTGCGGCTTCTTGCCGAAGCAACCCGCGCGATTTGGGGGACCACATGACGGCACCGCCCTCGCGTCTCGTTTTGCCGGGGCAAACGCAAAGATTGCTGCTGCATGCGTGTTGCGCACCCTGCTCCGGCGACGTGATCGCGCGGCTCTTGGCGTCGCGGATCGACTTTGCCATCTTCTTTTACAATCCCAACATTCATCCAGAGCACGAATACCTCCGGCGCAAGGCGGAAATCGAACGGTTCGCCCGCCAAAACGGTATCTCCTTCGTCGATGCGGACCACGATCCCGCCGTCTGGATGGCACGCGCCAAGGCGTTGAAATGGGAACCGGAACGCGGCGCCCGATGCAGTCTGTGCTTTGATCTGCGCCTTGGGCAGACCGCCCATTATGCCGCAGCAAACCGGTTCGACGTCATCGCCTCAACGCTCGGGATCTCGCGGTGCAAGGACGTGTCGCAGGTCAACGCCTCCGGGCTGCGCGCGGTGCAAGACGTTTGCGGGCCCGTTTGCCGGGTTGAATGGTGGCCCTTCAATTGGCGCAAGGAAGGCGGGGCGACCCGCACGACCGAGATTGCCCGGCGCGAAGGGTTCTACCGCCAATCCTATTGCGGCTGTGTCTATTCGCTGCGCGACATGTTGCGTCGCCGCGCCGAAGCCGCGGCCGCGACCAGGAACGAGATGCCGGAGCCGCGACCTGATGACGCGCCCCCGGTGTGCGGACCAGACGCAGCTTGTGCCTGTCGCGGCCGATTTGCGCCGGGCAACGGCTTGCTCCGAGGCGCAAACCGAGGTGATCGGGCATCGCGTGACGCCGAGCCAAGGGACGGAGCCCAGAGGGATAGGGAAACCATATGTTGACATGCGTTACCCTTTGATGCCTATATGCTGTTGTCCCGGGTCTTGCGGTTGTGCCGCGAGCCAAGAGGGAAGCCGGTGCAAATCCGGCGCTGCCCCCGCAACTGTAAGCGGCGAGCGCGGCTGATGATGCCACTGGGCCTTGGCCCGGGAAGGCCAGCCAAGCTGTGACCCGCAAAGCCAGGAGACCTGCCCGGACTCTGTTTGACCACCGCTGGCGGAGGGCCTGGCGGGGCGCTTTCGGACCCGCAACCGCGGGGCCGTCCGGCGTTCCCATCCCTGCAAAGGCCCAAGCGCGAGGACTGCGATGCCGATCGCCGTGAAGACTCTGACCGTCCCTGCCGGTTTCGAAACCGTGCGCACCCGAGATGGCCGAACGGTGCCGTTCGAGGCGCGCCGCATCGCGCTCGCACTGACGCGTGCCGGGGAGGCCAGCGGCGAATTCGGCACCGCAGAGGCGCTGCGCCTGACGCAGGCGGTCCTGGATCGACTGGCGCTGTTGTCCCTGCTGGCCACCCCGGATGTCGAGACCATCCAGAACACGGTCGAGGCGGTCCTGGCCGATACCGCCCATGTCGCCACCGCCCGCGCCTATGCAGTCTATCGCGACCAGCACGCCCGCCTGCGCGCGGACAACCGGGTGCTGATCGACGTCGAACGCTCGGTCAGCGAATATCTGGAACGCTCCGACTGGCGGGTGAATGCCAATGCCAATCAGGGCTATTCGCTGGGCGGGATGATCCTGAACATTTCGGGCAAGGTGACGGCGAATTACTGGCTCAGCCATGTCTATCCGCCCGAAGTCGGCGCGGCGCATCGCGAGGGCGATATCCATATCCACGATCTGGACATGTTCGCGGGCTATTGCGCGGGCTGGTCGCTGCGCACGCTCTTGCACGAGGGGCTCAATGGCGTGCCCGGCGCGATCGAATCCGCCCCGCCCGCGCATCTGTCCAGCGCGCTTGGCCAGATCGTCAACTTTCTGGGCACGTTGCAAAACGAATGGGCGGGGGCGCAGGCGTTTTCGTCCTTTGACACCTATCTGGCGCCCTATGTGCGGCTGGACGGGCTGAGCTATGCGCAGGTGCGTCAGGCGATGCAGGAATTCATCTACAATCTCAACGTCCCCTCGCGCTGGGGCACGCAGACGCCCTTCACCAACCTGACCTTTGACTGGACCTGCCCCGAGGATCTGCGCGATCAGGTGCCCGTGGTGCAGGGCCGCGAGACGGGTTTCACCTATGGCGATCTGCAGGCCGAGATGGACCTGATCAACCGCGCCTATATCGAGGTGATGACGGCGGGCGATGCCAAGGGGCGGGTCTTCACCTTCCCGATCCCGACCTACAACATCACCCCGGATTTCCCCTTGGAAAGCGCGAATGCCGATGCGCTGTTTGAAATGACGGCGAAATACGGCCTGCCCTATTTCCAGAATTTCGTGAATTCGGAGCTGCAGCCGCATATGGTGCGCTCGATGTGCTGCCGGTTGCAGCTCGACCTGACCGAGCTGCTCAAGCGCGGCAACGGGCTTTTCGGCTCGGCGGAACAGACCGGCTCGCTGGGCGTCGTCACGCTGAACTGTGCGCGGCTGGGCCATCTGCACCGCGGCGACGAGGGCGAGCTGATGGTGGCGCTTGACCATCTGGCGCGGCTCGCGCGCACCAGCCTTGAAATCAAGCGCAAGGTGATCCAGCGCCATATCGACGCCGGGCTTTTCCCCTATACCAAGCGCTACCTTGGCACGCTGCGCAATCACTTCTCGACGCTGGGCGTGAACGGGCTGAACGAGATGGTGCGCAATTTCACCAAGGATGCCGAGGATATCACGACCGAAGCGGGCAAGGCGCTGGCGCTGCGGGTGCTTGATCGGCTGCGGGCGCAGATGGTGGCGTTTCAGGAAGAAACCGGCCATCTTTACAACCTTGAAGCCACCCCGGCCGAGGGCACGACCTATCGCTTTGCCCGCGAAGACCGCAAGCGCTTCCCCGACATCCTGCAGGCGGGCACGGCCGATCAGCCCTATTACACCAATTCCTCGCAGCTGCCGGTGGGCTTCACCGATGACCCGTTCGAAGCGCTGGCGCATCAGGAAGCGCTGCAGGCGAAATACACCGGCGGCACGGTGCTGCATCTTTACATGGGCAGCCGGATTTCCTCGGCCGAGGCCTGCCGCAAGCTGGTGCGCCGGGCGCTGACCAACTTCCGCCTGCCCTATATCACCGTTACCCCCACCTTCTCGATCTGCCCGAAACACGGCTACATCGCGGGCGAACACGAATTCTGCCCGAAATGCGATGCCGAACTGATCTCCAAAAAACGCGCCTGCGCCTGCTGACCCCGAAGGAGAAACCGATGAACAAGCCGCTGACCCAGACCGAGCTGGACACCGCGATGGTGCTGGACGATGCCGAACGCACCCGCTGCGAGATCTGGACGCGGGTGATGGGCTATCACCGGCCGATGGCCTCCTTCAACACCGGCAAGAAGGGCGAGGCCGCCGAGCGGGTCTATTTTTCCGAAGCGCGGGCGCATCTTGACTGAGCTGGCGGTCTCGGGCCTTGTGCGGCACTCGGCCTGCGACTGGCCGGGGGAGCTGGTGGCGGTGCTTTTCACCCAGGGCTGCCCCTGGTCCTGCCGCTATTGCCACAACCCCGACCTGATCCCGGCCCGGGCGGGAACCCTGCCCTGGGCCGAGGTGCGGGACTTTTTGCAAAGCCGCCGCGGGCTTCTGGACGGGGTGGTGATCTCGGGCGGCGAGCCGACCCTGCAGGCCGCCCTGCCCGCAGCCCTGGCCGAGATCCGTTCGATGGGCTTTCGCACCGGGCTGCACAGCGCCGGGCCTTACCCCGAGCGGCTGGCCCGCGTGCTGCCGCTTCTGGATTGGGTGGGCTTTGACGTGAAGGCGCCCTTTGCCGATTATCCGCGCATCACCGGCGTGCCCGGATCGGGGCTGCGGGCGCATGAAAGCCTGCGGCTTCTGCAGGAAAGCGGCGTCGCCCATGCGCTGCGCACGACGGTGCATCCGCGCCTGCTGGGCCCCGCGGATCTGGACCGGATCGGCGCCGATCTGGCCGAGCTGGGCCTGCCGATGGCAGAGCTGCAACCCTTCCGCGCCGCGGGCTGCATCGACACCGAGCTTTGCGCGACCTGACCGCTTCGCCCCTCACTCCGAGCCGGAATAGGGGGCGAAGCGGGTTTCCTCGGGGCGCAGTCGCAAGGGCTTGCCCAGCGTTGGAAAGGCGCGCTGCGGGCAATCGGCGCGCTCGCAGAGCTTGCAGCCCGGGCCGATCTTCGTTGCAAGATCGGGCGCGCGCAGGTTCAGCCCGCGCGCATAGACCAGCCGGTCGGCATGGGCCAGATCGCAGCCCAGCGCGACGGCGAAGCGCTTTTCCGCCGCGCCGAAGCCGCCGCCGCCCTGCCGCAGCTGTCGCGCGATCCACAGATAGCTGCGCCCATCGGGCATCTGCGCCACCTGCCGCAAGATTTCGTCCGGGCGGGAAAACGCCTCGTAGATGTTCCAAAGCGGGCACGACCCGCCGATGCGGGAAAAGTGGAAATCAGTGGCCGATTGCCGCTTCGAGATGTTCCCCGCCCGGTCCACCCGGATGAAAAAGAACGGCACGCCGCGCGCCTCGGGGCGTTGCAGGGTCGACAGCCGGTGGCAGATGGTCTCGAAACCGACGCCGAAGCGGTGCGCCAGCAGCTCGATGTCATAAGACAGCGCTTCGGCCGCGGCCAGAAAGGCGCGATAGGGCATGATCAGCGCCCCGGCATAATAGTTCGCCAGCCCCACCCGCAAGAGCGCCTGGGCCTCGGGGTCCAGCTGCGTCGTCGCGCAAAGCCGCGCCATCAGACCGCCCTGTTCCAGAAGCGCCAGCTGCGTCGCGATCTGGAAGGCCTGCTGGCCGGGCGTCAGATGCGCGCCCAGATGCAAGAGCCCCGCCCCCGGCTCGAACCGGCGCAGGATACCGCCCTCGGCATGCAGAATGCGGATGCCGTGCCGCGTGGCCAGACGCTCGGCCAGCGGCTGCGCCATTCGCCCGGCGGGCAGATCCGCCCCCACCACCTCGGCCGCGGTGTCCAGATCGGGAACATGGTTGCGCCGTTCGTAAAACCAGTCCCGCACCGCCTCGAAGGCGGCGGGGGTTGAGGTGGTGGGCGTGCTGATTTGCCCCGCCAGTGCATCGGCGCGATCCGACAGATCGCGCAGCCGCGCCTGCATGGCCACGATCGTGCGCGCGACGGCGGGCATGTTCGCCGCGATCTCCCGCACCTCGGCCAGGCTCGCCCCCGCCCCCTGATCGGCCAGCGCCCCGCGCAACTCGGCAATCAGCCGCGCCTCGTCGGCATCCGAAAACAGCTGCACATCCAGCCCGAAAGCCGCGTTGAGCTTGAGCAGCACCGGCACCGTCAGCGGCCGCTGGTTGTTCTCGATCTGATTGAGATAGCTCGGCGAGATTTCCAGCGCGCGGGCAAGGGTCGCCTGCGTGATGCCGCGATCCTCGCGCAGGCGTTTCAGCCGCACCCCCATGAATGTCTTTGCCATCTTCGCAACCTTCGCAATTCGCCGCGCCAGTCTTCACAATATAACACATTATCAATACTTTAACGGAAAGCCGAAAGCAAGGAAAGCTGCCTTTGCCAATCTTGCAAAGGTTTCCCATGCCTCTCCCCCCTGCCCCGCCCACCGTTCTGGTCGAGATGATCTTTCCCGATCAGGCAAACCATTACGGCACGCTGTTTGGCGGCCATGCGCTGGCGCTGATGGCGCGGGCGGCCTTTGTCGCCGCCTGCCGCCGCGCTGCGGGGCCGGTGGTGATGGCGCGCTCGGAACGCGTCGACTTTGCCACCCCGATCCGCGTCGGCGAGATGCTGGAGCTGCGCGCCGAAATCCTGCGCGAGGGGCGCAGCTCGCTGACCGTGGGGGTGCAGGGCATCGCACAGCCGATCGGCCCGGGCGCCCCCCGCCCCGCATTGGGCGGGCAATTCGTGATGGTCGCCGTCGATGCCGACGGCCGCCCCCGCCCGCTTTCTTCCGCAATCTGACGACAAGACAAGGAAAGACCCGATGAAGACCCACGATCTGCGCAGCTATCGCTCGGCCGAGATCCTGCCGCGTTCCGAACAGCTGGCCTGGAAAATCGCCGAAGTCGCCGCCGACCCGGTGCCGGTGCTGCCCGAAGTGACCGAGATGATCATCAACCGCCTCATCGACAATGCCGCCGTGGCCGCCGCCTCGGTCGGGCGCCGCCCCGTCGCCTCGGCGCGGGCGCAGGCGCTTTGCCACCCGATGCGGCGCGGTGCGACGATCTTCGGGATGCCGCATGGCACCCGGGTCTCGCCGGAATGGGCGGCCTGGGCGAATGGCACGGCGGTGCGGGAGCTGGATTTCCACGACACCTTTCTAGCCGCCGATTACAGCCATCCGGGCGATAATATCCCGCCGATCCTGGCGGTGGCGCAGCACACCGGGCGCTCGGGCGCCGAGCTGATCCGGGCGATCGCCACGGGCTACGAAATTCAGGTGGAACTGGTGCGCGGGATCTGTCTGCACGAACACAAGATCGACCATATCGCCCATCTCGGGCCCTCGGCGGCGGCGGGGATCGGAACGCTGCTGAACCTGCCCGCAGAGGTGATCTATCAGGCGGTGCAACAGGCGCTGCATGTGACCACCACCACCCGCCAAAGCCGCAAGGGCGAGATTTCCAGCTGGAAAGCCTTTGCCCCGGCCTTTGCGGGCAAGATGGCGATCGAGGCGGTGGACCGTGCGATGCGCGGCGAGGGTGCCCCCAGCCCCGCCTGGGAAGGCGAAGACGGCTTCATCGCCTGGATGCTGTCCGGGCCCGAAGCACGCTATACCGTGCGCCTGCCCGGTCGCGGCGAAGCGAAGCGCGCGATCCTCGACACCTACACCAAGGAATATTCGGCGGAATATCAAAGCCAGGCCCTGATTGATCTCGCCCGCCGCCTTGGCCCTCAAATCGGTGATCTGGCGCAGGTCGAGAGCATCGTCATTCACACCTCGCATCACACCCATCACGTCATCGGCACCGGCGCCAATGATCCGCAAAAGATGGACCCCGATGCCAGCCGCGAAACGCTTGACCATTCGATCATGTATATCTTTGCCGTCGCGCTGGAAGATGGCGGCTGGCATCATGTCCGCAGCTATGCCCCTGAACGCGCGCACCGACCCGAGACGGTGGCGCTCTGGCACAAGATCTCGACCGTCGAAGATCCGGACTGGACGCGCCGCTATCATGCCCGTGACCCGAAGGAAAAGGCCTTTGGCGGGCGCGTTGTGGTGCGGCTCAAGGACGGGCGGCAGATCGTCGACGAATTGGCGCTGGCCGATGCGCACCCCGATGGCGCCCGCCCCTTTGGCAGGGCCGATTACATCCGCAAGTTCATGACGCTTTCGGAGGGCATCCTGACCGCAGCCGAGCAGACGCGCTTTCTCGATGCGGCGCAGAACCTTGCCGACATTCCGTCGGACAGTCTGGGTCTGCTGAACTTCACCGTGCGGCCCGAGGAATTGGGCGCGCCGCGTCCGCGTGGCATCTTCGATTGGGACTGAGGAGGAAACCATGTCCGGTTCGATCATGAAACCGAAGAAATCCGTTGCCCTCTCCGGCGTGGTGGCAGGCAACACCGCTCTGTGCAGCGTGGGGCAGACCGGCAACGACCTGCACTATCGCGGCTTCGACATTCTCGACATCGCCGAGGCCTGCGACTTCGAGGAGGTGGCGCATCTTCTGATCCATGGCACCCTGCCGACGCTGGCGGAACTGGCCACCTATCGCGCCAAGCTGCGGGCGCTGCGCGGGCTGCCGCTGGCCCTGCGCCAGACGCTCGAGGCGATCCCGGCCGCCGCGCATCCGATGGATGTGCTGCGCTCGGGCGTCTCGGCGCTCGGCTGCGTCCTGCCGGAAGCCACGGATCACAACACGCCCGGCGCGCGCGACATTGCCGACCGGCTGATCGCGGTGCAGGGCTCGATGCTGCTGTACTGGTATCACTTCGCGCAGAACGGTCGCCGCATCGAGGTCGAGACCGAAGACGACAGCATCGCCGGGCATTTCCTGCATCTGCTGCATGGCCGCCCGGCGGGCGAAGAAGCCGTGCGGGCGCTGCACACCACGCTCAACCTTTATGCCGAGCACGAGTTCAACGCCTCGACCTTCACCGCGCGCACCATCGCGGGGACGGGATCGGATCTTTATTCCTGCATCGCGGGCGCCATCGGGGCGCTGCGCGGGCCGAAACACGGCGGCGCGAATGAACAGGCCTTCGAGATCCAGAAGCGCTACGCTACCCCCGACGCGGCCGAGGCCGATATCCGCGAGCGGGTGGCCGCGAAAGAGGTGATCATCGGCTTTGGCCATCCGGTCTATACGATCGCCGATCCGCGCAATGTGGTGATCAAGCAGGTGGCGCGGCGGCTGGCGCTGCATCACGGCGCGGTGCGGATGTTCGACATCGCCGAGCGGATCGAACAGGTGATGGCCGAAACGAAGGGGATGTTCCCGAACCTCGACTGGTATTCGGCGGTCTCCTATCATCAGCTCGGGGTGCCGACGATGCTCTTCACGCCGATCTTCGTCATTGCGCGCAGCGCGGGTTGGGGTGCACATGTGATCGAGCAACGGCTGGACGGCAAGATCATCCGCCCCTCGGCCCATTACACCGGCCCCGAAACCCGGGCCTTCCTGCCCCTTGAAGCCCGCGGCGGCCTTTTGAGCGCGCCCAACCGGACGGAGTGACCCCATGCCCTATCTGATCGGTTCCGATCATCCCGAGGCCCCGGCGGGGGCGCGGTTTCGCGCGGCCCTTGCCCGGCCCGGCATCCTGCGCCTGCCCGGGGCGCATAACGGCATGGCCGCGCTGCAAGCCAAGGCCGCGGGGTTCGAGGCGCTTTATCTCTCGGGGGCGGCGATGTCGGCCTCGATGGGGCTGCCGGACCTTGGCATCCTGACGGTGGACGAGGTCGCCTTCTTCATCCGCCAGATCGCCCGCGCCTCGGGCCTGCCGCTCCTGGTCGATGGCGACACCGGCTATGGCGAGGCGCTGAACGTGATGCATATGGTGCGGGTGTTCGAAGAGGCCGGGGCGGCGGCGGTGCATCTGGAAGACCAGCTCTTGCCGAAGAAATGCGGTCATCTGAACGACAAGAAACTGGCAAGTCCGGCCGAGATGGCGGCGAAGGTGGCGGCGGCGGTGCGGGCGCGGCGGCATCTGGTGGTGATCGCGCGCACCGATGCGGCCGCCGCCGAGGGGATCGAGGGGGCGGTGGCGCGGGCGCAGCTTTATGTCGAAGCGGGCGCCGATGCGATCTTCCCCGAGGCGCTGACCTCGGTCGAGATGTTCCGCGCCTTCCGCGCCCGGCTGCCCGGGGTCAAGCTTCTGGCGAACATGACCGAATTCGGCCGCACCCCGGCCCTGACCGCGGCCGAGTTCGAGGAGCTGGGCTATCAGATGGTGATCTGGCCGGTGTCGTCCTTGCGGGTGGCGAACCGCGCGCAGGAGCGGCTTTACACCGCGCTTGCCCGCGACGGCGCCACCACGGCCCTGCTGCCCGAGATGCAGACCCGGGCAGAGCTTTACGCGACGCTGGGCCTTGCGGCTTTCGAGGCGCTGGACGCCTCGATCGCGCAAAGCGTGCTGCCTACGGCCGGTTGACGAAGGGGGTGGCGGTCAGATCTCGACCGCCACCTTGCCCGAGGGACGCGAGCAGCAGGCCAGAATATAGCCCGCGGCGATGTCGTCTTCGGAGATCCCGCCGTTGTGCAGCATCTGCACCTCGCCCGCGGTCTTGCGCACCTTGCAGGTGCCGCACAGGCCGAAGTTGCACCCCGAGGGGATGTTCAGCCCCGCCCGTTTCGCCGCGGCGAGCACGGTTTCGCCGGGCGCGCAGGCGGTGCTGACCCCCGAGGCGGTGAAGCTGATCTCGGCCGCCTCCGGGACCGCTTCCGCCTCCGGCGCAGGGGCGGTCTCGGGCGGGCCGAAGCTTTCCTGATGATAGCGGGTCAGATCAAAGCCCAGCGCCGCAAGGCTGTCCTTCACCCCGCGCATGAAGGGCTCGGGGCCGCAGCAGAACACCTCGCGGTCCAGATAATCGGGCGCCATCAGCCCCAGCATGATCTGGTTCAAACGGCCGCGAAAGCCGTGCCAGACGCTGAAGGGCTCGACCTCCTCGACCGTGAAGCGCAGCTGCAACCCCGGCACACGCGCCGCGAATTGTTCCAGCCGCGGCCGGAAGATGATGTCCGAGGGCCGCCGCGCCGCATGGACAAAGACGATATCGGGCATCTCGCTGCTGTCCCAGGCCCAGGTCGTCATCGACATCATCGGCGTGATCCCCGAGCCCGCCGAGATGAAGAGATATTTCCGCGCCGGATGCTGGCGCAGGCTGAACACCCCCGCCGGCCCATGTGCCCGTAGCCGCATCCCCGGTTTCAGCTGCTCGATCAGCCAGCGCGAGCCCACCGACCCGGGCTGCGCCTTCACCGTCACCGAGAGCGACAAGGGCCGCGAGGGCGAGGAGGAGATCGTATAGGTCCGGCTGACCGGCTGACCCGGCACCGGCAGATCCAGCGTCAGGAACTGCCCGGGCAGGTAGTCGAACCACGCGCCCGAAGGCGCGCGGAAGGTGATCGTGGCGGTATCGGCGGTTTCGGGCACCACCATCGCGCATTCCAGCGGCTCGGCATCGCTCCATGGCGCGCTGGCCCAGTTGATCCGGTCCATCGCTCACTCCGCCGCCAGCGGCGGGGCCAGCCGCGCATCGAGCGTGCCGCAATACCAGTCGACGAACTGGATCACGCCCTCTTCCTGCAGCGTCGAATAGGGGCCGGGCTCATAGGCGGGCGAAAGAATCCCGGCCTGATTTTCCTCGACCACCTGCCGGTCCTCGTCATTCGTCGCCACCCAGACCTCGGTCAACTCGGTCAGGTCGTAATCTACCCCCTCGACGGCATCGCCGGGCACAAGCCAGGTGGTCGTCACCTCGGTCTCGGTGGCCGAGATCGGCAGCACCCGGAAGACGATCGCATGATCGGCCAGGAAATGGTTCCAGGTGTTCGGATAGTGGAAGAACAGCAGGCTTCCGGCATCGTTGAAGGGCATCTCGCCCAGCCGCTGGCCCTTGACCGCGGCCTTGGTGCTCATCGTGTAGCTTTCGGCGCCATTCAGCAGCGGAATGCGCGCCAGCCGCCATTGCATCTGCGGATGATGCACGAAGCGCGAGGGCAGACCGGCCGCCTCGCAGCGCGCCCAATGCGCCAGAATGTCGGGGCTTGCCGCCTCGGGGCCCTCCATCGCGGTCATGCGCGGATTGTCGGAATAGGTCCGGCAGAGCGCGGGATGCGCGCCGCCGCAATGATAGCATTCGCGGTTGTTCTCGATCACAAGCTTCCAGTTCCCCTTCTCGACGATGGTCGAGACATGGGCAACGCGGGCCTCTTTCAGCCCGGCGGGCGCCAGATAGCGGCCCAGCGTGCCCGCCAGATCGGCGATCGCGGGCGGCACTTCGGCCAAGGAAATGAACACCATCCCGCCGATATCGACGCAATGGACCTTTTTCAGCCCATGCGCGGCGGGGTTGAAATCCGCCTGCATATCCTTGGCCCACAGAAGTTTTCCGTCCAGATCATAGGTCCATTGATGATAGGGGCAGACAAGTTTCGGGCTGTTCCCCGTCGCCTTGGCGCAAAGCCGCTGGCCGCGATGGCGGCAGACGTTGTGAAAGGCGCGGATCATCCCGTCGGCGCCGCGCACCAGGATCACCGGATAGGCGCCCACCTGCAGCGTCGCGTAATCGCCGGGCTTGACCAGCTGACAGGCGGGAATGGCGAAGAGCCACTCGCGGTAGAAGATCTGCGTCAGATCGGTCTGGAAGATCCCCGGATCGCAATAAAAGGGTTGCGGCAGGGAATGGTCCTTGCGCCGTGCGGCAAGCTGCGCACGGATGTCGGATGCGTCTGGCATCTAGCACCTCACTTGCCCCTGCCTCCCCGCAAGGGCTGGTTGGATGGATGGGCCCGGGGGCCCGGCGGTCACAGGGCTGGTTTCCGGGCTTGCAATGCGTGCTTTCGCACCCGGGCGCGGCCCCTTCCCGGACCCCGGGGGTCCAGTGGCCTTGCCGTCCCTCATTGCTGACCGTTGCGGGGGCAGCGCCGGTCTTGCACCGGCTTCCCAATTCTCCCGGCCTTGCGGACGGGCACCCTGAGGCTTTCAGACTGACAGATTGTCGCACAAGCCGCGTGCCAAAAACGACGCGCCGTCCGCGCTTTCAGACAGGATCACGCGGCGACCGCAGCGGCGGCGGGCGCGGCCGAGCCCAGCACCGGGGCCAGCCAGCGCTGCACCTCGGCCAAAGCCATGCCCTTGCGGGCGGCGTAATCGGCGGCCTGATCGGGCTCGATCCGGGCAAGACCGAAATAATAGGCCTCTGGATGGCCGATATAGAGCCCCGAGACGGAAGAGCCGGGCCACATCGCCATGCTGTCGGTCAGATGCACGCCGGTCGCGGCCTCGGCCTCAAGCAGCTGGAAGAGCGTCAGCTTTTCCGTGTGGTCGGGCTGGGCCGGATAGCCCGGCGCCGGGCGGATGCCGCGATAGGGCTCGCCCACCAGCTGATCGGGGGCGAAGCTTTCCTCGGGCGCATAGCCCCAATAGTCGCGCCGCACCCGCTGATGCAGGGCTTCGGCCATGGCCTCGGCAAAGCGGTCGGCCAGCGCCTTGACCATGATCGCGGAATAATGGTCATGGGCGGCTTCGAACCGCGCGGCGATTTCGGCTTCCTCGGGGCCGGCGGTGACCACGAAGCCGCCCAGATAATCGGGCACCGTGCCCGCGGGCGCGACGAAATCGGCCAAAGCCACATTCGGGCGGCCCTCGCGCTTGCCGGTCTGCTGGCGCAGGGTGAAGAAAGTGGCCAGATCCTCGGTCCGGGTCTCGTCGGTGTAAAGCCGGATATCGTCGCCCACCGCATTCGCGGGCCAGAACCCCACCACGGCGCGGGGGGTGAACCAGCGCTCGGCAATGATCTGCGCCAGCATCGCCTGCGCATCGGAAAACAGCGCCCGGGCGGCTGCGCCCTTTTCGGCGTCGTCGAAAATCCGCGGATAGACCCCCTTCAATTCCCAGGCATGGAAGAAGGGCGTCCAGTCGATATACCGCGCCACCTCGGCCAGATCCCAGTCGTCGATCACCCGGGGGCCGAAAAACTGTGGCGCGGGCACGGCATAGCCCGACCAGTCGAGCCGCAGCGCATTGGCCCGGGCAGCAGCCAGCGGCAGCCGCACTTTCGCCGCCTCATCCCGGGCATGGCGTATCGCGATCTGGGCATAGTCTTCGCGGATGCCCGCCACATAGCCAGCCTTTTGCGTGGCGCTCAATAGCGCCCCCACCACGCCCACGGCACGGCTGGCATCCAGCACATAGACGGCTTGCCCGCGCCGATAGGCCGGGGCGATCTTGACTGCCGTATGCACCTTCGAGGTGGTCGCGCCCCCGATCAGCAGCGGAATGTCGAAGCCCTCACGCTCCATCTCGGTGGCCAGATGCACCATCTCGTCAAGGCTTGGTGTGATCAGCCCCGAAAGCCCGATCGCGTCGACCTTTTCGGCCCGCGCCACCTCAAGGATCTTTTGCGGCGGCACCATCACGCCCAGATCGACGATCTCGTAATTGTTGCAGGCCAGCACGACGCCGACGATGTTCTTGCCGATGTCATGCACATCGCCCTTGACCGTGGCCATCAAGATCTTGCCCGCACTCTCGCGCCCGGTGCCCCCCCGCGCGGCCTTTTCGGCATCCATATAGGGCAGCAGCACTGCAACGGCCTGTTTCATCACGCGCGCCGATTTCACCACCTGCGGCAGGAACATCTTGCCCGCACCGAACAGATCACCGACGACGTTCATCCCCGCCATCAACGGCCCTTCGATCACATGCAGCGGGCGTTCCGCCAGCTGCCTTGCGGCTTCGGTGTCTTCCTCGATGAATTCGGTAATGCCATTGACCAAAGCATGTTCCAGCCGCTTTTCCACCGGCCAGTCGCGCCAGGCCAGATCGCGGGTCTTTTCCTCGCGCGCGCCGCCGCGGAACCGCTCGGCCACCTCCAGCATCCGCTCGGTCGCGGTGCCGCCCGCCTTCGGCACGCGGTTGAGCACCACATCCTCGCAGGCCTCGCGCAGTTCGGGGTCGATCTGGTCATAGACCACCAGTTGCCCGGCATTGACGATCCCCATGTCCATCCCGGCACGGATCGCGTGATACAGAAACACCGCATGCATCGCCGCGCGCACGGGTTCATTGCCGCGAAAGCTGAAGGACAGGTTCGACACCCCGCCCGAGACATGGGCATGCGGCAGGTTCTGCCTGATCCAGCGCGTCGCCTCGATGAAATCGACTCCGTAGTTGTCGTGCTCCTCGATGCCCGTGGCGACGGCAAAGACATTCGGGTCAAAGATGATGTCTTCGGGCGGAAAGCCGATCTCCTCGACCAGAATGCGATAGGCCCGGGCGCAAATCTGGGTCTTGCGGGCGAAACTGTCGGCCTGCCCCTCTTCGTCGAAGGCCATCACCACCACCGCCGCGCCATAGGCCAGACACAGCGCCGCGTGATGGCGAAAGATTTCCTCGCCCTCCTTGAGGCTGATCGAATTGACGACGGGCTTGCCCTGGACGCATTTCAGCCCGGCCTCGATCACCTCCCATTTCGAGCTGTCAATCATCACCGGCACCCGGGCAATGTCGGGCTCGGCAGCCAGCAGGTTGAGAAAGGCGACCATCGCCGCCTGACTGTCGATCAGCCCCTCGTCCATGTTGATGTCAAGGATCTGCGCACCGTTTTCCACCTGATCGCGTGCCACATCCAGCGCGGCAGCATAGTCGCGGGCGACGATCATCTTGCGGAACCGGGCCGAGCCGGTGACATTCGTCCGCTCGCCGATGTTCACGAAGGGAATGTCGGGCGTCAGGGTAAAGGGCTCGAGCCCCGAAAGACGCAGGTAACGGCTCATAACAGGGCCCTCGGCGGGAAAGGTTTCACGGCTTCCGCGATGGCGCGGATGTGATCGGGGGTGGTGCCGCAGCAGCCGCCGACGACATTGACCAGCCCGTCGCGGGCGAAATCGGCCACCTGCGCGGCGGTCTGCTCGGGGGTTTCGTCGTATTGGCCAAAGGCATTTGGCAGCCCGGCATTGGGATAGGCGCAGATCGCGCAGGTCGCCACGCCCGCCAGTTCCGCTAGATGCGGGCGCATGGCGCTGGCGCCAAGCGCGCAGTTCAGCCCCACGGTGAAGGGCCGGGCATGGGCCACGGAATGCCAGAACGCGGTCGGCGTCTGCCCCGAAAGCGTGCGCCCCGAGGCATCGGTGATCGTGCCGGAAATCATCACTGGCAGCCGCTCGCCGCGCTCGGCGAAAGCCTCGAAACAGGCGAAAATCGCCGCCTTGGCGTTCAGCGTGTCAAAGATCGTCTCGATCAGCAGGATATCGGCGCCGCCCGCGATCAGCCCGCGCACCTGCTGGCCATAGGCCGTGCGCAGATCGTCGAAGGTGACGGCGCGGTAGCCCGGGTCGTTCACATCGGGCGAGAGCGAGGCGGTGCGGTTCGTCGGCCCCACAGCCCCCGCAACGAAGCGGCGCCGCCCGTCGGTGGCCTCGGCGCGGTCCATCGCCGCCCGCGCCACCCGCGCCCCGGCCGCGTTCAGGTCGAAGACCGCGCTTTCCAGCCCGTAATCGGCCTGCGCGATGGTGGTGGCGGAAAAGGTGTTGGTCTCTACGATGTCGGCCCCCGCCATCGCATATCGGAAATGGATCGCCTCGATGGCCTCGGGCTGGGTCAGCACCAGCAGGTCGTTGTTGCCCTTTTGCGGATGATCGGTGGCATGGCGACAGGCGCAGCCCGAGCCGCGACCCAGAAAATCGTCCTCGCTCAGGCCAAGCTGTTGAATCTGCGTGCCCATGGCTCCGTCAAGGATCAGGATCCTTTCGCGAGAAAGGGCTTCAAGCGCGGCGTAAGCCGCCGATCGAGGCCAGTTTTGGGTCAGCATCACACTCTCCACAGGACGAAGAGCAGATAGGCCACAAGTCACCCTGCATCAAATTCATATTCGTCAGCAAAATTATGAGAAACTTTCATGTCTGAGCTTTCCTGATGCCTCCCAGCCACCGCAAGCTCACCCCTCACCGCGCGACGGCCAGAAGCGCGTCAAGATCGAGATCAGCCTCGATTTCGTCGGCAAAGGCGTCCAACGCGGTCTCGATCCGGGCGGCGTGGTCAAGCGATGCGGCGGTGATGCCAAGTTGCGAAAGCCAGTGGCGGCGGAAGTCCCCCGCGCCGAAGATGCCGTGCAGATAGCTGCCCATCACCCGGCCATCGCCGGACAGCGCGCCTTCGGGGCGGCCGTCAAGGTTCAGCCACGGGCGGGCAAGCGCGTGGCCGAAGCTCTCGCCCATATGCATCTCGTAGCCGGTGACGCGGGCGCCGCTGACATGGTCGCGGGCGTCGATTTCGGTCAGACGCTTGGTCGGGCCGATCACGGTTTCAAGGTCCAGAAGCCCCAGCCCCTCGGTTTCGCCCGGGCTTCCTTCGATCCCCTCTGGGTCTCGGACGACCCGACCAAGCATCTGAAACCCCGCGCAAATTCCGACCACGCGACCGCCCCGGCGCAGATTTGCGCGCAGGTCGATGTCCCAGCCCTCGGCCCGCAGGGTGGCCAGCGCGGCGCGGGTGGCCTTGGACCCGGGCAGGATCACCACCGCGGCCTCGGGCGGGATCGGCTGGCCCGGGCGCACCCAGCGCAGATCGACGCCGGGCTCGGCCGCAAGCGGGTCGAGATCGTCGAAATTCGCGATCCGCGGCAGGTCGAGCACGGCAATCACCAGCGATCCTTTCGGGCCGGAGCGACGGGCGAGCCCGAGCGAATCTTCCTCGGGCAGGCGCCGTGCCGCCTCGGACCAGCGCATCAGACCGAGCACCGGCCAGCCGGTCTCGGCGCGGATATCCTCGGCTGCAGGCGCAAAGATCGCGGGATCACCGCGGAATTTCGTCACGATCACGCCGCCCACCCGGGCGCGGTCGGCGGCGGTCCAAAGGTGATGATGGCCGATCACCGCCGCCGTGACGCCCCCACGCGACTCGTCGGTCAGAAGCACCACGGCCAGATCGGCGGCCTCGGCCAGACCCATGTTGGAAATGTCCTGCGGGCGCAGATAGCGTTCCGCGCCGCTGCCGGCTCCCTCGATCAGCACAAGGTCATGGGTGGCCGAGAGACGATCCAGGCTTTCGATCACGCGTGGCCGCAGGCCGGGTTTCAGCGCCTGATAGTCCGCCGCCGAGAACCGCCCCAGAACCTGCCCCTGCACCACGACCTGCGCATCGACGTCGGTTTCGGGCTTCAAAAGCACAGGGTTCATGTGGACCGACAGGGGCTGCCCCGCCGCCCGCGCCTGAAGCGCCTGCGCACGACCGATCTCGCCACCATCCGCCGTGACGGCGGCATTGTTCGACATGTTCTGCGCCTTGAACGGCGCCACCTTGAGGCCGCGCCGGGTGAAGGCGCGACACAGCCCCGCCACCAGCAGGCTCTTGCCCACATCCGAGCCGGTGCCAAGCACCATCAGCCGCCGCGCCCTCATTTGGCGAGCGCCAGAAGCGCATCGAGATCAAGGTCTTGCTCGAGCTGATCGGCCAAAGCATCGAGCGTCGCCTCGATCTGTGCCGCGTGATCAAGCCCCGAGGCGCGCCCGCCCATCGCGCCGATCCAATGGCTGCGAAACCCGTCAGACCCGAAAAGCCCGTGCAGATAGGTCCCCATCACCCGGCCATCAGCGGACAGGGCGCCTTCGGGGCGGCCGTCGAGACGAAACCACGGGTGATCGAGCCCCGGCCCGGTGGTGCGGCCCATGTGCATCTCGTAGCCGCGCAGAACCTGCCCCGAGAGCGTATCGGTCGTCTCAACCTCGGTCAGCAGCTTTTCGCGCGTCATCACGGTTTCCAGATCGAGCAGCCCCAGCCCCTCGGTCTCGCCCGGCGGGCCTTCGATCCCGTCCGGGTCGCGCACGACATAGCCAAGCATCTGAAACCCCGCGCAAATTCCCACCACCCGGCCACCCCGACGCAGATGCGCGCGGATGTCGGTGTCCCAGCCCTGCGTGCGCAGCGTGGCCAGCGCCTGACGGGTGGTTTTCGAGCCGGGCAGCAGCACCACATCGGCCTCGGCCGGGATCGGCTGGCCGTGGCGGACCCAGCGCAGATCGACGCCCGGCTCGGCGCCCAAGGGGTCAAGGTCGTCGAAATTCGCCACGCCATCAAGATGCGGAACGGCGACGATCAGCCCTGCGCCAGCGCCGGTCGCCGGGCGTTCCAGCGCGAGCGCATCCTCGGCCGGAAGCTGCGCGGCCCCCTCGAACCAGCGCGCGACGCCCAGAAACGGCCAGCCGGTCAGTTCGGTCATGGTCCGGCAGGCGGGTTCGTAAAGCGAGAAATAGCCGCGGAACTTGTTGACGAGAATGCCTTTCACCCGCGCCCGCTCGGCTTCGTCATGCAGCATCCAGCTGCCCACGACGGCGGCCAAGGCACCCCCCCGGTCGTTGTCGGTGAGCAGCACCACCGGCAGATCGGCCTCCTCGGCCAGCCGCATGTTGGTGATGTCGCATTGCTTGATCCAGGTCTCGGTCGCCGCCCCCGCGCCTTCGACCAGCACCAGATCGGCCTCGGCGGCGACGCGGCGGTAGCTGTCGATCACCGCGGGCAGCAGGAAGGGTTTCAAGTGGTGGTAATGCCGCGCGGGCCAGTTGCCCAAGGCCCGCCCGCGCAGCACCACCTGCGAGCCAACCAGCGCCTGCGGCTTCAGAAGCACCGGGTTCATGTGGATCGAAGGCGCCAGCCCGGCGGCCCGCGCCTGCAAGGCCTGCGCCCGGCCGATCTCGCCGCGGCGGGGGCCGTCGGGTCCGGGGGGCAGATCGCTGTCCACGGTGACGGCGGCATTGTTCGACATGTTCTGCGCCTTGAACGGCGCCACTTTCAGCCCGCGCCGGGCATAGGCGCGGCACAGCCCCGCGACAAGAAGGCTCTTGCCGACGTCGGAACTGGTGCCCTGGATCATCAGCGCCCGTCCGCGACGGGGCGGGGGTGGCGTCAGCAACGGCACATCAAGGTCCGGCAGCGGCGGCACCGGGTCATGGTCGGGAAGCGAAAAGGTCATTGCAGGGTCCGTTCAGGCGGCAGAAATCAGGTGGAAGAAGCTGCCCGTCACCAAGCCGCGGGCAGAGCCGGTCTCGGGTACGGGATTGCCCTCGGCATCGGTCAGGCGGGCCAGCGGCGGATCGGTCTGGCGCAGCACGCGCGAGAGGTGAAACTCGTGGCCCATCAGCTGCGCACCGATGCGATGGCCGGGCAGCGGCGCCAGAAGCTCGGCGCGGCGATAGCCCAAAACCATCTGCGGGCGCTCGAAACTTGTCACGAGGCCCAAAAGCCCCGCCATCTGATGGGAGTGGCCGTCGGCGTCGATCAGCGCCTCGCCCAGAACCATGTAGCCGCCGCATTCGCCATGTACGGGTTTGGCCTGCGCATGGCGGCGCAGCCCGGTCAGAAAGGTCTCGGCCGCAGCGATCTGACCGGCATGCAGCTCGGGATAACCCCCCGGCAACCAGACCAGATCGGCCGTCGCATCCGGGGCCTCGTCGGAGAGCGGCGAAAAGGGCAGGATCTCGGCCCCGGCCCTGCGCCAAGCCTCGATCAGATGCGGATAGACAAAGGAAAAGGCCGCGTCCCGGGCCAGCGCAATGCGGCCCGCGGGCGGATCGGGCCAGCGCCCCGGACCAAGCGGAGGGCCGGATTTCGCCGCAAGGATAAGGCCGTTCAGATCGGCATGATCGGCAACAAAGGCCGCCATCCGGTCCAGCCGCGCGTGCAGATCCGCCTGTTCGGCGGCCTGAACAAGGCCCAGATGCCGCTCGGGCAGGGCCAGATCGGATCGGCGCGGCAGCGCGCCCAGAACCGGGATGCCAAGCCGCGCCATCTCGGTGCGGATCATCACTTCGTGGCGTGCGCCCCCAAGGTTGTTCAGCACCACCCCGGCAAAGGGCGGCGCGTCGGGGTATTGGGCGAAGCCCCGCGCCACCGCGCCCGCGGATTGCGCCTGAGCCGCGACATCGAGCACCAGCACCACCGGCCAGCCAAAGCGACGGGCAATCTCGGAGGTTGCCCCTTGGCCAGAAAGCCCGGGGCTCTCGGTGGCGTCGTAAAGCCACATCGAGCCCTCGAAAATTGTCAGATCGGCGCCCTCGGCCATCCCCACCACGGCAGACAGCGCCGCCTCCCCCATTGCCCAACTGTCGAGGTTGAACGCCTGTCGACCCGCCGCCACAGCATGAAACGCCGGGTCGATGTAGTCGGGGCCGTTCTTGAACGGCTGCACCGTCAGCCCCGCCCGCACCAGCGCCCGGATCAGCCCCAGCGTCAGCGTGGTTTTCCCCGCGCCGGAGGCGGGCGCGGCAATCGTCAGCCCGCGCGGGGCTGCCCCTGTCGGTATCGTCATTGCAGGACCACGGCCCCGGTGACGATTTCGGCCGCAACGGTGACATAGGCCCCGCTGCCCGAGCCGAGCAGCACCGCCACCGGCACCTCGGCGGCGACATCGCCCCAAAGCCGGGTGCCCTCGGCGGTTGCCCGCCAGACCACCGGGCAAAGCCGCGCGTCGCAAGCAAGATTGGCCGAGCCGATCAGCTCGAACTCGGCACCGACCGGAGCAATGGCGATCGCGGCGTCAAGACGGGTCAGAAAGGCAAGGCCCGGGGCGCAAGGCGCGTTGCAATGACGGCAGGCGGTGCAATGCAGGATGCGGTGCGGGCGCAATCTGGCCGGGGCGCCTCCGTCAGCCATGACGAGCCTGCCCATGTGCAGCCGCGACAGCCTCGGCGGCTCCCGGCAGGGGTTTCGGGCGGGGCGTCGGAGGATCGGTCTGCGGCTTGCCCGACCAGGGCTGCGGATATTCCAGCCATTTCTGGATGAAGTTCCACGATTGCTCATGCCCGTCATGCGGCAGGGTGCAGGCGGAACAATCCTTGCGCACCAGCCCGTTGCGGTCGGTATAGGTCTGATAGGGCCCGGGGCAGTCGTAGCCGATCAGCGGGCAGTAGCAAAACAGGCAGTTGAAGGCCCGCTTCACCCCCGGATGACAGGGCAGAAACGGGCAATTCGTATTGGTGAAGCCCTTGAAGGCCTCGTTCGTGGTCGTGTCTTTCGGCTCCATACCGTTCCTGTGGCATTGGGCCGGAAAGCGGTAAGGGGACAGGCCCCGGACAAGCCGAAGCACCCTGCCTCCGGGCCCGCCGCCCGGGATGGTTTCTGGCCTGGCAGGTCTCCTGGCTTGCGGCTCAAGCGCCCCTTGCGCCTTCCCGACCCGTGGGTCAGTGGCAGTGCATCGGGCTCGCCGCTTACAGTTGCGGGGGCAGCGCCGGACTCACACCGGCTTCCCTCTTCGTCCGCGGGATCAGTCGCGGAACCAAGGCGCGGGCACCATGCGCGCTTGGCCCGAGACTGTCAATTCCCCGCAGGCTTGCGGATTGACGCGCCCGCCCGGCCCTGCCACAACCAAGGCGGGATTGGTTCCCCGTTCGCGCGGGGATGAAAAGGGAATGCGGTGCGCCAAACGGCAAACCCGCAGCTGCCCCCGCAACTGTGAGCGGCGAGCGACGGTCGAAAATGCCACTGGGGGTTCCCCGGGAAGGCCGACCCGAGCCCGGACCCGCAAGCCAGGAGACCTGCCACCCCTCGGGCCTTGCCCGATTGAACCGGACGCCGGGGTGCGCGTCTGGCCCTTGGGGGTCCGGCCCCCGGGTGCCATAACCCCTTCGTCCTTTCGCGTTTTGCGGCCGGGTGACCCGGACCGCCACGGAAGGGAACGACCATGTTTCTGCACGGCAACCTGATGGCGGCTGCCCGCGCGCTGCTGACACTTCCTCGACCCTCCACGCCGGGGCTGATGCTGCACCTCCCCGAGACGGGTGATCTGCTGACACTTGCGCTTGGCGACCCCTTGGGCGGCGGTGCGGTGCTGGACCTGGCCACACCGCTTGAAGCGATTCACCTGCACGCAGGCTGTCGCGTCGATCTGCGCGCAGCTTTGAAACCAGGGCTGCTGCACGGGGCGGGCAATGCGGCGCGGAGTTGGCAAGCACGCGTAGATGTTTCGTGCTCTGGGCTACACCGATTCGAAGCAGTCAGCGATGTAGGGCGCGACCCCGAGGGCCGCGGATACGTTCAGCATCACGCGACAAGCTTTGTGCTGCGCGGTTCCGTTGCAGCTGAGCCCGAGACGATTGGATCCGCGGTGGAAATCCTGCCAGACCGGCTTGCAGCGGGTTTCGTGCCGGGGGCGGTTTTTTCCGCGCGGCTGCTTGCGCGCGGACGACCCGTGGTCGGAACGGCGGTGCATCTCGAACGCATGATGGCCGAGCCTGTCGGGGATCAGGTGAGACCCATCCGGGGACACGAAAGATCCCTCTGGGTCATCGCGGAAACCGACCGCGCGGGTCGGTTTCGGGTCTGCCTACCCACGTCCGGGCTTTGGGCGATCACCGCGACCGGCCCCTTTGGCTGGTCCGGCCTGCGTCCGGTGCGACATGTCACCACACTCTGGCTGCGCTTCGGCAACCCTTCTGAATGCCTGAAAAACGAAAGCGAACCCGTTGTAACGGCTGAGGAGTTTTCAGCGTCACTCAGGCCGCTCGACGCAGCAGCCGTGGCGGGACACCTCTCTCAGCGGCTGTCATCTGAGCAGCGCCCGCATGAAAGGACCACTTGACGAGAGGCTCGCTTTGGTTTTCGTTTGCCCCCGTCCAAGTTCCGGCCTGCGGGTCGGATTGAAAGGGAACACGGAACGGCCGTCCGGCCCAGACCGTGGCTGCCCCCGCAACTGTGAGCGGCGAGCGACGTCGACATGCCACTGGGACCCCCCGGGAAGGCCGACCGAGCGATGACCCGTGAGCCAGGAGACCTGCTTGGACATCACCCTTTCCGGGCGCGTGGGGCGCTGCGGAAGCGGCTTGATCCGCAGAGGTGAGCTGTCGCCGTCTGCGGAAAGCCTTGGCTTTTCCGCGACATCTCTCATGCCGGGCCGTTTGGCCCGAACGGAAAAGGTCTGTCCGATGCCGCGTCTTTCGCGTCTTGCCCTGCTTTCTGCCGCCCTCGCCTCGACCGCATCCCCAACGCTGGCCAAAGAGGACGAGGTGACCCACCTTGAGACGATCACCGTCATCGCCTCGTCAGAACCTGTCGATCTGAGCCGCACCGGGGCGACGGTCAATGTCCTCACCGCCGGGGAGATCGAGAAGGCTGGGGACAAATCGGTCGCGACGCTGCTCGCGCGTCTGCCGGGTCTCAGCATGACCCGCAACGGCGGACTGGGCGCCTCGACGGCGCTGCGCATTCGCGGCCTGTCCGGTCCCTATATCGGCGTGCGCATCGACGGGATCGACGTGGCGGACCCCGCGGGCACGCAATGCCAATACGATTTCGGCGCCACCACCGCAGGCGGGATCTCGCGCATCGAGGTGCTGCGCGGGTCGCAATCTGCCCTTTACGGGTCCGAGGCGATCGGCGGCGTGGTCGACATCACCACGTTTCGCGCCAGCAAGGAAGGCACCGAGGCGCAAGTCGACCTAGAGACCGGGGCGCATGGCACCACCAGCGGCACCGCCTCGGTCGGCCTGAAGACGGCCCGGGGGGAATTGGCGTTTTCCGCAAGCCGGATCGTCACCGACGGCATTTCCGCGGCGGCGGCGGGCACCGAGACCGACGGCTTTCGCGCCACCACGCTCAGCTTTTACGGCAGCTATGCGCTGACCGATACCGTCACCGTCGGGCTCAACGGCATTGCACGCGACAGTTTCACCGAATTCGACAGCCCGCCAGCCGACACGGCCGAGACCGAAGACGGCAAGCTGCGCGGCCTGCGGGCCTTCGTCAGGGCCGAGACCGGGGCGGTCCGGCACGAGCTTTCCTATGCCCACACGGAAACCGAACGTCTCTATCCGCTTGGCTGGACAAAACTGTTCACCGGGACGCGCGATCAGATCGGCTACAAGGGAAACTGGGATACCGGCGGCACTGTCTCGCTGAACTGGGGGCTCGAGCGCACCGAGGAAGACTTCACCAATGACGCGGTTGGCGGCGCGAGCAGCACCAATTCCGTCTTCGGAGAGGCCCTCTATGCCCCGACCGAAACGCTCGATCTGTCCTTTGCGCTGCGCCATGACACGCATTCCAGCTTTGGGGGCAAGACCACGGGGCGGGCCGCGATGGCGTGGCGGCCCACCGACGCCTGGATCATCCGGGCGGTGGCGGGAACCGGGTTCCGCGCGCCGTCGCTTTATGAGCTGCATGGTCCTTTCAAAAATCCCGACCTGCAACCCGAAACCAGCCGCAGCTATGAATTGGGCGCGGAATATCTTTTCGGTTCGGGAGGATCGGTGCAGGCGACGCTGTTTGATACCAAGATCACGGACAAGATCCAATGGGCGGGCGGGGCTTACAATCAGGTGCCCGGAACCACGCAGTCCCGCGGGGTCGAACTGACCGCCCGGAGGCCGCTGACCACCGGATGGGACCTTTACGGCACCTATACCTACACCGACGCCTATGCGGTTTCGGGGACCGGTGTCGAAACCCCGGCGCTGCGTGTGCCGCGCAATGATCTGGTGATCGGTCTTGCGGGCCAGATCACCGACCGTCTGTCGGCATCGGTCGAGGCGGAACATGTGACCGATGTCTGGGACACCAATTCCTGGCCGCTGCCCGCCTCGAAGCTACCCGATTACACGGTGGCGAACCTGTCGGTTTCTTATGATCTGACCGAGAGCGCTGCGGCCTATCTTCGGGTCGAGAACGTTTTCGACGAAACCTATCAGACCGTTCGCGACTACGGACAGCCTGGCCGGTCGGTCTATGTCGGGGTCCGCGCGAAGTTCTGACTGTGCAACGCCGGAGGCCCCACGCCTTCCGGCGTTCCTTTCGGGAAAGGGTGAGATGACCGTTCGAGCAGATCTTTCGCGCGTTCAATGGCCAACGGGGGGGCGTCGCGCCGTGTTGGCGGCAGGCTTTGCCGTGCTTTGCGCGCTGGCGCTGCCCGCTGCGGCGGCGCCCTTGCGCGTCGTTTCGATCAATCTTTGCACCGATCAACTGGCGATGATGCTGGCGGCGCCGGGGCAGCTTGTGTCGATCACGCATCTGGCGCGGGATCCCGCCGCCTCGGTGATGGCAAAGGCGGCCAAGGCCTGGCCGACCAACCACGGTCAAGCCGAGGAGGTTTACCTGATGCATCCCGATCTGGTGCTGGCCGGGCGCTACACCGCGCAGCCGACCGTGGCGATGTTGCGCCGCCTTGGCATCCCGGTCGAAATCTTCGAGCCCGCCAACAGCTTTGCCGACATGCAAACGGACATCGCCCGGATGGGGCGGTCGCTCGGGCGCGAGGCCGAAGCCGCCGCGATGACCCGGGCTTTCGCCGCAAGGCTGGCCCAGATCCGCGCCGAGAGCCTGCCCGGCCCCCGCCCGCTGGCCGCCACCTGGTCGGCGCGCGGCTACATGTCGGGACGCCAAAGCCTTGCCGGAGAGATCCTGACCACGGCCGGGTTCGACACGCTTGCCGCCCGGATGGGGCGCGATCAGGGCAGCACCCTGCCGCTCGAGGCGCTGGTGCTGGCCGCGCCCGATCTGGTGGTGACCGGGCGGCTCGGGAAGGGTCATTCCCGCTCGGAAGAGCCGCTGACCCATCCGGCGTTCCGTGCCCTGAGGGGCAACCGCGCCGCGATGGAGGACCGAGACTGGATTTGCGGCCTGCCCTCGGTTCTCGATGCCACAGACCGGCTGAGGGCGATGAAATGACGTCAAAAAAGCTGCATGTCGGCCTTGGTCTGGCGCTGGTCGGGCTCTTCCTCGCCTCGCTTTTGACCGGCGTGGCCGAGGTCGCGCCGCTGACGGCGCTCAAGGCGCTGATCACCGGGGGCGAGGGGCCTTTGGGTCTCGTGATGCGCGAAATCCGCCTGCCGCGGGCGATCCTGGCCGCGATGGTGGGGGCAAGCCTTGGCCTTTCTGGCGCGGCGCTGCAGGGGCTCTTGCGCAACCCGATGGCCGAGCCGGGCGTGATCGGCATTTCCGCCTCGGCAGCCCTTGGCGCGGTGATCGCGCTGCAGACGGGGCTCGCCGCCAGCTTCGCCCTCGCCCTGCCACTGGCAGCCCTTCTGGGCGCGCTTCTGGGCGTGGGCGCGATCCTGTTTCTGGCCGGGCGCGGCGGCGGCACGCTGGCCTTGATCCTTGCCGGGATCGCTTTGTCGGCGCTGGCCTCGGCGCTGACCTCGCTGGTGCTCAACCTCTCGCCCAACCCTTTCGCTGCGCAGGATATCGTGTTCTGGATGATGGGCTCGCTCGCCGATTGCTCCTTCACCCATGTCGCCATCGCCGCGCCCTTCATGGCGCTTGGGGGCTGGCTGCTGGCCCGCTCCGGGCGCGGCCTCGACGCCCTGACCTTGGGCGAGGACGCCGCCGCCTCGATGGGCATCGATCTCGCCCGGCTGCGGCTTGCGGTGATCCTGGGCACCGCGGCCTCGGTTGGCGCGGCAACGGCGGTGGCGGGCACGGTGGGCTTCGTCGGCCTTGTCGTGCCGCATCTGCTGCGCCCGCTGGTGGGCGCGAGCCCGGCGCGGCTTCTGCCCGCGGCGGCCTTGGGCGGCGCGGTGCTGGTGCTGATCGCCGATATCGCAGTGCGCAAGGTCTTGCCGGGGCAGGATCTGAAACTGGGCGTTCTGATGGCGCTGGTCGGCGCGCCGGTCTTCCTGCACCTGATCTGGCGGATGCGAGGCCAGCCATGACCCTGATGAGCCTTGAAAATCTGACCGTGACGCGGGGCGGCCGTGTCACGCTGCACCCCGCCAGCCTGCGGGTGGGTCCGGGGGAATTCATCGGCCTCATCGGCCCGAATGGCGCGGGGAAATCGACGCTGCTGCGCGCGGGCCTCGGGTTGATCCCGGCTGCGGGAACCTCCTCGCTCGCCCGGCTCTCGCCCGTCCCCCGCGCCCGCGCCGCCGCCTGGCTGCCGCAGGCGCGCGAGATCGCCTGGGGGCTGCGCGTCGCGGCGCTGGTCGCGCTGGCACAGAACGGGCGCGAGGACGCCCCGCAGGTCGCGCATGCCCTGGCCCGGATGGATGTGACGGCCCTTGCCGACCGCCCGGCCACCGCACTTTCGGGCGGCGAGCAGGCGCGGGTGCTGATCGCCCGGGCCTTGGCGCAGGACACGCCGCTGCTGCTCGCCGACGAGCCGGTCGCGGGGCTCGACCCGGCGCATCAGATCGCCTGCATGACGGTTCTGCGCGACCTTGCGTCCGAGGGCCGCGCCGCCGTCGCCTCGCTCCACGATCTCGGCCTTGCGGCGCGGTTCTGCACCCGGCTTGTGGTGCTGCATCAGGGCCGGATCGTCGCCGACGGCCCGCCCCGCACGGTTCTCACCCCCGATCTGCTCGAACAGGTCTTTGCGATCCGCTGCCATCTGGCGGAAACCGAGGCCGGGCTGATCGTGCAACCGCTCGAAGGGGTCGCGCCATGACGGGCCTTGCGATCCGCCTTGATCCGCCCTGGCTCGTCGCCGATCTGGGCGCGCCGCTGCGGGTTCTGTCCTTTGCGCCGCATCGGCCCGGTCTGGTCCGCGCGCGTCAGATCGTCTGGCGCGAGGTCCGCAACGCCGATCTGACGCCCGATCTCGCCGTCGGCCCCTGGATCGCGCGCGCCCTGGCCGAACGCGATCTGCAAGGGGCCGTCGCCATGCTGACCTCGCGCGATATCCGCCGCTTCACCCGAAGCTGCTGCACCGTGGCGGGCTGGACGGTGGCGGCGTTGGCGACAGTAGGCCTTGGCAATGCCGAGGCCGTGGGGCGGCGCCTGCCGCCGCGCGACCCGGAGGCCGCGGGCTATGGCACGATCAACCTGGCGCTGCGGATTTCTGCGGCGCTGCCCGGCGCAGGGATCAGCGTTCCGGCGCAGATCGAGGCGCTGAGCCTTGCGGCCGAAGCCCGCACGGCGGCGGTGATGGCGGCGGGGCTCGATCTGCTCACCGGCCGCGCCACGGGTACCGGAACCGATTGCATCGCCATCGCGGCATTCCCCGGGACCGAGGCGCATGCCGGGCTGCACACGTCCCTTGGCGAGGCGATCGGCCGTTCGGTTCTGGAGAGCGTCGGCGCGGGCGTGCGCGACTGGATGGAGGAGATGACCCATGGCTGATACGGAAATGATCCTGTTTCTGGACCGGGTCGGTCTGACCGACCTTGCCGAATCCCTGCGGGCGGCGGCGGTGTCCGAGGTGCTGACGCCGCTTTCGATGTTTGCCCATGCCGATGCGCTGGTGCAGGCGGTGATGCTGGGGCTGCTGGCCGCCTCGGTGCTGGCCTGGGCGATCTGGGCGGGGAAACTGGCGCAGCTGACACTGGCCAAACGCCGCCTGGGCCGTGCCTATCACACGCTGGCGGCGCATGGACGGCTGGGTGCGGCGCTGCCCCGGGGCCTGCTGGCGCGGATGCAGGCGGCGGCCCTGGCCGAGATCGCCGCCTCGGAAGGGCTGCCCGAGGCGGGGGTCAAGGAGCGTGTGGCGCTGGAACTGACCCGGATCGAGGCCGGGGCTGCTCGCGCGATGCAGGCGGGGGTGACGGCGGTGGGCTCGATCGGCTCGACCGCGCCTTTCGTGGGCCTTTTCGGCACCGTCTGGGGGATCATGAACGCCTTTGTCGGCATCGCGCAAAGCGGCTCGTCGAGCCTTGCCGTCGTCGCGCCGGGCATCGCCGAGGCGCTGATGGCGACCGCGCTTGGCCTGATCGCCGCCATTCCCGCGGTGCTGCTTTACAACCACCTGACGCGTGCCGTGGGCGGCTATCGCGCCTGCCTCGCCGATGCGGCGGCGCTGGTGGAACGCACCCTTTCCCGCGATCTCGACCGGGCGCGGATCGCGCCAACCGTCACCCCCCTGCATCTGGTGGCGGAATAATGGCGGTCCGGCTTTCCGACAGCGACGATCTGGCCCCCGGGGCATCGATCAACATCACCCCCTTCATCGACGTGATGCTGGTGTTGCTGATCATCTTCATGGTCGCGGCGCCGCTTTCCACCGTCGATGTGCCGCTTGATCTGCCGGTGGCGAGCGGTGAACCGCAGCCGCGTCCGGCCGATCCTGTCGTGCTGAGCCTGACGCCCGACAAGCGGCTGCTGCTCGGCCGCGATCCGGTGACGCCCGCCGATCTGCCCGGCAAACTGGCTTCGGTCACGGGCGGTAAACTCGACACCCGCATCTTCGTTTCCGCTGACAAATCCGTGCCTTACGGCGATATGATGGCTCTGCTCAACCAGCTCCGCGCAGGCGGATACCTCAGCCTTCGCGGACCGAACGGCGCAGCGCCTGCCAAACCACCTCTGTCGCGGGGGCGAGCCAGGGATAATCGGCGTGCAAGGCCGAGGCGATCTCGTCGGCGCGGTGCTCGGTCGGCAGCCGCACCAGATCGACCCCGTCGCGCAGGATCGCGAGGCGGTCGCGATCCTCCTTGCGCAAATGCGCCAGGCCGCAGGCCGCTTCGCGAAGGGCATGCAGACGCTTGGCACGGCGTGTGATTTTGGCGTGATCGGCGTCCGTGAGCTTGACGAAGGCGCCCGTGGCAGGGATCGGCGGTGGCGCGTCGTCGCCCTCGGGCGCCGGAGTCATCAAGCTGGCCTCTGCCTCAAGGCGCGTGCGACGCAGGGTTTTCAGATGGGCGCTGAGGCGGGTTTCGATCGGGCGCGGGGTCTCGGCGTCCGGGAACCGCACGCTCAGGATCTGGTGGCGTGGCATCATCGGGCGACCCTTGGGCTTTGCGATGCTTCGCAAATGGAACTGGCCAAAGAGGCCCTGCGGGGGTTGATCGAGAGGATCGTGCTGACACCGGATCCGGCCGGGGACGGGCTTGTTGTGGACCTTCACGGGGCGCTGGCAAGCCTTTTGCTGCTCGCCACGGGTGCGCCGGTTCACCGGGTGGCGCGGCTGGGTTCGGGGGACAAAAACGACAAAAGCTCCGCGGGAGCGGAGCTTCAAGGTTTTGATATTTCTTGTAAAATAAAGTTGGTTGCGGGGGCGCGCAGCCGTCGTCAATTGCCCCTTCTTAAATGCGCAGTCTGATTCTCACAGACGAGCGTAATTTTGAGGCCTCCGCTCGTTCGACAAGATTAGGCGAACATCGACAGATCCTCGCGCGGGGTCCAGTCAAGCGGGCACGCGCAAGCTGTTGACGATCTTCACGCCATTGCCGAAATCCTTGCTCAGATCCAGCACGCTGGCATTGCTGCGCACGTCCCAGCTTGGATTACCGGTGACGGTGCTTTCCAGATCCTCATAAGGCGCCATCGCCGCTTACCAGGCCGGACGGCTGGTGTGCATTTCTTGCTGTGCTCGGCATCATTTGCGGCACGGCGCTCTGGGGCCAGGCCTGCCTCTTCGGCATCGCATTCGTTTTCGCAACGGCACCTTGGGCCTTTATGGCGCTGCGCTGGATCGGCGCGGCCTGTCTTGTCATGCCTGGGCTGACCCTGCTCCGAACATGGGACAGCCAGGATGGGCAGTGATTTCGTATCAATTAACTGCACTACGGGGCCGACGCGCGGGATCAGTATGTCGGATCCGGTGAGAAAGAGGCCCCGTCCGGCGTCATCGAGGCGATGACTCATTCCGCCCGGTCGGGTCACCTGGTGGCCAATGCCCGAACCGCCCAAGGATCTCTTCAACCAGCGCATCCCTCTCGAACAAGAGCGCCGTACCGTCGCTGTTTGGCGGTTTCGTCGTTCACGAACCTCGGGCCGCCCGCCACTGTGGCAGGCCGGGGCGGTGCTGGCGGCGATGGCCAGCGGCGTCCGCTATGTGCTGACCCGCCCCAGCGCCCGAACCGGTCCCCGAACAACCCCCAGCCCGTCCCAGAGCGCGCGATAGGCGGAACCGCCCGCCAAAAGCGCCTCGTGGCTACCGCTTTCGACGATCCGGCCGTCTTCCATCACCACGATCCGGTCGGCATGGCGGATCGTTTCCAGCCGATGCGCGATCACCAGCACCGTGCGGCCGCGCGCGAGGCTGGCCAGCGCCGTCTGCACCCGCCGCTCGGTCGCCCGGTCGAGCGCCGAGGTCGCCTCGTCCAGAAGCAGGATCGGCGGATTGCGCAGGAACACCCGCGCAATCGCCACCCGCTGTTTCTGCCCCCCCGACAGCAGCACGCCGCGTTCGCCCACGACCGTTTCCAGCCCCTCGGGCAGATCGGCCAGAAGGTCTTCCAGCTGCGCCGCCCGCACCGCGGCGAGGATCGCCGCCTCGTCGGCCTCGGGGCGGGCATAGGCGATGTTCTCGCGCAGGGTGCCGCCAAACAGGAACACATCTTGCGACACCACCCCGATCTGCGCCCGCAACGAGGCAAGGGTGAAGTGCTCGATCGGCTGGCCATCGATGCGGATCTGACCCGATTGCGGCAGGTAGAACCGGCCCACCAGCGACAAAAGCGTGGTCTTGCCCGCCCCCGAGGCCCCCACCAGCGCCACCGTCTGCCCGGGCTCGACCGTCAGCGAGACCTCGCGCAGCACCGGCCGGGCCGGATCATAGCCGAAGCTGACCCGCTCGAACGCGATCCGCCCGGCGAGCGCAGGCGCCGCCACCGCCCCGGGCGCATCGGCAATCTCGGGCACCTCGGCCAGAAGCGCCTGATACCGCTGAAACCCGGCAATGCCGCGCGGATAGGTCTCGATCACCGCGGCGATCTTTTCCAGCGGCCGGAAGAACACCGTGACCAGAAGCAGGAAGGCGACGAAATCCCCGGTCGAGAGCGATCCGGCAAAGACGAAACCCGCGCCCGCCACCATCACCACCACCTGCACCAGCCGCAGCCCCATGTATTGCAGCGTCGCGGCCGCCGCCATCAGCCGATAGGCCTCCAGCTTGGCGCGGCGATAATCCTCGTTCGCGCGGGCAAAAAGCCGCCGTTCATGCGGCTCGTTGGTAAAGGCCTGCACGACGCGGATGCCGCCCAGCGTCTCGGCCAGACGCACGTTGAACTGACCCAGCTGGCCATAGATCGCCTGCCAGGCCCGGGTCATCCGCCCGCCATAGATCGTCAGCAGCGCCACCATCAGCGGCACGATCACCACCGTCAGCACGGCAAGCGGCAGATGCAGCCAGACCATCAGCGCGAAAGCCCCGGCAAAGGTCATCAGCGCGATCAGCAGATCTTCGGGGCCGTGATGGGCGACCTCGCCCACCTCCTCCAGATCGCGCGTCACCCGGGCCACAAGCTTGCCGGTCTCGTTGCGGTCGAACCAGCCGAAGCTGAGCCGGGTCAGATGCTCGAAGGCGCGCATCCGCAGCCCGGTCTCGATGGCGATGCCAAGCTTGTGGCCCAGATAGATCACCACCGCCATCAGCCCGGCATTGAGACAATAGACGATCCCCAGCCCCGCCGCCGCCCAAAGCGTCAGCCCCCATTGGCCCAGCGGCAAAAGATGGTCGATGAAGGCCGCAATCGCCAGCGGAAAGGCCAGCTCCAGCAGCCCCGAGAGGATCGCGGCGGCCAGATCAAGCCCCAAAAGCCGCAGATGCGGGCGGTAATGGTCAACAAGCGCCTCAAGCACGTCGGGTCTCTCCGGCGGCGGTGGCAGCGTTCCAGTAGCCCGCCGCGGTGAATTCGGACTTGGCCAGCCCGCGCGCCAGAAGCGCCTGACGCGCCGCCTGCGCCTCGGCCTGTTCGGCGGCGAAAAAGACCGCGCGGCCGGTGTCGGGAATGGAAAGTTCTGCCAGCGCCGCAAGCGGTGTAGCGCCCTCGGCCCGCAAGAGCCAGCGCAGCGCCATCCCCGGCGGGGCGGTCAGCGGCTGGATGTCGGCCCGGTCGGGAACCACGATCCGCGCCGCGCCGCGCGCGTCGGCGGGCAAAAGCGCCAGATGCCGGGCGATCACCGGCAGCGCGGTCTCGTCGCCGACAAGGCCGTGCCAGGCCGCCGGACGCGGCCCCCGGTCGCCGCCCGGCCCGGCCAGCACCACTTCGGTGCCGGGGCGCAGAGCCACCGTCCAGTCGGTGACGCGCCCGCCCGCATGCAAGAAGACATCAAAGGCCAGCTGCGGCTCGGGCGGGGTCAGATCAAGATGGCGGATCGTGTAGACGGGCTTGTGCCAGGCCGCCGCGCCCCCCGGCCATTGCGTCACGCCATTGCCGTCGGTGCGGGGCCAATCCGCGCCCGGGGGCCCCAGAAGCAGGCGGAAATGCAGCCCGCCCGCGTCAAAGCGCGCCAGATCGGCCCCGGCCAGAAGGACGCGTCGATACGCGGGCGAGAGGCGCTGCACCGCCACCACCCGCGTGCGCGCATGGCTGGCAGGCCAGCCGTCGCCCGGCGGTCCCTGCCAAAGCGGGCGCAGCCCCGCCGCCTGCAATTCCTCGGTCAGATAGTCGCGCAGCATCTGCAGATGCGGGCCATCCTCGGCCGTGACCTCGAGCGCGGTGCCCCCCGGGGTGGGGCCAACCGTGGCCGTGCCGCCCGAAAGCGTCACCCGCAGCCGCCCCCCGGTGCGCGCAGAGGCAAAGCCGATGGCGCGGGCGCGGGCCTCGAACCGCGGCAACGCGGTTTCGGCATCGACCGGCAACAGCGTGGTGATCCGATGCGCTTCGTCAGCCATGCGCAAGCCCCCTTTGTCCCGTCTGCCGCCCGTGCGGGATCATCATCGGCCGCCCGCTGACCGGATCGGGCAGGATCGTGCTGTCCAGTCCGAAAAGCGCGCGGATATTGGCCGCGCTCAGCACCGCCCCGGGCGGGCCCTGATCGTGCAGCCGCCCGGCCCGCATCGCCACCAGCACATCGGCATAGCGCGCCGCCAGATTGAGATCATGCAGCACCATCACCACCGAGGTGCCGCGGCGGCGGTTGAGATCGGCCAGAAGATCCAGCACTTCGATCTGATGGTTGATGTCGAGAAAGGTCGTCGGCTCGTCCAAAAGCAGCAGCTCGGTCTCCTGCGCCAGCGCCATGGCGATCCAGACGCGCTGGCGCTGCCCGCCCGACAGCGCCGCCAGATCGCGCCCGGCCAGCGCCGCGGTGTCGGTGACATCCAGCGCCCGGGCGACGGCTGCGGCATCGGCGGGGCTCCAGCGCGCAAACAACCCCTGATGCGGATGGCGCCCGCGGCTGACCAGATCCAGCACGGTGATGCCCTCGGGGGGCGAGCGGCGTTTGCGGCAAAAATCCAAGCCGGCGCGCCAGCCTGCGCGGCGCGATCCGGTGCAGATCGGTGCCGTCAAAAGGTCACCCGCCCCGCCCGCAGCGGCAAGAGCCGCGCCAGCGCGCGCAGCAGCGTGGACTTGCCGCAGGCATTGGCGCCGACGATGACGGTGATCTTGCCCGGCGCGATGTCAAGGTCGATGCCATGCAGCACCGGCGCCGCACCATAGCCCGCCACAAGACCGCGCGCCGACAGGGTTGGGGGTGTCACAGACCCGCTCCTTTCGCATTGTCGCGCCAGATCAGCGCCAGAAGATAGGGGGCGCCCAGAACCCCGGTGACGACGCCAACCGGATAGCGCGCGGGCAAGAGCCACTGCCCGGCCAGATCGGCTGCCAGCACCAGAACCGCGCCAACGCAGGCCGCGGGCAGCAAAAGCGATCCGTCGCGCCCGGTCAGCCGCGCTGCGATCGGCCCCGAGAGAAAGGCGACAAAGGCCACCGGCCCCACCGTCGCCGTGGCCACCGCGACCAGCGCCACCGCCGCCAGGATCACGCCCACCCGCAGCCGACCGAGCCGCAGGCCCAGCCCCGCCGCCGCCTCGTCGCCCAGCCGGAGCGCCTCCAGATCGGCGGCACGCGCGATCAGCCAGCCGCCGCCAAGCGCCAGCACCAGGGCAAGTGGCGCAACCTGCGCCATCTGCGCGCCGTTCAGGCTGCCCGACATCCAGCGCAAGGCCTCTTGCAGCGACCAGCTTGGCGCGCGGCTCAGCACATAGGCGGTCAGGCTTTGCAAGAGCGCCGAAAGCCCGATCCCCACCAGAATGAGCCGCGTGCCGCAAAGCCCGTCGCGCCAGGACAAAGCCGTGATCAGCCCGGCCACGCCCAGCCCCGCCGCCACCGCCAGAACCGACACCACAGGCCCGCCCAGACCGAGGCCGACGATCGCCAGCACCGCCGCGGCACTGGCCCCCGCGCTGATGCCGATGATGTCGGGGCTGGCCAGCGGATTGCGCAAAAGCGTCTGAAAGGCGATGCCCCCCAGACCGAAGGCCGCCCCCGCGGCCACGGCCAGAAGCGCCCGCGGCAAGCGCAGCTCGCGCAGGGTGAAGCTGACGCCCGGGATCTCGGCGCCCCACAGCACCTCCAGCACGACGCCGGGCGCAAGCATCCGATGGCCCAGCATCAGCATGGCAGTCAGGCCCGCAAGGATCAGCGCCACCAAAAGCGCCAGCACAAGGGCGCGGCGGCGCAGCCGATCCCGGCGCAGGCGGGCGATGGTGGCAAGCGTGCCGGTCATGACGCCCGCCCGCCTAGGCGCCGCACGATCCAGATGAAGACCGGCGCGCCAAGAAAGGCGGTGACGATCCCCGCATCCACCTCGGCGGGGCGGGCGATCACCCGGCCCGCGACATCGGCCAAAAGCAGCAGCAGCGCGCCGCCAAGGGCGGAAAAGGGCATGATCCAGCGGTAATCGACGCCGAGCAGCAACCGGCAGGCATGCGGCACCACAAGACCCACGAAGCCGATCGGACCGCAGAGCGCGGTGGTCGCGCCCGACAGCAGGATCGCCCCGCCCGCCGCCAGCGCCCGCGCCCGCCAGACCGTCTCGCCCAGCCCGGTCGCGGTCTCCTCGCCCAGGGCCAGAAGGTTCAGCTTGCGCGCCGAAACAAGCGTCGCCACCGCCCCCGCGGCCAGAAACGGCAAGACCGGCGCGATCTGCGCAAAGCGGGCGCCGCCGACGCCGCCGATCATCCAGGATTGCGCCAGACCGCCGATATCGCCGCGCGGCAAGATCACCGCCGTCGTCAGCGCGCCAAGCGCCGCGCCGAGCGCCGCGCCCGCCAGCGCCAGCTTGAGCGGCGTCGCGCCGCCCCGCCCCAGACTGGCAATCGCATAGACCGCCGCGGCCGCGATCCCCGCCCCGGCAATGGCAATCCAGATCGTTGCGGCGGCGCCCTCGGGGCCAAGCCAGGCCAGCGCGATCACCACCGCCAAAGCCGCCCCGGCATTGGTGCCCAAAAGGCCCGGATCGGCCAGCGGATTGCGCGTCAGCCCCTGCATCGCCGCCCCGGCCATGGCGAGCGAAGCCCCCGCCAGCGCCGCCAGAACCGTGCGCGGCAACCGCGCCGCCACTGCGGCCTCGGCGATGGTTTGCGGCGTGCCGGTCAACCCGATCCAAAGATCGGCCAGCCCGACCGACCGCACGCCAAGGCCCAGCGACAGCCCGATGGCGACCGTCAGCGCCGCCAGAGCCACCAGCCCGCGCAGCGCCCTGCCCCCCAACGCCCCGCCCGTCTGCCCGTGCATCGTCTGCCCGCTCATCGACCCGCCGTCACCGCCGCCGAGAGCCGGTCGGCATAGGCGTCCAGCACCCAGGGCAGCGACATCGGCGTGGGATTGGCCGCAGTGCCCATCGGGTCATTGTCGAGCATCACCAGCGCGCCGCGCCGCACCGCGGGCAGCTGCGCGGTCAGAAGGTCGCTCGAGAGGCTGTCACGCAAATCCGCGCCGCCATAGGTCACCAGCACGTCGACATCGGCCAGGCTGTCGATCAGCTCGGCGCTGACCTCGGCCGAAAAGGCCCCCCCCGCAGCGGCGTCCCGCACCATCTGCGGCGCGTCAAAGCCCAGGTCGCGGAAGAACTGCACCCGGGCATCGCGCTCGGTGTAAAAGCCGATCCGGCTCAGATCCTGCGCCGCCAGATGGGTCACGAACATCGCGGTTTTTCCCGCGAATTCAGGATGTTCCGCGCGGGTCTTCGCAATCTGGGCGTCGAGCCGCGCAATCAGCGCCTGCCCCTCGGCGGCCATGCCCATGCCCGCGCTGTTCAGCGCGATCATCTGGCGCCAATCCGTCGTCCAGGGCGCTTGCGGATAGGCCACCACCGGGGCGATGCGGCTGAGCGTGGCATAATCCTGCGCGGAAAGGCCGGAATAGGCAGCCAGGATCACATCGGGCTCGGTCGCCGCCACCGCCTCGAAGTCGATCCCGTCGCCCTCGTCAAACAGCACCGGCGGCGGGGCGCCCAGTTCCGTCAGACGCGCCTCGACCCAGGGCAGGATGCCATCCACGTCGTCATCGCCGAAATTCGCCCGCGCAAAGCCCACCGGCACCACCCCCAGCGCCAGCGGCACCTCGTGATTGCTCCAGGCCACCGTGGCGATGCGGACCGGCTTTTCGGTCAGGACGGTGGTGCCGAAGGCATGGTGGATTTCCAGCGGATAGGTTTCGGCCAGCGTCGCGCGCGGCAGCGCCACCACAAAAGCAAGGGCGCCAAGGCGCAACAGGAACAGAGGGTGTCGCATGGGGGCAGTGTCCTTCGATTGGCACCGCCTTGCCCGCGGCCGCCGGGCCGGTCAAGGCTGCGCAGCCGTCGGAACCGGGCGCGGCGCGGCTTCGCCAAAGTTTCTGACAAAAACCATCGGTTTCTTCAAGACCAATCCGCGCCCGGCTGCTAGAGCGCCCGCATCGCAAGGCTTCGGCCGCCGCCCTTGGGGTCCGGCGGCGCGGCCCTGCACAGCCATCCGGCCGGGCCCCGCCCCCGGAGAGCCAGCCCGCCCCCCTTTTGGAGATATCGACGTGACCTTGACTTCCCAAACCGTCCGGCCGCGCCACCGGCTGCTGAAATCGGGCTGCGCGGTGCTGGCGCTGCTGGCCGCCCAGCCCGCCACGGCCCAGGACGGCGCCGAAACCGATGCCGAAACCCCGTTCCGCCTGTCGCCGATCACCGTCAATGCCGCGGGCAAGGCCGATGACGATGCGGCCACGGTCGTCGCCCGCGAGCTTTGGGTGGGCGGCAAGGTCGCCACCAGCCTGCAGGATACGCCCGCCTCGGTCTCGGTGATCACGCAAAAGGAAATCGAGGCACGGGACGCCGACACGCTGGAGGAGGTGCTGCAATATTCCGCCGGTCTGCACACCGATTATTACGGCACCGACGACCGCAACGACTATTTCCAGATCCGCGGCTTCAGCGCCACGACCTATCGCGACGGGCTGACGCTGGGTTCGATGCGCGGCGTGCGCGAGGATCCCTATGCCTATGAGCGGGTCGAGGTGCTGCGCGGCGCCAATTCGACGCTGTTTGGCGTTGCCGATCCGGGCGGCTCGGTCAATTTCGTCACCAAACAGCCGAAGTTCGAACGCATCGCCGAAACGCGGCTCAGCTACGGGTCCTTTGGCAGCGCCGAGGCCGCCTTTGATTTCGGCAATGTGCTGAACGCAGCCGATACGCTGGCCTTTCGGCTGACCGGCAAGGTCAAGGACGGCGCGCTGGAATACGACCATTCCAACGATGACGAGACCTTCCTGATGGCCGGTCTGACCTGGTCGCCCAGCACCGCCACCTCGCTGAGCCTGATCGTCGATCATCTGGACCGCGACGGCACGCCCAACAGCGGCGGCTATCCGCTGGATCGGGAATACGACCGCAGCGCCTTTTATGGCGAGCCCGGGTTCAACTATCACGATGTCGAACGGACCTCGGTCACCGGGCTTTTGACCCATGATTTCGGCAATGGCCTGACGCTGCGCGGCAATCTGCGCTACAGCGACCTGACCGACAATTTCGGCTATGTCTATCTGTATGACTATGCCGGGCGCACGGGCACGACGCTCTCGCGCTATTATTTCGGCACCGACCGCAGCGCGACCGAGACGATCGGCAATGCCGTGCTGCAATATGACACGACCTTCGGCAGCATCGGCAGCAGCACGCTGGGCGGGATCGAATTCCGCGACGGCACCAGCACCGACACCTCGATCTACGGGCTTGCCGGGTCGATCGACCTGGCCAATCCGGTTTATTCGGGCGGCCCGGCCAGCCCTTCGGTCTATGCCCGCACGCGGGTGGAAAACCTGACCCGCTCGGTCTTTGCGACGCAGAACCTGGCCTTCAACGACCGGCTGATTGCCACTGTCGGGCTGCGCCATGACTGGCTTGATGTCACCAGCACCAACCTGATGGGCGCGACGCCGGTCTCCTCCAGCGGCGATTTTTCCGAAAGCTCGGGCCGGGCGGCGCTGACCTGGAAGTTCACCCCCAGCCTGTCGATCTATGGCAGCTTCGTCGAGTCGATCGCGCCGCCCACAGTGGGCGTCGATCCCGAACGCGGTGAACAATATGAAATCGGTGTGAAATTCGCCCCCGAGGGGTCGAACACCCTGATTTCGGCGGCGGTCTATGACCTGACGAAAAAGGATGTGACGATTGCGGTGGTGCAGCCCGGCGGCGCGATCGAGCGCGAAAAGGTCGGGGAATCGCGGGTGCGCGGCCTTGATCTGGAGGCCAAGACCGAGCTGACGTCGGCGCTGACGCTGATCGGGTCTTATTCCTACATCGACTCGGAGGTGGTGACGGGCACGCTGCGCTCGGGCGCCTCGATCGCGGGCAAGCAATTCGCCTCGACGCCCAATCATGTCGCTTCGATCTGGGCGAATTACACGCTGGCGGGCACGCAGGCGCGGGGGGATGTGACGCTGGGGCTGGGGCTGCGCCATGTCGGCAGCTATTATTTCGACGCGGTCAACAGCCGCAAGGCCAGCGCCGCGACGCTGGTCGATGCCTCGGTCGGCTATGATCTGTCGGAAACCGCAACGCTTGAACTGCATGTCAGCAACCTGCTGGACGAACAGCATGTCGTCGGCTCGGGCACGGCGGATTATTACAATCCCGGCCGCGAAATCGCGCTGAGCCTGCGCAAGAGCTGGTAAGCGGCAACCCCGGCGGCCAGAGCTGGCGGCCGGGGTCACCCTTTGCGCTGGGCGCGCAGCCAGGCCGAGGGCGTCGTGCCCTCGTGACGGCGAAAGGCCCGCGTCAGATGCGCCTGATCGGCAAAGCCGAACTGCATCGCGACATCGGCAATCACCATGTCCGAGGCCAGAAGCGCCTGTTTCACCCCCGCGATGCGGCGTTCCTGCTGCCATTGCAGCGGCGTCTTGCCAGTGGTCTTCTTGAAGGCCTGCGAAAACCAGCCGGGCGAAAGACCCACCGCCTCGGCCAGCGCCGCGGTGCTCAGCCGACCGCTGCCGTCCTCCTCCAGGAGCCGCTGCAACCGGCGCATCTGCTCGGGCGTCAGACCGCCGGAATGGCGCGTCTCGGGCGGCGGCGCCCCCGGCATGTCCAAAAGCCCCGTGACCAGCGCCACGGCCAGGCTTTCGGCAAAGATCGGGTGGCGCTCGGGGGCGATGATCTCCTGGCGCAACGCCGCGCCGATCGCGGCCAGCGCCGAAACCTCCTGCAGCTCGGCCGGTTGACTGGCCACCCGCATCGCATCGCCCGCCCCAAGACCCGCGCCCAGCCGCGCCAGAAGCCAGCTGCGGTGCAGATGCAGATCCAGATGCGAAAACCGATGCCCCGCCACGAAGCGGGTCCAGATCGGCATGCCCGCGGGCACATAAAGCGCGCGCAGCAGCGGGCGGGCATGGCCCTGATCGGCCGCGCCCTGCTCGGACAGCCGGATCTGGTCGGAGACATCGTTGAAGAACAGCATCACCCGCGGATCGGGCGAGCTGTAATAGCCCGTCGCCCCGACCCGACCCTCGGCTTCCCAGAACACCCCGCACATCGCCTCGAACGAACGCCACCGCACCGGGGCGGTGCGGGAAATCCCGTGCGTCTGGCAGGTCATCGCAGGCAGAAAGCCCATTTCCCTTTTCTCCACAGGCGGAAAACACCGAAACGACGCTTGCCTGTGGCACCGCAGCGGCCAAAGCGACCGCGGCGGCATGGGTAGTGCGCAGGCGCCAAACCTAGGCCATTGCCCGGCCCGGCGCAAGAGAGCCCGCCCGGGCAGCAGCTCAGCCCTCCGGGCCAGAGGCAAGCACACAGAATTGGTGATGGGTTGGCCAGCCCCTCCTGACGGCACTTGGCCAGATTGATCCAAAGAGGATCAGGAGGAATCCGCCATGACGGAGGTCTCGATCATCGGCGTCGACCAGGCAAAGCAGGCATGCCGCAGGCGACATCTGGACGCATGGAACGCTGCGGAAAGACAATCCGTCCTTTGTTGACTATTTCTATCTCCAATTCTTCAATCCCGGTTCCGGAGACCAAGATGAAAAACCCCGTGCCCGATAGATCGCCCTATCGCGATATCGTCGTCGACGACGGCCCCAAGGCGGCGATCGCCCTGCGCGACATGCTCCGGGACGAGATCGCCTGCACGTTTCGCGACACCCCGAAGCCGGCGCCGCGCGACGGAACGGTCGCGGCGGGGCGCTACCTGTGCAAGACCCTTCGTAGCGGGCTGCAATGCCTTGATTGCGATCTGGAACTGGCGGCCACACTGGACATGGTGTCGGTCTCGCCGCGCTGCATCCGGGTCTCGGCCTTGTTCGAGGGGGCATCGAGCTGGGAGGTCGCGGGGCAGCAGCATGTTCATCCGGGCCAGGGCATCGCGCAGATTTCGGCGCTGGGTCAGGATACGCCGATCGGCTTTTGCGAACCGATGGGGCAACGCTACCGCATGTCGGGCCTGCTGATCACGCCCGGGTTTTTCGATCTGGGGCCGGAGGATCTGCAAGACGGGCTGAAAGAACTGCGGGCGCTGCTGGAACCGGGGGTCCGGCATTGCGCCTTGCCGCGGGCCCTGACGCTGCGCGAGATCCTGGCACGGCTGCATGCGGTGCCATTTCAGGGCGCGCTGGCCGATCTATATCGCGAAAGTCTGGCGCTTGGTCTTGTGGTCGAGCTGACCCGCCATCTTGCGGACCGCGCCCCCGGCCCCGCCGCACTGCCGCGCCGCTCTGCGCGGCTGGCCGCCGAGGCGAAAGCCCGGATTGATGCCGCCCCCGAGGCGGTGCCCTCGGCGCTGACGCTGGCGCATGAACTGGGCACCAACGAAACCACGCTGCGCCGCGCCTTCAAGACGGCGCATGGGGTGGGGCTGTTCGATTACGTGCTGGAGAGGCGGTTGCAGATGGGCCGCGATCTCGTGCGCGACACCACCTTGCCGATCGGCGAAATCGCCTGGCGCTGCGGCTATGGCGATCCGGCGAATTTCACCCATGCCTATCGGCGCCGTTTCGGCTGCCCGCCGCGCGCCGACCGCGGCTGAGCTCAGCCGAAACGGGCGTGGATCAGAAGCGGCGCCATGTCGCGCACCAAGGGCAACCGCCCCAGCGTCGCGATCAGCCGTGACCGGTCCGGAAAGGCCTCGCCATAGCCGATCGCCGAGATAAGCGAGAGCCCCGGCACCTGCCGCAAGAACCCCGGCACCTCGCGGCGCGCCAGGGCAAAGGGCATCTGCGGCGCGGTGTAATCCTTGTCCACCGCCATGCCCCGAAGCGTCCGGCGCGAAAACCAGTGCGGGATGGTGTCGAAAAAGATCTCGGCCGGGGTCGGGCCGCGGTGATCGCCGATCCGGCGCAACAGATCCAGCGTTTCCGCGGCGGTGAAATACATCACCAGCCCCGCCGCGGTGACGAAAAGCCCCCGCGCCGGATCGACTGCCTCGAAGACCACCGGATCGAGCGCGGAAAGCGGCAGTTCCGTCAGCCGCGGATGGTCGGGCAGAAGCTGGCGGCGCAGCGCGATGCTTTCGGGCAGATCGACGCAAAGCCAGCGCAGCCGCCCGTTGTCGAGCCGCCAGAACTGCGTCTCCAGCCCCTCGCCCAACGCCAGAACCTGCGCCTCGGGATGGCTGACCAGATAGCGCCGGATCAGCCCGTCCGAATATTTCGAGCGCACCGCATGCCAGTGACTGACCGGGCCGAAGCGGTCGAAATCATAGTCGATCCGGTTGAGCAGATCGACCGCCATCGGATCGTCGAAGAAGCCGCGGTCGAGCACCGTCATCCCCGCGCGCGACCGCAGCGGCCAGAGCAGCGTCTCGGGCACGCCCTCCAGCCGCGGCGCGATCCGCGCCCCCGCCCCGATCCTTGCGCCCTGTGTCATGGGATCCCCCTTCAGAATGTCACCGTCATGCCGACGCCGATCACCCGGCCCCGGTCATAGGACACGCCGTAAACCGGCGTCGTCGTGCCCGCGGCCACCCCATAGGGTTGACGAACCGTCAGATACTGTTCGTCCAGCAGGTTTTCGCCGAAAAGGTAGATCTCGCCATTGCCCAAGCGCATCCCGAGCCGGGCCGACACCAGATTGACCGGCGCCAGCTTGCCCAGATTGGCGGCATCGAAATAGCGCGCGCCGATGTAGGAATAGCCGATCTTGCCATAGACCTCGGTGTCGGGATCGGCGCCTTTCCAGCCGATCTCGCCCGCCGTGGCGCGATAGCCCAGATCGAGCCTGCCCGCCCATTCGGGCGTGTTGGGCAGCCGGTCCCCGGCCTCGAGCCCCGTATTGACCACCGAGGCGGCCGCGGGAACATCGGTGATCTCGGTCCTGGTATAGGCAAGCCCGGTGCCCAGCTGCCAATGATCGTTCAGCCGCCAGGTCGCATCCAGTTCGACCCCGTGCGAGCGCGCATCCAGATTGGCATTGGCCGAGGCCAGGGTGGTGTAGTCGTAAAGCATGATCTGTTCGTCGTTCATGTCGTTGAAGAAGACCGCCCCCGACAGATCCAGCCGGCCCTCGAACAGGCTCGCCCGGCCGCCGATCTCGTAGCTGATCGTTTCGGAGGGCGCATAGGTGCCGCGCGGCACGCCAAAGCCCATGAAGGTGTTGTAAAAACCATAGCCACCCGATTTGTAGCCGCGCGCGATGGAGGCATAGGTGGTCAGATCGGGCGACCATTCGTAAGACAGCGCCGCCTTGCCGGTCCAGAAATCGTCGCTCAGCCGGCCGCTTTCGGAATAGGCGGCCAGCATCCCCGGATAGAGCAGGTCATATCCCAGAGAATCGAAATCGGCGCTGAACGCCTTGTCCTCGTGGGTCAGCCGCAGCCCGGCCGAGGCCGTCAGCCGCTCGCTCAGCGGAAGGCTGATGTCACCAAAGACCGCCACGCCATCGGTGACCTGTTCATAGCTCTTGTAGCCCGCCTGCGTCGCCCCATAGGCGGTGACGTTGCTGGTGTTGGTGTTGCGGTTCTCGTCGCGATAGGCGACGGCCCCCGCCACCCAGCCGATCGCGGCGCCGTCCAGCGAGGACAGCCGGACTTCCTGGGTCAGACGGCTCTGATCCTTGGTCCAGAACATGAAATTGTCGGCGGTGTCGGAAAAATAGGAAATCGGCAGCCCTGAGACGGTGGAAAACAGCAGCTGATCGCCCTGATAATCGTTCACCCCCGTGTAATCGTTGAACGAGGTCTGCGCGGTGAAGGTGAAGCGCTCGAACTCATGGTCGATTTTCGCCATCAGCTGACGCGAGCGTGACTCGTCAAGCGCGAAGCTTTGCTGCGCGGGCAGCGGATCGGCCTCGCCGATCTGGGTCGTGTAGTAAACCGGGGTGGTGTCGGCGTTTTCCCCCGCCAGCGTGACCAGAAGCCGCGTCGCATCGCCGGGCGTGTAAAGCACCGAGGCCCGGCCCGCCAGCACCTGATTGCCGCCCAGATCCGGGCCCGCATCATTCGCCGCATAGCCGTTCACCCCCGATTGCCGCAGCGCGAAGCGGGTAGCAAGCCGCCCCGGCAGGATCGGAATGTTCACCATGGTTTCGGTGCGATAAAGCCCGTCCGATCCGATCTCGCCGGTCAGCGCCCCTTCGAAGACATCGCTTGGCAGCGCCGGAACAAGGTTGATCGCCCCGCCCGAGGTGGACCGGCCAAAAAGCGTGTTCTGCGGTCCCTTCAGGACCTCGACCTGCTCAAGGTCCAGATAGCTCGAGGCCGATTGTTCCAGCATCAAGGGCGCGCCATCGACAAAGGTCAGCACCGAGCTGTCATCGGGGCTCAGCGGCATCAGAAGCGGGCCGACCCCGCGCAGGGTGATGAAGGCGTTGTTGCGATCGCCATAGGAATACATCACCGCCCCGGGGATCTCGCGCAGCGCGGTGGCGCCGTCTGTCACTCCCTCTTCGGCCAGTTTCTGCGCATCGACGACGGCGACCGAGCCGGGAACATCGCGCAGCTTCTCGCCGCGTTTGGAGCCGGTGACGACGATGTCATCCAGCGCGACGATGTCTTGAGCCCGGGCCGGGGCGGGGCCCTGCAGGCAGATCAGCGCAGCCGCGATGGCGATGGTCCGCGCCAGCGGGGGAAAGGGCAAGGAACGGGTGGGCAAGGTCATGGAACTCTCCGGTCTGTCAATTCGGGGCCAGCGCGGCGCGGGACGGCAGGGCCCGGCGCAGCGCCACAAGGGCGGCGCCAGAGGCCGCAAGGGTGCAAAGGACAAGGAAGGGCACGAGGCCAAGCCGCGCGGCCAGCGTGCCCGCGACCGACATCGCCAGGATGCTGACCACCATGTCGCAAGAGGACAGCCAGGCCGCCTGCGTCACCGCATGATCGCCGCGGCTCGATTGCAGGCACAGCGCGCGATAGGGCACGTAATAGATGTAGCCCGCCAGCATCGTCACCGCGGTCAGCGCGACGGCAAAGCCGCGTCCCCAGATCAGCCCGTGCAGCGCCGCCGCGGCGCCAAGGCACAGCGCCAGCAGGATCGTGACCAGCGACAGGCTTTTCCAGCCGCCGATCCGCGCGACGATGGCGCCGCCGATCACCGCCCCCGCAAGGCCAAGCCCATTGGCCGCCACCGCGCTGAACAGGCCGATCTCGCCGATCTGCAACCCCGCATCGACCTGCAGGACCGGCAGATACCCCGAGACGAGCCCGATGGCGCCATGCGCCAGAAGCGACACGAGGACGAGCCGCGGCAAAGCCGGATCCTGCCAGACCGCGCGCCACAGCCCGCGCAGCGGCGGCCGCGGGGCGCGGCGACGTGGCGGTATCGGCAGGCTCCGCCCCAGTCTGCACCGCCCCGGCCTGACGCGGCAGGATCGCCACCGCCAGCGCAGGCGCAAGCGTCAGCGCCGCCAAAAGCCAGACCCCCTGCCCCCAGGCGCCGCCGATCCAGCCCAGCCAGGCGGCGATACCGACCAGAATGCCCCCCCCAGGGCCATACCCGCCGCGCCCCAGCCGGGCACCGCTGCCCGGCCCCGTTCGCCAAGTGTGGCAAGGACATAGCCGTCAAGCGTGGTCATGCCGCTGGCCAGCACCAGAAACAGGAACGCCGCCACCGCCATGATCGGGCCGGGCTGGCGTGCCGGATCGAGCGGCAGCAACGCCAGCACCCCGGCCGCCGCCAGAACCGATAGGGCCAGCGTCGCATGGCGCCAGGCCTGCGCCCGCCCGCCCAGCGCCCGGGCGATCGCAAAGGCCCAGAGCCCGCGCAGGACATAGGGCAGATAGACCAGCGCCAGCGCGCTGACCAGCTCCGCCGAATGGCCCGAGGCGCGCAGCATCGGCGGAAAGACATAGTAGAAAAACGACATCGGCACCGAGGAGGCGAGCATGAAGGCAAAGACCCCCGCCAGGATGCGCCAGCGCCCCGCGCTGTCGTCCGGCATCGCGGCGCTCATCTGAGCCGCCATCCGGCGGCTTTCTCCTGCGCCGCCCAAAGCCTGCCATAAAGCCCGCCCGCCGCAAGCAGGTCGTCATGCCGCCCCCGCGCCACGATCTGCCCGCCCGCCATCACGATGATCTCGTCGGCCTCGGTCACCGTGCGCAGCCGATGCGCGATGACGATCACCGTGCGGTCGGTTTCGAGCGCCGCAATCGCGCGCTGGATCGCCGCCTCGCTCAGCGGGTCCATCGCCGAGGTCGCCTCGTCGAGCACGATCACCGGTGCGTCCTTCAGAAGTGCTCGCGCAATCGCCACCCGCTGCCGCTCGCCGCCCGAAAGCGTCCGCCCGGTGTCCCCCAGAACCGTGTCCAGCCCCGCAGGCAGCGCCGCCACCAGATCGCCCAGCTGCGCCGCCGCGATCACCCGGGCCAGCCGGTCCGGATCGGCGCCCGGATCGCCCAGCAGCAGATTGGCCCGCAGCGTGTCGCGGAACAGATGCACGTCTTGCGACACCAGCGACACGAGCGCCTGCACCGCCGCCGGGTCCGCCTCGCGCAGATCGACCCCGCCCAGCCGGATCTGCCCGCCGCTCAGGTCGTGAAACCGCAAGAGCAGCGCGACCAGCGTCGATTTGCCCGCGCCGCTCGGCCCGACGATGGCGGTGACCCGGCCCTGCCGCGCCGCAAAGGAAATGTCGCGCACGGCATCGGGCTTGTCGGGGGCATGGCGGAACCGCACCGCCTGAAAGTCGATGTCGAGATCGGGGCGGAAATCGCGCCGCCTGCCCTGCAGTTCGGGACCCGCCAGAAAGGCGCCGATATTGACCCGCGCCCGCTCGCCCAACTCCAGCGGCAGCACGATCTTGAGCACGCCGGTGTAAAAGGTGGTCGCGGCCGCAAGCGTCAGGAACAGCGCCGGGATCACCGCAGCCGGATCGGGCGCCTGCCCCGTCCGCGCCAAAGCCGCGACGAGCAGGATGGCCAGCGGCGCGGCCAGCGCGATCATCGCCGCCCCGGCCTGTTGCAGCGGCACCAGCTTCGGCGCCATGGCCAGCGTCGTGTCATGCAGCGCCTCGACCGCGGCGCGAAGTTGCGCCTGCGCCGTGCCGCTGCGGCCAAAGGCGCGAAAGACCGCAATGCCATCGGCATATTCGCCGATCCGCAAGGTCGCCTCGCCGATCATCTCGTTGCGGGCGCGCAGGAAGCGGCTCAGGATCGGCCCGGCGACGATCAGCGCCGCGACGCCCCCGCCCAGCGCCAGAACGATGGCAAGCCCCGCCGCGGGCGCAAACCAGACCGCCGCGGCCAGCAGCAGGGCCGTCGCAAAAAGCGCATTGAGGAAGCGGTTGAGATAAAAGGTCGAGGTCTCGTTCAGCCAGCGGCCGTCTTCGGCGATCAGCGTGGCCAGCCGCGCCGGGGCCCAGCGGCCCGACAAAGCGCCCAGCGGCACGCGGCGCATATGGGTGACGATGCGGTTGCGCACCGCCTCGGCGGCATGGTTGCCCGCGCCATAACCCAGCTTCCAGGCGCGCTGGATCACCCGGATGCGCAGCAGCACCGCCAGCAGGCAGGCCGCCGCATGGGGGGCGATATCGGCCACGCTCGCCGGCCCCTCGGCCAGCCGCATCAGCCCCAGCCCGACCGCCAGCGGCGGCACCGCAGCCAGAAGCCCCTCGACCCCGGCCAGCAGGATCGAGACCAGATATTGCCCGCGCAGCGGCGGCAGATAGGACCAGATGAACCGGATCAGTTTCATTGTGCTGCCTCCGCTTGCAGGGTCGGGGTGGAGGTGGTGGCATGGCGGAAGCTGCGCGTCGCCTCCTGCGCCTGCCACATCCGGGCAAAGAGACCGCCCGCCGCCAGCAGCGCCGCATGGCTGCCGCGCTCGACGATCCGGCCGGTTTCGAGCACCAGGATCTCGTCGACATGAACGATGGTGTGCAGCCGGTGCGCGATGACAACGACGGTGCGCCCGCGGGCCAGATCGGCCACCGCATCCTGGATCAGCGCCTCGTTTTCGGGATCGGCAAAGGCCGTCGCCTCGTCAAGGATCAGGATCGGCGCATCCTTCAGGATCGCGCGGGCAATCGAGATCCGTTGCCGCTCGCCGCCCGAAAGCCCGAAGCCGCGTTCGCCCAGAACCGTGTCATAGCCCTGCGGCAGGGCGGTGATGAAATCATGCGCCCTTGCCGCCCGGGCCGCCGCCTCGATCTCGGCCCGCGTCGCCCCGGCCCGGCCCAGCGCGATATTCTCGGCCACGGTGCCGCTGAACAGGAAGACATCCTGAAACACATAGGCCAGATGGCGGTGCAGCGCCTCGGGGTCGATCTCGCGCAGCGCCTGCCCGCCGATGCGGATCGTGCCCGCGGCGGGGTCCTGAAACCGGCCGATCAGCCGCGCGACGGTGGATTTGCCGGACCCCGAGGGCCCGACCAGCGCCAGACAGCGCCCGGCGGGCAGATCGAAGCTGATGTCGGAAATCACCTCGCGCGCGCCATAGGAAAAGCTGACGTGCTCGAAGCGGATCGAGGCATCGGCGATCGCGGGGGTGCCGGTCGCGGGGGGCAGTTCGGCAACGTTGCGCAGGGCATCGAGCCGTTCCAGCAGCTCATGCTGACGAAACAGCCGGTGGCTGATCCCCTGGATCGCCGCGAACAGATCGCCAAAACCGTAAGCCACGGCGAGGAAGGCGGCAAAGACCGCCAGATCGACCCATCCCGCCGCCGCCATCACCAGCCCGACCGAACCCAAAAGCATCAGATGGCTGGTCAACAGCACCTGCGCCGCCGTGCCCGGGATGATCGCGCGATCCAGCCAGGCATCGGACATCTGCCGCATCTCGGCAAAGACCGCCCCGGCGCGGCGGCTGGCCTGCGCATCCTGGTTGAAGGCGCGCACGGTGGCGATGCCATCGGCCATTTCCGCCGCCACCGTGGCCATGCGCGACTGAATCTCCAGATAATCGCGCGTCGGCCCCTCGGCATCCTTCATCATCCGGCCCATCATCCAGAGCCCGACCAGCATCGGCGCGATCATCAGCAGGGCCAGCCGCCAGTCGATCGCCAGCATCAGCCCCAGCGTCAGCAAGGGCGCGATCACCGCCGCGCTGACCTCGGGCACCAGATGCGCCATGCCGTCTTCGAGCACCTCGATCTCGTCGACCATCGTGTTGCGGATCTCGCCCTTGGAGCGTTCATCGGTGAAGCCAAGCGGCACCCGGGCCAGCTTTTGCGCCAGCTCGAAACGCAATTCGCGCTGCGTCGCAAAGGCGATGCGATGCGACAGGTAGGTGGAAAGGCCAAAAAGCGCCTTTTCCGCCACCAGCCCGGCAAGCCCCGCCAGCCCCGCCAAGGCCACGAAGCCCCAATCCACCTGCGGCGCGAAAAAGGCTATCAGCACCGCCGCCGTCGCCAGATAGGGGCTGAGCGAAAACAAGGCCGCCAGCGTGCCGCAGGCCACCGAAAGCGCCAGCACTCCGCGGTGGCGACGCATCAACCCGATCAAGCGCCCCGCCACCGGCCAGAGCTTGACCCCCGCCTCGTCCGTTCCCGTCGCTGCCACGATCCGCCTCCGATTATTCCGAGTGTTTTTATTAGGATTGTGTCTCCCCGCGCTCAACCGCGCCGGGTTGTGATTTGCGAAACAAAACTTGTGCGGCGCGGGCGGCTGCGACATGTTGCGCAACCCGACAAAAAAAGTCGGCTGTTACGCGCAAATCTGTATCCTGAGCGCGTGGCAACAGTCGGAGACAGGCGATGACACAGGCCGGGGCACTGCGGGCGGCGCTGATCGAGGCGATCGAGGATGAATACCGGGCCCGGGCCATCTATGCGGCGGTTCTGGCGCGGTTCGGCCCGGTGCAGCCCTTTGCCAACATCGTCTGGGCCGAGGGACGGCATGTGGCGGCGCTGGAGGGGCTGTTGAGCCAGCACGGATTTGCGGTGCCGCCAGATCGGTTCGCCGGTCGGATTGCGGCCCCCGAAAGCCTGATCGCGGCCTGTGAAGGCGGAGTCGCCGCCGAAATCGCCAATGCCGCGATGTATGACCGGCTCAGCCGCAGCGTCAGCGATCCGGCCACGCTGCTGGTCTTTGCCCGGCTGCGTGCGGCCTCGGCGCTCAATCACCTGCCCGCGTTCCGGGCCTGTCTGGCACGGGCCGGATCGGGGGCCGGATCGGGGCCGGCGCCCCACCCTGCCGCAAGCCCCGCTTCGGGAGCCAGCCCGCTGGTCGGGGCGATCGGCCTTGCGGCCGCGGCGGTTCTGGTCCGTGCGTTGCGGCGCAAGACCGGCTGAGCCGGTCCTGACACCCGCAGAAGGCCGATAGTCCCCGGGGGCCGGATCACTTCGTCAGGATCAGCTTGCCGTTGCGGGTGATGCGCAGGGTATAGGTGACGCCGTCCAGCACGATCTGCACAAGGCTTCCCCCCTCGGTCAGCGCCCGCGCGTCGTGCAACGGCGGCGCGATGTCGGGGCCTTGCGCCGCGTCCGGGCCCTGCCCGCCGAAATCGCTGCCGACACCGCTTCCAAGCGCAAGTTTCGGCCGTCCCTCGTCATTGCACATGTGCGATTCTCCTTGCGCGCCGGGGAGGCGCACCGCTCGGGATCGCAGGGGGCCTTGCGGGGACGAAACCGCCGTTGGGGCCTGCCGATCGGGGGTCAAACCGCCCCTGAAAACTGTCGAGTGTTTCTATCGGAATTCGAGGGCGAAGAAAAGCGACAGTTCGATCAGGAGGTTGCGGCACGGCGTCACCGGGACGGAAACCCGAGCAAAACCCTTGCCCAGTCAATCCGCATGAAAACGATCAAGTATTTGATTTCATTGAAGTTTCACTTGATTTTTGCGATCGCCGGGTCTATCAAAAGCTAGGCGACGCGGTTGGGCGACGCCCGGTTTGAACAGAGGAGACATGTCATGTCTGCCACTTGCGCCAAATGCGCTTTCTTCGAAGATCATGTCGCGAACGGTGAAAAAGAACTGGCCGATGCCGGTCTGTGCCGCTTCAACCCGCCCGTCACCCAGATTGCCCCCGACGCCCGCGGCCTGTGGCCGGTGGTGAAGGAATCCGACTGGTGCGGGCACTTCGAAGAAGAAAACGCCTGATCCGATTTCGCAAGCCAGGTCCGCTTTCCGCCAGCCACCACGGCAAGCCACAAAGCACCCCAGCCAGCTTTGATCGGGACCACGTCAAAAGGGCAGCGCAGCGCGCTGCCCTTTCTGCATTCCGGCCCCGCATTCCGCCTTGCCGCTCAGTCGAGATGGGCCACCAGACGGCGCACCGCATTGAGGTAAGCGGTGACCTCGTTGCCCTCGCACAGCAGCGTGGCCACCGCCTCGGCCTGCGCCGCGTGCCCGGCATGGCTCAGCCGCACCACCTGCAAAAACAGCGCCTCGTGCCGGGTCGGACGGGGGTGCGATCCGTCCACCCGCCCAAAGCCGAAGGGCGAATGCCGCGCCACACGCAGCCGCGACAGAACCTGCGCCAGATCGGCAAAGACGATCGCCCCCCGCGTCTCGCCCCAGCGCGCCTGCGCCCGGTCGAGCGCAAGACACCAGCCGTCGCGTTCCGGCGCGCGGTAACTGTCGATCATCAACCGCAGCGCGGCCAGAACATCCTCTTGCCAGGGCGCGGCCGGGGCGGCGCTGGCATCGGTCGCGGGCGACAGGGGTAGGTCTTTCATGGGAGGGGCGCCTTTCCGGGGCAAGCGATCATGCAGGCAGGACAAGGCCGAAATCGGCCGCGATCAGCGACAGCCAGCCCTTGAGCCGCTCGGGCGTCAGCGCCGCCTGATTGTCCTGATCCAGGGCAAGGCCCAGGAATTCGCCCTCCACCACGGCCAGCGAATCTTCGAACCCATACCCAGCGGCAGGCCAGCGCCCGACCAGCTTCGCCCCCCGATCCGAGAAGAATTCATGCAGGAAGAACAAGGCATTGACGAATTCCAGCGGATAGGTGACCTGATCGCCCAGCCCGAACAGCGCGATCGTCTTGCCGCTGAAATCCTGATCGGCGATCCTGGGCAGGAATTCCTCCCAGCTTTCCGAGGCGGCATTGGCGCTCAGCCCCGGCAACTGCCCGTCGCCCAGCGTCGGCGAGCCAAGGATCAGAAAGTCATAGGCCATGAAATCGGCCACATCAGCGCGGTTGACGTTGAGCGGCTTGGCCATCACCTCATCGTCGAACATGTCCTTGATCTGCTTGGCAATCTTGCGCGTGGTTCCGGTGTCCGATCCGAAGAAGAGTCCGATCTTCGCCATGATGTCCCCTTTTGGCTGACGGGCCTGATGCCCCCGCAGTTGCTTCGCAAGCTTCGTGCCAGGCTTTGCGCGCGGTTTTGAAACCCATTGTTGGGCAAAATTGTCAGGAATCCAACAAAAGAAAAGTGAATTACTCAACAATGTCGGAGTCGAGATGGCGACGCCGGTCAGGCGGGCGTGGCGACGGGCTGCACAAGGATCTTTTGCGCCATGCCGCGCCCCAGCGCGATGCGGGTTTCGCCCAAGGCAAGGACTATCTGCCCGCCGCCGTTCTGCGTCACCTGCAGCCTGCGCCCCGGTCCCAGCCCCATGGCCACCATCCGATGCTGAAAATCGGCGCAGCCTGCCAACCGCGCCACCTGAAACAGCGTGCCGGGTGCGGCAAGGGCAAGCGGCAGCAGCGGCGCTGTGGCGCCAAATCGGGGATCGGGGCGGGTGTCATCGGGCATCGGAACCTCTCTCAGACGAAGGGCTGCGGCATTTTTGCGACCTTAGTAAAACACTCAACATTTATCCTTGACCCATGTCATGTCGAGATAGTCAACTTCACGCTGAACTGATGCAAGCGAGACGGGACAGCGAGACGATGAGCAAGCACGACGACGACAATGACGACCGCCGCGGAGGCGGGCCGGGACCGGGCGCCGCGCCGCCGGTGGGGTGGTATTATTTCGGGCCGGAACCACCCTGGGTCGCGGGCTGTGCCCCAGGCTGGGGGCCGCAGGCGGGTCCGGGACCTGGGTTTCAGGGCGGGGCGCAAAACGGCCCGCAATCCGGGGCCGGGCCTGGGTTCGGGGCGGGATTCGGGCCGGGTCAGGGCCCGCAACAGCCCGACAACCGCGATCTGATGCAGGCGTTTGACCGTCTCGCCCGCGGCGATGTCTCGGCCGAGACGCTGGGGGTGCTGTTCAATCTGCGCGACCGCGATTTCTGGAAAGGCGCGGTGGCGGGCTCGGCCGTCGCGTTGGCGCTGGCCAATCTGCCCGCGCTCAAGGCGATGTTTGCGGGCTTTGCCGCGCAGGGGTTCGGCATGAATGGCATGGGCACCCCGCCCGCCGCGGCGAAACCCGCCCCCACCACAGAGGAGAGCTGAGATGTCTTCGCAACCGAAAGCCGCGCCGCTGATGCCCTCGAGCACGCAGATCCTGCGGGCCGGGGTGAATGGCGCCGCGATCACCGGCGCCTGGACCGCGATCAACGAGGGGATCCGGGTCCGCAACGGCCAGACCACGACCGATGCGGCGATGCGCGCCACCGCCAACAGCGCCGCGATCGGCGCGGGGGCGGGCGCGGTGGCCACGCTTGCCACGCATCTGGCGCGCAATGCGCCGATGCTGGGGCTTGTCGCGCTGGCGGCGGGGGTGATCTATTTCGCCAATTCCAGTCGCAAACCCGCGCCTGCGCCCGAAACTGCCGCCGAAGACGCGCCAGAAGAAACCGGGGGCGTGCAATGACCGACACCAATGCGCAAACCCCCGCGCCCTCCGAGGACACGGGTCAGCCCGGGCTGCTTTCGAACCCGCGCTTTCTGACCGGGGCGGTCGTGGGCGGGCTGGTGACTTACGTCCTGACCAACGAGGCGGCGCAGCGCAAGCTGATGGGGGGCCTTGCCCAAATTTGGCTCGGCCTGCAGGGTGGGCTCGAGGAGGCGAAGGAACGCTTCCGCGATGCCGAATCCGAGGTGCGCGCGCAGCAGCAGAAGTAACGCCGAAGGGCAGGTGGCCGGATGCGTCTTGATCTTTCCCTGACCGGTGGCCCGCCCGCCGGGACATCTCTGCTGCGGATCGCCCATGAAGCGCACGGGCGGCTGCGGCTGAAACTGCCGTGGCTTGCCCGGCCCGATCTGGACAGCGACGCCCTTGCCCGGACCCTGCGGCAGATCCGCGGCGTCCGTTCGGTGCGGCTCAACCCGGCGGCGGCCAGCGTGATCGTGACCCATGACGGCACGGCGGCGACGCGGGCGCGGCTGCTCGACCGGATCGGCCGCCTGAACCCGGATCAGCTGCGCCGCCCTGCGCCGGGCCCTGCCCCCGGGGCGACTTCGGCCGCGCCGATCCTTGGCCGTCTTGCGCTTCTGGCGGCGCTGCCGGTGCTGCCGCAGCCGATCGGCCGGGCGCTGGTGCTTTGGGCGATCGCGCCGCGCGTTCTGGGCGGGCTCGATGCGCTTGTCAGCAAGGGCGTCTCGGTCGAGGTGCTGGATGCGCTGGCGGTCTCTCTGGGCGTTGCCCGGGGCAGTTTCGGCACCGCGCTGACCACCGACATGATGATGGAGGCGGGCGAATATCTGGAAGAGACCACGATGCGGCAATCCGGCGCGCTGCTGCAGGGGCTGTTGATGCCCAACCCCGCGACCGCGCGGGTCGAGCGCGCGGGGGCGGTGCTGGATCTGCCCTTCGAGCAGGTGGCGCAGGGCGATATCGTGCTGGTGCAGACCGGCGAGGCGGTGCCGGTCGATGGCCTGGTGATCGCGGGCGCGGCGCAGGTGAACGAGGCCTCGATCACCGGCGAAAGTCTGGCCGTGACGAAAGAGCCGGGCGCGCAGGCGATTGCGGGATCGACGCTGGAAAGCGGGCTCTTGCGCATCCGCGCCGAGCAGGTGGGGGCGGAAACGACGACGGCGCGGATTGCGGCGCTGATCCGTGGCGCGCTTGCGGAACGGTCCGAGACCGAGAAACTGGCCAGCGCGCAGGCGAACCGGCAGGTCTGGATGACGCTGGGTCTGGGGGCGGCGACGCTGGCCGTGACGCGCGATCTGCGCAGGCTCTCTTCGGTGTTTCTGGTCGACTATGCCTGTCCGATCAAGCTCTCCGCCCCGGTCGCGGTGCGCGCGACGATGTCGGCGGCGGTGGCGCGGGGGATCCTGATCAAGGGCGGTCCCTCGATCGAGAAGCTCTCGGCCGCCGATACGTTCGTTTTCGACAAGACCGGCACGCTGACCGAGGGGCGGCTTGATCTGTGCGATGTGCTGCCGCTTGACGGGCAGACCGAGGCCGAGGTTCTGGGCCTTGCGGCGGCGCTGGAAGGGGCGGCGCAGCATCCGATCGCGCGGGCGATCCGCTGCGCGGCACAGTCGCGGGGGCTGGTGGCGGATCTTTCCGGCGATGTGACGGTCGAGGTCGGGCGCGGACTGCGGGCCAGCCTTGGCGGGGCCGAGGTGCTGCTGGGCGCGCGGCATTTCATGGCCCGCGAGGGGGTCGATTTCGCCCCCCATACGACGCAGATCGAGACCTTGGCCGAGGCCGGAAAGATGACGCTTTACATGGCGATGGCCGGGCGTCCGGCGGCACTGTTCGGGCTGCGCGACAGTCTGCGGGCGGATGCGCGCGGCACCGCCCAGAGGCTGCGCCGCGCCGGGGTGAAGCACCTTGTCATGCTGACCGGCGATCGCCGTGCGCGGGCCGAGGCGCTGGGGCGCGAGCTGGGTTTTGACGCGGTCCATGCCGAATTGCGCCCCGAGGACAAGGCCGCAATCCTGTCGCGGCTGCGGGCCGAGGGGCGGCGCATCGCCTTTGTCGGCGACGGCATCAACGATGCCCCGGCGCTGGCTTCGGCCGGGGTCGGCATCGCGATGGCGCAGGGCGCCGACATCGCCCGGGCGGCGGCCGACATCACCCTGTCGGAAGATCGGATCGGCGCCGTGGCCGACGCGCGCGAGACCTGCGACCGGGCAATGGCGATCATCCGCACCAACACCACGCTGGCCTTGGCGATCAACACCGGGCTTTTTGTTGCGGCCTCCTCGGGGCGGCTGTCGCCGGTCGCGGCCTCCTTGATGCACAACGGCTCGACCTTTGCGCTTTTGCTGCATGCGCTGGCGCAGGCGGGCTTTCCGCACAGCCGGGCCGACATCCTTCGGGATAATTCTTGACAGAATTACTTATGCTCTGCATCCTGCACGGGTCAGGAACGGAGTCTCCCATGGTCTGCTGCGTGCATCACATTCCCGGCCGCGCCCGCTTCAAGATCGAGGCGCTGCGCCGCGATGCCGATCTGGCGCAGAGGCTTCATGAAAAGGTGGGGGCGCTCGAAGGGGTTCTGGCGGTCGAGGTGAACCGCGGCGCGGCCTCGGTGATCGTGCATTACCATGTCGAGCGCGGCGAGGTGGGGGCGATCCTGGACCATATCTGCGCCCATTGCCCGAAAGCCGCGCTGACCCGCCCGACGGCGCAGCCCGCCGCGAACCGCACGACTGCGCCGATCCTGGGCGCCAAACTCTCGCCCGAGTTCAAGCAGGCGATGAGTGTGGCGATGAGCAAGGCGGTGCTGAACACCTTCATCACCCGCATCGTCGCCGCCGCGATCTGAGGCGTCAGCCAGCACTCGCGATCCGCGGCATGGTCAGTCCGCGCGGTTTTTCCCGGGCCTCCGGATCACGGCACGGTCGCTGCAAGTGTGGAATATTTTGCCGACAAACGAGGGATATCGCGGGGCGTCGGGTCGTGCCGATCCGCCCACCCCACGCCGATGGCAGGTCCCCGAGGGCGGGAAGGCCCTCGGGGATGCCGGTCCGGGACGGCGGTCAGAGCGACACCGGCAAAGAGGAGGGAAGACCCCTCGCCAGCCGCTCGGTCGCCGCCAGAAAGCCCGGACAGGGGTTGGCTTCGCACAACAGGAAGGCAGAGCGCTCCGCCTTGTCGCGCGCGGCCTGGCGGAGGAAGGTAAAGCATTGCAGGAAAAGCGCTTCATGCGCCGTCATCGTGGCGGCGCAGCCTGCGCAATCGGGGTTGGAAAAGCGAAAGGTGGAGCGGCGGGCGCGGCCCATTTCGTCCAGCATCGCCGCCACGGCGGCAAAGACCTGCGGCCCCTCGACCGGGCCCCAGACCTGCGTGGCCAGGCCAAGCCCGCGCTGCCAGCCCTGCCGTCCGGGCTGGATCTGGCTCTGGATCTGCAGCCGCAGGATGTGCAGGATCTGCCCGGGCAGGCTGTCTGCGGCCGGGGCCTTGGCAAAAGCGGAACGATGGGACGGGCAGCCATCCGACGCGGACATGGGCGGACCTCTTGCAAGGAAAGGGGAATGCCGCGCGCCTGGCTGGGTATCTTATACTTGATAAAAATACTTTCCCGCGTCAAGCGTCATGATGCGGCTTTGATGCGATGGCGCGGCGCGGTCGAAAACGCCGCGACGGGGGTGGTTGACATTCCCGCCCGGCTGTGGCCCATCAGGGGGGTCATCGGTCCCCCATGGCATGCGCAAGCATGAGGGGGGGAAAGAGGGAATACGGTGCGGTGTAGCCATCAGGCGCCAAATCCGTGGCTGCCCCCGCAACTGTGAGCGGAGAGCGATGCCGAAGATGCCACTGGACCGAACCGGTCCGGGAAGGCCGGCAAAGCGAAGACCCGCGAGCCAGGAGACCTGCCTGTGATGCGCGCCGGAGCAATCCGGGCGCCAGTCCGGACGCCGGGGTGTGCGTCTGGCTCGGGGCAGGCCTGTGGTCTGCCGCGTGCCTCATCCCGTCCGTCCTTTCACGTTGCCGTCTTCGGACGGACCAGGAGAGGAACGACCCATGATCCCGATGAAAGCCCTGGCCGCCACGGCCGCCCTGCTTCTGCCGACTGCGGCCGAGGCGCATTTCCAGCTGATCTACACCGAAAATCCGATCATCGAGGGCCCCGGTGACGTGCCCTTGCGGCTGATCTTCTGGCATCCGTTCGAGAATGGCCATGCGATGGACATGGGCGCGCCGCAGGCGTTCTACGCGCTCAACAAGGGCAAGAAAATCGACCTGATCGACCGGCTTGAACCGATCACCTTTCAGGGCAAGGACAATGCCGCCGCGGCCTATGCCGCCAGCGTTCCGGTGACGAAGGCGGGGGATTACGTCCTTGTCGTCGAGCCCGCGCCCTATCTGGAGCCCAGCGAGGACATCTTCATCCAGCAGTTGACCAAGGTCTATCTGAACCATGCCGAACTGCCCACCGACTGGATGGAACCGCAGGGGCTCGCGACCGAGATCGTGCCCCTGAACAAGCCCTACAACATCCTGGCCGGATCGACCTTTACCGGGCAGGTGCTGGCCGAGGGCAAGCCGGTCGCGGGCGCCGAAATCGAGATCGAATACATGGCGGCCGAACCCGATCTGGCCACGAATGCGCCCAAGGCGCCCAGCGCCGGGCCGATGCCGGGCGGCGCGGTCGTGGCGATTTCGGATGCGAACGGCCATTTCACCTTCGGCGTGCCGAAAGCGGGCTGGTGGGGCTTTGCGGCGCTCGGCACCGGCCCCGCGAAAGAGCATGCGGGCAAGGAGCTGAGCCAGGATGCCGTGATCTGGGTCCGCGCCTGGGATGTGAAGTGACATGCATATCGTCGACGGAGCCCTGGCCAATCCGGTGGTGATTGGCGGGGCGGTGGCGGCTGCCGGGGGCATCGCCCTTGGCCTGCGCGCGATGACGATGGAGCGCATCCCGGCCGCCGGGGTGCTGTCGGCGGCGTTCTTCGTCGCCTCGCTGGTGCATGTGCCGATCGGGCCGTCTTCGGTGCATCTGATCCTCAATGGCATGGCGGGGCTGGTGCTGGGCTGGGCGGCCTTTCCGGCGCTGTTCGTCGGGCTGTTGCTGCAGGCGGTCTTCTTCGGTTTCGGCGGGGTGACGGTGCTGGGGGTCAACACCTTCAACATCGCGATGCCCGCGGCGATCGTGGGGCTGGCGCTTGGCCCGCTTATTCGCCGCGGTGTCGCCCATGCGGCAGTCTGGGGCGGGGTCGGCGGCGCGCTGGCGATCGCGCTGACCACGCTGTGCGTCGCGGTCTGTCTGGCGCTGAGCGGCGATCAATTCCTGCCTGCCGCGAAGCTGGTGTTCCTTGCCCATATCCCGGTGATGGCGGTCGAGGCGGTGCTGACCGCCGCCGCCGTCTCTCTGGCGCTGCGCGTCAAACCCGAGCTGTTCCATGCGATGGAGACGACCCGATGAAATCCCCTTCCCTGCTTGCCGCGCTGGCGCTGTGTCTGACGCTGGCCCCACTGCCCGCACTTGCGCACAAGGTCATCGCCTCGGTCTATCCTGCGGGCGCCAGGATCGAGGGCGAGATCGGCTTTTCCAATGGCGACATGGCGGTGAACACGACGGTCAGCGTCACCGATCCCGCGGGCCGGGTGCTGGGCGAGACGGTGACGGATGACGCGGGCGGCTTCACCTTCACCCCCGCCGAGCCGGTCGATCACCTGTTTCGCGCCGATCTGGGCGCGGGCCATGTGGCCGAGGTGACCCTGCCTGCCGCCGAGGTCGCGGCGATTCTGGGCAAGGCGGTCTCCTCCGCCGCGCCCGCGGCGGCTTCCGGTGCCAGTGCGGCAGCGCCGCAGGCCGCGTCGATCGACGCCGAGCAGATCGCCGCCCTGATGCGCGACGAGATCCGCCCGTTGCGGCAGGAAATTGCCGCCTACAAGGAGAAGAACGACCTGCAGACGATTCTTGGCGGAATCGGCTATATCGCCGGGCTGTTCGGGCTGGGCTTTTATCTGGCCGCGCGGCGGCGGCTGATGGCAGGCTGAGCATGGCCCATCTGTTGAGCCTCGCACCACCGCATCCGGGCGGCGCGACCGGCGGGCTCGCGCCGATCCACGGGCTTGATCCGCGCGGGCGGGTGCTGGCCGCCGCCGCCTTTGCCGTGGTGGTGACCGGGCTTTCAAGCCTGCCCGCGCTGGCGCTGGCGCTGCTGGTGGCGCTGATGGCGCTGGCGCTTTCGGGCCTGCCGCCGGGCCCGACGTTGCGGCGCATGGTGATGATGGACGGGTTCATCGTCTTCATGCTGCTGATCCTGCCCTTCACCACGCCCGGCACGCCCGCGCTGACGCTGCCGGGGGGCTTTGTGGCCACGGCCGAGGGGCTGCGCCTGGTCGCCGAAATCGCGCTGACGGCCAATGCGGTGATCCTGATGCTCATGGTTCTGGTGGGCACGCTTGATCCGGTGCGGCTTGGCCATGCGCTCGCACGGCTGCGCCTGCCCCTGCGGCTGGTGCATCTGCTGCTGTTCACCGTGCGCTACATCGAGGTCTTGCGCGCCGAATATGACCGCGCGCGGCAGGCGATGCGGGCGCGGGCCTTTCGCCCGGGCTCCAACCGGCACACATGGGTCAGCCTTGGCCAGCTGGTCGGCATGATGCTGGTGCGGGCGCTTGAACGGTCGGAACGGATCTTGCAGGCGATGAAATGCCGGGGCTTCACCGGTCAGATCCCGCTGCTGGACGATCTTGCCTTCGGCGCCGGGGACCGGCTGTTCGGGGTGCTGTTTGCCCTTGCGCTGGGGCTTCTGATCGCCATGGAGGTCGCCCTTGTCCGCGCTGCTTGAGCTTGACGACATCCATTTCGGCTATCCCGGTCAGGCGCCGGTTTTGAACGGTGCCAGCCTGACGCTGGGCCCGGGCGAACGCGTCGCGCTGGTCGGGGCGAATGGCACCGGCAAATCGACGCTTTTGCGCATCGCGCTGGGGCTGATCCGGCCTGCCCGCGGCACCATCCGCGCCTTTGGCCGTCCCTGCGAACGCGAGGCCGATTTCCAGCAGATCCGCCGTCGCATCGGGCTGGTGTTTCAGGACCCCGACGATCAGCTGTTTTGCCCCACCGTCGCCGAGGATATCGCCTTTGGCCCGCTCAATCTGGGCCTGTCACGGACCGAGGCGTTGCGGCGGGTCGATGCGGTGCTGGAGCAGCTGGCGCTGACGGCGCTGCGCAACCGGGTCACGCATCATCTGTCGGGGGGCGAAAAGCGGCTGGTGACGCTGGCCACCGTGCTGGTGATGCGCCCCGAGGTGCTGCTGCTTGACGAGCCGACGAATGCGCTTGATCCCGACAACGAGGCGCGGCTTTTGGCCATCCTGCAGGCGCTGCCGCAGGCGATCCTGCTGGTCAGCCACGATCCCGCCTTTCGCGCCCGTCTGGTGCAGCGCGACCTGCATCTGGCCGGGGGGCGGCTTGTGCCGCAGGCACCTCCGCGCTGATCCGCGCCCGGTCCTTCGGTCCGTTCCCCTTCGCCGCCGCGTGCCGGGCCAGGCTGCCCTTGCCGCGCGCGGAGGATGGAAATAATACGTAATAACATTTCAAACTGGAGACTGCCCATGCTTTCCCGCCTTTCGCTTGCCGCGTTGATCGCGGCCTTGCCCGCGCTGCCGGTTCTGGCCGATCCCGCGACACTTGCCATCGCCGCGCCTTTCGAGATCAAGGCGGCCGATCCGCTGCTCTCGGGCGATATCTTCCTGAAGATGGATGTGATGGAAACGCTGGTGAACAGCGATGCCACCGGGGCGCTTCTGCCCGGTCTCTCGGATCGCTGGTCGGTGTCGGAGGACGGGCTGGCCTGGCGGTTTCACATCCGCCCCGGCGTGCGGTTCCATGACGGCAGCCCGCTGACGCCCGAGGCCGCCGCTCTGGCGCTGAACTGGTCATGGAAAAAGGAAGGCATCCTGGCCAAAGCGCCCGTGGCCGCCATCGCCGCCGAGGGCGAGGAGGTGGTGATCACGCTTTCGGCCCCCTTTGCCGCCTTGCCCGCGTTTTTGGCCGAATATCGCACCGGGATTCTGGCGCCTGCGGCCTATGCCGCCGACGGCACGGTGACGGCGCTGATCGGCACCGGCGCCTTCCGGGTGACGGTGCTGGAACCGCCGCTGCGGCTGGAAGCGGTGCGCTTTGACGGCTACTGGGGCGGACGAGCGAAGCTTGACGCGATCCATTACGCGGGCGTCAGCCGGGCCGAGACCCGGGCCTTGATGGCGGAATCGGGGGATGCGGGGCTGGTGGTGAACCTTGATCCCGCCTCGGTCACCCGGCTGGCCGAGGTCAAGACCGTCACCGTCCATTCCGTCTCGCTGCCGCGGGTGCTGCTGTTGAAGCTGAACCTCGCCTCGCCCTTCTTCGACACGGTCGAGGAGCGCCGGGCGCTGTCGCTGGCGATTGACCGGGCGGGGCTGGCGCAGGCGGTGTTGCGCTATCCGGCGGCGGCGACGCAGATGTTTCCCCCCGCGATGGGCGCCTGGCACGATCCGGCGCTGGCGCCGCTGGCCTATGACCCCGAGGCCGCCAAGGCCGCCTTTGCCGCGGCGGGGTGGCTGCCCGGTCCCGATGGCATCTTGCAGCACGACGGCCAGCCCTTTGCGGTCGAGCTGCTGACCTATCCCGACCGGCCGGAACTGCCGCTGACGGCGGCGGTGCTGGAGCAGATGCTGCGCGAGGTCGGCATCGCGGTGACGATCAATTCGACCAACTCCTCGGAAATCCCGGCAAAACATGCGGCCGGAACGCTGCAGATGGCGCTCTTTGCCCGCAATTTTGCGCTGGTCCCCGATCCGATCGGCACGCTGATGCAGGATTACGCGCCCACGGGCGATTGGGGGGCGATGGGTTGGGACAATCCCGATTTCACCGCCTCCGTGCGCAAGATCGCAGCCGAGGGCGGCACGGCTGCCGAAAAAGCCGCCCTTTCCGCAACCTTGCAGGCCGATCTGCCGGTGCTGCCGATCGCCTGGTATCAGCAGACGGCGGCGGTCTCGACTTCCGTCAAGGGGATCGTGATCGACCCCTATGAACGGACCTTCGGGCTGAAATCGGCGGAGATCGTGCAGTGACCTTCGCGCTTCGGACCCTTGCCTTCCGCCTGTTGCAGGCGGCGGGCGTCGCTTTTGTCGTCGGCGTGATGTCGTTTCTGATGATGCAGGCGATGCCCGGGGACATGGCCTTCCGCATCGCCGCCGCGCGCTATGGCTATGACCTCGCCTCGGCCGATCTGGCCGAGGCGGTGCGGGCCGAGCTGAACCTGGGCGCCGGACCGCTGGTGCTGTTCGCCCAGTGGATGGCCGATCTGGCGCGGCTCGATCTGGGCCGGTCGATGGTTTCGGGCCTGCCGGTCTGGCAGGAGATCGCGCATCAGCTGGGCGCCAGCCTGCAGCTGGCGGCGGTGGCGCTGGGGCTGTCGCTGCTGATCGGGCCGCCACTGGGCATTTACGCCGGGCTGCGCGCCGGGGGGCGGTTTGATCGCGCGCTGCTGGTGGCCGCCGCGGCGCTGCGGGCGGTGCCGCAATTCCTGCTGGGGCTGGTGCTGATCGTGGTCCTTGCGGTGCAGCTGCGGCTTCTGCCCGCCGCGGGGCACGGGCAGGTCAGCCATCTGGTCCTGCCCGCGACGACGCTGGCGCTTGGCCTTGCTGCCGCCTCGGCGCGGATTGCCCGCGATGCGATGGCGGCCTTTGCCGCAAGCCCCGCCCATGCCTTTGCCCGCACCAAGGGGCTGAGCGAGGGGCAGGTGCTGACCCGTCACGGGCTGCGCAACATCGCCGCGCCGCTGCTGACCTATCTGGGCCTGCAATTCGTGCTGCTGGCCGAGGGGGTGGTGGTGGTGGAAACCATCTTCGGCTGGCCCGGCATCGGTCATGCGCTGATCCATGCGGTGTTTCACCGCGACGTGCCGATGGTGCAGGGAACGGCGCTGGTGATGGGGCTGTCCTTCGTTCTTCTCAACACGCTGATTGATCTGGCCCTGCGCCGCATCGACCCGCGGGAGGTCCGCGCATGAGGGCAAGACATCTTGGTTTCGGCATCCTGGGCACCTTGGTGGCCCTTGCGTTGATCGGGCCGCTGATCGCGCCTTTGGGGCCGTTCAAACAGACGCTCTTGCGGGCCCTGGCCGGGCCCGATGCGCTGGCCTGGTTCGGCTATGATCATCTGGGGCGCTCGATGTTCGCGCGGCTGTCGCAGGCGCTGCGGCTGTCGCTGACGATCGCCTTCACCGCCACCGCCACGGCTGCAGCAATCGGCATCGCGCTTGGCGCGCTGGCCAGCTGGCGCGGCGGCTGGATCGACCGCGGCCTGTCGCTTCTGGCCGACAGCGTGCTGGCCTTGCCCGCTTTGCTGATGGTGCTGATGATGGGGGTGATCCTGCCCTCGACGCCGCTGGCCTTCTGGGCGGGGCTGGCCGCGGTGCAATGGATCGAGTTCTTCCGCCTGACCCGGTCCGTCGCGCGCAGCACGCTTGCCAGCCCCGCGGTCGAGGCGGCGACGCTGCAGGGCTTCGGCCCGGTCTGGGTGTTTCGCCGCATCCTCTGGCCCGAGATCGGCCCGATGCTGCGCACCACCGCGGCCTTTGGCGTGGCCAATGCCGTTGCCGCCATCGCCGCGCTGGGCTTTGTCAGCGTCGGCATGCGCGCGCCGACGCCGGAACTTGGCCTGATGATGGTCGAGCTGCTGCCCAGCTGGCGCGAGGCGCCCTTTGCGCTGTTGCAGCCCGTCGCGGCCTGTTTCGCGCTGCTTTTGTCCCTCAACCTGATTGCCGGAGGCCGCGAATGACCCTGTTGCAGGCAAAAGACATCAAAGTCATGGCCGGGGCCGAGCGGCTGCTGGACCCGGTGTCGCTGACGCTGCCCGCGGGGCGGGCGGTGACGGTGCTGGGCGAAAGCGGCTCGGGCAAGAGCCTGCTGGCGCAGGCGCTGCTCGGCACGCTGCCGCGCGGGCTGGTGGCCGGCGGACAGCTGCGGGTGGGCGAGACGGAGCTTGACCCGGCCCGGCCGCAGGGCAGTCGGGCGCTCTGGGGGCGGCAGATCGCGGTTCTGCCGCAAGAGCCCTGGCTGGCGCTCGATCCCCTGATGACCGGCCATTATCAGCTGGCCGAGGTGCATGACCTTGTCGCCGCCGATCCCCGGCCGGGGCGGCGGGCCAAGGCCGATCTGGCCGAGCTGGGCCTTGAGGGGGCGGGGGGGAAATACCCCTGGCAGCTTTCGGGCGGCATGGCGCAGCGGCTGGCCTTTGCGGCGGCGCGGGCGGGCGGGGCACGGATCACCGTGGCCGACGAGCCGACCAAGGGGCTCGACAGCGACCGACGCGATGACGTTCTGGCGCTGTTGCGGCGCGGGCTTGAAGGCGGCGGCGGGCTTTTGACGATCACCCATGATCTGACTCTTGCGGCGGGCCTGGGCGGCGAGATCCTGGTGATGCAGGGCGGCACGGTGGTCGAACGCGGCCCGGCCGAACGCGTGCTGGCCGCGCCCGCGCATCCCTATACGCAAGCGCTGATCGCCGCCGATCCGGCGCATTGGCCGCGCCCCGATCCCGTGCCCGAAGCCGCGCCGCTGCTGCGGGCCGAGGGGTTCACGGTGGCGCGCGACGGCCGGAGCCTGTTTGCGCCGCTCGATTTCACCCTTTCGCCCGGGCAGATTCTGGCGGTGGCGGGGCCCTCGGGCTGCGGCAAGTCGAGCCTTGGCAATGCGCTGTTGGGGCTTTTGCCGCATCAGGGCAGGCTTTGGCGGGACCCGGCGCTGCCGAAACTTGCCTTTCAGAAGCTCTGGCAGGACCCGCCCGCCGCCTTTCCGGCGCGGATCACGCTGGCCGAGGGGCTGGACGACCTGCTGGCGCGGCATCGGATCGACCGGGGCCGGGTGGCGCCGCTGCTGGATCGGCTGAAGCTGTCGCCTGAGTTGCTCGCCCGCAGGCCCGGTGCCGTTTCAGGCGGCGAGTTGCAGCGCATCGCGCTGATGCGGGCGCTGCTGCTCGATCCCGTGTTCCTGTTCGCCGACGAGCCCACTTCGCGGCTGGATCCGGTGACGCAGGCGCTGACGATCCGGCTGATGGTCGAGATCGGCCGCGAAAGCGGCATGGCGATGGTGATCGTCAGCCATGACCACGCTCTTCTGGCGGCGATCAGCGACCGGGTGATCCGGCTGACACCGATATAGAGGTCCCGCGCGCCGAGGCTGCCGTGCAGATGGCTGCCCCGCACCGCCCCTCCTCGGGCACCGCGCCATGGCGGCTGGGTTTGCGATGTTGCGGGGGAACGGGCGCGGGGCGGATTCTCCGGCCCGACATGCACGGGTCTCAGCAGCCGTCGTGATCGCCGAGCGTTTCGGGGTTGGCCAGCAGCGGCAGATAGCGCCAAAGCCAGACCGCAAAACCCGCCGCCCAGATCACCGAGGCGGCAAGATGCGCGTGGAAGGGATCGAGCAGGTCAGTCTCGGGCGCAAGGCGCAGCACCACCGAGGCGAGCAGCAGCGTCAGCGTCCCCCGCACCGCGCCTGGCAAGGGCAGGCTGTGGCCGGTGTGAAACAGTCCGGAAATCGACATCACCGCCAGCACGGCAAGGCCAAGCCCGCCCATCAGCGCCAGATGCCAGCCGCCCGCCGTGCTCAGATCCGCCCCCAGACCCACCGCCCCAAGCCAGATCAGCCCCGCCCCGGCCAGCGCCGAAGGCAGCATCAGCGCGACGATCTCGGCGCGCAGGGCGGCGCGGCCGATGAACCCCTCGGCCAGCCGGTCCAGAAAAGCCGCCCCCGCCGCGATCAAGAGCCAGCCCGTCACCGCCTCGCTCGCCCCGGCGATCCGCGCGGCGATCACCAGCGCCACCAGCCCCGAGGCCAGATTGAGCCGCCCGGGATGGGGCCGATAGGGCGAGGTGGCGCCGCTCGGGTCCAGCACCAGATTGCTCACCGGCACGGTGATGCGCGACAGCGCCAGCCCCAGCAGGCCCAGAAACACCAGCCCGGCAGTCTTCACCGCCTCGGTGGCGGCGAAACTGTCGCCGAGCGTCATCTGCGCCCGCGTCACGGCCTCGAACGCCGCAAAAGCCGAAAGCCACGCCAGAAAGGCCAAAAGCGTGTCGCTCCGCTGGCGCCAGGACAGCCGCAGCCCGTAAACGACAAGCGCCGCGATCCAGCCCAGATCGCACAGCGCGGCGAAAGGCGTCAGCGCATCCAGCCCCAAAAGGCCGATGATCCGCGCCCCGCCCCATAGCCCCGCGAGCCCCCAAAGCGCGCGGCCCCGCAGCGGCGCGGTATCGGTCCATTCCGGCCAGGCCGTGGTCAGAAAGCCGATCAGCGCCGCGCCGAAAGCGCCAAACAGCATCTCGTGCATGTGCCAGACCGTGGGGGCGATCTCGGTGGCACCAAGCAGCGCATAGTCCTGCAGCGCGACCCACAGGAACGGCCATAGCGCGGCATGAAGCGCGGCCAGCGGAAAGAACAGCCGAAACCCCTCGTCCGAGATCACCCGATGCCGCGGCGGGCGCATCTGCGCCTTGATCACCTCGACCGGCACGAAACCGGTGCCCGACAGGTTCGGGATCGGCGGGGTCATGCGATGCGCCTTTCGTCAACGTCGTGGATATGGCGGAACAGCGGATCCTCGGCCTGCCAATGCCGGGTCAGATCGAAGATCTCGGTCTCGGTCCGGTGGCCCGGGGTGCCGGGCACCGCGCGCAGCCCCGCGATGCCCTGCCCGGTCGGATGCATCACCGCGATGCGATGGGCGATCCGGGCGGCCTCGGCCAGATCATGCGTCACGAACAGCGCCCCCAGGCTGGCCGCGGCGCTGGCGGCGATCACCAGATCCTGCATCCGCCGTTTCAGCGCCACATCGAGCGCGGTGAAGGGCTCGTCGAAATAGAGGAAATCCGGCTTTGCCACCAGCGCGCGGGCAATGGCGATGCGCTGGCGCATGCCGCCCGAGAGTTCGACCGGGAATTTGCCCAGATCCTCGGCGGCGAAATGCACCCGCTCGGCGGCGGCCCGGGCCGCTTGGCGCGCCTGCGCCCTGCCCTGCCCCGCCAGCCGCGCCGCAAAGGCGATGTTTTCCAGCGCATCGGCCCAGGGCATCAGGCGCGGCTCCTGAAACACCATGCCGTGGCGCGCATAGGCGCGGGTGATCCGCCCCGACCGCGGCACCAATAGCCCCGCCGCCAGATGCACCAGCGTGGACTTGCCGCAACCCGAGGGGCCGACCAGCGCCACCACCTCGGAGCGGGCAATGGCAAGGTCAAGCTTCGAGACCACCTCGCGGCCCAAAAACACATGCGCAACGGCCGAAAGCCGCAGAACCGGATCGCTCATCGTTTCACCCCCCAGGGCCGGGCCGCCTCGCGCCAGCGTTCCAGTTCCGCCCGGACCGGATGCACCAGACCGTATTCGACCGCGATCAGCCCCGCGACCGACAGCCCGATCCAGGCCAAAGCCTGCGTCACATCCAGATATTGCCGGGCCTTGGCCAGCTCATCCCCAATGCCGCCGACCGAGGCCAGAACCTCGATCATCACCGCCACCTTGATCGCCGAGGCGAGCCCCAGCATCAGCGCCGGGAAAAGATGCGCCAGCATCTGCCGCAGCCCGACCGTCACGAGCCGCCGCACCGGCCCCGCGCCGAAGGCCTGCGCCATCGCGTCAAGGCCCCGGTCGCGGGCGGCGACCCCCTCGGCGGTGCCGGCAAAGACCAGCGGCACCACACCGACCAGAATGGTAAAGATCACCATCCCGTCCGAGGCGCCAAACCAGATCAGCGCGACGACAAGCCAGGCAATCGGCGGCACGCCAAGAATCACCGTCAAAAGCGGCCGCGCCAGCCGCAGCACCGCCGGGGAATAGCCCGCAATCAGCCCCGCCGCGCCGCCGATCAGCGCTGAAAGCGCGAAACCGGCCAGCGCCCGGCCCATGGTCTGCGCGAAGATCGCCCAGTTTTCAGGGCTTTGCAGGATCGCCGCGGCGGCCTGAACGGTGGCGAGCGGCGCGGGCAGAACGATCTCGCCCCAGGCCTCGTGCCCGGCCTGCCAGAGCGCCGCCAAAAGGCAAAGCCCGGCCAGACCGGCCCAGCCACCCCACAAAAACCGCCCGATCCGGCCGAGCCGGTGCGCAAGCCACCTCACAGCCGGTAAAACCCGTCATCGGGCAGATGGCCGCCGATGGCTTTCGGGTCCACCTCGGCCACGGCGGTGAACATCGCCTCGAACGCCGGGCGAAGCTGGCGCGCGGGGGTGACGGTCAGCGCCGAACGCGGGATCGACTTCGCCAGGATCGGCGCGGGCAGGCCAAGCGCGGGGCTGGCCGAGGCGGCGGCCAGATCGGGCGCGGCCAGAACCTCGGGCAGGGTCGCGGCCAGCGCGGCATGGATCGCCTCGATGGCGCCGGGATGAGCGGTGTCGAAATCGGGCATTGCCGCAAGCCCCGCTTGCGGCAATGCCGGGCCAAGCCCGGTGATCTTGCCCCATTCGGCCTGCAGATCAAGGACGCGGAACAGCTGTTGCCCGGCTTGCAGCGCCCGCATCTCGGCCAGGGTCGTGGCGGGTTCGGGCAGCATCGCGGCCTCGGCCCGGCCAGAGAGCAATAGCTGCACCGCCTCGATCGGGGTTGCGGCGGGCACCACGGTCAGGTCGCCTTCCTCCACCCCCGCCTCGGCCAGAACCCGGCGCAGCAGAATGTCGGGCGTGTCGTTGCGAAACGGCAGCGCCACCCGCCGCCCTGCCAGTTTCGCCGCGCTGTCAAGGCCCGGATCGCGGGCAACCAGATAGTTCAGCCCCAGCGTCATCGCATTGACCATGCGCAGCCCAAGACCGCGGTTGTAAAGGTTCGCCGCGGCATTGCTTGGCACGATCACCACCTGCATCCGCCCCGAGGTCAGCCCCGCGCGCAATTCGTCGGGGTCGCGCCAGGGGGTGAAGGTCACCTGCCCCGCCACACCGGACAGGGCACCCTTGGCCACCGCATGGGCGGCGATGATCGCGGGACCGGCGGGCGGCCCCCAGATCGTCAGATCGGGCAGCAGCGGTGCGGCGCGCAGCACGGCGGGGCTGGCAAGCGCGGCCAAAGTGCCCAGCATCACGGCGCGGCGGGTGGGATCGAAACGGGTCATCGGGGCCTCCTGTTCAGGCGGGTATAGATGAGTTTATTTGTCGGGCTTTGACTTCGGTCAAGCCCGGCGCAGGGCCCCGTTCAGCCCCTCGCGCAGGGCCGAGCCGAGCGTCAGCGCAAGCCCCACCGGCACAAGGTAAAGGCCCGCCACCGCAGGCACGCCAAGCAAGGCCAAAGGCGCAAGGCCCCGCCCCGGCCCAAGGGCCAGATGCGCCAGCACCATCACGCCAAGCGCCACCGGCCATGCCGCCAGCCGCTGTCCGATCCGGGGCAACGCCGCCGCAAGCGCCACAAGCACCGGCCAGACCGGCGCCCAGACCTGCGCCAGACCCGCCAGCCCCGAGACGGTCATCAGCGCCGTCGCCCGGATGTCGAACGGAAACAGCGCCCCGCGCAGGGTCGCCAAGGCCCCGGCCAGAGCCAGAAGCGCCAGAAGAAACAGCCCGTGCAGGGCGAGACAGGTCGGTTTGCGCATCGGCGTGCTTTCTGCCCCGGCCTGCACGACCGGGGCGGTTCGAGGAAGATCAGAACGCCATCTTGACGCCAACATAGGCCGCCCGCCCCTCGCCCGGCAGATAGGAGGCGCCGTTCGCCAGCGCGGTATCGGCGGCGACAATGGCGGCGGCGTAATGTTCGTCGGTGAGGTTGGTGAGGTCGGCCACCAGCGTGACCCGATCGTTCAGCGCATAGCTTGCGCCCAGATCCAGCAGCGTCACCGCATCGGCCTTGGCGGTATTGGCATTGTCCACCCAGATCTCGTCGCGCCAGGTGACCGATCCGGTCAGCGCCAGCCGCTCGCTCGCCTGCCAGTCAAGCCGCGCCTTGATCAGATTGCGCGGTGCTCCGGCCAAGCTGTTGTCGCCCCGCGTCGCGTCATCGTCGAAATGGAAATCCTGCCAGGTCCAGGCCAGCCGCCCGCGCAGATCGGGGCGGAACCGCGCCGTCAGCCCCAGTTCCAGCCCGTCATGCACCGTCCGGTCGGCATTGCTGACATAGGGCACGCCCGAGGAGGTGTTGAGCTGCAAAAGCTCGTTCTCGATCTGCGAATGATAGGCGACCGCATCCCAGCCAAACGCGCCGCGGCTGCCCCGCCAGCCGATTTCCAGCGTCCGTGCGCGTTGCGCCGCAACATCGGTGGCCCGCAGCCCGGTGGGGTTGCTGTTCACCGTGCCGCCCACCGGCGACAAAAGATCGTCCGAGGTCGGCGCGTCGAAGCTTCTCGCAAGGCTGATCCAGGCGGTCTGATCCTGTGCCGGGGTCCAGCGCAGCGCCAAAGCCGGGCTCCTGCCGCTATAGGTTCGGTCATGACCGGTATCGGCCGCCGTGCCCGCCCGCGCCGCCCAAAGCTCGGTGTTTTCGCGCGTCGCATGGGTATAGGAAAGCGAGGGCGCGATCAGGAAGGCCCCGCCCAGCGGCAGGTTCGCCCCCAGATGCGCGGTGGTGGTGCTGGCTTTCAGCCGGTTTTCCCCGAATTGCGCCCCCCGCGCCCCGGCGGCATTGTAATAGTAGTCGCGGTCCGCCTGCCCGAAGGCATGGTTCAGCGTCGCCTCGATCAGCGGCAGATCGGCGCCCTCGGGGGAATAGGCGTAACGGCCCATCAGGTTGGCATCCCAGCCCTTTGTCACCCGCACGCCATGGGCGATCGGAAAGGTGAAGGCGTCCTCGGTCTTGGCCAGCGACAGCCCGGCGTCGAAGCGATGCGCCCCGCGCTCGAGGCTGGTGCGGGTGCCGATCCGCGTCTGGGTGGTGTCCCGCTGCGGCAGGTCGCGCACCACATTCGGCCCGATCCCGGTGCCATTGCCATTCGCCGCGCCGGTCAGCGGGTTTTCGTTGATCCGTGTCGGATCGGCCTGCAGATCGGCCCAGGACAGGGCCCGGCCACGTCGAAGTTCAGATCGGCATGGGAAAAGAACACCTGGCTTGCCAGCCCCTCGCCCCAGTCGATGCCGATGGTGCCCCCCACAACCGCGCGGCGCTGCGCATGGTTCGCCTGCCGTTCGCCATCGGCCTCGGTCAGCTCGAACCGCAGCAGCGCCGAGACCTTGTCCCCAGCCACCGCATGGCTGCCCGCGATCGTGCGCTTGCCGAAACTGCCCGCGCCGAAACTCAGCCGCGTGCCCGGCGCGGTCGCGGCCGTGGGCGTGAGGAAATTGATCGCCCCGCCCAGATAGGCCGCGCCCAGCCGGTTGGCGGCAGCACCGCGAAACACCTCGATCGCCTCGGCCTGACCGGGGGCGGCCAGACCGACGATGAAACTGCCATCCGCCCGGTTGATCGGCATCCCGTCTTGCAGCACCAGAAGGCCGCGCTCGGTCGGGTTTTGCTGCAGCCCAGAGCCGCGGATCTGCACCCGCGGCTGATCGTTGCCGCCCATGAACTGCTGCACCACCACGCCCGGAGACAGCGACAAGGCCTGCGCCAGCGTCGGCGCGGGGGATTGGTCGTAATCGGCGGCCGCGATCACATCGGCCGCCATCGCAAGGGCCTGCAGCCGGGCCTTCACCCCCGCCGCCGTCGGGGCCCCGTCGGCTTGCGACACAAGGATCGGGTCCAGTTCGAACACCGCGCCGGGCGCGGCCGATTGGGCGAAGGCGGCGGGAACACCCGCAGCGCCAAGCGTCAGCGCGGCGGAACTTGCCAAGAGCCAGGTCAATTTGGTCATGATTGCCTTCCTGAAAGCGGAAAGCTGGCCGCAAGCTGGCATCCGGGGTTGCACAAAGTTATAGCCGATTCTTTTTGTCAGCAATTGACTTTGGTCAAGCCCCGCGCGGGGCGGCACGAATGCGGCCGGTGGTGACGGCCCCATTCGACGCTGAGGTCAGCGCAGGCGGAAACCTGTTGCGACGATCCGGCCGAGCATTGGAGCATATCCGGACATCAAACCCGATCGGAAGCCTTCGGACCTGCGCTTCAATCGCGCTTGGCCCTCAGTCGCCATCGCACGAAACGCCGCAAGCGGGGCCTGATCCGCCACCACCAGCTTTCGGCGATATCTCCACCAGCATTGATCCGCAGGCTCAGGCGGCGCGCCAGGGCAGCGTTCCTTGCGGCAAATGCCGCCCCAGCCGGTCAAGGATCGCCACCAACCCGCCGACAAGCAGAAGCGACAGCACCGAGATCGCGGCCGCCGCGGTCGAGTTCCCCTCGTATTGCATCGAAAATATCTGCACGCCGATGGTCTCGTGCCCCGCCGACCACAGCAGCACCGAAACCGTCAGCTCGTTCAGCGCCGTCATGAAGATCAGAAGTCCCCCGGCCCAGGCCGTCGGGGCAAGGGCGGGCGCCGCAATCCGGCCGATCCGCCGCACCACGCCCGCCCCGCCAATCCGCGCGGCCTCGTCCAGCGAGGGATCGGCCCGGGCGATCTCGGCCTCGACCGGGCGCAGCACCAGCGGCAGGAACCGCCCCAGATAGGCCAGCACCAGCAGCGCGAAGCTGCCATAAAGCGACAGGTTCAGCCCCGGCAACGGCGGCAGATAGACAAGGATCATCGCCAACGCCAAGACCGTGCCCGGCACGACGAAACCGGCATCCGCCAGCGCGGCAAGGCCGCGGCCGATCCGGCTGCCCCCCACGCCGCCGATCCACCCCAGCAGGATCGCCACGACCGCGCTTGCGGCCGCCGCCAGAGCCGACAGCGCCACCGAATTGACAAAGGCCCGCCGCACCGCCGGATTTTCCAGAACCGAGGTGAAGTTTGCCAGCGTCACGGTCTCGGGGCCAAGCCGCATGCCCAGCGCGGGCACAAGGGCGGTGGCCAGCAGCGCCAGAAGCGGCGCGACCGCAAGGCCGATCAGGGCGGCCCAGACCGGCACCGCAAGGACCATGCCGAACCGCCCCGGGACAAATCCGGCAAAACCCTGCCCCGCGGGCAAAGGCACCGACCAGCGCCGCTGCAGGATCTGGCGCAGCATCAAGGCCGCCAGCGTCAGCGCCACCAGCACCGCGGCAATCGCCGCCACCTTGCCGATCATCGCCGGGCCGAAGCCGTTCAGCCGCTGATAGATCAGCGTGGTCAGCACCGGAAACCGACCCGGAATCCCCAGCAAGGCGGGCACGCCGAAATTGCCCAGGGCCCCCGCAAGCGAAAGCATCGCCCCCGCCGCGACCGCGGGCAGGGTCAGCGGCAAGATCACCCGCGCCAAGATCCGCCCCGGACCGGCCCCGGCGATGCGGGCCGCCTCGATCAGATCCTCGGGGATCGCCTGCAAGCCCGCCCGCACCGCGATGAAGACCAGCGGCATGTGCTCGATCCCCAGCAGCCACGCCACGCCAAGGCCGGAATAGAGCGGATTGGGCTGCCCCGGCGCGGGGGCAAGGCCCAGTGGCGCCAGCAGGGCCGAGCCCGGCCCCAAAAGCTCGATCCAGCCCAGCGCCATGATCTGTGACGGGATCAGCACCGGCGAAAGCGCCAGAAAACTTGCCAGCATCCGCCCGGGCAGCCGCAACGCCCCGGTCGCCAGCGCCAGCGCAACGCCAAGCAGGACAGAAATCACCACCGACAGGCCCGAAGACCAAAGCGTGTTCGCCAGCGCCCGCCGAAAGCCGCCGCTGGTGAAGGTCTCGCGCAGGAGCCCCAGCGGCACCCCGGTTTCCGACGGGCCAAGCGCCAGAAGGAACAGCCGCGCCAGCGGGTAAAGCGCTGTCGCGGCAAGATAAACTGCAATCAGGGCGGCAATCAGAGGAATGCCGCCCCGGCGCAGGTGTCGGGCAAGGATCTCAGCCACCGAAGAGATCGGCGAAATGTTCCTTGTTCGCCTGATCCTCGGCCATCAGCTTGGCGGCATCCAGCGGCAGGATCTTCAGGCTGGCCGGGTCAGGATAGCCCGCAGGGGCGGCCATGCCCGCAAGGATCGGGAAATAGCCCTGCGCCACCGATTGTTCCTGTGCCGCTTTCGACAGCTGCCAATCGACGAAAGCCTTGGCCGCGGCTTCGTTGTCCGTGCCCTTGACGATGGCGACGGGCTGCGTGATCGCGCTGACACCGGTTTCGGGCCAGATGAAATCGACCGGAGAGCCCTTTGCCCGGGCATTCATCGCCATGTATTCGATGATGATCCCATAGGCTTTTTCGCCCCGGGCCACGGCCTCGATCACCGTGCCGTTGCCTTGGCCGGCCATCGCGCCGTTGCGGGCCAGCTCTTCATAATAGCCCCAGCCGATCTCGGGCTGCTGCGTCATCGTGCCGACATGGATCACCGCGGCCCCCGAATAGAGCGGGCTCGGCATGATCGTCTGCGCGGCGATCTCGGGGGCGCGCAGATCGTCCCAGCCCTTCGGCGCGGTCTTCACCAGATCGGTGTTGTAGACGATGCCGGTGGTGATCAGCTTGGTGCCGAAAAAGGTCATGTCGGGGTCGATCACCGCGGCGGGAATCCCGGCCACCGGGGCCTCGGCATAGGGCAGCAGGCGGCCATCCTGTTTCAGCCCGGTCATCGCCACGGCATCGGCGATCAGCAGCACATCAGCCGGGGTCGCGCCCGCGGCGAATTCGGCCTGCAGCTTGGTCATCAGTTCGGTCGTGCCGGTGCGGAAGATCTCGACCTTGACCTCGGGGTAGTCCTTGTTGAAGGCCGCCACCACCTGCGCCATCTGCTCTTGCGGCTGCGAGGTGTAAACGGTGATATCACCCGAGGGTTGCGCCAGCGCCGGACTTGCCAGCACGAACAGAACCAGGGCGGCAGTGCGAAGGGAAGACATCTCAACTCCTGTCGTCGGAAGGGATAAGATGCTGTTAACCTTCGGGTCTGAAACATTCGTGACAGCACCAGCCCGCGGCCTCGGGTTTCCAGAGCACGACCTCGGCATTGAACAGCCGCCGATGCGGGGCGGGGCTGAGCCGCGCATGGATTTCGCGGGCGGTGCCGGAATGGGCCACGATCAGCACCGGCTGCGACAGATCAAGCCGGGCAAAGGCGGCGCGGATGCGGGCGCGGAACGCTTCGGGCGATTCCCCGCCCGGCGGGGCGATGTCGCGGCGCAAGATTGCGCGCGGTCGTCCCTCCCATGCCCCCCAATCGCGTTCGGCAAGCCCCGGCAGAAGCTCCGGGGTCAGTCCGGTGCGCTCTGCCACGGCCTGCGCGGTCTGGCGCGCCCGCAGCAAGGGCGACGAGACGATCCGGGTCAGCGGCAGCAAGGCCAGAAAATCCGCCGTCCGCGCCGCCTGATCCCGGCCCCGCGGTGTCAGCGGCAGGTCGGTCTTGCCGCAGATGATCTCTTGCGCGTTGGCTTCGGTCTCGCCATGGCGCAGCAACAGGAACGCCCCCGGCGGGATCACCATGTCAGCGTTCCGCTTGTGGCCCAGGGGGCGGGAAGCGCTTCGGCCAGGGCGCGGCGCAGCGGCGCGGGGGCAAAGGCGGGCAGGACGGTCTGCGGGCACACCTGTGCCAGCATCTCGCGCAGGCTGTGCAGATCGGGATGAACGTTCCAGCGCAGATGCTGCGCCTGCCCCGCCGCCACCCAGGCCGCGGCCGGGGCGCCCTGCGCCAGATGCCCGGTCAGCACGATCGGCACGCCGTCCCGCAAAGCCCGTGGCGCCAGAGTGGCAGAAAGCCCCGAGCCGCAATTCGGCCCCCCCGCCACGATCACGCCCTGAAACGGGATGTCCGGCGTGGCCTCTGCGGTCCGTTGCAAAAGCTGCGCCAGCGCCTGTGCCGCGCCCGGCGCCAGCCAGTCGGGACCCTCGCACATGCGCTGTGCCACCTGCCGCGTCCCCGGGCAAAGCGCCACCGCATGTCCGGCGGCCAGACAGGTCAGCGCCAGCTCCAGCCCGCGCCCGGCCGGCGGGGCCGGCAACAGGCAAGGCCCGGCCCCGATCGCCCCCAGCAGCACCCGACGCTGATCCGCCAGCCGCATCGGCGCCGCGCCATAGGAACAATCGAAAATTGCGGCGGCGGCACGGGGCAAGCGCGCTGCGGCGAAGACGCCGCCCTCGACGCACAGATCGCCACTGTAAAGCAGCCCGCCCGGGCCACCGATCCGCATCCAGACGGCCCCCGGCGCGTGACCGGCCGCGCCGATGTCAAGCGGTTCCCCCCCGATCCGATCCAGCGTTTCCAGGGGCTTGGCGGCCCGCAGCTGCGGGTCTTGCGCCAGGCTGCGCACCGGCTCCGTCGCAAAGACCGCAGGCGCGCCGAGCCGGTCCAGCCAGTCCAGTGCCCCCACATGGTCACCATGCCCGTGCGAGATCAGCACCGCATCCAGCGGCCCGAGGCCCTCGGGCGGAATCGCGGGCCGCGCGGCATGATCCGGCCCGCATCCGAGATCCAGCAAGATCCGGGCGGCGCCGATCTCCAGCAGGAAACAGGCCGGGCCCTTGGCATCGAAGCCGCCCAGCGCCGTCAGGCGTGGCATGAGACGCGCGCCGGCATCGGCGCGGAGACAGGCAGGGAACCGGCAATCGTCTCGCCCTGTCGCGGCAGCACCCAACCGCCGCACAGCCCAAGGCGCAGTCGCCCCCCGCGCGGCGGACAGGGCGCAAGGCGCAGCGCGATCGGGTCGCTTTCGGGCAGATCGTCGAAACCGACATGGGCGAGCGGATAGCCGTCCTCGAAGCGCGTCTCGATAACGGTCGCCGCCATCCCCTCCGCTTCGGCCGGAACCAGATCGCAAGGATGCAGACACAGCCAGCCCGGCCCCGGCGGCGCCACCCCCGCCACCCAAAGCCGCACCGCCCCGATCGCGACATGGCAGCGCCCCGGGGCATGTTCCAGCACGGTCACCGGCAGGGTATGGCCGCGCCCCACGAACCGCGCCACCATCGGGCTGGCGGGACGTTCGAAGATCTCCTGCGGCGGGCCGATCTGTTCCAGCCTGCCGCGATCCATCACGCCGACAAGATCGGCCACCGCCATCGCCTCGTTCTGGTCATGCGTGACGAAAACCATCGTCGCCCCGGTTTCGGCATGAATGCGCCGGAACTCGGTCAGCATGCTTTGCCGCAGATGCGCATCCAGATTGGCGAGGGGCTCGTCCAGCAACAGAACCCGCGGCCGCGCCGCCAGACTGCGCGCCAGCGCCACCCTTTGCCGCTGCCCGCCCGAAAGCTCATGCGGCCGCCGCCCCGCCAGCGCCTCGAGCCCGACCTTGCACAACGCCTCGCGCACGCGCGCGGCCCGGTCTGCCGCGCCAAGCCGGTTCAGCCCGAACGCGACATTTCCCGCGACGGTCATGTGCGGCCACAGCGCATAGGACTGAAACACCATGCCAAGACCACGATCCTCGGGCCCGACGAAACGGCCCGGCGCGGCAACGGTTTCGCCGCCGATCTGCAGCGCGCCGGAATCGGGCCGGTCAAGCCCCGCGATCAGGCGCAAAAGCGTGGTCTTGCCGCAGCCCGATGGTCCGAGCAGCGCCAGAAAGCTGCCCGAAGGGATCTCGGCGCTGACGGCGTCAAGGGCAAAGGTATTGCCAAAGCGGCGGGTCAGGGTCTGAAGCGAAAGCGAGGCCATGAGATCGGCTTAGACCTGCAAGATGGCGGCTTGATGACAGCAGATCCGGGAGGGCTCGCGTCGTTGCGGGGCATCGCGGCCGACATGAAGGCCCGCCGGTTGTTCAGCGCGGATCCAGAGCACGTTGCAGGATATCGGCATATCCGGCGCGCCAATCCGCAAAGCGCAGCTCGAAACCGGGCAGAGCACGCAACGCCCCGTTACGCAACCGCCGGTTCTCGGCCCAGAAACCGGCCATTGCGGGCGGCAGGGCGGCGGCCTCGAAGGGCAGTTCGGGCGGCGCGGGACAGCCGATCATCGCCGCCACGCCCGCCATCAGTTCGGCCGCAGCACAGGGGGCGCCATCGGCCAGATTGAGCACCCGCTCGGGCCGAGGATGCGCCATCGCCGCAAGGGTGGCGGCGGCGACATCCTCGCGGTGGATGCGGTTGAAGACGTGACCCGGCTTGATGATCGCCTGCGCCCGACCGCTGCGCAAGGCCGCCAGCAAATTGCGCCCCTCGGGTCCGTAAATCCCCGCGATGCGCAGGATGTCGAGCGCAATCCCCCGTCGGCGGGCCAGTCCGCGCCAGTGCCGTTCCGCCAGCGCCCGCCCCTGCGCGTCAAGGCTCATCGGCGCCAGCGGGCGGCTTTCGTCGATCCAGTCGCCGCCGCAATCGCCATAGACGGCGGTCGAGGAATAATACCCGATCCAGCGCAGCGCCCCCAGCGCGGTGCCTGCGGCCAATGCCTCGGACACAGCGGCAAAGGCGGGGCAACCGCCCGACCCGGGCGGGGTCGAAACCAGCAGATCGCTCACCCCCGCAAGCGCCATGCGCTCCAGCAGATGGCCGTCCGCCAGAACCCACGGGCGGATCCCGCGCGCCGACAGGGCAGCCCCCGCCTCGGCCGTGCGCGCGGTGGCCGAAACCTGCGCCCCCCGCGCCAGCGCCTGCGCGGCCACGGCGCGGGCGCAATACCCCGCGCCGAACAGGAACAGATGCCGCCCGGCCAGCGACGCGCTCATGCGGCGGTCTCGCGCAGCCGCGCCTCCAGCGCATCAAAGGCGGCGATCTGGCCGGGCAGCATCTGCCGCTTTGCGTCGCGGCCCAGATAGACCTTGAACATGCAGCCGCCCGCCGTGTCGTAAAACTGCACCGAGCGGGTTTCGGTGCCGAAAAGCTTGCGCCGCACAAAGGCGACCCGGGCACAGGCGTCGATTTTCAGATGCCCGCCGATCGGCTTGCCCTTGAAGTTGTACATCCCCTGCGCCACCGAACCGCCCTGCAGCGGCGCCTTGGCTTCAAGGATCACCGGGCCGGTGTTGACGACCAGCGTGATCTCGCCCCAGTCGGCCATCTCGTCCAGAACCTCGACCATCAGACGGCCCGGAAAGGCGCTGACCTCGCCCGCGGGCAGGGCATAAAGCACCGCAAGCGGGGTCGTGCCCGCGGCTTTCGCGATGTCTTCGAGCGCCCCATGAGGGGTGGCGGCAAGGGCCTCGGCAATCGTCGGTGTCATCTGCGTCTCCGTCAACTATGGGAAAGATCGGGGTGTTCGGCCATCCAGCCCAGAAGCCGGGTGGTCATCGGCACCTGCCAGAACCGCCCGGCAAGGGTCAGGCGATGAAAGCGGTGATGGGGCACCCAAAGCCCCGCCGCGCGCCATTGCGCCAGAAGCGGGGCGAAATGTTCGGCGAGGCAAAGGGTTGGCCGCGGCACCAGCGCGGCAAAGGCGGTCTCGGCGCGGGTCAGATCGAGCAGGCCGCGCTCCATCCCCGCCTTGATCGCCTGCGCCACGGGGGCAGAGGGCGGAAAGCGCGGTGGGCATGCCGCCGCCCAGATAGACCGCCTGCAGCGGCGGGCCCTCTTGGGCCGGGCTGCGGGCAAAGGCCACCATCTGCGCGATCAGCGCATCGACATAGGCCCCGCCCGCCTCGGCCCGCCAGGGGTTCTGGTAGAAGCCGCAGAAAAGACAGTGGTTTTCGCAAAACGGGATATGCACATAGGCCACCGCACGGCGGCTGCGCGGGCGGGCCAGAAGGCCCTGCCATTCGGCCTCCACCTGCGCGGGCGGAACCGGGTGCATCGCCCCGCCGGGATGGGCGCCGCCCTTGCGAGGAAAGGCGCAGGCCAGCGGATCGGGGCCGAGCGTGGCGAAAAATCTCGCCACGGGAGAGGGTTCGGAAACATCCGTCTGTTCCAAGACCAGCGCATCACGCATGATCTGTCCTTCCTCTCGAGAATGACGACCTGGCGCGATGCTGGGCATGGCCCCGTCAGAACAGGGCTGATTCAGAAATAGGTATCAGAGTATTATTGTCAAGATTTTCCGCAAGTCTTCGCAGACGTCGCGATGGCTTTTATGACATGACCGATCCCCTCTGTGGATCCTCGCAGACCCGCCAGCCATGCAGCGGGCGACCATCGGCCCGATCGATCCCGCGTGACGCGAAAAAACGCTCGTCATAAGTCATGCTCGCCCCGATGAACAAAGGGAAACGAAAGGAATGTCTCAGCTCGGGGACAAGTCGCCCCCTCTCTCGGGTCAAGTGTAAGCCCCTAACAGGGTGCTGAAATAGTCGGCCTCGACCGCGGATACGAAACATGATTCACCCCTTCCCATGGCGAAGGGGATCACGATGCGGGGCACGGACGAGACGAGCGGGTCGCTTTTCAGCTATGTCGACCTCGAGGATCGCATCCCGGCCAGGCATCCGCTGCGCAAGATCCGGCAGGTGGTGAACGAAGCCCTCACCAGCCTCGATGGTGATTTCGAGGGGCTTTACATCCGCTTCGGCCGCCCCTCGATCGCGCCGGAACGGCTGATCCGGGCGAGCCTGCTGCAAATTCTGTTTTCCATCCGCTCGGAACGGCAACTGATGGAGCAGATGGATTACAACCTGCTGTTTCGCTGGTTCGTCGGGCTGGGGATCGACGATCAGGTCTGGGGTGAAGGGCGCCCGGAAATCTGTCCAGTGGACAGATTTCAGCCCTGAACGGGCGGAGCCCCGGGCCGAAGGCCGACGGTGTTCACGAAGAACCGCGACCGGCTGATGAGCACCGAGATGTCGCGCAAGATCATGGCCGCGATCCTCGCCCATCGCGAGGTGGCGCCACTGCTCTCGGACGAGCATTTCTCGGTCGATGGCACGCTGGTGAAGGCGTGGGCGTCGATGAAAAGCTTCCAGCCGAAGGCGCCGCCGCCCGAGGCGGATGGCCCCGGCGACGATCCCGATGACGAGGATCCAGGTGCGCCGCCGTCAAGCCCCGCCCCCCGAGACGCCCGCGACCGAAGCAAAGACCGATCCGATGCCCCGCAGCCCCCGCCAGAACCGCAATGCCGAGGTCGACTTTCGCGGCGAGAAACGCTCGAATGCGACGCATGCCTCGACCACCGACCCCGAGGCGCGGCTTTACAAGAAATCCCCCCGGGACCGGCGCGATGCTGTGCTTCATCGGCCATGCGCTGATGGAGAACCGTTCCGGTCTGATCGTGCAGGGCGAGCTGACCCGCGCCGATGGCCATGCCGAACGGCAGGCCGCGCTCGACATGATCCACCGCCATTCCCCCGGCTCGACCCGGCGCCTGACGCTGGGGGCGGACAAAGGCTATGACGCAGCTGACTTCGTCCGCGACCTGCGCAAGGCTTGCGTCACGCCCCATGTCGCACAAAGGCCCGACATTCCGCCATCGACCGCCGCACCACCCGCCACGACGGCCACGCCATGTCGCTGAGACATCGAAAGCGGATCGAAGAGGCCTTTGGTTGGGCCAAGACGGTCGGTGGAATGGCGCAAACGATGTATCGCGGCCTTGACCGGGTGCGGTCGCGTTTCATCCTGACGATGGCAGCCAACAACCTGGCACGACTGCCCCGGCTGCTCGCCGCCTGAGGACGAAGAGCGGTGGACCGGCGGGGCGCTCAAGCCCAGAACTCGTACGAAAACGGGAAGTCATTCTCGTCTGCCGACTATTTCAGCGGCCTGCTAAGAAGAAAGGATCCTACTCAGGAAAACTTGTACACGCTCCGACACAGGCGTCAAGGACAGGCCCGGCAGAATTGCCGCCGCGCGGCGGTGGCCGCCGCATCCGGTCTCTGTCAGTCTGACCCGGCAGCCAAACCAACTTCGTTTCCGCGCCTTTCGGAATTTCTGATGAGCCTGAATGCGGTCGAACAGAGTTGGACTGCGCCAGTCGCATCGCAAGATCTTTCGCCCTGGGCCGCGCCGACGTCGAAGGTCTCAAGTTCCAACCCCGACATGGACCTGCGGCACGAAGCCCGCCCGGATCACCTCCACAAGCGGTTTCGGCGTCAGAACTTCGACCAGACCCGCGAGGGGAACAGGGCGCGCGCGATACCCATCGAAACTCCAGTCGAACTGTCCTCCCCGCCAGATCAGCACTGCGGTCTCACCCGCTGCGACCATCACCCCATCGAGCAGATCGGCGATGTCGGCGGTGAAGGTCACCTTGCGACCACGCGCGATGCGGGCGACATGCAGCGCCCGGTCGATCGTTTGCGGCAGCGAACGGCCGGCTTCAAGGCCGCCATGCACCTGCTGCCAAAGCGCGGTGAACTCGGTGTAACGCGCACGTCGGCACTCTGCGCAGGGTCGGTGGCCGGCGGCCAGCGCCGTCGCTTCGTCGAGGAAGAACAGTTCCGTGTAGCGCCCGGGCGCCATGATGTCGCGCCGCCGCCCCTTGAAGGACAGCGCGCAGGTGACCCAGTTCTGATGGGCATGGGTGCGGGTCACCGTCTTCGCCTCGTCGTGCAGGATGCCGCGATTGCCCATCAGGCTACCCTTGGCGGTCACGGCATGAAATGTCCCGAACGGATCAACGCGGTTTTGTAGCGACACGGTCTGCTCCATCATCAGCGAGCTGGCTTTGTCCTCCCGTGAGGGGCCGCCGGCGTCAGGCTACGAAGGCGCCCGCCCGGCAACAAGTTGGACCATGTGTCGCGGTTTGTCGCGATGGTTCGGTCCGGAAGCCAAGAGAGGACTGCGGTTCAATTAAAACTGAGAAACGCGCGAAAGTTGGTGATGCCCGGAGGGGCGGCATATCATGGCGGTGTCTAGACGCCGTCAATTCTCAGCTGAGAAAGGGATATGCCACATGCACGACGATACCATCACCCGACTGCCCGATCCATCGGGTTTCTCCGCCAAATCCCGCCTTGGCGAGAAGCTGGCCTATATCCATAACCACTGGGACGGGCTGCAGACCTTCCTGACCGACGGCCGCGTCGAGATCGACTCCAACAATGTCGAGAATCTCGTTCGCCCGATCACCCTGAACCGCAAGAACGCACTGTTCGCCGGGCATGATGAGGGCGGCAAGACTTGGGGGCGCATCGCATCGCTCATCGAAACCTGCAAGCTCAACGGCATCGAGCCCTTCGTCTATTTGACATCCACTCTCGAAGCCATCGCGGCCGGTCATCCCCAAAGCCGCATCGACGACCTGCTTCCGTGGAACTTCCAGCCGTCAAGCTGAAAATCAGGTGACCGCGCAACACCGCTTACGACGCTCTGATGCCATGGGCCTATGCCCGGGGGGCGGAAAATGAGGCCCCCTCAGATCTCGTGAAATGAACTCATCAGGGATTCCCCAGTGAGATCATTTGAGGGCGATACAAAGCCGCAACGCGCACCCGTCCGCTCGCTCCTCCGACACCCGCAAGAAAAATATCAATGGGCCGTGGCCGCCGCATACGGCTAACTGGCTACAATTGAAGATCAACGTTTCATCCGATCTGCGAAAGCTCGGGAAGGTTGCAAGCTGCCGCACGAGCTTTCGCGCCAATCAATCACTCCCAGAGATCACGTCAGCGCTGGTTGCACCGAAACTTGTAAAACTTCTCTTGGACTGCCCATGTGCAAATCGTGCCAAAAATGGCCAGCCTAGCCCTTTCGGAACGATGCTCAGAAGATGTAGATGTCACCAGCCGTCATAGTCGCTGCAGCCTGCAGATCCGCAATCATGATCGGTGCAGCAGCGCCGTTGCCATCTTGATCAAACCAGAGAGTTTTGTCGCCCGTTCGGAATATGAAATAGTCATTTCCATCGGCTGCAGTGTTTGTCGTACCGGAGCGGAAGTGCTGTGCATCCAAGAAACCAACCGCCAGATTGTTGAACTGGGCGCGCAAGAACATGAACCGGTCATCCGCGGCAATGAAGTCGGTGATGATATCGCCGCCTTCATTGCGCGCGTTGTACTGGAAACTATCCGTACCAGCGCCGCCTGTGAGGCTGTCCACACCCGTACCGCCACGCAACCGGTCACTGCCGCCACCGCCGCTGAGGGTGTCGCGTCCGCCCATACCGTAGAAGATGTTCGAAGCGGTGTTTCCGATGATCCTGTCACCAGCCGTTTGTGACCCAAGGATGATCTCGATGCCTGAAAAGGTGTCTCCGGCGGCCTCGCCAGTCGCTGCCAACGAGCCGTCCAGCGCAAGGGCTATTCCAGTAGACAAGCGATAGTCAGCATAGTCAGTACCGGTGCCGCCCTGCAGCACGTCACTCCCTTGACCTCCACGGAGAAAATCATTCCCGCCTGCACCAATCAGGATGTCGCTGCCCCCAGCTCCATCAAGTATGTCATTTCCACCATACCCGTTTATTTCATCGCGAGCGCCCGTCCCGGTTATAGTATTTGCCAGTCCGTTTCCTACAATTAGTTCTATTGGGGAAGAGCCAAACCATCGCTGCAACAACTCGACCGAGACCTCAAAATGCATCGAGTCCTCGGTGCTGCCGACAGCTGCATAACCCGCACCTGAGTACCATCCTGCCTGATTGAAATAGGGTATCAGCAAAGCAAGACCTTGCTGAATCATGTTGTCACCATAGTCATCGTTTGTCGGACCAAAATACAGGTCTACCGCAGCGCCCCAAGAATGGTTCGAAAATACTGTAGTTCCAGCTATGAAGCGCACGTTGAGCATACCTGCGGTGTTCAAGTGACCAGCAAGGCCTGGTATTTCCTCGAACGCATTTCGTATCACCATTGCTAGACTTTCAACAGCTTGGCGGATACCGGTGACACTGACCGTGTCTGCGCTCGGGTCGACGTCTCTCGTGACCAAGAGAGCTTGAACTGCGGAGCTCGGGGTCCCAGCTGCCACATTTGGTGTCCCAAGGACAGATTGCATGAATGAACTACTGGGGCTTGTGAGTCCGGCGTTAATTGCACCGAGAGACGCAACCGTTATCTCCGATGAATAATCAATGCCTCCCCCACTTCCGGCGATCGTCAGCGTCGCATCATTGCTGTCGGCCCCAGCATTGTCGAATGCCTCGATGACGAAGGTGTTGCTACCAGTTCCCACCGTGTAGGTCAGCAGCCCACGATTGGCGTACTCGAACTGGAACCCAGCGCTTCCTGGGGTGACCACCGATCCATTGTAGCGCCAGACCGCGCCGCCGGTCAGGCTGGCATCAAAGACCCGGATGTAGTCGATGTCCGCAGTGCCCTGCGGATCGCTGGCCGAGAAAAGGTCCGTGCCGGTCAGAACGGTGCCTGCCGCATAACTCGATCCGGCAAGCGCCGTCACCACGGGCGGGCTGTTGGTGGCGACACCTGCAATGGTCAGCGTCGCATCATTGCTGTCGGCCCCAGCATTGTCGAATGCCTCGATGACGAAGGTGTTGCTACCAGTTCCCACCGTGTAGGTCAGCAGCCCACGATTGGCGTACTCGAACTGGAACCCAGCGCTTCCTGGGGTGACCACCGATCCATTGTAGCGCCAGACCGCGCCGCCGGTCAGGCTGGCATCGAAGACCCGGATATAGTCGATGTCTGAGGAGCCCTGAGGGTCACTCGCAGAGAAAAGGTCCGTGCCGGTCAGAACGGTGCCCGCCGCATAGCTCGATCCGGCAAGCGCCGTCACCACGGGAGGGCTGTTGGTGGCGACACCTGCGATCGTCAGCGTCGCATCATTGCTGTCGGCCCCAGCATTGTCGAATGCCTCGATGACGAAGGTGTTGCTACCAGTTCCCACCGTGTAGGTCAGCAGCCCACGATTGGCGTACTCGAACTGGAACCCAGCGCTTCCTGGGGTGACCACCGATCCATTGTAGCGCCAGACCGCGCCGCCGGTCAGGCTGGCATCAAAGACCCGGATGTAGTCGATGTCCGCAGTGCCCTGCGGATCGCTGGCCGAGAAAAGGTCCGTGCCGGTCAGAACGGTGCCTGCCGCATAACTCGATCCGGCAAGCGCCGTCACCACGGGCGGGCTGTTGGTGGCGACACCTGCAATGGTCAGCGTCGCATCATTGCTGTCGGCCCCAGCATTGTCGAATGCCTCGATGACGAAGGTGTTGCTACCAGTTCCCACCGTGTAGGTCAGCAGCCCACGATTGGCGTACTCGAACTGGAACCCAGCGCTTCCTGGGGTGACCACCGATCCATTGTAGCGCCAGACCGCGCCGCCGGTCAGGCTGGCATCGAAGACCCGGATATAGTCGATGTCTGAGGAGCCCTGAGGGTCACTCGCAGAGAAAAGGTCTGTGCCGGTCAGAACGGTGCCCGCCGCATAACTCGATCCGGCAAGCGCCGTCACCACGGGCGGGTTGTTGGGCTCGAAACAGTCAGACGAATGCCGCTAGATGCGTTGTTGCTCTCATTGGATTCCGAGATGGCACCTGAGAAATCTGCAATTGCCCCGATGTAATAAGTACCAGGCGCCCAACCTGCAGTACTGAAAGTGAATGATTCTGAGCGACCCGCTACCCCAGAGAGAGAGCCGCTTGAGTTGAATCCCAGCCCGAAATCAGACGTCGATATAGTGCTGTTCGTTGAGCGATATATGCCAGTTAGCGAAGCGGGCGCAAAATCAGCAGTCCAGTTCGACAATCGGTAGAATATTGTGACGGTTTGTCCAACTGTCACGCTTGTAAGGCTCAAAGAAGGTGGGAAGGACTGTCCGTCGTCTTGCACGTCAAGGTCAGGCATCGATTCCCCCAAATGGCACATCGAACACCCTACGCTAGTCACGAACGGTCCCAACGGTCAAAGAGTTTCGCAAGTTCCAAAGCGTTTGCTCGCCCCAACCACGGTCCGAAACCGTTCAGTGGGGCTGTATCGGCTTTCGCTCGGGCAGCTGCGGCAGGACGATCCGCTCGCTTGGCTGGATCAGGGTCGAGACGAGATCGCGCCTGAGGGTCGTGTCCGTCAAGCTGGTGTAATTTCCCGGATGCGAGTCCGGTTTCGTAAGGAGACACCTCAATAGCGCCACGAGCGAAGCCATCGACTCAAATGCCATTCTTGAAACGGGGCGTGTCTCGGGAAGACGATTATCGCATCAAGATTTCCCGGCTCGAACCCTTTCTTTGGCCGTCCGCTCAACCCGCCTTGATTGCAGTGCAATCATCTCTTACCTTTGCAGCGTAACCGGAGGGTTCGATGGCCAGCATTACGATCCGCAATCTCGATGACGACGTGAAGCGCCGCCTGCGGGTGCGCGCGGCCGAACATGGCCGTTCGATGGAGGAAGAGGTGCGTGACATCCTGCGCCTGAGCGTTTCTGCGCCCGAGGCGCCACGTAACCTTGGGCAGGCCATCCACGCCCGTTTCGCGGCACTGGGCGGCGTCGATCTGCAACCGCCATCGCGTGGCCCGATGCGCGACCTGCCGGATTTCGGCTGACCGATGATCCTCCTCGACACCAATGTCATCTCTGAACTGATGCGGGCGGAACCTTCGCCCGAGGTGCTCGCATGGTTCGCGGCCCGCGATGCGGCGGATCTGTTCCTGACCTCGGTGACCGAGGCGGAATTGCGCACGGGCATCGCCATCTTGCCGGAAGGTCAGCGTCGTGACCGGCTACAGGCCGCGCTCGATGCGATGATCGCCGAGGATTTCGCGGGCCGGGTGCTGCCATTCGACAGCCCCGCCGCCCGCGCCTATGCGCGCATCGCCTCCACCCGCCGCGCGGCAGGCCGCCCGATCGCCGAGGCCGATTGCCAGATCGCCGCCATCGCCACCGCCGTTGGCGCCATGGTGGCCACCCGCAGCACCAAGGATTTCGAGGGCTGCGGCCCCACACTCATCAACCCCTGGACCGACCGATGAACGCCGTCGAAATCGAACAGGCCGTTTCCGAACTGGCCGAACAGCCCTTTGACCGAGCCGAATTCCCCTTTCAGTTCCTTGAGGCCTTCGGCAACAAGGAAACCACGCTCAAGCGCCTGCGCACCGGGGTGTCGAACAAATCCGACATCCCCGGTCCTTGGGGTTGTGTCTCGGAATTGGTGGAAATTTGAAGGCGGCGTAATCTCCGGGTGAACTGCAACCACCCAGCCGGCGGCGCCAACCGCCAGGGAGAGTGAGGGCCTGACTGCCAGCGGTCCGAAGGAAGGCCCGAACGCCATGACCGAGATTACCGGGAACCCCGCGCTTTCGCTACTGTCTGACGCTGCGGGCTACGACCCGATCGAGGATCGCCTGCGCGCGAGCGTCCGGGCCATGATCGAGACGATGTTCGAAGAGGAGTTGGCCGATTTTCTCGGCCGCATGCGCTATGGCCGATCCGAAGGTGCCGCGAAAGGCTATCGTCACGGGCACCGCGACCGCCAGCTGACCGGAACTTTCGGCACCGAAACCTTGCGGGTGCCGCGCGCGCGGATCGAGGCCGAAGACGGCAAGGTCACGGAATGGCGGTCGAAGGCGTTGCCGCGCTACACCAAGGAGTATTCGGCGGAATATCAAAGTCAGGCCCTGATCGACCTGGCTCGCCGCCTTGGCCCTCAAATCGGTGATCTGGCGCAGGTCGACAGCATCGTCATTCACACCTCGCATCACACCCATCACGTGATCGGCACCGGCGCCAATGACCCGCAAAAGATGGACCCCGATGCCAGCCGCGAAACGCTTGACCATTCGATCATGTATATCTTTGCCGTCGCGCTGGAGGATGGCGGCTGGCACCATGTCCGCAGCTATGCCCCCGAACGCGCGCACCGGCCCGGGACGGTGGCGCTCTGGCACAAGATCTCGACCGTCGAAGATCCGGACTGGACGCGCCGCTATCATGCCCGTGACCCGAAGGAAAAGGCCTTTGGCGGGCGCGTTGTGGTGACGCTGAAGGACGGGCGGCAGATCGTCGACGAATTGGCGCTGGCCGATGCGCACCCCGATGGCGCCCCCCCCTTTGGCAGGGCCGATTACATCCGCAAGTTCATGACGCTTTCGGAGGGCATCCTGACCGCACCACCCGATGTGTCTCTTCCGCTTTTGCTTCTCTTTCGAGGTGCGCCACGATGCCCCTTCTTTCTTCTCCCCTCTCCCCTTTTCTTTCTTCTTCCCCTTCTCTTCTGTCTTCAGATCCTGCTTGCGTGTCTTTTTCGTTTTTTCGTTTTGCCGACGGGCTGCGGGTTTTCCGCTTCTTTGGCTTTTCTCTCTTTTCTTCAGGGCTTTACCCATTTCCGCGATCTCAAAACGGCTCAACGCAGTTCGTAGGTCGGTCAAGGGCGGTTCCGCGCGACGGGCAGATTTTCAGTTCTGATCGCCACTCGTCGTCTGGGCCGAGACATTTGACAAAGACGGTGCGTTCCCGCGTCAGTTTCACGATCTCCAACAACACTTTGTCGAAGCGCGCGGGAATGACGCCATCATCTGCCTCCGGTTTTGCCATGTCCGACAGCGATGTTGCTTTCAAGCCCGCTGCATTGGCGGGACCGAGATCAACCATCATTGACGCATCGGGCGTTGGCCCGGTGCGGGGAGCACCTCGCAATGTCGCGGGCACGGATAAGTTTGGCGAAGAGCGGCGATGCCGGTCCTCCGGCGGGGGGCGCCACGCGACATGCCGTCGTGAAGCAGACGCCCCCTGCCCCGGCGCTGCTCGCGCTGGCGCGGCTTTTGGCGAGACAAGCTGCTCGCGAGGCGCGCGCGTGCGATACTGACGCGAGTTGAAGGAGGTGAGCATGACGACTCGGACTGCCCCCCTGCGCGCGGCGATTTACGCGCGGTATTCTTCCGACCTGCAGTCGGCGGCCTCGATCCCCGATCAGGTTCGGCTTTGCCGGCGGCTGTGCGAAGAGCGGGGCTGGACGGTTGTTGAGGTTTTCGCGGACGAAGGTAAGCGCCCGGCCATCGCCCTCGTTGTTTGAGGGGCGATGTCATCCGAGATGACGCCCGTAACAACGGAGGCGTCGATGGATAGCGACATACAAACTTACGTAAGTTCTCACAGTGATGATCCTGGATACGCTGGTCGTATCGACATCGTGACGGGGCCGACCGGTCGCCGTCGCTGGCCCGAGCATGTGAAGGCGGCAATGGTGCTCGAGACGTTTCGGGACGGGGTGACGGTGGCCGACGTGGCCCGGCGTCATGGGGTTTCGGCGCCGCAATTGCATGCCTGGCGTCGGGCCGCGCGCGAGGGGCTTTTGCCGATGCCGGAGGATGATGCCCTCGGGCTCGTGCCGATCATGGTGAGCGGGGGCGCCGTGCCGGGCGATCAACCCGGGACCAGCCTTCAGCTGGAGATCGTCGGGGTGCGGATCCTCGTGCCGACCGGCTTCGACGCGGCGCATCTTGGGCGGGTGGTTGCGGCATTGCGGGAGACATCGTCGTGATCCTGCCGGGCGGGATCACTCGCGCCTATCTGGCGACGCGGCCGGTGGACTTCCGCAAAGGTCACGCGGGGCTCGCGCTGGTCGTGCAGAACGTGCTCGGCCACGATCCCTACAATGGCGCGGTGTATCTGTTCCGCTCGAAGCGCGGCGATCAGCTGAAGTGCCTGGTCTGGGACCAGACCGGTCTGATCCTGATCTACAAGAAGCTCGAGGGCGGTGCCTTTGCCTGGCCGAAGCCGGCGGATGGGGTCATTAGGCTGTCCCCGGCGCAATTCGCCGCTCTGTTCGAGGGCGTCGATTGGCGGGCTGTCCGGGCCGAGCGCAGGCAGAGGCCGCGGCTGGCAGGGTGAGCCGCGACAGGGTGACTCGGGCCGTGTTTTATGGCGTCCTTGCGGGGTGTTGTGGGTAGTCTCGGGCCATGGCATCACGCAGCACCAGCACGGCCCGGGTGGCAGATCTTGAACGGCGTCTGGCCGAGGCCGAAGCCGCGCGGGCTGCCGCCGAGACCGCGCGGATCGAGGCGGAAACACGTCTTGCCGCAGTCGAGGAGGCGCGCGCGGCTGGAACGCCTGCTCTCGCAGATGCGCCGCGATGCTTTCGGCGCGAAGTCCGAGAAGGGCGATCCGGACCAGCATCACCTGCCATTCGAAGATGTCGAGGCTGCGGCCGGGATGCTGGCGGCGGCCAGCGAAGCGGCCGAGAAGGTGATCGGCCCCCGGAAGGCGCCAGCTGCTCCGCCGCAGCGTAACAAGGGCAATCTTCCCGCGCATCTGCCCCGGATCGAGCAGGTCATCGAACCGGAGAGCATCCTTTGCCCCTGCGGCTGCGGCGCGATGCAAAGGGTTGGCGAAAGCCGGACGGAGCGGCTCGATGTGATCCCGGCGCAATTCCGCGTGCTGGTGACGGTGCGCCCGAAATATGTCTGCCGGACCTGCGCGGGCGCGCAGCATGCCCAGGCTCCGGCGCCGGAATGGCTGGTGCCGCGCGGCCTGCCGACCGAGGCGCTGGTGGCGCATTGCATGGTCGCCAAATTCGGCGATTACCTGCCGTTTTACCGTCAGGCCGACATCTATCGCCGCCAGGGGCTCGATCTTGACCGCACGATGCTGGCGGAATGGTCCGGGCGGGCGGCACAGCTTCTGGCGCCGGTGATCGACGCGATGATGACAGAGTTGCGCCGCAGCGACCGGTTGCAGATGGATGAGACCACCGTGCCGGTGCTGGCGCCGGGCACCGGGGAGGTGCGCACCGACTGGCTCTGGGTGGTGCTGCGCGATCAGCGTGGCTGGGGTGGCGGCGATCCCCCGATCGTGGTCTTTCATCACGCGCGCAGTCGCGCAGGCAAGGTCGCGCAAGAGATCCTCAAGGGGTTCTCCGGCGGCACGCTGCTGGTCGATGGCCACGGCGGCTATGACCAGCTGGCCGATCCGAAAAAGACCGCAAAGCCATGGGACATCGCCTATTGCTGGACGCATTGGCGGCGCCGCTTCGTCAAGTTCGCCAAGGATACGCCGTCGGAAATCTGCGACGAGATGGTCGAGCGCATTGCGCAGCTTTACGCCATCGAAAGGAAATCCGCGGCCGTGACCCGGCCACGCGCGTGAAAATCCGGCAGAGGTTCTCCAGGCCGATCGTCGAGGCCCTGCGGCCCTGGCTCGAGGGCTGCCTGCAGCAGCTCTCCTCGACGAACGAACTCGCGCGGCACATCCGATACGGGCTCAAACGTTGGGCGGGGCTGACCCGGTTCCTTGCGGACGGTCGGCTCGAAATGGACACCAACGGCGTCGAAAACGCGATCCGTCCGATTCCGCTGACGAGGAAAAACGCGCTCTTCGCGGGCTCCGACGACGGGGCGAAAACCTGGGGCCCGCATCGCCTCACTGATCGGCACCTGCCGCCTCAATGGCATAAACCCCGAGGCCTATATCGCCGCCACGCTCCGCAAGATCCTCGACCAGCACATGCAAAGCGATATCGCCGCGCTCATGCCCTGGAACTTCCGAGAATAGTCAAGCCGCAAGGCAAAGGGCGATGAGCGGGCGCTTACGGACGAAGCAATGAGCGGGGCGTCTCACCTGCGCCCCGATTTTCAACGCATGCAGCAGGCGGCGATGGCAGGCGGCTTTGATGTGCTGGTCGCCGAGGCGCTCGACCGGCTGTCGCGCGATCAAGAACACATCGCCGGGCTGCACAAGCGGATGCGCTATCTCGGAGTGGAGATATTCACCAAGGCGGAAGGCGCGATCAGCGAGATGCACATCGGGTTGGGCGGCACGATGTCGGCGCTGTTCTTGCGCAATTTGGCTGAGAAGACGCACCGCGGCCTCGAGGGGCGGGTCAAGGCCGGTAAGTCGGCTGGAGGTATCAGCTACGGGTATCGGCTTGACCGCCAGCCGCTGCCTGACGGGACCTACACCACAGGAGACCGGGTGATCGACGAGGCGGAGGCCGCGATCATTCGGCGGATTTTCACGGAATATGACCGGGGGCGCAGCGCACGGGCGATCGCGATCGGCCTGAACCGGGATGGCATCCCCGCCCCGCGATCAGGCGGCAAGGGCAAGGGCACTTGGTCTTTTTCGACGATCTCCGGGAACTGGAAGCGCGGCACGGGCATTCTCAACAACGAGCTGTATGTGGGCAAACTGGTCTGGAACCGGCAAAGGTTCGTGAAGGACCCGGACAGCGGCAAACGTCAAGCACGGCCGAACCCGCCCGAGGCTTGGATCACGGAAGACATTCCGACCTTGCGCATCATAGAGGAGGACCTCTGGTCTCGGGTCAAACATCGGCAGGGCGCGATCCGGGAGGATATCCTGACCGAACGCGCGGAAGACCCGGGTGCGCCGAAGATCGAACGGGGTCATCGGCCGCGCTATCTGCTGTCGGGGCTTCTGACCTGCGGCTGCTGCGGGTCGGGCTATATCATGATCAGCGATAGCCGCCTGGGCTGCGCTGCGGCACGGAACTCCGGGACCTGCCTGAACCGCAAGACGATCAAGCGCACCGACGTTGAGGCGCGGGTGCTGGGGGGCCTCAAACACCACCTGATGCATCCCGACCTGGTGGCAGAATTCATCGCGGAGTTTCACCGGGAGATGGAGAACGAGCGGCGCGAGGGCGCGGCCGGAAGCGCTGAATACCGCCAGCCTGCCCGCCCGGGCGTCGTTGTTCGGTGATGACCTGACCAACCGCCAGGCGCGCAACGGTAGCCAGCCCTTCGCCGTCGTGGACGGGATCGCGGTGATCGAGATCGCGGGCACGTTGGTGCATCGCGGGGCGTGGATCGGGCAATCTTCGGGGCTCACCTCCTATGAGGGCATCGCCGCCCAACTGCAGGCGGCGCTTGCCGATCCCGCGATCCGTGGCATTGCCCTCGACATCGACAGCTTCGGTGGGGAGGTTGCGGGCGCGTTCGATTTGGCAGACCGCATCCGCGCGGCCAAGGCGCAGAAGCCGGTCCGAGCCTTCGTCGCCGACCACGCCCTCTCGGCCGCCTATGCGCTGGCATCACAGGCCGACCGGATCATCCTGCCCCGCACAGGTGCCGTCGGCAGCATCGGTGTCGTCGCCATGCACAGCGACATGAGCGGGGCACTGGACCAGAAGGGCATCGCCGTCACGCTGATCCATGCAGGCGCCCGCAAGGTCGATGCGAACCCTTACCAGCCCCTGCCCGAGGCCGTCCGCACCCGGATCGCGGGCGAGCTTGAAGACCTGCGCCAACTCTTCGCCGAGACCGTCGCCGAAGGTCGTGGCCGCCGCCTCGATACCCAACGCGCGCTGGGCACCGAAGCCGCCGTGTTCCGCGGCGAGGCGGCGGTCTTCGCCGGTCTTGCCGATGAGGTGGCCGATCCCGCTACCGCCTTTCGCGCGTTCGCCGCCGCACCCCGCGGCACAATCACCCCCAGAGGAAAGGACCCGATGATGACCACTGCCCCCGAAGACCATGCGCAGCCTCCGGTCGCGCCTGCCGCAAGCCCTGCCGCGGAACCGACCCCGCCCGCGGCAGTCGCACCGCCGCAACCCGCGGCGACGACCCTGTCGCCCGAGGCCATCCGCGCCGAGGCGGCGGAGGTCGCGCAGGTCTGCGCGCAGGCCGCCCGCCTTGGCATCCAGATCGATGCCGCCGATGCGGTCGCCAAGGGTGTGAAACCCGAAGCGCTGCGCGCGAAGGTGCTGGCCGATCTTGCCGCGCGCAGCGATGCCGCAGGCATCATCGCCACTGCCCCAGCGGCTGGCACCAAGGAAAGCCCCATCGTCGCGGCCGCGAAGAAGTCGGCCGCCGCCTCGCGCTGACAATTCCGGCCGCGCTGGGCGCGCCCCATCCCCCAACAACCTGGAGACTGAACCATGCCCGTCCTGACGGAACCGCCCAGCATGGGCGATGTCCTCAAATACGAGGTCAACCCGAACTACACCCGCGAGGTGATCACCCTGCAGCTTGGCCTGTCCTATCCGGCAGGGTCGGTCCTGGGGCGCATCACGGCCAGTGGCAAGTACACGCTCTCGCCCGCGACCGGGGCCGACGGTTCGCAAACCGCGGTCGCCGTGCTGCTCTACCCGGTCAACGCCACGCTCGCAGACGCCGTGGGCATCGTGGTCACCCGTGGTCCCGCCATCGTCTCGCGCGCCGCCCTCGCCTACGAGGCGACGGTCAACGATGCGGCAAAGATCGCCGCCAAAATCACCCAGCTGGCCGCCGTCGGCATCATCGCCCGCGACGGCGTCTGATCCCCCTCATTCCCCGGAGCATTCCCATGACCCTCGTCCGCAATCCCTTCGACGCTGGCGGTTACTCGCTGGCCGAGATGACGCAGGCCATCAACATCCTGCCCAACCTCTACACTCGCCTCGCGCAGATCGGTCTCTTCCGCTTCGAAGGGGTCAGCCAGCGGTCCGTCATCATCGAGCAATATGAAGGCGTCCTGAGCCTCCTGCCCTCCGTCCCCCTCGGCGGCCCCGCCACGGTCGGCACCCGCGAGGGCCGCTCAATGCGGTCCTTCGCCCTGCCCTGGATCCCGCATGACGACGTGGTCCTGCCTGCCGACATCCAGGGACAGCCCGCACTCGGAGCGTTCGATGCGGCCGATCCCCTCGTCGAGGTGATGAACCGCAAGCTGCTGCTCATGAGGCGCAAGCATGCCCAGACCCGCGAGTACATGGAGATGAACGCGCTCCGCGGCATCGTGAAGGATGGCGCCGGGACCACCCTCTACAACTACTTCACCGAATTCGGCTTGGCGCAGTTCTCGGTGGACTTCGTCCTCGGCACCGCAGGCACGAACGTGCAGGGCAAGGTCCGCGAGGTGCTGCGCGCAATCGAGGACAACCTGCTGGGCGAGGCCATGACCTCGGTCCATGCCTTCGTCAGCCGCGAGTTCTTCGACAAGCTGATCGCGCATCCGAAGACCGAAGAGGCCTACAAGTTCTATGCCTCGACCGGCGCCCAGCCCCTGCGTGAAGATGTTCGCCGCAACTTCCCCTTCGGTGGCATCCTGTTCGAGGAGTATTCCGGCACCGTCACCCTCTCGACCAAGGCCACCGAACGGCTGGTCCCCGCGAACGAGGGCATCGCCTTCCCCTTGGGCACGATGGACACCTTCACCACCTATGGCGGCCCGGCGAACCTGCTGGAAACCGCCAACACCATCGGCCTGCCGCTCTATGCCCGCCAGCATCTCGACGAGAAGGGCCGCTGGATCGACGTCATGACCGAGGCCTCGATCCTGCCGGTGAACAAGCGGCCCCGGCTGGCGATCCGGCTGCACACGTCGAACTGACGGGTTCCCCATGTCCGTCTTCGCCGCCGCCATGGACCGCATCTTCACCCATGCGTCCATGGCGGCCCCTGCCCTCTGGATCTCGGCCACCACGTCCGAGGAACGCCCGATCCGCATCATCCGCCGCGCGCCCGACCGAATCACCGACTTCGGCGCTGGGAGGTTCGTCAGCGACACAACGGTGGTGGATGTACGCGTGGCGGACCTCCCCGCCCCGCGCCCGGGCGATGTGATCGTCATCGGTGCCGACAGCCATGTCATCCAGGGGGAGCCGCTGCGCGACCGCGAACGGCTGATCTGGACGCTCGACCTGAGGCCAGCATGAAGCTGAAGCTCGAGATCAGCCCCGACCTCGCCGCCCTGATGCAGGCCGAAATCGCCGCAGGCGAAAAGGCCGTCACCACCGCCATGCGCGAGGCGGGCGCGGGCCTGAAATCCGCCTGGCGCGGCCAGATCACCGGCGCGGGCCTCGGCACCCGCCTCGGCAATTCGATCCGGCTGGCCACCTATCCCAAGGGCGGCGAGAGCCTGAACGCCGCGGCGCTGGTCTGGTCGAACGCTCCGGTGATCCTCGGCGCGCATGACACGGGGCCGCTGATCCGGTCACGCGACGGGTTCTGGCTGGCGATCCCTACCCCGGCCGCGGGCAAATCCACTCGCGGCGGCCGGATCACCCCCGGCGAATGGGAACGGCGCACAGGGCTGCGGCTGCGCTTCATCTATCGGCGCCGGGGGCCAAGCCTGCTGGTGGCCGATGGGCGGTTGAACAGCAAAGGGCGCGCAGTGGCGTCACGGGCCAAAACCGGCCGCGGGCTGACCACAGTCCCGATCTTCCTGCTCATGCCGCAGGTCAAGCTGCGCAAGCGGCTGGATTTGGCGCGGGATGCCGAGCGGGCCATCGACGGCGCGCCGGGGCGGATCGTGGCGGGGTGGGTGGAGGGCAGGTTCTGAAAGGGACCGTCGACACACCAGCCGGATCGGCAAATACTGCCCATGATCCACACGGAGATTCCCATGGCCACCCGGAACGTCGTCCTGACAGAAGCGGAGTTCAACCTCGTCGACCGTCTGGTCTCGGCTGGCCGGTATCAGAACCCGTCCGAGGCCTTGCGCGCTGGACTTCGTCTCCTCGAACGAGAAGAGGCCGAGATGACCGATCTGCGTGCTCGCCTGACGGCGGGTCTGGACGAGGCCCGGCGCGGGGATCTGGCCGAGGGACGTGGCGAGGATGCTATCCGTCGGGCTTTTGCCACGGCGCGTGCCGGGTCTTGATGCCGAAACCCTGACGCAGGGGCCATTCTTCACAGGGGACCATGCACGCCTATCGGGCATCGGTGGGCCAATCGGAAGCGGGCGTGCGGGACCGGACAACGCTCGAAAAGCTCGACGGCCGTCAATGACGGAGCGCGGGTTGTGCAAACCGCGCCGGTGTCACGGCTCCGCCATCAATGCGGCAAGCTGACCGTAGGCCGACTGAACGCTGGCAAGCAGTGCTTTCCAATCGTCGGGCGGGTTGCCGTCCTCGAGCATGCCCTTGAACACCCGATAGGCATCCGTGCGGCTGTCATAGGCGCGCAGCGTGGTATCGTCGTTCACCCATGCGAAGATGATGATGCGGCTTTCGGCATGAAAGCGGAAAAACAGCCGGTACTGCTGAAAGAACTTCGCCCGGAACCAGTGCCGGTGCTCGTCGCCAAGCGTATTGCCCTGCCGGAACTTCGGGTCTGCGGGGTCGGCCGGGATTTCTTCGAAGATCAGCTTGTTGATCGCAGCCAGGCGCTTGGTTGCGTTCTTGCTGCGATAGCCAGCCGGGTTTGCAGCCTTCAGGGCCGAGACCTTTTCGGCAAGTTCCGCCACCTGATCAAGAAGCAACGGGTGCGCGAACAGTGTCCAGCCGTTCACCACCAACGGCACGTTGGCGGCGTCCGTCATTCATCTTCGGGCGACAGCGCCGCATCAAGGTCCACGTCGACACCGTCAACGAGCTCGGCCAGCTTGGCGCGCAGCGGCGCGTCCAGTCCACGGACATGGCCGGGATTCTGGCGAATGTCCTGCGCCAGAAACGCCAGAAATGCGCCGATGGCAGGGTCTTCCGCAGTATCCGAGGCGCGGCGGAGCAGGACGTCGCCTTCAGGCAGGATGGTGTAGGAGATGCGATCACGCTTATTCAGGCCGAGCGCCTTGCGCACGACGCCAGGCATCGTGGTCTGGTACTTGTCGGTCAGCGTGGACTCGACCTTGAGTTCAGCCAGCATGTGATTCTCCTTCACCTCGCAATCACAAGGTAAGGCAAACGCATTACCCATTCAAGAACACAGCGGTTGAATGGCCCGGACCGCGCTTCGGGCCACCCGCAACACTGGTACATCCATGCCCACCACCCGCGAACTCGTCTTGGCCGCGCTACATGCGCGGTTACTGCCGCTTGCCGCCCTCACCCTGCGTGACGAGGTGCTGCCGGAGCGGATCCCCGCTGCGGGGCTGATCATCCTGCGCGATGGCCAGCCGGGGGAACCCGAAGTGACGCTGTCGCCCCTGCTCTACCACTACCAGCACCGTGCCGAGTTGGAGGTCGTCGTCCAGGCGGGCTCCGGCCGGGCCAGTGCCTTCGACGATCTGATCGCCGCCATCGGCGCAGCGCTGGAAGCCGACCGGACGCTCGGCGGCCTCTGCAACTGGGTCGAACCCGAAGCCCCGGCCTCGGTCGATCTGCCCGTCGAGGGGGCCGCGGCGCTGAAGGCGGCGGTGGTCACCGTCGTCCTGCACTACACCACGACCGGCCCCCTGGCCTGACACCCCCACATAGGAGACCCCCATGGCACGCGCTCACGGCGCGCGGGCGCAGATGGCGCTTGCGTTCGAAACCGTCTACGGCACCCCGCCCGCATCGGGCTATCGGACGGTGCCCTTCGCCAGCACCACGCTCGGCTCGGAACAGCCGCTGATCGCCTCGGAGCTGCTGGGTCAGGGGCGCGACCCGTTGGCCCCGATCAAGGACGCGGTCACGGCCGATGGCGATGTGGTGGTGCCGATCGACGTCGAGAACTTCGGCCTCTGGCTGAAGGCGGCCTTCGGTCAGCCCACGACCACCGGCACCACGCCCAAGACCCACACCTTCCAGTCCGGAAACTGGACGCTGCCGAGCATGGCCATCGAGACCGCGATGCCCGAAGTGCCGCGCTATGCGATGTACACTGGCTGCGTCTGCGACCAGTTGTCGTGGCAGATGGCACGGTCGGGGCTGCTGACCGCCACCGCCCGGCTGGTGGCTCAGGGCGAGAACGTCGCCGCCGCCACGGCCGCGGGCACGCCCACCTCGCTGGCGCTGCAGCGGTTTGGCCATTTCAACGGGGCCATCACGCGCAATGGTACACCACTCGGCAACGTCATCTCGGCCGAGGTGACCTATTCCAACGGCCTCGACCGCATCGAGACCATCCGCTCGGACGGCCGCATCGAAGGGGCAGACCCCGGCATGGCCGCCTTAACCGGCCGCGTCGAGGTCCGTTTCGCCGACACCGCTCTGATCACGCAGGCCATCGACGGCACGCCTTGCGAGTTGGCCTTTGCCTGGAGCCTCGGGGCCAATGCCAGCTTCACCTTCACCGCGCATGCCGTCTACCTGCCGCGCCCCCGGATAGAGATCCCCGGGCCGCAGGGCATCCAGGCCACCTTCGACTGGCAGGCCGCGAAAGCCACCAGCCCCGCCCGCATGTGCACCGCCGTCCTCGTCAACACCGTCACGGGATACTGACCATGATCCGTCTGAACCTGTCAAACCGGCCCGAATGGCTGGACCTCCTGCCCGGACTGCGCGTCCTCGTGGCCCCGCTCACCACCGCGCTGATGGTCTCGGCGCGCGCCGATCCCTTGATCGACAATTTGTCGGAGGCATCAAGCCAGGAGGACATGGCGCTGGCCATGGCAAAGGCTGTCGCCCGCCGCGCGCTGCTGGATTGGGAAGGCGTCGGCGACCATGACGGCAACCTCGTGCCCGTCAGCCCGGCCGGGATCGACGCCCTTCTCGAAATCTGGCCGGTCTTCGAGGCTTTCCAGGCGCAATACGTCGCCCGTGGTCTGATGCTGGATCAGGAAAAAAACGCCTCCGCGCCCTCGCCGACTGGTCCTTCGGCGGGGGCGACGGCTACTGCGCGGCTTGCTCGGGCCCCTGCCCCGACTGCCCCGCAAGACTGAACCGGCCGCTGACGGTCGAGGGCTGGCAGGTCTGGGACCTGACCCAGCGCCTCGGCGGCCAGCTGCGCATCGCGCCGGGGGCCGTCATCGGATGGGATATGGGTGCCGCGCTTTCACTGGCGAAGGCGCTGGGCGTCAACGCGCTGATCGCCGCCGAACTGCTGCCCGAGGTCGAGGCGGTGATGGTGCGCAAACTGAACGAGCAGATGGAAGGACGCCGGAATGGCTGAGAAGAAGGTCTCCGTCCGCCTCGTGGCGGAGGGCGGACGGCGCGTGCGCGCCGTGCTGGAAGGAGTCGGCGAAGCCGGGGCGCGTGGCTTCGGCCGCTTGTCGCGCGAGATGGAACTGGCGAACACGCGGCTGGCCGCTTTCGCGAGACGCACTGGCCTCGCGCTCGGGGCCGCAGCTGCCGCTGCCACAGCCTCGCTCGGTCTGATCGTGCGGTCCACGGCTGAGAGCGCGGCGCAAGTCCGACAGTTCGCGCAGGTCGACGCCTTCCTGATCGGGACCGAGATGCGCGGCCTGACGACGATCCGCTCCAGCGCCAGCGCCTATCCCGCCGTCATCGCCTTCAAGGCGCTGGCGGCGGACGTGAAGGCGATCCTCGGGTCGGGCACCAAGGTCGGCTATGCTTCCGACTGGTCGGAGTATTTCGGCCATCAGCCCGGTGACGGCAGTGGCGATGTGTTCTTCCACCTCGACCCGCTCTGGTCGGACGCGAACATCGATTTCATCGGCATCGACAACTACATGCCGCTGTCGGACTGGCGCGACGGCTTCGACCATGCCGATGCCCTCGACGGCTGGGCGGCGATCCACGACCGGGGCTACCTGCAGGCCAACATCGCGGGCGGCGAAGGTTTTGACTGGTTCTATGCCAGCCCTGCCGACCGGTCGGCCCAGATCCGGACGCTCATCACCGACGGTGTCGCGGGCAAGCCCTGGGTCTTCCGTTTCAAGGATCTGCGGGCCTGGTGGTCGAACCCGCATTTCAACCGGCCGGGCGGGGTGGAGAGTGGCACGCCCACTACGTGGGTGCCGCAGTCGAAGCCCGTCTGGTTCACGGAACTCGGCTGTCCCGCCATCGACCGGGGCACGAACCAGCCCAACGTCTTCTTCGACCCCAAATCCTCGGAGAGCTTCACGCCCTACTTCTCGCGCGGCTGGCGTGACGACGCGATCCAGCGCGCCTATCTGGAGGCCAGTTACCTCTGGTGGGGACAGGGCGCGAACAACCCAACGTCGTCTGTTTACGGCGGCCGGATGGTCCACGTTCCCGAATGCGCCGCCTGGACCTGGGACGCGCGGCCCTATCCGTTCTTTCCCGAACTGACCGGCGTGTGGACGGACGGCCCCAACTGGCGACTCGGCCACTGGCTGACCGGACGGCTTGGTGCGGTGTCGCTCGCCGCTCTCGTGCGCCATCTCTGCCTGCGCGCTGGGCTGGCGGAAGGCCTGATCGACGTCTCAGGTCTCTGGGGCGCGGTCGAAGGTTATGTGATCGTCGCCCTCGAAAGCCCGCGCGCATCGATTTCCACGCTGGCCCGGCATTTCGGCTTCGATGCCATCGAGACCGAAGGCGTGATCCGCTTCGTCATGCGCGGGCGGGCGTCCAGCCTCACCCTCACGGTGGATGATCTGGTGTCCAGCCGAGAAGGCGAGGCCTTCGAGCTGACCCGGGGCCAGGAGACCGAACTGCCGCAGGCCCTGAAGTGGCAGGTCGCCCGAGCCGACGAAGATTACGACGCCGCCCTCGTCGAGGCCCGCCGCATCACCGTCGATGCGACCCGCATCGCCTCGGAGAGTTTCCCCATGGCGATCCCGTCCGAGGAGGCCGAGCGCCGCTGCCGCCGCGCACTGATGGAAGCGTGGATCGGCCGGGAAAGCGCCACCTTCCGCCTGCCGCCCTCGCGGCTCGCTCTCGATCCCGCCGACGTGATCCGGCTGGCACATGACGGCCGCGAGATCGAGTTCCGCCTCGTCTCGGTCGCCGATGCCGAGGCACGGGGCATCGAGGCGGTGCGTCAGGACCGTGCGGCCTACGACCTGCCGCCCGGCGATCCGCGCCCAGCCTCGCTGGCCAGCCCCGTCGTCTTCGGCACGCCCGAAGTGGTGATGCTGGACCTGCCGCAAATCAGCGAGGACCAGCCCGCGCATCGCCCCCTGATCGCCGCCCATGCGAGCCCCTGGCCGGGCCAGATCGCCGTCTTCCGCAGCGCCTCGACGGACGGGTTCAACCTCCTGACGACCTTCGGCAGTCGGGCGCGGATCGGCACGCTGGCCTTCGACTTCTTTCCAGGGCCGACCTCGCGCTTCGATCTCGGCAACGCGCTAGTCGTCGATCTGCTGTCGGGAACACTGGCGAGTGTGACCGACGTTGCCCTTTTCGGCGGGGCGAATGCGCTGGCGGTCGAGAGCGCCGCTGGCCGATGGGAGATCGTGCAGGCTGGCCAAGCAGAACTGATCGCCCCCGGCCGGTACCGGCTGACCCAGCTCCTGCGCGGTCAGCGCGGGACGGAGCACGCGATGGGGAACCCGGCCCCGGCCGGGGCGCGGGTCGTGGTGCTGGACGCGACGCTTGCCTCCCTACCCATCGCCGAGGCGGACCTCGGACTGCCGTGGAACTGGCGGGTCGGCCCTTCGGCCCGCGCCGTCAGCGACGACAGCTACGCCGCGCTGGGCTTCACCCCGACCGGGCGGGGCCTTGTCCCCTTCGCGCCGGTCCATGTCGAACAGCCGTGGCGGACGGCCCGCAGCCCGGGCGATCTGACCATTCGCTGGACGCGCCGGTCCCGCGCACTGGTCGCGGATGCATGGGAACAGGTCGAGGTGCCAGTCGCCGAGGACCTGGAAGGCTACGACGTCCAGATTCTTGATGGTGCGATCCTCAAGCGCACGCTGACCAGCAGCACGACCTCCGTCCTCTACAGCGCCGCCCAACAGGCCGCCGACTGGGGCGCGCCGCTCGGGCCCGGCCAGACGCTGGCGATCCGCATCTACCAGCTCTCGAACCGCCTCGGCCGCGGCACGCCCGCCGTGGTCACGCTGCAATTCTGATCCCAACCCACGGGAACCCCCATGTCCGACACCACAACCCATCTGGGCCTGCCCTATCTCATGGCGGCGCAGGCGCAAAAGCATGTCACCCACAACGAGGCCCTGCGCCTGCTCGACGCCATGGTGCAGTTGTCGGTTCACGACCGAACCCGCACCACGCCCCCGGCCAGCCCGGCCGACGGCAACCGCCATCTGGTGGCCTCCGGCGCAACCGGCCTATGGGCGGGTTGGGACCTTAACATCGCCTTCTGGATCGACGGCGCATGGATCCGCCTCGTGCCGCGCATCGGCTGGCTGGTGTGGGTCGCGGCCGAGGGCCTGTTCCTCGTCTGGACCGGCAGCGCATGGGATGTGGTCGGAGAACCCCGCGACGTGTCAGACGCGATCTTCAGCCTGGTGAACGATGCCGATCCGACGAAGAAGGCGACCTTCTCGCTGGCGGGCATCAGCGCCGGGACGACGCGCAGCTTCACGCTGCCGAACACCTCCTCGGAACTGGCAATCCTGGCGGGAACGCAGACCTTCACCGGCAACAAGACATTCTCAGGGACCTTGACCGCCTCGGGCACGGTTACCGTTTCGGCCGCTTCCGCAAGTATCGGCACGGCCACGACGACCGCGACCTACGGCATGGGCACCGGCGCCACGACGACCGGCGTCATCAAGACCCTGAACATCGGCACCGGCGGCGTGTCCGGATCAACGACGGTCGTCAACATCGGTTCGGCTACCGCAGGGGCCGGCGGCACGACCGTCATCAACACACCGACTGTCACCTTCGCCAATGCCGTCACGCAGATCGGCATGCCGCAGGCCAACCTGACCGCGCAACTGCTCGGCCTCGGCGGGGCGACAGCCGACAGCTACAACCGGCTTTCGGTCAACACACCGGCAGTGCTGCTGAACAACGCCGGGGCCGGGATTGAGGCGACGGTGAACAAAGCAGCCGTGGGGAACGACGCCGCCTTCGCCTTCAAGACCGGTTTCTCGGCGCGGGCCTTGATCGGCCTCCTCGGCAATGACGACTTCAGCTTCAAGGTCAGCCCGGACGGGTCGGCTTTCTATGACGCGATCCGCATCGACCGAACGAACGGCCAGGTGGAACTGCCGCAGCCCACGGTCCTGCCCGGCCTTAGCGCCGCACCTACCCCGCCGCCCTCCGGCAAGGCATCGGTCTACGCCCGCAACCGCGCCGGGGCGCCGTGGATCGACGTCATGCGCCCCTCCGGCCGGGACTTTCCGCTGCAGCCCCACTTCGGGGTGAACCGCATCGCGACCTGGTCGCCCTCCGTCACGACGACCATCACCACCGAAGGCATGCCGATCACCTCGGTCGGGACCGTTTCGCACCCGACCCTCGCCGCAACAAACTTGGCCGCCTCGATGCGCCGTTGGCGCCTCACATCGGCGGCCGTCGTGGACTCGGTTGCCGATCAGCGCTCCGCAGGCTGGGCCTGCTGGCGCGGCAACGCGGCGGGCTTGGGCGGCTGGACGTTCGTGACGCGGATTTCTCTGAACACCCTGCAAGCCACGGGGATGGGGTTCTTCGGCCTTTACGGATCGACGGTCGCGCTGGCCACCACCCTGACGCTGGCCGCAGCCATCAACTGCATCGGCATCGGCTTCCAGCGCGGCACCCACACCCGCTGGCAGCTGGTGGCAAACGACGGGACCGGCGCGCCGACCTTGACCGACATGGGGACGAGTTTCGGCATCGCGAGCGGCGGGGTGCTGACCCTGTTCATCGCGGCACCGCCAAATGGTAGTTCCGTGTGGGTGCGGGTGGTCGACGAGGTATCAGGCGCTGTTTTCGAGCAGGAGATTGCCTCTGACCTGCCAGCCAACACACAGTTCCTGTCACCCCGGCTGTTTATGAACAACGGGGCGACAGCAGCCCTCGTCGCCTACGATTGTGCCGGGGTCTACTTGGAAACCGACTTTTAGGCTGTGAGGTCAAGCCTTCCTTCGGCGCCGAGGAATGGGTCTTGCAGGCTGATCGCCGTTTGTGACTTTCGCCTTGCCGGTACAGGTCGGATACCGGACGCAGCCAAGGAACTTGCCAAAACTGCCGCTGCGTTCGACCAGCCATCCATCTTCGCAGTCTGGGCAGGTCGGATAAGTGGCGCCGCAACCACATCGAACCTCGCTCGTTCCCTCTGCGAGGCGTGGCAGGGTCGTGCCGCAGGATGGGCAGGCGGGAAGAAGGTTTCCACAGTGCTGGACGTGCTCGCACCGATACCAGATGCGGCCATCCTGCCCGGTCACACCCAGCAATCGTCCTTCGCACTCACCGCAAACATGAGCCTCGGGTTCAGCTCCGGGGGCTGTCGATATCCCGTAGGCGGGGTCTTTGCGAAGCTCGGTCACGAAGGACGACGGTCGGGCATTCGAGGCAAGGATCGTCAGGGTATGACGCGCCCGAGTCATAGCCACATACATGACGCGCCGCTCTTCGGCGTTCTGGAACGCTTCCTCTTCCGGCGAGACCAGAGACAAAAGTGGGTCGTCGACGATCTCTGACGGGAACCCCATACGCCCGCTGTCGGCATTCAGCAGGACGACGTGGTCGGCCTCCAGCCCCTTCGACGCATGGATGGTCTTGAATTCAATCTTAAGCCGCGGGAAGCGGCGCCGCAGACCCGGCATGTCCGGTTCGTTGAAACGATAGCGGCCAAGGAGCAATACCGTCGCGGGCTTTGCCCCGAGCGCCGCGGCGGCAGACAGGGCGGCAAGCACCTCGTTCAGTTTCCCCTCATCTTCGCCTTTGGACACCGTGACAACCTTGATCGCCGGTTCGGTGGCGGTTCCAGCCGGGACGATCTTCTTGTCGATCTGGGCGGGGTTCCGCAGAACGAAGGTTCGGGCAGCAAAGGCGATCTGGTCGACCGACCGGAAGGTGCGGCCGAGATCGACGGTTCTGTGCACGCCAGTCTCGCCATCGAAGCGCCCCCCGAACTCCCGCCCGAAATGGCGCATAAGGTGGATGTCGGATCCGGCGAAGCGGAAGATCGATTGCCAGTCGTCACCCACGGCAAAGACGCGCACATCCGGATGCTGGGCCTTCAGCGCCTTCACCAACCGCGCCCGGCTTTGAGAGATGTCCTGGAACTCGTCGACGAGGATATGGCGGAACGGGCTGACATAGCGTCCGTCCTCTGCATAGCGCGCAGCGCGCAGGATCATGTCCTCGAAGTCGATCCGGCCCTCCAGACGCTTCTGGTATTCCTCGAAGACCGGCGCGAAGACCTCGAGGAACGCCCGCGCGCGTTTGCCCAGCTTCATCCGATCTGACTTGGTCTCGCAATCCTGCAGGCTGTAGCCGCCGCTCTTGAACTTGCGCAGGAAGGTTCCGAGGAGCTTGGAGAAGTCATCAACCTGCTTCAACTCGACGATCCGGTCATAGATGGTGTCGACCGGCCGGGGGTTCAGGGTGACATGCGGCGCCAGCTTCTCGGCAAGGCCGGTCAGCAGTCGCCCCTCCTGCCGTTCATAGCTGTAGGTCTCGATCAAGGTGGTCTGATGCTGGGCATGGACCTTCCGCTTCCAGTCCATTCCTGCCAGGTATTCGTCGCGGTCCACGAAGGGTGCCGTGACCAGGCGCTCGCTGCCATCCCGTGTCTTCTCACGCCGCACTCCGAAATGCTCGATATAAATGCCGCTTTCGGTCAGCCGGAAATCGGGCTGGTAATCCCGCCTGCCGACCTCGGAAACCTTGTGCTCGTAGAGGGGCTCGTATTCGTAGGCGACGCCGTTCTCGTAAAGCCAGTTGGCGATCTGGAGTTCTTCGTAACTCTTGACCTTTTCGCCCTGCAGCGTCCGCAGGTCCTGGGCTTCCATGTGAGTGTAGAAGTCGTGCTTGGTCTTGAAATCCCATTCGGTCTTCGGCTCGACCAGGAAGTGCGCGAAGAACTGGATGATCGCCTTGGACACCTCTGACAGGCGGTAGACCAGGTCCTTCAGGATCTGCTTGATCAGATTGCTGAAGGCCGTGTCGTCGGTGGCATGGTCGGCAAGGGCGGGCTTTGACCCTTCGACAATCCCGATGATTTCATAGGCAATCGCGTGGAAGGTCCGCGCGACGATGGGCACGCCGGATCGGGCTTCGACCCGTTCCGACATTTCCTCGGCCGCATTCTTCGCGAAGGCCAGAAGCAGGATTTCCTCCGGCTGACGAATGCCCGCCTTGACCAGATAGGCCGCCTTGGCGGTGATGACGCTGGTCTTCCCCGATCCTGCACCGGCGAGGATCAGCGTCGCATCCTCGTCGACGACGACCGAAAGGCGCTGTTCCGGCGTGAGCGGCTTGCTCTCGATGGTGTCGAAAAAATCCTTCCAGCGGTCCAGTTCAGCCGTGACGAAGGCGACGATGGCATTCGCCCGTGCTGATCGCGGGTCGGCGACGAATTTCCGGACAGGTGCGATGCGCGCCGCGACCTCGGGACCGATGGCCTCGGCATTCAGCTTCGACAGAAGCGATCCATCCAGGGCCCGGGCGTCATCCAGGAGCGGCGCGATCTGACACGCCGAAGGATATCCGGGCGGCGCTGCCAGCGCCAATACCCCGGCAAGGATCCGGTCCAGTCTCGCCGCTTCTTTCTCAAGGGCTGCGAGATTGAAGCGTGTCCAGGCCTCTTTGACCTCGTCCGCGAAGCCCGTGGCAGCGACGTGGCTGGCCGCCTTCAGCGTGACATCGGCGCGCTCCTTCGAGTTGATCGTGAGCGCAGTCCCAAGCATCCCCTTCCGGAGGGCAGGCGCACTCGTCAGCGCCTGCAATGGAAGGCTGGCGATCTGACCGCGTTGCGTGATCCTGATGTGATCCCTGTCCAGTTCCATTGCGCGGACGGACCTCCCAAAGGGGTCAAGGAGGAAACCAAGCAAAGGGCGTTGTTGCAGTCGAATCAATGAACTGGGCCTCGTCGTCGCGCCCTGTCAGCTTGTGCTGCGACCGGCTTGAACTGCAACTGGCGAGTGCACGGGCCGTGGTTGGGAGTTCTACAGCTTCATTGGCCCACAAGCGACGAAACCACGCGTTCATGTCGTGCGTGCTTTGATTTCAGCCCGCTAGCAGCAACAACCGTTGATGACAGTTTGAACCTGTATTCTGACATCAAGGCATTTTGAGATGTGCAGCGTGGCGTCAAATCCGAGACCTGTCGATGTCGTGCGGAGAATAGGCCCATTATTCTCCGCATATCGTGCGGTGTTTTTCCTTGCGCTTGCGGAGAATGCAGCCCACAATCGCCGCACCTAGCGCGGAGAATATGGTGTACATCTGGGAGCAAGAGGACTGGCCAAGGCTGACCTGGCAGGATGGCAGCATCGCCGCGCCCCTGGCTGCCGTGCGTCACAACCAGGGGCGACTGATCGGCCGGATGGAAGCGCTGGGCTTCAAGCTCCGCGAAGAGGCGGTTCTTCAGACGCTGACCCAGGATGTCGTCAAGACGAGCGAGATCGAAGGCGAGCAGCTGGACGCCACACAGGTGCGGTCATCCTCGCCCGACGGCTTGGCATCGACATTGGCGCCCTGCCCCCGACCGATCGCAATGTGGAAGGCATCGTCGAGGTGATGCTGGACGCGACGCGGAACTATCAGGCCGCGCTTACAGCCGAGCGCCTTTTCGGTTGGCATGCAGCTTTGTTCCCAACCGGCCGCAGCGGCATGACGAAGATCATCGTCGGGGACTGGCGCGATGACAGTACCGGCCCGATGCAGGTTGTGTCTGGACCTTACGGCCGGGAGAAGGTCCACTACTCGGCCCCGCCCGCACCGCGCGTCGCGCAGGAAATGGAAGCCTTCCTTGCATGGTTCAACGCGCCCCTGGCCACCGACGCTGTGATCAAGGCGGCGCTGGCGCATCTGTGGTTTGTGACGATCCACCCCTTCGAGGACGGCAACGGCCGCATCGCCCGCGCCATCGCTGACCTGGCGCTTGCCCGGTCGGAGGGGAGCTCGCAGCGTTTCTACAGCATGTCCGCGCAGATCAGGGTCGAGCGGAACGCCTACTACGACCAGCTTGAGCGCACCCAGAAGGGTGGCACGGACGTCACGTCGTGGATCCTGTGGTTCCTCGACTGCCTCGGCCGAGCCATCCACGGCGCAGATGGCGTCCTGGCGGCGGTCATCGCCAAGGGTCAGTTCTGGGAACGCGCTGCAGCACTGGCGCTGAACGAACGCCAGATCAAGGTACTGAACCGCCTGCTTGATGGGTTCGAGGGCAAGATGACATCATCCAAGTGGGCCATCATCGCCAAGTGCTCACAGGACACCGCGAACCGCGACATCGCGGCGCTACTTGATCTCGGGCTGCTGCGGAAGGGCGAAGGCGGCGGCCGCAGCACGCACTATGAATTGGTGCTGTGACGGCACTGGCGACGATTATCCGCACCCTCGAAGGGGGCCTCGTGTAACGTTGAGTTGTTGTTGAGGTAAGTGCGTTTGCTTATACACAAGCGAAACGCTCAACATTTAATTCATTGATATGTTTAGGAATTTTGGTTGCGGGGGCAGGATTTGAACCTGCGGCCTTCAGGTTATGAGCCTGACGAGCTACCGGGCTGCTCCACCCCGCGTTATGTCCCGAGGGCTTTGTTTGCGATCGGGGAGTATTGTTATCGTCATGAGAGAACTGGCTTCTTACTAGGTTTGGCGGTGACCTACTCTCCCACGTCTTGAGACGCAGTACCATCGGCGTGTTGGCCCTTAACGGCCGAGTTCGGGATGGGATCGGGTGTTTAGCCAACGCTATGACCACCAAACCGAGGAAGAAGCCACGTCCAAGTCAAGGAACTGAGAAGCGCTCCTGCCGCGGATGCGGCCTCCGGCATTGCGCCGGCGCGGAGCGTTCTTCTTACTAACCAGTGTATACTTGCTTTTGATCATGAGCCTTGCTGCTACTGGATCAAATCAAGCCAATCGGGCAATTAGTACCGGTCAACTGAATGCATTGCTGCACTTACATCTCCGGCCTATCGACGTGGTGGTCTTCCACGGCCCTCAAGGGATACCTGGTTTTGAGGGGGGCTTCACGCTTAGATGCCTTCAGCGTTTATCCTGTCCGTTCATAGCTACCCAGCACTACCGTTGGCACGATAACTGGTCCACCAGTGGAACGTTCACCCCGGTCCTCTCGTACTAGGGGCAACTCCTCTCAAGTATCCTACACCCACGGCAGATAGGGACCGAACTGTCTCACGACGTTCTAAACCCAGCTCACGTACCTCTTTAAATGGCGAACAGCCATACCCTTGGGACCTGCTCCAGCCCCAGGATGAGATGAGCCGACATCGAGGTGCCAAACGATGCCGTCGATATGGACTCTGGGCATCATCAGCCTGTTATCCCCAGAGTACCTTTTATCCGTTGAGCGATGGCCCTCCCACTTGGGACCACCGGATCACTATGACCGACTTTCGTCTCTGCTCGACTTGTCAGTCTTGCAGTCAGGCAGGCTTTTGCCATTGCACTCAACGACCGATTTCCGACCGGTCTGAGCCTACCTTCGCGCGCCTCCGTTACGATTTGGGAGGCGACCGCCCCAGTCAAACTCCCCACCATGCAGGGTCCCGGATCCGGATGACGGACCGCGGTTAGACATCAAGAGTGCGAAGGGTGGTATCTCAAGGGAGCCTCCACCGAAACTGGCGTCTCGGTTTCAAAGGCTACCACCTATCCTGCACATCACAATCCTGATGCCAGTGCAAAGCTGGAGTAAAGGTTCATGGGGTCTTTCCGTCTAACCGCGGGTAGTGTGCATCTTGACACACAGTTCAATTTCGCTGAGTCCACGTTTGAGACAGCGGGGAGATCGTTACGCCATTCGTGCAGGTCGGAACTTACCCGACAAGGAATTTCGCTACCTTAGGACCGTTATA